>CAVPDY010000003.1:0-3078525 GCA_963702795.1 uncultured Acidobacteriota bacterium | reverse complement strand
CTCGGAATAAGCGGTCAAGTAATTGAAGACGTAGTGGACGGCCTCGCGTTATTTGGGGGTCGCTGCGTCAAAAGGCTCAAATCCGTATAGAAGCGCGCGGTCGAGGGGTTGTAATTGCCGGTCCCCAGATGCGCGTAGCGGCGGATCTTGCCGTCGGGATCGCGCCGCACCAGCAACGCCAGCTTGCAATGCGTCTTTAGGCCCACGAACCCGTGATAGACCTGCACGCCCGCTTCCTGCAGGCTTCGCGCCCAGCGAATATTGGAGGCTTCATCGAAGCGCGCCTTTAGCTCCACGACCACGGTGACTTCTTTTTTGCGCGGCCGCTTCCATCAGGGCGCGCACGATCGGCGAATCCTCGCTGGTGCGATAGAGAGTCTGCTTGATCGAAAGCACATCGGGGTCCTGCGCCGCGCTTTCGATGAAGCGCACCACCGTGAATAGGAATCGTAAGGGTGATGCAGCAAGACGTCGCGCTCGCGCAGCAGATCGAATAGCGCGGGAGGCTCGGGCGAGATCGACACTCCTTGGACCAGTGTCGGCTAATTTCAGGTCCGGGCGCGGCGTCTGATCGTAGAGGTTGAAAAGGCGCGACAAATTTATCGGCCCGTGCGACGGAAAAATCTGCCACGCGGCGAGGCGGAAATTCGACCGCAGCCGCTCGATGATTTCGGGATCGGCGCCCGCTTCGATCTCCAGGCGCACGGCCGCGCCCTTGCGGCGGCGGTGCAGCTGCGAGTCCACCGAATCCAGGATGCTGCGGGATTCCTCTTCGCGCAGGTATAGATTGCTGTTGCGCGTGACGCGAAAGGGAGCGGCCGCCAGGATCTTGTATCCGTGATAGAGGCGCTTGGCATACGCGTGCACGATGTCGTGCAGAAAAATGTATTCGATGGTGCCTTCGCGCGGACGGCAAGCGAAATAGCCTGGGAAGCGCGCGCGGCACGGTCACCACTCCCAGATATACCTGCGAATCTTTGCGCTTCTCCGCAATAGAAATGCCACGCACAGAGCCTTGTTCAACACGCGCGGGAAAGGGATGCGCGGGGTCGACCGTTACCGGCGTCATCAGCGGCTCGACGCGCTCCAGATAAAATCGCTCGACGGCTTTTCGGGCTTCCGGTTTGAGTTGGCGGAAGCTGCGGACGCGGATCGATTCCTCGGCCAGCGCAGGCACCAGTTTCTCGCGCCAGCAATCGTATTGATCCTTGACGAATTCATGGATGGCGCTGGCAAGCTGCGTCACGCTTCGCCGGCCGAAGCCCATCGGGGCCGGCTTCCCCTTTCCCCTGTTCTGCTTGTTGCAGAAGCCCCGCCACGCGCACTTCGACGAATTCATCGAGATTGCTGGCGGTGATCGCCAGGAATTTCACGCGTTCCAGCAGCGGATTCTGGAGTCAAGGGCCTCCTCAAGCACCCGGCGGTTGAACTGCATCCAGGAGAGGTGCCGGTTGAAGAACAGGCGCGGATTTTCGGAAGCTGGAGAGCTATGGAACACCGCTAGGAAGCCTATGTGACGAACGTTACGCGGAGGTTACAAACAGCGGGCTCGGGCTGCTTTTCCATCCCCGCCGGAGCACAGCCTTACCCGACTGCATCCTTCAGGAAGAGATCTCAGGTTCGGAATGGTTTCCCGGCAGTTCGAGCGACTCGCTCACGGTGACTTCGGCGGCTCGCAGCCGCTTTACCGAAAGCTCCTCAATCTCGAGCGATTTGAATTGGGCGCTTTCGATTGCCAGATGGCGAACCGCCAGGCGCCCAATGGCCAATACTCCAATCGCAAAGGCCCCCACCGCGACGGCGCCCACCGCCGTCGCTACGATTGCAACTCCACGAAAGCTTGCACTTTTTTGTTTATCTTCTTCGCTCATCAGTCCACCTCAATCCACGGCTTTTAACCCTAGTGCCGGAAATGCCGCACGCCGGTGAATACCATCGCCATACCCAATCGATCGGCCGCCGCGATCACGTCCGCATCGCGCACCGAGCCTCCCGGCTGGATCACCGCCGTCGCGCCCGCGCGCGCCGCCTCCTCCACGCCGTCGGGGAACGGGAAAAACGCGTCGGAGCCGACCACGCTTCCCGCCAGCGACTGCTGCGCCTTCATCACCGCAATCTTCACCGAATCCACGCGGCTCATCTGGCCCGCGCCCACGCCCAGCGTGCGCCCGGCAACCGCAAAAACGATGGCGTTGGACTTCACGTGCTTGGCCACTTTCCAGGCGAACAGCAGCGATCGATCTCTTCTCGCGTCGGCGGGCGCTTGGTGACGACTTTCAATTCCGATTCGTTCAGAGGGCGCGCGTCGGGTTCCTGCACCAGCACGCCGCCGGAAATCCGCTTCAACTCCAGTCGCTTTCCGGGCGGGCTCGTCCGCTCCGATCTCCATCAGCCGCAGATTCTTCTTCCCGCCGAGCGCTGCGCGCGCCGCGCTGTCGTATCCCGGCGCCACGATGCACTCGGCAAACAGTTTGGCCACTTCCGCGGCCGTCTCGCCGTCCAGCGGCCGATTGAACGCCAGCACGCCGCCGAACGCCGACACCGGATCGCAGGCCAGCGCCTGCCGATACGCCTCGACCAGCGTCTCCTGCTCCGCCGTGCCGCAAGGATTGTTGTGCTTCACGATCACAGCCGCGGGCCGCGTGAACTCCTGCGCCAGTCCCCAGGCCGCATCCAGGTCCACCAGGTTGTTGTAGGAAAGTTCCTTGCCCTGCAATTGCTTCGCGCCGGCCAGCCCAGACGCTTTCTGGCCCGCCGGAATGTAAAGCGCCGCTTTCTGGTGCGGATTTTCGCCGTAGCGCAGCGCCGCGTGGCGCGCCAGCGCGATATGCAGACGCGCCGGAAGCGATGGCCGCTCGCCGAGCGTCACCTTGCCGTCCGCGATGGACAGCCGCTCGAGTTCCGTGGCGATGCGGCCGTCGTAGCGCGCCGTGGCCGCGAACGCCTTTCGCGCCAGCCCCAGGCGCGTCGCCAGGCTCCAGTCGCCGCGCTCGGAGAGCTCCTTGGCCAGCGCCGGATAGTCCGCGGGATCGGTCACCACGGCGACGCTCTCGAAATTCTTCGCCGCCGAGCGAACCATCGCCGGCCCGCCGATGTCGATATTCTCGATCAGCTCTTCGACGGTGAGATCCGGCCGCGCGGCGGTGGCCTCGAACGGATACAGGTTCACCACCACCAGGTCCACCGGGGCGATGCCGTGCTGCGTGTCTGTTCGCGGTCCTCGGCGCGGCCGCGGCGAAACAGGATGCCGCCGTGCACCTTCGGGTGCAGCGTTTTCACGCGGCCGCCCAGCATCTCCGGCCAGCCGGTCAGTTCCGCGACGTCGCGTACCGCGACGCCGGCGTCGCGCAACAGTTTCGCCGTGCCTCCCGTCGAGACGATCTCCACTCCCGCGCGCGCCAGAGCCTGCGCGAACTCCACGAGACCGGTCTTGTCGTACACACTGACCAATGCCCGCTCGATTGCCACGAATGCCTCCACTCAGAAGATGAAGAGAGAAAAAGCTAGACATTGTACCGCGGCGGCGGAAAACGTTGTAACCGAAAAACTGAGGTCAGAATAATTTTCAGCGAGCTGTGGAGGAGCGGCGAGCGAAAGACGGATGTCGCCGGCGATTGCGATCGGATGCCCGCGGTGGCTGCCGCCGAGGAACCGCGAGGCGGCGTCAGCTCTTGATGCGGGCGCGCAGGCGGGCCTTGCCGCCCTCGACGTCGGCGACGAACTCGATTTCGCCGCTGCTATTCTCCTTGCGAAGCTCGGCCACCTTGCGCTTTATGAACTGTTCAAATTTCGCGCGCGACATCCCTTCGGTGGACTCTCCCGCGCTGGCCCGGCACTCGAGAAACGCGGCGTAAATCTCATCGACCTTCTTCGGCTCGCGCGACAGATCGAAGGATGCGATGGCGACCGTGAGGCCGAGTTCCCTCCCCCGGCGACGGCTTCCGGCGTGGTTGTCTTCCTTTCCTTAGCGGCGCGTTCTTCCGCCACGGCGCGGGCCGCGGCGCCGAAATGGCGCTGGACGCTGCCCTCTTCCCGGTTGCGCATCCGCTTATGGAAGATATCGCGATACCTGGAGTAGGTCTGCAAGAGATTGTTGTAGCGGAACCGCTGGCCGTAATTCATCGATGCGCCGCGGTCGCCGTGGCGCTTGATCATCAAGTCGATGCGCCACTCGATGTCCGCGGGCGGGCGCTTCTTGCCTCCGCCGAAGAATTGCTCGTATTCGATTTTGAGCTGGCGGATATCGCGCTCAAACTGGTTGAGTTCCTCATCGACGGGGTCGAGTGTTGGTCTTAGGTCCATGGCTGCCTGGAGGCCTCCGAATGCTTATTTAATGCTAAAAGCGCCTCCCGCCAACGTCAACCGCGACCTCCCTTTGGGATCCAATCAGGCACCGGGAGGCTTTTTGCGGCGCCTGACGTGGTTTGTGCGGCGCTAGGGCCGGTTTTGCGCCGCCTTTGCGTTGGCCATGATCTTCTCGATTTCATCGGCGGTGCGCGGAAGCCGGGCGGTGAGCAAGCGATAGCCGGTCGGCGTGACCAAAACGTCGTCCTCGATGCGCACGCCGATGTTTTCCTCGGGGAGATACAGTCCGGGCTCCATGGTCACGACCATGCCGGCTTCAAGCGGGCGATTGGTTTCGCCGGCGTCGTGCACTTCGAGGCCAATGTGATGTCCGAGCCCGTGAATGAAGTACTGACCGAGCGGGTGGCCTTCGCGATCGGTGCCATGAGTGTTGAGATAGTCGTAGGCAATCTTGTACAGGCTGTTTGGGCCGTATCCGCCGAGCGTCATGCCGGGTTTGAGCGCGGCGAGGGCGGCGTTCTGCGCGCCCAGAACTATCTCGTAGATCTCACGCTGGCGCGGCGTGAAGTGGCCATTGGCCGGAATGGTGCGCGTGATGTCTGCGGTGTAGCCGGAGTATTGCCCGCCGACGTCCATCAGGACGACGTCGCCGTCCTTGATCTGGGCGTCCAGTTCGTTGAAATGCAGGACCGTGGAGTGGAAGCCGGTGCCCACGATGGGAGAGTAGGCTTCGCCTTCGCAGCCGCCCTCGGCGTGGATTTCGACCATTTTGGCGGCGACCTGGTATTCGTAGAGGCCGGGATGAACCATGCGCATTGCAGCGAGCTGCGCGTCGATCGAGAGATCAATGGCCTTGGTGAGTAAAGCGATTTCGCCGGGCGATTTGATCTGGCGCATGGCGCCAATCGCCGGCGCGGCATCCTGCAGGGAAAGCTTCGGCGCGGTTTTGGACAGCCATTCCGAGAATTCGCGGGCGTGTGGGTAGCCGGTATCGTCATGGTGCGGAACGAGCGTAAAGACGTCGTGATAGCTTTTCTCGAGATCGCGCCAGGCGATTCTTGAGTTGCGAGTAGTTCTCGACGGCGGCAAAGCCGGTCTTCGCGGCGATGCCGGGATCGGTCGGGCCCATGCGCACGCCATCCCAGCGCTCCTGTGCCAGATCGCGCGGCGGGAGGAAGAGAATTTCGCTGGGACCCTTCCAGCCTTTTTCGGCGGCATTCGCGGGAACGATCAGGAGCGCCGCGCCTTCTTCGTTGTGTCCGGTGAGGTAGTAGAAATTTTCTTCCTGGTTGAAAACGTAGGAGGGCGAGGAGTTTTCCTTGCCGGTGTAGCCGAACAGGACGACGGGCGCGCCGAGTTTCGCCACCAATTTCGCGCGGCGCTCGGCAAAGACGGAATTGGGCTCGCGCTCACGAGCCGCGAGCGCCAGGGGAATCGCCAGCGAGGAGGCGCAGAGCAGAGCCAGCGCCCGCGCGAGGCGTCGCCGGCGGCTGCCAGGTTGAAGTTCACCACCCGATATGCGTGCGCTGCTCATGACTTCCGCGCCTGAGGCTCCTCTTGTGAGGCAAGGCGTTCCAAGGCTTCGCCGCCCAAACGGAATGTAGTCCACTCGTCCATCGGCTCCGCGCCCAGGTCCTGGTAAAACTCCATGGCGCGCTCATTCCAGTTCAGGACGGCCCATTCGAGCCTGCCGCAGGAACGCTGCTGGGCGAGCTTGGCGAGGTGAACGAGCAGCGCCTTGCCGACTCCCTTGCTGCGATGCGCGTTCTCGACGTAGAGGTCCTCGACAAACATACCCGCGCGGCCGAGAAAACTGGAGAAAGTGTAAGAGTACAACGCGAAGCCTGCAGGCTCGTTGCCGGCGTAAGCGAGTACAGCCGACGCGACGGGATGCGGCCCGAACAGGGCCGCGCGGATGTCGTCCTCGGTGGCGGCGACTTCGTCGGAGATGTCCCCATATTCGGCCAACTTGCGAATGAAGGAGAGGATCAAAGGCACGTCCTTCCCGGTAGCGGGTCTGATGTCGAGAGGCATCTGGTTGTCAGTCATTTTGCCACCTGCTGCATTGCGAGTCGCGCTCTGTTGGGTCGGCATGGATGCGATTGTCGCAAATGAAGGCTTGGGTTGCCACAGGAGGGGTTCTCCCAGAGCTTCCGCCCAGGCGAGGCCGCTGGGCAACAAGCATTCATTTGCGCTTCCAGCCGGGCCTCGGCCGGGCCGAGATGCCCGCTCCCACAGAGGGGCAGATCGCGCACGGGCGACTGCTGCGCTGGGCAGTTTGCAAGTAATTGAAACTGAGCAACATAAAAGGGAGGAGGTACACCCCCCGGGCAAACCACATGAATATGAAAACAGGGGAGTTGCAGCAAAAGCATGTTGTATGAATATGAAAACAAAGGGGTGTATTTTCGCTCTTGCGAATGAGGAGTTCGGTGCCGGGGCGGCAGGGAATCGCTAGATCGTCTAGTACGCGATCTTTGGTTGCGAACATGGACTGTTATAACATCCGCGTCAAAGTGGCCTTGTGGCTAGACGGACATGATCAGTTAGCCGGGATTTCTGCGGTCTGCGGGAGCGGTCCAATACTTTAGGTGCGGAGCGTCAAGCCGTAAGACGGGCCCTCGCCTGCTGCGAGTGGCACCCGCGGCACACTCTCGCTCCTTGTGCGGGGTCGGCATTCCCTGGAATATCATCGGCCGTATGCGCGCAACTGGAAAGAGAAAGCCCGTCCGGACGTCATCGAGGCGCTTCCCCGCTCTTCGGCGCTCCGAGTAGGCACGGCATGATGTTCTTCAGAGTGTCGAGTATTTCTCGGGTGGATAAGCCTGGAATGTATCTTTGAACATCGTCAACATTGGTCTCATCGTTCACAAAGCCTAGTCGCCATTTGCCGTCTTCGGTGGGGGCGAAGCCGAGCGTGATGGCTCTAAACTGTGAATAGGCGTTTTGATAGGTCAGGGTGCGAAGCTCGGAGTCGATGGTTTTCTCCCGCGTGGGGGAGCCGCAGCGAGCAGCCACGTACTCCGGGGTAAGGTTGGACATGACGGCGATGATGGGCCGATCCTCAACGTCCTGCAGATGGCCCTTCCATGCTTCGCCGACCCAGTTGGGCAGATGGATAGCAGCGAGCAGCGCCGCGCCGCCGAGAACAACGCCTGCTGCAATTTGCAGTATGCGTTTCATAATGCCGCGTCCGGCTATTCCGCAAATTCCGCGGGGATCAGGATGCACGAGCAGCACGGATGCGCCGTCGGGTACATGTCCCCGCTCGGGAACGGCTCGCCAAGCGCCCGGATCTGCCCGGCATTGGCCTTGCAGACAGGGCATGGATCGGGACCGACGGCGAGCCATTTGACCGACTTCACCATGCGGGATTTCTTCCATACGTCGAAGTTCGCGCCGATCTGCGCCTGCGAGACTTCCGTGCGCGCAATCATGGCCGCGAGCTCTTCCGGTTCGCGGACACCTTCCCTGATTGTGCTTTCCCATGCTTCATTTATCCGATGAGCGTCGGCTTCGGTGACCAGGACTCGCGCACCATCTTCGGGCCGAGTGCGAACGTAAATAAACCGCCCGCATTGCGAGCATTTGGTCTTTGCCCCCGGAATCTTCTTGAGAGCATTCTGGCAGTACGGGCATTCAGGCTTCCGCAGATCGGTTGGCACCAGACGCGCATGTTCCCCACCGAACACGCCCGCATTGCGAATTTCGCTCACGACATCGGTAAATGGCGTGTTTTTTCCCTCGAATGCGCGCTTGATGATTGCTCGTATTCTGGCACGCGTCTCCTCACTGATCTCCCGCCAAAATTTGGCCGTCACCTCACCACCATGCTTCGCGGCCCACTCCGCAGCGATCGAATTGGTTCCGGGGAAAAGTTCGGCGAGCGTAGGCTCCGTAAACTCGACCAAGACCATCACGCCAGTCTCAAAGGCACAACGGCGCTGGTCAGCCGAAGGCTCGTCTATCGACCAGACGGCGTATGGACCCATCTTCTTCACAAATTCGGGATGCAGGCCGACGAGCGGTAGGCCTGCGGGGAGCACCCGCTCTTGCGTGACCGTATCGGTATCCACGTGCACTCGCATCCAGAACTCGCCGACGCGGGCGACCTCGATTCTCATGCTACCCCGCGCCCGGTTCATCGGGACTCAGAACCGGGCCCTATCTTCTGCCGATTGAGGATATAAAACGATAGCAAGTGGGCGCAATTCATCCACGTTCTCCAAGGCCGAGTGCGGACACCCTTGGCACCTCTCTACGGCGGCGTGCTGGAATGCTATCCTCTCGGAGTATGACGTGAGCGTGGGCGAAGTTGAGAGGATTCGGATATGACTCCCGATGCAGAAAATCAGGAAGTAAAGCTAGTGCATGGCATGCGAGGAGGAATCCCCAGCGACCGCGTGAAACAAATCCATTTGGGGCTGCCGTATTCTATGACCCTCCGGGATGTCCTTCCTTATGTGGCCGACCCACTCGCCGGGCCACTTGTCTCGATGAATAAAATGCAAGCAAGAGTCAGACTTTCGGACGGCTGGCACATGCTTAACCAGTCGCGCATTGCGCTAGTTGAGGCCGAAGCCTGCACAATTTTCTATGAAGAATATCAGCGCAATCATACCGAAGCTCTTTATCGGTGCGAGTACTATCTAGATGACGCGGCTCTGCGGCTGCATTCTAGTGTCCCGTTTCTAACGCTTCGTTACAATGCCTAACCTTGCGAGCAATCGAGCGTGCGGAGGTAGTCCACACGAAGGGTTGAGGACTGTGGTTGCGGCGACGGATGTAATCGAGGATGGCTCGCACCAACTCCCCGACACTGCGGAAGGTTCCTCGCCGGATACGCTTGTCAGTAATCTCCGCGAAGAAGCGTTCCACCAGATTGAGCCAGGAAGCGCCCGTGGGCGTGAAGTGCCGGTGATACCGGGGGTGTGCGGCAAACCAGGTCTCCACCGCCGGATGGGTGTGGGTGGCATAGTTGTCGAGGATGAGATGAATCGCCAGCCGACGTGGCGTGCGGCGCTCGATCCGCTGCAAAAAGCGTAGAAACTCTTGGTGGCGATGGCGTGGCATGCAGCCACCCAGCACTTCGCCGTTCAACACGTTGAGGGCAGCGAACAAGGTCGTGGTCCCGTGGCGAGTGTAATCGTGAGTGTGCCGCTCCGGGATTCCCGGACGCATGGGCAGAACTGGCTGCGTACGATCCAAGGCTTGAATCTGACTCTTCTCATCTACACTCAGCACCAGTGCTTGGGTCGGAGGATTCAGGTATAAGCCGACGATGTCGTGCAGTTTGTGGAAGAACTGTGGGTCGGTGCTGAGCTTGAAACGCTTCACTCGATGCGGCTGCAAGCGATGCGCTTTCCACACCCGGTGGACCGTCGCCGGACTCACCCGTTGCGCTCGGGCGAGCGTGCGCACGCTCCAATGCGTGGCTCCAGGCGGCTTGTGGTACAGGGTGGCGTTCACAATGGCCTCTTCTTTCTCTGGTGTCAGCCGCCGTTTGCGCCCAGGTCGCGGTGCATCTTCGAGCAATCCCTCCAGCCCCGCCTGCTCGAAACGCTGGCGCCAGCGCAAGACGGTCGGCCGGCTCGTGCCCAGTTCAGTGGCCAGTCGGTGGTTCGCGACTCCGTCGGCCGATCGCAGAACGATGCGGATGCGCAGGGCGATCTTTTGCGGCGTACTTCCCGCCCGCGCAAAACCGTCCAGCAGTTCTCGCTCTTTAGGGCTAAGACACAAAGGTTTGGCAGCTTCCCACATAGCTGCCTACTATAGCGCGAATCTCGCTTATTGTAACTTTATTTATGAAACACGACACTAGAAGATGTCCGCGGAGTCACTCACGAACGGAAGCGCTGAGGGAAGCTGTTTTCGATCCTAGTTTCCGAGGACCTATATGGGATTCCCGGCGTCGAGTACTTTCATGATGTTCGCCGTTACGATGTCCGGATCACCGATGGCGTCGACCTCGTAGAGCCGTCCTCGAGCAGAGTAATAACCGATCACAGGCTGAATGTGATGTTCGTAGGTCCGGATTCGCTCGCGGATTACAGACTCGGTGTCGTCCGGCCTCTGCACCAGCTCGCTGCCGTCGGTATCACAAATGCCCGGGCAGACGGGAGGACAGTCCACCAGGCTATAGATGTGTCCATTCATTTTGCAAATTCTCCGGTTCGTCAGCCGCTGGATGAGCAGCTCGGGCTGCACCACCATGTTCATGACGGTGATGGATCTGGATTTGTACAGACGGCAAATTCCTTCCAGTCCCTGCGCCTGCGGCAGGGTACGGGGAAAGCCATCCAGGACGAAGCCGTTTTCGCAATCAGACTGGGTGATGCGGTCTTGTACCATGCCCAGCACGATGTCGTCAGAAACCAAACGACCTCGATTGATCAGGAGTCTTGCCTGTTTCGCCAGCTCCGTGCCGCGACGAATGTTGTCGCGCAGCATGTCCCCAGTGGACAGGTGCAGCAGACCATATTGCGAGGCAATTCGGTGCGCCTGCGTGCCCTTACCCGCTCCAGGAGGACCGAGCAGGATGACCATGCGGGCGCAATGCCAGAGAGTTCCCAATCCCTTCCGGGCGCTTCTCTGCTTTTGAAACTCGAGACCGTTCAAAGTGGTCCTCCGAAATGACACACGGTGCTGTCCCGATACTGGCGATTGAACACAGCGGTCTCAATGGTGCGAAGGAGCCACAATTTGAAGTACGCCCAGACTGGTACTGCCATTACTTGGTTCGGGGGGTGCCAGCAGAAACTGCATCATCGCAGCGACCAGCCTCCAATTTTTTGCCCGCCTTGCCGGTGACCCGCCCCTGCGGTACTCTCAGAACGCCATGGACGAACACGATTTCCGGAAGAAATGCGACGCGGCGCTGGAATCCCTGCGGCAGCGGCTGCTCGAAGTAGGCGACGAACGCGGCTTCGAGGTGGAAGGTCAGGGCGAGAAGCTGGAAATCCTGTTCGAGGAACCCGAGGAGGCGCGTTTCGTGATCAGCCCGAACACGCCGGTGCGGCAGATATGGATTTCGGCGCTCACGACGAGCTTTAAGCTGAGCTGGTCGGATCAGGCTGGCGCGTTCGTGCTGGAAAAAACGGGCGAGACCCTCACGCAGTTGATGGGGCGCATCCTCACGCAGCAACTCGGCACTGCCGTCACGGTATAGGAACAACCACCAAGCTGAAGAGGGGCCCCTCAGCGGGGGGCGAAGCGTTCGGCGACCGCCGGAAGCGCGCGGCGCAAGCGCGCGATTACGCGGTCGCGGCCCAGGACGAGCATGGTGTCGAATAGGGGCGGCGCGACGCCTTGGCCGACCAGGGCGACGCGGGTGGCGTTGATGAGCAGGCCTGCTTTCACGCCGGCTGATTCGGCGATTCCGCGCAGGGCGTGATCGCAGGCATCGTGCGTCCATTCGGGCAAGGCGGCGAGGGCGTCGGTGAGGCTGGTGAGCAAGCTGGGTAGGCGTTCGTCCTTCCAGAATTTCTCGCTGGCGGCGGGATCGTAGGAGAAATCGTCGGAGAAAAAGGCGCGCGCCCAGGTGGAGAAATCCGGCAGCAAGCGCGTGCGCGTCCGCAGGAGATCCACGGTGTGAGCAAACCAATCCCGCTCGCCAGAGGCCCACTCGTCGCGCCAGAGGCCGCTGCGCTTTAGCTCGCCCTCAATGGCTGGCACCAATTGATCGATGGGCAACTTCTGCAGGTATTGCTGATCGAACCATTCGAGCTTGGCACGATCGAAAACGGCGTTGGTGCGGCTCACGCCGGCGAGTGAGAATCGCGCGACGATCTCCGGGGTACGCAGGAATTCCGAGTTATCGCCCGGCGACCAGCCCAGCAGGGCCAGGAAATTGCGAAAGGCCTCGGGCAGAAAACCTTCCTCGCGGTAGGAGCCTACGCTGGTGGCGCCATGGCGTTTGGACAAGCGCGTGCGGTCCGGGCCCAGGATCAGCGGAACGTGGGCAAAAATCGGAAGCGGGGCCGCGAGCGCGCGGTAGATCAGCACCTGCTTGGGAGTGTTCGAGATGTGATCGGCGCCGCGAATGACGTGCGTGATGCGCATTTCGATATCGTCGACGACCGCTCCCAGGTGGTAGGTCGGCAGGGCGCTGTCCGGGGCGTCCGTCTTGGGAGAACGCAGGAGAACGAAATCCTCGATCTCCTCGCTGGCAACTTCCTGCGGGCCGAAAACGGCGTCGTTGAACCGCGTGATTTCGCCCAGTGGCACGCGAAAACGAACCGCGGGCCTCTGCCCCTCGGCGGACGGCCGCCCGTCCCGGCAACTGCATCGGGTGATGCGGCGCTTGCGCCCCTTGGCAGACTCGTCGGTTTCGTCTTCCGCTGCGTCACCGCCCGCGTATTTTTCGGGCGGGCAATAGCATAAGTAGGCGGCGCCGCTGGCCAGCAGTTTTTCGGCTGCGGCGCGATATCCGGCCAAGCGCTCGGACTGGTGAAAGGGGCCCTCGTCCCAGTCCAGACCCAGCCAGCGGAGACTTTCGAGGATGCCGTCGACAAGTTCAGGGCGATTGCGGTCCACGTCCGTGTCTTCGATTCGCAGAATGAATGTGCCGCCTTGATTCCGCGCAAACAACCAATTGAACAGGGCCGTGCGGGCGCCGCCCACGTGCAGGTAACCCGTGGGCGATGGCGCGAAACGCACGCGAACCTGCGGGCCAGCGGGCGGCTGAAGCGCATTCGAGCGGACATCCGGCGGAAAATCCATGGAAATTGGCGTCGTCTCCCGAGAAGCTGGACATGTTAGCTGATGACGTGGTGAAAGGCGAGCCGTGCCGGTACAGGTTTCTTTGAAGCTCGGGCACCTCGCACCCAAGCCGTTACCCGCTGGTACTCTAGTACCGTTGACCCATAAAAAAGGCATAACTTAAGGTCGTTCCAGGCTGGGACTTAGCCCTATAAGGGCTGGGCGACGACGCACGAGACGGCACGTGCAACGAATGCGCTATTTTCCGAGGAAAGCGTGAACACTCACATCGGGCTAGTGTCGCTGGGCATGACAGCGACCACGGCTCTGCTGGCGGGCTTCTTCGCGTATTTGTACCGCGAAAAGCAGCGTCCCTATTTGCGTCTGTGGACAGCCGCCTGGTGCCTGATGGCAGTGCGTTGCCTGGGACTATCCATGGTGCCGGTGCTCGGCGCATCCGCTTGGTTATCCGCGCTGAATGGATGGCTAATCGCGTCGGCAGGTCTCGTTTTTCTCTGGTCTACTCTGGAGTACTTGCACGGGGCGCACCCGAAAGTCTCCGTTTTGCTGGCCGGCGTGGCGGGGCTCGCGTTCTGGTCCCTCGCTTATCGCTTTCATAAACTGCCAATCGGGCCAAACTACGGAAGCGCGGCCGCGTTCGTTTCCATTTTCTGCATTCTGTATCTGGAAGGCCGCCGGACGCAGAACAGCTCGGACCGGCTGATGGCTTTAGGATTTCTCGCGTGGGCGCCGCTTCCAATCCTGGGCGCCATCTTTGGTCCGCTGGGAACCAGAGGGCAATACGATTTGCCCGCGCTTGCGGGCTTGGTTGAACTATTTGCCGCAGCCATGATGCTGGTGGCTACTTACGAGAAGGAAAAGCGGTTGCTGCAAAGCAATCTGCTGGCTCTCTCCGATCTGACCCTGGTGACCTCGGGTCTGCTGGGTGGGGAGAAGCAGACGATGCTATCGGAGGTCCTGGAAGGCGTGCTGGGGGCGGTGCGATTGCCGGCGGGCGCGCTTTTCCTGTATCACGGAGACTCTCAAGGTCCCATGTCGGTGGTGTCGGTTGGGTTGGACGAATCCTTTTGTCGCGCCGCACAGGAGGAAGGTCTGCTGGAGCGGGACGCTGACGACCCGGCTTTACCGCATGAGGAACGGTTCCCGTGCTTGCGGAGACTGGCGAGCGGCCAGGGTCTGCACCTGGTGATGTTCAGCAATCTGAAAACAAAGGGGAAGAGCTTCGGGACCATGCTGCTGGCGGCTCCGGAGGGCAAGCGATTGGCGCCGGCTGAGTTATCCCTGCTGAAGACGCTCAACCATCAAATCGCAATGGCGATTGAGAACCGCGATCTGCTGCAGCAGACCTGGAGGCGTTCGGAAGAGCTGCGCGCGCTGAATGAGATCGGCCGGGCGCTGAGCTCGATGCTGGATCCGGAGGCGCTTCTCGAAAAAATCTTCGCGGAAGTCCAGCGACTGTTCAACGCCAGCAATTTTTACGTGGCCTTGTACAACCCCGCGCGCAAGGAACTTTGCTACGAACTGGAAACTTGCGATGGCGTCCGTTCGCCCAAACGAACCCGGCCCCTGGGCAACCACGTGACCGACTACATTGTGAGAACTTCGCGGCCGGTGCTGATTCGCGAAAACTTCGAGGAGGAAGTTCGCAAACTCGGGGTGCAAGCGAGCAGCGTTCAGGGTTCGTTCTGCGGCGTACCGCTGGTGGTATACGACCGGACCATCGGGGTGATGGCGGTCGGCGGGTCCGAGGAGCGCGTATTCGACGAGGGGCATTTGGAGATCCTGCGGGTGCTCGCGAGCGAGGCGAGCATCGCCATTGAAAACGCCCGACTGTTTCGGGAGGAACAAACGAAATCGCGGAAGCTCACCCTGCTGAATAACATTTCGCGAAATGCGATTTCGACGCTCAGTCCGGAACAGATGCTGGCCAACATCGCCGAACAACTCGATCAAGGACTGGCCTTCGACCACATGGGCATAGCGATCCTCGACTATGGCCGTAAAGAGGTGGTGGTACAGGCGGAGGCGGGCCCGCGCCGCGGCGCCTTGAACCGGCGTCTGGCGCTCGGCGAATCCCTGGTGGGACGCGTAGCGCGCACGGGCCGGATGAGCGTGGTGCAAGATTTCCTCGAAGGCGATGTGAATCCCGTGCTGGAGAATTCCGCGTCAGGGGTGGCGCTGCCGATTCTCTACGCGGACCAGCTTCTGGGCGTGCTCTATGTGGAAACGGCCGGCACTGCGAACTTCTCGGAAGAAGACTTGCTGTTGCTGCACACGCTCGCGGACCTGATCGCGGGAGCGTTACACAACTCGCTGGCTTTCCAAAAAGCGCAGGAGCAGGCCATCACCGACGGGCTGACCGGCGTGAAGACCCATCGCTTCTTCATGGACGCGCTTTCCAAGGAATGGAAGCGTTCGACGCGGACGGGAAGGCCCTTCACCCTGGCGCTTATTGATGTGGACCGATTCAAATCCGTCAATGACCTCCAAGGCCACCTGGAAGGCGATCTCGTTCTCAAGCGGCTCGGGGAAACATTCGAGCGGGGCTGCCGAAGCACCGATGTGGTGGCGCGGTACGGCGGCGACGAATTCGTCATCCTGATGCCGGAAACCGACGCGGAGCAAGCGCTCCATCTGGCGCAGAGGCTGCGTTGCAGCGTCGAGTCCGATCGGCTGCTGCAGGAAAAGAAGACCACGGCGAGCTTCGGCCTGGCCACCTTCCCGTTGCATGGATCGACGCCACAAGAGCTGATCCAAGTTGCCGACGCTTCGATGTATGTGTCCAAACATCAAGGAGGCAATGCGGTTTCCACCGCAGATCGCCTGAATGCCGCCGAGACCAAGCAGTGGAAGCGCGATGTCCTCGAAGCGTATCTGGGCGCCACACTCAAGCACCTGTTCTCGACCGGACCCGAGGCCTTTCAGGATATCCGCGAACGGCTCGAGCAACTCTGGCAATCCCTGGCAGAGAGCGAACCTTCGCCGGCCGATTCCGAGGAAGGAAAGCGCGAAACGGCAGAACCGCTCCCACCGCCCTCCGCGGCGGTAATCGAAACGATCACCACTCTCGCGCTGGCGGTCGACGCGAAAGATCCGTATACACAAGGCCACTCGCAGAAGGTCGCAGATTATGCCGCGGTCCTGGCCGAAGAACTGGGGCTGGCCGAGGATGAGGTCGAATCCGTGCGTCTGGGAGCGCTACTGCACGACGTCGGTAAGGTTGGGATACCGGCCGCAGTCCTCAGCAAGGCCGGCCCACTCGATCCCGATGAGTGGGAAACCATGAAGGAACATGCGAGCTTGGGCGACCGTCTTCTGGAGCCATTGCCAAGCGTTGCACACATCCGGCGCATGGTTCGGCATCATCACGAGATGTTCGACGGGTCCGGTTATCCAGACCGACTGGCGGGAGAGGACATTCCGCTCGGCGCACGCATCATCGCCATCGCAGATGCTTACGACACCATTACGTCAGACCGCAGCTACAATAAAGCGCGCACACCTGGCGAAGCCCTGGCCGAACTGGCGCGGTGCGCTGGCGCTCAGTTTGATCCCGAGCTGGTACCACTCTTTATCCGAGCATCGGAGCGCCAACTCATCGGCTCTCCAGTACTAGCGCAGCGTTCCGGAAGATAGTCTCCACGCGCTGGCAAGCCCTCGGAACTGCCCAGCGAGCGCCTGCCCCGGCAGATACAACTCCAACTCCTTCACCCGCTTCGGACTCACTGCAGTTCCGCCAGGGGGATACGATGATGCTTTCCAATGCCACAGTGGGACGGACTTTGACCTGTTCCCTGGCAGCGTGTGATAATGCTTCACCTTCCCGTGTGGGGACCCTGCGGGGGCACATGAAGAGTCACCTACCCTCTGCGATCGCACTACTGCTTTTTGCTTCAACGGGAGCCTGCGCATCGCCAGCAGCCCGTAGCGCGCTTTCCGGCCCAGCCGCCGCGCCGGCGCAAGCGGCTCCTTCCACAACCGACCGTAAAGCCGAGTCCTATTACGATTTGACCATGGGGCACCTGTACGAGCAGGAGTACGGGGAGTCCAGCCAGAGCGCCGATGCCGATCGCGCCATCGATTTTTACAAGAGAGCCTATGCGCTGGACCCGTCGAGCGACGTGATCGGCGAGCAGCTTGCCGAGATGTACTTTATGTCGCAGCGCACCCCCGAAGCGATCGATGAGGTGCAGAGCATTCTCCGGCGCGATCCGTCGAACGTCTCGTCACGCCGTCTGCTCGCGCGGATTTATGTGCGAGCGCTCGGCAACATGACCGACACAACGCAGCAGAGCAACATCGTGAACCTGGCGATCGAACAGTTCAGCGAAATTGTGCGGCTGGATCCTTCCGATGAGGATTCGGCGATCTGGCTGGCGCGGCTGTACCGGCTGACGAACCGGCATGTCGAAGCCGAGCAGGTGCTTCGCAGCGTGATCGCTCGAGACGCGGACAATGAGGACGCAGTCGGCCAGTTGGTCCAGCTTTTGCTTGATGAAGACAAATCCGAAGGGGCCATCGCGCTTCTTCAGCAAAGTATCCAGCGCGCGCCGAGTGGCAGCCTGTATGACCAGTTGGGAGACGCCTACACCCAGACCCGCGATCTAACGCATGCCGAACAGGCTTATCGCAGCGCGGTCGATCTGGAACCGGACCAAGTGAGCCATCATCGCGGTCTGGCCCAAGTGCTTTTCGATGAGGGGCAGTACACGGCTGCGCTCTCCGAATACCAAAAACTGGTGGAGCTGCAGCCCGATGAGGCTGGCAATTATTTGCGGCTCGCGGAGATCTACCGCCAACTGCAGCAACTCGACAAGGCCGAGGCGGCCGTGCTGCAGGCCAAGCAACGGGCGCCAGACAGCCTCGAGGTGATTTACAACGAGGCCTCGATCTATCAGGCCGAGGGCCGCTACGATGACGGGATCCAGGTTCTCTCGAACGCCGTGACCGCAGTGAAGGGGCAGCCGGAGGCTCCATCGCGGCGGCGGACACTGGCGATCCTCTACCAGGTCCTCGGGCAACTATACGGGAACGCGGAAAATTACACGGCCGCAATCAACACCTTCGAGGATCTGGCCCATTTGGGCCCCGAGGAAGATCGCCGCGCGAGACCGCTGATTATCGATAGCTACGAAAAAGCGCGCGACCTCCCGCACGCGCTTGCCGAATCGCAGAAGGCTTTGGCCAGCTATCCCGATGACCGCGGCCTGCGCATTGGCCAGGCGCTGCTATACGGTGAGAACAATCAGACCGACCAGGCGACCAAATTGCTGCAGGCGCTTCTGGATCACACGGCAAACGACCTGGAGATCTACTTGGACCTCGCGCAGGTCGACGAACAAGGCCGGCGCTTTGCCGATGCCGAAACGGCGGTTCAATCGGCGGAGAAGCTCGCGAAGCAGCCCAGCGACCAGGAAATGGTAGGGTTTTTGATGGCCGCGGTGTACGAGCACGAGAAGAAATACGATCAAGCGGAAGAGGCGTTCCAGGGCGTACTGGCGATCAACCCGCGCAACGCCGCAACGCTGAACTATTACGGTTATATGCTGGCCGAACGCGGATTGCGTCTCGATGAAGCGGTGGGGTACGTGCAGCGTGCACTGGCCGAGGAGCCGCGCAATGCGTCCTATCTCGATAGCCTGGGATGGGCGTATTTCCAACAGGGAAAATATGCCGAGGCCGAAAAGTATCTGAGCATGGCCGTGCAGGGAGAGTCGCACAACCCCACCATGCTGAGCCACCTGGGAGATCTCTTTGCCAAGACAGGGCGCGAAGACATGGCCCAGGCCGAGTGGGAAAAATCTCTCGCCGAATGGCATCGCTCGCTGGCGGCCGACTATGACGCCAAAGAAGTCACTGATCTCGAACAAAAGATCGCCAATCTGAAGCGCCGCCAGGCGCAACAGCAGAAACCTGGGGCAGGAACAAACCAACAGTAGCCGAGCGGGCATGAACTTCATTCAAATCCCAGCTTTCGCCAAGGTCAATTTGCGCCTGGATGTCCTGGGCCGGCGCAGCGATGGGTACCATGAGCTGCGCACCGTTTTTCAAGCGCTCACGCTGCACGATATGTTGCGGCTGGAGCGCACCCGTGGCGATGAGATCGAACTAAGCGTTTTGGGAAATGCCGATCTGGCCGGCGGTCCCATGCGTCAAAACCTCGTCTGGCGCGCCCTGGCCGCGCTGCGCCGCGAACTGAAAGCGCCGGGTGGACTGCGGATCGAATTGCACAAACGCATTCCGGTAGGCCGCGGGCTCGGGGGAGGATCGAGTGACGCCGCCGCAGCCATGGTGGCATTGCTGCGTTTGACAGGGCGACAGCTTCCACTATCGCGTTTGCTGGAAGTGGCGTCCGGACTGGGGGCGGACGTGCCTTTTTTCCTGCTTGGCGGGCGAGCGCTGGGAACCAGCCGCGGCGACGAGATCTATCCGCTTCCCGATCTGCCGCGCCGCACGGTTCTGGTGGTGTCTCCTCGAGGCATCGCCGTGAGCACGCGCGATGCCTACCGCTGGCTCGGCCGCCGATTGACAAAGCGCATGCCCATCTCTAAACTATGGAGTTTCTGCGCTCTATGCTGGAGCACGCAGGGAGGCAAGCTCTCGAACGATTTTGAGAGAGCTGTCTTCCAGCGGGAGGCGCGCCTCGGGGCTTTGCGAAGGCGACTGCTCGAGCAAGGAGCTGCGGAGGCCGCGCTGGCGGGTAGCGGTTCGGCGGTGTTCGGAATTTTCCGAAACCCAGCGCAGGCGCGTCGAGCCGCTAAGCAGTTTCCGGAAGACCAGGTCTTCCTTTGCACGACGATTTCAAGAGCGGCGTATACCCGCGCCTTGTGGGGCCACGCGGGAGCGGCTGAGACGCCGCGAGCGCCGGGTCAGGCGAACGGCTAACTTGGTCGACGACAAATTCAAGATTTTTACCGGGAGCGCGTCCCGAGGACTCGCCGAAAAGATTTGCAATCATCTGGGCGTGCAGCTTGGCGGCGCGAAACTGGGCCGGTTCAGCGACGGCGAGATTTATTTTCAGATTCTCGAAAACGTCCGGGGCGCGGATGTTTTCGTGGTGCAGCCGTGCTGCGACCCGGTGGACCGGCACCTGCTGGAGCTACTGCTGATGATCGACGCGTTCAAACGCGCATCGGCATGGCGAGTTACCGCGGTGGTTCCTTATTACGCGTATGCGCGGCAGGACCGCAAGGACAAGCCGCGGGTGCCGATTTCGGCAAAGCTGGTTGCGGATTTATTGGAAACGGCGGGAGCGAGCCGCGCGCTGACCTTGGACTTGCACGCGCCGCAGATTCAAGGCTATTTCAATGTGCCGGTCGATCACCTTTACGCATCGCCGGTGCTGATCGAGTATTTCAAGCAGCGGAAGATGAAAAAGGTCACGGTGGTTTCGCCGGATGCGGGTGGCGTGGAGCGGGCGCGGGCCTTTGCGAAGAAGCTCGATGCACCGCTGGCCATCGTCGACAAGCGGCGGGTGGACGTGGACGTCAGCGAAGTGATGCACCTGATCGGCGAAGTGCGCGGGGCTCCGGCGCTGATCATTGACGATATCATTGATACGGCGGGGACCATCGTGAAGACGGCGGAAGCGTTGCTCAAGGAAGGCGCGACGGAAGTGTATGCCGCGTGCACGCATCCGGTGCTTTCCGGGCCGGCGGTGGAGCGGCTGAGCCAGTCGGCCATCGCGGAAGTTGTGGTCACGGACTCGGTGCCGCTTAGCGAGGCCGCGCGGAAGTTGTCCAAGATCAAGGTGCTCAGCGTCGCGGATTTGCTGGCGCGCGGCATCCGTTCGATTCACGAGGAAACATCGATCAGCGAGCTTTTCGACTAACGGCGCAGACTGAGCGAACGGGGCGCCAGCAAGCTAGCGGGGGAGAAGAAGCCATGGAACAAGTTATCGTCGAAGCCACGCTGCGCACTGAGCGCGGCAAGAACGCCGCGCGGCGTTCGCGCGTCAGTGGGCAAGTGCCCGCCACGCTTTATGGCGGCAAGGGCGGAGCCATCGCGCTCTCGCTCAACACGAAGCAGATGGGCGTGATCCTGCGTTCGGAGTCAGGGCACAACACGATCGTCAAGCTGAAGCTGGCGGGCGAAGAGCATGCCGCGATGATCAAGGATTGGCAGGTGGATCCGGTGAAGGGCGTGCTGCTGCACGCGGACCTGCTGCGAGTGGACATGACCGTACGCGTGCGCGTCAGCGTGCCGGTGCATACCTTCGGCGAGCCACAAGGCGTGAAACTGCAAGGCGGAATTTTTGAGATGGTGACGCGTGAAGTGGAGATCGAGTGCCTGCCGACGGAGATTCCCGGGGAGTTTCGCGTGGACATCAGCGAGCTGATGATCGGCAAGCACTTGCGTGCGGGCGATCTGCCCTACGATCACGAGAAAATGAAACTGGTGACCGACCCGCAGCGCGTCGTCGCACACGTGGTGGCTTTGCGCGCTGAAGAGGAGAAGCCGGCCGAAGCAGTGGCTGCCGAAGCCGCAGCGCCAGCCGAGCCGGAAGTTATCAAGAAGGGTAAGAAGGAAGTTGAGGAAGGCGAAGAAGGCGCCGAAGCCGAGGAGAAGGCGGAGAAGCCGAAGAAATAGCCGCCGACGCGGGCAGCCGGTGCCTGGCATGGTGTTTCTGATCCTGCTGACGCCAGTGGTTCGAGGCTGCGTGAAATGCGCCTAATCGTCGGCCTCGGTAATGCCGGCGTGCAGTATGCGTGGACGCCGCATAATTTAGGGTTCCTGGCCGTCGACCGGATCGCCGAGCGCGCGAGGATTCGTGTGGAGAGGCCCGAAGCGAAATCGCTGCTGGGATTGGGCCGGCTGGCCGGACAGGAAGTGGCCCTGGCCAAACCGCAGACGATGATGAACCTGAGCGGCTTGGCGGTGCGCGATTTGTTGAGCCGCCTGGAATGCGGCCCGGAAGATTTGACGGTGCTGTACGACGATGTGGCGCTGCCCTGGGGGATGCTGCGGATTCGGGAGCGCGGGACCGCCGGCGGTCATAACGGGCTGAAGTCGATCATCGGCGCGATCGGAACATTCGAGTTCTTGCGAGTGCGGATGGGCGCGCAGCCAGAACATCCGGTCGGCGACCTAGCGGATTACGTGCTGCGGCCGATGCGAAAGGCCGATCTCGAAACCGCCGGGGAGATGGTCGAACAGGCGGCCGAGGCCGTGGAACTGATTGTGACGCAGGGTCCCGGGCCGGCGATGAATCGATTTAACCGCCGAGTGTCACCGCCGGACGAGACAGACGAGACGGAAGAAAGCTAGCATTCAGCGGAAGCCGCGCAAGAGTCGCGGAACGCAGGAATCGAGGAGCCATGGAAGAACGTTTGTACGATCTGATTTTTATCTGCCTGCCGACGACGCCGGAAGAGGAAGTCGCCAAGATCATCGCGACGCTGGAGCAGGTCATCGCGGAACGTGGCGGCAAAGTGGAAAAAGTGGAGAAGTGGGGCAACCGGAAGATGGCCTACCGGGTGGCCAAACAGCGCGAAGGCTATTACGTCTATATGTCGCTGCGCGGCGCCCAGCCAGATTTGATCAAGGAACTGGAGCGCCGGCTAAAGGTGTCCGACGCCGTGATCAAGTACATGACCGTGCGGCTGGACGAAGAGATCAAGCGGCAGCAGAAGCTGGTCGGGCGGCGCGAAAAGCGGGCCCGGCAACGGCCACGCAAGGCGGCGACAGGCCCAGGCCCGGCGCCGACGCCAGGCCCAGCGACCGAACCGGCCGCCGCAGCCAGCTAGAGGATCTCACGTCAACAGTATCTGAATCTGAAAGAGGATAAATATGGCTGACGAACAGACACAGGCACCACGACCATCCCACTCCGGTCCGCCGCGCGAGGGCCGCTTTGGGGGCGGGGCTGGAGGCGGAGGCCCGCGGCGCGGCAAGCGGCAATATTTCCGGAAGAAGAAGGTGTGCCGATTCTGCGTCGACAAAGTGGACTTTATTGATTACAAGAAGGCGGACATGCTGCAGTCATTCGTGCAGGATCGCGGCAAGATCATGCCGCGGCGCATGACGGGCACCTGCTCGAAGCACCAGCGGTGGCTCGGCGTGGCTATCAAGCGTGCGCGAAATATCGCGCTGCTGCCGTTTGCCACCGAACTGTAAGGCTCTACACGATTTGATTCGTTTGCGAGGCTAGAAAAATGCAAATTATTCTGCAAGAGAACATCGAAAAAGTCGGCTCGCGCGGCGAGGTGGTGGACGTAGCCGCCGGGTATGCGCGCAATTACTTGTTGCCGCGAAAACTGGCGTTGGAAGCGTCCCCGGGGAATCTCAAGCGGATCGAAAAGATCCGTCAGACGCTGGCCAAGCGCACAGCCACCGAACGCGAACAGGCGCAGGCGCAGGCCGAACTGCTGAATCTGGTTACGCTGACTCTGGCTCGCAAAGCCGGGGAGAATGACCAACTGTTCGGATCGGTGACCGCCGCCGACTTGGCCGAAGCGCTGGCCAAGCAGGGCTTCGAAGTAGACAAGCGACGGATTCAGCTGGCCGAGCCAATCAAGGTGGTAGGCGAGTCCACGGTGACCGCCAAGTTGGTCCACGACGTGACCGCAACGTTCAAGGTCATCGTCGTGCGCGAAGAGTAGCCCCGCACCAGCCAACGTTTCGTGTTTGCCGAGCGTGCGTGAGGCTAGCCGAGCCAGGGCTTGGCTGACATAATTTTCTCGCGGACACTCCGCAAGTGCGAGTTTTGCACACGACGCAACATTTCCCACACGTATTGTGCCGCAAGATGGCTTGACCGCGCTGGCATCCCTCCCCACAATCGCTCCACTGTGCTCGGCGATCCGCGCGGACTGCGCGGATTAAAACGTCAAACGAATGCTTGCGAGTGAACGAATTTTGAGCGAATCTATCTAGGCGAATAAAGAGCGAACCGAATGGCCACTGAAACTCCCCTGGAGCGGCCCCTGCCGCAAAATCTCGACGCCGAGCGCAGCGTGCTGGGCGCCATCCTGCTCGATAACCACGCGCTGAATGCGGCGATCGAAAAGCTGAAGCCCGAGGACTTTGCTCTCGATCACCACCGGCGAATTTTCACGCAGATGATCGAGTTGGGCGAAACGCAACAGGCCATCGACCTGGTGACGCTCTCGGACAAACTGCATCGCAAGGGCGAACTCGAGGCCGCGGGCGGGTCAGCGTACATTGCGCAACTGGTCGACGGCGTGCCGCGCGTCACGCACCTGGAGCACTATGCACGCATCGTCAAAGAGAAGGCGGTGCTGCGAAACCTGATTCACGTCACGCACTCCATCCAGCAGACGGCGATCGAAGCAGAAGAAGACGCGGACGCGATTCTGGATCGCGCGGAATCGTCCATTTTCGAAATTGCCGAGGACCGCATTCGAACGGGGCTCGTGGCCATGAAGGACGTGGTCCACGACAACATGGAGCGGCTCGAACGCGTCATCACCGAGGGCAGGCGGATTACGGGACTTTCCAGCGGATACTCGCAACTGGATAACCTGACGTCGGGCCTGCAAGCGTCGGAACTGATCATCCTGGCGGCGCGGCCTTCGGTGGGCAAGACGGCGTTTGCACTAAATGTCGCGGAGAACTGCGCGTTGCAACAGCGCGCGCCCGTGGCGATTTTCAGCTTGGAAATGTCTAAGGAATCGCTGCTGATGCGGCTTCTGGCCTCGCAGGCGCGCGTGGATGCCCATAAGTTCCGCACGGGGCATTTGTCGCGCGAGGATTGGCGGCAGATGACGCAATCGCTGGGGCAACTGGCCGACGCTCCCTTGTGGATCGACGATTCGGGTTCGGCGACGGTCACTGAAATCGGCGCCAAGGCACGGCGCATGAAACGCGACCGCGGGCTGTCGCTGGTGGTTGTCGACTATTTGCAACTGATCGCCGCGCGCGGGCGGTTTTCGAATCGCAATGAAGAGGTGTCGAGCATCACGCGGGGGCTCAAGGGCTTGGCCAAGGAACTCAAGACTCCTGTGCTGGTACTCAGCCAGCTCACCCGCGCGCCTGAGCGCGAGGAGCGTAGCCCGCAACTGGCTGATTTGCGCGAATCGGGCGCGATCGAGCAGGACGCCGACGTGGTTCTGTTCATTCACCGGCCAAACTTGTTCAAGAAGAAGGAAGAGGTCACTGACGAGGAACGCGCGCAAACCGACCTGATCATCGCCAAACAGCGTAACGGCCCTGTGGACCGCATCCCGTTTGTTTTTCTCGGCAAATACACGCGATTTGAGGAAGCCGCGACAGGAAGCTGGTCGTCCGACGAGGAATAGCCGGAACGCCAGAGCGTCGGTGCGAGGGCTGTTGTCCGCCTCCCGCTCGGCTGCTGATTGCTGAAACTATACCTGCAGCACGTCACCTTCACGCGCGACCATTTGATACAGGACAGGGTTGACGATGGTTCCCAGGAGTAGCCGCGACACCAGCCCAGCAACAATCACAATCGCGAACGGCTTTTGTGAATCCGAGCCGACGCCGGTCGAGAGAGCTGCGGGGAGCAAGCCGAGACAAGCGACCAGGGCTGTCATCATGATGGGCCGCAAGCGGATCAATGATCCGTAGAGAGTAGCCGAGCGGATGTCCTGCCCTTCCAGCCGCAGCTTATTGATGTAAGAAACGTTGATGATCGCCGTTTCCGCCGAAACGCCCAGCAGCACCAACAAGCCGAGAACGGAGGAGACGCTGAACGTTGTGTGCGTGAGCTTGAGCGCCAGCAATGCGCCGACGGGCTCCGTCATGACCACGCCGATCATCACAGAGACTGGAAACTTGAAATTGCCGTACAGCGCGAACAGGATCATGAAGATCAACACGAGGACCACCGGGCCAACGACAGCCATTTGTTTGCGCGCTTCGAGATACTCACTGTATTCGCCGGTCCAATCGAGACGATAGCCTTGCGGCAGCACCACAGATTGCCGGACCGCATTTTGGGCGTCGCCGACCGCGCGAGCCAAGTCGCGTCCTTCAATGCTGAACTGCACGCCGATGTAGCGCGAATTGTTCTCGCGGTAGATGAAGGACGCCCCGTTGCCCTGAGTGACTTTGGCCAACTCCGAGATGGGCACCTGCTGGCCTGAGGGTGTCGGCACGAGCAGGTCACCGATGTCATGCGTGCTAGAGCGGTACTGTGGTTTCATTCGCACGACCAGGTCGAACAACTGCTCGCCCTGGATGACCTGCGTGGCAGCCTGACCGCCGACTCCAGCCTCGATGACACCCTCGACATCGGAGACGTTGATACCGTAGCGAGCGATTTTTTCGCGATCCACGTCAATCTGGACGGAGGGCTGGCCGAGTTCGCGCACCACCGTGAGTTCCGTGAAGCCCGGAACCTGCTGCAGTACGCGTTTGATTTCGACGGCTTTATCCTCGAGCACCTGTAAATCGTCACCGTAGATTTTGACCGCGAGCGCACTCTTCAAGCCCGTGAGCGCCTCATCGACGGCATCCTCGGCTGGCTGTGTGAAGTTGAAAATAACGCCGGGATAGCCTGAGACTTTCTTTTGAAGATCCTCGATCAGCTCGGCCTTGTCGTGAATCCCGCCCTGCCCCCAGGTCTTGTCGTTGTACGGCCTCAGCCCGACGTAAAACTCGCAATTAAAAAATCCAGTTGGGTCGGTGCCGTCGTCGGGACGCGCCAGCTCCGAGCCTACTTCGGTCACTTGCGGGTAAGTCATGAGAATTTTGCGAATTTCGGGCGCGAACTTGGCCGCCTCCTCGAAGGAAATGGTGTACGGCATGGTAGCTCGCATCCATAAGGCGCCCTCGTCCAGGTGAGGCATGAACTCCCCCCCGATGTAAGGCACCAGCAAAAGGGAAGATCCAAAGATGATCGTTGCCAGAACCATACTCAGGATCGGGCGGTCCAGGCACCATCTCAATTCCTTCTCGTAGCCATTTTTGAGCCGCTCGTACAGGCGGTTTTGCTTCTCTTTCACTTCACCCTTGAACCAGTAGGAGGCCATCACGGGAACGAATGTGAGGGCGAAGAGCAGGGAACCTAGCAGAGCGTAAGACATGGTCTCTGCCATGGGGTGGAAGAGCTTGCCGGCAGGCCCGCTCAGGGCATAGATCGGGATGTACCCGGCAAGAATTACGGAGATGGAATAAAAGATGGGCCGGTCCACGTCGTGCGCGGCGGAGATGATCACCTCGTGGAGTTTGTAATTCTGTCCGTGGCGCTCGGACAGCTCGCGGTAGATATTTTCCATCATCACCACGGTACCGTCGATGATGATCCCGAAGTCGATGGCCCCGATGGAGAGCAAGTTGGCCGGAACGCCGCGTCCATGCAGAAAAATAAAGGCGAATAGCAAGCTTAGCGGGATGGTCAGCGCCACGATGACCGCCGCGCGTACGCTCACCAGAAAAAAGATCAGGACGATAAAGACAAGCACCATGCCGCGCTCGAGATTGTGCTCCACGGTATCAATGGTCAATTGCACCAGGTCGCTGCGATCGTAGAACGGGTGAATCTTTACGTCCGGCGGCAGAATGCTGTGTGTTGAGTTCCTCGGTTTTCTTCTCCACGCCCTTGAGGACATTCTGGGTTTGCTCGCCGGTCAGCATGAGGATGACGCCCTCGACCCGGTCATCGTCCTTCCCGAATCCGAATTCACCCAGGCGAGGGGCATTGCCGATGGTGACATCGCCGATGTCGCGGATCCGCACGGGCACGCCGTTGTTGCTTCCCACGACGATGTCGCCGATGTCCTCGGTCTTGGTCACCAGGCCCAGGCCGCGCACGTAGAAGAATTGCGAGCCCTGCGAATAGAATCCGCCGCCGGCGTTGGCGTTATTGGCGGCCAGGGCATTCAGCACCTGCGGCATGGGGATGTGGTAGTTGTAAAGTTTAGCGGGGTCGAGCAGCACCTGGTATTGCATCACGGTGCCGCCGAAACCGGAGTCGTCCGCCACGCCGGGAACCGATTTGTAGGCGCGCTCGATCACCCAATCCTCGAAGGTCTTGAGTTCCTGCGGGCTGCGGTCAGGACTATCGATCACGTAGCGATAGACCAGGTTGGAAGGGCTGGAAAGCGGCGCCAGGCTGCCCGTCACGCCCATCGGGAGCGCAGCTTGGGAAAGCCGCTGGAACGCCTCCTGGCGGGCAAAGTAGTTGTCGGTGTCTTCATCGAACGTCAGAATGACGTCGGAAAGGCCGTAAAGAGAGATCGAGCGCATGTAGGTCATGTGCGGCGTCGCGTTCATCTGCAACTCGATCGGGAGGGTCACTAAACGTTCGACTTCCTCGGCGGCGTGACCGGGCCACTGCGTGATGATTTCCACCAGAGGAGGGGAAAGATCGGGATAGGCGTCCACGGGCATGCGCTGGAACGAGAGCGCCCCGGCCACGATTACGAGCGCGGCGAACGTGAGCACCAGGAAGCGCTGGCGGAGAGCGAATTGAACGATATGGTGAATCATCGGCGGCTTTCGTCCTCCTCAGCGCTGCAGCGAATTCTGGAATTGCAGAAACAAGGCGCCGTCACCCACTACGTGATCGCTCGGCTGCAATCCGGATGTGATCAGCGTCTTGCCGTCGCGGCTTTCGCCGACGGTCACCGCCCGGCGGGCAAACTGATTGCCGCCCGTCTGGATGTAAACGTAGGGCATGTTTTGCGCGTCGCGAAGGATGGCCGAGTCCGGAACGCTCAGCGCCTTGGGAATCGCGCCGGCGTCGACCACCGCGGTGACGTACATTTCCTTCTTTAGGCGCTCGCCGGGATTGGCGCACTCGATGCGGGCCTGCAGCGTGCGCGTGGTGGGATCGAGAGCGGGAGCGATGTACTCGATCTTGCCCGCGCAGCGTGCCAGGGTAGGACTCATCCTCGATCGAGACTTCCTGACCGACATGCACGTAGGCGAGATCGTTCTGGTACACGTTCACCAGAACCCACACGGAGCTCATGTCCGAAAGCGTGAAGCACTGCGTTGCCCCGGCCTGCAGCAACTGGCCCGGGCGAACACAGCCGCTCGACTACTTCCGCCGCAAGAGGCGCGAGCAAAGGAAGCTCGGCCGAGACGGGCTTACCGACAACCGATTCGGGGTCGGAGATGCCCACCACGCGCATGGCATCGGCGCTGGAGTCGAAATCGGCCTGCGCCTGGGTCTGCGTCGATTCCGCCGTCTCCAGATCGGCTTGGGCGATGGCTTGATGCGCATAGAGGTCCTGCGCGCGGGCGTATTGCTTCTTGGCGAGTTGAAGCGCATCGCGCGCTTTCAAATAGGTCGAGCGCAACGAGGAATAATCGGGACTGGTCACGTACAGCATGGGTTGGCCTGCGGTTACCTGCTCGCCGGGCGCAACGACGATGCGGCTCACCGGCCCGCCCACTTGGGTGATCACCGGGGTGGTCTTGAAGCTGTTGTACTCCACCGCGCCGGTCAGTCGCAGCGTCCGCTCAAACGGAGCCTGCGCCACCTGCACCACCTGAATGTGCGCCATTTGCTCGGCGGGCAGGGAGAAGAGCTCGGGCTGGTCCGCCGCAGTTCCGCCGGTGGAAAACGAGGTCATCTTGCTGGCCTGATTAGCCCCGCCGCAGCCGGCCAGGAAAATCGCCCCGGTCAAAGCGGCGCAAAGCGCGATCCGACGGTTCCCGCGCCAAAGCGACATTCGATTCGCAGAGAGCTTGCGTATTTTCATGGCAGACTCCTGGTGCCTACGGCTTGGCGAAGCTGTTCGAGAGAGGCCATATACGCGGCCAGTGCATCCCGATAAGCCAATTCGGTCGCGCGGTAACTCCGTTCCGCGTCGAGAAAATCGAGCAGGCTCGCGCCACCGTGCTCGTAAGCGTATTGGCTGATGTCACGGGAATCTTCGGCCTGCTTCAGGTAACCGGAGGTAAACAGGTCCACGATCTGGTCGTTGGTCCGCAGATTTTCGTAGGCACTGACGACGTCGGTGAGCACGCCCTCCGCAGCCGCTGATTGAGTTTCCTGCGCCTGCGTGATCGCGAAACGCGTGCGCGCGATTTCGCCCTGGTTGCGGTCGAAGATCGGCAGCTGAATATTGAAAAACAACGAACCGGTGTTGACACCACCCAGATGGTTGTAGTTGAAGTCGACTCCCAGATCCCGCTTGCCGTCTGCCTGAGCCAGCGAGTACTGGCTTTGGGCTGCGGTGATTCCAAGTTGCGCGGCGCGCAGATCGGGCCGCGAGCGCAGAGCCATCATCTTCAGATCATCCAGGCTAAGCGGAACGGGTTGGTGGACCAACTCGCCGTCCACGTCATAATTCTCCGGCACGGAATCGAACCCGAGCAGTTCCCGCAGAGACGCCAACGCCTGGACCTTCGCAAGCTGCGCGGCGCTGACGTCCATCTGGAACTGCAGCAATTGCAACTTGATCTTCAGCAGGTCGCCCCCGCTCATGTCGCCGGAGTGCAAAGCGCGCCTGGCTGATATCCACGGTCTGCTGGAAGCTCGCGAGGTCCATCTGCGCCAATTCGAGATCGGCCTTCGCCAGAGTGCGGCGACGAATTGCTGCGCGACGTCTGCGGTCAACGTGCGCTCGTTGTCCGCAACCGTCGCAGTGGTCACGGCGGTCTGGTCGCGGGCCGCCTCCAAGCGATGCTGGCGCTTCTTGCCTCGTTCGATGAGGTAGGAGAGACCTATATCGAATACCGCATTCTGATTGACGTAATCGCGGTGAACGCGCTGGGCGAAAAGAACGGCAAGTACTGCGCGTCCACGTCGAACACCGGATTCGGCCGCAAATTGGCCGTAATCTCCTGGGCCCGGTTTTGGTCAATGGTCGTGCGAGCGGCGAGCAAAGTGTGGTTGTGCTGGAGGGCCATGTCGATGGCCTGCTCCAGGGTCACGCGCGTTATGGCTGGTTGCGCCGGGGTCTGCGCCACCCCGCGGATGGGAAGCAGCAAAACGCAGAGCGCAATCAGTGGCTGCCATCCTCGGGCCTTGAACTTCGCATTCATGGTCGTGCTCCCTCCTGAAGTCTTCGAATTTGTCGCACGGGTCTTGGGGAGACCGCCAGTTTCGGTAACAACTCCGGAGGCCAGATGACACGATGTCAAAGATCCGGCCTAGTCTCTTGGCTGTAACGGGTCGGAATACCGGGCGTGGCCTTCCCAAACGACAAGACACGTGGTTTGTTACAAACCAGCAGAGCGCTCCGGAACATCATCGCGCCGGGACGCAAGAAGCCAATGCGCAAGGCCGGCCACGGAGCAAGCTTGTCAGTTTAGGAGGCTTAAGCGGGAGGAGCGCGGGGAGGAGAGTCGAGCGACGAAGGAGCGGCGTGCTCGGTGCGACCATCTGCCAGGGAGAGCCACGCGACCGTCGTGGGCGTAGCCAGGACCGTGGTCACGCTGCCGGGCAATACCGGCATATGGGCGACATGGCAGATCGAGCAAGTGGCTTCCGAACCGGGCGCGTCGGTATGCCAGAACGCGGAGCCGATGCCTACGGAAAGGATGGCCACCAGCGCAGCCATAAGTGCCGCGCGGTGAAGCCATCGAAGATGCTGGTGATGGTGGCTCATTACCAAAGGAGAACTGCGACGCACGAAATGCTAACACAGACTCTGGCAGCGGGAAAGCGATCTCCACAGCGCCGTGCCCTGGCGAATAGCCCCGCAGATCAGGAATGGGTTGGGTCGGGCACAATCGAACGCGGCTGGCGTTCGACCGCGGGTGCGTCGGCAACCGTGCGAGGACCCGGCTCTGCGGCTGCCGATGCGGCATGCCGGGCGGGTTCGGAACGGTCCTCGTACCGCCCAAAGATCATCTTGCCTGCCGTGGTTTGATGGACGGAGGTCACGCTGATGTCCACGGTCTTGTTGATCGCCCGGCGGCCGCCATCCACGACGACCATCGTGCCGTCGTCCAGATAGGCAACGCCTTGATTATATTCCTTGCCCTCGCGGAGGATGAAGACGCGCATGGTTTCGCCGGGCAGCACGATGGGCTTGAGGGCATTGGCGAGCTGATTGACGTTCAGTACGTCGATGCCCTGCAGCGTGGCGACTTTGTTCAGGTTGTAGTCGTTGGTGATGATTTTCGCGTCGTAGCGCTTGGCCAGCTCGATGAGCTTCATATCCACGTCGGCGAACTTGAGCGAAATCGTCCTGCACGATTTCGACTTCGAGGTGCGGCATCTTCTGGATGCGCTGGAGGACTTCGAGCCCTCGGCGGCCGCGCTGGCGCTTCAGGCTGTCCGCGGAATCGGCTACGAGTTGCAGTTCGTGCAGCACGAATTGCGGCAAGAGCAGCACACCCTCGAGGAAGTGCACCTCGCAGACGTCGGCGATTCGCCCGTCGATGATGACGCTGGTATCGAAGATCTTGGGTTGGCGGCGGCTGCCATGCTCGCTGCCAAACAGGCCGCCGAGCGCCTGAAGATTCAGCATATCGCCCTTGTTCGCGCCGACAACCAGACCGATATAGGTCATAACCAAAAGAAGCGCGACGTCCAGAAAGGAGCGCGAGCCTTCAGGGATGGAGGTGCGCTGCAGTACCAGGCCCATCAGGTATGCGCCGATGATGCCAAGAATCGAACCGACCGCCGCGCCGATCAAGCGCCGCAAGCTCGCTCGCTGGAGCCGAACCTCAAACAGGAAAACGGCTAGCGCGAAGAGAAGGCCTACGATAGCGGCAACCGGCGGAGTCAGGTCGAAGGGATGGAAATGATAGCCTGCAGCGACACAGGCAGCGGCGAAGATCAGGCGGACCACAAAGTGGTCCCACCAAGTGCCTATGCGAACATCGCGATTGGAATCAGATAACGCAACTCCATTGCTTTGCCGGGAACGAACAGGAACGTGCCCCATTATAAGACCTCATGAGTGATCGCACGTGCGGCATACGATAAATAGGAATAAACATCGCGTCGGCTGAATCCGCGTTACACATGGATGTATGTTTGTATTTATGTATGGATGAATGGTGACCGGAATCCAGGCCGGGCCGCCTCCGCGCTAACCCCATTTATAGCATGAAACGCGAGCGTCGGGTTAGGCCCACGCGAAAGCAGCGCGCTGAGTTGCGTTGGGGTTTTGCTGGGAGCTTAGGGCAAATAGAAGCGCGGGACCCGCTGGCCTATGGCGCAGCACAGGTCGGAAGTCACCGTGCCCACCAAGCGGGCCACTTCCGAAATGGGCAGCGAAGCTTCGCCGTCGTCGCCATAGATTGTGGCGACGTCGCCGATGCGAACGTCGGGAATTTCGGTGACGTCGGCGGCGGTGAGGTCCATCGAGACTGTGCCGACCATGGGCACAAACTGCCCGCGGATAATCAGGCGTCCGCGATTGGTGAGAGCGCGAGGCAGGCCATCCGCGTAGCCTGCGGCAATCACAGCCACGCGCGAGGGGCGTGAAGCCGCCCACCGGCCGTTGTAACCGACACCCTGGCCGACGGGCACGTCGCGCAGGGAGATGACCCGCGTGCGCAGGGAGAGCACGGGCTGCAGCGGCAATGCCTGGGCCGCCATGTTGTTTCGATCGGGCGGATCGTAAGACTGGTGGTAGCCATAGAGGATCAAGCCCGGCCGAACCATGTTGGCCCAGGTGGCGGGCCGCGTGGCTATGCCGCCGCTATTGGCGAGATGAATCAGCGGCGCCTCCACGCCCAAACTGCGCAGATGCTCAAGCGCCCTCGTAAACACCTGCTGTTGGTTCTCCGTTTTTTCGTCGGTGAAAACTTCAGAAGAGGCGAAATGCGTGAAGATGCCTTCCAGTTTCAAGTGTGGGCAATCCGCCAGCGTGCGAGCGACGCAAGGGATGTCGGAGGGCGCGATGCCGAGGCGGTTCATACCGGAGTCGATCTTCAGATGAAAAGCAACCGGGCCACGGTGCGCGCGAGCTGCGGCACGCTCCAGCAGGCGGAGCTGTTCACAACGGGTGACGGCCGGGGTCAGACGATGCTGGATAAGGTGCTTCTCCTCACCGGGCCAGAAGCCGGTGAGCAGGAGAATGCGATCGCGAATGCCGCCGCGGCGAAGCTCCATGCCTTCGGCGGAACAGGTGACGCCGAACCAGTCAGTTCCCGCCCGAGCCAGGGCGCGAGCGACTGGCACGGCGCCGTGGCCGTAGGCGTTGGCCTTGACCACGGCCAATATCTTGCGGCGTGCACTGTGTGGCGTCCCCGGCGGATTGACGCGCTTCTGGATCGCACGCAAGTTGCGCGCCAGCGCGCCCAGGCGAATTTCCGCCCAGATCGGGCGCCCTTCAAATTGAAGTCCGCGTTGCATCTGAATCGAGGGTAAACGAAAAATAGCTGCCGGGCAAAATATGGCCGTCGCGGCGCATGCGGTCTAGTTAACACGAAGAAAGCGCGCGCCAGGCAACGCCCGATGGCGCGTTTGGTGATAAACTTTTGACCCTTTGCGCGAAGCGCTCTGAGGGATCAATCATGTCTCGAATCGTCGCCATTTTGCCCGCCGCAGGACTTGGCACACGCATGGGTGCTGAGTCACCCAAGCAGTTCCGTCTGCTGGAAGGCCTGCCGGTGGTCATTTTCACGCTGCGGCGGCTGGCCGCTTGTTCGTCAATCAGCGAATTCCTGATCTCTACGCGAGCCGAAGAAGTCGATGCGCTGGGCGTGCGCGCGGCCGAAGAGCGGCTGGACCGTCCGGTCCGCGTGGTGCGCGGCGGAGATACGCGGCAACAGTCGGTGGCAAATGCGCTGGCGGAAATCGGGCCTGGAGCGGAGTTGGTGGTAGTGCATGACGCCGTACGGCCATTGGTGACGCGCGAGCAGGTGGAGCGCGTGATCGCGGAGGCACGCACGCGCCGAGCCGCCATCCTGGGCATTCCCGCGATGGACACCGTGAAAGAGGTCCGGCGAACCAGCCTGCCGGGTGACGTGGCACTGATCACAGCGACGATCCCGCGCGAGCGCATAGTGCTCGCGCAAACACCACAGGTATTTCACGCTGATCTACTGCGGGAAGCCTTTGCGCGAGCTGCCGCAGAAGGCGCCTCCGCATCGGACGAAGCCGGCTTGGTCGAGCGTATGGGGCACGACGTCTACGTGGTGCAGGGCTCCGAGCGCAATCTCAAGATCACCCGGCCCGGCGATCTCGACCTGGCCGAATTTTATCTTGCGCAGGAGCGCGCGGGGCGATGAGCCGCGCGGGAATCGGGTATGACCTGCACCGCATGGTAGCCGGGAGGAAGCTCATTCTGGGCGGCGTCGAGGTGCCTTTCGACAAAGGCCCGGAGGGTCACTCCGACGGAGATGTGCTCGCGCATGCTATCTGCGACGCTCTGCTAGGCGCCGCAAATCTGGGCGACATCGGCAGCCATTTCTCCGACAGTGACCCGCGGTGGAAGGGTGCGTCCAGCCTGATTTTTCTGGAACACGTGCGCCAAATGTTTGCCGAGCGGAATTTGCGCATTGTGCACATCGACGCGATCGTCATCGCGGAGCGTCCCAAGCTCGGCCCGCACTTCCCCGCGATGCGCGAAGCACTGGCGGGCGCGCTCGGCATTGGAGCGAGCAATATCAGCCTCAAGGCGAAAACGAACGAGGGCGTGGATGCGGTAGGACGCGGCGAGGCCATCGCCGCGCAAGCCATCGCCACGATCGAGGGCTAGCGCAGGCACGATGCGCGCATTCCCATGGACAAACTGACTGGAATCCACGCGGTACGCGAAGCGCTCAACGCCGGGCGTTCGCTGCAGGCCGTCCTGGTCGGACGCGGGCGGCATGGCGGCCGTTTGCAGGAGATCGTGCAACTGGCCAAGAGCCGCGGCGTTCCCGTTCGCTTCGAAGATGGCGCTCAGCTCGATCGGGCAGCGGGAACGCGCGAACATCAGGGAGTGGTGGCGCTGGTTGCCGCTCAGTCTACTGTTTCCCTTGAAGATTTGATGGAGCGCAGTCGAGCGAGCGAGACGCCCGGCTTGCTCGTCTTGCTTGACGGTGTCGAGGACCCGCAAAACCTTGGCGCGATTATTCGCAGCGCGCTCGCCGCTGGGGCCAGCGGCGCCGTCATCCCGGAGCGGCGCGCCGCGGGACTCACGGAAGCGGCAGCGCGAGCCTCCGCCGGCGCTGTGGCGCACTTGCCGGTGGCGCGCGTAGTGAATTTGGCGCGCGCGATGGAAGAACTCAAAGAAGGCGGCTACTGGCTGGTGGGTCTAGACGAACGCGCCGAACAGCGCCACTCCGACGTCGACCTGACGGGTCCGATCGGGCTCGTACTGGGCGGCGAAGGTCAGGGACTGCACGACCTGGTGCGCGCGCGATGCGATTTCCTGGTTTCCATCCCGACGAGCGGTCCAGTGCTTTCATTGAACGTGTCGGTGGCGGCGGGAATCGCGCTCTTCGAGGTGGTTCGGCAGCGGCGCGCCAAGTCTCTCCGCAAGTAACGCGCGCCGAAACACGACTCCGGTGAAATTATCGAGTGACGCTGGTGGAAGTCTTGCAGCAGAAACGCGCGCTAGCTGTCGTATTTAATCAGGGACAGAACGTCGAGACCAGGCAGTTTTGCACGGCCATTCAAGAAACAGAGTTCCACGGCAAAAGCCAATCCTTTGACTTCACCGCCGAGTTGCCGCACGAGTTGCACGGTGGCCGACGCGGTCCCGCCAGTGGCCAGCAAATCATCGCTGATCAACACATGCTGTCCGGGCTTGATCGCATCCTCATGGATTTCCAGCGTGTCGGTGCCATATTCAAGCTGGTAGGAGGCTCGCAGGGTCTTTGCCGGAAGCTTTTTGGGTTTGCGTACCGGCACAAAACCAGCGCCCAGCCGATACGCGAGCGCGGGAGCAAAAATGAAGCCGCGCGCTTCCACTCCGACGACGATATCCACGTGTTGATTGGCGTACGGTTCGCACAGCCGGTCCACCAGCGTGTGAAATCCCCGCTGATCCTTGAGCAGTGTGGTCAGATCGTAGAAGAGAATGCCGGGCTTGGGGTAATCAGGGATTGCGCGAATTAATTTTTTCAGATCGTCCACAATAGTTCGCCTCGGGCCGCAAAGTTACGCTGCATGTGCACTCCTAGCGCTTCAGTCGCCGTACTCAATCGAAAAATCAGACATGAATTCCTGCAGCAGGTCAGCTTCTGCCTCGGCGACCTTCTCGATTAGCGCGTGGCGAGGACCTTGCCGCAAATCCTCGCGCAAGGCGCGTAGCTGCTCCTCCACGCCGATGGCATAAACCTCGACGCGCCCATCGCTCAGGTTTCTCACGTAACCGGCGATGCCGAGCTGCTGGGCGGCCCGGTGAGCAAAATACCGGTACCCCACACCCTGTACCAGGCCCGAAACGTAGAACCGCGTCGCCTTCTTCTGGTCGGACACGCCGTTATAAAAAATCCGCGGCAACCGCGCCGCCGAGGTGAGATTCTATCAGAGCCGAGAACGTGCGGCTCCGGAAAGAGGCGCGCCGGCGGGCAAACGCGCAACGCCCTGAGCACGCTCGTAGCGATACACTATGGCTGGCAGAGCACAAATCCTTAGACAGGAGCCAACCAACCTCAGAGGGAAACTCGGTATCCAAGAATCGTGAGCCTAGCGAGAACAATTCGTCGTGCCCCGTGGCTTGCCGCGGTAATGCTATCACTTGGCGGCGCCAACCTCCCTCCGCTCGCCGCCCAGCAAGGTCCGATCGCCCCATCCAAAACGCCCGAGGTCGTGCGCATCCCGACCAATCCGGCGCCCGAGAAACCGCCCATTCCAACGGAGGAAATCATCCGGCGTTTTTCGGCGCAGGAAGACGCCTACGCCAGGGCCCTGGGGAATTACACCTATCGCAGGACAGTGCGGCTCCAGGAACTGGGTCCGGATGGCAGAGCGACCGGTCAAGCCGAGGTGGTCAGCGAGATTGTCGTCGGCGACGACGGCTCGCGACGCCAGCGGCCGGTCAGCAGGTCCGATTCGACATTGCACGTGCTCGAACTCGAGCCGGATGCCCTTGAGGCATTGGGGCGCATCGCCACGTTTCCTTTCGGCGAGTCGCAGGTTTCGGATTACAACTTTGTGTACCAAGCCTCCGAGCCTGTCGACGACTTGACGACCTACGTCTTTCGGGTGACGCCCAGAAAACTTGATCGCACGCATGCCTACTTCTCCGGTCTGATCTGGGTGGACGACCACGATCTGGCGGTCGTGAGAAGCTTCGGCAAATGGGTCACGGAGTTGGGCGACTACACACTGCCGGACTTGCCATTCAACATGTTTGAGACGTATCGCCAAGCGGTCTCAAACAAATATTGGATGCCAGCGTATTCGCGATCGGATGCGTCCGCGGAGCAAAGCGGCGCCAGGGTGCCCGTACGTTTGGTGGTTCTGTGGGACCACTACACTCCCCTCGGCGGCGCCAAACCATCCCCGGTACCGGCAGCGCCGGAGCCGCGAAGCAATTCAGCTCCATAGCCGCGCGAGCAGTCCAGGCAAAGCTGTAATTCTGTCAATCAGTGCGTCCGGACGCGAATCGCGCAGACGCCGTGGCACGGGAGAATGACCGGTTACCCCGATGACGGCCATGCCAGCGCGACGAGCCATGGCCACGTCCTCTGGCGCATCGCCAACATAGACACAGGCTGCGGGCTCGACGCCAATCAGTCGAAGAGCCAGCCAAAGAGCGGCCGGGTGCGGTTTGCGGCGCGGCACTTCGTCGCCGAACACGCGCACCGCGAAAAGTTTCTCCAACCCGAAGGCGCGGAGTTGCGTACGAACGCGTACGCCGCTTCCGCTGGTCACCAGACCCAGTCGATAGCCGCGAGCAAGCGTGTGCACTACGCGGCTTGCGCCGTACTGGAGTACAGGGCGCTGGTCCCGATAGCTGACGCGCCATAATCGGTCGGCCTCAGCCCAGCGCTCCCGTGGGACGTCTGCCGCGCGATAGACCTGATGCCAGTCGGGCGAATAGTGGCGCTCCAGTTCCTGCAAACCCCAAGGGATGCCGAGCGCGCGAAACATCTGCAGGTACGCCTGAGCGTCGGCGTGATAGGAATCGAGCAACGTGCCGTCCCAGTCGAACAGTACCGCTCGAAGCGGGCCGCGTGGCGTCATGCAGAGCGCGCGGACAAGTCTTCATCCCGCACGTAACCGATCTCGTCAAAAGCGACGGCCAGAGCATGCCAGCCCGGTTTTCCATTGGCCTCCGTGCGCACGACGTGGGCGTCGGTGCACATGTGAACCGCGCGGTGACGAAGACTTTCCTCGATGAGCGTGACCTCGATGCGCAGCGGCGTGCCCGGCTCAATCCACTGAGGATACGGGAACAGCGCGCCGCTGGAGCTAATATCAATCGTGCGCAGAGCCAGAGGCTGGGCACAGCGCTGGCCGGCGACGCGTCGGACGCAGAGCGAAAGCGCCATCTGGGCGCGCGTGTACGCCCGGCGCTCCCGCGCCCGCGTCTGAGCGCGTTTGGACACTCGGACGCCGCCATGGAACGCCGGTTCGTTCCGGTCCCGTTCCTGTATGCTTCTGGTTGCAGTTCTTGATTTGGCCTGGCGAGCAACGCGCATACGTCCCCCTATTCGCGAACGTGTCTGGCGTTGCCGAGTCCACTATGTCGTTCACGAAAGCAAGGGTCAATCGCGCATCGAAGCTGAGTTACGAATGAATAACCCGGCTGGAGCGGTGAGGCCTGCGCAAGGAGCCAAGTTTGACAGCACGAATCGGATAGATTCATTCTAGTCGCGCGGGTATTCTTTGCAGGAAGATCGCCAGGCGCCCAGAAGACGGAGGCGTACGGGCCAGATCGCTACCGAGATGAACAGCAAGTTGAGGCACGCGTGCCGCGGAAGAACAGGGTCCCTCCCGACCTCGCACCGGCGTCTTTGGAAAGCGGTCGCCGAACGAGATGGAGCACTGGACGGCGCGTTTGTCTATGCGGTGCGTTCGACGGGCGTCTATTGCCTTCCGTCGTGCCCGGCGCGCCGGCCCAGCCGCGACCAGGTTACTTTCTTTGACTCGCCAGAAGCCGCCGAACGCGGCGGATACCGCGCCTGCCGGCGTTGCCGCCCGCACGAACGCGCGCAAAACAGCGCTATCGTTCTACTCCGCCGCCTCTGCCAGATCATAGAAGCGGAATCTGCGGAACCCATCCGCTTGGCGGCTCTGGCAACCAGGTCCGGTATCGGCCGGTTCCGCGTGCAAAGCCTGTTCCGCAGACTGCTAGGCCTAAGCCCGCGCGCATACGCTGACGCGATCCGCTTGCGGCGGCTCAAGGCTCAATTGCGCAAAGGAGACGACGTGACGACCGCACTCTACGATGCTGGATACGGATCCTCGAGCCGGCTGTACGAACGATCGAACGCGCAGCTTGGCATGACGCCCGCCACATATCGCCGGCGAGGAGCCGGCGTCGAGATTGGTTACACGATAGCGTCAAGCCCGGCCGGGCGCCTGCTTGTGGCGGGCACCGACCGCGGCATCTCTGCTGTTTACCTTGGCGATCGAGACGCAGCGTTGCAGGCGGAGCTGCATCGGGAATTCCCGCAGGCGCGTATCCGCCTCAACTCGAAGCTGTTATCGTCATGGGTTCGCGCGCTCGTCACTCATTTGGCAGGGCGGCAACCGCATCTGGAGTTGCCTTTGGACATCCGAGCCACAGCGTTTCAGCGACGGGTCTGGGAAGCGCTGCAGCAGATTCCCTATGGCGCGACCTCTTCCTACAGCGAAATTGCGCGCAAGCTCGGACAACCCAAAGCGGCGCGGGCCGTGGCCCGGGCCTGCGCCACCAATCCAGTCTCGGTGGTGATCCCGTGCCACCGCGTGGTCCGCGAGGACGGCCAGCTCGGTGGCTATCGCTGGGGGTTGGCGCGCAAGCAGAGGCTACTCGACGCTGAGGGCCGCGCGGCCAGGAAGGAAATCGAAAAATCCAGCGGCGCTACTCTTGGGGTTTGACCCGCGTAACTCCGCCGGGCCAATGGGGCTTAAAACGCGAGTCGGGCAGGGAGACATTTCGAGCAACATTCGTGTAGCGAATGATGAAATAGTCTTCGGTTCCAGTCTCGTAAAACTTCTGCTGCGCGGGAAGCCAGGTCGCCTCGTCGAGCCAAAGCTCGATCTTGGAGATTTGCTTCCGCACATCGTCTGATTTGGGCGTGAGCTCGAGCCGTACCACTTTTTGAGCGCCCAGGGTTTCCTCACCCTCAACTGTGATCAGATAACCCTTTTTCAAATTTTCCGCGGACGTGCCAAAGCCGAGCAGCAGGAACTGATCCACGAGGTCTCGATGTTTCGATAAGTCATACTCTTCCACCTGACGCGTCTTCGGCGTGTAGATAAAAAGATGATCGCCATCGCGCAGAATGGTTCGCGGATCCGGCGCGGTCAGCTCGATGCGCATCTTCTCATCGCGCCGCACTTGCATCTGACCGGATTCGGTCGAGCGGTCATCCACGACCACCGTGACCTTGGTTCGCTCCACATCGGCGGTGAGGCTTTGGAACATCCTCGCTTCGCGGTCGAGTTGCTTCAGCACTTCCTCCACTTTCAATGGAGCCTGCGCGCCGTGGACCCTGGGCGAAACTGCCAGCCCTGCCGTCAGGAGTATCACCACAATCCATGCTCGTATCTTCGTGCTCGTAGACAGTCCTCCTTCACCAATGCGGCGGCATCCTATCATAGTCAATAGGACGCCCCGCGGGTGAAATCAGGTTGCAGTGCTTCTCCCGGTCATCGTCAAAGCGGGGCTCAGCGATAGAGGCGGAGAACGCTTTAGGGCCGGATCGAGACGTCGTAATAGGCGACCGTGCCGTCGTCTCCACGAACGGGCTCGATGCGGACAATCTCGAAGCTATTGGTATCGTGCAAGGTGTCCACGCTCTTGCGCATGGCGTCGTGCAGATCGTGCTCGAGTTGAGATTCCGGTGTATGGATTTGCGAAGCCAGCAGGCGCGCGTCCACGCGATAAGTCTCGATCTCGCCGGTGGAATCGATGCTGCGAAACTGCACCATCGCTGGCGAAGGCGGGGGGCCCAGGGGCGGCCGATCGCGAAACCAGGAGCGCGGTGAGAAGAGCACGAAAACCACGATGACTGCGACGGCCACATCATAGGGCCAGGTCCCGCGCTCGAAGGACCAGAATACCGTGCGAACGAATGCTTTCCAAAGCGTTCGCATCGGGCGTCAATCGGCAGCCACGTCAGACACGATGACGCCGTCGCGCATGTGCACGACGCGATTGGCATACATCGCGGCTTCCGGGTTGTGGGTGATCATCACGACGGTTTGACCGAGCTCTTTGTTCAGCTGGCTCAGCATGCGCAGCACGGTTTCGGAATTCTCCGTGTCCAAATTTCCCGTGGGCTCGTCGGCGAGCACGATCTTGGGCTCATTGATGATGGCGCGCGCGATGGCCACGCGCTGCTGCTCGCCGCCGGAAAGCTCGCCGGGGCGATGGTGCAGCCGCTCTGTCAGGCCAAGCATCCGCGTGACCACGTCAAACCGGTGCGGATCGAAACCATTCCCGTGGATATGCTGCGCGATGGCGATGTTGCCAGAAGCGTCCAGAGTCGGCAACAAATTAAAGCGCTGGAAAACGAAGCCGATCTTGTGGCGGCGCAGCTTCGTCCGCGCGGCGTCGCTGATGGCCGTCAGATCGTTGCCGTCCACAGAACACTTTCCCGCGCGTGGCCTTGGTCAAGCCTCCGACGACGTAGAGCAGCGTGGATTTGCCGCAGCCGGAAGGACCCACCACGGCCACGAATTCGCCCGGCAGGACCTCGAAATTCACGCCTCGCAGCGCCGACACCTCCACCTTGCCGGAACGATACGTCTTCCAGAGATTTTCAGTTCTCAGTATCTGTTCCACACTCATGTCCCAGCGGAGAATCGTGCCGCGGAGGGCGCAGACATTCTAGCGGTTGTATCGGCTGCCGCCTAGCGCAAATCGGGATTGCGCGCTCATCGAAGCGGGCGGGCGAAAGCGATTGCGAGCCTCGGATGGTCCCCTGGCTTCAGTCGTAGGCCAACGCCTCGACAACGTCCTTACGGCTGGCGAGCCATGCGGGGTAGGAAGCTCCGAGTAATCCTCCTGCGACGGCGATCAACGCTGCGCGGACGATCCAATCCGGCGTGATCAAAATGGACAGTGTGGGAAGGGCCGAGAGAAAGAAAGCGCGGGTCAGGTAGCTCAGGGCAATGCCTGCGACGATCCCGACGCTGCAGATGACAGCCGTCTCCATCAGCAGTGCGCGGACGATGTAGGCATTCGAGGCGCCCATGGATTTCAGCACGCCAATGTCCCGCGTACGCTCGACGACGGTGGTGTACATGGAGAGGAAGATCACCAGGAAGCCGATGGCTACCGCGAGCGCGATCATGCTGTCCACAAATGCGTCGAGCCCCGGCAGGCTCGTCGAGGTCATCAAGGAAAGAAAATCCTTCAGAGGTCTGATCTCATAACCGGGCAAGATGGCGCGCATCTCGTCCATCACCGCCAGGGTATGTTCGGCGCGGGTGCACTTCAGGAAAAAAATCGAGGCTTTGTCGCGGGCGCCGGAAAGATCCTGCAGCGTCTGCATGGGCACGAAGATGCGCGCCCCCTTGCCGTGCTCGACGATGCCCGCGACGTGAAAATCGTGATCCAGCAAACGATAGGTGCTGTCCACCGCGATATTCTTGGAGCGCGCGGCAAAATCATCCACCAGAACGTCGTCTGGCCCGGTCATGTCGTGTCCCTGGAGAAATACAAAGCCCCCCGAAACGGCGCGAAACGATTCCGGATCGATGCCATATAGGACGTCAATACCGCCGGCCGAATTAAACTGCAGCAAGACCGGTGCGACGGCTTCCACGTATTTCAGCTGGCGCAGCCGATCGCCGATTCGGACCGGCATCGGGGCCCCGCTGAAGGCCAGGAACACGGACGCGGAGGGCGGCTGCAACATGACGTCGGCTCCCACGCCCTCGATGCGCTTGGCGGTTTCCTGCACCATTCCGCTGGTGAGCCCGACAATCACGATAACCAGAGTGACTTCCACCGCCACCGCCAGCACGCTCACAATCGTCCGTATGGGCCGATAGACGACGTTGCGAAGAACCATCTCGCCAATCATGGTTGCCCGCTCGTTCCGCCCGCGCCCACACGCACCAATTCCGTACCCGACGGTTGAAGCAGCGTGAAGCGCTGGCCGGCGATCTCCGAATTCAGGGTCAGCTTGGTGATCGAGAGGGCCAACTGATAATCCTCTTGTGGCCGTGCGATGTGAATCTCGCGTGGAAACCAAAGCCCCGCAGGCACGGTTGAAGCCCCGCCGGGCCCAGTTCCTGTGTCAGTTTGCCACGACGAGTAGGCAATATCGGCATCGAGTCTACCGGCGGGACCATAGATTTCAATGCGGGAGATGCGCAGATCAGCCCGGTCAAACCAGATCTTGCGGGCAATCTCAAGGCCGGAATCGGACCGCCGCAGCGATGTCAGAACGTAGTAGCGCGCGGCCGGAGCGTCCTCTTCCTCGAAGAGCACGGGCTGGTTTTCGGGCAGCTCAGGCCAGAACAGCGCGTCCAGGATGTGCTGCGGGCGAAGGTTTTCGATGGGCTTTTTCGATGGCCGCTCGAGCGCCGTCGAGCCGACCAGAAATGCATTCTTCGACGGAATAAAAATGTGAAATACGCGGCCGTCGCTGACCATGTCGAAGACGTCCTTGGCCACTACAGGAGCCTGGCCGATCACGCGAATCATTTCCGGTCGCGCAGCCAGAATGAAACCTCCCACGTCGTGATACTGTTCAATGACGCCGCTGTAGGCCGAGCCCGCGACCGGGCTCATGCGAACCGTCGCGTTCACACTGCTTACCGAGCGCGCCTGAGCGTTATACGCCGCGACGAGCTGCTCCTGATTGGCTTGGAGCGCGGGGCGCAACTCTGCCGGCGCCACGACGTGCCTCTGGCTGATGGCACAACCCGCCGTAAAGGCGCAGAGAAGAGCCAGTGCCACAAACCAAACTTGTCTCCCGTCTTTCAGTTCTTTCCCCCAAAGCAGACGATCTAATCCAAGCTAACAGCCCGGCTAAGAAGCGTCAAACATCGCGGCAGAGGCCCGTGACCACTGCTAGGCCGGGCGCGTGACTTCCACCTGCAAGCCGTCGAGCGCCGGCTGCGCTCGGCGGATCACCTCGGTAGCCAACAAACGTTCGCTGAGCACGGTCAGAAAGCCGTTCTCGAAGTCGCAGACCGCGCAAAACGCATATCTGCGATAGGCCTCCTGGTACGCGTCCACACCGTGCAGCGCCAGCGCTCCCTCCACGATTGAGTCTCCCGCGGCGACCGGGGCGCCTGCACGCACTCCAAATGTCTCGCCGGCGAAGCGCTCGACTATCCCCTCGAGCTGGCCGGCCTGCGGCTGTTCGATGTGCACCACATTTGTTTCGCGGAAGGGAGATGCCGTGCAGGCGGCAGAACTCGCGCACTCGGCCCAAATGCGCGAAAAAATCGAGCACCCAAGGCTCATCGGCGGCTAGCGCCTGGAGGATCGCCGCCCAGATGCGCGCTGCTTCGGGACCCGTCACCGGTTCCCGCGTCTGCGGATCGATCAGCTCGAGGAGGACGGCGCGTACGTCCGTTCCCAGATCCAGCGCCTCCACCTCGAGCCGATGAGTTATCTCCGGCACGCGGCGGCTATTCCTCCGCCGCGAGCGCTCGTTCTCCAAAGCGCTGCCGGTAGTCCGGCGATTGCTTGCGCACCTCCAGCCAGTCGAAAAACGCCTCGGGTGTCTTGAGCCAGATGCTGAACCACTCCATGATTTCCTGTTTTTCCTCGCGCTTCCTGCGCATCAACCCGCTGGTTACGCGCGATCATCTCCGCGCGGCGCCGGCCCAGCCGCGCCACCTCCAGCACCCGCTCCACCGCGGCCTTCTCGCCTTCGGAGCGAAACTTCCGCAACAGCTCATCCAAACGCACCAGGCACATCTCGGCCTCTTCCAGAGTGGCGAAATGCAACAGGTCGCGGAATTCCTCCTCGTAAAGGTCCTCGGCATCGGCTTGCGTGGTCAAGGAAACGCGCAGTCCGGCCTCCTCCAATACTTCGGCGATGTATTCCGCCGTCGTCTTGCCTTCTGCACCCAGCCGCACCACGAGCTGGCGGCGAATTTGTTCCACCTCGGCCGGGGTGAACCGCTCGACCGCCAGATCCCGCCGCGATCTCCAGAATCTTCCGCTTCTTCGTTTCTGGGCTTGGAGTTTTCATAGGCATTCTCAGGGCGACCTTTGCGCGCGTGCGTGATTTGTATCCGGCCCGGGTTGCACGACATTTGAGGATCGCACCGCATTGCGCTCGGCGGCAAGCCGCAGGCGATACTTGGCGACATTGCGGTTATGCTCCGCGAGGGTCTTGCTGAAGAAGTGACCGCCCTCCGTGTTGGCGACGAAATACAGGTAATCCGTTTTCGCCGGAGACAAGGCCGCGCGCAGCGACGCCTCGCCCGGATTCGCAATCGGGCCGGGTGGCAAGCCTTTGTGGCGATACGTATTGTACGGCGAATCGAACGGGATCTCCGCGGCCTCGAGCTTGCCGCCGTATTGTCCGGCCAGCTCCAAGGCGTAAACAACGGTGGGATCGCATTGCAAGGGCACGCCCTGCCGCAAGCGGTTCTCGAACACCCCGGCGACCAGCGGACGCTCGTCGGGCTGCGGCGTTTCGCGTTCGACCAACGAGGCCAACGTCAGCGTCTCTTCGAGGGGACGCTCGGGCGGGTCGGACGCCTGCGCGGAAATCGCGACCCACTCCTGGCGGAAGCGCTTCACCATGGCCTCCACCATTTCCTGGCCAGTGGGATGCCGAGGGAACCCGTACGTCGCCGGGAAAAGAAAACCCTCAGCGCTTGCCGCGTTCGGCGCGAGGTCGCGAACCGCTCCAGGGTCGCGCGCTGCTGCGAGAAAATCGTCGCGACTCGTGAAGCCTTCCCGCGCCACCAGATCCGCGATGTCAAACATCGAGTAACCCTCGGGAATCACCAGTTCCTTGACGTAAACGCGGCCCCCGGCGATGGTATCGAACACATCAAACGCCCTCAGCGGGTGATCAAAAAAATATTCGCCGGCCTGCATCGTGCGCCGGGAGCGCCGCCGGCTGAGCGCCTCGAATACCCAGCGGTTCCGCACCACGCCCTGACTCGCCAGCAGCCCCGCGATCGTGCGGCGCGAAGCGCCGCGCGGAATATCCACGTAAACGCCCGGCGCAGCAAACCCCTGATACGGCAAATATAGCGATGCCCAGACCCAGCCCCCGGCGATGGCAAGCCCCGCGAGAAGAAGACCGGCAATGCCCAGCGCTCTGCGCATCTCAACCCTGCGTGCCCCGAACCGCTCGTGCCAGGTAATCGCGCAAGATTACTGCTGCGGCGAGATCATCCAGCTTCTTTTCCTTCCGAAGCCCTGATCTGTGGCGCGTCTTGTTTGCGTCGATCATCTGCGACGCTTCCCAACTGCTCAGCCGTTCGTCGAGCAACTCCACCGGCAAGCCCAGCTGCTTGCGCAGCCGGTCCGCAAATCGCGCGGCTTCCGCGGCCATCGTTCCCGGCGTGCCGTCGAGACGGATCGGCCAGCCGACAACAATGCTGCCGACCGCATGGTCGCGGCAGAGCTTGCGGAGACGCTGCACGTCATCGCGCCGATTGGTCCGAGTCACAATCTCCAGCGGCCGCGCGGTGATGCCCGCTTTCATCGGAGAGCGCTAGCCCGATGCGTCGGCGGCCATAGTCGATGGCGAGAATGGCGCGGCGAGACCCGCTGCGAGATGGCTGCGAGGACTCCGAGGGAAGGGCCATGTCTTATTATAGCCCGAGCCTGTGGAGGCACTCAGCGGCTTGGGTTTTCGAAGGTTTCCATCTTGATAGCGCGCTGGGCCGGCTCAGCGCGCGGCCACGATGGCATCCGTGATCCGCGCCACCTGAGCCATTTCTTCAACGTCGTGCACGCGAACGATATGTGCTCCGCCCAATATCGCGGCGGTCACAGTTGCCGCAGTGCCCCACTCGCGCTTTTCGATGGGCCATGGCGGCTCCTTGCGGTCGCGCGCGAGCTTCCACCCGATGAACACTTTTCGCGACGTGCCCACCACCAGCGGGTAGCCGAGCTTCCCCAGCTCCTGCAAATGCGCGAGCAACTCATAATTCTGCTCATACTTTTTCCCGAAGCCGAACCCCGGATCGATCAGAATCTGAGATTTTGCCAGGCCAGCGCGGGCAGCCCTGCCGACTGCTGCTTTGAGCCCGCTGAAAACGTCTCGCGTCGCGTTCGACGCGAACGGACCCTTGTGCATCGTGCTCGGCGTGCCCCGCATATGCATAAGAATCAGCGCCACCCGTCGCCGCCGGATGACCTCGGCGAGCGCGGGGTCGGAGCGCAAGGCGCTCACGTCGTTGATCAGTTCCACTCCCACTGCGATTCCAGCTTCTGCCACCGCGGCTTTCTGCGTGTCCAGAGAAATGGGAATGCGGATTTTGTCGCGCAGGCCTTCGAGCACCGGCATCACGCGCGCCAATTCCTCGTCCGCGCTCACCGGATCCGCTCCGGGACGCGTGGATTCACCGCCAATGTCAATCAAATCGGCGCCGGCGCGCTCCAGCGCAAGCGCGCGCCCGATGGCTGACGGAGCGTCTAGATACACGCCGCCGTCGAAAAAGCTGTCGGGAGTTACGTTGAGCACACCCATGATCAACGTGCGTTCGCCCAGGACAAGCGTTCTCGATGGCAGCCGCAAGCGGTAGCGTTTGCGAGTCAGCATTAAGGCGCACCCATTCTATCTGAGGACCAGCTAGGGAGCGGCAGAAACATAATAAGCGGCTCGGTGAGCGACTCGCAGACCGGCTGGCGGGGCGTCGCCCACCGGCCTCAGCTGTACATCCAGCTGCCTCCATCCCGGCTGCGCCGTTCCGCTGGCGGGATAATACCCAAGCGTGTACTCAGCGCCGAGGGCGAGTGCGATGCGCCGATAAACCTCGGCAAGTCCGCTCATTTCCCGCAGGAAGTAGAGATCTCCTCCAACCTGTCGCACCATTTCGGCCAGATAGAGCGAGTAAAGGGGCGTGCCTGCACTGTGCGCGTCAGGAGTCACGAGAGGCTCACTCTGGTGCTCGGCGAGCCACGAATTCGTCATTGTCTTTGGCCGGCCCTCCGTGGAGATCACGTAGAGCGCAATGCCCTGCGAGGCCAGTTCGCGCGCCACGTCGTCAAAGGCGAGACGACTCCTGGCCCCGGGACGCGGCTGCATGCTGGTGGGATCCCAGGTGAGGCCCAAGCCGCTGTCTTGGCCGTCGGTCAGAAGCACGATCGCCTTTCGTCCGGAGCGGCCGCGAAAAAGCTCGTGCGCCGTGAGATACACGGCCTGATAGATGAACGATTGTGAGCTATTAGCGACAACCTTCAGTGTGGGCGATGCCAACGCCGCTGCCAGCAGGTTTCTGTCCCGCGAAAACGGAAGCAGCAGATGCGTTTGGTCGGCGAAGGCCGCGACGGCGACCTCGTCCTCGGGACCCAGTGAGCTCGCCAGCGAACGCGCGGCCTCGCGCGTCTCGCCTAATTCGCGATAAATGCTGGGGCTGTCGTCGAGCAGCAAAGCAATACTGGCCGGGGTTGCGGCCGCATCAAACGAGGCGATCTGCTGCTCGACGCCGTCTTCCAGTACCCGGAAATCGTCGCGCGTCAGGCCGCGCACCTGCGTTCCGTCGGGTGCGATCACGGTGCAACCAACTTGCACCAGTTCCACGCGCGCGCGAATCACCGGGCCGCTGGATGGCGCCTCCGTGTCTGCGGGGGAGTTGGACGGGCGCGCTTTCAGCTCGCCCGTCGCGGGATCGCGATCGAGTTCGACGCCACGTTCGAGCACCCGTTCACGGGGCAGTCGCTCTTTTTGCGCGGATGCCAGAGGCGTTATCAGACACATTCCCGCGGTCAGAGTCGCCAGCAGAAAAGCACCGCGCGCCTTGCTGACTTTTCTTCCGGCAGGAGCAGGCTCTTTCACGGTGCGGCTGGCGCCCACGATTACAAACGCTTAGAGGTCGAAATCGCGTACAGGCTTGCTGACGGGCTGCTCTTTGGCTTTTTTGAGCGCTTCCTCGAACTTGCGCGAGAGTACGTCTTCCTTCTTGTGCTCGGCTTCCCAGGACTCGCGGAACTTATCTTCCCGCCGCTGCGCCTGGTCGGCCAGAATCCTGGCTGAATCCTCAATGTCCACGTTGGGAGCAGCTTTGGGGGGCGCAACATGCGCGAGGACCACGGCCAGTTCCGTGTCTACGGTTAGCCGTGACTGGCAGCAGGGGCAAGTGACCTCGATAGGCGGCTTCTTCTTGGTTGCCATACCGCCATTGTACGCCGCCAGGGGCGACGTACAACAGCGTTTGGAAGATGGACGCGAGGGGGATAGGGCGCTGACTAGCCCTTGCTGAATCCCGGCGCTGGCCGCAGCTCCGGACGCGGCGCGGGTTTGGGTTCGACGCTCGGCACAGCTTGTGAAGGCGGCTGCGGTGGAGGCGGAACGACTTTCTCCGGCAGCGGCTTGCCTTCCATGAGCAGCTTCAACTCCACGGCGTCGAGAACTTCGCGATCGAGCAGCGCCTGCGCGATGCTCTCGAGAATTTCGCGGTTGGTCTCGAGGATGTTCCGCGCGGTCGTGTATGCGGTCGTCACGATCCGGCGAACTTCATTATCGATCTTGATCGCGGTGTCCTCGGAGTAGTCGCGGTGCTGGGCGATTTCGCGGCCCAGGAAGATCGCTTCTTCCTTCTTGCCGAAGGCCAGCGGTCCCAGGTCGCTCATGCCCCAGTCGCAAACCATCTTGCGCGCGATATCGGTGGCGCGTTCGATGTCGTTGCCGGCGCCGGTGGTGATGTGGCCGAGGAAAATCTCCTCCGCGGAGCGGCCGCCCATCAGCACGGTCAGCGTGCCGATGAGATATTCCTTCGTATAGGTGTGCTTGTCGTCGATGGGCAACTGCATCGTCAAGCCCAGCGCCATCCCGCGCGGAATGATGGTCACCTTGTGCAACGGGTCGGCGCCTTCGGTCATCGCAGCCACCAGAGCGTGCCCCGCTTCGTGGTACGCGGTGTTCTTCTTTTCCTCGTCCGACAGAATCATTGACTTGCGCTCGACGCCCATCAGGACTTTGTCCTTGGACATCTCGAAGTCCGCTCATCAAGACCAGCTTGCGGTTCTGACGCGCCGCCCACAGTGCGGCCTCGTTCACCAGGTTGGCCAGATCGGCGCCGGAAAAGCCGGGAGTCCCTCGGGCGATCACCGAAAGATCTACGTCGTCCGAGAGAGGCACCTTGCGTGTGTGCACGCGAAGAATCTCCTCGCGACCCTTGATATCCGGGCGAGGCACCACGACGCGCCGGTCGAAGCGGCCCGGCCGCAGCAGCGCCGGATCAAGCACATCGGGACGGTTGGTGGCGGCGATCAAAATGACGCCTTCATTTGACTCAAACCCATCCATTTCGACGAGCAACGCATTCAGCGTCTGCTCACGCTCGTCGTGTCCGCCGCCCAAGCCGGCGCCACGATGGCGGCCCACGGCGTCGATTTCATCGATGAAGATGATGCACGGCGCGTTCTTCTTGCCTTGCTCGAACAGGTCGCGCACGCGGCTGGCGCCCACGCCGACGAACATCTCGACGAAATCCGAGCCCGAAATGGAGAAGAACGGAACGTTCGCTTCGCCGGCGATGGCCCGGGCCAATAGCGTCTTGCCCGTGCCAGGAGGCCCGACCAGCAGCACGCCTTTGGGAATGCGCCCGCCCAGTTTCTGGAACTTCTGCGGGTCCTTCAGGAAATCGATGATCTCCTGCAGCTCTTCCTTGGCTTCGTCAATTCCGGCAACGTCCTTGAACGTGGCCTTTTTCTGCTGCGCCGTCAGCAACCTCGCGCGCGACTTGCCGAAGCTCAACGCCTTGTTTCCGCCGGCTTGCATCTGGCGCATCATGATGATCCAGAAACCGACCAACAGGAAAATCGGAGCAGCAGTCAGCAGGAAATTTACCCAGTCGGCTCGCGTGACCTCTTTCACGTTGATCAGAACACCTTTGTCGCGCAGCTCCTTGGTCAGATCCGGGGCCGACTCCTTGAACACAGTCACGCGGAACTTCTTGGCAGGGTCGCGCCATTCGCCCTCGACGTCGTAGCTGTTCGGGGAGAGGTACAGAGTGACTTCCTTGACGTTGCCTCGCTCGACCTGCGCCATGAAGTCGCTGTAACTCGGCTCCTCTTCGCGCGCGGACTGACCGCTGGCCGACACCATGCGCCACAAGACGACGCACAACAGTACGATGAACATCCAGAATAAAATTGTTTTTGCTGTGGAACTTGAGTTCACGTATTACCTCGCTCGCCCAACCCGCGCGGAGCGCCTGCTCGCCGCGCGTCCTCGCGCGCGCCGCGGCTGCACACCGACATACGGTAAATTTCGATACCAGCCACGGCTACCCGCCAGCCCATATCCCGCCATATACTTAGATGCGGCGGCGAAACCAAAGTAATCAGGTTTCACGTTCACGCGCCGCTCGCCAGGCTTGTCGAACAGCGCCGCCAGCCGCAGCGAACGCGGACGGCCTTCCTGTAAACGCTTCAGCAGATAGTCTTGCGTCAGTCCCGATTGCAGCACCGCGTCCACCAACAAAACATCGCGGTCCTCCAGACGCGGCGGACGGCCAAAATAGATCTCCCGCCGATCGTGGCCGCCGAACTGTATGTCGCGAATCTCCGCGTGGACGAAGTGACAAACCACCCGCTCCGAAATGTTCCGCAGCAAATCGGCGGCAAATATGCAGGCGTTTTCCAGCATGATCACCACGTCGACCGTGCGTCCCTCATAGTCACGGGAGATGGCGCGGCCCAGCGTGCGGACGCATTTGGCCAGCTGCTCCGGAGAATAGACGGGTTCGAGCTCCGTCTTCACATCTCCTCCTCGGTAATGATAACTCCAGCCCGAGTAGCCTTCCGCGGGGCAAACTCCACCGCCACCGGGAATCCACGGCTCCAGGCCAACACGCCCGCGCTCGTAAGCACCGGCCAGCCTGCGCGATCACGCACGCTGATGCGGCCCGCGCGCAAAAGCTGCTTCAACTTGTGGACGTTCCGGCGACCCTCAGGCCGAAAACAATCACCCGGACGCCAACTGCGGAGAAGCAAGGGCGAGTGGAGCGAGTCCCGGTCAAGAAGGCCCTGCACATTAGTGTCGCTCGCCGAAGCAGGCCAGTCAATCACTTTCAGCCTGAACCACTTGCCGATTTCGGGTACTGCAACGATCGCCGTTTCTCCCGTTCCGCCAAGCTCTACGGTGTAGGAAAACATCGCCGGCCGCGCCTGCTCGGGTCGCCCGTGGTCCAGCGGCATTCCCCCGGAATTCGCATTCCGATCGCCGCCCGCGACGCCGAACCAGATCCATTCAAAGCTGCGTTCGGCGATGATACCCGGCAGTTCCGTACGATGTCCGCTCGAGCTCTCCGCGGCGAGGTGCACTACCTGATCGACGTGCCGCGCGGTCCATCGTAAGCGGTCGCCCTTCAATTCTTCGACGATGCGGCGCACCAGCCGCTTGCTGAGGGCAACTTGCGCGGTACCGCCCGGTACCGCGCCTTCCCATGGCAGGGGCGCCAGCAGATCCGCGCAGCGGATGCCTAAGCGGTCCCCTTCCCGGCGGACCAACGCCCTCGCGCGCTCGGCTGCCAGCGCTTCCCAGAAGGCTTCGTCTTCCCGCGCCATTTGCGCGAGGCGGCAAAGGTGGGCCACGACGGCGGGCTGCAGCTCTCGCTCGATCACTGGAAGAACCTGATGGCGAAGCCGGGCCCGCAGCCGCGCGGTGTCCAGATTCGAGGCGTCCTCGCGCCACGGCTGGCCGCGGCCTTCGAGATACTCGCGCAATTCGCCGCGCCGCACCTCGAGCAGCGGCCGAACCACGTGACCTTTCACAGGGTAGATCGCCGCGAGCCCGGCCGGGCCGGTCCCGCGAACCAGCCTGGCGAGAACGGTTTCCGCCTGGTCGTCGGCGGTGTGCGCGATGCCCGCGTGCGTTACGCGGCCGGCTCGCACCACCGATGAGAAAAACGTGTAGCGTAGCCGCCGCGCGGCGTCCTCCAAGTTCCAGCCGCGTTCGCGTGCCGCACTGGCAACGTCTCCGCGCCCGGCCAGAAATTCGATCCCGCACTCGGCCGCCAGCGCCGCGACAAACTGCTCGTCCCCATCCGATTCCGCGCCGCGCAGTTGATGATTGAAGTGCAAAACCGCAAGCCCGATGCCCAGCCGCTCACGCAACTCTTCGAGCAGGAGCAGCAAAGCCACCGAATCGGCGCCCCCCGAAACGCCCACGCCAACCCGGTCGCCGGCGCGGAACATACGCTGCCGTTCAATGGCACGAAAAACGCGTTGGGACAAGTCCGTAGGCATGATCGGATCGCCGGATAGGCGGGAAGAACTTGGTGGCTGGGGAGGGTTTCGAACCCTCGACCTTGGCGTTATGAGTGCCACGCTCTAACCAACTGAGCTACCCAGCCCTGTATTATTTAATACCATACTTGGGCGGCGCTGTCGGTATTTTGGTGCGCCGCCGCGGGGTCCCGGGCCTTTTGTCCCCTAGCTAATTGGCTTCACTCTTGCGAAGTTGGTGTTGCGAATTGGTTGAAAGGCGTCAAGAATCAGGGCCGGATTCGCTCGACATAAACTTGCAGGATCCTCGCAGGGAGGCACGCGTGAGAAAAGTTATGAGATTCGCGGCAATCGTGGCGGCAGGGTTGTTTCTCTGGACCGCTTCTCCGCTTGCTGCAAAGCCCGCGGCTGCGCGCCCGGCAGCAGCGCAGCCCGCTGCAAAATCGAAGAAACCAAAAAAGTCGAAAAACCCCAAGAGCTCGCACAAGACCACGCACCCACGGAACACCAAAACGAAACCTAGATAGCGACCTCGCAGGAGCTCAGCCCGCGGTAGGTACGGCGGCCAGTTTGGTGTAGAATACTGCCTCCAAACGAATCCTCGGGAGAACAAACGATGCGCAATACTTTGAAGGTGAGCGTCTTCACGGTCCTGGGCCTCTTGGCAATTTCCGTCCCGCTGTTCGCGCACCACGGAAATGTGGGATACGACAATCGCACGGTGGTCGTGAAGGGTACCGTGACGGCGTGGCTATGGACGAATCCCCATACCTTCCTCAAGTTCGACGTCACCGATGACAAAGGCGCCGTAGCGCACTGGATCGCCGAGTGGAACGCTCCCGGCAGCTTGATCAACTACGGCGTCACCGCCAAGTCTTTCAAGGTAGGCGACGAGGTCACGGTGACCCTGCAAGGAATCTCCAAGGCCACCCCGACGCTCGGACGCATTTCCAAGGTTCTTCTCCCCAATGGTCAGGAACTGGCCGAGGTCGGCCGCGGCGCTGGCGTCCCGCGCCCCAGCGAGGACGACAAGCAGTAAGCTAACGATCCGTCGTCCCCACGCCACCGAAAGGAATTTACGAAAATGCTGCTCAAGCGCTTTCTTGCTCCCTCGTTTGTTCTGGTGGCGTTGGCGTTCGCGCCACTCACGCGTGCTCAGAACAAAACAAATCCTCCCGTAGTAAAGCCGGCCTTCGAGCAGGAAGTCGACGGCTACCAGAAGCCGGTGCCGAATACGCCCAAGGATCACGTTCCGGGCCCGGCGCCCAAGCACAACTTGTCTGGAATCTGGGAGCCGCTGCCTTACCGCTCCGGCGTCTTCCCGACCGGTCCTAAGGAAATGCCGGAGGATGGCAAACACGTTCTGCCGTTCACTCCGGAAGGGAAACAGGCCTACGATGCCAACAAGCCGGGAAACGGTCCTCGCGCTGTACCCATCAATGAGAACAACGATCCGTTCAACATCTGCGACCCTGTGGGCTTCCCTCGCGTGGAACTCAACGCCCTCAAGGCCATTGAGATTTTTCAGACGCCCAAGCAGGTGGACATCATCTATCAGAACGATCAGGTGTGGCGGAACATCTGGACCGACGGGCGCGAACTACCGAAGGAAATCGACGAACCGCGCTGGTACGGATACTCCGTCGGCAAGTGGACGGACGACACCACGCTGGTGGTGGATACGGTCGGCATGGACACGCGAACCTGGCTCGACAATGTTGGCCGCCCGCACAGCGACGAACTGAAGGTCGAGGAAACGTTCCACCGCGTGAATAGCGACCTGATCGAACTTTCCGTGACCATCAACGATCCGAAGTATTACAGCAAGCCCTGGGTCGCGCTCAACAAGTTCCCGATGCAAATCCGCCCGGACTGGTTCGATATTCGCGAGCAAATCTGCTCCGCATCCGAGGCCGCCCAGTTCAACCAAGTCTCCGGCGAAAAATAGTTTTCGCCCGGAGCACCAGCGCGCTCAGTAGACCGCTGAAATAATCCGCACCGGATTGCCATCGAGGAAGGCGCGAACGTCCTCGACCACCTGACCGTACATCTGGCGGTAATTCTCTACGGTGACATATCCGAGATGCGGCGCCAGGACAACATTGTCCAAGCGCCGCAAGACATGGTCAGCAGGCAGCGGTTCCTGGTCGTACACGTCCAGCGCGGCGCCGGCGATCTTCTTGCCCTCCAGAGCTGCGATCAGCGCTTTCTCATTCACGATGGGGCCACGCGAGGTGTTGATCAGATAGGCCGTGGGTTTCATGACGGCCAGCTCGGGCGCATCGACGAGGCCGCGGCTGCGTTTGCTGAGCACCATGTGGATGGTCAGAAAATCGGCGCGCCGGAACAGTTCTTCTTTTTCGACGCGCTCGACGCCCAGCGAGGCCGCATGTTCCGCGGTCAAGTTTTGGCTCCAGGCGACCATACGCATCTGAAAGGCCTTGCCAATCGCGGCCACGCGGCTGCCCAGATTGCCGAGGCCGAGAAGACCAAGAACCTTGCCTTCCAAGCCAAGTCCCACGGTGGTTTGCCAGCGGCCGCTGCGCATGCCTTGATCCTCGCGCGAGATCTGGCGGGCAGCCGCCAGAATCAATCCCCAGGTGAGTTCGACCGTGGGCGAGGAGATGACTTCGGTGCCGCATACCATGATGCCGCGCTCCGCGGCGGCCTTCAGATCGATCGAAGCGTTGCGCACGCCGGTGGTGACCAGAAGCTTCAGATTGCCTAGACGCTCGAGCAGGGCGCTCCGGAAAGGCGTGCGTTCGCGCATGGCCACAATGATCTCGAAGTCTTGCAAGCGCTCGGCCAGGGCATCTTGATCGCTGAGCGTGTCGTGAAACGCCTCGACGGTGACGGCGGGGCCGAGACTCTTCCAGTCGGCCATTTGCAAAGCCACTTTTTGATAGTCGTCGAGAATGGCCAGTCGCGTCATCGATTCAATAGTTCCTTCACAAAACGAGCTTCACACGTCGGTCTTACAAAATGCTGCGAACGACCCCGCCATCCGCGCGCACGGCCGCGCCTTGAATGGTCGCGGCTTGCGTGCTGGCGACGAAGGCGACCACGCTGGCAATCTCTTCCGGCGTCTCAAAGCGCTTCAGCAGCGACGTTGGGCGAACGGAGGCGAAAAACTGCTTCTCGAACTCCGCCTTCGTGACATTTTGCTTTTTGGCCAAGGCTTCCACGAAGGTCTCCACGCCTTCCGATGCCGTTGGACCGACGAGAATGGAATTGACGGTGACTCCGGTGCCAGCGACGGATTCGGCCAAGCCTCGGGCGATCGCCACCTGGGCGGTCTTGGTCATGCCGTAGTGAATCATCTCCGCGGGAATCTGCTGGGCAGATTCGCTGGAGATGAAAATGACCCGGCCCCAATTTTTTTCGAGCATCGCGGGCAGATATTGGCGCGTCAGGCGGACTCCACTCAACACGTTGACCTCGAAAAAGCGCAGCCAATCCGCGTCGGGAATTTCCAGGAACGGCTTGGGCTCGAAGATGCCGAGATTGTTGATGAGCACGTCGGCGGCCGGGACCTGCTTTATGAAAGAGGCGATGCCGGCGGCGTTGCCGAGATCGGCGGCGACACCGCGAATTTCTGCGTTCGGGACACTCTTGCGGATTCGTTCGAGGGCGCTCGAGACGCGCGCCTGGGTGCGGCCGTTGACCACGACCGTGGCGCCTTCCTTGGCGAGTTCGGCGGCAATGGCAAAGCCAATTCCAGCCGTCGAACCCGTCACAACGGCGAGCTTACCCTTGAGCCCCAAATCCATTCCTGATCCCCCTAGCGGCTGGTTACGACGAACGCCCCGTCTTGGCAATAAAGCGCTGCTCGATTTTCTGAATCTCGGGCAGCCCAATCATGTCGTTAAATTCCTTGAACGTCATCGGCAAGCGGCTGGGCGCGCCGTTCGCCCGAATCTCCGCGGCCATTGCGCGGACGGCATTCGCCGCTGCCATCAATGCTCCAATGGGAAAAATCACGATACGATACCCCAGCTCTCCGATCCGAGCCAGCGGCATCGGCGGCGTCTTACCACCCTCGGCCCAATTGAAGAGCAGCGGCACGTCCGAAAATGCGCGCGCTACCTGGGCTACTTCTTCCTCGCTCTGCGGCGCCTCGACGAAGAGGATGTCCGCACCCGCTTCGCGATAGGCGCGGGCGCGGCGCAGGGCGCTGTCCAGGCCCTCGACGGCGCGAGAATCGGTGCGCGCGATGATCAGAAAATCGGGCGAGGTTCGCGCTTCGGTGGCGGCGCGGATTTTCTCCTCCATCTCGGCGCTGGCGATGACTTGCTTATTCTCCATGTGGCCGCATTTCTTGGGCATGATCTGATCTTCGATGTGAATCGCGGAAACGCCGGCGCGCTCGTATTCCTGCACCGTGCGGATGACGTTGAGCGGGTTGCCGTAGCCGGTGTCAGCGTCGGAGATTACCGGAACGTCGACGGCCTGGGCGATGCGGCGGGCGTTGTCCACCATCTGCGTCATGGTCAGAAGGCCGACGTCGGGCCGTCCGAGCAGCGAAGCCGAGGTGCCAAAGCCGGTCATGTACACGGCGGGGAATCCGGCCTGCTCGATGATGCGCGCGGTGAGCGCGTCATAGGCGCCGGGAGCCAGAATCGGCTCTTTGCCCGCCAGTAATTGGCGCAGGCTGGGCCGCACGTTTCGATCGCCTCGCAAGAAGTCGCTCATCGCGATGCCAGCCCTTCCCATTTCGGGCGGAGGTGGGCGTTGGGTAACAATAACCGCCCCCTACCCCCTAATTTTTGTAAGTATTCATTCTGCGGGACTTTAAGTCCAATGATTTTGGAAGTGTTCATTGTGCAGGGGTTAGCGGCGCGTTTTGTGTAAGTGTTCATTTTAAGGGGGTTGCTCGGCGTGAGACGCGAAAGCAAGCTTACTGCGCTCCGCCCACCCCCACCCCCCGGGCAAACCAGATGAATATCAAAACAGGGGAGTTGCGGGAAAAGGAACTCGTATGAATATGAAAACAAAGGGCGACTTTTTCGCGTTTTGGCGACAGGTGTTGAGACTTTACTTGCGGTATTCAGGATGCGCGAGGGGCGCTGCGAACGAGCGGATGCCTGCGAAGGCCGACCGGCGGCAACACACGGATGGTTCGCTCCATGCGCGATCACGGGCTCTGGCTGGGCTAGCAGCTCGCGCAAGCTCGCTCGATGGTTTCGGTCAGCTTGCAAGAAGTCGCTCATCGGGTTAACAGTCCCCCGCGCCGTTCGGCTTCCGGCTTTGCCAAGGCTTCGGCGTTGTGGACCGTCCGGGAGGCCGGACGGATCGGGGGGCACACCCCCGGGGGTTTTGCATCGATATCAAAAGAAATGGGTTGTGGGAAAATGGTTTTGTAAGAATATGAAAAAAAAGGGGCGGATTTTCGCTCTCGCGAGATAGGGTTTCGCAAGGGACTGAAAACAGAGGGCCGCCTTTGCGAATCTTGGCGCGGGTTGCTATTGATTTGGGCTGGAGCGGCAGGGGCGCCGAGGCAGCAGGAGGCTGTCGCTCGATCATGCTGTGTGCGATCTTTGGCTGCGAGCATGAACTATTATCTCATGCTGGTCAACAGCGCTGGCTGCGGGTTTCGTTCTAACGTCGTGCTGTTGGCTTCTTGTTTTGTTGGTTTTTTTCTTTGCTTGTCCCGCCTTCGGGCAAGGCTCCGCCGGTAGTATTTATTTCCTCTGCCCTTCCACTCGGAAGAATGCTAATGGTTCGGATATCGCCGCCGACCTCATCTGGGTTCGTGTTCTTTTCGACCTGGATGAGAGCACGACTAAGGGATACGGTTTCGTCGAGGGATGGATACCTCAACGCAGAAATATCAGCCATTGCCTTTGGGGAGAGAATAGCTGCCTGTTGATACGCATAGCTCTCCGGGGTCGGGAAATCCACGATAGCTTCCTGGGTACCAAATCGAAATATCTGATAGTTGGCAGGATCGGTGGGATAAAGCAAAACCTTATAGGGGCCGACGAGGCTCCTGCTATTCCAATCGATGTCGAACTCGACCCGATAAAGGCGAGGAACCCCATTTTGGTATCCGGCTGTAACAAATTGAGTAAAGATCTCACTTGGCTTAGCGAGAGTTTTATTCCGGAGCGTACCATTTTTCAAGGCGGTGCTTATGCCGAGGTCAGAAAATGTAGCAGAACTCTCTCCCTCGACCGTGTCAGTAAATTGGTCCACGGAAATATCGTCGGGCAGGCGCGACTCCAACCCCTCCACCCATGTCAAGAAATTGTAGTGAAGAGCCCCGTTTTTGTAATCAGAGACGCCAACCGCCGCAATAACGATACGGTTTTGAATGATGATTAAACTTCGACTGGCTTATATTCCCAGTCGTCGAGTAGTCGCCATTTTCAAGATTCGTCTTGCTGTCGCTGCTAAAGGCGATTCCATTTTGAGTGACAAAGACCACGATAGTAGTCGCGTTGGCCAGCAACGGGATAAACAAAAAGAGGAGGAAAACCGCGTAGAATTTTCTAATTAGCATTTGGGTGCACGATTATACCTCGGTTGGCGGCGGGCGCATTAGCCTCGCCAGCCACTTCGTTAGAGCGAACGTCTAGTTATCCTCCTTCATGGTCCAGATGTAATCTGTAACAGCTGCTTGCGTCGTCTGAGCTGGCACCTACTAGCGACCCAAAACGCCAATCGGGAGATTGGCGTTCCCAGGGGCGGAGGGCGCGATGCCGATGGTTGGGAGGAGTCCCGCGCTCGGTCGATAGGGCCGCGGCTGAAGCCGGCCGAGCTCCGCCGCGTCAATGCGCGGGCTTCCTCCTAAGTGCTAGGCGCGATCAAACGAGGGCGCCAATCGGGAGATTGGCGTTCCCAGGGGGCCGAGAGGCTCAATGGGCTGGGCTCTGAGCCGCTAGCGCTTTGCGGGGTTGCCGTAGACTTCCATCCAGTCGACGGCGACGTTTCCGCCGAAGGCGCCGTGGCCTGCGCCGCCCATCAGGTCGGTGAAGCCGATTTCGTCGACCTTGCTCAGATCGACGTCGGCGTGCCAGAGGGGCTCGCCCTCCTTGAGACGCGATTCGGCCATGGTTTTGGGGTCGATGATGCGCCAGCGCGGAATGTCAATAAAGTAAACTTCCATGACGGCGAAGTAGGTCGAGTTGGGCTCGGTATAGTCCGCCACCAGCAGCGTGCCATCGGCGAGCTTGATCATGGGGCGGAGCTGGTGAAAGCTGCGCGGACGGATGCGCCAGCGGATGCGCGCGGTGTTCCGCATGTCGAGAGAAATGTTCTTGTCTCGCAGCATCACGGCCCAGGGGCCCTGGGAAACGCCGGTCCAAACGATGCTCAGGACCTTGCCGGGATCGGTGGGGTCGGCCTCATTGCTCAGCAGCAGGCCGGACTGGTTACCGACTCCGGGCTTTGCGCCGGGGCCATAGAGCTTGAGTTCGAGATCGGGGTTGGCGATAGCGTCCTGCGTGAGCTGAAATTGGCTTTGGACGAAGCCTGCCGGAGCGCCGGCTGAAGGAACGGGCTTCACTGACTTGAAGTCCTCGCGGAACAGCAGGGTCGTACCCTTCGGAGCTGTTACGGTCGTTTGGGTCTGTGGTTGTCGCGCGAGCGTAGTGAGCCCGAGACAGAGAAACACTGCCGCCGCCAGGACGGAAATTCGCATCGAAATTCTCCTTTGCGCGCTTCCCTCGCTACAAAATGCGGATGAGGAAAGGCGTTCGCTCGAAAATCGGTTTCCCTCCAACGTTCGATAGGCTGAACTCGCATTGGGCAGACAACCTTGCGGAGAGGTTTACCACAAACGTGCGGCGGGGTCTAGAAGGCGAGCAGCGCGATGGCCCCGCGTTTTTGTAGAGAGGGCCGCGGCTAAAGCCGAGGGAATGTTCCGACGTTTGCGCTCGGCTTGGACGCCGAGCTGCCCCGCATGAATGCGGTGGCTCCCTCCTAAATTCTATTCGCTCATGCGAGGGCGCCAATCGGGAGATTGGCGTTCCCAGGGAGCGCTGCGATTACCAACCCATTTGGGCCATGCGCGCCAGGATGATCGCGCTGTACTTATTCATGCGCTCGGGACGGCGAGTGAGGGGAGCGGGGAGAATTGCGGCGAGGCGCGCGGCTTGGTCCCGGCCGATATTGCGGGCTGCGGTTTGGTCGTAGTAACGGGAGGCTGCGTCCGCGCCGTAAATGCCGGGACCCCATTCGACGACGTTGAGGTATAGCTCGAGGATGCGGCGTTTGCCGAGGACCAATTCCGCGACGGGCACGAGTGTGGTTTCCGCGGCCTTGCGGAGGATGGAGCGGCTGGTGCCGAAGAAGAGGTTTTTTACGAGTTGCTGCGTGATGGTGGAGGCCCCGCGAATGCGGTCGCCTTGCAAATCGTCTTCGGCGTCGATTTGGATCTGGTTCCAATCGAATCCGTGGTGCTGGTAAAAGCGCGCGTCCTCCGCGGCGATTACGGCGTGCTGGAGATCGGGCGAGATTTGGCTGAGCGGAATGAATTTGTACCGTTCGCGATATGGCCTGTGCTGGATTGCGGCCTGCAATCGGCGCTGGAGGTGCACTGCGGTGGTCGGCGGGTCGATCCAGCGGGCGGCGACGAGGAGCAGCGCGGCTGACGACCAAAGCAAGACGCCGGCGATGACCATCCATCGGATGAGGGATCGGAGGAAGCCCCTGCGACGCGGGGGCTTGGCGGGCGTGGTCACTGTTTCAGTCACGTGCAGAATCATAGCCTGGGGCGAGGTACAAACTACGCCAATCGGGAGATTGGCGTTCCCAGGGGGGCCGGGGCGGGCGGCCGGGGCTGTGTCCCCGGCCGGCCGCGACCAATTTAATCCGTGGTGAAGTTAGTCGGGGGTGGCGGGGACGTAGACGCTGTCCGCGGAGACCAGTTCGGCATTCGGAACTTCGGTGGCCATGCGGACGCGCTGCATGCCGGCTTTCTTTTCGGGCTTGGGCGCGAACGTGAGCAAGTATTGGTGTTGGAGCTGGTGCGCCAATTGATCGAGGTACGGGGTGAACGAGACGGCCGAACCCAAACCTATGTAATAGGATTCGCCGCCGGTTTTGTCGGATAGCTCGGACAGGTAGTTCTGTCCCCAGTAATTCCGGTAGAAGCTGTGGCCGGCATGGCCCGAGCCGGGAGTATAGATCGCGTAGACGGTAACGCCGGCGCGCTGGGCGTCCTCGACCGCGTTGTCCACGTAGGGGTCGATCGGTCCGCCGCCGTAGTAGGTGTCCACGCCGTCGGAGATCAGGAGAATTTCGCGGCGGGGCCTGGCGGGATTGACGGGCCAACGCTTCACGACATCCGAGACGGAAAAGTACGGGCTGGCATCCACTCCCGCGCCGGCGCCCAAGGGCAGGCGCAGCGACTTCGCGGCACTGGCGTGGTCCTGAGTGAAGTTCTGGACCATCTCGACGGTACCATTCTGCGCGTAACCGACCGCGACGAAAGTGCTTGGCGGCTGCTGGGCGATGAAGGAGCGGATGTCCTCGAGCTGCGAGCCCAGGCTGATGCTGGAGCTATCGTCGAGGAGGACCAAGAGATCGAGGCCGGCGTTCGGGCCTTGCGCGGGGATCCAGCCGGTGACCTTATCGTGCTCTTTTCCTTCTTCCACGACGACGTCCTCGCGCGTGATGGGCGGAACCTCCATGCCGTGGCGGGCCTCGACGCTGACGGTCATGTGCACCTGGACTCCATTCTGGTTCTGCGCCTGGGGCGGCCGGGCCGCGACTTGCTCCGCGACGAGGAGCAAGATGGTAGCAGCAAGAAATCCGGCGACTGCAAGAAAGTGGTGTCGCATAGAACCTCCTAGCGGTGAAGCTCCTTCTGGTGGGTTAGATGCCGGACTCGCCGCTAGTGAGTCATGCCGTACACGATGAAATTGATTCCGAGGCGGTAGGCCAGCGAGAGCGGGCGCTCGGGGTAATCGGGGCTGTCGGCCCATTCCCAGGCGTCGCCGACGTCGGAATTGTGACAGATGGCGATGACGATGCGGCCCTGGTCGTCGCGAATGCCGCGCCACTTAGGCACTTTGGCGTCTGATGGGTAACCCCTGCCGCCCCAGATGAAGCGGGTACCGGGAATCTGGATGCGATCGTCGAGATCGTAGAGGACGTGGAAGATCTCGTCATTGTCCTGCAAATCTTCGATGCGGCGCCCGGGGAAGATTGCGTTGGTCACGGTCAGGAGCGTGGCCCACTCGTAATCGCCATGCGTATCGTCGAGAAAGATGAAGCCGCCACGCAGAAGGTACTCGCGCAGGCGCAAGGCCTCGGGCTGCGTGATGCGCCAGGCACCGGCGTCCTCGACGAAGGTCCAGGGCCAGTCGAAGATGGCGTCGCTATTGCCGTCGACGACTTGCTCGCTGACGCGGGTATTGATTCGCGTGAGCCGCTGGACACCCATGACGAATTGGCGATCCGATTTCGGATAGTCGGCGGCCCAGCGCTGGAAGCCGCGGAAGTAGCCGCCGCCTGCGCCCATGCCGTAGTGGTAGCGGGCGAAGGTCCATTCCGATCTCTGATTGGTGTTGGTGGGCATCAGGGAGGCGTCGTCGCCGTCTTCGCCGCCAAATGGCGGCCTGCCGCGGCGCTGGGAGGCGAGCAACCAGGAGCTTGTGCCCAGCAGAAGAGCGGCGATCAGGACGAGTGTGAAGAGCTTCATGGTGTGGGTCCTGGAGGCATGGGTATACCATTGTCGAGGAGGGGACGCCGCGAGCCTCGCGCCTAGAGTCTACACCTGTTCCGCGGCTGCGAAACTTCAAGTGATGGTAGGATGGCTTATCGCGAGGGCATGCAATCAATTTTGAAAATTACCGGATGAATCGAGGAGCGGTTATGAAAGCTAATTTTTCGCGGATTCGCGGCGGGCTGGCGGCTCTTTTCGTGCTGGGCTTGCTGTTTTTGGCGGCGGGGCCTTTTTCTAGTTTGGCGCTGGCGCACAACCGTTTGCTGAAGACGGAGCCGGCGGCGCAGGCGGCGCTGAAGGTTGCGCCGGCGCGCGTTCAATTCTGGTTCTTCGAGAAGCCGGATATGGCCATCACCAAGATTACCGTGAAGGGACCTGCGGGCGCGGTGGAAGTGGGGCCGGCGCACGCGGTATCCGAGAAGGTGATCGCGGCGGATTTCAAAAGCAAGCTTGGCCCGGGCGAATACACGGTGAGCTGGCAGACGGCGGGCGACGACGGGCACGTTTCGAAGGGCGTATTCAGCTTCACCGTGGCGGCGCAATAGGGCTTCGAGGCTTCATCGGGGCAAGCGGAGAGACGTGTGCCGGACCCTGCAGTCTTGCTTGAAGCTGGCGCGAAGGCGCTGCTGTATGCGTCTCTTCTGGTCGCGATCGGCGCGAGCGCGCTGCGCTGGCTTCTGCTGCCGCGGGCTACGAACGAGCTAGGTCCTCACCGAATCCTCTCGATCGAGCAGTCCATCGCCCGGCTGGCGCTCGGCGCGGCGGCCCTGGCGCTGGTTGCGTGCATCGTGCGCGTATGGACGCACACGGTTTCTGCCTTTGGGTTTGACGGCGCCGGCTCGTGGGACACGATCAAGCTGATTGCCCTGGAAAGTCGCTGGGGGCAGAGCTGGAAGCTGCAAACGGCTGCTGCGCTCATCCTGCTGGTTGCGTCCGCGATCACCGTTTGGCGCCGGGCGGCTTGGCCACTGGCTTCGCTCGCCGCCACGATCTTCACCGCGACGATCCCACTCCTTGGCCATGCTGCAGGCAGTGCTTTTCGCGTGGCGCTGCACACGGTGCACATTCTCGCGGCGGGCCTTTGGCTGGGCACGCTCGCCGTGGTGCTCTTGATTCGCATCCCCGCCGTTACGCTTGCGTCGATGGAACCGCATCTCACGGCGCGGCGGATTCGCTTGCTCATTCTTCGGCGTTTCTCGGCGCTGGCGCTGCCGAGCGCCGCGACGGCGGCTGCGGCGGGAATCGTTGCGGCTTACCTTTATATGGGCGCGTTCTCGAATCTGTGGACGACGGCGTATGGGCGGGTGCTGGTGGTGAAGGTGGCGCTGGTCGGGGGAATTTCTATCGCCGGGTTTGTGAACTGGCGGCGGCTTCGGCGACTGCATGAAAAGGGCGAGCCTTCCGCCGCAATTATTATGCTAGAGGCGGCGCTGGCTGTAGCGGTCGTGATCGCCACGGGGTTTTTGACCGAGATCGCGCATCCTTGAGAAGCTCCGAGACTTGCGGGAAGGTTGCGCGGAAGAGGATATCCCGGGTGGCGAGCAGCAGCACATGCAGGGTCAGTTACCGAGAAGCTGATTTCTCCGGACTTGGCTAACTTGCAGGGTAACTTGAAGATTGACTGCCTTTCTTCATTGCCGAGTGCCCTTGTACACTGCAAACGAGGGGGCACTGTACATGAGGCAAATCTCCGCTTCAGCCCTAGCAGTTGTTTTCGCAGGTCTTTTCTGCTGTGTTGGGACGTTGATCGGAGAACAGCAGAAGAGCGATGTCAATAATATCCTAACTAGCTTTCCGGGTTATCACTTGTTGACATTGAAGGAGCGCGACCCCAATACGAGGGCGTATATCTCCCAGCATTTTCCCAAGTCCAATCCAAGCGTCGTCCAAGCCGATTTCGATGGCGATGGCCATCCGGATTACGCGCTGCTGGTAAGAAACACAAGTTCAAAAACGACAAAACTCGTTGTTCTGTTGTGTTCCGAAGATCACCAATGCCGACAAATTTATGAGTTAGATGTCAGTGCCTATTCCGATTTGGTTTACTTGCTGCCGGCGGCCATCGGTTCACGTGTATCCCAAACTGAAGCCGTGGATTCAACGGATCGGTCTTCGCCGGTAAAACTAAAGTCCACTGGAATTCAAGTGACATACTTCGAGAAGGGCAAGGTTGTGCTGTATTGGAACAGGAAGCTCAAGAAAATACAGGAGGTCCAAACGAAGGACTAGCAGGCGCGTTAGTCTATCGGCTGAACCGAGAAACGGTCTCGGCGGCTGGCTTTTCACCGCTGGGCCAGTTCCCGCGGCGCTCTGCAACCTCCTTCGGTGATAAAATGAAATTGTCGGCAAAAGCTGGCGGTGCGGGGTGGCGGGCTTGTCTCGATGAAATTCCTCCAGACAGTTTTGTTGGTTGTGGCCCTCGGCGGTGTTGCGTTGATTGGTCGCGGGCAGGAGGCGCATCCCGCGGCTGAGCAGAAGCTCTTTTCGGCTAGCGATCACACGATCCAACATCCGGCAACTCTTTCCCCGGACGTGCTGAGAGTTCTATTGGCCTCGCAGACCGCCAAGGAGACATTTGCGATCCTGGAGGATTCGGAGAAGGCCAACCCATCGCAGCTTTTTCAGGGCAGCGAGGTGCATTTGAGCACTCCGGACCAGGTGGATCTCGTTGTGATTGGTCTGGGCAAGATGAAGGGAGCCGATGCGACCTGGTTTTGGGTGGTGAGCTCCGCGCGCAAGAACCCGCAAGTGGTCCTGTTTGGCGGCGGGGATTCGATCGAGGTGCTGGACACCAAAACCAAGAACTATAAGGACATTCGCATTGTCTGGTCGTCTTCGTTCGAAACGGAAACGACGACGTATCAATTTGACGGCTCGATTTACCAGATGCGGAAGGCCAACAACATCAAGATCAATTAGTCGGACGAACCCTGCCACGCTGAACGTTGCCTAGAAGAGCCCCCCTCTCGTCGGCTAAGAGTGCTGCCGCTGGCTCTCTAAGAGCGCTTCCGGTCGTTCTCTGGAAGCGGCTCCGCGCTATGGTAAGATGGGCGATTCACTTTGGGGCGTGGTCCAACCGGTAGGACACCGCACTGTTAATGCGGATGGTGGAGGTTCGAATCCTCCCGCCCCAGCCAAGCTTCGCTTCCATCCCAACAGGACAGCCGAGAGCGGCTGTCCCACCAAGGCCACGCTTCGCGGGCTAGGACTTCTCGGTGGGGTAGCCGGCTTCGACCCAGGCGCGCCAGCCGCCGTCCATCGAAATCACGTTGGTATAGCCCATCTTTTGCAGGTTGTCGCCAGCCAGAGCCGAGCGGTAGCCGCCGCCGCAGTAGAGGACCAGCACGGCGTCCTTATCGGGAAAGGCCCGCTCGACGTCGCGTTCGATCACGCCCTTGCCCGAGATGAGTGGCGCCGGGGAGATGGCCGCGGGCCCATTCGCTATCCTCGCGCACGTCGACCAGGACCATTTTTTCGCGCATGTCGATGCGGCGCTTGACCTCGCGGAAGTCGAGTTCCTTGACGCGGGATTTGGCGTCGTTCACCAGTTTCAGAAAACCGGGGGTGTGTTGCATGGCGCGGCTCCTTCTTCTCCAAGCTAGTTCAGACTAACACAGGAGCGCAAAACTGGTGGAACGGCCGAGCGGTGGCGAGCACGAACGAGCTGCGGGAAAAGCGGCAGAGGGATTCTTCGACTGCATGGCGGCACGTCCCGACGAACGGGACGTGAGGAAAAATCTGGCCGCCATTTCGCTCAGAATGACCGGTGGTTGCTGTTGCGTGGATGGTGGAAAGCACCAAACTGCTCGCTGCGAGATCAGGTGAGAACGGAGCTATTTCGGCACGACTGCGCGCGCTAATGCATGTCGCGCCAGTTCGGGCCGGCCTTCATTTCGACGACCAAGGGGACGAGTAGTTTGTGGGCCTGCTCCATCGCGGGGCGAACCAGGGCGCGGAGGCGGTCGAGTTCCTCGGGCGGCGCTTCGAAGAGGAGCTCGTCGTGGACTTGCAGGATCATGCGGGCGCGGAAGGATTGCGCGGTGAGTTCGCGCTGGATTTGGATCATGGCGATTTTGATGAGGTCGGCGGCGGTGCCTTGCAGCGGCGTATTCAGCGCGGTGCGTTCGGCGAGATTGCGCAGATTGACTTGCGGGGAGACGATTTCCGGAATCGGGCGGCGGCGGCCGAAGAGCGTGCGCGTGAAGCCGGCTTTGCGGGTTTCCTCGAGGGAGCGATCGAGATATTTTTTCACGCCGCGGTAGCGATCGAAATAGGCGGCGATGAATTTGGCCGCTTCGCGCTGCTCGATGCCGAGCTGCTGGGCCAGGCCGAAGGGCGAGAGTCCATAGATGATGCCGAAGTTGATGACCTTGGCGACGCGGCGATGCTCGGGCGTCTGCGCCATGGGGCCGACGCCGAAAACTTCCTGGGCGGTGCGCGCGTGGATGTCCTGGCCGGTGCGGAAGGCTTCGACGAGGACCGGGTCCTCGGAGAAGTGCGCGAGGATGCGCAACTCGATCTGGGAATAGTCGGCGGAGAGGAGCGTCCAGCCAGGATCGGCGACGAAGGCGGCGCGAATTTCGCGGCCGAGTTCGCTGCGCACGGGGATGTTCTGGAGATTGGGGTCGGAGGAGCTGAGGCGGCCGGTGGCGGCGACGGTCTGGCTCAGGCGCGTGTGCAGGCGGCCGGTGGAAGGCTCGATGAGTTTCGGGAGCGAATCGACGTAGGTGGATTTGAGCTTGGCGATTTCGCGGTACTCGATGACTTTGCGCGGGAGTTCGTGCAGCAGCGCGAGTTCGGCGAGAACGTCGGCGGCGGTCGAGCGCGCTTTGGCCTTGCTGCGACGGCCGGTGGTCGAGAGATTGAGCTTGTCGAAGAGGATTTCGGCGAGCTGGGGCGGCGAATTGACGTTGAATTCGGAGCCGGCGAGTTCCCAGATGCGCTTTTCGAGGACGCGGATTTCGGTTTCCATGGATTCGGACATGGCGGCGAGGGCTTTCGGATCGACGCGAATGCCGTGCTTTTCCATCGTGGCGAGGACCGACGCGAGAGGGAGATCGATTTCTTCGTAGACGCTGGTGAGTTCCTGCGCGTCGACTTCCTGGCGCAGCGCGGGGGCGAGGCGCTGGAGCTGATCGGCGTGCTCGCCGGCGGCGCCGGAGAGCGTTTCGTTGGCGTGGCGCAGGACGACGGAGGCGAGATCGTGCTGGGCGGTGGTGGGGCGCAGGAGATAGGAATAGAGCGCCGTGGCGTGGCGGATGTTTTGGATGGGGCCGGCGAGCAGTTCAGTGAGTTTCGGGTCGTGGACGATTTTGGGGCGCTGCGGGTCGGCTAGGAATTCGGCGAGCGCGGCGGCGATTTGGCCTTGGTCGTCGCGCCAGGCGGTGCGCGCGACGCCGGGCTGCGGGGAGAGTTCGAAGGCGGCGACGCGCGAGCCGAAACCTTCGGTTTCGCGCTCGTCGGGTTCGAGGGTAAGCCAGACGGCGATGGGCTGGCCGGGCGGCGCGGATTTGAGGAAGTCGCGGACGGCGGAGGGCGAATCGAGCGTGGCGTAATCGGTGGCGACGGTGGAGACGGTGGTGGCCGCGGGAAGATCGCGCAGGAGCGAGGTGAAGCCGAGCTCGGCGTAGAGATCGCGCAGGGCGGCGTAATCGGGCTCGCGGCGTTCGACGACTTGGAGATCGAGCTCGATGGGCGCGTCGGCGGCGATGGTGGCGAGCTGCTTTGAGAGCGCCACTTGCTCTTTACTGTTGATCAGGGCTTCGCGGTAACGCTTGCCTTCGACTTCGGCGGCGTGTTCGAGCGCGGCTTCCGCGGAGCCGAAGCGCTTGATGAGTTCGCGCGCGCCCTTTTCGCCGATGCCTTTTGCGCCGGGGATGTTGTCGATGGAATCGCCCATGAGCGCCATGACATCGGCCACTTTTTCCGGCGGCACGCCCATGAGTTCTTCGACTTTCGCGGCGTCGACAATCAGGTCGCCTTTGTTGGGGCCCGCGCCGGGGCGCAGGACCAGGACGCGTCCGCCAACGAGCTGCATCATGTCCTTGTCGCTGGTGACGATGTAGACGTCGAGTTTGCGTTCGGCGGCTTGGCGAGACAGCGCGCCGATGACGTCGTCGGCTTCGTAGCCCTCGACTTCGATGGTGGGCAGGCGCATGGCTTCGCAGAGGCGGCGGACGAAGGGAAGCTGGATTGCGAGATCGTCGGGCATGGGCGGGCGCTGGGCTTTGTATTCGGTGAAGAGCTTATCGCGGAAGGTGGGGCCGCGGGGATCGAAGACGACGGCGATGTAGTCCGGCTGGGCCTCGCGAACGAGCTTGCGGAGCATGTTCGAGAAAAGGTAAGGGACTTTGGTGGGGATGCCGGCGGCGTTGTTCAGGCGGCCCATGGGCGCGAAAAAGGCGCGGAAGACGAAGCCCATGGCGTCGACGAGGAAGAGCTTTTTCGGGGATTTGCCGGCCATCGGCGAGGAGTATAGCAGAGGGGTTCGGGGCGGCTGTTAGGACGCTGCGCGCCGCTAGCCGAAGACGCGCTTGAAGATGTCGTCGACGGCGTGGAGCTGGCGGTTGAGATCGAAGGCGCGCGCGAGTGCAGCGGGGGCGAGGTACTTGGTGATGCGTTTATCGGAGGCAACGCGCTCGCGGAAGCTGGTGTCCGACTCCCAGGCGGCCATGGCGTTTTCCTGGACCCATTCGTAGGCATCGCTGCGCGGCGCGCCGGCTTCGACCAGATCGAGCAGCAGCTGGCCGGAGAAGATCAGGCCTTGGGTGGCGTCGAGGTTGCGCTGCATACGTTCCGGGAAGACGCGCATGCCGGAGACGATATCGGTCATGCGGGCGAGCATGTAGTCGACGAGGATCGTGGAGTCGGGCAGGATGACGCGCTCGACGGAGCTGTGAGAGATGTCGCGTTCGTGCCAGAGCGCGACATTGTCGAGGGCGGCCTGGGCGTTGGCGCGCACCACGCGCGCCAGGCCGCAAATCTGCTCGCAGCCGACGGGATTGCGTTTGTGCGGCATCGCCGAGCTGCCGCGCTGGCCGCTGGCGAAAGGCTCTTCAGCTTCGCGCACTTCGGTGCGCTGAAGATGGCGAATCTCGAGGGCAATCTGTTCGAGCGTGGCAGCGATGATGGCCAGCGTGGCGACGTAGTGCGCGTGGCGGTCGCGCTGGATGACTTGCGAGGCGACCGGCGTGGCTGAAAGGCCGAGGCGCTGGCAGATCTTTTCTTCAGCCAGCGTGCCGAGATGCGCGGCGTTGCCTACCGCGCCGGAAATTTTGCCTACGGCCATTTGTTTGGCGGCTTCGGCGAAGCGGGCGATGTTGCGGCGGTTTTGGTCGTACCAGGTGGCGATCTTGAGGCCAAAGGTGATGGGCTCGGCGTGCACACCATGAGTGCGGCCGATTTGCGGGGTGTGCTGGAACTCGAGGGCGCGCGTGCCGAGGACTTCGCCGAGGGCCACCAGGCCCTGCTCGATGATCTTGGAGGCGTCGCGGAGTTGCAGGGCTTGCGCGGTGTCGACAACGTCATTCGAGGTGAGGCCGTAGTGCAGCCAGCGCGCGGTGTCCGGGTCGCCAATGGTTTCGCTGACGGCGAGGGTGAAGGCGATGACGTCATGCTTGACGCGCGATTCGATCTGGGTGATGCGCTCGGCGTTGACGCGCGCGCGTTCGCGAATGGCCGCAGCGGCTTCGCGCGGGACGATTCCGGATTCGGCCAGGGTGTCGCTGGCCGCCAGCTCGACTTCGAGCCAGCGCTCGAAGCGGCCTTGGTCAGTCCAGATGCGGCCCATTTCCGGGCGCGTGTATCGGGGAATCATGAGAAGAGGGATTGTGGCGTGTCGCTTGGCAATTTGCAAACGGGTGTCAGTGAAAGCGGTAGAATGTATTCCCGTTTCCAGGAGGTACCCAATGGTCGCGAGGGATGGCAAGAGGGGATTCAACGCAAACTGGAAGCAAGATTACGAACGACTGTCTGGCACTGCAATGGCAGACGCAAGCGAAATAACTCGGAAATTACTGCAGATTGTTCAGAACAACGACGCGGAAGCTTGGGTTGATTCGAGAAGGCATATAATTCGGATCCGCACGATAAAAGACAAACCTGCCGTACGAATTATGGCTTACACGCGTGAGGTTCCCGAGGTGTGGATACATCCCCGCACCCGCCGGGACTACAGAAAGGCAGCGGAATTCTTCGTTGCCGCCAGCCTCAAACCGGAAGATTGGAAGCAGGACACCTCGTCGCACGGCGTGCCGAGCTCGGCCGCGTACAAGTACGTCGGCGATCTGGGAAACCTGCTCCCGTGCGTCGAACGTGCACTCCGAGTGCTCCTACACGACGCGTTCTGAAGGGCAGTCCAATAAAGCTACAACTGGATCGGCGGCAAAGGCTCGTGCTGCGAGGCTACCAGCAATTCGCCGTGGAAGGCGGAGGCGGGTTGGCGGCGGCTCAGGGCTTCTTCGGCGCAGATGCGGGCGACGTCGGGATTGTTGTTGGCTTCGGAAAGGTGGGCCAGGACCAGGTAGCGGGAACGGGCGTCGAAACCTTCGGGATCGGCGAGAAATTCGCTGACCGTTTCGTTCGAAAGGTGGCCGGTGCGGCTCATGACGCGCTGCTTCACGTGCCAGGGATAGGGGCCGACCTTGAGCATTTCGAGATCGTGATTGGATTCCAGAATCATGGCGTCGGAATCGCGCAGGTGCTGCTTGGCCAGCTCGGTCATGTAGCCGAGATCGGTGGCGATGGCGACTTTGACGCCGCCGGCGCGGAAGGTGAAGCCCAGCGGGATCGACGGCGTCGTGGGGAATGCGGAACGGGGAGACTTCGATATCGCCGACGGTGAAGCGCTGGCCGGCCTCGATGAACTCGACGCGTTCGAGGCGCTTGGCATGCGACTCGGAAAGAATGTGCAGCGTTTCGGCGTGGGTTTCCGCGGTGATGTAGACGGTGGTGCGCCACGCGGCCAGCAAAGGGCCAAGGCCGCCGATATGGTCGGAATGTTCGTGGGAGATGACGATGCCGTCGAGCCGGTCGACGGTGCGTTCGACGGCGGCGAGGCGCCGGAGGGTTTCTTTTTTGCCCAGGCCGGCGTCCACCAGAAGGCGGGTCTGGGAAGTCTCGAGCAACGTGCAGTTGCCGGAGCTGCCCGAGGCCAGGATGCTCACGCGAAGGCTGATGCGATTCCCCCGAACCGGTCCCGCGGAGCGATTGAAGGAATGCGGGACGGAGGCATCATCGCAGAGGGAGGCGAGAGCGTCAACGGGTTCCAGCGAAGGACGTGCGGAATTCGTCTGGGGGAAGGCCCGAAAGCCCAAGAGAGATTCTTCACTGCGTGGCGGCCGTCCCGCAGGAGCGGGACGCGGGAAAAGGCAGGCCGCCACTCCGTTCAGAATGACGCCGCTGGGGTGTTGGCCGCGGGGACAGCACATCATTGCCGGCGATCAGCAAACCGACGCACGGGCGCTTAGCAGGCCAGCAGGTCGCGGCGCAGGTGGAAACCCTTGAGGGGGCCGACGACGGCGGCGGCCATTTTTTCCGGGCGGAAGAATTCGCGGGCGATTTGCTGGATTTGCTCGCGGGTGACGGCTTCAATCGAGGCTTGCAGCTCTTCGATAGAGAAGAAGCGGCCGAAATACATTTCCTGGCGGGCGAGGTGGGACATGCGCGCTCCCGACGATTCGAGCGAAAGCACCAGGCCGCCGCGGAAGTGGTCCTTGGCGCGGCGCAATTCCTCCTCGCTGACCAGCTCGTCCTTCATGCGGCGGAGTTCGGCGGCGATGAGGCGCAGGACGCGTTCGACATTCTGGCGCGCGGTCCCGGCGTAGATCGAAAGCATGCCGGCGTCGGCGTAGGGGGTCAGCTCGCTGAAGACGGCATAGGCCAAGCCTTGCTGCTCGCGAATATTCTGAAACAGGCGCGAGGACATGCCGCCGCCGAGAATGTTGTTCAGCAGCGAGGTGGCAAAGCGGCGCGGGTCGGCCAAGGGATGCGAGGGCAGCGCGACGGTGATGTGCAGCCTGCTCGAGCGTGGGCTTATTGCGCGCGGCCAGAAGTCCGTGCGGGGTAGGCGCGGCGGCGGAGTGAGGGAGCGCGCTTGCCCGGCTTGAGGGCGCCGAAGGCGCTATTCGCGAGGTCGAGGAGTTGCGGCATTTCGATGCGGCCCGCGGCGGTGAGCAAGAGATTTTTCGGCGCGTACCAGGAGGTGAAACATTCGGTGAGGGCGGCGCGCGTGAAGCGGCGCGCGGTGGCGCGAGTGCCCAGGATCGGAGCGCCCAGGGAATGGCCGCGCCAGAAATTCTTGGTGAGCAGCTCGTGCGCTACGGTTTCCGGATTGTCCTCTTCCATGCGGATTTCTTCGAGGATGACCTGGCGTTCCTTGACGATGTCGTCTTCGGCAAAGAGCGGGCGCAAGGCCAGGTCGGAGATGACGTCAAAAGCCAGCGGGAGATGCTCGTGCAGGACTTTGGCGTTGAAGCAAACGGATTCCTTCGAGGTGAAGGCATCCAGCATGCCGCCGACAGAGTCCATCTCCCGCGCGATCTGCTCGGCGGTGCGCCGCGAGGTGCCTTTGAACACCATGTGCTCGATGAAATGGGCGATGCCATTCAAGCGCTCGGGCTCGGAGCGCGAGCCGGAACGCACCCAAATCCCGACCGAAACCGAATGGGCATGCGGCATGGGCTCGGCAATGACGACCAGGCCGTTCGACAGCACCTTGCGGGTAATCGTGGACGCAGCTCGCTTGATTGTTTTCATCGCTGAGCTTTCATCATGGCACAGGGCACCGCGAAACACCACGCGACCCTCTCGACGCTTTGGAGTTCGGATCTTTGGTGGGATAGGGCGGAGTTGTAAGGCGCTAGAGTCGAGTGCGGAGCTTAATGAGAGCCATTCCCATTCGTGGCGGGAAGAAGATCGCGAATCGCCTGCACCAAATCCTGCCCGGCTGCTGACTTCAACACAAAAGCGTCAGCACCCGCTTCGCGGGCCGTTTCGATCATCTGAAAAGAGTCGTGCATGCTGAACATGATGATTTTCGTGGAAGGGGCGACCCGGCGTATCTCCCGGGCAGCTTCGAGGCCGTTCATGACGGGCATGGACACATCCAAGATCACGGCGTCGGGACGAAGCTGCCGAACCTTGGCCACCGCGTCCCGGCCGTTTTCCGCCTCGCCGCAAATTTGAAAGCGAGGCTCTTGCGCGAGGACCACTCGGAGCCCTGCGCGCACGGTTTCATGATCATCCGCCAATAGCACGCGAACGCTAATTTGGTTGTCTCCCGAACCACGGCCAGGCTGGGTGTGAGCGATAGAGAATAGATGAAGAGCTCGCAGGCGGCTATAAAGTGTTCAGTGTATCCTCTTCGGGCTCTTGCTGGGCGCTGTCTCCGTCGCCGGCGCTTTCTTCCGGGTCCCGGGCGGATGGCTCATCTGAGGCGGGCCAAGGCAGGACCAGGTGCCGGCGGGCTTGCGCTCCGAGCCGTCCATCCGTCCAACCACAAGAACACTTCAGATTAAGCGCGGCACTATCAATCGATTCCAGATTCCGCATGGAGCTGAGCACGGATTCGACAATGGGTTTTTCGCACCGAGGACACTGGAAAGCAAGAATGTGGAGAAACGTGGAAGCATTGGTGTTCATCGCTCACCTCCTAGCCTCAGCTGCGGAAAGGCATTTCTGTGCCCACACTCGCGGGTCATAAGCGATTGATGAGCTTGAGGCTTGCTGAGGCTATCCGGTCATCGCTTTATGAAAAAATTGCCGCTATGCTGCGCGGGAGGCTGAGCGCGATAACCGCCCGCTACGTTTCGGCGCGGTCGTATGGACGCGAGAGGAACGAGCGGGATGCTAGAGGCGATCTCGCGCCCGGCGTATACTCTCGGCGAGCGGCAATGCCTGACGCGAACAGAAACGGCGCTACGGTATGACGGAAGCCTCGACAGGCTCTTCTCTTCCCGTCGAGCAAGCCTACGGCGATTTCCTGGGGCGCTACCCAAGCTACGAGGAAACCACCGGCCTGGACATTCTTCGCGCCGTCGAATATTCGCGCATCGATCAGCAAGGCCAGGTCTATCTCGACTACACCGGCGGATCCCTGTACGGCGAGTCGCAACTGCACAACCATCTGGAACTGCTGCGCTCGGGAGTTTTTGGCAATCCGCATTCCGCAAATCCGGCCTCGATGGCCATGACCGAGCACGTCGAGCGGGCGCGGCGCTACGTGCTGACGTATTTCCACGCGCGTCCGGAAGATTACAGCGTGGTATTCACGGCCAACGCCACCGGAGCGTTGAAACTAGTGGGCGAGTCGTATCCCTTTGCGCCAGGCGGCCGCTGCCTGCTGACATTTGACAATCACAATTCCGTGAACGGGATTCGCGAGTTCGCTCATGCCCGAGGCGCCGGGGTCGAGTACGCCCGGCTGACCGTGCCTGAGTTACGCCTGGACCGGCCGCGCCTGGAGGCGCTGCTCGACCAAGCCGATCCGAGCCAGGCGAATCTATTTGCCTACCCGCCGCAGTCGAATTTTTCCGGCGTCCGGCATCCGCTCGAACTGGTCGCGCAGGCACGAAGCAAGGGCTGGGACGTTTTGCTGGACGCGGCCGCGCTGGCGCCCACCAGCCGGCTGGACCTGGGCGCGGTGCAGCCGGACTTCGTGAGCCTGTCGTTTTACAAGATGTTCGGCTACCCAACGGGCGTGGGAGCGCTGCTGATTCGCCGCGCGGCGTTCGCGAAACTGAAGCGCCCTTGGTTTGCCGGCGGGACGGTGAACTTCGTCTCCGTGCAGGGGAGCGCGCATGTGCTGTCTCCGAGCGAGGCAGGCTTCGAAGACGGCACGCTGAACTACCTGGCGATTCCCGCGGTGGAGATCGGGCTGCGCTATCTCGAATCGATCGGTGTCGAGACCATCGCAGAGCGCGTCCGCTGTTTGACGGGCTGGCTGCTGGAAGAATTGCTCGCCTTGCGGCACGGCAATGGACGAGCGATGGTGCGCATCTACGGACCGATTTCGACCCAAGCGCGCGGCGCCACGATCGCGCTGAATTTCTACGATCCGCAGGGACATCTGCTGGACTACCGGCGCATCGAGGAACTGGCCAATGCGGAGCGCATCTCGCTGCGCACGGGATGTTTCTGCAATCCGGGATCCAGCGAAATGGCCGAAGGATTGACCGAGGAAGACATGCTGGCGGGGCTTGGCGAAGGACCCGGCATCAACCTGCGCAGCTTCGTGCAATTGATGCAGCGGCGCGGCCACAAGAGCGCGGGAGCGATCCGCGTTTCGTTTGGCCTGGCCTCAAACTTCGCGGACGCCTGGCGCTTCGTGCAGTTCGCGGCGCGTTTCCTGGATCAAGCGCACATGGCAATCGGCGAGGCCAGCTTCGACATCGAATCCTGCAGAATCATCCGCGACGGGAGCTAAGGCGGCGCCTTCGATCGGAAGCCGCCCGGCTCGCAGGCGCGCTTTGAGGGCGACAGCTAGCGTTCGGCTGGCCTATAATCGCGGACTCGCGAGGCGCGCCTCGTGATCAAAACCATGATTTCCATTCGCTCCGCCACCATCGATGATGCGCCGCTGCTCGCTACTTTAATCCGCGAACTGGCGGAGTACGAACGCTTTGGCAATGAAGTGGCCGTCACCGAAGAGAGCGTCGCTCGCGACGGTTTTGGAGCCCACCCGAAATTTCGAGCGATTATCGCGGAATCAAACGAGCAAGTCGCGGGATACGCGCTCTTCTTCGAGTTTTATTCCTCGTTTCAAGGATGCGCTGGGCTGGTGCTGGACGACATTTTTGTCCTGCCGCAGTTTCGCAAGCGAGGCATCGGCCGAGCGCTGCTCGCACACGTAGCGGCCATCGCGATTCGAGAAAACTACTTCTGCATTCGCATGGAAGCACTGGACTGGAACGAGCCGGCCCTGGGCTTCTTTCAACATATGGATGCCGCGTTTCTCGACGAGTGGAAATCGATCTGCCTGATTGGCGATCCCCTGCAAGCCGTCGCCGATCAAGCACCGTAGGCCAGCAAGTGCGGCCGGCTTAAAACCCAACGAGGCTGCGCAGCGGGCCGGCCGCTCAGGGCTGCTGCACTTTCCAGACGATTTGCCGCAGGATGCTCAGCCAGGCCGCCACGTCGCGCGCCGGGAGATTGAGCCGGCGCACCAATCGGCGCAGTCTGGCCTGCGCGTCGATGGTTGGCTTGCGCTTCAGATAACCGCTCGCCAGCATGGCGTCCAGAAACAGCGTGGAGATTCGCTCGACGTCGGCGGCCGCCGCGGGCTCTGGCTTTTCCGAGGAAGCGGCTGGCGCACGCATTCCGCTCCGCCGCCCCAATCCCGCGCCGCGAGTCAGTTCGTAAAGGCAGACCGCCACCGCCTGGCCTAGATTCATCGAAAAGTTATCTTCGCTGGTGGGAATGTGCAACAACCAGTGGCAGTGGCTGAAATCCTCGTTTGAGAGGCCGGACTTCTCCGAACCGAATAACAGCGCCACGCGGCGCGGCTCTTTGCCTTGCGCGTGCCGAAGAATCACGCGTGCGCCATCCTGCAAATGGCGCAGCGGATGCTGGAGCTGACGGTGACCGACGGCCGTCGTGCCCACCACCAGAGAGCAATCGGCGACGGCTTCGGCCACGGTCTCTGTATTCTTCCGCAGCGGTGAGCACATGCGCGGCGCCGACCGCCGAGCGGGCTTCGCGAAATGCCTCGTGGTACGGATTCACCACGCGCAGGCGGCGGAAACCGAAATTGCTCATGGCGCGGGCGGCGGCGCCGAGATTCAGAGGATTCCGCGTCGCCACCAGGACCACGCATACACGGTCGAGTTTAGTCAGAGCGGGCAAGAGGCGCCTATTCTAAAGCACGCTGGCGGGTAGCGCTGCCGGCTTGTAACTCTCGTGACGCTTCTAACGGGTCGGGCATCTGCAATTGACCATCGATTCGGCGTAAGTGTAACCTCGGGCCAGTTCGAGTGGGCCAGCCAGAGGTGCGTTTTTGAAGGAACTTGCGGAAACGGTTGAATCGCGCGCGGACGCCGGAACCGGCCTGCTTGGCTGGATGGGCGCGCTGGAGCCACAGGAACGGCGCGTTTTCGAGGCGTGCATCGGCGGCTGGGCTTTGGACGCGATGGACGTTCAAATCTTCAGCTTTGTGATCCCGGCGCTGATTGCCACCTGGGGCATTACGCGAGGGCAGGCCGGGATGCTCGGAACGGCTGCCCTCCTGGTCTCCGCATTCGGCGGCTGGCTCGCCGGCTGGTTTTCTGATCGTTTCGGCCGCGTCCGCGCGCTGCAACTGGCGATCTTGTGGTTTGCCGCCTTCACGTTCTTATCCGGCCTGGCCCAGAATTACTCCCAACTTCTTGCCGCTCGCGCATTACTGGGGCTCGGGTTTGGCGGCGAGTGGGCTGCCGGAGCGGTTCTGCTTGGCGAGGTGATTCGGCCGGAGCATCGCGGCAAGGCGCTGGGAATTATGCACGCGGGATGGGCCGTCGGCTGGGGCGTCGCCGCGCTGCTTTACGCGGTGTTTTTTTCTTTGTTCCCGCCTGCGATCGCTTGGCGCGTCATGTTCCTATTCGGAATTGCGCCAGCCTTCCTGGTTTTCTGGGTTCGGCGGTATGTCCAGGAGCCGGCCGTTTACCTCGAGTCGCGTGAGCGCCTGGCGGCCCGCGGCGACAAGCCTTCTTTCTTCGAGATCTTTCGTCCGCCCCTGCTGCGGGTCACCATCCTTGGCGGGCTGATGGGAACGGGAGCGCAGGGAGGCTACTTCGCCGTGACAACCTGGCTGCCGACCTTTCTTCGCACTGAGCGCAGCCTTTCCGTCCTCAACTCTGCCGGATACCTGGCCGTCTCTATTGCAGGCGCATTTTTTGGCTACCTCACGGCCGGATATTTTGCGGATCGTATCGGAAGGCGCCTCACGTTCCTGGTTTTTGCCATCGGCGCCGGCACGGTTGCCGTAACCTACACGACGATTGCGTTCGGGAACACCGCGATGCTGGTCCTGGGCTTTCCTCTCGGCTTCTTCGCGTCCGGAGTCTTTAGCGGCATGGGCCCGTTCTTTACCGAGCATTTTCCGACGCGCGTGCGAGGAGTGGGCCAGGGCTTCGCCTACAATATCGGCCGCGCGGTAGGCGCGTTTTTCCCTGCGATGGTAGGCGCCGTTTCTCTCAAAATCCCCCTCGGTCAGGCGATTGGACTTTTCGCCGGCGCCGCTTACCTCATCATGGCGGGGGCTGCGTTCTTACTGCCAGAAACACGCGGGAAGGTGCTGACGCCCTGAAATCGCAGTCCCGAAACACACCCTGAAATGGGCCTGCTGCGCTTCTGCAGCGCAGGGATTCGCCCTTCCGGTTTCGCTCCCACCCACCCTTTACGGATTCGCTGCTTTTCTCCTTGTGAGCCGTTTTCCCAAGACATGCGACGCGAGAAAATAGGGTGAAGGATCACCTCGGACGGCCGGCCTGAACTGGATACCGGTCGAGGACTGGCGCCCCTGGAGCGGCACTTGGGATGAAGGACCGCTTGCGCATCGGATTGCTGCTGGCCGTAGTGGCCTTGGTGTACGCGAACACGCTCCTGAACCAGTTCGCGCTGGATGACGGGCTGTACATCACCCGCAATCCACAGGTCACGCAATTTACCTGGCGCGGACTATTCGCAGCGAACCGATTCACGAACGTATTCAGACCGTTCACCTTTGCTACTTTGGCATTCAATTGGGAGTTGCACGGGGCGCATCCCTTCGGGTTTCACCTGCTCAATCTGCTGCTGCACGCGGCGGTGACGCTGCTGCTGTACTTTTTGCTCTGCTCGCTCCTGGAAGAACGCGCGCAAGGTAAGACGGTGGCGCTGGTGGCCGCGGCGCTTTTCGCCGTGCATCCCATTCACACCGAGGCGGTCGCCAGCGTCATGGGGCGCCCGGAACTGCTGGCTGCCGGCTTCTTGCTGGGCGCGTGGATCCTGCATCTCCGCGACCAGGAAATCCCCGCGCTGATCTGCTTCGCGCTGGCGCTGCTTTCGAAGGAATCGGCGGCGGCGTTCCTGCCCCTCGTGTTGGTGGGAGACTACGCACGCGCCCGGTGGAAGCCGGCGCTGCGCTACGCGCGACTCGCCGGACTGACCACGATTTATCTGGGCGTGCTGTGGAAGGTCCAAGGCGGCCGCTTCGGCCAGCGCGGCATCGCCCCGCTGGATAATCCACTGGCCGCGCTTCCCGCCGGATGGAGAATCCTCAACGCGATTCGCGTGGGATGGAAATACTTGGCGCTGCAGACTCTATCCGGCCACGCTTTCCTGCGATTATTCCTTCAACCAAATCCCAATCTACAAAGATTGGCGGCACACCTTGCCCTGGGCCATAGCCGCGGTACTGCTGCTGGGCGCATGGCTCTGGGCAGTCCGCAAGCGGAAGAGTGAATGGGTTCTGGCCGGCGGGATCTACCTGGCGGGCTTCGCGACAACGGCGAACATTCTGATACCGACGGGAACGATCCTGGGCGAGCGGCTCGCGTACCTTCCGTCGGCTGGGTTCTGCCTGCTGCTGGCGGTGATTTGGACGCGCTTATTCGCGGCGGCGCAGCAGAAACGCGAACAGTGGCTTGCCTTGGCGCTGCTCGCGGTTGCCCTGGCTTCCCTGGGCGCCCGCACCGTGACCCGCAACCGCGACTGGAAGAACGATTTGACTCTTTTTTCGGCAGCCGTGCGCGCGGCGCCGGACAGCGCCAAAACACATTTCGATCTGGGATCGGAATACATGGCGACGCGGCAACTGGAACTGGCACGCGGCGAATTTGAAACTGCCTTGCGCATCTACCCTGACTTTTCCGGACGCGCTGGCTTCCTACGGCTTGCTGGATTTCTGGCAGGGCGACTATCCGGATGCCGAACGAATGATGGAGCGCGCGCTGAACAGCAGCAACAGGGACAATCCGAATTACGATTTCATGGCGGTAAACCTGGCGGCGCTGTGGATTCAAACCGGTGACAACTTCGACGCCATGGACCTGCTCAATCGCGAGATCGCGGAATCGCCGGGCTACGCGCGCGCCTGGGCAAATCGCGCCGTGATTCGCTACCGGAACGGCCAAGCCAGCGCGGCCTTGACGGACGCGGAAGCTGCGCTGCGTCTGGACCGCGCCAATCCGCAAGCACTCGAAGTGGCGCGATTGCTTGACAGCTCTTCGACATCCGCGTCCCGCCAGTAGCGACAACTCCCCGGGCGGGATGCGCCATTAAATGTTTCAGAGATGTCCTGGAAAAGAGGAGCGCCCCCGGCTCACGGCGTGTAAAACGCAGGCGTTTGGAATACGGAAACGCAGCCGGAGCTTCCTAAACACGATTCAGCAATCACGCTATAAAATAGCGGCTGCTATTCGCTCCACGGCTCACGAACGCAAGAGAACAGCTTAATTTTCGATTTGTCGATGGGCAGCAGCGCGGCCGGGCGAAGATTGCGTGGACTTGCCCAGGAGCGCTCGAAGGAGAGTGGACATGGACGCGACGGGAATTGCGCTGCTGTTGGTGGTGGTCGTCGTACTTTTCTTCATTTTGAGCATCGTTCTGGGCTCGTTCTTCACGGTCGAAACCGCGCAGGTGGCCATCGTTCAGCGGCTCGGAAAGTTCGCGCGCGTGGCCGGCCCCGGCTTGAATTGGAAGACGCCGTTTATCGAGGCAGTGATCACGCGCATGAGCATGAAGGTGCAGCAGTTCGACGTTCAGGTGGAGACGAAAACGCAGGACAACGTCTTCGTGCAAATACCGGTTTCGATTCAATACAAGGTGATTCCCGACGCGGTGGAGGCGGCGTTTTACAAGTTGACCAATCCGGTCAAGCAGATCGAATCGATGGTGTACAACGTCGTGCTCGGGCACGTTCCGAAAATGAAGCTGGACGATACCTTTCTAAACCAAGCGGACATCGCCAGCGACCTGCGGGACAATCTCGACGGCTCGATGAAGGAATATGGCTACTCGATCGTCAAGGTGCTGATCTCGGACATCGTCCCGGACCCGAAGGTAAAGGCCGCGATGAACGACATCAACGCCGCGCAGCGCGAGCGGGAAGCGACCGTCTCGCGGGCCGAGACCAACAAGTTGCTGCTGGTCAAGCAGGCCGAGGCGGAAGCGGAATCAAAACGCCTGCAAGGAGAAGGCATCGCCAATCAGCGGAAGGCGATCATTTCGGGGCTGAAAGATTCCGTCGAGGACTTCGCCAAAGCCGTGCAGGGCTCGACGCCGCAGGACGTCATGCAGCTTGTCCTGATGACGCAGTATTTCGATACGTTGAAGGACATCGCCGCAAACGACCACACCAACACCGTCCTGATCCCGCACACGCCGAACACGCTCACGGACCTTTTCAGCCAGATTCGCAATGCCATCGTGGCCGGCACGGAACTGACGAAACATCCCGACGTGCTCACACCGCCCGTAACAGCAGACATATCGCGTTCATAACCATCCCTGTAGATCACTCGGCACTGCACTCACTTTGCGCTTGGCGTATAGGCCTCGCGGATATGACTCACGTCTGAATCCGACAAACCCGAGACCGAGGCAATGTCGCTTCTCGAAAGAAGCTGCTTGCGGTACCGGTTGAAGTAGTCGGCGATATCTCCGCCGTATCCGAAGAAATACATGATGTCGCGAAAATCTTGTGTGTGCGGCAGCCCCAGGGCGTGGCCGAGTTCGTGCAGGCAGGTCAGATAGACGATGCTATCGCGAAGCAAATCGTCTTTTTCGGCGCGCGGAGCAATCTCCGGGTCCAGGGCCCGCACGTCCGGTCTTATGAAGACGGCTGCCCCGCGCCGGCCGCTGACAACGAGCGGCTGCATTTCGCCATACTCGCTGCCATCGGGTTCGGCCCAATAGAGCCTGACCAGGGCAGTCGACTCAGGCGCAGCCTCGAAGTGAAAGCGTCCCTCGGCGTTGCGCTCCCACGCCTCGAAAGCCCATTGCGCGAGTTGGCGGTCCGAGGTCCGATAGCCGTTCTCGGCTTTTCCCCCCGCGATGAAGTAGGTGATCGGGCGTTTCGCGTCGAGCGTCCGGAGCGGTTCCGGTTGCTGGCCGATGACGACTAAAACGCTGAGCGCACACAGAACAACCACCGGCGTGACGGCGACAGCGGCGGATCTAAGCGCGGATGGGGTCATGGCAAGGCCATCTTAACCAAGATAGCCCACGGCGGAAACTCGCTATGCAGCCTGACTGAGCGCGTCGCAAAGTGAGAGAAACTTTCGGCTAGAACGCTTTCGCCGCCTTGCTTTCCTGCCGCGTCAAGTACAGCATGAACGGCGTGATCTCGAACGGCATTTTGTCGCGTTCCGAGATATTTCCCACCGGCGCGCTCTTGAGCAGGAAGAGGTCGTCGCTCCACGGATCGATCTTGACGCGGCCGCCGAGCGGCAGCGCCACAATTTCATTCGCAGCCGCTTTGTCCTCGGTGTCCGTCGCAACCGCCGAATTAACGGAAACGGCGTCTCCCAATCGAGGGTTGATCAAGCTGGGGATCTGCGTGGAACGCTCCCGCAGGATGGCCATGAACATACCAGCCGTCCGCAGCTGACCTTTGTAGGGCGAGTTCCTCAACAGCTCGGCCGCCTTAGCGCTCGCCGCATGGTCATCCGCAGACGTGGCAGCGAGGTTGAACTGCCGGAGCCTCTGCTTTTCATTCAGGCTCAGAAAGCGATCGTAGAAGCCGAACTTCGAGTCCGCCTGACTGGCCAGCATCACGTGGCCGAGCTGTTCGGCCAGCATGGCCGCAAGGGTGGCCTCGTCCGGCAAAACATCGATCAATCCGCGACTGAGAACAATCGTATGGCCGATCGCAAACGACTCCATGGTGGAGGTCATGAGCACGCGGCAATGAACCTCCGGCTCAATGTCCAGATTATTGGTGACTTCCAGATTGTTCACCACGGTGTCGAGGATGCCGTCGACCTCCCCTTTCGGCGCGACCAGGCCGATTCGCTGGAGGTCGTCAATCACATTCTCGGCAGCCTCACGATTCCACTCGCGCTGCTCCTGGACGGGGGATAGGTCGTTATTCGCCTGCGATTGATCCTTGATCGGGGACGACGATTCGACCAGCACCCTGCTCAGCTCCTCTTCTTTGTTGGTGTTGGCCGCGTCGTATCCCCACAGCCGCGTCTGGGCCTTGTACTGTTCCGCCTTTGTGGCGAGCAGCTTTTTCGGATCTTCCTCGCTGTAGATGGCGGCAGGCAGCCAGAGATCTGGCCCGATATTCTCGCGCCAACTATCAAAATGGAATGCGCCCGCCGCATCGCTGAGGCCAGAATAGGTGCCGTTGAACCTGACGATGGTAAACGTCTTGTCCTCAGCCCAAATACGGCCCAGGAAACGTCCCTTTTTGCCCTTTTTCGATGGCGTAACATCGAACACCAGCGTACGCACTTCGCCCAGGAACTCCTGCCGCACGTATTCGAAGTTGTAGCTCGCTGGATTGAGGCCGTCTTCATCCACATAAATCATCTGCAGGAAGCCCTTGGGGACAAACTCCGTCTCGAAGTCAAACACCTTGTTCATTTCTCCGACAAGCCGTCTGAACATGCTCGCATAGCGCGGATCGAGAGAATTGACATCGAGGCCCTTGGCGAATTCCGCGCGGCCGACGAAGTAATGATCACCGTCCGGCGACCACGCTCCGCCTTCGCTGCTCTTTGCTCTCTGGATATACGTCTCCACAACCGGCGAATATTGGCGGATCACCTTCATCTCTTCGTTCTCTCGGGAGACGATCCTGGCGACAGTCTGCTGGACCGCTGGCGACGACGTCTGCTGGCCGCGAACTCCGGCTGGCAGCGCAGAAAGCACCGCCAAGAACAGGACACACCTCAGTTTGCGCATTTCGAGATCCCCCGATCGCCAAACAACCAGCAAAGGACTATCGGTTAAAGCCGGATAGTACCTTTCCGTTCTCTTTCCCTTCGACTTCAGCCGGCGGCTTGATCTGGAGCGAAAAGCTGAGGCGCTCCAGTGAATCCGCAATCCGCGCCATTTGAATAATGGCCGTCCGCATCGGCTCAGACTCGCCGACAACCACGACGCGACGGCGACTCAAGCGTACCACCAGCCAAAGCAGCAAGAGCACCAACAAAACGCCGGCGCCGCCGGCGACCAAAGTGCTTCGCGGCAACGCAAAGATCGCTGACTCAATCGGTGAAAGCGACATGTTCATTCCTTCCGGCTGGGCCAGACACAAACAAAGCGTTGGATGCGCTCGGACAGCTTCGCGGAGGCATAGGTTCGCTATGACTGCCTCGCGCGCACGCGTCCGCACTACACCGCAATATCTTCAGGCACGTTGCCTTCCAGGAGGGCGGCGGAGCTAACTCATGCAGAGCCAGATGCATAAGGACTGTCCAGGTCACTGTCGTACGCAAGAAATTACACTTCCCGGGGATTTGAGAGGTACTAGGACGCCAGGAAAAGTCCGCAAGGGTCTCGCTGTTTTGCGTTGCAGTGTTGACTCGAAACAAGGCGAGAATGCCTCAACGCAGCGGCATTGAGGCATTCTCCTGTCACTAGCGATGTTTGATGAAGGCGCCGGTGTTGAGCTCGGCGATTGCCTGGCGCAATTGCTCCTGCGTGTTCATCACGATCGGGCCGTACCAGGCCACCGGCTCCTCAATCGGCTTCCCGGACACCAGCAGGAAGCGAATGCCCTCGTCGCCGGCTTGGACGGTGATCTCGTCGCCACGGTCGAACAAGACCAGCGAGTGATTGCGGGCGTCGTACACCGGTGCGGCATCGGGATCAACGACTTTGTCGGTCAGCACCGCGCGGGGCGCTGAGGCGTCCCGGAAAGTGCCGGAGCCGGCAAATACATAGGCGAAAGCATTACGATCGGTCTCGATCTTGAGCCGCTTCCGCATGCGAGGCGGAACGGAAACATCGAGGTAATTCGGATCGGCCGCCACTCCTTCCACCGGTCCCTTCTGGCCCCAGAACTGCCCGCAAATCACACGTACGCGAGTGCCATCGTCGTCGGTGACCTCGGGAATGGCGCTCGAGGAAATGTCCTGGTAGCGCGGGTCGGTCATCTTGAGCGACGCGGGCAAGTTGGCCCACAGTTGAAACCCGTGCATACGCCCTTGCGGATCGCCCTTGGGCATTTCCTGGTGGAGAATGCCGCTGCCCGCCGTCATCCACTGCACGTCGCCGGCGGTCATTTTCCCTTTGTTGCCCAGACTGTCGCCGTGCTCAACCGAGCCAGCAAGCACATAGGTGATGGTTTCGATTCCGCGATGAGGATGCCACGGAAACCCGGCCAAATAATCTTCGGGGTTATCGTTGCGGAAGTCATCGAGCAGCAGAAACGGATCGAAATCCTTGGTCTGGCCAAAGCCGAAAGCGCGCTCCAGCTTTACGCCTGCGCCCTCGAGCGTAGGCTTCGTCTGAATAATCTTTTTCACCGGACGGAGCGACATGATGTTCCTCCCTCTGCGCGGAAAGCACAGATTGCAGTCTCAATTCGTTAAAAATCAAGCCTTCACCAACTCGACATCGAGAGTAATCGTGACTTCATCGCCGACAAGAAACCCGCCGGCCTCGAGCGCGGCGTTCCAATTCAGTCCGAAATCCTTACGATTGATCTTGGTCGTCGCCGAGAGACCAATGCGCGTATTGCCCCAGGGATCTTTCGTGGGAGCAGACGGTCCCTCTACGTTGAACACAACCGTGTGCGTGACGCCGTGAATCGTCAGGTCGCCCGTCGCTTCGAGCTCGACAACGCCGCCGCGCGCAACGTGACTGGACTTAAACGAAAGAGTGGGAAACTTCTCGACGTCGAGAAAATCGGCGCTCTTGAGATGGGCGTCGCGCTGCGGTTCGCGAGTATTGATCGAGGTGGCATCGATGGAGGCTTCGACCCGAGACTTCGTAATGTCCGCCTCGTCCAGGATGAGAGATCCCTGGATCCCGCTGAATTGCCCCTTCACGTTCGTAATCATCATGTGCCGGACCTTGAACTCGGCCACGGAGTGGGCGGGATCAATGTTCCAGGTGGTGCTGGTGGACTGCGGTATAGCTGATGCGCTGGTCATGATTGTTCTCCTCTGCGGATTAGATGTGTCTGCACGATATTCGTTGCAACGAATTATGGGCCCAGAAAAATCACTCGCTGTCACCACGCGCCTCCCGCAGGAGCTCGGCTAACTTGAGCAAGCGCTCGCGGCCGAGGTGACCCAATTGCCTTTTATGCGCGTCCTGCACGGGCCCGTCCAGCCCCTCCAGCAGGCCAAGTCCTTCCGTGGTGATCCGGGTGAGCACCGTTCTGCGATCCTCGGTTTCACGGCAGCGCGAGACCAAACCGCGCTTTTCCAGGCGGTCGAGCAGCCGGGTGATGTCAGGGTCCCTGGTAATCATGCGGGTGGCGATCTCGCCACAGGCAAGCCCATCGGGCGAGCCGCGGAGGATTCGCAGCACGTTGTATTGCGTCGGCGACAACTTAGCCGTCTTTAACACCCCCACGATCCTGCGGCTCAGCAGATCAGAGGTACGAAGCAAGTCCAGGAAGGTCGCTTCCTCCAGAGTGCCAGCCGCCCCACGCCTCTCGATCCGGGGGTCTGTCGTGCGTTCCACGCGCATACAATACACGTTATAACGACTACTGTCAAGACAAATACGTTGCAGTCTATCCAAATCGAGCAGTCGGCTCACACGAACGGATGCTCACGCCGCCTTGGAATGAGCAAGGTGTGCGCTATGTTTACGCCCGATAACCGCAACGGTGCCGACTGGGCGAATCCGCTGGCGCCCGTACCTTCCTGAACAAAAGTGGACCAAAACATACACCGCGAAGACCTCCGCGAGGCGCAGACTATAAGGGCCATGGTCGTACCCATGAGCCATCCCTCCGTGGTTTCAAACCGATACGATGCCGCGCCCGAGGTGCCTAGTATGTAAAGTAACTCACAGTCTCCTGTGCCGCCGTCCAACCCAGCTCAGGCGCAATCGATTGGGGTCGAGCGCCTCAGATAGGCGACCGTACGATGGTACTCCCGGCGTTGAACCGATCGGACTATTTGGCGAAGCGCTTCACGTTGCTACAGTCCAACTAGCTGATTCGCCTGCGTTTCTGAAGGTGCGGGGAGGAGATCAGCAACTCGCTCATGGACCAAAACAGATCAGCGACGATGGAACCTTTTGCTGTTGTAAATGAACGACTTCTGTCGAACATGCGCCAGATCGACAGGCGCCAATGGCGGCTTTGGTCCGCCGCCATATCCGTGACGCTGTCGCTGGCGATAGGAATTGCTTCATTCGCTCTGCCGGCCCTGGTCATGGAATCCGACAGTCTTCATGCCTTCTTCCTAAATCATGAAATACGCGGACTTTTGGCTCTAGTGCTCGTCTTCAATGCCTACATTGTGTACGAGCAGATCCAACTCAATCGTATTCGCCACCTGTTTGCAGAGGACCTCTATAAGATGGCGGTTCTCGATCCGGTCACGAATATGTTTAATCGGCGATACATCATGCATCGCCTGGAAGAAGAAATTTCGCGATGCCAGCGGAACGGCGCCCCGCTGACAGTGCTTGCTTTTGATCTGGATTCCTTTAAGCAGATCAACGACGAACATGGTCACGCGGTGGGAGACTACGTATTGAGAATCTTTGGTGACCAATTAAAGCGAGCCACGCGCGGTTCGGACGTGGTGGCCAGGTATGGCGGTGATGAATTTCTGGCGATTTTGCCCGATTGTAACGCGGAACAGATTCGCTATGTGCTCAACCGGCTCAATGGCCTGCACGTGAAAACCGCCAAATCCACCACCGATATTCGGTACTCCGCCGGCTGGACGGACTACATCCGCGGTGAGTCACTCGAAGATTTGCTGAAGCGCGCCGACGATATTCTCTACACCAATAAGCGCAATCCCAAGGGGCTCTTCGTCAGCACAGTCCTCTCGGAATGAGCGATCGGGCGTCTATTGATACTCAGACATTTCCGGCATTTAGTTCCATCACGGAGTCTTCGCGGCGGGAGCGCCGTGCCGGTGAGCGACGCGCGCTTCGATTTGCGCCACTGCTCTGAGGCTCATTTCCTGGATCAAGATCAGGCACAGAACAACGGTCCCGATCACTCCGAAGAGAACGCTGAAGATAATCAAAGCCGCTGCAAGTTCGCGCATCGAGTAGAATTCCACGGCAGCTAGAGAGAACCCGAGCACAATTGCCGGGGCGATCCACAGTGCGTCGAAATGCTTTGGCTTCATATTGGTTTGCCTGCCCTTTTCCACGTGGCACACTCGCTGAGCAATCTTGTATCGCCGTACTACGGATCGCGTATGTGATTGCGGTCACAGTCAAAGGCGGACCGATGCACATATTCTGAGAGCCGGACCTGCGCAGAATGTATCCGTTCAAATGTCGCGCCCTCGACAACGCGTTCTGGTGCCTCTCGATGGTTCTAAGCTGGCGGAACTCGCTCTGCCCGAGGCGCTCACGCTGGCCAAGCTCCCAGACTCCGAGGTAACCCTGCTTCAAGTGGTGCCGCCGATTGAAGAGGTCATCACCGACGGTGAAGAGTTCGCAATCGATCAGCAGTGGGAGAGACGCAAATCGAGCGCCCTGCGCTATCTAAGAGGCATTTGCGCCCGCGCTGAATGGCGGGGTGTACGCACGCAAGTCGCCGTGGAAATGGGCGGTCCCGCGGAAACGATCCTGGAGTTTGCACAGAAACACGATATCGATCGGATCGTTATGGCCAGCCACGGGCGAACGGGCTTGGGACGGTGGGTTTACGGCAGCGTCGCGGATAAGGTCCTGCGCGCGGCGGATCGGACGGTTGTGCTCGTCCGGGTCGGCCGACCCCTCGAGAGTTCACAATGAGCAGCATTCCCTACTGAAGGTCGATCCTCGGTTCGAAAGCCTGCGCGATCACCCATGCTCGATTACTCTCTGGCTCACTAGGGTCCGGCCAATTCTTTGCAATCAGGTCATCAGGCTTGCACTTGAGCTTTCCCCCGAGCCAAGCAAGGAAAGCCGGCAGAATTCCCTGTTACGTGAGCTTGCTACCTACTGCTCTTAATGGGATTATCCACGCCGATACAGCCAGTCTAGCTTCGCATGGACGCGGGTTCAGCCTGTGAATTATCGGATCAAATTGCTGGCGCTGTTCCTATCTGGAGTTTCGCTACTGATCGTGCTGAACGTGGGTTATTCCGTCCTAAATACACTTTCGCGTTTGAATGCAGTAGAAGCTGAACGTGATCGGTGGCAGCGGCCATTGGACGTCATACAGGCTCTTAATCCCAGGCCTGGCAACACGGTCGTCGACTTCGGGTGCGGCTCGGGATATTTCACGTTGAAGCTGTCTTCCCCGGTGGGCAAGACCGGCCACGTAGTCGCCGAAGACATTCGTTGGTTGCCTTTGGCATTCCTGTGGGCCAGAACAATTTTGAAGAACCAACACAACATCAGCCTCGTGCACGGCAAGCCCACCAATCCCGAATTGCCGCTTAACAGCGTAAACGCCTTGCTCATTTCGAATACGTATCACGAACTGGCCGACCCACAAGCAATTCTCTCCGACGTGTCACGAGCCCTGATTTCCGGCGGCCTCGTCGTGGTGGTTGATCGAGAACCGAAGCCTGCGAACGTGGGCGTTACAGAAAATGGTGAGCATGAAGTTTCGGTTGAGCGGGTCGAGCTAGACTTACGTCAGGCTGGGTTTGACATCGCGAGCCGGCAGGACCACTTCATCGAAAATGATCCAGATAGCGAGACGTGGTGGCTCCTCGTGGCACGGAAGCCTTAAGCATCGACTCTCGCCATAGGCCGCAACAGCCTTTCAACGGCGATTTTCGGCGGGCGAATAAATAATCTGCACGGTGGGTACGTTCTTATCTACGATTCAAGTCCAACTATCCAAGAAATACTCTAGTATATTGGTGGACGTGGGGAGACTCGAACTCCCGACCCCCTGCTTGCAAAGCGGGAAATTCACTTTATCAAATCTTGCCGGAGCCGACGTAACCCACTTAAAGATGGAAGGTTGTGACAAAACGAGACAAACAATTTTCGTCTTCGTTTTTCGCCTTTTGTTTGTAATTTAGCCGGATTTATCGCGACTAATACTACGTTCTTACTACGTTGCTGTCAGACCAATCCAGCGAGGGGTTTGGTGACCTTCGTTGCTTGGTGTTTGGAAGCCGACCTTTGCATAGTCTTGGCCGTTAGGGCACGATGACATTCCTTGTCTCTGACAATCGTCTTGCTTCTTATGCTCGTTTAGGCATAATATGGAAATGACGGAATTGCCCGGCATCAAGCCAGTCGTTTGGATTGGGAGGTCTAGGACAGACCTGGCATCCTTCCCAGAGGATGTGAAGGACGCGATTGGCTACGCGCTCTATATAGCGCAGCGCGGCGGAAAGCACGCCGACGCCAAGCCACTGCGGGGCTTCGGCAGTGCTGGCATTTTGGAGATCATAGAGGACCACGCCGGAGATACTTATCGCGCCGTATATACTGTCCGCTTGGCAGGTCGGATCTATGTGTTGCATGTGTTCCAGAAGAAATCAAAGGCCGGGATCAAGACGCCGAAACCGGAAATCGAGTTAATCAGATCGCGTCTCAAGCGAGCCGAAGAAGAACACACCACATGGCTAGAGGCTCAGAGAGGATAACGGGCATGAGCAAGAGAATTGAGATCGAACAGAGCAGCGGGAACGTCTTCGCCGACATCGGTCTGCCTGAACCCGAGGAGCGTCTCGCGAAGGCCGACCTTGCGATCCGCATAGCCGAGACCATTCGCGCGCGGCGGCTCACGCAAATTCGCGCCGCCCACATACTAAAAATCGATCAACCTAAGATTTCTCGTCTTTTGAGGGGTCAACTTTCCGGTTTCTCCACCGAACGGCTCATGCACTTCTTGACGCTGCTCGGCCGCGACATTGAGATCACCGTGAAGCCCGCGCTGCGATCACGCCGCCAGGGACACCTTCGGGTTATCGCGACAATCTAAGTCTTTTCCCTTCCGCCATCCCTCGATTTGCTTACCTCTATTCCATTTCGTTGTGAAGACGCATACGAGCGAATAGAATGCAGCTATTCGAATGAATCCAAAGAGAACGAATCCTCCATCACTCTCGACCAATAGTAGCCCCCAATATTGGCAAACGATCCTTCGCTGGCTTCACAGTCCGTTGCTGCGAGCGTATGAATGGCGTTTCTTTCCATCATACTGGCGGACGCGAAACCGTTGGCAGCGACTAAAGTTCGCAGTTTCCAAGCGTGTCTATGGGGCACGCGGTGGAGTACGCCTGGCTGCCGAATCTACCTCAATCTTTCTTCTCATCCTCAAGACTGTCTTTTGGCAAGTCCTCGCTGCCGTGTTCCTTGTGGCCTTTCTGGAGTTTTCGAAAAAAAAGCTTCGACAGTCCTCCTCTTTTCTCGACTACCTGACACGACATTCTGCGGCGCTCCGACTCGCAGTAGCGTGGTTCCGTCATAACCCAGTAGTCGCCTCGATCTCGCCGGGCACCTTCAGCACCCTTGCTCAAATCTCAGGTCTATTCTTGGGTCTTTACTTCACCGCCATCACTGTTGTCGCTGGCACCAACTATGCCCGCGTTCCGACCGAGATTCTTAACGCATTGGTGCGCGAGAAGGTGGGAAATCTATATATCCGAATCGTTGCCCTTTTTGGCGGCGTCTCGCTGATCCTGCTCGGCCTAGTGAACCTCGGATACACGCCAGGAACTCTCAATATCATTCTGGCCTTGCTCCTGGGAGTCGCTTCCTTGTTCAGTTTCGTGGAGCTCGGGCGACGAGCCTTCTACTTTTTTGACCCCACCAAGCTAGTTGCAGTTGTGACCACAAACATTCTCCAGCTTGCACGTTCCGCCACCCCCACTGGTTTCTCTTGGCGCGACAATGCCTTTCAGGATCACTACCGCAAATTAGCTGACAGCGACGTCCGCATTTACGAAGATGTCGTACTCCTGTCCGATAGAGAAAGCCACCTCCAAGGCCGATCCTTGCTATCGCTAGTGCTGCAATTCTTGGTTCTCCTTGAACTCTACTGTAAGGACAAACAGCGCATTCCAAGCGACAGCTTGTGGTTCGAGCGTGTCTACCACCACCGAACGTGGCTAGCAAGAGGCGGATTCCCCTTGCAGGGTGTCCGCCCCTAGTTACCGCTGGCCCAAGACATCTACTTAACGTTGGTGCTCCTAAAGCCTCCCTTCAACACAAAGGGCCAATGTGATTGCTCACATGGCCCAAGAGTTCTCAGTCAACGACTACTGTTCCCGAAGTCGGCCTCCGCAACTCTGCCGACACTTAGCGTCCGCGCACACACCGACCCGCTAGTTTTTGTTGCCGCCGATCGCTTCGCAAAAAGCACCGACCCGCGTGGCCTACCGGTTTAGCCGCGGGCGCCGGGCCTCAGCTGAATATGATGCGGGAAGTTGGTTTTGGTTGCACTTGTCAGTCGCTTGCAACCCACTGGACCGTTCCGCATCATGTAGTGTAGACTACTCCTAGAAGGCGGGCTTGTCAAGGAGCGCAAATGGCGAGAAAAAGAAAAACAGCACTACAGCTCTATGGGACCAAACAGGTCGCCGAAATTTTGGGCATTCCCGAGTGGCGCGTTAAAAATTTCACCCAGGGGGATGCCTACAAACTGCCGCTTCCGCAAACAGTAGGCAGCGGTCGCGGGAGCCGCAGACTCTACAACGAAGATGATGTCTTGCGCCTCGCCATTGCGAATGAGTTGGTGAATTGCGGATTTACGCCTGAGGCGGTTGGTGAGGCTGTCCGCGAAATCCCGGAGTCAAAGTTGAAGAACTCGTATGCCTTCGGATTGGCTCACGACGAGGACGACCCACGAAATTTCTCGTATGTGTTGGTCCGCACGGGAAACAACTGGGAGGTGAAAACGCTCGGCGAGGTGATGGTCGATTTGGAACAGGGAGACTTTCTGTATCATCACGCAGACCGCGGATTTTTTTTACTCCACCTCGATAATCTCCTGGAGGGAGTGCTCAAGAAAATGAACAAGATGTCGCAGCCCGAGGCCAAGGAACAGCAGGAAGCGAAAGGAGGCCGCTGATGGCACTCTACAAGCGGAAGAAGACTTGGTGGACGGACTTCGCGGTGAACGGCCAGCGCTCTCGCATGAGTCTGGACACATCGGACTGGCGCGAGGCGCAGAGGCTGGAGAGGGAAAAAATCTCTGATGCCCAACAGGGGAAGCTTGAGCCCTCAGGACAACAGTTTGCTCGACTCGCGTTTGCAGAAGCGGCCAAGAAATATCAGGCTGAGCGACTGGCCCATCTCTCTCCGCGCAGCATTGTTACTGAACGGGAGCGCCTGAAGCCCTTGACCGCTTACTTCGCATCCGCGCGACTGAGCCGTATCTCAGTTGAGTCTGTCTCCGCATACGTCTCTCGCCGCAAAGCAGCCGGGGTTGGAAATCGTACGGTCAACTTGGAAATTGGGGTTTTGCGCCGCGTACTGAAGAGAGCCAAGCTCTGGCATCGAGTGGCTGATGAGATCAGGCCTTTGCCAGAACGCCGCGATATTGGCCGTGCGCTGGATGAAGACCAAAAGCTTAGGCTTATAAAAATGGCACAGCGCAAGCCAGAATGGCAGGTCGCACGGCTGGCAATGACGCTGGCGTTGAATACGACAATGAGAGCTTGCGAGATTCGCGGCCTCCGATGGCGGGACGTGGATTTCTTAGGGCGTAGCATGGTCATACGTCGAAGCAAAACGGAAGCGGGCGAACGCCTGATACCATTGAACCGGACAGCACTGGCCGCCATCCTTGAACTGCGCGAAAGATCAAAGGCCCTCTTTGGCGACAATCTATTGAAGGATTGGTTCGTATTTCCGCATGCTGAAGGCTTCGTAAATCCAGACCCAAGCAAACCCATGTCCGGCTGGAGAACCGCCCGGAGACGCCTGACGCGAGTGGTAGAATGCCCTCAATGCAACAAGCTGCAGCAACCTGGAATGATGTGCGTCAATGACAAATGCAGGTCCGATATTCGCAAGGTCAAGAGCCCGACCGCTGGGCTGCGTTTCCACGATCTCCGACACCATGCGATCACGGAACTAGCGGAGTCTCAAACCAGCGAACAAACCATCATGGCGATTGCTGGCCACGTTTCGCCCCGAATGCTTGCTCACTACAGTCACGTTCGCGTTGAAGCAAAGAGAAAAGCCTTGGACGGATTGTGCTCGGCGCCTGGGGATCAGGGGGGTTACGTCACAAGTCACGGCACAAATGGCACAAAAGAAAAAGGGGGGAACTCGCAAGTAGTTGAAAATATGGTGGACGTGGGGAGACTCGAACTCCCGACCCCCTGCTTGCAAAGCAGGTGCTCTGCCAGCTGAGCTACACGCCCACACGCGACTGCTCAATCTTAATGGATTTTTCTGAGGACAACCACCCACTTCCCTTCGCTCGCCTTGCGCAAAATCGACCGCACCCCAAGGCAAAACCCGATACTTCATTGAACAACCATGCGCCGCGGGAAGTTGACGCCGCCCATTTCCCTCTTTATTCTGCCTGTACCCCTTCCGGAACTACGTCTGCTGGTTGAGCCGGTTTTTTCGCGCGAAACGCTACGCCGCTACGCACCTTTGCGTCCGGGCGTCGCACCCCTCCACTCGACCCGCTGCCCAAGCAGACGAACATAAGTGCAAATGTCTTGGGCCGCACCGACGGAATTCGCCGAGGACACGATGATCAGCCACGACGCCAAAGGGGCCTTCCGAAAAACTCTTAGTGAACTAACGCAACAGCCTCACCCGATTGCGGCGCAACTGATTCCCGTCGCCACTGCCGTCCTGCAGTGGGCCATGTGGCCGGTGGTGCGTCCCCTCATCTGGATATTCTTCTACCCAGCCGTTTTCCTGAGCTCTTGGATCGGAGGTCTCACGGGCGGCCTCGCGGCCACCATTCTTTCCGCCGCAATGGTGCTGTATGTTTTCGTTCCTCCACAATTCTCATTCCACGTGCAAGACCCGAACACCTACCTCTCCGCCGGGATCTTCGTCGCCATGGGGGTTCTCTTCAGCGTGGTACACCACCGTCTCCGGAAAATCACGCAGGAGCTGAACGAGCGAGTCGCGGCGCGCACCAAGGAGCTCGCTGACGCCAATGAACAATTGCGTGAGAGCGAGGAGCAGCTCCAGTTGCTGATCTCCAGCGTGAAGGATTACGCGATCTTCACGCTAGACCCGCAAGGGCGCGTCGCCAGTTGGAATCGAGGAGCGGCAAGAATCAAGGGTTACGAAAGTAAAGAAATTGTCGGAAGGCATTTTTCCTGTTTCTATTCCGCGGAAGAACAAAAAGCCGGCAAACCCGAACGGGAGCTGCAGGAGGCTGTAGCCAAAGGGCGTTATGAGGAGGAGGGGCCGCGCGTTCGCAAGGACGGCTCGATTTTTTGGGCGGACCTGGCGATCACTCCGCTGTACGACAAATCCGGAAACTTGCGAGGCTTTTCCAAGGTCACGCGGGACACCACTCATCGCAGAGAGATCGAACAGGAACTTCGCACGCTTGCCGCGGTTGCCCAGAACAGCAAGGACTTCATCGGAATTTGTACGCCGGACATGAAAGCAGTCTTTCTGAACGAAGCGGGCCTGCGCATGATCGGCTTAGACTCGCTCGAAGACGCGCGGAAGACGCCGGTTATGGACTATTTCTGGCCGGAAGACAAGCCCATGATCGAAAAGCAGGCCGTGCCGCGGCTCCTGCAGGACGGCAGTTGGCGCGGAGAAGTGCGCTTCCGCCACTTCAAAACCGGTGAGCCCATCCACACCATATGGGATGCTTTTGCCATCCGCGACGAGATGGGGCGGGCCACCGCATACGCCACTATCAGCCCAAATCTCCAACGAATGAAGCAGCTTCAAACCGCTTTGAGTGAAGCGGACAAGATGTTGCGGGACATCGAAGCCAGGCACGCGGGCATTGTCGCCTCCGCCATGGACGCCATCATCACCATCAATGAGCAGCAGCAAGTACTGGTGTTCAATGCTGCCGCCGAGAAGATGTTTCTGTGTTCTGCCGTGCAGGCATTGGGCCAGTCCATTTCGCAGTTCATTCCGGAAAGGTTTCGCCAAATCCATGGTGGCCACGTCCAAAAATTTGGAGCAAATGGCGCCACCAGCCGCGCGATGGGTTCGATCGACACGTTGTGGGCCTTGCGCAGCGATGGCGAAGAGTTCCCGATTGAAGCATCCATATCACAAATGACTACCAATGGCAGCCAGCTCTTCACCGTCATTATCCGCGACATCACCGAGCGCCTGAAGGCCGCTGAAGCTCTGCGCCACAGCGATGCCAGACGCATGATGGCCCTGGAATCCGCTCAGTTAGGTGACTGGCAACTCGATCTCGAAACGGGAAGAGCAACGCGTTCCTTGCTGCACGACCGTATCTTTGGTTTCGCGGAAATGCTGCCGGAATGGAGTTTCGACATCTTTCTCAGCCACGTGCATCCGGAGGACCGGGAACGAGTGAAGAAGTCTTACCACGGCCCCCTGAAGCGGGGTGCCAGGTGGGATTTCGAATGCAGAATCATCTGGCCGGACCGCACCATTCACTGGATTTGGGCCTGCGGAGGCCCCTATAAGGACGAATCGGGCAAGACAACTCACATGATGGGTACGGTGGCGGACATCACCGCCCGCAAACACGCCGAAGCCCTGCAATCCCGCTCGCAGAAGCTGGAATCGCTCGGCACACTCGCCGGCGGCATCGCACACGACTTCAACAACATTCTGCTGGCCATCACCGGAAATACCAAACTGGCGATCGCCGACCTCCCGCCGGACCATGTGGCCCAGCAAAGTCTCGCGGAAATCGCCAAGGCCGGGTCCCGGGCCACCGACCTGGTCCGCAGAATCTTGACCTTTAGCCGCCCCAGCGAGATCAAGCGCCAGGTCCTCGATCTTCAGCCCGTAATTGAGGAAGCCCTCAAGCTCGTCCGTGCCACGCTTCCCGCTACCATCGCGTTCCGCACCGCCTTCGCTCCCAATCTCCCGCCCGTCCTGGCCGACTCCACGCAAATGCATCAAATCATCGTGAACCTCGCAACCAACGCCGCCCATGCCATCGGCTCCAAGAGTGACGGCGCAATCGAAATCCGCCTGGACGCCGTGCAGTTCACGGACGGCGAGACCAGCACATCGCTCGTCCTGCCCGAAGGCTCTTACGTCCGCCTGTTCGTCAGCGACAATGGCTGCGGCATGGACCGCGCAACGCTGGAGCGCATCTACGATCCCTTCTTCACAACCAAAGGACCCGGCGAGGGCACTGGCCTTGGCCTCTCCGTCGTTCATGGCATCATGAAAAATTACGATGGTGGCATCACCGTCTATAGCGATCCGGGCTCAGGCACCACCTTCCGCCTCTTTTTCCCGGCCGCCAAAATCGCGGCAGCAACGACGCAGGAGGCCACACGTCCTGTGGAGCGGGAACGCTCGGAGAGTGTCCTCTACGTGGACGATGAAGAAATCCTGGTCATGCTCTTGACGCGCACGCTCACGCGCCTCGGCTACAAGGTCACCGGCCAGACTAATCCCGTCGCTGCCATCGAACTCTTCCGCTCGAACCCAAGAGAATATGACGTAGTGGTCACCGACCTGGCGATGCCCGAGCTTTCCGGTTTCGATTTCTCCCGCGAATTGCTCACCATTCGGCCCGGCATTCCCATCATTATGACCTCCGGCTATGTCCGCCCCGAGGATCGGGAACGCGCCCTCCAAATGGGTATTCGTGATCTGGTTCTCAAGCCCGATACCCTGGACCAAATGGGAAGCATCCTTGACCGCCTTTTCCATCACGAACTCGTCTAAGCTCCGCTCCTTTCGGCCAGTGATCGAGACACAGAGTGGGTGCGCCGAATCGGGCCTCATCCAGTTGGTCTGACAGCCGGGCGGCAGATGAACTTCAGCCGTCGAGATTGGGGCGGTCCCTGACAGACTTAGCAGTTTTCTTATAACTTCCTTAGGAAACGCTTACGCGCAATTTATGCTCCAGGTCGTAAGCTCTGGACCAGATCGCAAGGATAATCCTCGCCATGAACGACCTTCAAGCCGGCGACCAACTCGATCACTACCGTATCGAAGCCCTGGCTGCGCAAAGCGGAATGGCGTGCATCTATCGCGCGGTGGACTTGCACAATGGCATGCCGGTGGCCATTAAGGTGCCTCATTTCCAAGTGGAAAGTGATCCCATTCTTTTCGATCGCTTCAGACGCGAAGATTCGATTGGCAGGCGGCTGGATCATCCTCGCGTGATGAAAGTATTGCCCGACGACGACCGCAGCCGGCTCTATATGGTCATGGAGTGGCTGGACGGCCGTTTGTTGCGAAGGGTGCTGACCGAAGAGAAAAAGCTGGCCCCCGAGCGGGCGATCCGCATCGCGCTCGGCGTTTGCGAGGGGTTGGAATATATTCACGGCCAGAGCGTCGTTCACCGGGATCTGAAGCCCGAAAACATCATGGTGGACTCCGAAGATCGAATCAAATTGATCGATTTCGGCATCGCCAATAAGGCCGGCGCCAAACGCTTGACGTATGCGCGGATCACTCAGTCGATGGGCACTCCGGACTACGTCTCTCCGGAACAGGTCAAGCTGCACCGAGGCGACGCCCGCAGCGATCTCTATGCGCTGGGCGTGATCCTGTATGAAATGCTGACGGGCGAGGTTCCTTTTCAAGGATCGAATCCGTTGGTGGTTCTCAATGACCGGCTGGTGAACAATCCCATCCCTCCCCGCGAAATCGATCCGCAAATCTCCGCTCAGGTGCAGGAGATTATTTACCGCGCGCTGGAACGCAATCCGACAAACCGCTATGCGAGCGCCCGCGACTTCGCGCGCGACCTGCTGGATCCGGATTCGGTCGTCGTAAAGGAACGCCCCGAAGAGAAAGACTGGCGCGTGCGCCGTTCGGCCAAACCAAAAAGGGCGCTGTTTTATGCGGCGCTCGCTCTGATTCCCATCGCCATTGTGTTATTACTTCTCATCACCGCTCAACACCACTAGAGACGCCGCAAACCCTCGTTTTGGCGGACCAGCCGCGGGAGCCCGTCTCCGCGTCCCAATTGTTGCTAAGATGCATGCGATGGCTGGCTCCGCCAGACTGGAAACCCATCGAATCTCTGGAATCATCGTTCAGAAAGCGCTGGGCTTTGGCGGCCGCATACTGGCGGCGCTGGCCTTGGTCGCTGCGATCACCTTTGTCTGTTTTCGCCTGATCCACGTCAACGCCACCACGGCAGGGTTCTTCTACCTGGTCGCGATTCTCGGGGTGGCCACGGCGTGGGGCCTCGCGGAATCGACCATCGCTTCCATTGTGGCCATGCTCTGCTTCAACTTCTTCTTTTTTCCCCCGATTGGCGAATTCACGGTGGCCGATCCTCAAAACTGGGTGGCCTTATTCGCCTTCCTGGCCACGTCATTGACGGCTAGCCAGCTCTCGGCGCGAGCCAAGCGGCGGACGAAGGAAGCGGTCGCGAGACAGCACGAAATCGAAAGGCTCTATTCCCTGAGCCGTTCCTTGCTGCTTACCGAAACGACGCAACCGATGCCACAGCAGGTGGTTCAACAGATCGCCCGCACCTTCGATTTTGGCAGCGTCGCTCTCTACGACCGCGCCAGCGGCGAAATCTATCGCGCTCATCCCGAAGATCTGCCGGGCATCGAATCCACCCTGCGTGATTCGACGCTGCGATCCATGGTCATCCATGATGAAGCCAGTCATCGGATCGTCACACCGATTCGCCTCGGGGAGGAGCCCATCGGCAGCCTGGCGATTTGCGGCGCGTCTCTGTCGGATGCAGCCTTGCAATCCTTGTTAAATCTTGTGGCCATTGGAATGGAACGAGCGCGCGCGCAGGAAGCCGTGAATCGCGCGAAGGTTGCTAGACAGGGCGATGAACTGAAGTCAACGCTCCTCGATGCCATCGCTCACGAGTTCAAGACGCCTCTCACGTCCATCAAAGCCGTGACCACCGATCTGCTCTCCGAGCCCGCCGGCCAACTGCAAGCACACCAGCGCGAATTGATCGGCATCGCGGACGAGGGAACCGACCGTTTGTCCAGGCTCGTGACCGACGCCATTCAACTGGCGCGCATCGAAGGCGGCACGTTTCGCCTCGATCGAGAGGTCCATTTTCCGGCCTCGCTCGTCGCGGCGGCTCTTCGCCAAATGCGGTCTCTGACAGACGGGCGGAAAATCACCGTGGCCGCCGCGGATGACCTGCCGCTGGTATGGGTCGACGCCGAGCTTATTCAAATGGTGATCACCCATCTGATCGACAACGCATTGAGATACTCGCCTCCAGGCACGCCTTTGGCCCTTGGCGCCCGCGTCGCCGAAAATGCCGGGCAAAACAAAGTCGTCGTCTATGTCGTTGACCACGGTCCCGGCATCGCGGAAGACGAACAGCCGCGAATCTTCGAGAAATTCTATCGCGGCACAAGCGAGCGAAATCTCACTGGCACGGGCATGGGCCTGGCCATTGCGCGAGCGATTATCCGCGCGCATGGCGAGGACATCTGGGTGACCAGCAAGCCGGGCCAAGGCTCGGAGTTTGCCTTTTCCTTGCCGACCGCGCAAACAGGCAGCCAGGCATGAGCGCAGCCAGAATTCTTGTGATTGACGATGACCCGCAAATCCGGCGGGTCATGCGGACCATGCTGACCGCTCGCGGTTATCAAGTGGGCGACGCGCGCACCGGCGAAGAGGGTCTCGAGGAGTTGCGCTCCAACGCGTACGACCTCGTGCTCCTGGACATGAACATGCGCGGAATCGGCGGGATCGAAACCTGCCGCGTGATTCGCGCCACTTCCGAGATCGCCATCATCATGCTGACCGTCAGAAACACGGAACAGGATAAGGTCGAGGCGCTCGATGCCGGAGCGGACGACTACATCACCAAGCCCTTCAGCATGCCGGAGCTGCTGGCGCGCATTCGCGCCACTCTGCGGCGGCTTCCACAGCCGCCCAGCAATACCGATCTCGCGCCGTTGACCTCGCACGGCGTGCATATCGATTTGTCGTCCAGGGAGGTCACCGTGCGCGGCCGCACCTCGCGGCTGACACCGAAGGAGTTTGATCTTCTCTCGTATTTGCTGGCGCACCCCAATAAGACTGTCCCGCATCGCGAACTCCTGCAAGCCATTTGGGGCCCGGACTACGGAGACGAGCTCGAATACCTGCGCGTCTTTATGGGTCGCTTGCGCCGGAAAATCGAACCCGACCCGTCTAAACCCCGCTTTCTTCTGACGGACACTTTGGCTGGTTACCGCTTCCATCTCCCGCAAAAAAACCTCTGATCCGTCGCGGCTCTGCGGCCCTCGGAGTCTTTTTAGCGACAGCTTGCACCGGCTGAATTCTCCTTCTTCCGGCCTTACGCGCTCCTTAGGGCTCGTTTATGCGTCGTTTATTCCGCTTCACGCAGAATGTGCTCGGGACACGAACCATGAACACTCAACACATCGTCAGGTTTCACTCCACGGAGCAAGAGCGGTCGTCCGGCCCGCAAGCCGGCCCGGCTAGCTCACAAGCGCTCCTGGAAGTGAACGTGATCTATACGACCCCGCGGGCCACCGCGGCGGCCCTGCAGTGTGCCGAATCGTTGGCACGGGATTTGCAGGCGACAATTCGCTTGCGGGCGGGCGTCGTCGTGCCCTGGCAATTGGCTCTCGATGAGCCCCACGTCTCGGTGGCGTTCACCGAGCGCATGCTTTCCGGTCTGCTTTCCCGCTTCGCGGGAGACAGCACGGAACACGGCGTGGACTTGTACGTCTGCCGGGACTGGCGCGAAACGCTCCTGCAAGTTCTCGATCCGAATTCCCCGGTGGTGATCGGGCGCGGCAACCGCTGGTGGCCCGGCCCGGAAAATCGCCTGGCGAAGGTCCTGCGGTCGAGGGGCTATCGCGTCATCGTCGCCGGCTCCCGTTGCCCTGGCGGCACACAACCTTCGGTGACCTGCGACACGGAACGGCACCCGGCTTCGGCTGGATAGTGCTTGAAGAAATCGGCCATGAAAGTTGCCAATAGAGTTTGCGAATTTGAAGTCATCGACCGCGAATGAGGTGAAAGTGATGTTGGACCTTTTCTATGTCGGAGTGGTTCTCGCTTTCTTTGTCTTGATGTGGGGCTTTACCAAGGCCTCCGAGCGCCTTTAGGAGACTGCGCATGGAATACGTAATTTCCGGAATCGTCGCCGTTTTTCTGTTCGGCTATCTGATGTACGCCCTGCTCCGGCCGGAGCGGTTTTGAGGTGATCGAATGACTGCAATCGGAATCGCGCAAATCGTTATCTATTTTCTCATCCTTCTGGCTATCACCAAGCCGGTTGGCCTGTTCATGTACCGGGTCTTCGAGGGGGAGCGGACCTTCCTTCATCCGGTCTTTCGCCCGCTCGAACGCGTGATCTATTGGTTCGGCGGCGTGCACGAAGACCAGGAGCAATCGTGGGTCGCTTACACGGCGTCCATGCTCTCGCTCAGCATATTCAGCTTTCTCTTCGTGTATCTGTTGCAGCGCCTGCAGGGGCATCTCCCGCTGAACCCCATGCATTTCTCCACGGCGCAGGCGCCGCAAAGCGCCACGCCGATGACGCCGGACCTTGCGGCCAATACGGCCGTCAGCTTTGTGACCAACACGAACTGGCAGGCCTATTCCCCCGACACCACCATGAGTTACTTCACCCAGATGACCGCTCTGGCCGTGCAGAACTTCATTTCCGCCGCCGTCGGAATCGCCGTCGCGGTCGCCATGATTCGAGGATTCGCTCGGCACACAGCCAAGACGATCGGAAACTTCTGGGTCGACGTTACCCGCTGCACGGTTTACATCCTGCTTCCCATTTGCCTGGTGGCCACGCTGCTCTTCGTGTGGCAAGGCTCGATTCAAAACTTCAAAGGTCCAACCACCGCCACCACTTTGGAAGGGTCCACGCAAGTGATCGAGCAAGGCCCGCTGGCCTCGCAGGAAGCGATCAAGATGCTCGGAACCAATGGCGGCGGATATTTCAATGCCAATTCCGCGCATCCCTTCGAGAATCCGACGCCTTTGGCGAACCTGCTGCAGACCCTCCTGCTCCTCTCCCTTGGAGCCTCGCTGACCTACATGTTCGGCAAGGCCGTGCGGGATCCTCGCCAGGGTTGGGCGCTCTTTGCGGCCATGTCCCTGATGTTTGTTGCCGGCGTTAGCCTCGCGTATTGGGCCGAGCAGCGCGGCAATCCGATGGTGAGTAGTTCGGGCATCCAGCACCTCTACACCGGAGCTCAGTCTGGCGGCAATATGGAGGGCAAGGAAGTTCGCTTCGGCATCGCCCAGTCGGCTCTGTTCGCCACGGTGACCACCGACGCCAGCTGCGGCGCTGTGAATAGCATGCACGACAGCTACACTCCGCTCGGCGGATTGGTTCCGCTCTTCAACATTCAGACCGACGAAGTGATCTTTGGCGGCGTTGGCGCAGGCCTCTACAGCATGTTGATCTATGCCGTCGTCGCCGTATTCATCGGCGGACTGATGGTCGGACGCACGCCCGAATATGTGGGCAAGAAGATCGAGCAAAAGGAAGTCAAGATGGCCATCATCGCCGTCCTGGCGACTTCGCTCGTCATCCTGGGCTTTACGGCCCTCAGTTCCGTGGCGCCGTTTGCAAAGAACGGCTACTGGAACCCACCAGGCCCCGCCGTTGCCAACACCAACAACAACGGCGCCCACGGCTTCTCGGAAATCCTGTACATGTATTCGAGCGGCGCCGGCAATAACGGCAGTGCGTTCGCCGGAATCAACGCCAACACCCCTTGGTACAACCTGACGCAGGTGATTGACATGCTCGTGGGGAGATTCCTGTTCATTATCCCCGCCCTGGCGATCGCTGGCAGTCTCGCTGCCAAGAAGCTTGTACCTGCCACGAGCGGCACCTTGCCGACAAACGGATCGCTGTTCGTGGTTCTGCTGGTAGGCACCGTCGTCATCGTAGGAGCCCTGACCTACTTCCCAGCTCTTTCGCTGGGTCCGATTGTGGAGCACTTCCAAATGCTGAACGGGAAATTGTTCTGACCCGTGGGAATGAGGATCTAGAAAATGTCTACTGTCACGCTGCCCCCTCTCGAAAATAAGCCGCCGATCAAGGATGAAGCCGCGGCGCTCATCTCCCGCGGCGTTCGGGCTCGCCCGCTGTTCGATCCCGAAATCCTGAATCGCGCGATCAAGGAATCGTTTGTAAAGCTCGATCCCAGAAAGGTCGCGAAGAACCCGGTCATGTTTGTCGTCGAGGTCGGCGCGGCGCTGACGACCGTATTCGTCATCAAGGACGCGATTGCCGGCTTGAGCGGCGTTTTCTTCGGCGTGCAAATCGCATTCTGGCTGTGGTTCACGGTGGTCTTCGCCAACTTCGCCGAGGCCATGGCCGAGGCCCGCGGCAAGGCCCAGGCCGACGCTTTGCGCAAGACCAAGACGGACACGATGGCGCGCCGGCTTCTCCCGGGCGACAAATTCGAGATGGTTTCCGGATCGCAGTTGCGCGCCGGGGACGTGGTCTACTGCGAAGCCGGGTATCTGATTCCTGGCGACGGCGAAGTCATCGACGGCGTCGCCAGCATCGACGAGTCGGTGATCACCGGTGAGAGCGCTCCGGTCATTCGCGAATCCGGAGGCGATCGCAGCGCGGTGACCGGCGGCACCAAAGTTCTGTCCGACCACATCAAGATTCGCATCACCTCGAATCCCGGCGAAACGTTCTTGGACCGCATGATCGCGCTTGTCGAAGGCGCGGTGCGCCAGAAGACGCCGAACGAGATCGCGCTGAACATCTTGATCGCCGGTCTGACGTTGGTCTTCCTGATGGCCGTCGCGACCCTTCCTACGTACGCGAAATACGCCATCCAGTCCGTCGGCGGCGGCACCGCCCCCACGGTTGCGGTCCTCGTTTCCCTGCTGGTCTGCCTGATTCCGACGACCATCGGCGGATTGCTTTCAGCCATCGGCATCGCCGGTATGGACCGCGTGATGCAACACAACGTTTTGGCCATGAGCGGAAAAGCCGTCGAGGCTTCCGGCGACGTGAATACGCTGCTCTTGGACAAGACCGGAACGATCACATTGGGAAACCGCCAAGCCGTCGAATTCATCCCCGTCCAAGGAGTCACTGAAAGCGAGCTGGCTGACGCGGCCCAGCTTTCCAGCCTGGCCGACGAAACGCCGGAGGGGCGGTCGATTGTGGTGCTGGCCAAGGAGAAGTACGGCTTGCGAGGCCGCGAAGTCGCCGAGCACGAAGCCCACTTTATTCCCTTCTCCGCGTATACGCGGATGAGCGGCGTGGATTTGGATCACCGGCACTTGCGCAAGGGCGCCACGGAGGCAATCGCGCGATTTGTCAAGGAGGCGGGAGGCGAGGTTCCCGAATCGCTTTCGGAAATTTCGGATGGCATTTCGAGAAATGGCGGCACGCCTCTGGCGGTTGCCGACGGCAGGAGAGTGCTTGGAGTAATCCACCTCAAGGACATCGTTAAAGGCGGTATGCGGGATCGCTTGGCTTCGCTGCGGGCCATGGGAATTCGCTCGGTGATGATTACCGGAGACAATCCTCTGACCGCCGCTGCCATCGCGCGGGAAGCCGGAGTGGACGATTTCCTGGCGCAGGCCACACCCAACGATAAGCTCGAATACATCCGCAAGGAGCAAGCCGAGGGCCGCCTGGTGGCGATGACCGGTGACGGGACGAACGACGCCCCGGCACTGGCCCAAGCCGACGTCGGAGTGGCCATGAACACCGGAACCATGGCCGCCAAGGAAGCCGGCAACATGGTTGACCTCGACAGCAATCCCACGAAGCTGATCGAAATCGTGGCCATCGGCAAGCAACTGCTGATCACGCGCGGTTCGCTCACGACATTTTCCATCGCCAACGACGTGGCCAAGTATTTCGCCATTATTCCGGCGATGTTTGCCTCCATCTATCCGGAGCTGAATAAGCTCAACATCATGGGCTTGCACTCGCCGCAAAGCGCGGTGCTGGCCGCGGTGATTTTCAACGCCGTGATCATCATCGCGCTGGTTCCGCTGGCGCTGCGCGGCGTACAGTACAAACCCGTTAGCGCCGGTCAGATGCTGACGCGCAACCTTCTGATCTATGGCCTGGGCGGAATCATCGTGCCCTTTCCCGGCATTTGGCTGATCGACAAGATGCTGGTTGCGCTGCATCTCGCGTAGCGAAGGAGCAGATCATGATCAAAGAACTTGGACCCGGATTGCGCTTGACCATCATCTTCACGATTCTGACCGGACTGCTGTACCCCGCCGTGATGACCGGCATCTCCGAAGTGATCTTTCCGAGGCAGGCGAACGGCAGCCTGATCACGGTGAACGGCAAGGTCGTCGGATCGAGTCTCATCGGCCAGTCGTTTGCCAAGCCCGAGTATTTTCATCCGCGGCCATCGGCAGCCGGCAACGGCTACGACCCGACCGCCAGCGGCGGCACCAACCTGGGTCCGACCAGCGCCAAGCTGCTCCGCGGAACCACTAAAATGGACGACAAGAACAACGAGGTCGTCGACTTCGACGGCATCGCCGACCGCATCGTCCACTACTGCATCGATAACGGCATCGCCTACGATTCTTCCGTGCCGCTCGATCAGTTCAACGACAAGCAGGGCAATCTCGACGACGTGAAGCTGATCAAGGCATTCAACGACGACAAGACGCCTCTGGTCTTCACGCCGAAAGAGGCGATTCCATCGGACGCGGTGACGGCCTCAGCTTCGGGTCTCGATCCGCAAATCAGCCCAGCGAATGCCGAGATACAAGCGGCGCGCGTCGGCAAGGCCCGCGGCGTTTCCGCGGAGCAAGTGAAAACGCTGATCGCGCAATTTACCGATCGCCCCGACTGGGGATTTATCGGCGAGCCGCGCGTGAACGTGCTGCCGCTCAACGTCGCGCTCGATCAAAAATTCCCGGCGTCTAAATAACGGCCGCTTCGGCCGCCTAACATCCGCTCCGGCCGGCTCACTTCCAGGGCAGCAGGGACGCGTGGATCACATCCGGCACCCCGTGGCCGCCGACCGAGCGGATGGCCAGGTCGACATCCTTCAGACCAAAGGTGTGCGTGGTAACTTTCTCGAGCGGAAAGCGGTGTGACGCTAGCTGCTCGAGGGCCAGCTCGCAAGCCTTGTAGCTATGGCCGCGCGCGCTCTTGATGGTGATGAATTTCAGAGTGATTTTGGCGAGCGGGAAATTCGGGAACTCGGCCATTTCGCCTTGCACGACGATCGTCCCAGCCTTGCGCTTCAGCGCGTCCACACCCAGCAGCACCGGAAGCGTGCCGGCGCCCGCGGTGCAATCGAGCACCACGTCCACGCCCTTGCCGCCGGTGATTTCCATGATGCGAGCGAGCGCGTCTTCCTTCTGCACGTCGATCACGTGGTCGGCGCCCAAAGCCTTGGCGACCTCCATGCGCGCGCCGTCCTTGGATGTGCCCGTCACAATGATCAGGGATGCTCCCGCCTGTTTGCAGATTACCGTTTGCGAAAGCCCCTGCTGGCCGGGACCCTGGATTAACACCGCGGAGTTGTACCCAACGCCGCCATCGAACAGGGACCACTCGACGCCGTTGGCCATGGGCGTGACCAGTCCCGCGAGTTCCGGCGTGACTCCCTTGGGCACGCGATGCACCACGGCATTCCACGGCAGATAAACGTACTGGGCAAAGCCTCCCCACAAATGCGGCGCCTTTTCGGATGAGGTGTAGCCGTAGCGAATGGCGTCGGGGTTCTTGCGCCAGTCGGTGTTTTCGCAGTGACGGTACTGGCCGAGGTGGCACCACTCGCATTTGCCGCAGGAAACGTAGTGCTCGACAAACACCAGATCGCCTTCCTGGAAGCCTTTGCGCCGCGTGAACTCGCGTCCGGCCTTAGCGATGTAACCGATGTTCTCGTGGCCCATGATCACGGGGCTCTGCGTCGGCGGCGTTTTGTAGAGCTTGACGTCGGTCCCGCAGATGCCGGCAACTTCCATCCTGAGCAGGGCGCTATCCTCGGGAATATCGGGCATGGGAAATTCGCGAATTTCGGTCTTGCTGGGACCGACGCGCACGGCCGCTTGGACTTTTTCTATTGGCGCCAACGTGTTCTGCCTCCACTGAGACGAAATCAATCCGCTGCGAGCGACTGTACTACATCGCGCCTCCTAGGAACTTACCCGGAAGCGTAACCTGCTGAAAACAAAGGCTGGGCATTTTCCGCGCCGACGCGAAGGGGGTACACCCCCCGGGGTTTTGTATCGATATCAAAACAAGTAACTTGCGGCAAAAGGGTTTTGTATCGTTATCAAAACAAAGGGCCGCGAAATCTCGGCTTTGGCACGGCATGGGATCAGAGAGGGCGCGCCGGACGTACGGGGAAGCGGCTGGACGGCAGTGACGTTCGCGAGTCACGGCACATGTTACCACAAATGTATACCAATGCAATTGGATTACTTTGTGGTACTAGTTTCGAATGGGGACGGTCGGTGCGTTCGAAAGGCCGCCCGGGGTCCTGGAAGGCCCGGCCTTGCCGCGTCTGCAACACTCACGAATGTTTGGCCCTCTTCGCGTAAATGTAGTGGCGGACTGTGGTTGGCTCCAGGGCGTGGCTGAGGACGCGCTTTTCGATTTCGTGATCGGCTACGGTGAAACGATCGTGCTGGCGCTCATGCTCGGCCCAGGAATCCACCATAAAGGTCTCCAGGTAGACGTTGGGGTGTTCGGTGTCGTAGAAGATGCCCCAGCGGGAGGCGCCGTCGCGGCGGCGGATTCGCTGGTAGCGGTACATCTCGTCGAGGAAGCCGGGCGCCTTTTCCGGATCGATCACATATCGCACGGTGACCAGGACGGGGCCGAGGGTGGGGGCAAATTCCTCAAACTTGCGCGGGTCACCCCAGTGGTTCCACGCGCTGAGGTCGACCGCCAGATTCGGCAGGCGCAGGGGAAATTGCAAGAGGACTAACGCGCCGATGCCGATCCCGGAAACGAGCAGGGCCAGGCGCGGGTTCGAGCGCTCCGCGAGCAAGCCCCAAAGCGTGCTGCCGACAACCACGCTTCCTTGAAAAACAAAAAGGTAGGCGGCCATCACGCGGGCGCGAACCCATTCGGGAGCGAGTTCCTGAATCATGGTGTTGAACATGGACATGAAAACGGTCCAGGAAGCGCCTCCAAAGAGCATTAGGGCGCACAGCACCACGAGATGGTGCAACGTGGCGGTACTTACGAGAATTGCGCCGAAGACCAAGGTTGCGGCGGAAAGTATTCTCTCGGTGGAGTGCCTGGCCCGGGCGCGCTGCAGCACGATGGCTCCAAGCACGGCGCCGGTCCCGAAGAAAGCGAGCAAGAAGCCGTAACCGAGCGGGCTGCTGGTCAGTTCCTTGGCCACGGCGGGCAGGAGCGCCCAAAAGGAGCTGGCGAAAAAGATGACGCTTCCCGAGCGCATCAAGAGCGTGCGGATTCCGGGCGAGTAGCGGACGTAGCGAATCGCCGCCACGCTGGCTTCACCCAATCTTTCGGCGGGCAAGCGGCTTTTGCGGACCGGCCGCTTCCACCTGAAAATGACGAAAATCACACCAAGGAATGACACCGCGTCCACCAGGAAGGCCGTGGCCACGCCGAAGGCCGCGACAATCAGGCCGGCGAGGCCCGGACCCGTCGCTCGAGCCAAGTTGAACTCGATGCCGTTGAGCGCGAGAGCGGGCGTGAGCTCGCTTTTCTTCACCAGCTCGGGAAAGATGGCTCGCCAAGTAGGGGATTCGATGGCGTCTCCGAGCGAAAGCGCCAGCGTCAGAAGCAAAAGAAGCCAGGGCGTCATCGCCCGCGAGAAGGTGACCACGGCGAGAACCAGGGCGGCGGCAAGCATCCAGGTCTCGGTGAAGAGGATCAGTTTCCGGCGGTCGACGATGTCTCCGATGGAACCGGCCGGCAATGCCAGCAGAAAAAAGGGCAGGGCCGAAGCCGTTTGGATCAGGGCAATGTAGATGGGGCTGCTCGTCAGCATGGTCATTAACCAGGCTGCGCCGACCGTCTGCATGAACGTGCCGATATCCGAGACCAGGTCGGCGATCAGCAGGTTCCGGAAAAGCGGAATGCGCAGAGGGCTCCAGGCACTGGCCGAGCTTGTGGCGCTTGGGGGAAGCGCGGCGTGGTGGCTGGGTTCAGGCATGCTGTCTGGCAGACTGCGACAACGCTCCCAGGCAAGCTACACGCGGGGACAGCCGATGGCAACCAACTCGTTGCTATCTCCTGCGCTGGACCGGTGGAACTTTCCTCGGACCGTCGTCTTGTTCAGCCAAAGGGGATCGGGAAACACAAACTCGGTTGGAAATTGGGAAACGAAAGCAGAACCCGCGCCGTCAAAAGGATGCGGCACCCCCAACACTTTTACCCCCGGAGCGACGTGAGCAGGCTCTCTTGAAGGGGCGAGGCCGCTTGCAAAATGTCCACGTTTTGGAGCAGACTGTGCGGTATAGGGTTGGTTTGGCTCTAACCTTTTGGCTGTGCAAATACGATGCAAGGAGTGTCGCCATGAAGAGTAAGTTCGCGGTTTGGGTTTTGCTGGTCAGCTGCACGGTACTTTGCGGGACGGCGTTCGCGCATCACGGCAATGTGGCCTACGATGAGGCCCACTTGGTGGTGCAAAAGAACGCGACGGTGACCGGTTTCATCTGGGCCAATCCCCACAGCATCATCCAGTACGACCTAACGGATGACAAGGGCAACGTGGTGCACTGGGCCGCGGAACTCGGCAGCCCGTCCGCTAACACGATCAATGGGTGGACCCGGACTTCGGTGCGACCCGGCGACATGATCACCATGTACATGCATCAGTCCAAGACCGGCTCGCCGGTGGGACGCCTGACGAGGATCGTGCTGCCCGACGGCAAGTCGCTCTGCGACCACGGTTGCACACCGGGCGATAAGAATCAGGGCTACTAAGAGAATCAGGATTCAGATTTGCCCCGCGGAGCCGTCCCCGGCTCAGCAGGATCCGCGGCAGCTCCTTCGCGACCGAGCCGGCCCTTACGGGTCGGCTCGGCTGTTTTCCCCCGTGAAGCCACGAGCGCCTGCGCCACCAACCTCAACCGCGAACGCGCGACCCGTCGGTGTTCGGAAACAACGGATTGAAAGCCATTTGACTTGGCTGCGAATCGCCGCCTACCATTCGGAAAGCCCTGGATTCGTGGGGAATTTCAGGCCGGGCGTTCTTTTACGGCCAGCGCCATCGGCGCCGCCGCGGGGGAAGCGGGCGACGATTGTTTGCGCGGGCTGCAAGTACGGCCCGCACCCGTTGCGCGATTGGGCCATTCCACGACATGCCCAAAAACACAGCCAAATTGACCTTCTGGGGCGTGCGCGGTTCCACGCCCTCCGTGGACCGGGAAACCTGGCGCTATGGCGGTAATACGCCTTGCCTCGAGCTGGTTACCCCAGGCGGCAGCCGCATCATTCTCGATTGCGGCACGGGACTGCGAATGCTGGGCAAGCGCTGGGCGGGCGAAAGCGGCGTCGCGCGGGCGGCCGAGGCGCACATCTTTGTCACGCATTATCACTGGGACCATATCCAGGGCCTGCCGTTTTTCGCTCCTCTGTACTCGCCGAAAAATCGCTTTCATTTTTACAGTTTCCGCTCGGAGTTTCTTGGCCCAGACAGCCTGAAGCGCGTCCTGGAAGCGCAGATGGCATTTCCCTATTTTCCCGTGAGTCTGAGTTCGATGTCGGCGGCGCGCGAGTTCACGGAAATCGCCGGGGGCGATCGGCGCGTGCTGGGCGACGCCTGCGTGACCGCGCGCTGGCTGAACCATCCGCAAGGCTGCCTGGGCTTCCGCTTCGAGACGCCGGCGGGAACGATCGTCTACGCCACCGACAACGAACCCGGGACGCCCGACTTTGACCGCGCGCTGCGCGAACTTGGCTGCGGGCGCCGACGTCCTGGTGAACGATGCGCAGTTCACGCCCGAGCAACTGGCTCATCGCAAGGGCTGGGGCCATTCGAGCTGGCTCGAAGGCGTCCGGCTGGCCAAGGACGCCGGAGTACGCAACCTGGTGCTCTTTCACCACGACCCCGATTCGTCGGATAAGAGCGTCGACGCCATTCTACGCGAGGCCCGCGGGCATTTTGAGAATACCTGGGCGGCTTCCGAAGGAATGGTAATGACGGTAGGGGCGCAAAAAACTCACGTGGAGATTCCCGCTGGGCGCGAAGAGTTGCGGCGCAGAACGCATTCCGCGCGCGCGCGGGCGGTACGCCAGAAGGTTGGCCGTTCGCCGCGAAAACGGTGATTGGCCGAGTGGGCGTTGGAATTGTCCTCACGGAGTGAGCCGCCCGGCTTGCCCGAACCGCCAGGCATCGCAACTCCATTTCCTGCCGCAAGGAAGTAAACCTCCAAGCTACGCTACAATGAGTGGTCTGGAATCGAGAAATGGCGGACGCGGCGACATCCCGAATACAGGCGCAGGGCGAAAACGGAAGCGCCATCGCCACGGCGCAGCCCAAGCTGGGCCTGCGCATGACGTTGCGCGCGCTGCGCCACCGCAACTTCCAGCTTTTCTTCAGCGGACAATTCATTTCGCTGTGCGGCACCTGGATGCAGAGCATCGCGCAGGACTGGCTGGTCTACCGGCTGACGGGATCGTCGTGGCTGCTGGGAGTGGTGGCGTTCGCGGGGCAGATTCCGGTGCTGCTGCTTTCGCCGGTGGCGGGGATTGTGGCAGACCGGCGCAACCGGCAATACACGGTGATCGCGACGCAAACGGCGTCCATGCTGATCGCGCTGACTCTGGCGGCGCTGACGCTGACGCACGTGGTGAAGGTGTGGGAGATCATGATCCTGGCGACGTCGCTGGGGATCGTGAACGCCTTCGACGTGCCGGCGCGCCAATCGTTCATCATCGAAATGGTCGGGCGCGAAGATTTGCTGAATGCGATTGCGCTGAATTCCGCGATGTACAACGGGGCGCGGGTGATCGGTCCGGCGATCGCTGGAATTTTAGTGGCGTCGATTGGCGAGGGTTGGTGCTTTTTCGCCAATGGCGTCAGTTATATCGCGGTGATCACCGGCCTTTTCATGATGCGCGTCACGCCGCGCGAGCTGGAGCGGGCGGGCTCGGCCTTTGAAAAAATTATCGAGGGATTTCGTTTTGTGCGGCACACCAAGCCGGTGCGCGCGATTTTGCTGATGGTCGGGCTGGTCAGTCTGACGACGATGCCCGTGATGGTGCTGATGCCGATCTTCGCCGACCGCATCCTGCACGGAGGCGCGCGGGGCCTGGGCTTGCTGATGGGCGCGACCGGCATCGGCGCGCTGATCGGCGGACTGACGTTGGCGTCCAAGCGCGGCGTGAAGGGATTAGGGCGCTGGGTTTGGGTCGCGGCATTGGCCGTGGGATCGTGCTTGATCCTGTTTGCCACGTCGCGGCACTTCTGGCTGTCGATTGCGTTTTTGGCGCCGGCGGGATTCGCTATGCTGATTCAGATGGGATCCTGCAACACGCTGATCCAGGTGATGGTGCCGGACCGGCTCCGCGGGCGCGTGATGTCGGTCTATTCGATGATGCTGATCGGCATCGGGCCGATCGGGGCGCTGATCGGCGGCGCTGTGGCCGCACGGATCGGCGCGCCGTGGACGGTAGCGATTTGCGGAATCGCGTCGTTCGCCGGAGCGGCCATATTTGCCTGGCTGTGGCCGGGGCTGCGCGCGCCGGCGCGGGCGCTGATCAGCCAGCAGGGCTTGACGCTCGAGCAGCCGCCGGTGACGATCCCGCGCGCCTAGAATTCCCCGCCCTTTTAGCGCCTCAGACGATACGCCGAGACGCGGTCCCACGTGGTGCCGTAGGGGTCGGCTTGCTGGTCGGACTCGTCCATGTCGATGCGCGCGGTCCACAGCAACGAGAATTTTCCCTGGCGGCTGAGCGCGTCGGCACAGGTGGGATTGACGTAGAGAATATCGGCAAGGCCGGAAGCGGATGCTGCCGCGGCGGCCAGTCGTGCCGAGACTTGCTCGACCAGTTCGCAGGCAAACGGATTGTAGAGGTAGACGAGCAGCGGAGTGCGCGGCCAGCGGAACTCCAGCGCGTCGGCCTGCATCACGCGGATCTTCGCTCGCTGCCGCGCCGTGCTGCTCCATCGCGCGACGTTGCGCCGCGCGACGCCGGCCAATTCTTCGTTCATCTCGACGCCCACAACCTTGCGAAAGGGCGCTTCGGCAGCCAGCAGCAGCGCCCGTCCCTTGCCCGCTCCAACATCCACGAACGTGAACGCCGAAAGGCGCTTGGCGGCGCCAGGCAGCGTCTCGCGCCAGCGGGCCAGTGCTTCACGAAACACCGAAGGCGCGATGGCGGAGTAGCCGTAGTTCTGCGCGTCGTGCTCGCGGCCGGCGGCAACCTCTTGCGGGGTCAGGTAGCCGCCCGTGTCGGTGCCATACCTGGCATCGAAGGGATGCAGGGCGTGGCGATTGGGCGCGATTTCCGACGCCGTTCTGGCAGGCATGTTGCGAGCCTCGGGCGCTAGGGTATCGCAAGATGGGAGCGCGCGCCTCGATGCTTTCATAGCCACAGGCCCCTCCGTACAGAAGATCCGTTTGCCGGTGCTTGCCGGAAGCTTTGTCTGCGAGACGAGGCGATGATAGACTTCGACCATGCCAAAGAAAAAATCTGTTCCGAAGAAAGCCAGCAAAAAGAAACTGGCGGCGCGCGCGAAGACAGTCAAGAAGGTCGCCGCTCGTCCTAAAGCCGCTGCGGCGGCGCCCAAGGGCAAGCCCGTCCGTGCGAAGGCGAAGGGCCGGAAGAAGAAGACGCGCATCGTCGCGCGCGGCACTGCCAGCCCGGCGGGTTCCATCGCGTTTCCGCGCAGGGGCCTGGGGGCCGCAGCCGGAGGTCAGTCCGGAGACATCGAAGGATTGTCGGAAACGGCAAGCGCCGATTCGGAGAGCGTGGAAGAGCTGGAAGAAGAAGGACAGGCCTTCGAAGCTGAAGCGGTGAGTGGGGTCGAGAACGCGCCGGACCCCGACGAAGCGGAAGTCACCACGCACGAAGTTCCCGAGGACGACGTTCCCGAAGAATACGAAGACGAGCAGTAAGCGGTAGCGGCTGCGGCGGCAGTTTCTTGCGGCACTTTCGGCGCGCCGCCACGATCTCTCCACTTTGGCTCGCCTGGGGCTATGCAGCACTAGTGGGCTGCGTGCCGCGGAGTGGCGCTCTCGCACGCAGCGACTCGCTGCTCCAGGAATCGGCGCTCCATGGGATTGCGAGCAAGCGCGAGCGCCGTGGCAAAACATTCCCGCGCGCGCTCAGGCCTGCCGCTGCGCAACTCAAATTCGCCCAGCCCAGCATGGTAGAAGGGGTAGCTGGCCAGGCGCTCCGAGCCGGCGATTGCGTGCAATTCCTCGAGGCCGCGCTCTGGACCGTCACGCTGCCCGACCGCGATGGCGCGATTGAGCGCCACCACGGGCGAAGGGCGCGCGACCATCAGCTTGTCATAGAGCGACACAATCGTTCCCCAGTCGGTGTCCTCCGCGCGATGCGCGGTTGTGTGCACCCAAGCGATGGCGGCTTCGAGGTGATAGTCAGTCAGCTCGGAACCGGAAGCCGCAGCGTCGAGCAGTCTGCCGGCTTCGGCGATCAACCCCGCATCCCACTGTGAACGATCCTGGTCGAAGAGCGAACGCAAATCCCCCGATGCGTCCAGCCGCGCCGGCAGGCGTGCGGCGTGGAGACACATCAGCGCGGAAAGCGCATACGTCGCCGGCGTTTCACTCAGAGGATGCTCGCGAAGCAGCGCCGCGAGGCGCATCGCTTCCCGGCAAAGCTCGGCGCGCACGGCGGACTCGGGAGACGCGCCGTGATAGCCCTCGTTGAAAAGCAGATAGAGCGCGCGATGAACGGCGGGCAGGCGTGCCGCAAAGTCCTCGGCGTCGGCGATGTCGAAGAGGCGTTTCGAGCCCGCGAGCACTTTCTTGGCCCGCGTGATGCGTTTCTCCATCGCCGCATCGCCGCTGACGAAAGCGCTGGCAACCTCGCTCACGCTTAAACCGCAGAGAATGTGCAGCATCAGCGCGACTTGAGCCTCCTCCGGAAGGCGGGGATGGCAGCACGAGAACATCATGCGCAGGAGGTCGTCCTTGATCGCATTCGCGCCGAAAAGCTCCTGGACCGCGGGCACGACGGTCCACTCGCTTTCGAGCAGCCGCCCGAGTTCTGGTGCAAAGGTCCGTGCCGTGCGCTCGCGCCGCAGCACATCGAGCGCGCGATTCTTCGCGCGTCGCCATCAGCCAGGCGGAGGGGTTCTCCGGCACGCCTCGGAATTTCCAGACTTCCAGCGCGCGGCAGAAGGCGTCTTGCACGACGTCTTCCGCCAGCGCCAGGTTGTGGACTCCGAAAATGCGCGTCAGAGTGGCCACCATCCGCCCAGCTTCGTGGCGGAACAGGTGATCACTCGGGTCCATCACATGTTCATCTGCATGATTGGCCGTACTTCCACCGTCCCTTCCCCGTCGAAAATCGGGCAGCCCTTCGAGAGTTCGACCGCCTGCTCAAGGTCGCGGGCCTGGACCAGGGTGTATCCTCCCACGATGTCCTTGGCCTCGGCAAAGGGGCCGTCGGTCACGGTCTTTTTGCTGCCCTTCACCACCTTGCCGGCGTTCTCCAGGGGATGACCGGGGTGCGTGACGTGCCCTTTCTCGCTGAGCTGCTTGAACCAGGCCATCCATTTCTGCATGGTCTGTTGAATTTGCTCGGGGGACGTTCCCCTGACTCCGCCGCGATACAAGTACAGGAAATCGCTCATGATCGTTTCTCCTTTGATTTGGCGTTGCCGCCTTGGTGTTACATGGATTCAACGTTTGAGGAGTCGAGCGGCGGACATTTATTCCTAAACTTCTTTGCGAGCGGGGCGAATGGCTCGGTAATGGCCTGAATGGCTTGCGGGGGTCGGCCACAGGGCCGCGCGGATCGAGTCGACCGGCCTGCCTTCCGTCGAGCGCTCTTGCCGCAGTCATGAGCCGCGGTGCGCCTTCACGGTGCGGCTGGCGGTGAACTCGGATGCGCAAAAAAGCCGGGCGCGTGGCCGGCTTCGTTGCCTACCCTTTCAGGGCTTTCTGCAATCGCTTGCTGCTCTTGTCCAGCTGCTTTTTCAGCGCATTGAGTTGCTTGGACAGATCCTTGAGTTCCTTCTTGGCCACCTTGACCGCGACGGCGGCCCTGTGAGCCGCTTTGTGGGCCGTGCCATCTACTTTGCCGATGGTTGCACCGATTTTGACGGCCGTATTTTTGAGCGCGCTTCCCTTCGCCATTGCGAGTCACCCCCCCGATTTGTAGAGGCCGTCTTCCCGCTCGCCTGCAAAGCGAGGACGGCGCTCGCTGGCATGCTAACACCGATTGCCCGAGCTGCGGTCCCCGCGAAGAGAATTGCGGCCGCGTGCCGCATGCGTTCAGCAACCATTTTTCAGTGTAGGATGTTCCCTACACGTGGGGCCCGTAGCTCAGCTGGTTAGAGCAGCGGACTCATAATCCGTTGGTCCAAGGTTCAAATCCTTGCGGGCCCACCAACTCCAGTGTCAAGAAGCGACAAAGTTTGGCACAACGCTCGTCCGCGATGGCTTGGCGTCGACTTGTGGTTATTGACACACCCCGACCTGTAGGCGTATACCCAAGCAAACCTATATTTGGAGGGGCTTCCCATGGCTGATTATGAATCAAAGGACCCCGCTCTCTCGGGTCCACAGGGTGTCTCGAGACGGGACATGATCAAAGGCGTCATAGCCGCCGGCGCCGTGTCCTCGGCGAGCTATCTATTTCGGGCGCCCACCCTTTGGGCGCAGGCCTCAGCCCCCGGCGCAGTCGAGCGGCTGGTCACGTTGACGGTCAACGGTCAGCAGCGGCGCGTCGACGTGATGAAGCAGGAAACGCTGGCGACCACGCTTCGTTACAAACTAGGCCTTACCGGCACGAAGCTTGGCTGCGACCGTTCCGAGTGCGGCGCCTGCACCGTGCTCATTGACGATGTTCCTCACTACTCGTGCTCGGTACTGACCCACACAGTGCGCGGCAAGCAGATACAAACGATCGAAGGCCTGGCGAGCGCCGACGGCAAGTTGCATCCGGTGCAACAAGGCGTCATCGACGAACAAGGCTTCCAGTGCGCGTTCTGCATGTCCGGCTTCCTGATGGCGACGGTGGGATTCCTGAAGACCAATCCGAATCCCGACGCGGGCGGAGCTGGCGCACGGCATCTCCGGCAACCTCTGCCGGTGCCAGGACTACGACAAGATTCTCAACGCCATGATGCGCGGTGCGGAAAATTTGAGGAAGGTGACCCGTGTCTGACAAACCCACGGAAAAAGCGCCCCAGACTCATCCTCCCTACAAGCTGATTGGCAAGAACTATACGACGCCCGACCTGCTCGCCAAGGTCATGGGCAGATCGAAGTACGCGGAAGACTATCGCGCCGACGGCATGCTGTTCTGCAAACTCCTGCTCAGCCCAATGCCGCACGCGCGCGTCCGAAGCATCGATGCCAGCGCAGCGCTGGCGATGCCCGGCGTCAAGGCGATTCTGACCGCCGACGAACTGCCCGCTCCGGCCGACAGCATCAATGACAACGGAACCGTAATTCTGGCAAACAAGAAAGGGGATCGCGGGCTCACGATGGAGCCGCTCTTCCAAGGCGATCCCATTCTCGCCGTGGCCGCCGTCGACGAACTGACCGCCGCCGAAGCGATCGAAAAGATTCGACTCGACCTCGAGCCGCTGCCGTTCGTCGTCGATCCGCTGGTCAGTCTGCGGCCAGGCGGGCCGAATGCAAGAACGGACGGCAACGTCTGGGTGCGCGGTGCGCAGCCTCCGCGCTACGCCGGGACGCCCGCCCGCCGTGGTGCCGCCCGACGTGGCCGAGCTCAAGTGGACCGAAGCGGAATTCGCCGAGGCCAAGGAAGGCCGTCTGCCCATGGGCAAGGCGACCGACGAATGGACGGTCGGCGACGTCGAGGCGGGCTTCAAGGACGCGGCGCTGGTTCTCGACGAAACGTTCGTCACGCCGAACACCAGCCACCAGTGCCTCGAAACTCGCACCGCCATGGCGTACTGGCAGAACGGCAAGGTCTACGTGCACACGGGCGCGCAGAGCACCGCCCAGACCGTCCCCGCGATCGCGCGCTGGCTGGGCATCGAGCCTGAAAAAGTCGTTTTCATCAGCGAATACACCGGCGGCGGGTTCGGCAGCAAGATCACCGGCGCCATCACGCTGATTATCCCCGCGCTGCTCTCGAAGAAGACCAACGCGCCGGTCATGATGCGCATCAGCCGCGAGGAGGAACATTTCATCGGGCGCGGGCGTCCCAGTTTTCACGGCCGGATGAAAGTCGGCTTCTCGAAGGAAGGGCGGATCACCGCCATCGATATGTTCGTCGTCTGCGACAACGGGCCGTACGACCAGGTGGGCGATGCCATTTCCTCCAGCCGCATCGTCTCCCTGCTCTACCAGCCGCAGGCGATGCGCTGGCGCGGCGTGACGGTCCTGACCAATACGCCGCCGCGCAGCGCGCAAAGCTCCCCGGGAGGCATGCAGGGAATCACGCTCATGGAGCCGCTGCTCGCGAAGGCCGCGCGCAAGCTCGGGGTCGATCAGGTGGCCATCCGGCGCATCAACGCTCCGGAGGGCAAAGCGAAGTTCGGACCGCCGGCCGGAGGCAAGCAGGCCTACATCACCAGCGCCTTCATCAAGGAAGCGCTCGACCGCGGCGCAGCACAGTTCAAATGGGATGAGCGGAAGGCGCAGCCAAAGCGAAGCGGCACCAAAGCGCGCGGCGTCGGCGTGTCGAGCAGTTGTTACGTCGGCGGCTCCATCGGTTTCGACGGGCTTTTCATCATCAAGCCCGATGGCCGCCTTTACATCCAATCCGGAATCGGCAATCTCGGAACCGAGTCGGTGAGTGATGTGCACCGCGTGGTCGCCGAACTGATCGGCGTGCCGTGGGACAAATGCGAAATCGCCTGGGGCAATTCGGCGAAGAACCTGCCGTGGGCCTGCCCTTCCGGCGGCAGCCAGACGACCCACGCGATGACCCGCGCGGCGCATGCCGTGGCGATGGATGCCACGAAAAAGCTGCAAGAGATCGCGGCGAAAGATTTGGGCGGCAAGCCCGAGGACTATGAAGTCGCGAACGAGCGCGTCTTCCGTAAAGGTGGCGGCGCGGGAATGAGCTTGGCGCAGGCCGCGAAGCGAGCCATCGAACTCGGCGGCATCTACGATGGTCACGAGCTGCCCAAGGACATCAATAAATTCACGGTCGCTTCGGCCACCGCGCTGGCGGGACAGGGGCTGCTCGCGGTGGCCAAGGACAACTATCCGCGCGATGGCGTGACGCATTCCTTTGTCGCCACCTTTGCCGAAGTCGAAGTGGACCTCGAAACCGGCCAATATCACATTGTGGATTTCCTGGCCTACGCCGATGTGGGCACGGTGCTTCATCCGCAACGCCCTGGGCGGCCAGGTTCTCGGCCGATCGACGCTGGGCATCGGCCACGCCATCGGCCAGAAGTGGGTTTACGACCAGCATTACGGGCTTCCCGTCGCCAAGCGGTTCCACCACACCAAGCCGCCGACGATTCTGGACATCCCTCGGAACATGCAGTGGGCGGCGGTCGACATACCCGATCCGGAAACGCCGGTCGGAGCGCGCGGCATTGGCGAGCCACCGGTCGGAGGAGGGTGCTCTGCAATTTTGAATGCCCTGTCGGACGCGCTGGGAGACGAAATATTCCGGCGCGCGCCCGTGACCGCCGACGTTATTTTGGCGTCGCTCGAAGCGGGCAGGCCGATGCAAGAGCCTCTGACCGCGCACATCTGAGGGCTGCGAAGTCGCGAGACGAAATCGAGGCCACGACCGGAAAGGGACAGGAGGAGGACGGATTATGGCAGTGATTCATGATGTGATGCCGGCATTCGAACTCTTTCAACCGGCGACGGTTGAAGATGCCATGAGGCTGCTCGGCCAGTATCGTGAAGAGGCCTGGGTGATGGCGGGCGGGCTCGACAGCTTCGATTGGCTGAAAGATCGGATCAAGCGGCCGAAAGTCGTGGTGGATCTGAGCCAGGTCAAGGAATTGAGCGGCGTGCGTCCGCTCGGCGAGGGCCTGGAAATCGGCGCGACAACCACATTGACCGAAGTGGTGCGCCATCCGATCGTGCGCGAGAAGTACAGCATTCTGTCGCAGGGCGCGGAAGCCGCGGCCTCGCCGCAGATTCGCAATCAGGGAACTCTCGGCGGCAACGTGTCGCAGGATACGCGCTGCTGGTATTACCGCGCGGGCTGGGATTGCTACCGCGCGGGCGGAAACACCTGCTTCGCGGATACGCCGACGGCGATCAATCGCGAGCACGCAATTCTGGGCGCGGATCGCTGCGTGGCCGTTAACCCCTCGGACTCGGCGCCGGCCTTGATCGCGCTCGACGCCAAGTTTGTGATTCAAACGCCGAAGGGTGAGCGGGTAGTAGACGCCGAAGATTACTTTATCGGGCCTGGCACGGATATTACGCGTATGAACATCTTGCAGCCGGGCGACCTTTTGACGGCCATTCGCCTGCCCGCGGACTGGGCCGGCGCCAAATTCTACTTTGAGAAAGTGCGCGACAGGAATGTGTGGGATTTCCCGCTCATGAATGTGGCTTCGGCCATGGTGGTCACCGGTGGCAAAATCGAGCGCATTCGCCTGGCGGTCAACGCCGCGGCCGCTCGGCCGCTGCGGCTCAAGGCAGTGGAAAACGCCGTCGTCGGCAAGTCGCCGGACGCCGCCACCGGAGAAATGGCCGGCCGTCTTGCCGTCGAGGGCGCCAAGCCTCTGCGGTTCAACGCCTACAAGATTCCGCTGATGAGGAATCTGGTGAAGCGCGCGATTGGCGGCGTGGAGGAGGCAACTTGGGCCTGATCCAGTGGGCAACGAGTCCTTGGGGCCAGCAGGTGCCGATCCATATCGCATTCGGTCTGCTTTGGGTGTCCGCGATTGGGGCTTTGCTGTTTCTGGTCGTCCACGCCATCTATGTGGGCTACTGGGCGAAATCCGCAAAGGCCCATTCGAGCGAAGCAGCAAGCGTTTCCCCCGCGGTCGCTGCCCGTGTTCCTGAGCGCGTCGCCAGACACTCTCTGGGCGCGCGGCTCTTCCACTGGGTCATGTCGGTTGCCATGCTCGCGCTCCTGGTGACCGCTTTCCTTCCAAAATTGGGAGTGAAATTTTCCTGGGTCACCTACCACTGGATCGCCGGGGTCGTCCTGACCGTTGCGGTCATTTATCACCTTTTCCACGCCACCTTTTGGCTGGATTTTTGGTCGATCTGGCCCGATCGGGAAGACATCGAGGACGCGGGCAGACGAGTGCGGCGCGCGATGGGGCAGGCCGCTCCGGCGCCGAGAAAGTTCGCCAAATATCCATTGGAGAACAAGCTCTATCACCTGGCCATCCTGTTCGCCGGGCTGTCCGTGATCGGGACCGGCGTCTTGATGATGAGCAAGGTGGATACGCCTTTCTTTCCGAGGAATCCTTATCTTTTTGGCTTTGGCGACATGGCCTGGGGTTGGACGTACGTGCTGCACGGGCTGGCCGGCGTCGCGCTGGTCGGGCTCATCACCGTTCACGTGTACTTCGCGATCCGGCCTGAAAAGCTCTTCATCACGAAGTCGATGATCTTCGGCTGGATCCCCCGCGAGCAATACCTGGAACACCACGATCCGCAACGCTGGCCCGCCGTCGAAGAAACTCCCGAAACCGGAAGGCCAAAATCAAAGGAAGTTCCGGCCTGAACCCACAATGCCCGATGAGATAACCGCCCGTTGCACCGCGATCGAGGAGTGCTACGAATTCATGCTGGCCTATGCCGGCCAGGGACTCACGGGCGGCGAAGGTAGCGCCTCCAGCGGGCTGGCGCGCGACCATTTGCGGCGCGCCGTCGAGGCGCTGACGGGATTGGCGGAGGCTTACGCGGCGGCCGTGAAGCAGGAAGACCTGCAGCCAGCCGGACCTTACCAGTCATTCCTCGAAGTATTGGAGCGCGACGGCCGCGACTCACTGGCGGTGATCCAGCTTGTTCTGGCGCAAACCACGATCAGCTCTCAGCTGATCGATAACCTGAATGCTTCGATCCATCTCCGCGCATTGCTCACGGACCTGTTTCTTATCGACGAAATCTTGAAGCCACAGCAAGTTCCCACGAAGCCAGTGTCCGCAGGCTAGCAGGATCAAGGTGCTTAACATGACGCGACGCAAATTTGTAGTGACGGCGGCCCTGGGAATTTTCGGGCTTTTCATTGGCGCATCCGGGCTTTGGGCGCAGGCGTCGAATGCCGGCCACGCACCGGAAACGCCGGCTGCCACGGTTTATCCGGGCACATGGCGAAATCAGGGTAGCGTTACGCCGTGCGTTCTTCCTTGGGGCGGCATAATTCCATGCCCACCGCCTCCTGCTACCGTCGCGATTCGCGCTGGCCGCATGTTCGACAGCCTGACCGGCAAGATGCTGACCAAGCAGGTCGTGCTGATTCAGGGCCAGCGAATCGCTGACGTCGGACCGGAGGGCGCCGTCACGATTCCGCCGGGAACTCCCGTGATCGATCTCAGCTCGGCGACCGTGCTGCCGGGGCTGATCGACTCGCATAACCATTTCATGACGGCGCGCGGAAAAATGACTGGCGACCAAGCGCTGCTCGCCGCCAGCCAGAGGTTGCGGATCGCGCTTAACCACGGCTTCACCGCGATGAAAGAAATGACCTCTCACGGCAACGGCTATCAGGACGTCACGCTCCGCGAGGCGATCAACAGGGGCATGATCGTCGGCCCCAGGCTGCAGGTATCCGGCCGAGGCATCGTCTGGGGAGGGAGCACGCCGGGTCCGAACGAAAAGCCGGATCCCGAAATGCTGAACGCGATTGTCGTCCATAATGTGGAAGAGGCGCGGGCCGCGGTGCGCACGGAAGTTGAACACGGTGTGGACCACATCAAGTTGTACCCGACGGGGAATTATCACTTCACGGCCAGCGGGGAGCCTGCGTACGAAATGACTTATCCGCTGGAAGTGGTGCAGGCGATCGATGAGGAGGCGCAGCGGCTGGGCCTGTACACAGGCGCGCACGCCTATGGCGGCGAGGGATTGCAAAACGCCATCACCGCCGGTCTGCGCGGCGACTCCATCGAGCACGGGTTTGGCTTGACGCAAGCGATGTGCAACACGATGGCCGAGAAAGGGCTGTACTACTCTCCGACGATTCTCCGCTACTCCATGCCCTCGATCGATGACACCGATGCAAAGAACACCGGCGGCAAATACCGGATGGTACCGATCTTCCAGAAGAATTTGAGGATGTGCATCGCGACGCCGGGAGTCGTCACTGTTTTGGGCACGGGATCGGAAGGCGCCACGATTCCTGAAGGCACCAACGCGATCGAGTTCACCGCGCTGGTCAAGATCGGCGGAATGACTCCTGCGCAAGCCTTGCAGGCCGGAACGATCAATGCGGCAAAGCTCATGCGCTGGGGAAACGACGTCGGGTCGATCAGCAAGGGCAAGTTCGCGGACATCGTCGCCGTTTCCGGCGATCCGCTCGCCGACATCGGCGAGACGGAGCGAGTGAAATTCGTGATGAAGGGCGGAGAAGTTTTCCGGAACGATCTTACTTCAGGCACATTGGGCTCCGAGTTCATCACCAGGTAGCGTGCTGCGCAGCCAGGCAAACCGAATCCGGCGGATCCTGGCCCACCCACATTTCGCGTCCTTCCCTTTTGCTCGCGGCGGCCACTTGACGCTGCGTGCTTCGCTTCGCTTTGCTGCGCTTCACTGATCAACGTCCGCACCGCGCTTGGCCTCGTCTGATCTTCTACTGGACTTCGGTACAGTGTTCGGATGGCGATTGCTTGTGCATACTTTACTGAACTGAGCTTTGCTGTCCTAACTTCGATCGCGAGAAACTCTTGTGAAGCGTTCTCTGCTGCTCCAATTCGTTGCGGTTGCTGCCCTGCTGTCGAGCGGGTGCACGGGCGTTAGTTCGAGCAATTCCTCGTCGAACAATCCATCTTCGCCGGGGGCGCCGCCGCCGGGAACGCCTTCCAGCTGCAGCGCGATGAGCACGGGACAAGGCGCGAGCCTCAACGGCGTCGTTCCGTTTCCCAGCAATAATCTTTGGAACCAGGACATTTCCACCGCGGCCGTCGATGCTAATTCCGCGGCGATTATCAATTTCATAGGGGCAAGCGTTTCCGTGCATCCCGATTTCGGTTCGGGGCTTTACGCTGGGTCGAGCATCGGCATTCCTTATCTCATCGTGGGCGCGCAGCAGGGGCAACTGCCTATTAATTTCACGGCGTACGGAGACGAGAGCGATCCGGGTCCGATGCCGATTCCGCTGAGCGCGCCGATCGAGGGCTATCCGAATCCGGGCAGCGGCGACCGGCACGTGCTGGTGATCGACAGCGGCAATTGCTGGCTGTACGAGCTGTACAGCGCGTATCCGAACGCTTCGGATTGGAGCGCCGGGTCGGCCGCGATCTGGGACCTCAGCAATGGCGAGCAGCGTCCTTACACGTGGACGTCCGCCGACGCCGCCGGACTGCCGATTTTCCCTGGGCTGGCGCGCTACGACGAAGTCGCCGCCGGGACCATTGCACATGCGCTGCGCTTCACGCTGCAATCGAGCCGAGCCGCGTTCGTGCCGCCCGCGTCGCATTGGGCCGCCAACTCGACCAACGCCAATGCCGCGCCCATGGGCATGCGCCTGCGGCTCAAGGCCAGCTTCAATATCTCGACTTTTTCCGCGACGAATCAGGTGATCCTCAGCGCGCTCAAGAAGTACGGGATGATCATGGCCGACAACGGCTCGTCGATGTACATCAGCGGCGCTCCGGACGATCGCTGGGACAATAATGATCTGCACAATCTCGGCAACGTGACCGCCTCCGATTTCGAGGTGGTGCAGATGAACCCGATTTACACCGCCGCGAATGTTCCGCAGGGCGCTGCGCCCGTCATCAGCAGCTTCACCGCAAGTTCGCAATCGGTATCCGGAGGGACGCCCATCACGCTGAGTTGGAACGTGACCGGAGCGTCGTACCTGATCATCACGGGCGTAGGCCCGGTGCGCGGCGCTAGCGTGACGGTCTCGCCGACACAGTCCGCTACTTATACGCTGTACGCCACCAACGCCTTCGGGCGGAACAGTGCGATGCTGAACGTCACCGTGCATTAGGACTTTCCTAACGCCGGCGAGCCGGACGCGGCACAATGGGAGCCGGGCTTCGAGAGGAGAAAACCATGAAGTGCGTGGTTTGCAAGCTGGGAGAAACGCGCGAGGGCCTGACGACGGTAACGATGGAACGGCAGGGAGCGGCGCTGGTCGTGCGCAAGGTACCCGCGCAGGTATGCGAGAACTGCGGCGAAGCCTACGTCGACGCCGAGGTAACGCGGAGGCTGCTAGAAGCGGCGCGGGAAGCATTACGCGCCGGAGTGGAAGTCGAGATCCGCGAGTTCGCCGCAGCACCGGCATAGCCGCAGCGCGCACGACCACGCAACCCAACCTGCCGGCGTGGGCCCGGTGCGCGGGACCAGCGTGACGGTCTCGCCGACGCAATCGACCACGTACACGCTTTACGCCACCAACGCCTTCGGGCGGAACACTGCGATGCTGAACGTCACCGTGCATTAGGGGTTTTGGAAGCGCTTTATTATTAGTTAGATACAAACTGCACCCCCCACCCCCCGGGCAAACCACATGAATATCATTCCAGGGGACTTACGGCGATAGCAGTCCACATGAATATCATTCTAAGGCACTTACATTTTGGCACAGATTTCGCGCCTCGGTACGAGTGCTTGATCCCAAGACGGAGGGATCAGGGACTCTCCCTCGGCGGACTACATTTCTATTTTACCATTGGGTGCAAGGGGTTCTGGATTTGAGCCGAGCCGAATCCGTGTCCCCACTGGGCACATGAGAGAGAGTGTGCGACCATCTATGCAATGGTAAATCCACCGCCAGATGTGGGGTCACTGTTCGTTCCGGCAGGGGACGGCAGCTCTATGCAACGAATGAATGCGTTTCCCGTCTACCAACTGAGAGCTCGTTTGCGTCAGTTGGTGAACATTGCCGAAGGCGTGAAATTTGAGGGCTGCCAAGTCGCTTGTTCCGCGGCAAGACCTGGATGGATTTAGGGGCCAAGGAGGCGCTCTCACAAATGCGCACCACCGGGAGCCGGGCAATATGGCTGAATGGGTAAAGCGCGAATATGGCAAAGGCGCGATAGATCGAGCGGGAAAACTGCTCATTCCGTGGTGGAAAGCACCGCCGCCGCTGACGCCGGAGACCGAGGATGAAGCTCGGGCGCGAAATATTGCCTTCGGAATAGTTGAGAACTGGCGTACTTCCCACGGCCTTCCTTTGAACGCATTTCAGGCGGCACTTCGCGGGCGAGCCCAACGAATCGAGCCGAAGGTAATTGTGGCCCAGCGTTTAAAGAGATTTTCCTCCGTGATGAATAAGCTGGTTCGTGAGCCAACCATGAAGCTGTCGCAAATGCATGATTTGGGCGGCTGCCGCGCAATTGTCTCGTCCATTAAGGCGGTCCACGATCTCTATTATATGTATCGAGGGGATGACTCGCTCCTTCCAGAGGAAGGGAAACTCAAATGCTATGACTACATCAGGGGGCCGAAGGATGATGGTTATAGAGGAATACACATAGCGGGACGTTACCACCCACGCGTGGCGTCTCGCGAGCCTTGGCGTGATCAAAGAATTGAGATTCAGTTACGCACGCAATTGCAGCACGCATTCGCGACTGCGGTAGAGACGGTGACCACCTTCACAAGACAACCTCTAAAGTTTGGGGCAGGCCCATCCGAATGGCGACGATTTTTTGCCCTCATGGGCTCGGCCTTAGCTGATAGAGAAGGCACGCCACTAGTCCCGGGGACTCCGACTGGGACGGCACTGATCTTGGAGCTACAGGGCGCTACAGAAGAGCTGAGGGTGCGCCAGCGGTTGCACGGTTTTGCTGAGGCGCTTCAAGTTCTGCCGCGCCGACATATGAACGGTTTCAAATGGTTGCTGCTCGTGCTGAACACAGACAAGAACACCATAAAAGTGACCGGATATGCAGATAGAAGACAAGCGTCCCGGGTTGTAGCCTCCATAGAAAAATCCAAACGCGGTGATTTGGACGCGGTATTGGTTTGGGTGAATTCAGTTAAGAAGTTACGGAGCGCGTATCCGAATTACTACGCGGACACTCACGAATTCCTGAACGCGCTTACTGTAGCTCTCGCCGCCAGACAGGGATAGATCGGCTCTTGTACGTCTTGATTAGGCTCGTGAGCAGCGTCCGGGCGCCGCTCATTTGCCTTTCGGGGTTTGGTGCCAAGCCCGTCCCTTGCGGGCTCGGGAAAAGCACGTAAGCGAGGACCGTGTCGCATCCGATGTTCCGGCGGGGGTTCCTTTTTCGTTCCCCTCAGCGTGACGAGAGTCACGACCCGGATCGTTAGGGCTCTGCCAGCGCTGATAGCGATCCTTGACCCTAATGCTGTTGCTAATGGCCGTCAGACTTTGCCCCCCGATGGCACTGCTCCGACGGCCTCTTGACACCGCAGGAGGAGCAAAAGTTTGGTTAACATTTTTCTCCTTCCTACGTATGGAAATGATAGTACAAAACCCATTCGCCGGTCTTGGGGTCCTTTTTCATTTGCCGATATAGCGCCTGTTTATCACCTAGGCCGGCGTCCATCGACATGTCGTATCGTTCTTCGATCTCTTGGCGGTTCACTTCACGCCGAAACTTTTTGTAGCATTCGAGTTTGGTCCTGCCGCGAATCGTGTCGCCCATGCCGCCCATTCAAGAATCCTCGTAAGAGCAATTTTTGCTCCCTAGAGACGGGGTAGCGAATTTGTTAGGAACGTCGCGCTTTATCTTCGAATTCGAGCATCTCCATCATCGTTATTGGTTTGAATCCCCGTTTCTGCGCCTCGGCAACCAACTCTTCGAATTGTTTTGCTGCCAAATCGAGGCCGTTAAAATCTTTGTCGAACAAAACCGTTGGTTCTGCGTCCGAGGGGGCAAATTTTCCGGCCTTGATGCCACCGCTCGCCCCTTCGAGACCGTAGACCTGGAATGTGCCCAGCGTCGAGCTGAATTCGTTTGAGGTAATCACGAACTCGCGGAATAAAGAACCGGCTTGGGCCGCGTCGCCAGCCCACATTGTTTGCAGACCCCGCACGATGTAATAGCGTGCGTAGTGTTTCTTTGCGGTTGCCATACACTCCTCCAGTCTCGTTGGAATCTGCGTGGGGATTATACACAGCTTTATATTGTTCTGGTAAACTCTCGCCACCATGCCAGCTTCCGCAGAAACTTGGCTTGAGGCACTCGCAACTGCGAAGGCGGTTTTTGAATCCGTAAAGTCGGGAATGGATTTTCTAACCGCGCTGAGGAAGTACCGTCAGGACCGCGCGACAATCTCTGAATCACAGCGAGCAAGCCGGGTATTCTCCACGTACTCCGACGCAGAGATCGCATCGATCGCGAAGCGACTCAATGAATGCCGAGCGCGATTCGCTGCTGAAGGTGATGGGAAGAAGCGGGCCGAGTGCTTTTGCAGCGTGTTCAGGGACGTAGCCGACGGAAACGGTGGCGAAATTCCCCTAGTCGACGATTGGCAGAATATGTTCCACCAACTCTGCGCTCATCGCTAATCTTCGTGTTCCAGGTACGTTCCGGTTTTCCGCCAATTCGGGTTTTTCGCAGTCGTCGGGCTGCTTTCGCGATGCAAACATTCGATGTGCTGATTCTTGGGGCTGGGGCTGGGGCGGGCAGTGTGAATTGTCTGCGGACTTCAGCGGCTGAAGCCGCCGTTTGTGCGGCCTGTTGTGTCGGAGCTGAAGCTCCGACCCCCTAAGGACCGCTTGTGGGACAAGGGGGCCCAGGTTCGGAATGTGAAAACTGTGGGACCCGGCGGGAGGTCCGTATAATGGAGCGAGACATCTTCAGCCGACTGATTGCGCAGTACGGAACAACATGACGAAGCAGACCACAAGTATCCTCGAACTGCCCCTGGAAGAGCGTGCTGAGATGGCTCTCAGGGTGGCCGTCGAGAACGCCATTGCCGAGCGTGCCCGGGCAGGCTTGCCGATCTACGTCTGGCGTGACGGGACAGTGGTTGAGATTTCTCCCGAAAAGCTCCGCCAGCGCTCGGCTAGCACCCAGAAGGAATAGCCGTACAGGTCTCGAATGGACTTGCTTCCCACCGAGGCTCGACTCATGCGACCGCAGCACCTCTTACTTGCTTACCGCCTGACCATAAAATCTTAGAGAGATTTTCCTCGCGCAGGCGGCACAATGCTCGTCGGGCTGCTTTGCGATGCAAACATTCGATGTGCTGATTCTTGGGGGTGGGGCTGCGGGGCTGCTGTGCGCCGTGGAGGCGGGGAGGCGCGGGCGGCGGGTGGCGGTGCTGGAGCATGCGGAGCGGGTCGGGCAAGAAGATATTGATTTCGGGGGGCGGGCGCTGCAATTTCACCAACCTTTATTCGGGGCCGGAGAATTTTCTTTCGGCGAATTTGCATTTTGCGAAGTCGGCGCTGGCGTCGTATACGCCGGGGGATTTTATTGCGCTCGTCGAGAAGCATGGGATTGCTTATCACGAGAAGACGCTGGGGCAGTTATTTTGCGACCGGTCGGCGGAGGACATTACGCGGATGCTGGAGGCGGAATGCCGGGCGGCGGGGGTGCGGATTTTTCCGGGGACGCGGATTTGCGAGGTTTCGCGGACGACGGAGTTTGTGGCGCGGACGGAGGCGGAGGAGTTTCGGGCGCCGGCGCTGGTGGTGGCTACCGGGGGGCTTTCGATTCCGAAGATGGGGGCGACGGGGTTTGGGTATGAGCTGGCGCGGAAGTTTGGATTGAAGATTCGCGAGACGCGGCCGGGGCTCGTGCCGTTGGTGCTGGATGCGAAGGATCGCGGGGATTATTGCGATTTGGCGGGGGTTTCGGCGGAGGTGGTGGTGAGGACGGAGCGTCAAGTCAAAGTCCCCGCCCTTCGAAATGCGAAGGACGGGGCACCCGCTTCGCTTCGGTCTCGGCGGGAGTTTCGGGAAAAGATGCTGATTACGCATCGGGGGTTGAGCGGGCCGGCGATTTTGCAGATTTCTTCGTATTGGGGGGCGGGGCGGGCGATCTCGATTGATCTGGCGCCGGGGCGGGATTTGGCGGCGGCTCTTCGCGCGGGGCCGGCTCGGAACATGACGGCGGCGCGGGCGGCGTTTCGCGAGTTTTTGCCTGGGCGGCTGGCGGCGCGGTGGCTGGAGTTGCATGCGCCTGCGTCCTGGACGAATGCGGCGTTGGCGGAACTGGAGCGGGCGGCGCATGCGTGGGTCCTGGCGCCGTCGGGGACCGAGGGGTACGAGAAGGCGGAGGTGACGGCGGGGGGCGTGGATACGGATGAGTTATCGAGCAAGACGATGGAGAGCCGGTCGGTGCCGGGACTTTTTTTTATTGGCGAGGTGGTGGACGTGACGGGGCAATTGGGCGGGCACAATTTTCAGTGGGCGTGGGCTTCGGGGGCGGCGGCGGGAAGGGCGGTGTGAGACTTGCTTACCGCTGAAGCTCCCCTTGCCGGGGACTTCAGCTCGAAGACGCAGAGGGATTCTTCGACTGCATGGCGGCCATCCCGCAGGAGCGGGATGCAGGAAGAAGCCGGCCGCCATTCCGCTCAGAATGACCGGTGGTTGCTTGTCGCGGCGATTTGTGGAAGCACCAGACCACGTGCCCCAATTGAAAAGCTGAACGGAGACGAGCCGGACCCAGGTTTCGGGAGAGCGAAACCTGGGGCACCCGACTAACGCGCGGAACGGACAAGGACAGCAGCAGATCCCTCACCGCCGTTCGCCAGCGGCGGGCGACCGGGCTCGGGATGACAGCGCGCGGACAGACTTAAGGAAGCGCTAGTCGGCGGCGGAGATTTTGGGGGGGATTACGTCGAGGGCGTGCATTTTTTCGCCGCTGATCCATTCGCGGAGGCGGTCCATGTAGAGGTAGATGACGGGGGTGGTGTAGAGGGTGAGCATCTGGCTGACGATGAGGCCGCCGACGATGGCGATGCCCAAGGGGCGGCGCAGCTCGGCGCCGTTTCCATTGGAGATGGCGATGGGGATGCCGCCAAACAGGGCGGCCATGGTCGTCATCATGATGGGCCGGAAACGCAGCAGGCAGGCCTGGTAGATGGATTCCTCGGGGCTGTTATTTTCGTTGCGTTCGGCCTGGATGGCGAAATCGATCATCAGGATGGCGTTTTTCTTGACGATGCCGATCAGCAGGATGATGCCGATGAAGGCAATGACAGTGAGCTGGGCTGTGAAAGAGAAGCAAGGCCAGCAGAGCGCCGACACCGGCGGAAGGCAGCGTGGAAAGAATGGTGATCGGGTGGATGTAGTTCTCATAGAGAATGCCGAGGACGATGTAGACCGTGACCAGGGCGGCCAGGATCAGATAGGGCTGAGAGGCCAGGGAGTCGCTGAAAGGCTTGCGTGGTTCCCTGGAAGCCGGGGCGAATGCTGGTCGGCAATCCGAGTTGCGCTCTGCATCTTCTGGATGGCCGCGACTGCGTCTCCCAGGGAGGTAGCTCGGGGCCAGGTTGAAGGAGAAGGTCACGGCCGGGAACGGGCCCTGATGGGCAATCGATAGCGCGGTGCCGGACCGGTCATAGTGCGAGAAGGCGGTCAAGCGGGACCATCTGTCCCGGTGGTGGAACGCAGGTAGATATTCTTGAGCGCCATCGGGGCCCTGTCTGGAACTGCGGATCGATCTCCATCACCACAAAGTACTGGTTCATGGCTTTGTACATGGTGGAGACCTGCCGCTGGCCAAAAGCGTCGTAGAGCGTATTGTCGATGGTCGGCGGCGGTGATGCCGAGACGGCTGGCGGTATCGCGGTCGATCACCAAGCCCGCCTCGAGTCCGTGGTTTTGCAGATCGGTGTTCACATCGAGCAGGCCGGGGATGGCCTTCATGCTCTGCAACAATTCGCGGGCGCCCACTCGAGCAGTTCCTTGAAATTGTCTCCCTGCAAGGTGTACTGAAATTGGGCGTTGCCCGGGCGGCCGCCGATCTGGCACATCCTGCACCGCCTGGAGGAAAAGCGTGGCTCCGGGCACGCGGGCGAGGCGCGGCCGCAGCCGATTGATCACCTGATCGGCGCTGACCTTGCGCTCCGCGAGCGGCTTCAGCGTGACGTTGAAGGAGGCCTGATTGGACCGGGCGCCGATGTTGCCCGTCACCACGCCGACGGCGGGATCGCTCTGGATGATGGAGTCATGTACTGAGCCGAGCTTCTGCCGCATGGTTTGAAAGGAAGTATCCTCCGAGCTCAAGGCCAGGCCGCTGATTCGTCCGGTATCCTGCTGCGGGAAGAAGCCCTTGGGAATGATGAGTACAGATAAACCGCCAGGCCAGGCGTGCCCAGCAGGACAGTGCAAGCATGAGCGGCTCGATGCGCAGGGCCCAGCGCAGGCTGCGGGCGTATTCGTCGGCCATGCGAATCGAATCCGCGCTGCAGGATCGCGGAACAGGCCCTTCTCCGCTTGTTCTTCTCGTGCGGCTTGAGCAGCTGGGCGCACATCATGGGCGTGGCGGTGAGAGAGACCACCAGCGAGATGGCCACGGCCACGCTGAGCGTGATGGCAAATTCGCGGAAGATGCGGCCGAGAATTCCGCCCATCAGAAGAATGGGAATGAAGACGGCGATGAGCGAAGTGCTCATGGAGAGCACCGTGAAGCCAATCTCGCGTGGAGCCCTCCAGAGCCGCTTCGAGGGGAGCCATGCCTTTTTCGAGATAGCGGGTGATGTTTTCGATCACGACGATGGCGTCGTCCACCACGAAGCCGGTGGAGATGGTGAGGGCCATCAGGGAAAGATTGTCGATGGAATAGCCCAGCAAGTACATGACGCCAAAGGTTCCGACCAGCGACACGGGCACGGCGACGCCGGGAATGGCCGTGGCCCAAACGCTGTGGAGAAAGGCGAAAATCACCAGGACGACCAGGACGATGGAGATGACCAGGCTCACTTCGACGTCGTGGACCGAAGCGCGAATGGTGACGGTGCGGTCCTGGCCGGCCGTGAGATTGATCGAGGGAGGAATCGAGGCGCGCAGCAAGGGCAGCACGGCTTTCACGCGATCGACCGTGTCAATGATATTGGCCGAGGGCTGGCGGAAAGGTCCAGCTCGACCATCGGCCTGCCGTTGATCAATCCCGTGTTGAGGACATTCACCTGGCCATTGACGACGGTGGCCACGTCGGACAAGTGAACCGGGGCGTTATTTTTGTAGGCGATGATCAGGCGCCCGTAATCCTCGGCGCGAAAAAGCTGGTCATTGGCGTCCAGGAGAATGCGTGCGTGGAATCCGCAAAGCACCCTTGGGCGAATGGGCATTGGAGCCGTTGATGGCCACACGCACCTGATCGAGGCTGATGCCCAGCTTGCTCAACTGCAGCGGGTTGACTTCCGCGCGGACGGCCGGCTGCGAACTGCCTCCCACCTGCACCTGGCCGATCCCCTGCGATCTGCTGGAGCTTCTGGGCCAGGATCGAATCGGCCGCGTCGAACATGGCTTCTTGCGTGGCCGTTCGGAAGTGAGCGCCATGACCATGATCGGCGCCTCGGCGGGATTGACCTTGCGCCAGGCGGGATTGGTGGGCAAATTGGCGGGCAATTGGCCGCGGGCCGCAGTTGATGGCGGCTTGCACGTCGCGGGCGGCGGCGTCGATATTGCGATCCAAGATCAAACTGCAAGACGATTTGGGTTCTGCCGAGGCGGCTCAGGGAGGTCATCTGGTTGACGCCGGCGATGCGGCCAAACATGCGCTCGAGGGGCGTGGCGACAGCGGACGCCTGGGTGTCGGCGTTGGCGCCCGGCAGGTCTGCCTGGACCTGGATTACGGGGTAGGCCACCTGGGGCAGAGAGGCCACCGGAAGCTCGCGGAAAGCGATGGAGCCGTAAAGCAGAAGGGCGGCCGTCAAAAGCGACGTAGCCACAGGACGGCGGATAAACGGAGCGGAGATGTTCATGGGCTAGGCTACGGGCCGCTTTTTAACGATCTGCTCGTGTACCTCGGTAATACCCGATCTGGGCGCTGGCGGTCAAGGAATAAGTCGGGCGCGCAAGAAGGCTGCGCGGGCGAGGCAAACGCAGCGCCGATAACGGCTTATTTGCCAAACACCAGGACACGGAAGGTGCCGAGGACGGCCGGCGGCTGCGGACGCGGGCGTTCGGCAGTGGGCGCCGGGGGCTGCGCCGAAGTCGGAGGTGTCCAGGTAGAGATTGTGCGTCTTGGTGTCCAGGCCCATGGTCTTGGCGCCGACTTGGGATTTTACGGTGTCGACGACGCTGTACTGGTCGGGCGTATCTTCGTGGTAGACGTGGATATTGCCCTCGCGGGTGGAGACGAATATCTGTTTGGTTGCGGGATCGTAGGCGGCGGCGTCCGTGGTGGAGGTGATGGGGAAGGACTGAATGACTTTGCCGCTATCGGCGTCCATCACCACGAGCACCTGCGGGTTGCGGCCGGCACTGAAGAGGCGGCGATGCTCGCGGTCCATGGCCAGGGCGGTGGAACCGCCGGAGGGGGCGGTGGGCCAATTGGCTTTGACTTCGAGGGTTTTGGCGTCAATCGCGGCAACCTCATTTTTATTGGCGAGATTCGCGTAGACCATTCCTTTGCCGTCGGCCACGGCGAATTCGGGGGCGCCTTCCAGGGCGATGGTCTTGATGACGTCGCCGGTTTTGGCGTCGATGACGGTGGTGCTGTGGCTATCGCCATTCATGGTGAAGACGCGCTTGGTGGCGGGATCGTAGACGACGCAGTCGGTATCGGGCTCGGCCTTGGCCATGCCAACAACTTTCAGAGTTTTCAGATCGAAGATGGTCACTTGGGCGAGCGTGCCGTCGCTGATGAAGCCGCGGTTGAATTCGGGCGCGAGGGCGACACCATGCTGGCGTTTGAAGCCGGGGATGTAGCCAAGGAGCGCGCCGGTATCGGCGTTCATGACCTCGACGGCGGTGCCGCGAGAGAGGTAGACGCGGCGGGCGGCGGAATCGACGGTGATGTAGTCGAAATATTCGGTGGTGCTGCCGGGGGCGGCGTCGAATTTGTAGGTTTTCAGGAGATGGTAGCCGCTATCGGCGGGGCGCGCGAAGGTCAGCGCGGCGAAAACGAGCAGGGCCGAGACGAACGCGATGGTGCGCGGGACGGACGATTTCATGGCTGTCTCCTCCGAAGGTTTAGGTGGGCGGATTGTATCACGGGGAAAATCAAGAGAGAGATTCGTAGACGGAAGACCAACCGCAAAACCTCAGAGAGATTCTTCACTGCGTGGCGGCGCGTCCCGACGAACGGGACGCGAGCAAAAACAGGCCGCCACTCCGTTCAGAATGACGCCGCTGGGGTGTTGGCCGCGGGGACGGCACATGACTGCTGGCGATCGGCAAACCGACGGAACTGGAACGGGGTCAGGCGCGGCGGTAGTCTTTCCAGTCGCGCTTGGTGGCGACGGCCATGGCTTTGCTCGCGTGATGCAACCAGCGGGCGGGGCGCCTCTTGAGGTCGCGGAGAACGGCGGGAATGGCGGCGCGGCTGCCGAGGTGGACGTTGGCGGTTTCCCAGCCCATGGCGTAGAGCAGGCGTTCTTCGTCGCGCTCGGCAGGGAGCATGAAGAGCTCGATGCGCGAGCAGTCGGCGGCGAGACGCCGAAATACCCAGTTGTCTTGCACGCGGACGAATGGGTCGCGAACGCGCACGGAGCGATCGAGGATCTCGGAGTAGTGGACTTGGCCCGGGGGCTGCTGGCGGGCCCAGACACACGCGGAAGGCACGAGCGCCTTGGCTTCGCGCGCGATCCTGCCGCCGGAATGATCGGCGATGAAAACGACGCGCCGGTGGCCGAGGCTGCCGATGCCGGCGACGCGGCGTTTTATTTCGCAGGGCATTTTTCGTTCGGGCAGCATGGCCTCGAGGCCGCGGCGCGCGTCAGGCGGCAGCGGACCCTTCCATGGCGGCTGCTGCTCCATGCGCCTCCAAAAATGGACGGGATCGCGGAGGCGGGCGTAAGCGATCTGACGCAGCCAGACGTGATGTTCGCCAAGGACGAAGGGCTTGCCGCCGACTTTGAGCGCGTCGCGATAGCCGTCCAGGATGACGTCGCTGGCATCGCGGCGGCGAATGGCCAGGTGATTGGCCTCGCTGGCCAGGTGCGCGCTGGTGGCCAGGCGCACCAGATCGAGCGTGTAGGGAAATGTGTGCGCCTCGTCGAAATCGTTGCAGCCCCAGATGAGGCGGCCTTCGGCGTCGCGCCAGGTTCCGAAATTCTCGACATGCAGGTCGCCGACGGCGAGCAGGCGCGGCGCTGTGTTCGGCACAGGGCAAATTGCAGGCCAGAGCTGCATCCAGCGATAGAACGTACCGCGAAAGAACTCGAACGCGGAATGGCGCATGAGCTTGTGCTTGTGGCGAAGGTCGGAGGGCACCAGCGGCGTGTGGCTGGCCAACCATTTCTCGTAGCTGGCGGTGGCGTCGCGGATGTTCATGCGGGCGTCGAAGTGCTATTGGGCGCCGCTCGATGCTAAAGGATACTTGCGGAAAACGGGTAGGCCTATTTGTTTCCGTGTCGTCGGGCGGCGGTCATTCGAGAGTCGCCTCCAATCGGGTGAGCGCGTCGGCGACTTCGTTGGGGTCGCGAAGGCGGAATTGCGCGCGCGTGGGGCGCCGGGCGCCGACGAGAACGGACACACCGTGGCGGGCGGCGGCGAAGGCGGGCTCGTCGGAAAAGTCGTCACCGAAATAAATGGGCAGGGCGAGGCGGAACTCTCCGGCCAAGGATTGGCGGAGAGCGGCGCCTTTGTCGGGCACACAGAGGGGCGTGATTTCGAGGTCGCGGACATTCTCGAGGATGCGAAGATGCTCGCGAAATGGACGGAGGAGAGCGGCGACGCGGCGGCGCGCACCCGCCGCAACAATGGGTCTGGCAGCAGAAACGTGGAGGGAGAGGCTGCTGCTCTTGTCTTCCAACCACACACCTGGAAAAGCAGGTAAATTATTGCAAAGAACGGCGCGCGCGCGGCGGAGCGCGGATTGCGCCGGGCGGGGGATGGCCGAGCGGCGGCCACGTTCCCAGCCATAGAGGCCCAGATAGCGGACATTGGGTACGGCGATGTAATGCAAGAGTTCACCGCGCCGGCGGCCGCTGATCACAGTCACGCGGACGCGCGAACGATTCGCGAGGCGTTCGAGCAGGCGACGCGTGAAGGCGGCGAGCCGGACCTGGTCGGGGCGCGGGGCGATGGGCACGAGGGTGCCGTCAAAATCAAGGAACAGGGCGATGCGGGCGCTGTGGCGAAGGCGCGGGGCGACCGCGTCCCAGCGATCGAGCAGGTTCGGGAGGGCGCGAGGTGAACGGGTCATGACGACGGCGGCACCTCGACCCGATCGGAAGTATCGACGCGAATCTCGGTGAGGTCGGAAAGAAGATTGGCTGCCCAGCGATAGACGTTGTGTTCCCGCACATTGTGCCGCATGCGGCGCATGCGCTCAGCCTGTTCCTGCCCGGTCATCTCGAGGGCGTGATGGATGGCCTCGGCGACCTGCTGGACGTCGTAAGGATTGACGAGCAGTGCGTCGGAAAGCTCATGAGAGGCGCCGGCGAAAGTGCTTAAGATCAAGACGCCCTGATCGTCGTCGCGGGAAGCGACAAATTCCTTGGCGACCAGATTCATTCCGTCGTGGAGCGAGGTGACCATGCACAAGGATGCAACGCGGTAGTAGCGAGCGATCTCCTCGTGCGAGTGATGCCTTTCGAGCAAGACGATCGGTCTCCAGCGGCCCGCCTGGAACCTAAGATTGATGCGTTCGGCTTCGGCACGGACTTCCCCGATAAATTGGTGATAGCGATCGATGGCGGTGCGGCTCGGCGCGCCAATCTGTATCAGCGCGAAACGCCGCTGGTAGGTGGGGTGGCGTTCGAGGAAGAGCTCGACGCTGCGAAAGCGCTCCAGAATTCCCTTGGTGTAGTCGAGGCGATCGACGCCGACCCCCAGCAGGCTTGCTTCGATGCCAAGCTCAGCGCAGAGCGTCGCGCGATCGTGGCCGGGATTGCGCCACTCGTCCGCTTCCGGGGCGGTCTCCGGAAAAGCGACGCTGATCGGATAGGGGCGGACGCGAGTTACGTGGCCTCTGCGGTTGACGGCGAAACGGTCCCATTCGGTGAGCGCTTCGAGGGCGCGGTCCACCGTTTCGAGGAAGTTATTGCAGTGCGACTGGATATGGAATCCGATCAGATCGGCGCCCAGAAGGCCGTCCAGCAGTTCGCTCTGCCAAGGGCAGATGCCGAAGACCTCGGGATTGGGCCAAGGGATATGCCAAAAGATGGCTACGCGGGCATCGGGGCGCGCTTCCTTAATCATGCGGGGAAGCACGGCGAAGTGGTAATCCTGGACGAGGACAATGGGCGATTCGGCGCCTTCCATATCGGCGAGGGCGGCGTCGGCAAAGCGGCGGTTCACAAGCTGATAATCAAGCCAATCCTGGGGCCGGAAGATTGGGCGCGTGTGCGCGATGTGGCAGAGCGGCCAGAGGCCCTCGTTCGAAAACCCTTCGTAGTAGCCTTTTTGCTCATCCGAGGTGAGCCAGACGCGATGGAGCGTGTAGCTCGGATGATCCGGGGGCACGCGGAGACGGTCATGAGCGTCCACGGTTTCGCGGTCGGCGCTGCCGGAACCGTGAGCAATCCAAGTGCCGTTGCAGGCGAGCAGCACAGGCTCGAGAGCGGTAACCAGTCCGCTGGCCGGAACCAGCACGCGCATTGCATGATCGCGCTCCTGGAAGACATGCATGTAGGGCTCACGATTGGCGACGACGAAGAGGGGCTTTTCGTCGAGCTTCCGGCGGAGGCTGACACGGAGCCGTTCGGCGGTCCAGAGAGAGGAGTCGGAATCGCGCAGGCGGGCTTCTTCCTCCGCGGAAGCGCGGGCGGCATTGAGATCGCTGGCCAGGTGCGCCACTTCGCGGTGAAGCTGGTCGAAAACCTCGTCTTCGGGCGGAAGCGGCGGAGCATGCCCATTGCCGGCTCCGGAGCGAAGGGTGCGCAACCATTTCGCGGTGCGAGCCAGCGGCTTGGTCAGCATGGTGCGGACCAGGAGCAGAGCCAGGCCCGTAATCAGGATGGTCTGCAGGAAGCCGGTGAGGAGCGCATCGCGCAGCTCTTGAGAGAGCCGCGCGGTGATGTAACTGGTGTCGTAGAAGATGGCGATGGACCCGTCTTGCTTTTCGTCGCCGCCAAGGGGAAGCCGATAGACGTACAAATCCATATTGTCGAGCGTGAAGAACCTGCCCCCATTGGTCGAAGCAGCGTCCGGGTACGAGGCCGCCGCGCGAAGCGACTGAAACTCCGATGGGATCTCACTGGTAAGAGCCAGGGGCGCGCCGTTCGCATCGTAGATGGCTATGCCTTTCAGATGCTGATGCTGGCCTATTTTTTCGAGCAAGCGCCTGAGGGCTGGGAGCGAGCTGCGCTCCCGGAGGTGTTGGGCGTTCTCTTGAACGCTCTCGGCGAGGCTGGCGGCCTGACGGGTCAGGTCGTTCCGCAGATTGCGCCTTTCCGTGCTCACCTGATCGACGGCAAAGAGCAGGGCTACGGCAGCAACGCTCAAGGCCAAAGGCAGAGTAAGCTTCAGCGTCGTACGCATCGCAGGCCTCCAAGACGCAGAGGGACCGGATGGCTGGAATGGTCTCTTCCACGGAGGCTGGGCGGATACAAAATCCTACTGGGAAGCGGATTATACCACCCGAATAAACCGCGATGGCTACGGATTTAACGTACTGTTTTCGCTGTACTTGCGGTTGAGGCGCCTAGAACCAATCGCTGCGGTAGGCGAGCCACCAGCTGGCTAGGCCGATCGGGAGGGTCGCTGCCAGCGCCCACCAGAGCGGGAGAGAAAAATCGGCGATCATGCCCAAGACGGTGAATGCGGTCCAGAAGACTTTGCGTTCCACGACACCATTCTAAACCTCCGCCGCGCCGGTGTTCTGGTGATCGTGAGAGCCAAGTTCCACACCGAAACCGGGAACGGGCTGGAGGCGAAGGGCGCCTCGGTGTCGCAAGGTCCATGTCAGGGTCACCAGGCAAGCTCACAGGGCAATGTGACGATTCGCACAGCGCTTCCGCCGTGGAGCGAACTATTCTTCGCTTACAGAGGCCAAGGATTCTTCGATGGACTCTATGGAAAAGCGGCGCGTGGGCGCGCGAACCGAGGTGGGGCATGAAAGAACTAATGTGTGAACCGCTCGTCTCGATCAAACAGATCCTCTTCGCCACGGATTTCTCGCGCGCGTCAGCGCGGGCGCTTCCGTATGCCGTGGCGATGGCGGAAAAGTATGGCGCCAAGCTCTCTGCGGCGCACATCACGCCGGAGCCGATTGGGCTGCCGGCAGCGGCGCGCGAGGGGCTACAAGGCTTGGGTGTGAAACACCAGACAGCCGACCGAGAGGCCCTGGCGAAACTATCGGGGGAACTGCGACGCGTTCAACACGAAATCCTATCGCGCGAGGGAGACGTCTGGGCGGAGCTCTCCAGGATCATCCGCGACGAACGAATTGATCTGATGATCATCGGGACACACGGGCGTACCGGGGCGAGCAAACTGCTTATGGGATCGGTCGCCGAGACGATCTTCCGGCACGCGCCATGTCCGGTGCTCACGGTAGGACCGGAAACCACAGGAGAGCCAGACAGCATCGCGGATCTGCACGAGATCCTGTTTCCAACCGACTTCAGCGCCGAATCGCTGGCGGCCCTGCCCTACGCGATTTCGCTGGCGCAGCAGGATGATGCGCGACTGTACCTGTTGTACGTGGCGGGACGGTCGCAACGCGGCGAGACGCTGCTGGAGAGCCAGTTGCGTAACTTGGTGCCGCCGGACGCCAGACTATTTTGCGAGCCGAAAGTGTTTGTGGAAACGGGGCCGCCCGCGGAGAGGATTCTGGCGCTGGCCGAGGAGCTAGGGACGGACTTGATTGTGCTGGGCGTGAAGCACGCGCCATTGGTGTTCGAGGCGTCGGCGCACCTTCCGCAGGCCACGGCGTACAAGATCGTGAGCCATGCGACTTGCCCGGTGCTGACCGTGCGCGGGAAGTAGGCTGGACGGACTGGGACGCGCACTGAACGGCCGCTGCCGCTGCTCACGCCGGAATTGTGTAGCGGGTGCGGCGGTGGTAGACTCCGCGAATGGCCAAGAAAAAAGCAGTTCGCAAGAGCAAGAAGAAGGCGGTCCGGCATACCAAGAAGAAGGCGGTCCGCGCCCGAAAGGCGGCCCGCGGCAAGAAGGCGGCGCCGAAGCGAGGCGCATCGCGCGGAAAAACGCCCAGGACCGGGATGATGCTGGAAGTGACCGAGGTCGAGGTGATCGGAGAGCCGGAAGACGTCGCCAGCGACGAAGTTTTCCCTCCCGACTACGGCGGCAGCGAATAGCTCGGGCGCGGCCCGGCGGGACCAGCCGTTCGACCACGCCGGATTTCCGGGAGGACTGCGCCGGAAGTTCGGGCCGGGAGCATGTTCGGTGCTGATCTTGGGGCGGAATCCTCGGGCAACCCTGCAACCAGCAAGTGCCTCTCACCAGCCTAAGACCCAATGATGGCGGGGATTGTTTTGATTGACGCTGGGTGACGCCAGGCGATAGAATCCGAACTCAAAGCCGAGGTGAGGTATGCGCAAAAACCGTTGGGATCGCCTGTTGCTGTTGGTTGTCCTGAGCGGTGGTGTGCTCCTATCCATCGGCGCGAGAGCGCAGGACCAAGCCGCTCCGCAACCAACCTCCAAGCAAAACGCCAAACAGCAAAAAGCAAACGACCGGCAACTTCTCAAGGAGCTGTCCACGCCCTACAAGAAGTGGCTGGATGAGGACGTCGCTTACATCATTAGCCCGGACGAGCGAAAAGCCTTCCTGCAACTGCAAACCAACGAAGAGCGCGAGGAATTCATCGAGCAATTCTGGCAGCGCCGCAATCCCGACCCGGATTCGGCCGACAACCCGGTAAAGGAAGAGCACTATCGCCGGATCGCATACGCGAATGAACATTACTCTTCCGGCATGCCGGGTTGGAAGAGCGACCGCGGCCGCATTTACATCATCTGGGGCAAGCCGGATTCATTGGAAACGCACACGCTTGGCGAGACTTGGGAGCGGCCCATGGACCTCGGCGGCGGAGAGACCCAGACGTACGCGTACGAAGATTGGACGTACAACGAGATGGAGGGAATCGGGCAGAGCATCACGGTCGAATTCGTGGATCCGACCGGAACGGGTGAGTTTAAGCTGACCTCCGACCCATCGGCGAAAGACGCTTTGACGATGGTACCCGGCGCGGGCAACACCTTGGCCGAGGACGAGGGTCTGTCGAGCCGGACTGCGCGCTTCATGAATGGGGACGGCTCAACGATGCCTGCGGCCCTCGGCGGATTCCGATCGGCCTCGCTGGATGAATTCAACCGGATGGATCAATACAACAAAGTGCAGCAGGCGCCTGCGGTGAAGTTCAAGGACCTGGAGTCGATCGTAACCTCCCGGATCGTTCGCGACCAGATTCCATTCACCTACCGCTTCGACTTCCTGCGGGTGACCAGCGACACGGTTCTGGTTCCCATCACCGTGCAGATTCCGAACCGGGGGATGGGCTTTAAGATGAGCGACGGGGTGCACACGGCTACGCTGGATTTGTTCGCGCGAATCAGCACGCTGTCGGGACGAGTGGTGCAGACGTTTGAAGACACCATCCGCCGTGACTTCCCCGATTCGCTGCTGCAGCAGTCGCTCCTGGCCAGTTCGATTTACCAGAAAGCGGTCCCGCTGCGGCCCGGTCTGTACCGGCTGGATATCGTGCTGAAAGACACGGGCAACGACAACGTCGGGGTGGTCAACACCCGCCTGGCGGTGCCACCGTTCGAAGACGACAAGCTGTCCACGAGTTCGCTGATTCTGGCGGATGAGATGGTGCCGGTGGCGTCGAAGGAGATCGGCATCGGCCAATTCGTCATTGGCTCGACCAAGGTTCGCCCCAAGCTGGATCAAACGTTCGGCAGCAACGAGCAGATGGGCATCTTTCTGCAGCTCTATAATTTGAAGACCGACGACAAGACGCACAAGAACAATGCGTCCGTGAACGTGCAGGTGTTTCAGGGGGATAAGCAGGTCGCACACGTGGTGCAAACTTCCGAACAGCTGAAGCAAACGGGTGAAGAGCTAACCGTCGAAGAGTCGCTGCCGCTGACCGCGCTGCCACCAGGGAAATATCGCCTGCAGATTGACGCGACCGACGCTGTAGCCAATCAAACCGTCTCCCGCACGACGGACTTCACCGTTGCACCTGCGCCCCCAGACAGCAAGGCGGCGGCGCAAGCCTCTCCCGGGAGGTAACCGATTGTGAAGTCGTTACGATGTCTGGCCTCCGGCTGCGCGCTGACAGCGACCATGCTGCTGCTCTTCGCCCTTCCCTCTTTCGGCGCCACACGTTACGGCCAACTCACGGGGCTGGTGCTGGACCCGGTCGGCCAACCACAATTAGGCGCCTCCGTTTCGATCGATCCCGAAGGAGTTAGCGGCCGGGACCCTGTGCAGCAACTCATTACGGACCAGAACGGCGTCTTCGCGCTTCGACAATTGCGGCCGGGGCTGTACGCGGTACGGGTTACGCAGGCGGGTTTCTTGCCCTCCATGCAGCAGCACATCCGTGTGGGCGCCGGCTTGACGACGCTCGTGCGAATCGAAATGGATTCGGTTTTCTCTTCGCTCGACCGACTGAGACGCCAGCCCGCACAGTCCACCGAGGCTGACGATTGGAAATGGGTGCTACGCACCTCCTCGGCGACCCGCCCCGTCCTGCAACTACGCGACGGCGGCATTCTGCTGGCCAGTGGTGAATCCACCAGCGGCGACCGCCCCCGGCCTGAGCCCAGCACCCGCATCGAAATGACCAGCGGATCGCACCACCCCGGCTCCCCTTCCGCGCTGCCAGGGTCTCCGCGAACCGCGATTTCCTACGATCAGCCGCTAGGCAATATCGGCCATCTACTGGTTGCTGGCGGAATGAGCTATGGGCAAGAAGCCGGCACTGGTGGCACTTTCGCCAGCATCTGGTTACCGAGCGGGCAGCTGGACCTAGGCTCGGAAACTACCGTCGTGGTTCGAGAAACGCGCTTTGTCCCGAGCGGCCAGATGATCCGCGCCCTCCGCGCCGAACATTCCGGCCAGATTGCCCTGGGAGACCGCTTGGTTCTGGATTATGGCGCGGCCTACGTGGCGGCGGGCATCGGTCAAGTGACGTCGGTGGTGCGGCCTCGCGCGAAACTTGGCATACGTCTTTCCCCACACTGGAATGCCGCGCTTTCCGCCGAAAGTGAGCCAGGTTCTTACGGGCTTCGCGCGCAAAGCCCCGCGCCGGAATCGGCGCTGGATGCGCTGGATACACTTCCCATTCTGATCTGGGACAAGGGCGGCAGCACCCTCGAGGACGACTGGCACGAGGAATTTGCGGTGAAGCGGGATGTAGGGGCGCATGGCAGCATCGAGGGCGCTGCGTATCACGACTACTCAGGGCACATCGCGGTGTTTGGCTACGATGCGGGGTCAGGACCGGAGTCCATGCAGGGCCAGCTTCCCTTCGTCTATGCCCACGACGGAGGCGCCGGCAGCAGCCTGGGGAACTCGGCTGGCCTACCGGCAGATGCTCTCGTCCAACGTGGAAGTGGCGGCGATCTATGCGTGGGCCGGAGCGTTGGCCCCGGACGGCGAAACAGGCGCCGGTTCGGACCTGCCTGATCTGCTGCAAATGCGCTACCGCCATAGCGTGGCGGCCCGCGTGTCCGGAAAGATCCCGCGCGTAGGGACGCAGATTGCGGCGAGTTACAAGTGGATCGATGGGACCGTCGTGAGCCGCCAGGACCTGTTCGGCGAAGCAGCCTTTGGTTTGGATCCGAATCTCAGCCTCGCGATCCGGCAGCCGTTGCCCCCGTTTAACTCTAATGGCAGCCGCCATTGGGAAGCCGTTGCCGACTTTCGGAATCTGCTCGCTCAAGGCTATGTGCCGGTGAGCAGCCAGGGGGGGCAGATGGTGTTGGTGCCAGTTCTGCGGTCGTTCCGGGGTGGAGTGAGTTTTCAGTTCTGACGTTTTCATACCGAAAAGCGGAAACGGCTCTTCCAGAAACTGAATCGTAGTTTCGTCACGCCTCGAGGGTCGACCTATCTACATGAGAAGATTATTGTTACGATAAACTAAATTTCATATTTCGTGGTAGGTGACGTGCACGGTTGGGGAGTTCAGGCCGGATTGCAAGGGCGCCGCGATGAGAGATCGGACAGAGAACGTGGGAATGCGACTGGGCGCTATCCTTCTGGTCTTTGCAACCTTTGCGGCGGTTGTTTTTGGGGTTATCAATTTCCAACAGCGGATGGCGTTTGAAGTTCCCGACGACGGCGCGTCCTGGGTGGGTCAAAGCCAAGGCGTGCAGGCAGCGTACATTGCGCCAAATGCCGCGGCGGACCGAGCCGGCATCAAGACCGGTGACCGTCTGGTTGCGATCAACGGAGTCCCGGTCCAGCGCGCCGCGGACGTCACCAAGCGCCTCTGGGCTCTGGGCGTCATGGTCGCAGGCGCACTACACATTAGAGCGCGGCGGCCGAGAGTTTGTGGCGCTGGTGGTCGTTGCGCCGGCAGCGAAACCGCTGGCGCTTGAGAACTACCTTCGCGCAGTTGGCTTGGTCTATCTGTTCGTTGGGCTGTTCATCTTTGCCCGGCGCTGGAGCGCGGCGCGCGCCGTCCACTTCTATGTCTTTTGCCTGGCCTCGTTTGTCCTGTTCTCGTTTCACTACACGGGTAAGCTGAACCAATTCGATTGGGAGATCTATTGGAGCAAGGTTGTCGCGATGCTCCTGGCTCCCGCGCTGCTGGTGCATTTCGCCCTGTTCTTCCCGGAACGCGGAGCGGCGCGACGAATTTGGCGCCGGCTTGTGGTTGTCGCCGCGTATCTGCTTCCGGCGGTGCTGCTGGTGGTTCATATCAACGTCGCTACCGGCCTCTTGGGATTTGCTCCCTCGTTGCCGGCCCGCATCGTGCTCGATCAACTCGAGCTCGCGTATCTGGGGCTTTACTTGCTATTGGCCGCTGTGATTTTCCTGATCAGCTACGGACGGGCGCCAAACGGAGTGCTGCGCCAGCAATTGAAATGGGTGGCGGCCGGCACCGTAGCTGGCGTCGCGCCGTTTGGCTTGCTGTACATCCTGCCCTACGCGCTGGGCGCAGTGCCGCGACCCTGGATGAATCTGTCCGCGATCTCGCTGGCGCTCCTGCCACTATGCTTTGCGTACGCCATCGTTCGTTACCGCCTGATGGATGTGGACATCATCTTCAAGCGCGGACTGGCCTACACGGCGGCGACCGGCGGGGTTTTGGCCGTATATGCGGCGATGGTCGCGCTAATCGGCGCCCTGTTCCACACCGCAGGGCCGACCGGGCTGACGGGCGAAGTCATCGCGATCGTGCTGGCGGTATTCCTGTTCCACACATTCCGGGATTGGACGCAGGCGCGTCTCGACCGTTTCTTCTACCGCGACCGGCTCAATTACAGGCGCACCCTGATCGAATTTGGCCGGACGCTGACGAGCGAAGTACGCCTGCAACCAATGCTGGCCTCGGTGATGGACCGGCTTTCACAGACGTTGCTGGTGGACCGTCTGGCAATCTTTCTGGAAGACGCACCTGGGTCAGGCAGTTATCAGCTCGCTCGAGCGATGGGCCCCAAGGGCAATGAACCGGCCTCAGAACCTCTGGACTTGAGCTTTCTGTCGCCAGAGCGAACGGAACTGCGCCGCGGATACCTTTTTTACGAGTCTCCTCGCGCGGCTCGCGAGGAGACGTATGCGGTCCGGCGTACGCTCGAACGTCTGGATTTGAACTATTTCATTCCCTGCCGCGTGCGGGAACACACCATCGCCGTTCTGGGATTGGGCAGAACGGTGGACGGCGACCTTCTCACCAGCGAGGACGTCGAGCTTTTGTTCACGATCGCGGGCTACGTCGCCGTCGCTCTGGACAACGCCCAGCTCTATTCGTCCCTGGAGCAAAAGGCGCTGCAGGTCGAGCGCCTGAAGGACTTCTCGGAAAACATCGTCGAATCGCTGAATGTTGGCGTTCTGTCCGTGGACTTGAAAGGCCGCGTGGAGTCCTGGAATTCCCAGGTCGAGGAGTTAACCGGTGTGCCGCGGCACGAGGCGGTCAGCCGTCCGCTCGAGGAAGTTCTACCCGCCGATTTGGCGGCCGAAATCGCCGCGCACGCGAATGACGAGCGCGTTTGCGGTCTTTACAAATTTCTCTTGCGGAACCGGGCCGACCGAACGTTGGTGGTGAACGTGTCGGTCGCGCCGCTGGTGGGCAAGTCCGGAGAGCGGGTTGGCCGGCTGATTCTGCTGGACGACATCACGCAGCGCACAAGGCTGGAGGAACAGCTTCTGCAGAACGAGAAGCTGAGCTCGCTTGGCCTGCTGGCCGCGGGCGTGGCCCATGAGGTAAACACGCCGCTGGCGGTGATCGCCAACTACATCCAGATCCTGGCGAAGCAGCTTCCGGAGGAAGACCCGCGGCACAAGCTGATCGATAAGATCGTGAAGCAAACGTTCCGCGCGAGCGAAATCGTCAACCATCTGCTCAATTTCTCGCGCACGGGCGGCGCGGAATTCCAACAAGTCGACCTCAATCAAGTGATCGAGGAAACGCTTTCGCTGGTATCGCATCCGTTCCGAACCGCGCAGGTGCAGGTGATCCAAAATTTCGAGGCCAATTTACCCGCGGTGTTCGGCTCGAGCAACCGGTTGCAACAGGTGTTCCTGAACCTCTTGATGAACGCGCGAGACGCCATGCCTGCGGGCGGGATGGTCGAGGTGCGCACGTTCGCGAGCAACGGTTCGGTGGAAGTGGAGGTGACCGACACGGGTTCGGGCATTTCGCGGGACAACCTGCCGCGCATCTTCGATCCGTTTTTTACAACCAAGTCCACCGGACGAGGAACGGGGCTGGGCCTGTCGGTGAGTTACGGAATCGTGAAGGAACACGCGGGAAAGATCGAAGTTCGCTCCAATCCGGGCAAGGGAACCTCCTTCCGGCTGGAGTTCCCTGCCGCGCGGAAAGCGGTTCATGCCTAAAGCCTCCATCCTGGTTGCCGACGACGAAGGGGAAATTCGCGAGGGCCTCGAACTGCTGCTGGCGTCGGAAGGCTACAACGTAACGGCCGTCGGAACAGCCGCGGCGGCGCTGGCCCGCGTAGACGAGCAACCCTTCGACCTGCTTCTGCTCGACGTCAGCCTGCCCGACCGCAACGGGCTCGAACTGCTGCGTGAGATCCACCAAAGAGATGCCAGCCTGCCGGTGGTGATGATCACCGCCTACGGATCCATCGACATGGCGCGCTCGGCGTTCAAGAATGGCGCGCGGGATTACATCACCAAGCCCTGGTCCAACGACGAACTGCTGGCGCAGGTGGCCTTGGCGGTCGAGGGTCGCCGCCTGCGCGAAGAAAACGTGCAACTGAAGCGCGCGCTCAAGGAGCGTTACAACTTCCCGAACATCATCGGCAAGAGCGAGCCCATCCTTTCCGTGCTCGACTTGGTCGCGCAAGTGGCGCCATCGCGTTCGACCGTGCTGATTACCGGCGAAAGCGGCACCGGCAAGGAGCTGATCGCCAAAGCCATTCATTCGGCGTCGGCGCGCGCCGACAAGCCGTTTGTACCCGTTAACAGCGGATCGATCCCTGTGGATTTGCTCGAATCGCAACTGTTCGGCCACGTCCGCGGCGCCTTTACCAGCGCGGTGGCCTCAAAAAAGGGCCTTTTCGAGATCGCCGATCAGGGCACGATTTTCTTCGACGAAATTTCCACGGTGAGCCAGGAGACTCAGGTCAAACTCCTGCGCGTGATCCAGGAACGCGAATTCATGCGCCTGGGCGGCACGGAAACGATCAAGGTGGACGTGCGGATTCTGGCGGCCTCGAACGTCGATCTGCTTCAACTGGTCCGCGAAGGGCATTTCCGCGAGGACCTTTACCACCGGCTGAATGTGATCGCGCTGCGCCTGCCGCCGCTGCGGGAGCGCCGCGAGGACATACCGTTGCTTCTGGAGCATTTTCTGCGCCGCTTCTCGGAAGAAAATCGCCGGCCTCTGCGGAGCTTTGCGCCCGGGGCCTTGAAGCTGCTGATGGATTACGATTGGCCGGGGAATGTGCGCGAACTGGAAAACGTGGTCGAGCGCGGAGTGGTGCTCTCCTCGCAGGAACTACTGGAGGCCGATTTGCTTCCCGAGGCGATTCGGAACAGAACCGCGGGACCGGCCGGCTTACAGCTCGCGGGGCTTCTTCCTTCTTTTTCGCTCGCAGCCGGCGGGCGACCGGCGCCGTCCCTGTTTCAGATCGTGGAGGAAATCGAGCGGCGAGTCATCGTGGACATGCTCGAACGTACCGCCTGGAATCAGACGGAAGCCGCGGAGAGATTTCAGATACCGCTCTCGACTCTCAACCAAAAAATCAAGCGGCTCGGTATCGAAACGCGCCGCCGCAATTCCAACCGTAGTTCGGCCGACCCCGTCGCGCACGTCACAGGAAAGTAACTTATTTGCCGGAGCCTTGTGCCGCTGCGGCGTGTGGGGAACCTTTTTCGGCCTGATTCGAAGCACCAGCGGGCGGCTTGTAGCCGCGCGGCATCAGCGTTGTTGAAAGGTCCACGCCGGAAAGATCCACGCCTTCGAGATCGGTTTCCCGAAGGATGGCAACGCCCATGTCGGCGCCTGTGAAGCGAGCGCCCTTGATGTTGGTGCCGCGAAAGTTGGTGTTGCGCAGATTCGCACGCTCCAGGCAGGCGGCACTCAGGTCGCAGCGGAAGAGTTCGATGCCGCTGGCCTGCGCCTCGGTGAGGTTGGCGCCGGGTAAAACGGCTTCCGTCATGTCCGTATTGCGCAAATCGGCGCCGCGCAGATTCGCGCCGGTCAGGTTGGCGCGCGTCAGCTTGGCCTGCTTGAAATTTGCGCCCTCGAGATTGGCGCGTTCGAGCACGGCGCCCGTGAGGTCCGCCTGACTCAAATCGGCAAGGCGCAGGTCCGCTTCACTGAGATCGGCGCGCACGCCGCCCGGCAACCCGTGATGAAATTTCGCGTGCGCATCCAGAATCTCGCTCAGGCGCTTGCCGCCAACGCGAATACTCTTCGGCTTGCGCAGGCCCTTGGTGCCGCTTCCAGATAAAAGATCGATCAAGCCCATCGTGCAACCTCGATGAATTCATGAACGCGGGAAGCCGGAGGCAGAGATGCCACGCATGCTTCTCTTCGCGACAAATTCGCGCTGCTCTTGCCCACCAATTGTACTGTAAAGCACGCGCAAAGGCGCTGTGCCGGGTGCGCGCATCCTGTCTGTTGCGCCCGCTTGTACGATCCACAAGTGTGGTAACGTGGGCCCATATGAGCCTGCTTGAATCCCTGAAACTGCGCGCGCGCGTTCGGCCGCAGCGCATTGTGTTGCCCGAAGGCGAAGATCAACGGGTCATAGCTGCTGGGGCGCAGATCGTTCGCGAAAGATATGCCACCGTTACTTTGCTGGGTCGCGAATCGCTGATTCGCGCCGTGGCCGCAGAGGGTGGCTTGTCGCTGGACGGCGTGACGCTGCTGGATCCCGCTGCCAGCCCAGCGCTTGACAATTATGCACGCATCCTGCACGAACGGAGGCGCGCTTCCGGACTAACGGTCAATGAGGCGCTGACGCTGGCCCGCCAGCCCGTCTACTTCGCGGCGCTGGCTGTCGCTGCGCGAGATGCGGACGGCACCGTCGGCGGCGCGGCGACGTCCTCGGCGGAAATTCTGCGTGCCGCGCTGCATTGCATCGGTCTGGCGCCGGAGGCCAAGCTGGTCTCGAGCTTCTTCGTGATGATCCCGCCGTCCGGCCTGGCACAGACTGCCGCAGCGTGGGGCAACGGCCCGCTGCTATTCGCAGATTGTGCCGTCCTGCCGCAGCCTACGGCCGAGCAGCTTGCGGAGATCGCGCGTGCCACGGCGGAAAGCGCGCGAGCGATCCTCGAAGTTGAGCCGCGCGTGGCGCTGCTTTCGTTCTCCACAAAAGGATCGGCGCAACACGCGGCCGTGAGCCGAGTGCGCGAGGCGTTGAACATTCTTCGCGCCAGAGCGCCGGAACTTGCGGCCGACGGCGAGTTGCAGGCAGATGCGGCCCTGGTGCCCTCGGTGGGCGCACACAAGGCCCCCGGCTCAACGGTCGCGGGCCGCGCCAATGTGCTGATCTTTCCCGATCTTGATTCGGGCAACATTGCCTATAAGCTGGTCGAGCGGCTGGCCGGGGCCCAGGCGATCGGTCCGATCCTGCAGGGGCTCGACCGTCCGGCAAGCGATCTTTCTCGCGGCTGTTCGGCGGAAGACATCGCTAATGTGGTAGCGATTACCGCGCTCCAGGCGCAAGCGATCAAGGAGAGGAATACGGCTGGCGTGCGCTAGGCAAAGCGGGTCTTAGCGCTCACACTTTCGGGAAAACAGCTTGGAGTGGAGGGAGCCATGGAGCTGAATTCGGCTCGAAGCAACGGTCCACAGGCCGCGTCGCACAGGTGGCTGGGCGTCGCACTTAGCTTTAGCTTTGGCAGCCGCGTTTATTCTGCTGGCTCATCCGGCGCCAGCGCGCCAGATCCCGGCGCAGCAGGCTGCCGGGGAAATTGCCGCCACACTTTCCTCCGGGCACGTCGTCTGGTGTGTGACGCGCGATGCGATCCTGGTGGCTGCACTTGCAGGGGGAGACGAGCAGGGTTCGCATCTGCCGGCCATTCTACCGATCAGCTCATTTCGAATGGGCGTTCTGCTCGGCGCTGTGGACTGGAGTCAGGGCTCGGCCGGCAAGACTGTGCGGCTCGATGCAGAGCTGCCACAGGCCGCCGCCAATTCGATGCGCCGTCCAACACAGACGGTGAAGAACCCTGACCCCAATGAGCCGAGCGACATCGAGCAGATCGGCGTCGGCTTGCTCGAGCTGCTCCGGCCGCTGGTTGGCCAGCTGCATCGAAAACTGGATCTCGCGCCCGACGAGCCCCTAGTCGAGCTCTTGCTGGCCGACTACGCTGAGAATTACGGACCTGAAATCTGGAGCTTGCAGTACAAGATCCGGCAGGACAATCTGGGCAACGACTACTGGGAAACGCGCATTCTGCGGCCGGCGTATTATCAGCTGTATCCACCGGAGAAGGGCTCGGCGCATACGTTCATGGAAGCGCAGTACCCAGCCAACCTGCCTCCGCTCGGCATGGTGGCCCGATTGGCGCAAAATGACGCAGGCATCGAGAGTGCACGCAGCGCTTCACCCGCCGTGGATCAAGCGGTGAAGGCGATTGCCGATGGGCACAGCGAAAAGGCGGTCGGCGCGCCAGTGGCCGACTTTATGCGCGCTGCTGTTCCGGCTATTGCGGGCAATCAGGGTGGACTGATTCTCGCGGAACTCGATGCCAAACGCGGATTCCAATGGGTCGTGCCGCCCGCGGAGGCGCCACCGCCGCCGGCACCGACGCAGACCAAACCCGCGGAACCTGGAGCGCCTTCCCTGCGGAAATACGTGCCGCCGCCGAACTAATGCGCCTGCGGCGAATGGACGTATCGTGCGAGACGGCGCCCGCTAGGAGGCCTTGCCGGCGAACTGTTGCTTGACGCGAAGGTTTTTGTCCGCCACCGAGCGGGCCAACTCTCCTTTGTACTCCGTCAACAGGTGGGCGACGCGCGCATCGAAGGTAGCCACGATCTGCGCGGCGTAAATGCCTGCGTTCACCGCTCCTGGCTTATCAATCGCCATCGCCGCTACGGGCACTCCGGCCGGCATTTGTACGGTGGAGAGAAGCGAGTCCATGCCCGAGAGCACCGTCGAAGCCATGGGAACCGCGACGACGGGCAGCGTCGTCAGCGCAGCGACCACACCCGCCAGATGCGCCGCCCCGCCGGCCGCCACGATCACCACCTTGAGGCCGCGCGCGATCGCGGTGGTCGCGTATTCGTGCGTTCGCGCCGGTGAGCGATGCGCCGAGGTGACCTCGATTTCAAATGGGATGGAAAATTTCTCCAAGATCGCGGCGGCTTCCTTCATTACCGGAAGATCGCTGTCTGATCCCATGATGATTCCTACAATTGGCTTCGCATTCGACCGTTCTACGGAATTGCTCAAGCGCCCCCCTCACTTTGTGTGTTCCGCGTGGCTGCCAGCTCAATCACATCGAGGGCGTCGCCACGGCGAATCAAACCACCCTCGATGACGCGGCACAAAATTCCCCGCCGCCCGTGCAACTGATCCTGCAATCCCGGCCGGATCGCATCCATGTGATCGCAAGGCTCGCACGGGACCGTCACTTCCAGCACGGCTTCGCCGACACGCAGACGCTTTCCAAACCCAAGCCCAGGGAGGCGAATCCCCTCGGTCGTGATGTTCTCCCGCACCATACCCGGGCTCAGACCTAATTGACGCAGCTCCTCACTCTCAATGAGCAAAACCTGTCTGCGGCTTCCCGGCCGTCCGTGGGCGCAACCCTCGAACCCTTGATTCGCAATAGCGCGCACCTCCGCTTGCTCCAGCATCGGACGCCTCCGAGCGGTGGCCACGAATAGTCGGGCAGCCGTTCCCATCGCTGCTAATCTCCGGTTACTCCACTGGCCTTGGCCGTCGTGGTGATCCCAATGTCCTTGCGATAGTGGCCTCCCTCGAAGTGAATCTCGCAGACGGCCTGATAGGCAGCACGACGGGCGGCTTCGAGGGTGGGTCCAGTGGCGGTGACACCGAGGACCCGTCCACTGCACGTGTAGTATTGTGTGCCTCTCAACTCCGTGGCTGCGTGGAACACTACGGCATCAGGAGTCTTCGCAGCCTCGGCCAACCCGTCTATCAGCTTGCCAACTTCGTAGCTGCCCGGATAGCCGCCCGATGCCATCACTACGCACAGGCTGGCTCCCGGTCGCCAAGTGAGTTGAACGCGGTCCAGCGCTCCTTCCGTGGCCGCTGCTAAAGCCTCGGCGAGATCGAAATCCAGCCGGGCCATGATCGCTTGTGTTTCGGGGTCTCCCAAACGGCAATTAAATTCAAGGACCTTTGGTCCGTCGGGAGTCAACATGAGCCCGAAGTACAGAAATCCCTGGTAGGTAAGGCCATCTGCAGCCAGGCCGTCGAACGTGGGGCGTACGACACTGTCCAGAATCTGCCTTTCCAACTCCGCGGAAATGATGCTGTCGGTGGAATAGGCGCCCATTCCACCAGTATTGGGACCTTTGTCCTGGTCGAATGCACGCTTGTGGTCGCGCGCCGGCACCAAGGGAACGAAATGCTTGCCATCGGCAAGCACAATCACGGAGAGCTCCTGCCCTTGCAGAGCCTCTTCGAGCAGCATGTTCTTGCCGCCCTCGCCGAGCGTGCGTCTTTCCATGACATTCTCGACGAAAGACCGGGCCTCGTCGCGCGATCCAGTGACGAGAACGCCCTTGCCTCCGCACAAGCCGTCCGCCTTCATGACCACGGGCCACTCGACGGATTCGAGCGCCCGGTACGCATCGCCAGCCGATTCGCAGATGGCGTACATGCGGGCAGTGGGAATGCGATGGCGATCGAGAAAGCGCTTGGCAAAGACCTTGCTCCCCTCGAGCTGCGCGCACTGCTGCGAAGGGCCAACCAGCCGCAGCCCTCGACGCGAAAACTCATCTGCAATTCCCAGCACCAGGGGCTGCTCGGGTCCAACGACGGTCAGATCGGCTCCAACACGCGTCGCTAGGTCTGCTAGTCCTGCGATGTTCGCCGCGTCGGCCGGAACGCACTCCGCATCTTGCGCAATGCCGCCGTTTCCCGGAGCGCACCAGACCTTCTCCACCGATGCGCAGCGCCGCAACCGCCAGGCCAGCGCGTGCTCGCGTCCGCCGCTTCCGACCACGAGAATTTTCATCGTGCCTGCCACGATAATGGGAGCATGCGTCCGTGTCAACGGGCCGCGCTTGCGGTTCGACCGAGACCCGCTTGCGTCGCATGGCGATTGGTGCTTTCATCTGGAGGCAATGCAAATCTCGCTGCTCCCGTGGGACCTGGTCGCGATTCTGCTGTTGCTCGGGCTCATCGTACCGTGGCGTGGAGCCGTCCGCGTGCGGGTACTTCTGGCGCGCTCCGCGCTGAGCTCGACAGAGCGAATCACGATCTACGGCTCGACGATCGCGTTCCAATGGATATTGTCGGCAGTCACGGTGTGGCGGTGTGTGGCACACGGCTGGAGTCTGCCAAGCTTGGGAGTCGCACTGGCACATCGTTCGGCGGCCATTGGCATTGGCCTCGCGCTGGCTTCGGTTCTGGCGCTGGTGCAGTTCGTCGCTTTCCGCCAGCTTGGCCGTGTTCCTCCGGAGCGGCGCGGACGGCTCGCTGAGATTGCGCGGAAGCTGATGCCGCAGAATTTGGCCGAGGCTCTGGCGTTTGTGGCTCTGGTTTGCACCGTCAGCGTGTGTGAGGAGCTTCTTTTTCGCGGGTTTGCATTCTCGGCGTTTCAGCGCGTGTTCGGCGGTTCCGCTGCGGCAGCGATCCTGGGCTCTTCGATACTCTTCGGCGTTGGGCACTTCTACCAGGGGCGCCGCGGGGTAGCCAATACGTCCGTTTTAGGCGCGATTTTTGCGGCGGTGCGGCTCTGGACGGGCAGTTTGGTTCCAGCGATTCTGGCTCACCTGGCCGTGGATCTGGTCGCCGGACTGGGAGGTTCTCGCTGGGCAGCGTCGCAAAACCTGGCGGAGGGAGCAGGCGGCGCCGCTTTGAACGGGGCTTCGACTGATAACTTATGATATATTATATTATTAGTTACTATGCCCACTAAGTCGCGGGAGCCCCTTTCCCTTGAGCAGATCGCGCTGGCTCTCGCTCCGTTCACCGCAGGTGTCCGAGTATCGAGCGACGCGCTCGAGAAGATTCGCCGGTATATCGAACTCCTGACGGTTTGGAATCAAACGGTAAGTCTCACTGCGATCAATGACAAGCTGGAAATGGTCGCCAGGCACTTCGGCGAGAGCCTGTTTGCTGCGTCCGCAGCCTCGGTTCGTTCTGGTCGGCTGGCCGACGTTGGAGCGGGTGCAGGATTCCCCGGCCTGCCATTGAAGATCGTGTGCGATGAGCTCCAAGTAGTGCTTCTGGAGCCGAATCTGAAGAAGTGCGCTTTTCTCAACGAGGTTAAGAGGGAACTGGGGCTGAATCAGGTGGAAGTCAGCCGATCCCGCTATGAAGATTACCCGTCCACCGGCGCGGGGTTTGATTTTGTCTGTGCAAGGGCTCTCGGAAACTACCGGCACCTGTTGCGGTGGGCCAGAACCGTTCTTGGGCCGGGAGGGCGCGTGGCGTTGTGGCTTGGCGATGAGGATTCAGTTCTAATTGGAAGAACGAGCGGATGGTCATGGGATCTGCCAATCCGCATTCCTGAATCAAATAGAAGAGTAATACAAGTTGGCCGGCCGATATCGGAGAAATAGACCGAGCTGCGCCGAACTGTTCCACGTGAAACAGTCTTTGGCGTGAAGCGCCCTATACCAGCATGTTTCACGTGAAACATATTGCGAAATGCTTTGCAAGTCTGATACATTCCGCACGCCACTCTGGGGGCGTGAATTGGCGCGAATAATCGCCATCGCCAATCAAAAAGGCGGCGTCGGCAAGACGACAACGGCTGTAAACCTATCCGCTTCACTGGCTGCGTCGGAGCAAAAGACGCTGCTAGTGGACTCCGACCCGCAAGGAAATGCCACCACAGGTCTGGGCTTTGGCAAGGACCCAGCCAGACGAAATCTCTATCACGCACTGGTATTGGGCGAGCCCGTTCGCAACGTCATCTTCAAGACGTCCGTCGACGGGCTGGACATCATTCCGTCGGACAAGAATCTGGTCGGTGCCGCGGTTGAGCTGGTCAATTCCGAAAATCGCGAATATCGCCTCAAGCAGGTCCTCGAGCAGATTCGCCAGGAGTATACCTACGTGATCATCGACTGCCCTCCATCGCTCGACCTACTCACGGTCAATGCCCTAGTCGCAAGCGATTCGGTTCTCATACCCATCCAATGCGAGTATCTGGCGCTCGAAGGCGTATCTGAGTTGCTCGATACGCTGATGAGGATCCGCAGGACGCTGAATCCAAACCTGGCTGTGGAGGGCATCGCCCTCACGATGTATGACGATCGCACGACTCTGTCCCGCCAGGTGACGGCCGATCTTCGGAGCTTCTTTGGCACGCAGGTATTCGAGACGGTGATCCCAAGGAATGTTCGATTGGCGGAGGCACCGAGCCATGGGAAGCCGATCATTTTCTACGACATTCATAGTAAAGGCGCGGAGGCCTACATCCAACTTGCGAAGGAGGTAATCACCAGTGGCCAGAAACGCATTGGGGCGGGGGCTGGGAGCACTCATTCGTGAACCGGAGGCGTTGACCGCCTCCCCGGCACAAGCAGCGGAATCGGGGGCTCGTCTCCCTGGCGCCGCTCAGCTTGTCGACATCGACCTGATCGAGCCGAGTCCTTACCAACCACGGACTCGATTTCGAGAAGAGCCTCTCGCCGAATTGGCACAGTCCATCCAGGCAAATGGCATCATCCAGCCGCTCGTCTTGCGTCCGGTCGGTTCGCGCTTTCAGCTCCTGGCTGGGGAACGACGCTGGCGGGCCGCGCAGCGAGCCGGGCTAACCCGCGTCCCGGCGGTATTGCGCGAAGTGGACGATGAATCCGCGCTCGAAATCACGCTGGTTGAAAACATCCAGCGCGAAGATCTGAACCCCGTGGAAGAAGCGCGAGCCTATGAGCGACTTCTGGATGAATTCCAGCTCACGCAGGAAGAGGTCGCCACCCGCACCGGCAAAGATCGCACGACCGTAGCCAACGCGGTTCGGCTTCTTCGCCTGGAGAAACAAGTCCTCGACCTGATCGAAGACGGCCGCATCTCTCCCGGCCACGGCCGAGCGTTGCTAGCCATCGCCGACCCGAAGCTTCGCGTCGCGTGCGCGCAGCGCGCGGCGCGCGGTGGCTTGACGGTACGCCAACTCGAGCGGATGGCATCACGAAGGAGCCGCACGGCCATCACGCCGCGCACCGCCAACCATCGACGCGAATACGCGTGCGGCGATCGAACAACTCCAGCAGACGCTGGGGACACGAGTGACGCTGCGAGAACCGAGCCGGACGCGGCCGGGCGAGCTGGTGATCGAATACTACGACGCGGCGCAATTGGCGGGGATTTACGATCGCCTGACGAGATAATACTATATACGTAGTAATAGAAAGGCTCTTGTGCCGGGTGGCTGGTCCCTGAGAGAATTGGGCTGTTCCGTTTTCGCATCGCGAGGTGAATCGTGGCTTGGAAGAGATCAAAGGACGCCCGCGCCGCCGAATCCGGCGAGTGGTCCGGCTTTCTGGATAAGTCCGTTCGTCTGCAGGGCACTCTCGAGTTTCCCGGGTACATTTCGCGTCGAGGGAGAAGTTAAGGGAACGATCATATCCAGTCAGACGCTGATGCTCGGCGAGGGCGCGCGGGTGGAAGGGCAGATCGAGGGAAACCACGTGATGATCTCGGGCCGATTCGACGGCGTGATCTTTGCCAAAGGCCGAGTCGAGATCCAGGCGAAAGGAACCGTCACCGGCGAGATTCATGCGCCTTGCCTGGTCATCGAGGCGGGCGGAATTTTCGATGGGCAATGCCACATGCTGACTGCTTCCGAAACCGCAAAGCCACTCACCATTCCCATTCGAGCGGCCCAAAACGGGTAACCAGCCCTTCGTGCACCGCGCCGAAACTGACCAATCTGCCGCACAGCGCGCCGTGCAGAAAGTCTGGGCGGCCTGATGGATACCGTCACCCATGGCATCGTCGGCGCACTGATCGGCAAGGCGTTTTTCTCCAAAGATCCCGGCCCAGCAGCTCCATCCTGGCGCGAGGCGCCGTCCACTCCCGGGCGGGTCGCGGTGATCTCCGCGACGCTCGGCGCCATTTTCCCGGATATTGATGTCTTTGCCGGGCCGCTCGCGCACAATAGCCTGGCCCTCATCACCTGGCACCGGAACATCACCCATTCGCTGGTTGTTTTGCCGCTGTGGGCCGTCGTGCTGGCTGTTCTGACTCGCTGGCTCGCCGCGCGGATTCGCTGGCCCGCGCCTTCGACGGGCATGTTGATCGGCATCTACGCGGCCGCTTTAGCGAGCCACGTGTTTCTCGACCTACTTACCTCGTTCGGAACAATGGTCTGGAGCCCGCTCAACTATGCGCGCCCGGCCTGGGATTGGCTATTCATCATCGATCTCGTCCTGACTTCGCTGGCCCTCGTGCCGCAGCTTGCGGCATGGGCCTTTCGCAAGTCAGACGGCGCTACGCTCCGCGGCCTGGCCCTCTGGGGGCTATTCTCGGCCGCGGCGTTCGCGATCGCAGCGCTGGTGCGGTCCATCAACGTGCCATTTCCGACGACGGGAGCGATCGGCGCGTCACTGGCGTTCGCCGGGTTCTTCGTTTTACCGCTGCGGCGCGGCTCCGGAATCAGGACCGGACGCACGAAGTGGTGCCGTGTCGGCATTCGCGTTGGTCATCAGCTACCTTATCTTCGCGGCGGGCATGCACCATACCGCTCTGCAGCGGGTGACGGAATTCGCCAATGAGCAGCGGCTGCCGTATCAGAGTATCGCTGCGTTGCCCTTGCCCCCTTCGGCGGCCCGCTGGGCCGGGCTGATCACGACGTCCGAAGGCGTCTATCGCGTGGAGTTCAGCCAATTTGGCGGTGATCCCGTACAGATTCAGTACTTCAACCAGCCGCAACCCGATCGCTATCTCGCCGCGGCGCGCGAACTCCCCGCCATGCAGAAATTTCTCTGGTTCGCACGCTTTCCCGTTGCGCGTGTTTTCGAGCGCGACGGCCAGCCTGTCGTTCAGATTACCGATTTGCGTTTCTATGGCAATCGCCCGCAAGCCGTAGGGCCGGGAGGAAACGCGGCTTTCGACGGAGGGTTCACCTATGAGGTCGTTTTCGACCAGAATGGGCGGACGGTTTCCGATCACTGGGTGCGGCCGGAGTGATTCCGCCGGAGGGATGAACGGCGCGCTCGCGCCGACCGGTCACACAGCTTCGCTGGGACCGGCACCGGGGAAAAGCACGACGCGGCGCTCATCGCCCAGGCCTTCGCTGCTGCTGCGGACGCCGGGCTGATTTTTGAGCACCAGATGGAGGATGCGGCGATCGCGGGGCGTCATGGGGTTGAAGCGGAAAGGCTGGCGAGTCTCGCGCACACGTTGCGCAGCGACTTCCGCAGAAAGCTTCAGTTCAGCCATCCGATTTGCGCGATAGTTACCGCAATCGAAGCGCACCTTTTCGTGAAACTGGCGGATCCAGGCGCAGCCAGCGGACCGCAATATATTCGAGCGCCTTAAGTAATTCGGCGCCCCGCTCGAGGAGCAGGTCGCGATCCTGGCCGTCAAAGACCACAACGATCTCCGGGGTTTCCAATTCCTGTCCCGCCGGCACTTCGGGCCGTTCGATGAGGTAGCGCAGGTCAAAGTGAGCAGCGCGAATGGTAGCGTCCAGAAAACTCCGCAGCTCGCTGCTGGCCGCACTGTGGTCGAGCTTGCCGTCTTGCGAAACCTTCGCAGACATAGACCCGGCCTCTCCGAAACCTAGGCGGATGGAACCGCATCCCCACCGAGCGCGGCGCGCTGCCGCTTTTTCGCTTTTGGCGGCTTCAGCGGCGATGTCCGGTTGAGATGCCACTGCTGGACCATGGCGACGAAGTTACTGGTCAAGATGTATAACACCAGACCGCTGGAAACAGGGAAAATGATGAACATTCCGCCGAACATCACGGGCATGAGCGCCATCATGCGCTGCTGCGAGGGGTCGGTGATGGTCTGCGGAGTCATCTTGGTCACGGCGTACATGAGCACGGCCATCAGCACGGGCAAAATGTAGTAGGGGTCGCGGCCGGAAAGATCGTGAATCCACCAGACCCACGGCGCGTGCCGCAATTCCAGGGTGACGGTCAGCATGCGGTAAAGGCCGAACCAAATCGGCATCTGGATCACCGTCGGCAGGCAACTCCCCATCGGATTGATGCCCTCGCGGCTGTACACCGCCATCACTTCCTTGTTCATTTCCTGCTTGCGCGGATCGCGCATGCTATATTTCTTGTAGCGGTCCTGAATCTGCTTAATTTCGGGCGCAACTTTCTGCATCCGCTGCATGGAACGCCAGCTCTTCACCTTCAGCGGATAGAGCACCATGTTGATGACCAGCGTCATGATCACGATGGCCCAGCCGTAGTTGGGGACGTAGCGATGCAGCCAGCGCAGGGAGTAGAACAGCGGCTCGGCGATGAAGCCAAACCAGCCGAACTGCACCAGTCCGTTCAGCGGCGGCCGCACGGCTTTCAGCGTGTCCAGATCTTTTGGCCCGACGAAGACACGGAACGACTGCGGACCGGCGGGGTTCGTAAGGCCCGCGGCCACTTCCGGCAAAATCTCCTGCGTCGTCTTACCGTCCGCCTGAACATTTCGGATCAACTGCCAAGCGGAAAGCGTCAAGTCGGCCGGCACCGGCTGGCCGGCGGGCGGAGCGGGCGGCAGAAACGCCGCGGCGAAATAAAGATCCTCGATCCCGACGGCATCGAAAGACCCCGGCTGGTCGGCGGGCACAGTGGGCTGGCCGGAGGCGCCCAGCTTCTTGATGGCGAGGGTGGTCATGTTACCGGCGCTGCCGGAGAAGGCCAGCGTCTGTATCGCCGCGCGGAAGGCGGTGACGTCGCCAAATCCGCCGCGCCAGGCCACGCGGTGAGCCACGGGCTGGCCATTCCGCCGAACCGAAGTTTCCAGTTCCACGGTGTAGCTGCGATCGAACTTCCAGTGCTTGCTGACTTCGATTTGGCCATCGCTCCAGCGAAATTCCACTTCCGCGGGCGCGCTAAGGGTGATTCCCGACGCCGCCGAAAGCGTGGCGCCGGACTGCGTGACGACATACAGCCCCTGGTTGGCCACGGCATCGAGCTGCGGATCGCTCGTCTGCAAGGAAAATGGCCAGCCGCCGGCCGCTTGCGAGGCGTCGGATTGGATGAGATCGAGCGTGCGCGGCGGATCGTGCTCGTCGGTGTATTTGGTCAGCTGCCAACTGCGCGCCACTGCGCCGCGATTCGAGAGCACCACGCGGTAAAGATCGCTCTCAATCGTGACGGTCTGCTCTGCGTTCGTGGAAACGGGTGCGACGGTTACCGCCGCACTGCCGCGGCCGGGCGGCGCTGCGACAAGCTGCGGGGCGCTGGGTGGCGCAATCGCCGCTCCGGCAGTCGCGCCAGCGCTTTGCGTGGTCGCCTGAGTTGATTGGGATTGCGAGGGCGCAGGCGGGGGCGCCTTGTAGAACAAGCCCCAGCCCAGAATCACGACGAGCGCAAGCGCCGCAGCGATAATCGCGCGCGTCTGGTCGGACAGCTCGCTCCAGTCTTTCACCTGCTCACCTCATGACTCGGTTCGTGCGCGCAACTATCCTCGGGGTCCGGCACCGGATCGTAACCCGCCCTGGGTGCCTGGCCGGCAGCGCCACAAACGTGCCGCTGCCAGACGCAAGCCGCGACGCGCGCCATGTCGCGCGACCGCCTCGGCCGCATAGTGCGAACAGCTAGGGTAGAACTTGCACACCGAAAACGTCAGCGGCGAGAGAACCACTTGATAGAAGCGAACACCGGCCAGTAGCAGCCAGACGGACGCTCGATTCAGCCGGCCAGGTTTCGCAGCAAACCCAGCAGCTCCGCTTCGAGCGGAGCAAAGGGCGCCTGCGCCACTGAGCGGCGCGGATGAATGACCAAGTCCCATCCCGAGGGAATCTCCGAGCTGTTCCGCCGAAAAATTTCGCGGATGCGCCGGCGGATCCGGTTGCGCACCACGGCATTCCCGACTGCCTTCTTTACGCTAGACCCGAAACGGCTCTGCGGCCCGCCATTCGCTCGATAAAAAACGACGAACCGCGCCGAAGACCGACGCCGTCCGCTTCGATAAACCGCCTCGAAATCGCTACGGCGTTGCAAGCGCGCCACGCGTGGAAGCCCCTGCGCGGCGCCGTCCGAGGGTTTAGATGGGCGTGAGGCGATGGCGGCCCTTCCTGCGGCGCGCCGCGAGGACCTTGCGGCCCCCGACGGTCTTCATGCGCGCGCGGAAGCCGTGCGTCTTGTGGCGACGGCGCACTTTGGGTTGAAAGGTGCGTTTCGGCAACGAGTGCTCCTCTGTGTCCGGCTAGAAGACCGGCTAAAACATTCAGTTTAGGCGACGCATCAGAAGCGGTCAAGCGAGCGCGGGGGTAGTATCTTTCGGGAAAAATTCGGATACACCCCCCAGCCCACTTCGTTGAGCTTAAGCTCCGAGCCTCAGGCCAGGAATCCGGATGGCAGATCAATTTAATTGGAGATTGGCGTTCGCTTCGTCCAGATCGCGTTTGCTCCGTCATCGCCAACTGCCGTCGCTATCGCTCGGCCAGTTTCGACTATCTGCGTTACCATCTGTGCCCGCGCGTGGAATTTGATCGCTTGGTCGTAAGCTTGATCTAAAAGGGAAAGCGCTTCCGACGAACGTTGCTCGCGGAAGCAAACCACCGCCAAATAGAGCAGCGCGGCATCTTGTGAGCCCCGTACGTCGTTGGTCACAATGTCGTCGGCGTTGTAAGTGTCTGATTCCTTAAGGCGCACGATTTCATCGCCGAGCAGCGACACCGCCTTTCGCAACGGCTCTTCCGCGCTGTCCAAATGTTGCTGAGCCATCCGACAAAGTGCAATTGATTCGAAGTTGATAGCGTACGAAGAATCGTCCTTATCAGCGTAGTCCACTGCTTTGATATACGTTTGCTCCGCGTTGGCGTATTCCTTCGCCTTAAAACTACAATCCCCAATCGAACGGTAGCTGAGGAAGAGGAACTTCTTGCGGACAGTTTCAAATTTCGCATGTTCTGCCGCGGGAATAACAGCCGACTTCGCGGTTTTTACGATTCCGTCGCAATCGCCCGTTCGCTGAAATTGGTAAATAGGTTGGTAGATGTCATTTAGCCTCCCGTCTTCTACCTCTTCCGGTGTGAGATGCGCGCCGACGACAACCGATTGGTCTACATGCGGCCGCTTAGTCGGAGATTGGTTTGAGTCTTGCGTGCTTGATGTGGCTGTTTGAGCGGCATGCGGAGGAAACAAAAGCAGTAAGGAAATTGCTAGTTGCGCGAGCATATTTCCTCCTTCGCTATGGCGGGGAGAACTGATTCGGATCGGAAAATAGCAGGGCATCCCTGACAATGTCAATCATCGAGCCGGGAGTTACTATCCAAGGGAAAAATCGGATACGCCCTCAACTGACTGGCTGATGCGCAGGAGCCTGGCCCGCCTTTCGGGTGGCAGCATATCGTTCGGCCCGCTTGGTTCTGCGGACTGCGGTACGCGATGCGCGGGGGCGAGCGCTTTAGGCCAACAGTACTGTAAGAACCGTTTGCATTTCACACCTCACGGAGGCAGCCACTGCGACGTGAACGATCCCTTGACGCCGCCTGAGGCGCGCGACTTTCGAGGACAACTGCCGCGATTCCGCGGAGAATGTGCCTGTGGAGCTGACGGACCAAGAGCGCTTCCACCGGGCGCCACATCCAGCGTGGATGCAGGCAGGTTCGGTAGTTTGTCGTCAGCACCACGTCGGCCGCTTCACCGCAAGCGTGAATTTGGTATGAGCCGCCCAGCGTCACCAAGCAACACTCGATTCCCAAGCGCTGCTCGGTGACCTCGAACCGCAGCAAGTGCGCCGGCTCCGCGTTTACGATGCGCTTTGCCAAACCTCGGCCACCACTGTACGCGCAACGGACCTCAGCGCCAACGCTGGCTTTGTCGCCTTCAGTTCGCACAGGGTGCGGCAATAATGCGCCGAGAGGGAACGGAGGGCGACCGGGAACATCCTCATAGAACATGATGTGATTCCACACGGATTCAGGTCTAACGCCGAAGTGGACCCGTGTGGCAACCGTTTCATCGACCGCGTGACCTCCGAACGCGCGGCCTGCCAGGCGGTACAGCTTTGCGCCAGATTCCAGGTCCAAATCGTTCGGGGCGCGCTCGGCCGCTTGCATTTTGGCATTCCGCGCGCTGGTCACCTCGGTCCCGCTCCCCGTTGTGCTGCCACGCCGGCCATCACTTTCGCGTTTATGGTGCCAGCAAGCGCGCCGGCAAAAGCCCCTATGAACGCGGGGATGACATAGATATTCGACACCAACGCCCACCAATGCCCGATTACGGCGGGTCCAAGCCACGCTCCAAGCCAAGCGACAATCCATTGTCCGATAAAGCCGTCGATTCCTTCGAAGAGCCTAAAACGGAACGCCCAGTGGACCAGTCCGGCCGCTAGGGCACTGAGAATCGTCACAATGAAGAACGACGGGAAAGACATGCCGATCAATGGGGCACTCATTTGGGAGTCCTCCTTGTGGGAATCAGCTGCAGCTTCTCAAGAGAAATACTCGAACCTTGCTCGAACCTTGCTCGACCTTGCTCGAACCTTGCTCGACCCTGGCTCCGCCATTCAGGTTGCGCAAGCTCACCCGAACTGGCTTGCTATCGGCCCGCCGTTTCGCCACTATGCGGCACGCGACGGTCGCAGACGCCCGTGCCTGAGCGAGCCGTTCTCGCTGCGGCATCGCGTAGGACGTAGCCGCTGCTGTAAAGGACCGCGGAGAGTCCTGCGAGCACGCAGGGGTCGGCATTTCAACGCACTCTCACCAATGCCCAGGATTCGCGAGGCTTCTCGTGTAGACCAGCCATCCCTTGCGCACAGCTCGTAAACACGACGCTGGATAGGCGGAAGGCGCGCTATGACTTGAGTCAGGGTCTCGTCGAATTCGGCTCGCTCGAAGAGTTGTTCTGGATTGGGCCCTGATACAAACAGTTGATCGGCCAGCGGCAAACTGTCGTCACCGGTGTTTTCGTCGAGAGAGATCGTTTGGTATTTGTTGTACTTGCGGCCCGAACGCCGCTTCATCAGCGCCGAATTGATCACAATTCGGTTCAACCAAGTCGAGAATTTCGAACGATGCTGGAATTGAGAGCCGTGTCGAAAGGCAGAAAGCAGAGCGTCTTGAACAGCTTCCTTCGCGTCTTCGGGATTGTCCAGATATCGAAGGGCAGTTCGACAAAGCTTAGAGAAACTGCCAGACACGAGTTGTTCCAATCCGCACGAAGTATCAACGGCAGCACTGCCTTTTGGTGTCACAGATTTCCTAGGCGCCTCCTGCGCGCGGAAAGAGTCTGCGTTCACAGTTGAGTTTTTAGGCATTAGCAATGCGTCCTGCTGGCGCGAGGCCACTGCGTGCTCGGACGGGATGTAGCGATTCCTGTTGATCGGGCCGGATTTGCGCAATTAGTTCGTCGAGCACGGAAACAAACTCGTTGACGCGAAGCGCGGACGAACCGAAGCACTTTTCCCCCTGACGAAGGGCCGGCAACCACCAACAACCCTGCTCCACCGCATAAGAATAAAACAGCGTTACCCTGGTCCCTTCCAGCAAATCAATCAGCCGGTAACCGCTAATGCGGCGCAGCATGGTGGGGCTGAACACCATGTCAAATGGTTCGTTACTCAGGTGGGAACATGCCTGCGGATAGGAGGCCGCGAACCTGCATTCGCAGCCCTTTCGCTCCAGGTGCTTTGCCAAGTACGACGACTGAAGAGACCTTACCCCAATCAACAGCGCCTTCGGTTTCCCAACGCTCGTGCAGGAAAGTTGAGCCGGCATAGTCCGCTCTCCTTTTAAGATCACAGTCGCGATCTGGCGCTGCCACGCTCGAGCCTTCCCTCGAATCATCCTAATCACGCGCACGCGAGCTGGGCGGCACGTGAGTTTCTACTTCGCGCCGACGCCGCGCCAGCCTCCCGCTGAGTCTCCTCCCAGGACCCGCGGCGAGCTTGCCCCATACCCGCGTGCGGATCCGTGTGGGCCCAGTCAGGCAGTCTTCGCCTCGACCTTGCTCGCTGTCGCCCGAGCACTCTTCGGCGCTTGTACTTCGAGCACGCCGTTCTTCAGCGTTGCGGTTGCTTTCGAGGCATCGACCTCGACCGGCAAAGGAATGGCCCGCAGAATCTCATTCGAGCGTTCTTCGGTGTAAACGGTCCCGCCCTTGTTGGCTTCTTGGTTGCTTTCTCTTTTCCCACTAATGATTAACCGTTGCGGCTCGAGCGTGATATCCAGGTCCTTAGCCTCGAATCCAGGAACTTCAGCCTCGACGTTCAGCATGCCGTCCGCTTCCGCCACCTTGATGTGCACAGGGTGGAGCAGCTCGCCTTCCGCCTTGAACCAGTTCTCTAGATCGCGTCCGGTTCGCCCGTCATTCTCGAAGATGCTGAACGCGCGACTGGCGATGTCGTTGTAGATTTTGTTGAATCGCTCCATGAGATTCTCTGACGCGGTCGCCTTCACCGAAATTGGAGTCAGCGCTGTCCGTGTTGCGGCCATTTTCGTGCTCCTCGATTGTGTATTTTGTTGGCGGTGGTTCTCGTGACATCAAGCCACCGCTCTGGCGCATCATAGGGCGGATTTTGGTGGTTATTGTGTGATACAAATCACAATCTATGTTTATTGTGATAGCAAGTGATATCATTCGAGCCCATGCTCAGGCGCACCGCCCTCCTGATTCGGTGCTCGACGGGTGAAGCCACCACCATCCGCGATCAGGCCCGGACCGAACGGCGAACGATTAGCAGTTACCTGCTGAATATCGTCGTACGGAGCGTTGAAATTGAAGAACGAATTGAGGGCATGTGGGTCACTAGTCCGGCGTTCCGGAAAATGACGGCTGAGGCTTTTAGAGACTTGCCCCGGCCCCTCAGACCGAGGACTGCCGTGCTTGTGCGATGCTCGATGGAGGAAGCGTCAAGAATTCGAGCAGCCGCTAGGCGCAAGCGGATCACGATCAGCGGGTATGTACTTCACTGCTTTCGGCGTTCGCTGAGTAGTTCACGGCCAGATGCGCTCGTCGTGACTCAGGCTAGCGAAGATATCCCATAACACTTCGCGCAATGTTCCGGCAGACTTGCACGAGTCACGTGTCGGGTGTGTCTGCATTTTTCCTTCAGGATATTACCCCGTCAATCGGCCGACGAGCGCATCGCTTGTGCCAGGACGATGTGGAAGTCGAGTGTGCTTCGCCGGCCGCCCGAGTCTCGCAGCGGGTTGGCGACTTCAGGACGCAGCAGGCGGCCGTTCGTAGCGGCGTAGACCCACATTCCTTTCTTCGCGGCGTAATAAACCACCTTTGCGCAAAGTACAGACACAAGAGCGGCTCGCCTCCCATCAGCGCCAGCACGCGGCAGCCGCGGCCGTGCAGCCAGTCGATGGACCGGCGAGCCGTGCCTTCCGTCATGCCCTTCACTTGGTTGTTGTAGGCCCGGCAATACCAACAGTCGAGTTTGAATTTGTATTCCAAGAACAGATAGGAGGTAATAGGCTGAAGGTATCGAATTTGTCGTTCCTTGAGGTCAATTGACTAGGCTTTTGCCGGTGTTTCGTTAAGGCATGGGTGAATCCATCGCCAGGCAAACGACTTGATGTCCCGTAGTATCCTAGGCTCGCTGATGAGCAGACACCGCTACGTTGCTCCCCTGCTGTGCTTACTCCTGTGTTCGATGCCGCTCCTCTCCCAGAGCAACGTGGGCGAACTTCGCATCAGGGTGACCGATCAAGCCGGGCTCGGAGTGCGCTGTTCAGTCGAACTCGTGAGTGAGGCGAATCAGTACCGCAATACTCTGGTTACCGACGAGCAAGGGAATCTGGACGTGCAGCGCTTGCCCTACGGCGTCTACCAGCTTGTAATTCAGCAAGCCGGCTTCGCGGACGTTTCCGAATCGTTGGAAATTCGCTCCTCGATTCCAACCGACCGCGCGATCCACTTACAGCTTCCATCGGTCAACGCCTCGGTGACGGTGAAGGCCGGAGACACGCTGCTCAATCCCGATGAGGCCAGTTCCGTCAGCCAGATCGGTTCGGCCACGATTCAAGACCGGCTCAGTTCCTTGCCTGGGCGCTCCCTGCAAGACCTGGTGAATTCGCAGCCCGGCTGGCTCTATGAAGGAAACGCGGTGCTCCACCCGCGCGGCTCGGAATATCAGACGCAGTTCGTCGTCGACGGTATTCCTCTGACCGACAATCGCTCTCCCAGCTTCGGCCCGGAGATGGAAGTGAACGACGTTCAATCGATGACCGTCTACACGGCGGGATTCCCCGCCGAATACGGCAGAAAACTGGGCGGCGTTGTCGAGCTCAACACGCTGGAGGACGTGCAGCCGGGGTTTCACGGGCAAGCCGTGTTATCCGGCGGCAGCTTTGACACCGGCGTGGCCTTCGTGCAGGGCCAGTACGTCTGGGGAAAGAATTCTCTCGGTGGCAGCGCCAGCGGCGATACCACGGACCACTACTTGAATCCCGTCGTTCCGCAAAACTACTCAAACACCGGGACGAGTGGAGATTTTTCGCTGAACTACCGGCGAGACCTTACGCTCAAGGACCGCTTGACTCTCATCGTCCGGCACGAGGTCTCCCGCTACGACCTTCCCAACGAGCAAGTGCAGCAGGCCGCGGGCCAGCGGCAAAACGCAGACAACCTGGAAACCATGGGGATCTTTTCCTACCAGCACACCTTCTCCTCGAGCGCCGTCGCCGATTTTCGCGGGATGGTTCGCGACAACGCCAACGACTTCTTCTCCAATCCCCAGTCCACTCCCATCATCGTTTCCCAGCACAATTCGTTCACGGAGGGATATTTCAAAGGCGACGCCACGATCAACCATGGCCATAACGAATGGAAATTTGGAGTGGAGTCCGACAATACTTTCCTCCACGAGAATTTTGGCTACCTCATCACCGATCCCACGCAATTCGATCCCGGCACGCCTTCCACGTTCAGTTTCTTGGAGAATCACCCGGACTTGGAGCAATCGGCATTCGTGCAGGATCTGATCCGGCTGGGGAACTGGACCGTGAACGCGGGCGTGCGCTATGACCACTATCAGCTTCTGCTCAATCGCCAGGCCCTGGACCCGCGTTTCGCGATTTCGCGCTATCTGCCGCGCGCCGGTCTGGTTTTGCATTTTTCCTACGATCGGGTGTTCCAGACGCCTTCGTTCGAAAACATCCTGCTGTCCAGTTCCGCGGCCGTGGAATCGCTGAGCCCGAACTTCCTGAGGCTTCCCGTGGAGCCTTCCGATGGAGACTATTACGAAGTGGGCGCAACGAAGGCTCTCTTCGAGAAGCTGAAATTGGACGTGAATTACTTTGTCCGCTCCGTCAACAACTATGCGGACGACGATCAGATTGAGAACACCACCATCAGTTTCCCGATCGCGTTCAGCAAAGCTTTCATTTACGGCGCCGAAGCGAAGCTCGATTTGCCGGATTGGGGCCGCTTTTCCGGCTTTTTGAGCTACTCCTACGAAGTGGGCAGCGCGTCGCTGCCGGTCACCGGGGGATTGTTTCTGGGCAGCAACGCGTTGGACGCGGAGACTCAACTCGCCGGCCATTTTCCAGACTCCCAGGATCAGCGCGACTCGATACGCGGGCGTGTTCGTTACCAGGTCGTGCGGCGTCTGTGGGTCGCGGGCGGCCTTCAATTCGACAGCGGCCTGCCATTTCAGTTCGATGGCGACCCGTCCACTGTTCTCGCTGAATACGGGCCAGCAAGTCCTAAGCCGCATCAACTTCAGCCGCGGGCGAATCTATCCCGCGTTTCAAGTCAACGCGTCGGCAGGCGCCGATCTTTATGAATCCAAACGCGCGAGTCTGCGGTTGCAGGTGGACGGAGCAAATCTCACCAACGCGCTCGATGTGATTGATTTCGGCGGTTTGTTCTCGGGAAATGCCATCGGTCCCCCGCGCAGCTTCGCCGTTCGCCTGGTAACTAATTTCTGAAAAGCAGCCAGTCCGCCGGGCCAGCACAACGCGCCCACGGCAGATTTGACACAGGTCGATTCCCACGAGACTCTGAGAGCGAATTCTTGTGAGCGCCGGACAATATTGGAAAGGCATGGTTCAATTGAAATGAGCAAACTTACGCACGCATTTATACGGATTGCCGGCCCGGCCGTTATGGTCCTGGTCGGGCTCCTTGCGCTGGCAAGCTGCGCATTCGCGCAAATCGGCTCCGGAGCAATCCAGCCGCAGGCCACACAGGCGACGCAGCTTCCTCTTTCCGGGCGAACAGGACAAACTGGAGGGGTTGCGGCGACTCAGGCGCCTGTGCCAGGCACCACGACGAGCGTAAATACGCTGAACCCCACCGTCCAGGTGCAGGGTCCTTATGCTGGCAGCACCAATAGCACCGCCAAGCTTCCTTTTACGGGCAAGCTATCTCTGCGCGAAGCTGTCCAGCGAGGGCTCCAGTACAACTTGGGAAGCGTCGGCCTGGCGCAAGCCGTCCAGCAGGCGCACGGCCAGAGCAGGACTGCCCGCAGTGTCCTGCTTCCCAATATCAATGGCGACGTCGCCGTGACCGACGAAACGGAGAACCTGCAGACCATCGGCCTCACGTTCAAATTCCCGGGCTTTTCGCTTCCGAGTTTGGTGGGGCCTTTCAGCTACATGGATGTACGCGCCCGGCTATCACAAACGATAGCGAACATGACGGAGCTCAACAATTACCGAGCCTCCAAGGAAACCTTGAGCGCCAACCAATTTTCGGTGCAGGACGCCCGGGATCTTGTGGTGCTGGCCGTGGGAGGAGCCTACCTCCAGGTGCTCGCGGCGCAGGCGCGCGTCGAAGCCGCCCGCGCCGAGGTCGACACTGCCAATGCTCTCTACATGCAAACCACGCAACAATTCAACTTCGGAAAGGCCGCGCAATTGGACGTCAACCGCAGCCAGGTAGAAACGCTCACCGAACAACAGCGGCTGCTTACCCTGCAAGCCGACGCCGCGAAACAGAAGATCAATCTGGCGCGTCTGGTCGGCCTGCCCGCGAATGCGGAATACGAACTCACCGATCAAATCCCATATTCAGCGCCGCCGGCGCTGGGAATTGAAGACGCGCTGAAGAAGGCCCTGGAGCAGCGCTCGGATTTGAAGGCGGCCGCAGGCGCAGGTCCGGGCGGCCGAGCGCGCGCTGGCCGCGGCCAAAGACGAACGGTTGCCATCTTTGGGAGTGACGGCCGATTACGGCGCTATCGGCAGCACGTTGCCGCAGGCACATGGCACGTTTACCGTAGTGGCCACCCTGAGCGTTCCGATTTGGCAGGGAGGCCGGGCGGCGGGCGACATCGAGCAGGCCACGGCCACTCTAGCTCAACGGCAAGCCGAACTGGAGGATCTCAAGGGCCAAATCGAGAGTGAAGTGCGCAACGCCTATCTCGATCTTCAGGCGGCCACCAGCCAGGTGGACCTGTCCCAGCAGAACATTCAAGTCTCCCAGATGACGCTCGGTCAGATGCGCACGCGCCTCGAAGCCGGTGTGAGCAACAACGTGGAGGTCGTGCAGTCGCAGGAAACGGTCTCCAGCGCGCAACTCGATTACATCAACAGCGTGTTTGCCCACAACATTGCCAAGCTGAGCTTGGCTCGCGCGATAGGCGACGCGGCAGACAGCTTGCCACAATTCCTCAGTTTGCCCTGATGGCTCCGGGGGCAGGCAAGTTCGCGCGGCTGCGTTAGATCTTGAAGGATTCGAGCGTCTCCGGCGCAAACAAGGCCTTCGCCGTGAGCTGCCGCTTGGAAAGTCCCTGCTCGTAGGAGTACCGAAGAAACGTATCGAGAACGTGCACGTTCTTCTCGAATCCATACGCCCAAAAATCCTCGCCCATCGTGGCGCGCGTCTCTTCCGCGTATTGCACGAGCCACGGCAACATGCACTTCAGAGCCGCGCTCTCGAATAAATCCGCCTGGGCCTCGGCCTTCGACGCCGCGAACGCCTTATGCAGTGCCTGGGCAACCCACGGATATTTCTCGTAGACCGCGCGGCGGATGATGATCGTGTGCATGATCGGAAAAATCTTGGTCCGCGCGTAATAGTCGCGCTCGACCGCGCCATAGTTCTCGAACAGCCGCCGCACGCTGCCGGATCCGCGGGTCAGCGTCGAGGGCGCGCGCGGTGCGTAGATGGCGTCGATCTCGCCGGCGTCGAGCATCTGCGAAAGCGTCTTCGTCTCGGGGATCGCCTCGACGTGAATCTCGGGCGGCAGCGACACTCTCTGTTTCTCGATGCGCCCCGGCTCCTCCTCGCCGCCGGTGAAATAGCGCGCGCTAGCCACGGGAACGCCGTAGTCGTCGCTCAGAATTCCGCGGATCCAAACGATCGCCGTGAGTTGGTATTCCGGCGTGCCAATGCGCTTGCCGGCCAAATCCTTCGGCTCGCGGATGCCGCTATTGCGATTGATGAAGACGCACGAGTGCCGGAAAGACCGCGAAGGAAACACGGGAATGGCAATGAAAGGCGGATCCTGACGGAAAAGCGAGAGCACATAGGACGAGAGCGACATCTCCGCGACGTCAAACTCCTGGAACCGCATCATGCGGAAAAAAGTCTCTTCGACGGGCAGGCTCATGTACGTCAAATCAACGCCGTCCACCTGTACGCGCTCTTCCATCAGCGCGCGTGTCCGGTCGTAGTTCCAGCACGCCAGCGACAACCGCAACTTGCTCATGTTCGCCTGCCTCTCCTGCAACGGGTTGGGAGTCTACATCACGGCAATCAGAACCGGTACCACGTGAGACGCATTCCTGCGCACGTTGTTTGACCCGTGTTCGTTGACCGCCGCCCGAGCGTCTCCTAGAATGAAATGTAGCCGCGCCGCGCGGCGGGCGGAAACGCAACCATGTTCGACAACCTAACCGAAAAATTCCAGCGCGTATTCAAGAACCTGCGCGGTCAAGGCAAGCTCAACGAAGAGCACCTGGACGCCGCGCTGGCTGGGATTCGCGAAGCGCTGCTTGACGGCGACGTCAACGTAGAGGTCGCCGACGAACTGCTCGCGCACATTCGCGCGAAGGCCCTGGGCTCCGAGGTGCTCCTCCAGCTTTCTCCCGATCAGCAAGTGCTCAAGATCGTCCGCGACGAACTGCTCGAGTTGCTGGGCAAACAAGCGCGCTCACTTTTCAATTCGCGGCCGCCTTCCGTCTGGCTGATCGTGGGGTTGCAAGGCTCGGGCAAGACCACCACCACCGGCAAGCTCGCGAAGTGGCTGGCGGGCCACGGCCACCGCCCGCTGGTAGTTTCGACTGACGTCTACCGCCCCGCCGCCCGCGAACAACTCGCGCAAGTGGCCAAGGCGGTCGGGCAGCCCTGCTGGCCGGGCGCTGGCACCGACAAGCCGCTCGAAATCGCCAAGGGCGCTATCCGCGAAGCCAAGATGTCCGCCTCCGACGTGATTCTGGTGGACACCGCCGGCCGCCTGCACATCGACGATCAGCTCATGTCCGAGCTCGGCCAGCTCAAGCGCGAACTCCAACCCGCCGAAATTCTGTTCGTCGCCGATGCTATGACGGGTCAGGACGCCGTGCGTTCGGCCGGAGAATTCCACCGCCGCCTCGGCCTCACCGGTGTCGTGCTCACCAAGCTCGATGGCGACGCGCGCGGTGGCGCGGCTCTCTCCATCGGCAAAGTCACCGGCGCGCCCGTGAAATTCGTGGGCGTCGGCGAAAAGTACGACGCGCTGGAGGCCTTCTATCCCGAGCGCATTGTCTCGCGCGTGCTCGGCATGGGTGACATGCTCTCGTTGATTGAGCGCGCCGAGCAGACCCTCGACCACAAAAAAGCCGCCGAACTCGAGCGCAAGCTCCGCCGCAGCGAATTCACCCTCGAGGATTTTCGCGATCAACTCCGCCAGGTCCGAAAGATGGGCCCGCTCCAGCAAGTGCTCGGCATGCTCCCCAAAGTCGGGCCACTCGCGAATCTACCAAAGAATGCCGAAGTGGACGAATCGCGCCTCAAGCATATCGAGGCGATCGTCAATTCGATGACCGCGGCCGAGCGCAACGATCATGGATTGATCGACGGCAAGCGCCGCAAGCGCATCGCCCGGGGCAGCGGCACCTCCGTGCAGGAAGTCAACCAGGTCCTCAAGCAGTACCTGCAAATGCGCACCATGATGAAGCAGTACGGCGCGCTGGCCGCCCAAGGGCGGTTGCGTGGCCTCGGCAAAGTAAAAGACGCGCTCCAGAAGGGCGAGCTCCCCGCCGGCCCCGCGGAAGAATGAAACGCCAGCGCAAGAGCAAGCGCCAGCCACGCGAAATCGCCCGCTGCGCATGGCCCAGCAGCGATCTAGCCCTCCGCTATCACGACCGCGAGTGGGGCGTCCCGCTCAAAAACGACCGCAAACTCTTCGAATTCCTGGTCCTGGACGCCATGCAGGCCGGGCTGAGCTGGGAGATCATCCTCCGCAAGCGCGAGGGCTTCCGCAAGGCGCTCGACGGCTTCGACCCCGTCAAGATCGCCCGCTACGACAAGCGCAAGATCAAGGCCCTCATGGCTGATCCCGGCATCGTCCGCAATCGCCTCAAGATCGAATCGTCCATCACCAACGCGCAAGCGTTTCTCGCCATCCAAAAAGAGTTCGGCAGCTTCGCACGCTACATCTGGCAGTTCGTGGATGGCTGCCCGGTCGCTAATCGCCGGCGCTCGCTGAAAAATGTCCCCGCGCGCACCGCCCAATCCGACGCCATGAGCCGCGCCCTCAAAAAGCGCGGCTTCCGTTTTGTCGGCTCCACGATCTGCTACGCCTTCATGCAGGCGGCCGGGATGGTCAATGACCACTCGGTAGATTGCTTCCGCCACCCGGAACTGACCCGCACGATGGCCCGTTGGCGAATTCGCTGTTCCGAGATAGAATGATAAGTGGAGGTATTGTCGCGTGCTGTCTATTCGTCTGGCTAGGGTTGGCAAGAAGAAGATGCCGAGTTATCGCATTGTGGTGATCGACAAGCGGCGCCCCCGCAACGGCCGTTTTGTCGAGATCGTGGGGACTTACAACCCACTGAAGAAACCGGCGGAGATTAAGCTCGACGCCGAGCGCATCAAGTATTGGCTAGGGTGCGGTGCCCAGGCCAGCGATACCGTCGTCAGTTTCCTGCGCAACCAGAAGATCGCCTGACGCGTGGTGTAGCACGTCCCCGAGGCGAAGGACCCTCCAGCAGGACACGTCCCAGCCAAGCTCCCTGCTGATACCGGCGAGTGATGGAGGGTGGGTTCTCATGAAGGAGCTGGTTGAAGCGATCTCGAAAGCTCTCGTGGATCATCCCGAAGACGTTCAAGTTCGCGTTGTGGAAGGTGAGCAAGTCATTGTGATGGAGCTCCGCGTTCATCCGACCGATCTTGGAAAAGTGATCGGACGGCAGGGCCGCACCGCGAAATCGATTCGCACCATCCTTGGCGCCGCCGGGATGAAACTCAAAAAGCGATTCACGCTCGAAATCCTCGAGTAGTGGCCGCCGAACCATTCCCTGCCCTGACCCTGGCGCGTATTCTGCGCCCCTGGGGCCGGCGCGGTGAAGTGGCCGCCGAAGTCCTGACCGACTTTCCGGAGCGCTTGCAGTCGCTCAAACAAGCGTGGCTCTCGGACGGCCGGAATGCGCCGCGGCCGGTCTCGATCCGTTCCTGCCGCATGCACATAGGCCAAGCCGTCATCCATTTCGCCGGCGTCGAGAGCATTAACGACGCGGAACGCCTGCGCGGCCTCGAGCTGCAAATCTCATTCAACGAACGCGCCGCGGTTCCACCCGGCCGCCATTACATTTCCGAATTGCTCGGCTGCGAGGTTTGGGAACATGGCGCGGACGCGCCGCTCGGATCCGTGCGCGAAGTGCTGAATCACGGCGGGCCGGCCGAGTCCTGGCTTCTTGCCGTCGAGACGCCGGGCGGCGAGGTACTCATTCCGCTCGCCGCGGAAATCTGCACCCACATCGACACCCAGGCTCGGCGCATCGACGTGCGCTTGCCGGAAGGGCTGCGCGACCTGAATCCTTAGCCATGCATTTCGATATCGTCACGATTTTTCCGGAATTTTTCGCCGGGCCGCTCGACTACGGCATCGTCCGCCGGGCCCGCGAATCCGGCCTGATCGATGTGCGCGTGCAGGATTTGCGCGAATTCACGCACGACCGCCATCGCACCGTCGACGATCGCCCGTTTGGCGGCGGCGAAGGCATGGTGCTCAAACCCGAGCCGCTATTCGAAGCTGTCGAAGCGCTGCTCGGGCAGCCCACGCCCGCCGCGGCCACGGCGCCTGCGTCCGCGGCGCCATCTCCCACATCAGTGATCCTGCTCTCTGCTTCCGGGAAACTATTCCGCCAGTCCACAGCGCGGCGATTGGCTGGCCTCGATCGCGTGGTTCTGCTCTGCGGCCGTTACGAAGGCGTGGACGAGCGCGTCGCTGAGCACCTGGCGACCGAGGAGCTCTCCATCGGCGACTTCGTGCTCTCCGGCGGCGAGCTCGCCGCCGCCCTGATCATCGACGCCGTCACGCGTCTGCTGCCCGGCGCGCTCGGCAACGAAGACTCCGCCCTGCACGAATCATTCTCAACGCCGCAAAACGCCGAGTCGGGCCAAGCGCAGCGAAGCGCTCTGCGCGAACCCTCGCCTGACTCCGCGACTACTTCCCGCGCTCCCGCAGACGAGCAGCATTTGTTGGTCGAATTCCCGCATTACACCAGGCCGGCGGAGTTTCGCGGCTGGACGGTTCCCGAAGTCCTGCTCAACGGCAACCACGAAGAAATCCGCCGCTGGCGCCAGCGCATGGCCCTCGAAAAAACGCGCCGCAACCGCCCCGACCTCCTCGCAGATCCCAGCGAATAGAGATCACTTCAGCGTCTCTCGCGCCCCGGCAACTCAGTGGGTGCCCCAGGTTTCAGCCCCATCGAAACCTGGGTCCTTCGATCGTCCAAGCCTGAATCAGCGCGCGCCAGCAAACGAAGCGCGTGCCCACACCCAGTTCTAGTAGGGTCAGCGCCAGCCCATTCGTTCGCGCAACGAAGTAATGTGCGCAACGTGATGCGCCCCATGCCAAGCCATTTCTCCGAGCAGCCAATCCAGCGAAATCACGCCCAACTCAGGGTGATTGATCCGCCGTGCAAAATTCTCGGGCCGCATGTCCCTGAGCAAAACCACCCACCGCTGATGCAAGGCATCGAGCAATGCCAGCGAGACCTCGACGCCAGTCAAACGCGAGTCAGCCAATTCGGCCCATAGCGCTTCATCATATGTGTTGACGATCGGCTCCGGTTCCGTAAGCGCCAGCTTGAAACGCACGTACGAGTTCATGTGGCTATCGGCCAGATGGTGTACAACCTGCCGAACCGTCCATCCGCCTTCTCGGTACGCAGTGTCAAGCTGTTCTGCATTCAGACCGGAAATCGCCACCCTTACACGCTCCGGCGTTTGCGCAATCTGCTCGATCGCGAATACACGCTCGCCTGGCGTCAGCTCGTGTCTAGGTTGCAGCTGTCCGATGGGATATCGAGGGTCCATCATCCTCAGCGCCTCTCGCGCCGCGGCAACTCAGTGGGTGCCCCAGGTTTCAGCCTCATCGAAACCTGGGTCCTTCGAGCGATCGCCCGCCTAAGGCGCCCGGCAGCAAACGGAAGGATCGCCATCATCACCGCGAAACACAGACAGAAGAACTCACCGTCTCAGCCGCTTCTCCAGCCTCGCCTTCACGTCCGGCCACTCCGTGTCCACGACGCTGAAATACACCGAATCCCGCACACGCCCGCTCCACGTAATCACGTGCTTGCGGAGCCGGCCCTCTTCCTTGGCTCCCAGGCGAAGAATAGCGGCGCGGGATTGCTGGTTGAGTGCGTCGGTCTTGAGCTCCACGCGCAGGCATCCCCAGCGCTCGAAGGCATGCCGCAGCATCAGGTACTTCGCTTCCGTGTTCACACCGGTTCTTTGCCAGGCGGGAACGATCCATGTGGAGCCGATCTCCACGCGCCGGTTCGCGGCGTCGATATTCATGAATCGCGTGCTGCCCACCACCTCGCCGGAATCCCGCACAACCGTCGCGAACGCCACCGAAAGCCCTGCATGCTGATCAGCCAGCACCCGCTCCACATATTGCGCGAAGTCAACTGCCGTTCTCATCGACCACGGATACCAGCGAAAGATCTCTTCTTGCGCTCCCTGGGCGGCCTCCCAAAAGAGTGGCGCGTGCTCGCGCCGCATCGGCTCCAGCCGAATAACGCTACCCTCCAGCACCGGCGGTGTGAATCTCGCCACGGCATCCGGCATCGTCGGACGTTGGTCATCTACATTTGTGTTCATCGGTTCACTTCGCGCAAACGGCGATCATTTCGATCTCGACGAGAAATTCCTCGCGCGCCAGCTTGCGGACCTCGACCAAGGTGCTCGCAGGCGCAGTCGAACCCAGGTAGCCGCGCCGCACTTCCCGCAGCACGGTAATGTTTGACATGTCCAGCACGTAGTAGTTGGCCTTCACCACGTCGCCGAATCCCGCCCCGGCCGCCGCCAGCGCCGCCTTCAAGCACTCAAACACCTGCACAGCCTGTGCGCGAAAATCGCCCACCCCAACCAGGTTTCCTTGCTTGTCGACCGCCGTTTGGCCGGACAAATAGATGGTCCGTCCTCCTGTCGCCTCGACCACGTGCGTATAACCATTTGGCTCGTACAGCGTCGCCGGGTTCGTGCGGCGAATGTGGTTATTCAGCTTCGGTTTCGCGTTCGACTTCTTCGGTCTGCTCGGATTCTTCATCGTCACTCCTGAGCCCCGTTTCGGTAGGGACCAAGATAGTGCTCGCGTTGACCTGCGTGCGTCAATCGCAGTTGTCGCTAGGCAAACGCCCGGAAATCTCGTATCATGTTTTGACTCTACTTTTGGCATTGGCCCCACCGTAGTGGGTCTGCCCGGGTGACAATATGAACAGCATCTTAGAGAAGGTCCATCAGGGCCAGGCTCGTCACGATCTTCCCGCTCTCCGTCCCGGAGATACCGTGCGCGTGCACGTCCGGTTGAAGGAAGGGGAAGGCGATAAAGAACGCCTCCAGCCGTTTGAGGGCGTGGTGATCCGCAAGCGCGGGCAACAGGACGGCGCCACATTCACCGTTCGCCGCGTCAGCTTCGGCATCGGCGTGGAGCGCATTTTCCCGATGAACTCGCCGATGATCAGTTCGATCGAGGTTCTGCAACAGGGCCGCGTGCGGCGCGCCAAGCTCTATTACCTGCGCGCACTCAAGGGCAAGGCGGCTCGCATCAAGCGCGTCGACCGCGTGCTCGAGACCGAACCAGCCGGCGCTGCCGAATCGAAGTCGTAACCGTTCCCCATCTCTTTCGCGACCACGCACTCCAGCTTCCGGGGCGCTGTGTTAGAATCCGCCCCGATGCGGCGGCTTTGTTCCTCCCGATTCGAGCGCGCGGCGCGACAGCAAGGCTGGCTGAGGATTGCGGGCCTGGACGAGGCGGGCCGTGGTTCCCTCTTCGGTCCCGTCTTCGCCGCTGCCGTGATTCTGAACCCGAAGCGCCGCATCTTCGGCCTGGACGACTCCAAAAAACTCTCTCCGGCAAAGCGCCAAATGCTGGCTGAACGCATTCGCGAGCACGCACTGGCTTGGTGCGTCGCGCAAGTGGACGCGCAATCGATCGACGCCTGGAATATCTATCAGGCCAGCCGCCGAGCCATGGCCAATGCCGTGGCGGGGCTTTCGCTCCAGCCCGATTACCTGCTGATTGACGCCCTGCGTCTCGATCTGCTGGTCGAGCAAAAGCCACTGATCAAAGGTGACGCGCGATCGGTCTCCATCGCTGCGGCGTCCATCCTGGCCAAAGTGGACCGCGATCTGCTGATGCAAGCGTGCGACAGCGAATACCCTCAATACGGCCTCGCCTCGCACAAGGGTTACGCAACCCCCGAGCATCTCGCCGCGCTCCGCCAGCACGGTCCCTCGCCCCTGCATCGCTTCTCATTTGCGCCGGTCCGCGAGGCTTGCTGCTGGTCCGCGGGCGCCCGGCAGCAGCCGTTGCCACTCGCCGGGCAAACCGCCTAGTCCTGCTCGGATAGGCGTAACTCCGGCTAAACATACCCCTGATGACTGGCGCGAACCTGTCCGCCTACGTTTCGTTGACTTGGCTTCTGACCGCATGCTAGCGTGAATTTGCCCGTCTCCCGGCGCTTTGCGCCGGCCCCTCGCCGGGCACCACGTTAGAGTAGAGCGTCGCTGATGGCTTACAACAAGACTAAGTACGTTGATGCCGCGCTGAAATATCTGCACCAGGGCAAGCTGGCGCAGGCCATCGGCGAATACCAACAGATCCTCAAGCACGAGCCGAGGGACCAAGTCACCCTGATGACGGTGGGCGATCTTTTCGTGCGCCAGGGCGACACTTTCCAGGCACTCGAATATTTCGAGCGCCTCGCGCAGATTTACCTCGCCGATGGTTTCGTTACCAAGGCGATCGCCATCTACAAGAAAATCGCCAAGCTCGCACCCGAAGAGAGCCGGCCTGTAGAGAAGCTCGCCGAACTGTACGTGCAGCAAGGCGTGTTGAGCGAAGCCCGGCCAATCTATCTGCAATTGGCCGAGATGCACCAGCGTGCCAATCGGCCGGCACAGGCCGTCGCTTTGCTGCGTAAACTGCTCGACGCCGAACCGGATAACCTTCGCGCGCAAACGCGGCTGGCCGAGCTATCCGCCAGTGCCGGGCTGAAACCGGAAGCAGTGGCTGCATACTGCGCAGCGGGCCGGCAGCTCCTCGCGCGGGGCGACCACGCGGAGGCCCTAAAGTACGTCGGCCACGCGCTGCAAATCGAGCCGGGCAACGCGGCCGCCACGGCTTTGAAGGTGCGCGTGCAATCCGCCGGTGGACAGCAGAAAGAAGCCATCGCCCTGCTGGAAACAACCCCGGACCTCGAAGAGGGCGGGGAGACAGCCGGCTTGCTGCTCGATCTTTATCTCGAAACCGGAGACACGCGGAAAGCCTCGGAACTGGCATCCAAGATCTTCGCCCGCAACTCGAAGCATTTCGCTCCAGCGGTTCATGTGGCGGGCGCATTTCTCGATGCGGGCGACGCCGACCGCGCTCTCATCTTGATGGATCTGATCCGCGAGGCCATGACCGACGCGGGTGAACACGAAGCACTTTCACAAACGCTGACGCGCATGGCCGAAAAATGGCCGGAGCGGATCGAGCCCCTCCAATGGCTCGTCGATCTCTATGGGCGCACCAGCGATTCCTTCCGCTTGCCCGACGCACTCGCAAACCTCGCAAAGGCCTACGAGAAAGCTGGCGACTACGATCAAGCGCTGCGAACCTTCGAGCAATTGCTCGATCGCGACCCCGAGAATGAATCGGCGCGCCGCCAATGCGAACGCTTGCGCGCGCATTCCGGACAAACCGGTGCGCCGCCGCAATCGCAGACGGCAAGGCTTTCCCCGCAGGGCGAACCCAAACCTGCTGCCCCGCCGGCGAACGAGCCCGCCGACGAAGAAACCCAGCGGTTCTTGGCGCAGGCGCTTACGGATGTGGACCTGTTCTCCAGCTACGGTCTGACGCAAAAAGCCATGGACCTCCTGGAAACCGTGCTGCATCGCGTTCCAGGCAACACCGTCGCTCTCGAACGGCTCTTGGACTTGTACCTCGGCGCTGGCGATGATCGCCGCACCGCTGAATTGGCGGCCGAACTTGAGAAGCTTCACAAGGAACGCGGCGAAACGGCTGCGGCCGACCGCTTTTCGGAGCTTCGCCGGCGGTTTGAAAAAGCCTCAGCCGTCCTGCCGCAGGAAGCCGTGGCGCCGGCTGCGGCCGCTCCGCCCCCGGAGTTCTCCATTCCGGTGGTGGACGCCGAGCCCATACCCGAGCTGGCTGCGGAACCTGCCAATGTGGCAGCCGAAGAAGCGGGCGAGGATTTGGCGCCGTCTTCCGTACACGAAGTAGATCTTTCCGAAGAGTGGGCCGCCCTCGCAGGCCAAGTCGAGACCGCTGCCCCTCCCGGCGAAAGCCGCGAGGAAATTGCCGCCACAGAGGCCAGCGAAGCAGCGGAGCTTGCGGCAGCCGAATCGATCGGCGCAAGTGACAAAACAGAACAGTCGCCCAAGCTTGAGCCCGATTACGTGCTGGAACTGGACCCGAATCCAAGCGAGCCGGCCGGAGACGCGGACGCAACCGATTCCATTCTAAGCGCTCTCTCGGCCGAGTTCGATGCCGCCGTGTCCTCGCTCGTCAACACACAGCCGGAACAGGAGGCGCCTGCCCACGAAGCCGCAATCGAGGCGCGGAGCCCGAATGGCAACGCCGAAGTGCCGGTCGCAGCGAAGGAAGGCGCTGGCCCGCTCGGCGATGTATTCGATCAATTCCGCGCCGACCTCGGCGACAATGCCGCGCCGGAAGGCGAAGACCTCGAAACCCACTATAACCTCGGCATCGCCTATCGCGAGATGGGCCTGCTCGAAGAAGCCATCAGCGAATTCCAAAAAGTGGCCAAGGCCAGCAACACGACCCGGGCTTTTCGCTACGCCATGCAATGCTGCACTTTGCTTGGCCTGGCGTTCATGGAACGGGGCCAACCTTCGATCGCGGCCATGTGGTACGAGCGCGCTCTCGAAACTCCCGCACTTGACCAGGAAACCATCCTCGCTCTAAGGTATGATTTAGGAGTCGCGCAGGAATTGGCCGGCGACACCTCCGCCGCCCGCAAGAGTTTCTCGCAGGTTTACGGCGTGAATATCGATTATCGCGACGTCGGCGAGCGGCTGGCTGCACTCGGAAAAGAACGCTAGGCGCCCTGGCGCATACCCCCTGATGCATACTTTGGTTCGTGTAATCTGGATGGTCATGCTGTTTGAGTTGGGTATGACCCTCATCGTTCTGCCGTGGCTCGCTCCCGGCCCCTGGGATTCCAATTACTTCCTAAGTCACTATCCGGCGCTGCGTCCCTACCTGTTGCAACCGGCTGTGCGGGGATTCATCAGCGGATTGGGAGCACTGGACGTCATGCTGGCGGGCCGCATGTGGCGGCGCCCATCCTCCACTCCGAACTCCAGCACCTGAGTTGCAGCGACGCAAACCCGCCAAAGATTCATGCGCCGACCGATCCTGTGCTACGTGACCGACCGAAACTCGCTGGCGGCACCGGCTGGTCCGGCTCGCGAAGCAGCGCTGCTCGAGAGAATCCGTGTCGCCGCAGCCGCCGGCGTGGACTGGATTCAAATCCGAGAAAAAGATCTTGATGCACGGCCGCTCTTTGATCTGGCCTCCGCCGCAATCGGTGCTGTGCGCGGCAGCGCAGCGAAGCTGCTAATTAACGATCGTCTCGACGTGGCCTGGGCCGCTGGCGCGGCCGGCGTGCACCTGGGCGAAAACGCGCTGCCCGTCGGCGAAGTCGTCCAGGCGAAGCGCCGATCGGGACCGGAAAATTTCCTGGTGGGCGCTTCGTGCCATTCGCGAGAGGCCGCTGCGCGCTCGGTGCACGAAGGCGCCGACTACATTTTCTTCGGGCCCGTGTTTGGGACACCTTCCAAAGCCGCGTTCGGCGCGCCCCAGGGACTCGCGCGATTGGCCGAAGTCTGCCGGAGCGTTTTCGTGCCGGTGCTGGCCATCGGCGGCATCACGGCGGAGAACGCGGGCTCGTGCCTGGACGCGGGCGCCTCGGGAATCGCCGCCATTCGCCTGTTTCAGGAAGCGCCCGACCTGACGGCCCTGCCCGGCAAGATTCGCTAAACCTGCCTAGCCGTCTACCATCACACTCAAATCAAGAGCCGAGCCAGCGTCCTGTGGGCTGCCAGGATGGTACGTGGTCGCAAATGACCTTGAGCACCGCCGTGATGGGGATCGCCAGAATCAGACCCGCCGCTCCCCACAGCCATCCCCAAAACAGGAGCGCAATCGTGACGGCGACAGCGTTGAGATGGACGCGGCGTCCCACGATCGCTGGCATCAAGACGTTCATGGCCAGCAAATGCAGGCCGGTCAGGACGCCAGCCACGCCCAGAAACGGCCCCGCCGTCTTCCAGTGCGTCAGTCCAATCACAAACGGAGGCAGCCAGGAAAGCACCACACCGAGATAGGGGATCATATTCAGCGAGCCCGAAACGATGCCCATCAGGATGGGATAATCCAGATTGATCGACCAAAAGAAGGCCGCGCAGGCGGCAATCAGGATGGCGGCAACGAGGGCGTTGCCCACGATATAGCTGCGCAGCATCGAGCTGACCTGATTGAGGGTTTCGCGAGCGGCGTGCCTTTGGTTTTCGGGAAAAAGCCCGAGCGTGGACTGCCAAATCTTGCGTTTAGCCGCCAGCATGAAGAAGACGAGGAATGGAAGGAACGTCCAGACAAGCAGGATGGAGTAGAGGGAACCGAGCCCGCGCAGCAGAAGCGTGCGGACCGGCTGGCCGTCCTCGACGCGGGGGGCCACGAGGACGCGCCTCTGGCTGTTTTGGCTCGTCAGTTCGGCCACCTGCTGGTCGACGCTCGAGAGCTTGCGGTCCACGTCCGTGGCCGTGCGCTTCAAAACGGCGCTGTAGCGAGGCCAGTCGTCGACAAAGGTGTCCAGGCGGCCCAGGGCAAAATAACCCACGGCTCCGACAGCGGCCGAAGCGGCCAGCAGCACAAGCAGCGCCCCGAAAGCCCGGCGGACATGCACATGTTCGAGGAACGTCACGAACGGGTCGAGGAAGTAGGCCAGCAAGACGGATAGCAGGACAGCAATGACTACGCTGGAGGCCCAGTACAGGAACGCGAAAGCGACACCGATGGCAATGATGCGCAGCGAGGCGCTGGCGCCGCTTATGGCTTCCTTGATTGCGGAAGCTTCTCGCACGGGAGGCGCTGGCGGTTTGGGCTGAGGCTCGATCGTCTCAATATTGCTCATAGAACCTCATTGCTCATAAACCTCCGCGGAATTGCAGGCCAGGGAGTTGGATGCGGAGGAGTTCGTAAGCGATTGATAAAAAATGGGTTGAGGAGAGGGGGGTATACCCCCCGGGCAAACTGTATGAATATCAAAACAGGGGAGTTGCGGCAAAAGGAAGCTGTATGAATATGAAAACAAAGGGCGTCCAATTTGCAGCGGATCGAGCTTTGGAATGGACTGGTCAATGGTCCTGCTGGGGAGCCCTTGGCGCGCCAAGGCGCTCTGGCGAACGGCCAGACAGGGCCGGCGAGCCATGCGGGATATCGGCGCAACCATGAGACATTATAACATGCCCTTCAAGCTGTTCCGTTTACTGAGAAGTATCTATTTGCGCAACGACGGAACCTGACGCCGCGTGGTGAGGCGGCCGTGCACTCGTACGCGCCATTGCTGGCGGCCGGGTGGCATTGCGTTATTAGTTTCGACAGTGCGAGACTCGGCGCGGAGGCGCAGCGGCGTGAGGGTGATACTTTTCGGGGCGACGGGGATGGTTGGGCAAGGAGTGTTGCGCGAATGCCTGCTGGATGCGGATGTGGAGAGCGTGCTCGCCATTGGGCGGAGCAAGACCGGACGCGAGCATGAGAAATTGCACGAGATCGTGCGGGCGGACCTTGCGGATCTTTCGGCGGTCGAGGGTCAGCTCACGGGATACGACGCGTGCTTTTTCTGTCTGGGCGTTTCGTCGGTGGGGATGGATGAGCAGACGTACTATCGGCTGACGTACGAGTTGACGACGTCGATCGCGATGATCTTGGCGAAGCTCAATCCCGGGATGACGTTCGTCTATGTGTCGGGCACGGGAACGGACAGCAGCGAGCGAGGGCGCTCGATGTGGGCGCGGGTGAAGGGCAAGACGGAGAACGCGTTGTTGCGGATGCCGTTCAAGGCCGCGTACATGTTCCGGCCGGGGTACATCCAGCCGCTGCACGGGATCCGGACCAAGACTCGATGGTATGGAGCGATGTACGCGGTGATGGCGCCGCTGTATCCGCTGTGGAAGCTGCTGTTCCCGAAGTATGTGACGACGACGGAATGCGTCGGGCGCGCGATGCTCGAGGTGGCCAAGCACGGGGCGGCGAAGCACGTCTTGGAGGGTTCGGACATCAACAATGTTTGCGAGGGGGTTTATGAGGGGCGATTGTGACTGACTGCAGAACTGAGGAAGCGGAGAACAAAAGCAGATCCCTCGCTGCGCTTCGGGATGACAGCGCGGAGGGCGGCACGGGGTCTAGGAGAGGCGGACGTCGAAAAGCGTGAGCCAATACTGGAGGGATTGCAGGGCGAAGCCGCAGAAGATGAGGCCGATGCCGAAGGCGCCCAGCCAGCGCTCGGGAATGTGATCCGCGTAGTATTCGATGTAGGGAGTGAACGTTTGTCCGGTTGCGGTCACCAGGCCGGTGACAATTCCCACGCGAACCGCGAAGGAGAAATTCTCGTGGTGAACGAGAGCGCCGCAGAGCAGAGCCGTGCTGAAATAGCCGACGGTGCGGACGGCCGTGCTCCAAAGCTGGCGACGGGTGAGGCGGGCGTGGCGAGCCGCGGAATAGTCCATGCCCGGACGGATGCCGCGGGAATAGGCGAAGATCTGGCCCAGCGTAATGAGCGCGGCGAAGGCGACGGCAAATTCGAGGCTGACGATCGGGTAGAGTCCGATTCCTACAGCGACGCCGCGTATGGCAGAAAATAGGCTGTCCAGCATCAAGGAATGCCGCTCGATGCCGCGAGATATCCGGTTGAGTTCGATGGCCACGGTGATGCCCACGCCAAGCCCGGAAGCGAGGCCAAAGAACGGGCCCAGACCGAGGCCGTAGCCAACTCCGAAGAGGATCGCGTAGGTTACGGCGCGGGTCAGCAGACGAAGCGGGCCATGCTGTCCGCCTAAGAGGTCATAGGCGAGATACAGGCTGCCGAGCACATCGAGGCAACTGCCGGCAAGGCTGATGGCCGCGAGGGTATGGTGGTCCACGCCGTGATTGTAACGGTATCGCTTTGGCTTTTACACGCAGGGAGCGGAGTCTCGCAGTGACCAAGGGTACGAACGGCCGGTGGCGGGAATCGCGGTGAGGCACGGGCGATTCAGAGTCGAGGAGGACGAGCCTTTAGCGCATCAGAATCGCATACAGGTTTCACCCGATAGCGCTCTGCCTTCGTCTCAGCAGATGATTCGTGCAACTTGCTATCGATCCCGCAGATGCCCCGGGGCCGAATGCGACCACTCATTCGGCCCCTGTTCTTTTGTAATCCGTAGATTGCCGTTTAGAAGGCGCGGGCTGCTATGCTGATGTTCTCCGATGGAAAGCGTGGGGATTGTTTTCAAGTTCTTTGGTCTGGCGTTTAGCGCTCTGCTGCCAGTGATCAATCCGCTGGGATCGGCATTGGTATTTCTGGGTCTGGTGGGTGACGCGCCACCGCCGGTGATTCACACTCTGGCGCGCAAGATTGCGATCAGCACGGTGCTGTTTCTTCTCATGGTCGAGTTGGTGGGCACGGCGTTTCTGGCTTTCTTCGGGATTTCGCTTCCCGTGGTGCAGGTCGCCGGAGGATTGGTGCTGGCGGCCATGGGTTGGAGCCTTCTGAATCAGCAGGACGCCGGCGTGCGTCGTGACCAACCGGAAATCGCCGCGGCTCACGTCGGGCCGCTGGAGCAGCAGATCTTCTATCCATTCACGTTCCCGGTCACGGCGGGTCCGGGGACCGTGGTGGTCATGCTGACGCTGAGCGCGCACGCCTCGGCAGCGGGGCTGCTGCCCGATGCGCTGGCGCATATCGGGATTTTGGTTGCGATCGGGATTCTCAGCTTTCTAGTTTTTCTCAGTTACGCCTACGCTCCGAAAATTACCGCGCGCCTGTCGCCACAGACGGCGCACGGAATCCTGCGCATCGTGGCGTTTGTGCTGCTGTGCATCGGGGTGCAGATTACCTGGAACGGCGTGCAAGCGATGCTGAAGACGGTGGTGCGGTAAGAAATCCCTCATTGGCAAGGCTGACGAGCGGCAATCCCCTTCCTTGCGAGGCTCCGAACTATCGAGGTCGAAGTGTAGCCGTTCTGCTTTGCGTCACGCTGGCAGGTGACGCGGCTCACGGCGAGGAATCGGGACGGCCGCAATAGTAGGGCTCGTAGGAGGAAGGATCATCGGCGCGCTTCCTCCGGAAGGGCCTGAGGCAGCCGGGAGCCAAAGCGGAATCCTGGCGGAGGGAAGTCATTATGAACGCATACAAATCGATCGCGTGGACCGGGGCTGCTGCGCTTCTGGTCGCTGGATTTCTTGGAGCACCGCGAGCGGCAAGAGCGGACGATGAGAATTCCATGCAGATGATCAAGCTGTTGGGGGACGTGAGGACGATGGCCGTTCAAGCGAAGGATGACGCGGCCACCCTGGAAGGTTTCGGGAAACTGGACATCAAGTGGGAAGCTCATGCCGGCACGGTTGCCAAGATGAGAGAACACGTCATGGCCATGAACGAGGCGGTCTCAGAACTCAAGGCTGGGGAAGGCACAGCGGAGCCTTGGGAGCAAGGCGTAATCGAGCGGATCGCGCCGTACATGACCGCGCTGGCGACAGACAACGAGGCGGTCATGGACAAGTTCGACGAGCATCCGAGCTTGTTCGGCACGCAGGCGTCGAATGCGTATCTGGAGGCGAACACCGATTCCGCCACGCACCTCTCGGCGCTGGTTGTGAATTTCGTGGAAAATGGAACGCTCCGGCAAACGATCCAGGACTATGACGAGACCGAGGATACTTGCGGATTGACCGGCGTTGTGTATCAAACGTACGGACTGGAATCCTAAGGAAGCGGAAGAAGTGAGGAAGTTTTGTTCTCGTGGCGGCTGGTTTCAGGCGCATAGCTTGGGCTAGCCGCCACTCGCGTGATCCCCTAGTCAAGCAACGCACCAACTGAGGTGCGCTAGCGAAGTCGCGATTCCCTCCAGGAAGTCCACGATCCAGCAATCACCCGGCACATGAGCGGTTCTCGCTCCACCATCACGCTGACGGGTGATTCTCTCACTGCAAGGATTCTGGCCCGGGCGCAGGGTGACTGTGGAAGGAGGAACTGACTGATCGAGACGGGGCACCTCTCCCGAAAGCGTTTGAGGCAGCCGGGAGTCCATTTGGGGATCCTGGCGAAAGGAAGGCCTTTATGAACACGCACAGATTGATAGCGTGGACGGGGGCCGTCGCGCTCGTGGTAACTGGATTCGTTGGAGGCGCTCGGGCAATGAGCGCCAAGCATAATGATCCAGATCCGAAGCAAGTTTCGGCGCTTTTGCTCGGCGCGAAGACGATGGCTGTTCAGGCGAAAGACGATGCGTTGACGATGCAAACCTACAGCCAAATGGGCTTGAATTGGGAAGCTCACGCCGCGGCGATTGCGCAAATCAGAGAGCACGTGATGGCCATGAAACAGCAGGCGATAGAACTCAAGGCAGCGCAAGGCATGGCTGAACCCTGGCAGAAGAACGCGATTGGCCGGATCGAGCCGTACCTCGCGGAAATGGCGAAGGACAACGAAGCGGTGATTGACGAGATGAATGAGCACCCCAGCATGTTTGGCACGCCGGCATGGAATGCGTATCTGCAAGCGAATGCCGACTCGGCCACATACCTCGCCGGCTTGATTGTGAACGCCGTGAATAACGGAGCACTTCGGCAAAAGATGCAGAACTATGACCAGCCGGAAGATACCTGCGGGCTGAGCGGTGCGGCAAACCGGCCGTATGGGCGGCAAGGATAGAGAAAGACGCGCAGGGCGCAGAAAGGAGCTAGATATTTTCAACGAGAGTTGAAGCGGCTGGCCGGGCGCTAAGCCTGAGCCAGCCGCTTCTTGCGTCAGTGGGCGCTTGGGCAACGATGCGGGCGGCGATCTCTCACGCGAGGCCGCGTGGGATTTTTCTGTGCGGCGGGCTGACGCCGCCGCAAATTCCAAGCAGGCGGGAGAAGAGCGCCGGCCAGAGTCGCAGGGATAGGACGGCGCCATGCGCGAGGCGGCGATGGCCGGCGAGCCAGAGCGTCATGCGCGTCACGGCGCGATAATTCCTGAGCATCGCGCGGCGGTCACGTTCAAATTTCCAGAGCCATGTAGGATCACTTATCTCGTTCGCCGCCCGCGCGGAGGAGAGATAGTGCGCGAACAGCTCGGCCGTCATCAAAGCTTGGGCCATGCCGCCGCCGGTGATGGGATCGGTTGAGCCAGCGGCATCACCGAGGAGTACGACGCCGGGCGCGACGCCAGCGCGGGCCCGGCGCTCGAGGGGCGAAGCGCCGATCAAATCGCTGACTTGCTGCGCGCCTTCGAGGCGCGCGGCAAGCCCAGGCTGGGCGAGGGACCAGCGATGAAAGGCGCATTCCGGCGATTCCTCGCGTGCCTGCACATCCGCGAGGGCGGCGACCAGGAACTCGCGATGGGGCAAGGGCGTAACGTAAAGCTCGTGGCCCCGACCTACGAAAACATCCACCCAAGCTGCCTGGTCCTGGCCGGGCGCCAGACGGAAATGGGCGCGCATGCCGAAGCGTTTGCGGCGCGCGGGAACGTCGAGGGCCAGAGCGTGGCGAATCGGTGAGTGCGATCCATCCGCAGCCACGACCAGAGAAGCGCGGTGCGGCTGACCGTCGACAAGCAGGCCGACAACGCGGCCATTTTCGACGAGGGGCGCGCTCACCTGCGTGCTCGTGTGCACTTTCACATTCGGAGCGGCCGCGGCCGCTTGGAAGAGCGTTTGATCGAGATGCTTGCGCCGCTGGCCATAGCCGGTTGTGGGCATGTTGGCGATGCGGGGGAAGCGGCCTTCGGCGACGAGATCGCCGAAGTGGTAGCGCACGCCGTGAAACGGCGCGCCGCGGACGGCGTCCGCCAAGCCCAGCCGTTGCAGGACAGCGACGCCGCCGGGCATGAGGCCTTCGCCGCAGGCTTTTTCTTTGGGGAATTCGCCGCGCTCGAATAGCTCGACGGAGAACCCTTGGCGACCCAGCAAAATGGCCAGGGTCGAGCCCGCGATTCCGCCTCCGGCAATGGCTACGTCGACCATGTCGCTAGATTTCAGTGGATTCTCCGGGCGCGCGGCGACCCTCACGATGCAGATGAGATGCAGATTTATCGACGCGCGACACGCCTTGTCTTGGCGGATGCGGGCAGCCGATCAGATAAGTGATGGGGAGCGGACCCGAGCGTTCCTCGCCGATTTCCCATTCGTACTCGCTCGCGAAAGATAGACGCCCGGTGAGTTCGGCGAGCTCAGGGGGAGAATAGACACGCAGGCAGGACACCAGGCCATCGAAGCAGAGGACCAGGGGAACGATGGGAACCACGTAGGTCCAGAGCAGGCGCGACCAGCGGAACGGGCGCAGGAATGGCGTGACGAGCCAGTCGGCCATCGGAACCAGCAAGGTGAGGAGGACGGTGAGAAAGTGGCGGCCAGGCACCTCGAAAATGGCGATGCCGCGTTGCCGATCGACCGCATCTTGAAGGATGGCCTGAGCTTGTTGCGGGGGGAAATGATGGAAGGAAGAAAAGAGCGTGCGAAATCCGTCGAGTTCCGGCGGGATTTCGGTCACGTCGACGGGGCTGGCGTGGAAATGGATTTTGTTCCGGGAGGCGGCTTGCACGCGGGCGAATGCTGGCGCGTTTGGGAACTTGTCCGTCAAATAAACTGGAACCGTCGAGGAGCCGGGCCGATCAAAGGCTTTATAGAGCCAGAGCCAAGGGCCGCCGGCGCCCGAGCAGAGGTCGAGGATTTGGTCGGCTCCGGAATTTTCGAGCGCTCGCTGGAGCCGGCCGACGATCGGCTGGTAGAAATTGCCGAGGTGCAAAATGAGCTGGAGCGCGTCGGTGACCTGGTCGCGAAGCAATCCATGGAACCAAGGCTGATCGTGAATTTCGATCAGTTGCATCCTGCGCATGGGGCATTCTCTCGGACGGCGGCGAATCGCGCAGTCATGAATTATAGCGCGTCGAAAGCCGCGGGCAGCTTGCTGTGGGCAGGCGGATGGGGTTACCGTAGGACAGACTTTCGATGTTAACCGCCGCAGTATTGTCGAATCCCTTCGCGCGCCTGGACCTGCGCGGCGCGGTCGATATCCTGATCATCGCGGTGCTTGTTTACTATCTGCTGAACCTGCTGCGCGGGACCCGCGCATTGCAAATGGCCGCGGCGTTGCTGCTACTGCTGGCTGCGTACGAAAGTGCACGTTGGGCGCAGTTCGAAATGGTGCAGTGGCTGCTGGCGGCGTTCCTTCCGTACGTGGCCATAGCGCTGATCGTTCTCTTCCAGCCGGAGATTCGCCGGGCGCTGGCGCGGCTCGGGCGGACGCTGACGTTCGCGAGGTTTTCGGGGAGCGGGACAGGGTCGCCATTCGACGACGTGGTGCTGGCGGCGAGCTATTTCTCGCAGAATCGCATCGGCGCGTTGATCGCCTTTGAGCGCAACGCGGGACTGCATACGTACATTGAGAGCGGTATTTCGCTGGACGCGCACCTGAGCCATGATCTGCTGCTGGCGATTTTCCGGCCAGGGTCGTCGATGCACGACGGCGCCGTGATTATTCAGGGGACGCGAGTGGCGGCAGCGGCGTGTTTTTTGCCGCTTTCGCTCAATCCCACGATTTCGAATCAACTGGGGAGCCGTCACCGCGCGGCCATCGGCGTGACGGAGGAGAGCGATGCGGTCGCGGTGGTGGCTTCGGAGCAGACGGGCGCGATCTCCTTGGCCGTGGGCGGCGCGATTGAAGTCGGCCTGACGCCGGAACAACTGGGGGAGCGGCTGGAGGGGATTTTCCGGCGGTTCCGGCCGACCATCGTGCTGCCCTCGGCGGGTTCAGGCGCACGGATCGCCGGCAAGAGCTGAGCGATGCGATTCCTTCGGCAGGTCGTGCTTCACAATTGGAGCTTGAAGCTGCTGGCGCTGGCGATTTCGTTTTCGCTGTGGGCGGCGTACACGGCCGAGCCGTTCGCCGAGATCACCTACGTCGTGCCCATCGCATTTCTGAACGTTCCCGCAGGGCTGGACGTGGCCGGGGTGCCGGCGGGCATTCGCGTGCGAGTGCGGGGCCGCGCAGGCCTGGTCAGCCGGCTCACGGCTTCGGAGGTCAGCATCGATGCGGACCTGAGCAACGCACAAGCGGGCGACCGGGTGGTGGAGCTGAATCCCGAGCTTGTGGCCGTCCCTTACGGAGTTACGGTGGTTCGCGTGAACCCGCCGGCGTTTCACGTAATGCTACTGCCGACTTCGGCACCGCCGCCTCGAAGCGAATAGGCAGGCGCGCGGGGCGCACTGGTAGAATAAACGGTCCGTGAAGATCCTCCGCGTCCGCGCGGGAGATCGAGCGGCGCACCCTTTCCTATGTCCAAAGAATTGTTTGGAACCGACGGTATCCGCGGGCTTCCCGGGGAATACCCGCTGGACGACCGCACGCTGTACTGGGTCGGGCGGGCGCTGGGCGCCTACCTAAAGCGGGCAGGTGATTCAGCCGGCCCACGGAAGACGGCAACGCCGCGCGTGCTCGTGGGGATGGACACGCGGGAGTCCGGGCCGCACATCGCCGGGCAGATCGCCGCAGGACTGGCTGACGAGGGCGTTTCGGTGGCTTCCGCAGGCGTGATCAGCACGCCGGGAGTAGCCTGCCTGGTGCGCAAGGAGCAGTTTTCGGCGGGCGTGGTGATCTCTGCTTCGCATAATCCATACGAAGATAATGGCGTGAAGCTGTTCGCGGGCTCGGGCATGAAGTTTCCCGATGAGATCGAGGAACAGCTCGAGGCGGAAATTGTCCGGCACCAAAACGGCAAGCCTCCGGGCACGGCAAAGCAGCTCGAGGCGGACCGCAAACTGGACGAGGATTACCTGGAATTTCTGCGCGGGTGCGCGCTTCGCGGAGCGAACCTTGCGGGAATGAAGATCGTGCTGGACTGCGCGAATGGCGCCGCGAGTTCGCTGGGACCGGCGCTGTTCACTTCGCTGGGCGCCAAGGTGATGGCCATTCACGACCAGCCCAATGGACGCAACATCAACCACAACTGCGGCTCGCTGCACCCGGAAGAACTGCAGAAAGAAGTAGTGCAGGAAAAGGCGGCACTGGGCGTTGCGTTTGATGGCGACGCCGATCGCGCCCTTTTCGTGGGCGCGTCGGGGCGCACGGTGGATGGGGATGGCGTGCTGCTGGCGGCTGCGCGTTATCTGCGTACGACTGGCAAGCTCGCTGGCACTCGCGTCGTGGGCACAACGATGACCAACTTGGGCCTGGAGCGCGTGCTGGCAGCCGAAGGACTCTCGCTGACGCGCGTGCCGGTGGGAGACCGCTACGTTCTGGAAGAGATGCTGCGCAGCGGGTCGAATCTCGGAGGCGAACAGTCCGGCCATATCATCTTCCTGGATGACGCCACGACGGGCGACGGCCTGCTCACCGCGCTAAAAATGGCCTGCCTGGTGGCGTTGTGCGGACCGCTGGACGCGCTGGTCAGCGACCTGAAGGTGTTCCCGCAGACCATTGTGAACGTGAAGGTGCGCGCAAAGCCCCCATTGGAATCGCTCGCGGAAGTTTCGCGCACGCTCGAAGAGGCCAACCGCGCACTGGGCAACTCAGGCCGGGTGGTGCTGCGGTATTCCGGCACTGAGCCGAAGGCGCGAGTAATGGTAGAAGCGGAGCACGCAGCGGATGTGGCGCGATGGTCGGAGCTGCTGGCGACTGCCGTTCGCACCGCGATTGGGGCATAGACAGCTACCTCGCAGGAAGAAATCTTCCGAAGTCCATAGGGCAATTCCCGTAATTCTGTGAAAAACTGTAGGTAACGTTGCATTCTGGATGGAATTGTGCGAAACAAAAATGGATTAAGTCGCTACTGTTAAAGGACATAGCTGTGATTTGGGGGAGAAATACCAAATTGGCACACAGCATGCACCTATGTTGGCACGAAACGTTTCCCGGGGTGGATGGTTCCTGGCGGTAGAACACGGGACAGGAACAAAAGTTGCAAAGCTTCAAGTTACGGGGTGGCAGGTGGGGCCCAGAGCAGGGCCCCTTTTTTATTTTCTAGTTGCCCCAACAGTTCGCCAGACCGGAGATTCTCACTAGAGGTCCAGCGCACAGGCTGAAGTCCCACCAGGACTAGCTGCAACCGGACGTGCCGCCGCAATTTTCGCACTTGTAGCATCCACCGTTTGGGGTCATGAGCATGCCGCATTCGGCGCAGGTTGGCGCGCCGTCGAAAGCGGCACGGGAACGGGGCGAGGGCGGGTCGAGATCTTCCTGCTCGGCAAGGGCGGGTGGCGGAGCGATCGACGGGACGGCAACGGCGGGCGCCGCGGCTTCGACGGTTGCGGCCGGGACGGTGGGCGTCAGGTAGTCGGGCGAGATGAACCGGCCGCCCAGCCAACGTCCGATGTAGTCGAGTACGGATTTCGCGTAAGGAATCGCCGGATGGCCGGTGAAGCCGGAAGGCTCGAAGCGCGTGTTGGTGAATTTGTCGACCAGGGCCTTGAGCGGCACGCCGTATTGCAGGCCGATGGAGACCGACAACGCGAAGCCGTCCATAAAGCCGGAGAGCGTGGAACCCTCCTTGGCCATCTTGATGAAGATCTCCCCGGGCGTGCCATCCTCGTACATGCCAACGGTGATGTAACCCTCGTGGCCGCCGACGGAGAACTTGTGGGTGATGGACTGGCGCTCGCTGGGGAGCTTGCGACGCCGGGCGGCGACAAACAGCTCCTGTTGCTGGGCGACGGGCGAAGGTTCGGCGGCCTTGGCTGCGGCCGGCTCCTTTTTGGCGCCCGCGGCGGAAAGCGGCTGGCTGCGTTTCGAATTGTCGCGATAGATGGCCACAGCCTTGAGGCCCAGCTTCCACGATTCGATGTAGGCCTGCATGACGTCTTCGACCGTGGACTCCTCGGGCATGTTGATGGTCTTGCTGATGGCGCCGGAGAGGAAGGGCTGCACGGCAGCCATCATCTTGAGATGGCCGCGCCAGGCGATGGAGCGTCCGCCGCCGGCCGGGGCCAACGAGCAATCGAAAACAGCGAGATGCTCGGGCTTGAGCCCAGGCGCGCCCTCGATGGTTCCCGTGCGATCGATGTAGGAGACGATCTGCGAAGTTTCCTCCGGGGAGTAGCCGAGGTGCAGCAGGGCCTGCGGGACGGAGTTGTTGACGATTTTGATGAGGCCGCCGCCGACCAGCTTTTTGTGCTTTACCAACGCAAGGTCGGGCTCGACGCCGGTGGTGTCGCAATCCATCATGAAACCGATGGTGCCGGTGGGAGCGAGCACGGTGACCTGCGAATTCTTGTAGCCGTACTTTTCGCCGAGGGCCAGAGCCGCGTCCCAAGATTCCTGGGCGGCGGCCAGCAGGCTGGGCTGGACGTTTTCCGGCTTGATCGGGCGCAGTGAATCGCGGTGCATTCGAATGACGTCGAGCATCGGCTCACGATTAGCGGCATAGCCCGGGAACGCGCCGAGACGTTCGGCGACGCGAGCCGACTGGGCATACGCTTCACCGCACATCAGGGCAGTGACGGCGCCAGCCATATCGCGACCGCCATCGGAATCGTAAGGCAGTGCCAGGCACATGAGCAGGGCGCCGAGATTGGCGTAGCCGAGCCCGAGGGGCCGGAAGTTGTGAGAGTTCTCCGCAATTCTGGGCGTGGGATAGCCGGCGTTGTCGACCAGGATTTCCTGCGCGGTGATGGTGATGTCCACGGCATGGCGGTAGGCGTCCACATCGAAGACGCCGTTGGGTCCGAGATACTTCATCAGGTTCAGTGAAGCCAGATTGCACGCGGTGTCATCCAGGAACATGTACTCGGAGCAGGGATTCGAAGCGTTGATGCGCGCGGTGGTCTTGCAAGTGTGCCAGCGATTGACCGTGGTGTCGTACTGCATGCCGGGATCGCCGCAGTGCCAAGCGGACTCGGCCATTTTTTGCAGCAAATCGCGGGCGCGGAATTTTTCGGCGGGCGTGCCGTCATTCACGTTGCGCGTCCAGAAGTCGCGATCGTCTTCGACGGCTTGCATGAAGCTGTCGGTAACGCGCACGGAATGATTGGCGTTCTGGAAAAAGACCGAGCTGTAGGCCTCGCCGTCGATGGAGCGGTCGTAGCCCTGCTCGATGAGCACCTGGGCCTTGCGCTCCTCCTTCATCTTGCTGTCAATGAATTCAACGATGTCCGGATGATCCACATTGAGGATGACCATCTTGGCGGCGCGACGCGTCTTTCCGCCGCTTTTGATCACGCCGGCAAAAGCGTCAAAGCCCTTCATGAAGCTGACCGGCCCGGAAGCGGTGCCGCCTCCTGAGAGCATTTCGTGGCTGCCGCGCAGCGAGGAGAAATTCGTGCCCGTGCCGGAGCCCCACTTGAAGAGCATGCCCTCGGTCTTGGCCAGATCCATGATGGAACCCATGTCATCCTTCACGGAGTTGATGAAGCAGGCCGAGCACTGCGGCTTGGCTTGCACGCCGACGTTGAACCAGACGGGGGAGTTGAAGCTCATCTTCTGCTCGACGAGCAAGTGCGTGAGTTCGTCGTGGAAGGCATCGCGCGAGGCGGTCGAAGCGAAGTACCCGCCGCGCTCGCCCCAGGCCGTGATGGTATCGGCCACGCGGCCGATCAAGTGGCGCACGGAGGTTTCGCGCTCCGGCGTGTCCATCTTGCCGGTGAAGTATTTCGAAGCGACGATATTGGTAGCGGTCTGCGACCAGGACTTGGGGACTTCGATATTCTCCTGGCGGAAGATGACCTGCCCCTTTTCGTTGCTGATCTTGGCGGTGCGCCGCTCCCATTCGACGGCATCGTAAGGCGAGGCTTTCCCGTCGGTGAAATAGCGGCGGAACTCTAGCCCGGTGGGTGTCTGGGTGCTGGTTGCAACAGCCGTGGGCGCTTGGTTCTCAACGGGCGTCGCCGTTTGGTTCAGGGCCATCTTCGTTTCTGCCATATTGCCTCCGCGCAAACCGGGTTCCCGCGCGGGGAACCCTATATTTTACATCCATCCAGCAATCCGGCGAGCCGAGGTGTGTCTGGATGTCGGCGCCTGATTTCGTGCAGGCGCCCAGCGATTCGGAACATCAGGGAGGCCGCGAGCCATTCCAAAAATACGAAAAATAGAGCGCCAACCACAGGCCGACCAAGTTCAGCCGGCAGCGGGAAGGGCCGCTCCAAGGTGTCTCGTGGAACCCGGACGGGCATCGCGGCTTCGCTGCGGCTCTGGGGATGGGACCAAGCCGCGAAAACGGAACCGCGTTCCCCCGAATCTGAGGGCGCACGATAAGCCGAAGGGAAAAAGATGTCAAGGAAAAACGCAACCTGTACGGCATTTTTGTCTAAAACGTCTACATGTTGTGGTGTAGTTGAAGGAGGCCCCATGGGCAAGGGGTTGCCGGAGGGTCATCTCAGGCGATGCAGCATCGGGAAATCCACGGATTCTTTTTTTCGCGACGGCGTATGATAATCGCAGAGGCTCAGACTGATCGACGAAGTTCAGCCGGGGGGCACGGGTCGAACGAAAATGTGGCGTCGCGCATGGATCCCGACGATTCTCGCGTCACTGCTGGCGGCAGCTGGGCTGGCCGCGGCAGGGCTCGCCGTAGCGGGCGCGGCAACGGCGCAGGAGAATCAAAAACCGGGTAACGACGATGCGCCACTGACGCTCGAGGAAATCCGCGCACTGGTGGCGCGAGCGATCGCCGATCAGCACGCCAACGACACCGCGCTCAACGAGTACGACCGCACCGAGCACACGATCTCGCGGGAATCAGAAAAGGCCAGCGACACGGTAGAGCGCGTGTTTCCGATCGGCACGGGCGAGGTGCGCGTGGAACTGGATCGCGACGGCAAGCCGAACGACGCGGCGGCGATTGAACAGGCCTGGCGCAACATCGAAAAGTACCTGGCGGTTCGCAGCCATCCGGACGATCCGGCGATTCGACCGGAGTATGAAAAAGCGCAGCGACGGGAGCACGCGCACGCGGAGATGGTGGATGCCATCGGGAAAGCGTTTCACTTCCAGTGGGCAGGACGCGTGACGCGGGATGGCCGGCCGATGATTGAACTGGCGTTCGAGCCCGACCCCAGCTACAAGTCATCGGCGCGGTTCGCTACGATTTTCGCGCACACCGGTGGGACGGTGTGGCTCGATGAATCGAGCGGGCAGGTGGCGCGCTTGGACGCGGTGGTGCGCGAAGATATTTCGTTTGGTGGCGGCATCATCGCCAAGGTCTACCGCGGGAGCCGGCTGACCGTGCAGCAATCGGAGGTGGCTCCGGGCGTTTGGCTGCCGGTGGCGGCGACTTATGACATCGAGGGCCGGAAATTCCTGTTTGCCGCGAGCTGGCGCGGGCAGATCGACGCGAGCGGCTACCGCCGAGTAGGTCCACCCGCAGAGGCGCTGACGGTGGTCCAGCACGAGCATGGCGAGCCGATTTCGAGCGAGCGAGATACGCGACGGTGAGACATTGCGCGCGGCAGCGCTCCGGTGTAGATTACGGGCCGGTTGGGAGGCCATGCAACGCGGACACCGGACGAGAGTGGGCGTCCCGGCGTGGCTAAGGGAGTGACCTTTTTGGGAGGAACGAGATGAAGACTTGGGTTTTTGCGTGCGCGTGTGTCCTTGTGTTCGGCCTTACCGTCGCTGCGCTGGCAAACGACGAGGGGGATCAGTATGACGCGATGTTCATGAAGCCGGCGATTGCGGCGAACATGGCGATGCAGAAGGATGTGATGGGAGACTTGGGTGCGGCGGCCACGGACGCCGGCAACCTGCAAGCCGCGTTTGCGAAGGTCGAGGGCTTCTGGACCAAGAAGGGCGGCGCGGACGATGCCGTGATGTTTGCGAAGAATATCCAAGCAGCCGCAGCAGCCACGCAAAAGGCCGCAGCGGCCGGGGATAAGGACGGCGCAGCGGCTGCCGCCAAGATGGTTGCGGCCAACTGCGGGGGCTGCCACATGGCGCACCGGACGCGGACGGCTTCGGGCTTCGACCTCCACTAGAGGCGCCGGCTCCATTCGGAGCGCGAGCGCGTACTAAAACCCGAGTACCGACGGAAATGGGGCCTCCGGCCCATTGAGAGGGGAACGCCTGCCTGCGAGCATACAGGCGGTAGGTTGGGAGCCGCTGCGGGGACGACGGCTCCGAGCAATCGAAGTCGTAGGCGTGCTACCCAACCTGCCAGCAGCCCACGTGCCGGTAACCCCACGCATGTTCCTTCCTACCGGCAGCGTGGGCTGTGTTTTGTGACTCCACGTCTTTCAGCGGCGCTTCCGGCACGAGTCGTCCGGCTCGCTTAGCGTGCGAGAGCAAGCCGCCTTGACCCTCCGGGAAACCATCTGCTAGCGTAAGAGTTTCTCACCTCGGCCAAAATCATCATGGACACGATACAGATCACATTGCCGGATGGCGCGAAGCAAGAAGTGCCACAGGGCACCACGCCGATCGATATTGCTCGGAAGATTTCGCACGGGTTGGCGCGCGAGGCGCTGGTGGCGCGCGCGAATGGCGAGCTGCTGGATTTGTCGCGGCCACTCGATCATGACGCTTCGCTCTCGATTCTCACGGCGAAGGATGCCGACGCGCTGCAAGTTTTCCGGCATTCGGCGGCGCACTTGCTGGCTGCGGCGGTGCTGGAGTTATTTCCAGAGGTGAAGCTGGGCATCGGACCGCCCACCGAGAATGGATTTTTCTACGAGTTTCTGCGCGAGCAGCCGTTCACGCCGGAAGACCTGGAAAAGATCGAGAAAAAGATGCACGAGCTGGCGGCGCAAGACTTGCGCAACGAGCGCAAGTTGCTGCCGAAAAGCGAGGCGATCGAGCTGTACCAGAAGTGGAACCAGGGCTTCAAATGCGAACTGGTCGAGGAAAAAGCGATCGAGCCGATGGTTTCGTTTTACACCACCGGCAAATTCATCGACTTCTGCCGCGGGCCGCACATTCCCAGCACCGGGCGCATCAAGGCGTTCAAGCTGATGAACGTCTCGGGGGCGTACTGGAAGGGCCAAGAAGGCAACCCGCAACTGCAGCGGATTTACGCGGCGTGTTTCTTCACGCAGGCGGAACTCGATGCGTATTTGCACCGGCTCGAAGAGGCCAAGCGGCGCGATCACCGGCGGCTGGGGCCCGAGCTTGATCTTTTCAGCATTCAGGACGCGGCCGGGCCGGGGCTGATCTTCTGGCACCCCAAGGGCGGGCTGATTCGCAAGTTGATGGAAGACTGGTTGCGCGATGAATTGCTGCGCCGCGGCTACCAGCTTGTGTACACGCCACACATCATGCTGCTGGATTTGTGGAAGACCAGCGGGCACGCGAATTTTTATCGCGAGAACATGTTCGGCGCGCTGGAAGTGGAGAAGGCCGACTACCAGCTTAAGCCCATGAATTGTCCGGGGCACATCCTGATTTACAAATCGCATCTGCGCAGCTATCGCGACTTGCCCTACCGGCTGGCTGAACTCGGGACCGTGTACCGCTACGAGCGATCGGGCGTGCTGCACGGGCTGCTGCGCGTGCGCGGCTTCACGCAGGACGATGCGCACATCTTCTGCATGCCGAGCCAGATCGAGGATGAGGTGGCGGCGTGCGTAGATTTTGCGTGGGCGGTGATGAAGACGTTCGGCTTCTCGGATTATCAGGTGGAGCTATCGGAGTGGGACCCGCTGCACCCGGAAAATTATGCGGGCTCGGTGGACGATTGGCAGCACGCGACACAGGCCCTGGCGAATACGCTTGACCGCTTGAAAATACCGTTCAAGCGCATGGAGGCGGAGGCGGCGTTCTACGGGCCGAAGATCGACGTGAAGCTGATCGATGCGATTGGCCGGCCTTGGCAGCTCACGACTGTGCAATTCGATTTCAATTTGCCGGAGCGCTTCGAGCTTGAGTATGTCGGCGAAGATGGCAACCGTCACCGGCCGCTGATGGTGCATCGCGCGCTGTGGGGCTCGGTCGAGCGCTTCTTCGGGATTTTGATCGAGCACTATGCGGGCGCGTTTCCGCTGTGGCTGGCTCCGGTGCAAGTGGCCGTGCTGCCGGTGAGCGGCAAGTTCGCTGACTACGCCAAGGAAGTGGCGGCGGAGCTGACCGCCGCGGGCTTCCGCGCGTATCTCGATGACCGCAACGAAAAGCTTCAGGCCAAGATACGCGACTCGGAGATGCAGAAGATTCCCTACATGACGGTGGTGGGCGGCAAGGAAGCGGAGGCGCGAACGGTTTCGGTGCGGCATCACGGCAAGGGCGATCTGGGTCCACGGCCGCTGGCGACGTTCCTGGCTGATCTACGTGGCGAAGTTGAGGCGCGAACTACATCTTCGGGCCAGGGTGCTTAGGGTAGAATTCCCTGCCGAGCGCGTGGTCGCAGAAAATTATTAGCGAGTGAGAATTGGAGCGGGCGGGGATGCCGAAGGAAGAACGCGGGAGTTTGTTCTCGAATACAGCATGGGCGGAGCCGCGAAAAACAGGAATTCTGCCGTCGCAGGAAATTCGCGAACTGATCAGGAACGGCAAGATCCGTTCAAGCGCTGAAATTGACGACGGCCAAATCCAGCCGGCCTCGATCGACCTGCGCCTCGGACCAGTCGCCTACCGCATTCAGGCGAGTTTTCTTCCGGGGCGGTCCTCGTCCATCAGCACCAAGATTCGCGATCTGCGGCTGGCGGAGCTGGATCTCACCAAGCCTGCATTGCTGGAAAGAGGCGCCGTATTTATCGTGCCGCTAGTGGAGAGCCTGGCGCTGCCCTCGGATATCGGAGGGAAAGCGAACCCCAAGAGCACGACAGGACGCCTGGACATCTTCACGCGCTTGATTACCGATGGCGGACTGGAATTCGAATATGTGCCGAAGGGCTACTCCGGGGAGCTATACGTCGAAATCGTTTCGCGCACGTTTCCGATCGTCGTTCAGGCGGGCACGAAGCTTTCGCAACTGCGATTCGTTCGCGGCAATCCTCCGTCCGGCGACGGCGTGCTCGAGCAGCTAGCCGAGCGGGAACGATTGGTCTATTACGAAAACGACGAAGGCCCGGTGGAGGCGATTGTCGATCGGGGGCTGGACAAGCTGGTGCATCCATCCGCGGGAGGCCCGGAACAGGCGATCATCGACCGCGGGCTGCGGACAACGATTGACCTGGCAGGAATAGGGGCCCCGGGCATTGTGGCGTACAAGGCAAAGGGGCACTGTCCTCCCGTCGATTTGAGCAAGGTCGGCGCACATGCCGCAGCCGATTTCTGGGACGCCATCGAGGGACCGCGCTCCGGCGGGCTGGTGCTCGATCCAGGGGATTTCTATTTGCTGGCTTCCAGGGAGCGCTTCTGCATTCCCTCGGGTTGGGCGGCGGAGATGGAACCGTTTGACCAGTCCATCGGTGAGTTCAGCGTGCATTACGCGGGCTTCTTCGATCCGGGCTTCGGGTACGGAACTGCCGGGGAAATCAAGGGAACTAGGGCGGTGCTGGAAGTCCGGGCGCACGAGGTACCCATTCTCCTCGAGGACAGGCAAATCGTTGGCCGGCTTGTTTACCACCGGATGGCCAACGTTCCGGACAAGCTGTACGGTCAAGGGATTGGCTCTTCTTACCAGAAGCAAGGGCTGGCGCTGAGCAAGCAATTCCGAACGACCGCGGGCGCCAGGCTGGCTGCGGCGCAAACCTAGAGGCAGAGCGAATGCCTGCGGGTCGCGGCTCCTTAAGCTTCTAATTACCCTAGAGCTATCGGGCGGGTGGTCATGCTATACTTCGTGACCCGTGTCCCAAGCGGCTGAGGCTGCGGGGCGGGATGAGCGGTCGCTGAGGCGTCCGCTGCGGAGGTGGATTTATCGCCGAACGGAGTTTTCGACCGAGCGAGCGCACGCGGATCAACGATCGTATCCGAGCGCGTGAGGTCAGGGTTGTAGACGATGACGGAGGCCAGTTGGGCGTGATGCAGCCCTTCGAGGCCATCCGTATGGCGCGGGAGCGCGGACTGGACCTGGTAGAAATTTCGCCGACGGCCGACCCGCCCGTTTGCAAGATCACGGATTACGGTAAGTTCCTATACCAACTCAATAAAAAGGCGCACGAGCAGCGCAAACATCAGAAGGGCACGCAGCTCAAGGAAGTGAAGTTCCGGCCGGCAACGGCCGAGCACGACTATCAGGTTCGCAAGAACCAGATCATTCGATTCCTGGGCGAGGGACACAAGGTCAAGGCCATGATCTTCCATCGCGGCCGCGAGATGGCGCACCAGGAAGTGGGCCGAGCGAAGATGGACCGGCTGCTCAAAGAGATTACCGACCACGCCCTGGTGGAGCTCGGACCGCGGATGGAAGCGAATATCCTGATGGCGTTGCTGGCGCCGAAGAAGGGCGGAGGCGGGCCGGTGCGGCCTACCGCGGCGTCGGGAACGGGAGCGGCGTAGTCGTAATAGTTAGGGGCCGTTGCGGCTGCGGGAAGCTGCGAGAAAAGGACAGGTATCGTGGGGAACCATAAGGGCACGAAAGTAAAATTAAAGCTGAAGACACATCGTGGCGCCGCCAAGCGGTTCAAGATCACGTCGACGGGCAAAGTTCTGCGCCCGCACTCGGGCAAGCGGCACCTGATGGGCACGAAGCTGCCGAAGCGCATGCGCCATTTGAAGAAGATGACGCTGGTGCATCCGACGGACGTGGAACACGTCAAGCGGATGTTGCCGTACGGCTAGATAAATACGCCGCACGGATCCGTAGATTTGTGGTTGGTGTTTTTTGTCGGGCTTTTCTTCGTGCCAGGCAGAGCGTTATCCGCCCACGGTGGGCCTGCCGGCCGACTGGGCTGCTGTAATCGGGCGGCCCTCCCGCTTTCTTGGCGCATTGACGTAAGCGCCCCGAAGCGAATCCTCAACACGCCGTGGAGACGCTGGACGAGCGTTGCTGGCCGTCTGGTTTATGCTGCTACTCGCGCAGTTTTACGCGAGATTACGGCGTAATTCCGATGGCGGCGCGCGGCCTGACGGTCTCCTCGCAGGAGAAATGCAATGGCTCGAGTCAAGCGCGGCACCAAACGCCGCGCCCGCCGCAAGAAGTACGCGAAACGCACCAAGGGCTTTTTCCTCACCAAGAGCAAGCTGTACCAATCCATGCAGGAAGCCGCCAATCGCGCGGACCGCTACGCCTATCGCGACCGGCGCAACAAGAAGCGGCAATATCGCCGGCTATGGATCCAGCGCATCGGCGCAGGCGCGCGTCTAAACGGGCTTTCCTACAGCCAGCTGATGCACGGGCTGAAAGTGGCCGGCGTGGAGATCGATCGCAAGGTGCTGGCTGACTTGGCGGTGCTCGATGCGGGCGCGTTCGCTCAGATCGCCGCGCAGGCAAAAGCGGCAGCTCCTAAAGCGGCGCCCAAAGCGCGAGCGAAAGCGTAAGCCTCGCGCAGGTTCCATGGCTGACGATCCGACAATCAAGACGCTGACGGAGCTGCGTGTATTCGAAGCCGAGGACGTCGCGCGCCTCTTCAGCGAAGTGCATACGCAGTTCGATCGCCAGACGTCCGTTCCGACGGATCAAGGCCGTTTGGAAGGACTGCGCGGCGCGTGGCTCGGCCGCAAGTCGGGTGTGCTTACGCGTATTACCGAGAATTGGCTAAAGACTTCTACGCCGGCGCTGCGACCGGCAGTGGGCCGTTGCCTAAACGAATTCCGCGCGCATGTCGAGCAAAGGCTGGTCGAGCTGCAGAAGGCTGCGGAGTCGGCTGCCGAGCAAGCGGCTGTGGCACGCGAGCGGGTGGATCTCTCGTTGCCCGGCGTCGTGCGTCCCATCGGCTCGCGACATCTTCTGCGTCAGACCTTCGCCGAGATCGAACGGATTTTTCTTTCGCTGGGCTTCACGGTGGTGGAGGGGCCGGAGATCGAGACGCCTTACTACAACTTCGAGGCGCTCAACATTCCGGAGCACCATCCGGCGCGGGATACCATGGACACGTTCTACATGGAAACGCCGGCGGGCGCGCCGCAGCGGCTGCTGCGCACACACACCTCGCCGATGCAGGTGCGCACGATGGAAAAGCAGACGCCGCCTGTGCGGATCATCGTGCCCGGCAAGGTCTATCGACGCGACAACCCCGACGCCACACATTCGTACGTCTTCCACCAGGTGGAAGGCCTGGCCGTGGACACCGACATCACTTTTTGCGAGTTCAAGGGCACGGTGGAATATTTCGTGCGCGAATTTCTGGGCCCGTCGGCGAAAACGCGGCTGCGGCCGAGCTACTTCCCTTTCACCGAGCCCTCGGTCGAGATCGATGCGACCTGCTTTGCGTGCGGAGGAAGCGGTTGCCGTCTGTGCAAATTTTCCGGATGGATTGAGCTGTTCGGCGCGGGGATGGTGGACCCGGCGGTGTACGGCTTTGTGAACTATGACGCCAAGCGATTGTCCGGCTTTGCTTTTGGGCTGGGCGTGGACCGGCTCTCGCAACTCAAATACGGGATCGACGATGTGCAACTCTTCTTTCAAAACGATGTGCGCTTCCTGCGCCAATTTTCCTGACGGGCTCCGCGAAACGCCATGAAAGTTCTCTACAACTGGCTGAAGGAATTCGTGGAGGTGACGCTGCCGCCCGCCGAGCTGCGGGCGCGGCTCTCGCTCACTGGGACCGCCGTGGAAGGCTTGGAGGAAACTCCGGCCGGTCCGATGCTGGACGCCGAGCTGACGATCAACCGGCCCGACTTGCTGGGGCATTACGGAATGGCGCGTGAAGTTGCGGCGATCGAGCGCAGGCGGCTGCGAGACGTCGAGGCGCGGCTGGCCGAAGCGGCGGAGCGGGCGGAGAGCGCGACGCGCGTTCAGATCGATTGCCCCGAGCTGTGCGGGCGGTACACAGCGCGGGTGCTGCGCGGAGTAAAGATTGGTCCATCGCCGGAGGCGCTGCGGCGTCGTCTGGAGGCGCTTGGGCAGGCGTCGATCAACAACGTGGTGGACGCCACCAATTACGTCATGCTCGAACTTGGGCATCCCATGCACGCATTCGATCTCGACCGGCTTGCGGAGCGGCGGATCGTGGTGCGCCGCGCGCGCGCCGGAGAGAAAATGCGCACGCTGGACGGCGTCGAGCGTGTGCTTTCGCCGGAGATGTGCGTGATTGCTGATGCGGCGCGCGGCGTGGCGATCGGCGGCATCATGGGCGGGGCCGAGAGCGAAATTTACAGCGCCACGCGCAATGTGCTGCTGGAATCGGCGTGGTTCGATCCGATTTCCATCCGGCGAGCGTCGAAGGCGCTCGGCTTGCGGACTGAGGCTTCTTTGCGATTCGAGCGCGGGGCTGATCCCGAAATGGCCGAGCTGGCTTCGCGACGCTGCGCGGCTCTGATTCGCGAGATCGCCGGCGGCGAAATCTTGGCAGGTGTGGTGGACGTCTATCCGGGGAGGAGCGAGCCCTTGCGGCTGGAGCTTTCTCGCAAGGAGCTTTTGCGCGCGATGGGCGGCGACGTGCCCGACGGCGAAATTGAAGCGATCCTGGGCGCGCTGGGGTTTGCGCCTCGGCGCGTGGATGCGGCGTGCGGCGTTGCGAATTCACCTCTGGCGGTTTGGGAATGCACGCAGCCGTCCTGGCGGCAGGAGGTGGCGCGCGAAGTTGATCTCGTCGAGGAGGTGGCTCGGCACTTTGGCTTGGACAAGTTCCCCGCGCGGCTGCCGGCGTCCAGGCAGCCGGCAGCGCGACTGCCGCATGCCGAAGCTGAGGATCGTTTGCGCGAGCGGCTGATTGGGCTGGGATATCGCGAGATTGTCACGATTCCGCTGGTGAACGAGGAGGAGGATGCGCGCTTCCGGCCCGCGGGCGCGGCTCTGGGGGACGCAGCGCCTGCGCGGGTCGCCAATCCTCTCGCTGCGGATGCGGCGCTGCTGCGCTCGAACGGATTGGTCAGCATGGCGCGCGCGCTGGCTTGGAACTTGAATCGCGGCCAGCGGGACGTGAGGCTCTTCGAGGTGGGCCGCGCGTATGCCATGAGAAATGGCGAGCCCGTGGAGACGCCGATTGCCACGATCGGCGCCACCGGCGCGGCGCGGCAAAAGGGAGTGGCAGAGTCGGAGCGCGAATACGAATTCGCCGATCTGAAGGGCGATCTCGACCAGATTGGCGAGCTCGCGGGCGGTCTGGCGTGGAGTGCGGCGACGGCTGGACTTGCTTGGGCTAATGTTGCGCGGGCTGGCAAGTTCCGGCTTGGCCGCGCAGTGGCGGATGAAGCAGCATCGCGCCTCGGCGCCGCGGGAGAACTTGCGCGACGCGTTGCCGACCAGTTCAAGATTCGCCAGAACGTTTTTCTGGCCGAGTTTTCGCTCGGCGCATTCTACGATGGCTTCCGAATCGCGCGGGTGGCGCGGACTTACCGGCCGATTTCGCGGTTTCCCTCGGTGGAGCGCGACTTCTCCCTTACGCTGAACGATGGCACGGCATTCGCTGACGTACGCCGAACCATCGAAGCGCTGGGCATCGGGGCGATTACCTCGATCGAGGCAGTGGACCTGTTTCGAGGGAAGAATGTGCCGGCCGGGAAATTTTCGCTGCTTGTGCGCGTGACGTTCCAAAGCTTGGAGGGGACGCTCACAGAGACCGAAGTGAACGAATTCTCCGGGCGCATTCTGGCGGCTCTCGAGCAACAACTCGGCGCGACGCTGCGCGCCTCCTGAGGGCTGCTAGCCGGGGAAGCCTGCCGCGAAGCTGCGTTGGGCTTGTTCGGACGCCCACGGTGGCGCACAATACGGCCACCCGGCCGAGTATTGCGACTCGAATCCGATGCGGGAGTTGGCATGAGCGTCAAAGTCAAAATCTACGACCAGACCTACACTGTCGCAGGAGATCTGGAGCCAGCGTACGTCGAAGAGTTGGCACAGTATGTGGATCACAAGATGCGCGAGGTCGCGCGCGCGACGAATCTTGTGGACTCGGTGAAAGTCGCGGTGCTGGCGGCGCTGTCGATCACGGACGAGCTGGAGACGCTCCGGCGAAGCCGGGGCGACGGCCGAGACGAGTTGCGTGAGCGCGCCGAGCGCTGCTTGAAGCTCGTGGAGCGCGCGCTGCAGCAATCCGCCTAACCGGGGCTAGATGGTTCGTGACGTCACTACTTCCCTGCTTGAATTCCCTGAATGACCATTGCCATTGCCGCTTCCGCTCGCGAGTCCCGCGGGACGCGGGGCCGCATGGCAACCCGCTTTGCAAATTCGGCTGGACGCCCCGCGCATGGCGGCTAGAATGGAAGCGGAGTAGGCCTGCGACGCGCGTGTAGGCGCGAAGATCTTTTGAACCAATACTGGATCTCTGCGGTGCCCAGGTCAGACGGCCCGTGTGCATGTCCCGGGACCGGGTTCGTCCCGGTACTGGGAAAGCCTAACGGCCGGCGCAGGGCGCCCACTTAATACAGAGGTTCAGGATCTAGCTCCTCACGGCGAAGTGGACCGCTCCATTTTTGTTTCTCCCGACCCCTTTCATGCGAATTCTTTTCGTTGGAGACATTGTAGGCTCGCCCGGCCGGCGCATCGTGGTGGAGCGCGTCGCCGACTTGATTGCGAACGAGCGGCTGGATCTGGTAATCGCGAACGGCGAGAATGCCGCGTCGGGCTTCGGGATCACGCCGCGGCTGGTGGAGGAGTTGCTTGCCACCGGCATCGAAGTTCTGTCCGGCGGCAATCACATCTGGGATCGCAAGGAAATCATTGAGTTCATCCCGCACGAGCCGCGCCTGCTGCGTCCCGCGAATTTTCCGGAAGGCAGCCCGGGAAGCGGCGTTTTTTGCGGCACTGCGCGCAACGGCACGCCCTACGCCGTGCTGGACCTGCAAGGGCGCGTGTTCATGGCGCCGAACGACGATCCGTTTCGGACGGCCGACAAGGAACTGGCCAAACTTCCGGACGAGATCAAGGTAATCCTGGTTGATATGCACGCTGAGGCGACCAGCGAGAAACAGGCGATGGGATGGCACCTGGATGGGCGCGTGACGGCTGTGCTTGGCACGCACACCCACGTGGCGACAGCGGATGAGCGCGTGTTGCCGGGCGGCACCGCCTACATCACGGATGTGGGTATGACGGGGCCGCACGATTCCATCATCGGCATGGAAAAAGGACCAATTATCAAGCGCTTTTTTGACGGCATGTCGATCCGCTTCGAAGTGGCCACGGGCAACGTTCAGATGAACACGGTGCTGATCGAGGCCGATCCAGCGACCGGCAAGGCGCTTTCGATCGAGCGGCGAAGGTACCGCATCGAAAACTAAGCCGCTAGAAATTTCCACAGGGTGGATGCGTAATTCGCCTTTTAGCAGCTAATAGCAGCGTATCTCGCTCAAGCCTGGCTTGTGGAAAACCTGTGCACGCACTGTGCAGGCGACGCGCTGCCTTCGTCGAATTTTCGCTTGCTGCGCTGTTTGGCTTCGTGGACAATCCCACCTCGCTCCGATGGAACGTAGGAGACACCTAGCAATCCTGAGTTCAGGGGGCCGCAGGGGATGACGAGAGTTTGGCCACGGGCTCAGGCCTAATCAATAGAAGGACTTAGCCGAACAGGAAGAGCGGACTCGCTTCTTTTCCACAGGGTTTTCCACAACAGTGGAAATGGGGCAGATGTCTCGCTATTGGACTTCAATTATGAATCCTTGGGAAAACATCCTGCAACACATGGAACGGCGGGTGAACCCGCACAGCTTCGCCACTTGGTTCCGGCCCACAAAACAGGAAGGCGCGAACAACGGCAAGTTGGTGGTGCGAGTGCCTTCGCGACCCTTTCGGAAGCGGCTGACGGAGACGTACGGGGAGCTGCTGCAGGCGGTGCTGGTCGAGGTCGGGATGGCGGACACCCAATTGGAGTTTGTCTGCGAGGCGGAGCCCGCGCCTGCGGCGAGCCCGGCCAGCGTCAAGCAGACGCGGCTGGATTTCGAGTCCGTGGACCATCAACTAAATTCACGCTACACATTTGACACGTTTGTCGTGGGCGGCTCGAACCAATTCGCGCACGCCGCCTCGCTGGCTGTAGCCGAAGCGCCATCGAAAGCCTACAACCCGCTGTACCTGTATGGCGGCGTGGGGATGGGCAAAACCCATCTAATGCAGGCGATCGGGCATCTGGTCAAGGCGCGCAATCCATCGCTGCGGCTGACGTTTATCAGCGCCGAGAAATTCACCAATGAAGTGATTAACTCGTTGCGCTTTGACCGCATGGTCAGCTTCCGGGACCGCTTCCGGTCGGTCGACGTGCTGATGGTGGACGACATCGAATTCATCGCCGGCAAGGAACGTACGCAGGAAGAGTTCTTTCACACGTTCAATGCCCTGCACGAGCTGCAGAAGCAGATTGTGCTATCGTCCGATTGCCCGCCGAAGGAGATTGCCGCCATCGAGGAGAGACTGCGCTCGCGGTTTGAATGGGGGCTGATCGCGGACATCCAGCCGCCTGACCTGGAAACGAAGATCGCCATCCTGCAAAAGAAGGCGGAGACGGAGCGTTTCCAGCTCCCGGGCGATGTGGCCGAGTTCATCGCGCGCTCGATTAAGTCGAATGTGCGCGAGCTCGAGGGCGCGCTGACGCGCATCATGGCCTACGCGTCGCTCACCGGAACGCCCGTCAACCTGAGCACGGCGCAGCAGGCGCTGCGCAATATCATCGCCACGCAGGAGAAAAAGGTGACGATCGAGCTGATCCAGAAACGGGTGGGCGAACAATTTGGCCTGCGGGAACAGGATCTGAAAGTTCGCTCGAACTCAAAGGCGATCGCTTATCCGCGGCAGATCGCGATGTATCTTGTAAAGCAGCTTACGCATGCCTCGCTGCCGGAGATCGGGCGGCAATTTGGCGGCAAGCATCACACCACGGTTCTGCACTCGATCAATAAAATTGAAACCCTGCGCCATACCGACAAAGATTTGAATCGCACGCTTAGCCGACTCCTCGATTCGCTCGGATAATACCGTTCGAGACTACCGCAGGAAATTTCGGGAACAGCTGAAGTGTGCGCGTTTCCGTCCGCTCTCCGAGCAAACCAAGATCAGCCTGCCGCTCCCCGGCCGATACTTCTGTCGAGGAAAAGCTTGTGCAAAGCCTGTGCGCTGACACGCGCACAGTGTGGACGTTCTGCCGGGTGACGCGCAGGGGCGCCGCGATTTCCACACTATCGCGGCTGCAGCGCGGACCTCGCGCGACGCTCAACTAGACGAGCACACACCGCTTACGCGGATATCCTCGTTTCCACAGCCGCGGCTGCTACTACTGTCTTTCTACATGCTATAAAAATAGGGTACAGTAGCCGGCGTCAAAGTTTGCGAATGCAACCTACCAGCGGAGGAAATCTGGATGGAATTCAGCGTGAAGAAGTTCGACCTCCTGACGGAGCTTAACCTCACGCAGGGTGTCGTCGAACGGAAGACAACCATTCCGATCCTCTCGCACCTGCTGTGTGAGGCCAAGGGCAATCGCCTGGTCCTCACGGCGACCGATCTGGAACTCAGCATTCGCACAGAGTGCGAAGCGAAAGTCAAGAAAGAGGGCGCTGGGACCATTCCCGCGAAAAAGCTGCTCGACCTGGTGCGCTTGCTGCCGGAGGGAGAGATACGGTTCAAGTTGCTCGAGAATCATTGGGTGCAGATCACCTCGGACCGGCGCACGTACAAGATGGTGGGCATGGCCAAGGATAATTTCCCGGGCGTGCCGGCGTTTCCGCATGCGCTGGTGAAAATACCTGCCAGCATACTTTCTGCCCTTATTGCCAAGACGGCATTTGCGATTTCCATGGAAGATTCGCGCTATACACTAAACGGCGCACTGCTCATCCTGAAGCCCGATATGATCACCGTGGTCGCCACCGACGGGCATCGCTTGGCTTTGGCAGAGACCGATCACACGTTCGCAGGACTATCGAACGAGGCGCGCACGCTGATTCCCAGAAAGGCCTTGACGGAAATACAGCGCCTGGCCGCCGAAGCTGGAGAAAAAGGAGAGATCGAATTTGCGCGGGACGACAGCCATCTATTTTTTCAAGTAGGGCCGCGGCTGCTCATCTCGCGGATCCTCACCGGGCAGTTTCCGAACTATGAGGCCGTGTTGCCTCGGGACAACAACAAAACCATTTCGATTGATCGAAATGAATTGAATGATGCGATCCGGCGCGTATCGCAACTTGCCGATCAGCGCTCGCATGCGGTGAGATTTTCCGTCAGTTCCGAGGGCGTGGAGCTCTCCGCATCGAGTCCGGAATATGGCGATGCCAAGGAGCACTTGGAGAATGGCTACAAAGGCGAGGCGCTCTCGATTGGTTTCAACGGACAATACCTGCTCGATTTCTTGAACGCGGCTGCCGAAGGACCGATCAGTGTTGAACTGAAGGATGAGCAATCGGCTGGGCAGTTGCGCCCGCTCGCGGACGAACAGTATCGCTACAAATACGTGATCATGCCGATGCGGATTTGAGGCCGCGAGGCAGCGTTATTCCGCGCAGATTTTTTGTTTTGTTCGCAGGTTTGCGAATGCCCTCACGTGAGTCTTCGGCGCCGCTGCCCGGCCCTTTCAAAGCCCTACAAGAGACTGACCAAAAAGGACTTATGGCATCGCAAATCCTCTCACTGCTGCTTGAGATGCGGGCGAAAATGACGTAGAATTAGGTTGTTCAGTTACAGAATTTGATTCTTCCGGAACGGCACGTCAGTCAGGCTGTGTACGAGCCTGACGGCAGATAAGCCTTCGCCGCGTTCGCCTTCGAGAAATCGAAGACCGGACGGGATGGAGCAAAAAAGCCCTTCGAGTCCCGGCCCAGGAGCAATGGGCGCGAGGCCACAGGGCGGGCGACGAGACTGTTCTGCGACAGCCTTCCCCTCCCAGTCGGTCAGGAGATGCACACAATATGGTTGAGAAAGAGACGGTGACGGGCAAAGCTGCGGGTCACCGGTATGACGCTACCTCGATCAAGGTCCTCGGCGGCCTCGAGGCTGTGCGCAAGCGCCCCGCGATGTACATTGGCTCGACGACCGAGCAAGGCCTGCATCATCTCGTTTGGGAAGTCGTCGACAATTCCGTCGACGAGGCCATGGCTGGCTACTGCGACGAAATCAATGTTGTGGTGCACGACGACAACAGCGTCACTGTCGTTGACAATGGCCGCGGCATTCCCGTGGACATGCACGCGACGGAGAAAAAGCCCGCGGCGGAAGTGGTCATGACGGTGCTGCACGCCGGGGGAAAATTCGACAGTGACACCTACAAGGTTTCTGGCGGTTTGCATGGCGTGGGCGTTTCGGTGGTGAACGCGCTTTCCGATTGGCTGGACCTGGAGATCTGGCGCGACGGCGAGGTTTGGGAGCAGTCCTACGCGTGCGGAATTCCCAAGTCAAAGCTCACCGTCACGGGAAAAACCCGCAAAACCGGCACGAAGATTACCTTCCATCCCGACCCCAGTATCTTTCAATCGATTGTCTTTAGCTATGACCTGCTGGCACAGCGTCTGCGGGAATATGCCTTTCTGAATAAGGGTTTGAAGATCACGCTTCAAGACGAACGCAACGACAAATCCGTTGAATTTCGCTTCACCGGAGGGATCGTCGAGTTCGTCAAGCATCTGAATCGCGGCAAGCAAGTGCTGCACGATTCGCCTATCGCCATTGAAGGCAAGCGCGACAACGTGGAGCTCGAAATCGCGCTGCAATACAACGACAGTTACACGGAGAACGTCTTTTCCTTCGCCAACACCATCAATACGGTCGATGGCGGCACGCACCTTTCCGGTTTCCGCTCCGCGCTGACGCGCTCCATCAACAATTTCGCGAGCTCAGCCGGCATGCTGAAGGAGCAAAAGGACGAGGTCTCGATCACCGGCGACGATGTCCGCGAGGGCCTGGTCGCTGTCGTATCGGTGAAGCTGCCGCAGCCGCAATTCGAGGGTCAGACCAAGGGCAAGCTCAACAGCGACATCAAAGGCGCCGTGGAGCAACTGGTCAACGAGAAGCTCGGCGAATACTTCGACAAACATACGACCGTCGCGCGGCGCATCATTGGTAAGTGTATTGACGCTGCGCGAGCCCGCGAAGCTGCGCGCAAGGCTCGCGAGCTGACGCGCCGCAAGTCGGCGATGGATTCGGGCGGGCTGCCAGGGAAGCTGGCGGACTGCCAGGAGCGCGATCCGGCCCGCTGCGAAGTCTTCATCGTCGAGGGCGAATCGGCCGGCGGCTCGGCCAAGCAGGGTCGCGAACGCCGCTACCAGGCCATCCTGCCGCTCAAGGGCAAAATCCTGAACGTGGAGAAAGCGCGTTACGACAAGATGCTGGGTCACGAGGAAATTCGCGCCATCATCACGGCGCTGGGCACAGGAATCGGCAAGGACGACTTTGACGCCAGCAAGCTCCGCTACCACAAAGTTATTTTGATGACCGACGCCGACGTGGACGGAAGCCACATTCGAACGCTGCTGCTCACGTTTTTCTTCCGGCACATGAAGGAGCTGGTGGAGCGCGGGCACATCTACATCGCTCAGCCGCCGCTCTATCGCGTGAAGCGCGGCAAGATGGACCGCTACATCCGCGACGAGGGCGAGTTTTCGCGCGAACTGATGAAGCGCGCTACCGAGGATCACGTCGTGAAGGCCAAAGAAGGCGTTTCGCTTGAGGGCGCGGGGCTGACGCAATTCCTGCTCAACGTGCAGGAATACGACCAGGTTGCGGCGAAACTCGTGCGTCGACTGCGCGACCGAGCCTTGGTGGATTTGCTGGCGGCGAGCGACCTCGAGAAAAAGTCCGACTTCGAGGACAAGAAAGCGCTCGATCGTCTGCTCAAAGCCATCGAAAAGGCAAAACTCAAGATCGAGGGCAAAGTCGCTTTCGATGAGGAGCACAGCCTGAACGAGCTTTTGCTCAGCAATGGCACAGGCGCGATTGGCAAGATCAACTGGGCGCTGGCTTCAACGCCGGACTACAAAAAGCTGCGAACCTTATCACGGTCCATCACGCAATCAGATAAGCCCCCGTTTACGGTAACGCGCAACGGCGACAAAGTGACCAAGCAGAGCGCGACGGAAGTTCTGGCGTTCGTTTTGGAAGACGCCAAAAAAGAGTTCGCGATCACCAGGTTCAAGGGATTGGGCGAGATGAATCCCGAGCAGTTGTGGGAGACCACGATGAACGCCGAGACGCGGACGCTGCTGCAGGTCAAGCTCGAGGACGTCGTGGAAGCCGAGAAGATTTTCACAACGCTGATGGGGGAGAACGTCGAGGAGCGCCGCAAGTTCATTCAGGACAACGCACTCGACGTCGTCAATCTGGACATCTGAGCCCGCATGATCTGCCAGCTGAGTTGGAAGACGCTGCCGGGATTGCGGGGATTGAGCTGTTCGGAATTCCGGGCGGTTGAGACGGCGGTTCCGGACAACGAGCGCGGAGTTGCCGTCGAGTTCGCGGGCGAAACGGAACGGGACGCGCTCCTCCGAGAGTTCGAAGCACACTTTGCGGGCCAGCGATTTTCAAATAATGCCGCGGCATTCGAGGCCGTGAAAAGCTACGTCCTCGAGCGCACGGCGCCGGGTACGGCCAAAAGGGAGCAAGCCTAAAGATGGCTGACGAGACAACCAACAAGACGCCTTTTCTTCCGGTCGATATCGAAGCCGAGATGAAGAAGTCTTATCTCGACTACGCCATGAGCGTAATCGTTGGTCGCGCTCTACCCGATGTGCGCGACGGGCTCAAGCCGGTTCACCGCCGGATTCTTTACGCGATGTACGAGATGAATTTGGTTCCCGGGCGCAAACATTCCAAGTGCGCCGGCGTCGTTGGCGAGGTCCTCAAGAAATACCATCCCCATGGTGATGCTCCCGTCTATGACGCCCTAGTGCGCATGGCGCAGACTTTCAACATGCGCTATCCGACGATCGACGGCCAGGGCAATTTCGGATCGGTGGACGGGGATCCCCCGGCCGCGTACCGGTATACCGAGTGCCGCCTGGCGCCCATCGCCATGCAGTTGCTGGCGGACATCGAGAAGGAAACCGTCGATCTGGTGCCGAATTTCGACGAGCAAACCGTAGAACCCACGGTCCTTCCCTCGCGCATCCCGAACCTGCTGGTCAATGGCACCACCGGCATTGCCGTGGGCATGGCCACGAACATCCCGCCGCACAACCTGAGGGAAGTGATCGATGCGGCCATCCTGCTGAACGAAAAACCGGACGCGACTCTCAAGGAAGTGATGAAATTCGTCGCTGGGCCGGACTTCCCGACGTACGGGTACATCACCGGGAGAGAAGGCATCGAGCAAGCCTACCGGACGGGCCGCGGCAGCTTCCTGATGCGCGCCAAGGCGTCCATCGAGCAGGTGGGTAAGGACCGCGAGAACATTGTGGTTACGGAAATCCCCTACCAGGTAAACAAGGCCCGGCTCGTCGAGCGCATCGCTGACTTGGTGCAGACCAAGAAAATCGAAGGCATCTCGGACGTGCGCGACGAGTCCGATCGCGAGGGCATGCGCATCGTCATCGAAATCAAGCGCGGCGAAGAGTCGCAGCTGATTCTGAATCATCTCTACAAGCTCACGCAGATGCAGGAATCGTTCGGCATGATCCTGCTCGCGATCGCCGGCGGGCAACCGCGCGAGATGGGCCTGCTCGAACTGCTGCGATTGTTCCTCGAACACCGCCGTGACGTGGTTTTGCGCCGCACCCGTTTCGATCTGCGCAAGGCCCAAGAACGCGAACACATCCTGCTCGGCTATCACATTGCGCTCGACTACATGGATGATGTCATCCGCATCGTTCGAGGTTCGGCGAGCCGCGCGGCTGCCCGCGAAAGTTTGCACGAGTTTTTTGAGAATAAGACCGTCACGCTCCTGGCGCTGCGCGAAGGAGGGCGCGCGGAGACCCTCAAAGGAGTCAAACTCGACCGAAAAAAGTACGCGCTGGCCGACGACGTGGTCGGACTCAGCTACATCCAGATCGACGCCCTGCTCGAACTGCAATTACACCGGCTGACGCGTCTCTCCGTGGACGAAATTTTGAAGGAACTGGCCCAGGTCCGGGAGAAAATCGCCGAACTCAAGGAAATCCTGGCTAGCGAAAAGAGATTGAAGCAAGTCATCGTCAGCGAGCTGCGCGAGGTCCAAAAAGAATTCGGAGACGACAGGCGAACGCAGATCGTGGACGCGGTCGAGGAAATCAAGGTCGAGGACCTCATCGCCGACACCGACATGGCCATCACGATCAGCCATGCGGGATACATCAAGCGCACGTCAGTGGACGTCTATCGCCATCAGTCGCGCGGCGGCAAGGGCCGCATCGGCGCAAAAACGCGCGAAGAGGATTTTGTCCAACATCTCTTCATCGCTTCCGCGCATAGCTATATCTTGCTGTTCAGTTCGAAAGGGCGCGTGTACTGGCTGAAGGTGTACGAGATTCCGGAGGCGGCAGCGGCCACGCGCGGCAAGGCCATCGGCAGCCTGGTGAAATTTCAGGAGGACGAGCATCTCACGGCACTGGTGCCCGCACATGACCTGGAAGAGGCCGGCCGGTTCGTTTTCTTCGCCACCCGCAACGGGACCGTGAAGAAAACCGCGCTCGCCGAGTTCGACAATCCTCGTCCTTCGGGGATCATCGCCATCAACCTGGACGACAAGGACGAGCTGATCGGCGTGAAGCTGACCGACGGCAAGCAGATGATCTTCCTCGCGAGCCACGATGGCCAGGCCATCTTGTTCCGCGAGGCGGAAGTGCGCGCCATGGGCCGCCAGGCCGGGGGCGTGAACGGCATGGACCTGGCCAAGGGCGACTACGTGGTCAGTATGGACGCGGTCCAACCAGACTTCGAGATTCTGAAGAAAGAGACGAAGAAGGAAACGGAAAACTTGGAGGAGCTCGAAAACGAAGCGATCAAGGATTCGCTGACCTCGCTGATGCTCACCGTTTCGGAGAAGGGCTACGGCAAACGCACGCCGCTCGCCGAATACCGCATCACTTCACGCGGCGGCAAGGGTGTGATCAACCTGAAATCCACTGATCGCAACGGCCCGGTGGTCGCGGCGCTGCAAGTCGGCGAGGAATCCGACGTCATGATCATCACGGAATTCGGCAAGATCATTCGCGTGCACGCCAATGAGATTCGGGAGGCCGGCCGCTCCACGCAAGGCGTGCGGTTGCTGCGGCTCGATGATGGCGATAAGATCGCGGCCGCAGCAGGCATCCTCGAAGAGGAGCCGAACGGAGACAAGGAGCCGCCGAAACAGTCATGAGTCCAACGCAAAAAAAGAAAGCCGCACGCGCGAAGGCGAAGCCGGCAAAGCCGGCCCGGCCGAAGAATAAGCCGAGCCGAACAACAGCGAAGCCCGGGGCGCAGGCACAGGTCAATGTGCTGGTGTGGCTACGTGCGAAGAAAGGGAAAGAGGCTCCGCTGGAGCGCCAGTTGAAGAGTTTAGTAACTGCCTCGCGCAACGAGCCGGGTTGCCTGGTTTTTGCATTGCATCGTTCCGCGGCGCACCCGGGGGATTTCTTTTTGCACGAGATATGGTCCAGCGAGTCCGCCCTGGGGGATCACCGGCAGACTGCGCACTTCAAGCGCTGGGCCGGCGTGCAAGGCGCCATTCTAGAATCGCGCCGCAGATACCTCGCCGAATAGATAGTTGTTCCCGAGTCGGCTCGCCAGCCGGCCGCTCGCAGTTCAGTTTGATCGAGCCTCGACGTAATAGCCTGGCCGCGAGCGCACCTTCGCTCCACGACGATCCACTTGCACTTTGATCTCATGGTAGCCCGATGGGCCAGTTTCGCTCGGCCGGTAGGTGAGGGTGTATTGGGCGTGGAGTTCGCCGCCGATCGCGTCGATCGCAGGCTCGATCGATTGATCGCGCAGCGTCGACTGGTAAAGCCCGCCGGTGGCGATGTCGGCAAGCTCGAGCGGATGGTCGCGAATGGTAGCGGTAGCGTGCTGCACCGCCCACACCGCGAGCGCGAGCAGATCGACGTTGCCGGAGCGCAACGCGTCGGTATCCGGTGTCTCAACGGTGCCCGGCGCTTTCGGCAGGCCAAACGTTCCTGGCGGGGTCGCTGCGGGGGCGCTGGCCTGCTTCTGCGGCCCGCGGACCTGGGCGGAGGTCGAGGAAAGCCCGACCGAGTAGATGGTGATATTGGCTAGCTGCGCGTCGCGCAAGACTTGGCCGAGTTTGTCCTCGCTCCCCGAATCCACGGCCTCAGCCAGAGTGACAATCACGCGGCGGCGGGCTGCGGGGCGATCTTGCAGGGCCGCGACGGCTTTGCCGAGAGCGTCGTAGAGCTTCGCGCCGGACGTACCCATCTGCAAGTTTTTGATCGCGCCCTCGATGGCATCCTCGTCGCTGGTGAAGTCGAGCAGCTTGTCCACTTCGTCGTTGTAGCCTATGACGGTGGCGTCTCCGCCCTCGCCAAGCACAGTTTGCGTAAACAGTATGCCGGTGCGCCGAATCTCGGGGAGCAGCGCCTGGATGCGGGAGCTGGTTTCCACGACAATGGCCATCGAAATCGGCGCGCCGCCCATCTCGAAGTCTTCAACCTTCTGCTGCAAGCCGTCATCGAAAATGCGAAAGTCCTTTTGTTCGAGATCGAGCATCAAGACGCCTTTGCCGTCGTGAACTACGACCGGCGTGCTTACCAGATTCACCTTTACGCGTATGGAGTCCTGCGGCTGTTGCTGGACGGATTGGCCCGGCTTCGAGTTGATGGGTCCAGCCGGAGATTGCGCCGCGGCCGGGTAGGCAACTGCCGCGAGCATCAGCCCCTGCAGAAAGGCCGCGCGAAGGGGGCTCATCGATCGTGAATTCGTATTCATCGGCGCTCCAATCATCCCGGCTGCGGGGTGTCTTCCGCGGAACCGAGTGCCCTACCCAGTCTACTAGAGTTGGACGCGTTTGACTGGTTGCCAGTTGGCTTGGGCTTGCGTGGCGGCCTAGGTAGAATAAGGCGTCGCTCGTCGTCCATCACGGAGGAAAAATGGGCCGTCACCAAACGCCGCAGCAGCCTGCTTATCGCGACGCTTTGTTCATGGAAAGCATGGCCGCGCGGCCGGTGCGGATTCTGACGGAGTATCTTGATCCCCTGACCCGGATGCGGAGAGAAGGTGTCGGGGACACCATCGTGATGTTTGGCTCTGCGCGGATCCTGCCGCGGGACCGCGCTTTGGCGAACGTGCGGCGCCTGCAGCGGGCCGGCAAGCGCGGCAAAGGCCGCCACACGGTGGCGCTGCGCGACGCGCGCGCGGTCCTGAAAATGTCCCGCTACTATGAAGAGGCGCGCGAGTTGGCGCGGCGGCTCACCACCTGGTCGTTGACCCTCGGAGAAAAACCTCGCCGCTTCGTTGTTTGTTCGGGCGGCGGCCCTGGGATTATGGAAGCCGCCAATCGCGGCGCGGCCGAAGGCGGAGGGAAGTCCATCGGTTTGAGCATCGAACTGCCTCATGAGCAGTGGCCCAACCGCTACATCAGCCCCGAACTCAATTTCCAGTTTCATTACTTCTTCATGCGCAAGCTCTGGTTCGCCCAGCTCGCCAAGGCCCTCATCGTCTTCCCCGGCGGGTTTGGCACCATGGACGAATTGTGGGAAATGCTTACGCTACTGCAAACGGGAAAGTTGCAGAGGCGTAACTTAATTTTGATTTATGGCCGCCAGTACTGGGACCGTGTGCTGAACTGGCGGGAAATGGTCCGCACCGGCACCATCAACCGGCGCGAGTATGGCCTTTTGCAGTTTGCCGATACCGTCGATGACGCCTTTAACCGCATTCGTAGTGGCCTCGAGGAATATCACATGGCACCCGACTCGCTCTTCGGAGAATGAACGCGTGACCGGAAACTCCGGGTGCGAAAAAGCAAGGAACGGTCTCTCATCAAGACTGGCCCCTTGAGCTTAATTCACAGATGCGACCTCGGTGGCGAAGACGGCTTCAAAGCGCCGTTTTTCGTCCTGGTCGTGCAGCAGTACCACTGGCGCGATGTGCAGCATTTTCCTGCAACTGCGGCAGTTTGCCATTTCACCCTGCAGATCCTGCAGGAATCCATCGGTGAAATGATAGAGTGCCCGATCGTGGCGAGCTGATTTGGCGCCGCGATGCCCGCAATGCGGGCAGGTGAACTCCACCGTATCTTCCTGCGGATCGCGATCAAGCGCGGCCCAGCCCGTGTACCGAACTCCAACGGTTTCTTCAGAATGTCGGCTCATTGCGCCACCTCAAGAAGCCCATATTGAAAACCTAAGCACAGAACTATAGATGCCCCGTTTTCAAGAAATGATGCAGAGGTGAGGGCCGCCGATTTTCGACGCCTCCTGCAACCGTAAAATCGCTTGGTACTAAAGGATTTAGCGTAGGACCGGGTTCCGCTCGGCTAATCGCGTTCCGGGGGGACAAGTGAAGTGCGGTTTAGCAAGCCACGCAGTCCCACCAGGAGCAGACGAGGCTGCGTGCGACAAATATGCCAGAGGACGCGCGCCGCTTCGTCGCGCGTGACGCGGCTCAGTGAGCTGCCGCATGGAGTCGTTCATCCAATCGACCAGGCGGCTGTAATCGCTTTGCCCGAAGCGGTGGATCGAACGGCGGATGAGCAGATGAAGGTCGAGCTCTCGACGAAGAGCGCGAAGCTCGCGGCTGCGCCCGCTATTAAGGATCGCCTCGCTCACGCCCAAGGCACCGCGAAATCCCGTAACCACGCCGCCGACGGTTGACACCTTCACCTGCCCGGCCGCGTCCCCCACCAGATACACGCTGCCGCGACCCACGGCACGTTCCACGGGCACCCAGCCGTTATACACGGGTATGCGCGCGCCTTGGAAAGCGAGCGGCGTGAAGTTGCGTTTTTCCAGGAAGAGATCGAGGCTTCGGCGCGTTTCCTGTCCATCCACACCGATCAACCCGAGCACACCACGGTCCGCTGATTCCGGTATGAGCCAGTAGAAATAAGGGGTGTCGTTGGGAATGAACCAGACGCGTACCGTATCCGGTGGCATGCCCGAGGGCAGCTTGACGACCGCCTGAATCAAGGGGACGGTTGGTTGGCGGGGCCAACCAGCGGCTTGGGCAACCGCACTTTGCGCGCCGTCCGCGCCAACGACGGCGCTTACCGAAACGGTCTCTCTCGATGATTTGTCAGCGCGCTCGAAGCCGAGTTCGATCCCGTGTTTGTCCGGCTGGAGAGAGGCAAAGCGCCGGCCGAACTCGATGCGCGCGCCATGTTCCTCAGCATCCCGGGCAAGTTCCCGGATGAGACGAGCGCGTTCGATGATCAAGTCAGGGCGATCCAAGTGGGACCGTCGCCGAGCGTCCATCGGTGAACAGTTCGAATCTGCGGATCTCGTTGACGACGGCGCGCTCGGCGAGCGGGCCGAGGAGTTCGCGCATGCGGTGGGTAACAATCAGAGTGCGATGCACCGGATCGAGCCGTTCCGAGCGCTCAAAGATCCGTACGGCTCGGCCCGCGCGCGCCAGCAGTGAAGCGGTAAACAACCCCGCTGCCGAGCCACCCACAATGGCGGTGGGTCGCTCGGATGAAGGTGCTTGATCCGCTTGCATGCCTTGCAGCGTGTCCTTCCCTTGATGATGGTTGATTGCGGTTGACAAGGAAACAGGAGGATCGCTATCCCGTGAAATCTCAGCCTTGCGAAATGAACCCTTGGCCTGCTCCCGCGAGGCAGCAATCGCTCTTGCGTCGAACCGAAGACCGCCAGCCTGTGGAGTATAGCGAATCAATTCGATTAGGCAAGGCGGAAGGCACAACGGAAACGCAGCACGCGATTAGAAATTTCCAAGAAGAATCTTCACTCGGAGAAGAGTTAGCTCGCGGCTTTGGACTTGCGCATCTGGCGTTCGTACGGAGCCTTTTCAAGCAGCGCCACCGCGCACAGCGCGACAAGAGCGACCGCTGCGGTGACTTCGAGCGCCGTTCTGGATCCCAGGCCTCTCACAAGCAATGCCAGCGCCCCGAAGCCGAAGCCCGCCGCATACATCGCCAGGACCGCGAGGCGGGTCCCGAAGCCGCAATTCGCCAAGCGGTGCCCGGTGTGATCTTTTCCCGGCGTGGCAAATGGCAGCAGGCCGCGGCGCGAGCGAGAGATCGATACCATCATGGTGTCAAAGATCGGCACGCCCAGGACAAGAACCGGCACGAGCCAATCGGCGGCGCGCGAGGCGCCGGTCATGCGCAGTTTTAGAGACAGCGTGGCCATCAAGAACCCAAGAAACATCGCTCCGCCATCGCCCATGAAGATTTTTGCGGGATTGAAATTCCAATAGAGGAAACCGAGCGCCGCGCCCATCACGGCGGCGGCCAGCGTGCTGACCAGCACCTGCCCGCTCAGCGTCGCGAGGACGGCAAAGAACAACGCTGCGATCGCCGCGACGCCCGCACAGAGACCATCCATATAGTCGAAAATGCTGAACGAGGCGGTGATGCCCGTAACCCAAAACACCGTGAGAATAGCGTCCGCTAAGGCGCCTTCGCGGCCGGGGAAAAACACAGAAAAAACTTGGGCGTGGATGCCGGAAGCGAGCAGGATCAGCCCGGCGACGGGCATGCCCACGAAAAGCTTGATTTGGTGATGCAGCAGCCCGCGATCATCGAGCGTGCCCACCAGAATCACCAGCGTCGCGCCCGTGAGAATGCCGAGCGTCTGGGTAATCGCTTGACTGCCGGACGATACGACGATTCCCAGCAAAACGCCAAAGTAAATGGCGATTCCGCCGAGCAGCGGAATGGGTTGGAGATGGACCTTTCGCGGGCCGGGAAGATCCACCATGCCGACGCGCAGAGCCAGTTTTCTAACCGGGACGATGAGCCCCATGGAAGCCACCAGGGCAGTCGTGAATGCCAGCAAGCCTGCCGTCAGCCCTGTCGCCACCTGCGGCCCTCGCTTATCTCTCCGTCAGCATATGATCCAGCGTTGCCTTCACCTGTGCGCGGTCCCTGTCTTTGTAGTACCAGTCGATGGTCCGACGGAGACCCTCGCGGAACGGGAACTGGGGTTCCCAACCGAGAAGCTTTTTTGCCCGGGAATTGTCCGCGACGCGGTTCAGCGGTCCGGTTGGCATGTTAGGCAGCAATTTGATTTCAGCCTTATGGCCGGTGAACTCAAGCACCATGTTCACTGCATCCAAGACCCGGATGCGCTCCATCGTTCCGAGATTTACCGGCGTGCCGTCGTCAATTTTTTCACCGGCCAGAATGGTTCCCGAAACGATGTCGTCGATGTAGGTCCAATTGCGAATCTGCGTTCCGTCACCCCATACCTCAAACGGGTTCTGACCAATGAAGGCGCGCGCAATCATGGCGATGACAGCATGATTCTCGACGCCGCGCGGACCGTAAACCGTAAAGTAGCGGCACGAAGCGGACTTCAATTTTCCTTCGCGCGCGTAGGCCTGCAGCGTGAACTCCCCCATCAGCTTGGCCCAACCGTAAGTATTATCCGCGTCGTTAGGACCCTTGGTCAGATCCTCGGTCAGGTAGACCTGTTTGTGGGTGTCGGACTGCAAGAAGTTTGGATAAACGCAGCCCGAGGAAGCAAAAACGACCTTCTCCACACCGGCCTTTACCGCCTCAGCAAAGATCAAGCCATCCAGGAAGAAATTCGACGCAGGACCCGCTTGGTGCAGGTCCACATAGCCGCGCCCGCCATGGTCGGCGGCCAGATGAAACACCGTCTGAATATCGTGCATGGCCATCCGCGTTACGCCCGGCTCGCGCAGATCGGCCTCGATAAATTGTGCAGTCCCGCTGGCAAGATGACCTTGGACATTTTCGAGACGACCGCTGGTCAAGTCGTCCACGATGCGCACCTTGGCCCCTCGGTTCACCAGCTGATCGACCAGATTCGACCCTATAAATGAAGTGCCGCCGGTGACCAGAACCCGGCGGCCACTCCATATCCCGTTCTCCGTCGTCATTCCCGACACGCCTCCTCGATGGCATCCACAAAGGTTTCGAGCTGCTTCACTCTATCATAGCTTTGCGCGAGCTCGCGGGCGCTCCGGCTCATGCCTAGTAAGCGTTTGGAGTCACCAAGCACGCTGCGGACCGCGGCGGCGACCGCCGCAGGATCATCGGGATCTGCTGCAATGCCGCAGCCATCCCGCTCGGCAAAACGCGCTACTTCGGTTTTGTTCGTGGCCACCGCCAGCAGCGGGCGGCCCGCTGCAAGAATCGTATACACCTTGCTGGGCACGACTACGCCTTCGAGGCCGCGCTTCACCGTCACGACGTGCAAATCGCCCGCTGCCATGACGTAGGGGACCTCGCTCGCAGGGCGAAACGGCAGGAAGCGAATATTCCGGCAATCCCGCGCCATCGCTTCAAGTTTGCTCTTCACGGCTCCTTCACCAATGAAGACCAGACCCGACGCCGTCCGCTTCGAGCAATCTCGCGGCCTGAATCAGAGTCTCCCACGCGCCATAGAATCCCAGATTGCCCGCGTGCACGAGCACGAATCGGAATTGGCCTCGAATCTCGCGCACCACGGGATGATCGGGAGCGGGCACCGTTTCGGGAAACGGCACCGCGTCGCGACAAATGGTGATTCGCGTAGGATCGACTCCCTTGGAAATGATGCGCTCGCGCATGTCTTCCCCGAGCACGATGACGCGCGCGGCGCGTCGCAGGGCGCGACGGTGCAGTGTTTCCCAGCGCTTGACCCACGTTCCGGGACGAACGATGTCGCCGCCCAGCGCCATGTCCGGGTACATGTCGCGCAAGTTGTAGACGAAAGGCCGGCCCGACAATCGCGCCACAAGCGATCCGGCAATTCCGGCGATGGGCGGGTCAGTCATCGCCAGCACGACGTCGGAGCGAATCGTCAGCGCCCGCGGCAAGGCCAGGCCGAGATAGGTGAGGTAGTTGGACACGCGCCGCTTCATGCGAAAGCGCGGAAAGGCTGTGGAGCCCACGCGTTCGATCACCAGGTTGCCATCCACCTCACGCCGCAGCAGGTAGGGAGGATGCCGCTCCGTCGGATCATAGGAAGGACGACCACACAGCACGGTGACGCGATGCCGCTCAGCGAGAGCGGCGACAACCAAAGCTGCATTTTTTGCCGTGGCCGAGGTATCCGGCGGGAAGTACTCGTTCAGGACCAGAACGTGCAAGTGCGGCCTCGACCACCTCTGTGTGCGTGCGACTGCGAGTTCAAGGCAACGCCTCTCGATTGCGGCCAGCGTCGGCCAGCGCTCGCTTCGCCGACGCCGGCCGGCGAATCAGAAAATTGCCCAGCACCAGCGTGTCCATACGCGTGCGCAGGAAGCAATCGATGGCCTCCTCGGGCCGGCAGACAATCGGCTCATTGTCGTTGAATGACGTATTGACCACGGCGGGAACTCCGGTCAAATCTCCGAACTCGCGGATGAGGCGCCAGTATCGCGGATTGGCTTCGCGATCGACGGTTTGCAGTCGCGCGGTTCCGTCCACATGCGTCGGCGCAGCCAGCGCGCCGCGCTTTTCCGGGCGCACCGCGTAGGCGAAGGTCATGAAGGGCGACGGGTGTGACGTCTCGAAAAATTCGCTGGTGGCCTCGGCCAGGATCGAAGGTGCGAACGGGCGAAAGGTCTCGCGATGCTTGATGCGGCGATTCAGGATGTCCTTCATGTCCGGACGGCGCGGGTCGGCCAGAATACTGCGGTTGCCCAGCGCGCGCGGACCCCATTCGGCGCGGCCTGCGAACCAGCCGAGAACGTCTCCGTCGGCAATGCGTTGCGCTGCCGCACGCAGCAATTCCTCTTCCGGCAATTCAGAGACGGAGACTCCAGCCGCCGCCAGATCGCTGCGCTCGATCGCCGCGCGGATTTGCTGCTCCGAGTAACCGGGGCCCCAGTAGGAATGCTTCATCACGAAATCGCGCGGGCGACCCAGCACCTCGTGATAGACGTAGTACGCCGCGCCAACGGCCAGCCCTGCGTCGCCTGCCGCAGGCTGCACAAACACGCGCTCAAACGGCGTGCGCTCGAAGATTTTTCCGTTGGCCAGGCAGTTGAACGCCACGCCCCCGGCCAGACAGAGATTCTTCTGCTTGGTGCGCGCATGCAGCGCATTGAGATTTTCGAACAGAACCTCTTCGAGGCGCGCCTGGAGTGTCGCCGCCAAGTCCTTTTCCCTTTGCTCCACCGGCGCTTCCGCCGGACGCATCGGTCCCAGCCGCTTCTCCAGATAATCGGAAAACAGTCTGCCGAGGGCCGGTGTCTTATCAGACTCGCGCCAGCTCATCTCGGAGCCCTGGCGGTGATGCGCGAAGTATTCGAGACCTAAGCGGAAACCGAGCGAGCCGTTGCTGCGAACGATCCGCCGGAACTCTTCGAGATGCGAAGGCTCGCCATACGCGGCCAGGCCCATCACCTTGTATTCATCCCCGAACTTCCAGAAGCCGAGATACTGCGTGATCGCGGTGTAATACATGCCCAGCGAATGCGGGAACGAAACGGCTCCCTGAATGCGCATGCGCGCGCCTTCCCCAGTCGCCCACATGGTGCTCGCGAAATCGCCCAAGCCATCGGCGGAGAGCAAGGCCGCTTGGTCAAACGGCGACACAAAGAATGAGCTGGCCAGGTGTGCCCGGTGATGTTCGACGCGGTGGAATTGCGCGCGAAGTCGCTTCGGATCGATGTCAAACGCCTGCGCCAGCGCCTCCGGGATGCCCACGAACCTGGCCATTACCTTGGCACGTTCCCGTAGCAAACCGCGGCATGCGCACCGCGAAAAACAGTTTCGTCCCCAGACGGGCCCAAGGATCGCGTGGCACCGCGACGTGGTCGACCTCTGCCAGCGTGATGCCGGCTTCCTGCGAGGCAATAGCGGATGGCGGCCACGGGAAATCCGGCCGCGTACTTTACACGATTGAAGCGCTCTTCTTCGACCGCAGCGATCAGCTTGCCGTCGGACACCAGCGCCGCCGACGCATTGCCGTGATACGCGTTGATTCCCAAAATGTGCAAATAGCTCTCCGCGCGATCAGTATATCCCAGGGGTTGAGACTTGCCAGGGAGGTTGCCTAGGCGCCCGCAGCTGGCAATTCAGGATTTTGCGGCACGAGCAGCGGAGCGAACGGACTCGGTCGCCGATTCCGCCTCGTCCAAATGCTTGCGCACCCATTCATTGAGAACAAACAAACTCCACGGACGAGCCCAGCCCGTCTGGCCACGCAAGAAGCTGGACCAAACAGTCTGCACCGCGGAGGCGTCGAACAATGCTGCGAGTGACGGCGTCAGCCCGTTCCCCAGCCGCGCGGCGACTTGGCTTCCCAGCGGTCCGCGAAGCCAATGCTCCCAAGGAAGTGTGAATGTCCTCTTTGTCTGGCGGCCTGCGCCGGCGGGCAGCAGGTCCGCGAGCGATTCGACCAGCAGGGCTTTCGACACGCCCGGGCGCCGCTTGGCGGAGTCCGGCAGCCCGAGAACGTATTCAACCAGCGGGTGATCGAGCAGAGGAACGCGGACCTCCAGCGAGTGATGCATGCTCATCGCGTCGGTGTCGCGCAGCAAAGTGTCCACCATATACGTGCGGAGCTCCAGACACGATACCGCGGAGTCTCCCTTCAGTAGGCTCGCCTGCGCGACCGCCAGCGCCAGCCAATCACGCCAAGCGGGCGGTGTGCCATTCAGATTTCGTGCCAAAGCAGCCGGACACAAATATTTGGTCTGATCGGGCGTGAACAGCATGCGCGTGAAGAAATACGGGTGGGGCATTGCGTCAGGGTCGCGCAAAATTGCAAACGCCTTGCGCAGTGCGTCTGTCTCGGGCGGCCAATGCCATCGGTGGCTCGTCTCCATGGCCGCCGCGACAATTGCTTTCCGTACAGGCGAGGGGATGCAGCGGGCCAGCGTCGTCCATTTCGCAACGCGCGGCGTCAGGCGAAACGTTGGGTACCCGCCGAAAACCTCGTCACCGCCCAAGCCGGAAAGGGCCACTTTTAGCCCGACTTGGCGCGCCGCCCATGAAACGAAGAACGTATTGACGCCGTCCATGCTGGGCTGATCGAGTGCTTCAACGGCTTCGCCCAGCCGGCCCTGCATTTCCTCGGCTGTCACCAATAGTTCCTGGTGCTCGGTGCCGAAGCGCGCCGCAATTTGACGCGCTGCAGGTGCCTCGCTGAACTCCAGTTCCGGAAAAACAACAGTGAACGTGTGGAGGCCGCTGCGCTCGCGGCTGGCGAGCGCGGCCAGAGCCATCGAATCCAGGCCGCTGCTCAGAAAAAGCCCGAGCGGCACGTCGGAAATGAGGTGGCTGCGCACGGCTTCTTCCAGCATTGGGCGAACAGCCCGCGCCGCCGAAGTCAAATCCTTGGGAGCTTTCGCGGCGGCCTCGTGCGCTGTGGCGCCGAGGTCCCAATAGGCAGTGGGTTTGACGGAGAGCGGTGCGTCGCAGGAAACCATCATGGCGTGGCCGGGCGGCAGCGAAAGCACGCCTTTTACCATCGTCATCGGTTCGACTACTGAACCGAAAAGCAGGTAGGCCTCGACGGACGCAGGCTCTATCCGTCGCTCAATTGCCCCACTGGCGAGCAAGGCGCGCACTTCCGAAGCGAACAGCAGCGTTCCATCCGCCGCCGTCGCGTAATACAGCGGCTTGATGCCCAGGCGGTCGCGCGCCAGCAAGACGCTCGGCCGCGCGTCGCTGCCGCACTGCGTGCGCGATGGACCACGGCCGTCCCAGAGCGCAAAGGAAAACATCCCTCGCAGATGCTCGAGGCAACGTTCGCCCCATTCTTCATAGGCATGAACCAGGACTTCGGTGTCAGATGAGTGCGAAAGTGGTGGCCGCGAGTTTCGAGTGTCGAGCGCAATTGCGGGAAGTTATAGATTTCGCCGTTGAAGACGACCCCGACCGTCCCGTCTTCGTTGTAGATGGGTTGCCGGCCGCTACTGAGGTCAATGATGCTCAAGCGGCGCATGCCCAGCACGGCGGAAGGCTCGGCCAAGACGCCGTCCTCATCAGGCCCGCGGTGAACCATCGCGGCCATCATCTTGCTCACACGAGTTTCGGCTGCGCCCCTTTCACCTCCGATCACGCCGCAGATTCCGCACATGCGTTGGTACTGTAGCGCGGCCTCGCCCGCACTTCCACAGCCGCCTCGAAAGGATTTACCGACGCGCGCAACGCAGCAAACGAAGGCGCCAACCCGCGTCCGAACCAGCCTTTGTTTGCTGCCAAGTCGCAGCGCCCTCGACGGCCCTTGCACATGCAGGCCATTCTTCGCATGATGAAAGTAAGGCATGGAGAACAAGACCACCGCTGGCTGGCGCAATTCCCTCGGGGCGTATACCGACCGGCGTGTGCTGATGGTCCTTGTACTCGGCTTCTCCAGCGGCCTTCCCTATCTCCTGACCGTTACCACCCTTTCGGCCTGGTTGGCCACCGTCGGCATCCGCCGCACCGCCATCGGCCTTTTCGCCCTCGCGAGCACGCCGTACGCGCTCAAGTTTCTTTGGGCGCCCCTGATCGATCGCCTGCCGCCGCCGCTTCCCCTGGGACGGCGCCGCGGCTGGGGAATCACCATCCAGTTCGCGCTGATCGCCGCCACGGTTGGTCTCGGCGCCTGCGATCCCAAACATCACCTCATGATCATGGGCGCACTCACATTGCTGGTCGCATTCCTGTCGGCCACCCAAGATATCGTCATAGACGCCTGGCGCGTTGAGATTCTCCCCCTCGATCTTCAGGGTCCGGGCGCCGGCGTATATTCGGCGGCCTACCGTGTCGCCATGCTGGTTTCCGGCGCGGGCGCGTTGGTGATTGCCGACCACGCCGGTTGGTTTCCGGCCTACTCCACGATGGCGGCGCTGCTTTGCTCAGGCGTGCTCGTCTTTCTTTTTGGACCCGAACCAAATCTCGTGGCCGTTCCCGGACAGCACTCCCGAAACCAGGAATCGCTGCTCCGTTGGTTCTCCAAAGCAGTTGTCGACCCTCTCAAGGATTTCATGCGCAGGCCGCTCTGGCTGGTGATCGTGATCTTCATCATCGGCTACAAGCTGGGCGAGGGTATGGGCGTCATCATGGCCAACCCTCTGTACATTTCGTTGGGTTTTACGCTGAGTGAAATCGCCGCGATGTCCAAGCTGGTTGGCTTCTTTGCGGCCATCGCCGGCGCGCTCATCGGTGGCGTGGTGACGGTGCGCTTCGGCATCCTGCGGTCTTTGCTGATCTGTGGCGTCTTTCAGGCCTTCGGGAATTTGTTCTTCGTCTTGCAGGCCATGGAGGGCCACCGGATCGGCTATCTCGCGCTCTGTGTCACGGCTGAAAATCTGACCAGCGGCATGGCCGGCACCGCTTTGGTGGCCTATCTTTCAAGTTTGTGCTCGCCGGAGTTCACTGCCACCCAGTACGCCCTGCTCTCCTCCTTCTCCGTCGTCGGACGCACGCTGGTCGCTTCTTCGTCCGGCGCTCTGGCCGAAGCCTTCGGCTGGATTCCCTACTGGTTGCTGACGACGGTCGTCACCATTCCCGCGCTCCTGCTGCTCATCTGGATCGCGCGCGCGGACGCCCGGCATTCCGCCCAGCCTATCCCCGTGCCCGCCTCGAGCAGATCGTGAAGCCGTGGCGCTGCTCGATCGGCGGGCCATCCTCAGTCCATCCTCTGGCTCGCCTCAGAACGATGTTTTCTGCTATGTTGGCCCTTCACTGAGATTTTTGGCCCATGCAGGACACGGAATGCGATGAATTGAGTACAGGCTTGGAATACGCAACGAACAGAACCGTCCCGGCCGATCCGTGGGAAGCAGCCTATCTGCGGTTTGAAACCCCCGAGCAGGAAATCCGGAAATTCGTGAAGCGCCTGCGGGCGTTGGGTGTGAGCAAATGGCCCCGCGATGCTCAAATCGTCGAGCTCTTCTGCGGGCGTGGCAATGGGCTGCGCGCTCTCCAGTCGCTGGGGTTCACTCGCGTCGAAGGGGTCGACCTGTCGCCTAGCCTGGTGGCGCAGTACCAGGGAAGCGCCAGGTGCTATGTGGGCGATTGCCGCCAACTCCCATTTGCCGACAAGAGCAAAGACGGCATCATAGTTCAGGGCGGTTTGCACCATTTGCTGTCGCTGCCGGACGATCTCGATCAAACACTCGCGGAAATGCACCGGGTCCTTCGAAAAGATGGAAGAGTCGTGCTTGTCGAGCCCTGGCTGACTCCGTTCTTGCGGTTCGCGCATTTTGCGTGCGACAGTCCCACGGCGCGCCGCCTGTCGAACAAGGTAGACGCTTTGGCGGTGATGATTCAGCATGAACGCCGGACCTACGAGCAATGGCTGGGCCAGCCCGATCTGATCCTCCAGGTGGTCCGCACGCACTTCGTTCCGATCCAGCAATCCGTGGCCTGGGGAAAGTGGAGCTTTGTTGGCAAGCCCGCATAAGAACGCGGCGCCAGGAGAAAAATTGAGCCAAACGCAATCCTGGGCCGGAGCGGACGAGGCGATTCCGGCGCCGGGGCCGGAAGTCTCAGTCGTCATCCCCTGCCTGAACGAGGCAAACTCTCTCGGCATCTGCATCGACAAAGCGTTGCGTGCGTTCGCCGAGGGAGCTTTGTCGGGAGAAGTGATCGTCGCCGACAACGGCTCAACGGACGGATCGATTGAAATTGCCGAATCTCATGGAGCCCGCGTTGTCCATGTGAAGCAGCGCGGCTACGGCGCCGCCCTGCGCTCCGGCATCGCCGCCTCGCGAGGCCGCTACATCGTCATGGGCGATGCCGACGACAGCTACGACTTCCTGGAAGTTCCCCAGTTCGTACAGCAGTTGCGCGCGGGATCGGACGTGGTAATGGGCAATCGCTTCCGCGGCGGCATTAAGCCGGGCGCCATGCCCAAGCTTCATCGGTATTTCGGCAACCCCGGACTCACCGCGCTCCTCAATCTATTCTTTCACGTGGGCATTGGCGACTGCTATTGCGGCATGCGCGGATTCTCGCGCGCTGTCTATGACCGGCTGGACGTCCGCAGCACCGGAATGGAATTTGCCCCCGAGCTCATCATTAAAGCTGCCCAGATTGGCGCTCGCATCAGCGAGATCCCGATCATTCTGTGGCCTGACAAGCGTGGCCGCCCGCCGCACCTGCGCAGCTTCCGCGATGGCTGGCGTACCCTGCGCTTTTTCTTGCTCTATGCTCCCAACTGGCTGTTCCTGTTTCCAGGAGTGTCCCTGTTCGTCTTCGGTCTGGCTCTGGTCTTCTGGCTTTACCCTGGTCCGCGCCACCTGACCTCTCACATTATCCTGGATATACACACAATGGTCTTTGGCGTGATCTTCACCCTGATGGGCGCGCAGATCATCAACATGGGATTTTTCGCCAAAGTATTTAGCTACGCGGAACGTTTTGACCGCAATCCGATTTCGCTGAAGCGCATGTTGCGTCGGATCACTCTCGAGCACGGTCTCGCCGCTGGCGTGGTCATGTTTCTCGCGGGCCTGCTGGGAAGCGTGAGGGTCCTATGGCATTGGGCCTCCCTCGGTTTCGGCCCGCTCAACGATGAGCTGCGCGCGGTCCTCTTCTGGTCGATGTGGCTGTTCCTCGGCGTTCAGGTGATTTTCGCTTCCTTCTTCCTCAGCATGCTGGGTATCAGCCGCGGCACCTACATCGGGGACTACGAGCGCGATGAGCGCTAACCTCGGCACGCAGCTCGTTGGGAAAACTCCACGGTAAGGTAGTGCACCAGCGCAGAGTCTTAGTATTGGCGCAAAAACTTGCGGCGATGCTGCCCGCCGGTAGTCGCCTCCTCGACGTAGGCTGTGGCGATGGGAAACTGGCCGCACTTCTTCGTGACGCCGTGCCGGAACTCGAGGTCGAGGGAGTCGAGGTGCTTCCTCGCGCTGATTGCGCCATTCCCTGCCGCGCCTTCGATGGTTCGCACTTGCCGTTTCCCGATGGTTCCTTCGATGGCTGCCTGTTTGTGGACGTGTTGCACCACACGGCCGACCCCTTCCCGCTCTTGCTCGACGCCTGCCGGGTCAGCCGAAAGTTCCTACTCATTAAGGACCATCTTGCCGAGAGTACGCTGGACCACTGGACCCTGCGCCTGATGGATTGGGTGGGCAACCGCGCGCATGACGTCGCGCTGCCCTACGCGTATCTTTCCGCTTCCGAGTGGCAGGAGCTCTACAGCCGGCTCGGCCTCAGCGTCAAACGCACGAATAGCGACTTAGGTCTCTATCCCGCCCCGTTCTCCGCCGTTTTCGACAGGAACCTGCACTTCATTTCATTGCTCAAGAAAAGCGAATGAGAACGCACGCTTGGATAATTACGAAGTGCTGCCGTGCGCGCTCGCTGTCAAGGTTGCGGGGCTTCCGCGTACGGGATTAGGCGCGGCGGAGAAGCGCCCGAGTCAACGAGCCAAACGCGTCGCTCCCTTGAAATAATCGAGAAGGGGCTGCGGATCAATGCCGGGAATCTCACGCGCCCAAACGACTTTGGCCCCATCGATGTCGGCCTTGTTGTACACCCACTCGCCATCCGTGTTAGCGGAGTAGCGAACAATGGCCAGCTGTTTGCCTGGCATGGCGCTCAATTGAGCCTCGAACCGGGCCCGATAAGCGAGCCCAGAATCTTTCGCCGGCTCAGGCCCCACAAGCGCGGCACGCTGGTGAAAGGGAGCCAAGATCACGGCAAGTAAGACGACGACACGCGACAGGCCGATGCCCACAGGCCGCCCACGATACTCCCAGCGGCGGAGGTGGCGGATCGCCTGGATTAGCAGCGCAAAGAGGGTCGCGGTTAACGGGGCGGCGTAATGTGGGAGAAACCAAATCACGGCGAAGAATCCGGCGATACACAATCCAGCCTGGACGGCCAGGAATCGGGTCCGCTTGTCGCGCAAAAGCCAAGGCAGCGCAATGAGCGGGACGCACAGCTCAGGCCACAAAAAGAAATAAACCAGCTTCAGCCCAACCATCAGCACATGTTTGCCGGCGCTTTGCAGGCTATCAACTCGGTTGTGCAACCAGTAGTCATGAGCCCAGCCGTTGTAAAAGCTCTCGAATTGCGGATTCATGTAGTGAAGTGGAGGTCCGGCCTTTTGCCAGACAAATGCGGGAGTACTGAAATATGTCTGGTCGTTGACGACGTAAGGAAACAATAGTGGATTACCCGTTCCTCGCCAGTTGTAATAGGCAACGAACGCAAGGGAGCAAAACGCAACGATACAAAGCGGAAGGATGAGACGCGGCAAAGTCACGTGCCAGGACGGGCTGCGTTTGCTACACAGCCACGCGACGAGGACAATCATCACGGGAAGGCACAAAATGAAGCCTTCGAGCGGGCGGCTATTGATAAGAATCCCGCCGCCCAATCCCAAGAGGATAGCGTCTCGCGAGCGATGAAAATGCAGCACGCGGGGTAAAGCGCCGGCCACCAGCGCTCCCCCAATCGCTGGAACCGCCCCTCCCCAGTAACTGTTCATCCAGTACGTGAGAATTCCGAGCCTCACCAGGACAAGAAATCCGCCGAGCAAGGCCCATCGCGCCGGCAGCCAACCCTGCAGCATCCACAACACCGCCGCACACATGGCAGCCCCGCTGATCAGTACACCGAGCCACGGATTGCCGAGTACTTGTCCCAGCGCCAATACAGCACCCTGGGCCGGCGGATATTTGGACATGTACGTGGGGTGCTGGTTTACGTGCATGGTGTCGAAGAACACCCACATCGGATGGGGAGGATTCGTGAGCCGTCCGTGGGCGAATGTGTCGCCTGCAAGCAAATAGCTGAATTCGTCCTGGATACGCGGCACGGAGATCGGCAGAAAAGGTAGGAGAGCAAGCCGGATGAGAAGCGCGGCTAGCGCTATGCAAACGATGGCCGAACACTTCTTTTCCGCGAGGCGCGCACCCAGTAACTCTCCTTTGGCCAGAACACCATCCCCCAAACGCGGTGCGTACCAGCCGAGGAAAAGGAAAGCCAGTAACAGCAAGTCGGCAGTGATCTCAGTTCGACTAAGGTCAGCGATTAATAATTGGAGCATGCGTCAGCGCGACGGGTTCTTCTCAGCTAAGGAAAATCGCCAAGTCCAGGTCAGCATACCCGATGCCAGCGTAAATCGCACCGCTCAGTCACCATCAGCACCAGCAAGGAACCACGATCCCAGATTGCCGTTCACTGTATTCAGTCCCGGTTCTAAAATTGGAGAGGCGCATCGGATCTGGAGAACCTCAGATGGTGAATGGAAAGCGCGTGGCTGTGGTCATGCCTGCGTATAATGCGGAGCAGACACTGGAGAAAACCGTCCAGGAACTCCCGGAGACCGTGGATATCAAGATCCTGGTCGATGACCACAGCAGCGACGAAACGGTGCGAATCGCGCAGGAACTGGGCCTGCAAATCTACGTCCACGAGAAAAACTATGGATATGGACGGAATCAGCAGACCTGCTACCGCGAGGCGCTCCTTGCGGGCGCCGACATCGTTGTCATGGTTCATCCCGATTATCAATACACGCCTCTACTGGTGACGGCCATGGCCAGCATGATTGCCTACGACGTTTACGACGTCGTTCTGGGTTCCCGGATCATCGGCGGCGGCGCCTTGAAAGGCGGCATGCCTTTATACAAGTACGTGGCGAATCGTCTCCTCACGGCCTTTCAGAACGCTTTCACCGGCGCGAAATTGTCCGAGTACCACACAGGCTTCCGGGCGTTCCGCAAGGAAGTTCTGACGAACCTTCCATTGCTTGAGAATTCGGACGACTTCGTCTTCGACAATGAGATACTGGCGCAGTCGATTTACTTCGGTTACCGCATTGGCGAACTCTCGTGCCCGACGAAATACTTCGAGGAAGCATCGTCGATCAATTTCACTCGCAGCGTGAAATATGGCTTTGGGGTGCTGGGCACGACGCTGAAGTGCAGACTGCAAAGGTTGGGAGTCCTGCGATCCCGCCTGTTCAATCCGGCAGGCAGGAAATTGCTGCCGAATTACTACGTCCCCGTTGCGCCGCTCACGACCAATGACAATTCCCTGACCGTGCCCGTCTCTGAGGCGAGGGAAAGATTCCAGCGTTAGTGGGACCGATAGTCACGGTGCCGTCCTCGATGGCTTTGACGAACTTCCTACGGACGCGGACACTGCCCTCGCAACTTGGGAAATAGCTTGCTCGGTGAGTTCCGGATACATGGGAAGGGACAACTGCTCGGCCGAGGCCTTTTCAGCCTGCGGAAAATCGCCCTCTCGATAACCCAGGTCCGAATACGCCGGGAGGAGATGAATGGGGTAAGGGTAGTGGACGGCGCTCTGTATCCCCTGGGCCATCAGCGACTGTTGTACGTGCGCACGCTCCGGCGCGCGAATTGCATACACGTGATAGACGTGCCGCGCATAGGACATAACCTGCGGAGTCTGTACGCCGCTTCCAGACAGCAGGGCGTTGTAGCGGGCTGCGTGCTCGCGGCGCGCTTCGGTCCAGGCTTCCAAGTGGCGCAGTTTGACCCGCAGAATTGCGCCTTGCAAACCCTCCATCCGGTAGTTGTAACCTTTTAGGATTGGGTAATACTTTTTCTCCTGGCCCCAGTCGCGCAGCAGGCGAATCGTCCGGTCGTACTCCGGCCGATTCGTCACCACCATTCCCCCTTCGCCACAGGCGCCGAGGTTCTTGGTGGGGTAAAAGCTGAAACAGCCAAAGTCACCAATCGCGCCAACCTTGCGGCCTTTATATTCGGCGCCATGTGCTTGGGCCGCATCCTCGATGACGACCAGATGGTGACGGCGCGCAATTTCAAGAATCGGGTCCAGATCCGCAGGCTGCCCGTAAAGATGAACCGGCAGGATGGCCTTCGTGCGCTTGGTGACGGCGCGTTCAATCTGCGATACGTCGATCGTGTAAGAACGAGGGTCAATGTCCACAAACACGGGGCGCGCACCTGCGTAAATTATGGCCGCGGCGGTGGCTACGAATGTGAACGGGACCGTGATGACTTCATCGCCGGCCCCAATACCCGCGGCCAGCAACGCCAAATGTAGAGCGCTGGTTCCGGAGTTCACGGCAATCCCGTAGCCGCCCTCCGCAATAGCCGGCGAATTCGTTTTCAAATGCCGCTACCTCGCTGCCCAGCGCGAATTCGGAAGTTTCCAGGACGCGGTCGATGGCTTCCCGAATCTCCCCCCGAATACTTTGGTGCTGCGCCTTCAGATCGATTAGTGGAATCACGCTTGTTTCCCTCGAATCAGCTCCGCATAGAGCGCCTGGGTCGCGTTGAGCGGCTCTTGCCAGCTCAACGATTGAGCCACGCCGGCACAGCCCCGCTTGAGTTGCTCGTGAAGCGCGGGCTGCCCGAGTAAGCGTTCGAGAGCGGCGGTCAGTGCTTCTCGGTCGTGCGGCACAACCAGTCCAGCTCGGCCATCGATGAGCGGAGCGATGCCGCACTGGTCCGTTACCAGGACCGGTGTATCGCAGGCCACGGCTTCGGCGGCTGTGTTTCCGAAATTTTCGTTTTGCGACGGAAGCACGAAAAGGTCCGCGTCACGATAAGCCGACCACTTTGCATCGTCGAACAGCGGCCCAGGAAACAAAACGGCCTTACCTAAGCCCAGCCGAGTGGAAATGGCCTCGAGTTCCCTCCCATATCCTGCCTCGTCAGGACCGGCGATGACGAGGATTGCCGGTTCCCGCGCTTCATTTGCTGCGGTTGCCTGCCAGCGGGCAAACGCTTCGATCAGCAGGTCAGGGCTTTTCTTGGCCACCAAGCGTCCCAAAAAAAGCACTAACTTTGTGTTTTCCGGAATGTGCCACTTCCGCCGAAACGCGCCTGGCACGGGCAATTGTTCCGGCCGCTCCATGCCGTTGCGGCGAATGACGATCTGGTCTTTCGGCACGCCTTCTTCTACCAGCTCTTTCTGCTCTTGCTCTGAAGTGGCCAGCACTCTGCGGGCGCCACGGACCAGCGAGTTTCCCATCAACTGCCGATAGAGTTTCTTCAGCGGGATATTCCGGACGATCGGGCGAAACATTCCCATGGGCTCGACCACATAGGGCAACCTCCTACGCCGGCAAGCTCGGGCCACTGCGGGCCCCAGCAGATCGTATAGGCCGTAGATGTGGACGACGTCGAACGACGCGAGTCGCTCGCTGCAAAAGGCAAAGAGCCCCGGATTCAACGTCAGCGATCGGTAACTTGCGCTCGACTTCAAATAAATTGTCTCGACCGAGTCCTCGCACGATCGCCAGCCGCGGACATCGCGGACCCATCCGTTCGTCTTTGCGGAGTTCGTGATGCGCTCAAGACCAAGATCCGCAGTCAGCACAGTGACTTCTTCTCCGCGTGAGGCGAGTCCCCGTGCCAGCGCGCGCACCTTGACCGCCGGCCCTCCGCGGTCAACAAACGGGTAATACGCTTGCGTAACCTTCAGGACTTTCATCGAAGCGCTCTATTATACGTTTCGCTCCACTCTCTGGCGGTGGCTCATGATGCGAGCAGGTTCTCCAGCAATCCGCTAATTTCGGCAGAAAAGCGCGGTAAGTGAAATCTGAGCGCACGCGCCTGAACGCTTCTTCGCCCATCCGGCGGCGGCAGGGTTCGTCCGACAATAGCTGGAGCAGCCGCTCCGTTAATTGCGCGACATCGCCATGCTGGACGAGGTAGCCGCTGATTCCCTCTTCGATAATTTCGGGCGTGCCACCATGGGCTCCGCCGATCACCGGCTTCCCGTGAGACATCGCTTCCAGAAACACCAGACCGAAACCTTCGCCGCGGCTGGGAAGCGCGAACAACTCGCACGCGCCATACGCGTCAAAAAGTTCCTCTGATTGCATGCGCGGCAGCAAGTGAACGCGACTGGCGACTCCCTGCTCTTCAGCAAGTCGCTTCAAGCGAGGCAAATCAGTGCCATCGCCAATCACCACCAGTTGTACTTCGGGTACGCCGTCAAGTAGCGCAGGCAGCGCCATAATGAGGTGATCGACTCCCTTGTAGGCTTCTTTCGCGTCCCAGCGCCCCACGGTGAGGATGACGCGGCCGCGCGGAAAGCCTTCCGGCAGGCTGCCATTTGCACATGGAACGGTGCTCGGATTGAACTCCGGCCCCAGGCTCCAGCGAAGTTTTTTGACTTTGCTTTCCGCGAGGCCCTGTTGCGCCACCAGGTGTTGCAGCGAGTCCGCGCTGGGCGCAAGAACCAGGTCACTTCGCCGAAGCGCCCAGCGACGCGAAGGACTGAGCGGCGCCCACACCTCAATTCCGTGTGTAACAACGACTGCGCGGCTGCGCGGAGCGACGAACTTCATCGCCGCTATTACGGGGGCCAGATGCGGATGCAACGCCACGATCAGCCTCGGTTGCCGGAGCGCGGCGCGCAGGGCGCTGGCGATGAATTTACTCTTGGAGCGCCCAAATCCCTTGAATGCAATCTCCTGCGAGCCGATGCGTAGCGCTGGAGAACCGGTCGGGTCGTTCAGGCTCAGGAAGGTGCATCGATCCCCTCGCTCTGCGGCAAATTGCATGAGCGCCGCAGCAGTCAGCCTGCCCGCACGCTGTACGCCGCCGGCGGCACACAGCTCGGGGAATAATCCAACGATCACCGAACCTGTTTGAACCTCCAAGCCTGCTCAAAAAGCTCACGCATTTGCTGGGCGTTCCGTTCCCAGTTGCACTGGCGCGCCGTCTGAGCGGCCGCTTCACCCAAACGGCGGCCGAGACCTGGGTCCAGCACGAGCTGACGGATCATGCCAGCCAGCGTCGCAGAATCGGCGGGATCCTCCAGAACGAGTCCATCGCGGCCCGCGGTGATTAGTTCCGCCACTCCGGCGTCGCGCGACGCGATCACCGGTAACCCGCAGGCCATCGATTCAGCAACGGGCATCGCGAACGTATCCTCCAGCGACGGTCCCACGTAGGCGTCGGCGGCCGCATAATAAAATTCCACGTCCGGCCGAATCGGCAGGAAATGAACGCGGGCCGCGAGCCCTGCCTTGGCGATCGCCTGCGCGAAGTCATCGGGATTATCGCTGCCAGCAACGAGCACGCACAGGCGAGGCTCACCGGTTTTCCGAACCGCTTCGAGCAGACACGGCAAGCCTTTACCCTTCCAATCATTGCCAATCAGCAGGAGTGCAAAATCGTTCGTGCCCAGCCCCAGAGCGGCGCGCGCCGATTCCCGCAACGAAGCGCGTCGCTGCGGCGAAAACTGATCGAGATCGATTCCATTGTAAATGACCGTCACGTTCTGAGAGCGCCCGAAATAATGTTCCAGGTCCTTGGCAACCTTGTGTGACACAGCGGCCAGGGACACATCGGAGCTGCGATAGACCCGCCGCTCGAGCGCCTCAATGAAACGGTAATAGAGGCGGCGATGGACGATCTGCGGCCACGCGGCAATGCGGTTACCACGGAGTCGCAATTCTCTCTTCAGCCGTTCGCGCAAGCGCGCGAAGACAACATGTATGGAAATGACCTCCGCATCGAGACAGTTGATACCCGGCGAGTAAACCAGGTCGACTTGTAGCCCTCGAAAGCGGCGATCCCACCAGCGTTGTATCTGATTGGCAGCGAACCACCAGAGATAAACGAGCAAGTGCGGGCCTCGAAGCGCTGGAACCCGGTGCCAGACGATACGACTCAGCTCGAGGTCTTCGACGCGTGAGCTGTACAGGTGAAATTCGTACTCGCTCGCCAAGCGGGACACACCTTCCGCTACCTGGCGTTCGGTTCCATGTTTCTTGTCAATGAACGGCGAAACCACTGCGATGCGAAGTCGGGGCATGGCCGCGCCATCGATCAGGGTTGCATGTCTTTCGTTGTTGCTACTCCGGCGAGCGCCGCTACCTCCCCGAGGCAAAGGCCGGAACCCTCGCGAGTCTCGGTGCGGCCGATTGTTTGGGCGCAGCCTGCGGCATTTGCGCAAGAACCGGTAGGCGGAACAGCACCCCGGTTAGGATCCAAAAATAAGCGTTCATCACAAAATTCTGGTAAGGGGCCATACCGCCATAGCTCAGCGGCACCAAGAGAAGGAACATATACCAAAAAATGGATAATCCAATCGGAAAATATACAGTTTGGCGCAACTGCCGGACCACCTTCCACGCCTGATACAGCAACACGGTCGTCCACAAGATCCAGAGAATAGGGCCCAAAATGCCCATTTCTACAATCAGCGTGCCCCAGCCGTTCTCGACGCTGATGTCCGGGGCTTTCTCGGTAACCAGCCGGGCGATGTACTGTCCGCCGAGAGACGCGGTGCCGGTTCCATAGCCGATGGGCCAGCGCGGATGTTCGAAGGCCTGCTTCAAATTCAGCAAGGGGTAGTCCACCACCCGATTGCGCAGCTCGTATGCCGAACTCGTCGGGTCCAAGGTCTCGCGATAGAACGTCCAATTCGCCCCGATGGAAGCAGGGAAAAGCTCTACCATCAACAGGAGCCCTGCCGCGCCGACGAACAGGGCTCGGCGAAGTGCTTTCACCAGCACACGGCCTTGCCCCCATTTCCATGGGGCGCCCCACAGGAACCCCGCGGACAGAAACAACACACTGACGATGGTGTAAATGATCGAGCCCCGCGAGGCGCTTTGCATAGCCCCAACGACTGCCATGCCTATGCCCAAGAAACCGTACGCGGCGCGCCGGCGTTGCGTTAACAACAGATAGCCCTGCCCTCCCATGGCCACGATGGTCACCAAAATCATGTACGCCGAAAAGCGGCCCGCGCTGACAAACACGGAAGTCGGCGCCGGGGTCTCCAGGCCGCTGATGGGTGCCACACGGGTCAAGTTGCCCAAAGTCCGGAGTTCGGGCGCCAATGTTGTGGGATTCAGAAAACTCAATCCGACAATGGACTGAACAATTCCCAGAAACGCAATCACCAGGCCGAGAGTGATGCTGAAGATCAGGAATCTCTCCAGATCCCGGCCATCGCGCAGCAGGGCGTAACCGACGTACATCAGCGGAACATAATAAAAATAGAGCTTAAGACCGAGGAGTCCATAAAGGATGCTCGGGCTCCAGGTATTGAAGACCTGTATGAAGGCCAGTCCGAAAAAGAGCCCGAAGGGAACGAGAAAATGCGGCCGGAACCACGCTATTCGGCCCAGACGCTTTGCGCGGAACAAGGACAGATAGGTAATGCCTGCGAGGACGTCCTTGCCGAAGAAAAGGACTGTGCCATTGCCGAGGAACTTGCGCAATAAATCCTCGAATAGCAGCCAGGCAATGAATATGAGAAAGCCGGACCGCCAGTCCCTGAGGATGGCTATCGTTACGATGACCATCCCGATGGCAAGGCCACCCATGAACAGATTCTGAGTAGAGCCATTGATGATCCAAACCGAGATCTCCCAGGCGACGCCAGCGAGACAAAAAAACAAAATGACGCCGCGCAACTGTCTGGACTCGCTGATCGTGCGCATCGCGTCACTCATCTGCTAGGTCCCCGCCCCTTCTGCTGCAAAGGAAGATAATTATTCCCCAACGGCCGCCGCGTGGACAGCAAAAAGCCTTGCCCCGTTAGGTCCACGGAAACCTGCTTAAGAGCTGGGCGGGTCCGAATGACCGCCAAAACCCTTTCTGGAGCTGCGCCATGGTCTGCTTGGGCTCAACGGTGGCCACGTAGTTTGGCGCGGGGCCGTTTATCGGGTCGTAGTGGGGTCGCTTGCCCGGGACGCATTGAACGCCGCTGAAATGGTGCTCCAGCCCGAAATTCTCATAACCCATCTCTTGCAGGAATCTATGCGTCGCGGCCGGATATGCGCCTTCTTCCTCGAAGATGACATTTCGGACACGGCGCTCTCGAAGAATGCGTTCCATTCCCTTCAAGGCAGTAAGTTCATACCCTTGCACGTCCAGCTTCACGACCCCGATCGTTTCACCCTCAGGGACCACGTCATCGAGCGCCATGATTCTCACGTTCACGCTTCGGCCTTCGCAACTCTCATCGGCCTGAATCCATGAAGTTCCTTGATTCTCGACAAAGTGATCCGGGATTCGCAATACACCCATCGACCCTCGATCTCCCAACGCAGCTTGGTGCAGCAAGAAGGAGCCGCATCGTTGGCTATTTTCCCAGGACCTCACATTTTGCTGCAGACCGCGAAAGATTTCCGGATGCGGTTCAAAACAGTAGACCTTGCCCCGTGGCCCGACGCGGAGTGCCAATATACTGGTCATATAACCAATGTTGGCGCCTCCGTCCACTACCGAGTCGCCTGGCCTCACGAGCCGCCACAAAGCCTCCGTCACCGCAATTTCGTATAGCGCGCGCAGATACAGGGAGCATCCGATGGCCTCGCCTGCGTCCACGGCGATGTCGAGCCCCCAGGGAAGTCGGACGATCTTTGTGCCGTTTGCACGACCGTCGACAACTTCCCTCCATAGCCTCCGGCCAACCTGATGCGGCCGAAGGATGTACTCCGGCTTCGCCAGAGCGGCAAGGTTGCTGAGAGAGATCATGACCTCCTGGCTCGGCTACGCGGATTTTCCGATTTTGACAGTCCCTCGCAATAACGGCGCGTAACAATCCGCTTTACGCGTGCCTCTGATTGCCTATCTCGCAGTACAGTGAAAGATGTTCCTCGACCATTCGGTCCACCGCAAATCGCTGCAATGCATATTCCCTGGCCCTCCGGCCCATGACCGCCGCCTCCTGTGGATGCTCGAGGACGTCCACGAGTCGATCACAAAGTGCGTCGGCATCCCCCGGGGGGAACTTCCAACCCGCGTCGCCCACCACCTCACTTAACCCGCCGATGTCGGATGCCACGACGGTTCGGCCCCGCATCATTTGCTCGATCGCTGCCAAGCCCGCAGTTTCCTCACAGATCGATGGCATCACGACCACGTCCACTTTGCTGGCTGCCCTTTCCAAATCGGCGCCCCTTAGGTCGCCGGTAAACGCAACCCGGTCGCCCAAGCCGTGGCCTTTGGTTAATTCTTCCAGGTGGCTTCGCTCTGGTCCGTCTCCAATGAAGGTGAGCTGAAACTCCTCGCCTTTGTCCCGAAGTGACTTCGCTGCTTGCAGCAGGATCGGCAGGCCCTTCTCGGTTACCAACCGCCCGACGTATGCCACTTGCGCGATGGAGGATGGCAACTGCCGGTCCGTTCGGATGACGGGTGGGGCGACTTTAACGCCGTAGTAGATGGTGCGGCTTCTGGGTAGCTTCAGCCGGGCAGCAACGTGATCGCTGATCGTTACGTTAGCTGCCACGCCCTTGCAGAGCCAGCGGCGCGGGAAACTCAGCAAGAGCGCGCGGACGCCGCCCACGCGGCCCATGGTCTGGGAGCTGCATCGCAGGCACTCCGCATAATTCCTCTGCATGAGATGCCCAGGGCAGACCGTGCGTGACGGCTCCATGAGCAGCATGCCGTTGAGGCATACGGCCTGATAACCGTGATGCTCGACGACGACCGGTTTACGCATGAGTTGCCCCAGAACGAGCGGCAGGAAACAAGGTCCTGCAAGGTGCACAACATCGGCGTCCCATACCAGTCGAGCTAAGCGCCAAAAACCAGGCTGGCGGACGATTCGGTAAGGGACGGAGGCATCGTCCATTTTGCCCGCTGGCGTTCTGGTCACCACCGTAACTTCAAGTTGGCGGGGAGTGCCGTTGGTTTCTTTCGCCTGACGATTTGCCAATCCCTCTGCCAGAAGCGCCATGGCGGTCTGCGAGCCGCCGACCAGAGGAAGGAAATGTTCGCCGTAGATGAGGATTTTCATCGCCACTTCAACCCGGCGAACGCGTGCGTGTAAATCGCGACCTTCACGGCAATTCCTCGGGCACCTGATTCGTCACCCCGCGCATGCGAAAAGTCTGATCGATCAGCTGAACGAAATCGCGAACGTTCGTTTGCGGCGAACAGCGAGTCATCATCTCCCGCGCCGCCGCCCCCATCTCCGCCAAACGCCCGCGGTCAGGCAAGAGATCTCGGAGCAAGCGCGCCAGCCCCGCGATATCGCCGCATTTGAAGACGAATCCTGTTCTTCCCGGCTCGATCACCTCGAAGCGGCCGCGGACCTCGTCGCTCAGTAGCACGGGTAAGCCGCACACCATCGCTTCACAAACTACGGCCGGGCACCCGTCGTACTCGGAAGGCAGCACGAAAAGATCCGCTGACCGGTACACCGCGGGAAGCTGAGTTTGGTTCTGGAAACCCAGCAAGTGTACCCGGTCGGAAATGCCCAGTTGCCGGGCCTCTGCATCCAGCGCGGACTCTAGCGGTCCCGCACCGGCAAAGACAAGATGTGCCTCGCGCAGCCCCGTCCGCGCAAACGCAAGCAAAAGATCCAAAGGCCGCTTCCAAGCCTGCAGCTTGGCGCAGAAAAGGGCGACGGGAGCATCGTCCGGCACTCCCCAACTCCTGCGGACCGCCGATCGATCCACCTCAGCGGCTCGCCCGATCCACCAATCATTGTCGACGACCACGGGAACGACGCCGATCTGTTCTTCTGGAACGCTTAGGCTTTTCAGATATTCCTTGCCAGCCGCCGAAGCTACATATTTCCCATCCGCCAAGCGATAGACTTGCGTCAAGACAGAGCGCTTAACAAATTTTTTCCACCAGGCTTTGACGAACGGCTCGATCGAGGTAGCGTCCCCACCGAATATGACAGCGGTGCGGCTAAGCTTCGCCGCCAGAACGGCAATCCAGAAGCTGGCGTAGCGATATCCAGTGTAGAAGGTGACCACGTCATACCGGCCCCCGCGCACCATGCCCCAGAGCTCGGGATTGACGAGGCCCCAAAAACGCCCGAGTCCCGGATGCCACGCGCGATTCCGCATGTGCGTCCAGGGATAACCATCCAGAAGGGGAACATCCCACTTTACCGCGCGGCCGAATTCCTCGTCGACGCTTGTCTCTGCGCCTTGCAGGCTGCAATAGGCCACGTGAATATCAAGTCTCGGGTGCGCTGCCATGACGCGGAAAACTGGCGAGGCGTATTGCACCGGATGCGTGCACACAAGCAAGACCCGATATCGATCGATTCTCCCCACGTTGTTATCTGTCCGGAACGGCGGCCCTCCGGCTCATTCGTAACAATTTGCCTGGTCGAATAGCGAGGACGTCTCCGAAAGAAACGCGAACTCGCACAACCATAGAACGCCAAATTTCGGGCTGCGATTGAGGTCCGTTACGTCAACGAACCGGTATCCCGCATCTGCCATCTTCTGCATCACCGCCACGGCCGTATTTTCAAAATCCCTTTGTCCGACGGTAACCTCGGCTAGGAATATGTCTGTCTTGCCAAACAATTCCGACGCGCCACAAAGAGCTTTCAGGTCGAATCCTTCGGCATCGATCTTGACCATATTCGGCACTGGCAACCCGGACGATGCCACGATTTCATTCAGCGTTTTGACCGGCACCTCGACGCGCCGAACGGCGGCGTCGACCGTCCGCGGCACTTGCAGAAACGTGCTGCTCTGGTCACTGCGATTCACGTTGAAAGTCAGTACCTCGGCGCGATCGCTGACTCCGGCATTCACCCAGCGGAGTCGGTAACCGGAGTCCATTAGATCTTGCACGTGGATCTTCAACTCATCTTGCGGCTCGACCAGCGTGTACTGCGCGTTCGGAAAATACTTCACGGCTTCTCTGGTCCAGTTTCCGTGATTGGCGCCGGCGTCCACGATGTGCTTTGGGTCAAATCCGAATCGCTTCGTTAAGGCGAAAAAAGGGACCCAAACCGTAAGCTGGGTGAACTTGCGGAGTTCACGTGCGTCAGCCGGTAGCCGAATGTCCCTAGAGCGGACTGCACCATGCGTTTGATCATGAACTCCTGGCCCTCCCGTTTCAACCTCCGCTTAATGCTCCGGCGCATCGTAACGCAGCGGCCAGGGGAGTTACAAATCCTTTCTCGAAGGCGACCTCCTGCCTCGTGAGGATTTCCGCCTGCAGGTCTCCGATCCAGCGATCCTCCTCATTCTTTGTGGCAACTCGCACAGGTCCCAATAGATGGCCTCAGAATGGCAAACCAGCCGGTGATACGCCTTGTCTCCCTGTCCGATGCAGATGCAATTTAAGGCGGCAGCGTCAACAACGCCTTGCCCTCCACCGTAGATTCGACCCACTCCGATATAGTATTTGCAGTGCGCCAGGTCGTGGAGATAAAGGAAGCCAATTTCCCCCCACGTCGGCGGGTCGGTAATGCTATAGCTGGGGAAAGTGGCACTGCCCCGGTACCTCACCGGGACGCCGATGGCCTGCTCCACGCTGGAAGCTCTGGTTCATTTTGGTCCCCCAGGCCTGCCATCACGAGCTTACGCGCGCAATCAACCAAAGCGACGTCCTCCTTCGAGCAATCGAATAGCGAGCGAGCGGAACTTGATCGTGCATGTAGGGAAGAGATTGCCTGGATCATCGCCACTTGTCGTGATTCCAACAGCACTTTGAGCGCGATATTGTTGTAACCGCCGCTGTAGTAGTGGCTGTAAATACTCCCAACGCTCTACGCCGTTCGCAAACAAGGTTGAAGAGCCTTTAGGAACATCCAGTATCGGGTCGAGCGTGATCACAATGTCGTACTGCTCGTAGGGGATTTCTTCGACCGGCGTGACGTTGCGAGTGAATCGCTTAACCATCTCCTCGCGGCCTGCATGTTTGTAGACGGCGTCGTGTGTATACATACTGACGAGCTCTTGGGGAAAGATATGACCCGCGCCTGAGAAGCCATGTCATAAATCCCTACGTATCTTGCCCGTCAAGTTCAAACGTCCGGCTTTATCCTGCAAATCATTCCCGCCCATCCGCCACAACGGCTTTCCTTACGGAACTTTATCGAGAATCCCCCAGACGTTTCGGGGCGTGGCTGGATCCAGCCGCGACATCTAACGTTATATTGCCGCCGCTGCACTCATCCGACAGGTCCTGGGTTCATGCGAAAATGGCGTAGCCGCATCGATCAAGACAGGATTTCCGCTGGCGTATACCCGAATTATAGTCTTCCAGCAGTCTGCCGCTAGACGAAGCGACGGCATCGTCCCGCTCCAAGGCCTCCTGCCCTAAGCACTGTACTCCAGCCACTGCATGGACTCTAACGGCGTCGACTTTCGATCTTCGGTTCCACAAACACGTCGGCAGTCGTGTGCGGCGAGGTTCCCGTGGAGCGGGCCGCCGTTTGCGAATTGCCGTGTTGCGACCCCGCAGACTTCATCGAAATCCCATGAATCGTCGGGAGGACCGTTTCACGCGGACGGGATAGCGCAAAGCGACCTTGAGTGTGGGCAAGTCTGATAGCGCGTTCATATTCAGATGGTGGTGCAAGAGGTGTAAGCGCTCCTCGGAAGGCTCGAAAGCGTACACTCTGTCGTGACCGATTTTCTTGGCGACGGCCATTGCAAACAGGCCACTTCCGCAGCCTGCATCCACGAATGTCTGAGCCGGGCTCGTCAAAATGTATCAGCAATTCAGTCGGGGTATCTCGGGCGCGGTTTGGTCCACAAATAATCAACCATTTCGTCTACCGGAGCTAATTGGACCGATATCCCGTTCACCCTTACCAAAATCGGTCGGTGACGCAGCACCCGGTTACGTACCGGCAGGAACAAATCTGTCTTCCAGTGTCTTCTCCGAGCCAGGCCAAACGTAATGCTGGCTTTTAGGATGACCCTTCCCTTGAGCCCTTTCCAGCGCTGGTAAATCGTAGGCGCCTCGAACGACCTGGGAACCGTTCGAGCGGGTATTCTGGTCGTGCTTCTTGTTGTCGCCACGCTATCGCTCTCGGAATGTCCTATTTTCATCGCGCCAGGAATGTTCGCAACTGGGCTCCATACCAATTCCGCGACGTTAAAAGTCCCGATGGAAGTCGTAACTCCGCGAATCCTCGGCCTCTTTTCTAAACGCAATGCACCGACTGTACGGCTTCAATCGGTCATGCGTGAAAATTCCCCTTGAACTTCTCCACAGCCTCCGCGAATAGCGAATGGCTAGTCGTATGGGCAGGCGTGCTGTCGGCAGCGTATTAGAGGCCAGACACCCGAACAACTGTGTAGGACCGGTTCGTCACGATGTAGCGGCATAGCTTCCACAGGCTTGGAAAGTCGGTGTCATCGAGTACAACAACTCCTCCGCAACGCAACAGGCGGTCTACATAGAAAAAATCTACGAGCGCGAAGTCAAAGGTATGAAAGCCGTCAATGAAGGCAAAATCCACCTGGACGCCTTCGGAGACGAGCTTAGGCAGAGCCAATTGCGAGGGGACCTCCAGGAATTCGACGAACCGGTCATACCCGGCCTTCTTAAGGTTATAGAGGCCGGCGCCGTCGTACGTCTCGTGACCTTTCTGCATGCCCGTCGGTTGAAATTGATGCGGATCGATCACAATATGCCGAGCCGCCGGCTGGCTCGCCAGGGTCTCGCATATAAACAGCGTTGAAACCCCGTAGGCGAAGCCCACTTCCAGACTAACGCGGGGCTTGATCTCGGCAACGATCTCTTGCAGAAAATTACCCTCCTCAGCCGTGATGTGAGAGCGCACTTGAAGCCGCTTTCCGCTCCGGGATATTGCAAACCCCGTCCGTAGGATCTCTTCGAGAACAGGATTCATCTCTCTGGTATCAACCTTTCAGTCTCGGCCTGCGACATGGTGAAAGTCCCTGTTCATCCTCGAGCTGGAAGTAACCGTCGCGACCAGGAGGCTCCGTACTGCAGCCGCAAATCCTCTTCGTTCTCGTGGATCCAAGCTAAGATGCGGTCGTATCCTTCCGAAATGCCGATCTTTGGCTGCCAGCCAAGCACCCGCTCGGCTTTGCGGTTATCCGTGATGTAGATGCTCTGGTCGGCCCGGCGAGCCTCCGGCTCATGCGAAATAGGAACGTCCCGGCCGAGTTTTTCCCGAAGAAGCTGAGTTGCCTCCACCAGGGAAAGTGAATTCGCCGCGCCGCCGCCGAGATTAAATACTTCTCCTGAGATACTGTCGATGTTTTCCATCTGCAGCTCGACCAGACGGCACACGTCCTCGATGAAAACAATGTCGCGAACCTGCTTGCCTTCCCACCCGATATATTTCAGGGGCAGCCCGAAGTAAAACGCCATCGCCCACCAGGACACCCAGCCCTGGTCGGATTTTCCGAATTGTCCTTCGCCGCTGATCACGCCGAAGCGATTGATCACGGTCTTCATACCGAACGCGCCCGCATACTCCTGGCACGCGAGATCGGCCATCAGTTTGCTAAGCCCGTAGATGCTTCGCTCGCGGCCTTCGAGCGTGAAATCCTCGGAGAATCCGCGATCGGGGTCAAACCCCGGCAGAAGCTTGCCTGCAAATTGCCGGAGATACGCTTCCTTGTCCCAAACCAATCGCGTGGCCGCCGCCCGATGCGGAGGGGCGTTCGTCCGGTCAGCGCTGTACACGCGGTTCGAGCTCCAGAAGATCAGCGGGCAGCCGCGTCGCCGTGCGAATTCCAGCACGTGAATCAGCCCGAGCGAATTGTTCATGATGTCGAACAGCGGATTGTCATACCCCGTCACGACCGAAGGCTGTGCACTCGCGTCGCAAATCAGGTCAATTCCTTGTGGCAGCCCCGCCAGATCTTCTGGATTGCGCACATCCGCATGCACAAATTCAATTCCGTGGCGACGGAAGCGAGGCAGATTCAATTCACTGCCACGACGCACAAGATTATCGGCTGCGACGACGCGATGGCCGCGCTGCTGAAAATGCAACGCCAGTTGCGAGCCGACAAAACCGCAACCGCCGGTAATCAGAATCTTCATGGTGCCTTCACCTCGGCCGAAATACGTGGCGCGCGCGGCCCCAGACGCGCCTCCACGTACAGGCGCAGATCGCGATAGGGCATATAGCCCAAAGCCAGAAAGTCCAGAGGAAGCAGGTCAAACTCTCGCTGTTCCAGGTCGCGCCTGACGCGTTCCAGGAAGGAAGTCCCCAGGTGTGCCCGGCAAAACGTCGCCACCACGGAACGCAGCCGCACTCCGTTGGCATAGGCATTCACTCCGCATCTCCACCAGCGCCAGTAGGCGCTCAGGACGGAAGCGATCGAGTCACGGCGCAAATGCGAAACCATTGCGGACGGCTCGTAGACAAAACCGAATCCGCGGGCACGCAGACGCTGCGAAAGGTCCACGTCTTCGCCATTCGTTCTGAACCGTTCGTTATATCCGCCCGCCTCCTCGATCGCCGACTTTAGACCTAGCCCGTTATTGCCAAACATGAATTTTGGGTTGCTGAGACGCGCACTGCCCCAGTCCTGCGGCATGTGCGCTCGGCGCCAGCGATCGGCTACCGACGTCAGAACCGTTTCGACCAGCCGCCCTCCCACCATGACGACATTCTCGCCACAGAGTGCGCCGGTAAGCATTTCCAGCCATCTTGGGTCAGGCACGCAATCCGCGTCCAGCCAGGCGACCAGATCGTTGTGCGCGCGCACGATGCCAGTGTTGCGCGCCGCGGCCAGCCCTCGATTTTGCTCATGCCGCACGATTGTCACAGGATAACGTGACGCGATTTCGCAGGTACGGTCCCGCGAGCCATCGTCGACGATTAGAATCTCGTCCACGGGCAGCGTCTGCTTCAGAACGCCCTCGAGCACCGGCGCGAGGTAGGCTTCGACGTTATAGCACGGGATGTACAGCGACACCTTCGCTGCCGTCCTCACAATGTTCTCCTGCTCGGCGCTGTTCATCGAGACACCGCGGCGTGACTTTTCTTCTCCGTGCATGGTGCGAGCAGTTCGAGATATCTGTCCGCAACAACATCCCAGGAAAAGTAACGCGCCTGCGCCTCCAGATTGCGCTCGTGTAGCCGCTGCCACAGGCTCGCGTCCGTCAGAACCTCGACCAGAGCGCTCGCTAGGGCTGCTGGTTCGTGCCACGGCGCCAGAAGTACGCCGGCCGCGTCGATTGCCGGATCGCTTCCGGACCGCCCGTAGCCAACCACGGGCACGCCGCAGGCAATGCCCGCAATGGACGTCCCACGATTCGACGTCGTCAGTCCACGCACGCAAAGCGAAGCATCGGCCGAGGCCAAGGTGCGTGTGACCTCCTCCGCTGGAACCACTCCCCTCACCCGCAGTTCCACGCGAGTGCCGCGCAGCGCGTTTCCGAGCAACTCGTCGGCTTCCGGAGCCCCGCGCCCTAACACTTCCAGACGGATCGGCCCGGCGTGTTGCTCGGCTTGCCGGACGGCCAGGGCGATGTCACTGACCTCGCGTGCCCGCGCCTCGCCGCCGGTCACGTTGAAGACGGCCACAGTCTTCGGCTGCTTGCGCGCGTCAAATATCCTTCGTGCCCGGCACTCGGGAACATTTGCGCCGATAGGAATGAACGCCGCGCGCTCCTGACCGGAAGGCAGCCAATCCAGAGTGCCCGGCGGAGTCGTGATCACGCTTCGCGGCGCCTGTCGCAGCATTTGCCGCATCGTCCAGGTCTGCGCCGCGCGGCGTAATTTATCCCGCATCCGCGGACCTCGAAACGCCGCGCCATCGTGGAAAACGACTGTGCAGTGAACGCCGTGGCTCTTCAGCAAACGCAGAACGCGCAGCGCCCCGAACGGAAAACCGCGCCGCGACCAGTTCATTGCCGTGTATTGCAAAAGCACTCGTTGATCCTTCCAATGTGCGCTCTCTCGAGCAAGCCAGCGCAGCGCGTACGGCCAGCCGCGCTCGGCCCATGGCACGCGCTCTGTTCGCAGCACAGCGTTTCTCCGTAGAAACGCCTGCGCCAAGAATCCGCAATAGTCCGCCACGCCGTCGGTTGGTTCGTCGGCACGGCCCAGCAGTGCGATGAACTGTCCCTCCATCATCCATCTACCGCGCGACGCGGCGCTACTTCTCCACCAGATACGGCCCGATCACTAGCGCATCCATGCCGGAGCTGAAAAATGTGCGAATGGCGTCCGTGGGCGTGCACACAATCGGTTCGCCCCGCAAATTGAACGACGTATTCATGACCACCGGCACCCCCGTGCGCTCGCCGAAAGCCTGAATCATGCGGTAGTACAGCGGGTGAACGTCCGGTTCCACCGTCTGAGGGCGCGCCGTGCCGTCCACGTGCGTCACCGAAGGAATCACCGCGCGTTTTTCCGCCCTCACCACGCTGGTAAAAATCATGAACGGGGAGTCGAGGGCGCTCTCCAGATATTCGGGAGCTGCCTCGGCTAGCAGCGCCGGCGCGAACGGCCGCCACCATTCCCGGAACTTCACCGCGTTGTTCACCTTTTCATTCATCTTCGGGTCGCGCGGATCCGCCAGAATCGAGCGGCCGCCCAGCGCTCGAGGACCGAACTCCATCCGGCCCTGGAACCAGCCGAGAATTCTCCCTTCCGCCAGCATTTCGGCCGCGGTTCCGGCAGGATCCTGCAGCGTCGTCGCGCGCAGTTTATAGGTGCACAGCGTCTTTTCGATCTCCTCGTCGCTCGATTCCGGCCCCAGGTACATCTTCCGCAGCCTCGTCATCGGCACGTGCCCTTCGTTGACCATGTAGGGCGCCAGGGCCGCGCCGAGCGCCACGCCGTCGTCGGCTGCCGCTGGCTGAACAAACAGATCGTCCACCAGCCCGGACACCAATATTTTCCCATTGGCTTTTGAGTTGAGCGCCACGCCTCCAGCCATGCACACCTTGCGCTCTCCACTCATCTTCACCGCCATGGCGACCAACGCCATCATCGCCTGCTCGCACGCTTCCTGCACCGCAAACGCAACATCTTTGTAGCGGTCTTCGATCTTGCTCTCCGGTTCGCGCGCCGGGCCGAACCGCTGGGTGATCGCTGGGGTTCCCGCCCCGCCCGCGAGCAACTCCGTCGAGTTCACGCGATATGGTTCGTCTTCCAGCGAAAGGAAGGTGCCGAGGTCCAGGCCCTTCGTGCCGTATGGCGCCAGACCCATCACCTTCCATTCGTCGCTGTTCGGGACAAATCCCAGATACTCCGTGAACCGCGCGTAGAAGAGTCCGAGCGAGTTCGGCCACGGAATCGTCAGCATGTGCTCCAGCAGCCCGTTGTGACCCCACCAGATGGAACTGGCCTCCCAAGCGCCTCGGCCGTCCATCACCACCACCGCGGCATCGCGAAATCCCGAGAAGGCGTAGGCGCTCAGCGCATGAGCCAAGTGGTGATCCACGAAACGCATGCGTGCCCGGGTCGGTCCGAAATACTGCGTGAACTGGCGAAACCCACCGCGCTGATGCGCCATGCTGACAAACAGCCGCGTTGAGTTGAGGACATTCGCGTAGCTCGCCGGGTACTTTCCGGTCGCGAAACACTTGGCGTCAGCGGCATACATGCGCCAAGGCTCCGGCCATCCCGCGCAGATTTCGTCCACCTGATCGGGCCGGACCTTCGCAAATTCCAGGCACGCGCGGATCGCTCGGTGCGGAAAGCCGGCGTCCTGCTTGGCTCGGCTCAATCGCTCCTCGGCCACGGCGAATAGCAATTCGCCGTCGCGCATGATGCATGCCGAGGAGTCGTGCATCTGCGAATAGTTGAAGCCCAGAGTAATCACTGCTGCTGAACTCCCAGCTTCGTGCCGCTGCACCAGGCCATTGCCGTGTTTTCGCCACGAAACTCTTCTGCGGCGCCGCCGCTGATTCGGACGGTGTTCCGCACAGTCGCAGCGTCCAGTGCGGCGCCCCGCCAGCTTTTTCCGGCCATCGCCGGATTCAGCCCGAACGCGGACGCCAAAAAGCGGCTGGCGCGATTCAGACCGAGCGACCAAGGAACGTCCACGGCGCCCCACACCAGCCGCCCCTTCCAATTCATGCTGGGCCTCCGCAGGCCGTTGAACTGAAAGAGAAAAACTCCGCCCTCCTTCAAAACGCGAAGCATCTCCCGGATGTAGGTCAGTGTGAGTTCGCGAGTAGGCATGTGCTGCAGAACGATGTAGCTGAAGGCGAAATCCACGGATTCATCGGGAATCCCAGAGAGGTCCGCGCCGTTGCCCAGCGTCCAGGTGATATTCTGCGCGTCCGGAAGCAGTGCTTTTGCGCGAGCGAGCATTTCTGTCGATATATCCAACGCCACAACGTGGCCAAACCGCTCCGCGAAAGCTTTCGTCATCCGCCCGGCTCCGCAGCCGAGCTCCAACATCGTTTTTCCCGCAGGCAGCCAGGAACGCCGGGTTAGCACCGGTTCAACCATCAGCTCGTAGTCTTTTTCTCCCGACTGAAAGAAGGACTCCTCGGTCCAATCCTCTCGCCATGACGCAATGTAGTGGAATGCGTCTTCGCGTGCGCGATCGTCCCAATCCTGGCGCATGGACTCAACGGGTTTCATCGCGAGGTCTGCCTCTGACAAATTTGGCGTGCGCTTTTCACGTCGTTATTTTCCGCTGTGAGAGCGTTCCCGAAGGCGTCGGCTCGCCAAGCACCCGCCGAAACCGCCGCAACCCTCGCGCCGCGTACCAGCGCTTCAGCCGGCAGAATTGCCGCGGCGGCATCAGCAGCGTCAGGGCCAGCGCGCATGATTTGAAAATCCGGTAGCCTGGACTCATCTTGGCGTAGGACAGCCGATTGGCCGCCCGCTCGGTGCGAAACATCTCCAATGCTGTGCCGTCGCCCGAGGCCAGGCGATGCTGATCCACCTCGATGCGCAACGGCTCCAGAGCTACCTCGGACAGTGCGGCCGGAATGCCCAGCGTCGGCAGCCGTTCGGTCAGCGCGCCCGCTAGACAAGCGAGCGAATCATACTTGCGCCGCACGCGAGCAGGATCTTCCGTCCGGCCCATGTACAAATTCCCGCCGTGCATGCGGTAGAACGTCAGCGCCCGCTCCAGCACCATCGCTGGCCGTAAGCACAGCGCAATCGTCCACAAATATTCATCCGCTTCGATGACGATCCCCGCGGGAACCGGAAGAATCTGAGCCAGAAGGTCCCGCCGATACACGACGCGGCTGGTGCCGAAGAAGCACCTCAGCGGGCGGAAGCGCCCAATGTTTTCGACGCTGGTGAAGTCAAGGCGCTCGGCTGCTTGCGGGGCCACGCGTTCAAAAGCCTGGCCTTCGTCGTCGGCATGAAAAAATCCGTGGCCGACCGTTCCGATCTTCGGATGCTGGGCAAAGGCTTCCAGCACGATCCCCAGCTTGTTCGGCGCCCACCAATCGTCGCCGTCCAGCAGCGCCACGTATTCGCCCCGCGCCTCCGGCACGCCCGTGTTAAAGGCCGAAGCCTGCCCGCCGTTCTGTTTCCGGAGCAATCGGACGCGCGGCGCAAATTTCGCGGCAATCTCCGCTGTGCGGTCCGTCGAGCCGTCATCCACCACCAGGATCTCCAGCCCGTCCTGCGGCACGTCCTGTTCGAGCACGCTCGTGATCGCCCGCTCAATGAAGCGTTCATGGTTATACGTGTCGATTAGCGCGGTGATCAGTGGAGGAGCCATCAAAGTTCTTCCCGATCGCTCGACTCAGTTCTCGCTGCGCGGCTGGCCGGAAATCCCTGCGTCAGCCGCATGGCACTCCCTTGACCTGGTTGATGGAAAACTCGTAGGGCATGTTGAGAATGCTGCTGCACCTCTCGTTCGGGTGCTGATGTACCTCGGTGGCGACGATCATCTCCGGTTGACAATCCCACAGCTCGACCCATCCCTGTGATCCCGCCAAACCTACCCACCAGCGATAAGGACCGGGCCGCAGCGGCAGCGTCGGCAGCGTTAGTTCCAGTTGATGCTCGCCCGGATCGAGTTCAACCGTCCCGGCCGATCCCGCCCAGATCACGTGGTTGTCTCGATCCACCAGCCCAAAATCCGGCTGCACGTTTTGCAGGGGCTCGTTGACCCGCAGCGAGAAGACCACAGTGGCTGGCCCTAGCGTCATCAAATGGTTGGGCTGTTCCACCGGAGACTCTCGTATCGCCCACTGAAAGAAACGGGCCTGCGCTCCTCGCGAACCCGCCGCACTATCGGCATCGCCGGAAGACATCGCCGATTCATACGCCGCCACCACGTCTCCGGCGGGGCCATCGCGCAGAATTCCGCCGCCATCCACCCAAATCGCGCGCTCGCACAAGCGCCGGATTTGGTTCATCTGGTGGCTGACGAAAACGATCGTCAACCCTCCCTGCGCCACATCCGCCATCTTGGCGATGCACTTCTTTTGAAACTTGAGATCGCCGACCGCCAGCACCTCATCGACCAGCAGGATCTCAGGTTCCAGATGCGCCGCCACGGAAAACGCCAGCCGCAGTCCCATCCCGCTTGAATAGTATTTCAGCGGCGTATCGATGAACTTTTCGACTTCGGAAAACGCCACGATCTCGTCGAACTTCCGCGTAATCTCCGCGCTGCTCATCCCCAGGATCGCGCCGCTCAGAAACACGTTTTCGCGGCCGGTCAGCTCCGGATGAAAGCCGCGTGCCGACCTCCAGCAGGCTGCCAATCCTCCCGCGAATCTCCGCCCAGCCCTCCGTCGGCCTGGTCACGCGCGCCAGGATCTTGAGCAGCGTGCTCTTGCCCGCGCCGTTCCGGCCGATCAGCCCGACCACCTCGCTCTGCCCGACTTCAAAGGTCGTATTCCGCAGCGCCCAGACGTGCTCGTCTCGCCTTGTTCTTGATCGAGCGTGCCCGCTCAAAGCGCGAAAGGGGGCCCTGAGCGCGTTCGTCAGCAAGTCGCGCACCGCCAGATACGGCTGGCGCTCGCCGATCCGGTAGCGCTTACCCAAGTCCTGGCAACGAATGACGCTCTCGCTCATCGCTCAGACCACGTCCGCAACGGTAGTTTCCATCTTCCGGAAATAAATCAGCCCCCCGAAAAGCAGCGCCAGCACGGCAAACGCGGACGCCGCCATCATGCGGTCGGGAGACTCTCCTTGCCCGGTCAGCGCCCACCGGAAACCCTCAATCACGCCGGTCATCGGATTCAATCCGTAGAGCCAGCGCCAGCGTTGCGGGACCAGGCTGGCCGGATAGGCCACCGGCGAAGCAAACAACCAGAACTGCACCAGAAATGGCACCACGTAACGCACATCGCGGTAAATGGCGTTCAGCGCCGAAAGCCACAGGCCCACCGCCAGCGCCGTCAGCAGCGCCAGCAGCAGAAAAGCGGGCAGCCAGATCACCGCTCGCGTCGGAAGCATCCGGTAATAGAGCATGATGCCGAGTAACATAACGAAACTGATCAGGAAGTCGACGACGCCCGAAAACACTGCCGAGATGGGCAGCAGCAGCCGTGGAAAATACACCTTGGTGATCACGCGCTGGTTGTCCACGATCGTGGCCGTCGCCGTCTGTATCGAGGTGGCGAAATACGTCCACGGCAGAAGCGCGCTGTAGTAAAAGACCGGGTAGGGCAGCCCATGCGAAGGCATCTTGGCCAAGTGACCGAAGAACAAGCTGAAAACCACCATGGTCATGAACGGCTGCAGCACAGCCCACGCAGCGCCGATCGCCGTCTGCTTGTAGCGGATCTTGATGTCCCGCCAGACGAAAAAGTAGAGCAGCTCGCGTGAATCCCACAGCCCTTTCAGGTCCAGATCGAACCAGCCGTGTGGCGGCGCGATCCGGATGACTTCTCCGGCAAACGGTGTTTCGTGAAGTTGTCGGGTTCCCGCTGTTGCCATTATCTCTTTCTTGCTGCACTCAACTCGACTTCTCGGTCATGCCCCAGCGATCCCGCCGCCAAGCTTGGCGCTCTCACCCAGTGCTGCGTAATTCATCCCCGAGCCGCGAGCGCGCTTCTCCATCGTCGCGACCAGGAGCCCGCAATCAAAGCAGCCCCGGTCAGCGCCCCGCCCAGGCTGCGCCGCGCCACGCGAGGCCACTTCCCGCTTGCCAGGTCCAGCCGTCCGTAAGCCGCGTGGAAATCCAAATAAGTCAGGTCCACGCGATGCTTCGGCCAGCGTCGCGCGGGAGCTGGCAACCGCCCGGCATCCTCCGCCAGCAGGGCCTGGATTTCGGCCACCCGCTTGTCGTACGTGTGCTCGCCCAGCACCTTCTCCCGGCCCGCCTGCCCGATGCGTGCCCGCGCGGGCTCGTCGTTCAGATAACGCCGCACCAAGGGCACGATTTCCGCTTCGTCGCGATACGCCACAAAGTGGGTCCCCTCTTTGAACCCAAGTTCGCCGATTCCGTTTCCGGCGCGCACGACCAGCAACGCGCCCGCAGCCATTGCTTCGAACATTCGCGTGTTGGCCTCGAAGGGATAGTCGTCCCGGCACACGTTGACCACCACTCGCGAACGAAGATATACGTCGGCCATCTCTTGCTGCGTCAGAATGCGGCGCTCCCGAAAATCGTTGGTGCGGAATTCCTTTGCCAGCACACCCAGAATCCTTCTGCGCGTCTCGTACATCTCGCTGCCACGGTAGGAATCCCCGCCCGTGAGGCCCACCCAGCCTACCTCGTGGATTCGCTCTTGCTCGGGCCGGTCGTACAGCTCCCGAAGCACGGGCCAGGGCATGGTCACCACCCGGGAATGGCCTGCTTGGCGGAATTGCTGCTCAAAGCCGGCGTGAAACACCACGACATAATCGAACAACATGCACCAGCGGATTCGCCGGTGCGTGTAAGCAAAGACATCCTGCTGGAATGTGAGTGTTGGGATGTCGACTTCCGTCAATCCGTCCGGCAGCGGGAATGCCCCCCATTCGGTTCCGATAATCAGGGACGGCCTCGCCGGGCATCGCGCGAGTATTTCCGGCAGAGACGCGCCGGAAGGCAACTCCTCGGGCACATACATCAGGCGCACGCCGCGTTGTGCGAACGCGTGCAGATATCCCCAATCGTAGTACGGCAGCTCGTTGTAACGGCTCAGCAGCAGTGCGTCCATCTGTCCCCTACGTCAAATTTCTGATTCAGCTTCCGCGGCGCGATCGCGGCCCGGATCAGGCCCGGCGCATCAGGCCCGGCGCATTGGCCGCTCGCGAACACCTACGGTATACTCGCCCCTCCGCGCAAATGACCGGACCCGCCGACAACCGAACGCACTGGTTGCAGCTTCCTTCCTTCGCTCGCTTCAAAAGCCACCTCACGCAGCTTCCCGGCAACCTGCTTGGCATCTCGCGTATTCCTGCCTCGCAAGGCCGCGGCGAAGTGCTCCGGCTGTACGCGACGAGCCTGGCGAAACTCGCCTTCTCCAGTGTTTTCCCGGCAGCCGCGCCCCAAAAAGCACGCATCCGTGGCGCGACCATTCGAGTGCTCGACTACGCTTCTTTTCTCGGCTTGTTCATCGAGATTTTTGTCCGGCGCGAATACCACTTCACGTTCGATTCGCCTTCCCCGCTCATCTTGGACTGCGGCAGCAACATCGGCGTCAGCCTTCTCTACTTCAAGACCACTTACCCCGGGTCCCGCATCATTGCTTTCGAGCCGGATGAGACCGCCTTCGGCACCTTGCAGGAGAATGTCGAGGCCAACCGTTGGGACTTCGTCGAGCTCCATCACGCAGCCCTGCTCAGTCAGGATGGCCAGATCGATTTCTTTTCCGATCCTGCTCTTCCTGGATCGGTGATCATGAGCGCCTACGAACAGCGCGTCAAAGGCGCGGAAGGAAGAGTTACCGCCAGGCAGACGGTAAGCGCCCTGCGCCTGTCCTCCTTCGTCACCGAGCCTGTGGATCTGCTCAAGATGGATATCGAGGGCGCTGAACTGGACGTCATGGAGGACCTGGCCCAAACCGGCAAGTTGCCCCTGATCAGGCAGATCGTTCTCGAATACCATCACCACCTCAACGCCGGAGAAAACCGCATGGCGCGCCTGTTTGCTCTTCTCGAAGAAAACGGATTCGGTTACCAGATCCATGCTCCCTGCGCCCGCCCCTTCGCTCAGCGAGACTTCCAGGACATGCTCATATACGCCTACCGCCCTGCCTAGACTTCCCCTCGGCATCACGCGCCGGCCAATATGGTCACGCGGGTTGCCCGCTTCCGGACCTGAATTTCCTCTTCACGTAACTTTGAATTCGTTGGAGGCCCTCTTTCGGATGAGTCCACAAGAAGAACAGGCGAAACGCACATCGTTGCGAAAAAGTGTAGTTCGACTGGTAGCTACGTAGCATCCGCGGCAGAACCTGGACCTTGCTCGCTTCCAGACGCAGTCCCGGATGCCATTCGAGGGAGCATCGCCCGTGCAGGAAAACCGTTCCGTCATATCCGAAGGACACGTAGCTAACCTGTTCATCGCGCATCACTTCCAGCGAATTATCCGGGATGCCGAAAAGGTTGTAGTAGGCTTGATCCACGAAAAGTAGATTTGACGAGGTAACAGCAATGAGCTCGTAGCCTTTTTCCTTGGCCAACTTGACGAGTGCGGCCGCGCTGCTTCCCTGCTGGCAGTTCGCATCGGCGGGTTGAGTGAAATCCACCGCGTTTGCCATCGTAAAGTTATATTCGATCAGCACCACCTTTGGCCTGAACGTATTCATTGCCCGCCAAACGTGGTAGTCGTTCCCGTCAATGTCGATGGACAGAAAATCAAAATCTCGGGGGATCGGATGCTGCTTCAGGATGTGGTCCAACGCGTCGTTCGAGGACCAGCCTACGTACGCGCGGATCAAGATAGACCGGTCTTTGTGCGGATAGCTGGCCTGGAGCTGCTGGTATTGCTCTGCGCCGCCTTCGATCAGAACCGCGTGGTAATTCTGCCGGTCCACCAAATCATAGGTGTTGCTGGCAAATCTGCCGTCCCATGCGCCGAATTCCACGCACCAATGATTCAGATTCGGCAGCATGCTTAGAGCTTTTCCGACGATTCCGTCTTCGCCGCTATGGGACGTGACATTAGCCGCAAATTCGTTCAACCATCGGCTCGCTCGCTTGAGCTCTCCCAAGGACGCCAGTGATGGCTCGGACCCCGTGGAACCTCCCGTCATTGTGCTGGTCTCTAGCATGCGATGCCTTACAATCCCGTCAAGCGACTCCTACGCCCCTCGCGTGCTTCCGCTCGGTCGCGATCATCTCTTCCAGAATCGCGGTCAGGCTTCGCGTCACTCTCCATTCCGGATAGTGCGCCTTCAGCTTGCGCAAATTCGAGATGTAGCAGATGTGGTCGCCTTTGCGCGCCTGTTCACGATAGGTCCGATTGATCTTGCCGCCAGTCATCTCCTCGACCAGCGTGATCGCCTCGAGCACCGAGACGCTGTTTTCTCGTCCGCCGCCCAGGTTGTACACCTCGCCAGGACGCGGATTCTTCGCGAACTCCTCGAACGCCCGCACCACGTCGAGGCTGTGAATGTTGTCGCGAACTTGTTTGCCTTTGTAGCCGAAAATCGTGTAGCTGCCTCCCGCAAGCGCCACCTTCACCAGATACGAGAGAAATCCGTGCAGCTCCACCCCCGAGTGCTGAGGTCCGGTCAGGCAGCCGCCGCGAAAAACGCCAACTTTCAGACCGAAGTACCGCCCATACTCTTGCGCGTAGAGATCGGCGGCGGCCTTCGACGCGCCGAACAGAGAATGCAGCGAACGATCGATGCGGCAGGTTTCATCGATGCCGTCCTGGTCAGCCGGATCTGCATAGTCATAACGGGTTGCGGTTTCGCGCAGCGGCCTTTCGTTTGGCGCGTCGCCGTAAACCTTATTCGTGCTCATGAAAATAAACGTCGCTTCCGGGCTGTGCTGCCGCGTCGCCTCCAGCAGGTATACGGTTGCCGCGGCATTCACCTCGAAGTCCACCAGGGGAAATTCGCAGGCCCGGTCGTGCGACGGTTGCGCCGCGCAATGGATGATCAGGTCGAACCGCCTCTGCGCGAACAGGTCGAAAACTCGTTCGCGGTCCCGCAAATCGAGATCGATGTGAACGAAATTCCGAGTAGCGCCCTTGAGACGTTCCAGATTCCATGTTGTATCGCCCGCCGGGCCGAAGAATTCGCGGCGCATGTTGTTGTCGATCCCGGTCACCCGATGGCCCTGCCGGTCGAAGTACTCCACGGCCTCCGAGCCGATCAACCCGTTGCTCCCGGTGACCAGCACGTTCCAAGGTTTCATTCCATCGCTCCGTCCCGCCGCAAGAACACTATTTCCTGGCGCTTCCCACCGCCGATTGTTCCCGCGCGGCGGCGACCTCTTGCCCCAGACCCAAACCGATGTAGAGAACTTCGCTGGCATGCGCCAAGTGCGGCAATGCGCGCCAGCAGTCCACGACGGTGCGCGGCCGGCCTGCGCGGGCCCATCCGCTCGCGGGAATCCCGACAAATTCCGCCCAAGGGGTCGCCAGCACCACGGTTTCGCTCGCGGCGATGCATTCCCGGGCCGAAGCCGCCAGGCGCACGGCTTCGCCTAGCACCTTGGCGCCGTTTCGCGCGCCGGCCGGGTCATAGGCGAGCACATCCGCCTTGCGGCTTGCCAATTCGCGAGACAGCAACAGGCCGACGGATTCCTCCACGACGTCCGTATTGGGTTTATACGTCAAGCCCAGGACACCGATCGTTCCTCGCGACGCTTGGCTGCAAACCAGATCCGCCAGCCAGGGAATCTGCGCGCGGTTGAAGCGATGTGTGACCTGCGCGATTTCCGCCGGAGCGCCCAGTTCTTCCGCCAGCGCCAGCAACGCCAGATTGTCCCGCGGGAAACAAGGCCCGCCGTAACTGACCGCGCCCTTCAGATATTTGCCGCCGATCCGCGTATCAAGTCCGAGCGCCCGCGTCACCACATCGACATCGCTGCCCGGCAACCGCTCGCAGATGCGCGCGAGCATGTTGGCGAAGCTGATTTTCGTCGTGACGTAGGTGTTCACGGAAAGCTTGGTCAGTTCGGCGTTCACGAAGTTCATGCGGGCCACCGCCGGAGATGTTTCGCAAACGCGCAGATAAATCGCTTCGAGCACCTCGCCCGCCCGCGCGTCCGATTCGCCGATGAGCACAAAATCCGGATTGAGGAAATCCCGCACGACGCTGCCCAAGGCGATAAATTCGGGACCATAGCAGAGGCCGAAGTCCCTGCCGGCGCGCTTGCCGCTCGACTGCTCGAGCGCCTGCAGCACTGGCCCTCCCGTCGTGCCCGGCATGACCGTGCTGACTAGCACGACGACGTGATAACTGTTCTTAGCGGCCACGGCGCGGCCGATCTCCTCGCAAACCGGGATCACGAAACGCAGCGAGAAGCCGCCGCCTGGCTCACTCGGCGTGGCCACGACGACGAATGTGATTTCACTCTCCGCGACTGCTTCCGCGATGCTGCTCGTCGCGCGCAAGCGGCTTGCGCCGATCGAGATCATTTCCTCCAACTGCGGCTCAAAAACCGGGGCATGGCCCTGGCGCAACGACTCGACCTTTTGCGGGTCGGCATCCACGCCCACTACCTGCATGCCCTTTGCAGCCAAACAGGCGGCCAACGGCGATCCGAGCTTTCCCAAACCGATCACCGAGGCTCGCATGGTCGCCTCTGTCATATCGAAGGAGTCCTCCTCGCAGCGTTTTTAACGGGCGCTCAATCCGGTACTGCCGTGACACAAAGATGCCAGCCAAAACGCCGCTCCAATGCGCGAAACAGCGCCGCCGGCATCCAACGAAAATACCAATTCCGCACATAGCGATACTGCGTGTAGTCCGGAATGCGATAGGGGAAAATGTGATCCACCCACATCTCGCTGACCCGCAACCCATGTTCAGCGAGCAGGGCGCGGGCTTCGCCCGGCGTATACGTGAATGTAATTGGGCAGCCCGTTTGAGCCTCGGAGTATTGCGCAACCAGTTGTCCGAGCTTCCAAAATTGGCCGCGGCCGTACTTAGCCAGAATCCAGGCCACTTTCCACGAATGACGGTGGTAGACCATGATCTTCACCGTCGTTCCCGGCCCCACGTATTGACGGATCTGCTCGAGCACGCGCTCCGGATGCGGCGTGTGGTGAATCACCCCGAACGAGTAAATGAGGTCGTACGTCCCCGGGGGAACCACGCGGGCAAGATCTTCCGCGCTGCCTGCGTAAAATTGCACGCGTTCGCTTACCCCATACAATTCCATCCGCTGGCGAGCGATTTCGATCGAGCGCGTCGACAGGTCCACAGCGGTTACCTGAGCGCCGGCGCGGGCGAATCGAGCCGTGTCGGTGCCGATGCCGCAGCCAATCTCGAGAACGCGCTTGCCGCGCCAGCGCTCGAAGTCCGCAAAACGCAGGATATGCGGCTCAACCAGGTAGCGCCGGGCATCCACTTCGTCGAAGTATTCGCGCGTTCCGAGCGGGCGCGGCGAGTGGCGGATGTTGCATGGCCGCCGATTCCAATACTCCGCAACCTGTTCGATTGGCACGTGCTCGAAAGAAGTTTCCATCAAAGCCAACTGCCCCCGTGAAAGTCAGTGCCGTCTTGACAGCGGCGCGCGCGGCCAAGTTTATTCTAGCGCGCCGCCGGACTGCGACCGTTGCTCTTCTTGATCGGTCTGCTCGATGCGCCGCATCAAGGCTTGCCGCCTGAAAACAAAATCCCGCAGCGCGCTCGCCGAGGACACCGGAACAACGGCCACTTGATTGTAGGCCATTTTTCTCCAGGAGATCGGTCCGCGCGGCGGAATCAGGTGCATGCCCCACTGAAACACGAATGCCAGATTCCAAACGATGAAAAGGCCCACCATCGCGCAGGCACCTGCAAATGCGCCGTGGCGCCCGCGGAAAAGATTCCCGAGCCTCTGGAGCGTCGCCGCCAGTCCCACAACGAAAATCGGCGTCAGCGACACGAAGAACCGATTCCCGAACGAGGAAATGCCGGCCCAGTCTTGGTAGCTTCCAATCAAATACAAGTAGGATACAAAGACCGCCAGCAAGCCGAGCCCCAGCAACCGGTTGTAGCGACAAACGAAGAAGAGCCCCACGACCGCGGGAATCAGGATCGGAGTCCAGCTAAACAGTCCATGCTCCGCGGAAAAGCATACGCGGAAGAAGGCGGGAGAATTCCAGAACCAGCGTTCCCCATAGCCAAAATTGAAATAACTCCCGTAGATGATCTTCTTGGTGATCAGCGTCGGAAGCAGCGCGGCTAGCGCCACCGCCGCAAACAGGACATTCTGTCCCAAGAGCCGGCCGATCTGCGCCGCGGCCCCTTCTTCGTGCGCGCGCCAATACTTCGTCAGCGATTCGAAGAGCGGCAACAAGAGCAACACCGCCGTCGGATAATATACGTTCATCATCAGCCCGGCCATCAGCCCGAGCACCGCCCAGGACGCCCAAGCCCGGTGGTCTCGCGTGCGATCCCAATACCACAGGAAAAGCGCGACACTGAATGCGGATAATGCGTGAGACCACGAGGGATTGAAGTACATATACACGGGCAAGGAGCTGGCAAACCAAATTCCGAGCGTTGCGAGCAGCGCCCATTGCTGATCGACATAGCGCCGTGCCACGTCAAATCCCAGCAGCAACGCCAGGAAGCCGTAGAGCGCCGTCGCAAACGCCATCGTCAGACGGTAAGGGCGCGAAAAACCGTCGGCCGGGATCTTCGCCCCCAAGCGGTCGACGACCAGTACGAATCCATGCGCCACAATGAGAAACGGCGCCCAAAGAATCGCTGGCCCGACGGAAAAGTGATTGTCGACATGACCAGTAGAAGTGTATTGCTCCGCCCGCAAGTGGCCATTCGCGTCCGTGCGCGCGAGCGCGAACGACGAGTTTGCCGCCAGCCAGTCTTTTTCGAAGTTCAGGTCATGGTCGATCAGCGGCGCCCGAATATAAGCGTAGTAACCGACTCCATCACCTCGAATCCAGGGATTGACAAGCGGAAGGCTAACCAGGAAAACCACCAACAGGATGAGACCGGCTGCCCTAGAAGCCGAATGGCGCGGTATCGACTCTTCGGCGGCAGGCAATGGTCGCAGCGCCGACACCTCTACCGCCATTCGTAACCGGATTCGCTCCCCGGCTCCGTACGCGAGCCAGGAACAACTGCGGGGCGCAACCTCATGCGGCCCCCGTTGCACCCACTGTGGCGGCAGCGACTTCGGGCTTCTTGTCCCGGAAAAAGGTGACGACACGATCGATGATGTCGTTCAAAGGCATCGAGGGGCGAAAACCGGTGAGGCGCTCGAGCTTGGCAACCGAGGGAACTCGCCGGTGCATATCCTCGAACCCCGGCTCATAGGCCTCTTCGTACCGAATATGCGTTATCGCGGAAGCACTGCCCGTACGTTCCTTCACTCGCTCGGCGAGCGCGTTGATGGTGATTTCGTGATCCGCGCCGATGTTCACTACTTCGCCGACGGCCGCGCTGGTTTCGACCAAACGCAGGATGGCTTCGACGCACTCCGTCACATCGCAGAAGCACCGGGACTGCTTGCCCGTGCCGAAGACCGTGATGGAATCGCCTTTCAGCGCCTGCGAAACGAAATTGGGAAGCACCATGCCGTACCGGCCCGTCTGCCGCGGACCGACGGTATTGAACAGCCGGGCGATCACCACCGGCTGCCGCTTCTCCTTCCAGTAGGAAAGAGCCAGGAATTCATCGAGGGCCTTCGATGCGGCATAGCTCCAGCGGCCTTTCGTCGTCGGCCCCAAGCACCAAGTCCAGCGTCTTCGTGGAAGGGCACATTCATGTTCTTGCCGTAAACCTCGGAGGTCGAAGCGGCAAATACCAGCTTGCGCTTCTTGCAGGCCGTTTCGAGCACCAGCTGCGTGCCGTTGACGTTGGTTTCGATCGTCCGGACGGGACTTTCGACGATCAGCCGCACGCCCACCGCGGCGGCCAGGTGAAAGACCACGTCGGCTTCATCCACCAGTTCCGCCAGCAGCTGGCGATTCTCGATGGGTTCCAGGAAATAGTGCATCCGGTCGTACTGTTTGAGGTGGCGGATATTTTCCATGCTGCCCGTGGAAAGATTGTCCATCAAGAGCACTTCATCGCCACGCTTGAGCAATCGCTCGGCCAAGTGGGACCCGATGAAGCCCGCACCGCCCGTGATCAGAGCTCGCATGAAACTCCCCCCGTCGAATCCGATGCTCTGCCTTGCCTTAGACACCGAGCTCCAAACTGTTGCTGCCGTTTCCGCCGTTCTTCTTGTCGTATTTCGTCTCCCTCGTCGCGCCATAGGCGCCGTAAGAGTAGGGATAGTAGCGGTAGGAGTAATAATAGTCGGATGAACTGGAATCCACGGCGTTCAGCACCACTCCTAGCATCCGGCATTTGACGCTCGTCAGCAGATCGCGGGTTCGCGTAACGGCTTCCTTGGGCGTGCTCCCGCTGCGCACCACCAACAGCACGCCATCCACGACCACGGATAGAATGACGGCGTCGGTGGCGGCCATGATCGGCGGCGAATCAATCACGATAAACTTGTAGCGCTTGCGCAACTCAGTGACCATCTCCGTCAAGCGATGCGAAGAAAGCAGATCGGCCGGATTCGGCGGAATCGGTCCCGTCGGAATCACGTGGAGATTGCTGATCGACGGATGCGGCACGGTGACCAGATCCAGCGTGCTGACGCCGGCCAAGTAAGAACTCAATCCCGCATGCTTGCCGTCCGCCAGATTCAAGGCGCGGCTGACGCCGGGTTTCCGGAGGTCGCCGTCCACCAGCAGGGTGTTGTCGCCGAGTTGCGCCAGCGTGACCGCGAGATTCACCGCCGCCGTGGTCTTTCCTTCGCGCGGTAGCGGGCTTGTCACCAGGATGACCTGCGGCGGCCGATCCGCTTGCGACAACAACAGCGACGTTCGCAGCGCCCGAAAGGCCTCGGAAATTGGCGATTGCGGCTGCGAGTGCGAAACCAGCTCGACGCGGCCATCGCGGCCGTTCACCGCCGCACCCTTGAGCAACTTCGGCAAGCGACCGCGGCCATTGCCATTGAGACCGACAAAGGCCGGAACCACCGCCAGCGAAGGCAAGCGCGTCAAATGCTCCACGTCGTCCGGATTCTTTACGGTGTTGTCCATGTACTCGCGCAAAAGCGCCAGCCCGACCCCGCCGACCAGGCCTACCAGGACCGCCAGGGTAATATTCCGCGACTTCTGTCGGCGCCGACGGCGCTCCCGGAATCATTGCCGGATCCACGACCCGAATGTTGCTGGAGAGCAAGCCCGCATTGAAGCCGGCCTCTTTCAGCTTCTGCAAAAGACCGTCGTAGAGCTCCTTATTGGCTTCGGCCTCGCGCTTGAGGATGTTGTACTGCACCATCTTGTCCGCCATTGCGGAAGATTCGGTCTTCTGCTGATCGAGTGCCTGCTGCAGCAAGAGTTCGCGCTGGCGCGAGCCACGGTATTCGGCCTCGATTTGGTTTGCGATGTTGGTTTTCTCGCGGGTAATGATCTGGTCCAGATCCTTGATCTGTTCCTCGAGCCGGACGACCTTTGGAAACTTTGGCCCGTACTGACTGAGCGCATCGGTGTACTGCGCACTCAGGGTGCTTTGCTGCTTTAGAACGTCCTGAATGACGGGGCTTTCGCGTACGGCGGGAATGGCGTCAAAATTACCCGCCTGAACGAGCTGGAAGACGGCTTCCTTATTGATGCGGTCCGCCTGAGCCTCCGTGAGCTCCTTGTTGAGGTCACCAAGCTTCTGGGTCGTCACATCCTCTTTTTCGTCGATGGTCCAAATCTGATTGGTCCGCTCGTAATTGATGCGTGCGTCCTCGGAAGTCTCCACCTTGGATTTCAGTTCGTCGAGTTGGCCCGCCAGCCAGTTGGATGCTTGGGTCGTCGCCTGGTAGCGGCTGCGGAAATTCTGCTCGATAAAGTTGGCGACATGCACATTGACAATCTTCGCCGCCAGTGTTGGATCGGTGGTTGCGAAGGTCACGTCCAGCAGCCGTGTGTTGGCCACGCGCTTGACGCTTAATCCGCTCAGGAACGCGCCCAACGCCGGTGGCGCCGTCTGCGGGCCATCGGTCGGAGCTGCCACCTCAAGAGTCGACGGGTTGGCGGGCTGGCCGCCGAAACGCGGGTCACGGTCCAGATTGAGGGACTTGACGGTTTGAATCGCCAGGGTCGCGCTGGTCAAAATTCTCGACTGCGTGTCGATATAGCTGTCGATGCTCTCGTCGAACCCATCTGCGGACAATCCCTGACCCTGGAAGGGGAGGACGTTGGCGTTCTCCCTGTCGATTTCGATCCGCGTGGTTGCCTGGTAGACGGGCTGCTGGCGATAGGTGCCGATGGCCACAAGGGTGACGACAGCAAGAAGAAACGACACCATTAGCCACTTGTGTTTCCGCAGGATCATTAGGTAGTCGTACAGGTGCGGCTCCCGCGGCATGATGTCCAGCGTCACGAAAGGGGCGGGCACGGCGAGACCCTCCACGGGCCCTCCGTTCGTCCGCTCTCGAGGAATCAGATTGCTCTGCTCATCCATTTTTCGCGTCCATTGAACCCGTTTCAGTAAGCCACACGATAGAGTGCCGCTCCGGTCGCCAAGGAGATGGCGATCTCGCCCGTTCTGCGAACCGCATGGCTGGCGACGCTGTCCGGAACAAACAGGATGTCGTCTTGCGCCATGAGGACATCGCCTGCTTTCAGAGTCAGAATTTTTTTCACGTCAACCGGCACTTGCTCTCGCTGACCGGTATCGACACTCCGCCGCAAAATCACCGCGTTGCGCGATTTGGCGGTTGGCGTCAGGCCACCGGAAAGCGCCAGCAACTTGAGCACGGACATCTGCTCGTGGTCGTTTTCCATCACGAAGCCACCGGCGTGCTGCACGGCGCCCACGGCGTACACGATGCCGGCGCGCGAAACGCTCACTACGTCGCCGCCCAGCAGGGGAATGTTGTACTTGGGGTTTCCGGAATCCAGCAGCGCATGCAGATTCACGGTGATCGTGGTTGGCTGCGTTTCGCTCGCCGAGGGGTTGTTTGGGTCGGCAGGGTGCCCGGGCCGTGTAATCGTGATCTCTTCACCGGCTTCGGGTGCGAGCCCTCCGGCTTCCGAGAGAACCTCCAGCAAGGTTTCCTGCCCGACTGCCTGGATGACCTTGGGATCCTTAACCGCGCCCGCTATCGTGATGGGCTCGCCATGCCGCTCTTTGACCGTGACGGAAACCTGCGGATGACTGACTAGCCCGTTGGCCTGCAGCAGCTCCGCCACAGTATCCTGAAATTGAAATGTGGTCAGACCCGCGGCGTGGATTTTAACGGGGACGAGCGGAAGCGAGATGTAACCGGATTCATTGACGCGGACGTCGCGGGTCAGCTCGGCGACGTCGAAAACCTCAATGCCCAGCAGATCGCCGCTGCCGATGACGTAGTCTTCTTGTTTTGCCGACGCAGCGGCCGCCAGTTGTGCAATGCGGGAATTGGTGTCGTCGGACGCCTGCTCCAGCGGAACTGGATCGCCGAGTGCTGGTGCGGGTGCTTGCTGGACGGGCTTCTGAGGCAGGGCTTTAGGAACGATCAGCAGGAACGACGAGAACACGGCCAGCCAGGTAAACCTTCGGCTGAGCTGGCTAAGTACACCAAACCCCTTAGCACGCATCGTACAGATTTTCCCCCACGCGCACGTCATTATACTGGCTTTTGCGCGATTGCAATACCCGATTCCGAGTAGTGTGTCCGGGAGGTTGTGGCTCTAGCGGGCTTGCTTGATGGTGTGAAAGATGTCGCCAGCGCCGCTTGCAAAAGAAAGAGAAGGAGATTTGAGGGGATGTGCAGATTGAAGTCGACCAAACTGTGGGCCAGCAGGCCGCAACAGGCGGCGAAGGCCCCGATGTGATAAGCCAGGTCCGCGGATTGTTTCGCCTGCAGGAATCGAGCCCAGCTCTCGCGAAACAGCAGCACGAGAAAAAGCGCGCCACAGATCCCCCCGATCAATCCCGTCTCCGCCAGGGCCTCGACATAGTCGTTGTGGCTATGGAGCACCATATTCCCGTCGTACAGCGTTTCGTATTGCGGAAACACATCCTGAAGCGTGCCCAGTCCAGTCCCCCCGATGGGGTGGTCGAGGAAAATTCGCCAGGTATCTCGCGCCATTTCCACCCGGCGCGCCTCGGTCACCTCAAGCTTCTGATACGCCGAGAAACGATCCAGGGCGCGCCCTACTCCGAGCCAGGCCACAACCCCGCCCGCCAGCAGCACCACCACGGCGGCGGCAGCCACTTGATTCGTCCCTCGGCGGCGCAAGAAAGCCAGCACCAACACCAGACCCAGCTCCAACAGGAAACTCACAATCCCCCCGCGCGAAGCGGCGAGAAATAAGGCGCCAATCGGAAGGAAGGTCAGAACGGCGACCAGCGGAATTTGGTCCCGGTGGTCGGCTCGCAGCACGAGCACGGACAGACCCATGGGCGCAACCAGCTCCACGAATCCGGCAAAATGATTGCGATTCACGTAAGGCCCGAAGGGAATCCCGCCATAACGCAACTCGCGGAACCAGTACATTTTCCCGTTGAATGTGAAGTGCTGCAGGATTCCCAGAACGGACACAAAAAACCCCAGGGTCAGCAAGAACCAGACGAACCCCCTCCATTGCTCCAGGGTCTCGAAGGATTGCACGGCCAGGAAAAAGAAAATCGCCAGCAGCGGAAAACCTCAGCAGTTCGATCTCCGTGAGGAATGGCGCCACCGTCAATCGCAGCGCGTATTGCAGAACGCCGTAGACCCACAGGCCCGCGACCGGCGCCAGCAGCCAGTTCCAGCGCACCGCCGGGATGGCCCCGCTGGCAAAGCGCAAGCCCCACCAGACGAATAAAAGCGCGGCGCCGGTTTCCAGAACCGCCTCGGACCACGGTTCCACGGCGCCATGTGCAAACACGCTGAATGCCGCTAGGCGCAGATACCGATGCGAATCGGCTTCATTGGCCGGCCGGGCTCGGCTGCGGAACCGGAACCAGCGAGACGTCATCCACCCAAGCTGTGCCGCGAATCTTATTGGCCAGCATCGTGGACGGTGTGCGCCGCAGGGCGACCTGCAGCAGCCGCGTGGCCGGGCCAGTGGTGAACGCAACCTCGTCAAGCGCCCAGGGCTGCGTTCCGAGCGCGCCGGGCGTGAAGACGTGCAGATTCGCGGGGTGATTCACGTCGGAGATTTCAAAACGAATGCCACTATCGGTCGTCAGATCCTCGGCCCGGAGATACGCGCTGAAACTATAGCGCGTGTTGGGTTGCACGACGACATACTGCCACAGGTTCGCGAAGTCCACATTCTGGCTGCCGTCGAACGTTACGCGCAGCGCGCGGCTGCCGGAGTGCACCGTTTCCTCGTCGAGATCCATTTGGGCGCCGTCCGTTGGCCGGTAACGCCACGCTAGTCCACCGTTGATGAGCGCCCCTTCGAATCCGCCATCCCAAATCAGGGAATGAGGCGGTCCCGGCACGGGCGTGATGCCCGGCAACCGACAAAGCCTGCCGCCAAACGGACTCAGCTTCGTCCGCACGCCCGGCGGTGATGAGCATGTCCAAAAGCGGAAAGGTTTTTGAAATCGGAAAAGTTGAACCCTCCGTCAGCAATCGCTTCCAGACGGCGACCGCCGCATCGGGTTGCGGAAGATCCACAAAGAACTGGATCGCGCCCCAGTCGACCTCCGGGTCTGCAGGCAACGCCGCGCGCAAGATGAGGTCGATGTCCTGGGTGCTGCGCCAACAGACCGAAAGCGCCAGCGGCGCAAGCTGCGGACTGGCCGAAACGGCTCGGTGAATTTGCCGGAACGCTTCCTCTTCGCGGCCTTGCCGCAACAGAAAATTGCCAAATCGCCAAGCCACATCCGCGGAGATCGGATAAACCTGCTGCGCCTTGCGAAATGCTTCCTCGGCTTGCGCTGTGCTGCCCGCCGTTTCGTAGGCTTCGGCTAAATCCAGCCAGTAGCGCGCGGGTTCCGGATCGATGGCCGTCGCGCGCCGGTAATACGAAATGGCTTGTGGCAAATCGGAGTTCTCAAAATCCAGTTGGCGGTAGCGGCCCAACCGATACCAATTCTCCGCGTCGGCGGGTTCCCAGCGGGCCGCGCGCAACCACTGGTCCGGATTGGGCGAACTCGCCCAATGCTCGGCAACTGCATGCCGGCAGCCCAGGAACGCAAGCAACGCCGATACCGTCACGATTCCCGCCAGTGCAAACCCGCGCACGGTCGAGTTGGATGCTCGAACTGCCATGTTGGAGAAGGATGACCGCCTCTCGTTGGCGCCTTGTTTGAGTCGCCGCGATCGTGGCGGCTGGGGCGCGGCTCGTTCCGTCACGCGGCGCCGCACGCGCAGGATTCTACGCCGCGGTCCGGCAAAGAACAACGTCCCCTGCGGTCAACCCAAACGGTTTTGGAGCAAGCGCCGGCTGTTGGGAGTTACAGAGTCCTGCCCGAGGGGCCAAACTTCTCCCTTGTGAAGCCGGTGCGAGTGGATTTATCCTAGCCTCGGTATGTCAAACTGATGATGGACCATACCGATATAAGCTCGTCGCAAGCGCCGCAGGAAATCAGCAAGAAAAAAATCTACCGGGCTCCGACTTTCCGTTTTGAGCGCGTCTTTGAGGTTTCCGCGCTGACTTGCGGAAAAATCGATTCGACCGACAGTTCTTGCCGGCTGAGCACCAAGCTCTCCTAGGGCGAGCTTCTGAGGGACACGGTGAAACCCGACAGCGCGCTCCGTTGTGAGCTTGCCGCGGAAGTGACGGCTAGATTCGGCCGCGTTTGCGCGCGCGCATCCGGCACTAGCATGGTGCCCGCGGTTCACCCCGGCGACCTCGTCTTTATCGATCGACTAACGCCTTTGGAACTTAAGGTGGGGGACATCGTCGCATTCCGGCGCCATGATCGCTGGGTAATTCATCGTCTCGCCAGCCTGATCCCAGATCCACGGGACCCTCAGGCTGAAGCCCACTGGTGTGTCACTCGCGGAGATCGCATTAGACATGGCGATCCTCCGGTCCGCGACTCTGAAATCATTGGCCGAGTCACGTATATCGAGCGTGCTGGAGCGAGATTCTTAGTTTCCCGGCGTCAGGGAGAGGTGCAGCAACTGACCGGGATGCTGCTCAGTTTCTCCGATCTTGCCACTTCTCTCTATCTTCGGCTCTTCGGACTTCGTCGATATTGTTCCAACCGGTCCTGGCCGCTGAGCCTGCGACTGGAATCGGGAGATTGATCTGAGCAGCCGGGCCACAAGCGCCGGACGCGGCGAATTAACCATCGAGATTGGCGGCTTCCCCATCTCCATCCACGTTGACGATCGCAATCTCCGCAGCCTGCTTCTTCATCGGTACGCCGGATTTGTGAATCTCTCTCCGAAGCCCATATTTGAATTTGAGATCGATTCGACGGAGGAGAGGCTGTCCCCGGCGGAAGACGATGTCCGCGTCTTTCAGCAATCCGGGCATTGGTCGCTCGATCGAGGCGACTTTCACGCCGAGTGGGATACCACGTCCGGGGCCGGGACGATTCGGCAGACCGCCAATCCCTACTCGGTCGATTCGGTCTTGCGCATTCTTCATACTCTCTTGCTGGCAAAAGAGGGCGGCTTTCTGATCCATGCCTCGAGTGCCTTGCGAAATGGCCGCGCCTTCCTGTTTGCCGGCGTGTCGGGCGCGGGCAAAACCACCATGGCCCGGCTGGCGCCAGCGGACGCCGTTCTTCTCACGGACGAAGTCTCCTACGTGAGAAAGCAAGTAGACGCCTACCACGCCTTTGGCACTCCCTTTACCGGAGAACTGGGCATCCCCGGCGAAAACGTTTCCGCCCCGGTGGGCGCCTTATATCTGCTGGCCAAGGGACCCGCCAATCGGATCGATCCCCTAGAGCCTGCGGAGGCGCTTCGAGCCCTGCTCGGCAATATTCTGTTCTTTGCCAAGGACGCTGGATTGGTTCGCTCGGTCTTTGAGATCGCTTGCGATTTTATTCGTCGAGTCCCGGTGCAGCGGCTCACCTTTGTTCCCGACGGCCGGGTATGGGAGATGATCGGATGAGCGAAACACGCTATGTCGCGCGAAGTCCCCAGGTCGCCGCCCGGCGCCTGGGGGATGAGATGATGGTCATGTCCGCGGCGGATTCCACGCTGTTCACGCTGAGCGAAGTCGCCGCTGCCATTTGGGAAGCGGCCGATGGAGTGACGCCACTCGAGGAGATCGTTTCGCGCAGGGTTTGCTCCGAGTTCGATATCGATCCGCAGACGGCCTTGCGGGACGCCCAAGCTCTCGTGGAAGCTCTCGCTGGACATCAGATTCTCTTGCTCTCCGACAAGCCCTTCCAACACCCGCATTCGGAGCAGGCCTGAGTTGGGCGGCTCCCTGATGCGGGAGATGAGCGCCAAGGCGCTGCGCCTCGGCATTCCTCTCAGCGTTCAGATCGACCTGACCTATCGTTGCAACGAGCAGTGCGTTCACTGCTACCTCGATCACGAGGATCACGGCGAAATGACTACTGCCGAGATCAGGAACCTTCTCGATCAATTGGCGAACGCGGGAGTTTTTTTCCTCTCTCTGAGCGGCGGGGAAATCCTGCTGCGCAAGGATTTCTTCGAGATCCTGGAATATGCTCGGTCGCTGCTCTTCTGCGTCAAACTAAAGACCAATGCGATTCTGATACGGGAACGCCAGGCGGCCCGCCTTTACGAGCTCGGGGTGCAGTCAGTTCAAATCAGCATCTATTCACACCGGCCCGAGGTCCACGACGCCATCACCAAAGTGCCGGGCTCCTTGGCCCGGTCGATAAGCGCCATCCGCTTTCTGAAGAAGCGCGGCTTGAAGGTGATTATCGCCAACGTCCTGATGACCCGGAATCTGCAGGATTACTCCGGCGTCAGGGATTTGGCGGCCGAGCTTGGCGTCGAATGTACCCTGGATCCGACCATCACCCCCAAAATGGACGGCGACCGGTCGATCTTGAATCTGAATATCGACGAAGCCGCATTGCGCCAGGTCTTCCATGAGAAAGCCTTTGCCAACGACGTCGAGGCGTTGTGTGTCCCCGAGCAGGAGTCGGCGGAGAGCGATGCCGATCTCTTGCCCTGCAGCGCCGGCCACACCGCCTGTTACGTGTCGCCTTATGGCGACGTCTATCCTTGCGTCCAGTTCCCCTTGCCCTGCGGAAACATCCGGTGCGCGCCGTTTATCGATATTTGGCGCCAGTCCAGGCAGCTCAACGAAGTCCGTTCGATCACCCTCCGGGATCTCTCTGGCTGCTCGCAATGCACCCATGGAAGAACCTGCACGCGATGTCCCGGGCTGGCTTACATGGAGGGAAATATGCGCGGCCCCTCGACCCAGGATTGCGAGAAGTCCTATGCGCGCACTGGCATCCCTTCGGCTAACCTGCTCTCGAGGAGACAGTCGCCGTCGTCCCTGGTGCAAATCCAGGGCCTGCAATGTGCCGAATTTACTGACTATCGTATTCCGAATTGAGCCAATTCGCGCTGCTTGGGGAGAACGGAATACAAAACTCGAAGTTCCGCCGCCGCTGTCGCTTACGAGAGCCAAGAAAATCGTGTGATGATCGGTCCCACGAGCATGCTCCCGATGTTGCCCGCCGAGCGCAGCAACGGGGCATCTCCTTGCATTCATTTGTTTTCGGCTGCCCAATCACACAATTTTCATGCTTCGGAAACGAAACCGAAACATTGAAGGACTAACAAAGACCCTTTTGCCCAGCCGTTCAAACGGCCTGAAAACGATCAAGAGGATGTTCCATGGCGGCAGCGCGCATTGAGCGCGGTCGGCTCGACGCTGGCATTTGCGGTGGGGATGAAGATCGCATGAACCGAAGGGATTTTGTGCGGCTTGGATGGGCCACCGTGATCGCGACGGGGGCGGGCAAGCTGCGGCCCGCGTTTGCGCAGTCGCTAGCGCTCCGGCAGGTTCCGGGGCCGCTACCGCATCCGATGATGGCGACTTTGGAACCGAAGGCCACCGGGCGCGCGGCGGATTTCACCCTGCGAATCGCACCGATGATGGTCGAGCTGGCCCCTCAGGTTGTGATCAGCACCATCGGCTACAGCAACAAGGTCCCCGGTCCGCTTCTGCGGGTGCGAGAGGGTCAGGCCGTTGCCGTAGAGGTTGTGAACGACACGGACGTTCCGGAATACGTGCACTGGCACGGTTTGTTCGTTCCCTCGGACGTGGATGGAGCGGAGGAAGAAGGCACGCCTCCGGTCCCGCCGCATGGCCGCCGGCGCTATCAATTCGTGGCCAAGCCGGCGGGTTCGCGATGGTACCACTCGCACACCGCAGGCCATGATGGATCTGCATCGCGGCGCCTACACCGGCCAGTTCGGGTTTTTCATGATCGATTCCGCGAATGACCCTGGGCGGTACGATCAAGAAGTTTTTCTGGCGCTGCGCGAATGGGAGCCTTTTCTGACCACGATGGACCCGGACGAGGAGCCGGCGGATCCCAACGATCCGATGCCCGAAAAACCCGCCAAGCCAGATCAGCGTCCCAACGGGCTCGAAGTCAGCGCTCCTCTTTACTCGATCAACGACAAAATGCTGGGCGCGGGCGAGCCCCTCCGCGTGCGGCCTGGTGAGCGCGTCCTGATGCACCTGCTCAATGCCAGCGCGTCGCAAATTCATCGCATAGGTTTGTTCGGTCACCATTTTCAGGTGATCGCTCTCGACGGCAATCCCGTGCCCGCGCCTCAGCCGGTCGATGTGATTGAGATCGCCCCGGGCGAGCGCGTGGATGCGATCGTGGAGATGAATCTGCCGGGCGTTTGGATTTTGGGTGAGCTGCGCGATGCCGCGCGGCAATCCGGCATGGGCATCGTGGTGGAGTATGCCAATCAGGTACAGCCGCGCCCGCAATGGCTTCCGCCTGCGAAGGCGCGCTGGGACTACACCATCTTTGGCAAGCCCGCTCCGCATCCCGCCCCCGACCAGACCATCGACATGGTCTTCGAAAAAGTGCCAGGCGGACCCCGTGGGATCAATCACTGGCTCGTCAACGGCAAGGAATATCCGCATGAACGGGAATTCGTTTTCCGGCAGGGAGGCCGCTACCGGCTCGTTTTTCACAACCGCAGTGACGACAGCCACCCCGTGCACATCCACCGGCACCTGTTCGAGCTCGTCGAGCTCAATGGCAAGCCGACTGCCGGCGTCATGAAAGATACGGTGATCGTTCCCGCCTTTGGACGCGCCACCGTGGATCTGGTCGCCGACCAGCCGGGCCTGACGCTGTTTCACTGCCATATCCAGCAGCACATGGACTTTGGTTTCAAGGCGCTGTTTCGCTACGCCTGACCGCCTGCAAACCGGGTGGGCTGGCGATCGGCCTCCCCATGAATCCGTGTTACTGCTTTTTCACACATCCGACATACGCGCGAAACACTGAAAGGATAAAAAACCCCGTTTTCGAAAATATCCAACCGCAAGTTCAAATGGGAGAAATCGCATGAACATGATCCGGGGAAGGTTCCGAGCGGCAGTGCTCATGGGAGCGGCCGTCTCGGTTCTGGCATTCGCAGCTGGGGCCAAGGCACAGGATCGAAACTCGAACGACAATGCGTGGCAGCAAGACGATTCGTCGCGCTTGGACAATCCGGCGCCGAACGACAATCCATGGCCGTACAACAAGCTCGAGCGGTCTCCTGTGCTGGCGGTGGTTGGCGACGTCGCCTGCCAGCCGGGCGAGACGGAGCCGACAGGTGAGAAGGCGGGTGAAAACTGCGTCGGAGACACCGCTCAGAATCTGTACGCATCTCAGGCGGCCACTGCGCAAGCAGATTGAGAATATGAAGCCCGACCTCCTCGCGCTCGTCGGAGATGAGCAATACCAGGTAGGCCAATATTCGGACTTCGAGAATTCGTACGAATTGACGTATGGCGCTTTCAAATTCATCACGCGGCCCGCGCCTGGCAACCACGAGTTTTATGTCGAGCACGGCGCGGTCGGCGTTGCCGGCTACGGCTACTTCTCCTACTTCAACGGCGTCCAGCACAATGCCGATGGAACCATGATGATGGCTACGATCGCCAACAACCCTGACACCGGCGGTACCTTCACCCAACCCGTGCCGTATTCGGATGGACAGGCGGGGCACTTCGAGCAGTCAGGCGGACTCGGAAGCACAGTACCGGCGGGCGGCCCCATCGGGGTCGGAGATGGCTGGTACTCCTATAATCTCGGCTCCTGGCACCTGATCTCGCTCAATATAGAGTGCGAGACACAGCCGGGCGGCTGTTCGGACACGGGCACCTGGTTTGCCGCCGAACTCGAATGGCTGAAAAAAGATCTCGCGGAGAATCATTCCGCGTGCACAGTCGCCTACTGGCACCAGCCCACGTTCAGCGCTGCCAACGGCCTCGGCGAAGAGGGCACAACCGCTCTGGCCTTTTGGCAACTGCTCTACCAGTATGGAGCCGACCTGGTGCTGAACGGACACGACCACCTCTATGCCCGCTACCGCCCCCTGGACCCCTCCGGGAATTACGATCCAAAGAAGGGCATACGCGAATTCATCGTGGGCACCGGCGGCGAGACACTCGATACGGTCGCCACAACCGGCACAGCCTCAGATCCTACCGGCAACAACAACTTCAACGCAGCGAATCTCGAGGCGGCAAGCGGGCAATTCTGGGGCGTGATGGGCCTGACGCTCAATCAGAACGGCTACGCGTGGGATTTCGAGTCGGCGCTGAAGGACCCTGCACAGACAACCGGTGGGCCCACCTACCGCGACAAGGGCGTCGGCACCTGCCACGGTTCACCCGATAGGGATGATGCCGATCAAAACCACGACCACTAGTTCGCCTTCGCCACGTTAGCCTTGACCTTTCCTTCGGTATGCGTTCCCCCTTCGCGAGAAATCGCGAAGGGGGTCTTTTTTTGCGTCGCTCTCTGTTTCTGTGGCTTTTCCAATAGTCGCTTTCATATTCGTATGAAGAATCACCTGTCGGCCCCAGCTCTCCGGCGTAGCTCGGCTCCCGACCGGTCAATCCCTTAACCCATTCAATACACACCAGAAATTCACCGGCTTCCAACGCTGCTCAACGATGCAAGGATATGTACTAACCATGGACTACGTGGGTTGGGCCTGAACTGGGCGTCATGGCCGCTCGAGAGAAGACGAGAGGAGACTAGCCTTGCGGTTCAAATTCGCGGTGTTATCGATCGTTTTCCTCGTGGTTGGCTCGCTAATCCTGTTCAAGGCTGCTGCCCCTATCGAGGCTCGGCCCGGCCGTCTTCCGATGATCAGCGATTGGAGCCATCGCCATGTGGTTTTCTCCCAGCCTTCCTCCTTGATGCAGACGTTTCGTCTTTCGCAGGATCCCCGCTACGTCCGCCAGTGGATCGAGCGCCACGGGCGTGAACCGGTTGAGAATGGCGAAGAGCGTGACCGCGGCCGCTGGGGCATCCCGCGCCGCTTCTTTAATCCCGAACCTCCCTTGCATCGCGACTGGAGCCAGAGTTTGGGTTCCGCCATAGCCAAGGTCGGCCAGAATCAGTATCCGGCGAAGTACTCGTTCGACGTGACCTCGGCCAGCTGCTCCAACGATTTCGTCGTCTTTAACACTAGTCTAGGATCGACCAGTCAGGCCAGCGTAATCGCCTATTCCAATCTGTACTCCGGCTGCGGCGGCACGGTTCCTTCGGTCCTGTGGGCTTACTACACTGGGGGGGCCTCGGCGAATTCGGTTGCGCTCTCCCTGGATGGAACCCAGGTTGCGTTCGCGGAAGGCTCGCAGTTCGTGCTGCTGAAATGGGCGGCTTCGAGTTCCGAAACGGTCAGTTCGCCGATGGATCTGACCGGTGCCGGCACCAATGTATCCAATGCGAGCTATCGCAGCTGCACGGCGCCTTGTATGACCACCATTTCGCTCTCCGCCTCGGATGGCCCTTCCGCGGTCTTTGTGGATTACGGCACCGACACGGCGTACCTAGGTGACAGCGCAGGGAGTCTCCACCAGATTACCGGAGTCTTCAACGGAACGCCTACGGAGTCCGGTTCGCCCTGGCCTGTGGTGGTGTCCACCGGTCAGAACCTTAGGAGTCCGGTGTACGATTCGGTCACCGGCAATGTCTTTGTGACCGACGGATATGGGAAGCGGATCTACGCGATTTGCACCAACTTCACCTGCGCAGGTGTCAGCAATGGCAGTGTGATCGTTAACGTCGGAACAGTCACCGGTTCAGGCCCGCTGGGCGGTGCTGGTGCGTGTTACGGCGGGGGGACGGGATCGTCTGGGGCGATTCCCCCGCCGATTCTTGATCCCGCAGCCGGAACGATTTATGTCGGTACCGGTGGGGATGGCACCAATTCAGCCGCCGTGATCCAATTCCCGGCCACCGTCGATTCCACTCATTTCTCGCAAAACGGCTGCGGAAACGGCGAAGCGAAAATCGGCTCGGGCGGCACCAACACTACGGTATTCGCCGGGGCTTTCGACAACCTGTATCTCACCTCCGGCTCATCCTCCAGTCCCACGGGGAATCTTTACGTGTGCGGAGTTTCCTCGGGTTCACCCGAGCTTTATCAGATTCCCATTACGAACAATTCGATGGGCAGCCCCACCGCGGTAATGAACCTTGCTAGCGGCAGCGTGTTCTGTTCCGCGGTCACGGAGATCTACAACAACGGCACGGATTGGCTCTTTATGAGCGTTACGAATTCGGGTGTGTCCAGCGCCTGCTCAGGCGGCGGGTGCGTCTTTTCCGTTTCGGTTCCGACGACCCTGGGAGGCACGCTGCCCTCCAGCCCTAGCGCTGCGCTTGCCGCTCCGGGCGGCGCCAGTGGCATCGTTATCGACAACAGCGTTGCGCCCGGAACCCTCGGCACGTCGGAAATCTACTACTCCACATTGTCGAGCGGCGCCGCGGTCCAGGCCTCGCAATCCGGATTGAATTAGGCGCCAGCTTTCAGCGTGCGGCGGCGGCCGGGAGCTGAGCACGGAAAAACTGCAAAGGGAGCAGGCCCGCGGTCGACGGTAATCCGGTTCCCATCGTCACCTTATACCTACAAGTGACGGAGCGGTTCCTCGACCGCTTCCCCAGAGGGCTTACGCGCTTCGCGCTCCAGCGATTTTGTGACCAGGTCTTTTGAACCAAGCCCAACGGCAAGAGCCAGAGCGAGTACAATTCCGCCGAAGAGGATGCCAAACGCCAGTTCGACGATGCCGACCGCTATCCTGAGGTGCTCGAGCGCCATCGCAACCGCGAGAACATTGACGAGGACCTTCACGCCGGCGCTAAGCAGGCGCGCATACTCGAGGTTCAGGTTGACCGCCCCAATGAGCACGCTCCTGGCCAGGAAACGAGCCGCGATCGTTCCCACCAGCAAAACCAAGATGGCTCCCACGATGTTCGGCACATAGGCGAAGACGCTGCGGACCAATTCGGAAGTGAGTTCGGAATCGAAGGCGGCAACGCCAATGAGAAGTCCGGTGGCGATGACCGCGACGCCGATGGCTCCGGAGACGAGCAGAGTCGGGCTACTTCCTGGCGACGATTCCGCCGCCAGCGGAAAACCCCAATGCACGAGCAATTCGTCGAAGTGAATGCTGGAGAGCAATCGCCGCACGACCCATGCGACAATCCAAGCCAGTACCAGCGAAATCAGCAACGCGAGTATGAGCGCCACCAACCCGGGCAAGAGGCTCGCGAGCTTGGTGATAAAGGCGGTTGTTGACTGGTTCAATGCATCCTGGACTTGCTTCCACATAAGCCCTCCTCTCGGTTCTTACGGGCTCATTCCTACTGGCCCTTCCTAGGGGTTGAAGCGGTCGGGCCAGCGCCACCGCGAGATCAGGTACGGTTTGCTCGCCTCGTAAGCGAGCGACAAACGTTCGAGCCGCCTTGCAAGCGCTCTGGGGTCGGAGTTCTCAAACTCCCGGGCGTAGGAGGCAACCCATCCAAGATACAGCGGGGCCAGCGAACGAAGCAGATGAGTCCGGTTGATGGTTCGCAGGCGGTGCGCTAAGGCAAAGTCGTAAACGATCTTGGCCCAGAGTTCATCGGGAATGCAGAATTTGTCCGGCGAGATCCTTTGCAGCTCGAATAACGTCGCCGGGGGAAGGACTAATCTCCAAATCTCGCGCAAGTCTCGCATGCCGAGTTGGAACGAATTCACTAACCGTGCGATCTCGACTGTCTCGGCCGACTGTGACACGGGAGGCGTCGGCTCATTCAACGTAGGGACTGGGCTTGAATTCCGCGTTTGCTGCCAACGAGATGCGTTTTTTTCCATGGCCAAAAAAACGGGCCCGAGAATCTCCGTCAAAAGGGAACTTACGTTCGTCCAATCCAGCGGAGGGTAGATCCGCGAGCCGAGATACGCTTGACACACCTTGAAATCGCCGCAACAAGCCACGGGAGCGAGCCCCGCGAGGAGGCGCATTCCGTTTCCAGCCGCGGCATCTTGACCCCCAGAAAGGACCTCTTGGTAGAGGCGCCGTGAAATACCCAGGTCCGGTCCCATGGGATTTTGGATTCGTCTTCCGTAAAGGCTTCGCGTGAGTGGGCTGACGATGCTACTGTTCAAAAGCCCTTCCAATTTGCGACGAGCGTAGCAGGGCGCGACAAAATCAAAACCTTCCAGCAGCGGCTGGGCGAGCCGGGAAACCCATTCCGGCTGTGCATTTTCGAACTTTGAGGCGATCAAGCAGAAGGCTCGAACGTCCAGCTTTTCGCCAATCTCAAAAATGGATTCATAGGCGGTCGACACACTCTCGACGGGTGTGACCGTGGCACCAGGGTTTCGCTTCGACCACGGAAGCAAGAACAATGAGGAATCTCTCGCGGGGAAATCGGAGGCTTCGGGGACAGTCGGCGGTGGCTGATCGCTAGCATGGTCTTGCAACACGACGATTCGGGTGGGGCCCGGGAGGGTCCGCAAGGCATCGCTGGCAGATGCCAAGTCGTCTTGGCTGAAATCAGCCAGAATGCCTACCAGTAAATCAGCTCTGCCGATGCTTTCGATGCTCGGCGTCGCTGGTTGCGAGATGGAGTCCACTTCCAATGGGAACCTCTGACTTCTAGCTTGATGTCTTTACTCGCTTTACATCATAGAGGTAGCGATAGAATCCCCAGCAAGGGAATGCGTACCCAGGCCGGCCGGCTATTCAACTCATAGAAAACCTCATAGAGCGCTTTGTCCAGAAGAAACATATCCAGGAGCACGCGGAAATCCTCGGTGGCCGCGGGGACAAAATTCGCGGTCCCAGCCGTTTGGCGATAGGCGCGCAGGAATTCCGCCGCCGCAGAGCGCTCCCACAGTTGCGCCCAACGCTCGAGATTATCTACATCGCCGGCATGCCTCCCTGTATAGCTCGTGAGGCTCGCATACGCCGCATAACTTAACGAGCGCAGCATGCCGGCCACGTCCTTAAGCGGAGATTGTTTGGAGCGCCGATCCGCCAAGGGACGTGTGGGTTCGCCTTCGAAATCCAGGATCACAAAATCCGTCTTCACGCGCAGGACCTGACCGAGATGGTAGTCGCCGTGAATTCGTATGCGTTCGGCCGCAGAAGCAATACGTCCCGGCGTTTGCAATCGTTGAAGGATTTGCCGGCGACGGCTCAGCACGGCCGCGGCAATCTCGATGATCTCCTCGGGCAAATACGGCACGTGGTCTCTCAAAAGATCGAAGGTAACGGAGGCGCGTTGACGAATTTCGGAGGCCAGCGCCTCGACGTCGTCCGCACTCATAGGCTCGGGGGCGAAGGCCGGGTCATTGGTCGGCGATGCCAGCGCCCGGTGCAATTCGGCCGTGCACCGTCCGAGAGTTGCTGCGGCGTCCAGATAAATGCCGACGTGATCTCGCGCAAGCTGAGAGGGCGGATTCTCCAACAAGTCCAGCATATTCGTCATTCCAGCGCCGGCGTCTTCCGGAAATGGCACGGGGGCACACATTTCGTAGTAGCGGTCGAGTTCCTCGATCGTCCACTTCCATCCGTCGCCTTCGTTGGCAACCAACCCCTGAAGCATGCCCAGCGTGGTGGGCTGTCCATCCTTTGCCGGATCGTATTCTAAGGATCCAGCGAAGGGCGGGATGCGGTCGAAGCCAACCTTTTCTGTGAGATACCTTTCGATTTCACAATCCGGATTCATGCCCGGCTGTAAACGCCGAAACAGTTTCAGGATGAAGCGGTCGCCATAGAGAATCGACGTATTGCTTTGCTCGGCTGAGATGCGCCGCACGGCCAACGGAGTTTCGGCAGTTCCCAAGACGCCGGCAAAGGCGGAACCGCGGCCGCCCCGCATGCAACCGTGACGAGTGGGGATCCGTCGATTCTCTGCAATCAGCGAAAGCAAATCCGAACACGCGGCGTCGCTCCAAACCGCTTCGTAAATCAGGCCCGGGACACCGCGTGAGACCACCGATGCAATCGCGGCGTTCGGAGCAGTGCGGCGCAGTTCTTCAACCTGCTCGCCCACCACCGCTGCCAGCAGCATCTGGTAGGTATCGGCGGGCCCAGTCTCGTACTGCACTTCCACGAGAGTCAGCGCCGAATTGGAGGGTTGCAGCACGGACCAGTCCAGAACTCGAACGGATTTCACCCGGAGCGATTTCGCGGCAAACCAACGCTGCTTTGGAAGATATTGCACCAAGTGTGCGGTCTCGAACTCTTGAAGTGCCGGGCCTTCGAGGATACTTTCCCATTGGCCTTCGAAAACAAGTGGGGATTGCTCCTCGATGTCCGTGGTGGCGTTGGCGGTTTCCAGCTTGGGATGAAGTTCGAACCACAAAAACCCGTAAGGAGCGAGCGTCAGGCGGTATGGCTCCGATCCGATCGCGGGAAATTCCACGTAGCCCAACATCTCGACCGGAGTCATTCCTTTTAATTCCGACAGATCCAAGTCCACCGGCTGCGCGAAACGGGAGAGATTTGCGACACAGAGCACTGTCTCGTCGGACTGCTTTCGGAGGTAGGCCAAAATCTTACGATTGGAAGGTTCAAGAAACTGAATCGCCCCTCGCCCGAACAAGCGAAACAGCTTCCGCAGCGCGATCATGTTGCGCATCCAGTTCAAGAGAGAGGAAGGATCGCCCTGCTGAGCCTCGGCGTTTACCGCCTCGTAGCCCCAAACCGGATCCATAATCACCGGACTGTACAAACGTGCCGGCGTCGCCGTGGAAAACCCCGCGTTTCTGTCGCCGTTCCATTGCATCGGCGTTCTCACGCCGTTGCGATCGCCCAGATAGATGTTGTCTCCCATTCCGATTTCGTCGCCGTAGTAAAGAATCGGAGTTCCCGGAAAGGAAAACAGCAGGCTGATCAAGAGCTCGATCCGGCGCCGGCTGTTGTCCACCAGTGGCGCCAAGCGGCGGCGAATGCCAAGATTGAGGCGCATTCTGGGGTCGGCGCTGTAAGCCAAATACATGTAGTCGCGCTCGTCATTCGTCACCATCTCGAGCGTCAGCTCGTCATGGTTTCGCAGGAAGAGGGCCCACTGACAGGTATCCGGAATGCTCGGCGTCTGCGCAATGATGTCGGTAATGGGCAGCCGGTCTTCCTGGCGCAGAGCCATGTAGATGCGCGGCATCAACGGGAAATGGAAGGCCATGTGGCACTCGTCCCCATCGCCAAAATAGGGGCGCACGTCGGTCGGCCACTGATTGGCTTCCGCGAGGAGAATGCGGTTCGCGTACTGGGCGTCGATTTCCTTTCGCAGGGTCTTGATGATGGCATGCGTTTCGGGCAGATTCTCGCAACTTGTTCCTTCGCGTTCGACGAGGTAAGGGATAGCGTCGACCCGCAAAGCGTCCACGCCCATGTCCAGCCAGTAGCGCATGATCTTCAGGATCTCTTCAACCACTCTGGGGTTGTAATAGTTAAGGTCCGGCTGATGCGAGAAGAAGCGGTGCCAGTAGTAGGCCTTGGCGACGGGATCCCAGTGCCAGTTGGATTGTTCGGTATCGCTGAAGATGATGCGAGCTTCGCGGTACTTTTGGTCCGTGTCACTCCAGACATAAAAGTCGCGTTCCGGCGAGCCGGCTGGCGCCTGGCGAGCGGCCTGAAACCAGGGATGCTGGTCGGAGGTATGATTCACCACCATCTCGATCATGACCTGAAGCCCGCGGTTGTGCGCTTCCTTCAGGAGTACCTGGAAATCCTCGATGGTCCCGTACATTGGGTGAACGTCGAGATAATCGGAGATGTCATAGCCGTCGTCCTTAAGCGGCGAAGGGAAAAAGGGCAGCAACCAGAGACAGGTGACGCCTAGGTCCTGGAGGTAGTCGAGCTTCTCGATCAGGCCAGGGAAATCGCCAATGCCGTCGCCGTTGCTGTCTTTGAACGCGCGAACGTGGAGTTCGTAGATGAGCGCATCCTTGTACCACAATGGATCTGCCGCACTACCTCGCTGTTTTGCCATAGAGCCCTCACGGTGTGCCGCCAGGTTGTGGTTGAAGGACGACGACTGCCAGGGGAGGAAGCGTCATGGCTAAGCGAGAAAGGCCGCCCCTGAATCGGGAGCGGACTTGCCGACAAAGCACCCAAATTCCCCTGACCGCTGCCGCCGTATAGATGCGCGTCGCTATTTAGGATTTCTCTCCAAACGGTTGCGAAAGGCACGCCCACGCGATAGTTCGTTCTTACCACGGGCGTGAAATTGCACAGCAAAGAGCAGAACGTCCTCCGCTTTGCTGCCCCGCCGCAGGAAGGTGAGGACGCTCCTCTGAGAGTCCGTGCAGTCCACCCACTCGAAGCCGGCCTGCTCGCAATCGAGTTCGTGGAAAGCGGGCTGACCCCGATATGCGGTGTTCAGGTCACGCACCCAACGTCTGAGTCCGGCGTGCCTCGGGTTGTCGAGCAAGTGCCAATCGAGGCTGGCTTCATGGTTCCATTCGGAATGCTGGCCGAATTCATCGCCCATGAAAAGATGCTTCTTTCCGGGATGGCCGAACATAAAGCCGTACAGGAGCCGGAGATTCGCGAACTTTTGCCAGTCGTCGCCGGGCATTTTGGCGAGCAGCGAGCCTTTGCCGTACACGACCTCATCATGCGAGAACGGCAGAATGAAATTCTCCGCGAAGGCGTAGAGCAGTCCGAAGGTCACTTCGTTGTGGCGATAGCTGCGGAAGATGGGATCTTGGGACATGTAGTTCAGCACGTCATGCATCCATCCCATATTCCACTTTAGATCGAATCCCAGGCCGCCGACGTACGTGGGCCGCGACACTTGCGGCCAGGCTGTTGATTCCTCCGCAATCATGAGGATGTCGGGAAACGAGGCGTGGACGCTCTCGTTCAGCGCCCGTAAGAATTCAATCGCTTCGATATTTTCCTTGCCACCATAACGGTTCGGTATCCATTGCCCTTCGCCCCGGCCATAGTCGAGATACAGCATCGAGGCAATGGCATCGCTGCGCAGGCCGTCGACGTGGTACTTGTCGAACCAAAATAGGGCATTGCTGATGAGGAAGTTGCGGACTTCGTTCCGGCCGTAATTGAACACATACGTGCCCCAGTCAGGATGCTCTCCCTGCCTGGGATCGGCATGTTCGTAGAGGTGAGAGCCGTCGAAGTAAGCGAGTCCAGCTTCGTCCTTGGGAAAGTGCGCCGGGACCCAATCGAGGATCACCCCGATCCCGCGTTGATGCAGGTAGTCGACCAGATACATGAAATCCGCCGGAGTTCCGAAGCGGCTGGTGGGAGCGAAGTACCCTATCGTTTCGTAGCCCCAGGAGCCGTCAAAGGGATGTTCCATGACCGGAAGGAATTCGACATGAGTGAAGCCTGCGTCGCAGACATAGTCCCCGAGCAGAGGCGCCAGCTCACGGTACGACAGCCAGCGGTTGCCTTCTTCCACCATGCGTCTCCAGGAACCCAAATGCACTTCGTAGATGGAAATTGGCGCACGCAGCGCGTTGCGTTCCGCGCGATGCTCCATCCAGTCCGCGTCTTGCCACGAATAGTTCTCGAGGTCCCACACCCGGGAAGCGGTGTGCGGTCGAATCTCGGCGGCGAAACCGCAGGGGTCCGCCTTATCCACTGTGTAATCGCGATTGCAAACCAGATGGTACTTGTACACAGCACCTGGGTCGAGATCGGGTACGAACCCTTCCCAAACGCCGGCGGAACTCGACGCCAGATCGTTGGCGGTCGGATTCCAGGCGTTAAAGTCGCCGACTACGGATACACGTTTCGCGTTGGGAGCCCAGACCGCAAAGTGCACGCCGCCGCGTCCTCGATCCTCGCCGAGGTGCGCGCCGAGTTTGTCGTAGGCACGTTTGAGCGTTCCCTCGTTGAAAAGATAAAGATCCAATTCGCTCAGTGCCGATTGCATCGTCGCTCCCTCTTACTTGATGTTTCGCACCGCTCAGCGGCTACCGGTAATAGTCGAAATCTCGTTCGCTGCGAACCCGCCGGCGCACGCGCACGATGTGAGCCGGCAGGCTTTCCGGCGTCAACTCGGCATAATTCCGGGCGCCCTGCCACAAATAGCGGCCGTCACTCAGCAAATCATGAGCCTGGAATGATTGATTTGCATCGATGCCGAGCGAGCTCAGGTCCAGTTGCACCCAGCCCGTCTGCTTGTGAAACGCATCCAGATTCACGATGATGATGATCACGTCGGACAGGTCATCGGTCGCTTTGCTGTAACAGAGCAGCACCGGATTGTCCGTTTCATGGAAGCGCAGGCTGCGGTCGTTTTGCAGGGCTGGATTCTCGCGCCGGATGCGGTTCATCCGGGTGATGAAATCTTTCAAGCTGCCGGGGGAACGGACGTCGCGGTGCTTCAGTTCATACTTTTCCGAATTAAGATATTCCTCGCTACCGGGTTTCAGGGGAATGTTTTCGCACAACTCGAAGGCGGGTCCGTAAATTCCGTAACTCGCTCCCAGGGTGGCCGCCAGGGCCAAGCGGATCATGAACGCTGCCCGGCCGCCCGATTGCAAGAAATCCGGAAGAATGTCCGGCGTGGCAGGCCAAAGATTGGGACGGAAGTATTCGCGCACCTCCGTCCGCGTCAACTCAGTGAAATAGTCGGTGAGTTCCTGCTTGGTATTGCGCCACGCGAAATAGGTGTAGGACTGCGAAAAGCCGATCTTCGCGAGCCAGTACATCACATGCGGCCGGGTGAAGGCCTCGGCCAGGAAAATAACGTCGGGATGCTGCGACTTGATCTCCTCGATGACCCACTCCCAGAACGGAAAAGCCTTGGTATGGGGATTATCGACGCGGAAGATGCGCACGCCCTGGGCGATCCAGAATTGAAGAACGCTCTTCAGTTCCTCCCAGAGAGCGGACGATTCGGGCGTTTCGAAGTTGAGCGGGTAGATGTCCTGATATTTTTTGGGAGGATTTTCCGCGTATTGAATCGTTCCGTCCGGCCGCTTGCGGAACCATTCCGGGTGCGCTTGGACGTAGGGGTGGTCCGGCGAACATTGGAACGCGATATCAAGCGCAACTTCAAGGCCGTGCTCCGCGGCGGCCGAGATGAAGTGCTTAAAGTCCTGCAACGTGCCTAATTGCGGATGAATGGCCTTGTGGCCGCCCTCCGCCGAGCCGATGGCCCACGGACTTCCGACATCGTCTGGCTGGGGGTCGACGGAATTGTTCTTTCCCTTGCGGAATGCCGTTCCGATCGGGTGGACGGGAGGAAGATACAACACGTCGAAGCCCATCGAGGCGATGTAGGGAAGCCAAGCCTCACAGTCCTGAAACGTGCCGTGACTGCCTGCCTCAGGCGAACAGGATCGGGGGAAAACTTCATACCAGGCGGAAAAGCGCGCCTTCGGGCGATCGACAACCACGCGTAATTCCTTTTCGTAGCGGGTCACCAAATGCTGATCGGGATAGCGCTGAATGACGTCCAGCAGTTCCTTCTCCAGCGCGATCGCGGTTCCGGACTCTTGCGTGGCGGATTCGCGAAGGCGGCGCGCCCAGTCCCGCAACGCCTCGGCATCCGGCCGGCGGCGAGCTTGGCGGTATCCTCAAGGAGATCTCGCCCCAATCAACAACTCTACTTTGACATCTTGCCCGGCAGCGATGCGCTCTATTAAATCGCCACGCCATGTTTGGAAGCGGTCGATCCACGCTTCGATCGTGTAACGGTAAAAGCCGATGTCGGAGACGCGAAATTCTCCGCGCCAGCAATCGCTGCGCGACGGCTTCATGGGAGATATCTGCGGCTCCGGCCGCGCTTCGTTCCAGTAGAGGATGCGACACGCGATCTGATCGTGGCTGTCGGCGAAAACTTCCGCTTCGACGACGACGTCATCGCCAACAATTCGTTTGATCGCGAACCGGCCGCAGTTGATTTGCGGCCGAACGCGCTCTATGACCACGCGACGCGTATCAATCTGCCCGTGCAACCGATCCCCCCTTCATATCCAAGCGGTTTCCGGGCGCCGATGGAATTCGACGCCGCTCCGGGAAGGCTCAGCACTGAGGAGCCCGACAGGGCAGTAGCCGTAAGACGTCGCCCAGCTTGACCCAGACGCCCTCTTTCGAGCGCGACGCGACGATTCGTTCGCCGGTTAGCACGTTGCGCCAATGAAGCCGATCTGGCGTGGGAAGTTGAAGCACTGTGTCGTCCCAGAATCTGGGCGATGGGATCTGCCCTGGCGGCGATTGCTCATGCGCGAGCCACCGAGGCACGACAACCGCCGCCCAGTCGTCCTCGCTGCTGCGTAATAACGACACGACGCAATCCGACCGACTTCCGCTGACACGCAAAGGCAGGCATCGGCCCCGCAGAAAGAGCGACAGGTGCTGGACCCGGAAGCGAAGCGCCTGATGGATCAACCACAGCTTGATTTGTCCGTCGTGCCAGTGCGTCAGCAGATTACTGACATGCTCAATCGGATCGCGACGCTCACGGTGTAGCTCGCTCAGGCAGTTCATCCAGAATTCAAAATCGACGGGATGCCGGTTATCCGGGTCCACAAGCCGCAGATCCCAGAGCTCCGAGCCCTGGTAAAAATCGGGAACGCCCGGGCTGGCGATCTTGAGAAGGGCTTGGCCGAGGCTATTGATCATTCCGAAGAAGGCGACGGAAGCATGAAAAGCCAGGAAGTCGTCGAGGAACTTGCGGCTCTTGCGCGGATTTAGAATTGCCCCAACAAACTCCGTGAGAGCCTGTTCGTGGGCCAGATTGGGGCGCGTCCACCGCGTATGCACCATCGCCTCGCGCGTGGCTTTCACCGCGTGATCCTGCAGACGCTGGACGCAGGGACTCGGAGGGCTTGCCATCGGCGGGATAGGCGCCGAGAAGCGTTTGGTACAGGAAGTACTCTTCATTTGGGTACGGAACGCTCTGGCCGTTTACCTCGGACTTGTGAACGGCGTTGAACTCCGCCCACCGCCGCAGGTGCGTCTCCCACTGCTCGGGAATTTCGGAGAGCACATTGATGCGCGCGCGCACGTCCTCGCTGCGTTTGGTGTCGTGGGTGGTTGTGGCATTCATGCTGTGAGGCCAGTGGGCCTGACGCTGCGTGAGGAAATCGACGAACCGTTCCCGGGAAACGGTGGCGGAAGGCTGCGCATCTCCTCCCACCTCGTTCAGCGACACCAGGGGATGGTAGACATAGAGCGCGGTATCTTCGACCCCTTTGGCGTCGATGGGTCCAGTGAACTGCTGCCATCTCATCACGAATGAAAGGCGAGCCTCGCGTTGCCGGGAGAGCACGTGAGGGGGAGCCAAGAGCAGGAGCACGTCTCGGAGGAAATCGAAGCATGCCGGGTTCAGATGGGGCTTGGCGGTTCGAGCCTTGGATATGGCGCCTTCAAGAACAAGTTTTGATTCCTCCGGCATATCCAGATTGCGCGCGTAGGTGCGGTAGATTGGCAGCCACGCTGTGGTCTCAATAAGCGCACTGATCAACTCAGCTCTCGGAAGTTCCCTCGCGTAACGGTCATCCCCTGCAAGTTCCGCGAGCTGGCGGCCCAGCGCCCGGACTTCCGCGCCGAGCAAGCTATTCATCACCAGCCTTTTCTTTTCCACGACCACATCGGCAAAGGTCAGTTCCTTCCCGATGAAATGGCTGTAGATCTGCTCCAGGGCGCCGGCATTATCTTTGTATATGAATATCCCATTCGCATGATTGAGGTAGTCGTAGCCCGTGGTCCCGTCGACGGGCCAAGCGGCCGGAAGCTTCTCGTCCTGGGAGAGTATCTTCTCGACGAGAAGATAAGCGTCCGCAGCATGACCATTCGTGTGTGATTCACGAAGTTTTTCCCGAAGCTTTTGCAGGTAGCCTTCCGGATCTCGGAGCCCATCCACATGGTCGATCCGCAAGCCAACGGCAGATTGCCTCGCGGCGATCCGCAGGATCAAGGAGTGGGTCGCTTCGAAGACGGCCGGATCCTCCACGCGCATGCCTACCAGATCCGTGATGGTGAAAAACCGCCTGTAATTGATGCTTTCATTGACGTTCTGCCAATACGCGAGCTTGTAATATTGCTCCGAGAGAAGGGCTTCCAGAAGGCGGTAACTCGCCGAATCGCCCTGTTTTCCGTTGAATTCGGCGATGTTCGCTTGCATGAACTGCCCTATTTCGTTGCTGGTGGCTGCCAACTGTCGCAAACGTCCGCGAGTGGCCTCGAATTTCAAACGCTTGTCGGCAGGCGATTCCAGGGCGGTGTTCTCATTTCGAAAGAGAGACGCTAGCGAGGCCAGGATTCCGGCATACTCCTCATAGGCTGCGGTCTTTTCGTCAAGCAGGTCTGGCAGCTTGTCAATCCGATGAATCAGTACATGACGATACGATTTCGGCGATAGCGGGAAGACGGACTCGTAGTATTGAATGAAAAATTTGCCGCGTTGAAAAAGCAAGCGGAGTTCGCCGGACTCCAGAACTTCACCGAATGGCTGGCCAAGCACGGGAAGAAGTATTTTCCCTTCCAAACTGCGGGGGCCGGCATGCCAGTCGATATCAAAATACGAAGCGAACGCCGAGCCTGGGCCGTTTTCGAGCACATCCATCCACCAGGGGTTTTCGCTGCTCGCAGCCATGTGATTGGGAACGATGTCCAACACGATGCCCATTCCGCGCTCGCGCAAAGCATCCTGGAAGGCGTAGAAGTCTTCCTCGGATCCCAGGTCCGGGTCGATTCGAGTGGGATCGGTGGCGTCATACCCGTGCTCGCTGCCATGGCGGCTGCCCAGTATCGGAGATGCGTAGACGTGCGTAATTCCCAGGTCGCGAAGGTAATCCAGGATGCGGGTGGCATCCTCGAAACGAAAGTTGCGGTTGAACTGCAAGCGATAGGTTGCCGAGGGGATCTGAGACGGAGGAATGGCTGTCGCATCGGCTTCGGATTCGAGGAACTGCTTTGGGCGAACGGGCTTTCCAATGCGAGCCCGGATCCGAGGCGAGTGAATCGTACGCGCGGTCCGCATGATTAATCTCCCACGGCACGCTCCAATACAGCGAAGGACCACGGCTGGAGGATGATCGCGCTCGCCGGATTGGAGCGCAGGAGTTTCGGGAGGCGTGAGCCTGGTCCGAGCCAGGCAGCTTCACTTGAGTCAAGCCGTAGATGCCAGCTTTCCCCTGGAAGAGGCTCCACCATCGTGCCCGGTACATCTCCGAAGTGGAAGATGAAAGCGAGCAACCGCGGCCCGGAGTCAAGCAGAAGCAAAAGCATGCGATCGCCGCACTCCCGTATATCCCAATCGGTGCACTGACTTAGCAAATGCTCATTTCGAAAGCGAATCAGATACTTGTAGAGACGGAGCATTGTCCGATGGGGCTCGCGTTCTGCTACCGAGTGGTCTAGGCGCGAGGCCTCAAAGGTGGACTCGGCTTGCGGGTCAGGCACCTCATGGACCCAATCGAACGAGGAAAACTCTTCCAGCCGGCCCTTGCGAACGGCCTCGACCAAATCTTGGTCGCCGTGGCTGACAAAGTATTGGAACGGCGAAATTTCGGCATATTCTTCGCCCATGAATAGAAGCGGTGTGAATGGCGACAATAACGTGATGCCCGCCGCCAGCTTCAGCGCCTCCGCTCCTACCAGCGAGCTGAGTCGTTCACCGCGGGCGCGATTCCCCACTTGATCGTGATCCTGGGTGCAGACGACGAGCCGCGAGCGCGCGATTCCCGCGGGGGAATTTCCGTGGCGCCGGCGCCGAAAGGCCGAATATTGGCCGCTGTAGCACCAGCCGTTTTTCAGGGTATCGGCGAGATTGCTGAGCTTGCCAAAGTCGGCGTAATAGCCGGTTTGTTCTCGTGTAAGTAGCGTATGAACGGAGTGATGAAAATCGTCGTTCCATTGCGCGTCGAGATTGTAGCCGCCCTTTTCCGCGGAATGCAGGAGTCTGGCGTCGTTCAGATTGCTTTCCGCGATGAGGTGGATCTGCCTGCCAAGGCGCTGGGAAAGCGATGCGACTTCCGCCTGCAGCTCCGCCAAAAAGTGATTCGCGCTGAAGTCGAAAATTCCGTGCACCGCATCCAGGCGAAGCGCGTCGATGTGGAAGGACTCCAGCCAATACAAGGCGTTGTCGATAAAAAAACGACGAACAGCATCGCTGTCGGGCCCGTCGAAATTGATCGCCTCTCCCCAAGGCGTCTTGTAGCGCGAAGTGAAGTAGGGTCCATACACGCCGAGGTAATTCCCCTCGGGTCCAAGATGGTTGTAGACGACGTCGAGGGCGACCGCCAGGCCGCGAGCATGGGCCGCGTCTACCAATCGTTGCAATCCTAGCGGCCCCCCGTAGCTGTTCTGCGCGGCATAGGGGTAGGTGCCGTCATAACCCCAGTTGCGCGTGCCCGGGAACTGCGCGACGGGCATCAGTTCAATCGTCGTGATGCCGAGCTCCGCGAGCGCGTCGAGGTGTGGAATGATTGCCTCAAAAGTACCCGCCTCTGTGTACGTGGCTACGTGCAGCTCATAGAAGATGCTCGAGGAGAGAGCCCGTCCCCTCCACGCGCGATCGGACCAAACGAATGACTCGGGATCTACGACCTGCGACGGCCCGTGGACGCCTTGAGGCTGGAATCGCGAGGCCGGATCGGGAAGATTGCGCCCGTCGCACAGCGCGTAAAAATAAGAGCTGTCCGATTGCAGATCGTCGACGATTGCGGAATGATATCCGCAAGGCCCCGGCTCCATGGGTACTCGCGAGCCGTGCGATCCACAGATTTGCAAGTTGACTTGACGCTGGAAGGGCGCCCAAAGAACGAATTGCCACCCCCCGCCCGGGATTCGGCTCGCGCCTTGAGCTTCACACTTCAAATTGTGACTCGTTTCATCGGAGGATTGCGCCGAATCCTTCCCTCTTCATATACACCTTTCTATGTAGCTTAGCCCGGCCGATAAAACAATGAGGTGAAAACAGTACTTGGGTGCCGGAACCAAGGGCGAAGCTTCAGCGAGTGCGGTCGCCTCGCGATAAGTCGGGCGGTCTCAATGAGTCGACGCAACACTCGCTCGCCGCCAACCGCTAGGCGAGGTCCTTGACCCGCGGCGTCGGGCAAGCTTATTCTGAATTACTGCCGACAAGGGGAAACGTCATCCGGAGGTCCCGATGAAAATCAACGTGCTCGCGTACGCCGCCCGAGTGGCCATCCTTCTGGTCGTTTGTGTTCCCGCATTTGCGCATCACGGGGCCGCTGCGTATGACATGACCAAGCCGGTGGTCTTGAAGGACGCCGTAATCACCAAGTACAGTTGGATTAACCCCCACACGCTTGTTCTATTCGACTACAAGGACGAGAAGGGTAACGTCGAGCATTGGACCACGGAAGTTGGCAGCCCCGCTGCTGTGAGTCTCGTCGGCTGGAACAGGACTTCGCTGAAGCCCGGGGACGTGGTTACCGTGTACGTGTGGCGCTCCAAAACCGGCCTGCCTGTGGGACGCCTTAACAAGATTATGCTCAGCAACGGGACGATGTTAAGGGATAGTCAAACTGGTGCGGATGACGGTGGCCGCACGGACAACGCCGTCAAGTAGCTTTGGCAATTCAAGACGCTCAGCTAGCCGTTAGAGTTGGCCGCTGCCCTTCCCGACGAAATGTCGAGGAGCGCAGCAAAACCCCACCAAGCTGGCACAACGTTACGCTACTCCGTTGTGCCAAGAGCTCGTTGTAGAAATCCACAATGCTTAGACAATGGGCCTTCGGAGGCGAAGATGAAAGCGAGACTGATTTACGGCTTTGCCGGGGTTTCAGCCCTCACTGTGATTCTAGCTCTCGCGGCTCGTCCCGCTCAGGTAACTGAATCCCACGGGCGCAATGCCAAGGCGCCTCTCAAGCTCATAGGGGTTATCGCGCTGCCCGGTAACCCGCTGGTCAGTTCAGACATCGCCTGGGTGGACCCAGGCACGAAGAGATTTTACCTGTCCGACCGGTCGAATTTCGGCATCGACATCATCGACGCCGAGAACGGCGTGTATGTGGGCCGGGTTGCCGGATTTGCCGGTCCGAACAATGGCGCCACCCCGCCACCAAACGGCCAGGGCCCCAACGGCGTTTTGGTGACTCCCAATAAGAGAGTCTGGGCGGGCGATGGCAACAGCACCGTGCGTGTAGCGGACGTCGACCCCAACTCGCCAGGCTACCTGAAGATCGTTCAGTCGGTCAGCACGGCAATTCCTGAATGTGGTGAGCACTGCGACCGCGCTGATGAGATTGGATACGATCCTGTCGAGCACATCATTTTGGTGGCCAATAATCAACCGCTTGCCGCCACTCCCACGACCCCGCCCACCCGCGGGAACCCGTATGCGACCTTCATCAATGCAGACAGCTACAAGGTGCTAGGCCACGTTGCATTCGAAGGCGCGACCGGCTTGGAACAGCCGCTTTGGGTACCGGAGCTGCACCGTTTCTTCCTGACGGTTCCCGGGTATCGTAACCATGGAGGCAGCAACGGCGGATTCGCCGAGATCGCGGTGATCGATCCCAGGAGCATGAAGGTCGAGAAATCATTGAAGCCGGGCAATTGTGACGCGAGCGGCGAGGCGCTGGGTCCCGCGGGGCATGTGCCGGTGACGTGCGGCGGGCCAGTAGTATTGAGTGCGACCGACGGCAAGATTATTTCCAAAGTCACTCAGATCGGGGGTGGCGACGAAGATTGGTACAACGCCGGAGACGGCCGGTTCTACTTCACCTCGAACGACAAGAGCACGCCGCCGGTGGACTCACTCGGTGTCGTCGATGGGCGAACAGGCGCCTGGTTGCAAAACGTGCCCGACCCGGGAGGCCGGCAAGCAGTCGCCCTCGCAGAAAACAGCCACATCTTCACGCCTGTTCAAGTCACGAACGCGGTCGCCAAAGATCCATCGGCCGACAAGACAACGTGCTCGCAGTTTGGATTCAAGGGCACCGGGTGCGTTGCCGTTTTTGTCCATGCCGCCGAAGGCGTAAATCACTAAGCGAATCGCAGCGGATCTGGATCAATCCTGCATTTCCCCGGATTCAGGCGAACGAACTGGGGCTATGAGCGCTCCGGCACTGCCCTTCCTTGTCCACGCAACCGTTGCTACCACATTCGTTTTGTGGCAGGGTCACCGAAGAATATCCAGGTGTGGCGAATATCAGGATCAGTCACTTTCTGTTTTGCCGCGAGGGCTGCCTCGCCAAGTGTTGTCGATTTTTCGAAGAGCGAATCGATCACGGCTAGATCCATGGGAGCCTGTCCGTCAGGCGCGCTCAGTCCAGACGAAGCCCACACCGCCACGGCGCCGCCTCCCGAAGATAGGAGCAGCGCTTTCGCCAACGCGACCGTGTAGAGGTCTTGGAAGTAGCCGTTCAGACAAGTCATCGCGATGACGAATGGCAGCCGATCGCGATTGGTAAGCCCCGTGGCCGCATCCGAGGTCAGCAGATTGCCGTCCCACAGTTCCACCGAGCCATGGCCGAAGTAATTAACCAGTCCCTGGCCCTGGTTGATCGCATTCAGAAGAAGCGTGCTCGTTGTCGCGTCGTCGGTTTGCCCCCGGAATATTTGCGTCACCTGCTCGTTGCCGGGCAATAGCGCCTTGAGTTGAGACGTAGTTCCCTGAAAATTGAAGCTGTCGTTTGCGTCTGCTACCAGGAGCGCGTGCTTTCTCCAAGGCTCGGCTTGGCCGCCTTTCTCATTTCCCACAATCTTCGATACGACCGTCTCGGCGTCGCTCAAAGTGCGGACCGGTAGGCGTCCGATCGCCAATACCGGCAGGTCGTTATCTCCCTCGACGTACCAATCATCGGAGGCCGTTTTCAGGTAGGCCGTGTCCACGAATTTCGTCGGCACAAAATCGAAATCCCCCAAGCCGAGATAGTTCCGGGGGTCAAACGTGGCGTCTCCCGCGAGCAGGACGAATCGCGGCGGCTTCTGCCAACTGCTCAACGCTCTCTGGATGAAATCCTTTAAGGCGCCAGGGTCTTTGGCTCCATAGTTGAACTCGTCGTAGACATCTTGCACATCCACCACAGCCACGGAGAGCCCCTGCTGCTTGCGCAGATTCACGAGAGGCTGTAGAGCCTGGATGAACGCGGCGTTGCTGATGATCACCTCGTCGTATCGGCCTGTAGCCTTATGCCACGAGGAAGGGTGGTTCGCCATGACCCAGGCAGCGGATTCAACACTTGGTTCGGCGAAGGCCAAAAGCGTTCGAATTCCTGGACCCGTCACCGAGAACGTTGCGCTATAGCCGGTCGCGTCCTGATGGACGAAATCGGAAATTGCTTCAGGATTCATAGGATCGGTGATGTCAACGACGCGAATCTGCGCATTGTCAAAACCGTGCACTTCGAGCTCTTTTTGAGCGGACGTGGTGAACTGCAGCGAATCCGAATCGGCAACATAGCTGTGCCAATAAGTCAGGCGGATATGATCCACCGCGCTGACATCCGCGTCGCCCAGTTCGCTCGCCAGAGTCACTTGATTGTCGCCCTCATGCAACCAACTCTGGGGGATCGCGGCTTGGATGCTTCCTAGAACCTGCCCTGCGAAAACCACCGGGCTAATCGCGTGGCCGTTCACTTGAACCGAAACGCGGTGGTCGCCCAAAGTCGTGCCTTGCAGAACGACCTCGATCTGCGCGTCTGCCCGCACACCCGGATCAAGATGCTGCAGAGTCAAATCCTGATCGACCGGTTCCGACGTGACCACGGGTCCGAAGAAGCTTTCGCCGTCTCCATTCTCAATTGCGGCGATATAAACGCTTCGGTCGCTGCGCTCGACAGTGCTGGGGAAGGCCGCCGAGCTCGCGCCCCGATCAAAACTTGCATCAGCCATCGCCTGGACCTGTCGCGCCGGCGACTGACCCTGTGCGCCGCCAAGGCGCTTGCCTGGCGTGGAGCCGTTCACCAGCCAGTACACGTTGGTGTCGGTGTAGGCGGTGTCCAACCCAATGCCATAAAACTCGATTCCTGCCGGCTGCAGTCGTCCATGCGTATCAACATTCACCAGCATCGGGACCTCTTCGCCGTCCACGAAAAGCTGGAGAGTGCGCGGATCGATGCCCGCGGCAAATCCGGCGGCCAGGAGGTCAGACTGGGTGACGCGATACCATCCGTCGCTGCTGACCCCGATCTTAGCCGCGGGACCTGCGGCGAGCGCCCATTGAGTTCGGAGTTGCGGTTGAACGCCCTGCGGCTCCGGGTCGCGATCGATTTCTCGAAAACCGAAGCCGTCTTCGGACGAGTCTGCTTTGCTCTCCGGCGGCGCCACCGAGGCTTTCGTTTTTAGCGCGCTCGTTCCTATTCGGAGACCAAGTTGCTTCAGCAGCGGCGGGCTGGCTGGCCACGCGGGCGCAGGGGCGGAGTCCGCGGTAGGAACGATGGGGCCGTGCCAAATATGCTGGCCGTGCAAATCGACTTCCTCAAGCCAATATTGGGCCGGCGACCCGTTTGAAGGAAGAGTATCCGGCCAGGTGTAGCTGTTCCCACTGGTCAAAGTAGTTTTCTCGCCGGCGAAAAGCGCCGACCCAGCGAGCAACGATTGCGTCAATTCAACCTTTTGGCCGCCGCTTTCCCGGTAGAGATGAAAGCCAAGATTGTCATATTCAAATCCGGTGCGCCATCGGACCGCGACTTGCCCACCCGCATATGCAGTGGCCGTGAAGGATGAAAGCGTGATCTGCGTCGGACTTGCCGGGCCTTCAAACGTGCCACCGATGAGAATACCCGCGCTGCTCTGCGTCGTGCTAATGGTATAGGTCCCCGCGGAGGCCACCACCTTGTACTCGGAAATGTTGCCGTCGAAAGTGGATGCCACGGTAAACCCGCTTCCCCCGCTGGAGGTGTTGTCCTGATTGTAGCCAAACAGGATTTCGTTGGCTGCGGTCGTCGTCACGCTGCAACTGATCGTGCCGCCGCCGGGCATCGAATTGCTGCAAGACTGGTCGAACGGGCTCGTATAGCTGACGCCCGAGACTTCGTGAATATACATTTCCATGAAACCGGCCGTGGCGGCCAGCGTAAACGTTATCGTGTCCGCCCCGCCGACAATATTCTTGGCATAGTAGCAGCGAGCTTTTTCGCCGGAGCTGGAGTTCACCTCGGGGCCAAATTGGGTGAATGAATTTCCCTGCGTGTCGGCAATGCTGGAAAAATTCTGCGTGTTCGTCCAACTCACGCAAGCAATCAACAGATTGCCTGCCACCGTGCTGGCCCCAAAAGTAACCGCTGAACTGGAGACAGTGCTCTGCGCGTTGGTAGCCACCTGCACCATGGTGATGGCGGCGTGCAATGGGGCTGCCATCAAAAGAAGCAGTGCGGCCTGCAGGATGCAGCGTCCGGGAGTCGCCCGCACAACGATTCGTAGCCACCCGCAGGATGGCTCGTCCGCGTGGACACGAGTTGCCGACGGGCTGTCAGTCGGCGCCGAAATAGTTCCTTCAGTATGATTGCTTGTACAGGTACTGTATGAATTTATCATGGGACGGAATTATCTTGAATCGCCGCCGCGCACGGTACCCCGAAAATGTGGGGAGTTGTCTCCGCAGTTACCGCCCGGAAGACGATCGTTCGAAACCTTATGGATCAGAGCACGTTAGTCGCAGGATCGAAATCCTAAGCGGCATGCCCGGGCGAGAGAAAGCGGATCACTCCCTTAATCTTTGAAACGTAAGCGCGAAAGCGTTGTCCGAGCTTGGCTCTTGGGCTAACTACGCTGATTCGCCGCCCTTCCCGATCAATGGCCACCACCCTGCCTAACACTTGTGCCGGCAGGACCCGGTCGTCGCAATCTTCAGAAGCATCCCCTCGCAGCAGCAAGCACGTCACCCGTTCCGCATCTCTCTCGATCTTCTCGACCCGATGCGCGATCACCGATTGTTTCGCGCGATACAACACGATATCCCCTATCCTCACGTCATCCGCCGAGATGCGCTCCACCGTGATCACTTCTTCTTCGCCGATGGCCGGTTGCATACTTCGCCCCGTGGCCCGAAAGCGCAGACGGTACCCTGACGCCAGCAGATCAGCCGCGGTATCCGCAAACGACGGAGATGCATTGTTCACGAAGGCGTCTATCCGCTGGCCAGAGCTAGCCATCAGCGAGTCGAGTCTCACCAAGGAACCTCACGACGCTTTCGTCAGGGAGAAAGCCAAGCTCATAGCACGGAACCGAGTCGACGACCGCATCGAGAAACTTCACGGTGAAATCAATCCCCTCCGCGCTGTAAAACGGAGGAAAAGTGCACGCAAACATCCGCGCCACAGCTTCGGCCTTCCCTTGCGCAACCAGCGAATTGCTCGGCGAATGCCGCAAGAAGCAAATCTGCGTCAGCGGCGCCCGTGCCGGCAACGCCATCAACCCTTCACCGTGCCAAGGCGTACCGTGCATCCAAATGCGTCCACGCTCCTTACGCAGGATGATCCTGTCGTCGCTGAGAATCCGCACTCCCCGCAGCCTTTGCCAAAGCCCGGAAATTGTGGTTTTCCCCGCCCGGGATTGGCCGAGAAACAGCCGGCCATTCCCCTCGGGATCGATCAGCCCGGACGCGTGGACTTCAACTCCCCGGCCCTGCGCCAGCAAGTTGATGAACAGCAACTCGTTCAGCGGATACTCAAACGGGTAGGTCCGCTGATCAGATGCGCCATTTCGGGGCAGATGGATCTCGCCCCTGGTAAAGTCCGAAGAGAACGTTGCCACGTTGTAAGGCTCTGCGCCGAAGGACGAAGAAAAGAAGCGAAACTGGTACTTTTCTCGATTCCCATGAAGCTGCCACAGTGAACCCGAATCGAACAACTTCTTGCCCCCAGCGAGGGGCCCAGGATCGCCACGGAACACTCGAATGTGAACATCGGCGTCGATTCGGTCGACCGCGAATCTCTGAATCGTCTCGCTTACTCCCAGCCTCATCTCCGGATCACCGGAATCCACAGCTACGCGGATGCCGGCAATCTCAACGCAGAACCGATTTGTATTGTTGAGCCGATTCTGCTCGGATGTCCTCGACAAATGTTTGGGCGACTCAGAACTGCTTAACTTCCCTGCGTCGAGCATGACGATCCGGCGGGCTTGCAACTGCTGCCAGAACCAGGCCCGGCAGAAATACTCATCTTGCAATTTCCCAGCACTGCCTCCTCCGGCCTCAAGTCCACGCGCTTCAACTCCGGCTTGCTGTAAGGCTTCTTGGAACCCGGTGCCTTAATCTCATCCATAAACCCTCGCTGCCCCCTTTTTCGGTTATCCAGCAGTGTTGCAGGAACGGCAGCCGCCGCTCGCGCAGCCGCCACTTGTTTTTTGCTCGGACAAAATCGGCAAAACTCCTGTCGCGGCCGCTGGCATCACGCGTTGCAAGTCAAAAGTTTGCAGTGCTGTTAACGACCGCATCAAATCCGCGTACTTGCTTCCCCCCTCGCAGTACTCACAATCGCCATGCGCTGGAATGGAAAACCCGAGAAGATGTGCGCGCAGATGTGCAGCCTGGCACAAAAATTCCACGGGCTTTTCAGCATGGCCGTTCTCCAATTCGCCATTCGCCGGACACATGCCGCAAATCGCCTTGATATGGCACTCCGTGCACTTCGTAAGCATCGTCGTCTTCTTGCGCCGCGCCTGCAGCAGGAAGTGCTCCCACCCGTCCTTGAAAGACCCGTTCCGCAGATCGTACTTGTCGACGTGCGACAAAACGCAAATGCTCATTTTCCCCTGCGGATCGATCGCAAAGGAGCTCAGGCCGCCGCCGCAGTGATAAACCTCGCTTTCGTGCCCGGCGCTGTGCACCGGACCGTTGAAGATCGAGCCGAACTGCTTCCACTCCTCGATTCGGTTGGGATCCTGCAAATCCAGCAGCACCGCTTCCTCGGCGCTGAGCCGCACCGTCAGCGGACTCTGCGAGCAGTCGATCCGCGGATTCATCATCGCGTCAAACTTGAATTCCAATCCCAGCTCTTCTTCGGCAAATCGCTTCATTTCCCAAATTTCATGTTTATTGACTGTTACCGCCACCGTTTTCAGCTTCAAGGGAAGCTTCCGCTCCATCAGCAGCTTGATCCCCTGCAGGCATTTGTCATAGGAGCCCGGAACGCCGGTCAGGCGCTCGTACGTTTCCTTGGTCCGGCCGTACAACGTGATCTCAATCGCAAATGGCCTGTACTGGGTGAGGTAATCCGCGATTTTCGGCGTGATCAGTGTTCCATTGGTGAAAAGTGTGACCAGCAGTCCGCGCCGTTTTGCGTACGTGTAGATATCTAGGAAGTCTTTCCGGGCGAATATTTCGCCGCCCGTATAAAGCAGCCACAAACAGCCGGCCGCCACGATTTCGTCGACAAGACGACAATGCTCTTCGTAAGTCAGCTCGCTAGACCGTGCGGCCGGGTCCTGCAGAGGAAGATTGTTGTAGCAATGAAGGCAGGTTAGCGGGCAGCGTCTGGTGATTTCGATCGTGCCGTTGATGGGTATGCGCTTTGCGAGCAGCGAGTCATGCAGAAATGCGCTGAAATCCTTATAACCGACTTGCTCCATCCGCTGTCCTCGATTCAGAAGCAATGAGCTTCGCGTCGCAGAGAGAGTTGAGGAACTCCAGAACGGAGCTTGTCACTTCCTCCGGACCGGCATCGTATTCGTTTGTGATCGTTTCGACGATCTGATCCAGGCTGTTCTCGCTGCCGATCAGCTCCCAGACGCGCGTTCCCAGGTCATTCAGCATATAGATCGAATTCAGGTCCGCTACATTCGCCGTGACAGGGACGAGCAGCGTCTGCTCCGCGATGCGGCGTGTCACTACGTTCTCACTCTTGCGATATCGCGCATTCATGAAGGTTGCCTGATCCAGAAGATGCCGCTTATCGATCGCTTTCTTGCTGCGCCTGAAGGACCACGTACATTCGCGCCGTGAGAGAACCTTGGTTGTACAATTAGGGCAAGTGGTTTTGCAAGTAATGTTCTAAAATTTTTTGGCACATCCACGGCCGTTGGTGAAGGAGACTAGGCCCGGCTCACGCGGCCGTATTTCCGGGCCAGCCGGAACGGCCGGCCGATCGCGTCCAGCAGCCACGGCCGCGTTCCTTCCCCATCCTTCGCCCAATCTTCTTCCGTGGGATACAGCGAAAGCCGTAGCAAGTATCCCGCGCCCCGCAGCAAGCCACCCCTCATGCGCGCCCGAAATGCCGCTCGAGCGAAAAGTCCCAGCGGCACAAGATTCGCGAAGGGCAGGCGGCTGGCGATTTGGTCGGCGACGCGAAGAGCCGCGGCATCGGAGCGTGCCTCGTCCGCGATCTCGGCGGGCAACGCAAGGCCGAGCACGTTAGCGGCGAGCAGCAGTCCCACGTGCAGCATGCGTTCGGCGCCTGCTTCCTGCGCTGCCGCCCGCGCGCGCTGCCAGTCGATCGGTTGCCGGGAGACCAGCGCCGCCACGTCGGCGACCCACAGCAAACGTTCCCAGAAGTGCTTCGCGCCGTGGATGCAGATGAGCAGCAGCTCGTCTTCTGTGGAAAGCGCCGGTACGTCATGCCCGTCAAACGTCACGCGAGCCTGCCGCTCGAATAACCCCTCCACGCGCAACGGACGCGGATGATAGCGAAAGGTGCGCTCGGTGTGAAATTCCACCAGCAGCTTCGAGCTCGGCTGACTGAAAACGTATTCGCCCGGGAACTTGCCCGCCTCGATGGCCCTGAGCGGAACTTTAGGTTCGAATCCCAGCGCGATCATCGCTTCGCTCGCGCGCAGCGCATCCCGATCGCGGATGATCAAGTCGAGGTCGCTGTATTGACGGAGGCCTGGGTCGTCGTAGCACCGGAAAGAAAGCGCCGGTCCCTTCGTGACGAGCGTTTCGATATGAGAGTCCGCCAAGTGGCCGAGCAACGGGAACAACGCCGCGGTCAACCGGAGGGTGAACAGCATGTGAGACCGCTGCCGCTCACGGAAAGTACGAAGAATCTCCGGAGGCACGAGCTGTTCGTCAGCGTCTTCAAGCCCCAAGGCGACCAGCGGGAATATCCCGTGTGCTTGCGCAAGATCCGCCAGGAACGGCCAATCCACGCCTTCGCAAGCCAACTCAGCGAGACGCGCCCGTCGAGTATGCGAACTCGCGCAGTCGATTAAGATCCGCCATTCGGGCGAGTTTGCCGTGGTGGAAAGAGTTTCCGGCAGAGGGCCTCCGCGTTCGCTCCGACCGAAGCGTACACGAGCATGCCACCGCGCACCAGCGCCAAAACGCGCGCTCCGCGTGGCGTTGCGGCAGCTTCCCGCGTTCCGCCTGCCTTATGATCGCGCGTCGCCACTAGCGGCGCAGCAGTGCGGAGATCAGTTGCCAGGCGCCAACGGGAAGCAGCAGAACCGCGAAGCTTCGCCGCATTTCGCGGGGCTCGAACCGCAGCGCCAGCCGGCTGCCGATCAGCCCGCCCAGGAATACGCCCGGCATGATCAGCAGGCCCGTCTTCCAGTCCACTTGGCCGGCGCGCTGGTAATTCAGGAATGCCAGTAGCCCCGTCGGCGGCACCAGCGCCACCAGGCTCGTGCCCTGCGCGACATGTTGCTCGAACCCCAGCACCACCACCAGCAGCGGCACCAGCAAGATGCCTCCGCCTACTCCGAATAGTCCGCTGAGCACACCCACGCCGCAGGCCACCACGAAAACCAGCGTCACACGTGGCCATCTTTCAGGTTCGATCACGACCGGCTCTTTTTCGTGCGGTTTTCGCCACAGCGAGCCGGCCGCTACGATTAGGAAGCCGCCGAAGAGTCCCTGCAGTTCGCGCGAGCTCACGCCAATCGCCAGGCGGCTGCCAAAGTAGCCGCCCGCGAAAATCCCCAGCGCGCAAGCCGCGCCAGCCCAGCGGTCCACCAGTCCCTTCCGCCAGTAGAGCAGCAACGCTCCGATCCCGAGGGGCGGCAACTGCATGAACAGCGAAGTCCCCTGAGCAATCTTTTGGCTAAAGCCCAGCAGCGAGGTCAGCATCGGCACGAGTACGATTCCGCCGCCGATGCCGAGGAATCCGACCAGTAGTCCTACCCCGAGGCCAACCAGAATGGCGATAGAAACCACAGCCGTCTCCGGATGCTCGCGGTTGGCTCCTCCCGCATTGCCCCTGGCAAGCGCGGCTCCGCGGGCGAATCAGCTTTCAAAAATGACTTCTGCGAACGCGATGTTGCCGCTGTGGGTAAGGCTCACAAGGATGCGGCTCACGCCCAGGCGCTCGGCATGCTTTCGCGCGGCGCCGTGCAGTTCAATCGTCGGCCGGCCGCTGGCCAGCCGCGTCACTTCGATATCCACCCAGCGGACGCCAAGGCGCCACCCAGTGCCAAGAGCCTTCATCGTGGCCTCCTTGGCGGCAAACCGCGCGGCGTAGCGCTCGCCGCGAGCGCGATGACGTTCGCAATAGGCGATCTCCTGCGGCGTGAACACGCGCTCGATGAAAGCGCGCCCGTGCCGCGCGATCGCGGCCTCGATGCGGTCGATTTCGGAAATGTCCGCGCCTAATCCGACGATCACATCACACCGTCCCGTTACCAGCGGTCTTGCGAAACCCGGTCGCGCAGCCGACAGACCATGAATGGCGCCCGCCGCGAAATACGCCCGAAAATGCGCTACAGTGCATCATCGGCCATGCTATCTGCCAGGACCAAGGCGAAGCGCTCACCAGAGCGGCGTTCCAGTCAACCTCCGCGATCGGCAGGCGACGGCTGGAAGGCGCGCCGCGCCGGCGGCATCGAGCTGCTTGTCGCGGAATCCCTGGTGGCAACCCCCTGGCTTGTGCACGGCTTCAGCACCCGTCCCGGCGGCGAGAGCCATTTGGGCGATGAACGCGTCCTCAATCTCGGCTTCACGGATTGGGATGCCCGCGACAGGGTGACGCAAAACCGCGCCAAGTTCCGCCGTGCCCTGGGCGCGGAGGACATGGCGCTGGTGGCCTTGCGGCAAATTCACTGCGACGCCATGCACGTTTTTTCCGCGCCGCCTGAGCAGCCTCCGCAAGGCGACGCCGCCATCAGCCTCGAGCCCGGACTGCTGTTGACCGTGCAGACGGCCGACTGCGTGCCAATCCTGCTGGCGGATCGCAAGCGAAGAGTCATTGCCGCTGTGCACGCGGGTTGGCGCGGCACACTGGCGCGCGTTGCGGTGAAGACGCTCGGCCGGATGCGTCTCGAGTTCGGCACACGGCCGCAGGACGTCGTCGCGGCGCTCGGGCCAGCCATCGGACGCTGCTGCTATGAGGTTGGTCCGGAAGTCGCCCAGGCATTCGCGGGCCAGTTTCCGTCGGCCTCGGACTGGTTTGATGGGCCGTTTGAGCAGCTCGCGCTGGGCGAGGAACCAAACCCGCTGCCTTGGCTGACCATGATGCCGCCGGGCCATCAGCCACCTCCGCCACGCGTCCAACTGGATCTGCGTGCGGCCAACCGCTGGCAACTCGCAGACGCCGGCGTGGCCGAGCGCAACATTGCAGTCAGCACGCTGTGTACGGCCTGCCGCACCGATCTGCTGTTCAGTTACCGCAGAGAGGGGATTCACACCGGGCGCCTGATGGCCGCGATTGGTATTCGCGCTTGAGTCCATTAGGAGCCGTCTCATAAAAGTGTTTCAGGGGGTCGGAGCTTTAGACTCTGTGTGACAACTATGGGGCACGCCTCAGAGTCTCCGCGTCCCTTAGGGGGTCGGAGCTTTAGCTCCGACATGAAAAGGCCAAAACAATTGGGCTTTAGCCCCTGAAGAAATTCTTTGTTTTCGCGCCAAGCCATTTATGGGACGAGTAGACAAGTTCTAGGTAGGCGGCGCCACCGGCGCGGAAGCGATGCCGGGGAACGCCGTGCCCTCGATCAGCGCAAGTTGGCCGCAGGCCGCGGCGATATCCCGCCCGCGCGAATAGCGCACAAACGCAAATACACCCTTTTCCATCAGCACGCTGCGAAATTCCTCGATGCGCTCCGGTTCAGGCGCGCGATACGGCAGTTCTCCCGGATTCCACGGGATCAGATTGACCTTGGCGGGCAAGCCCGAGAGCAGCCGCACAACCCGCCGGGCGTCTTCCGGCGAGTCATTGAATCCGCCCAGCAGAACGTATTCGAAGGTCACATAGCCGCGCGGCCCCAGCGGATAACGCCGGCAAGCGTCGAGCAAAACCGCCAGAGGATATTTGCGGTTGATCGGCATGATGGCGTCGCGTTGTTCGTCGCTCGAAGCGTTGAGCGAGACGGCTAAATTCGGGCGAACTTTCTCCTGCGCCAGCCGTTCGATCCCCGGCACAATGCCGCTCGTCGAAAGCGTTACGTGCCGCGGGGCCAAGCCAATCCCCTTCTGATCCAGCAGGATTCGCACCGCCGCCAGCACCGGCTCGTAATTCAGCAGCGGCTCTCCCTGTCCCATCAGCACCACATTCGTGCGTGGGGCCAGCCCCGAAGCTCCTTCGGAGCCGGACCCCGCGGCCAAAAATGTGCGTTGATCTTCCAGCGCAACGAGCACCTGCCCGACGATCTCGCCTGCCGTCAAATTGCGAATCAGCCCTAATTGTGCCGTCAGGCAAAAATGGCAGTCCACGGCGCAGCCCGCCTGCGTCGAAATGCAAATCGTCTGTCGGCCCTCGGACGGCATGAAGACCGCTTCCACGCGAGCGCTGGGAAGGGATCGAGCCGCTCCGGCTCCGGCATTCTCGCCGAGTGAAAGCAAGTAACGCACCGAGCCATCCGCGGATTGATAGCGGCGCGAGATTTCCGGCAGGCCGATGCGGTATTTGCTTTCCAGGCCCGTGCGCAGCGCGGCGGGAATATTGGTCATCGAAGAGAAATCGCGACGGCGCTCCGCGTAGAGCGCATGATAGAGCTGTGCGCCGCGATAAGCAGGCTCGCCCAACTCGCTCATCCACGCGCGCAGCTCGTCGGCCGAGCGCCCCAGCAAATCCATTTTGGGGCCGGACTCGGGTGCAACGGCCGGGGCGACAGAGCTGTCTGCGGATGGCATCTCGGGCGGCATCGCAAAACTCCACAGGGAAGAATTCATGATAGCACGCGCCTAACGCGCCCGGGCGCGGGCGCTCCTCACGGGGCGGAGCTCTCAGCTGGCAGGCGGCAGATGCTGGTGTTGGCGTTCAGCAATGATAATCACGCGAATGTCTTTGGCCTTTCGCACGATTTGCAGAATCAGATCGTTGCCTAACAGGCGGCTCCAGGAGCGGTGTTTTGGGCGGCCCAGAAGAATCTGCGTGATCTGATTGCGGCGCGCGAAATCGACGATCGCTTCCGCCGGGTCATTGCCTTCCAACTTTCGTGTTTCCACGTGAAGATTGCGGGCAAAGTTGAGGTGTTTTTCGATCGCTTCCCTGCCTTCCGGGCCACGACGCTCTTTCGGGTGTGACACGGAAACCGCAAAGCAATCGGCGCCCAAGTAATCCGCTCGTCTGCGCCCCCGACGGATGAGCATCGAGGTCGACGCTTCGGGAGTGAGGTAGATCAAAATCCGGTCGCGGACCTGCTTTTGTGAAGAACGCGAAGCCGGAAGGATCTCCTTTGCGATTTCAAGATTCTCGGCAAATTCTCTCAGTTCCAGCTCGTGCGCGGTCTGCCGCAGGGCCAGTTCCCGCAGGGCGGCGAGGTTCGACTCCTTGAAGAAATTCTCCATCGCCTTCTGCGCCTTCTCGAGCGCATAGATATCTCCCCGTTTCAGCCGGTTCAAAAGAGCTTCGGTCGTGGCGTCGACCATGAGCACCTCGTCGGCGCTTTTTACAAACCAATCCGGCACCGTCTCGCGGACGCGCACGCCAGTGATATGGAAGATCTGATCGTTGAGGCTTTCCAGATGCTGGATGTTCATATTGGTCATCACATCGATGCCCGCATCCAGCAAGGTTTGCACGTCCTCCCATCGCTTGTAGCGTTCCGAGCCAGGCACATTGGTGTGGGCCAGCTCATCCACGACGCAGATCGCGGGCCGCCGCATCTGGATCGCGCCGGTATCCATCTCTTGCAGCGCCACGCCCCGATAATTGATGGTCTTCGTCGGCACCATTTCCAATCCTTCGGTTTTTGCGATGGTGTCCTTCCGTTTGTGCGGCTCGAAGTAGCCGACAACAACGTCCTTGCCCTGTTGTCTGAGATGCTGCGCTTCCTCCAGCATCCGATAGGTCTTGCCCACGCCCGCCGCGTAGCCGAGCAACAGCTTCAATTGACCTCGCGCCGGACGCGGATCGCCCCCGCTCTGGCCCTCGCTGGCGGTGCTTGCGCTATTGGGGATAGACGACGACATCGATTCCTTCGGCGGAGCGAATGAGGCGGTCCACCAGATTGCTCCAGAGCCGCCTCCATGCCCCTTCTGAGGTGCTGTGACCGATAAAGATTTGCGTGATGCCTTTCTGCCTCGCGAAAGTCAAAATCGCATCCGCGGCGTCAAGACCACAAAGGACTTCCACCTGCGCTCCGAGCTGCCGCGCGAAATCCAAATTCTGTTGCAAGGCCAGTTGGTCTTGCTGCGAGAGCGCGGGCTGTTGCACGTAGACGACGTAAAATTCAGCCTGAAAGCGGTCGGCATTGCGGCGTCCGCTTTCCAAAATGGGCGCTGCGTTAGATCGCGGGGTCACGCAAACCATCACCCGCTCCTGCACGCCCCACGGCTGATCCATCCCATGCGACCGCAGGTAAGTTTCAAGCTGACGGTCCACCACTCCAGCCGCCACCAGCAGCGCCAATTCGCGCAGCCGCGAGAGCTTATGTTCCGCCGCGAGCACGGCGGCGCTGCCTCCTTCCACGGAACCTCGCAATAAACTTTCCGCCGTCGGCGCGTCCACCACCACGATTTCATCGGCGCTGCGATCCAGGAAACCCATCGGAATGGTGCAAGAGGCGCGCTTGCCCGTGATGCGTTCCACTTCGTTTTGGTGCTTCTCGAGGTACTGCACATTCACGCTGGTAACGACGGAGATGCCTGCTTCCAGCATCTCCTCCACGTCCTCCCAGCGATGCGCATGCGGACTGCCCGGCGGATTGTCGTACGCCAGCCCATCGATCAGCACAACCTGTGGGTGGCGGCGTATCACCGCAGGCACGTCGATCGCTTCCGCGTCCCCCGTCTTTATCAGCGGAATCACCTCGAGCTTCTTCAATATCTCCTGAACCTCCGCGGGATATGCCGGCTGCAATCCGCACACCAGGACGTCCTCGCCTCGGTCGCGGCGCCTCCGTCCCTCGTCCAGCATTTGGAATGATTTGCCGACCCCGCCCGCGTAGCCTAGGAAAACCTTCAGCCGCCCGCGCCGCTTCCGGCGCTCTTCCCACTCGATCTCGGCGAGTATTTGCTCCGGGCTCGGTCGTGAATCGCTAAGCATCAATTACAAGTTTATCGCGGCCGTCCGAAAACGGGAAATTCCCGCGCCACCAGCTTGCGAAAATGCACACTCCGCAGCCTGGACGTAATGCCGGTTTAAAGAAGGATTGGAAGCAAAGAGCCGTCTGGAGATTTAGTATCCGGGGGACAGCCCCTGCTGCCGCCAGCAGGTCCACCGAGGTCCCAGACCGTGGCTGATCGCCCAATCGGTCATTCGGATCGCCTCGACCGGGTCTCTCGGCGAACCCCTCAGCCCGCTCGCTCGCGAGAAGTCCTCCCAAGTACCGTTCGAGAGCGTGTCGCCGGGCCCGCGATGAAATTGCAGCACCCCATCCGAGGTGATCCCGTCGGAGTCCGGCAAGGAGATGTTCCGGCCCCCGCTCTCGCACTCAATCAGCCTTTCGATGTCCGTCTTGTTGGTGACGGCAAACGGCACCGCGAACGACCAGCGCGGCCCGGAAAGGACCGTCACGTCGCCGGGCGTTTCACGCCTGACCGACAAGCCAAAATCATTCGTCCGCGCCAAAAGCGTCTGCACCAGCGTAATCAGCGGCAGCATCAGAAAGAGCCCAAGCAGCACTCTCTCGATGGTCCCGAACCGCCGGGCGCGCTCCTGCTTGGGAAGCCTCGCGCCGCCGCGGCCTTTGGCCTTGCGGCTGCCGGCGCGGGAAGCACCGTCTCGACTCGTTACACGCGGTATGCGGATCGTCACCGTCATAGCTCAATCCAGGTACCCGGCAAGGCCGGTGGTATGGGTCGCAAGCACCGCGGCAGTATACACAAGGCGAACACAAAGCGAAATAGATATTTTCCGCCTCGCTGCGACACAATCCACTCTATGATCGCCATTATGCCCAATGGATCCGCCATGTCCAGCTCCCGCCGAACCACGCTGTGCCTGGCCTGCACGCTCCTCCTCGCCGTGTCCGCCTCGCCTCTGACCACCCGCGCGCGCCAGCAAGATCAAGGCGCGATTCAAGTCGACGTCAACCTCGTCCTGCTCGACGCCACGGTCAAAACCAAGTCCGGCGACATCATGTCCAACCTGAAAAAAGACGACTTCCAGGTCCGCGAGGATGGCGTCGTCAAGAAACTCGATGTCTTCAGCCGCGACGAATTGCCCCTCAACGTTGCGCTGGTGCTGGACCTCAGCGATTCCATCGGCCCCTTCCTGGGCCCTCTGCGCGACGCCGCCACCACCGCGCTGTCGGCCCTCAAGCCCGATGACGAGGTAGCCCTGTTCACCTTCTCCACCGACGCCGAATTGCGCGTCCCCCTCACCAAGGACAAGAGCAAAATCGCCGACCAGATCAGCTCATTCCACGCTGGCGGCGCCACCAATATCAACGACGGCATCTTCGTCGCCGCCCAATACCTCCTGCAGACGCCCCCCAACGGCCGCCGCGTCATCATCCTCATCAGCGACGACGTAGGCACCGACGCCGGCGGCCAGGGCACGCGCGACATCGTCACCGAATCCATCGCCGCCGATACCGTCCTCTACAACCTGAAAATCCCCGGCTACAACCCGGCCTCCACCCTCTTCGCCGCCAGCATGGTTCCCGGCCTGGTGAACATCCGCAAAGTAATGGACCAGACCGGCGGCGAAATCTTCGACGTCAAAAGCGTGGGCAATCTCGATACCGTATTCCAGTCCCTGATCCAGCGAATCAAAACCCGCTACACCCTCGGCTACTACACCAACGCCAGCGGCGCCGAAGGCAAGCCCCACAAACTCGACGTAGTCCTCTCCCCCTCCTTCGGCAAAAAAGGCAAGGACTACCAACTCCTCTCCAAAACCGGCTATTTCATTCGGTAATCTTTAGGGTCGGAGCTTCAGAGCCTGTGTGACAACCAAAGAACATTCGTGGCTTCATGAGAAAGTCAGCGCTTCATGAGTCCCGTCGTAGGGACGTAACAACGTAGCCCACCGTGTAAACGGTGGGAACCCGTCAGAAAATACGCCGCAGCCCCGTAGGGGCGACACAAGACCCGCCCGCGCGCCACGGATCTCCGGCCAGGGTTGTGAGGTTACATTAGGGGGCCTTTCAGCCCCGACATAAAGCCTGCACTCTCTTTGGGCCTTCAGGCCCTGAGCCACTCCGAACCCGGTTGTCACACAGGCTCTTCAGCTCCGACAACACAAGCAGGGCCAACCGGGGCTTCCAGCCCCTGAAGTCCCCTGCGGTCGATTCAGTCAATCTTTGCCGCCAATCCTGTGCCGTCCCCGCGTCCAACGCCCGGGCGGCGTCATTCTGAGTCGGAGTGGCGGCTGGCCTTTTCGCAGCATCCCGTTCCCCCGAGCGCGAGGCTTCCGGCAAGGGGCGCTCGCGCGGTAAGCAAGCCCGCACCGCCACGCAGCGAAGAATCTCTCTGCGGTTCTGACCTTTCGGGTGCCCGACCCGTTCGCCTTCTAAGGGTCGCGGATCTTGACGTCTTTCTTGTCCCTCTCCTCTTGTCCAATCCTCCGGCGTCTCGCCTCGCCCCCCATCCACAGCCCCACGCGGAAAGCGGTATTCCGTTTCGCCCGTCGCACTACTTCCTCGTTTTCGCCACCGAAATCGCTCGCGCCAATAGCGAGGTCATGAATTTATCGAAATTCAATTCAGCGGCGGGCTCCCTGTATTTTCCTTTCCGTCCATTCGTCGAATCGGAAAGCAGAAAACATGCCGAATCGTACAGCCGTTCGCGCACCAGCTTCGTCAGCAGAATCTCATAGCGTTTGGCGTAAGACGCGCTCTTGAATTCCGGAAATACCTTGAAGTGCGGCTCCTGCGCCCGAACAGGCCGTGACGACCCTGGCGCATCCTCCAACAGCATCATGTAACCCAACCATGGACGGGCAGACGGCTTGAAAGCTCCCTCCCGGTACGCCGCCCAAAGGTCGCACGCGCTGCCGATCGCTTCTTCGGTCCGGTTGTTGTAGTTGTTTCCGAACGAGCCGACCTGCGACTTGAATTCGATCCCAGCCAGAAACTGCCCATCCTCCACGACCAGAAGATCCCACTTTTTCTCGGGACGGTACCAGCCGGGCAGTTCGATTCGCTTTTCACAAAAGACCTGCGTCTTGGGAAGGCCATTCTTGCAAAGGTAGTCCCTCACCAACGAGACAAACCCGTCCATCTGGCGTCCGCCCGTTACGGCGGTCCTTGCGCCCGCGTCGCGCGAGCCCGTCTTTGAACCTTGTTTCTTGGCCTGTGTCTCGCGGGTCGTCCAGAAATGTCTGATTGCCTTGCGAAGCTTGCGTTCGAGGTCGGGATCAAGGGTCATGCGAAGGACTACTCGGCTGCCGTCACGGTGATTTCAGCCTTGCTGAAAAGCGAGGAGGTATCTCGCGCGATCCGGCTCTCGGCAAGTTTGAGGTAGTGAGGGTCCACCTCGAAGCCGATGCTGTTGCGGCCCCATTTTGCAGCCGCCACGGTCGTGGTCCCCGTGCCGAGAAAGGGATCGAGCACCGTGTCTCCGACAAAGCTGAACATGCGAATCAGCCGCTCGGCGAGTTCCGTGGGATACGGCGCGGGATGGTCTCTTGTCGACGCGCCGGTGACGCCGGTCCAAATCTGCTGGAACCACTTCTTGTGATTCTCCGCGGAAATCACGCTCAAGAATCTTCGTCGCGAGGTCGGGAGCGCGGTAGCCGCCCGGCTTTGCGCTGCATCAGGATGAACTCGATGTCGTTCTTGATGACCCCGTTGGGCTCGTAAGGCTTGCCGAGAAAGCCCGAGCCGCCTTCCACCTCGTAAACCGCGTTGGAGATCTTGTGCCAGATGATCGGCGCCAGATTGTCGAAGCCGATCTTCCGGCAATGCTCCTGGATCGACGCATGCAGCGGCACCACGGTGTGCCGCCCGTTGTTCTTCCGCCGCGACAGGCAAACGTCGCCGACCACGCAGATCAGCCGTCCGCCGGGCACCAGCGCGTCGAAGCAATGCTGCCAGACCTTGTCCAGCTCATGCAGGAACTCCTCATAGTCCTCAATATGACCGAGCTGGCCGTCGGAGTCCCGATACTCCTTGAGCGTCCAGTACGGCGGCGACGTCAGCACCAGATGAACGCTCTCCGGCCCCAGATGCAGCATCCTTCGCGCATCGCCCTCATATAGCCGATGCGTCGTCGGGATCGTCTGCACCGAGCGCTCGATGCTTCGCACCGCCTCTTCATCTTTTGCAAGTTTGGGAATCAACGTTTGCGCGTCGCCCGAGTCTCTGAGTTCTCGAGGCACAAACGCCGACAGGTCCAGAATCATCTTTTCGGGCGCAGCCTTGGATCGAGGTCGCTTCGCAGCTAACGCCACTGCCTTCGACATATAGGCGTGAGTATAGTGCACTATGCCAAAAACGCGATACCATCTCCAAGCAAAACTGAGCCGACTAAAAATGAAATCCCGCATGAAAAGAATCGACAAGAATTCAGTTTCGCTTGCGGGAGAATTTGCCGTGTTGTCGCAACTGTCACTTCGTGGCTATGCCGCAAATATGACGCTGGGTCACACTAAGGGCGTTGATATTCTCGTCTACGATCCTGCGAAGAAGAAATCATTTCCGCTCGAGGTAAAGACGGCCTTCACAAACAAGCGGAACCCAATGTCAGTCTCGAAGGTCTTCGGCCGGGTAGTTAATCATTGGATGATGAGCAAGAAACATGAGGTCGTTGACGATCCGACGCTTTTCTATTGCTTTGTAAGCATTTCCAAAGTCAGCGGTTCTATCGAGTTTTACATTGTCCCCTGCAAGGCCGTTGCTCGCTATGTCGGTGAGGAACACGAGCTCTGGCTTCGCGAAAAAAAGAAGGAAGGCAAACGGGTTAAGGACACCGACATGCGCACCTTCCGCATCGGGCTTAAAGCTGAGACATATCCCATAGCCACACCCACGGCTGAGCAATACAAGAATAACTGGGATTTCGAGGATTAGGAGTCCCGAGTGGATGGGCATGCTCCAATGAGCCCCAAGATCGACGACCCTCTGGAAGCATCACTTGAGGCGTGGCCAGAAGAACCCGAAGGATGGGACAAGAAGGGCCGCGAGCTCGCGCTGACCTTCAGCGGGCTTTGTTTCACCCCTGCCGCAGTTCTGAAGATACTGAAGGATCAGTTCCTTTCAGCCAACAGAGTTGGCCGAATACAGTATTTGTTGGATGGTTTGGTGCTCAAGCTCAAGGCGATCGACTCGGAGCTCGCGGACGCGCGCGAGAAGCAGAAAGAGGTCCAAGCGCGAATAGAGGGCTCGCAGTTTCAAGAAGCGGTCGCCGCTGCCTGCGAAGAGACAGTCCGTGTGACTGACCAGAGGAAGATTCAGCGCCTGGCAGCGGTGCTCGCGGGATCATTGTCGCCCGGCCAATGGGCCGATCCGAAGGCGGATTTGGCTGCAATGATCCGCGATATCGCCCAACTCGGCGATCAGGACATCCATGCCCTGGATCTTCTGAAGGCGATCTTCGCGAGCACCGTCGCGCACTTGCCCAACCTCAACGATCAGAATCAGTTTACAGAGCGAATGCAAGATTACAGGACTGCGATCGCCCAAGCAAAAATTGACCCCTAAGAATTGAATGCTAGTTGCGCTCGACTATACCGTTTCGGGCTCCGATCGAAGTCCCGAAGTATCCAGCCAGAATGCATCCCAACGAAGACTGCTTCCGACCGACTCGCCGCGGTCTTGCGCTCCTCGGATTCCTTGGAGCGCTTCTGGGCCGAACGGAAGTAAAGCTCAAAACATTGCGAATCCTGATAGTTGGCATCAACCATCAAATTCAGCGGCCTTTTTGGAGTAACGACGGTTTGGCCTTAGCATTTGTCGAAGACCAAAAGAGGCGATTCGGCGAAATGCTCCGAGAGCAAATTCAAAAGCGTCGGTTCAATTCGTCGGGGAAGAGGCAAATGCCAAGAAGACAGGATTGCTGAGCGACTGTGCAACGAAGAAAACTGCCAGAACGCTAACATTGAGATGGCAAGCGAAGAAAGAGCGCAGCGCAACATACCACCTTCCTACAACGAGTACCCCGCCGTTCCGGCAGGAAAAGGCGAGAGGAAATCGTGAAAACGCGAAGAACACATGGCATTCGCACACTCAACGAGGCCCAAGGCTGCGTTTGCTTTCTCGTCATTTGCGGCAGCATGCATTCGGATGCCTTGGCAGAGAGCTTCCGAACTCATGGGCATTCAGTCGAAATCGACGACCTGCAAAGGCACGAGGGGTACGTCTATGACGTGGATGAACCATATCATGCACAATTTGTAGGTCATCCCTATTAATCCGACGGGTGGTTCAGCTTTTTTTCTTCCACACACGCGGCCCGCGCGGCACACGCGGCCGTCAAGAAATCCGACACCAAACGGAAGGAGAATTGTGGACTACCACTAGGAGAGGAACATGGCAAAGAAGCTAAAGCCCGTGCATCCCGGCGAAATCCTTCAGGAAGAATTCATGAAGCCGCTGGGCCTCAGCATGAACAAGTTGGCCTTGGGTCTGCGTGTCCCGGTCACCCGCATCGCCGACATCGTGGGCGAGCGCCGGAGCATCACCGCTGACACCGCCCTTAGGCTGGCCCGCTACTTCAGGAACACGCCCGTTTTCTGGATGAATCTGCAAACCCGCTACGACCTGGAAGTTGCCGAGGACGAACTCGCGGCCAAAGTCCAGCGCGATGTGCAACCGATGGAAACCGCGCCAAGCCGGTAAACGGCTCTCGCGAGCCGCTGCAGGCCACCGCTAGAGCCCGGAACCCGTCAGACCCCTGAGGCCTCCCTGCCGTTCGAACGCGCCCCCGGGCCCCCTCGATTCGAATGCTGGACGCTCCGAGCCCCATTCGAAACGCCCGCCGGATATAATCACTGTAGATTATAGTTGCGACTAAGTAATAGTTGTGCTAGACTCTCTCATGTTCCGTTCGTACTCCGCTTTCATTCTTCCTTTTCGGGTGTGGGCTCTACTTGGAGCCCGCGTACATCAAACGTCTCATCTCTGTTTCACAAAGGAGGTTCTATGAACAATGTTGCTGACCACGTCTCTAGCGAAACATCACCCGTCGCCACGCTTGATCCCGAGCGCTGCCAATTCTCCTTCGCTGACGGACGCCGCTGCCGCTCACAGCGCTGCCAAGCGCATCCAGCGCTCTGCACCGCTCACGCACGCGCCCACATCCAACCTCAAGATCTCGCCACCGACCTCGCTCCTCTTTCCGGCGAGTTCCGCACCGCCACCGACGTCAACCACGCCCTCGGCAAACTGTTCTGCCTGCTTGCGCAGAATCGCATTCCTCGCCGCAACGCCGTCGCCCTCGGCTATCTCGCCCAACTCCTCCTGCAAACTCTCCCCGACGTCCGCGAAGAGCTCACCGACTGTCTCGGCGACGAAGCCTGGGACGAAACCCTCAAGTCCGCCCTAGGCGAAGCCCAAACCGAAGACGGCGCCGAACACAAAACCGAAGCCGAAGAAAACGAGACCGAAGACGAAACGCAAGACGACCAGGAAGAATCCACCGGCTGCTGGCGGTACCTGCAGCCCGGGTTCGGCCAAAAGTCCAGCCGCGCAAGCGCCGCGGCCGCCAGCCAACCCGACTCCGTTTCCCCCATCGATGAACCGAAGACCGTCATCGCACAGACCGAACCGGTGCCTCTTCCCGCGCCCGTCGTCGCCGCTCCCGCTCATGCGGAAGCCGCCCATACGGATGCGGGCTGTACTTGCAGCCCGCCAAGAACAACCGCCACCAAAGTTCTCGAAGCCAATCAGACTCCAGCCGAAATCGCAGCCGAACCAGAGCCAGAGTCACTCGTCCCCAAACCGCCCGAGCCATACAACTACTGGAGGGAACTTGAGCGACGGGAGCGGGCTGTACTTGCAGCCCGCGTAATGAAATGAACACTTACGCAAAACGCGCCACTAACCCGTGCAGAATGCGCACTTACAAAATCATTGGACTTAAAGCGGGATTATCCTGTTGACACAAGGTGAGTCATTCTGGTACTCTTTGGCTCATGAAGATGCCTTCTTTTACGGTTCGCCATGAGCCAGTTTCTTCAGGTGCTCATGCGTCTTTCTTACCGAATGCCCGTACGCGCTAGTTCTTCCGTCGTGGATTTGTGCGCTGGCTTTTTCTTCTTAGGTGACATATGGACTCCCTAAAGAACATGAACCTGATGACGCTGATGCAAGAGTGCGACACGCAAGATGAGTGCCGCACGATCTTAGAAGAACTACGCTGGCCGGATGGCGTGACGTGCCCATCCTGCAAGTCGGATAAAATCTCCCGCATCTCGCAAGCGTTTCCAATATGACTGTGATTCATGCCGCTACCAATTTTCCGTAACTTCGGGCACCATCTTCCACGATACCCACTTGCCGCTGCCAAAATGGTTTGCTGCCGTCTACCTGCTCTGCGAATCCAAAAAAGGTATGTCGGCGCTCCAAATCAAGCGCACGCTCCACACTGGCTATCAGACCGCATGGTATCTCTGCCATCGCATCCGAGAGGCCATGAAGGACATTGACGCCTCAAGAAGCTCAGGCGGCACCGTAGAGATTGACGAAACCTACGTTGGCGGCAAGGCTCGCCGCTGGCGGAAGCGCAGCGTCAAGAAAGTAGTGATCGGCATCCGGCAACGCAATGGCGATCTGCGGCTGATTCATGCCGAGGACGCGAAGTCCGAAACCGTGCGAGAGATCATCAAGGCCAACATGGGCGGACAGCGTCGAAGTCATTATGACCGACGAATCCGCGATCTACCCGTGGGCGCTCAATAAGATTGCAAAAGGAAAAGCACCGCACGATCAACCACACCCGCGAGTACGCGCATGGCGACGTTCACACCAACACCGTCGAATCGGCGTTCTCCCTGCTCAAGCGCGGCATCGTTGGGACGTGGCATAAAGTCTCTGCGAAGCATCTCCCGGCCTATCTTGACGAAATGTGCTTCCGATTCAACAACCGCAAGAACCCTTATCTTTTCCGCGATACGCTTACGAAGATGGTTCAAACGCCGAACCTTGAACTCAAGGAATTGACCGCCACGACAAGCTGAACCAGCAGCCTAACGTTGTGGCGCTCACTTGGGTAGTTGCTCTGCGGCCTTTGTAAGGCTTTACGCAGAATAATAGAGGTCCGACAAATCATACAGGCTGCTCGGACGCTGGCAGATTCCACTTAGATAACTAAGAATCTTCACCTCTCCCGTTAGAAGTCCTTCGGTAATTAGTTCCTGCGCAATACCCACGCAGATTGGGCCATACCTAGAGAGGAACAATAAAGTGGTTTCCTTTTTATCTGATAGCCTATTTGATTCTCACGTCTCGTTCCCCACTGCTGGTCATTTTCTCCAGGGAGCCTCGGCGTACGTACATTAGCTTCATGTTCTCATCTTGTCTCTCCTCTAAGAATGCAACCATGTCTTTCGCAAGCGTGGTCGTCCTTTTTTTGAGTGATGTGTCAGCCTAGTTCTTAGTCTCATTTTCAAGTTTGCTGATACGTTCATTGAGGCGCGGATCGATCACTTGAATCACAGTCGCGGGCGGAACAGCTACATTGTTCACAACTGTGGGGGGTGCTTTCGTTGTTTTTCGTTATTTCCGCAAGTTGTGACCCTACACGATAGGCGGACAGTGCAATTGCTCGACCGCCTATCAATCCACAAGCGATAAACCCTATTTCAAATCGACGTTTCCGCTTTACGTCCGCTAGCTCAAGAGGTTTAGCGATTCAAACGCCACCCCCAATAAACAGTAAGAAATTGAGCGATAAATGCTATACAACAGCAATAAGAACATCGAGCACAACGAACCTCCTCACTTACAAGTTCCAAATGTAAAAAGATACGCTATGTATTGCTAAAAAAATCCCTTAAAGTCCCGTACAATGAACACTTACAGAAAAACTGGGGGGAGGGGGGTGATATTGTTACTCAGCCCGTCATCGAGACAATTCGCTTCGGGCGCTGCGCCGCGTCTGCTAGAATGCTGGCCTTACGGAAATTTGAATCTGAGGAGCCTCTGAGGAATAGCTATGGCGCAAAAATGTGAACTTTGCGGCAAGATGCCGCACTACGGCAACGTGATCAGCCACGCCAACAACACGCGGCGGCGGCGCTGGAATCCCAATCTGCGCCAGGTGCGCGCACTGGTGAATGGCGCGCGCAAACAGATGCGGGTGTGCACGGCCTGTATTCGTTCCGGAAAAGTGAAAAAGGCCGCTTGAGGGCCGAGTTCAACTCGCTCCGGTTCCCAGCCGGGATGTTCGAGGGAAACTAGCCATGCAGATGCGAAAGCGATCGCTTGCAGCAGCAGTCGTGCTGGCAGCCCTGGTCTTGGGCGGCTGCAAGCACAACGACGCGCCGCCATCTCCGGATGTCTGGGCCGTGGTGAACGGCCAGCCGATCAGCAAAGCGCAAGTCGAGAAGTATTACCGCAGCCGGATCAACGCGCAGGGCCAGACGGCCACCTCTCCGTCTCAGGACGAGGCGCTCTCCCTCACGCTCAGCATCGTCGATCAATTGATTAACGAAGAGCTCATGCTTCAGCGCGCCAAGCAGATGGGCATGACTGCCACCGATGGTCAGGTCGAGGACAAGTTTACGGAGGTCAGGAGCCCCTTCACCGAGGAGCAATTTCAACAGCAACTGAAGGATCGCGGCGTGACCGTGGACGACCTCAAGCAGGATATCCGCCGGCAGATCACCCTCGACCAACTGATGACGAAAGAGATCACCGCCAACGTCTCGCCCACCGATCAGGACGTGGCCAACTTTTACAACGAGAACCGCTCGCAATTCAACGTCGCGGAGACGCAGTACCGCATTGCCCAAATTGTGGTCACTCCGCACAAGGATCCGCAGGTCCGCAACCGCAAGAATGACGACGCCACCACGGACATCGAAGCCAAGCGCAAGTGTGCCGCCCTTTCCCAGCAGCTCCATAACGGAGCTGACTTTGCGAACGTGGCCATGGACTATTCCGAGGATCCCGTCTCCGCGCCCTCGGGCGGTGACCTTGGATTTATCCCCGAATCCTCGCTGAACCAAAGCGATCCCGTATTGAAAAAGACCGTGCTCTCTCTCAAGACCGGCGACATCAGCGACGTCATTCAGCTTCGCGACGGATACCGCATTCTCAAGCTGATTGCCAAGGAAATGCCCGGACAGCGGGAACTCACCGACCCGCAGGTGCAGCAGTCCATCCGCGACACGTTGCGCAGCCGCAAGGAACAGCTTTTGCGCTCCGCGTATATCGCGTCCGCGCGCGATCAGGCCAAGGTGACCAACTATCTGGCGCGACAGGTGATCGAATCGGCTGGCAAGCTTCCTGAAATCCCGAAGATCACAGCCGCCCAGGCTCCCCCGCTGGCTCCCGCGTCCCTGCCAACCGAGCCATAATCGCCGCGAATTTGAGCGCCGCAATCGCTCGGAGCGGATTTATTTGTGCGGCGGTTTGGACTTCCCAAAGATCAGCACGGCCATATGCGTCGCGAGATAGACAGTAGCCAGCAGCCACGCGACGCCCACTCCGAAGGCCGCCGCCGTCGCCAGCAAGCGCAATGCGGCGTTGCTCATTCCCGAAATGCGGATGCTGGCCGCGGCCAAGGCCCCAACCGCCGAGAGTGCCAGGATCACCACCAGTGCCGCGGCGAGGAGAGAAGCGACCAGCTTCTTCACAAAGGTTTAATGGAGGCCGGACCAGTCATCCGCAAAGAGGATGGAATTCGCTGGATGGGCGGGATCGTATTTGATGCTGGCCGGCTGACCGGCCACCAGCCGATCAAACACCACGCGGCCTTCGAGGCCGGTAAGATCTTGCGCGGTTTCGTAGCTGACGCCGGAGATGGAATAACTGTAGCAAACAAGCTTGCGGCCGTTCTGCTCTGACTTGCTGGGTTTGCGGCGGGAAAGAGGACCACCCGTCGATTCCACTGGCGCCGCCTGCGCGGGCTCCTCGATCAACTGGACGACGTGGCCTTCCACGATCCGGCCGACCTGATTCACGTACGAGCGGCGTTTGCGCTCGGCCTCATCCGGGTCATCGGGACGGCGCAGCCACTGAGAGATCATCGCGCCCGCCGCGATTGTGGCGGCGGCCCCCACCGCGGCCCAGATGCGCCAATCGAATTGATCGCTCTTCAAGACGTCGCTTTACGCGCGACAGCCGGCTCCAGAATATTCCCCAGCATTGCGCGCGCCTTCTCCCAGTCCTTGAGAAATCCCTCGAGTCCGCGGTCGGTCAGCGGATGGTGGAACAACTGCTCGAACACCTTGAATGGCATCGTGCCGATATGCGAGCCCATCTTGGCCGCCTCGAGCACGTGCATCGGGTGCCGCAGGCTCGCGGCAAGTACCTGCGTGCGAAATCCATAGGCGCGATAGATCTCCAGGATCTCGCGCACCAGAACCATGCCGTCTTGCGAAACGTCGTCGAGCCGCCCGACAAACGGGCTGACGAAATATGCGCCGGCCTTGGCCACCAGAAGCGCCTGCGTCGGCGAGAAAACCAGCGTGATGTTTACGCGGATGCCCTCTTTCGACAATTGCGCGAGCGCTCGTACGCCGTCGGTCGTCATGGGAATTTTCACGACGATGTTCGGGTGCCAGGTGGCGATCTCATGCGCCTCGCGCAACATTCCGGCGGTGTCCGTCGAGACGACCTCGGCGTTCACCACGCCATCCTTCACGATTTTGCAGATTTCCAGGATGTGCTCGCGGAATGGCTTGCCTTCTTTCGCGACCAGGGTCGGATTGGTCGTGACGCCGTCCACAACGCCCATCGCGACTCCCTGGCGGATCTCATCTAAGTTTGCAGTATCCAGGAAAATTTTCATGGTCAATTCCCCCTTGCTGCTTCACTTAGATGCCGCGGCGTCTCAGGCGGGTTCACGCTCGCCGGCGCCACCACTGGATTGCGCAAGGTTCCCACGCCTTCGACCACCACTTCCACCACGTCTCCCGCGCGAAGAGGGCCGACGCCCGACGGAGTGCCCGTGGAAATGACGTCTCCTGGCAGCAGCGTCATCATGCGCGAGATCCAGTGGATGAGAAAATCCACAGAAAAGAGCAAGTCCGTCACCGGGGCAAATTGGCGGCGCTCGCCGTTCACGTAACCCGCGACCGTGGCCTTGGCCAAATCCAGTTCGGTCTCGATCACCGGACCCATCGGGCAGAATGTGTCAAAGCCTTTCGCGCGGATCCATTGGCCATCCGCGCGCTGGAGGTCGCGCGCGGTTACGTCGTTGACGCAGGTATAGCCGAGGACGTAAGGCAGCGCTGGCTCGCTATCGGGCAGTTGCGAGCAGATCTTGCCCATCACCACGGCGATTTCCGCCTCGTGCTGGACGTTTTGAGAAAGAGGCGTCAGCACGATGGGCTCTTCCGGACCGATGATCGAAGAGGGCGGCTTCAAAAAAATCATCGGTTCCTTGGGAACCGGATTGGAAAACTCGGCGGCATGCTCGGCGTAGTTCCTGCCCACGCCCACGATTTTGCTGGGCTCGATCGGCGCCAGCAGCCGGACGCGATCGAGAGGCCAGGACCGCTCGCCGCGCCGCCATTCCAGCAGCGGACTGCCCAAAAGTTCGCGTACGGAATTGCCCTCGAGCAGGCCAAAAAGCGGTTCGGGATGCGCTGGCGCGCCAACGGCATCCACGCCAAACTCCAGCGGCTGAAATCGGCAAAATTTCATAGCAGGGCAAACTACCACACCAACGGCCGCAGCGGCAACTGGTGGCGTCGCGGGGTGACGTCGGGCTGCTTGTATAGAAAGGCGGAGGGTGCGGTTTTGAATGGGCGGTCCCGGCTGTAAGATTCGTTTGCCCTTCTTCTTCTGGACCAGAATGGGAGACAACATGACTTCCGACGAAATCCAGCAGTACCTGGAACGGTCATTTGCGATTGACTGTCCGCGGATGGTCCTGCGTCAAAATGCTGAATCAGATGCGCGAGTCTATGAAGGTCCGGGAACGATCTACCAGAGCGATGAAGGCGAGCTGTTGTTCAAGCTCTATTCTGGGGGAGCGCGAGACGTCGGAATGTTAGCGCGGATGTTTGGGCCAGGCTCTCTCAAGGCTGGAGAAATCATTCCGCGAACCGAATATTTCACGCTCGAAGCCACGTCCATGAAGGGCGCACGCTGGCGCTCCGATTTTGTGTTGCCGGAATTCAGCCAGGGGGTACTTGGCGGACCGGTGGCGACAGGTTATCTGTACGAACTCTCCAAAACCATCGAAGACCCGCATTTGAAGAGTGATTCGTCGCAAGTGTCCCTGAGATTTGGACGAGAGTTCGCGTTTCCGGGAAATACGAGAAAAACCACTAAGACGTTTTTGAATGACGTCGAAAGGAGTTTCTCGGGCGATTGGACATCATCTGCGATGTTTCGGGCGGCAGAACTTGAATTTGAGTTTCGTAGAGACGAGGGATCGGTATTCGTGTCCGCAGGGTGGAACAAGGCATCGTTGCCACCGCATCTGGATTTGAGAATATGCGAAGCCCTTGAGTTTACTTTTTTTCAGCACGAGCGCTGGGTGATGAGGGTTGTTAGCGAGGCTAACCAATACATCACTACTCTTCGCCCGTTTCCGAAACCCCTGAAGAAATCTTCTCTTCCGCCGCTCAAGTTTGGAAGTTCCACACCGTGCAACAGTCCCGTTCTGGGTTCTGTTCGGGAAATATCTTGAATTTGTCTTGCAGCACGACAAACCGAGATGGCACGCGATATCGGAGAACATACATCTCGCCGTTCTGGGGGATTCTGTTTCGCTTGAGTCGCGATTACTGGGGCTGTCAGTCGCGCTCGAAGGGGTCGTCAATGTAGGTTTTCCTACCATCGGTCAGGCCGATGGATCGCTGGGTAATCAGATAGATTTGGCCTCCAAGCTGATTTATGGCTCTCAATTGGATGAGTCGTTTAAAGGTCGGGTTGCAGGGGCTCTTAGGGCCATGCGGTTTCCGCGTGCAAAAGACAAGCTCCGAGCATTTGTAGACGCGGGCATAATCCGACGAGAGTTAGTTGATGCCTGGTCCGGAATGCGAAATTCGGCGGTCCACGCGTCCGGTTTTGACCCTGCCGAAATCAAAGCGGTCCACCGAAACTACCAGTCGGCCCTAACCCTGATGCACGAGTTGGTGATGGTGTTGATCGGCTATAAGGGCCCGTATACCGACTATAGCGTGCCGGGCTGGCCACAACGTGAGTGGACGAAGACGTTCGGGGATCTTGAAAGTACGGGCGCGTCCGCCGTCGGAATAAGGAACGACCAGCCCACATCGGGTTTGCCAGGCGACGAGGCCGAAAAAGCAGGTTGAGGATTGAGGATCGAACGGTGACCAAACGCGCTGTGTGCGGAGAGTGTGCGGTAAGCTTTGGGGATATGGCGAAGTACTACCTTAATTCCTACAGACCGCTCATACGCAACCGATTCGGTCGGCAGGCGTGCCGGAAGTTCGGACATCCGCCGTTCGTGGATGCATCTTGTAGGCGCGAGCCGGATTTTGAATCAGCTTTTCCTTCGATCACGGCCATCTGCCGTATGAAGCAGTTTGCGCCGCGACTCGAAGTTGGGGACAGTGTGATCTATGTGACGACAAAAGGTTCGGCAGCGCCGGGCCTTCGCCATGTAGTGGCAGCGCTGCAAGTTACAGCGCGGTTCGATTCTCATCGCGCGGCAGCCGAATGGTACAAATCGATGGCGCTTCCGGTTCCAAGCAATTGCTTAGTCCCAGGAAATCCGCCACTGGACATCGATCACACTGACGGGGGAAAACCTCCCACCAGCGATCTCCGGCGATGGGACTTGAGGTACCAACTTAGGACGCGGCGTTGCGGAACTTTTCTTGTCTGCAAGCCTCTTAAAATCGAGCTTCACGGCCCGCCAACTATTACCGATCAAGAGTTGAAATCGATCTTTGGTAAGGTTCCGGCAACTCGCACGCCACCAGCAATCAAAAGAACCCAATTTGACGAATTGGCGGCATGGCTCGCTATTCGCAGTCGGCACCGATAAAACAAAGCCTAACAAAGTGGGCACGCCCTTGGATTGCGCTCTTGCCGCTAGAATCTGGAACGGCGCTAGCGGCGGGTGGCTACGGCGGGGCTGCGCTTGGCCGAGAGCAGCAGAAGCGCAACCCAATCGAGTACGGCGAGCACGCCGAACACGACTGTCCCTAGCATGAATAGGTGAAATGCTCCCAGACGCGTGCTGAGCCGGCCAAAGAGGATCTCGAGTACGTCATAGGCCAGAGCCAAAATGGTCCAGGCGATGACGCCGGAAATGAAGATGCGCGCCGGCGATCCCAGAAACGAGAAGAAGGGCAGAAGCATCAGGATTCCGATGGCAGCGCCTGTGATCACATTCCGCTCGAAGGCAAACTGCGCGAGAGACGGCGCTCGATTCGCGACCAGCAACCAAGCCACGGCTATGCCTGCCAGACAGGCGCCGGTCACCGTTCCCAGAATCAGACACGGGTGGCGCAATGAAGACAGTCCTATTTTCGAGGGCTGGAGGGGAGCCATCTTTTTTCGCCTTTCTGCGAACCTTAGGATCAGCGCCCGGTTAAGTCTGCCTCTGCTACGGCGCTGAAAGGACCTTCGTTGCCGGCATGATCTACTGCGCGTACGTGATAGAAGTACTGTCTTCCCGCTGTGACGTTAATATCACGGAACGTTGGCGCGGACAACAACTCGCTGTTTAAGCGCTCGCCCTGTGTGTCCGGTTGCTCACTCCTATAAACTTCGTAACCTGCGAGGTCGGCCTCGGGGCTAATCGACCATGAAAGTTCGATGTAGGCAGGCACACCCGTGGTTGCAGGAATTATCACCGCGACAAGCCCCTGCGGGGCAGCAGGAGGGAAAACGTCTGTGGCGTTGACGACGGCGTCGTTCGAGTCCAAGGACTCAACCATATCCGCGCCAAACTGCGCGACGGCGCGCACCAGATAGAGATAGCTGTGCCCGGAGGCAAAATCCATGTCCTGGTAATTGGGAGTGTGCACCAGCGCGACCGGACTGAGCGTTCCGCGCAGAACCGCCTTGGAGGGATCCTCGGCAGCCGCTGCGGCGCTTTCCGGATCGATCTCGGCGCGATAGACCCTGTAATTCGCAGTGGTTCCGGGGGGCACTGTGCCGGCCGGAGATTCCGGCGGCGTCCAGGTCAGATCAATGGACTTTTCGGCGAGGTTGGCGTGAAGCTCGCTGACCGGTTGGGGCGCCGGATACACCGTCAGCCTGACCGGGTTCGAGTCCGCCGATGCGTGTTCTCCGGAGACCTGCGCGCGCACGGTATAGGTCACCTGTTGGCCAGGCTGGCGCGCAAGGTCGGCAGGGTCAATCTCGTCTCGAAACTCGATGTGGCCGCCTTTTTCGTATGAATCCACAAGGTCAGCCGGAATCGTGTCCACGAGCCGCATCGCCGGCTTGCTTACGCCCGCGACGCTTGGCGCCAGCGCGCTCCGGTAAATTTCGACCGCCGGCGGCCCGCCGAGAGGCTTCTTGTCCGTCGATGCGCTGGGCAACGTGAAGTTCAGCACCGCACCATTGCCTTGTTGACGCGCCGAAAGATCCTTGACGGCTTGGGCAACGATTGGGTGGCGAGCGGTGGGCTCTCCGGGCGCCGCGCAACCGGACAGAAGGGCGCCGATTCCGGCCATGACCGCCAGTTGCAACACTCTGGATTTAATCGCGGACCGCGAGCGCTTCCGGCCGCCGGATCGCGTGGCCAGCCCGGCATGCGGCGAAGACGGTCGGTCGAAAGGCATCGGCTTGCGTGTGATTAGAGGATGTAGCGGCTCAAATCCTGGTTCTTGGCAATTTCGGCGAGTTGCTTGGTCACGTAGGCCGCGTCGATCTTCACGTTCTTCTTCTTCAGTTCCGGCGCTTCAAAGGAAATTTCCTCGAGCACGCGTTCGAGAATCGTGTGCAGGCGGCGCGCGCCGATATTTTCGGTTTGCTCGTTGACCATGACGGCAAAGCGGGCCAGCGCCGCGATGGCGTCGTCGCTGAAGACCAGCTTCACGCCTTCGGTTTCCAGCAGGGCGATGTATTGCTTGATCAGCGCGTTCTTCGGCTCGGTGAGAATGCGCACGAAATCCTCTTCCGTAAGGGCGCTCAACTCCACGCGCAGCGGCAGCCGCCCCTGCAATTCCGGGATCAAGTCCGAGGGCTTGCTGATGTGAAAGCCCCGGCGGCGATGAACAAAATGTGGTCCGTGCGCACCATGCCGTAGCGCGTGTTCACCGTGGTGCCTTCGACGATAGGCAGGATGTCGCGCTGCACGCCTTCGCGCGAAACGTCCGGGCCGTGCCCGCTTTCCCGGCCGGCGATCTTGTCGATCTCGTCGATGAAGATGATGCCCATCTGCTCGGCGCGCTCGGTGGCGATGCGCGTCACGTGGTCCATGTCGATCAGCTTGTTCTCTTCTTCCTGGATCAGGTAATCGAAGGCCTCGGCCACGGTCATCTTGCGCTTCTTCTTCTGCTGGCCGAAGAAGCCGGAGAGCATGTCCTTGACGTTGATGTCCATCTCCTCGATGCCCTGGTTCGAGACGATCTCGAAGGCCGGCATGGCGCGCTCGCGCACCTCGACTTCGACCATGCGCTGATCGAGCTTGCCCTCGCGCAGCTGCGCCCGCAGCTTTTCGCGCGTGCGGTCGCGCCTGTCGCCGGCGCTGACCATCCGCTCGGCATGGGCCCGGCAGCCGTCGGCTCGACCGCGGGCGGGCGAAGGCGGCAGCAGCAGATCGAGCAGCCGCTCTTCGGCGGCCTGCTCGGCGCGTTCGGCGACTTCGTCGAGCTTTTCCTCGCGCACCATGTCGATCGCCGTCTCGACCAGGTCGCGAATCATCGATTCGACGTCGCGGCCGACGTAGCCCACTTCCGTGTACTTCGACGCTTCCACCTTCACGAATGGGCAGCCCGCCAGCCGCGCCAGCCGCCGCGCGATTTCCGTCTTGCCCACGCCGGTCGGCCCGATCATCAGAATATTTTTCGGCAGCACTTCCTCGGCCATCTCGGGAGAGAGCTTCTGCCGGCGGACGCGGTTGCGCAGCGCGATGGCCACGGCGCGCTTGGCGGCGCCTTGCCCGACGATGTACTTGTCCAGCTCGGCGACGATTTCGCGCGGCGTCAGCTCGTCGAACGACGGCATGGCCTCGGCTTCGGGCTGCCGCTGCTCGCCGGGAAGATAGATCACCATGAGGTCACGTCCATTCGCATGGCTGCCATTCTGCGCCTACAACTCCTCGATCGTGAAATTGTCGTTGGTGTAGATGCAGATTTCGCTGGCGATGCGCATGGCCTCCTGCGCAATTTCCTTGGCGCCCAGCTTGCTGTGCTTGGCCAGCGCGCGCGCCGCCGCCAGCGCAAACGGCCCGCCCGAGCCGATGGCGCAGATCCCGTCGTCCGGCTCGATCACGTCGCCATCGCCGGAAAGCACGAACGTGCCTCTTCGCGTCGGCCACCACCAGCAATGCCTCCAGATGCCGCAGCGCCCGGTCCTTGCGCCACTCCTTCGCCAGTTCCACCGCCGCCTTCGCCAGATTGCCGTGATGCTCCTGCAGCTTGCCCTCGAAGCGCTCGAAAAGCGAAAGCGCGTCCGCCGTCGATCCGGCAAAGCCCGCCAGAACCTTGTCGTTGAACAGGCGCCGCGTCTTGCGCGCGGTGTGCTTCATCACGTTCTGGCCCATGGTGACCTGGCCGTCCGCCGCCATCACCACTTTGTTGTCCCGGCGCACGCACAGAACCGTGGTGCCGTGCATCTGCGCGCTGGATGTCCCTGATTGGCATCTCGACCATTATAGCGCTCGTGACGCGAGGCGTCCCGCGCCTCGGCTACTTTTTCTTGCGCACTTGCGCGTAGTAGGCATCGAGCGATGCTCGCGTGAAATAATCAGCGGGAAGATTCTGGTTGTAGCGGCAGCTATCGAAGAACGCCTGATACACCTGCACGCCGTTGCGCATGCGCACCACTTGCAGCGGCGTTTGCACGCCGCCGAGAGGTTGATAGTTCGAAAAGCGCGTTTCCGTTTCGATGCGATCGCCGGTGTCCGGATCCCGCGTCTCGACGACCGATCGAACGGGCAGATGCGTCTTGCGGTCAATCGCGATGCGTACGCTATGGCCCGCGCGGTCGGCGACCTCGGCCCAATCGACTTCCTTCAGGTCCACCACGTCCGTGCCGCCGTAGCGCAGGATGATGCCGTCTTCGTTGAGCCGGAAGCGCAGGACCATATTGACCGCGGTCTTGAGCTGTTCCTGATAGTCATCGACGGCCTTGGCCGGCAGCTCCGAAACTCCGCCGCGGTCGAGAGACCATCCGTGGCCGCCGGCGTAAAGGTCCGCGATGTTGCCTTTGTTGCCGTACTCGGTGCGGCTGCTGTCCGGAGCCTGCCACAACTGGCGCACTTGAATGTAGCCGCCCAGCGAACCGGAGTGCTCGAATTCCGCGTAGCGGCCAGAGCAATCCGAATTGCGGGCGTTCAAATATTCTTGGCCGCCGAGCCCCTCGATGGCCTGGTTCAGAATCGCTTTGGCTTTGGCGGCGCTGTCGGCGGGCAGCAGTTCGTCGGGATTTTGCGCGCGCAGCGGAACCGCCACGCAGGCCCCGAGAAAGATCGCAAGCCAAGCCGCCCATCGTGTGGCAACACGCGGTTTTCTCAATGGCATGTCAAAATCCCTCCGAGCCTCTGGAGATATGGAGGACCGAACCGGCTACGAGGTTGCCGGGTCATTCGTGCCGGGCAGAACGCTCGCTCGCGCCTCGGTGACCAGCCGCCGAAAGAGTGCCTGTGCAAGCGCGTCGCCGCGCATTCGCTCGGGATGCCATTGCACGCCCACCACCCAGTCCGGGCTGCCCTCCCATTCTATCGCTTCAACCACGCCATCGGGGGCGCGAGCCGTAACGCGCAGCCCGCGGCCGGGCTGGAGAACCGCCTGGTGATGTGAGCTGTTGACTTGGGCTTCGCCACCAGCATGCGTTTGCCTGGCTACCTCTGCGAGGTGTCCGCCCTCAATCCGCACGGTATGCAATCCGTCGTTTCCGTCTTCGTCCTGATCGTGATCGATGGTCGTCTGTAATTCGCTGGGGATATCTTGCAGCAAAGTGCCGCCCAGATGCACGTTCAGCAATTGCTCGCCGTAGCAGATTGCCAGGACCGGCTTTCCGGCCGACATCGCGTGGTCCAGCAGCGCAATATCGGTGCGCTCGCGATCAGGATCAGGTCTCGCGGCGGCGGGATGGCGCGGGCTGCTGAACCGTTGCGGGTCCACGTCGGCCGGGCTGCCGGTCAGCACCACGGCATCCAGGGATCGAGCGAGCTGCTGTAGCTGATCTGCCGGCAAGCGCAGCGAGACTTCCACCGGCTCGCCGCCGGCTTCGCGAATCGCGCTGAGGTAATGCTCGTAGGCGTCGCGTTTGTTCGCGGATTCTTCCGCGACGGTGCGCCAGGGCACACCCACGCGCGGCCGGCCTTTTGTTTGCTCGCTCATCGGGTGAACATTCTCAATTTTCGAGGCCAATCTCCGAATGCACGCGCTGCGGCGATCATCCGCGCCGGGTTTGCTGGATTGCCGCGGCGGGCGTTTCGTCCGCCATGCGTTTGTCCCAATAGCGGCGCAGGTCGCCGACCAGATAGAGAGAGCCCGTGACGAAGACTACATCCTCGGGCGCTGCGGATTCGAGCGCGCGTTCCAGCGCCGCGCTGGGCTCGGGAATGATCTCGACGGACTTGGCCAGATGGCGCGTCATCGCCGCGAGCGCCTCGGCGGAAAGTGCGCGAGGCTGGCGCGACTCCGTGAGGAGCACGGTGGCCGCGCGCGGAAACAGCAGGCCGGCGACCTCGTCGACTGCTTTGTCCCGCATCGCGCCATAGACGAGATGGATTCGGCGTCCCGCGAACTGCTCGTCCCAGAAAGCCACGAGTTCCCGCGAGCCCGCCGGATTGTGCGTGCCATCCAAGTAAACCGCCGGCTTTTCCTGCAGCCGCTCGAGGCGCCCCGCCCAGCGAACCTCCGCGAGTCCGCCGCGCATCGCGGCGTCGTCCACGGGGAAGCCGCGCTCGGCGAGCAGCCTCGCCGCGGTGATAGCAGTGAGCGCGTTGCGCACTTGAAAGCGCCCGGCCAGCGGCAAGCGAACTTCTATGGCGCGGCTCTCGCTGCCCGGCAGATTCGTCGTAGCCGTAAATCGGTAGCAGCCATCTTCGGCGCGAAGATTCGAGGCGCGTGAAACCGCGTCTACTTCAACCAGCCGCGCATTTTGCTCCGCAGCCCGACGCCGGATCACTTCCTGAGCCGCCGGGTGACCGGCTGCGCTTACCACCCATGCTCCCGGCTTGATGATCCCGGCTTTCTCGCGCGCAATCTCCTCGATGGAGTGGCCGAGAAAATTCTCGTGATCGAAATCGATCTGCGTGATGACGGCGACTTCCGGGACGATCACGTTGGTGGAATCGAGGCGCCCGCCCATGCCGACTTCGACGACGGCGATATCCACTTGTCTTCCGCGCGAAAAAATCGAAGGCCATGGCGGTGACGCATTCGAAAAACGTGGGATGCGCCGCCAGGGCGCCGGTCGCCAGCAGTTCTTCGATCACGGCGTGAACACGGTCGAAAGTTTCGGCGAAATCGGCGTCGGAGATATCGGCGCCGTCAAGGCGAATGCGCTCGTTGATTCGCAACAGATGCGGGGACGTGTACAGCCCGGCGCGCAGTCCGGCCGCCCGCAGAATACTCGCGAGCATGGCCGCCGTCGAGCCTTTGCCGTTGGTCCCGGCGATGTGCACGGAGCGAAACGCGCGTTCGGGATTCCCCAGCCGCTGGCTTACCGCGCGGATATTCTCCAGATCGAATTTGGCGGCGCGAGCCTGCTGCGGCGAGGCCAATTCGCGGCCCAGGGTGAGCAAATACCGGACGGCTTGATCGTAAGTCATGGTGCGGAACTTTGGCTATCCAACCAGGAAATCGAGAGCGTTTGCGATGTACGCCTTGAGGTCCTTGCGGTGCACGACGGCGTCCAGAAATCCGTGATCGAGCAGAAATTCGGAGCGTTGGAAGCCTTCCGGAAGCTTCTGGCGAATCGTTTGTTCGATCACGCGCGGCCCGGCAAATCCGATCAACGCGCCCGGCTCGGCAATATTCAAGTCGCCGAGCATGGCGTAGCTTGCCGTGACGCCTCCTGTCGTGGGGTCGGTCAGCACGGAGATGTACGGCAGGCGCACTTCATCCAGGCGCGCCAGCGCCGCGGAGACTTTCACGAGCTGCATCAGGCTGATCGTGCCTTCCATCATGCGCGCGCCGCCCGAGCACGAGACGATCACCAGCGGAACCTTGCTTTCCATGGCCCGCTCCATCGCGCGCGTCACCTTTTCGCCGACCACCGCGCCCATCGAGCCGCCGATGAAGCCGAACTCCATCGAACAGCAAATCACCGGCCGGCCGTCGAGCAGGCCCTCGGCGGTCAGGATCGCGTCCTTCATGCCCAGCTTTCGCTGCGTCTTCCTTCAGGCGGTCGGCATACGGCTTGCGTGTCCACGAAATGCAGCGGATCGGTCGAAGCCAGTGCCGGCGTCGTGCTCGACCCAGCGGCCGTCCAGCAGCAGCTCCAGCCGTTGCCGCGCGTTCAGGCGGAAATGGTGCTGGCACTTCGGGCAGACGTGCAGATTGCCCTCGAGGTCTTTTTTCCAGACGATCGCGCGGCAACTCGCGCACTTGGTCCACAGCCCTTCGGTCTTGACGCGCCGCTCGTCCGGCGGCGTCGGCTGTTCGATCGATTTTTTTCGCGCGCTTAAACCAGGCCATGAATCCCTTTCAGCAAGCCCCCGCGATCGGTTCGGGCCGCCTGCCCTCTGCAGAATCTTCAATAGTCGATTCCGCGCTGCGCCAGAATCCCTTTGGTATACGGGTGCTTCACTTCGCGCATCTCCGTCACCAGATCGGCCGCCTCGACCAGTTTCGGATGCGCGTTGCGGCCGGTGCAGATTACGTGCACGCGTTCGGGCCGGCTGGCGAATGCCGCGACCACTTTCTCGACGTCCAGCATGTGATAGCTGATCACGTAATTGATCTCGTCGAAGACCACCAAATCGTACCGGCCGCTCTCCATCTGCGCCCGGCCGAATTCCCAAGCCTCTTCGCACAGCCGCATATCTTCCGGGATCGGTATCGGCGCCGCCGACCTTCACGAAGCCGCGCCCCATGGCGCGAATCTCCATGCGGTCGTCGCCCAGCATCTTCGCGGCGTCCAGCTCGCCATAGTGCCAGGAGCCCTTGATGAACTGCACGATCAGCACGCGCAAGCCCTGCCCGACGGCGCGAAACGCCGTGCCCAGCGCGCAAGTCGTCTTGCCCTTGCCCGGGCCGGTGTAGACGATCAGCAAGCCCTTCTGTTCGGCCATGGTGTCAGACAGCCGGCAGCCGCCGGCCGGGACGATCTGAAATAGTGACGGCAGCAGCCGGAAAGGTCAAGCTGGCTAGGCCAGTCGCGATCCGAACACTAGCTCAGCTGCAGCCGCTGGCGCAGTTCGTCGGCGATGGCGGTCACGCGCGTTTCCTGCCGCGGCAGACATCGGTTTGCCCGCCGCTGCGCCGGTTTCGCGCAGCACCAGCCACAGGCCGGGCCGATGGACACTCCCCTCGCTGCAGATCGCGCCGGTGAGCTGCGTTACTTCCAGGCCGGTTCCTCGAGCACGCGTGCCAGAATGCCGCGCGCTTCATCCAGCAAATCGTGGAATCCTTGCGAGGCCAGCATGGGATCCACGTCGCGCGGAATCGGGTGCTTCAATCTTCTTCGAGATCGTAATCCGGGAGCGGGCGGCGGATGGTCAGTTCGATCGGCCGCGTTGGGAGCCGTGGCGTCGTGTTGAATGCGGATGGACATGCCGCAACTGTTCTACACCCAACGGGCTACTTCGGATAGGGGTGCCCGGCGAGCAATCGCGAAGGCGCGGTAGATCTGCTCGGCGAGCATCACGCGCGCCAGTTCGTGAGAAAACGTCAGCGGCGAGAGGGACATGCGCATGGTCGCGCGGCGCGCCAGCGCCTCGGGAAAGCCTTCGGCCGCGCCGCACAAGAAATACGATTTCGCGCACGCCCGCGATCGCGGCAGCGCCCAGCCACGCGGCGAATTGCGCGGAGTCGAATTTCTTGCCCGCGGCGTCGAGCAGCACCACGGTGGCGCCGGCAGACGCATTCCAGGCGGCGCAGCGCCGCGGCGAATCCTCGCGCACCTCGCGGATTTCGATTTCCGCGAAGCGGCGGATGCGCGCCGGCGTAATCGTCCAGCAGCGCGCGAATTTCGGCCGGCGCGTCTTGCCCAGCAGCAGCAGTTGAATGCGCATGCGTGTCGGCGCCGCAGTGCTCTAGCTGCAGGCCGTATTTCTTGCGCTTATCGAGCAGCGTCTTGCGGCTGATGCCCAGAATCTCCGCGGCGCGCGTGATTTTGTAGCGCGTGGCTTCGAGAGTGGCTTCGGATGGCTTCGCGCTCGATCTCTTCGAGCGAGCGCAATCCTCGCCTGCGCTCGGAATCCGCCGCGCGAATGTTTTCCGGGAAGTCCTCGGACTCAGCACCGGCTTGTTCGCGAAAACCAGCGCGCGCTCGATGGCGTTTTTGAGTTCGCGAACGTTGCCCGGCCAGTCGTAGGCCGCCAGCGCCTTGCGGGCGGCGTCGCTGAACGTGGCGTCCGGCCGGCCGTGCACCAGCGGCCAGGCGCGCGAGCAGGTGTTCGGCGAGCGGCACTATGTCGGCTGGCCGCTCGCGCAGGGCCGGCACGCTGAATGCGTCAGCACGCTCAGGCGGAAATACAGGTCTTCGCGGAAGCGCCCGGCGGCGACCGCGCGGGCCAGATCGGCGTTGGTGAGCGCGATCAGCCGCGCCTCGATCGTCAGCGTTTCGGTGCCGCCCAGCCGCTCGAATCTGCGCTCTTCGAGCACGCGCAACAGCTTCGACTTGCGTCGCCGGGGAAAGCGCGGCCACTTCGTCCAGCACGATGGTGCCGCTCGCCGGCCATTTCCAGGCGGCCGAGTTTGCGCTCGACCGCCCCGGTAAAGGCGCCGCGCTCGTGCCCGAACAGCTCGGACTCCACCAGCTCCTGCGGCAGGCTGGCGCAATCGATCTTCAGATAGGGCGCGTCGCGCCGCGGGCCCAGCTCGTGAATCAGGCGCGCGCAGTTGATCCTTGCCGGTGCCGCTTTCGCCGGTGATGAGCACGGTGGTGGAAGTGTCGGCGACCTTGCGCGCCAGCTCCAGCACGTGCTGCGAAGCCGGATCGACCGCCACCCAAATCGATGCGCGCTGTCGCTCACGCAGCCGGCCTCCTGCTGCGGAAGCGTCGCCGCGGCTGCGGATCCGGAAGGACTCGGTGAAGTCGATGCGGCGCGCCAGCGCGCCACAGCCGCTCGAGATCGTAGAACTCCCGCAGGCGCTCGCTGAAGATGTGCACGATGAAGCCGCCGTAATCGAGCAGCAGCCATTCCGCGCCCGCGCGCCCTTCGCGATGAATGGGGCGCAGACCGTGCGCGCTGCAGGGCTTCCTCGATGGCGTCGCAGATGGCCTCGGACCTGCGGGGTGCTGAATCCGGTGCAGAGCAGAAAGTGCATCGGTGAAGGCGCCGAGGCCGGTCAAGATCCAGCAGCGTCACGCCGGCGGCTTTCTTGTTCTGCGCGGCCTCGATGGCCCAGCGCAGTTCGGGGCGAAGGGTTTCGCTGGTCACCGATACAGAGCCTGCTTGATAATGTATTCCTCCACGCGCGGAGGCACAAGTCCGTGTATGATCCGCCCGGCTCCAGCCGGCGGCGCACGCTCGGTGGCGGAGACGCGGCTCTCGACGCGTTCCAGCAGGTAAACCGTCTGTGCAGCAGCGCGATCGAGCGCGCCGGCCGCAGCGCGATGCGCCGCGCGGCGCTGGCGCAAGCAGTTGCGGCGGGATCACCTGCCGCAGCGCGTCGGTGCGGAAGCCCGGGCCGGCTGGCCACGATGAAATCGCACAGGCCCAGCAGCGTCTCGTAATCCTTCCATGCTCGCAATTTCCAGGAACGAGTCGGCGCCCAGGATGAAATATAGATGGTCGCCGGGCTGGCTGAACTCGCTCGCGGAAACGGCGCACGGTATCCACGGAATAAAAGACGCGCGGCCCGTCGCCATTCCGGCCGGATTCGGCGAGCGAGGCCACAAAGCGCGGGTCGCCCGCGCAGGCCAGCGCAACCATGGCGAAGCGATGCTCGAACGGCGGCAGGTCGCTCGCGCGGCTTGTGCGGCGGATGGCGCAACGGGAATGAAGATACACCCGGTCGAGTTGGAATCGCCGCTTCGGCCGCTCGCGCGACGGCCAGATGGCCCAGGTGGATTGGATCGAACGTGCCGCCGAAAAGTGCGATGTGCCGGCCGCTTGCCGCTCCGCCGCGCTTGCGTTGCCGGCTCGTTTCGCGCTCAACGCTCCTCCGTGAGCGGCTGCAGCGCGCGGCGGCTTGCGTCAGTGTCCGGCGTTCAGCTTCCGCGCGACGACAGGTGGCTGCCGGGGCCAGCCGTCCAGCGCGTCGGCCATGGCGCGCACCAGTGCGGTAATGCCTTCGCCGTGGCCGACGAGATGGCGTGAAATTCCAGCCCGCGCGAGGCGCAGTATTCGCGCAGTTCGATCCAGGCGCGTGCGATCCGTGGTGGCGTCGAGTTTTGTGGCCACAACGATCATGGGCTTGGCCGACAGCTCCGGACTGAACGCCGCCAGCTCGCCGCAGATAATCTCGAAATCGCGCACCGGATCGCGATCGGAGCCGTCGCTGGTGTCCACCAGATGCGCGATCAAGCGCGTGCGCTCGATGTGCTTCAGAAAACGCATGCCCAGTCCCGCGCCTTGTGCGCGCCCTCGATCAATCCCGGCAGATCGGCCACAACAAACGTGCGCCCGACGCCGCGGCCGGAGGCTCGATCGGCGGAAACCACGCCCAGATGCGGCTCGAGCGTGGTGAAGGGATAAGTCGGCGATCTTGGGACGCGCCGCGGAGATGCGCGAAATCAGCGTGGATTTGCCCGCGTTCGGGAAACCCACCAGGCCGACGTCGGCGAGCAACTTCAGCTCCAGCCGCAGGTGGCGCTCTTCGCCCGGCTGCCCTTCTTCGGATTCGCGCGGCGCCTGATGCCAGGGCTTGGCGAAATGCTGATTGCCGCGCCCGCCGCGTCCGCCGTGCGCCACCATCGAATCGTTGGCCGGGCGCGGTAAGGTCGGCCAGGCGCTCGCCGGTGTCCTCGTCCAGCACGACCGTGCCGACCGGAACCTTCAGGATCATGTCGTCGCCGGCATGGCCCGAGCAGTTGCGAGCCTTCGCCGTGGCGTCCGCGGTCGGCGCGAAATTCGCGATTGTAGCGGTAGCGCAGCAGCGTGTTGTCGTGCGGGTTGGCTTCGAGGATCGATGCTGCCGCCGTCGCCGCCGTCGCCGCCGGAAGGGCCGCCCCGCGGCACATACTTCTCCCGCCGGAAGGCGACGCAACCGTTGCCGCCGTCGCCGGCTTTCACGTAAATTTTGGCTTCGTCAACAAACATGATCGTCTCGGACCAGAAGCATACGCCAGCGAGCGGGGAAATTGCACGGCTGGGGCCGCCGCCGGGCTGCCCCGAATCTGCCCGGTTGGCCGCAAAGAAAAAAGGCGGTCCCGGCGTCGCCGGAACCGCCCGAATGGCTAGTTGCTCGGAGTACTTGCAAAAGAATTAGTTGCAATGATCAGTTGGCCGCGGGCGCGGACAGCCGCCGCAGCCGCAACTTCTTGCGGAAGGACGCTGATGAAGCGCCCGGAATTGCCCTTATCCTCGAAGCGCACGATGCCCGTGATGCAGGCAAACAGCGTGTCGTCCTTGCCTTTGCGGACATTCAGGCCGGGCTTGTGCCGCGTGCCGCGCTGGCGAATCAGAATGGTGCCTGCGTTCACCAATTGCCCCGCGAAGCGCTTGCAGCCCAGCCGCTGCCCCTGGGAGTTGCGGCCGTTAACTGAAGAGCCGCCGCCCTTTTTGTGTGCCATGGAAAGAGATTCCTTTGGGCGCTGCTTACAGCGCGATTTCGCTGACCTGCACGGCGGTGTAATTCTGCCGGTGGCCGCGCTGAATCTTGTACTGCCCGCCCGTCTTGTACTTCAGCACGGTGAGCTTCCTGTGGCGGCCCTGCGACACGATCTTTCCGCTGACCTTGGCCGCCGCCGCGTCCTTGCCCGTAAGCTTCTGCTCGTCGGTATCACCGCCAGCACGTCGCCGAATGTCACTTCGCCTCCGACCTTGCCGGGAAGCGTCTCGACCTTCACGGTCTCGCCCGGCGCAACACGGTACTGCTTACCTCCACTGCGAATGACGGCGTACATCGCCCCTCCAGATGACAACGGGAAACGCCCATTATAGGGGCCAGCCGCATGAATCGTCAATGCGCCTATTCACTCTGCGGGCGGTCAGTTCCACATGAAATCGGGACCTCGTCGAAACGCGCCCGAGGTCCCGTCTCATCCGTTTATCCTCGGGCAACGCCCAGGGACGATCGCAACTACTGGTTTGACGCCGCTTCTGATTCGTTGCGTGGCGCGTTCTTCTCCAAAACGCGGACGAGATGCTGTCCTGATTTCGGGATCGAAGCTTTACCGCCCAGCACGATTTCCCTGGCGGTGATCTTACGGCCATAGACGTCGGCGCTGGCGTCATTGTCGGGACGAAGCGTCGAACCTTCCAGCGAGATGCCGGCAAACAAACCGCGAGAGCGGGAATAGCTCAGGATTTCGGCGCGCAGGTAGGCGTCGGTGTCCGCGGAAGCGTCGCGGCCCTTGGGGCCAGCCGCAACGGAAGCGTCGGCGCCGAGTTTAACTTTGCTGTCCAGAATCGAGGAGGCGCCTCTCTCGTTCATGACCAGGAGAATGAGGTCCGTGGCCTGGCCGCCGAGTTGAAATCCAATGCTGCCTCCTTCGAGGGCGTACATCGCCGGTGATCCCCAGGGACCGTTAAAATGTGCGCCAGTACGGCAAACCATGGCTCCGCGGCCGTAGCTTCCGCCGAGAACGAATGCTCCCTTCAGGACGGATGGGAAAACAAGAATGCACTCGGCCTTTTCCAGCAATTCTTGCGGAATGTTGTCGGGAATGCTCATCACTTCCTGCATGACGGTTCCGGAATTTTCCAGCCGTTCTCGTTCCTTGTTGGCCGCAAACCCCGAACTCGCAACAAACAAAATACAAACTCCAAGAGCTAATTTACGAATCATCGCAATCCTCCAGTATCTAGTTGCTGAACTTCGATGTGCTCTCTGGTGCCAATCCATTCCCGAAGCGAATCGTGCTGTACTGTTACGCCTTTTGTTTCGCACCGATAACGAGCAGGGCGGCCCCTCCCAATAACACCAATCCCCCGGCGATCGGCGGAAGTGGGACCCGTTCTGTATCGTCCCGCGTGGCGTGGATGGGTCCCATGTCGAAGACTTTTTCCCGGTGCGTGTAGTTGAACCCCTGGTACACGAGAGCCAAGATCCCCAGAACAGCCAATAGAATTCCCAGTGCGGTAATTGATTTCATCGGTTGGTTTTTCCCATCAGGCTAATCGTCCTTCGGCCCTGAATGACCTGGATCAGAATACTCACCACCGCCAGGACCAACAGGACGTGGATAAATCCGCCCATCATGTGGGAAGTGGCGAGCCCGAGGAACCAGAGCACAAGCAAGACCCCGAAAATTGTCCACAGCATTGTGTTTCTCCTTTTCAAACAGCTTCAATCCCCTTCACCGGAGGCTCCCTGTCACGCCCCCGGTTCAGGGGTGATTTGCTAGTCGTGATCAGGATGGGAATGGCGCCAATCCCAGTAGTGAGACTGCTCTTTCTTGCTGGACTTCGAGAATTCGTGATCCTTTTTGTGATTGCTGCTCAGGTAGAGTCCCCACGCGTGGTTCTCGCGATCATCCCAGTCGTGGTAGTCCTTGTGGCGGGCGTCATAGATGCGAACCTGAACGCCCACGTCTTTCTGTCCCGGAGCGGCCATGACCGCGACCGGTGCCCCCAGAGCTGCCGCGAGCAAGAGCGAACTAATACAACGATGTGTAAAGCGCATGTGAAAATCCTCCCAGTGAATTCTGTTATTCGAGTGCTTGAACTGCGAGAAGCGAAGGTGAACTTGTTGATCCGGCCTTCAGAGATGGTGTGTGTCTTCCCGGTCCATCCGCTTGCAAGAGCATCATGAGGGTTCGGAACGGCGGCGTCTGTGCTGTTTTGCACCTATTTCGAATATTGTGGTTTATTGTTTGCCGATCAGAGAACAGAAAGAGGGCGCACTCTGCAGGATGAATCTAAACGGCCTGCTCATAGGGAATGACGGGATTGTCTTTGCATGTTAACCTTTTTGCGCGCAGGAGAAGGGAAATACGAGCGTCACGCAAGAAGGCGCGATGAAGACAAACAACTCAGCTGGAGTGAAGAAAGCCGGCGTATTCAATGCCCAAGCCTTCCTCGATTCCGCGGGCGTATCCAGGACGATCGTGGAATTCCAAAAGAAGGACACCATCTTCTCCCAGGGCGACGTCTGCAAGGATGTGATGTACATTCAAAAAGGCTCGATCAAGCTCTCCGTCGTCTCAAAAACCGGAAAGGAAGCAGTGGTGGCGATGTTGAAGCCGGGGGATTTCGTCGGCGAAGGTGGCTTGGCCGGGCAACCGGTTCGCATCGCGACGGCGACAGCGACGGCGCCTTCCACTCTACTGGTGATCAGCCTCGACGAAATGACCCGCGCGCTCCATGCAGAACACGCCCTTTCAGACCACTTCATCGCCTACATGCTGCAGCGCAATCTCCGAATTGAGGAAGATCTAATCGACCAGCTGTTTAATTCCAGCGAGAAGCGGCTGGCCCGAACGCTCTTGCTGCTCGCCCGCTACGGCAAGAAAGACAAGCCCCAGTGGGTGCTGCCCAAGATCTCCCAGGAGACTCTGGCGGAAATGATCGGTACTACGCGCTCGCGCGTGAATTTTTTCATGAAGAAATTTGAAAAGTTGGGATTCATCGGCTACGAGGGCGGCCTTCAGGTAAATGACTCCCTTCTGAGTGTTGTCCTGCACGACTAAGAAGTCGAGCCGCGAGGCGGAATCATCGATCATTTCAGGACGAGCGAGTCTTGAACTGCTCGTCGATTTCGAGTTGATAGCCGGCGGCCAACCGGTTGGTCTCGTTGGCCATGCCGACCTCGGCCATCAACTCCTGAAACATGGCCTCGCTCATGTCCTTTTGCGCGCCGAGACGGTGTGCGTGGCAATGTAGTAGACGCATTGGTTGGTGACGCTGACGGCGACGTTGTCTGTTCGGAGATAAATCAGGGCCGCACTCCCGCGATCTTCATGCGGATGCGGTACAAGCTTGTGCGCGCCGTAATGTAAAGCGTCTTGCCGTCGGCATCTCCCCAGGCCAGGTTCGCGGGGATTTCGGGGACCGGAATTGTTCCCAGGAGCTTGGCCTGCGGCGAAAAAATCATGATTCCCGCCGGGCCGGTGGAGTAAATGTTTCCCGAAGCGTCGACTTTCATTCCGTCCGGTATCCCGTCTCCTGGAATCTTGGTGGCGTCAAAAAACTTTTGACCATTCGCCAGCGTGCCGTCGGCCTTGACGTCGTACACCATCCAGAATTTGTCCGGCCGGGAATTGCAGACGTACAGCTTCTTTTCGTCGGGCGAAAACGCCAGGCCATTGGGGTAGGGAATATCCTTGATGAGCAGATCGAGCTTTCCTCGCGCCGTGATGCGATAAACGCCCTTGAAATCCAGCTCGGGCGTGGGATTGCCTGGCTCGCCGTCCGGCCAGCTTCGGGAAAACGCGGTGGGATCGGTGAAGTAGATGTCCCCATTCTTCTTGATGACCAGATCGTTGGGGCTGTTCAAGGGCTTGCCTTCATAGCGGTCGGCCAGCACCGTGACCGAGCCGTCCTTCTCAAACCGCGACACGTTGCGATTTCCGTGCACGGCGGCCACGATGCGGCCCTGGTGGTCCAGCGTCAGGCCGTTGCTGCCGATGAGCACACCTGCCGGGAAGGCGCCCTTGAATATCTCCGTGTGGACCGGCGTGACCTTCCCGTCGGGAGTCCATTTCAGGATCGAATTGTTGGGAATGTCGCTGAACAAAAGATAGCCGCCGCTGCGAACCCAAACCGGCCCCTCGACAAATCCGAAATTCCCGAACACCTTCTCGACAGTGGTCCCGGGAGCCACCAGCTTATCCAGCGCCGGATCCATCCGGACGACGCTTCCAACCGCCGCCCCCTGAGTTCCCTGTGGCGTTCCCTGGGGCGCGCCCGTCGCCAGACCGATCGGCAGAATCGCAAACGCAGCCGCGAGAACATAGGGAATGACATCTAGCTTCATGACATGCCTCCGCCTACCGAATCTTGAACTGCTCGATCGATCTCAACCTGGTAACCGGCCACCAGACGATTGGTCTCGTTGGCCATGCCGACGACGGCCATCAACTCCTGGAACATGGCATCGCTCATCCCCTTGTTGCGCGCCGAGACCGTGTGCGAGGCGATGCAGTAGCCGCACTGGTTGGTGACGCTGACGGCGACGTAAATCATCTCCTTGGTCAGCGGGTCCAGGGCTCCGGGCGCCATGATCTGCTTGATCGACTCCCAGGTGCGCTTGAGCGTGACCGGATCGTGCGCCAGCGCCTTCCAGAAATTATTGATCCAGTCCGTGCGGCGCGTCGCCATGATGTCGTCGTAAACGGCGCGGACTTCGGGGCTGGCGTCGCCATATTCGATGAGCGCATTGCTCATTTCTGATCCTCCGTTTGCTGCTGCCGCAAAAGGGTAGCAGAAAGTAGGACCCGGAGCAGGCTGTGGAGTACTTCCAGAGCCAAGCCAACTTACGGTCCTTGCTGCTGGACCAATCGGAGTCCAAAATGTGGTTGCAGGCGCAGGGATGACACCGCCCCTCTCGCTTTCCGTCGGACCTCGCTGCTGCACCTCTTGCGGCAGCCGTGAAGTGCAACGCTCGCGTCGCCGCAATCTGCTCGAACGGCTCATCCTTCCGTTGCTTCTACTGCGTCCCTTCCGCTGCAGCTTGTGCAACGACCGCCACTACGGCTTCTTCTTCCGCAAGCGCGCCGCTCCGTAACCTGGTTGCTTCGTTGGTTCGGAATCGGGCGCGGCTCACCAGACAAAGACGAGCAAACCAGGGTGTCTGGAACTCAGGCGTGCGGGTGAGCCTTGTCGTACACCTCCATGAGCTGCCGGATGGAGGCGTGCGTGTACCGTTGCGTGGTGGAAAGCGAGCTATGGCCGAGCAGTTCCTGGATGGCGCGCAGGTCGGCGCCGTCTGAAAGCAGGTGCGTCGCAAAGGCGTGCCGCATCGAATGCGGGTGCAGGTCCCAATTGACGTTTACCAGGCGCACATATTTTTTCACAATGCGTGACACCGAGCGCGGGGTCAATCGGCCGCCCATGAAGTTGAGGAAAACAGCATGTGGAACGCCGCGGCTCTTGGCCTTGGCGAGCAACTCCGAACGGACCGGCCAGTACCTCTGCAATGCTTGTTCGGCTTTGGATCCGTAGGGAATGATGCGTTCCTTATTGCCCTTGCCAATGACGCGCAGCATCTGTTCCTTGCGATCGATGTCCGCCAGGTTCAGGCCGGTGAGCTCGCTGACGCGCAGGCCCGAAGCGTAGAGCAGCTCGAGGATGGCGCGGTCCCGCGGGAGCATCAATCGCGCCTCGGCCTCGCTTTGCCGCGTGTGCCGCGCGGCGCGAGCCGGGCGCTCGCTCTCGGCCTTGGCGAGTTGGTCGAGGAAAGCGTTCATTTCCTCGGCGCTGAGCACCGCCGGCAATCGTTTGGGAAGCTTCGGCGTGGCCACCAGGCGCGCCGGATTGTCCCGCACCAGCCCTTCGCGCGCGCAAAATTTGAAAAACGATCGCAGCGTCGAGAGCTTGCGCGCGATGGAACATTTCTGTAGCCCCAGGTCGTGCAGACGGCCCATGAATTCGCGAATCATGCGATGGTCGATCTGTGCGGGAGCCGGTGGCTGGCTGTCGGGCGGCGATAGATACTGGACAAACTGCGACAGGTCGGTTTCGTATCCGTAAATCGTCAAGGGCGAAGCGTTCCGAACCGAGCGCAGATAGCTGAGGAATTTCTCGATGGCTTCCTGCATACTCTGCCGGCCCCCCGCCGGTTTAACGGCCCATTTTCCTGTTTCCGCGGACTACGTTTTGACGGAGACTTCGGCCTCGACGGGTTCGGCCGCCGGCAACTCCGGGGCGGCCATTTCCCAATCGCAACCCTCTTTGAGGCACGCGTGGATTACACCGGTCTTGCCGCGCTTTTCCACGATGAATGGCGCGCCGCATTTCGGGCAAGGTTCGGCGATCGGCCGGTGTGGCGTGGTGAAATCGCATTCCGGGTAGCGATTGCAGCCGTAGAAGACGCGGCGGCGCCCTTTTCTGGCCATGCGTTCGAGCAGCTCGCCCGTGCCGCATTTCGGGCAGTTGATGCCCAGCGTCTTCGCGCGGATGAATTTGCACTTGGGATAAGCCGAGCAGCCGATGAATTCGCCGTATTGCCCGTGCCGCTTCACCAGTTGCGAGCCGCACGTCGGGCATTTCTCATCGAGCGGCTCGTCCGGCTGCCGCGCCACGCGCGTGCCCTGCACCAGACGGCGCGTCGTCTTGCACTCCGGATAGCCTTTGCACGCCAGGAAGGTGCCGAAGCGGCCGCGCTTGATGACCATCTCTTTCCCGCAGTTGTCGCAGTACTGTGTCTCGGTTGTACCGTCGTCTTCGGGAATTTCCGGGGAAAGGTCCTGGATGAAATCGCATTCCGGATAGCGCGAGCACCCCAGGAAAAATCCGTGACGGCTGATGCGCTCCAGCAACTCGCCCTGGCCGCACTTCTCGCACTTCTTTCCTGTCGGGATGCCGGCCTTGTACGAGAGCATTTCGTCGTCGGCCTGATCCAGGTCCACGACGAATTTCTCCCAAAATTCCTTTACGGATTCGCGCCAGGGCAATTTGCCTTCCTCGATCTCGTCGAGTTCTTCTTCGAGGCGCGCTGTGAACGTGACGTCGAAAATGTCCTCAAAGCTTTTCACCAGCAGCACGCTGACGCGCTCGCCGAGCATGGTGGGCGAAAAGCGGCCCTGATTCTTGGTGACGTACTCGCGCTCGACGATCGTCGAAATGATGGAGGCGTAGGTCGAAGGCCGGCCAATGCCCTTTTCTTCCAGTTCCTTGACCAGCGTCGCGTCGTTATAGCGCGGCGGCGGCTCGGTGAAGTGCTGGTCGGGACGAATCCTGTCCAGGCGCAGCGTTTGGCCTTCGCTGACTCGCGGCAGCACGCCGCCCTCGCCCTCATCTTCCTTTTCGTCGTCTTCGCGGTCCGCGTTTGACGTCGGGCAGCTGGTACACGCGCAGGAAGCCGTCGAATTTCTGCACCGATCCGCTGGCGCGGAAGGTGTAGTCGCCCGCGCTGATGTCGATGGTGGTCTGGTCGAATACGGCGGGCAGCATCTGCGAAGCCACGAAGCGCTGCCAGATCAGTTGGTACAGCTTGAACTGATCTTCGGGAAGGAATCTGCGCACGTCTTCCGGAGCGCGCGTGACGTCGGTCGGCCGCACCGCTTCGTGCGCTTCCTGCGCGTCCTTCTTGGACTTGTAAAAATTGGGCTTCTCGGGCAGGTAGCTGGGTCCGAAGCGCTGCGGAATCATCTCCCGCACTTGCGTCAGCGCGTCGCTCGATACGTTCACGGAATCGGTGCGCATGTAGGTGATCAGCGCCACCGAGCCTTCCTCTCCCAGTTCCACGCCTTCGTACAGCCGCTGCGCGATCGACATGGTGCGCTTGGCGGTGTACCGCAGGCGATTGTAGGAGGCCTGCTGCAGTTTTGACGTGGTGAATGGCGGCGGCGGGTTGCGCCTCTTTTCCTTTTGCGCCACGCTGGCCACCTGCCAGCGCGCCTTTTCCACCGCCGCGATGACCGCATCCGCTTCGGCTTGCGAATGAACCGCAAGATCCTCGCCCTTATAGCTTGACCAGTTTGGCCGCGAAGATCGGCGGCTCGCCGGCATCCAGCATCGCGTGGATCGTCCAATACTCCTGCGGCACGAACGCCCGGATTTCCTGTTCGCGCTCGACGATCAGCCGCAGCGCCACCGTCTGCACGCGGCCCGCCGAGAGTCCCCGGCGCACCTTGTTCCAGAGCAGCGGGGAAATTTTGTAGCCCACGATGCGGTCGAGAACTCGCCGCGCCTGCTGCGCGTCCACCAGGTGCGTATCCACCTGCCGGGGGTGCTCGAACGCCGCGCGAATCGCCTTCGGCGTAATCTCGTTGAACGTCACCCGGAAAATCTTTTTCGGATCTGTCCCTGGTAGCTCTTTTTCGGGTATGGCCTTCGCGGACACTTCCGGTTCCTCGCTCTTGTCCGTCTTCTTCTTGAAGCGCGAGGCGCTGGGCTCTTGCTCGGTGAATTTCGCAGGCTTAGCCAAAACCATGGCCAGGTGCGCGGAGATGGCTTCTCCCTCGCGGTCGGGGTCGCCCGCCAGGTACACGGCATCGGCCGACTGCGCCGCCTTGCGCAGATCGCGGATCACCTTGCCCTTGCCCGCGATGATCTGCAGCGTGGGCTCGAAAATCTTGTCGTCGTCCAGGCGGATGAGCGGCTTGCGTACGGCCTTCTCTTTGACCTTCTTGCCCTTAGCGCCCTTTTTCTTTCTCGCTTTTTTCTTCCCGTTGCCCTCTTCTTCTCCGGGCAAACGAATGCCGATCGTCTTCTTGGGCAGGTCTAACACGTGCCCAATCGACGCCTTGACCGTGTAATTCCGGCCCAAATATTTGTTGATCGTCTTCGCCTTTGCGGGCGATTCGACGATGACTAGTGATCTCGCCATTGTTTCCTTGTAGACCGAATCGCGCTCCCGAGGGAACGCCCTGTGTCCTTCCTGTGTCCTTTCCGCTACCTCAGAGCAAAACCTTCACGAACTGCTTTCCCGGCATTTGCCGGACGATTCCCTTCATCTCCATCTCGCATAGCGACGCCAGCGTCTCCGACGAGCTTAGTCCCGTGCGCTCCACCAGCTCGTCCACGTGCATCGCCTCTTCCACCCGCAGCAGCTCATAGAGCTTCTTTTCCGCCGGCGAAAGGGCCTGCTCAAACAAGGACGCGCGCTCTTCCGCCGTGGTTGCATCCACCGGAAACAGCTCCGCGCGAATCTCCGTCGGCAGTTCCTCGACCACGTCTTCCCATCCGGTTACCAGCTTGGCGCCCTGTTTAATGAGCTGGTTGGGCGCGAAGCTCGCGCCTTCGGTCACGTTCCCCGGCACGCCAAACACTTCGCGCCCAAATTCCATCGCCAGCCGCGAGGTGATCAGCGAACCCGAATACTGCGCGCCTTGCACCACCATCACTCCCAGCGCCATTCCCGCCACGATGCGGTTGCGCACCGGAAAATTGTCCGGCGAGGGATAAGCTCCCAGCGCAAACTCGCTGATGATCGCGCCGCGCCGCTCGACTTCGGCGAACAGCTTCCGGTTCTCCTTAGGGTAGACCACGTCGATTCCGCATCCCAGCACGCCCACCGTGCTGCCTCGCGACGCCGCACAAGCTCCTCGGTGCGCCGAGCTATCGATTCCGCGCGCCAGCCCGCTGACGATCACCAGTCCCCGCTCGGCCAGGTCCCGCGACACCCTCTCGGCTATTTGATTCCCGTAAGGGGTCGGGCGTCGCGTGCCCACCACGGCGATGGCATGCCGCCGCAGAACTTGAGGATCGCCCCGCACATACAGCATCGGCGGCGGATCGTAAATCTCCAGCAGCCGGTGCGGGTAGTCGGCGTCTTGCCAGTGCAGCAGGCCGCAGCCCGTCCGGCGCACCTCCGCCAGTTCCTTCTCGGCGTCGCGAAAGCCCGCCCGCGATTTCACCGCTTGCGCAGTGGCAGCAGGCAGACGGCAAGCCTCCAACTCCGTGAGCGACGCCTTGAAGACGCCTTCGGGCGAGCCGAACTGCCGCAGCAGCTTGCCCGTCAGCCTCGAGCCCAGTCCACGAGTTAGATGCAGCGCGAGCCAGGGAAGGGAGACATCCAGGTCCACGTCGCGTGTGACCCTACCCGCACACGAGCAGGCATGTCAAGAGGACAACAGTTGACTCCACGCGGCAGCGCCAGTGAATCCTGCAGGATTTGCAAGCGGTAAGTGCTTTGTTTTCCTCCCAAAGCCCGCCGGCTCAGCCAAGAGCCGGCGGACCCTGGAAGGTCAGGGAGAGAACTTTCGCCTACTGGTATCTACCGGTTCGTCGCCGACACCGTGGAATTTCCCGCGGAGCCGGGCGTGCCCTCCGCCGTCTCCACTTGGTTCAGCTTCGGCGTCGGCATCTGCCAGAGAATGCGGGCATCGCCCGCATCATTCGGATAAGCCTCTGTGGACTGTTGCCCCATGGGTTCTAGGATGATATCGACCCGCCGGTTGTAGGCCAGCCAGGTCGCCTTTTCCTTAGCACTCATCCATGTCGGCGGCTTCTGCGTGTCTTCCGACTGTAGCTCTTCCACCTTTTTCTGATCGAGTTGTTTGTCCTTGCCTTCGGCTCGGGTTTCGATCTTGTCGGCGGCGATGCCCTGCGAAACCAGATAGTCCTTCACCGTTTCGGCTCGCCGTTCGCTCAGCGCCTGATTGTATTTCGCGGACCCGCGCACATCGGCATGTCCCACGACCATCAGCTTTTTGCTCTCTTGGTCGTATTGCTCGTTGTTCTTGAATGTGTCCGCCGCCTTCGCCAGCACTTGCTCCTGGCTGCTGACCAAGCCGACCTTCGGATGCTTCTGCTCCGGGTAGGCCGTCGGATAGAACACGCTCGCCAGCGTCACGGGCGGCGCCGGATCGATCGAGCCGGTGACGTGCAGCGTCGCGCTTCGCGTCACGGTTCCCCCGCAGGCATTCGTGGCGCTGAGCGTGTACGTTACGTCCCGATTGATCGGGCCGTCACCGCTTTGGTTCGGCGAGGCCGTAATGCTTTGGCTCCCGGTGGGCGCCACGCTGCCGACTGGATTGAGCGTCACGCGGCCGGCGTTGCCGGTCGACCAGACCAGGGTCGCGGAATCCTGCTGCACGACCTTGTCGCCGATCTTGTGATAACGCACTTCCGGCTGGCTCAAGCTCAGCGACGCCGTCGCTTGTGTATTGACGTCGATGGTGGCCGTCTGCGTCACCTCTCCTCCCGGCCCTTTCGCCACCAACTCGTACGTGGTCGTCTTCATCGGCTTTACCGTGCGCTCGCCGTTCTCCGGCACGTTCCCCACGTTGCTGATCGAAGTATCCGCGGCATCCGTCGCCTTCCAGTTCAAATTGGAGGACTGGCCGCAGGTCAGTTGCGTTTGCGCGGCGGAAAGCTGTGCCGTCACCGGCGCGATCGGCACCATGGCGCTGGCGATGCCCGCCTCGAACCGCGGCTCCGGCCCGATCGTATTGCCTTCCTTCCAGTCGCGCGTCTTCATCGCTCCGTTGTTGTTCAGATTCACGATCACTCGCTGGCCGGCCTTCACCCCCACCGGTCCCGACCAAATCGTCTGCCCTTTCTGCGTGACCGTTACCTGGTAGGTTCCCGGCTTCACCATCAGCCGCTGGTGCCAGATGAAATTGTTGTCGAACTCATCTACGTGCCCGACAAAATAGTTCGGCGTCGTGCCGTTCAGCAGCACCGCCGCGCGTGGATGCCCCTTCAACTCGATGTCCCCGAAGGGCCCGCTCACCTTGTCGCCCGAGGCCTGCAGCGAAACGTTCAGCTCGGTGGTCTTTCCGGCCGTAATATCGACGCTTTCATTCTGGGGAAGATACCCGTAGTTGTGCACGCCGACGGTGTGTTTGCCGGCGCTCAATGGAATCGTTTGGCTTCCGTCGCGAATGGCATTGCCGTCCACGAAGACGTACGCCTGCTTTGGACTCACCTTGATTTTCAATTTTCCGTTCTGCGCCTGATTTTGCGCCATGGCCGGCGCAATTCCTGCCAGTAAAACCACGAGCAACAGCTCGAACATTCGGGCCGGAGATAACGTCCGCATCATCGAAGTTCTCCTTTCGTGAAAACCAATCGCTACAAGGTCGTAGCACATAGATCGTAGCGCGATAGATGTTATATCGTTATACGATATAACGTCAAGAGGGGCGCTTCGAGGGTTGCCCTGCGGCGGAATGCTTCCACAACTGCGGCGGAGACGCGCTGGAATGATGGACCCGGGCCGGGAACTGCGGGAGTTAACTTGCTTTGCGCATCTCTACATGTGTGGGCATGGCTTGTGTGCTTGCGGTGGATTGCTGCGGCGCCGTGCCGGCGGCCATCGCTAGCGCCTTGAAGGCGGCCACAAATAGAAACGAGCCGGCGAAAGCGCCCAGCACGGCGGGAATCAGGTACAGACTTCCCACTGCCAGGCCCCAGTGGCCGAACACCAGCGGGCTCAGCCATGCGCCCAACAAGCCAAAAATCCACTTGCACAGGAAACCGTCCACGCCGTTCAACATCCGGTAACGAATCAGCGTGTGCAGCACAAACGCGCTAATCAGTCCAAGAACCAGCACGGTCGCGAACTCCGGTAAACTCATGACGATCATCGTATCCTCCTTTGCGGTAGTCCCTTTCCCGGCCTGGTGTCCGGTCTCAATAATATCGTGACACGATATATATGTCAACGGTGCGCCGTCCGCGATCCCCTGCATCCACCGTGGAATCAAGGATTGTTCGCCGGACCCGTATCTGATACAGTCCGCCAAAATAGCGCCGGATGCAGGCTGCGTACTTCGAGGAGGATCGACTCATGAAGCTTTATTTGGCACCGCTTTTCGCCACTACTCTGCTAGTCGCATGGACCGCCACGAGCGTGCGCGCCCAATCGGCGGCTGACGCCCATGTGGCCGCGGCCAAGGCGGCCATCGCGCCCAAGGTGGCCAGCTCGCAGCCCTGGCACTCTTTCGACCGCCCCTTCGCCCAGCAATGCACCAAGCCCAGGGAGAATGCCCAACCGCAACCGGTCGGCCCCAATGTCCCGCTCGAAAAGGGCGAAGCGGCCAAACTCGTTCCCACCCCTTTTGAAAAGTGGTACACGCCCCCCGTGAAAGTCTTCGACAACCTCTATTACATCGGCACCAAAACCGAATCCACCTGGGCGTTGACCACCTCCGACGGCATCATCCTGCTCAATACCAATTTTGACTGGGTCACTACCTCCCTGCTCGAGGAGTTGCGCATGGTCGGCCTCGATCCCGCGACAATCAAGTACGCCATCATCACCCACGCCCACTCGGACCATGCCTGGGGAATCAATAACCTCAAGAACCTGGTGCCCGGCGTGCGCGTCATCATGTCCGAAGCCGATTGGGACACGCTCGCGAACGACAATACTCCCGCGCGCCTCAAGCCCGTGAAAGACATGGTTGCCACCGATGGTCAGAAGCTGACGCTCGGCGACACCACCGTCACCATGTACGTCACCCCCGGCTCATCGCCCGGCACCATGTCGCTGATCATCCCTCTCAAGGACGGCAATCAGAAGCATGTCGGCTCCATGATCGGAGGGACGACCGCGAATGTCTCGCGCGGTGGCCTGCAATATTTCCCCGACGCGCCCACCATGCTGAAGACCTATTCCGCTTCGGCCTCCCGCTTCCATCAAATCGAGGATCAAGCCGGCGCCGACACCATCGTTTCCATCCACGCCGCGCTCGATCAGATGTTTGACAAGGTGGACGCGCTCAAATCCCGCGCCCCCGGCCAGCCGCATCCCTTCGTCAGCAAGGACGACGTGGACCGCTTCAGCACCATCCTGGCCGAATGCTCCCAAGCGAAACTAGCCTGGGCCACCAACGAGTAGCATTCCCCGGTTGAGTGGACGCCCCGCCCGTCGTCTTGACGGGCGGGCCTATTAACGTTGGGGACTTCTGGGCATCACCACTACACACCCGGCGACAAGTGGGTGCTCGCCGGTGGTTTTGACGCTTTTGTCCCCGCCACCTGCATCACATCAGCCGCGACGGCCACCCGCGAAAATGCCGCGTTACTTGCTTGTTCCTAGCACAGACTAGCCATCCGGCATCTCCGAACCCCAGGTTCCATTCCTACGCCCCCAACCGCGCGTCCTGCAAGAACGAGAAGGCAGGACTTCCAGCACGAAGAAGTCCTGGCGCCGCAAACCCAAATCCACGACCCACGAGTGACAATCGCCCGCCTCGGAGGCAAATTCGAGCAGACCTAAGACTCGGTGGCCACCAAACGTTTGAAACAGAGACTTGGCTTGTTCTAAAAGAGACCTGGGGATGTGAAATCAGAGGTGAACAATCTCGAGGTCGCCCCATTTTTCCTGAAGATAATCTGCCACTAGGCGGCGATGACAATGGTCCGGTTTATCTTCACTGCAGAGCAAACACCCGTTTTGAAGTTGTTCTCGCGGAATTCTTTGTTCGATCTGCCGTTGCCTCATCAAGTCAAGAAATTCTCTTTCATACTCGGACCACGTCCCGCGCATTTTCTTATAAGAATTCAAAATTGCCTGAGTAGGAGCCAATAGGGGCAGATGTACATATTCAATGCCACATATTGCTTTGGCGAAAAATCGAAGATCATCCTTTTTCGCAAAGCCCGCCAACTGAGAAACATTATTGAGACGTACGTCGACGAGCTTCCTGATCTCAGGATGACCAAGTTCTCTGTCTCGACTAAAGTGAGCGAATGGCCCAGTTCGAGTGTCTGGGCCTCCGGGATACGGTCATTCTCGCCGTTGTAGCTATGGTATCCATCAACCCACAAGGCACCCTGAAAATCTTCAACGGCGGCATCAAGATCGCCCCAGGTTACGGTGCCTTCCTTAACCCAATAGTACCCGGCGTCAATCAAATGGTTTTCAGTCTGGTGCGCGTGCGGTACATGACCTTGCATTCGTATGCTAATGACATCCAAAAGTTTTGGATCTTCACCATTCTCATAACGCCGTTCCTCCACGGCGATCTCTTGCGTGGGACGATTGCTCACTGGGCGCACCCAACCGCCCAAGTCAGAATCCTAGGAGATTTCTTTCCCGGCAACGCAGCGTCCCAACATCTTTCGCGAGTTTGCCAAGCAAACAATCCTTTTCGTGTAAGGCATTTGTCATACCTTCGACGGTTGCGTGGCTCTTGGTTCTTTTAATTGGGCCTCGAAGGACCGAGTGATACCACTCCCATGGGGCAGCTTTGAGTTTCGATATCGTGTCTCGGACGTCCTTCGGGGTTTTCGGCGACTCCCGGGCCGCGCTCTACGCCATCTTTGACCGGTTCAATCAGCAGTGGCAAAACCACACCCTCCGCCTTTTTACACAAGCAGCTTGACGTCACCCTGTGTGGCACTGGAGAAGCTGGAGTTGCTGGCGAAGCACGGCCGCTACAAGGATTCGATTTTGGAAGACGCGCGACGGAGATTGATGCCCAGCGATGAACAAGACGATGAGCGTTCGCATGGATCGCGAAAACTACGATTTCCTTCATGAGATCACCAAGGAAGAGGGCAGCGATTTGTCCAAAGCCGTTCGGGACCTGGTGACTCGCGGAAGAATTCTCCTGGCGGTCGAGAGATATAGGAAGGGAGAGGCCAGGGTAGGCGCCGTGAAGCCGCCTGTTACCAAATGAACAGTCGATGCGGCTGACTGCCTGTCCCGGCGCTGGAGCGGGTAAATCCCGCAGCTAGGTACTCCACATGCATCATCATGAACCGTTTAGAAATCTCTACGTTGTCTCCGGTGGCCTTCTCCCCTGTAGATGCTTCAAGCGAAAATGAGTTAGCGCCGTCGTTTGAAGTAAAGACGTAGAGACTCCGCCGCTCGGGCGAACCAGGCTTAACAAACGTGGCATAGTACGCGGCGTCTCCCTTCGTAAAGTTCAGAGCTGCTGCCGATTGAAAACGATCCTCCCATTTCGTGATCTCGCCCAGCTGAACGTCAGGTCCGTATCGTTTGAGCACCTTGAGTCGTAAGGGACAAGCACCTTGGGGGATGTCAGTGATCTCCAGATCGCCGCAGTTAACCCCGACGCACCACGCACGAGACGACGTGTAGCCACGCGGCGTGAACAACGTGACGATATTATCTTCGCTGACCTCCACGATTTCGGTCCTATCGCCCCATGCGTTTTGTCCTTCGCTCACGGCCACCGTGGCTCGAAGGTGCTTGCGAAGAGTATTGGCATTTCTCTCAGCGTTGGTAACTGGCTTTTCCGTGTTCTTGGCAATCTGTTGAAGGTGCTTGTTCCGTTCGTCATCAAGTTCCACGACAAGGCTGGCAATTCGATCTTGGAGACGATTTGCTGCCGCGCGATGCTCGTTTGCCTCGGTACGAAGGGTGTTCGCTTCGTCGGAGTGACGCAGTTCAAGCCACGCAAGAATGGGCACAGCGATTCCAGGCACCGCAACTAGAAGGCTGTGCCACCACGGATGCGTCCAGAGGAAATCCTTAATGTCCGAGTACAGTAGGGCAACAGCCATAACCACGTATGCAATTAGCGCTATTAAGACTGCTCGTTTCATTCGTCGACCACCCGCAACCGCGAGCAAATCGCCCTTCGCCCTTCGTATGCCTGATGCAGCATTCTATCTCAGGAAATGAGAGTCCGTTTGACGCTTGTGCCGCATCTCGCGGTGAGTCGGTTTGGAGCGCGACGTCGGCAGTCCGGAAGCAATTCGGTCGTGTCCGGGTGCGCCGCGATTACGGGCGGACTGAATCTGAACTTTGTTTGGCGTCGCTATGACACCGGGTCACACGGACAGTTAGAACTTCAACGTTATTCGTCCGGCTTTTTGTGGTGCAATCTGCTGATACTCGACGGGAAGTAAAAAGCGTTTCTTAAGGTGACGACAGTATTCGAGTGCGTCTTTCTCAGCAGGACTTTCGCCCACGACTACCAGTCGGCAGGCCTCCTTTGATCCGGGCCAAAACGAGTATTCAAGTAGTTGCCCGATGGCTTCTCGGATGCATGCCCGCGGTGACTGGAACGTCTTGATTTCATAAAACCAAAATCCGTCCGGTCTACGAACCACCAGATCCACGCTAGTCCCGATGCCAGTTGACAATTCTGTTCCGACGTTTTCAGTGCCGTATTTGTCCGCCAGTTTGTGGTAGAGAGCTTCTTGCAATAAGTTGTGCCGCAAGGTCACATCCAATTCCCTTTGGGCGTGCGAAGCCTTCGTCGCGGAGAGTTTTTTCGTGAGTCCGGGTTGGAAAATGAATGCTTTTTTTTAGAGGTTGGGAGCGGCTGTCTCTGTCCGCCGCTTTCGACGTACTCGTAAAGTGGCAGGAAGCGATCCATGGCGGTCAAAACTACATCGGGGTCCAATGCGTCGACGGGTGTTCGGTTACCAAGGAAAACAAACACTCCATTCAGGACCAACTCGGGTGCGATCGCGGCCGGTGAGTATTCGCTGCTTCGCCCGTTCTGCCAATGCCACATTCGCATATAGCTGTACAAATCAGGGTAGAGGCGCAGAAAGTCATTGAACAACTTCACCTTCGGTATCAGGACATCAATAGTTGGCAATGATCGGCTGGTTTTAAAAGAGAACGCCACTCCATATCTGAGCATTTTCCCCTTTGAACCGTCGAAGCCGATATTGAATTGAAGCTCTGATCGTCCGCCGTGATGAAATGCCCAATCGTCTGTAATTGTCAGTGAACTGAAAATTCTGTGGCCGGCGGGGCGGGTGCCATGTAGCGCGGCACGGAGCTGCTGGAGATCGCCCATGGGATGAGAATGGGCTTTCTTGTTGAGTTCTTCTGCAATCGCGCGAAGGCCAAATTTGCTCATGGCTTGACGTCCCCCAGGGGAACCAGGTAGCGGTGGTGCCAAAGCTATGCAGGATTGGTTGGGCCGTCAAGCGAGTTGACACAACCGACGGCGGTCTCTTGCTGCCGCTGGCGGTGGGGGAACGGAGCTTTCCAAGTGGGCTCTGTCCCAACTGGGAAAAAGGGCAACAGCAGATCCCTCGGTCGTTCGCTGCGGCGAGCGAGTCGGGATGACAGCGGGTGCTGCAGTTCCGGGCGCGAATGTTTCCACCGATACTTGAATCGTCATCACAGCCTCGTGCGCCGGGATACCCCATCCTGCGAAGGGAATCAGACTGCGATGGGCCGCGCCGTCATGTCCGTTTCCATACATGGCGGCGCGATCGCATTCACTTGCATGTTGTGCGTCGCGCGCTCGATGGCCATTTCCGACCGGCCGCGCAAAAAGGGCAAAAGCAGATCCCTCGGTCGCTCGCTGCGGCGAGCGAGTCGGGATGACAGACGGTGATGGTGTCGTTCCGCTGTTGAGTTTTGCACCGAGCCGGGCGGGGATGTCAATTTGGGCTTGGGAATCGGTAGATTGTTGCGACCAGTCTCGTCAATAGTCTCGGGGAAAGAGCCAACGGACTTCAGGGGCTGAAGCCCGGTGATTCTGTCGCCGGTTTATGTCGGGGTTGAAGCTCCGACCCCCTGAGAGACTGATTGCGAGCGGCCGGAAGAAATACCGCTTTCCGGCGTTTCGGGAAAAGCTCCAGGGACAAAACCGACGGACCGACCCTTTCGAACGAAAGGGGTCGGGCACCCGAAAGTTCGACGGCGGAAGACAGACCACGGACAAACACCACGGACCCAGGTTTCGGGAATGCGAAACCTGGGGCACCCGGCCGGACTTGACCGCGCGAAAACGGCGACAGCAGATCCCTCGGTCGCTCGCTGCGGCGAGCGAGTCGGGATGACAGCGCGGAGAAGGGGATGGTCACGCGGAAAGCAGCGAATGCGAAACTGGGGGCAATCTTCGACCTGCCGCGCTGAAGACCGCGGCGCCGCATGCAAGTCTATGAGAGCTTCGGCCCCCAAGAAGGACCCAGGTTTCGGGAATGCGAAACCTGGGGCACCCGGCACAGTCAAGAGTGACTGTGCCACCAAAGGCACCGGAGCAGATCCCCCGGTCGCTCGCTGCGGCGAGCGAGCCGGGATGACAGCGGGTGCTAGGATAGGCAAGAATCCGCCATGGAAGACCACGCCCATCCGCCTGCCTGGAAGACGCTGCTGGCTTTCGCGACTCTTTATTTTGTTTGGGGATCGACGTATCTGGGGATTCGGGTGGGCGTGCGGGAAGTGCCGCCATTTGTTTTTGCGGCGATACGGTTCTCGATTGCGGGAGCGGTGCTGTATGGGTGGATGAGGGCGCGGGGCGAGCGGTCGCCGCGCGGGCGCGAGTGGGCTTCGGCGTTCCTGCTGGGGCTGATGATCTTCGTCCTGGATTATGGGCTATTGTTCTGGGCCGAGCAGCGGGTGCCTTCGGGGATTGCCGCGGTGATGCTGGCGACGATCCCGGCGTTCATGGCGCTATCGGAAATTATTTTTCTGGGAACGCAGAAGCTCACCTTACGCCTGGCTGTGGCGCTTTTGATCGGGCTCGGGGGAGTGGGCGTGCTGGTGAGCAACTCGTTGAACCTGGGCGGGGCGCCGATCGACAGGGCGGGGGCCGTGGCGCTGATGATCGCGTCGGTGAGCTGGTCGGCGGCTTCGGCGCTTACGCGCAAGCTGCCGCTGCCGTCCTCGAAAGTGATGAGTTCGGGGACGCAGATGCTGGCCGGAGGAGCGCTGCTGGCGCTCACAGCGGCGGCGCTGGGGGAATTTCGCGATTTTCATCCGGGGAGCGTTTCGCGGGAGGCGTGGCTCGCGCTGCTGTATCTGATTGTGGCGGGCTCGCTGATCGCGTACACCGTCTACGTGTGGCTGATTCATCATGAATCGCCGACGAAGGTGGGGACGTACGCGTACGTGAATCCGGTGGTGGCTATGCTGCTGGGATATTTTCTGGGAGGCGAGGCGCTGGGGCTGCGAACCATTTTGGGGACGATGTTCGTGCTGGTCAGCGTGGTGGTGATTACGACGACGCAAGGGAAGAAGAAGCCGGCGGAGACGCTGGCGGCGGACGTGAGCTTCGGGCCAGGAAAATAAGAGAATCGAAGTCAAAACCGGCTCCCGCGCATTGCGGGAGCCGGCCGGTTGAGTCCCATCGCGCTGTGGCGCATCTAATCCGGGCATTATTGCGTGGGCTCCAAGTAGAGCCCACACCCGGTATAATGGGCGGCACCCTACAGGAGGGCAATCATGTTACGCATAAACGACGAAGCTCCGAATTTTACCGCCGAGACATCACAGGGCACGATCAACTTTCACGAATGGATCGGGAACAACTGGGCCATTTTGTTCTCGCACCCCAAGGACTTCACGCCGGTGTGCACGACGGAACTGGGGTACATGGCCGGGATGCAGCCGGACTTCCAGAAGCGGGGCGTCAAGATCGTCGGGCTGAGCGTGGACCCGGTGAGCAGCCACCAGAAATGGCTCGGGGACATTGAAGAAACGCAGGGCCACAAGGTGAATTACCCGATGATCGGAGACCCGGAACTGAAGGTGGCCAAGCTGTATGACATGCTGCCGGCAGACGCGGGAGAGACTTGCGAAGGCCGTACGCCCATGACGAACGCGACGGTGCGCACCGTATTCGTGATCGGTCCGGACAAGAAGATCAAGATGATGCTCAGCTACCCGATGAGCACGGGACGCAACTTCGACGAGATACTGCGAGTGATCGATTCGCTGCAGCTCGGCGCCAAACACCAGGTGTCCACGCCAGTGAACTGGAAACCGGGCGAAGACGTCATCCTGATGGCTTCGGTTTCAGACGAAGAGGCCAGGAAGAGGTATCCGGGCGGCTGGAAGTCACCGCGGCCTTATATGCGGATCGTTCCGCAGCCGAAGTAGGTAGATCAGCGCGGGGCCTAGGCGGTTTGCTTTCTGGCGGAGTTCAGTCTGGCCAGGATGGTCCAGGCGAGTTCGACCACATAGAGCGCGATCACAACGTCGCCGAGTGTCTTTGACAGGGGATTGTGCTCGATGAGCTGAACGACGCCCCAGAGCAAGAATGCCGCGACGATCATCATGTTTTTCAGCAGCTCCGCGCGACGGGGGCGAATCATCGCCTGGACCAGCAGAAACGATAAGCCTACGGCGAGGAGGGGCAGGGCGGAGATCGCAGCAGGCGGGAATCGCTGGGCAAATCCGACGTTTGAGGTTCTGGTGAGCAAACCAATGCTGGAGGCCAAAGCCAAAGTGGCCAGCCCCGCCGCCAGCCAAAACAGGATCTTGTTTATGCCGGACACGAAAGAACCTCGTCTTCTTCAGGTGTGCAACCCACCACGATAGCGAATTGCGCATAAATAAGTCGTAAGGAAGAATCATAAAAATGCGATTGGGGCGCCTGAGAGGAAGGAGTACGGTCAGGCCCCCGCGGGGTGGGGCGGAGGAACGCCGCAATCAGAGCCCGCGGCCAGCGTCACTATTACGCTGGCCGATGTGACTCCGCAGGCAAGAACGCGAATGCGCGTCTCATTCGCGCCCCGCCTGCGGCCAGAACCTGCGGGGTCATCCGCGCGTCAGGCCGATGTAGACCCAAATCGTGGCACTGGTCAGAAGCAGAATTCCGGAGACCACCGCCAGCGAGAAAATGACCGTCTTCAGCCGCTCCATCTTGGCGACCAGGACTTTTTGCGGGCCGCCCATGAATTCTTCTTCCTTCTTGTTGATGTAGAACTCTTCGTCTTCGTGGATGTCCAGGGTATTCCCGTAAATGATCAACACCACGAGGGCAGCGGTAACTGCACCCCACACCACCAAAAGCATTGCTAGCGGACTTGGCACGACGCCCATGATCTCCTCCTTTTTGGATCAGCAACTGCGATTAGCTGACAGGCGCAGCTTGCGGCATCGCCGAAAAGCAAGCGGTGACCTGCATCACACGTTTTTGTGACGTTCGGGGAGCGATTGCCAACGGAGAATCTTCGCTGAGCAGCGGCCGCTTCGGCTAAGGGAATGGCCAATTGCGTCACCGTGAACGGTGACAAAAGTCACTGCACTGATGGCCTGGGTAGAGCATATTTCGTTTGGGGTTGGTTTATGGGCAAAGATGAACGAGATCTGCTGGAAGTCCTGAAGTCCGAACTCGATCTTCTTGAAAAGGGCTGGTATCAAGGTTCGAGCCGAGCCGGTGTGGCGTGGCGGCCAAGCTTTATCTTTGAGGACTCTCCCACCTGCATAAACTACGCCTGCAAGGAAAAGGAAAACCTGCGTCCCGTGTGCGGATTGCGTTCTGATGCAGTTGGTGCCACCGGAACACCGCTCCGAGGAATTCCCGTGCCGGCATATTCCGCTGGATGCATCGGGGCAGACCCTGGATTCTCTCTACCGACAGTGCGATCAAGGCGAGATCGAAGGAACGGTCGGCAAGTGGCTGCGGACCACCATTGATCGATTGGAGCAAGAACGAAAAGCTGGGCGTCAGCGCGAAAGCGAGCAGCCATTGCCCACTGGCGAGATAAGGGTGGGCGTTCCTCTCTCTCAGAAGCTCCATCCGAAGTGCGCAAATCCTGCGTGCCCAATAGCTTTTCACTGGCTGGAAGGCGGGAAGTTCTTCCGATTCCGGCCCGACGATGATTCTTCGCCGGCGCCTCATAGCATGCAGCATTATTGGCTCTGCGAGCACTGCTCCCATGTCCTGACGCTCGTGCATGACGAAAAGCACGGCGTAGTCCTCAAGCTGCTTTGGCGGGAACTTCCCATCGCCACAGCCGCTGGAAAGGGCCCGTGAATGCAGAGGGCCGAGAGGAATTGCCATGAGGAGAACAAAACAAGGAATCTTGACAGGGTTGCCGATGCTGCTGGGTGTTGCGGTGGTCTGCTCACTGTTTGCCGGCGCGGCCTGGACGGCTCAAACGACGCCTCAGACGCAGGAACCCGAACGTCTGACTCACTCGGTGAAAGGCGCGGACTTGTTTCGCGCTGATTGCGCCGCTTGCCACGGAGATGATTTGAAGGGAACTGGCCCCGCGCCGTACCCGTTCAGGGCGGCGCCTGATTTGACTACGCTGGCGCGGCGTCACGGCGGCAAATTCCCCGAGGCTTATGTCTCCAGGGTGTTGCGGGAGGGCGTGGTAATGCCGGCGCATGGACCGGCCGAGATGCCCGTCTGGGGGCCGGACTTTACGATGGACCGGCCCGGGCAGGCACAAGCTGCATTGCGGATTACAAGCCTGACAAACTACATCAAGTCGATGCAGGAGAAATAGGACTCCGATTACAAGTGGAATCGCCCATCTACGATCTCAGGCAACGCCCAGGCATTGGTTGCAAACTCAGTTAACGCAGGTTTTCGCCAGCGGCTCCGCCACGCAGCAGGATGACACCGCTTTGCAGACTTCGGCGAGGTGGTGTTTGCGCACCACGGAGAATGCGCCAAGGGTAGCGTATCGCAGCAGATCGTTCGTGGTGGGCATCGACGCCTGCATCACCACGATCCACGGCTGGACGGGCAACTGGCCGACGCGGTTCAGAAACTCACTGGCATGCAGGTCGGGCAGATAATCGTCCAAGAGAAGCACGTCGAATTCCTGGAATCGCAGTAATTCCAATGCCTCACGGCCGCTCCACGTTGTGTGCGTGTCGAAGCCAACTTTCGCCAATATCCGTTCGAAGGCCTCGAGTGCGCGCTGGTCATTATCAACGATCAGGATTCTGTTTTTCCGCTGCAGTTCCATCGATGATCTTCCTCTTGCGGACTATTGTCGTAGACCGGCAGGGGAAGATCAGTTCCATGTGACACATCCCGACGTGCGCCGGGTCACCCGCGGTTCAGGCCCCGGGCGAGAGCGTGTGCGCGCTGCGAATGTCGACCACTCCCCACAGCAGCGCGCGATCGCGCTCGGCGTGGTTTGTGTTCAGCGCGGCGGCTGGTTCCGCAAAGCTGCGCAGTACGACGACCGCATCGTCGCTGGCCGCGCGTTCGACAGCTCGCATCAGCCGCGAGCGGTAAGCGGGCTCCGCGCCATCCAGAATATTCGAAAGCGCAAAGGCATCAAACGAATGAGGTGCGCAGGACTCCAGAAACGAGGCGGCATCCGCCGCCACCCACCGAATCTTCGCCGCCTGTGTGTTCCGCGGCTGCTCGTCACGGATCTCGCCCAGAAGCAGAGCCCGCGCGTAAGGGTTTGACGCGTTGGCGTGCCGTGCGAAGCCCCGCTCCAGCCTCTTGCGAAGGACGGCGCCGAATCTTGCCGGCAGGAAGGAAAGGAATTGCTTCGCATAAACCGCACGCAGGGTGAACGCAGACATCAAGGTGTCAAAGCCGGCGCGGAAACGGCGCGTGTCGAGGCGCTGGCGCCAGAATTCCGTCTGTTGGGCTGGGTCGGAGAGCGCAAGAAAATCACGCACAACACCAGCCCGCCAGCCAATCAACGGCATGAACGCGCGCGCGAAATTCATAGCTCGTTCGACGTCGCCCATTTCCGGAGCCCCACCGCCGCCACGACGTTCCGCATAGGCGAGTTGGGCCGGGTTGATATCGCAGGCCACGATTTCGTGTTCCTCGGCAAGGTGCAGCGCGGTGCTGCCGGCGGACGCAATGCAAAACACGCGAGCCTTGCCCTGGAAAGCCGCGCGCTCAATTTCCGGGTCTTCGTACATGCTGCCGAAAAGCAGGCGCTGTGGCCCGGCCGCTGAACTTAGCCGTCCCGCGCGCCAAGGTGTTTCCGCCGTCACCGCCCGCCTCCGGGAATTGCGCCGCAAATCCAGGCCAGCATGAGAAACGCGATGTTCTTAACAATCATGCCCGCGGGTTCGTGAATGATATGGCGCGCCCAGAGAAGCCCGTTCGCGTTGAGAGTGATCAGTAGCACCGTCTGCACGATAGCGCACTCGCCAGGGGCAATGCCCGACAGCACCCACACCGCAAGCCCAGCCTCAACAAATCCGAGTGTCTTGAGCAAAGGTGGACCGAACTTCGCGCCGAACCGCGGCACCGCCGTGATCACCTCGCACTTGCGAGGGCGCGCGGCCGAGAATCTTGCACCAAAGTCCCTCGTACAACCACACAGCGGCAACCGCGGCGCGAATGAACATCAGGGGCGGGAACGCAAGCGTGATGTTGTGCACGCACAACCTCCCGGCATCAGACTCTCGGGCAAACAGTCTGAGGCGGCTGGGTGAGTGAACCCGCATTCGCGACCGACGCCAGGGATGCGAGCATGCCATCGAGGATGAATCTGTGCAGGCGGCCGACCAGGAGTTGTTCCAAGGGCTGCAAGCGATAGCGGAAAACCCCATGAGCTACCGCGGCGGCAACTGCGCTGAGGATCAGCAAAACCAGGAAGGAAGGAAAAGACATTCCGATCAGTGGAGCGCCCATAAGAACCTCCTCTGGATCTTTACTCGGATTCCGCGTAGGAATCTGTTGCGATGGCAGTATATACACTCCCGGCTTGTTCGCGACCGTAAGTTTGTCTTGCCGGCGCCGGGGCGTCCGTTCTCATAAACGATCTATTACCCGTCTAGTAGGCGTACGCCTTGAGGAAGACGAAAACGACGACGCCGGTGATGGAGACGTAGAGCCAAATGGGGAAGGTGAAGCGTGCGATTCGGCGATGCATGGCGAAGCGGCCCGTCAGCGAGAAGAAGAACGTTGTGAGCACCATGGGCAGGGCGACGATGGAGAGGATGACGTGGCTGGCCAAAATGGAAAGGTACAAGGTGCGCACCGAACCGTGGCCGGGAAAAATCGTGTCGCCGTGCAGCGCGTGATTCACAATGTAGCTGACGAGAAAAGCGGAGGAGAACGCAAAGGCCAGCAGCATGCTCGAGCGATGCGCTTTCCGGTTGCCATGCTTGATGAAATACAGTCCCACGCAAAGCACGATCGCGCACAAGCCGTTCAGAAGCGCGTTGAGGGCCGGCAAGAACATCCAGCGCCCGGCGAAACCGGCCGGAGCGTGATGCATGTAGAGCAGCCACAGCAGGAATGACACGGCCAAGCCGCTGACAACGACGATCGCTCCGATCACCGGGCGAGGATTAGCCGCAGCCTGTTCCATGGCAACAATTAAATCACAAAAGGCGCCGGAAGCAGCGGGTCGCGGCGCGGGACTTTGGTCCTTGCCTCGCGGAGACTCTGGGCCATGCTATGATTTGTCGAATTTTGGCGGCCGCACGACCTTTTGTAGTTGCCGGCCGCACATTCCGACTTGAAGAAGCATTCTTCTCTTCGCTTCGAGAGAGGGAAATTGGCTCTCGCCTTCCGTGATGTCAAAGTCTCGCTTGCACTGCTCGATTGCGAGAAAGAGCAAGGTTGGCCCATCCAACTGGTTTCGCTCAGATGACAACAACGGACTTGATCGAACGGCTGACCAAACACAAGACGCTTGGCGTGGCGCCTCGCGAGGAACTTGCCTGGCTGGCCGCGCATGGGACGCTGCGGCTATTGAGTCCTGGCGACGTGCTCACGCCGAAGGCTTCGCCGGTGGAAGGCATGTTCGTGGTGCTATCGGGACGCCTGGCGATGTACGTGGATCGCGGCGCTGGGCCGAACAAGATCGCCGAGTGGAGGGATGGCGACGTCACGGGCCTGCTGCCATATTCCCGGTTGGTTTCCCCGCCGGGCGATTCGTTCGCGGAGGAACCCACTGAGATCCTGGCCTTTTCGCGGGAGCAGATCCGCGAGCTGATCCTCGAGTGCCACGAAATCACGTCGATCCTGGTCCACCGGATGGTAGATCGCACGCGCTACTTCACTTCCAATGAGCTGCACGACGAGAAGATGGTTTCTCTCGGCAAATTGTCCGCAGGGCTGGCTCACGAGCTGAATAATCCCGCGTCGGCCATCGAGCGCGGCGCCAAATTGCTCGGGGAGCGGCTCGCGGATTCGGAGCAGGCGGCGCGTGTCCTTGGCGCGGCGAGGCTGAGCGATGTTCAGCTTACGTCGGTCGATGCCGCCCGCGAGTCTTGCATGGCCACGCGCGAACAGGGAGTGCGCTCGCCGATCGAGGAAGCCGAGCGCGAAGAGGCCATCGCCGATTGGCTCACCGATCATGGCCTGGACATCGCGATCTCGGAAGACCTGGCGGAGACCGCCGTGACGTTCGCAGCGCTGGACCAACTCGCCGGTTCGGTGGATGGACCGGCTTTGAACGCGGTGCTGCACTGGGCCGCTGCTGGATGCTCGGTGCGTGGCATAACGTCGGAGATTCAGGAAGCCGCGGGCCGCATCGTGGGCCTGGTCTCCGCAATCAAAGGCTTCACGCACATGGACCAGTCCACGGCGGCCGGCCCGGTGGACCTGGCGCAGAGTTTAGGCAACACCGTCGCCGTTCTGAAGTCGAAAGCGAGAGCGAAATCCGCGACCGTCGTGGTGGAAACGGAAAGCGGCCTACCACGCGCGCTCGGCTTCGCCGGCGAACTCAACCAGGTCTGGTTGAACTTGATCGACAACGCGCTGGACGCAATCCCGGAAGGGGGCCGCGTGGAAGTGCTGGCCAGGCGCGAGCGCGAGCGCGTCGTTGTGCGCGTCATCGACAACGGCTCCGGCATTCCCGAACAGATCCGCGCGCGCATCTTCGATCCTTTCTTCACCACGAAGCCAGTCGGCTCAGGCACTGGCCTGGGCCTGGACATCGTCCGGCGTCTGGTGCTGCATAACGACGCTGAAATCACCGTCGCGTCGAAGCCCGGCCGGACGGAATTCAGCGTGACCATGCCGATTGCCAAAGCCGACGGCGCGCGAGGACAGACGTGAACAAGCCCGTCCTTCTCGTGGTGGACGACGATCCGCAGGTGCTGGCCGCGGTCCGCCGCGATTTGCGCTCGCACTACCGGGACAATTACACGGTGATGAGCGCGGCATCGGGCGAACAAGCGTTGTCGACCGCCCGCGAATTGAAAAGCCGCGGCGATTCGCTGGCTTTGTTGCTCAGCGATCAGCGCATGCCGGGAATGCTCGGGAGCGAGGTGCTCGCGAAATCACGCGAGGTGTACCCGCTGGCGCGGCGGGTCCTGCTTACGGCCTACTCGGACATTGAAGCCGCCGTGCGGGCCATCAACGAGGCGCACGTCGACCACTATTTGTCGAAGCCCTGGGATCCACCCGAGGAACTTCTCTTCCCGGTGATCGACGATCTGCTGAACGACTGGCAGGCCGAGTCTTTGCCCGAGGCAAAGGGACTGCGACTGGTCGGTCACCAGTGGTCGCCGCGATCGCACGCGATCAAGGACTTCCTGGCAAGCAATCTGATTCCCTATCGATGGCTCGAAGTCACGCGGGATCCGGACGCGCACGCGTTATTGGACGCGGCCGGAGTGAGCGCCGACGAGCTTCCGGCACTGTTCTTCGAAGACGGATCGGTGCTGCGCAATCCGGAGCCGCCCCAGGTGGCTGGACGCCTGGGCCGATCACTTTCGGCCGCCTTTGACGTGTACGACCTGGTGATCGTAGGCGCAGGTCCGGCCGGCCTTGCGGCGGCGGTGTACGGCGCATCGGAAGGGCTGCGGACGCTGCTGCTCGACCGCTATGCGCCGGGCGGGCAAGCGGGAACCAGCTCCCGGATCGAGAATTACCTGGGATTTCCGGCCGGCGTGAGCGGCAGCGAGCTGACGCGCCGCGCCCTGACGCAGGCGCAGCGGCTGGGCGCCGAGTTTCTCTCGCCGATCGAAGTAACGGGAGTCTCGATCGACGCGGGATACAAGCGCCTGACGCTGGCGGACGGCCGCGAATTGGTCACGCGGACCATGCTCGCCGCCACGGGCATGTCCTATCGCGAGCATCCCGCGCCGGGCGTGCACGAACATACGGGAGCGGGCGTTTACTACGGCGCCGCGATGACGGAAGCGCCGGTGTTCAACGGGCGCCGCGTAATCGTGGTCGGCGGCGGAAATTCAGCCGGCCAGGGAGCGATGTATCTGGCGCGCTTCGCCAAAGAAGTGCAGATCGTGGTGCGCCGCGATAGCTTGCGCGAGACCATGTCGCAGTACCTGATCGATCAGATCGAGAAGACGCCAAACATCCGGCTGCGTCCGCGGACGGAAATTGGGCGGGTGGAGGGCGACGGTCACGTGGAACGAGTTGCGCTCACTTCACCAAACAACGGATCGGGCCAGATGGAGGACGTTGACGCCGTGTTTGTGTTCATCGGCACACGCCCGCAGAGCGTGTGGCTGCCTCCGTCTGTGCTGCTGGACTCGAAAGGATTCGTCCTTACTGGAAGGGACCTGATGGCGGCCGAAGCTTACCCGCGCACCTGGAAGGAACAGCGCGAGCCTTTGCCGCTCGAGACCAGCGCGCACGGCGTATTCGCCGCAGGAGATTTGCGAGCCGGCGCGATGAATCGAGTTGCGTCAGCGGTTGGCGAAGGGTCGATGGTCGTGCGACTGGTGCACGAATACCTGGCGCTGACATAAATCTCGTTCGTTCGCCGCGCGCCACGACCGCAAGCGTCATCCTTTGCCGCGAGCTAAACCTACGGCCTGCCGACCATTAGAATGGAGAACGAGCCCGGGACCATGGGACCACGCGCGGGGCGGCCTGCTGGTCCCGGCTTCGCGTCGGGAGCGGCTGGGCCGAACTCGGCCGTCATGGTGAACAGGTGACCGGTCTTGGTGTCGAGGGCCACGGTCTTGGCGCCCGCGATGGTTTGCAGCGTCTGCTCGACGGTAAAGCTGGTGGGACTGTTTTCCTTGATGAAGGTAATGGAGCCGGCGTTTTCCGTGCTGATCGCTTCCATGGTGGCGGGATTGAAAGCGACGGTATCGACGCCGACGTCGGTCGGGAGAGTCGTGATGATGTTGCCGTTGTCGGCGTTCAGAATGATGCAGACCGGCTGGGGCTGGCGGTAATACGCGAATAGAATGTGATTTTTGGCGTCCAATGCCAAGCCGCTCCCGCCCATGCCCTTCGAGCTGAGGTCGTAGTGCGCGGTGACGCTCATGGTATTCGCGTTCACGACGGCAACATTGGCCTTGTCGGAAATGTTGATGTACACCGTGCCTTTGCCGTCGGCCACGGCCTGCTCGGGGCCGCCTCCGAGGTCCATCGTGGCGACCACCGTGCCTTCCTTGCCGTCGATAATGGTGGCGTAAGGCTGCTGGTGGCTCAGGACCCAGACGCGCTCGTTGTAGGGATCGAACATGATTCCGTCGGGACGGCCGTCGACGTCAATCGTCTTGATCACTTGCAGCGTCTTGGCGTCCCACATGGTGAGCGGCTTGGTGGTGGAGAAACCGTGGCCGGATTTGGGGTCGACGACAGCGCCGCCCGACCGTATGCCGGGAATTGAGCCGGCGGACTCCAGGGTGTCGAGGTTGAAGACCATGAGCTGCCCCATCGGGCCATTGCGCGGGATATACAGGCGGCGCGCGGGAACATCGGCGAAGATATAGTCAAAACCGCCTTCGCCGCCGACGGTGGCTTTCTTCAAAATCTGATACGGGCCTGCGGCTGCGCCATGTTGAGCCCATCCAACGGGCGCCACCATCGCCGCCAACGCCACAATCGCGATCGCTGCAACAAACACGAATACCGTGCGAAATGGACGCATGAGATTCTTCCTCCACCGCTGGACTTAGTATTGCCGGGCCCCTAATCTGGGCCCGAATATACACCCACTGAGGCAGATGACCTCACTTTTCGCGGAACCACGCTGCCAACTCCGCACCTTTCAAGGGGTTTTCGGAATCTCATTCGGCATTTCGCAGATCAACGAAGCCTACGAGCGCCTGCTTAGAAGCGACGTGAAATACCGCTTCGTGATCGACATGGCTTCGCTGAAGTAGAAGTGAGAATTATTTCGTCCATTGTCGCTAGGCGGCGAACACAAGCGTCGAGGGCGTGTGCGTCTCGACGAAATCCACCGATGAGAATCCGGCCTCCGCGAGCCAGGCGCGGTAATCGCACTGCCGGTAGGCGGAGCCTCCCTGGGTCACCACCAGCATCTGGGCTGTGAACATCATCGCAAAGGGGTGCCCCGTGCGATCGTCGTTCAGCACGAAATCCTGAATGACGAGGGTGCCGCCGGGCTTCAGCGCCTCGCGGAATCTGCGGAAGATGGCAAGGTTATCCTCGGGTGTCTCCTGATGCGCTAGATGGCTGTAGATGGCGAAGTCGTACTGCGCGGAGCCGAACTCCGTGAAGTGGAAGTCGCCGTCGATGGTGTGGAAGCGATCTCCGACGCCGAAGCTGGCAACGTATCCGCGGGCGATCTTGTTCACGTTGGGCCAATCGAGCTGCACGCCCGTGGCGTGTTTGTTCGCGCCAAGCCACACGGCCGACCAGACGCCGGACCCTCCGCCCACATCGAGCCAGGAAATTGCTCCGGCCTTGCCAAGGTGCAAACGGTCCGCCGCGATCTGCGCCACGGGCAGAGAAAGCGCGGCGATTGCCGGCACCAGGACATGCCAGAAGGGATTATCGGCGATGTCCGCAGTGTGCGCAGCGACGGGCAAGCCGGTCTTGGCGGACTCGGGCAGCTTCTGCCAAGTGGTGAGATCGTCCATGAACACTTCCGCCATCGGGCCGAGGTAACTGCGCTTTCCTTTCACCAGAAAGGCAGAAGCTTCCGGGCTGTTCCGGTAATGGCCGCCTGAAACGGAGAGAAGACCCAAACCTGTCACGCCATCGAGGAGCGCCTGTGCGCCACGAAGCGAGATGCCTGTCCTCTTGGCGATGCCTTCGGCGGTGTCCGGGCTGGCCTCCAAAGCGGTGAATATGCCGTGTCGCGAGGCGGCGCCCAGGATGCTGCACGCCCAGCCTCCGGTGATGAGCTGCATGATCTTGTCAGGTGTTGGTCCCGTCATTGGCTCTCCGAGGCAAAGTTGCCCCAAATTTGTTGTGCTCGGCGTGCGAGCGGCCGAGAGTATAAGGCAAAATACTCCGGTGCGCACCGTGTAGGCTGCCTCTTGTTATGATGGCGAACCTATAGAATTAGGGTTCGCAGGAGCACCATGGCCAAACTCAAGCTGAAGACGCTGATACGCGCGCAAGGAAACAACCAAGCTCTCAAGGACGGCACCGTCAAGCCGCGGACGTTTGATTTTGAATTCGAAGAGGTGCCCGTACTCGTGGACGGCTTTCGCCGGATGGTGCGAGGGCTGGAATTCGACATCGCCGAACTGGCGATCACCACCTATATCTGCGCCAAGGCCTGCGGAAAACGCTTCACGGCTTGCCCGATTTTTCCGGTGCGGGCCTTCCATCACGGCGCGATCCTCTACAACACCAACTCCGGGGTGCGCACGCCGAAGGACCTCGAAGGCAAGAAGGTTGGCGTGAACCGCGGCTACACGGTGACCACCGGCGTGTGGGCGCGGGGAATTCTGCAGGATGAATATGGCGTTGATCTGAGCAAAATCACCTGGGTGCTTTCCGGCGACGAGCACGTGGCGGAATACAGGCCGCCTTCCAATGTGGTGCCGCTCGGAAAAAGCCAGAAGATGGCGGACCTGCTGGCTTCCGGAGAGCTGGCCGCGGCCATCGGCATTGAGGCGGATTCGCCGAACGTGAAGCCGCTGATTCCGAATGCAATGGAGGTGGGCCTGGCGGCTTTGCGCGCGCGCGGCCACTATCCGATCAATCACCTCGTCGTCGTGAAGGATGATTTGCTTCGGGAACATCCTGAGCTGGCTGCGGACGTCTTTGGCGCGTTCGCGGAGGCCAAGCGCTTGTACCTCGAGCGCCTGAAGGCAGGCCAGATTGCGCAACCGACCGCGGCGGATAAACTGCACCAACGGGTGATGGAGATGACTGGCGACCCGCTTCCCTACGGTGTCGAGCCAAACCGGCGAGTGCTTGATGAATTAATCCGACACGCCGTGGCGCAACGGATTATCGACAAGCCAGTCGCGGTGGAAGAGCTATTCGCGAAGGGCACTCTCGACCTGACGGCGTGAATTATTCGGTCGGCTTGGGGATCGGCGCGCCCTTGATCTGGCGGGCGGCGCGCACGTCTTCGGCGTAGGCGCTGATGGCGTCGAAAGCGATTCTGGCGACGTTGGCGTAGCTTTCCTTCGGGGAATCCAGGTTGCTCGCGGCATATCCGATCGCGGCGTGCGCCATTCGGATTCGTCCATCGAGCCAGGGGCCGCCGCCGAAACCACCTATGACCGGGATCGAAGCCGCTTTCGCGACTGCGGGCCCAACGATGGGGCCAGAGTTGGTGAAATCCAGCAGGGCCGCGCCGGCATCTTCGAGGCGCTTGGCGTCATCGACCAGCTTCGCCGTCATTGCCGCGGTGGCCTGCGCACCGGAGCCCGACGCCGCGCTGTATTGGATGCCGTGCTGCAAAGCGGTTTGTGGCGTGATCCCGAACTGGGCAAAGACCGGGATGCCAGCACGCACAATGGCGCGCACAGCGTCGGGGAATTCGGCCGCGCCATCCAGCTTGACCATGTCCGCGCCTGCCTCTTTCACAAGCTGAATGGCGGCGCGCACCGCGCTGTCGGCTCCTTCTTGCAGCGGGCCGAACGGCAAATCGCAACTGAGCAGCGCCCGCGTGACGCCGTGCCGCACTGCTTTGCAGACCACGAGCATCTCGCTCATGGTGATCTCGAGGGGATTCGACTGGCCCCACAAATTCACGCCCACTGTGTCACCGACCGAGACGATATCCACGCCGACCCGGTCCACGATTTGCGCCATCTGATAGTCCCATGCCACCACGGCGACAATTTTTCGATCGGCGCGCTTCATCTGATGAAGGGCGGGAATCGTGATTGGTGAATCGCTATCGTCCATTGTGCTCCTTCGGTCGCTCATAGATGCAACACGGCGTAATAAGTGCCGTCGAGGCCGCGCATCCGGCTGCGAGTAAGCTGTCGAGCGCTTTAGTTTACAGAAAAAGCGAGCAGAACGTTGCCGGGCATGATGCCGGAGTGGTGAGAATAGCCGGAATTGATGAAGAGCATTCCGCCGACGACGGCTGGACCGCCGTCGCTGATCGATCCGCCCTTGGCAGCGATTCCGTTGACCGCTGTAAATTCGTGCGCGGTGTCGTAGTCCCAAATAATCGTTCCGTCTTTGGTCGAGTAGGCGCGCAGATGTCCGTCGATCGAACCGGAAAAAACAACGCTGGGAATCGCGGTGAGTGCGGCGTCCTGAACCTGGCTGCACGGCTTTTTGTCTCCGCAAGGAGGAGCGGGAGTCGACCACAACTTCTCGCCGGTGCGGAGATCGAGTGCGACCAAACCTCCACCTAGCCGGCCGTCGGCGAGTCCGGCATAGAGGTGATCGTCAGGATCGATGGCAGGTCCCCAGACGGCGCCGGAGCTGCCTTTGCCGATTCGTTGCTGCCACACAATCTTTCCTTGCTGATCAGGGTCCAGGGCATAGACGACTGCCGATTTATTTTGTACGACGAGAATTTGGCGGCGGTCTTGCAAGTCCACGAGCGCGGAAGACGCCGAAAAATCGAAGTCAGGAGCATCGGCGTCAGGACAGAATGCCGGGTCGCGATCCTTTTGGCGGCAATCGCCATTCCAGATGTCGTTCTGCGTGAACTGGCGAAACCAGCGAATCTTTCCCGATTTCATATCCAGCGCGATGATCGAATCCGACATGCCACTCGCCGGGGAGGAGTAATCGTTGCCGGTGCCTATATAAAGGACGCTTCGCTTGGCGTCGATGGTCGGCGCGGCCCAGACGGCAACTCCGGAAGGGCCCCTCAACTGCGTGCCAATTCGATTCTTCTGCGTCGGCTGGGCTTTCTGGTCGATGGTGTAGGTCTTCCATAATTTCTTGCCGCTGGCTGCCTCCAGCGCTACGACGCTGCCGCGAAATCCGCAGCAGGCAAAGTTCTCCGGTCCCACGCGCGATTCCTCGCGAGAGGAAACCGGAACGTACAGCCTTCCCTCGTAAAGCGCCGGCGACCCGGTGATGCGAGCCGCCGGGTAGTCATCCGCCTTTACTTTCCACAACTGCTTGCCGGTGGCTGCATCGAGCGCGTACATATTTGCCGCCAAATCGCCAAAGTAGAGCGTCAGGCGGCCGCCTTTAGCTTTGCCGATGGTGACGGCGCTGCGGATGCCGGACTCGGCCTGCATCGCCCAGTGAATGCAACCCGTCTTGGCGTCGAGCGAGAAAAAGTCGCCTTCCCAGCTTCCGACGTACACACGATCACCCAGCACGACGGGCTGGGAGCTTGCCGAGGTCGCTCCGGGAAAGCCGAAAGCCCATTTCAGCTTGAGCCGTGGAACGTCATCGGCCGTGAGTCCCGCGTCGGCGGCAGGCTGAAAGCGCGTGTTCGTGACCGTGATGCCCCAGCCGTTCCAGAGCGGACCGCTGAGAGAATTCTGGAATTGATTCGCGGAGGCCGTACAGAACGCCGATTGCGGAATCGGATTCGCGGGCGCGCTGCCAAAAGCTTTTCCGGAAAGATACTCGGCGAGCGCGCGGCGCTCGGCGCGGCTGATCATCGCTCCTTGAGCCTGCGGCGCCATGGGTCCGGTCTCGAGCGCGGCGAGAATCTGCTCGGGAGTCATTTGACTCAGAACTTCCCGGCCAGGCGCACGCGATTCTGAAGTTGCTTCATGGCAGACCGCGCACCACTTGCCATAAAGAGATGCCGCATCCTGTGCGGACACTTGCGCTGCGGTGAAACCGAGGCAAAAGAAGATCGAGACGAACCATACAAGGCGCAGTTTCATCCGCGCGCTCCTGAATCCAGCTGCACATCGGAGGATGGAGAAATGGATTGTTTGCGATGTTCAAGCCGTTGCGGCGCCTGAATACGCATCTACTGCTCAGGCGCCTGGTCGTTGGCCTGGGTGTCCACGTTGTACTTATAGAACGTCGGCTGAGCATCAACGTCCTTCGGCGAGAGTTCGTGGGCGCCCAATTTGACGAGCAATTCAACCGTGCTCTTGCGGTAGCGGGCGATGAAGGCGTTGTCCACCGTCGTGCTAATGCCCATGGCGATGCTCCACGGGCTCTGGCCGGCTCTGTCCCGCACATCCAGCTTGGCGCCCTTGTCGAAGAGGAACTGAACCATTTCATCCGAGCCCGCGCCCGCTGCAGCGTGCATGGCGGTCTGGCCGAGCATGCTCGCTGCGTTCACATCGTTGTCGAGCTGGACGGCGAGCTTCACGGCCTCGAAGGCGCTCTTCTCCTGCTCCTCGTTCCGCTCATCTTCACGGGCGCCACCCGACGCCGCCACCATCAGCGGCGTCACATTCCCGCTATTGGTGATCATCGGGTTGGCGCCATGGTCGGCGAGGACGCGCATGGAATCGGCGTCCCCCGCCACAGCCGCGAGGAAAAACGGAGTCGCGCCCACCATGCTCGCCGTTGTGGTGCGGGTGGGTAGAACGAAGATGGTCTTCTTGATGCGCGCGTTCGGATTGGCTCCGTGCGCCAGCAACGCCTTCAGTAATTCCGGCATGTTTGGCGGGGCCGGGCGGTTGCCATCGTAGCTATATCCGGTGAGGGCGCGAATGCCGTTCTGCACGGAATAATGCAGCGGCGTGATGCCATAACTATCGGCGACGTTGGGGTCCGCGCCTTTTTCGAGCAGGAACAAAGAGACTGCCTCGTGTTCGCTGGCGGCGGCCACCACCAGGGGACTGCCGTATTCAGGCGTGGACTCATTGACGTCGACTCCGGCTGCCAGCAGCAGCTTGGCCGTCGCCACGTCGCCATTCTGTGCGGCAAAGAGCAGAGGCGTGAAGCCGCTCTTCGAGCGGGCATGCACATCGGCGTGGTGAGCGATCAGGGCCGCAACGGCGGCGGAGTGTCCTCCCGCGGCGGCCCACATCAACGCAGTCTGCCCGCGTTCGTTTTCTTTCGCGCTGACGCCGGCTCCGTGGGCCAGAAGCGCGCTGACTGCCTCCGCGCTGCCGGTACGCGCGCAGGTCATGAGCGGCGTCTCGCCGGCTTCGTCCGCGAGATTTGGATTGGCGCTGGCTTCCAATAATTTCTTGACCATCGCGGCGCTGGCGTTGGTGCAAGCGAGAGCAAGAGACGTGACGCCGTGGTCATTGGCCGCGTTCGCATTTGCGCCCGCGCCAATCAGCAGGGTTGCCGTGTCGAGATCGTCCCAATGGGCCGCCCACATCAGCGCCGTGGCGCCATCGGCCTCGTGGGCGTTTGCGTCGACGTGCTGCTGGAGCAGCGTGCGAGCTGTGCGCGCGTTTTTATTTTTCACCGCCTCGACCAAGCGGAGATCGGCGCTGGCAGTGGCCAAGGCGACGCCTCCAGCAACGAACACGAGCGTCACCACAAGCGCGCACGCGACCCAATTTCGCCGCGTGGCGAATCCCTTCGCGCCTCCGGTCGTTTGCGTATCCGTCATTGCGGTCATCATCGACCCCAATTTGCCGACCTCACGCGATCGAGAGCAGCTTGAGGTGCCCGGTACTGTCGCCGAGGTGCTCGATCGGCACGTTCAGCTTGTCGAGAAGGCTCAAGTAAAGATTCGTCATCGGCGTGCTGGACGGATACCGGACGTGAAAGCCTCCCCTGATTTGGCACGCGCTGCCGCCCGCCAGAATGACGGGCAATTCTTCGTAGAGGTGCCTGTTGCCGTCGCTGATGCAGCTGCCATATACGATCATCGTGTGATCAAGCAGGGAGCCATCCCCATCAGGCGTGGATCGCATCTTGTCCAGGAAATAGGCAAAAAGCTTGGAATGGAACGTATTGATCTGGATCACCTTCCCGATTTTCACCGGGTCGTTCTGGTGATGCGTCAGCGCGTGGTGCGCGTCGGGAATGCCAATCTCCGGGAAGCTTCGGTCGCTTTGCTCGCGGCCCATCATAAAGGTACTGACGCGCGTCAGATCGGATTGGTAGGCCAGCACGTTCAAATCAAACATGAGCTTGGCGTAGGTCTCGAACGAATCCGGCACGCCGGCGGGCCGCGCCAGCACGGGCAATCCCTGGGCCGACTGGCTCTCGGCCAGGCGGATGCGCCGCTCGATATCGCGAATGGCATCGAGATACTCGGAAACTTTGCCGCGGTCGCTCGGGCCGAGCGTGCTGATCAGGCGCGAGGCAGCGTCCGCAACAGAATCCAGAAGGCTGCGATCCTGCTCGATCTGCGCGCGCCTTTGCGCCGGATCGGTGCTGTCGCTATCGCCGAAGAGGCGCTCGAATATAGCGCGCGGCCGATTCTCCATCGGCAAAGGCGTGGTCGGCGTGCGCCAGGATAACGTGCGTAGCACAGCGCAGTTCCAGCCCTTTTCGCATTGGCCGACGACATCGTTGTCCTGCAAGCCAATTTCGAGCGAGGCCAACTGCGTCTGCTTGCCGAGTTCATCGGCGGCGAACTGATCGACCGAAACTCCCAGGGGGCCTTCGCGCTTCGGGTGAATGCCGGTCAGGTAGGTGCAGCCTGCGCGCTCATGCGGCGCGTCATCCGTATCCTTGTCTTCCGGAAGCGGGCGCGCAGTGCTGTGCTGAAGGCCACTTAGGATCTGGAGGCTGTCGCGGAACGGAGTCAGCGGCTCAAGGATCGAGGGGAAGTCGAACCCGGCGCCTTCCGACGACGGCGTCCAATGCTGCATGATCATTCCGTTCGGCGCGTAGACGAACGAGAGGCGCAGCGCAGGCTTGCCGGCAGGCGCGCTCGCAAAAGCCGGGACCATGCCGTCGAGCACCGGCAGAGCTACCGCCGCTCCGAGACCGCGCAAAACGGTTCTGCGCGACATGTGCTTCTTGAAGATCGTCATGACTGGTCGACCTCCTCGGTCCCCAAGGGCCCATCCGAACCGGTACGTTCCTGTTCCTGCGTCGAGATAAACTAGCGCAGCCCAGCGGATGTCGTCTGCTGCGGCGGCGCCGGCTCTCCTGACTTCCTCATCTGAAATGGCGTGCTTTTCACAATCGCCAGCACCAACGAAGACCAACGGTAGTCGCTGGGAGCCGACTCTCGCAAGATCGCACGAATGGCCGGCTGATCGTAATACTCAACTCCGCGGCCCAAGGCATAGGTGAGCAGCCGTTCGGTTACCGTGGCTGCAAAATCGTCGCGCTTATTCAAAAGGATCTTGCGCAGTTCGGCCGGGCCATGGAATTTGGTGCCATCGGGCAGCGTGCCGGAGGAATCGATCTTGGCGCCGGAGCTATCGATCTCTCGCCAGGCGCCGGTGCCGTCGAAATTTTCCAGCGCAAAACCCAGCGGGTCCATGCGCACGTGGCACGTTGCACAAGCCGGATCGGCGCGATGCTGCTCCATGCGCTGGCGCATCGTCAGCGCTTTGGTCTGATCGTTCTCCGCCAAGGACGGAACGTTCGGAGGCGGAGGAGGTGGAGGCGTGCCCAGAACGTTCTCCATGATCCACTTGCCGCGCAGGGTCGGGGCGGTCCGGTTGGCATAGGAGGTCGCCGTGAGGATGCTTCCCTGAGTCAGCAAGCCGCCGCGCTGTTGGTCGGTCAGCGTCACGCGCCGGAAGTGGCTGCCGTAAACATTGGGAATGCCGTAGTACTCGGCCAGACGCTGATTGACGTACGTATAGTTCGCGCTCAGCAAGTCAATCACGCTGCGATCTTCGCGCATGATGCTTTGGAAGAAGAGCTCGGTCTCCTGCTGGAAGGCGTCGCGCAGATTATCGTCGAAATAGGGAAAGACTTCGGGATCGGGCTGCACCGTGCGCAGGTTCCTGAGCAGCAGCCACTGCCCGGCGAAATTGGTCACCAAGGCCTGCGAGCGCGAATCCTGCAGCATGCGGCGGACCTGCTGCTCGAGGACCGCGGGATTTTTGAGCTGGCCGCGGGCTGCGGCGTTCAGGAGTTCGTCGTCAGGAATGCTGCTCCAGAGGAAAAACGACAGGCGGGAAGCCAGTTCGTAATCGCTGACGCGGTACGCCGTATTCGCCGGCACATTCTTCGGGTCCTGCTCGACGCGGAAGAGGAACTCCGGACCAAGAAGGATTCTCTCGATGCCCGCGCCGATGGCTGCGTCGAAGGCGCCGGTCTTTCGGCCCGAATGGAAGAAGCCGAGCAGTGTCTCGATGTCCTGATGCGTGAGCGGCCGCCGGTACGCGCGGCGCGCCAGCGTGGAAAGGATTTTCTCGGCGCAAGCCTCTTCCCGATCTTTGGTGGAGGGACGGCAGATGAAAATTCTCTGGCGGCTGGGCGTGTCGCTCAGGCCCGTGACCGCGTAGGGCCCACCGATGGTGACGCTGCCAACCGCGGAAAGGCCGCCTTTGTACTGCGAGAATTCGACCTGGCTAAGCGGCTGCTGAATCGGCCCCTCGGGCAGGGCCGCATCCCTCAGAAATGCGACGGCGACGATTCGAGTGCCAGCCTTGGCATGGAAGCGGATGTGCAAAGCTGCGTCGCCGGTGACGCGCTCGTACTCCTCTTGCGCGGGGTCGCCGAGGTTGCCGCGTGAGAAAAGTCCTGCGTCCTTGCCATACTTCTGACCGCCAACCTTGAACGAGGCAATCTTCTCGCCGTCCAGTCGCACTTCAAGCTGATGGGCCTCGGCGAGTCCTCGAATGTATTCCCTGGCGTTTCGCTGCAGCCGGATCTTGACTTCGTATTCGCCGTCGGCGGGAAAATACTGGTGTACCGCCATCCCGCCTCGGGTGCCGAACGGCAGATCCTCGCTCATGCGATCGTCTTGCATCAGGTACCGCGGGAGTGCGTAGGTGTCCGAAGCGGGCTGAACCTTGGTGTCTCCGATGGCCAGGCGAGTAATCTTGCGCGCCGCGGATAAATATTGTTCCAGCATGAGCGGCGATGCCGTGAGCGCTTCGCCGACGTTGTCAAAGCCGTAGGCAGAGGAGTCCGCCGGCAGAAGCGAGCGAATATCCACGGCGCTCATATCCAGTGCGAGCAGGTCGCGCACGGAGTTGCTGTATTCCGTGCGGTTGAGGCGATGGATGACCGGGCGGCCCGGGTTCGGGTGGGCGGCGGCTGCGTGATCCATCTCGGTTTCGAGGTAATTCGCGAACGAATCGTAGCCGGCACCGTCGGGTCGCGGCCAGCCGGCGGGTGGCATCTCACGAGCCCTCAGCTTGTGCAGGACCTTCTCCCACACCGGAGCGCCTTCGGGGACATTGCTGACGTCCATCGTGTCTAGGGTCAAACCCGCGGTCTTCAATGTTTCGTTATGGCAGGTGACGCAGTAGCGATTGATCAGCGCGCGTTGGGTCGCGCCAGGCGGCGCGGGATTCGATGACTGCGGCGGAGCTGCCTGAACAGAGATTGCCCCAAACAAAGCAATTCCGGCCACGCCTAGAATCGTCTTTACCAAGAGGCAATCTCCGCTATGCAACCAGCCCCAAGGCGAAACTCAGGGGTTCCCTCGAGGACGCTTGGCGACATTCTACGCCTGCCCGGTCTGGCCGGTGAAGGGGATTGTGGGAGAGGTGGCGTTTCCGCCGCCCTTGGAGATAGACCAGCCGCTTATTTCAGCAGCGGGATCGTGTCTGCCTTTGGCGGATCGGGGATCGATTGCAGAAATGCGTAGATGTCCGCGATTTCCGCGTCCGATATGACCTTTGCGGTGTACGGCGGCATCTCCGCCGTTGGCTGGCGGATGTACGTGATGATCGCCGCGAGGGGCAGCGGGTGAGGACCTATCCGCGGTCCGACGCCGCCCTGGGCGGCTCGACCGTGACATTCATAGCAGCCGTCGGCGGTGAACAGTTTGCTGCCGTTCTGCGCGTTGCCCGCAGGCTTATCCGCCTTGGGCGCCGCGCCTCCGCCCTGAGCGAAAGCACTCGGCGACGTCAGCAGGACCGCACACGCCAGAAAAACCACCAACCCAAACGCAGAACGCTTCATGGCTGCCTCTTTCTTATCCCCGCCTATCGGGGCTGTGTGACGGAGTCAATCAGAGCCGGCTCGCCGCGCTTCACAACGTCCAGGGCCCGCTTGATTGCCGGACCAAGGTCCTTGGGATCGCTGATCGGGCCTTCAGCGTACAGACCCAAACCCTGCGCGACCTTCGAGTAGTCGATATTCGGATTCACCAGCGTGGTGCCGATGCCGGCATTCGTGATGCCCCGCTCGTGCCGGCCGGCCATGCGCTGAATGTGCATGACTTCCTGGTGATAGGCGCGGTTGTTGTGCATGACGAAGAGCAGCGGGATCTTGTGATGCGCTGCAGTCCATAGAACTCCGGGCGCGTACATCAAATCCCCATCGTTTTGGATGTGTACGCACAAGCGGCCGTACTTGCGGTGCGCCAGCGCGGCGCCTACCGCGGACGGAGCGCGAGAATCCAACGCCGGCGGCGCTTCCGCCGTGCACTTGCCGGTAGTACTTGTCGAAATTCCAGAACGCTGGGGTGACGGGTCCGGTGCCTCCGCCGACGAACGCCCAATCTTCATTCTTGATCTGCGCCCAGATTTCAGCCGAGAGGCGCGGCAGGCTGATCGGGCTGGCGTCCCAACCGTACGTTGCGTTGGTGCGCTGCTGCTCCAGCGCTTTCTGGCGCGCCTCGGCAATCGCTTTGCCGCGAGCCTGCAAGGCCCGTTTGCGGTCGTCCGTGATCAGCTTCTTTACCGCTTCGGTAAGCGAGGGCAGGGTCGTCTCGGAATCGGCCGCCATGGCCAGATCCACTTCCGTGTAGCGCTGGAAATCCTGATAGTTGCTCTTGATGAAGAGATCGCCGGTGCGGATGCTGATGACTTTGGCGTCCTTCTTGGCGACCGGTTTGTACGAGCGGTGCAGTTGATCGCGGAAGCTATTCAGAGCGCCCCACATATCTTCGGTATCCAGGGCCAGAATCACGTCCGCATTCCGGATCAGCGCGCCTCCGCCACCGACGACAAGCGGGTGGCGCGAGGGGAGGTTTGCGCCCTGATCGATCACCGGCGCCTGCAGCGTTTCCGCAAACTCGGCGAGAAGTGCCGCTCCAGCCTCGGATCGCGCCACGCGCCCGGCGATGATCACGGGATTTTCCGCCGCGACCAGCAACCGGGCCGCTTCAGCCACCGAGCCGGAATCTCCTTGCGGCGGGGCATCCCGGGTCAACTTCGGTATGCGCAACGCGGCGTCTTTCGCGACCGGCTGCTCTTGTAGTTCACTGTCGGCAACCAGGAGCACCGGCATCATGGGCAGGGTCGTCGCGATCTTGTAGGCCCGCATCGCGGAATCGGCGAAGTGCGGCAGCGAAATAGGCGTGTCGTCCCACTTGGTGTAGTCGCGCACCATGGCGGCGGCGTCCAGCGCGCTGTGATCCCATTCAACGCCGGGGCGCCGCGCATTGGCGTCGATGGTATTGCCGGCGATGATGAATACCGGCGCGCGGCCCGCATAGGCGTTGTAAATGGCCATCGATGCGTGCTGCATTCCCACGGTGCTGTGGACCATCGCCAGCATCGGCTTGCCCTCGACCATCGAATAGCCTTGGGCCAGCGCGACGGCCGATTCCTCGTGGCAGCAGGTGAGGAATTCGGGATTCTTGTTTCCGCCGTAGTTGATAATCGATTCGTGCAAACTGCGGAAACTCGATCCGGGATTCGAGGCTACGTACTCGAAGCCCAGGGACTTGATGACGTCCACCATGAAGTCGGAGCCGGGGCGATCGGTGGTGAGCACGTCGGCGAGGGCAGAATCTTCTCCAGCCGGGGCCGGAACCGCAACGGCCGGCGCAGCCGGACTCGCGGCCGCCAAGGGCTGCGCGGCGAGCGCTCCGGCGCTGGCGGCAAGCGTGGCCACCCCACCGGCGGCAGCGCTCTTCAGGAATTTGCGGCGGTCAACCAGCGACTTTTCGGAGGATTCCTCGGATTTCTTCATGGCGTTACGCACCTCTCCACAATTTTAGCGGGTTATTCTGCATCTCTATATGTTACAAGCAGGGCCCAATGTCAATCGTTTCTTGCTCTTAACTGCCGCGCAAGACAGGGCGGTTCCAATGTGACGGCCGGCACTCTGAAGGTTAAACTGATCGAGGGAGAAACACGGGTGCGGGCTGTACTTGCAGCCCGCGCAAACCAAGTCATTTGGCTCCAATCATCAGCGCGCAAGGGCTGTCGAAACGATATGGGACCGTTCCGCTGTTCCGGAACATCTCTTTCACGGTATCGGCGGGCGAGCGAATCGGATTGATTGGCCCGAACGGTTCGGGCAAATCCACCCTACTCGAAATTCTCTATGGCCGCGTAAAGCCGGACGATGGGGAAGTAGCCATCCGCAAGCACACGCGTCTGAGCTACGTGGCGCAGGTTTCGGAATTCGCGCCACACGCGAGCATCGGGTCCGTGATCGAAAACGCTCTTCACGAGATCGCTGCTCCGGAGTCGGAGCGGGCGTCGCGGACCGGCGAAACTCTGGGCCGCGCGGGCTTCTCGGACTTCGATACTCCGACGGCGGCACTGTCGGGAGGCTGGCGGAAACGTCTGGCAGTCAGCGCGGCTCTGGTGCAGCAGCCCGACGTTCTTCTGCTCGATGAGCCGACCAACCATCTGGACCTCGCCGGAATCGAGTGGCTCGAAACGGTGCTTCAGGACGCCTCTTTCGCGTGCGTGGTTGTCAGCCACGACCGCTACTTTCTCGAGAACGTCGCCACCGAGGTCGTGGAACTCAATCGGATCTACGAAGACGGGTTTTTGCGCGTGCATGGTGGCTATGCGACCTTCCTCGAGGCTAAGGAGGAATGCCTGCACGCGCAAGGAAAGCGGCAAGACGCCCTGGCGAACCTCGTGCACACCGAGATCGAATGGCTGCGTCGAGGCCCAAAAGCTCGCACGACCAAATCCAAGGCCCGCATCGGCAAAGCCCAGGAGTTGATCGGCGAACTGGCGGAAATGAACGCCAGAACCCGCACCGGCAGCGCCAAAATCGATTTCTCCGCGAGCAACCGGCAAACCAAGCAACTGATCACAATGAACGCGGTCGGCTACACTGTCGCTGACCGCGCATTATTCAAGGACCTCGACTTTACCGTGACCTCGGGAATGCGCGTGGGGCTGGTCGGCCCGAACGGCAGCGGCAAAACCACGCTGCTGCGCCTGCTTCGCGGAGAGATCGATCCCACCAGCGGATCGATTCGCAAAGCCGACTCCTTGCGCGTAGTCTACTTCGACCAAAACCGCCAGCTCGATCCGGCGACGAGCCTGCGTCGCGCCCTGGCCCCGGACAGCGATTCGGTGATTTATCAGGAGCACGTAACCCACGTCGCATCCTATGCGGCGCGGTTTCTCTTTTCGGGTGAGCAACTCGATCAGCCCGTTGGCCGTCTTTCCGGCGGCGAACGCGCGCGCGTCTTGATCGCCCAGCTCATGCTCCAGCCCGCCGACGTGCTCCTGCTGGACGAGCCTACAAACGATCTCGATATCCCCACGCTCGAAATTCTGGAAGAGAGCCTGCTCGAGTATCGTGGGGCTTTGCTGCTGGTCACGCACGATCGCTACATGCTGGACCGCGTCTCGACCGTGGTACTGGGGCTCGATGGCTCGGGAGAGATCGAACGCTTCGCTGACTATTCGCAGTGGGATGCTTGGCAGCGCGCGCAAACGAAAAGCCGCGGCAAGGTTTCTGCGGTCGCGGCGGACGCGCCAACGGCAAGCAGACGTTCCCCTGCGGCAGGCGACGCAACCCAAAGCGCCGGCGTAAGAAAAAAACTGTCGTATGGGGAAGCGCGCGAGTTCGCCACCATCGAACAGCGGATCGCGCAGGAAGAAAAGAAGCTCGCCGCGATGCGCGCAGCCCTGGAAGATCCCGCGATCGTTGCCGATCGCCTCCGCCTGCAGAACGCGTGTATCGAGATGGAAGAGGCCCAGAAAGCAGTCGATCGTCTCTATGCCCGCTGGGCGGAACTGGAAGCAAAGCAGGGCTGAAGCGACTCAGCCGCAACGATACAAGGTGTGTGGTAAACGAGGGCCGTTCCCGGTACGTCTCTTACTGTCGCCCAATGCGGCAAGCGTGATCCTGCAGTTCCTCGCCGCTGGCCAAGTCATGGTTTTCCTTATTGACCCGATCCTCGAGCAGAACGAACCCTTTGGTTCCGTCGGCCCGCGTCAGCCCGACAACCGCCAATGTGCGGTCGCCCATATCCTGCCGGGCGCCTGGCAATCCCTCGGCCGCAAGCCGAAATGGATTGCTTGAGCCCAGACTCTCGCCGGGTACCCACTTGGCCATGTAGTGATGTCCGAAAAACAGGTGCGGAAAAGGGGCCCAGCTGGTCGCCAATCGCCGCCTCATTCGCGTGCAGCGCCTCAAACACATCCATCCGGACGCAATCAATGTGGATGTGCAATTGATCCTGGGAGCGGCTCTCGGTCGAGTTGATCGCCAAACTTATGTCGTCCGGCGGGAGAATCTTGTGAAGCGCCTGATTCACGTACGAGCGCGCTTCCCAGGCGTCGGCAAAATAATTCCGCGCGTCCGGCGCAAAAACGAGGGGACTCTCGATGCCCGAGATTCGCGACGTGGGGATCAGCAGGAATTGAGTCTCTCCGCGGAGGTCTTTGAGGATCGCAAATCCCCGCTCGCTCCCATTCTCCAAATCGACTTGCGCACACGGTTTGGGATCGCCATTCTGGGTCTGCTCGGGAACACACATGGTGTTCACGATCCGCCACAAGGCGTCCCGGGAAGGGCTGTTTTGGGCGGCGCCGCTTGCCCGCAGGAGAAACGCGGCGCAAACAGCCATCGACAGCCCGGCCGCGAATTTGCCCAAGCCTCGCCTGCCTGCCCGTTTGGTCCGTACGGTGGCGCTCATCTGCGTTTACTCTCCAACGGATCACGCCCCACACACAAGACAAAAGATACGTCTCCGCCTCCGCGAGCCGGTTGGGTTCCTGCCAGCAAAGGCAAGCGCGTTCGAGCAGTGCCCAAAAACTATACGTCAGGACAGGAGGCGCCGCGCGATTTTTGTTGCAATCTGGAGACTCTGAGGTAGACTCCGACCAACTGATCCTGAAGTCGGAGCGCTGTACCCGGATAAGGATATTCGAACCGCGGCGATGCAAAATCGACGACTGCGAAATTTGACCTCCTGCGGTATTTTCTCGTGGCTCGCCGTTTGTTTGTGCGTGCTCTGCGCGCAGTTTGTTTTTGCCTGCGACCAGATTCCCGCCGGCGAGACATTCAGGGCCCGGCTCCTCCAGCCAGTTTCATCCTACAGCTCGAAACCGGAAAGCCCTGTTCGAGCCCTTCTGATCGAGTCTCCACAATGTGATGGCCTTCCCATGTTTCCAGAAGGCACGCTCGTCGAAGGCCACATTCAGTCGGTGCATAAAGTCGGGTTGGGTTTCCGGCATGAAGTCGCCACGCTCGAAATCGAGTTCGATCGCATCCGGCCGCAGGGCGCGCCGTCCATCGAAGTCCGCGCTCGAGTGCTGCAAGTGGACAATGCGCGGGAGCGCGTCAAGGATGGAGTGATCCACGGCGTCCGCAGCTTTAATTCTCCCCAGGATCATCTGAGCGGCCGCTTGGGATACCTCATGACCTGGCATCCCGATACCGTGTTCATCTTGCCTGCCTATCACGCGGCGTTCCCTGTCTTCCCGGAACCAGAGCTTTATTTTCCGCCCGGAACCGATTTGGTCTTGCAATTAAACACGCCGTTGCCGGTTGCCGGTTCCCCAATCGTCGCCTCTCCCGACCCGGAATTTGCCCCATGGGAAAGAGAAGACCTCGACAACATGGTTCTCTCGTTTCCCGAGCGCACGACGACGCCCCAGGGCCGGGATGCCGACGTCGTGAATCTGGCTTTCGTCGGCTCGGCAGCGCAGCTCGCGAAAGCTTTCCAGGCGGCGGGATGGAATCGCAGTGAAGCGATGTCCGGCCGCGCGGCCTTGAGCGAAATCCACGCATTTCTCATGCTGAAAAACAATGCCCATGGCCCGATCTCCAGACAGCTCCTGCAGGGGAACCCTTCCGACTCCGGTTGGGAAAAGGGGCTCGATAGTCTCTCCAGACGCGATCACCTCCGGATTTGGAGCACTCCGGAAACCTGGAAGGGACAACCCATCTGGCTGAGTTCTTCCACCCGGGATGTCGGAGCCAACATTTCTTTCCGCAAAGCACGATTCGTTCATTACGTGGAGCCGAATATCGATAAGGAACGAAGGCGAATCGTGCGCGATCTCACCCTCGCTGGCTGCGTGGATGCAGTGGACGATGTGGCGCGTCCTGCGATGCCACATTCCTCGGTGAATGCCACGGGCGGCCAGATGCTTACCGATGGCGCGCTTGCCGTCGTGAAACTCCGGGATTGCAGCAACCCCTTGTTCAAGCAGGACAATCCGGAAGCGCCCGAAGTGGTCGCCCGGCCTGAGTCTGGATTCGAGAGGTACGTTCGCACGCAGGTCTTGTCCGCGCGCGACCTCTGGCGGGAGAACGTGGTCTATGACGCGTTCGCCATCACTCGAAGCTCTGTGGTAGCGATTCGCCGCAGCCGCTCGAACCACCGGAATCAAGAAAGCGCTCGCAACCGGACTTCGACCGCCCCGGCTCCGGGCGAAGCCGCTCAAGCTTTACAAGACGCCGATGACGCGCTGCGCCCGTCGGCTGCGGCGGCGGTGCAGGCCTCGCCGCGAATTGAGATTGGCTCCGCTCTCCTGCCGCCCCTGTCGCCCAGCTTACTGCGGTAAACTCGCGCTGTTTGCGTGACGCGCCTGCCGCGTCATTTCCACCAGCACAGCCCTGGTTTCCGCCGGACTGCCCACCTCGCGCGGGAAGGCGATGCGCGTGCCCCGCATTCCCGCCGTGGTCTTCAAACGCAGGTGAAATCCAAGGCGATCGACGGAAGTCATTGCCGCCTCTTGCGATTCCAGCGAGCCAAACTCGCGCGCGATCGCGATGAGAGCGTCCTGGTGGTCGGCATTCATGTGCCGGATGATCTCGCCTGCGGCGTCGGCCAGCGGATCCGGTTTGGCGGCGTCATACTCGGAAGCCGTTAGCCAGCCCATCACTCCAAAGCCGCCCACGTAATAAATGTCCACCACTTCCATCCGGTAGAAAAAGAAATCGTCGAAGTCCACCCAATTCTTACTGTTGGGGTAGCGCGCCAGGTAGAGCCTTCGCGTCTCGGCAACGTCGTCCTTGGGGACCAGCAAAGCTTCGCCCAACAGCGTGACCCTGGAGGCGCCGAGCGGATCGCCGCTCGCATCGGGCTGAGTGACCAACAAGCTGGCGCGCGGGTCGGCCTTCAGATTCTGCGTGTGCATCGCCATCGTGCTCACGAGGAAAAGTGGGCGCCCGCGATCGTCGAGCCCATACGGCATCACCGAACCGAACGGGAAGCCCGGCTGCTTCAGCGAAAGCGTCGAGAGACTGCCAATCCTGCCGACGTGCACAAGCGTCCGCGCTCGCTCGGCAAAGGTAGGTTCGGGAATGGCCGGGGCGTCGCTCGCGGAACTCGGGCCCGCGTGTTTTCTGGCGGTCTGAGTCATTACGGTGCCTCCATCCCAGCGGTGTTGAATCTACTTTTTCTCGGTTTGCTTTTGCAAGGCTTCCAGTGCCCGCGCGAGCTGCTCGGCCTGCGCCTGGAGACTCTTGAGCTGCTCGGAGAGCGCGGGCAAGTTCGGTGCAGCGCCCGGTCCGACTGCCGCGGCCGGAGCCGCTGGGGCCGCGGACGCGGTGGCCGTGGCGGAGCTGGCCGGCGCGGATGGCGGCGAGCCGCTCTGTAAGTCGGCCAGCGCCTGATCGAAAGTATCGCGGTAAATCAGCCGGTCGCCCATCGCCAGCACCACCTTCTTGAGCTGCGGCATGCGCGCTTCGGTGGCCTGAATGTAAATGGACTCGACGTACAGAAAACCGCCGGTGACCGGCAGCGCGATGATGTTTCCGCGCAGCACGTGCGAGCCCTGCTGGTTCCACAGCGTCAGATCCTTCGAGATGTTCTGGTCCTGGTCGATGCGCGACTCGATCTGCATCGGGCCGTACATCAATTGCTGCTTCGACAGTTGAAAATAAATCAGCTCCCCAAGATGGTCTCCGTCGGAACGCGCCGCCATCCACCCGATCAAATTGTCCTTGCCCCGCGGGCTGAAGGGCAGGATCAGCAGGAACTCCGGCTGCTTTTCCCCGGGCAGCGTCGCCACCACATAGGTGGGCTGCATGGGCTCCGGCTGTCCGGACTGGCCGTACAGGTTGCGCGCAATATCCCATACGTCTTCCTTGTTGTAGAAGACTTGCGGGTCGCGCATGTGAAAGGTTCGATAGGCCTCGGCTTGCGCGGCAAACAGAACCTCGGGATAGCGGGCGTGCCGGCGCAAGTCGGCGGGCATCGCCGAGGCCGGCTGAAACAACTTCGGGAACAAGCGTTGGTACGCCTGGATCAGCGGATCGCTGGGATCGAATATATATAAGGATATTTTGCCGGTGTAAGCGTCCACCGTGGCCTTCACCGCGTTGCGAATGTAGTTCGCGCCTTCATCGACTCCAGCCACCGGAATCGTTGCCGAGTAAGGATGGGCGAGCGATGTCGTGTAGCCGTCCACCATCCACACCAGCCTGCCGTCATCGGCGATCACCAGGTAGGGGTCCGCGTCCCAGTGCAGGAATCCGGCCAAATGATTGAGCCTGCCTGCGACATTGCGATAAATCATCATGCGGCTCTGGCCGGTGAGATAGTCCGTGAAAAGAATATTCGGCTCGCCCAAGGAGACGGCGGCTGCCGCTTTGAGCAGGGGAGAGCCGATCGGAAAACCACCCGAGCCCTCATAGGTCGAGTACTTGTTCTGGTCGCCGGACGGATAATCGAATTCCTGGCGGGCCGTGTGCACAAACACCGGATCCTGCGTGCTTTCGCCATAGTAGATCTCCGGGCGCGTGAGCTGGAAGCCCGGCGATTTGATTTCCGGCGGAGCGTTTTCGATGAGCAGGGAGGGCAGCCCGTCGGGCGTGATCTTATTGACCTCCGATACCACCACGCCGAAGCCGTGCGTATAGATGAACCGCGGATTGATCCAGCTCTGGCTAGCCTCGGCCGGCAACTGATCGACGTCGATTTCCCGCGGGCGATAGCATCACTTGCTTGATCTGGCCGTTCAAGAAATAGCGATCGACGTCGGTGTGCGGGAACGTGTAATACGGCCGCAGCGCCTGAATCTGGGTGATCGTTGCGCTGTAGGCGCGCAAATCCCACAGACGAACATTATCGAGCACCGTGGCTTCCCGCGCGGATCCACCGTCTCGCGTTCCCTCGGCCGCGAAAGATCGCTCGGTGGCGTTCCGATTCAGTCCGAAAGCGGCCGTGGTAGCCGCAATATGATCTTCGATGTAGGGCCGCTCGATGGATATCTCATTCGGCCGCACGTACACGGCGCTGACGACCAGCGGCAAAATCAATTGCGCGCCGAAAAAGACTGCCACCAGGATGATGGCCTGCTTGTAGCGCGACAGCCACGCCAGCGGCAGCGCCGCGAGAATGGAACCGATCAGCAGCCAGCGCAGCGGCAACGTGATCTTGGCATCCACGTAATCCGCGCCGGTCATGAAGGCGTGCGAGTTCAAAAGCAGATCGTAATTGCCCAGATACACCCAGGCCGCCAGACCGAGCAAGAGAATCACGGCCAGCACGCGCACGAAGCCCGACCGCGTCGCTCCCGGCAAGAGCAGCGCGCGCGGGGTTTCGTCCACCGTCTGCGGCAACCCGCCGCGCAGCCACAACTGCCAGCCCCTGGCCGTGACCCAGAAAACCAGCGCGCACAAAATCGCCAGCACAAACACAAATCCGAATACCTGCGAATAGAAGGGCAGATCGAAAAGGTAAAACGGCAGCGCGCGCCCAAAGACCGGGTCTTTCCAGGCGTCCGCAGCCGGCGCCAGGCCGCGCGAGCCAAAGAAACGCATGATCGTCCAATAGTCGATCGAGGCAGAAGCGAACAATGCGCCCACGATCGCGAGGCCGACCGGAACCAGCCGCGAGTACAGCGGGAAATCCCGCCGGCGAATCCCGGCAAACTCCAGCCCCCGCGAATGAGCCACAAACAACGCCACGAAAGCGATGACCGCGCCCACTCCGGTGGGGGCAATGCTGTACCAAAGCATGCTGATCCAGGTGCCAACCTGCCCGACCTCTTTCCACCAGTTGTAGCTGATGATCAGATCGGCGGCGGTGGAGAAGGCCCAAAGGCAAAGCACCAGCAGCACCGCAAGGAGGATGAAATTCCGAATCCTCGTGGGGTGCGGCAACGGCGGCATCTGCCGGACTCGGGTTCTCGGTCCCAGGCTCATGGCTTGTGCGGGATACCTCTCCTATACACTCTACTCGCACTTGACTCGATAGGGAAACGCGGAACGGGGAAAGAAAGATCGGGCGTGAACGCAGAAACAAAACGCCCCCGGGCGAACCGGGGGCGTTTTGCAAATAGCTGATGCGTCGAGAAGTTAGTCGCCGGCGGGAGCTGCGACTTCCTCGTCGTGCGCGGGCTGTGGCGCGGGTTTGCCGTTGCCGTTGCCGTTGCCGTTGCTCTTTCCGTTTCCGTTGCTGTGCCCGTTTGCCGGCGCGATCGTCGTCAGTGCCGGACCGGTAGCAGACTTGATCTGCTGCACGGAACCGATCTGCACGACGGTCGGCTGGGGCTTCTTCAGCACCATCTCTTCGTAGATGGCCCGCACCTTGGCGGCCTCTTCGGAGGCCTTGCGGCGGCGCGCCTTGTCTTCCTCGGCCGCGGTCATGGGAATGTCGTGCTCGCGTTCGCGGACGCGTGCGGCATCGGCGGCATCGATCGTCAGTGAGTGCTCGTACTCGTTCAGGTTGACCTCGCGGCCCTTGGCGTAAATCTCGTGCTTGCCGTGCGTCTTGTACCACTCCGCGACGGTCGCGTTCTTGTACATGTTCTCGATGATCTTCCGCCAGCCGATGCCCGTGTTGTACGCGCAGAAGGAAATTTCGCCCTGCTGCGTGGCGTAGGGGATGATGCACATTTCGGTGCGGCGGAAATCGTAGTTGAACAGGTCCTGGAACCACATGCCGGCGATGAAGAGGAAGTTCCACGGATCCGCTCGCGGCGCTTCATGGTGTCTTCGAAGGTGCGGTCCGGGTCCGAGTTGCCGTACTTCTTCACGTGGTTTGGCGTCAGAGCCCCAGGACTTGTCGAACTTGCGCCACAGGTCGATCAGCGCCAGGCTCGGCGGCGCCTCGAAGGGCTGGTAGTTCTTCAGCAGCGCCAGGCCATCATGAAGTTCGAGAACTTCTTGCCGCGGGCCGCGTCGGTGATCTTCTTGATGTCCTCCACCAGCTGCGGAACGTTGAGGAAGCGCGGCACCGGCGCCCATTCCTTGGTCTCCTTGTTGATCATCAGCGCGGTGCCCACGCCGCAGTTCGGGTGGCAGCCGCAGCTCACCGTGCCCCACTGCGCTTCCGGACCGTGCGACAGGTCGGCAAAGCCGGCGAAGGCGCTGATCAGCGAAATGGGGAACCAGTCGCGCGTGGGCTCGACGCGATGCCGACCTGCTTGCTCACGTCGCTGCGCCAGATGCGAGAGCGTGTAGCGCTGGCGCAGGCGGCGCTCCGGCGTGATGTCCTCGTCGCGGCCGGTGAAGGAAACCGGCTGGAAGGCCACGAAGGCGATCTTCTTGGGGTTCTCGCATGGCGAACTTCACGATGGGGCCCACCTGGTCGTTGTTCACGCTGTTGACGATGGTGACGACCAGGATGATCTCGATGCCCGCCTCGTGCATGTTCTCGATGGCGCGCAGCTTCACGTCGAACAGGTTGCCCACCTGGCGGTGGCTGTTGGCGTCGTTGCCGATGCCGTCGAACTGCAGATAGGCGTAGCGCAGGCCCGCTTCGAAGGCCTTCTTGCAGAAATCCTTGCTCTTGGCGAACTCGATGCCGTTGGTCGCCGCCTGCACGCTGTTGTAACCCAGCTTGCGCGCGTAGCGGATGGCGTCGAGGAAATACGGGTGCATGGTCGGCTCGCCGCCGGAGAACTGCACGGACATCTGGCGGCGCGGCTTGATCTTGATGGCGTTGTCGAGCATTTCCTGAATCTCTTCCCAGGACAGTTCGTGGACGTAGCCGACCTGGTTGGCGTCCATGAAGCAGGGATCGCACATCATGTTGCAGCGGTTGGTCAGGTCCACGGTCAGCACCGAGCCGCGGCCGTAGCGATGGTGCTGGAGCCGTGATTGTGCAGGCCCTCGTCGTTGTGCGCGGGAATGTCGCGGCCGGGGAAGTTCTTCTCGATCCAGGTCAGGAACCTGCGCGTCGACGGCCATCAGGTCTTCGAAGTGCCGTGGATGGGGCAATCCTTCACCATCCAGACCTGGCCGTCGCGCTCGATGATCTGCGGCCTTGATCTCGCCGACCTTCTCGTACATCAGGTCGCTGCCAGTCCTTCTTGCCGCTCATGATGGCTTCGCGCGCTTCCTTGACGCAGCCCGGGCACAGCGAATCGGTCTGCCGCGGCCAGCCCAGCGTGGGCTTGGTCTTTTCCCACGACTTCAGCAGCGGCTTGTCCGACCACTTCGGCGTGAAGGACGGATTCGGATTGTACTTATTGAAGAACTGGATGGTATCGAAGGCCACGCCCGCGGTCTTGCACACGACCGCGTCCACCACCTTCCATGCTTGTGAACCCACGCCAGCTTTTCTCGGCATGTCGAATTGCCTCGCTTTCGTTCCTCTTCGCGAATAATGGGATTCCGAATCAGCCCCAGTGAATCTATTTTCCCACCGGAATTATCACATACTAGAACGTTTAGGACACACGGAACGCATCCCCAAGTTTCCCCCCACGGAACAAGTTTGCCTGTAGTGGGGTCTCGGCGTCTAGCTGGATGCGCTCAAGCGGCAAAAACGGGGTCGAATGGCAGCCATCCGCAGCCAACGGCAGGGCTTAACCGGGCGCACGGCGCCGCCCTGGGGTAACCGATAAGTCGCAGTCAGGACGTGAGTTGCACGCGAGGGGCTCGCTCGCGCCGGGCCACTTCATTCGTTCACGGCCGGACGCAAAACCGCGATGGCAAAATGCGCCAATTCCGTCGCGCCCTCATCGAGCTGCAGCCAGCGCACCGCGCAGTGGTCCTTCAAGATATTTCGGAACGCGCGACTCCGCGATGCCCAGATTCTCGGCCATGCGCTCCTTCAGACGGACGGCCTCGCTCCCGCGCCCGCCGCGCAGCAGGTTGCCGACGCCGATCCGCAGCGTCTGGCACGCCTCGATGTAATAGTGTGTCACCTGGTCGGAATCGGAAAGCAGCAGCACGCCCGGACCGGCGGGCGCCTGGTCGGCTTCGTCCAGGGAAGACTGCGGGCAGGCCAGCAGGCGGCGCAGCTTGCGATTCGAGTTGCGCTGATGCGCGACGCCAGCGCCGGCTCGCCCGTGCGCGTACGTGATTGCCAGGAAGGCGCGGGAGTCGCTGGGTAGTTCCGTTCCGTTGCGGGCGGCCGTTCCGTTGCCGGGTGCGATTCCAATTCGGGCTCGGGCCGCGCTGGCCGCTCCGGAAACGAAGCTGGACTCTTCGCGAAAACGGCTGGAGGCAACGCTGGCGCGGACGCCGGTGCGGCAAATTTTGCCGGGCTCAGCGTGCTCGCGTTCGCCGCGCCGCCCGCTGCCGCTTGCATTCCCTTGCCGCGCTGTCGACCGCGGCCGCCGCGCCGGCCGCGTCGCCGCTTTCGTTTCGGTTGCGCGACGCCGCTGGAACCCTCGGCGACGGGCGCGGCGGAGGTCGTCGATTGCTCTTCGACGGCCTCACCGGAAATCTCGATGACCGCTTCCGACGTTTCGTCGGTGACCACTGCGGAGGCCGCCATCACTACCGATGTTGTCTCGCTCGGCCCGAGCGATTCGCTTGGCTTGGTTTCGGCGGCGGACTCGGCCGCGGTCATCGCCACAGGAATCGGAGCGCCTAAGCGCGTCAGCGCTTCTTCCGCTTTTGTGCGCCACAGCGCGCGGCGAAATCGCTGCGCTGCGGATGTGTACCAGCGAGCGGCCTCGGCGTGATTTCCAGCTTTCTCCTGCCACGTCGCCAACTCGAACGCGACCATGGCGTCGCGCGTGCGCTCGTACAGTTCCGCCAGTTGCGCCGGAGGATCACTGCTGGATTTAGCTTTGCGAATTCGTGCTTGGATTTGCCGCCAGTCAGCCATGCGCGAGCATTGTAGCAGCCATCCGCAATTGTCACCACAAGATGTGACCACCCGACGAAGGGTGGGCATCCCGAGCGAAGCGCAGCGTAGTCGAGGGATCCCTCCGCGATCCCGCAAATTCCGGCAACCGCTTTGCGGCGCGTTCGCGCTCGGGCACAATCATCGGCGAGATGCCAGCCGCGGCAGACACCGATTGGGTCGTCGAGCAAGCCATCGCCATCGGCTTCGATCTCTGCGGCGTGGCCGCAGCCGCGGACCTCGCCGATCCCGCGCACCTCGACGAATGGCTCGCGCGCGGCTACGCCGGCGAGATGCGCTACTTGCACGACGCCCGGCGCGCCGATCCTGCGCGCGTCGTCCCCGGCGCGAAGAGCGTCATCGTCTGCGCGCTGAATTACAACACGCCGCATCCCTACTCGACCGAAGCCGCCGCCGACAACGCCATGCAGCAGCGAGCCGCGCGGCTGGATCTCGCGCTACGCCTGGGGAGACGACTACCACGAAGTCCTCGGCGCGCGCCTCGATCAACTCGTCGCCGCGTTGCGCGAGCGCTTCGGCAGCGAATTCGCCGCGCGCGCTTACGTCGACACCGGACCCATCGTCGAGCGCGCGGCCGCCGAGCGCGCCGGGCTCGGCTGGCGCGCGAAAAATACTTGCCTCATCAACCGCGAACTCGGCTCCTGGCTTTTTCTAGGCGTGGTCATAACTTCGTTGGACCTCGTTCCCTCGCTCGATCTCATTCCCTCGACCGACATCACTCCCGCGACCGACGAAAGCCGCTCGACTGGCGACGCCGGCTCAGACGGCGCGGCGCGAATGCCTGCGCCCGACCTCTGCGGCAATTGTCGCCTGTGTCTGGACGCCTGCCCCACGGGCGCGCTCGTCGAGCCGTACGTCCTCGACGCGCGCCGCTGCATCTCCTACCTCACCATCGAGCTTCGCGGCAGCATCCCGGAAGAGTTTCGCGAGCCCATGGGCTGGCAAGTCCTCGGCTGCGACATCTGCCAGGACGTCTGCCCCTGGAATCGCGCCGCGCCGCGCACCTCTCTTCCGCCGTTGCAGCCGCGCGAAAAACTATTCGCACCCGAACTCCTCTGGTTGCTCTCTCTCGACGAGCAAGAATTCCGCCGCACATTCCGCGGCAGCGCCGTCCGCCGCGCCAAATGGCGCGGCCTGCTGCGCAACGCCTGCATAGCCGCCGGCAACGCACATGCGCTGCGTGCCGCAGCGCATGCTCCCGAAAGCACGCGCCTGCGCGAGCGGCTAGCGAAGCTAGCCGCTCACGACGACGCCATCATTGCCGAGCACGCAAGCTGGGCTCTCGCCCGCATCGCGACCGACTCTAAAGTTTGAGGCGGCTATTTGGAGCCGCCTCCGTACAAAGCAGCCTTACGACTTCCCGGCCGACTCCACACGCAGTTGGTTGTCGACCGAAAACACGCTGGAAACGCTCTTGGCCCGAATGCCGGCGATGTCCTTATCCGATTGCGAGGCCACCCACCCGACCAGCGTCACGTGTCCGCCTTTCACGATGATGTGAATCGACGGCAAGACGCCCATCGCATATCGCTGCAGTTGCGGGTCGCCGTAAATCGCGCGGTACTCGGCGCGGCGGATGCCATCGTCGAGCGGGGACACCGGCAACAGCTCGATGTCATCGACCACCTTGGTGACGCCTTCGATATTCTTGACGGCGTTTTCGGCATCGTGTTTCAGCGTTGGGTTGGCGGTCTGGCCCAGCAGCGTGACCTCGGTGCCATTGACCTTGTATTCGAGATTGTCGAACACCGAGTACCAGGGCACTTCCAAGAGCTGGTGGCGCACTTCCTGACTGAGCCAGCCATCGTAGTTCTGCGGCGAACCTTCAACGACTTTGCCCGGATACGCCTGCGCAAAGCACACTCCGGAAGACAGAAAGGCCACGGCCGCCACGAGAAGCAAAGAACGCAACATCCCCTGGGATCCAGATGCGAAGCGAGAGAACGTCATCATGCACCTCCGGCGAGGGACACATCCCTCTGAGCTGAATACGCCGAATTAGATGCGCCGAGGAGAATTTCGGGGACGGGGCCGGGCGCCCAGTGTTGTGGTCAGGTTCGCGTCGCGGGTGGGCGCTGGTTAACAACATGTGGTACCCCTCCCCCCTTTTCTCGTAAGTGTTCATTCTATTGGAGTTCCTTCCGGTGCGATTCCTGCGTTCTGAGAAGGGGGGTACACCCCCCGGCAAACCACATGAATATCAAAACAGGGGAGTTACGGCAAAAGCATCTTGTATGAATATGAAAACAAAGGGCGTCTGTTTTGCGCTGTTTGGGTACTCGGGATGGGGCGGGAAAGACGGGCGGGCGGCGAACGGATGGCGCGTCTTGCGGTGGGCGATTTTTGGCTGCGAACATGGACTATTATAACATCCGCGTCAATCTTACTTCCTGGGCACTAACGTCATTCGTCAAGCAAGTGCGATAATGCGCCGCCACGGGGTCTGGACTGCGCTGAGGGCCAAGAGACTATGTTTGAACAAGCTTTCAAAAATATAGACGACATACTGTGGAAAGAGGCGGGCTGCACCACGGAGCTGGATTACACCGAGCAGACCTCGTGGCTGCTATTCCTGAAATACCTCGACGGGTTGGAGCAGGATAGGGCCGATGAGGCGGCGCTGGCGGGAAAGAAATATACCTTCATCCTCGACAAGCCTTATCGCTGGGGTGAGTGGGCCGCGCCGAAGGGCAAGGATGGGCAGATCGACCACAACAAGGCGAAGACTGGCGACGACTTGCTCGACTTCGTCAACGGCAAGCTCTTTCCTTATCTGCGCGGTGTCGGAGAGAAAGCCAGCGGGCCGAACACTATCGAATACAAGATGGGAGAAATATTCGGGGAGATTAAGAACAAGATATCCAGCGGGTACAACCTGCGCGAGATTATCGACCACATTGATGAGCTGCGTTTCCGCTCGCAGACCGAGAAGCACGAGCTGTCGCATCTTTACGAAGCCAAGATTCGGAACATGGGGAATGCCGGGCGGAATGGCGGGGGTATTACACGCCTCGGCCGCTGATTCGGGCGATTGTGCAGGTCGTCAAACCAAGGATCGGCGAGACGATTTACGACGGGGCTTGCGGGTCGGCGGGGTTTTTGTGCGAGTCGTTTGATTATCTGAAGGGTGGCGGGGCTTTTCTTCCGAATGGCTCCGGAAAAGACGCCAATCGGGAGATTGGCGTTCCCAGGTTAACTACCGGGACTTTAAGACGCTGCAGGAGCGCACGTTTGTCGGCAAGGAGAAGAAGTCGCTGGCTTACGTCATTGCCATCATGAACATGATTCTGCATGGGATCGAGGCGCCGAACATCATTCACACCAACACGCTTACCGAGAACCTTGCGGACATTCAGGAGAAGGACCGCTATGACGTGGTGATGGCCAATCCGCCGTTTGGGGGCAAGGAGCGCAAGGAGGGCAAGGAGGTGCAGCAGAACTTTCCGATCCGCACGGGGGAGACGGCGTTCCTATTCCTACAGCACTTCATCAAGATATTGAAGGCTGGCGGGCGCGGCGGCGTGGTCATTAAGAATACGTTTCTATCCAATACGGACAACGCCTCGGTGAGCTTGCGAAAACTGCTGCTGGAAAGCTGCAATCTGCACACCGTGCTGGACTGTCCCGGAGGTGTGTTTCAGGGGGCGGGCGTGAAGACCGTGGTGCTCTTCTTTGAGAAAGGCGCAAAGACGAGAAAAATCTGGTTCTATCAGCTCGACCCCGGACGCAACCTCGGCAAAACGAATCCGCTGAACGACGCCGACCTCGCCGAGTTCGTCAAGCTGCAAAAGACGTTCGCCGACTCGCCGAAGTCCTGGAGCGTGGACGTTAAGACGATCGACAAGGAAACCTTCGACCTCTCCGTGAAGAATCCGAATGGAGGAGAGGCGGTTGCGCACCGCAGCCCGCAGGAAATCATGGACGAAATTGCCGCGCTGGACGCCGAGAGTGCAGAGGTGCTGGAAACGATTAAAGGTCTCCTATGACCGTTGGGTGGGAACTAAGGCAGCTCGGAGCGGTGTCTGCCATCAAATATGGGCATACCGAGAGTGCGTCCGACAGGCCTGTTGGCCCGAGGTTTCTCCGCATTACTGACATCCAAAATGGGCATGTGGATTGGGACAACGTGCCCTTCTGTAAGATTCACAAATCGGACCTGCCAAAATATGTTTTGGCAGACGGAGATATTGTTTTTGCGCGTACCGGAGCAACAACCGGGAAGAGCTTTCTTGTGACCGATCCCCCTGAGGCGGTTTTTGCATCTTATTTGATCCGTCTCCGGTTGCTTGACAAAACGCTCTTGCCAAAGTTTGTGTCGTATTTTTTTCAAACGTCGGGCTATTGGAGATCAATCGAAGCCGGTTCGACGGGCAGCGCTCAAGGTGGGTTCAACGCGACTAAACTCGGCGCTCTTTCTATCCCGGTTCCCCCGCTCGCAGAACAGAGGCGGATCGTCGGCATCCTCGACGAAGCGTTTGACGGGATTGCCACCGCCAAATCCAGCGCTGAGAAGAATCTCCAAAACGCCCGCGCTCTGTTTGAAAGCTACGTCGAGTCCGTCTTCACTCGGCGCGGTCCGAAGTGGGTAGAAAAGCGCCTTGCGGACGTGTGTGTTCTCCTAAATGGCCGTGCATATAAGAGAGACGAAATGCTCGACGCGGGAAAGTACCCTCTTCTTCGCGTTGGGAACTTCTTTACAAATAGGGACTGGTTCTACTCGGACCTTGAATTAGAACCAGACAAGTATTGCGACAGAGGTGATTTGCTTTACGCATGGTCGGCTTCCTTTGGTCCGCGCGTTTGGGACGGAGGAAAGGTCATTTACCATTACCATATCTGGAAAGTGCTTCCGGACCCAGCAATCGTTGACAAGAATTTCTTGCTCCACCTGCTTGAATGGGACATTGAACGGATAAAACAGGCCCACGGAATAGGGACGACCATGATGCACGTGGGCAAAGGCTCGATGGAGAATCGTGTTCTGCCTATTCCTCCGTTAGAGCAACAATTGCGCCTGGTCTCACTGCTGAGTCAGTTGGCGTTAGAAAGCAACCGTCTCGAATCCATTTATCAGCACAAGCTCGGCGCGCTGGAGGAGTTGAAAAAGTCGCTGCTGCATGAGGCGTTTCATGGGCGGCTCTGAGGATGGTCCTGGGAACGCCAATCTCCCGATTGGCGGGGGGAGGGGCGGGAGTTTGCGGGAGGGCGGTGCTGGGGGCACGGCTCAGGGCAACGGCGAAGGCGGGGGCAGAGTGAACGGCAACGTCAAAGACGCCAATCGGGAGATTGGCGGTCCCAGGGGCGACGTCAACTGCGCCAATCTGGAGATTGGCGTTCCCAGGGGCAAACTCAACTATGCAAATCTTCCAATTGGCGTTCCTGGGTGGCATAGCCGGGGGTATTTGCCGCACTTTGACGCGGCTGGGGTTGTGCAGCATGTGACGTTTCATTTGGCGGATAGTTTGCCGCGGGCGGTGTGGGTGCGGTTGCGGGGTGAGGTGAGGGAGCTGGAGCGGAAGCGGAAAGAGAGTAAGACAAAGACGCCAATCGGGAGGCGGGGACAAGCCACGAAACCCAAGACGCCAATCGGGAGATTGGCGTTCCCAGGGGCGGAGTTGCGGAAGCGAGTTGAGGCTTTTATGGATGCGGGGCATGGGGCTTGTATTTTGCGCGTGGCTTGTGTTGCGGAGATGGTGCAGGGATCGCTTCTGGCGTTTGATTCGCTACGCTATCGGCTTTTGGCTTGGGTGGTTATGCCTAATCATGTGCATGTGTTGTTTGAACCGTTGGAGGGGTGGAGCGTCGCGAAGATTGTGGCTGGCTGGAAGAAGTTTACGGCTCGGGGGATTTGCGACTACCGGCGGGACACTGGCTCGGAGATAAACGGGGCTGTTTGGCATCGGGAGTATTGGGATCGGTTTATTCGGGATCGGAGGCACTTCGAGCGGGCGGTTCAGTACATTCACATGAATCCGGTTTCGGCCGGATTGGTGCAGGCGCCTGAGGATTGGGTTTGGGGTAGCGCTTATTTTGGGGAAGCTGGAAAAGGCAAAAGCAAAGACGCCAATCGGGAGATTGGCGTTCCCAGGGGACTTCCCCGCGAAAAGCCATGAATGAAGCGGAGACTCGGGCGGAGATTATTGACCCTGCGCTTCGGGCTGCGGGGTGGGGCGTGGTCGATGGGAGCCGCGTCTTGCGGGAGTATCCCATCACGCTGGGGCGCATCGAAGGGCACGGGCGGCGCGGCAAGGCGCTTACTGCTGATTATGTGCTGGTCTATCGCAATCACAAACTTGCCGTCATCGAGGCGAAGGCTTTTGGCGAATCGCTGACGGAGGGGCTGGCCCAGGCGAAAAACTACGCCGATAAGCTCGCTATTCGTTATGCCTACTCGACGAACGGCCAGGGCGTCTACGGCGTGGATATGGCTGGGGGCAAAGAAGGGATTGTGCAGGATTACCCGGGGCCCGAGGAACTCTGGGACCTGACTTTTGCCGAAGCGAACGAGTGGCGGGACCGATTTGCGGCGGTGCCTTTCGAGGATAGGGGCGGCTACTACCAGGGTCGCTACTATCAGGACTTGGCGATTGAGCGCGTGATGGAGGCGATCGCGGCTGGCAAGACGCGCATCCTGCTTACACTTGCCACGGGTACCGGCAAGACGTTCATCGCCTTTCAGATCGCCTGGAAACTGTTTTACAGCCGCTGGAACCTGAGCCGTGAGCCTGTGCGCCGCCCGCGCATTCTGTTTCTCGCCGACCGGAATATCCTCGCCGATCAAGCCTACAACGCTTTTTCCCCGTTTCCCGAAGACGCGATGGTGCGCATCGAGCCGGAAGACATTCGCAAGAAAGGTAAGGTGCCGAAGAACGGCAGTCTTTTTTTTACGATCTTTCAGACGTTTATGAGCGGGCCGCCGAAGGATGGCAAGCCTTCGCCCTATTTCGGCGAGTATCCGCCGGACTTCTTCGATTTCATCGTCATTGACGAATGCCATCGCGGGGGCGCGAACGATGAGAGCAATTGGCGCGGCATTCTGGACTATTTTGCGCCGGCCGTGCAGCTCGGCCTGACCGCGACGCCCAAGCGCAAAGACAACGTGGACACCTATAAGTACTTCGGCGAGCCGGTGTATATCTACTCGCTCAAGGATGGCATCAATGACGGGTTCCTCACTCCGTTCAAGGTGAAGCAGATTTCCACGACGCTCGATGAGTATGTGTACACGCCGGACGACAAGTTGATCGAGGGCGAAATCGAAAGCGGGAAGCGCTACACGGAAACCGACTTCAACAAGATCATCGAGATCAAGGAACGCGAAGCGCATCGCGTGAAGGTGTTCATGGATCAGATCAACCAGAATGAGAAGACGCTGGTTTTCTGCGCCACGCAGGACCATGCGCTGGCTGTTCGTGACCTGATCAACCAGATGAAGACGAGCAAGGACCCGAATTACTGCCAGCGCGTGACGGCGAACGACGGGGCGCTGGGCGAGCAGTTTCTGCGGGATTTTCAGGATAACGAGAAAACAATTCCTACGATCCTGACGACTTCGCAAAAACTTTCTACCGGCGTGGACGCGCGCAATATTCGCAACATCGTGTTGATGCGGCCGATTAACTCGATGATTGAGTTCAAGCAGATCATCGGGCGCGGGACGCGTCTGTACGACGGGAAGGATTACTTCACGATCTACGATTTCGTGAAGGCGCACTACCATTTTAACGATCCGGAGTGGGACGGCGAGCCGCTGGAGCCGGAGCCGAAGGAGCCACGTCCCGGGCTGCCACCTGCCGGATTGCCTGAGCCCCCGGGGACTGGCTCCGAGTCTTTACCGCGACAGCAGAAGATTAAGGTCAGGCTCGCCGACGGCAAGGAACGAACCATTCAACACATGATGGCGACAACCTTCTGGCATCCGGACGGCAAGCCCATGTCGGCGCGGCAATTCATGGAGATGCTCTTCGGCAAACTGCCCGAGTTCTTTAAGAACGAGGCCGAGCTGCGTGCTCTTTGGAGCGCGCCGGACACGCGGGCGAAGCTATTGCAGGGTTTAGCCGAGAAGGGCTTTGGCCAGGAGCAGATGGCTGAGATGCAGAGGATCATCGACGCCGAGAAGAGTGACCTATTCGATGTGCTGGCGCATATCGCCTACGCGCTGCCACCGCTCACGCGTGAGGAACGGGCCGCTGGAGCTAGGGTGGCCATCAGCACCAGATTCAGCAGCAAGCAGCAGGTTTTCTTGGATTTTGTCCTGTCGCATTACGTGAGCGAGGGCGTCCGGGAGCTCGATCAGGAGAAGCTGACTCCGCTGCTGAGGCTCAAGTACCACGATTCCATCGCCGATGCTTTGGCCGACCTGGGTAGACCGGAGGAGATTGGGAAGGTTTTCTCCGGGTTCCAGAAGTACCTTTATGAGAAGGCGGCTGATTCGTCCGCGAGGGCTTAGCTAGTGGCCGGCCGGAAGTAATACCGCTTTCCGTGCGGGATCGGAAAGGGCGTGCGTGGGAAGCGTGGGAGCCGAAATCCCCGCATGAAATGCGGGGGCTACTCCCAAATGCACGGACGCAGGCAGCTCCCCCGCATGAATGCGGGGGCTACTCCCAAGTGCACGGACACGGAGAGATCCCTCGACTCCGCTGCGCTGCGCTCGGGACGACCACCCTTCGTCGGGTGGTCGACTGCGCCAATCGGGAGATTGGCGTTCCCAGGGCGAGGGCCGTGTTAAGATGTGCGCGCCCTGAAGGCTTTTCCCGGCATCGAATTCCTTGTAAGGGAATCCGCGGCAAAAACAAAGAGGAGGGTTTTCATGGCACAGCAAGCGACTTCACCGAGGGAGGGTTCTGTGGCCTACGTGGTACCACCGCTTCCGTACGCGTTCGACGCGCTCGAGCCGTACATCGACAAGCTCACGATGGAGATCCATCACGATAAGCATCACGGGGCGTACGTCAATAATCTGAATAAGGCGCTCGAGGGGCATGCCGATCTGCAGGCGCTGAGCATCGAGGAATTGATCGGCAACTTGAATCGCGTTCCCGAGAATATTCGCGGCGCCGTGCGCAACAACGGCGGCGGACACCTCAACCACTCGATGTTCTGGAAGATGATGAAGAAGGGCGGGGGCGGAGAACCGAAAGGACCCGTGGGCGATGCCATCAAGGCCGCGTTCGGATCGTTCGCCGACTTCAAGACGAAGTTTGCGCAGGGCGGGATTACGCGCTTCGGCTCCGGATGGTCCTGGCTGCTGCTGCGGGACGGCAAGCTGGTCGTGGAGTCCACCGCGAATCAGGACAATCCGATCAGCGACGGCGGCAAGCCGGTGCTGGGCGTGGACGTCTGGGAGCACGCCTACTATTTGAAGTACCAGAACCGCCGGCCGGACTACATCGAGGCTTGGTGGAACGTCGTGAACTGGGACGAAGTCGAAAAGAATTACGCCGCAGCGAAGAAGTAAGGATGGCTGCGGGCCTCGTGAGAGGCCTGCGGTCAGGTTTGGCGCGGGGCGCGGTTGCCTAGCTGGCGACCGCGCTTCGCGGCAGGGCCATGACGGCTCTGCCGTTCGTGGCGCGCGGCACGTCAGGGGCTTGCCCATCACCATGCGGCAGCGTGCTGTGCATAGGGAAGCCGAAGAGCGTATCGGGCGGCGCCGACGCCGCCGGCAGCAAGCCGATGGCGGCCTTGGCCGTCAACTCGACGCGATCCCGCGCCTTGAATTTCTGCAGCAGGGCGGAGACGTGGAATTTCACGGTGCGCTCGGAGAGATTCAGGTGCGCGCCGATCTCCTTGTTGGATTCGTGGCGCAGCAGGCACTGCAGCACTTCGCCTTCGCGGCGAGTGACTTGCGCGCGGTAGCCGATGGTGGCGTGGCTGGCTTCGAGGAGTTCTTCGGCGCGATGGCCGATCGAATCCGGCAAGCCGCCGCTGGGCACCACGAGCACGGTGTAGTCGCAGGGCTTTAGTCCCCGCACCACACAATGCATCGCCAAGAGGCCCGCGGCCCATTCGACCGGGACGTTCCCCTCGGGGGTGGCCTGCACGCGAAAACGCATCGCGCCCGAGTCGCGCTCGCAAAAGACAAACGCTTCAGGGCGAACCTTCGATGGATCACCGGAAACTGCCTTCAACAAGGTGCTTTTCTTGAGTTTGTTCAGAGGACCCTCGCCACAGACAATTTTCGTCAGCACGAGGCGGCGAGCGGAAACTTCAGCTCTATGAGGGCGCTGGGAATGAGTGCCGATCTACATCAAAACGTCCCGCCCGCCTCACCACACCGACGATACCCGCGAATCCGACTCCTAGAACAGATGTAAATTGTTTGCACGAACCGTGCCATTTCCGCACAGTTCATTTTTGCCCGGGAAATCAAGCGCTTGGACGGCGCGGCGGAGCGCGGGTTCCGGTACTTGCAAGAACTTTTACCTACCGCGTGCATTATTTCCCGTATGCCGGTCGTTCAAAAGTCAGCGTTGCGTTCAGCGGGGGAGGATGCGCGTCTGCCGCGGGGAGATGAGCTCGTAACGGATGCCGCGCCAGGTGATGGTGCGGGTCAGGGCGGCCACGATTGTGTTGTAAAGGTAAACGAAGGGAACCAGCGGGGCGAGCAAGGTCCAGGCCCAGCCGTAGGTCAGAAGCTCCTGGCGCCACTCGGGTAGCAGGTCGAGGACGGCGGCCAGGCGCAGGACGCCCCGCCCGGCGGAGAGAATGACGGGGATCAGAGCGAGAAGAACGATCTGAAAGCCGGGGAGTCCGGCGGCCCAATTGCTCACGAACAACGCCGATCCGAGCAAAAGGACGACGCAGTAGAACACGTGGCCGAGCGCGGCGGTCATCCACAGTTTCGGCGAATAGACGCGAGTGATGATAAGCTGGCGGTTGGTGAACTCGAAAAAATTGGACGCGCTCATTTCCACGGGGGAAGGCACGAGGCATTCGGGCACAAAAATGATGGAGCGGTTGGCGCGCTGGAGCGCCTGGGTCATCGAGTAATCGTCGCTGACCGATCCGTCCCAAGCCTCGAGGATGTGGGCGTCGTCGAAGCGATCGCGGCGGATGGCCACGCCGCCGCCCCAGCAGAAGTTATGATCGTGCTCGCCGAGGAAGGTGGCGATCGAGGCGTTCCATGCGGAGGCCAGCGCGCTCCAGAATCCTCCGCGCCGGGGCAGCATCCAGCGGAATGTGGTGGACGCGCCGACGTTCTGATTCGCGAGCGGGGCCACGATGCGAGCGAGCCAGCGGCGAGGCGGCTGGCCGTCGGAATCGACGAAGACCAGCACCTCGAATTCCCGGCCCACCTGGTCGACGGCGGCGCGCAGGTTGTTCACTTTTTCTCCGCAGTCCTTCGGGCGGCCGGCGCGGACGACATGGATCGGGCGCTTGGAGTTTTTTGCGAGGCGCTCGAGAAGCGGGAAGGCTGGGTCGTCCGAGGTGGCAATCGTGAGAAAAAGCTCGTATTGGGAATAATCGAAGTTGGTGAGCGCAGCCAGATTCTCTTCGAGGCCGGGCTCGAAACCCTTGACCGGGCAAATCACGGCGACGCGAGGCGTATAGAAACCGCCGGGCTGGCGGGCGTGCGTGCTCGCCATGCGCAGCCACAGGACGCCCTGCCAAAGGCTGTAGCACCCCTGCAGGACCTGCTCGAACACCAGCAAATAGAAAATGGCGATCATCCGGGCGGAGGATAACAGATGCGTTCCGGCGTCTCCATCGGCTTGTGAGCAGCCCATTCCAGAAGAGCACAGACGCGGGGCGGTGGAATGACAGGAGCGGGGAAGAACTCAGCGTCGCGAAGGCTTGCGGTGGGCGGCGGATTTGCGCTTTTTGCGACGAGATCGCTTCACGGAATGGCGCGGCGGTTTTCTTTTCGTGTTGCGACGAGGGACTTTCGCGCGACGGCGCCGCGGCGCTTTCGCACCACGGTGTCGCGGGGATCTCGCCGAAGAGACGTGCGACCTTCCAAGCTGCCTGAATCTTTGCGCCGCCGTGCGCAGAATCTCGCTCTCAAAATCGGCGGCGCCGCGGCGGGCCTGCTCCATCATCGCCGGGTCGAGCAGCAGGGCGCAGCGGTCGCGAAACGGGCTTTCCCCGGCGCGTCCGGCGCTTACTGCAGCCGCCGGACGCTGGCCCCAACGGCGGTACATTTCGAGGTCCCGGCGAAACATCTGCGTTTCGGACGGAGGCTTCGCCGGGTGGCCAGTCCATCCCGCGAGCCAGCGACGCCAGAAATTCCGCGTAGAAGGCCTCGATGAACGCGGCGTCCTCGGGACGTAGCTACGCCTTTCGGCCCGCGGGCGAAGGCTTGCGGCAGAAGCCGCCGGATGTCGGCCGCCATGACCAGCAGCGCCTCGCGGCCGATCGTGGATGCCAGTTCGGGGAGGCGTGCCGGGTCGCTCAGCAGGCCGCGACGGCCGTGCCGCTCGGCGTAGGAGCGCACGAATGCGCAACCAAGCCGTCGCGCCCGACGTCGCGCACGAAGCGATGCGCGAGTTCGCCAGCATGTGTCAGAAATAGTTTGCGTTGGGCTGCCACGGAACTTCCAACCGTGAAGACCAAGCACTGGTGCTGAGTGTAGATGAGAAGAGTCAGATTCAAGCCTTGGATCGTACGCAGCCAGTTCTGCCCGTGCGTCCGGGAATCCCGGAGCGGCACACTCACGATTACACTCGCCACGGGACCACGACCTTGTTCGCTGCCCTCAACGTGTTGAACGGCGAAGTGCTGGGTGGCTGCATGCCACGCCATCGCCACCAAGAGTTTCTACGCTTTTTGCCGCGGATCGAGCGCCGCACGCCACGTCGGCTGGCAATTCATCTCATCCTCGACAACTATGCCACCCACACCCATCCGGCGGTGGAGACCTGGTTTGCCGCACACCCCCGGTATCACCGGCACTTCACGCCCACGGGCGCTTCCTGGCTCAATCTGGTGGAACGCTTCTTCGCGGAGATTACTGACAAGCGTATCCGGCGAGGAACCTTCCGCAGTGTCGGGGAGTTGGTGCGAGCCATCCTCGATTACATCCGTCGCCGCAACCACAGTCCTCAACCCTAAAACAAACCGGCTCGGCGGCGCAAGCAAAATCTGCATGCCTATCCTTTTGATAAGGCCGACACCGCTACTCACACCCCTAACACGCAAAAAACAATCAGGAGGATGATCTTCACCCAATAACGGACTGGCTCTCTGCTTCGGCGAATGTGCTCCCGGCCCCAGCGAAAATAGCCCTCGCTTAAGGCTCTGACTACCAAATATCCACAGTATGCAAGCAAGGCGACTACGGGAAACCAAACGAGATCTCGCGGCTGGGTCATTGGATCATTGCTGGAAAACGATCACGGTACCTAGCACGCCAGGATTCTGCGCCTTATGGCAGAAGAAAAAAAGCCCGGCCAATCTCTTGGCCGGGCCTTTTTGGTTAGCGAATCGCTAACGGTCGAGAGACGACTTAGTGCACCGCCGGAGATGCCGGGGGCGGGGCCTGCGGAGGCCGCAGGGCGCCGAGCGCGGCGCCGGCCGGAGCCGGCGTTAGCGCCAAGTTGAGGGCCTCGTCGACGTTGTGGACGTAGTGGATCTTCACGTCGTCGCCCAGGATCGACTCGAGGTCCTCCTTCACGTTGTTCTCGTTCTCCGCCGGCAGAATCACTTCGCGGATGCCGGCGCGCTTGGCGCCGAGCACCTTTTCCTTGATTCCGCCGACCGGCAGCACCACGCCGGACAGCGAGATTTCGCCGGTCATCGCGACGCGCGGCCGCACCGGCCGTCCGCTGAGCAGGCTGACCAGCGCGGTAACCATGGCTACACCGGCCGAAGGGCCGTCCTTGGGCACGGCGCCCGAAGGCACGTGGATGTGGATGTCCTGCTTGCGGAAGAAGTCAGGATCGATGCCGTAGCGTTCGCCATTGGCCCGCACCCAGGAGAGCGCAGCGGTCATGGACTCCTGCATGACTTCGCCCAGGTGCCCGGTCATGGTGAACTGTTTGCCGCCGCGCATGCGCGTGGCTTCGATGAACACGATGTCGCCGCCGACGGGCGTCCAAACCAGACCGACGGAAACGCCGGCCGGCTTGACGCGCTCCTCGACTTCGCGCTCGGCGCGGAACTTCGGCATGCCCAGGGCCTCGTGCACGACTTCGGGCGTGACCACCAGCTTGTCGGTCTTGCCCTCGGCCATGCGCCGCGCCTGCTTGCGGGTCACCGTGGCGATTTCGCGTTCGAGATTCCGCACGCCCGCTTCGCGCGTGTAGCTGTGGATGATCTCGCGCAGGCCATCGTCGGTGAACGAGATGTGCTCATCGACCTTGAGCCCGTGTTCCGTGGCCTGCTTCGGAATCAGGTACTTGTTGGCGATGTGCACCTTCTCGACTTCCGTATAGCCCGCGAGCTCGATGATCTCCATGCGGTCGCGCAGCGGCTCGGGAATCGGATCGAGCCAATTCGCCGTGGCGATGAACAGGACCTTGGAAAGATCGAACGGCACGTCGAGGTAGTGATCCCGGAAAGCGTAGTTCTGCTCGGGATCGAGAACCTCCATCAACGCCGACGAAGGATCGCCGCGGAAATCGCGTCCGAGCTTATCCACTTCGTCGAGCATGAAGACCGGATCGTTGGTTTCCGCGCGGCGCAGACCTTGAATGATCTGCCCCGGCAGAGCGCCGATGTAGGTCCGGCGATGGCCGCGGATTTCGGCTTCGTCGTGCATGCCGCCCAGCGATACGCGCACGAACTTGCGTCCGAGCGCCCGCGCGATGGACTTGCCGAGCGAGGTCTTGCCCACGCCCGGAGGCCCGACGAAGCACAGGATCGGACCCTTCATCCCCGGCTGCAGCTTCTTCACAGCCAGGTAGTCCAGGATGCGCTGCTTGACCTTCTCGAGGTCGTAGTGATCCTCGTCGAGGATCGCCTGGCCCTTGGCGATGTCGATTTCCTCGGCGCCGGAGGATTTTGTCCACGGCAGCGTGGTCATCCATTCCAGGTACGTCCGCGCGACCATGTACTCGGCCGAAGCCGGGGTCATCTTTTGCAGCCGCTTCAGCTCGCGGTCGCACTCCTTGCGAGCCTCGGCGGGCATGCCCGACTCGTCCAGCTTCTTGCGCAGCTCGTCGATTTCGGCCTGGGAGTCGTCGGATTCGCCGAGCTCCTTCTGAATCGCCTTCATCTGCTCGCGCAGCAGGTATTCGCGCTGGCTCTGGCCGACCTGCTCCTGCACCTGCTCCTGGATCTTGTTGCGCAGTTCGAGCACCTCGAGTTCCTTCGAGAGCTCGCGCATCAAAGTTTCCAGGCGCTTGCGCACGTCGGCGGTTTCCAGCAGCTCCTGGCGCAGCAACGTGGAAAGCGACGGCAAATTGGCGGCGATGAAATCGGCCAGCCGTACCGGCTCGTCAATGTTCAGAGCTACGGTTTGCAGATCGTCGGAAAGCTGCGGCGAGCGCGCCACGACGTCGCGGAACAGTTCCCGCGCATTGCGCTCCAGCGCAGCCAGCTCGGAATCGCGCCCGCCTACGATGTCCTCGACCGCTTCCACCCTGGCACGCATGAACGGCTTCAGGCCGATCAGCGAGACCAGCCGAATGCGCGCGATGCCCTCCACGAAGACGACGAGGTTGCCGTTCGGCAGCTTGACCGTCTTGTGAAGTTTGGCCATGGTGCCGACGCGATGCAGATCCACGTCGGTCGGATCCTCAACTCGGGGATCGAGCTGAGAGATGACTCCGAGGACCTTGTCCTGCCCCTCCAGGGAATTCAAAAGCGCCAGCGAGCTCTCCCGGCCCACCGTCAGCGGCAATACGCCACCCGGAAAAAGGACCATATCGCGCACCGGCAGGATCGGCAGTTCTGGCGGGATCGTTGTTGTTTTATTGTCTGTCATAAGCCCCCCTGGCTCCAGGCGCGGAGCGCCACGTATATAGCTCAGCTCAGCGAAATGTCCATATGGTACTTACCGCACCCAAAGAGTTAGATGCGGCTATGTGGGAACGGGTGCAACTTTTATACTTGAGTTGCTCAGCAAACTTTAGTCTATCGTGCTAAGATTTGCAAGAAGCCCCTGCGCCGACCCTGTGTCGTTAATGCAACTGGATGTAGCGCAAAGACTTGTAATATTCTCACGCTGTGCCTTAGGCTGACGCGTAACGAGAGCTGCTCGTGAATCAGATGCAGGCCGCAGTCCTGGACGGCATCTTCCGATGGACCCGGCGACCCACGCCGTGCTCTCCATGGTATAAAGCATCGGCGCTGGCTTAACGAGCATGAATGCATGAGAGTGAGGCCCGAGAGTAAATACCGGGAGTAATTATAGATGATCAGAAAGGCGCCGCAGAAACCAGCCTGGTTGCCCCTTCGGGCCCCGTTTCTAGCTTGGGTAGTTCTTGCGGCGGCTTGTCTGCCCTGGCTAGCCGGGGCTCAAGAAGCGAGCCCTGAGCGGAACGATGTAGCCCGGTTTCGCCAGCGGGCGGAGGCAATTCTCTCGGAGCAGGGGGCCGAAAAGGGCCACTGGGGCGCGCTGGTCACGGACGCGGAAACCGGAGAGGTGCTCTTCTCCCTCAATCCAGCGCAGTATTTCACTCCGGCATCAAACACCAAGCTCTTCACAACCGCGCTCGCAGTGGCCACCCTGGGTCCGGACTTTCGCACACGCACCACCGTCGAGGCCACCGGCGCCATCGATGGCACAGGCCGGCTGCGCGGCGATCTGGTGCTGGTGGGCCGAGGCGACGACCTCTCGAATCGAGTCTTCCCCTTCATCAAGCAAGGGCAGCGCGATGGACCGCCGGAAAAAATCCTGGCGGAGTTCGCCGACCAAGTGGCGCGGCGGGGCGTGAAGGAAATCGATGGGGACGTTGTGGCTGATGATAGTTACCTCGCGCCTGCGCGGTATCCCTCGGGCTGGACCGTGGATGACACGGTCTGGAGCTACGGTGCGGCGGTGTCGGCAGTCACGGTGAACGATAACTATTTGACGCTCGAGGTTCGCCCAGGCGAAGCGATCGGCGCGCCTGTGCGCTTCAGCCTCGAACCAGCCGGGAGCATTTACAACGTGCGCAACGAGGCCGTGACTTCGGCGGCCCGGACCGAAGCGCAACTGAGGCTTTCGCGCGACCCCGAATCGCGCACTTTTGTTGTGAGCGGGACGCTGCCGCTCGATGCGCCGCGCCGTCCGCTGTTGGTGGCCGTGCAGGAGCCTGCCGAGAACGCCGCGGCATTGTTCGCGCATCTATTGGAGGCGCGCGGTGTGCGCATCATGGGGCAGAGCCGCGCTCACCATGCGGGCGACCAGGAACCGTCCGCTGCACAGGGATCGCGCACGGTGCTCGCCGAACACCTTTCGGCGCCGCTGATCGAGAACGTGCGACTGACCAACAAAATCAGCGACAATTTGCATGCTGAGCTGATGCTGCGCGTCGCCGCGAAAGAAAAGGGCGGAGCGGACACGCTCGATGACGCGTTGAAATTCGCCGATCAGTTCCGGCAAGGCATCGGCATCGCGCCGGAGGACGTGCTGCTCAAGGACGGCTCCGGCCTATCTCGCGACGACCTGGCCACCCCGGAAAGCTTTGTGCGCTTGCTGGCGTATGTTGCCGGGCAGCCGTGGGGAAGCGCGTTTCTCAGCACGTTGCCGGTGGCCGGGCAAGACGGCACACTCGAGACTCGCATGAAGGGCACGGCCGCAGCCGGCCGTATTCAGGCCAAGACGGGGCAAGTGGATCACGTGGAGGATCTATCTGGTTTTGCGACGACGCTGCGGGGCGAGAGGCTGATTTTTTCCATCATGGGCGACGACCATACCGCTTCCGGGCGCGATGCCGCGGCGATCGTGGATGGGCTTTGCGTGGCGATGGTGGAAGAATTGGGCGCGACTCCAGAGGCAACGGCGAAACCGCCGGCGCAGCAGTAGCGGCGGCAGAATCGCGCGGCTTCGAGCGCTCACCTGCGCGGGAGGGGCGCTGCCGCTCATCTCCAGTTACAATACCTTTCCAGCATGTCGCACCAAGCCAAAATCATTACTGTGTTCGGAAGCTCGCGTCCGCGCCCCGGCGAGCCCGACTACGAGCAGGCGCGCGCGCTGGGCAGCGGCTTGGCCGCACTGGGCTTTCAGGTTTGCACCGGCGGTTATAGCGGCGTGATGGAGGCGGCGTCGCGCGGCGCGAAGGAATCCGGAGGGCGCACGCTGGCCGTGACGGCGAAGTTTTTTCGTTCGGGAACGAACGCGTGGGTGGACGAGGAACATGCCGTCGACACCTGGCAGGAGCGGCTCTTCGAACTGATCCGCCTGGGCCACGGCTTCGTTGCTTGCAAAGGCGGAACGGGCACGATGGTGGAGTTGGCGGTGGTCTGGGAGATGCTGAATAAGGGCGTGATGTCCGGCAAGCCGTTTGTGGCGCTGGGCGATTTCTGGACGCCGATCATCGAGCGGGTGCGAGAAGTCGAGCTGCATCATGAATCGCGCCGGGGCGAGGCGGCGGCGCGGCTGATTCACGTCGTGTCCAGTCCGGCCGAGGCGGCGGAGCTTCTGGCCCGCACGATTGCAAAGAAGGAACGCTGAGGCGCCGGTGCCGCGTCCCGCCGAACAGATCCTCGAATTCGATCGCCTGCGCGATTTGTTGCGCGCGCGGACGACGTCTTCTCCGGGGCGCCGCGCCGTGGATGCGCTGGCGTTCGGAAGCGATCGGGCGCGGCTCGAGCGGGAGTTTGCGGGCATCGCGGAGGCCGTGGCTTATCTACGCGGCGGCAGCGAGCTGGGTTTCGGGGCGCTGGCCGATCCGCAAGCGTGGATGGAGCGGCTGGAGAAGCCGGGCGCGGTCCTCGCACCCGGTGAACTGCTGAGCGTAGCTTCACTGATCGATACCGCGGGGTGGGCGCGCGAGGTGTTTCGCGACTCCGCGGGGAAGTTTCCTTTGCTCACTGCGCTGGCCCGCTCCCTCGCCGATTTTCGCGGGCTCGGGGCGGCGATCCGGCGCGCCATTCTGCCCAATGGCGAGGTCAGCGACGATGCTTCGAGCGAGCTGCGCCGCATCCGGGGCGGGCTGGCGCGCACGCGCGAGACGATTCAGAGCGCGCTCGAACGCATCCTGAAGAGCCGCGGCGCGCCGCAAGGCGAGGACTACGTCACGCGCCGCAACGATCGCTTCGTGATTCCCGTGCGCGCTTCGGAACGCCGCACGGTCGAGGGCGTGGTGCACGCCTCGAGCGCCACGGGGCAGACGGTCTTCGTCGAGCCGCTCGAAACGCTGGAGCTGAATAATCGCCTGGTGCAGCTTTCTGACGAAGAGACCACCGAAATCGCACGGATCCTCGAAGAGTTGACCGGCCGAGTGATGGCCGAGCGTGGTGCGCTTTCCCGCGCCGTCGAGATTATCGCGGAGCTTGATTCCTTTTTTGCGCGGGCGCGATTCGCGCGCGATTTCGACGCTTGCATGCCTTCCTTCGCGGATTCTGCGACTATCACGCTGGAACTGGCTCGCCATCCCGTTCTCGAAAGCACGCTGCGGCCGCAGGGCCGCGCCGTCGTGCCGATGACGCTTGCGCTCGGCGGCCAGGAAACTGTGCTGGTGATCAGCGGGCCGAACACCGGCGGCAAAACCGTGGCGCTCAAGACCGTCGGCCTCGCCGTGCTCGCGGCGCAATCCGGCATACCGGTTGCGGCACAGGCGGCGCGCCTGCCGGTTTTCGATCAGGTGCTCGCCGATATTGGCGACGAACAATCCATCGCCGCCGACCTCTCCACCTTTTCCGCGCACATGCTCAATCTGAAATCAATGCTCGCTTCGCTGACCGAGCGCTCGCTGGTGCTGGTGGATGAAATGGGCACGGGCACGGCGCCCGAGGAGGGTGCCGCGCTGGCTGTCGCGCTGCTCGATGAATTTCGCGCGCGGCGGTGCCTGGTGCTGGCGACCACGCATCACGATCGCCTCAAGGCTTACGCCTCGACCACGCCCGGCGTGCTCAACGCCTCAGTGGAATTCGACGAAGTGAAGCTCGCGCCTACCTACCGGCTGCGCGTCGGCGTGCCGGGCGGATCGAGCGGCATCGCCATCGCGCGGCGGCTGGGCTTGCCGGAAGCCATTGTCGAGCGCGCCAGCGCGCTGATCACGCCCGAGGCGCGCGAGGCCGCCGGGCTCATCGCCTATCTGCATCGCAGCCGTGACGCCGTCGAGCAGATGCAGCGCGACTTGGCCGAGCAATCGCGGCGCCTCGATCAGGAACGGCGGGCGCTGCGGGAAGAATGGGTCGAGCGGCAGCGCAAGCGCATCGCCGAACTCGAGCAGCGCGTCGCCGACGCGCTCGCGCAGAACGAACGCGATGTGAGCCGCGCGCTCGAAGCGGTCAAGGACCGCGAGCTGCGCGCCCAGCTCGAAAAGCAGACGCGCCGCCGCGTGGGCCAGGCGCGCTCGGAGGCGCGCGGCGAAGTGGATGCCGCCGTCGTGGCGCAGCTCTCGGAATCGCAGGCCGATCTCGGCGTGGTGCCAGAGACGCTGCGGCCTCCTGCGCTCGACGAACTCGTGCCGGGCGCGCGCCTGCGCGTGCGCGGCTTCTCCGCGCCGGTGGTGTTGCTCCGCCGCGACGCCGCAAGCGCCGAGGTGCAGGCCGGGCCGCTGCGCATGAAGGTGCCGCTGGCCGAGATTACCGCGGTCGTCGCCGAGCGAGCCGGGGAAGGCGGCTGGCGGGGCGGGTCAGCGACCCGGCGCGGCGGGTGCTGGCGCAGGCGCAAGCTCGGCGCGCGTCGCGCGGCCGAGCGGCATCACCGTGCACACCGCAGCGGCGTCCGAAGACGCCGCCGCTGCCGACGAAATCAACGTCATCGGCTGCACCGTCGAAGAAGCCACGCGCCTCGTCGACAAATTCATCGACACTGCGGCGCTGGCCGGCAAGCCGCAGGTGCGCATCATTCACGGCCACGGCACCGGCGCGCTGCGCCGCGGCCTCGCGGAATTTCTCGCCGCGCATCCGCTCGTCGAGCGCATCCACGCCGAAGCCGACGAGCGCGGCGGCTCCGCCGTCACCGTGGTCGAACTCAAGGACTAATGTGTCGATCAGCAGTTATGAAGGTCCGCGACTAACTGTGGTTCAACCAGGGCTTGGCGAATTGTTCGTTTCACAGTGTTCCTAATAAGGACATTCGCGTGATCAGCAGTTCCCAACACCTCTAGTTTCGACTTGAAGTCGGGTGCAATCCCGTGGGCAATCGCACTGCGATACCCATACATTTTGGACCAAATCTTGTCGTGCGTGGCCTGCCCGAAGCTACTCTCGTCGAGAGCAGGTTGCCATCGCCTATTCAACAGAGCCAACTTCTGCGTGATTTGTCGAGTGATCGAGTCATACCGATCGTCTGGATTAGGCTGATGCGTCAGAAGTGATTCCAGAATCGCGAAATACCCTAGCACCTGGAGGGGTGAAAATCGTGGCAGGTCTTTTAATTCCATGAGCAGCTTAAGGATTCTGTGCAGGTCAAGAATGTTGTGATCATAAGCCGCCAGCCTGCGATAGATCTCGGTGGTTTGGTGGGCATCAGCCTTCGTGAAGATCCGAGCGACGCGGTCCTCGACGAGCGCCGACAACGACTGAAAGAGACGAGGGGGGCGAAAAACAGCCACCGGGAGCCGTTGGGCGCCCATAGAAGCGGTCGATAAGGTGAACCCAATCTCAAGCTCATTTGGGGCGATTGCGAAAGCCTCCTGGAGGAGTTCGAGATCTTCATTGTCGCTACCGAACTCAATAACAAAATAGCGCCACTGTTTCTCAGGAAGGCGCAAGTATTTCCCACTGCCGGTTTTCGGTCTTCGGGTCTCCCAAAGTCCAGGTCCGAAGTGCTCCCCAAATAATGACGCGATCAGCTTTTTTGTGAATTCGACTTCCTGCTTTCTGGCACGTCTGAGCGTGTAACCAGACGCAATTGCCACCCCGGAACTATCTCCCATGTTCGAAACGTTCAGTACAAATGCAAATGGTTGGAGAGCGACCACCTCTGGGTTTGCCTCTGGGTGGTATAGGGTTGTTACACTACCGGGTGGCTGCGCTTCGAGAAGCTTGCTTAGGTCAAGCATAGCGACGGAAAGTATACATTTAGTATGCCTGAGCCGGGATTCAGATTTCTCCAGATCATGCGCGCGGATTCGTCTGTACTATACTGACTCTCCTCCGAAGGCCAACCCATGGCTGAAGCAGGCTCCTTCGCCGATCGCGTCAAACAGCAGGCGGACATCGTCCGCGTGGTTGGCGAATACGTGCGCTTGAAGAAGAGCGGCCAGAATTTCGTCGGCCTCTGCCCATTTCATTCCGAAAAAACGCCGTCCTTCGCCGTCCATCCCGTCAAGCAGATCTACCACTGCTTCGGCTGCGGCGCCGGCGGCGACGTTTTCAAATTCCTGATGGAGATGGACAAGATCCGACTTCCCGGAAGCGGTCCGCGCCGTCGCCGAAAAATGCGGCATCGCCATTCCGCAGCCGCGCGAACGCTCGCCCGAGGAACGCCGCGAGCAGCAGCAGCGCACCGGCGTAGTCGAGATGCACCGCGATGCCGCCGCGTTTTTCTCCCGCCATCTCGAAAGCAGCGCCGAGGGCAAAGCCGCGAAAGCCTATCTGCTCGATCGCGGCCTCGACGCCGAAGCCATCGCGCGATTCGGCCTGGGCTTTGCTCCCTCCGGCGGCGACGTGCTCTGGCGCCATCTCAAAACCAAATACCCGGAAAAGCTCGCCGAGTCCTCCGGCCTGGTCGGCCACGATCCCAGCGGACGCGTCTACGACCGTTTCCGCCGCCGCATCATGTTTCCGATCGCCAATGACGCCGGCAAAATCATCGCCTTCGGCGGCCGCGCGCTCGGCGACGATCTGCCGAAATATCTGAACTCGCCCGAAACGCCCATCTACACCAAGAGCCGCGTGCTCTACCACCTCGATCGCGCCAAGGAAGCGATGCGCCAAGGCGACGCCGTCGTGCTCGTCGAAGGCTACATGGACACCATCGCCGTGGCCCGCGCCGGCATCAACAATGTCGTCGCCAGTTGCGGCACCAGCCTCACCGAAACGCAGGTGAAGCTGCTGACCCGCTTCACGCGCCGCGTCATCGTCAATTACGATCCGGACACCGCCGGCCAAGCCGCCACCGAGCGATCCCTCGCGATTCTGCTCGAGCAGAATTGCGACGTTCGCGTCCTCGCGCTGCCCGGCGGCAAGGATCCCGACAGCTTCATTCGCGATGAAGGCGCTCCGGCCTACCGCAAGCTGCTCGAAGCCGCGCCCTCGTATCTCGACTATCTCATCGGCCGCGCCCGCCGCCTCGGCATCGCCACGGCGGAAGAAAAGCTGCGCGCGGTAAATTTCCTGATGCCCTTCGTGCAGCGCATTCCCGACGGCCTGCTGCGCTCGGAATGGGCCTCGCGCATCTCGCAGCAGTTGCGCGTGGACGAGCCGGTGCTGCGCGAAGCGCTGCGCCGCGCCGTCAAAGAACGCCGCAGCGAAGTCAAAACGCATCCTTCGATGGTCGGCTCGCCGGCCAAGAAAGCGGAGCAACGCCTGGTGCAAATGCTGCTGGAAGCCGACGAATTCCGCGCGCGCCTGGTGGAAGAAATATCCGCGAGCCACCTCCACGAAGGCCTGGAGACGCAAAAGCTTTTCGTCGCGCTCCTGGAAGCCTGCGCGGGAGGCGAAAAGCCCGATTTGAACCCGCTCGCGGAATCACTCGAAGAAAAAGATCGCCGCCTGCTCTTCGAAATCGCCTTCGGCGGCTCGCTGGAAACCACTTGGGAGGAGGCCGAAGATTGCCTCCGCGTCTTGCGCGTAGCGCAACTGCGCCCGCAACTGCGGGCCTTGCAAGAACAAGGCGTGCAAGGCCTGCCGCACGAAAAAGTCCTAGCGCTGCAAGCCCAAATCCGCGACCTGCAAACGACCATCGCCAGACTCGAAGGAAAATTCGAGCAAACCTAAGCTCCGCGCTGTCATTTCGTCTATGACGAACGGTGGGAGATTCAGAAGTAGACCGACTCGGCGGTCACTACTTGTTGCTGCCGCACTCCGTGTTCACGGCCTGCCGGAGGGTTTCGTCCAGTTGGATTTGGCCAATGTCGGCGGCGGAACAGACCTGCATGGCGCTGACCCCGAGGGCGCCGCGGAGATCGGCTCCCTGCAAATTGGCTCCGTTCAAAGCGGCTCCCGCGAGCTTGGCATTCCGGAGATCGGCGCCCCGGAGATCGGCTTGCGTCAGGAACGCTGCGTCCAGTTCCGCGTTTTCGAGTTTTGCGCCGGCCATTTTCGCGGCCGAAAGGTAGGCGTTCCCCAGGTTTGCGGCCGCCAAATCGGCGCCTGCCAGGTTTGCCTCGCGCAGGTCAGCCTGCTGCAAGCTGGCTCTTTGCAGCGAGGCGCCGCGCAGATCGGTGGCGTACAGGCTTGCGCCATCCAGATTACTGTCGATCAAGCTCGCGGCGTTGAGGTTCGCATACGTCAGGTCAGCCTTTTCCAAATCCGCGCGCGTGAGATTCGCTTGCTGCAGATCGGCTCCCTGCAGATTCGCCCGGTTCAGTTTGGCACGGTCGAGGGTCGCATAGCGGAAGCTGGCTTGGCGTCCTTTGATCTCCCGCAGGTCCGCTTCCGACAGGTCGCCACCTTGCAAGTCGGCTTGCCAGAGGTCGGCTTTCGCGACAAATGCGCCATTCGCCTGGATATAGCGGAGCCGGGCCTTACTAAGCCGCGCCCCTCGCACCTGCGCGAGATCTTCGTCGCGCCCGGACCAGTTGACGGGTTTTTCGGAGATATCGGCCGCGCTCACCTGCGCCACCGGGCTGTATCCGATCAACCACAATACATCGGCTGCCCAGCTTCGAGCCGCATAGTTATCCCCGGCAGGCGAGTTTCCGGCGTTGCGCGGAGATCCGGCAATCACGCCGACGGAAAACAGGAGAATCACAGCGCCAAGCGCGATGATGAGCGCCCGGGAGAAACCCGCGCGCCGTCCGGTCCCCTCCCCGAGAGGAGACCGCATCGGAGAAGCGCCGGCACCCAGAGTTCGCTTCATGGCCCTCGAGAAGTGCGAGGCCGCGAGCGCAGCAGCCACCACCAGCAGAACGTGCAGCGCGGTCCCGCGAAAGTCCTGGAAGGTGAGGTAACGGCCCCAGAAGAGAATCATCGTGGCGGGCAGGACCCAGTACAGGATCACGGCAGAAATCGCAGCCTCCAGAGCCACGAGCACACGGTTTGTGTTTTGCAGCCATTTCAAATGCGCCCGGGCAACCTGCGCGCCAAACCAGGGCAACAACCGGTCCAGCGGCTGCCCATCCGGAAAGATTGCGGGCAAGGTGGAGAGGCTTTCCCAGAGTCGCTGAAGGTAGAGATGCAGCCAGACGTAGAAGCCGAGAAGCAACGCCGGCGCGAGCAGGTAGACGGAGTCCAGCGGAAACGCTCGAAAAATTCGGAACGGCAAAACCGGAGCATCGCCGAGGATCTGCGCGTCCGATGTCGTGATCACCCGGAAGCCCGCCGCGACGCTGAGCATCAGCATAGCCAGCACGAGCCAGCCCGCTTCTCTTGCCGTTCGGGCCACGCCCTTCAGGGCCTCGGACACGGATACATCCTCGGGCAGAGTGGCGCCAAAGAGATTCGCGCCGGCGAGCTGTTCCTCCTGAAGCCCGGTGGCTTTGTCCAGGATCGCGCCCTGGAGATCGGCTTCCTGCAATTTCGCGCCGAGCAGGTTGGCGCCCTCGAGATTGGCTTGCAGCAGGCTGGCCCTCTCGAGATTCGCCAGGAGCAAATCAGCGCCTTTTAATGTTGTCTTATTGAGCCAGGCATCCTGTAGGTTGGCGTCGGTCAGGTCCGCGCCGTCCAGATGCGCGCCGGAAAAATCCGCGCGCTCCCCGGACTGGCCATTTGACTCCAGCCACTCGCGGTGCAGCTTGAGGATTTCCTTGCGTTCTACCGCCGGAGAGTACCGGCGCGGCGGCAATTGCAAAGCAAACGTCTGTGTCTTTGGCGATTCGGAATCCATCGATGCGGCCCCACGGACGCAAGAAAGAATAGGTCGGAATCTTAGAAAGAGTTCCTCGGTCGCCCCTTGCTCTCGAGCGATCCCCCGGAAAACTCGACCAGCGCACCACTCTATGCACGCAGGGGAAGAGCGACAATGATATTGGGGAGAGTCGTTGTTTGCCCGGAACCTGTACTTTCGTACAGCGAAAGCAAAGCGCAGATGATCTCACAAGCTTGCTGCCGCATTTTCAGCGACCGGCGGTTGATCCGGAGCATCCATTAGGGAGGCGAGGCGTCTGTGAGGAAGGCGAATTGCTGAAGAACAACGAATCCGAAACTGCCGGCCTTCCCCGGGTCGCGGGCAATTCAAGCCTGCTGGGAATATTCGACGAGCATCGGCCACTGCTTTTCTCGATCGCGTACCGCATGACGAGCAGCGTGGCGGACGCCGAGGATATGCTGCAAGAGACGTTCCTCCGCTGGCAGGAGGCCGCGGATGGCGAGATTCGCTCCTCGAAGGCATTTCTGGTGACCATCCTCACTCGCCTCTGCATCAATCACTTGCAGTCCGCGCGCATCCGGCGCGAGCAGTACGTGGGCCAGTGGCTCCCCGAGCCGATTGCCACCGGCCCGGAGAGCGATCCTTCGTTCGCCGCCGGAGTCGACGATTCTCTCTCGATGGCGTTTCTGGTGTTGCTGGAGCGCTTGACGCCGGTCGAGCGCGCCGTGTTTCTTCTTCGCGAAGTGTTTGAGTACGAGTATTCGGACATTGCCGCGACTCTTGGCCGCAGCGAAACAAGCTGCAGGCAGCTACTGCGGCGCGCCCAGCAGAATATCGGCGCCGCGCGGCGGCGTTTCGCGGCGTCCGCCCAGGAACGCCAGCAACTACTGGAGCGGTTTCTGCGAGCCACGCGCGGCGAAGACATGAGCGGACTGCTCGATCTATTCTCCAGCGACGTTGTGCTTCGTTCCGATGGCGGCGGCAAGGCCATTGCCGTGCCGAATTTGATTTTGGGCGCCGAAAACGTCGCGCGCGCGATCGTCGGCTCTCTCGGAAGGCTTGTGCCGAAGAATTTGGTATCGCGCACGACGCAGATGAACGGTGGGCCGGCCATCATCAGCTATCTCAACCGCAAACCGTATTCCGTCATCAGTCTAGGTATCGGCGAGGGACACGTCCTCGAGATTTACGTCCTGACGAATCCCGAGAAGCTCCGCCACTTGCCCGAATTGCCCGCGGATTCCGTCTAAATTAGCTGTCACAGCTGTCACAAAATTCGTTCCTGACCGGTCTAGTGTCCGGAGGGAGCAAACTCTATGAAACTGATCGTACTGGGAGCTACCGGCGGCACGGGCATCGAGATCGTCAGCCAGGCTATGGAACGCGGTCACTCGGTGACGGCGTTTGTCCGGTCACCGGAGCGCCTCAAGAAATTCGGCGACCGCATCACCGTGATTCAGGGAGACCTGCTGCGCGACGGCGAGATGGCTCGGGCGATCCAGGGCCACGATGCGATTCTTTCGGGATTCGGTCCCCGCTACCCTGTCTCGAAGAATGAATCGGACCTGTTGCGGCGTTTCGCGGTTACGCTGACGGGCGCGATGCGGAGTGCCGGGGTCTGGCGCGTAGTGGTCGAATCCACGGCCTTTCTGTTCAAGGATTCCATCATTCCGCCAACTAACCTCGTGGGCCGTTTGTTTTTCTCCGGAACGGTTGCCGATGCAACCGCGATGGAGGAAATCTTTGCCGGGAGCAAATTCGACTGGACTCTGGTGCGCCCGCCCCGACTGACGGACAAGCCACACACAGGGAGCTACAGAGTACGGGAAGGCCACCTGCCTCGTTTCGGCTTTGCCATCTCGCGGGCGGATGTGGCCGATTTCATGATCCGGAGCGCTGAGGCGGGCACGTTTATCAGAAAAGTGGTAGGGGTTTGCAAATAGCGAGAACTAGTCCGGTGCTCGCTGCGGCAAGTGCGAGTGAACGAGCACCGGCTCCTGGAAGGACTTGCCTAAGGCGTTTAGTGGACCGGCCGGACGTCGGCAATCTTGTCGTAGATTCGCACGACGCCATTTTGCGTGACCGTCAGTGTTTTTCCATCGGCCGAGACCTGCTCGGTATCCATGGAAATTTTCCCATTCCGATTCTGCGTCCTCGCGACCGTGTGCGAATCGACCAGTTTGTACGAGATCGTGCGCGCGTCGCCTCCGGTGGTCTGCAGCGGTTGCCCGTCGAAAGCAACCGGGTGGACCTCGGTGCTGCTTTGCGAATTCTCCTTACCGATCTGGGCACGCGTGCTGGTGAAACCGTTCGGGGATGGGATATTGATGATCATCTGCATTTGCTGCGCGTAGTTTGTGGTCTTTTCCTTATTGATTTGCCAGACGCCGAAAAATGCCTTGTAGTCCTGCGCCATGCCGCTCGCGCAGAATGCGATGGTTGCAACCAGCACCCCTAAGACTTTCCACTTCGTCATGTTGTTTCCTCCTGGATACTTGGGATATTTGCGGATTCCCCTAATGGCGCGGTTCCAGCGCCCGCTGGCGCATAGTACCGCTCTCCGGCCCCCGGACACAACGGATTCGCCGAGACGCCGGTTATCAATTGCCTAGCAACTAAATCGCGCGACTCGTGTTCTTACCGGAGTAGCTTTGCGAGCAAAGGAGCGCCATGCCGTCCAACTCGAGACTTCCGCGCCGGAATGCGGTCACGAATATTGCCGATCACCGCGAACTTGACCGCCTGCTGCGCCTTGCCGCCAAGCTGCAGATGTCTCCACGCCCCCGGCTGCTTGAGCCAAAGACTGCTGCTCCCAAAGGGGCCGGGCGCATTGCGTCGCGCCGCCGGATGAAGCCGCGGCGCGGGTAGCGAATCGCCGATTTCCCCGTCACTTCCTTCCGCGAGCGGCGCGCTGGCCGAATACGCCGGCCTCCTCAACTCGGACTGCATTTCCGCGAGTCCATCTCCTTGCCCGAAGCATCGAACTTGGGTGTTTCACGGGGGGGGACGAATATGAAGGTTGGAGTCCTTGGATCGGGTGATGTCGGCAAAGTACTGGCTACGGGCTTTCTGAAACACGGTCACGAAGTGATGATCGGCACGCGCACGCCGGAGAAACTGGCGCAATGGGCGCAGCAGAACCCGCGAGGCCGCATCGGAAGCTCGAGCGAGGTGGCCGGCTTCGCCGAAACCATCGTCCTCGCGGTCAAGGGCACCGCGGCCGCCGATGCGCTGCGCGCTGCCGGTTCCGGTCAGCTCGCGGGGAAAGTCGTGATCGACGCCACCAATCCGATCGCCGAAGCGCCGCCCACGAACGGGGTGCTGAAATTTTTCACCGACCTGAACCAATCACTGATGGAGCGCCTGCAAAACGAATTTGCAGGGGCGCGCTTCGTGAAGGCCTTCAATTCCGTCGGCGCCCCGAGCATGGCGAATCCGCAGTTCCGCGGCGGGCCGCCCACGATGTTCATCTGCGGCAACGACGACGCGGCCAAGAAGGTGGTGTCCGGAGTTCTCGCGCAGTTTGGCTGGGAGACGGCCGATATGGGTAAGGCCGAGGCCGCGCGCGCGATCGAGCCGCTGTGCATGCTCTGGTGCATTCCCGGTTTTCTTCGCAACGACTGGGTGCACGCCTTTAAGCTGCTTGCGTAGCCCCAGACCACGTTTGAGCCGCGGCCGGACGTCGATGTATACAAGGATGTATACAAGCCGAGCCGCTTTGGCATCTAAAGAAGCAGGCCGAAACCCGTCGGATGGAATCGAGGGAAAGCACATGGGAAAACCGCCTGACAAAGATGCCGCCCGCTCGGAGGAGCCCGCGAAGTCGCTTGCTCCAACGGCGCTGAATGATCCCGTCGAGGAAGCTTCCAAGGAGTCATTTCCCGCGAGTGATCCTCCCGCCTGGAACGCTGGGCACGAGGGAGCGCCACCTCTCACGCGCGGAAAGTCCGCTTGATGGCTGCGCGGAGGACGCCGCGGAATCCGCTTGATCGCGAAGTCCCGCCGCCTTTCCTCGCAATCCGAGGAGTTGCAGAGGTGAGCGAAATTGTGGTACACGTGCGTAGGCGGTGATCTTATTTTGGAGGACTTCGCATGAAACCCAGGCTCGCAGTTGCGTTTTTGCTCGCGGGGGTGTTGGCCGTTTGCGGCACGGCGTTTGCGCACCACGGGAACGTGGCCTATCAGGACAAGCCGATCGACATCAAGAACGGCACGGTGACCAAGTTTATCTGGACCAATCCGCACAGCTTCATCATGTTCGATGCCACCAACGAGAAGGGTGAAGTCGAGCACTGGGCCGTCGAAGCGGGCAGCCCCTCGGCGCTTTCGCCGCGCGGCTGGACGAAGAACTCGGTCAAGCCCGGCGACTCGATTAACGTGACGGTATTCCAGGCGCGGAATGGCAACACGGTTGGGCGGCTGGCGAAGATCGTGTTCCCCGACGGCAAGATGCTGCACGACAGCCAGGACCGCGACACCAACCCGAACTTCGGCAACGGCGCCGCAGCCCCAGCGAACTAGTATTCCGTAGCCGAGTAGCTCCGCGAGGCACGGGCCGCCGCTGGGTCGGCCTGTGCCTTCGCTGTCTCTAGTCCCGCGACTTTGATTTGGCGCGGATTTCCTTCCGTCACATCGTGTACTTCTTCAGAAAGGCCATGGCCCTGGGCCAGGCGTCCTTGGTCGCTTCCGGATTGCCGCCGACTTGCTGATATTCCATGAAGCCGTGCGTGGCGTGCTGGTAGATGTGGAATTCGTAGCTCTTGCCGAGCTTTTTCATTTTCGCGTCGGCTGCTTGGGTGGCCTCGGAGACGCGGATATCGTCGGTGCCCGCGAAGGCGATCACTGGTGCCTTGACCTTGGCCATCACGGACTCATCCGGAATTGGCGCGCCGTAGAAAACCACGGCGGCGTCTTCTTGCGGAACTTCACCGGCGAAACGGAAGCTGTTGCCTCCGCCGCTGCAGAAGCCGATGCTAGCGCTCTTGCCGCTGGCCTCCGGCAGCTTCATGGCGTACTCCCACGCGACCTTGTAGCGGCGCATGGATTCTTCCGGTGTGACCTTGATTCCTACTTTCAGGGCTTCGTCGGGAGATGAGAAGGAATCGTAATTGCCGCCATTCGGCCCCATGCCCGAAACCAGATCGGGGAGGACGGCGATAAATCCCTCGCGGGAGAGCTGATCGGCGATCGATTCCGACCATTCATCCATGCCGGGGGCATGGTGCATCATGATGACAACCGGAGCCTTCCCGGGCTTCTGGGGATAGCTGATGCGCGTGCGCAGCTTCACGCCGCTATCCATCGGGATGAAGACCCATTCGGTGCGGATGGTGGTGTGCGCCAGCGTGGATTTTGCGGTCATCAGGCCGGCGGGGAGATCGTCGCGTTTGCCCATGGGGTATTCGGCTTGCGCGGGCGCGGGTGCTTGCGCCGCCAGCTTTGCGGACATGCCGGGCATGGCTGGCATGGCGGAATGGCCCATGTCCATGATCATGGGCGGTAGCAGGATCAGATCATCGGGATGATTTTTGGTGGCGCGGTTCAGGAATGCGATGGCATCGGGCCAAGCCTGCCCGCTCAGCGTGAAGCTGGCTTGCGGCGAATTGCGCAGGCCCGGCGTTGCGACGATCTGCATGCGACCGGCGGGATCCGCGCTCCAGTCGAAGACAAGGCTTGCCGTCTTGCCGCTGGCGGCAAGCAACTGAAGCGCGTCGTCGCGCACAGCATCGATGCGGCGCTCGCGCTCGCGCGGGTCCATCTGCTGGAGGGCCTTGGCCATTTCCTGCTGGCTGGCGGCTGAATCGCTGTAGTGCGGGCTCGTGCCCGACAAGACGTCCGGCACGACGGCGATGAAACCTTCTTGCGCCGCCTGATCGGCGACGGCGCGCAGCCAGTCGGTCAGTCCTTGATTGCTGGCTTCGATCAGCAGCACGGGCGCTTTTCGCGCGCGGTCGGGATAGACGATGTAGGAGTGCAGGAGCAGCGAGCCGAGCTGCACGCGGTGCAATTCACCATGGCGCGGCGTGCTGTCCAGAAAGAACGCGGCGGTCGCCTCGGTGGGCAATTCGGAGTGACCGGCCGTCAGCCCGAGCACTGGTTTAGCGGCGGGGGGCGCGCCGCCGCGGGATGCCAGCGTGATGCGGCCGCCGGCAGCAAGCGCAATCACCGCAAAAACAATTGTGAGCACGGGGATTGTGAACAGTTTCTTTTTCATGGTTTGCCTCTCTGCGACCTTCGTTTTCGCCCGCCGGGTGGCAGCGATAGCGATGGAGTGTAGCGCCGAATTCACTTGCGAGCGAGCGGTGCTTTTGGCGCGGGCGTGCAAGGGAGCCCGTAATTCGCTGCCGCGGATCAGAGCAGGCGGAGGGATTTGAGGTTGTCGAGGGGTTCGGCGAAGGAGCAGGAGCCGAGGGTGAGGCAGAAGGATTTTCTGGCGGAGGCTAGTTGTTTATTGCCGATGCAGTGGGTGCGCCAGGCGGCGCCTTTTTCTTCCCAGAGGAAGGCGGCGGGGTCTTCTTCGGACAGGAGCTGAGCGGCGTCTTGTTCGTTCATGCCGTCGCGGATGAATGCGGCGGTCAGGAACACGTTTAGGAAGCCGTGCATTGTGCCGGAGGCGCTGTCGGGCTTGTAGGTGTAGCGCTGCTGGCCGCGGACGGGGCGATGCAGGCCGGCACTGGCTTTGAAGGCGACTCCCGTGCGGGCGCACAGGCTAAAGAAGCGCGCCAGGTCCGCGCCCGTCGGGAACATTTCGGGGGATTCGCCGCCGGTGCGGACTTTGGCGCGGGCGCCGGCTTCGGCGATGGCTGCTAGCGAATTCTCCAGATCATTTGATAGTGACAGGGGCGATAGGGGAATTTCGAAATAGGCTTGCAGGGCTTTTGGGATTTGGCTGGCTGCGGCGCGGATTTCCTGGGCGTTGGCGACTCTCATTTCGACCGATTCAATTCTGATGGCGGGCGATGGGCCTACTGGGCGCGGCATGACGCTGATTGAATTCGAGAATTTTGGCGACGTCGGACTTCGACGTTTGGTCCCAGCGGCGAGGTCAGCTCTCCACTCTTCGCGATTTGCGGCTGCGGGCGGCAACTGCGCTAGAGCGGCTTCAAATTCGGCCAGGCGCGCTACCGGCATTACCAGACGCGCCAGAAGCCAGGTATTTTCGCCGCGGCGGTAGGTGTCGTAATTCTTTACCGTTGGCTCCATGGTCAGGGCGGCGGGAGGGAAGAGGCCAGCGTAGTCGATTAGGTTTGCGAGCAGGATGCGTAGGGATTCGGTCATATGCGAGACACCTTTATTCGGTGGCGATTGTCTTTTCACGCGAGAGCCGACTTGCTAGAATTTGTCTCGCCTGCGGCTCCTCGGAATGACACGATGTGAGCCTTTTCAGGCCAACTCCCAAACCGAATTTTCGGCCTTTTCATATCGGGGCCGAAGCTCCGACTCGCTGCAATGCTCCGGCTACTTTGTGGTCGCCGCCGCGGGCGCTCTCATTTGGTCCTTGTAGGCCTCTTCATCGGAGGTCACGCAGAGATCCTCGCGAATTTCTGTTTTTGCGGGCGCGCGCTTCAGCATCTTGGTTTCGCTGACCCAGGGCTTGGTGAAGGCCTTGGGGTCGGTCAGCGTGATGTTGATCTCGATGGTGTCTTTGTCGGTCCTGTGGTAACGCTCCTGCAGCTTCATCTCGTCGCTGTGCGGATGACCATCGGCATCGAGCCAGGAGCGGTCGTCGTAGCCGAGCGAGTCGACGACCAGCGTGTCGCCATCCCAATGGCCGACGGCATGGCCGTAAAACCAGGGGTCGGGATCCTTCGGAAGCTCGCGACCGTCGGTCCAGATGATGCGGTGCTGGTCGAAGTAGTCGAAGATCTGGATGATTCTTCCTGGAATCTGGATGATTTCGGACGGGTAGGCATTGTAAAGAAGGATGCGCGGGTAACCGACCGGATCGCAAATCATCATGGGATCGTTCCCCAGGGGCTGCGCGCGGGGTCCGATGCCGGGCTTATTGGCGTCGTATTTTGCCTTGGCCCAAGGCGTCATGGGAGGCACATCGTTGCTCAGGGCAAAGGCCGCTCTTTGGCGGAGGATGTAGACGCCGGACAGATCATGCGGGTCGAAAGCCTGCGCGGAGTCTTGGCCCTGCGGCGCTGGTTTGGCTTGCGGCGCTGGCTTGGCTTGAGGGGCGCTTTGAGAGAAACCGACTGCCGGAAGAGACAGTATTGCGGCGAGTGCAAGCGTCAGGCGTAGAGCGCGCATCCTGGAATTCCTCCCTCGTGACGGCTCGTCATCATCTGCGTGGGCTGCAAGTACAGCCCACACCCGGACGCCGGGATACCGCGTCAGGACAGGGCCGACGACGGATAAGCGGCGGTAATATAACACGGAGTGGGACCGGCGGCGCCTCGGCAGGTATGGCGGACCAGCCAAAGCGCGCTCGGCTGGGAAGTTGAAGCAAAATCCGCCGCCAGCCCATCTAAAGCAAAGGGAGTGACGGCTTAGGCGGGAGCGCGTATAATCAGGAATCGTCCCGCGTTAGCCGGATACCGGAGGATAGACCATGAGCACCACCACGAGCGTTTGCGCCCAGGAACCTTACTCGACGACCGACAATCAGGTTCAGCAGCTTGTCGCCAAGGCCCGCGTGGCCCAGGCGGCCTTTGAACCTTTCACGCAGGAGCAGGTGGACGCCATCGTGAAGGGCATCGGCAAGTACGTCTTCGACAACGCCGAGATGCTGGCGAAGATGGCGGTCGAGGAAACCGGGATCGGCGACTACGGCGACAAGGTCCTGAAGAACAAGGGCAAGGCGCGGGTGATCTGGAACAACCTCAAGGGCAAGAAGTCTCGCGGCGTGATCGACGAAGACCCCGACAATAATATGGTGTACGTGGCCAAGCCCATGGGCGTGGTCGCGGCGGTAACGCCGGTGACCAATCCGGTGGTGACGCCGATGTGCAACGCGATGTTCGCGATCAAGACGGGCAACGCGGTGATTTTCGCGCCGCACCCGAAGGCGGAGAAGCTCGCTCAGTTCATGACCAAGGAGTTCATGAAGATCGTGAAGGCCAACGGCGGGCCGGACAATCTGGTGCAGGTGGTGCAGAACGGCTCGATTGAAACGACCGTCGAGCTGATGAAAGCGGTGGACGTGGTGGTGGCCACCGGCGGCGGCGCCATGGTGAAGTCGGCGTATTCCTCGGGGCGGCCTTCGTTTGGCGTGGGCGCGGGGAACGTGCCGGTGATCGTCGATCGGGATACGAACCTCAAGGAAGCGGTGGAGAAGATTGTGACGGGCGCAGCGTTTGACAACGGCATCATCTGCTCGCACGAGCAGTTTGTGCTGGTGCACGAAGATCAGTACGACGAAGCGGTGAGGCTGTTCCAGGCTACCGGCAAGGTGTTTTATACGGCGGACGAAGGACACGTGCAGAAGTTCCGCGACGTGGTGTTTCCGGGCGGCTACCTGAATAAGGACGTGGTCGGAAAGCCCGCCAAGCAGGTGGGCAAGATGGCCGGCGTGGAAGTGCCGGAGACGGCGCGCGTCATCCTGCTGCCGTCGAAGGGCGCGGGCAAGGAAGACGTGCTGGCCAAGGAAAAGCTCTGCCCGGTAGTGGCGATCATGAGGTACCGGAAGTTCGAGGAGGCCGTGGCAAGTGCCAAGGCTAATCTTCTGGTGGAGGGTGCCGGACACTCGGCGGCGGTGCACTCGAACAACGAAGAGAACATCCGCTATGCCGGGACCGAGTTGCCCATCAGCCGCCTCGTGGTGAACCAGGCGTGCGCGGTGACCGCCGGGGGCTCGCTGACCAACGGGTTTGCTCCAACGACTACGCTGGGCTGCGGATCGTGGGGCGGCAATTCCATTTCCGAGAATCTCGATTACAAGCACCTGATGAACGTGTCGCGGATCGGCAAGGTGATCACGCACAAGCCGGTTCCGACCGACGCCGAAATCTGGGGATGAAATAGAAATTTCCGCGGGGCCCCGGCGCAGTCGTCGTAGTGTCGAATTTGCGCCGGCTGGCGCCGCTGGAATTCAATTGATTTTGACTGGGCTGAATCAGTTGCAGGCTTGCAGAGCGTTGTGATAAGAAACGGCGTTTGCGGTGTCGTGGTTTGCTCGTCAGGGAGCGGGGAGAAGGTTTCGCGGGATGGCCAATGCGGGGTTTGTGGGCCTGGGGGTAATGGGCAGCAGGATGGCGGAGTTGCTGCTCGCCAAGGGCCACACGGTGACGATCTATAACCGCACCCGCGACAAGGCGCAGCCCCTGCTCGACAAAGGGATGCACTGGGCGGACTCGCCCAAAGCGGTGGCAGCGGCGGCTGACGTGTCGTTCACTTCGGTCAGCGACTCGGCGGCGCTGGCGGCGATTACGGATGGGCCGGATGGCTTGCTCGCCGGTCTGAGCGCGGGCAAGGTGCTGGTGGATATGAGCACGGTGAGTCCGGAGGCCAGCCGCGCGGTTGCCGCCAAAGTGCGCGAACGCAGCGCGGACATGCTGGACGCTCCGGTGTCTGGGACCGTGGCGACGCTTCTTGAAGGCAAGCTGCTGGTGATGGTGGGCGGGCGCAAGGAAGCGTTTGATCGCGTGAAGCCGTTGCTCGAAGACCTGACGACGGCGCCGGTCGCCGGCAAAGGGCCGAAGGTCGTTTACCTGGGCGAAAATGGCGCGGGCCTGGTGATGAAGATCGCCATGAACCTGAGCTTGGCCGTGCAGATGTTGGCGTTTTCCGAGGGCGTGTTGCTGGCTGAAAAGAGCGGAATTCCGAGAGAAACCGCGGTGGACGTGATCACGCATAGCGCTGTGGCCTCGCCGATGGTGGTATACCGGGCGCCCTTCCTGACCAAGCTACCGGACGAGGCCTGGCACAACGTCAATACCATGCAAAAGGATATGCTGCTGGCGCTGGAATTGGGGCGCCGCGTGGATGTACCTTTGCCGACCACGGCGGTTACCAACCAATTTCTAACCGCCGCCCGCGGGATGGGCTGGATGAAAGAGGATTTTGCGGTTCTGTTCCGGGTGTTAGCGCACATGTCAGGGATAAATCAATGAGCAAACTTGGATTCGTTGGCTTGGGAGCGATGGGCAGCCGCATCACCAAGCGGCTGATGAGCAAGGGCCATGAGGTTACCGGCTACGATATTTTCCCGAAAGAGAAGGCGCAGGACCTCATCTCGGCGGGCATGAAGTGGGCGGACTCCGGCCGCGCCGTCTGCCAGGCGGCGGACTTCACTTTCTGCATGGTCACCAATACGGCTGCGCTGCAAGGCGCATCGGAAGGGCCGAACGGGTTGCTGGCGGGCCTCGGTCCGGGGAAGTTGCTCATGGATATGAGCACGGTGAGCCCCGCCGTCAGCCGCGCGCTGGCCGCAAAGGTGCGTGAGAAGGGCGCCGACATGATCGACGCGCCGGTGTCGGGCAGCGTGACGATGGTGGAAAGCGGAAAGCTGACGATCATGGTCGGAGGCACCAAGGAGGCGTTCGAGCGCGCCAGGCCGATTCTCTCGGATATCGGTCAAAAGGTGACCTACATCGGTTCGAATGGCCTGGCGCTGGCCATGAAGGTCTCGGTCAACATCAGTATCGCCGTTCAGATGATGGCCATGGCGGAGAGCGTGGTGCTGGCCGAAAAGGCCGGTGTTCCACGCGAAACGGTTATAGAAGTTCTCACCAACAGTGCCGCTGCTTCGCCTCTCGTCCAATACAAAGGACCGCTCGTCTTGCAGATGCCGGATCAGGCGCAGTTCAACACCATCATGATGCAGAAGGACATGACGCTGGCGCTGGAACTGGGCCGCGAGCTGCACGTGCCGCTGCCGACCAGCGCCGCTACGAACGAGCTGCTGTCTTCGGCGATCGCCAACGGCCTCGGCGAAAAAGATTTCGCGATTCTTTACAAAGTTCTCTCAGGAATGGCAGGAGTGAAGGCATGACCACAACACCCACACCAACAGCGCAGAGTTCCGGCGCCGGACTCGGCACGGAAAAACTGCTGCGCATGTATCGCAACATGGCCGCGATTCGCGAGTTCGAAGAGCGGGCCAACGATCTTTACCTGCGGGCGTTGATGCCCGGCCTCACGCACCTTTATCAAGGCGAAGAGGCCATCGCCGTGGGCATCTGCGAAGCGCTGCGGCCGGACGACTACGTCACCAGCACGCACCGCGGCCACGGGCATTGCCTGGCGAAGGGCGCGACGCCCAATCTGATGTTTGCGGAACTGCTTGGCAAAGAAGCGGGGTATTGCAAGGGCAAGGGCGGTTCGATGCATATCGCCGACCCGGCCACCGGAAATCTGGGCGCCAACGCCATCGTCGGCGGAAGCGCCGGCAATCGCCACGGGGGCCGCGTTTGCCTCGAAGCGCCTGGGGAACGGGCGCGTCTGTATCTGCTTCTTCGGCGAGGGCGCGCTGGGACAGGGCGTGCTCTACGAGGTGATGAACATCGCGTCGCTGTGGAAGCTGCCGGTCATCTACGTCTGCGAAAACAACATGTACAACGAGTACACGCATTACAAGGACACCACGGCGGGCGAGGTGCTGGCGCGGCCGGCGGCGTTTGGGATTCCGGGCGAGGCTGTGGACGGGCAGGATGTTCGCGGCGTGTATGCGACGGCGTCGGCATTTATCGAGCGCGCGCGGCAGGGGAAAGGCCCCGGGTTCATGCTGTGCAACACCTATCGCTACCGCGGGCATCACGTCGGCGATATCAAGCGCGACTACTACCGCAGCAAGGAAGAAGAGCAGGAATGGATGAAGACGCGCGATCCGATCCAGCGCCTGGCCAAATGGATGATCGGAGAAGGCCTGGCTGATCAAGCAAAATTCGATCGCATTGAAAATGACATCAAAAAAGAGATGGAGGCGGCCGTGGACTTCGCCATCAAGGCGCCGTATCCAGTCGTGAGTGAAGTGACAGAGGACGTGTATGCCTGAAACCGAGACGCAGGTTCGCGAATTGACGCTGGGCCAGGCCGTGAAAGAGGCCTTGGCCGAGGAGATGCGCCGCGACCCGCTCGTCGTGGTGATGGGCGAGGACGTGGCCGAAGCCGGCACGGCGTTCAAGGTGCTCACCGGGCTGGTGGATGAATTCGGCAAGGATCGCGTGATCAATACGCCGATCTCCGAGCCGGGCTTTACCGGCATTGGCGTGGGCGCGGCGATGACCGGGCTGCGTCCCGTGGTGGACATCATGTTCGGGGACTTCATGACCCTGATCATGGACCAGATCGTGAACCAGGCGGCCAAGGTCCATTACATGTCCGGCGGCAAATGGAAAGTGCCGATGGTGCTGCGGACGACCATGGGCGGCGGACGCCGTTCGGCGGCGCAGCACTCGCAATCGCTGCATGCGTGGCCGAGCCACGTACCGGGGCTAAAAGTCGTGATCCCTTCGACGCCCTACGACGCCAAAGGGCTGATGAAGACGGCGATTCGCGACGACAATCCCGTGGTCATTTTCGAAGACAAGATGATGTACACGCTCAAGGGTCCCGTGCCCACCGAGGAGTACACCATTCCTTTCGGCGTGGCGGACATCAAGCGCCCAGGGCGCGACATCACCATCGTGGCCACCAGCAGCATGGTGCAGGTGTCGCTGGCGGCGGCGAAGCTGCTCGAGGAGATCGGCATCAGCGCCGAAGTGATTGACCCGCGAACCACCTGGCCTTTGGATGAAAAAACGCTGATCGACTCGGTGAAGAAGACTTCCCGGGCGATCGTCGTCGATGAGGGGTATTATCGGTACGGCGTCACGGCCGAGATCGCCTCGGTGATCGCGGAAGGCGCTTTCTACAATTTGGATAAGCCCGTCAAGCGCATCGGAGCGATGCACGTTCCGATTCCGTTCTCGCCCCCGCTTGAGGACGCCACCGTGCCGACCGATCGCTTGGTATTCGAGACGGCCAAAGCAATGTGCGGCTAGTTTTTTCAAAAATCTCCGATTTCAGAAAAAGACCCTAGGAGGACGCATCATGAAGACGAATGGAACGATGGCGGTTGATTGGGAGCAGCGATTAAATTTCGACAAGTTGCGCAAAGAACGATTAGACAAGGTAAAAGCAGGACTGGCCAAGTCGTCGATGGGGGCGCTGTTGTGTTTCGACATGAACAACGTGCGCTATATCACCTCGACCAGCATCGGCAGTTGGGCGCAGGACAAGGTCAGCCGCTTCACTTTGCTGCCGCAAAAGGACGAGCCCATCCTCTGGGATTTCGGTTCGGCCGCCAAGCACCACCGCCTGCATTGCCCCTGGCTGGGCGAGCGCTCGCGCGCGGGAATTCCGCTGCTGCGCGGCGCCATGTCGCCGGAAATGGGGCGCGCCGAGGACGTGGCCAAGAAGATCAAAGTCGAACTCGAGATGCGCGGATTGCTCCATGAACCGCTGGGAATTGACGTCGTCGAGCCGCCAATTCTCTTTGCGCTGCAAAAAGAGGGAATCAAAATCGTCGACGGCCAGCAATTGATGTCCGACGTGCGCGAGATCAAGACGCAGGAAGAAATCGACCTGCTCAACATGGCCTCGATGATGGTGGATGCCGCTTATCACGAGCTGTACATGGCCATGAAACCGGGCATGGGCGAGAACGAAGCGGTGGCCCTGGTCAACAAGGTGCTCTACGAGCAGGGTTCGGAGTACGTCGAAGCGGTGAACGCGATTTCCGGCGAGCGCTGCAACCCGCACCCGCACATTTTCTCGGATCGCGTGTTCCGTCCCGGCGATCCGGCGTATTACGACATTCTCCATTCCTACATGGGCTACCGCACCTGCTACTACCGGACCTTTGCGGTCGGCTACGCTTCGCGCGCTTTGATTGACGCTTACAAGCGCTGCCGCGATTATCTCGATGCCGCCATCGAGCTGGTTCGCCCTGGCCGCACGACCGGGGAAATCGCCGCGGTCTGGCCGCGAGCGAAGGATTTCGGATTCCCGGATGAAGAGGCTTGCTTCGGCCTGCAATACGGACACGGCATCGGCCTGGCCATCTGGGAAAAGCCGGTGATCAGCCGCTTGGTCTCGCTCGATCACCCGCATGAGATCAAGCCTGGCATGGTTTTCGCTTTGGAGACGTTCTGGCCTTCGACGGACGGCTGGAGCGCCGCGCGTATCGAGGAAGAAATCGTCGTCACGCCCACGGGCCACGAAGTCATCACCAAGTTCCCGGCCGAGAAGCTCATGGTGGCCGGCGCGCACTACGTGACCGTCGAGGGTCCGCTGCCGACCGAGCGGGAGCACGAGGCTCCGCCGAGCCAGGGCGTGCTGGAAATGATCCAAGCCAGCGCCAAAGAGGAAGCCAGTCGGCGCAGTGAAGAGCGACAACGGAAAAGGCAAAGCTGGCAAGAAAGAAAAAGTAGGAGTGACGCGCTGACGGCCGGTTTCCAAGCCTCTCGCTAAAAGCCTATGGCTATCAGTGTGATCATGCCCGCTCTGGAAATGGCTCAGGAGACGGGTAAAGTTATCAGCTGGAAGAAAAAAGAGGGCGAGCGCGTTACCAAGGGCGAAGCGCTGCTCGAAATCGAAACCGACAAAGCAGTCGTCGAAATCGAGGCGACAGGTGACGGCATTCTCGCCGGCGTGACGGCTCCGGAAGGGGCCGTCGTGCCGGTGGGGCAGAACATCGCCTGGCTCGTGCAACCCGGCGAGCAGCCTCCCAAGCAACACCGGCGCCCCTGCCGCAACCGGTCGAACCGGTGGCGGCGCACCGGCGGCTGCAAGCCGCCTGCCGCAGCGGCCGCGAGCGCTCCCGCCAGTTACACCCGGCCGACGTGCAGGTTTCCCCGAAGGCGCGGCGTCTTGCGAAGGAATTAGGCGTTGACCTCGGCCGCGTGCGCGGGTCGGGCGCAGGCGGAGAGATCCTCGCCTCGGATATCGAGGCGGCCGCAAAGGGCGGAGCAAAGGCCGCGCCGGCAGCATCGGCACCGGCCGGCCGCGCCAGTTCCCGCCGGCGGACAAGACCGAAACTCCCGGCGTCATCGGCCGCCTGATGGCCGAGCGCACCACGCAGAGCTGGACGACCGCCCCGCATTTCTTCGTCACGCGCGAGGTGGACGCCAGCGCGATGGTCGCGCTGCGCGAGAAGCTCGTTCCGGTGATCGAAAAATCGCACAACGTGAAGGTCACGCAGACCGATCTGATGGTGGCGCTGGTGGCTCGCGTATTGACCAAGCACCCGCGCATCAATTCCAGTTTCACTCCCGAGGGCATACGCCTTCACGGCGACGTCAATATCGGCATTGCCATGGCCGTCGAAGACGGCGTGGTGACGGCAGTGGTGCCGAAGGCGAATGTGACTGCAGTCGCCGAGATTGCCGTGCAGCGCCGCGATCTCACCGAACGCGCCCGGGCCAATCGCCTGAGGCCGGCGGACATTTCCGGCGCAACCTTCACGATCAGCAACCTGGGCATGTATCAGGTAGACTCGTTCACCGCGATCATCGTTCCGCCGCAGGCCGCGATTCTGGCCGTCGGCGCGATCACCGACCGCGTCGTGCCCATCGACGGGAATATCGGCATACGGCCGATGATCTCGGTCACGGTTTCGTGCGACCACCGCGTAGCGGACGGCGCACGAGGCGCGGCTTTCCTGAATGACCTTGCGGCGGCCATTCGCGAACCCGAAAAGACCCTGAGCTGAATCGAACTTCGCTGGTACTCAGAAGGCCGATTCAGGTCACACTCGGTGGCCATGATACCTTGCAGACATTTTGCCGTTTTCCCCTGGATTATTCTGGCTGCTTTGAGTGGGAGTGCGCAAAACCTCCCAAGCACCAAGACGAGGCAAGTGGAGACCTGCGAGCATTCCTGTTGGATGCTCATACTTAAAGGGAGATTAGTCGACACCTTCGAATTCACCCAATGTGACGCCGTCTCGGGCATGACATGCCGCGTCACACTGAAAGACGGAGCACAGCTCCCGAGTCGGGTTTTCGTGCAGGCACTGGACTCGCACAATCAGCCACTGGGCAAGAAGCTTCCTCTTCCGTATCCAGAGCTGAAGCCCAAACAGAGTGGTCGGACCAGTTTTCCGTCCCGCATTCCGGCCGGCACCGCGACCGTAGTTCTTACCGGAGAATGGAACGGAAGGTATCGGCCCGCCTACTGATTCCGTCTGTACAACCTGCCTCGCTTGGTTTTTGTCCGCGCGATTTGTATAATCCGCGCCTCGGCCGAGGCGAAAGCATTCCCAATGAAACGAAGCACTAGCCGGATTCTGACTACTCACGTCGGCAGCTTGGCGCGTCCGGCGCGGCTTCTGGAGTTTGCGCGGGCGCAGAAAAGCGGCGAGCAGGTCAATGCGCGCGCTTATGACGAATGCCTGCGCGAGTCGGTTGCCGAAGTTGTGAAGCGGCAGGTGCAGGCGGGAATCGATATCGTCGATGACGGCGAATTCGGAAAATCCACGAGCTGGTCGCTCTACGCGCTGAACCGGCTGAGCGGCTTCGAGCTGCGGCCGGTGCCGCCGGGCGCCAGCCCTTTTGCGCGCGGCGCGGACCGCGAGCGTTTCCATGAGTTTTACGACGAGTTGGAGGGCCGCAACGAGGCCCGCTGGTCGAACGTGACCACGTACAACGCCGTCTGCGTGGGCCCGATCAAATACACAGGCTTACCTGAGCTCGAACGCGACATCGCCAATTTCAAAGCGGCTCTCGCAGGTCTGACGCCCGCAGGCCAGACAATAGAAGAAGCATTCCTGCCGGTGGCCGCCCCGTCGAGCACCATCCCGGATCGCGTCAACGAGTACTATCGCAACGACGAAGAGCTGCTGATCGCTTTGGCCGAGGCCATGCGAACCGAGTACCGCACGATCGTCGATGCCGGATTCCTCGTGCAAATCGACGATGCGCGCGCCGCCGTCACCTATGACCGCATGGTCCCTCCGGCCAGCTTCGAGGACTACTATCAGTGGGTACGGCGGCACGTCGAAGTGCTAAACTACGCGCTGGAAGGCATCCCGGAGGATCGCGTCCGGTATCATGTTTGCTGGGGCAGTTGGCCCGGGCCGCATACGACCGACGTGCCGCTCGCGAAGATCGTCGATCTGATTCTGAAGGTCCGCGCGGGCGCGTATTTGATTGAGGCGGCCAATCCGCGCCACGAGCACGAATGGCGCGTCTGGCAGAGCGTGAAGCTGCCGGAAGGCAAAATTCTGGCGCCGGGCGTGGTCAGTCACGGGACGAACGTGGTCGAGCACCCGGAGCTGGTGGCCGAGCGCATCGTGAGATTCGCGGGAGTGGTGGGGCGGGAGAACGTGATCGCCAGCACCGATTGCGGTTTTGCCCAGGAGCAATTCAACCGGCGCGTTCATCCGTCGATCATGTGGGCGAAACTGGAAGCCATGGCGGAAGGAGCCCGGATCGCCACGAAAGAGCTTTGGGGCCGGGCCGCGCAGTCATCCGTCGCGGCGTCCGGGCAAGCCGTGAAAACGTAAGCGGAGCCCTTCCGGTCCTGCTCGCTAACGGTTACGCATCGAGTCCATTCGGTCGGAGGATTTCAAATGCGCACTTACCGCAGCTATCAAATGGTGACGCTCCTGGCCGTCCTCGTGGCGGCGTTTCTGTTGGTGGGCCGCACGCCGGCGCAGAATTCCGCGCCAAAACCGGCCGCATCCGCACCCGCTAGCGCTGCGCCCAACGCCCAACTCAATCCCCAGATGCTCGATGATCTGGTCTATGCCAATCGCATCCTGGCGAATGAGGGACTGGTCGACGGTTTTGGCCACGTCAGCGTGCGCGAGGACAACAACCCGGACCGCTTCGTGATGTCGCGCAGCATGGCGCCGGCATTGGTCACGCACAAGGACCTCATGGAGTACAACCTGAATGGCGATCCCATCGACGCGCAGGGGCGCGCCTCGTTCGGCGAGCGCTACATCCATGCGGCGATCTACCGCGCGCGGCCGGACGTCAAGGCCATCGTGCATAGCCACTCTCTGGCGGTTGTGCCGTTCAGCGTGACGGGCATCAGCTTGCGCCCGCTTTTTCACATGAGCGCATTTCTTGGCGCGGGCACGCCGATCTTCGATATTCATGACGCCGGCGGCGATACCAACATGTTGATCGCCGATAACAAGCTGGGCGACGCGCTGGCCAAAGTGCTGGGGAACCACCCTGTGGCTCTCATCCGCGGCCACGGCATGGTCGCCGCAGGCACGTCGATCCAGGAAGCCGTGTTTTTCGCGTACTACACGGACGTCGACGCCCGGCTGCAGGCGCAAGCCACAGCCCTGGGAACAATTACCTACCTGACGCCCGGCGAGGCTGCGAAGGGCACTAAGAACCTCATCGCTCAATACGGCCGCGCCTGGGACCTCTGGAAGGAACGCGTCGGCAAGGTCGACTAGGCCCTCGACACGCGCGCAGGACCGAGCGGTCCAATCGAAATTGCCGTGAGTGCCCCCGGTTGCCTCTGTTCCGGTGTCCCGTCTAGAATGAAGTTGTCCTTGGCTATGCCGATATACGAATACATCTGCGAGGATTGCGGCAGCCGGTACGAGCGCATCGTGCTTTCGCGGGCTCGCGCGGTTTCGTGTCCGAAATGCGCGAGCAGCCGAGCCGCGCTGCAACTTTCGGTCTTTAGCGCGCGGACCAAATCGAATGGGGCCAGTTCCATGAACGATGCCGCGAGCGATGCCGGAGCTTCCTCGGGCGGCTGCGCATGCGGGACCGGCGGCTGCGGCTGCCAGTAGGGCGCGCGGCCGAACTGTTGCTGGAAGGCATCGCGGTCGACCAGGCCAAGTGATCCGCGCAACTCAAAAAGCTCAATCGCCGGGCCGCACTTCGAAGAATTCTCTCAGTTGTGTTTGATCTTACGCACGTTGGAGAAATCGCCGCCTCGGGGCGGCGCGCAAGATCACAAAACCAGACGATCAAGACCCAGCAGGAGGGAAAGCCATGGCAGGCGCGCGCCGCATCGGCATTTTGACCGGAGGAGGAGATGTCCCTGGCCTAAATTCGGTGATCAAGAGCGTCGTGTATCAGACGACGAACATGGGCATCGAGGTGCTTGGCATTCGCCGCGGTTGGGAAGGATTGACGCACCTCGACAGGACGGTCAGCCGCGATCCCAAATACGTCCAGCCGCTCGACCGCGCGAATACGCACGCGATCGACCGCACCGGCGGCACGATTCTGCATACCTCGCGCACCAATCCCTCGAAGGTGAAACGCGCGTCGCTGCCCAAGAACCTTTCCCCGGAAACGCTGAAGCCGCTTGAATTCGCCGACGGGCTGTACGATCTCACGCCGGTGGTTCTCGACAATCTCGCGCACCTGGGCATCGAATGCTTGATCGCCATCGGTGGCGACGACACCTTGAGCTTTGCGAAAACTCTCGACTCCAAGGGCATGCATGTGATCGGCGTCCCCAAGACCATGGACAACGACGTGCGCGGCACCGAATACTGCATCGGATTCTCGACGGCCATCACGCGCGCCAAGGATGCCGTCACGCGCCAGCGAACTTCGCTGGGCTCTCACGAGCGCATCGGCGTCTTTCGCATTTTCGGCCGCGATGCCGGCTTCAGCGCGCTGTACACCGCTTACGTGACCGGGAGCCGCTGCGTGATTCCGGAGGTTGAATTCGATCTGGACCGCGTGATCGAGCTGCTGGTCCAGGACAAGCAAAATAATCCCAGCCGCTATTCCCTGATCATCGCTTCGGAAGGCGCGACGTGGAAGGGACACGCTGTTTCAGAATACGGCGAGGCAGACGCCTTCGGCCACAAAAAGAAGACCGATATCGGGCAGGCGCTGGGCGAGGAGATCAAGCGCCGCTCCGGCAACGAGACCATGATCAGCGACCTCACCTACGATCTGCGCGGCGGCGAGCCGGATGCGTTCGACCAGATGGTGGCCACCACATTTGGCAACATCGCCGTGGATTTGATTCGCGAGGGAACCTACGGGCACTTGGTCGGAGTGCAGGGAGGCAAGTACACGCACTCTCCCCTGCCTGACCCCAAGCTCGGTCCGCGGCCTCTGGACGTCGCTAAGCTGTACAACCATGCGCGCTACCGCCCGCACTATTCGGGCAAGATCGGCTCGCCGGTATTTCTTACCAGCGTCGATTCCTCGTCCTGAGCGTTCCGCCAGGCGAGCGAAAGCAGGCGCCTAGAAATCAGCCTCTTCCTCGTGGTCCTTCAGACGAACCGTGCGCACGCTCATGCCGAATCGATGGCGAACGCGGGCAAGAATCGCTTGTCGCGTGGCGGCAGGCAGCGCATCGGGGGAAAAAACTCCGTGGAGCGTGCGGGGGAAATACTGCACGAAAAGCGCCGCCATGTGCGCCGTGGCATAGGAGATCGGAGTCACCGCCAAGCCTCGCTGGCGGATCTGGTACAGCGAAGGGAAGCTGACGTCCCAGCGGATTTCGAGCCGCTGCTCGCCCCGTCTGCCGCGAACGATCACGGCCGCGGCAAAACGCGCGTTCTGTAAAACGCCCTGGTGAATCAACCGCGCTACCTGACGCGGCGAAGCCGTACGCGGAAATCGCGACGCCACCGGCCGGCTCGAACGGCGCAACTTGCCCTGGCGGTACCAGCGGCGCAGCCGGTCGATTTCGTTGCCGCCGAATTTGACGTCCATCTCGCGCAGGCGGATGTGGTGCGGCAGCGTGCCAACTTCATCTTGCGCCGCCAGCACGACACCCACTTCACCGATGGGCGGCGGAAAACGGAAGAGTTCGCGCTCGCCGAAGCGCTTGGCGAGGAGAAAACGCCCGTTGCGCACCACGCGCGGCCGCGAGACTGCTTCGTCGAATGCGCCTTCGTGGGACCACTGCGAGATCGGATCGTCCGCCTCGGTGCCTTCGTACAGGCGGATGTAGATGGCCTCAACGTCGTCGAGCGAGTCCGCTGCGCGCGCTGCCAGCAAGTTGGTCAGGCCGGGAGCGGCGCCCGCATTGATTACCGCGGCGCGCCGCTTTTCGGCGAAGCGCTCGTTGTACGCCAGTTCCTCAGCCTTGAAGGGGTTGCGCGTCAGATGCGAAGCTAGATCGAGGTAGTGGGCGCGCAGGTACAAGGCCGCTCGCAAAGCCACTTCGTTGAATACAGCCGGCGAGGCGTTCACCAGCAATTGGCAGCCGCGCGCCGCGCGAACCACTCCGCGCAGATTGCGTGCATTGACCGCGACGATCGGTAGCGTGCTTTTGCGGCCCAGGAAGCGTTTGGCGCGCTCCGGGTCCTTGTCGCCACAGGTGACGCGGTGCCCCTGGCGGGCCAGAAGTTGTGCGAGGAGAGCGCCGGAAGCGCCGGTGCCCAGAACGAAGATGCGCATCGGTGGGACACTCTACCATGACCGGGCGCCGGACGGCGGTGCCGTAACTTCGCCGCTCTCCAAACGTCCAACCTTCCTGCCTGAGCGTAATGGATCATTTTCCGAGAATCCCCTTTTCCCAGGAGTTGAGCGGCGAGACGCCTTTGTTATTTCGAGAATGCGGGCGGATATGGCTCGGCGGCATTGAAGCCCGGCGCAGATTGATATTCTTCTCGTTCTCCCCGCCTCGGATTTCGTCACCCACCAGAAAAGCAAATGCTGTGTTAAATTAGGGGACAGAAACCAAAGGGCATTTTCGAACTCATTTTACTGTTCAGGAGATAGAAGCCATGCCGCTGAATGTCATTAAGACCAACGACCGAATGCGAGTGCCGACGCCCAGCGGCACCAGACGCGACATCATCACCGCGGCCGACCAGGGCGCGGGCACCGTCCGCGCGTCGCTGCACGATATCGAGCCGGGGCGCTCCTGCGAGTTTGACGCCGGCAAGCGCTCGCACCTTTTGTACGTGATGGAAGGGCTCGGCGGGAACTTTTCCTACAAAGATAAAACCTATCCGGCGCGGCAAGGGACTGGCGTGTATCTGGAGCCGGGCGAGAAAACCTCCGTCACCGCCGGGAGCGCCAAGCTTCTCGTCCTCGATCTGAACGTGGAGAAATACACCGGCAAACCAACCGCGCGGGCATCGGGGTATTTCTTCGAAAACGACAAGGTGCAGGCGTTGATCGACGCCCGCAGCGTCAGAATCCGTACTTTCTGGGTGAACAAAGAGACGGGAATGTCGGACTCGTTGGATATGCAGGCCGGTCTGATGACGTACACGCCGGAGGGATACTCGCCCCGCCACGTCCACCGCGGTACGGCAACAAATCCCGCCGGGGCTGTGCACTATTATTATATCTTCGAGGGCATCGGTATCGTGAAGGACGATGAGCGCACGTTTGACGCGGTCCCGGGCGATCTCGTGCTCATACCAGCTACGGAATGGCATCAGTTGAAGGCCTCCCGCGGAGAGAGCCTCATCTACATGGAATTTCAGGGACCGTTCGATTTCGCGACGACGATGGATCACGATCCCCTTGGGAAAGATTGGTACATCAAGGGCTCGGACGATGGCAGCGGCCATCCGGTGAAGTGGGTGCAGAGCTGATACGCCGCGTCAGTCCCGCCATCGAGACCCTAGAAACTCGGCGCAAACTTTTGCCGCGAACTCGGAACCCTGTCTGCCCGGATTTTGACCCATAACGAGAAGTTGCGAAATCAGCGATGCCCTGGACCGCTTATGGCGAGGGGATTCTGGTCGCCTCAATTCTCCAGACCTGCCGATCTTTGAAGTAGTCGATCAATTCCTGATTCTTGGCCGCGCCCATGTCCCAGGCCCAGACAATTTTGGCTGAATCGATGTCGGCTGCGTTGTAGACCCATTCGCGCGGTGTGTCCGGGTTTCCGTCGGACTTGTAACTCACAAGCACCAGCGACTTTCCTGGAAATTTGTCTATTCTTCTCTCAAACTCGTTTCGAGGGAGCTTGTCGCTGGAATCGCTGTTGTACCAGGTGGGCGGCCACGCCGGCCCGGTATCGATGTGAAGTAGCGGCGCCGCTGCTCGCAAAGCCAGCATCAGGAGGCAAGTGAGCGGAATTGCGCGAGAGAGAAAGACCCCAGCAGGTTTGCCGCGCCATTCCCAGCGGCGCATGCGCCGCATCGCGAGCAGCACGATAGCCATCAACACGCAAGTCATCGGCGCCGCATAGTGTGCTAGCCCGTACATTTCCAGCGCGAGCCCAGCAATCGATACGGCGCTCGTCCACACCAACAGGCGCGTTTGCCAATCGAACTGCTTCCAGCTCAGCTCCCGTCGGTTTTATGAAGAGTGCAAGCAAAAGCGGCAGCGTTAGAGCTGGGCCCAGCAGGACGAGCCATATCTTTTCCATTCGTTGATACCACGAGAGCACCAAGCCCTTGAGGGATCGGGTTTGTTCATACTGCGGCAGAGCGAATAAAAGATAAAATTCGCGAAGCGCATCGGATCGGTACGTTGGCTCCGGCCGCGGAGACTGAAAAATGAAAAGCGGCGCTACCGAATAAGTCGCCTCGTTCACCTCGTACGGCAAACGCAGCGCATTTCCCGTGACCCTCCAGTTGTAATACCCCATGGCGACGGCCGTAATGCCGACGCACAGAGCCAAGGGAAGGATTGCGCGCCGCATCACCAGGAAGAACTCAGTGGATTTCTTCCGTAGCCACCAGAACAACAGGAAGATGCCCACTGGGATGCACAGGAGCAATCCCTCGTAGGGACGGCTGTTGGCCAAGATGGCGATTCCCAATCCCATGAGCAGGGCGTCTCGAACCCGCGGAGATTTCACCAACCTCGCGAGGCCGCCCAAAAGCAGAGCTCCGCCCGTGGCTGGCACGGCCCCGCCCCAGTAGCTATTTCCCCAATAGCTAAATACGCTCAGTCGAATCGCCAGAATGAGCGCACCGGCGAAGGCCCACTCCGGCGAGATCCATTCCTGAAGCATCCAGCAGATTGCCGCGCACATGGCCGCCATGCTCAGCCACACTCCCACGATCGGATAGCCGCCGAGCAGTTTCCCCGCTGCGAGAACCATCCCCTGAGCCGGCGGATATTTGGATTGGTACGTTGGCTGCATATTGACGTGGAAGGTTTCGAGGTGAGTCCACATGGGAGGCGTCGGATTGGTCAGCCGCCCGTGCAGGTAGGTGTCCGCCTGAAGCAAGTAACTGAATTCGTCGTCAACAGATGGCTGGGGAATCGGCAGGATGGGAAGCGCCGCAAGACGCATCGCGATGGCCAAGCCGCCGACCACCAGCAAGGCCAGGCGTCTCCTGCGCGCCAAACGAGAGAAATACAGTTCGACGCGCACCAACTCCTTCGCGCCGATCCCAGGAAAAGCAAATGCGGCAAGCGTCAGCGTGACGACGACGGCGAGCTCAATATAAATCAGCATGAATCGAGGAGACATTTAGTTTCGGACAGTTCCAGGTCAGTCGCCACATCAGTATTAGGTGGCCATAGCCAAAACCTAACGCCAGCGGTGAAGGCCCTTTGATTTTCGCGGCCGAGATGTGCCTTTATTCGCGGGCTCCTTCCGACTACCGGTGCTCAGCGGATGGCCGGGCCCGCTGCCCACGGCGCATGGGTCTGGCAATACGTGCGACCGTGCGCGAGAATGGGTACCCTGGCTGGGCGCAACGCACGCCTGATGGGCATCGCTTGCGGCCTCTGGATCTTGCGAGGCGGTATGGGACACGACGACGAAGAGCCGAAGCTATTCACGCTGACCGAAGCCGAGCGCACGCGGCGGCGAACTCGAGCCGGTGCTGATCGAGGCCGTGGAAACCCGGCGCAAACTTCTGCCGCTCGAAGAAGAGCTCGGGACCCTGTCTGCCCGGATTCAAACCATGGGGGGCATCGTGGTGCCCTACGAAAAAGTCGCGCGCGTGCGCTTCGACCACGATCGCCTGGCGGAATCCCTCAACGCTTCCGTGCAGAAGATTCAGGCCACTGGATGCGTGGTGAAGGATCTCGACGCCGGGCTGCTCGATTTTCCGGCCATCATGAATAACGAGGAAGTTTATTTGTGCTGGCGCCTCGGCGAGGAGCGCATTCGCTTCTACCACCGCCAGGATGAGGGTTTCGCCGGGCGCAAGCCGATCGAGCCCGGGGACACCGGCCCGGACAATCCGATTCAGTGAGGGCCGATTCAGTAGGGGCCGATCCAAGAAGCGCGAAAAGCGCCGGAGCGCCATCCTGTTTTCGGTGCCCGGTTTCAGCGACCCAATTTGTTGCGACCCGGTTTTCAGTGAACGCGAAAGGACCTTTGTGACGGAAGAGAACCCCAATCGCCTGGCGAAGTCCGCAAGCCCCTATCTGCGTTCCGCCGCGCACCAGCCGGTGGCTTGGCAAGAATGGGGCGAAGAGGCCTTCGCTCGCGCGCGTGCCGAAGACAAGCCCATCCTGCTGGATATCGGCGCGGTCTGGTGCCACTGGTGCCACGTGATCGACCGCGAGAGCTATGACGATCCTCGTCTCGCCGAACTGATCAATCGCCTCTACATCCCCGTCAAGGTGGATCGCGATGAACGCCCCGACGTGGATTCGCGCTACCAGACCGCCGTCGCGCCATGTCCGGCCAGGGTGGCTGGCCGCTCACCGTCTTTCTGCTCCCCGACGGACGGCCGTTTTACGGCGGCACGTATTTTCCGCCGGAAGATGCCATGGGCCGCCCGAGCTTCCGTCGCGTGCTGGAAAGCGCCGCGGAGGCTTATCGCACGCGCCGCGACGAGGTCGAGCAGGCCGCCGGGGCTCTTTTCAGCGCCGTGGCGCAAGCCGAGCTTTTTGCAGGGGCGCGCAGCGACTGCGACGCTCGGCTGGTGGATGCGCTGCTCGATTCCGCGCGGCAGCGCTTCGACCCGCACTACGGCGGATTCGGCAAGGGGCCGAAATTCCCGCATTCCCAGGCGCTCGAGCTGATTCTGGAACGTTACCAGGCGACGCACGAGCCGCGTCTGCTGCTCGTCGCGCAGACCACGCTCGAAAAAATGGCCCAGGGCGGCGTCTACGATCAGCTCGGCGGCGGCTTTCATCGCTACTCGGTGGACGAGCGCTGGCTGGTGCCGCACTTCGAGAAGATGTCCTACGACAATTCCGAGCTGCTGAAAAATTATCTCCACGCCTACCTGGTCGCGCCGCGCCCGCTCTTTCGCGAAACGGCCGAGGGCATCATCGACTGGGTGAACCGCGTGCTCTCCGATCGCGAGCGCGGCGGCTTCTACGCCAGCCAGGACGCCGACATCAATCTCGATGACGATGGCGACTACTTCACCTGGACGGTGGAAGAAGTCCGCGCCGTCCTTTCGCCCGAACTCGCGCGCATCGTCGAGCTTTACTACGACGTCGGCCCGGCCGGCGAAATGCACCACAACCCCGCGAAAAACGTTCTATGGGTCGCGCGCGACGCCGCGGCTATCGCTAGCGCTTTGGGTTTGCCGCCCGCCGAAGTGCAGCGCAGTCTGCAAATCGCCCGTGCGCAACTGCTAGCCGCGCGCGAGAAGCGCCCCACGCCCTTTGTCGACACCACGCTATACACGAGCTGGAACGCCATGTTCATCTCCGCCTATCTCGAGGCGGCCAGCGCCTTGGACGACGACCGCGGGCGCGACTGCCGTTCCTTCGCGCTGCGCACCCTGGACCGCTTCCTGAACGAGGGCTGGGACGATCGCACCGGCTTCGCCCACCGCCTGGGCGGCGGGCATTTGACCGGCTCGCTGGACGATCAGGCATTCATGGCCGCGGCGCTGCTCGACGCCTTTGAAGCGACTCTCGATCAGCGCTACTTTCAGGCCGCCGAGCGCGCCGCTCGACTGTTCATCGAGAAATACGGCGATCGCAATGGCGGCGGATTTTTCGACCGCTCCTCCGATGCCGCACCCATGGGTGGGCTGGACGTTCGCCGCAAGCCTTTGCAGGATTCGCCCACGCCGGGCGGAAATCCGGTGGCCGCCATGGTTCTCGCCCGCCTTTTCAACTATACGGGCCAGACGCTCTACGGCGAGCAGTGCCAAGCCACCCTGGAGGCTTTCGCCGGCGTCGTGCCGCAATTTGGACTTTTCGCCGCCACGTACGGATTGGCGACCGTGCTTTACGCGCGCCATCCCTTGCAGGTTCTGGTGACCGGCGCGCCCGGCGACGAAGCTGCGCAGCGCCTGGATCGCGCCGCTCGCTCGTTCCACCGCTTCGGCAAGGCCGTGCTCCGCATCACGCCTGGCGCGGCTGCCGCCCACGCGCTGCCGCCAGCGCTGCGCGAGACAGTGCCACACCTGAATGCCGACGTGGCGCAAGCCTTTGTGTGCGCGGGCCAGACGTGCTATCCACCCGTTCAGGGCCCTGAAAAACTCCTGGAGCTGCTTGAAAAGATGGGTAGCGAAGCGAGCGCAACCGCCCGTTAAAGCGGCCGCATCTCACTATGTTGAGTGCTAATATGGATTGTTGCACCGCAATAGGGCAATCCCCGCAAGGTAGGTAAACTTGTACGCCCGCGACCTTGGTTGGTACCGCTTACTCATCTTGATCCCGGTTTTCTCGCTCGTTCTTCTTTCGCAATACTATTGGCTTGTGCGCGTGTGGCGGCTAACGCGCCGCATCCCGCGCCCGGCCTTTCGCAGTGTCTTCCGGGGCGCAATCATTCTGGCTTTCGCTTTCCTTCTTGTGGTTTTCGCGCTCAATTTTAGCCTCCGAACCCACTGGAGCGTGTCCGCCGTCACGGCGCTGTCCGGATTGTGGATTTCGAGCGCCCTGTTCGGATATTTCGCTGTGCAATTGGTCGCCGCGATTGACTGGCTCTTGCGCGCGCCGCGTCTTCTCGCGGCTTGGCTGCGGTCCCGCTCGAATGACGGCGCTGCGCGAAGCACGCCGCCTGAGTCCGCGGGTTCGCCCGTAAATCTCGCGCGGCGGCGATTTGTACAGACGGTCTCGGCCGTCGCCGGCGCCATCCCCTTCGCCGCCGGAGCGTACGGCTTCGCCTTCGAGCGTCTGCATTACCAGATTCACCGCGTGGACTTGCCGGTGAGCGGCCTGCCGCCCACCCTCGACGGTCTGCGCATCGCGCAGTTGAGCGACATCCACATCGGCAGCTACATGTCCGCGCCGGAGGTCCGTCGCGCCGTCGGCATGGCCAACGGGCTTGCGCCCGACCTCGCCGTCGTCACCGGCGATTTCCTCACCGCGCCGGGCGACCCACTCGAGGCCTGCATCGACGAGCTGTCCGGTCTCCGCGCGCCGCTCGGCGTTTGGGGTTGCAACGGCAATCACGAAGCGTACTCGGACGCAGAAGCACTCGCGGCCAAGCTTTTCGCCCGTCATGGAATGGGTCTGCTGCGGCAGGACAACGTCGAATTGGTCCATCATGGCCAGCCTTTCAACTTGATCGGCGTGGACTATCAGCGCGAGCGCCCGCATTTGGAGCCGCCGGCCGATGCTGAACACCATCGCGCGCATGGTGCGCCACGATGTGCCGAATGTCCTGCTCTCGCACAATCCAAATTCTTTCCCGCGCGCCGCCGAGCTTGGCATCGAGCTGCAACTCGCCGGGCACACCCATGGCGGCCAGGTGCGCGTCGAGATCCTCGATCATCGCTTCAGCCCCGCGGAGTTCTTCACGCCGTATATCGCTGGCTTGTACCAGCGGCCGCTGGGTGTCTGGGCGGCGCTCAATGACCGCGCCGCGTGGTCCGGCGCACCCACGAGCCAGCCTTCCGCGCTCTACGTCAATCGCGGTCTTGGCACGATTGGCGCGCCCATTCGCCTCGGCGTGCCGCCTGAGATCACGCTCCTCACCTTGCGGCGCGCGTAACGCCCGCGCTGCGGATCCTCGGCAATTAGGGGGCGGCCGCCAGTGCAGCGGACGTTGCGGCGCCTATGCGCGCGATGCCATAATGCCTCGGTCACTTGGACTGTGGGATTGCGCTCGCATGGCTGCGGGCGGAGGGGGAGTCAATGTCTATCCGAGATACGTGGATCGAGAAGCGGCTGGCTTCGGCCGGCGCCAATGGCAACCGCAATGTGTCCCAGATGCACTTGGCGCGCCAGGGCGTCATCAGCGAAGAGATGGAATATGTGGCCAAGCGCGAAAAGCTCGAGCCGGAGCTGGTTCGCAGCGAGGTCGCGCGCGGCCGCGCCATCATTCCCGCCAATATCAATCACCGCTCGCTCGAGCCCATGGGCATCGGCATCGCCTTCCGCTGCAAGATCAATGCGAATATTGGCAACTCCGCCGTCACCTCCGAAGTCGCTCAAGAACTCGAGAAACTGCACCGCGCCGTCCACTACGGCTCGGACACGGCGATGGACCTCTCCACAGGCGGCGATATTCCCACGATTCGCAAGGCCATCATCGAAGCCTCTCCCGTGCCCGTCGGCACCGTGCCTATCTACGAGGCCCTCTCCCGCGTGAAGCGCACCGAAGATCTCAGCGCCGAGCTGATGCTCGAAGTCATCGAGGAGCAAGCCGAACAGGGCGTGGACTACATGACCATCCACGCCGGCGTGATGCGCGAGTTTCTGCCCATGGTGCGCGATCGCATCACCGGCATCGTCAGCCGCGGCGGCGCGCTGATGGCGCTGTGGATGTCGGCCCACAAAAAGGAAAACTTCCTGTACGAGCGCTTTGACGATATTTGCAAAATCTTCAAGAAGCATGACGTCAGCTTCTCCCTCGGCGACGGTCTGCGCCCCGGCTCGATTGCCGACGCCAGCGATCAAGCCCAGTTCAGCGAGCTCAAAGTCCTCGGCGATCTGACCAAGAAGGCCTGGGAACACGACGTACAGGTCATGATCGAAGGTCCCGGCCACATTCCGATGGATCAGATCGAGCTGCAGGTGAAGAAAGAGATGGAGCTGTGCCACGAGGCGCCGTTCTACACGCTGGGTCCGCTGGTGATCGACATCGCGCCCGGATACGACCACATCACCAGCGCCATCGGCGCGGCCATGATCGGCTGGTACGGCGCGTCCATGCTTTGCTACGTCACGCCGAAGGAGCATCTCGGCTTGCCCAACGCAGACGACGTCAAGCAAGGCGTCATGGCTTATAAAATCGCTGCGCATGCGGCTGATGTGGCGCGTCACCGCCCGGGAGCGCGCGATCGCGACGATGCGCTCTCTTACGCGCGTTTCCTCTTCGACTGGAACAAGCAGTTCGAGCTCTCCCTCGACCCGGAAACTGCGCGCTCCATGCATGACGAAACCTTGCCGGACGACTTCTACAAGGAAGCCAAGTTCTGCTCGATGTGCGGGCCGAAGTTCTGCTCGATGAACGTCACGCAGGTCGCCGAAGCCATTGGCGGAATGGATCAGGCCGAACGCGAGCAGCGCTTTGTGCAGCTGCTCGCCAAGGTCGAAAAGTAGCCGCCGATAAAGCAACCGGCCCCCGCCGGATGCATCCAACATCGACGCGCGTCTTCCCAGGGAAACTGCTAGTATTCCCGGGCACCGGCGGTGCCTTGCCGCCGCAAGACTACCCGAATCGGAGCGAAACAGGAGGAATCACCATGGCAATTAATCAGTCGTTGCTGGGCGAATTTGACCACGAAATGGCCAACGCCCGCAAAAGCATCGAGCGTGTTCCGGACGACAAATTCGATTGGAAGCCCCACTCGAAGTCGATGAGCATGGGTGGCCTGGCCGGCCACATCGCCATGATCCCAACGTGGGCAAAAATGACGCTGGAGACGCAGCAATTCGACGTCAATCCGCCAGGCGGCCAACAGATGCAGATGCCACAGCTCAAAACACGCGCCGATGTTCTAGCGGCTTTCGATCAGGGCGTTCCCGCTGCGCGCGCCGCGATTGCCGCGGCCAGCGACGAAGCCATGATGCAGCCCTGGGCGCTGCTCAACGGCGGCAAGCCGGTTTTCTCCATGCCGCGTGTCGCCGTGCTTCGCAGCATGATCATGAACCACATGATCCACCACCGCGCCCAGTTCGGCGTGTACCTGCGGCTCAACGATCTTCCCGTGCCCGCGATCTACGGGCCGTCTGCCGACGAAACCGGAATGTAGTCGATTTCCCAGGGGCGGGCGCCACGACGCACATCTTGGCCTCCGCCCCATCTTGCACCATGGCTGAAGCCACACAGCACGAGCAACTCCGCGAGGAATTCAACCGCTGGGCCGAAGCCGGGCGCGGCGAAGGCATGGAGCAGGATCACCTGCCCATCGTCCTCCCCATGCTCGACCGCATGCACCTTCAGCCTGACGACAATATCCTCGACGTCGGCTGCGGCGCGGGCTGGCTCTCGAGCCTGCTCGCCGAGCATGTTCCCGAAGGCCGCGTCGTCGGCATCGATGTTTCCGACGAGATGATCCGGCACGCCCGCCGTAGAAACACTCATCTCGAAAACGTGATGTCGGTGGTCGGCGAAGCCGAGCAGATCCCCTGGGACGCGGCTTTTTTCACCCACGCGATTTCCGTCGAGTCCGCCTATTACTGGCCCGATCCTGCCCGTGCCTTGGCGGAAATCTTTCGTGTCTTGCGCGAAGGCGGCTCCGCCTGGATCGCGATCAACTACTATCGCGATAATCCGCACTCGCATCAGTGGAACGAAGTCCTGGCGGTGCCCGCGCGCCTGCTCTCCGCCGACGAGTGGGCTGCCCTATTTCGCGACGCGGGCTTCGCCGGCGTCGGGCACGAACGTATACCCGACCCCACTCCCGCGCCCGACGTTTATTCCGGCCGCTGGTTCCGCGACGCCGCCCAGCTTCGCGCCTTCCGCGAAATGGGCGCGCTCCTCATCCATGGCGTGAAGCCGCAGCCGTAGCACTACCGCAGTCGCAGCGCCGCAACCTGCGGCGCTGTGCAAACCATGTGTCAGACACCCGCCGCCAGCGCTTCGCGCTGCCGCCTGCCCTCAGCCTTTCGCGTGCGCCCCCACCAGCACCTGGTGCTGCCGCAGTAAATAATGATCCGTCATCCCCGCGATATAGTCGCAGACCACGCGGTGCAGCGGCTCGCGCTCCGCCTGCTCGGAATAGTGTCCCGGCATGGCGTCCGGATGTCGCAGGTAATGCTCAAAGAGCTGCGACAGCGCCTCCACCGACCGTTCGCGCTCCTCGACGATCGCTGGATTGTCGTACAGCCGCCGGTGGAGAAACCCCTTCAGCGACTTGTCCAATGCGGCCGCAGCCGGGCCAAATCCAGTCAGACGCTTTTTGATCCGCCGGATGTCGTCCACATCCTTCGCGCCGCTCTGCAAGACCACCGCCTGCGTGTTCTCGATCAGGTCGGTGGCCAGCCGGTCCAGGATGCGCTTGATCGTCTCGTTGATCTTCAGCTTCGTAGCGCCCAGCGGATGCTTTCGATCCACCTCGTCATAAATCTCCGCGAACGGCGGCAATTCCTCGCGCAGTATCTCCAGATCGAGCAACCGCGACTCGAAACCATCATCGAGATCGGCCGCGTTGTAGGCCACTTCATCCACGCTGTCGATGAGTTGCGCCTCGAGCGGCGGCCGCAAATCGAGTTCGTACTCGGCCAATTCTGGAAACGCCACGGCGGCATCCTCGCGCCCGCTGTAATCTGCCGAATGTTTGATGATCCCCTCGCGCACCTCAAACGTGAGATTCAGTCCGGGAAAATCCAAATAGCGCCGCTCGAACTGCTCGACGATGCGCAGCGCGTGCAGATTGTGATCGAAGCGGTCGCCGAAAGGCTTCAGCAACTCGTTGAGCCGCCGCTCCCCGGCGTGTCCGAAGGGCGGGTGTCCGATGTCATGCACGAGCGCCAAAGCCTCGGCCAAATCCGTATTGAGGCCCAGCGCTCCGGCCACGGTGCGCGCGATCTGCGCCACTTCAATGGTATGCGTCAGCCGGTTACGGAAATGATCGGAATACCGCGTCGTGAAAACTTGCGTCTTTGCTTCGAGCCGCCGGAACGCCCGCGAATGAATGACGCGATCGCGGTCCCGCGCATAGTCGTTGCGGTAACGATGCTGCGGCTCCGGCCAGCGCCGCCCGCGCGACCGCCGCACGTCCATCGCAAAAGCAGCCAGAGCCATGCCGGCATTCTATGCCACATGCAGAACCCGGCCAAACGGCCGTAGCCGGGCTTCGAAGCTCAATCCTACGGTGGGACACGGAAAACCGGAAACGGTTAACTAGCCTTTACGCGTGCCGGATTGCTTGCAGCAGCAAAATCATTCCGATGCACAGTAAGCCCGCATAAACGTATTTGAAAAAAGATTCCCCGCGCAGACGATGATTCGCAACTCTGCCAATGAATATTGCTGGAAGCGCGACGGCCAGAGAAATCAGGTAATAGTGGGTTACTGCAACCGTCCATAGTCCCGCGAACCAGTATCCCGCCATCGCCACAACGCTGGCAGGCAAGAAATATCCTTGCAACGTAGCGCGGAAGTGCTGGGGAGACCAGCGCCGCATGGCACCGTAGATAACCAAGGGAGGCCCATTCATCCCATAAGCGCCTCCCAGCACTCCGGCCAGGAAGCCACAAAACAAAAGCCAAAGACTGCTGTCTTTGGCCAGTTCCGCCGGTCTTTTGACCAGCAAAAAATACCCGGAAAATCCCATGATCACAATCGCCAATAAACCTTTGACGATATCGCGGTGAACGCTTGTGAGCAGCGCAATGCCCAAAGGAATGCCTAAAAAAGTGGGCACCAGAAGCCAGCCGGTGCTGCGGACGTGGATTTTCCGCCAGTCCTGTGCGACAACGACCGCGGCGATGGTTACCGACAAAAGTACGACGATTGGAGCAGCAACCTCGATGGGAATGCTAAGTGCCAGCAGCGGTACGGCAATGAGCGCTTCACCAAAACCGAAGGTTGATCGAATCAAAGTGGCGACAAACACGACGATTAAAATGTGCAGACTCACAGAGTCCATGGTCTTGTAAGGCTATCATGGCAAGTTGGAAACGAACGCCCGTCCGCTTGTCGGCGGATTCCGTCCGGCAATCCGCGCCGCCTCGCGTTCGCCCGCCGGTCGCGGCGAATTTTCGGGCGGGGAATCACTGTTAGGGCTTCGTCCTTGCCTCCTCGATGATCCCCCGTAATGACGCAGCCGGAAAAAAACAGTTACGCTTCGAACGCAGCCTACAGTGCAGCCGTACCGATGGCTGGATCCGTCACGCTGTCTTTGCCGGTTTCCACGTGCCCTGCAAGCCGCCGCTGGAAGCTTGCATCGGAATCGACCCCCAGGGTGAAGTCATACCAGCCGAAAGACGCTCTGCGGTCGCTAAAGTAGGTAAACGTGTTGTCCGGTTGGACTTCGTGGGTTGACGTCTTGTGGGTGTACGCATCGACGATGGTCACTCTCTCAGCGCTTGAGCCGTGGTTGTGAATCACGAGTGTGATGCCTTCGGAGTCCTCATCGTAAATGGATTGAACCGAGAGGTTTGCGCCTCGAGCCGCAAGGCTGCCGGCGAAAGTGCGCAGGAAGCCATTGGGACCGAAGACGGATAGGTCGTACGAAGTCACACCGGTAGCTCCGAACGTGTCGGAAGTTTGGTCGCCAGCGCCGACGGTGTACGTCCATGGCCCTTGGCCGTCGCCGGAGCGCACGTGAAAGACCGCGGCAGCCCGGCCTGTATTGCGAAAGCGAAGCTGGATCGTTCCGCGCCAGGCGTTCGCTTCTCCATCGACAGATAATTCATACGGCAACGCGCGGGCAGGGCGCGTGCCAGGTTCCTGCACGGGTAGTTCCTGGTCGGTCGGTGGAGTCGGAACATAATCTGGGTGACGGTTGTCATCCGGTGGAAGATAGGCGACGGTGCTAGGTAGCGGCACCCTGGCGTCATTCGGTGAAGCGAAGTTGAAGGCGGAAGTGAGGTCGCCCACCACGGCGCGGCGCCAAGGGGTAATGTTGGACTCGATGAGCTCCGGGTTGTGACGGCCGAAGCGGCGCTCGATGAAGCGGATGAGCGAAGTGTGGTCAAAAACCTCGGAATTAACCCACCCGCCCTTGCTCCAGGGCGAGATCACGATCATCGGCACACGCACGCCGAGCCCATACGGTCCGGATTCATATTCAGAGTTGCCGGCAAACAGCTCATTGGTTGTGTCCACGGTGGAGATACCTTCCGCCCGCGACTGAGGCGGAGTTGCCGGCACCATGTGGTCGAAGAAGCCGTCGTTTTCATCGTACATTAGGAAGAAGGCGGTCTTGCTCCAGACCTCGGGGTTGGAGGTGAGGATGTCGAGGAGCTGCGAGACGTACCACGCGCCGTAATTCGCCGGCCAGTTCGGGTGCTCGGTGTAGGCCTCGGGCGCAACAATCCAGGACACTTGCGGCAACCGGTTGGCGAGAACGTCCTGGCGGAAGGCGTCGAAAAGCGTTCCGCTCTTGCTGATGTTTGTTCCGGTCCGCGCGTTCTCGGCGAGCGGGCTGCCATCGGCAGCGTTCTGGTATTGGAAAAAGTAGAGCAGCGAATTATCTCCGTAATTACCGATGTAGGCGTCGCCCGTCCAGCCCCAATAGTCAGCGGCGTCGAGACCGTCTCCGACGTCCTGATAAACCTTCCAGGAAATGCCCGCTTTCTGAAGCCGCTCGGGATAGGTAGACCAACCGTATCCGGCTTCGGCGTTGTCGATGACGGGGCCGCCGCCACTTCCGTCGTTCCCGACCCAGCCGGTCCACATGTGATAGCGATTCGGATCGGTCGGTCCAAGCAGTGAACAGTGATACGCATCGCAGACCGTGAAAGCATCGGCAAGCGCGTAATGAAAAGGGATATCGCTGCGGGTGAGGTGCGCCATGGTGGTTGTGCCTTTTTTGGGCACCCACTGGTCGTACTTGCCGTTGTTCCAGGCCTCATGGGTGGTATCCCAGTCATGCGCGAGATCTTGAAGGAACTGCAGGCCGAGGTTGGGCGCGCCGGGATGGAACGGCAGGACGTATCCATCGCGGTTGCTGGGGTCCGGCTGGTGCCAGACGCTCTTGCCGGACGGCAGCTTGATCGTTCGCGGGTCGCCGTACCCGCGCACCCCGCGTAAAGTACCGAAATAGTGATCGAAGGAACGGTTCTCCTGCATCATAAAAACAATGTGCTCGACGTCGTCGATGGAGCCAGTGCGGTAATTGGCCGGAATTGCGAGCGCGCGTTGGATGCTTGCCGGAAAAGCAGCCGATGCTGCGCCGGTAGTGAGAAGCTTCAAAAATGTTCGACGGTCTGTGCTCATGGAAATCTCACCTCGCTGGAGGATGTGCGGCCTGCATCGCGCGGTGAGACTAGGCGCCGCTCATTGCGCTTTTGTTATAGGCGCGTTGTAATTATGTGATTTGTACTCGCTCTGAGAACCGGGTCACGCACGCAAGGGCAGGATCCCCTCGCCAACTTCCGAGAACCGGGACCATCGGAATTCGGCCCAGCACTCTCTTGTGGGTATGTGGGGGGCAGCCAAAAATCGTCCGAATCTTTACTAATTCCCGATGCAGAACTAATTGGCGACTTCGGCGTGGCAGTTCCGAAGAATCGTGCTGAGGATGTCGACAACCTCGAAAACAGCGCGGTTTTCAAGCTTCGCCGTATTGGCCAGGTATCGCGAAAGCGCCGCGGGCTCAATCAGTTTGGCCACGGCTCCCTCGATCTTCGTGAAGTCATGCAGCACCACTCCCACCTCTTTCTCGACCACCCATTCGGCGTTGTAACGCTCCTGCGGCAGCGTCCAGGCATTGCACTCCACGATCACCGGGAGGTGCATCGCCAGAGCCTCGCTTACGCTGCCCGGCCCGGGTTTGCCGACAAAGAAATCGCTGAGCTGCATGTAGTAGTTCACTTTTGTCGTGAAGCCCTCGATGAAATGCGGCATTCGCCACTGCAGCCCCTGCAACTCTTTCGCCAGCGCCTCGTTTTTTCCGCAAATCAAAATCAATTGCAGTTCGAGTTTCGAGCGATTCAGCCGCTCGGACATTTCTCGCATGGCCTTCGATCCATGGCCCCCGAAAAGCACCAGCCCCGTGGGCAGATCGGCGCGCAATCCCAGCCGTTCGCGTTCGACGACAGGATCCTCCACCGGCACCTCATAGAATCGAGGGTTCAAAATCATCCCCGAAGCGCGAAAAATTCGCTCGTCTGGGTGCCCCATGGCGCGAGCCTGGGCAACAGCCCTTTCCGTCCCGCACACGAAATATTGCGGCCGGCGCTCAATCCAGAAATGCGGGGGATAGTCGGCGAGGTCCGTGAGAACCGTCACGAACGGCCGCCCCGGAAAGGCCCTCTCGAAACTCTCTTGCAGCGCTCGATTGAAATGCGGGACGAAGGAAACCACCAAGTCCGGCTGCGTTTCCTTCCAGTGCGCTTCGAGAAGACGCACCGTCGAACGGTGGTGCATGCGGATGACCAACTGCAGCACCTTCATGATCTGGGCGCTGCCGAGCGTCCAGCCGTTCTGCAGCATCGTGTTATAGACATCCTGGATGCGGATGCCGGCATATTTTCGGACAAAATCCAGCGGATCAAGGAGTTCCTGCAGGTTCGTGATGCGAAGTTCCCAAGGGCGCCGCTGCGACCGAATGGCCGTTTCCAGGGCTGTGGCGGCCGCGCGGTGGCCGCCGCCGGCGTCGAAGAAACAGAACTCAATCCGCTCCATGCGCAGGCCTATTCTGACAAGCCGAGTGCCGTACTCTGTTGCAATTTGGTTAAAAGATTGTTACGGGTGTCGAAACTGACAAATAGTTGCATTTTCACAATGTTAGCGCTGCTTTCATCATTCTGTAAAACAAGTGGAATAGAATTTTCCACATGAAATGCGACCTTCACGTCCACTCGTATTTCTCCGGATTGTGCACCACTCCGATCGTTCGCAAATTCTGCCGCGAGAGTTACAGCGATCCACGGGCCGTTTACGCCGTTCTGAAAGAACGCGGCATGAATCTCGTCACGCTGACCGAGCACGACTCCATCGAAAGCGCCGACGAATTGCGAAGGCACAAGGACTTTTTCGTCAGCGAAGAAGTTACCTGCAAGATGCCCAGCGGCACGGAAGTCCACGTCGGCGTCTACGATTTGACCGAGCGCCAGCATCTGCAGATTCAGCAACGGCGGAGCGACCTCATCTCCCTGTTGATCTACCTCACTGAAAAGAGGCTTTTTTTCTCAGTCAACCACGTGTTTTCGAGCCTGACCGGCTCGCGCCAAGAGGAAGACTTCCAGTGGTTCCGGGAGTATTTCCCGGCGATCGAGATCCGCAACGCGCAGATGCTGGAAGCGGCGAACGTAAGCGCCGCCCGTCTCGCGAAGCAGTGGCGAAAGATCGGCGTCGCCGGCAGCGACGCGCATGCGCTGCCCTCTGCCGGTACAGCGTACACGGAAGTTCCAGGGGCGCGCGATAAGGACGAGTTTTTCGCGGGATTGCGCGAAGGGATAGGACATGCACGCGGCGAATCCGGCGGTTGCCGGAAGCTGACGCGCGACCTCTTCCTGATCACGGCGCGGATTGATGCGCGAAAAAGCCTGGACCGCTCTTCTTGCGCCGCTCGCGACCCTTCTTCCCGCCGCGGCGCTCCTAAACTATTGGGGCGAAGACGCTTTTAACCGGCGCTGGGCAGCTCGGATCCTCGACCGGCCCGAAAGAGCCGAAACGCTCTCTGGAATTGCCATGCCCCAGCCAGCGATGGAGGAGGCGATATGACGGTAACCCGAACGGTCTGGAACCAGATCCAGTCGAACGATCACCGCCTGATGCGAAAATTCCACCGCTGGCGCGCTCCGCGCTGGCTGCGCATCCTGACGATTCTTGCGACCAGGCTCGGGGACGGATGGCTCTGGTATGCGCTCGGCATTGTCCTCTTGATCTATGGAGGCGAGCATCGCTTCGTTGCGGTGAGCGCGGCCGCGTTTGCGGCGGTTGCGGGCATTTGCATCTTCCGTCTGCTCAAGAACAAAAGCCGCCGCCGCCGGCCCTGCGACATCGAGCCTCACTGCTGGTCGGAGATTCTGCCGCCCGATAAGTATTCATTCCCGTCCGGCCATTCCATCACGGCCTTCGCCATCGCGATTTCAGTCGGCATGTTCTATCCGGAACTTCAACCGCCGCTGCTGGCGGCCGCGCTGTTAATCGCCTTCTCGCGAATCGTCCTGGGCATGCACTTCCTGAGCGACGTCGTGGTCGGCTCGGTCATCGGCGTGATTCTTGCCTTGATGAGCTACCACGTCTTCGTGATGCTCTGGGCAATCTGAGGCGCGAGCGGAACGGAAAGCGGGAAATACTTCGCTCAGCTCTTCGTGGACGGCATGAGCTGGAGCCGCTGATCGGCAAGCTGCGCGGCCTGCGTGTCGGGGAATTCCGACTTCACCTGCTGATAGTATTTCGTGGCTTGCGCCGGATCGCTCTGGCTGTAGTGGTCGGCCAGAGCCAGCAGCACGACGGGCTTGGGCACGAACATGCTCGGCTTAGCGGCAAGCTTCTGGTATTCCTGAACGGCCTGCGCGGCTTTGCCGGTCTTGTCGTAGATTTGCGCGAGCTGGAAATCGGCCAGAGCTGCGAAACCCTCATCGCCTGAAGATTCGAGCGCCTCGAAAGCCTTCTCGGATTCCGCGTAGCGCTCCAACTGTTCCAGGCTCAACGCGTCGTAATAGCGCGCGACGCGCCCCGGTTGCGTGCGCGGGTAGCGGCCGGCAACTTGCGCGAACTTTTGCGCCGCATCGCTGAATTTGTTCTTTTCATCGACGTAGGTCAGCTCGCCGGGCTGGGCGGGCTCATTGGGAGTGCGAACCCGCGCGTCGTAGATCCTCATGGCATCGGCCAGCTCGACCGATGCTCTGGCCGATTGTCGCTGCATGTAGTAGCGGTAGCCGAATACGCCGATCAGCACAACCAGCAGGATCGCACCGTACAACCAGACCTGCTGCTGGTGCGAAACGACGGCGGCAGCCCCTTGCGAGAGCTTGTCGCGGAATTCGTCGTGCTTGAGTTCTTTGCGCGAAATGTGCTGCGCCACGGGAACGCTCCTCCGGTTTGCTTCCGACGGTTCGTCTCTCAGCGTGCGGCCGAGGAACCGTTGTTATTTTACCGCGAAAGTGGTCCAAAACAGGGACTTTCGCTCGATTTCCTTTAACGGGTTTGCCGGGCGCTTTGCTGGGCGGGAATTCACCACGGGGATAAACAGAGAGGCCCTGTCCGACTGCTGGACAGAGCCCCGCCAATCATCCGCTCAACGCACGTGCTGAACAGACGGCGACGAACAACCCGATCGTCAAGCCTGGCTAGACGCCGGTGACGTTCTCGGCCTGATAGCCCTTCGGCCCTTGCTTGACCTCGAACTCCACCGCCTGGCCCTCGGTCAACGACTTGTAGCCGTCCATTTGGATTGCGGAAAAATGGACGAAGACGTCTTCTCCCGACTGGCGTTGGATGAACCCATAGCCCTTTGCCGCATTAAACCACTTCACTACGCCTTGTTCTCTGCTCAACTTCCCACTCCTCGTTCGGAACGTTCGCCATTTGCGGAATGTAACGCCAGTCGGCGGGGCGGGAAACTTTGCGACGAAGTTTCGCTCCGCTACGGAATTACACACCCCACAAACGCGGCGCCATGCTGGCATAAAACCGTGGCGTGTGTCCAGAGGGTTTCCTAAGGTGGGAGAACGCAATTGCGTGCCCGGCGCACGCCCAGCGGGGTTTGCCGAGGGCCCCGGCCAACGGGGCGGGTGTCATCCGTTTCGAGGGGCGGGGGTCTTTTTAGCTGGCGTCCGGAGGCGTTTGGCCATAACCAACTCAGCGCCGCCTCCGCTCGGACGGAACACCGCAAATTCATCCATGAACGTGCGCATGAGAAAGATGCCGCGGCCGGAGGTTTTTAGCAGGTTCTCTTCAGCGAGCGGATCCGGAACGTCGGCGAGGTCGAAGCCGCAGCCCTGGTCGAGGATATGGACGACAAACTTGTCTTCACAACGCGCGCACGTCAGGAGGATTTTCTTCTCGCGTTGCTGCTGGTTGCCGTAGCGAATCGCGTTGACGACGCCCTCGCGCACCGCGAGGCAAATTTTTTGACAGTCGTCTTCGCTGAATCCGCACGATTGAGCGGCGCGCAAACTGATCTCTTCGGCTCGATCGACGCTTTCAAACAGCGTCTCCAGGGCCACTTCAATCCGGTTTGATTCGTGGTTCACACCGTCACCCGGACACCTGTAAACGTCCTACCCGCTAGCATAGCGCATCGGGAGGAATGAACAAGCCGCGCGCGCTGAAGCGCGTGCTCGCGCCACCACCCCGCCCTGCCGGGCGCTCGTCGAACGCCGGACAGGAGCAAGGCATGTTACATCGCAAACGGCGAAACTTGGATAGTCGTTCTGTAGCGAGGGTTTTTCACAGGTTGCTAGTCAGGTAGGGTCGTTCTCCAAACCGAAACAAGAAATTTACACTCGGTTCACATGACGCGAAGACGATCTGAGAGACAATCTGCGGTCCCCTCGGAAGCCCGGAACCGACGGCGTCCGTCTCAGGTGTGCGTGGTGAAAACGACATCCAGATGTCTCTCTTAAAAATGCGGTCTTTGCGATACCTGCTCGCCGCCGTAGCCATGCTGGCTCTGGCGCCGGCTGCGGCGCTCGCGAAGAATGCCTCCGGCGAAGCTTGTCCGCGTCCCGCAGCCGGCAGCACGATTCCGGAACCTGCTGACCTGCGCAGCCAGAACGGCACACTCAAGGTTGAACTGAGATATCGCAGCGTCCGCGACGCACACGGCGAGATGCGCTATTGCTATCAGTCCGGAGACGGCAGCACCGCGCCTAACCTGCGTGTGCATCCCGGCGATTGGCTGATCTTGAGCCTGAAGAACGAGATGCATGCCCCTCCGAGCAAAGCGCCCGCGCAAGACAATGCCATGAACATGGCGACGCCCATGCAAATGCCCATGCCGATACACGATCCGTGCGCGGACGGAGAAATGACCGCCTTATCCACGAACTTGCATTTTCACGGGCTGTCGGTGCCGCCCGTTTGTCACCAGGACGACGTGCTCAAAACGATGATCGCGCCTGGCGACCCGGCTTTTGAGTATCGGTTCCAGATTCCGCCGGATACGCCACCGGGCGTATATTGGTACCACCCGCACGTGCACGGGTTCAGCAACGCGCAAGTGCTTGGCGGGGCCTCGGGCGCGCTGATCGTGGAGGGCATTGAGCAAGCCAACCCTCTGCTTGCCGGCCTCCCGGAACGGGTACTCGTCATACGGGATCAGGACTTGATCAACCCGGATGCGGCACCGCTAAAGACGTCTGCCGTGCCGCAAGCGCCCGTCCTGCGGGATGCCGAGGGCGATATCCTGAACACCGGCACCGGCGAGGGGAAGCCTTCCAAGGACCTTTCGATCAACTTCGTGCCGGTGGCCTTCCCGGACTATCCGCCGGCCGTGATTGCAATGAAGCCGGACGAGCGGCAGCTTTGGCGGGTCGTAAACGCTTCGGCAATCACGTACCTCGACTTGCAGATCCTGATCGGGGGCACTCCCCAGCGCATGGGCATGGTTTCTCTCGATGGCGTGCCTGTCAACGAGGGCGGCATGTCGGCGAATCGCATCGTCTGGGAGACTCACGTTCTGCTGCCACCTGCAGGCAGAATCGATTTTGTCTTCAAGGCTCCGCCCGCGGGCACGCAAGCCACTCTGATTACGCGCAGCGTAGACACTGGTCCAGCCGGAGAGAATGATCCCACGCGGCCCTTGGCGACGATTCTTGCGAAGGCTGACGCGCCCGAGCCGCGCTCGACGCTGCCTGCTTCATCTGCGCCACCGGCGCCGCTAACTTCCGTGTGGCTGGGAGACGTCAAACCGGCGCACGAACGGAAACTCTACTTCTCCGAGAAGCCCTCCGATCCGAACAATCCGAACAGCCCGACGGTCTTCATGGTGACCGTCGATGGCCAGGAGCCAGTTCCATACGATCCGCGGTCTGCGGTTCCGAACATCACGGTGCAACAAGGCGACGTGGAGGATTGGGTCATCGAGAACCGTTCCCAGGAGTTGCACGCCTTCCACATCCATCAGATCCATTTCCTGTTGATCGGGTGGAACGGCGTCCCAGTCTATGAGCCGTTTCTGCGCGATACCGTGAATGTGCCCTACTGGGATGGAGCGAGCCCGGTCTACCCTAGTGTGAAGCTGCGAATGGACTTCCGCGACCCGAATATTGTGGGAACCTTCGTCTATCACTGCCACCTTCTGGAACATGAGGACGGCGGGATGATGGGCACAATCCGCGTCGAGCCAGCTCCATCCAAGCGTTAGCGGAATTCCGGTGTCGCCTGCCCGCTTGAGGAGTGTCACGGAAAGTTCATGTTCCATTCATCGAATTTCATTGATCTGTCATTCGGCAATAATCGGGGTGGCGTATTTCCCTTGTGCCTCAATAGAACCTGCGAGTTCAGGCGACCGCCGCGTGCGGCTCGTGCCCCGGCCTGTCTTGCGGATTCGAGGCTTCAAAGAAATCCCACGAGGAGAGACTATGATCTCGAAGTATCTTCGCATTTTGACAAGCGTGCTGACGGCCATCACTTTGACCGCAACAGTACCCACGAGCGGATGGGCACGGCCTCACACCGAGGCGGATGAGTACGATACAAAGACACCGATTAAACACGTCGTTGTGATTTTTCAGGAGAACGTGTCTTTTGACCATTATTTCGGCACCTATCCCTACGCAGCAAACCCTGAGGGCGAGCCTCAGTTCCACGCAGTGGATGACACGCCGCGAGTCGATAATCTGCTGACTTCCGGCCTGCTCACGAACAATCCCAACGCCGTGCAACCGTTTCGCCTGGATCGATCTCAGTTCGCGACGTGCGACCAGAATCACAACTACCTTGCGGAACAGGAAGCCGTCGATCACGGTCTCGTGGATAACTATGTGGGTGCAACCGGCAGCGGCAACGGCAAAGTCCCTACCGTCACCGGCAGCAATCCTCCCCAGTTGCCGGCTGGTGACGCGCTGAACATTCCCGGCAACGGTCCAGGGACGCCGTATGTGCCCGGGCAGTTCGTCAGGACCGTCGTGGCGGGCGGGACCGCAGCGGCGGGACCGTATGCGTTTTCCGGTTATTGCTTCGACGGGGGCAAGGGCACGGGAATCGTGATGGGCTATTACGATGGCAACACGACCACCGCCCTGTGGAACTATGCGCAACACTTCGCCATGAGCGACAACTCCTGGAGCACGAGCTTCGGGCCTTCTTCTCCGGGAGCGATCAACCTCGTCGCAGGAACAACCTGGGAAGCCACGATGATTCCCAAGCGACCCAATGGCACTAACTCCAGCGCGTCGGGCAACGTCTGGGGCGGCCAAACGGCCGCCGCGGGCACGGCCTTTTCGGGCGCGCTCATCGGCGATGCGCGGCCAGCTTTCGACGATTGCGTTGCGTCGAATGGGCAGTTGTTTAATACCAACCAAGTCTCCATGTCCGGAATGAACATAGGCGACCTGCTCGGTGATCAAGGACACGAAGGAAAGGGAATTACTTGGGGCTGGTTCGCAGGCGGGTTTGGTCCCACGACACCGTACAATCCTAAGACCGGTGCTCTCGCAATCTGTGGTTCGGCCACCGCAGGTCTTTACGGCTTCGGGGATGGGCCAGTGTCCGACAATATGACGACCGTGGGCGACTATATTCCTCACCACGAACCGTTCGAATATTATCCTTCGAGCGCCAACCCGCACCACTTGCCGCCCACGGGACGCATCGGCACGACCGATCAGGCTAATCACCAATATGATTTGTCGCTGTTCTACACGGCGTTACAGAAGGGAGAGTTGCCGGCGGTGAGCTTCCTGAAGGCGCCTTCCTATGCGGATGGTCACCCAGGTTATTCCGACCCACTCGATGAGCAGACGTTCGTTGTGAAAACGATCAACGCGATCATGGCCAGCGACGAGTGGAAATCGACTGCGATCATCATCGCCTATGATGACTCCGACGGTTGGTACGACCACACCATGGACCCAGTTATCAATCAGTCCGGACCCACAGAGGCAAGCCCAGTCGACAACGACGATGCCCTGTCCTCGCAAAACACAGCCGTGAAGCCGGCGACGGGCGCCTGCGGCGCGACGCCGACAACGGGCCCCTTTGCAAACATGCCGGGCCTCTGCGGTCTGGGCCAGCGCCAGCCCCTGCTGGTGATCTCGCCTTGGGCGAAGGCCAACTACGTGGATCACCGGATCACCGATCAATCGTCGATCCCGCGGTTCATCGAGGACAACTGGGACCTCGGCCGTCTCGGAGGCGCCTCAAACGACTTCAAGACCGGGACGCTCAACGGCATGTTTGATTTCGACGATTCTCACCATCACTTCGACAATGATCGCGATCGCGTGCTGTTTCTGAATCAGAATACCGGTGAACCCGTTGACTTCCGCTAAACGGAAGGGTTCGGTCGCATAACGGCGGTTTTGCCAACGCGAACGTCGGTCGTTTTTTTTCGGGCCCGCCTCAAGAGTTCGGGGGCGGGCCTGATTTTTTCTCACACGGGTCAGCAAACTTGCAAAGACACACCACGGAAACCCTTTAGCGGCGAGAGGGTATATACTCGGCACGGGAATCAAAACGGACAGAGGGCAAGAATACAAGGGAATTGATGAAGAGTCGCGGCGATCGATTCCCGCGGCTGGGAGGGGGATATGGGTCGCAAGATTCTTTACGTCGTGGGAGGAGTAATCGTATTGGTGCTGTTGGCTTTGGTGATTCTGCCATTTGTGATCAATGCGAACCAATTCCGCCCGCAGATCGAGGCAGCGGCAGACAGCGCGCTGAACCGCAAGGTGATGATCGGCGATATTGCCCTGTCGCTTCTTTCGGGAGGAGTGTCGGTGCAGGACATTTCTGTCTCGGATGACCCGGCGTTTGGCACCGCTCCCTTTTTGACGGCGAAGTCGGTGACGGTGAGCGTAGAACTGGTGCCGCTGATTTTTTCTCGCGCTCTGCACGTGACCGGACTGACGATCAATGACCCGGAGGTAAATTTGGTGCGGTCGTCAAGCGGGACCTGGAACTTTTCCACGTTGGGAGCGGCTGGCGCGAAGACGCCGCAAGCGAGTCCCGCCAACGCAAACGGCGATGCGGCCGCGGACGTGTCCGTGCAACGCCTGGAGATCGCGAATGGGAAGATCCGGATTGGAAACGTTGGTTCGGCCACAGGGCACGAATACGACGGAGTGAGCCTGCAGGCGTCCGATCTGTCCTATACGACGCAATTCCCATTCCAGCTCGCGGCGACAACCCCCGGGAACGGAACCCTCAAGCTATCGGGTAAGGCGGGTCCTTTGAATCAGACCGATATGCAGCAGACTCCCCTTGAGGCCAGCCTCGAGATCAAAAACTTCGACGTGACCTCGAGCGGCTTTGTCGCTCCCTCCGCGGGCATTGCGGGCGTGCTGGACTTCACAGGAAGTTTGAATTCGGATGGGCAGAAGGTGAACTCGAAGGGAAAGGTCGGCGCCAACAAAGTGCAATTGCTTGCGAGCGGCTCGCCAGCCAAGAAGGCCTTGGACGTCGACTATGACACCGACTACGACCTCAAGACGCAGGCCGGGACACTCAAGCAAGGAGACGTGCACATTGGAGCGGCTCTGGCGCATCTCACGGGAACGTACAACATCTCCGGGCAGACGGCGGTGGTCCAGATGAAGCTAGACGGACAGAACATGCCGGCGGCCGATCTGGAAGCCATGTTGCCGGCGCTCGGCATCACTTTGCCGTCAGGCGCGTCGCTGCAGAGCGGCAACCTTAGCGCGAGTCTGGCGATCGCCGGCCCGGTCGACCGCCTGGTGACCACCGGCCACGTGAACCTTGCGGATGGGAAGCTGACCGGTTTTGACCTGGGCTCGAAGTTGGGCGCGCTGTCTTCGTTCGCGGGAGTGCCCAAGGGCTCCGATACCGTGATTCAAACGCTCAGCTCAGACGTGCGCGTGGCGCCGGAGGGAATTCGCACGGACAATCTGAACCTCGTGGTACCCGCCATAGGCAGCATGACCGGGAGCGGAACGGTTTCCCCGAAGCAAGAATTGGACTACAAAATGGTGGCGAAGATGAGCAACTCGGCGAGCCCGCTGGGAGGCATCGCCAAGCTAGCTTCCGCGGGCAGCAGCACGGGAGGGATTCCCTTCAAGATACAAGGAACGACGTCCAACCCGTCCTTCATTCCGGATTTGGCTGGAATGACTTCGGGCTTGACGAAGGGGCTGGCCACGGCGCCGACTCAAATTCCGGGCGTACAGAATCTTGGAGGAGCGATCGGCGGGTTGTTCGGGAAAAAGAAGAATCCCTAACTCGCTTATTTCGCGCTCTTCTTTTTCTCTTTGTCGATTTTGAGCGTCACGCTTATTTCCTTGCGGCTGTCCAGACTCGATACGGTGTGATTTGCGGAGGTCATGTCGTTCGACTCGGCATGAATCTCATAGTCCGTGTTCGGATCCAGGCCGCTGAAATGGTATTCGCCCTTTTGGTCCGTGATATAGGTCCTCACCGTCAGAGCGCGGACGTTCTTCAAGTAAACCACGGCGGAGGCGATCGGATTTTCGCTCTTGTCGAAAACAATTCCGCTGACCCCGCGCAACTGGGAAGAGGGTGAACCGCCCTGAGCTCTTGCGGGACCCTCCGCAAATGTAAACGCAAGGAGAAGAGCCGCGAGCACCGCGTATTTCATGGAGGGCCTCCAGTCAGCTACGGGACGCCGCGTTCCAACTTTTTCGAGCGGCTTTCGCAAAAGAGCCGGCCGGACAACACGCGCACCCGGACCGCTCGGTAATCGGTAAGATGACAAAAGAGAGCGCGAGGATGCAGGAGGGAACCGAGACGGCACTATTCGACTTCGTCTTCCTCTTCGCTCAACGCGTCGCTCTCGACGACATCTTTCTCGTCGCCCTCGGCCTCTTCCTCGTCTTCGTCTTCCTCCGAGATCACGTTCAGACGAACCGGGTGCACCTGAACAACCTCGATCTCAACCTCGCACTCCGGGCAGCTGAGGATTTCGCCTTCCTCTACTTCGTCTTCATCAACGTCAATCTCGACGGAACATTCCGGGCAGCGGACCACAGCCAAACCTCCTGGCCAAGCATAGCTCTCGATGCGAGCAGGCGTATTATATAACGCCGGCGTGTCCATCTTGCCTCCGGCGGAGCCAAATGAGCAACCGAGAATACCCGGAACTGCCGATCGTCGGCGTGGGCGGCGTGATCATTGCGGAGGAGCGCGTCCTGCTGGCGCGTCGCGGCAGCGAACCGATGCGCGGAGAATGGTCCATCCCTGGCGGAGTGCTGGAGTCCGGCGAGAGCCTGGCCGAAGGCGTGATGCGGGAACTGCGCGAGGAAACCGGCCTTGTGGTTCGCGTGCTGGATTTGATCGAGGCGCTGGACCGCATACTTCCCGAGCCGCCGGAGCGTCCGCCGGAAGCGGTGAGGCGGGAGAGCGCGCGCCCGAGGCCGCGCTATCACTTCGTGATTCTCGATTATCTATGCGAAATCGTCGAAGGGGAGCCGCGCGCCGGCGGAGACATCACGGAACTGGCGTTTGTGCGTGAAGAGGAACTGTCGCGCTACGCGCTGACGCCCGCGGTCCTTCGCGTGGCTGGCAAAGCTTTTGCCATGGCGCGCACGCGCAAAAAGGTGTGATCGCCGGCGTTCCCAGGCGCGCTGCGCGCCGCGCGAAGATTCTTCCTAATCGCGGAAACCTACTTGAAGCGCTTCTTGAAAACCACGTCGACGCCGAAGGTGCCGTTTTCATCGCGGAGCGCAACGATGGAAACGTCCGGACGGACGGAGTATTCGATCTGGATGACCTGCTCTTGGGTCGAGGTAACGTCGGTGCTGTAGGTAATGATGAGGTCGCGGGCGAACTGTTGCTGCACGGTGACGCGGGCCGCGGGATTTTGTCCCACGGTGGTCGTCGCCAGGTACGAGGGATCCACGCTGAAGTGGCTAATTCCGAAGAGGCGCTGAATGCGGCCGCCGAGTTGCGAGGAGACGGCTTCCGAGAGCAATGTGGTGGCGCCCATTTCAGGCGTCTGCACGGCGGCGGCCCCGCGGAGCTGGCTCTCTTCCCCGGTTTGCCCGAGCGCCAGCAGAGTGACGATATCGCTCGAAGGAAGGGGTGGGTCGGAGCGATAAGACATCGTCAAGTGGCTAGCCGCACCCGTGAAATCCAGGGTGACATCGTAGCTCTGAATGGTCGCGGTGGCCTCGATATTCATGACCGGATCCAGGCGGAAGGGATTCACAAAGTTGATGTCGCCGCGCGTGAGGCGGTAGTGGTTGCCGCGGAAGTCCATATCCCCGTTGAGAAGACGAATGCTGCCGAGAAGGATCGGCCGTTCCCAGGTGCCGCGGAGGCGCAGGCCGGCCTCGGCCTGGGAACTGCCACTGGACCACTGCAGGCGCGCGTTCGGCGTGGAATCGGCTTGCACGTCGAATTGCAAATTGCGCAGGAACGGAGAGGTGGTGCCCGGCGCGCTGGCCGTTTCGCCCGAAGAAACCAGCAAGGAGGCGAAATCGAAGTTCGGCGCCATCAGCAGGCGATCCACCGTGACACGGCCCGATAGCGTGGCGGCCTGCGTTGTGCCCGCCAGCCGCAGTGTGCCGCCGACAAGCCAACTCATGCCGATGGGGTACCGGATGCGCACTTGATCGGAGTTCAGCGCAAGGTCATAGCGCAGCGGACCCGCGCCATACGTCACTGCTCCGGAGACGTGCAGTTGTCCGCCGCCGGCTTGCGCGGTGATGTTGTCGAAAACCATGCGGCTGGTGTCGAACACAAAATCACCGGTGGTCTGGCTCAGACCCGCGGGAAAATCGCCATAGCGAAAAGACGCGTTGGCCAGGTGCACGCGGCCGGTCACCCTGGGCGCGGAAAGCGTGCCGGTGATCGAAGCGTCCACCTGCGCCGGCCCGCTGGCGTCAAGGCCGGGCACGAAGCCGCCGAGTAAGCGCAGATTCAGCTCACCGACGATCGGCAGGTCCAGCGCGCGGTTCCCAGTGAATCGAACGAAACCACCGATGTGGAAATTGGTGTCCGCACCACGCAGGGCGGCTTGCGTCACGGTCACTTCATCGCCACGATATTGAAGTTGCACCGGACCGTCATTTTCGAGCGAAACGTACTGATAATTCAGCGCGACGCGGGAAAGATTGGCGTCGACGGCCAAGCTTTTGGGTTGCAGAAGCGAGCCGGAGATCATGAACTGGCCGTCCACCTGGCTGCGCCCGGTGATCCCGCTGAGGTGCAATCCAGCCGCGATGAGCGAGTCGAGCGCGAGCTGGCGGACGTTCACCTGACCCGTAACAGGATAGTCGCCATGAAGCGACACCTCCGCGTGCCCGTGCAGTTCGCCCGTGGAGATCTCGGAATCGACCTGCAACGCGAGATTCGCGCCGTCGCCTTTGAGTTCGCCCTGGAAACTGCCCAACACGTCCGCGCCCAGTTTCAGATCCACAAGCCGCAATGAACTATCGAGATGTGGCGCGAGCAGTGGCCCTTGACCGCTCAGATGAAAACTGAGTCTTCCACCGATCGGCAGGGTTGGTGTTTGAATGCGTGCAATGCCCTCGAGGGGCAGAGCGGCGCCGGTGAGATCCAGCGTGACGTTGGCGTCCGCAAGGCGGTACGACAAATTGCCGGTGAGCAGACCAGGCGGCGAAGCAGCAGCCGCATTGCCGCCCACAGTGGGCGGAGGCAACAAGCGCAGCTCCGCATTCGAGATGCGGACTTCGCCGTTGCCAATTGCAATTTCACCTCTCGCGCGGTCCAATCGCCAGCCCCAGGCCTCGGGATCGATCACATCCATCAAGCCAGTCAGATTAGGATTGGCGCGGGTGCCTTTCACATGGAAGTTGCCCGTCAACAAACCGTGGACGGGATAGGACGTCCCGAGCAGGCTTTGCAGGCCGTCACTATCCGTGCGCACCAGCGACACATCGAAGGTCCAGGAACTCTCCGGGAGGAAGCTCCACTCATCGAGCGTCAGTGACAGCTCAATCTGCGCGGAGGAGGAGCCGCGGCTCGCCTTGGCCCGAACAAAATCGAAGCCGTCGGGCGAATAGGTCATGTCGCCTTCCAACTGGTCCCAATAAAGCCGGTCGTACTTCGCGTTGGTGCCCTTCACGTGTCCGGCAAATGTGGGCGCGACGATCGGCCCCGTCAATCGGCCCTGCCAGCTGGCTTTTCCTGCGATTTCTTTGTGCTCCGCGTTTTTCCCGCGGATCGCGTCGATAAAATCGTCCCATAGAAGGAGATCCTGCGTGTCAAAGGTGGCCGCGAGATCGGAATCATCTGCTGCGAGCGATCCTCTGAATTGGATCCGGCTCGACGGCGTCGAGATCTCGCTGGGTTCAAGAGTTACACCATGCGCCAGAGTGCTGTAGTGGTAGTTGATCTGCGCGGTCGCGGGGATTTGCCGGGACGGCAATGTCGGCGGAGGCGTCCAAAGTGAGACGCCCCGCGAGTCGAACTGCTTGAAATCCGCCGTCCAGGTATTGACCGCCTGCACATCCATGGCGGCGTCCCAATGCAGCGGCGTGACCGGGAAACTTTCGTTGGCGACCGCCGCAAGGACCGTCGCGAGATCCACGCCTTGGGCATGCGTTTCCACGCGAAATGCGAGGCCCTTCAGCACGAGTTGCAGCCGCCCTGTGATCGTTCCGCCTAAAGCCTGCGCGGTAAGATCGGGAACTTCAAGAGTGTGCCCATCGGTGTGGTAGGTGCCGCGAGTCGACATGCCAGAACTATGGAACCAGGGATAAGGCATGGCTATCTGATCGGCGGAGTAGCCGCCGGCGAGCGCCAGTTTTCCTTCTGCGAAGCGGCCATCGCCGGTGAATTGGACGCGCCCGTCCGGCGTGGTTGGCTTGCGCAGAATCGTGCGAATATCCTCGAATCCCAGCTTTCCGCGATAGCGGAAGGTCCACGCCGGATGCACAAAACTGGTGAAGCCAAATTGCGCGTCCACGGATGTGTGCGGCATGGACCAAAGCAGTTGCGTCACGGAAAAAGCGTCGGGTTCGAGCTGAAATCGCACGGCCACATCGGAAGGGAACGGCAAGAAACGCTGGGCCGCAAGCTCCATCTGCCGCCAGCGTAAATCGCCCATGTAGCTGCGGCGTCCTTGCGAATCGCTGTAGTCCACGGCCAAAGTAAACTGCCCGCCCTCGGCCACCAGGGGGATGCGCACGTCATTGAAAAGCATCTCGCCATTGTCCAGGCGCAGCCGGCGCACCACCAACTCGAACACTCGCTCGCGCAATGGCTTGCCGGCCGGGTTGACCTTCGGCGCAGGCACGTTGCTCGAACCGTCGCGTTCGATGCGGACGTGCACTTCGGGCCGCATGATTTCCACGTCTCCCACGGAGATCTTGCGGCCCCAGAATGAATCGATCCGGAGACCGACTTCCAGATGATCGGCGCGGAAAAAGGGCGGGGTGCCCGCAGGCTCGCGCCCGTGAACGGTCAGTTCGCCCAGCGTCACGCGTAAGCGCACAGGATCGAAGTGAAACTGTTGCAATTCCACCGCGCCGCTGGTGATCCGCTCGATTTGAGTGACGACGGCGCGCCGCAGGTAGTCGTCCGCCCAACCGCTCCAGACGGCCCACAATGCGAGGAGCGGCGGAGCCACAATCGCAAGCGCTGCCAGCAGCACCCAGCGCTTCCAGGGCCTTCTTGGACTCGCGGCGCTCATGGATTTGCCTTCGTAGAAGCCGCAATCGCCGGCTCAATTTCGATTTTCAGGCGCGACTTCGTTTCGTCGAACCAGGTCGCTGCCCGCTCGCTGACACCCTGCTGAACCAGAAGCTCGCGGATCTGCTCGGTGACCTGGTCCAGAGGCGGCGCGCTCTGGCCTTTGGCGGCGAGAGCCGGCGCCAACTGTTCCCGGTAATACTTGGCAATGTCGTCGTCGCTCACCTGCACGGCCGGGCGGAACTTGTAATCCAGGTAGCGCGCCAGATAAATCTCGCGCGCCACGATGCGCTTCACGGCCTCGGGCGTGAGTCCCAGCTCGGCGAGGCGTTCGTTGTACGCCTGCGGGCTCGGGAAGCGACCGACGATCCGCGCGACTTCACGATTCACCTCGGCTTCGGCGGCTGGCGGGAACTGCGTGGCCGTCGCCTCATTGTTCACCACCCACTGCTCGATCAGCTCGCTGAGCACGCGGTCGTCGGATTCGGCGTGACCGTCCACGAGCTCCTGATAGGCGGAGAGTTCGCGCACTTCGCTCTGCGTGATGATGTCGTCTTCGATGTGCGCGACAATGCGGTCGACCACCTGTGGCGGAGAGGATTGTGCGGCGCGCGCGGACGGCACGCATCCGGCCGCGCCCAAAAACTCCAGGCACAGACAGAGACCCGCGACGATGAGTGTCTTACGCATCAAAAGGTGGACCCAAGGTTCACAAAAAATTGAAAGGCCGGAAGCCGTGACAGGCCCAGGCACGTCGTCGCGGGCGAATTCGTGCACGTGGCCGTGTTGCCGATAGGAATCAGGAACGGCGCGGCATTGAGTTGATAAGCCAGATCGATGCTCACCGGACCGATCGGAGTGTGGTAGCGGAACTCAAAACCGACCGTGTGGGAGAAATAGTTCAGCGTATTATTGCAATTGATCAGGCAGATATTGGGCTGTCCCGGGGCAAATACCGGCGTCACCGGCGCGCTGCGAAAGGTGATCTGGCCAACGCTGCTGAATACGTTGCCGGCGTCATAAAAAATGGCGCCGCCCACGCGGTCGCCGACAAAGGGCAGCCGCATGGGGAATTGCAACTGCTGATTGAAAACCAGCATTCCCAGGCCGCCGATGGGAAAACCAGTGGAGGGATCTCGCGGGCCCGCTTGATTCAAGCCGAAACCGCGCAGCGTCGTCCCGCCTCCGGCAAAGAACCGTTCCGGCAAGGGGATGTCCGTTGCGGAGGTTTGCTCGACCGGCTCCTGGATACCGAAGCGCGTCGAACGAGCAAACACCAGGCGAGATCCGATGTGCGTATAGGTCGAATTCTCCGCCGTGGCGCGGACGAAACCCGCACTCGAACCGATGTATTTGCTGGCGTAATCCACGTCGACTGTGTTGAAGCTGCCGCGCGCAGGATCGGCGGCGTTGTCCCGGCGGTCGCGCACCCAGGTGGCGCTGAAAAAAGAGACCTCCGTGGGCTGGCTGAACAGCGGAATTTCTTCCGGCGCAACTTGCAGATCGCTGGCCAAGACGTGGCGGTAGACGTAGCGGAACAGGAGTGACGTCGAGGGCGTCCATTGGTCGGTGAGCTGCGCGGAGCCTTCACCGCGCGTTGAGGTGAAGGTCAACACATCGCGGGTCTTGTCGAACAGTCCGCTCAACAACGCGGTCCATTTCGACTGGCCGAGAAAATTCGGATAGGAATAACTGAGCAGTGCGCGGCCTTGCAGGGTGCTGGCGCGGGCTTTGAAAGACAGCGAGTCGGCTCGGCCAGTCAGGTCGAGCTTGGTGAATTCGAAGGTCCCGCGCGGGCTGAAGCGAAGCGGTTCGGCTACGGGACCGGCGGATGGACTTCCCAGGCGTTGCACCTCGAGTCCCGGTCCGTATGCGATGGTATAGCGTCGCGCTTCTTCGACGAGCACGTCGACGGTTTTGTCCGGATCGGTGCCATCGGGATTCTGCGGCGCAATGGAAACGCGGTTGAAAATCTCCAGGTTGTAGAGGCGCCGCTGCGTTTCGACAACCGCGCTTTCGCTGAGCGGCTTGCCGGGCTGGATCTGGACTTCGCGCGAAATTACGCTGAGGCGGGTATGGTCGTACCCATCCACCAGCACGCGGGCCACGCGGAGTTGAGCGCCTTCATCGATGTGATAGGTGAGCTGAACACGAGGTCCTTGTTGAGAGCCGGCTGGGGGCAGCGTTTGCGTCGAAAAGGTGAAGCGGGCCGCGGGAAAACCCTGATCGTAGTAGAGAGCCAGCACATTGTCCCGATCGCCGGCGACATTGAAATCGGAAAAGGGCTGGCCTGCCGCGGAGCCGATCACGCGCAAGAGTTCGCTATCGCTGAGGGCTTTGTTTCCCTCCAGTTTCAGGTCGGCGACGCGAGTCTGTGGCCCCTCCTGAATTTTGAAACGCACGAAGAGAGCTTCGCTCTTGCCGCCATAGTTTTCCTGAACGTCGCTATTGACGTGCACGGAAAGAAAACCGTTGGCGTGATAGATGTCGGTGAGCGACCCCACGTCGCTGGCCAGCTGCGCCGAACTGAAGCGACCGGGCGTATCAAAACCGGCGGGCTGGATGCGCACTCGGCTACGCAGAATCTCGTCATCAAAATACTGATTCCCCGTAAAGCTCATTCCCACCAAGCGCCGGCGCGGGCCGCGCTCGACCTGGTAGGTAATCGTCTCCGAGCCGGAGTCCGGCGCTGCGGATGGCGCGGCGGTGAACGATGAGGCCGCGGATGCCGGTGCCGCGCCTGCACCGGGCGTCGCTTTGGAAGGCGTCTCCGAGGTGACGTAGTTCACCTCCGTATCGAAGTAGCCCTGGCCCTGAAAGTAGTCGCGCAGATTGCGCCGGCCTTCCTGCAGCAAATCGTCGTCGACGGCGCCCTCTTCATAGATGGGCAGCAACCTGTGCAACGTCCGCGACGAAACATTGGCGCCCGCAACCCGCACCTCCACCTTCAGCCCCGCGAAGAGATGAATCTCGAGCGGCAACTGGTTCGTTCCCGCGTCGTACGAGCCACGCGACACGGAGACCCGCGCGCCCAGATAGCCGCGGGCGGCCAGCCATTTTTGTACCCGTTGCGTGTCTTGATCGAGCCGTTCCGAGGTAACTTCCGTCTTGGGCTTGAGTCGCAACTGCCCGCGCAGCTCGGCCTCGGAGTAGGGCGTCTCGTTGATCAGATGGAGCGCCCCAACACGCGCACGGGGGCCGGGGACGATGCGCACGGTGATGTCCATTTGCCTGGTGTCGGGATGGGGAGATAACTGGTATGAAATCTTCGCTTGATGGAGACCCTCGTCCTCGAGCATGGACCGCAGACGAGTAAGCGCCGCGGGCATATCGGATTCATGGAAGGTCGTTCCCAGAGAAAAACCCAGCGCGGCGACGGCCTGCGTGTCGCTCGGCGGCTCGCGCAGGCCGAGGATTAAGACGCGGCTGACGTAGTAGTTCTGTTGGGCGACGAAGGACAGCAGCAATCCGCCGCCCTCGGGCGAAACTTCTGCGACCAGGTCCGCGTAGCGCCCCGACCGGTAAAGCTGGCGCAAGGTCTCGCGCTCGGCATCGATGCTAAACGGTTGTCCCGGTTCCAGGGCCAGCCCAGTGGGGTTGTCTTCCAAAACTGCGCCAGATTCACCGACGACGCGAATCGCCGAGACGCGTTGCCCGTTGAAGTCGGACAATGAATCAGCGGGCGCCACCGGCGCCCACATGATCACGCCGATTAGGCACAGCAACGCTATCCGGATTTGGCTGGGCAGCCGCGCGCGGACACGATTCGCCATCACAACTCACTGTGACGACAGGTTAGCACAGCCGCGTTGTACTGGACCGGGAAGTTCGCGACACTTGTGCGATCGCGCCTGTTTCGCTTGCGAACCGCGTTATGATTGTGCACGGTCGACGGGCGCTTGCCTTTCCAGTGCTCGAATGCCAGGCAAAGATTGGCACGGGGGCGCAGGAACAGCCTCGAACCAAAGGACCCATGGACGCCAAGACCCGTGAACGGTATTCCCGGCAAATCCTGTTCGCCGAAATCGGCGAAGAGGGACAGGAGCGGCTGCGAGCGTCCTCGGCTGTCGTTGTCGGCTGCGGCGCTCTGGGCACGGCCCTGGCGAACCTGCTTGCGCGAGCCGGCGTAGGGCGCCTGCGCATCATCGACCGCGACTTCGTCGAGGAGTCGAATCTGCAGCGGCAAACCCTGTTCGAAGAATCCGACGCGCGGGATGCTTTGCCCAAAGCGGTGGCGGCAGAGCGAAGACTGGGGGCTATCAACTCCGACGTCAAAGTCGAAGGCATCGTGGCTGACCTGGACGCCAAAAATGCGGAGGATTTGCTGGGCGGTTTCCCCTTGCTCCTTGACGGCACGGACAATTTCGAGGCCCGGCTCTTGGTGAATGATTACGCGGTGAAAGAGGGGATACCGTGGATCTATGCTGCTGTGGTCGCCAGCTATGGCGTGACCATGGCCATTCGACCGGGCCAGACGCCTTGCTTGGCGTGCTTGGCGGAAGCCGACGAAGGTATGGATGACCGTGCTGGCGGAGACCCGTCCGCGATTAAACACGAGGAGAATGGTTCGAGCCCACTCGTGGCGCCCGGGACGCAGGCCACCTGCGATACCGTCGGCGTGCTCGGCGCGGCCGCCGGAGTGATCGCTTCGATCGAGGCCGCCTTGGCGCTGAAACTTCTTCTCGGAAAGACGCAGACGCTCGATGACCGCCTCCTCTCATTTGACGTCTGGACTGGCCGTTCGCAGGCCATTCGCGTCGCCCGCCGCTCAGGCTGCCGCGCCTGCGGCCGGCGCGAATTCCGCTATCTGACGGGCGAGGCGCAGCCCCATGTGACCATGTGCGGCCGCGACTCGGTGCAGATTCACGAACGACGGCGGCGCCTGGACCTCGCCCACCTGGGCCGCACTCTGGCGGCCGGCGGAGGCGAGGTGCGTCACAACGAGTTTCTGTTGCGATTTCGCGTCCCGCCGTATGAGGTTACGGTTTTCGCCGATGGGCGGGCTATCATCAAAGGCACGCGTGACCCCGCAGTGGCTCGTTCACTCTATGCGCGTTACGTAGGTGCGTGAATGGCCGTTTTTCCTCTTCATGCGTGGATAAGATTCGCGTGTCGCCCGCTCTGCCGAGAGGCTGCTTAACGGTTCCCGCTGCGGCCAACCGGCTGGCGAAGCGCTGAGCGATCCAGATTTTCCCGCAAGTTCATCAACGTGAGAAAAGTGTTCAGGACGCGCGCCTTCAGTTCGTCGGTCAGATGCATTCCGCTCGTTGCCGCGCGAGCCAGCATTTCTCCATTCTCGGCGATGTAATGGATGATCTCCACTTGCCGTTCGTGCGGCGCGCGGCCCAGGACGGTCTCGCGACGCATTTCGGCGCAGGCTTGCTCGATCGCGAGCGTGAAATGCATTAAGCAGAGCTTCGTGGACTCCAGGTCGGTGGGCACTGCGGCCTTGCACGCGGGCTGTGCACAGGGGCTGGGCATGCCTCGGGAAACCTCTCAGAATGCTGATTCTTGCACCGGCTCGGGGGAAAATCCACTGGCGTGACGCGGAAAGGGGCGAATTCGCCACCGTCCCTCAGGTGCCGGAACGGCCGCCCGCCACCGGTTCTCGCGTCCCCCAACCTGCCGTTCCGCTGCGAGATAGGGTGTGCTAAACTGAGCGGGCAAAATGGCAGGGGAGCGGCCCCGCGAGCGTCTCCTGGGGGCTGCGGCCAGGCAAATTTCCTGAAATCCAACGCGAGGCAATCGTATGTCTGGGCATTCCAAGTGGGCCACCATCAAGCACAAGAAGGCGGCGACCGACGCCAAGCGCGGGCGCGCCTTCACAAAAGTGATTCGGGAAATCACCATTGCTGCGCGCGTGGGAGGCGGCGATCCGGATTCCAACCCGCGGCTGCGCTCGGCCATCTTGGCGGGCAAGAATGAGAACATGCCCAACGAAAACATCGAGCGCGCCATTCAGCGGGGCACGGGACAAATCGAAGGCGAACAGTACGAGGAAGTGAACTTCGAGGGATACGGTCCGGGTGGCGTGGGCATGATCCTGCAAGTCGTCACCACGAACCGCAACCGCGTCGTGAGCGAGATTCGCCACATGATGAGCCGGCACGGCGGGAACCTGGCCGAGACGGGGGCGGTCGGCTGGATGTTCCACCGCAAGGGCCAGATCATCGTTCCGAAAGAGCAGGCCAGCGAAGACAAGATGCTTTCGATCGTGCTTGACGCCGGTGCCGACGATCTTCGAGACGACGGGTCGGAGTGGGAAGTACTGACTCCTCCGGAAGCCTTCGAGGCGGTCCGCGAAGCGCTGAGCAAAGCAGGTATCACTCCGGCTACGGCGGAGGTCGCCTTCGTGCCGCAAAATTACGTTCAGCTCACCGGCTCTGCCGCGTCACAAATGCTCAAGCTCATCGAAATTCTCGAGGAGCACGACGACGTGCAGCATGTGTACGCCAACTTCGACATCGATGAGAAGGAATTGGCCGTGCTGTCCGCGAGCAACTAGACCCCGTCCGTTGCGCCTTTCTCCGCGACGGCAAGAAAAGCCCTAGGCAGATGTTTTCGCAGCGCCGTACACTCTCCGCGGTGCCCATCTCTACACCACAAAATGGCCGTATGCTATGCGTGCTGGGTGTGGACCCAGCCGTGGCTGGCGCCACCGGATATGGCGTCGTCGAAAGCGACGGCCGGCGCTGCCGCATGCTGCGCTTCGGGGCTCTGCGCCCGGCGGCCCGGCGAGACGGCGTGGAACCGCTCTCAACGCAGATGCACCTGCGCGACATTCATGCCTTGGTCGCGGGACTCATAAGCGAATTTGCCCCTGACGGCGTCGCGATCGAATCGGTTTTCACGGCGCTCAACATGAAGACGGCTCTGCGGCTGGCGGAGGTGCGCGGCGTAATTTTACTCGCTGCGGCACAGGCCGGCATTGCCAGCTTCAGTTATTCCCCGCGCGAGGTAAAGGCCACCGTCGCCGGATATGGCAACGCGGGGAAGGAGCAGGTGCAGCAGATGGTGCGATCCGTCCTGGGTATGAGCGAAACGCCCGAGCCCCCTGACGCCTCCGACGCACTGGCCGTGGCGCTTTGCCACGTGCAGATGGCCGAGACGCAACGCCGCATGGCGGCCCAATCGGCGGTTCTTTGCGCGCCCGGCGGCTCTCGTCGCCGCAACCGTGCGGCCGTTCCGCGCATCCCCTCTCTGTCATGAACCAACGCGCGAGACCGGGCAAAACTGCTTGGCTGCTGCTCAGTCTTTTATTGCTGCCGGCTGCGCTCTGGGCCGATGGTGGTGCGACCATCACGTACCGGCGCGTCTTCAAAGGCAGCAGTCCGGAGTTCATCGAGATCAAGCTGAGTGAAGACGGCACAGCAAGCTACGACATTCGGCAGTCGAGCGAGGACGCCGATCCGCAGCCTTTTCAGGTTGGTGCGCCAGTGCAGGCGAGAATATTCGCGCTCGCGGCCGAATTGCACAATTTCGACGCCGTCGATCTGGACGTCCACCGGCGCGTAGCCGACCTCGGCCAGAAGACGCTTCGTTACGAAAAGGACGGCCAAGTCCACGAGACCCAGTTCAATTACACGATCAATCATTCCGCTACCCAGCTGCAGACGATCTTCGAGGGCTTAGCGCAGCAACTCGAGGATCGGGACCTGCTGCAACGGCGATTGAGATACGACCGCTTGGGCGTGAATGACGCCTTGGCGCAATTTGAATTGCACCTCAGCCAGCGCATCCTGCCTGAGCCCGAACGGCTCCTGCCGGTGCTCGATAGCATTGCCTCAGATTCCAAGCTGGTGGATGTGGCGCGAGAGCGCGCTCGGGCGCTGGCCGAACGAATTCGCGCCTCGCAGGCGCCCCAATAGCTTTAAATATGGCGGTTTTTCCGCGAATCCTCAGTCGATAATGCAGCCGGCGTAACCGACCACCTCGTCGTAGTCGCCTGTGACGTCGCCCGATGTGGCGTAGCGGACCAGTTCGGCCCGCGTGGCGCCGAGCAGCCGCGCAGCCGTAAGCATGCTGATCGCCGGGCCCACTCCGCACATCGTGATTGCTTCGCGACGGACGATATCGTAGAGCCCGCGCGGATCGAGAGCCAGGAGGCGCTCGAGTGCCGCGCCGTCTTTTCTGCGCGTGATTTCGTCCGACTCATAATGATTCATGTCCGAGCTGGCGATGATCAGCACAGGTTCAGCTTGCCTCGCCAGAACGGCGGCAATCGCTTGTCCCAGCGACTCCAGCACTCCATAGTCTCGGGTGCCCAGCGCGATCGGCACAAAGCGGAAATCGCCGGCCAGCGCTTGCAGGAATGGCAGCTGCACTTCGAGTGCGTGCTCGTCTCGATGCGCGACCTCGTCTTCGACCAATGCGCCGCAGGCCCGTTTCAGTTCCGCGGCCAGCGCCGCATCAATCTCCGCGGGGCCCAGCGGGGTCTGCCACGATCCTTCAGATAAAATTGCCTGCGCCTCACCGCGAGGATAGTGCCGGGGGCCGAGCAAGAGGAAATGTCGCGGCGGTTCCAGCCGCGCGTACACAGCTCCGGCAACATGTCCGGAGAACCGATAGCCTGCGTGAGGAACCACACAGGCGAGTGCTTTGCGGCGCGCAACCCCAGCAGGAGCGGCGCAATACAACGCCACCTGTTCCGCCAATTCATCGGGTTGATCGGGATAAAACCGGCCGGCGACAGCAGGGGGACGAACCATCGCGCGCATTCTTCTGGTCGAACTCTAGCGAACGAAGCGGACGGCCTCTGGGCAGCGCGCCATGCCATTTCACTCCAGGTGGGGCGCGCGAAATCCGCTCTTCAGAGTTGCTCGTCCAAGGAGATCTTCAAAGATTTGAGGAAACGGACATCTTGCGGTGTGATCTCGAGCTTTGTCTCGTGTCCCTCTTCCTCTTCCAGCACTTCCTGATCCACCTGGATGTGCAGCGACTCCAGGAAGCGGCGGTCGGTGGACGTGATGCGCTCGGGATGGGATTCGCGGCGCGCGAGACCAATCGTGGCGTCCAGTTTGAGCACGATGTCGTAGCCCGCGGCGCGAACGCCCGCGATGGCCTCCGTAATGCGGTCGGATTCCGACACGCTGTCGTTGATGGCGTGCCCCAGCTCGCGGAGCAAACGCTTGAGATGATCGTCGAGTTGCAAGAAGCCTCCTTCGATCAAGGCTAATTTACATTGTAGGACGCGGCCCCAGCCGGGCACAAGACCTCCGGCGTGCCCGGTTGCCCACTCGCTCACTCCGCGTGGTTTTCCTGCAAGCGAGCTTTGCGATAAAATCCAATCCATGGCTTCCCCGCAGGCTAATCCGGGCCAACGCGTCGGATTCTTTCGTACGCTGTGGCGAGCGCTGCGGCAGCTCTTCCACGAAACCACCGGCGCCATGTTCTTCCTGCTGGCATTTTCGTGGGCCAGCGCCGCGCTGCGGCAGTGGCTTCACAAATCCACACCCTGGCTCTGGATCGTCTGCGCCAGCTTCGCTCTGATGTTCGTCATGTTCGGCCTGACCTCGTTTCGCTCGTCGCGCCGCGTGCGCTGAAGCTGCGGAATCTCTCCCGCCATGGCCAAGACAGAACCCGACGCGACAACGACTCCGCCAACCACCTCGGGGCCGCGGCAAACGTCGCAGGCAACAACTCTTTCGGGCGTCCCTCTGAAGACCGCCTACGCGCCAGCCGATCTCGGCGCTTGGGACCCGGAATCCTTCCTGGGCGGTCCTGGCGAATTCCCCTTTACCCGCGGCATCTATCCGACGATGTATCGCGGCAAACTCTGGACCATGCGCCAGTACGCAGGTTTCGGCAGCGCGGCACAATCCAACGAGCGCTATCGCTACCTGCTGGCAAGGGGCCAAGCTGGGCTTTCGGTCGCCTTCGACCTGCCCACGCAAATGGGCTTTGACTCCGACCATCCCCGCGCGCGCGGCGAAGTGGGCAAGGTCGGCGTGGCCATCTGCTCCCTCGAGGACATGGAGACACTGTTCGAGGGTATTCCCCTCGCGCGCGTTTCCACGTCCATGACCATCAACGCAACCGCAGCCATCCTGCTCACCCTCTACGCAGCGGTGGCGCGGCGCCAGGGCGCCAGCCTCGACGAGCTTTCCGGCACGGTGCAGAACGACATCCTCAAGGAATACATCGCGCGCGGAACCTACATTTATCCGCCGGCCCCGGCGATGCGCATCATCACCGATCTTTTTGCCTGGTGCCGCACCGAGATGCCCCGATGGACGACCATCTCCATTTCCGGCTATCACATCCGCGAGGCCGGCTCGACGGCCGCGCAGGAAGTGGCCTTCACGTTCGCCGACGCCATTGCCTACGTCGAAGCCGCCGTCGCCGCCGGCCTCGCGGTGGATGAGTTTGCGCCCCGGCTCTCCTTTTTCTTCAACGCGCATAGCGACCTGCTCGAGGAAATAGCGAAATATCGCGCGGCGCGCCGGCTCTGGGCTCACATCATGCGCGAGCGCTTCGGCGCGCGTGATCCGCGCTCGATGATGCTGCGCTTCCACGCGCAGACGGCGGGCTCGTCCCTCACCGCCCAGCAACCAAACAACAACATCGTTCGCGTCGCCGTGCAGGCGCTCGCTGCCGTGCTGGGAGGCTGCCAGTCTCTACACACCAATGCGCTCGACGAAGCGCTTGCGCTGCCCACCGAGGATGCCGCGCTGCTGGCCTTGCGGACGCAACAGATCCTCGCCCACGAGACCGGCGTCGCCAATACCGTGGACCCGGTCGGCGGCGCCTACGCGATCGAGTGGCTGACGGACGAAATCGAGCGGCAGGCTAAGACCATGATCGAGCGCATCGACGCCCTGGGCGGCACTCTGCGCGCCATCGAAACCGGCTACATCCAGCGCGAAATTCAAAACGCGGCGTATGAGTACCAACAAAAGGTGGAGCGCGGCGAGCGCGTGGTCGTGGGCGTCAATCGTTTCCGCGCTGGCGAAGAAACGCCGATCCCCGTTTTGCGGGTCGATCCCGGCATCGAACGAGAACAAATCGAACGCCTCCAAGCTCTGCGCACGCGCCGCGACGCAGCGCGTGCTGCGGAGGCGCTGGCCACGGTCGAATCACGCGCGCGCTCGGGCGAAAATCTGATGCCCGTGATTTTGGCCGCCGTCGAAGCCTACGCCACCGTCGGTGAAATTTCCGACGCCCTGCGCCGCGTCTTCGGCGAATATCAGGAGACCGTCGCGCTATAAGCGCGGCTCGATCGCTCACACGATCCCGCGACATTCACAAGATGAAGATCATCCTCGCCTCCGCCTCTGCGCGCCGCGCCGAAATCCTCCGAGACGCCGGGATTCCCTTTGAAACGCTGCCTGCGGATGTGGACGAGTCACCACGCGCCGGAGAAACCGTGGAAGCAATGGTGCTGCGGCTGGCCGAAGCCAAAGCGCGTGAGGCTGTTGCAAAGTTAAAATCGCTGAATGAAACAGCGATCGTGATCGCTGCCGACACCGTGGTGGACCTGGACGGTGAAGTATTGGGCAAACCCGGCTCCGCCCGCGTCGCCGCCGAAATGCTCCGCAAGCTCTGCGGTAAAACGCATCGCGTGGTGACGGGCCTCGCGGTAATCCGAGTGCCCGATGGCGAGACGCGGCTTGAACTCGAAGCGACGCAGGTTCGCTTTGCCCCGCTCACCGCGGAAGAGATCCAGCAATATGCCTCTACGAACGAGCCTCTCGATAAAGCCGGCGCCTATGCCATCCAGGGAATTGCGGGGCGTTACGTGGAGCGAATCGAAGGGTGTTACTTCAACGTGGTAGGTCTGCCGCTGGCCAGGTTCTATCGCATACTAAAAGAATTGGGATGGCCCGACGCTGCAGCGAGCCACTGGAAATGATGAGGGCGGCCTCTCGGGCCGCCCTTGAAACCCTCGTCGACTTTCGAGCCGTTTCTCTGCCGCTTATTTCTTTTCAATCACCGGCGTCGCAGTCGCAGTGCTCTGAGCCGCCGCGGGAGGCGGAGCCTGCGTCGGTTGGCCTGGGGCAGCGGTTGTGCCGTCGCCGCGCATGCCTGCCTTGAAAGCATTGATACCCTCACCCAAGCCGCGCATCACCTCTGGAATCTTTTTGCCACCAAACAGCAGCACGATGATCGCAAGAACGATCAGCCAATGAATTGGGCTTAATTCTCCCATAACAAACCTGCCTTTCAGGTTTTCCCGCTCAGAGCGGAAAATACTTGACGTTCACGTAGAGTATAACATAACCCGGCTCGTGTCCACCGCGCACCCGCGGCTCAGGGCAGCCGCGTCATCCAAATCGCTAACCTCCGCCCAGCGCCAAAGCGATCTCCGCGACGATGGACTGAGCGGCGCCCCGAGGATCGGGCGCGGCTGTGATCGGCCGGCCCACGACGAGGTAGTCGGCCCCGGCGCGAATGGTCTCTCCGGGCGTGGCCACCCGCGCCTGATCGTCCCGGCGCCGATGCGTGGTCTTCTCGGAAGGAGCTTGGCGCACGCCCGGAATGACGGTTAAGAAGTTGCGCCCACACGCGCGGCGAATCTGCGCGACCTCCTGCGGAGAAGCGACCACTCCATCGAGTCCGGCGCGTTTCGCAAGTCGAGCAAGGCTGACCACTCTGGCCCGCGGCGATCCGCTGATGCCGACCTGCGCGAGGGCCTTTTTATCCATGCTGGTCAGGATGGTCACGCCAAGCAGCTTGGGGCCCGCCCCGGACGGTTGGCTGGCAGCCAGCGCCTCCGCAGCTGCACGCATCATGGCGAGACCGCCAGTAGCGTGGATGTCCAGCAGTTCCAGACCCGGCAAACCCGCCGCAGCTGCCACCGCGCCGGCGACGGTGTTGGGAATGTCGTGATACTTCAGGTCGAGGAACACTCCGACGCCAAGTTCCGCCAGTCTGCGTACGGCGTCCGGTCCCTCGGCGGTGAACAGTTGGATGTTAATTTTGAAAAGGCCAACGAGGTCAGCTACGCGGCGGGCTAGAGCCAGCGCGTCGCCAAAGTTGCCAAAGTCCAATGCTACGATTAACTTACGGCGGGCAGCTTCTGCGGAGGCTAGGGTCGTGTGGGCTCCTCCAGAAGCTCGATTCGTACCCTGGCCAAGCCGCGATCGAGCAGTCCCAGCCGGGATGCGGCCAGAAAGGATACGTCCAGCTCCCGATCGTCCACGGCCGGCCCCCGGTCGTTAATCCGAACCAGCTGGCTGTGGCCAGTCTTCAGATTCACCACCCGGATCAGGGAGCCAAACGGCAGCCACGGATGAGCAGCGGTAGGGGCAAACATGTCATAGGGTTGGCCGCTGGCTGTCCTGCGTCCCTGAAAACGCGGTCCGTACCAGCTGGCAACGCCGGTCCACGTCCTAATTGGCTTGGGGGTCTCTGCCGGACGAGCCGCTAATGGAGCTTGGAGACCAAGCGCAGACAGCAAAATGAGGAGCGGCCAGCCGAAGGCGATGAAAGCTGTCCGGGTGAGCCTGCGTATGACCGAGGCATCAAGCGGCCAAAGCATCCTAGAAGTATATCTTTAACCGAGCCGTTTTCAAGCATTATTCTGCCCGAAATGTACCTGATAACTCGCTGATTCTAAGTATATTATTAGCTTTGCACAGCCCTTCCAACTCGTTCACGATCCTCTCGCAAGCCCGCGGATCGGCAAAACTGGCCGTGCCCACCTGGACCGCCGACGCACCCACGACGAAGTACTCGAGCACATCTTCAGCCTTGTCGATTCCCCCCAGCGCAATCACTGGTATCTTGACCGCCTTGGAGGCGTCATAAACCATCCTCGTAGTAATGGGGCGGATGGCAGGGCCGGATAATCCGGCAGTGGGATTGCCGAGGCGCGACCTCCGGGTGCGAAAGTCGACGCTCATGGCCGCATAGGTGTTGGCGACGGTCAGGGCATCTGCGCCAGCCTCGGCAGCGGCCTTGGCGATCACGCCGATATCCGAGACATTCGGGGAGAGTTTCACCCACAGGGACCGTTTGGCAGCCCGCCGAGCCGCAGAGACCACCTCACCCACCATCCGCGGGTCGCTGCCAAACTGCAGGCCACCGCAGGCGACGTTGGGGCAGGAGATGTTTAGTTCATAGGCTGCCAAGCCTTCCGCTGCCTCGAGCTGGCCGATGACCCCCACGTATTCCTCAATCGAGTGACCGAAGACGTTGGCGATGATCTGGGTGCGATATGCCCGCAGTGCTGGGAGCTTCTCGGCGATGAATCTGCGCACGCCTATGTTTTGCAGGCCGACGGCGTTGAGCATTCCGGCTGCAGTCGGCACCAGGCGCGGCGGCGGCGCGCCCTCCATCGGCTCGAGCGACAAGCCCTTTGACCACAATTCCGCCCAGCCGATTCAGATCGGTGAGTTGGGCAAACTCGATGCCGTAGCCAAACGTGCCGCCCGCGGCGATGACCGGATTGGCCAGGCGCACCGAACCGACATTCACGGCGAGGTCCACTGCTCCTGGGCGGCTCACGGCGGCCTAGTCTAGCACGCACAGCCACACAACCAAGGAAACGGCTAGCGAGCGCCGGAGACTCGTTGCGCGGCGCACTTCGGCAACCGTCGCCTCTGTGCTAGGATGTTCGCCCGATGAGCGTCGTCGAGAAAAAACAGTTGATGTCGGCGACCGAAATTGACCGGACGCTGCAGCGGCTGGCGCACGAAATTGTGGAAAAAAGCGGCGGTACCGCGAACCTCGCCCTCATCGGAATCCGCAGGCGCGGCGTGCCCCTGGCCCAGCGGATCGCAAAAGCGATGCGCGGGATCGATGGCGTGGACGTGCCCGTGGGAACCCTGGACATCACGCTCTATCGCGACGACCTGTCGAAAGTCGCGCAACACCCCGTTTTGCACTCGAGCGAGATTCCATTCGTGGTGGACGACAAGGATCTCATCTTGGTGGATGACGTTCTCTATACCGGACGGACTGTTCGCGCGGCGATGAATGGGCTATTCGATCAGGGCCGTCCGCAGCGGGTCCGGCTCGCGGTGCTGATTGACCGCGGCCACCGGGAACTGCCCATCGAAGCGAGTTTTGTGGGCCGTCACGTGCAAACCAGTTCCAACGAAATCATCGAGGTCCGCCTGAGCGAAGTGGACGATCAGGAGCGCGTCATGCTTGTGGAACGCGTAGACTGAAACGCATTGCAGCCGGATCGCTCTCCGCTCCGGCCGCGCTTAAGGAAACGTGCCGGAACGCTTGCGCCATCTGCTGGCCATCGAGCCCCTCACCGCTGAGCAGATCGTTTTTTTGCTCGACGAGGCCAAGCCCTTTCAGGAATTCCAGCGCTATCCACTCAAAAAACTGGCCACGCTTCGCGGCAAAACAGCCGCGCTGGCTTTCTTCGAACCCTCGACGCGCACCCGCATCAGCTTTGCCACCGCTGCCTCGCGCCTCGGCGCCGATACCATGAATCTGCAGGCCGAAACGTCCAGCCTTAAGAAGGGCGAATCGCTGCTCGATACCGTGCGCACGCTCGATGCCATGAAGCCCGATTGCATCGTGATGCGCCACAGCTCTTCCGGCGCCGCCGACTTCGTCGCCAGCCGCCTGGAAATTCCAGTCATCAACGCGGGTGATGGCATGCACGAACACCCGACGCAGGGGCTGCTCGATGCCCTGACGATTCGCGACCGCCGCGGTTCGCTCGAAGGTCTGCGCGTCACGATCATCGGCGATATCCTGCACAGCCGCGTGGCCCGCTCGAATATGCAGCTGCTCGGGAAGTTCGGCTGTCAGTTCACGTTGTGCGGGCCAGCCATGTGGGTCCCGCGCGAATTCGAATGCTCCGGCCTGCGCGTCCGCCGCGCGCTGCGGATCGCGGAGGCCCTCGAAGGGGCCGACGTCGTCATCGTCCTGCGCGTGCAGCAGGAGCGGATGCACGAACCTGCGCTGCCGCTCGATGAGTACGTCTTGCTCTATCAACTCACGCCGGAGCGCCTGCGTTTGGCGAGACCGGACGCCATCGTGATGCACCCAGGCCCCATGATTCGCGGCCTCGAGATAGACCCCGCGGTCGCCGACGGGCCGCAGTCCTGCATCCTCGAACAAGTCACCAACGGCCTCGCCGTGCGAATGGCGCTGCTCTTCCTATTGATTGGCACCGGAAGCGAGTCCGATCAACCCAAAGGGTCCACCCATGCTGCAGATTAAGAACGGACGCGTAATCGATCCTGCCAGTGGCACCGACGCGATGCTGGACGTTTGGATCGAAAGCGACCGCATCACGCGCGTAGCACCGCCGACCGGCGGCAATGCGGCCGGCGATGCCGCTAGCAGCGCGCAAATCGAAACGCTCGACGCCACCGGCCTTTGCGTCGCGCCCGGATTTATCGACTTGCATTGCCATTTGCGCGAGCCGGGCTTTGAATCTTCGGAAACGATCGAGACCGGAACGCGCGCAGCGGTCCGCGGCGGCTTCACAGCCGTCTGCCCCATGCCCAATACGCGGCCGGTGAACGACAGCGCTTCGGTGACCCGCGGAATCCTGGAACGCGCAGCCACAGCCAGCACGCGTGTCTGGCCCATCGGGGCGGCTTCGGCGGGAAGCAAAGGTGAAGCCCTCGCGGAAATTGCCGCCATGCAGCAGGCCGGGATCGTCGCGGTAAGCGACGACGGCAAGCCCATCGCCACAACCAAATTACTGCGCCAGGTCATGGACTATTGCCGCGCGTTGGACCTCCCGGTGATCGATCATTGCGAGGACGCCTCGCTCTTTGCCGGCGCGGTCATGCGCGAGGGTCGCCAGTCGGTGCGGCTCGGCCTGCGCGGCATGCCCGCAGCCACCGAATCCATCGCTGTGTGCCGCGATGTCCAGATCGCGGAACTGAGCGACTGCCGCCTGCATATCGCTCATCTCTCCGCGCGCGCCTCGCTTGAATTGGTCCGCGCGGCCAAACAAAAGGGCATGCGCGTCACCTGCGAAGTCACCCCGCACCATTTCACGCTGTGCGATGAAGACGTGCTTACGACACGCGCTTTAAGATGAACCCTCCGCTCGCTTCAGTCGAGGATCGCGCGGCGCTGATCGAAGGTCTCGCCGACGGAACCGTCGACGCCATCGCCACCGACCACGCGCCTCACGAACCAGCCAGCAAGGACGTCGAGTTCGATCGCGCGCCATTTGGCGTGACTGGATTCGAGACGGCGCTGGCGCTCACGCTGGAACTGGTGCACGCCGGCAAGCTCTCCCTCGCGCGCATGGTCGAACTCTTCACCACCGGGCCCGCGCGCGTCCTGGGCCGCACGCGGCGCATCGCCGTCGGCGAGCCGGCCGACCTCACGCTTTTCTCCACCGAACACGCCTGGACGTTTCGCGCCAGCGAGTCGGCCAGCAAATCGCGCAATTCACCCTTCGACGGGCGCGAATTTCGCGGAGCGCCGATGGCCACCATCGTAGCCGGCCGAATCGTCTACCAACGCGGAGCCTGATCGCCGCGCAGGGCGATCTCGTTCCGTCACTCACACCAAATCTCGGAGAAAGAAAAACAGGAGGGAACCGCGTCGCTACCGCATCCCGGGCTCGGATGCAGGATGCATCCCATGCTGCGGCACTTCATGTACTCCGCGCAGAGGCGGCTCGTGGTGCGTGCGATAAAAGTGATCGAGCGGACCGGGCCCCTTGCCGATCGCAAACCCGCTCTCGATCGCCTTGGTGACATAAGCCTTCGCCAGCATGGCCGCTTCGCGCAGCGGATGGCCGCAAGCAAGTTGCGCGGCAATTGCAGAAGCAAACGTGCATCCGGAACCGTGCGTATTTTCCGACTTGACGTGATCTCCGCCGAGCACGGTCATTTCCACTCCGTCAAAGAGCACGTCCACGGCTTTTTCCATGTGGCCGCCCTTGACGACCACGGCTCGCGCGCCCTTCTCGATCAATTTGCGCGCCGCCGCTTCCATCCCCGCCAAATCTTTGATCTCCAGTCCTGACAGGAGCGTAGCCTCGCTGATATTCGGCGTCACCACCGAAGCCCGCCGCATTAGCTCTTCGCTGAGATATTTCACGCCCGCCGCATCCAGCAGCTCCGGCCCGCCGGCGCTGGGCTGGATCACCGGATCCAGCACGACGTTCGCTACGTGCACGGCGTCGAGAAATTCTCCCACTGCGGCAGCGTTTGCGCGGCTGCCAAGCATGCCGATTTTCACGGCGGCGATTTGCACGTCTTCGGCCAGCGCATCGAGCTGCGCGCGAAGCGTCGTGGACGGAGTCACATGGATGGATTTCACGCCCTGCGTGGATTGCACTGTCAGCGCAGTCACGGCCGCCACGCCGTAGCAATTGTGCGCGGCAAAAGTTTTCAGGTCCGCAGCAACACCCGCGCCGCAGGAAGGATCGAAGCCCGCGATGCTCAGAACGATGGGGTAGGAATGATGATTGTTGCTCAACGCGCTGCGTCCTCCGCCCCATGCACACGCGCCAACCACCTGCCCTAAACGTGTGCAAAGAGCAAGGATCAGACTTTACGCGCGTCGTCCCGCGCAACGCAAGATTATTTTCGCACACGAGCGGCTTGGCAGGCTATCGTTTGCCGCCCGCTAAGGAATCAGGGGAAAAGGCCGCGGGCCAGAGTAGCATCGGCCACCCGGCCGACGGCCAGCAGGTAAGCCGATGCGCGCGGATGCGTGTGATGCTTGCGCATCATCGCGTAAACGTCATTGAAGGCCCGCCGCATCACCACGTCGAGCTTCTGATTGACTTCGGCTTCCGTCCAGCTTGCGCCCTGCAGATTCTGCGACCACTCGAAGTAACTGACGGTTACGCCTCCCGCATTCGTCAGAATGTCGGGAAGAACGAGGATGCCCTTGCGCGCCAGAACCTCGTCGGCGTGCGGCGTCGTGGGACCATTGGCGCCTTCCGCGACGATCTTGGCTTTGATCTGATCGGCATTGTGCAGTGTGATCACATTCTCGAGAGCGGCGGGAACCAATACATCGCACTTCAGCGTCAGCAGCTCCTCATTCGAGATGCGCGAGGCTCCCGGCATGCCGACAACCGTACCCGCCCGTTCCTTGTAACGCTGCGCTTTGAGCGGATCGATCCCGCGCGGGTTGTGCACGCCGCCGCGCGAATCGCTCAGCGCGATGACCTTTGCTTTTTTCTCTGTCAGAATGCGCGCCGCCGTCGAGCCCACATTGCCGAAGCCTTGAATCGCGATCGTCGCGCCGCGCAGTGACATGCGCTTCACCTTGCAGGCTTCCTCGATCACGAACATGAGCCCGCGCCCCGTGGCGTCGCTGCGTCCTTCCGAACCGCCCAGCGACACTGGCTTGCCAGTCACGCACGCGGGCGAGGCGTTGCCGGCCATCGTCGCATACGTGTCCATGATCCAGACCATCGTCTGTGCATCGGTGTACACGTCCGGTGCAGGCACATCCTTTTCGGGCCCGAGGATCGGCATAATTTCGAAGGCAAACCGCCGCGTCATGCGCTCCAGTTCTCCGCGCGACATTCGTTTCGGGTCGCAGATGACGCCGCCCTTCGCGCCGCCATAGGGAATGTTCACCGTCGCCGTCTTCCAGGTCATCCACGACGCCAGCGCCCTTACCTCGTCCAGCGTGAGATTGGGATGGAAGCGTACGCCGCCTTTCGCCGGACCGCGGGCGATGTTGTGCTGCACCCGATAGCCCGTAAACACCTTCACCTGTCCGTTGTCCATCTTCACCGGAATCGCCACTTCCATCACGCGGCGCGGCGTGCGCAGGATCTGCCGCAGACCGGGGTCCAGCTTCAGGAACTCCGCCGCCATATCGAACTGCATCTGCGCGATGCGATACGGGTTGAGATCCTCCCGGGGCGCCATCCGCGGAACAATCGGCTGCGGAACAGCCTTGTCGGCACTGGCCATCGGCCTTCCTCCTCCTGCAATTACGCGCTTGTCCTGTCGGGCGTGGGTTGTACTTGCAGCCCGCGCAAATCTTCTCCGGACCTCAAGAAGCGGTCACGGCATGTGGCGGAACAAAAGTGCTCCATCTGGCCCGATTGCTCTAATGCAAACGAAATTTCCGGAGAAACGTAAGTGCCGCACCACGGATCGCGCCGCAGCATAACTGGCGCGGTGTCGGGCGGCCGGCGCGGCCCGGCTGTTTGCGGGCGCGCGGCAGCGGAAATCCATCGCCGAAGCATACCCAGCAACCAACTCAGTAGGATTCCCCAGAGAACAACCCAAACCATGCGGCTTAGTGATTTCACCCGTTTTGAATGGCGCCGGCTATTTGTCCCGGCCCTGTTTCAACTTTGGTTAATCGGTTCCTTGCGGTCCGATTCACCGCACTCACTCCGTTTGCGGCGGCTCTCCGAAAGCCCAATCACTCGAACACCGGGCGAAGTGTAGTGAATTCGCAAAACAAGTGTCAAACAAATCCCTCAGAAATCCTGCATGATCTGCCGAATCGGTAGATATCGGTAAAATGACTCTCGCTAGCGGGAGGGCTTCAAACATCTCATATCTGATTGATACTAATACGCTTACAATGGATGCGGGCACGCGCCGCCATGGCGCGCCCGTGTAGTGCTCTCTAGGGCAGAGGCAAGATCCGTTCCGCGCCCAGGTAGGGTCGCAAGACCTCGGGAACCAGGATGGAACCGTCCTCTTGCTGATAATTCTCAACCAGCGCGATCCACGTCCGGCCAACCGCCAGGCCCGAGCCGTTGAGCGTGTGCAGATACTCGCTCTTTCCGTTTTTCGCCTTGCAGCGGATGCCGCTGCGGCGCGCCTGAAAGGCCTCGCAGTTCGAACTCGAGGAGATTTCGCGAAATTCGGCGGCGGCTGGCAGCCACACTTCGAGATCGTATGTTTTGGCCGATGCGAAACCCATGTCTCCCGTCGAAAGCAGCATCACGCGGTAGTGCAGACCGAGCATTTGCAGCAACGATTCAGCATTGCGGACAAGCGACTCCAGTTCCTCGTAACTCTGGTCCGGCCGCGTGAATTTGAACAGCTCCACCTTTTGAAACTGGTGCTGCCGGAAGATGCCGCGTGTATCCTTGCCTGCGGCGCCGGCCTCGGAGCGAAAGCAAGCCGTCCACGCGCAAGCCTTTTCGGGCAAGCTGTCGGCGTCCAGCGTTTCATCGCGATGCAGGCTGGTCAATTCGACTTCCGCCGTGGGAGTCAGCCAAAGATCCGTGCCCTGGAGATGAAACATGTCCGCCTCAAGCTTCGGTAATTGGCCGGAGGCTGTAAGCGACGCCGTGTTCACCAAAAATGGCGGCAAGTATTCCGTGTAGCCATTCTTCGCGTGCACATCTAGAAAAAAATTCGCAATCGCGCGCTCGAGGCGGGCGCCCATTCCCCGGTAGACGGCAAAACGCGCCCCGGAAATTTTCGCGGCCCGTGCGAGATCGAGGATTCCAGCCCGCTCGCCGACTTCCCAATGCGGACGCGGCGCAAAATCAAATTTCGGCGCCGATCCCCACCGGCGAACTTCGAGGTTGGCCGAGGCATCGCCCACGGGCACCGACGAATGCGGCAGATTGGGTACGGACAACATGAACTGTTGCAGCCGCGCATCCAGTTCCGCAATTCGCTCGTCGTCCCGCTTGATTTCCTCCGAGACGCTCTTCATCCGGGCCAGTAGATCGTCGGCCTTCTCGCTCGCGCGCTTACGGCGCGCGATCTCTTCGCTGGCGCGGTTGCGCTCGGCCTTCAGCCGCTCGGTCGCGGTGATCCGCTCGCGCCGCTCCCGGTCAAATTCGCGAAAGCCCGCGAAGTCGATCTCCACATGGCGATCGGCCGCCATCTTCTCGAATTGCGGCAGATGTTCGCGGAAATATCCCAAATCGTGCATAGGCCAGACAGAATACCGTAAACACACCAATGCTCCAAAGGGCGGCGGTCACTTCGATCATGCCCTTCCGGGACCTGTGCGGAATAGCCCGGGGAGAGGCGAGATCCAGCAGTCGGCGGTGTTTGCTCTTTCGCATCGCGCAAGACACTAATTCTGGCGGCGAGCGGCGCCATCATACAAACTGTCCCCGGGACATGACTTGGAGAGGGAAATCCTTCGATTTACCTGCTACTACTTGGGCCACGTCGTAATCCTTACTTTAAAAACTTAAACAGGGGAAAAACAAGGTGAAAAAACACGTTCTTGGTTTGTCTTTGTTGGGACTTATAGCCTGCCTGACGGGTGTCTCCGCGCACGCTCAGAGCACGGGAAAGATCAGCGTCTTCGGAGGATATTCGTACATGACCAATGATTGGGGAAATGGCTGCGTTGCCGCCTGCCTTGGCGGGCTAACAAACGAACTGCACGGCTACACCCTCTCCGGCGTCTATGCGTTCAACAGTCACATCGGCATCGAGGCTAACTTTGACGGTCACAACGGCAGCCCCACCGTATTTAGCTCGCCGGTCACAGCTACGTCCAATGGCGAAGTCGAAACTGAGGGTCAGGACTTCTACACGTACACATTCGGGCCGAAGCTGACATTGCCCGTCGGGAACTTTGCCCTGTTCACTCATTTCCTGGTTGGCGGCGCGCATGGACACGAAAGTTTCACCGTCAAGTGTTTGCAGTCAGCCGGCTCGGAGAGCTCCTGCTTTACGACCTCGACGAGCGGTGCGCATGGCAATGGTTTTGCCTTTAAAACCGGCGGAGGCGTCGATTGGAACCACGGGCGCCTCGGCGTTCGCATTCTCGAAGTGGATTACCTTCACGCGTCGACGTTTGTGACCGAGTTGTGCGGTGGTTGCACCCAGTCCGATAGTTTCGGCATCACCGCGAACAACTTCGAGCTGGCCACCGGCGTCACCTTCAACTTCGGTATGAAATAGCGGAAACAGCTATTCCTCGATAACAACTCCGGCCCGTTCCTGGCAATTTTGCTCGGAACGGGCCGGACTTTTTGTATGGCACCTCTGCAAGCTCGCGAGATGTCGCGCAGACGCCCGGTTGACACTCGGTCGAGCCACAGCTTAGACTCGTCCTCGACAATCTTGCAGGCTTGGGAACTCGGGGGAAGGCCGTGAAAATCGGCCACGGTCCCGCCACTGTGAACCGGCCCTCACGGCCGTAAGTCAGGACACCCACCCAGGCCGTTGCAGACTGACACTCTTCGCGAGAAAGGGGTGTGGGCTTGCGCCCCACTCTTTTTGTGGGGCTTTTTTTATCGCCAAATGCTTGTTCGCAGAGAGGACGCGGGTTCGGTGACTAACAAAAGCAGAATCCCCAGCGCTGTTGTTCAGCGCCGATGTGCTCCTGCACTGGCCCCGCTTGCGTTTGGCTTCGTCTTGCTGGCTGTGCTGCTGTCTGCTGGGAACGCGGCAGCGCAATCGGCAGCGACCACCAACCCGCCCTCAACGCTTGCAGTTACCGACGAAGCCTTTCGCGTGGTTCGCGTGCCGCAGCCGGTCCGGCGCATTGTGTCGCTCGCTCCCAATCTGACGGAAACAGTCTTCGCGTTGGGCCTGGGTGACCTGCTCGTGGGCGACACCGACTACTGCAACTATCCCGCCGAGGCCTTGAAGAAAGCTCACGTCGGCGGGCCCGTGAACCCGAGCCTCGAGGAAGTGATGGCGCTTCATCCCGACCTCGTATTGGCCACGCGCGCCATCAACCGCCTGGCGACCGTCGAGGCTCTCGAACATCTGGGCGTCGCTGTGTATGTTACCGATCCGCGCACGGTGGAGCAGGTGCTCTCCTCGACCGAACGGCTCGGTCGCGTGCTCGGCGCCGGTGAACAGGCTGCGGCGGTCATCGCGACCCTGCACGCTCGCCTGGAGCAACTCAGCGAGCGTCTTTCCGGCAGCGAACCGCGTTCCGTATTTTTCATCACCTGGGTCGACCCGCTGATTTCGGTGGGGCGTAACACTTTCCTCGCCGACGCCCTCCGACTGGCGGGCGCCCGCTCCGTCATCGCAACGCCGCAGGATTGGCCGAACATCAACCTGGAGGAGGTCGTGCACGAGCAGCCGGAGTATCTGATTTTTTCGAGCGATGATCCCGAGCAGGTTCGGCGCCAGATCGCGGAACTCCGCGACCGGCCGGGATGGCAAGGTCTGGAAGCGCTGCGTCAAAATCGAATCATCATTCTCAGCGAAGCCTTCAGCCGTCCCGCGCCGCGCCTGATCGACGCCATCGAGCAACTCGCGCGCGCGCTCCATCCCGAACGTTTTGCCTCCGAACACCCGATCACGCCAGCCTCCGCGACGCGATTTTTTCCTATCTTCTCGGCTGCGCTACGCGCGGGAGCCCTCTGACGATGCGGCCTGTCACGCTCGCCCGCGTCGTGCGCATCTGCGTCTTGCTTTCCCTGGTGCTGGTTGCGTGGTCCTGCTGGCGCTGCGCCTCGGAGCGGTGCCCTTTTCGCTGGGCGAACTGGGACAAAATCTCTGGTGGCTCGCCAGCGGCCATCCCGAAAGGCTCTCCACCGATTTTCGGCTGATCATGGTGGATATCCGCCTGCCGCGAATTCTGCTCGGCATTTTCGTCGGCGCGGCGCTTTCCGTGGCGGGAGCCAGCTTCCAGGCGCTGCTGCGGAACCCGCTGGCCGACCCTTATGTGCTCGGCGTTTCCAGCGGCGCGGCGCTGGGCGTGATCGTCGCCCTTCTGCTGGCGCCGACGCTTGCCGCTGATGACTCCGCTGGCGGCGTTTCCTGGGCGCGACGGCCACCATCGCCGGCGTCTACTTGCTGGGGCGGCGCGAGGGCCAGCTCGATAGCAGCACGCTGCTGCTCGCCGGGATCATCTCGGCATCGTTTCTTTCCGCCATCATCATGTTTCTGATGACCACGCTCGCCAGCCGCGACCTGCGCGGCATCGCCTTCTGGCTGATGGGCGATCTTTCCACCGCGCTGCCGCGCGGCCTGCTCTGGGTCTTGGTGGTGGGCTTTCTCTCGGCGACCGGCGCGATTTACACCACGGCCTCGGATTTGAATCTGCTACTGGCGGGCGAGCGCGAAGCCATGCACCTCGGCGTGGACGTGACGCGCGTCAAGCTGGTCGTGTACATTTCGGCCTCGGTGCTGACGGGCCTGGCCGTTTCCGTCAGCGGCGCGATCGGCTACGTCGGGCTGCTGGTGCCGCACGTGATGCGCATGCTCTTCGGCTCCGACTACCGCCTGCTGATCCCCACGTCCGCGCTTGGCGGAGCCATCGCCGTGGTTCTGGCCGACACTCTGGCGCGCACGATTGTCGCGCCCACCGAACTGCCCGTCGGCGCGATGACGGCGATGGCCGGCGCGCCCGTCTTCATCTACCTGCTGCGGCGGAGGCTGGCGTGAGCATGTCCGACGCCGCCCATCCCCGCCGCCACTCCCGCTCCGGCGCCGATGCCGCCGCGGGCGCCCGCGCGCACTCGCACGTGCGCGTGAACGTCGAGCAGGCCAGCTACGCCTACGCCGCGCGCGCGCCACGCGGCGCCGCTGTTCACGCTCGAAGCCACCACCTTCCAGGCGCGCGAGCGCGAGCTGGTCGCCATCCTGGGACCCAACGCCAGCGGCAAGTCCACGCTGCTGCGGCTGATCGCCGGCTCCATTGCGCCGCTTTCCGGCCGCGTCGAGCTGGACGGTTTCGCAACCAGCCGGCTGGACGCGCGCACGCGCGCGCAGCGCATCGCCATGGTGCAGCAGGAAAGCCCGCTGGTCTTCCCGCTGCGCGCAGGCGACTACGTGCTGCAAGGACGCCACCCGCACGGCCGCTCGCTGTGGTTTGAAAGCGAGGAGGATTTCGCCATCGCCAAAAACGCGCTCGCGCAAGTCGGCGCCGAGCATCTGCGCGACCGCTGGATGCACGAAATTTCCGGCGGCGAAAAGCAGCGCGTCGTGCTGGCGCGCGCGCTGGCCCAGCAGCCGCTGGTGCTGCTGCTCGACGAGCCCACGCTGCATCTGGACATCGGCGCGCAGGTCGAGCTGCTGGCGCGGCTGCGGCGCCTGGCCGAGGAAAATCGCTACACCGTCATCGTCGTGACGCACGAGCTGGGCCTGGCGGCGGAATTTGCCGACCAGATCGTGCTGCTGCATCGCGGCAAATGCCTGCGCGTCGGGACGCCCGCGGCGGTCTATCAGCGCGAGCTTGCTCGAGCAGGTCTTCGAGGCGCCGCTCGAGATCGAAACCGGCCCGCGGGCCGCCCGCGCGTCCTGATCCAGGGCAGGAGGGAGTCAGCGAGCGAATCGGGCGCAGACGCACTCGCGTCCCCGCCCAAAGCGTCCCCGCGCGGTTGCTGCGCGCGCTCTATTGGCCGCGCCGCGACCTCGTCCACATTCACCGCGAACTCCGCGTTCGGGAAGACGGTGTGAAGCCGTCGCCGCCGCGCGACTGTAAGGCGGCGCCATCTGCGCGCGAGCCACTGTCCGGCCGGGTCTTCACGAGGCCAGCCGGATGGGAAGGCCGCCCGCTCGAGGCCGCCAAGCCAGGAGACCGGCGGAGTTTGCAGCCCGCGAATTCGCTTCGGCGAATTTGCCGGGACAACCTTCACCTCCCGCGCGAGACGGGAGAGGAGGAAACGATGATGCGATTTACCCTTCGCTGTTCTTGCAATCGCTGTTTGTTCTTCTGCCTTGCCGCATCGCGCTCAGAACAAATCCAGCGTCTGGCGCGCGCCAAACCGCGACGCGCAAGATTCAGCGGAACGGTGCTGGATCCCGAGGGTGATGCCTGCCCCGCACGCCTCCGTCAGCCTCTCGACGCCCACGGAAACTGTTGCGCAAAGCGCAGACGACGCCCAAGGACAATTTTCCTTCGCTGGCGCTGGCCGCGGGAACCTATCGCCTCGCCGCATCCGCTCCGGGCCTGGCAGCTACTACCGACGACGTGCAGCTCCAGCCCGGCGAGACGCGCCAGATGGATCTGTCGCTGAATTTAAGCGCGGTGGATCAGCACGTGGTCGTCTCAGCCTCGCTTGGGCGATCTCATCGCAACGGACACCGCCTCTTCGGTCAGCGTCGTCACCGCCGATCAAATCGCCAGCCATGACGCCCAGGGCATCTCCGAAGTGCTGCGCGAACTCCCCGGCATCGCGGTCGCCGACGCCGGCCGCCGCGGAGGAGCCACCGGCGCCTTCGTCCGCGGCGGAAACTCGAATTACAACCTGGTGATGGTCGACGGCATCCCGCTGAACCAGTTTGGCGGCGACTTCGACTTTTCGCCGTTGCCCACCGATGGCGTCGCGCAGGTCGAAGTCGTTCGCGGCGCCGAAAGCGCGCTGTACGGCCCGGACGCGGTCACCAGCGTCGTCAACCTCGTCACTCACCACGGCGAAGGCGCGCCGCATTTCGACGCATTAGCCGAAGGCGGCAGCTACGACACCTATCGCCTGGCCACCGGAGGCGGCGGCGCGTTTCGCGGCTTCAATTGGTCCTACGATCTGTCGCGCCTCGCATCGGCCGGCGTCGTGGCAAACGACGACTATCGCAACCAGTCGGCCTTCGTCAGCCTCGGATTTTCGCGCAGCCCGCGCCGTCAATTCGTCGTCCACTTCTTCGGCGATTCCAACGACGCCGGCGTCCCGGGCCCCTACGGCTCGGATCCCGACAACCTCTTCCCCGGCATCGACACCGTCTCGCGCGACAAGCAGAATCTCTTCGGCTATCAAGCCAGCGAGACCGAGCAGTTCTCCTCCCGCATCCGCCAGGTCAGCACGGTGAGCGTGAGCACGGACCGCTATTTCTTCATCTCTCCGCCCTCGCTCGGCGGTGACTCCTTCGCGAACAACCTGCAAATCGTCGCCAATACCCGCAGCGAAATCACCCTCGCGCCGCACCGACCAGTTGGTCGCGGGCTTCGAGTACAACCGCGAGGACTACGAAAACACGTTTGTCGCCGACGCCGAGCAGCACCCCCTTCGTCCTGCCGCGCACCAGCCTCGCGCCCTTCGTCGAGAATCGCTGGAACCCGTCGCGCCGCTGGTCCCTGATCACCGGCATACGCGTCGACGACATCATCACCGAATCGCTTCCGCCGGACGCTTTCGGCGAACGCCCATTCCTTCCGGCCAGCACCATCGTGCAGGTGAATCCACGCGGCGCCGTTGGCTATCTCTTGCGCCAGGGCAAATCGCAATCCGCGTGGGGCGCCACGCGCCTCCACGCCAGCGGCGGCACGGGCATTCGCCCGCCCGACGGTTTCGAGCTCGGCTTCACCGACAATCCTCACCTGAAGCCGGAGCGCAGCATCACCACCGACGCCGGAATCGAGCAGCGCCTCTTCGGCGATCGCGCCGTCTTCGACGCCACCTATTTCTACAATCGCTTCAAGGATCAGATCGTCACCCTCGGCGGCTCGCTGCAGAATCTGAGCACCTTCACCTCTGACAATCTGAATAATTCCCGCGCGCAAGGCCTCGAATTCTCGCTGCACGTCCAGCCGATCCGCAGTCTGGAAATTTCCGCCCAGTACACCTGGATGGATTCAGCGATCCTCGCGCTCACGGGAAGTACCATCGCCGATAGTCCCTTTCAGGTCGGCCAGCCACTGATTCGCCGCCCCGGAAATGCCGGCAGTTACGACGTCACCTGGCGCCGCGGCCGATTCCGCCTCAATAGCAATGGCTACGCGCGCGGATACGTCCTCGATCTCGAGCCCAACGAGGGCGCCTTCGCCTGCACGCTGGATCTGCCCTGCCTGTTCCGCAACCACGGCTACGTCCTTGCCAACGCCGGCTTCGGCATTCGCACCTTCCACAACGTCGAACTCTTCGGCCAGCTCAACAATCTCCTCGATCAAAAATACGAAGAGGTCCTCGGCTACCCAGCCTACCGCTTCAACTTCATGGCCGGAATCCGGCTGAATTTCTCCACCGAATCGAGCTCGCCAAAACGTCCCTAGCGCTCGGGTAAAAACTCTAAGGCATCGACCGCGCTTCCGGTTGGACACCAGGCGGAGCCGCTCCTTCGGCTCCGCCCCTGGTGGCTCGTTTGGATGAGGCGGCTTTAGCCTTGGGTCGTGATGTTCCTGGCTACGTTTTGGTCGGCCATGGCCACGTATACCACCGTCACGGCAGTGCCGACCTTAACCTGACCTTGCACCTGAGTATCTTTGTCCACGACAAATTGCATGGTCTGCTTCGTGCCCCCGTCAGTCACATCCAGGGCAAACGAGTGCCCGCCGTTTCCAATGGACGATACAGTCCCGGCAACGGACTTCATGTTTTGCGGGGACGGTTGCCCTGACTGAGGAGCGTTTACGGCCGGTAGTGTGCTCGCGGAGAGACCAATCAAGACCATTCCGGCCAGAGCCAGAGAAGCATAGAGCAGAAACTTTCGTAGCATGGGAACTACCTCCTTGGGGGGTGAAATTGCGCGGGCAGGTAGATCGCCTCTGTGCATGTCGCGTTCCGCAGCGACGAAAATTATTCTCTCGTTCGCCAGCGTACTGATAATGAGGAGTTTGTTTTGACGCAAGTTTCAGCGTGGCGCGAATCGCGGAATGACTGGGAGGAAGTTTATTCGCGGCCCCGGCAATGTTTCTCGTGTCCCGCTTTGCTTATCCGGATAATCCCTTAGGCCGCGATCTGACTGGGCCTCGGGTGAAAGCGGACGATCGGCCCGTCGCGGGCCTGAACCGGAATTTCCACTCCGCATTACTTGACGGCGGGCGGTATTTTGCCGGTTTTCACCGCTTCCAGGTATCGCAGGTAAAAAGCAAATATATTTTCCAGGCTTCCATCCGTCACAAGGTTTTGATCTCTCAGCGCGCTGGTTAAAGTCAGAATTGCGGCGGCAACTTTATCTTCGCTGGATTTGGTGTCAGGCAGCATGTGTCCTCTCGTTCAGCTCTTAAAGCTAGCCCCGAGCGACAAAATTGCCATCCGCTATTCCGTGTAGCCTTGAACACGGGCCCGGCTCGAAGTAGACTCTGCCCACCCGATCAGGGAGGTGCCGCCATTGTAAAACACGTCAGATACGCATTGTCGATTGCCGCTTTACTGTTTGCTGTCTCGCCGGTCCTGTTCGCTCAGACCTCTGCGCAACAACCCGCAAAGCCGGCGCAAGCTGTTGACCCTCACGATCTGAACGGAATGTGGATGCGCGAGAACGGTCCCCTGACCTGCAGCATCGTCGGCGAAGACAAGTGCGAATTTTGCGACACCACCCACTCCTGCGTAACCGGCACACCCGGCGTCGCACCCGGCGGGATCAACTTCCTCCCCACCGGAGTGCACATGACGCCCTGGGCCACCCAGCGATGGATGTCTCAGGACGGCGGCAAAGGAATCTCGGGCAATGCCGATCCCTACGACCGCTGCGACCCGCCCGTGGTCCCCAATATCATCTACGGCTACATCCATCCCTTCATGATTGTTCAGACGCCGGACAGGACCTGGATGATCTTCGAGGAGGCTCATTCCTGGCGCATGATCTACACCGATGGCCGCCCCATGCCCAAAGCCGAAGACCTGCCGTTCGGTCCCACCTACATGGGCTTTTCCATCGGCCACTGGGACGGCAACACGTTTGTAGTGGACACCTCAGGTATGAACGACAAGACCTGGCTAGACAATCGCGGTCATCCCCACAGCGAAGATCTAAAACTAAGAGACACCTACCGCCGCGTCGACCACGACCACATGGAAGTCAGCTTCACCATGGACGACCCCAAAGCCTACGACCACGTCTGGACCTACGGCCCGCGCCTCTTCGACCTGAAGACCGGCCCGCAGTGGGAAATGCAAGAATCCTACTGCATCGCCGACCAAGAGCAAAAGTTCAACAGCCAAGTCACGGACCCCACAGCCCAAGGCGTTCAACCCCCGCGGGCGAAGGACAAGTAGCCTCGAGGCGCGCTCGCATACATATTTATACCGGACGGACGCGCAGGCCGACCTGGGATGGGTGGCGACTCCGGGGTTGCCATTCTCCTAAAGCCTGTCATTCCGAGGAGCGCAGCGACGAGGAATCTGTTTTCTTCCTATTCTCGCGGTGAGAGGAGGCCGTTTCCAAAGGGCGATGGAATCCCGTCATGGGGCGCGTGATTATGGACAAAATCCAACAACACTTTGAAGAAGAAGCGCGAGATTTTGACCGGATCATCCTCACGCTGATACCCGACTACAATCAAATGGTAGAAGCTCTGGTCGCGGCCATGCCGTTCCGGAGCGATGCGCCCGTTAGGGTAATTGACCTTGGTTGCGGCACCGGGACGGTCTCGCAAGGCGTCCTGGATGCATTCCCAAATGCTCAGGTCACGTGCCTGGACTTGGCCGAAAACATGGTCGCGATGGCCCAGTCCAAACTTGCCCCTTATCCACATGTCCGCTTCATCGTCGGCGATTTCGCGACTTTCGACGGAGAATACGACGCCGTCATCTCCTCACTCGCCCTGCACCACCTCGCGACAAATGAGGACAAGAAGCACTTCTACCAACGCATCCACGCCCGGCTTCGACCCGGCGGCGTCTTCTACAACGGCGACGTGGTCTTGGCCTCCAGCGACCTCCTGCAGGCGATGTACCTCCACCAGTGGCGAGCCTTCATGCGCCGAAGCATCTCGGAGGAAGAAATCGAAGGCAAGTGGATTCCCAAGTACCGGGCCGAAGATCATCCCGCAAATTTGCTAGACCAGTTGGCGTGGTTGAAGGGAATTGGCTTTGCCGGCGTGGATGTCCTCTGGAAGCGATACAATTTCGCAGTCTACGGTGGCGCAAAGCGTTGACGCCTGCCTTGCCGAGCGCGGGAGACGGTCGATGAGGCTTGAAAACTTGCCCCTGGGCGTAACCGACTGGTCGCAGATTCCGCCATCCTCACATCCCGGCGCGTCAGGAACCGCGACTGCGCGCACCCGCCAATTCGGCGAGATTCAACTTCGCCGCGTGGATTACAGCGCAGGTTATGTTGCCGACCACTGGTGCTCCAAAGGCCATCTCGTCTTTGTCGTCGCTGGCGATCTCACCATCGAGCATCGGGACGGCCGTCGCTACGCGCTCACATCGGGCATGAGCTACCACGTAGCGGACGACGACGGGCCGCCACACCGCGCTCTCTCCGAAAGCGGCGCAATAGTCTTCATCGTCGATTGACGTTCTACTCCTTGGCGGCGCTTCGTGGAATCTTCTGAATCAAAACCGTTATCGAATGCACCGCTTGCCTCCATCCGCCGTTGTAATACTCATAAGTAAATACGCTTTCCATTGACATCCATGCTATAATGCCTTATGCTGAATTGTCACGCAACGCATGGAGCGAACCCTCGGTGTCTCGCCGCTAGGCGGCCTTCGCAGCCATCCGCTCGTTCGCAGCGCCCTTCGCACATCCTGAATACTTCAAGCGAAGTCTCAACACCCGTCGCAAAAACGCGAATTATTCGCCCTTTGTTTTCATATCGATGCAAAACCCTTTTGCCGCAACTAGCTTGTTTTGATATCGATACAAAACCCCCGAGGGGGGGCGGCTCAGTGCGATGAATTCGATTTCGCGTCTCTTCGCGCGATGCATCTGCACCCAAACGATTCTATTTCAGCAGCTTCTTTGTGCGCCCTCTAGCCAAGGAGCGAAAACTAAATCCTGCAGTTTCAATAGCGTGCGCACTCTTTCGTAGAAACGTGGGAGAGCGCACGAAATTCGCACCGGATCTTTACAACCAGGTTTCTGGACTGCCCAAAACGCTTTCTATCCGCGCCGCAACTGGGCTGCGCCAAACCCACTCGCCAGCGGCGTTCCGAAACGCGGCTCGAGGGGATGCTATAATCCCGGTTTCGTCATGACCAAATCAGCGCCCACCGCAACGCGTGTCTCGCCCGAAATCGCCGCGGCTTACGAGCCGGTGATCGGGCTCGAAGTCCACGTGCAGCTCAAGACCGCCACCAAGATCTTCTGCGGCTGCTCGACGCGCTTTGGCGACCCGCCGAACAGCAACACCTGCCCGGTCTGCCTCGGCCTGCCCGGCTCGCTCCCGGTGCTCAACCGGCGCGCGCTCGAGCTGGGCGTGCGCGCCTCGCTCGCGCTCAATCTCAAAGTCCAGGAAAATTCCCGTTTCGCCCGCAAAAATTATTTCTATCCCGATCTGCCCAAGGGCTACCAGATTTCGATGTACGAGCTACCGCTAGCTCTCGCCGGATGGCTCGAAATCGATCACGACGGCGCGCGCAAGCGAATCGGCATCACCCGCCTGCACCTCGAAGAGGACGCCGCCAAAAACCTGCACGAGGGTTTCCCGGATTCCGACCGCAGCAGCTACATCGACTACAACCGCGGCGGCACGCCCCTCGCCGAAATCGTCTCCGAGCCCGATCTGCGCTCGCCCACCGAGGCCTACGCCTATCTGACCGCTCTCAAGCAGGTCCTCGAGTACGCCGAGGTGAGCGATTGCAACATGGAAGAAGGCTCGCTCCGCTGCGACGCCAACGTAAGCGTGCGCCGCCGCGGCGCCGAGCGCTTCGGCACCAAGGCCGAAGTCAAGAATCTGAACTCCTTCCGCTATCTGCAAAAGGCGCTCGAATACGAAATCGAACGCCAGATTGGCGTCCTCGAATCCGGCGGCCGCATCGCGCAGGAAACCCGCCTGTGGGACGTCGGCGAAGGCGTCACCGTCCCGATGCGCTCGAAGGAATTTGCGCACGACTATCGCTATTTCCCCGATCCCGATTTGCTCCCGGTTCGCGTCGAAGCGTCCTGGCTCGCCGAAGTCCAGCGCCAGATGCCGGAGCTGCCTGAGAGCCGCCGCGAGCGTTTCGTCAGCGCCTATGCGCTTTCCGCCTACGACGCCGCCGTGCTCACGGCCACCCGCGCCCTCGCGGATTATTTCGAGGCGGTGGTCAAGGCTGGTGCGCCGGCCAAGCCCGCCGCCAACTGGATTGCCACCGAGCTTCTCCGCCGCCTGAATGATTCCGGCCGCGAAATCGACGCCAGCCCCGTTTCTCCGGCAGCTCTGACCGATCTGCTGCGCCGCGTCGAAGCGGGCAGCATCACCGGAGCAAGCGGAAAGAAAGTCTTTGCCGCGATGTTTGAGAGCGGAAAATCAGCCGAAGTAATCATCGCGGCCGAAGGGCTCTCTCAAATTCAGGATACCGGCGAGATCGAGCGGCTGTGCCGCGAGGTCATCGAGAAAAATCCCGATAACGTCGCCAAATATCGCGGCGGCAATGAAGGTGTATTCAAGTTCTTTGTGGGTCAGGTGATCCGCGCTTCGCGCGGCCAAGCCAATCCGCAGCTCGTCAACGAAACGCTGAAGCGGCTGCTAGGCTAGCAGGAGGCGCGACGAAATGGCGGCGACAACGATGCTGAAAGAAGGAGACAAAGCCCCGGACTTCCGCCTGAAGGCTGAAGACGGCCGTGAGATCGCGCTCTCCGACCTGCGCGGCAAGTCCGTGGTGCTCTATTTCTATCCCAAGGCCAATACGCCGGGCTGCACCGACGGAAGGCGCGGAGTTCCGCGACGCCAAGCCGCAATTCGACAAGGCCGGCGCGGTCGTCCTTGGAGTGAGTGCCGATAGCGTGGAGGCCCAGGCGAAATTCAAGGCCAAGTACAAATTCAATTTTTCGCTGTTGAGCGATCCGAACTTCGACGCCATTGAAGCCTACGGTGCGCGAAGGATGAAGAGTTTCCTCGGAAAATCGTATCTCGGCATCGTGCGATCCACGTTCCTAATCGGTCCCGATGGGCGCATCGCCAAAATCTGGGACAAAGTCCGCGTGAAGAACCACGTCGCTGAAGTGCTGGAAGCCGCGAACCAGCTCGCCGTTTCCGCAAAGCAAAAATCAGCGGGCTCCTCAGACTGAGCAACGAATCACGCCATCCAGAACTTCGATCAGCATGTTGTCGATGAGCCGCGTCGCGCCGATGCGCACAGCCAGTAGCGCAAGGCACTCCTTCCGCAGCAGCGTCACCGGCTCGAGCGAATCGGCGTCCACAACTTCAACGTAGTCGGGAAGCGCCAGCGGTTCAGTCGCGAGCACGCGACGCATTGCATCAACGAGCGGCGCGGCGGCGCGCTCGCCTTCGCCAATCATCTCCTTCGCACGTGACAGCGCCCGGAACAGCACCGTCGCCGCGCGCCGTTCGTTGGGCGAAAGATAGGCGTTGCGTGACGACATCGCCAAGCCGTCCGGCTCGCGCACGATGGGGCAAGCCACAATTTCCGCGTCCAGCGCCAAGTCGCTGGCCATCTGCCGGATGATGCGCGCCTGCTGCGCGTCCTTGCGCCCGAAATACGCGAATCGCGGCGAGACAATCTCGAGCAGCCGCAAGACAACGGTCGCGACGCCGCGAAAATGCCCCGGCCGGGCGCGCCCTTCGAGCCGGTCGCTCAAGCCCTCCACATTCACAACCGTGCGGAATCCCGGCGGATACATCTCCTCGACCGTAGGCGCGAAAAGCACATCCACACCGGCGTGTTCGAGCAGTTCGCGGTCTGCGTCGAACGCTCGAGGATACTTCGCGAAATCCTCATTCGGTGCAAACTGTTTGGGATTGACAAAAATCGAGACGACCACGGGGCTGGTCTCGCGGCGAGCGGCTTCCACCAGCGAGAGGTGTCCGGCGTGCAGCGCTCCCATCGTGGGCACAAAGCCGATCACGCGGCCTTCGGCTTGCGCCTGGCGCGCGGTCTGCTTCATCCATTCAATGGTGCGGATCAGCTCCACGGGCCGGAGCCGCGCGACTAACTCGCGGCCTTCGCCGCCGCCGCCCGCTCGCGATAAAAACCGATCATGTCCGTCGAGACCGGCGTCGCGCCCAATTGGCGCAGCAGCGTGGTGATTTGCCCGCGATGATAGGAGCCGTGGTTCGCGAGGTGCTGGAGAATGTTTCCGATTTGATCGCGGAACACGATGCCCTTCGCATTGCGAAATTCGAGCACGCTGTCGAGGTCCGCCGCGGAAAGGCCGCGGACGTAGCTCGTCAGCTTGGCTTCCGTTTCAGCCCATTGGGCACGCACAGCCGCCATATCCGGGTACGCTTCAGGCTTCGCCATACCCGCCGGCGAGCGAGCCATGCAGCCGCTCGAGCCAAATCATCTGGGCCCCGATGATGTGCACGAGCGTGTCGCGAACCGAGCTGAAGCTGTTGCCCAAATTGCGAGTGAGTTGTTCCTGCGTCAGCGCCGCGCAGGCGTTCAGCGTCCGCCCGTTCGCCCATGCGTCGTACTCGTATAGCGTTCGAATCTCTCCCGGTGTCATGAACTCTCCAGTGGAATGAAATGATCCAACAAATCAACCGCGGCGGGCCGTGAGCATCCGCTCGCGCGCCTCGGCGGAACTATGGTACGACTCCTCGTCGGATGGAAAGCTGCCCGTGCGAACATCCGCCGCATACTCGCTGACGGCGCGGGAAATCACCTCTCCGACGTTGGCGTAGCGTCGCGCAAACTTCGGCGTGTGCCCCAACCCCAGGCCGATCATATCGTGCAACACGAGGATCTGCCCATCGCAATCCGGACCCGCGCCGATGCCAATCGTGGGAATGCGCAGCTCGCGGGTGATCTGCGCAGCCAGCTCGCGCGGCATCGATTCGAGCACGATGGAAAACGCGCCAGCCGCCTCGACGGCATGAGCATCGCGAAGAACCTGCTCGGCTGCCTGCGCGGTTTTGCCTTGCACACGGAAGCCACCGAGGGCATGAAGCGATTGCGGCGTCAGCCCCACATGGCCCATCACCGGGATTTCCGCCTCGACCAGCCGCGCAATCAACTCCACGCGCCGCTCTCCGCCCTCGATTTTCACGGCCTCCGCACCAGCTTCCTTGATGAATCGCACGGCATGACGAACGGATTCCGCCGGCTCGATGTGATAGCTGCCGTAGGGCATGTCGGCCACTAGCAGAGCGCGCCGCACCCCGCGTCGCGCGGCGCGCGTGTGGTGCAGCATTTCTTCCATGGTTACCGGAAGCGTGTTTTCGTGTCCGAGCACGACCATGCCCACGGAGTCACCCACCAGCACGACGTCCACGCCAGCCTCGTCCAGCAGCCGCGCGGTCGGGAAATCGTAGGCCGTCAAACAGACAATTTTGCTTGCGTTAGAAGTAGACGAGGGATTTACGAGCCAGTATGTCGGGCACGGCAATCTTGCCGTTGCCCGCATCGAATGCGGAACTCACGTGTTACCTCCAGGTGCCGTTCCCTTGCTTCGGGATACAGCCCTTGTCCTTTTGTTTAGCCTAGCAAAGAAAGGCCCGCGCCGCCAAGCGCGGGTTTGGATGGCACGGCCTGCGCGGGAAGCTCCGGCTCGACGCCACGCCAACCCACCGCGCTGCCCTGCACGGCTTGCTTTACCGCGCGGAACAGGACCACGTACATCATCTGCCGGTAATAGAAACGCTGCAGCAAAAGTGGCCACAGCAGCGACCAATCTTCATGCCGCTCGAGCAAAAACGCGACCATGCAGGTGAACAGGTCGATCAGCATGAAGCCGATGAAGAAAATCATCGAGCGCTCGACGTCGGCAGCCGTCCAGAGCTGCGGCAGTCGCGCCAGGTGAATCTGCCCCACGCCCCACAGCGCGATCGATCCGAGGAAGAGCAAATCGATCACGGGCGAGATCAGCGGCAGCAGAAGCTGGAAGAGAAAGATATTCGGCAGCGCCACCCAGCCCAGGGTGCCGTAGCGCGGCCGGCCCAAAGTATCGCGATGCTTCCAGAACGATTGCAAGGTGCCGAAGGTCCAGCGGAAACGCTGGCGAATCAGAGCGGCGGCAGTCTCGGGCGCCTCGGTCCAACCGATGGCTTCCTCGTCGTACGCAATGCGCCAACCGCCGCGGCGAATAGCGATCGTCAGGTCGGTATCTTCGGCTACCGTATCGGCCGTGAATCCGCCCGCCGCGCGCAGAGCCTCGACGCGCCATGCGCTCAGCGCTCCCGGCACCACCGGAATGCAGTTGAGCAGATCGAACGCGCGCTTTTCGAGATTCTGGCTGGTGATGTATTCGAGCGCCTGCCAGCGGGTAAGCCAGCGGGTGCGGTTGCCCACCTTGACGTTGCCGGCGACCGCCCCGATGCGTGGATCAATGAAATGACGCACCAGCTTGCCGATCGCATCGGGCGCGATGGAGGTATCGGCGTCAATGGTCACGACGATTTCGTTATGCGCCTCGCGCAGCGCGCACGTCAGCGCCGCGGACTTTCCACGATTGGATTGGTGCAGGATGCGCACGCGCGGATCGTTGCCGAAGTACACCTCGAGCAATTCGGCGGTGCGGTCGGTCGAACCGTCGTTCACGACGACAACCTCGATATTCCGGTAGTCGCCGGCCAGCGCCGAACGCACCGTGCGGACAATGACATCTTCCTCGTTATAGGCCGGGACCAGCACGCTCACCGGAGGGCGGAATCCGGGCTGCTCCGGCGGCGCCGGGCGCAGCTTTTCAATCAGCGCCAGCACGCCCACCATCAGCGCCCGGCCACTCACCAGAACGATGCCGATGACAAAGATCCAGGCGATTCCCAGCCGCAACCACTCGAACAAGTTGAAGATCAGTGTATCCGCGGCGACCACCACCCTCTCGCGCAACGTCAGCGGCTGCATCACCTGTGCCCGCGTCTGGCCGATCAAGTCTGAAGCCAAGACCAGTTGGAACCCCTCCGCGCGCAGCCCGTCAATAATGTCCGGCAGCGCCTGGATGGTATGGCTGCGATCGCCGCCGCCATCGTGCAGCAAAACGATATTACCCACACCTTGCTTGGCCTGTTCGATCACCCGTTGCGCAATCACTTTGGCGGGCGCCGGCGGCACACCCCCGGGTTCCCCCCAATCATGCGGATCAATGCGCGCTCCCACGAGCAGATAACCCATCGACTGCGGCAGCGGCAGCGACGCCACTTCACTGGCCGTTTCCGGCTGGTGGTCGATTCCATACGGCGGCCGGAAGAGCAGGGTCTTGACGCCGAGCGTGCTCTCGAAGAGCCGCTCCGTCAGGTTCAACTCTAATTCCATTTGCGCGCGCGAGGTTTCGTCCGCCCGGGGATGCGTGTAGGTGTGGTTGCCAATCTCGTTGCCTTCGTCGTATTCGCGCTTCAGCAAGCCCAGCGATTGGTTGGCGTCGCTGCCAATCACGAAGAACGTCGCTACCGCGTGCTTTTGCCGCAAAATATCCAGGATTTGCGGCGTATTTCGCGGGTCCGGACCGTCGTCGAAACTTAAGGCGATTCTCTTGTTGCCCCCGCCCAACTGGTCGATCCGGTAGGAAAAGGGCATGCTCGCGTAGCTTTCCTGCACGATCGCGTTGCTGGCCGCATCATAGCGAAACGTCCGCTGGCCCTTCTGCGGCGTAGCCGTGATGCGCCAGATATCGCCATTTCCCTCCAGAATCAAATCGTACCCCGGAGGCATCTCCGCGAGCCGCGCCCGCGAGGCCTGATCCGGCCGGGTAAGGTCCCAGATCGACCAGAGCGATGGGTCTTCGGTTCCCATGCGCCAGAGTGCGGTACCGCGCACGCCGGCGCGCTCGGCCGCGCGCAGCTCGTTGTAGGCGGTCACTCCGTCGAGCAACCAGGTTTCGTGCACGTGGTCTCGCTCGTCGGAGTAGGAGTAATGTGGGTTGAGCGAATCCGGGTCAAACTCGACCTGCGCTTCGGATTCCGATGCCGTCACTAGCGCCTGCTCGAAGCTTTCTACCAGCGGCGCCTCCTGGTCCTTGACTCCGCCCTTGTCCGGCCAGTCATAGCCGTAATTCGCGATGCCCATCACCAGCTTTTCCGCGGGCACCAGCTTCAGCATGGCCCCCAGATTCCGCGCGAACCAGTCCTGCGGAGCGATCGGCCCTGGCGGCGAGGTCAGCCAGTGGTCGTCGTAATTCATCAGGATGATCGCATCCGCTTCGCGGCTGATGGCTGCGTAGTCGTAATCCCAATCCGCGGCGGGCAACGCAACCATCAGCTTCAAATCCTGATCATGAAGACCCGCCGCCAAATCCGTGATGAAGGCGACGAAATCGTGCTGGCTCTTCTTCGGCACCAGCTCGAAGTCCAGCGCCAAGCCGACTTGCTGGTTCTGCGCGATGTGGTCGACGATTTGCCGCACCAGGTGTCCACGCGCGGCGGGGCTATGCAGCATCGCGGACATCTCCGGCACGTGCCAGATGGTGCCGTCGGAATTATTCAGCAGCGGCATGATGGGGAGCTTGACCGCCTTCGATTTCATCCAGGCCGCCAGCTTCGGGTCATCGTCCACGTCCATCCGCCCATCGGCCGCGATGGAGTGCAATTCCTCGGGAATCAGAAGGTCGATGTCGCGGTAATGCTGCTGAAGAGAGGCGAAGCTGCTAGGGTCCCAGTTGACGTAGAACGCCGCGCGCAACGGGTCATAGTCGGCCGGAACTCCGCCGCTCGCCGCAACTGGGATCGTCGCTGGAGCCGCATCCGGTTGGTCACCGAGCGCTTCGACTTTCTTTTTGCGCCCGCGCCGTGTGGCTGCAGGTTTTGCCTTCTCCGGCGCGAGCACAGCATGCAGCCCGGAATGGCTTCTCGGCAAAAGCATCGCCGGCAGGTCCACCCGCTCGACGACGCTCACTCCGAACACGATTAGAACGATAGTAAATAGAGCGCCCGTCGCTTCGAGCACAACACGCGTGCGTCGCCAGCGGCGGCGTTCCTCGTCGTAAAATATGGGCTTGCCTTCACTCACGGTGTTCATCCAAGCTAGCCGCGCAATTCGGCCCTGTCAATCAGCGGTCCGTGTGCCGTTACCGATCGGTTCATGATGCGTCTCCCGCTCCTGCGCTTTCGTCCGTTCGCCATGCAAGCAGCCATCGCCGCTCTTGCCGGCCTGGCGCTGCGTCTCTTCCTCGTTCTGCGGTTCCCGGCGGACGCGGGCGATACGGCCATCTACGATGAGCTGGCCCAAAATTGGCTCCACGAGCACGTCTACGGGATTTTCTATTCCACTGGCCTGGCACCCTCCGATATGCGGGTGCCTGGCTATCCCGCATTCCTCGTCCTCATTGACTTTCTACTTAGACGCGGGCAAGTGGCCATTGTGTTGGCTCAGGCATTTCTGGATCTGGGAACCTGTTTCCTGGCGGCATGGCTGGCCTCCCGCCTCGTGCCGCAACCTTACCGCTCTCGCGTAACACTCGCTGCGCTGTGGCTGGCTACCACCTGTCCTTTCGTAGCGAATTACGCGGCTGTGACGCTGCCCGAGGTGCTGGCGACCTTCCTGACAGCGGCTGCACTCATCCCGCTGGCCGGCGCCTGTATGGCGGTCGAAGGAGATGAAGGACGCTTCGGAAAACGTTCCCCATGGAGCACCCCTTGGAAAATGTGGTTTTTGGCTGGCTTCCTGGTGGGCCTTGCCACGCTCGTTCGGCCCGAAAGCCCGCTCCTGCTCGCGGCGCTGGCCCTGGTTCTGATGGTGCGCTGGAGGCGCCGCGCCGACTGGGGCAAGCTTTTCCGCGTCGGAGCGCTCGCTGCGGCGGGGCTCCTTTTGCCGCTGGCGCCGTGGGCAGCGCGCAATTGGGTGCGATTTCGCCAGGTGCAGTTCCTGTCGCCGCGCTATGCAGCTTCGCCGGACGAATATACGCCGCGCGGCCTTTACGCCTGGACGGCCACGTGGCTGGTGCGTTTTCGCGACGTCTATCTGGTGCCCTGGAATATCGGGACGGATCGCATCGAGATCGGCGACGTTTCGCCCGCGGCCTTCGATTCGCCCTCAGAGCGCGCCCGCGTGGCGGCGCTGCTGGACCAGTACAACGTTACCCAGCGCATGACCCCGGAGGTCGATCAGCGGCTTCGCCGCACTCGCTCGCGAACGCACCGCTCGCCACCCGTTGCGAACCTACCTCTTCGTGCCGCTAGGGCGCGTCGCAACGCTCTGGTTCACGCCGCGCACCGAGTTGCTTCCCGTTTCCGGCCATCTCTGGCCCATCGGGCGACAATGGGGCGAGGACCCGTTCGGTTTCAGCGTCGACGGTGTTTCTGGGCGCGCTGAACTTCTTCTACGTAGGGTTGGCCATCGTAGGCTTATGGCGTGCGCACCGCCAGCGCGACGCTCTGGGGCCGGGCGTGCGACTTGCCGTCATGCTGCTCGTGGCGTTCATTGCGGTGCGCACCGCGTTCCTGACGCAGGTGGAAACGCCTGAGCCTCGTTATGTACTCGAGTGTTTCCCGGCGCTGCTGGCTCTGGGCGCTCTGGTTTGGCTGCCGAGCGCGACTCGGCGGCAACTGGAGGCTACTCCGGCGCGTCCGGCGGCTCGGGGTGAATCGTAACGCGCGCGATCTGCGGGAAATGCTCCTTGATGCGATCTTCCAGCGTGGCCGTCACGTCGTGAATGTCGGTGATGAGCAGATTTCCGTCCATTGTGCAATGGCAGGAGACCAGGATTTTGTGCTCCACCAGCCGCACGTGGACGTTGTGGCAGTCGGTCAATTCGTGAAACTCCGCGTGCAGGCCGTTGACGAAATCCTCCACGTCTCGCGCCAGTTCGCTCATTTCCCCGGCGCTATGATCGGCGGTCGCAATGTGCGTTCCCAGAGGCTCGATGTGAATGTTCACGTTCGCGCCCGCCGAACCGGAGGCGCCCCGGACCGACGGCAGTCGGCGAATCTCTTCCTCGAGCGCGCTGGCGCGGCGATGAGCTTCGCGCAGGCTGAGATGCTCGTCCACTTCCAGGTGCAGTTCGATGTATAGGCGCCCTTCGAGCTGATAGGCGGAAAGCTCGTGGATGGCCAGGCCCTGGCGCTGGGCCACGGCGCGAATGGCGTCAAAGAGGTGCTCGCCCGCCTGGGCCCTCGGCTCCATGTGCACCATCACGTCGGCCGGCAGGATTTCGCCGACGCGGCGTTCGACGGCGTCGCTGATCGCGTGCACCTGTTCGAAGCTGGCGGTTCGCGGGACGCTGATCGTGACGTCCACGAAGTGGCGATTGCCGGCGCGGCGCACGCGGACCCGCTCAGCCGATAGCACGCCCTCGAGTTCTTGCACGGCGCCCGTCACGCGTTCCTGCAAGCCTCTGCGGCGCAGTGTCCAGCAGGGCGTCCACGGTACGCTTGCCGAGCCGCGCTCCAACCCAAATGATCACCGCCGAAACGCCCAGCGCTGCCAGGGGATCGGCATATCGCAGCCAAGTCAGACCCGTGCGCTCGCCCAGCCAAACCGTGCCGATGCCGAGCATGACCACCAGCGTGCTCCAGACATCGGTGGAGAAGTGGAGCGCGTCGGCTTCGAGCGCTTCGCTGGCGTAGCGCCGCGCGGCCCGACCGAGTGCCCGCGAACGAACGACGTCGATTCCCAAGGCCACGCCCAGAACGCCCGATGGCCAGCAGCGCTCGGCCGTATCGAGACTTCGCGGAAAAACAGGCGCTGCAGTGCCTCAAAGATGATGTACAGCGCGGTCAGCAGCAGCAAACCAGTTTCGACGAATGCGGAGAAATTCTCGACCTTGCCGTGCCCGTAGGGATGATCGGCATCGGCGGGGCGGTCGGAAACGCGGACGGACAAATAGGTGATGACCGCGGCGATCAGGTCCAGGCTCGAATGCATCGCCTCGGAAAGCACACCGAGGCTGCCCGTGGCCACCGTCAGAAAAATCTTGAGCGATACGAGCACCACGGCCGAGCCAACCGACGCAAGCGCCGCCACCTGCTTCACCGAGCTGGGATTGGATTCGGGGATGGCAGCTTCTCTTGGCAGGGAATCACCGTTTCCCTACCGGCAAGTATACGATGGACTTCGCCTGGGGCCGCCCGGCTAGCGCCTTAGGCCTGCGATCGTTACGCGATTTGCCGCCGGGCTACTGCAGGGGTGGCGGAGGCACCAGCGGCAAGCGGCGGGGCTCGCCGTGCGGGCCGTGCACCTCGACCTCTTCGAACAGCAAAGACGGAGCAATGATGTCGGTCGGCACGCCGTCTTCCGCGGAGCCGAAGGCTCCTAGCGCGGTGCCGGCGATTTCCGCGTCCTGGCTCTGCTCGAAAGCGAACACCGTGGGATCATTGCCGATCCCCATCAGATTGCGCAGCGTGCGTATGGTGAGGCCGGAAAGCAGCGCGCCGCGCACGAGTTCTTCTTTCCCGTCGTCCACATTGACGCGATAGGCCAGCAGCGGCAAGCGGTCGCCATTCGACGCGCCGCCGGCCAGCAACCCGAGCCAGTCGGAAAGCTCCTCCTGGGTGGTGCTGGCAACGCACCGGATTATCCATCTCGCGGATCAACAAGCCCCACTTCTGCCCATTCTGCTTGCAGGCATCGAGGAACTTCTTGCGCAGGTCGGCCGGAGATTGGCCATCGCTGGAGGTGAAGAAGAGGTTGCTCATCATCGGCCGCGAGTCCGCCAGGAACGTCGACCGGCCGTGGCCATTCGATTCAGTGAATTCCGGGCCCGGGCCGGCGCGACATCAGCAGTTGGTGCAGCATGCCGTTCTCGACCACCGCGACTTTTTGCGCGTGGACGCCCTCTTGGTCCACGGTCGTAGGAGCCGATCAATTTCTGTCCCTGGAAGTCCTGCGCCGTCGGATCGTCCAACAGCGTGACATTCGCGGGCAACACGCGCTGCCCGGAACGGTTCATCCAGTCGCTGCGCCCGCCGAGCGATTCCATCATTTGCTCGAAGCGTGCGTTCGTGGAAAGCGGCGGACGCTGCGCCGCCCATCGACGGTCCCAGCAACTGCGCGAGCAGGGAACCAGCGGCCTTCGCTTCAAACAATACCGGGCCATCGTAATCCTGCACGGGAGGCGCCGTGCGCAGCGCGACCAAGTCGCTGCCCGGCGCGGTCGAGTTGTTGAGCCATCGCATCGGCCGCGGGCAGGTCGCCCGGACGATTCGCGTAGACCGTCACAAAATTGTGGACCGGCATTGCCGTCATTGGTTTCCGCCCCGAGGCTGGCTTCGATCGACGCAAAGCTGCGGCTGGTGCGAATCTGCGTGCCTTCGGTGTGACCAGGTAGGTAGTCGCGTACACGATGCGGTAGGTCACTCGCGAATTGTAGAGCTCGGGATACTTCTTCAGCACGGCGGAGACCGCCTTGGCCTCGGCTTCCCAGTTACGCGACGTCCAGTCCGGCTCGGGATGCGGCTCCACGATCACCGTGGGCGGCTCCTGGGAAAAATCGTCGATCGTCGGCGCATTTGCCAGGCTGCGCAAAAAGGCGCGCTTCTGCGAGATGGAATCGAGCGCCTGCTTTGTACGCCTGATCGGTGGCCAGCCAGAGGTCCTGGCGCAGCGAATCGTAATCGCGATCGATGCCCACCGAGCCCGTCGAGCCGCCCAGGAATCCGCGGAAGCCCTGGCCGGAAATGAAGTTTGAGTTGTCCAGCTTGTAGTCGCCGACGCGGACGTCCACGCTCATGAAGCGGTTGCGCGTGGTGGTGCTCGCAACGAGCGCGCCGAACTGCGCCACGACGGTGCGCTGGTCGAGGTCGAGCAACCGGTACTGGATGTAGTACGGCTTCTCCTGGCCCGGCAACATCAGCCGCGTTCTGGAGCGCTCGAGTTCGTCGTGCAGGGCGGCCAGAGTTTTGTCCTTGTCGCCCGCGGGAACCGGTGCGACCATCTGCGCATTTTGCGGCTTGGCTGCCGCCGGACGCGGAGGCGTCACGTCCGGTCGCTTTGCCAACCGCCGCGGCTAGAACGATCGCTGCCAGCGCCGCGAGAACAGGCCGTTTGCGCAATTCCCATCGAGCGGCTCATTGGCGGTCTCACCTGTGACCTGAGTCGTGCGCCGGCGGAGGCAAGATGGGTGGCCGGTCCGTCGAGCTCTCCTTCTTCTGCACTTCCATTTCCGTCATCAGCATGGCCGGAGCGGCTGCCGCCACTGGCACCGAACCGGATTCCGCGCCGCAGAAGCCGTTGAAAACCTCCGTGGTATCGCCCGTTGCCATGATCTTGGTGAGCGAGACGAGCGGCGTTCCCACGATGTCCACCCCGCGCACCAGCAGGTCCGGCCGTCCGTCGGGGAAAACCTCGTAAACGACCAGCGGCTCGCACCTGGAAGGCCTGCGGCTGGCTGCGCCCGGTCAGCGTAAAACCGCCGGCGATATCGTCGATCAGCAAGCCGAAAGGCTTGCCTTGCTTCTTCGTTTCCTCGATCAGCATCTTGCGCAGCTCGGCGTTGCTCACCTGATGGCTGCTCTCAACGATCAAATTTCCCTGACGCGACACCGGCGCCAAACCCACTTGCCGTCGTCCGTGGCCGTTCGAGTGCAAAAATCCGAGAATCGGCTGGCGCGACATCTCGAAGTTCTTGAGAACGCCGTGATCCACCAGCGTCACCCGCTGCGCGGCGACGCCTTCGTCGTCGTACGGATAATAGCCGAGCAGCACTTCCGAGCCGAGCGTCTTAGACGTGGGATCGTCCACGATGGTCAGGAAATTCGGCAAGATCGGCTCGCCCACTTTACGCGCAAACGTCTGCCCCTCGTTGATGTCCTTCTGCCGGAAACCCTCGTCGCGATGGCCGAACACTTCGTGAAAAAAGACGGCCGTGGCGCGCCCGGTCAGCATCGCCGGCCCGGCAAAGGGCTCGACCAAGGGAGCGTTCACCAACCCTTCCAGCTCCTTTTGCAGGACAGCGCACTGCGCCAGCACGGCCTTGTCGTCTGGAGCCGCCGCCGGGTCGGTCCAATCGAAGTTGTAATACCGGTTGATGTCCATCCCATCGGAAGCCTTGCCCTGGATGTACAGCTCCAGCCGGTAGCGCACCTGGCCGAACTGCAGCTTCGTGCCTTCGCTGGTGACCTGATACTGGTTGTCGGCTTGCGCCGTGAACGTCACGATCGAATTCAGAATCGCCGCCGATTGATGGAAAAACCTTGTGTATGTCCGTGTTCTTTCCTCCCACGGCTTGCGGTCCAGGGTGAACGACGCGCGCGGACCAAAAAATACGTTGGGCTTTTCCTGCGAGAAGTCCGGAGCGCGCTGTTCGGCGGTTTGCACCGCGACGTCCTTGCTGGTGCCCACCTTGATGAACGCTTCCGCGGCGGCGCGGTACTGCGCGTCGGTCTCTCTCCACATCGCGCGCGTCAGCACGGCGGCGTCATCTTCGATCGGCACCGATTCCCCGTAGCTACCCTCTTGTGCCTGTCCGCCCGCCCCCGTGGAGTGCGTGTTATCGAGATCGAAACTCCCGACGCGTACCTCCGCTTCGAGCCAGCGGTTGTGAGACTGCTGGCTATTCAGGAGCGCCCCATTCGACCCCACCACTTCCGCGTGATCGCTGTCGGTCAGCGTGTAGCCCAAGTAATACGCGGCCGGATCGGCCTTGCCGAGAATGGCCATCTCGCGCTGGAGCTCCGATTGGATCACGCCGATCAATGGCGATGGCGCCACCTGCGTCGCCTGCGGCGCAGGCGCAGCAGGTCTCACGGGCCGTGCAGCGGCCGCGGGCCCTCCCGCGGCCGCCGACGCAGAAGCCGCCAGATACAACGCGCCAGCAAGTACAACGCCAGAAAGTCCAGCGAAGGATGGGGTTCTCAAGTGATTCACTCCCTAAGGGCTAAACGTAGGGGCCGCAAAACATGCAGTTTACGCCAACGCGACCCGAAAGCAAGCTCCGCATCGCCGCCAATTGCGGAGCGGCCGGTTGTCGCTTACTCGCATAGACTCAGAGATGCGCTCTCGCGACCAGGGGTTGCGGCGGAGTCGTGAATACAGCCCCTTTCCATTTGCTCGTGCTAGCCTCAGTTCCCGCGAATGCACTTCCTAGGTACGTGGTGCGAAGTGGCCGAAATTTCATCGTCGGTTACTGTTCCTTCGGACAGGGTTCCTGCACGACACCTTTACTCGCGCGATCCATAGCTCGGAGCCATGTTCGGCGCTAGCCTGATTCTGACGCCCGCGCAGCAAGAGTCCGGCGGAGTCAAAATCGTCGGCGTAATGCGTGCGGCGAACACGCAGAGCCTTGTATGCCTTTTCCCGCCCAGGTGACCAACGTCGCAAACATCGCCGTGGAAGAGCGCGAGCGCTCAACCGCAGCGGCGGAATTTCCTGCCTGCGCGCACGACGAGCCGCGGCAAACAAATCGCAGCTGGAGCCTGCACCATCTGTGTGCCTTCGTATTTGGCGTGAGCTTTATCCGATTCGCCTCTTTCGCCAGCCTTGTCCTAGTTGTGATGTTTGTAGAGGGCCGGATCAACGACATAGGCGTGGGCCACGCTGGCGAGAACGTTCGCGTGGCGCGATCTCTGGCGGCGAACGGAACTTTCGCGGACCCTTTCGTCACCATGCGCACCGGACCGACAGCCCACGTCGCGCCGGTCTATCCCTTCCTGTTTTCATTGGCTCTGCGCGCCGCAGGCACCGGCGTCGCGGGCGTGCTGGTCTTATGGGTTTGGAACGTCGGGCTGCTGGCGCTTCAAATGGCCCTGCTGCCGTTGCTCTCCTCTCGCCTCGGATTCGGCGCGCTTCCGGGCCTGATCGCCGCGGCGCTCGGCTGCATCTCAATGGCTTGCGGAATGGACTCGGGGTGGGAATGTTTCCTCGCCGGAGCCTTGCTGATGATTGCCTGCCTGCTCACGGACGATATCACCCTATGGCGGCGTTCGGGCGGAGCGACGATGCTCGGCGTGCTCTGGGGCATCCTGCTTTTGACCAACCCCGTCACGCTGCTGCTCTTCGTCGCCTGGCCCGTCGTCAAGATCCTGACGCAGGCGCGCTCGGACCGCGCTGCGCTGGCGGCCCGCTTTGCACTGATGGTCTTCGCGGCGTCGTTCACCGTGGCACCATGGATCGCGCGCAACTACGTCCGGTTTGGCGCATTCGTTTTTGTGCGCGATAACCTCGGCCTCGAACTCTACACCGGCAACAATCCTTGCGCTGAGCCAACGCTGCACGAACAGATCGACTCCGGCTGCCACGCCCAAACGCATCCCAATCCGACAGCCGCCATCGCCGCTCAACTCGCCGCGCAGGGGGAAGTTCGTTTCAACCAAGCCAAACTTCACCAAGCGCTGCAGTGGATCAGTGCGAATCGCTCTCGATTCGTAATTTTAACAGCCCAGCGCATCCGCCAGTTTTGGTTGCCTGACCTGGAGGATCGTTGGCAACAGATCCCCGTCTGGGGCATTACGTTCGCGGCCCTGATTGGATTCTATATGACGGCTGGGAAGAATCGGGTGTGGGCATGGCTGATCGGGAGCACATGGGTCCTGTTTCCGCTGATCTACTACGTGGTGCCATCCGAGCCGCGTTACAGCTATCCGATCGACTGGACGCTGCTCCTGGCCGCAGGCTGTGCTCTGTCGAAATTACGCATTCTCTCGCCCACGTGTCTGCAGTGGGCGAGGAAATGAAAGTCGGCGTGACCCTTGACCGCGCCGTATCGGAAACTAGCCCAGGACCAGCCTGTTTCTTGACAGCCGCATGCAACCGGGTCAAACTGCTCAGAGACACAAGGCCGCCGTCGGAGACTTGGCGCGGTGTTTTTAGAGTGCGCTCGAGCCAGGAGGTGGCGACATCGGTTTTCAGCAATCCCGCAAACGCTTTTCTCTATCCCTGTTCCGTGCGCTCCTCCTGACTCTGTTCGTTCTCCTGGTCGCAATTCTGCTGGACGGCCTATGGGTCAGATTGCCCAGTGCCGCGCCATCAGCCGCCGGCGAGCGCATCGGGGCCGTTCATATCCACACGCAAGCCTCCGACGGTAGCGGCACGGTTCCGGAGGTAATGGAGGCCGCCCGCCAGGCGAAGCTTTCCTTCCTCGCCATTACCGATCACAACGTCGCCATGTCCGCGCAGGACATCGCCGACGATCCCCCGGACCTCCCGATCATCCCCGGCGAAGAGCTCAGCACCAGCGCCGGGCACTTCCTGGCATTGGGCCTGCCTGCCGGTTGGGACCGTCCGAAGACTCCGGACGACCGGGTGTTGCTTGCTGCGGCTCGCGCGGAGGGAGCCTTCACCGTCCTGGCCCATCCATTTCATCCGCGCACGCCCTGGACCGACTGGAACACTTCCAATTTTGACGGTTTGGAAATCTGGAATGAAGATGCGGTCTGGCGCCAGGACAACATTTTCGATCTGCTGATCGCCTTGCTCATCTACCCGGAGAACGATCAGCTTGCCATGGTGCGGCTGACGCGCACGCCCGAGTTAAACTTCGCCAAGTGGGACGAGCTTCTGGCGCAACGGTCGGTCGTGGGCATGTGTGGCAGCGACGTGCACGCAAAGACCCGCCTGGGACGCAGCTTCTTTTTGCGCTTTCCCGGCTATGTGCCCTCCCTTGAAATCGCGCGCGAGCACGTCCTCCTCGGACCGGACGCGGGCGGCGGCGATGCCTCTCGCGCGAGTGCCGCCGAGATTCTGGACGGACTCAGGCACGGCCATTCCTTCTGCGCTCTTGACGCGCTCTATCCCTCGAGCGGATTCACCACCCGCGTTTCCAGCGCCGACGTTTCCGGCGGGCCGGGCGATTCTCTTTCCTGGGCGGGCAGCGGACACCTCCGCATTTCCGTACCCGCGGGCGCCAGCCGTCCCTTGGTCAAGGTGTTTCGCGACGGCCGGGAGATCATCGAACAGCAGACCTGGACCGTCGATGAGCCGATTCCCGGGCCTGGGCGATATCGCGTCGAAGTCTTCCTCCGGCAGCCCGGCTTGACCGGCTGGCGGCGCTGGACGCTGTGGGCCTTCACCAATCCAATCTATGTCACCGAGCCTGCCGCCGCTGCCGCGGCGAATTCTCCGCAGTAGTTTTTTGCCCTTCTTTCCGCGAAGATTACATCTGTTCCGCAAGGAACCACTCATCGAACCATGATCACCCCGAAGCGACTCCTGGCTCTCACCGTGAAATGGCTGCTCGTCTCCATTCTCACGCTCTTCTGCGCGCTGTACCTCGGCGATGCCCTGTATTTTCAATTTAGAATTCATAGCGCAAACTCCGCGGACGCGTTTGGCGCCGTGGACATGCAGCGAGTTCTAGCCATCCAGCTCAAAGGCGGGAAAACGGAATACACCGTCGACCGGCAGCAACCGGATCAAATCCAGAAATGCGTTCATTCCTTGTTCCCGCGCGCCGGCTTCGCCCCCTGCTGGTACCTGCTCCGCCAAAGCCGGCAGCCGATTCCCCTGCTGATATTCCCGGCATTTCAAGGGAAGTTTGCTCTGGGCAAGATCGTACCGCGCCGCTTTTGACACCCCCGAACGCCTTGCGTTATTCTGCTTTTGACCGGCGCATGCGCCAGTCTTAGCGAGATATCGCAATGGACGTTCTTGACCTGAAGACTTTTCGCGCGACGCCGCTTCAGCAGGACCCCTACGAGCACCTGGTTGTCCGCCACTTCGTAGAGCCCGAAGCTATGGTGCGGATCAACGCCGATTACCCGAAAGTCGAGCACTCGGGAAGCTTCCCGTTCGACGCGCTTACTTACGGTCCCGGTTTTCGCTCGCTTATGGATGCTCTCGAGTCCGCTGAGTTCCGCTCCGCGTTTGAGGAAAAATTTCACCTGGACCTTCGGGACCGGCCGCACACCATCACCGTCCGCAGATATTGCGGCGAGCACGACGGAAACATTCACACCGACTCGGTCAGCAAGATCATCACGATTCTGATCTATCTGAACCCGAGTTGGGATCAGCCCGGAGGCCGGCTCCGGCTGCTTCGCTCGGGGACCAACCTCGACGATTTCGCCGAGGAAGTGCCGCCCTGCGAGGGCACGCTGATCGCCTTCCGCCGTTCCGATCGCTCCTGGCACGGACACCTGCCTTCGTCCGGCGAGAGGCGCGTGATCCAGTTCAACTGGGTGACCACACAGCGCAGCCGCCAGCTCGTGATGCTCAGGCATCACTTCTCCGCCCAGGTCAAGCGCGTCAAGAGCCTCTTCGCCAAAGGTGCGCAGGCCACTCCTCCCGAACCATCCGCAGGAATGTAAAGGCAGGCGTGTGAATCGAAGCTCCGTCGGGTTTACGCAGGTTTTAGCGCTGGAGTGACGGCGCGTCGCTCATCTCGTGCTCGGCCGCTTCGAGCACCTGTTCCACGCTGACCGAGAGCATGCTCTCGGAATATGTTTTCCCGCGTTTGTAGGTGCTCGCTTCAGGCGGCGCGTTTCGCAGCACCGTGCCGCGCGGCAGCGGGCCGTTGCGCGCTGGATCCGTCGGGCCGAACATCGCCACGACTCGTGTTCCCAAGGCTGCTCCCAGATGCACCGGGCCCGTGTCGGCTCCCACCACCAGCCGCGCCCCTGCCAGCAACGCCGCCAGTTCCTGCATTGGCGGAGAGACGATCAGCGGATTCGCTTCCCCAGCTGCCAGCAAAACGCCTTGAGCCAGATCCTCCTGGCTTGGACTCACGTTGATCATGGTGCGCAAGCCATGGCGGCGCCAAAGCTGCTTGGCGAGAGCGCCGTAGCGATCCGGCGTCCAACACTTTGATCTCCAGCCACCGCCCGGGCTGACGACCACGTAGTCCGCCACGCCCTCTCGCGACAACTTGCCACGCAGCAACCGCGCCTCGCTTTCCGGCACGCGCAGGGGAAATGGCGACGCTGGCGGCACTTGAGCGCCCGCTCGCACGGCTAGATCCACGTTCATTTCCGCAACGTGCCGTCCGCTGGGAAGCACGCGCTCCTGATAGAAAAAGGACGCTCCCGGCTCGCGCGCGGCGGTGCGATCAAAGCCGATGGTGCGCGCGGCGCCGGAACTCCACGCCAGCACGGCGGACCGATAGAGGCCCTGGAAATCCACCACGCACGAATAGCCCGTCTCTCGCAGCCGCTGGACGCAGGCCAGCACGCCCAGGGGAGAGCGGCTGAGCGGAATCACCTCGTCCACCCCGATCACCATCTCCACGAGAGACGACCATCTTTGATCCACCACCCAATCAATCCGGGTCTTGGGAAAGCTCTCCCGCAAGGCCGCGAACGCGGGCAGCGTGTGCACGATGTCGCCCAGCGAGCTGAGGCGCACAACCAGAAGGCTTTGTGTATCTGTTTCAGACATACGGGAAGTGGCTACAGCTATGATCGGTCAAGTGCGCAAGCTTGCCAAGCCCAAGTCTACAAAACCCAAACATACACCTGTCGCGCTCTGGGTAGCGCAAACGCCGGACGCAGGATGGAAGAGAAGTCAATCGGATCTAGGTGCCAACGGGAAGGCTTCCGGTGATTCCATCGAGTGCGGCCAGCGCCGATAGCGCCGCTAAGGCCGACGTGCGGGGATTCGTTGCGGAAGGCGCATTTTCACGCCAGTTCCAGCATGCGGTCGATGGCGCGCTTGGCTTTTCGCGCGATCTCCGGCGGAACCTGCACGCGCGGAGAAAGCGTCTCGAGCGAATCGATGATCCTGTCGAGCGTGATCGTCTTCATGAAGGCGCAAACCGCATTCGGGTTGACGGGGTAGAAATTCTTGCCGGGATGCTCCTTGCGCAGGCGGTGCAGAATTCCGCTCTCGGTGCCCACGGCAAACTCGCTGGCCGGGGATTTGCCTACGTGGCCGAGCATCCCTTCGGTCGAGAGGAAAAAGGTGCGATTGTGCGGCAGGCTGCCGTCCAAAGCCTTGGCCATGCACGAGCTGACGCAACCGCACTCGGGATGCAGCAGCAGCTCGACGTCCGGATGCTCGTCGAGCAGCTCCGTCACGTCCTCCGGGCGGATCGTCTTGTGCACGTGGCAGTAGCCGGGAAAGGCAATGATGTTGCTCCGCTCCGCTTGCCGCGCCACCACCGCCGCCAGGAATTTGTCGGGGAGAAAAAGAATCGGGCGTTCGCTGGGAATCGCCCGCACCACTTTCGCGGCGTTTGCCGACGTGCAGCAGTAATCGCTCTCGGCTTTGACGGCCGCGGAAGTATTGATGTAGGAGACGACCACCGCGTCCGGGAAGCGCGCCTTCCAGATTCGCAACTCCTCCGCCGTGACCGACGCCGCCAGCGAGCATCCCGCGCGCAAGTCCGGCAGCAGCACCGTGCGATCGGGGCAGAGGATCGCCGCGGTCTCGGCCATGAAATGCACGCCGCAAAACACGATGACGTCCGCGCCGGTTTTCGCGGCAGTCTGCGAGAGCCGCAGCGAGTCGGCCACGCAGTCGGCAACCTCCTGCACCTCCGGCCGCTGGTAGTGGTGCGCCAGGAGAACGGCGTTTCGCTCGCGGCAAAGCTGCCGGATGCGCTCCTGCTTCTCCTCGATTTCGCGCGGGGTGTCCGCGATCTCCTCGATCAGAGGAAGTTCGTAACGGGCTGACAGTGCGTCGTCTGCGACTGCTGTGTTCACGGAAGGCTCCGCTGATTAGAGTTTCTGCGAAAGGTCCAGCGCCCGGGCGGAATGTGTTAGCGCGCCGGAGGACATGGCATCGACGCCGCTGTCCGCGTATTCCTCGGCGTTTTCCTCGCCAATATTGCCGCTGGCTTCGATTAAAACGTGCTCCAGCAAATGGTCCGTCCGCAGCACCTGCAAAATGTCCCGGATCCCATCTGGAGCCATGTTGTCCAGCAGTAGCCAGCACGGGCAGGCGGCGGAATCTTGTTCCCGCAACTGGCGAAACGCCGCGGCAGCCGCCAGCGCTCCGGCCTCGCTGCGCACTTCCACTTCGATAAAAACAGCCGATTCGCGAAGGCTCCAGGCCCGTCGCACGGCGATCGGTGCCGCCTCCTCTTCGCGATTCGCCAGCAGCGTCAGGTGATTGTTCTTCACCAGAATGGCGTCGCCCAGGCCCAGCCGGTGCGTTCCGCCGCCGCCCAGATGAAGCGCGCGCTTGTCGAGCAGGCCCCAAGGTGTCTTCCGTGTCCCAATCACGGATGTCGCTGGGTTGCGACGCCGGACTCGTTGCTGCAAATCGTGCGTCATTGTGGCGATGCCGCTCATTCGCTGCAAAAGATTCAGGCCCACTCTCTCGTAGGAAAGCAGAACGCCCCGTTCGCCCTCGATTTCGAGCAAGACGTCACCAGGCTCGATCGCATCGCCATCCTTCTTGAGCGCTTTCACAGCGATTCCGCCGCGGCCTAGCAGCCAGCGATACTCCGCAATGCCCGCAACAATGCCAGCTTGCTTCGCCAAGATTCGGCCTGCCGCGCGCTCGCTTCCGATCCCCAGCGCCGCCACCGTCAAATCTCGCGGTCGTGTATCCTCGGCCAGCAATTCGTCCAGGAAAGCACACGCGGCCTGCAGATACTCCGGATTTTCCAAGTGCAAGCTCGCGCCAAGGAACATCGAGCGTTTCACCTGCTCTTCCCGCGTCAATGATGTTCCCAGGCTTGGCATGGCTTATTTCAGCAGGATCCCGCGCGCCTGAAGCTGTGCCTTGGCGCGCGCGATCATCTCCGGTTTGTGCGCCTCCACAGTGTGTAGATGCACGCCATGAGTCAACGAGGACAGCAACGTGGCCTTCTCGCGGCGCCACTTCGCCAGAAAATCCTGAACGTCCGCGCGGGACTCGATCATCAGCGCCCCGCGCAACTCTCCGTACAGCGGATGTTCGACCACCACGTCGAGCACTCGGACGCCGTGATCCACCAGGATTTGTAGCTCTTCTTCGGTTCGCTCCGGACCGTGCTTACAGGCCAGAATGGCGCGGTGCGCCGATGCTTGCGCCCCCGGCAACCGGTAGCCTTGCGGCGCGGAAAGAATCTCCTCGCCGGCCGCCCGCAGAATCGCGACGTCCTGCACCAGACACTGCCGGCTCACGTGGAAATGCCGCGCCAATACGCCGCCCGGCACGGGCTTTGCGTGCGTCCGCATCCATTCCATTAAACGACGGCGCCGCGTCGCACCGGCTTGATCCCGCGCTGCGGCCCGCTTGCCGCTGTTGTTCTGTACGGTCATCGATTCCTGCTGCCTTACCCACTCAGTCTTGTCACATGTCTAGTGCGGTGTCAAGTCTGGTACCGCCGTGGTTTCGCTGCCTTGGCTTCCTCGCTGCCGTGATTCGCCCACATAAGCCGTGGCGGCGCCTGTGCTAGAATGGCTTGCCGATGCAGCCAGAGATCAAGCGCCTGGTCGAATTGCAGGCCGTGGATTCGGAGATTACCCGGCTCCGCGCGGGCCTCAACGCCTTCCCGCAGCAGCTTGCCGAAATCGATAAGCATCTGGCCGAAGGCAAGCAGCATCTCGCCGCCAAAAAAGAATCGCTCACCACCAGCCTCAAGGACCGCAAGAAATACGAAATGGACGTGGACGCCTGGAAGGAAAAGGCCAAGAAGTACCGCGAGCAAAGCTTTACCGTCAAGACCAATGAAGCCTACAAGGCGCTGCAGCACGAGATCACGCACGCCGAAGGCGAAGTCGCGCAGGCCGAGGACCGGTTGCTGGCGCGCATGGTCGACGGCGAGCAATTCGATCGCGACGTTAAGGCCGCTGAGCAGGCGCTGAAAGAACTCGAGCGCGCCGCCGGCGCCGCCCGGCAGAAGCTACAAGCCGAACAGTCCGTCCTGCAGAAGGAACTCGAAACCAAGCAAGCCGAGCGCGGCCAATTGCTCCCCGGCATTCCCGAAAACTTGCTGGCCACTTACGAGCGCGTCGCCGCGCGCCATCACGGAATCGGCGTCGCCGCGGTTCTGAATCAGGCGTGCTCGCTTTGCGGGCTGCGCGTGGTGCCGCACGTCTTTCAACTGCTGCGCCGCGACGGCTCCACCGAAATCTTCCAGTGCGAGACCTGCTCGCGCATCCTCTACTACGTTGAGCCGCCTCCAGCCGAAGCGGCTGCCACAACAGCCGGCGCGCCAGCTGCCAGCCCTGACGCGAATACCGCTGCGGATGCGGCCACGCAGGATGGCTAGTTCCGCGACGACCTCCATCGCATGACGCCCGCGCCAAAATCCCATGCGCCGCACGGCCAGCGCCTGTTCGGCGAACCCGAGCGGCAGGCCCCCAGTCACGTTGCCTACATTGACGGCGCCTCCCGCGGCAATCCTGGACCGGCCGCTTACGCCGTGGTCATCAAAGCGCCTGGCGGCAAAACCGAATTCGAGATCGGCAAATATTTTGGCCGCGCAACGAATAACGTTGCCGAATACTACGGGCTGATCGCTGCCCTCGATGCCGCGCAATCGCGCGGCATCACGCGATTGCTGATCCGCAGCGATTCCGAGCTGCTGGTGCGGCAGATGCAGGGCCGCTACAAGGTGAAGAGCGCGGACCTGAAGCCGCTGTACGAGCGCGCGCTGAAGCTGTCGCGCGGCTTCGCGCATTTCGCCATCGAGCACGTGCCGCGCGAGCAGAACAGCGAAGCCGACGCGCTGGGCAATCGCGCGCTCGATGAAACTTCGCGCTCGAGTTCAACTCGCGGCGATGCCGCGCCGCTCCGAGCACCCATCTCGGCGCCAGCTGCGAAGCTCGACAGCGCGGCGAGCGGAACCATGAGCGCACCAGCCAAAACAACGATTCGCGCGCGCTATTCCGCGGGCGCCTTGCACCCGCTCGGGGCGCTCGATCTCGACGAGGGCGAAATCGTCGAGATCGCCATCAAAAAATCCGGCCGCGACTGAGGGCTTTCCGCGTTCCTTGCACAGAAACCGCGGGCGATCTGTTCTCCGCCGCACGATCTCGCTCGCGCAGCCAGTGAAAATCCCCACTCGTGAAGACGACGAGTGGGGCACCCAACAACCTTTTCAGCAACTTCGCCCAAGCATCACGATCTTGTTCTTGCAACTGCTGCCAACGTCTCCGATCTTTCACCACGGGCGACAAAATGCCCCGCTACTGCGTCAGGGAAGCGGCGGCTTGCGATGTGCTTTCCGAGTGTGAATGCTCCGGCTGCTTCCAGACGTAGGAGCGATACAGGGTGTCGCGCTGGGCGGGGATGTAGCCGGCTTCGGTGATGATGCGGCGGAGCTCTTCTTCGTTGGTGCGGTTGCGGACGCCGGCGGCGTAGACCACGTTTTCCTCGATCAGGATGCTGCCGACGTCGTCGGCGCCGAATTGCAGACCGACCTGGCACACTTTGATGCCGGGCGTAAGCCAGCTTGACTGGATGTGGTCGATGTTGTCGAGGTAGAGGCGGCTGATGGCCAGCGTCTTCAGATAATCGACGGCGGTGGCTTCGGGCACTCGCTTGCCGAGCGAGGTATTTTCCGGCGCGAAAATCCAGGGGATGAAGGCGGTGAAGCCGCCGGTATCTTCCTGAATCTGGCGCAGGCGCTCGAGATGATTGACGCGGTGGCGATACTCCTCGCCGCAGCCGAACATCATGGTGGCGGTGGTGCGCAGGCCGAGCGAGTGGGCGTCGCGATGCATGCTTTCCCATTCGTCGGCGCGTGCATTTCAGGCGCGAGATGCGCGCGCGGATTTCGTCGTCGAGAATTTCCGCGCCGCCGCCGGGAATCGAGTCCAGGCCCGCGTCGCGCAGGCGCGCGATGGTGTCGCTTGCACGCTGAGGCCGCAGACTTCGGCGATGCACAAAATCTCCGGAGCCGAAAAGCAGTGCAGGTGCAGGCGCGGATAGCGCTGCTTGATGGAGCGCAAGCAAGTTCTCGTAATACGTCGAGCGGCAGGTCGGGGTTGCAGCCCGCCCTGCATCAGAATGCCGGTGCCGCCGAGCGCGATGGTCTCGTCGATTTTTTCGGCAATCGTCTCGAAGGAGAGCACGTAGCCGTCCTTCGCGCCCATGGGCCGGTAGAAGGCGCAGAAGGAGCAGTACTCGGTGCAGAAATTCGTGTAGTTAATGTTGCGATCGATCTGGTAGGTGGCTACGCGCGGGTCGGTCTTCTTCTTGCGGAACTGATGCGCGGCCATGCCCACGCCGACGAGATCGTCGGACTGGAAGAGGTCGAGGGCTTCTTGTGGCGTCATGCGCATGGCTTCATCCCTACCTTTGATCTTTCCCGGCGTGCTGGGCCTTTTGCGGCATGGCCGCAAATTCGATGGGCCGTTTGCGCGGGAATCAGACCGGCGTCCGCGCAGCGCGCGAAATAGTATTCGAGGGCGGCGAGATTTTCGGCATCGAGCGAGAAGTCGATGCTCTCGCGCAAGTAGCGCTCCAGCGGAGCGGGAGGCAATTCGAGTTTCAGAGCCGCGCCTTCGGCGATGTCGCCCAGATTGGCGAGTCCATAGGCGCGGGAAGCCAGAAAATCGGCGACGACTTCGGGCGTGACCACATCGCGGCGGCCTGCCCACACCGCCAGGACGCTAGGCTTGCCGGTCATCTCGCGCCACTGCTGGGCGACGTCATAGACGAAGAGCATATCGACGCCAGCCACGGGATGCTCGCTCTCATCGCCGCCGCAACAGCCGTGGCCGGCGGGCTGCTTGGCAGAGAGTGCGTCCACTTTGAGGCGCACGCGGAGCGCCGGATCGCCGATGACCAAAGCGGCATCGGCCGCAGCCAGCATCGCTTCGGGATCGGGCGGCGAGTCGATAAATTCCGGGTCGATGCCCCACAGGCCGCGGCAGAGCAGGCGCGTGAGCGCGACGGTGCTGCGCGAATTGGTGTCCAGCGCGATGCGCTTGGCGAATTCGATGGGCTTTTTTGCCAGCACCAGCAGGCTGCGGACTTCGCCCTTGGCGGCGATGGCCATTTCCGGCAGCACGACCATGCCCTCCATGCGCTGATATTCGATGGCCGGGATGATGGCGATATCGGCCTGGCCTGCGCGCAAAGCGTCGGCGCAGAGCGAGGGCACGGTGAACGAAAGATCGTAGCGGCCCTCTAGCGGCCCGTCGGTGAAGCCCCAAACGAGCGGCGCGGTGTTCAGAAACTCGACGATGGAGATGCGCAGTTTGCTCATGCTATTTGTTCCGCGGCCCGGGCCTGCGAGGCTGGCCAATATAGCATAGGGAACGAGGTGCCGAGGTGTGCGTGCGCACGAGCAGTTTGGGACTGCATGAAAATAGGGGAGTTAGCAGGTGGGGGGTATACCCCCGGGGCAAACTGTATGAATATCAAAACAAGGGGCTTGCGGCAAAAGGAAGCTGCATGAATATGAAAACAAAGGGCGTCGTTTTTTCGGGTACTGCGAGCGGTGTGCTCGTTGAAGACTCGCACGGAATTTCCCGGGGGAAGGTCCGGACAGGCGAGAATGCTTTCGCGATTCACAAGACATTTTACCATGAGGGTCAAGGCGGGAGCAGCTCCTGTAAATCACAGGCAAGACAAAACGACGTTGACCGCCATGATATCATGATATAATGATCAATGTTCGCTGTTGCAGACTGCCTCTGTAGAGAGCGAGTTCGCCTCCAGCCGCTGCGGACCGCTGCCGCTACTCACGAACATCCGCCCGACCCGATTTTCTATCACTGCGCCCCATCCCTCCGCCTTCCGGCGCGCCGAATCCCCGCCCAAGCAACCTGTAACACGCCCGTCCAGCTCGCCCCTTTGTTTTCATATTCATGCAGGTTCCTTTTGCCGCAACCCCCTTGTTTTGATATTCATACAGTTTGCCCGGGGGGTGTACCCCCTATTTTTGCCCCTTTATTTTCAGCGAATTACAAAACCCTTTCTCGCGCCCTCTCGCAAGCCTGCGGCCACAACGCCGCTCGCGCCCCGGCCAATTCAGCGCTACACTCCACCGCTGTCGCTGCCGCGTGGCCGCACAACGGATGGGCCCATGAAGGAGCCGCAATGGAGCTGAACGCCTACATCGAACAGAAGCACGACGACCATCTCACCGATCTCTACGAACTCTTGCGCATTCCCAGCGTCAGCGCGCAGAGCCAGCACAAGCCGGACATCGAGCGCGCCGCCCAGTGGGTTGCCGACCGCCTCCGCCGCGCCGGATTCGCCCACGTCGAAATCGTTCCGACCAAGCTGCACCCCCTGGTCTACGCCGAATCGCTGAACGCGCCTGGCAAGCCCACCATCCTTTTCTACGGCCATTACGACGTCCAGCCGCCCGAGCCGCTCGATCTCTGGACCTCGCCGCCCTTCGAGCCCACGATTCGCGGCGGCAATCTCTTTGGCCGCGGCACCGCCGACGACAAAGGCCAAGTCCATATCCACATCCGCGCCCTCGACGCCCTGCAACAAACCGCCGGCAAGCTGCCCATCAACATCAAAGTCCTGATCGAAGGCGAGGAAGAGGTCGGCAGCGAAAGCCTCTGGGACTACGTGCAAGCCAACAAAGCGAAGCTCAAGGCCGATGCCCTGGTTGTCTCGGACACGGGCATGCTCGCGGCCGGAGTCCCATCGATCACCTACGCCTTGCGGGGCCTCAACTACTACGAAATCGAAATCACCGGGCCCGCGCAAGATTTGCACTCCGGCATTTTCGGCGGCGCCGTCCCGAATCCACTGACCATCCTCAGCGAACTCTTCGCCAAGCTGCACGACAAAAATTTCCACGTCACCGTTCCCGGCTTCTATGACGACGTCGTCGCGCTCCCCAAGGCCGAGCGCAAGGCGCTCAACGCGCTGCCCTTCAAAGTCAGCGCATTCCGCAAGACGGTCGGCGCCCCCGGCCTGTCGGGCGAAAAAGGTTTTACCGTCGTCGAGCAGCTCTGGTGCCGGCCCACGCTCGAGCTCAACGGCATCTGGGGCGGCTACACTGGCGAAGGCGCCAAGACGGTAATCCCCGCGAAGGCCCACGCCAAATTCTCGACGCGCCTTGTCCCCAAACAGAATGCGGAAAAAATCACCAAGCTCGTCGAGCGCCACATCCGCAAGCTGCTCCCGAAAACAGTCACCTGCAAATTCAGCGTGCTCAGCGCCGGCAAGGCTTGGGAGGCTCCTTACACGCATCCATTCTTCGAGGTGGCTCACAACGCGCTTGAAAAGGGCTTCGGCAAGCGCGCCGTCTTCATTCGTGAGGGCGGCTCGATCCCCTTCGTCACCCAGATGTACGACACCTTCAAAGTGCCCTGCATCCTTCTGGGCTTCGGCCTGCCCGATGAAAACGCGCATGCGCCCGACGAACACATCGCGCTCGAAAACTATTTCGGCGGCATCAAAGCCGTGGCGAATTTCTATCAAGGCTTGGCAAATCTCTAGCGCGTTTGCGGCCAGAGTCGTGTGGCTGTGCAAAATTTCCTGATCCGCAACTTCGCGGAGCTTGACAACAAAGGCGAATCGCGCGATGCAAATTCGGGAACCCGCATTTTGTCTGGCTTTTTCTAATGTTTTTACTTGCCTTGTGCGGGTTCAGTCTTTATAGTGTCGCGCTGTGCGTGGCCCGGCTGTTTTCGAGGCCCACTCTACCCGGTACGTCCCGCACCACTTTAGAACGAACAGGAGAAAGAGAATAAGATGGCAAAGCCGATGAGCAAGTCGAAGATAGTGTCTTACATGGCCGATAAGTGCGGCACACCGAAGAAGACCGCCGCGCAATTTTTTGAAGAGCTGTTCAAACTCGCGGTGAAGGAATGCAAGGGATCCGCTGGAAAGTTCGTCATTCCGAATCTCGGCCGGGCCGTCAAAGCGCATCGCAAGGCGCGCATGGGCCGCAACCCGCAGACCGGAGAGGCCATCAAGATCAAGGCCAAGACCGTCGTGCGCCTGCGCGCGGCCAAGGCCTTCAAGGACGCGATTCTGGGCTCGTAATTCGCGGAAAGTTTCTGGCACATCGCCCGGCAGGACTGCCGGGCTGCGAAAAAAGCCGTGAAAAATCCCGGCTTCGGCCATGCCGAAGCCGGTTTTTTCTTCCTCCTCGATGACCACACTCGGCGCTGACCGCGCGGAGTGGCATCGCCTCACCAACGGGAGCATAATGAATAGCTCCGGTGCGCACCATGCCGCTCGACTCTCCCCATTCCGGTTTGCTGGCCGATCTGTACGAGCTGACCATGGCGGCCGGCTATTTCGAGACGCACTTCCAAGGCCGCGCCACATTTGAACTTTTTGTGCGCACGCTGCCCGCCCGGCGTAATTTTCTGGTCGCCGCCGGTCTCGAACAGGCGTTGGAGTTTCTCGAATCGGTCAATTTTCGCGCCGGCGAAATCGACTACTTGCGAAAGCACCCGGCTTTCGCCGGCATCGGCGCAGGATTCTTCGACTACCTTGCATCCTTTCGCTTCTCCGGCGACGTTCTGGCGATGCCGGAAGGCACGCTCTGTTTTCCCGGCGAGCCGCTCTTGCGCGTCACGGCTCCGATCGCCGAGGCGCAAATTGTGGAGACGGCCCTGCTCGCCACGATGAGTTTCCAGACGATGATTGCGTCGAAAGCAGCGCGCGTGGTGGAGGCAGCGGCGGGGCGTCCGGTGATTGAGTTCGGCGCGCGGCGCGCGCACGGAATCGAGTCTGGCGTACTGGCGGCGCGGGCCGCCTACATCGGCGGTTGCCTGGGGACTTCCAATGTGCAGGCCGGACGCAGCTTCGGCATTCCCACGTACGGCACGCAGGCGCATTCCTGGATCATGGCGTATGAGGACGAGGAAGATGCGTTCGCCCGATTCCTGAATGTTTTTCCGCGGCACTCCGTGCTGCTGCTCGACACCTACGATGTGCGCAAGGCCTTGGAAAAGATTATCGCGATGGGCCGCAAGCCGCGCGGCGTGCGCCTCGATAGCGGCGACGTGGGAACCGACAGCCGCTGGGTGCGGCAGAAGCTGGACGAGGCGGGCTGGGGCGACGTGGAAATTTTCATTTCGGGCGACCTCGACGAGGATCGTATCGCTTCTTTGCTGGCGTCGGGAGCGCGCGTGGACACCTTCGGCGTGGGGACGGCGTTGTCCACATCCGCCGATGCGCCATTCGTGGGCATGCTTTACAAGCTGGTCGAGGTGGAGCGCGACGGCCACGTGCGCAACGCTGCAAAGCTCAGCGCGGCCAAAGTCACGTATCCGGGCCGCAAGCAGGTCTACCGCACTTCGGACGCGACCGGCCGCCTGGCCGGCGACGTGATCGCTCTCGAAAGCGAACAGGTCGCGGGAGCCGAGCCGCTGCTGGCGCCCGTGATGATTGCCGGGAAGCGCGTGTCCGCTGCGGCGCCGCTGGCGGAAGCGCAAAGGCGCTGCCGCTCTGCAAGTCGAGCGCTTGCCCGAAACGCTGCGTGGATTGGCAGCCGCGCAGCCTGCTTATCCGGTTCGCTACAGCGCGCATCTCGAAGACTTGCTCGATCAGGTGCGCGAGCGTGTCTCGCGCCTTTCTCCCGACTAACGGACCTATGGTCTCCCGCTGGGTCATTTTCTGGGATGTGGATACGCAAGTGGATTTCATGCTGCCGGGCGGAAAGCTCTACGTGCCCGGCGCGGAAAAACTGCTCCCGAATCTGAGGCTACTCACCGATGCCGCTAGGCGCAACGAGGTCTTTCTCGTTTCCGACGCCTGCGTGCACGGGCCGGAGGACGAGGAGTTCAAGCGCTTCCCGCCGCATTGCCTGCGCGGCACGCCGGGCGCGGCGATCGTGCCGGAAACGATTGCGGGCAAATTCTTCGTGATCCCGAATCGCGCGCACGTCAAGATCCCCGACCTCTCGAAGGTGCAGCAGGTCATTCTGGAAAAGCAAACGCTCGACGTCTTCGACAATCCGAATACGGAAAAGGTGATCGAGCGCCTGAAGAGCTTCACCGATGCGGACGCGCAATTTTTTGTGTTCGGCGTGGTGACGGAATATTGCGTGCGTCTGGTGGCCAAAGGCTTGCGGGACCGAGGCCGGCAGGTGTCGCTGGTGCGCGACGCCATCGAAACGCTAGATCCCGCCGATGGGCAGAAGACCCTCGACGAGCTGACGGGCATGGGCGTGCGGCTGGTCACCACCGACGAGGCCCTGTTGCAGCTCCGAAGTTCATAGCCACAGCGCTCCCGCTTCGGCCCTACCCAAAAAGCGCTTGACGTGTACGGTATAACCGTACATACTGGAACTGTCATGGAATGACATGGAACTTGTCCGCTTTCGCGACAAAGGTCTGCGGCAACTCTACGAGGACGGGAACTCCAGAGGAGTGCCGTCCGCGATGGCCGACAAGCTACGCAAGCTTTTGCTGGGTCTGGAAACCGCCGAGACGCTGGAGCAGCTTGGGCGCTTTCCTGGCTGGAGGCTGCATCCGCTCAAAGGCGACCTGAAAGGGTTTTGGAGCCTGACTGTCACCGGAAACTGGCGGCTGATTTTTCGCCACGACGAGCAGACGAATACCGCCAGCGATATTGATCTGATTGACTACCATTAAGGAGGCCGAGATGCCGATGAAGAATCCGCCCCATCCGGGCGATCTGATCAAAACGGAAGTCATCGAAGCTTTGGGCCTCAGCGTATCCAAAGCGGCGGAGATTTTGAAGGTGCGCCGCGCCACGCTCTCCGATCTTCTGCACGGCAAGGCCGCGCTGACGCCGGAAATGGCGCTGCGCATCGAGAAGGCCTTCGGTCCAGATATGGACCATCTGCTCCGCATGCAACTTGCCTACGACGTGGCAAAAACGCGGGAGCGGGCGCGAGGCATCCCGGTCAAGCGGTACGTTCCGGCTTGAAGGCGGGGCCGGGAAGGCGCCGCAGCGGTTCGCAGGCCCGACTTGTCTGAAGATTCGCAGGCCGTTTCCCGCCAAGCGTCCGCGAAATTCTTCTATTGCATTCCCATATGTTTTTGTGAGACGCTTGGCGCACTGGTATTGTTATCCCATAGGAGTCGCCATGGCTCAGAAAGCGGACGTCTGGCAAGGCACGCTGGCGCTGATGGTTCTGAAGACGCTCGAAGCGATGGGGCCCTTGCACGGATACGGCATTGCGCGGCGCATCGAGCAGATCAGCGGCGACGTTTTGTCCGTGAACTACGGAACGCTGTATCCGGCTCTGCTGAAGCTGGAGCAGGAGGGCTACATCGCGTCCGAATGGGGCGTTTCCGATAACAATCGCAAGGCCAAGTATTACAAGCTGACGCGCGCGGGACGCAAGCAGGTGTCTAAGGAAGCGAAAGAGTGGGAACAGATGACGGCAATCCTCGGCCGTTTCCTCGCGCCGGGGGAGAAGTCGTCATGAGCAGTCTGCGCGTGTGGCGCCTGCGATTTGCGGGCCTTTTTGGCAAGGAGCGCAAGGACCGCGAATTGGCTGAGGAGCTGGAGAGCCATCTTCGGATGCACATTGAGGAAAATGTGCGCGCGGGAATGAGTCCAGGCGAGGCACGGCGGAATGCGCTGATCAGACTAGGCGGCATGGAGCGCACCAAGGAGCGATACCGCGAGCTGCGCGGTATTCCGTCTGTCGAATCTCTGCTGCAAGACGTTCGCTTCGGCGCTCGGATGCTGCGCAAGAGTCCGGGGTTCACGATTGTGGCCGTGCTCACGCTTGCGTTGGGCATCGGCGCGAATACCACTATTTTCAGTTTTGTGAACGGCACTCTGCTGCAACCGCTGCCACTACCGAATCCGGAGCAAATTGTGGAGCTTTGGGAGGTGATGGTTGGCCATGACAGGGCGTCGCTGTCGGTCCCCAATCTAAAGGACTGGCAAGACCAGAATGACGTTTTGCAAGGTATCGCAGCGTACCGATCGGGCAATTTCAACGTGCAAGGGCCTGAAAGCCCCGAACGCATTTCTGGCGCATACGTCACCGCTAACTTTTTCAACCTACTGCAGGCGGAACCGGTCCGCGGCAGGGGATTCGCGCTAGGCGATGATACCGGAGGCCATGATCATGTCGCGGTGATAAGCGCGGCCCTATGGAACAGCGTGTTCGGCGGACGCGCGGACGTGCTCGGGCGCGACATTCGCCTGAATTCCGAAAGGTTCACCATCGTTGGCGTCATGCCCGCCACATTCCGTCTGCCGAATCCAAGCACTCAGGTCTGGGTACCCTTCGTTCCGACCCCCACGGAAGAAACAACGCGTGGCATGCATGTCCTCAATGCCGTGGGCAGGCTGAAGGATGGCGTCTCTATCCAGGAAGCTCAGGCGCAGATGTCGACCATTGCGCGTCGCATCGCATCGCCAACCCCGCGGACTCTCGGCGATCTCGGCGCTGTGATCAAGCCGCTGCAACAGGTCATGGTGGAAGGTGTGCGCGCGAGCCTGCTGATCCTCTTTGCCGCAGCGGCCCTTGTTTTCCTAATCGTGTGCGCGAATGTGCTGAACCTGCTGCTTACGCGCGCCGCTGGAAGGCAAAAGGAGATCGCCGTACGCGCGACTACGGGTGCTACCCGACCGCGCCTGTTACGCCAATTTCTAACTGAAAACCTGCTCCTTTCATCCCTTGGCGGGGGCTTTGCATGGATTCTTGCACGCTGGGGAACTCGCCTTCTTGTTGCCCTCAGGCCGGAGAATTTGCCCGGCTCTCAAGAAATCCGTTCGGACGCGCGCGTCCTGCCTTACACCCTTCTTTTGTTGGCGCTTGCTGCCGTGATCTTGGGTTTCGCGACGGCCATTCGAGCTGCGAGAATCAACGTCCAGGATTGTCTAAAGGAGGGCTCGGCCGCCATCACTCTCAGCCACCGACAGGGCCGCGCAAAGGGCGCTTTGGCGATAGCGCAAATTGCCGGAGCGTTGGTCCTAACCATCGGAGCTTTGCTTTTGGTCCAGAGTTTCTGGCGCCTACTCCAGGTGAATCCTGGTTTAGAGCCGGAGCGTGTATTGACGATGCGGCTCTCTCTGCCTGCGGCGAAGTACTCGACGAGCCACCCGGAGCCGGCGTTCTATGGCGCCGTGCTGGAAAAGGTCAATGGATTCCCCCAGGTTCAAGCTTCTGGGTTGAACTCCCATCTGCCCATTCAGTCCGCCGGCACGGACCAATTCTTCCTCATTGAGGGCCGGCCGGAGTTGCCGCTCTCGCAGTTGTCCCACTGGCCGGATGCTGAGATCAGGGCTGTCAGTCCCGGTTTTTTTCCCACGTTACGCATTCCCCTCGTCCGAGGCCGCTACTTTACAGAACATGATGACGCGGAGGCTCCGCTGGTTCTTCTCATCAATGAGGTTGTCGCGGATCGATTCTTTCCGAATGAAGATCCGGTTGGAAAACGGCTCCGCCTTCCCGGATTGAGTGAAAGTTGGCTGCCGATCGTTGGCGTGGTCGGAAACACCAGGCAGTTCGGCTTGGCCGAGCCGGCCCGCCCGGAAATCGATGTGCCCTATCTTCAGGCTGCCTTGTTTCCACCCGGCGCGAGGACATACCTGGTTCAAACAATGAGTCTCGCGGTGCGAACCGCCGGCGATCCGACTGCAGTGGCTAACGCCGTGCGTGAAGCAATTCGGAACGTGGACCCCGAGCAACCTGTCTATGACGTTGAAACGATGCAGCAGGTCATTTCAGACTCCGTTGCGAGCCGCCGCTTTGACATGTTTTTGCTCGTCGCTTTCGCGGTCCTCGCGCTCGGGCTGGCTGCGCTAGGGATTTACGGGGTCATTAGTTACGGCGTTCGGCAACGAACCCAGGAAATTGGCATTCGCGTGGCGCTGGGCGCTCGACAGTTTGACGTTCTAAGAATGGTAATTGGCAGCGGCATGAGGCTAGCGCTGATTGGCGTGAGCGTCGGTATCGCTGGAGCGCTCGCCGTGTCGCGGTTCCTATCCAGCTTGCTCTACGGAGTGAAGCCAACGGATCTCTTCACGTTCGTGGCCGTTACGTTTGTTCTGCTCGGTGTAGCGCTGCTTGCCTGTTATATCCCCGCACGTCAGGCAACGAAAATAGACCCGCTGGTCGCCCTGCGACACGAGTAGGCACGACTCAATGGACATTCCGCGCCCATCGGACCGCCGAGCTAAGAGATTCCGCCGAATTGCATACGGCTCCTGGCTCTTTTTGTTGCTCGGCGGCACAACACTCGGCCTCTCCCACCTACGCCCGGCGCCGCCCACCGTCGACCGAGCGACGATCTACACAGACACGGTAAAGCGTGGCGAGATGATCCGCGAAGTACGCGGGATTGGCACGCTCGTGCCGGTGGATATTCGCTGGATTGCGGCACAATCTTCGGCTCGCGTGGACAAAATCATTTTGCAATCGGGAGCGAGCGTGAAACCCGATTCGGTGATTCTGGAGTTGAGCGATCCGCAGCTTCAACGCGACGTGCTCGACGCGGAATATGCTTACAAGGCCGCGGAAGCCGATCTCGCCAATTTGAATGCCCAGCTTGCGAACAATCTGATGACGCAAAAGTCTGCTGCTGCCGTCATCGAGAGCGACTACCAGCAGGCGAAGCTGCAAGCCGAAGCCGATCGGCAACTCGCCTCGCAGGGTCTGAGTGCCAATATCGTGGCCGAGCAATCAGCCATCGCCGCTCGAGCAGTTGGGCATTCGAGAGAAACTCGACGCAGGAACAATTCAGCGTTACGGACGACGCGGCGAAAGCGCAAGTCGCGGCGCAGCAGGCCCATCTAGAGCAGCAGCGCGTGCTGTACGAGCTGAAAGGCAGCCAGCTCGATGCGCTGCACGTTCGCGCTGGCCTCACGGGCGTTCTCTCGGCGGTCTCGGTGGAGATCGGGCAGCAGGTGACGCCAGGAACAAACCTGGTGCGCGTCGCCGATCCAACGCACTTGAAGGCGACTATGCAAATACCGGAGACGCAGGCGAAGGATGTGCTGATCGGGCAACGCGCGTCAATCGACACGCACAACGGCGTGGCGCAGGGCCACGTGATTCGCATCGATGCCGCCGTCGTGAATGGCACGGTGGCGGTGGATGTGAGCCTGGATGGGGCGCAGCCGGCCGGAGAGCGTCCGGATCTTAGCGTGGACGGGACCATCCAGATCGATGATCTCAAGAGCGTTTTGTACGTGGGCCGTCCGGTGAATGGTCAGGAGAACGGCACCGTCGGCACTCTTCAAGCTCGTTGACGGCGACGGAGAGGCTGTGCGGACGAGCGTGAAGCTGGGGCGGGATTCCGTGAATACGATCGAGGTCCTTCAGGGACTCGATGTGGGCGACAAAGTGATTCTCTCGGACATGTCGGCCTGGGACAGCTTTGACCGGATTCGCCTGCGCTAGGGAGAGTGCGATGACTGCGGCGGAGCGCTGATCAAGCTCGAAGGCGTCACGAAGGTATTCCATGCGGATGAAGTGGAGACGCATGCGCTTTCGAACGTGGATCTGGAAATCCAACGCGGCGAGTACGTCTCGATTGCGGGGCCATCCGGTTGCGGAAAATCGACACTGCTCTCGATTCTCGGCCTTCTGGATTCACCGACGAAGGGAAACTATTGGCTGGATGGGAAGTCTGTCGCTCATTTGTCGGCCAGCGAACTAGCGCGTCTTCGGAACTGCGAGATCGGGTTCATCTTTCAGGCGTTTAATCTGATTGGCGATCTGTCCGTTTACGAGAACATCGAGCTACCTCTGACCTATCGCGGCATGATTTCCTCGGAGCGGAAACTTCGAGTGGAGCGAGCGCTGGAGCGGGTGGGGACTGACGGCGCGGAATGCGGCACTACCCTGCACAATTGTCGGGCGGGCAACAGCAGCGCGTTGCCGTCGCGCGGGCGCTGGCCGGCGAGCCTTTCATTCTGCTGGCGGACGAGCCCACCGGCAATCTCGACTCGAAAAGCGGCGAATCGGTGATGGAGTTGTTGCGTGAGTTGCATCAGGAGGGCGCGACGATCTGTTTGGTTACGCATGACGCTCACTACGCGGAATTCGCCGAGCGAACGATTCATCTGTTCGATGGGCGCGTGATCGAGGCGAGCCAGGCGGCCTCTCTTGAATAATCGCAGGTGAACTCCGGCTCCGGACCATTAACGCGAAGACCGCGCGCGGCGCCAGGAGCTGCTCCTTGCTCCGCCACGGACCTTGGAATTCGTCGAAACGTTTTCGACAATTGCGAGTCGACATCCGCGCGGCGAGTGGCAAAATGAAATAGTGAGTGCGGATACTACGAGGATCGCCCCGCCGGTCAAGGACAGCGCCGTCTCGCAAACGTGGCGATCGCTGCGGCATCGCAATTTCCGATTGTTCTTCGGCGGACAGACGATTTCGCTGATTGGCACGTGGATGACGCGGCTGGCGACGAGTTGGCTGGTATACCGGCTGACGGGGTCCGCGCTTCTGCTCGGGGTGGTGGGATTCGCGGGGCAGATACCGACATTTATCTTCGCGCCGTTTGCCGGTGTTTGGGCGGATCGCCTCAAGCTGCGCCACCTTCTGGTGGTCACGCAAACGTTGGCCATGCTGCAATCGTTTGCGCTGGCCATTCTCACGCTCACCAGGCACATCACCGTCCCAGAGATTATCTGGCTCAGCGTGCTGCAAGGAGTGATCAACGCGTTTGACATGCCGGGCCGGCAAACCTTTTTGGTGCAGATGGTGGAAGACAAGCAGGACTTGGGCAATGCGATTGCGCTGAATTCGTCGATGGTCAATATGGCGCGGCTGATCGGGCCGTCGTTGGCGGGAGCGGTCATTGCGCTGTGGGGAGAGGGGTACTGCTTTTTGATCGACGGTATCAGTTATTTGGCGGTGATTGCGTCGCTGGTGGCAATGCGGCTGAAGCCATTGATGGTGAAGCGCTCGACGGACTCCATGCTCGCTCAGCTCAAGGAAGGGTGGGTATACGTCACGGGCTTCGCGCCGATTCGCACGATTTTGTTGCTCTTTGCGCTGGTGGCTTTGATGGGCTGGCCGTTCACGGTGCTCATGCCGATTTTCGCCGCGCAGAGGTTGCGAGGAGGCCCGCACACGCTGGGCTTTCTCATGGCGGCTGTGGGGGTGGGCGCTTTGGCCTCGGCGCTCTCACTTGCGGCGCGCAGGACGGTGTTGGGATTGGGCAGGATGCTTCCGCTTTCGACAGTAGCTTTAGGCGCGGGGCTGATCTGCTTTGCGATGTCGCGGATTTTGTGGGTGTCGCTGCTGCTCCTGCTGGTTTGCGGTTTTGGATTGATGCAGCAAATGGCCGCCAGCAACACGATCATTCAGACGATCGTCGAAGAGGGCAAGCGCGGCCGGGTGATGAGCTTCTACACCGTCGCGTTCATGGGGATGGCTCCCTTCGGGAGCTTGCTGGCCGGCGCGCTGGCTCGCGCCATCGGCGCGCCGCTGACTGTGGCGTTGAGCGGCGCGGTTTGCATTGCGGGCGCGATTTGGTTCGCCACCCGCTTGCGCATGATCCGAGAAATCATCCGGCCGATTTACATCGATCTGGGCATCTTGCCGCCTATTGAGGAGGCGGTTCAAGAGAGCGTCGGGGATTGAATCGGCTCGCCTGGTGAATGCAGCAGAGGCGGCGGTTTACGAAGCGCCTAATGGGACTTCAGGTAGGCGATCAGTGCCTGCAGCTGGCCGGATTTCAATTGGCCGCCATAACCCGGCATGTCCTTTCCGCCTTCTTCGATCACCGCTGCGACAGCGGAGTCGCTGACCCTCTTGCCGCCGGCAAATCTGGCGCGGGCGAACAGCCCCTTGAGGCCGGGGCCGATTTTCTGGGCGTTGCTATCGACGAAATGGCAGACCTCGCAGCGCTGGTTAAATACAATTCGCCCGGCATTGATCAGAGCCGCGGCGCGAGAGGTGTCGCGCGCGGCATTGGCGCCGGCGCCCTCGCGGCGCGGTGACGCGGAGACGGACGATTGCGCGGAAGCCATTGTGGCGGTCAGGCTTAGCAGGATCGCGAGCAGGCATCGGAAAACAACGAGGCAAAGCCCACCGGTGAATTGCAGCCTTTTAGCGTGCATCGATTCTCAAGCTCTGTCCCCCATAAAAAATGACGGGAATTTGTGAAACGCCGCTCTAGGCGCCTGCGGCATCGGCAAGGGCCACCGGCCTAACCACAAGATTGTAAATCCACATGGCCAGCGCCGTCAGGAGGCCGATTCCGGAAATCACCCACCACATTCGTTCAGGCCGGTGGAGCAGATCTCCGAAATAGTGAACCAGATAGCCGCCCAGAGGGCCGGCGATGAAGTAGCCGATGGCCACGGGAAGGAAAGCATAGCCCATGTAGGTTCCCTGCTGGCCGGGAGGAGCCAGCCGCGAGACGTATTCGTAATAGCGCGGCGACTGCGTGATCTCGCCCAAGGCCAGAACAAACAGAGAGGCGATGACGAACGGCGTCGTGGGACGCGCGGAGAGAATGAGCCAGGAAAAGCTGGCGATGAGGATGCCTAGGGTCATGGCCGTGAAGCTCGGCAGCTTGCGAGTCGCATAGCTCAGCACGATCTGGAGGGCGATGACCGTGGCGGGATCGACGGAGAGCAACAGGTCCACCTTGGCGTTGGGGTTCACGTAGCCGCGAAGATAGAGCGGGAGGGCGATGAACTCCTGCCAGAAAACGACCCAGAAGCCAGAGAAGATCAGGAGGAAAGTCACAAAGCGACAATTTGTCAGAACCGCGAGCATGTTTCGCAGCGCGGCAGCGACGCTGGCCGCCGGCGTTTCATCCGAGCGCGAGGGCTCGCGATAGAACAGCAAGGTGACCCAGAACATGGCGAAGACGAAGAGGGCCGAGACGCGAAAGACGTTCTCGATGCCGAGCGAGTTGCGCACCAGATACGCGACGATGGGACCTAACATACCGCCGACGTTCACCAGCGTGTAGTAGATCGAATAGCCGATCGAGCGCACCGCTTCGCTCGAGGCGCGTGCCGTGGTGCCGGCCACGGTGGGTTTCACCAGCGAGGGGCCGAGCGCGGGCACCATGAGCACCGCGAGGACGAGCCAGTACAGCGGCAGGCGGTCACGCAAGGCCGCGATCCAGGCCGAAGCCAGCGAGCCCATCAGGAAATAGCCGACCGTCAGGATCAGGTAGGCAAACAGCAGTGAATTGCGAAAGCCGAAGCGGTCGGCCAGGCTTCCTCCGAGCACTGGCAGAAACCATACGGCGAAGCCGAAGGCGCCCATCAAAGAGCCAGTCTGCTGAGCGGAAAGGTGCAGAGATTCGTGAAGGAAGATGGCCAGCACCGCGGATTGCGCGTAGTAGGACAAACGCTCGAAAAGTTCGGTGACGTTGGCAATCCAAAACGCAGGATCGAAGCCAGCACGGATCTCTCGCAGCCGGTTTCTCCCGCTCAAACGTCACGCCTCATTTCCGCCGCAGCAACGGCGGCTCCTGTAAAGTGTCCGCAAGAAACCGGGGCGATTGTAACGAAAGCGTCGCGGGTGCAGCCGATTTTTTCGTTTCGGAGGCGGCCGGCGTTTAGGAATGCGTCTTTCACGACCCTATCGGGCAGGTGCTCCTTCCAAGGCCGCACCACGAACGGCATTTCACTCCGGAGTTCCCCCAGGTGTATCGTATAGGGGCAATCGGCTGCCCTGGAAGGTTAAGCGACCTGTCGGGGTACTTGGGACGTGCAGATGTCACGCAGCCAAAGAGCGAAGATCGCGCTGGCGCTGGCTTTGCTCCTGCTTTGTCTGAGCGGGATAGCGGCGGGATTTGTCATCGACCGCCTCTATGAGGCCGAAGCTCAAGTCCACCACACGTATGACGTGGAAGTCGCCATCGGGGATGTGGAATCGTCGCTGACGAGCGTGGGCCGCAGCCGAGTGGCGTATGTGAATTCGCCATCCCCGGAAACCCTGCAAGGATTCGAGGATTCCGTCAATGAGGTGGGTGTCGCGCTCAGCAAGCTTCGCCAACTGGTCGCTAGCGCGGCGCAAAAAGCACTGGCCGATCGCCTACAGGCCGTTGCGAATCAACGGATCGGCATTTCGCGCGAGTCCGTGGAACTGATCCAGCAAAACCGCTCGACGCCCGAGAAGCAGCTGCAGGTCAATTCCGCGGTAGCTAAGACCGCTTACGATACAGCAGCGATCTCGCAGCAAATGAGGCGGAATGAAGATGCCTTGTTGCAGCAGCGGAGCCATCTCTCGAAGCTTTTGTTCGACACCACTCTCGGCATCCTCGGGATATCGTTTTTGCTGGCGGGCCTGATGTTCCGGTATCACTACGGCCTGCTGAATCATGAACTTCTGGAACGCCGCGGCGCGGAAAATCAATTGCGGCAATTAAGCTTGCAGCTCATCCGTGTTCAGGACGAGGAACGCCGAAGGTTCGCGCGGGAATTGCACGACGGCTTGGGCCAGACTCTGGTTGGCGCGAAGATCATGGTGGATACGTTGCTCATCGGAAGCGGAGCCGATGGGCAAGTTACAGAACTGGCCAACGTACTGAACGACGCGATCTCGCAGACCCGCGCCATCTCCTATTTGTTCCACCCACCTCTTTTGGACGAGGCTGGTTTCGCTTCCGCGGCCAAGTGGCTGGTCGACGGATACGCGCAACGCATGGGAATGAAGGTAACCGCAAATGTTCCCCGACCAGTGGAACGGCTGCCGCAGAGCGTGGAGATCACGCTGTATCGAGTCCTTCAGGAAGCTCTCAATAACGTCCATCGCCATTCGCACAGTACCAAGGCCGACGTCAGCGTGCAGACCGACGCAAACTGGATAACTCTCCGCGTGAGGGATTATGGCCGGGGAATCCCGAAAGAAACGCTGGCCGCCTTTCAGGCGAACACGACACAGGTCGGCGTGGGTCTGACGGGGATGAAGGAGCGAGTGAGAGAGCAGGGCGGCCAATTGGAAGTACGGTCAGACGAAACGGGCACGGAAGTAATCGCGACAATCCCCATTCGCGCTCCCTTGGAGCCCGCAACGTCCACGCCGGCCGAACCAATTCTGAATCTGAAATAGGCCAATCGGATTGCCCTTCCTCAAGCGAGAGCCGGCGCAACCGCGCCGCCTCCCGGTTGCGCGTGCTAACATCGCCCGTGGCTATTGGTTTTTCGGGAGGCCGCTTCATGAACGGCGCCACACGCCCGCAGCTTGCGTTCCTGCAAGAGCAAATCGAGGAGATGAAGGCCAAGGGCGTCTTTTTTCGCCTGCGCGTTCTCGAGGGCGAACAGAAGGCCGTCGCCGATTTCGACGGCAAGGAGGTTATCAACCTTAGCTCGAACAATTATCTTGGCCTGACGACTCACCGTGCGTTGCGGCGCGCGGCGCTGGACGCCATTCGCCGTTATGGAGTGGGCGCTGGGGCGGTGCGCACGATCGCGGGCACCATGCGGCCCCACGTCGAACTCGAAGAGCAGATCGCGCGATTCAAAGGCACTGAAGCCTGCGTCGTTTTTCAGTCGGGATTTACGGCGAACGCCGGCACCGTGGCCGCCATACTCGGCAAGGACGACCTCATCCTTTCCGACGAGCTCAATCATGCGTCCATCATCGATGGCTGCCGGCTTTCGCGCGCGGCCATCCGCGTGTTCAAACACCGGGACATGGCCGATTGCGAACGGCTCTGCCGCGAGACGGCGGACTGGCAAGGCCACAAACTGCTGATCAGCGATGGCGTCTTCTCGATGGACGGCGACATTGCCCCGCTGCCGGAGTTGTGCGGCCTAGCCGAGAAATACAACTGCATCATGATGGTGGATGACGCGCACGCCTCCGGAGTCCTGGGCAAGGGCGGACGCGGAACCGTGGACCATTTCGGCTGCCAGGGACGCGTGGACATCCAGGTTGGGACGCTGAGCAAGGCCGTGGGAGCGATGGGAGGTTACGTCTGCGGCTCTCGCACGCTGATCGAATTCCTCCACCATCGCGCGCGGCCGTTCCTGTTTTCGACCGGCCATCCGCCCTCGGTCATTGCGTCTTGCCGGGCTGCTTTTTCGCTGCTCGATTCCCCCGAGGGCGAGCGGCTGATCAAGAAGCTCTGGGCCAACACTCGGTTTTTCCAGAGGCGCCTGCGCAAGCTGGGATTTTCCACGGGAGACAGCCAAACCCCCATCACGCCGATCCTGGTCGGCGAGGCCGCCAAGGCCTTCGAGTTTTCCCGAATGCTCTTCGAGGTGGGCGTTTTCGCCCCTGCCGTGGGCTTTCCGACCGTGCCGGAGGGCAAGGCCCGGCTACGCGCCATGGTCACCGCCACCCACAAGCGAGCTGACCTGGAACGCGCCTGCGACACCATGGGCGAGGTTGGCCGGCGCCTGGGAATCGTTTCGTAATTACCCCCAAAGCTGGGTACCGGGCGGCGATTCGAGCCGCGACCTGCCGACATGACCACCTGTACCGGAGGCCGGGTTTCGTGCCGTTTTGCGCACCCTACAGGTTTTCCCCAGCCCACCGGCAACTGGAGGAGTGCTACGGTTTTTCCAGGGGCTCCGGAGCGCCAGAGCTACCCGTCACGGGTTGCGGAGATGACCAAAATGAGGAATCGTCGCGTTCGCACGTCTGTCCTGCTATTGGTTGCGGCTAGCGTTCTCGCCGGTTGCAAGGGCGGCGGCAGCGTGCATTTTGGCGGCGGCCAGACTGACACTGTGCCGGTAACCATGTCCATGACCGACGCACCGCCGGCGGGCGTCAGCGTGCTCTCGTTCCGGATGACGATTACCGACGCGCGACTCAACCCCGGGAATGTGGAGTTGCTGGCTGCCCCGGTCACCGTTGACCTCACGCGACTGCAGACCGAAACGTCGCTGCTGTCCGCAGTCAACGTTGCGCCGGGAACGTACACCAGCCTCGCGCTGACCATTGCGCCGAACCCCTCGCTCACCTTCCAAAATAATAGCGGCTCGTCCCTTACGGTCGGCGGCGCCCCATGCGCCAACGGCGCGATTTGCACGGCGGGCCTCACGACGTCGAGTGATTCGCAGTCCGTGAGCTTTTCTGGCTCCGGCATCACGCTTGCCGCGAACACGCCCGCCTCTTTGCTGGTGGATGTGAACCTCTCGAATTTGCTGTCAAATGCGGCGAACACGCATTTCCGTGGATTTGAGCGTAAACGGCGCAGTTACTGCCTCGCAGATTGTCCCGCAGCAGGGTTCGCCGTTCGAGACGCTCGAAGACGTTGTCGGTGTGGTGAGCGCGCCGGCCAATGGCGCGTTCGTATTGCAGACGGCTCTGGGCAATTACAACGTCACGACCAATTCCAGCACGCAGTTCCTGAACTTCGCGTTGGGCGGGTGCGGTTCGGCGAGCTTCACTTGCATTACCGCCGGAAAGATCGTCTCCGTGAACATGAGCTTGCAGAGCAGCAATTCGCTCGTCGCCACCGACATTTTTTTCGAAGATAACAGCACAGCCCTGCCTGAGATTGAAGGCGTGGTGGTCGGCACGGGCGGACTGCCGGCACAGTTCAGCATGGTGGTTTTGCAGGAGACGCCGGCGGCCTCCGGCCCGGCGCTTGGCAGCGAGGTGACCGTGGCGCTCAACGCGACGCCTTTCGCTATCGACAACCTCGTCGGGACCCTGAATACGGCGTCATTTTCCTTCGCCAGCACGGCGGACATGATCGTGGGCCAGGAAGTTTCCGTGCAGCAAGGCGCCGGCTCGACGGCGTCCGTGATCCAGGCCAGTCGGGTGTTGCTGCGCTCGTCGCGGATCACCGCGACCGTCATGGCGACCCCCCTTCCCAACATCACCGTGAACGGCCTGCCGCCATTTATGCAAAATGCCAGCCCAGCGATTACGCAGATCAAGGTGGAGACGGCCTCGGAGTTCACCCCGAATGGCACGGAGTTTGGCGGGACCGCTACGAACGATACGCAGATCGGCGTCGGGCGCAGCATCTCGGTGCGCGGCCAATTGTTCGCGAACAGTGGGAATCCTACCCTTCTCGCGACCAGAGTGGTTCAGCCGCAAGTGCCCTGATCGCCGCGCTCGCGTTGCGGTGCCAGCTTCTTGAACGATCAGGCAGCCGGCGCGGCATCGAGCCGCGTACGGTTCCAAAGCGCCATGCAAATCGCTCCCGTTCCCCAGATGAGGACGGCGGCCAGAACGAAGAACCCGAGAAATGGGATATTGGACAAGAGGCGCAGGATGAGAAGCCCCAGCGCCAGCGCGCCCACGCTCGGCGCGAGCACCTGGTTCTTGTGCAAGATCCTCTCGCCGACGTAAGAGCCTACGAACACCTGCGAGCCGTAAAGGATCGGTCCATAGAGCATCAGAGTAGCGACACCCGCCCCCGTTCCAACGACCATCAACAGGATCGCAAAAATAACCACGGCGATTCCCGTGACGAGCACGAGTGCGCCAATACTCATCGCCATGCCTACGTGCTGCGCCGCTTTGCGTCCGGCCGCGAACAAGCCGGGGAAAAGCTTGATGAGCAGCAAGCCACAGAGGAACGCACCGCCGTACGCGAGAATCTGGCGAAATACGTAGGTGCCCGCGCCAAACCTGCCGGGGCGGCGGAGAGGCCGAAACTCAAACTCCACTGGCTGAGCCAGCTTGGCGCCCTGCGCGACGTCCGCATTGCGCTGACCGATCACCTGGATGCGGCCGGCGATTTGCGCCGTCGGGCCGATCTCCAGGCGTGGGCCGCGAAACAGCACGTCGCCGCCAACAGTGGCGTCGAGGTTTGTGGAGGCCGACAAAAGTAAGAGGTCGCGAGTGATTTTGCCGTCGAGCGCGGCTGCCTGCACAAGACCGATTAGCCCTCCGCCGACCGTGGCGCGAGGACCCAGATCAAAGCGCTGGGCAAAGACGCTGACGTTCTTGGCTGCGCCGCTATCGAGCGAGAGGGATTGGCAAAAAGCGCGTACGTTGCCGTCCACTTGACCATCCACTCTGGCGGTTTGCCCGAAGAGGATGAGGTCGCCGGTCACGTGGCCGTTCACGGTGAGGTCCTGGGTAAACGCGATGACGTCGCCCTTCACCGTTCCGTCGATGCGCACCCCCCTTCCGAAAACGATGAGGTCGTTATTGATGGTTTCTCCCGCCGCAACGCCGGCGTTAGGCCCACGGCGAATTTCGGCGGCACGCGCGCCGGATGGGAGTCCCAGCAAGAGCACGAGGCCTACGAACGCGATGGCGATGGTCATCCTTTGGCTTTGGCGCCGCCACGGCCGCCACAACGCCAGCACCAGCAAACCTAGCGAGATCACTGCGGCATATTGCGTAGCTTCGAACATATATTCCCATCCTTCCCAGAAAGCGCCGCTGAACAAGACGGTGCTCAGCAGGCTGCTGGTTTGAAATCCCACTTGGTCGAGCTGTTCCGCCCAAGGCTGGACGGCGGTCCACAAGGCCAGCGCCGCCGCCGCAGCCAGACCAAACGAGAGCGCCCATGCCCACGGCACCCACGAGGTCGGCGCCGCCGGCACGGTCCAAGGGGCTTCGCGCAGGCGGACCGGCAGCGGCTCGTCTTCTTCGAGCAGCGCCGCACCGAGCAAACGCGATTCCTTTTCGAGCGCTCCGAGCAGCGCCCGGCAATCGCCACACATCGCGGCATGAGCGGAGAGTTCGGCGGCGCGCTGGGCGCCGAGCTGTCCATCGAGATAAAGCATGCACTCGGCTTCGTCGAAGTGAGTCATGACTGTTCACCGGTCGTGAGATGAGGCGCCGCTGGCTGCGTCAGGATACGGCGCAGTTGATGGCGCGCCCGCAAAAGCGCGACCCCTACCGCCGCGCGCGGCAAATTCAGCGCCTCGGCAATTTCGTCGTAGTTGAAGTCGGAATAGTACCGCAGGGTCAGAACCATGCGCGCTCGTGGAGGCAATTGCGCGAGAGCTGCGCGCAGGCCGCCGGCGTTTTGCTTCTCGATGAGCCGAGAAAGCTGACCGGGATCGGAGGCCGCGATCGGCAAGTCTTCCACGTCGCCGGTTTCCAGATCCTGGCGCGTGTGGCGCCGGCGCAGCATGTCCCAACAATGGTTCGCCGCAACCTTGTACAGCCAGCTTGAGAAGGGCCGCCCGGGATCGTACTGTGCGAGTTTTTCCCGCAGCTTCATGAAGATCTCCACGGTGGCGTCTTCAGCGTCCTCGTGCGTTGGCAGGGCCCGGCGGCAAAACCGGAAGATCGCCGGCGCGTATTGGCGATAGACATCGCCCCAGGCTTCCGCGTCACCGGCGCGCGCCCGCGCGATGGTATCCGCAAGTTCCGTCTCTCCCTGGAAGACGATGGCCTTCTCCGCCGCTCTTAGCTCCGTCACAAGGTAATACGCAGCATCTGGATGAAAAATTACCTTACAGCACTCCTCTCCTGGAGCGGCGAACATTGTTCATCACGGAGTTTGACAGCAGGGGAGTTTGCCCATAACCTTGATGAAGAAAGCAAAAGAGGCATGGAGATGTTCACCGCGTTTTATTAGCTCGCCAAGCGTCACACCGGCCGGTCGTCCGGCCCAGCCGCGGGCAGTTGTGTTGATCGACTTCCCCGAATTCAGCAACGCCATTTTTCATTAAGGGTGATTCCATGGCCGCACTGACGCTATTTGAAAAGCTCGACCAGATCGAGTCGCGCTACGAAGAGATGACCGCGCAAATCTCCTCGCCGGAAGTGCTGGGTGATTCCGCGCGATACCAGAAGCTCGCGCGGGCGCACGCGGACCTTTCCGCGATGGTCGAGAAATACCGCGAGTGGAAAGAGATCGAAAAGGGGCTGCGCGAGACCAAGCAGATGCTGGTTGAAAACGAGGACGCCGAAATCAAGCAACTCGCGCACGAAGAAGAGCGGCGCCTCACCGAACGCAAGGGGATCGTCGAATACGAGCTGAAGCGCCTGCTGCTTCCCAGGGACCCCCTCGACGACAAGAACGTCATCCTCGAAATTCGTGCCGGAACCGGCGGAGACGAAGCGGCTCTGTTTGCCGCCGAACTTTTCCGCATGTACTCGCGCTACGCGGAATCGCAGAAGTGGCGCGTCGAGGTGCTGGAAAGTTCGCCCTCCTCGCTTGGCGGCGTGAAGGACATCACCGCGGCCATCCAGGGTGACAAAGTCTATTCCAAGCTGAAGTATGAGAGCGGCGTCCATCGTGTGCAGCGCGTTCCGGCGACCGAACAGCAGGGCCGTATCCATACGTCGGCGGCGACTGTGGCCGTGCTGCCCGAGGCCGATGAAATCGACATCAAGATCGAGGCCAAGGATTTGCGCATCGATACATTCTGCTCCTCCGGGCCGGGCGGCCAGTCGGTGAATACGACGTATTCCGCCGTCCGCATCACGCACTTGCCTAGCGGCTTGGTGGTTTCGCAGCAGGACGAGAAGTCGCAGATCAAGAACCGCGCCAAGGCTATGCGTGTGTTGCGCGCGCGCCTCTACGAAATCGAACAGCAGAAGCAGCACGACCAGATCGCAGCCGAACGGCGCGGGCAAATCAAGACGGGCGATCGCTCGGAAAAGATCCGGACGTACAACTTCCCGCAGAACCGCGTTACCGATCACCGCATCGGCCTGACGCTTCACCAGCTTACCGACGTGATGGACGGGAAGCTCGCGCCGATGGTGGACGCGCTGGTCACACATTATGAGTCCGAGCGGCTGAAGCAGGAGTTGGTCGAAGCGTGAAGACCGTGTCCAGCACGGTGGAACCTGTGGCGGCGCGGTCGCGGGACATTCGCGGCGCGCTCGGCGCGGCGATCGCGCGCCTGGAATCGGAAGGCGTGCCTTCCGCGCCTCTGGTCGCTGAACTCTTCCTCATGCACGTTCTCGGACGAGATCGCACGTTTTTGTACGCGCACCCCGAACACGCGCTCGACGCAGCGGAGGCTGCTCGCTTTGCTCAGCTCATCGAGCAACGCGCGGCGGGCACGCCGGTGCAATATCTCACCGGCCGGCAGGAATTCTGGGGACTGGAATTCGAGGTGAATCCCAGCGTGCTGATTCCGAGGCCGGAGACCGAGCATGTGATCGAGGTCGGGCTCGCCCGTTTGGGAGCGCGGCGCGCGGATCCGCTGACTGTCGCGGACGTTGGCACGGGCTCCGGCTGCCTCGCTGTGGCGCTAGCTCGCGAGCTGCCGAACGCGCATATCGTCGCCACCGATGTTTCTCCGGCGGCCCTCGAAGTCGCTGCGCGGAATGCGGCGCGGCATGGCGTCGCTGCGCACGTCGAATTCCGCCGCGCGAATTTCTTGCGCACTTACTGGCCGGACTCGCGCCCGACCAAGCGTTGCTTCGATTTGATCGTGAGCAACCCGCCTTATATTGGCCTCGACGAAGCCGCGAGCTTGCCGCGCGAAGTTCGCGAGCACGAGCCGCGGGAAGCTCTTTTCGCAGGGCCGGAAGGCATGGGCGCCTATCCTCGACTGATTGCTCAAGCGGAAAGTCTGATGAAAAGCGGCGGTTGGCTGATCATCGAGCTTGGCCATAAGAGCGCCCCACGCGTGGCGCCGCTTGTGCAGAATGCGCGCTGGCTGGATGTGGCGATCGAGCGCGATCTGGCGGGAATCGATCGCGTCCTTTCCGCGCAGCGAGCCCCGCGCGACTCGGCTTAGCATCAACATCTTCCCCGTTGTCCGACTGATCGCAGTACAATGACCTTCGACATTTATTCGCCCAGTGTTTCCGGCTGGAGCTATGCCATGCCGAAACTGGCTCACTTTCGCGCCAAGCACGAAACGGCCGCGCTGCCCGAGGGCGTAACGCCCATTCTGCACGTGGACATGGATGCGTTCTTCGTTTCGGTGGAACTGCTTGAGCGGCCGGACCTTCGCGGGAAGCCGGTGATCGTCGGCGGACAACCCGACCGGCGTGGTGTGGTCTCGGCAGCGAGCTATGAAGCGCGGCGCTACGGCGTGCACTCCGCGATGCCGCTGCGCACGGCCGGACGGCTTTGCCCGCACGCAGTCTTTCTCGAAGGCCGCCACGATCTCTACGCCGAGTGGAGCGACCGCGTCGCCGCAATCCTGGCGCAGTTCTCGCCCGTGGTGGAGATGGCCTCGATTGACGAGGCCTATCTCGATCTGACGGGAACCGAGCGGCTGCACGGCCCGCCGCTGGCCGCCGCTCACGCGCTGATTCGCGCAATCGGTGAGAAGACGCGCCTGCCCTGCTCCGTGGGACTCGCGCGGACTCGCCTGGTCGCCAAAGTCGCTTCCGATCAGGGCAAGCCGCGCGGCATGGTGTGGGTTCCGGCGGGCGCCGAAGCGGAATTCCTCGCGCCTCTCGGCGTGCGGCGCATTCCCGGCATTGGGAAAGTCACCGAGGCGGCGCTCCACAATCTGAAAATCGAGACGGTCGGCCAGCTCGCAGCAATTCCCCTCGAGCGCCTCGAGGAACAATTCGGCCAGTGGGGCACCGCGCTCTACCGCAAGTCTCGTGGCGAGGATTCCTATGAATTTTTCGTCGATGCCGAGCCGAAATCCATTTCGCACAGCCACACGTTTCGGCGAGGACACCGCGGATCGCGCCGTGCTCGACGCCATGCTGAGCCGCCTGTGCCAGAAAGCGGGCAAGCGCCTGCGCGATTCCGGGCTCGACGCCCGCACCGTGACACTCACGATTCGCTACGCCGGCTTCGAGACCATCACGCGCGCAAAAACGCTGCCAGAAGCGTCTCACCTCGATCCACTTTTTCTCGACACCGCGCGCCAGCTTTTTGACGTTCACTGGAATCGGCGTCGCGCCGTGCGGCTGATTGGAATCGAACTCGGCTCGCTTTCACACGGCGCCGGCCAATTGCCTTTGCTCGATGGAGCGAAACGCGAGAAGCTCGAGAAACTCGCGCGCGCCACCGACAAACTCCGAGACCGCTTTGGCTTCTCGAAAATCCAGCTCGGCGGCTCGCTACGAAGCGACCCTGACCACTAGTCTGCGGCGAGACCGTGCCCTTGGGACACCGCCTCACTTGGATGCCGCCAGAGCCGAGAGCATAATTCCTTCATGACGCCACGCGAACTCGCCGAGCGGATTTGCCGCGCGCTGCACAACCGAGGTCACCAGGCTTACCTGGTGGGTGGTTGCGTGCGCGATCTGCTGCTCGGGCGCGAGCCTTCCGACTACGACGTGGCCACCGACGCTCGCCCGGAGCGCGTTCTGGAGCTGTTTCCAGGGAGCATCACGGTCGGCGCCCGCTTTGGCGTGATCTTGGTTACAGAAGAGGCAGTCATCGGCGAGGGGATGAGCGAGGACGGGAAGCCAGGACATGCGCAGGTCGAAGTCGCTACCTTTCGCTCCGATATCGGCTATTCCGACGGCCGCCATCCCGACCGCGTCGAGTATTCGCAAACGCCCGAAGAGGACGTGCGCCGCCGCGATTTCACCATCAACGGCCTGTTGCTCGATCCGCAGACCGAGGCCGTGCTTGACTTCGTTGGTGGGCGCGAGGATTTGCGCGCTGGGTTGTTGCGCGCTATCGGCATGCCCGCGTTGCGTTTTCGCGAGGACAAGCTGCGCATGGTGCGCGCGGTGCGTTTCGCGGCGCGCTTTGGCTACGCGATTGAGTCCGCTACCCTCGCCGCCATCCAAGCTGCCGCGCCGCAAGTTGTGGAGGTCTCCGCGGAACGCCTGCGGGACGAATTGACCAAAGTGCTCACGGAAGGTGCCGCGCGCCGTTCCTTCGAGCTGCTCGACCAAACCCGCCTTCTCATGGTCTTGTTACCCGAGGTCGCGCGCATGCAAGGCGTCGAGCAGCCGCCGCAGTTTCATCCCGAGGGCGACGTCTGGATTCACGTGCGCATGATGCTCGAACAGCTCCAGCCGAAGGCGTCCGCAACGCTCGCTTGGGGCGTGCTTCTGCATGACGTGGGCAAGCCGCCCACGTTTCGGTCCGCAGAGCAGACCGGCGACCGCATCCGCTTCGACGGGCATGCGGAAATCGGCGCGCGGATGGCCGTCGAGATTTGCCGCCGCCTGCGCTTCTCCTCTGCTGACGCGGAACAGATCGAAGCGCTCGTCGCAAACCACATGCGCTTCAAGGACGTCACTGCCATGCGGCCCGCGACGCTCAAGCGTTTGGTCCGCCTGCCACGATTCGAGGAGCATCTGGAACTGCATCGCCTGGATTGCCTGGCCAGCCACGGCAGCCTTGACGCCTATGAATTCGTGCAACGCTTCCTGCGCGAAACGCCGCCTGAGCAGGTGCGCCCCGCGCGGCTGATTACCGGGGACGATCTGATGGAGATGGGTTTTCGCCCCGGCCCGCTCTTCAAGCAGATCCTCCAGGCCGTCGAGGAAGCCCAGCTCGATGGCCGTCTGCAGGGGCGCGACGAGGCGATCGACTTCGTGAGAGCCGAATACAAAGCATAAAAAACGGGTATGAACGCACCATGAATATCGTATTGTTACGCCGCGCGCTGGCCCGAACCCGATTCGCGTGCTTGCGTGCTTCCATACGGACGCCTATCATGGTTGCGCCTAGCCAAGGAGGAGCCGCATGAAAAAAACGCTACTCGCCATTGCGATTTCCGCTCTCGCCGCGTGGCCGCTGACCAGCGTGCTAGCGGACACGAAGGAACAAGACCGCCTGGAGAACTGCGGCATGGTGCTGCAAGAAATCATGAACGTTCCGGACAACATTCCCGCGAACCTGGTCGACAAGGCTGAATGTGTCATCGTCGTCCCCTCGGTTCTCAAGGGCGGGTTCATCGTCGGTGGCGCGTACGGTCGCGGCGCGATGGTTTGCCGCTCGGGCGAACATTTCACCGGGCCCTGGGGAACGCCGCTGTTGATGGCGCTGGAAGGCGGCAGCGTCGGCTTTCAGATTGGCGGACAGGCCACGGATTTCGTCATCCTCGTGATGAATCCTCGCGGCGCGACAGCTATCCTCAAGAACAAGGTCAAGGTGGGGGCTGACATATCGGCCGCGGCTGGACCGAAAGGCAGGGACGCATCGGCGGAGACTGACGATACTCTGCGCGCGGAGATGCTCACGTACTCCCGGTCGCGCGGACTCTTTGCCGGAGTGTCGCTCGAAGGCTCCACGCTTCGCCCGGATACCGATGCCAACGAAGAGCTCTACCAAAAGAAGCTCGATCCGTCGGATATTGTCTTGAAGGGCGTCGTCCCGGCGCCTCCCGCCGCGCACGTGATGATCGAGACGCTGACGAAGTTTTCGCCGCGGAACGATTCGGACCCTGGTTCGCTGAAGTAAGTCTGCGCGCCCAGCCGCCGGACGTGGCGCGCTGAGATTCCCTCGGAGATGCACCCGGCGAACGGGCTCTCGGCGCCTCTGGCCGTGAGCGCTCGATGGGTGCCATTCCTTCCCGGCGGCGCGCTGGAGGCAAGTCCGAAGAATTGTCTTAACATGCTGGAGCGGCACTAGGAGCGCTCGCTCAAGAACGCCTCTCGATGGCGCAACGCCCCATCTGTTCAATTTGCGGAAAGCGCCGCGCCGAGCGATTCTGCCCGGCGAAGGGCGAGAGAATCTGCTCGGTCTGCTGCGCCACCGAACGCGAGGTACGTCTCGACTGCCCCGTCGATTGTCCCTACCTGATCGGCGCTCACCGCTATGAACAAGAGCATCGTCAACCGCTGGCTCCGAGCGAGGTGCCCTTCCCGAGCGTTGAGCTTTCCTCCGATCTGCTCTATAAGAACGAGGTTTTTCTCTCGGGTCTCGGCTACGCCCTGCTGAAATTTTCGGCCGAACAGCGTGACTCGGCCGATGGCGACATCTTCACGGCGCTCGAAGCGCTAGCGGAAACCTATCGCACCCTGGTTTCAGGCATCTACTACGAAAAACCGCCGACCGCGCCGCTGGCCAGCGCGCTTTACGCCGCCCTTGCCGCTTTCATACAGGACTACAAGAAGCAGGAAAGCTCACAGAAGGGCTTCACCGCGCTGAAAGACAGCGATATTTTCCATTCGCTTGTTTATCTGGCGCGAGTCTGCCGTCTGAGCACGAACGGCCGCCCGCGCGCCCGCATCTTCTTGGAGCTCCTCCGCGCCCAATACCCGCAGCAGGAACTCCAGCCGCAAACCTCGCGAATTATTGCGCCTTAGAAGAGCGCCAGTTGTGGGGAGCGCACGGATGCCGAAGTGGCCAGCGCGGGCAGCTCTCTCGCCAAACCGTATTTTGTTCGCAGCGACGCCACACGCTGGCTGATCTCCCGCCGGTAGGATTCCGGCGCATAGACAGCACGCTCGTACCACTGGCGATACTGGCGGGCCAGCCGCGGAAACTTCCGCTCCAGAAACGGGAAGAATTGTTCGCGCGCCGACGGCATCAGAAAGAGCACGCTGGCGGCAAACCACTGTGCCCCCGCATCCCGCGCCGCTCGCGCCAGCGCCTCGAGATCCTCCGCGCGGTCGGTAAGCCCCGGAAGCACGGGCATCACGAAGACCCCTGCGGAAAGTCCGGCTTCGCGCAGTGCGCGAACGGCCGCTAGGCGTAAATCGGGGCGCGGGGCGCGCGGCTCAAGGAGTCTGGCCAGACGCGCCCGGTGCGTGGTCACTGTCAGATTCACATGCAGCGTCGAGTGTGCCGCGATGCGCCGCAGCAAATCCACGTCCCTCAGCACTTGATTGGACTTGGTAGTGATCGAAACGCTAATTCCTTCGAGGCTGGCCATCTGCTCGAGGATCGCGCGCGTGACGCCGAACTCGCGTTCCGCGGGCTGGTAAGGGTCGGTGGCCGTCCCGATGGCGATTGGCTCGCCGCGCTCCGCGAGCGACCGCAGGTCGCGGGCCGCCAGCGGGCCGGCGTCCTGCTTCACGAAGATCTTGCGCTCGAAATCCGCTCCGTCCAGATCCATGTACTCGTGCGTATAGCGCGCGTAACAATATTGGCACCCAAATTCGCATCCGCGATAGGGATTGATCGTCCAGCGGAAGGGCACCCTTTCCGAATCGCAGTGGTTCAAGATCGAGCGCGTCGGCAACAAGAAATACTCCGCGCCGCGCTTCGCGTCGGCTAGAGGGGAGGAGGAGGCGAGGCGTGCGATGCCGGTCCTTTCGGCTGCCTCCGGTGGCGTCGGAGATGGCAGCCGGGTGTCCCGGTGGGGCGGAACGATGGGGAAGAGATAAGGTGCAGTAGAAGCGGCCATCGCAAGCCTCGCCAATGGGGTGATCATATTCGCCGTATATTCGCCTGTCAAGCAGATTATTCGCTTATTATTCGCCTGCCCAAACCGACGGGGAGGCTAGGAAGCGCTGTTGACCTATTCGGAGGGTGGTATCGGAAAGCGGCCCGGGGTTTGATCCACCGGCGATATACTCGCTTAGTGGACTTGGTGACGCGTGAGCACCGTCAATATCTTGCTCATCGAAGACGACCCCTCTAGCCAGGCGGCTTTGCGTCAGGTGCTCGACGCCGAGGACTGGCGGCTGCAGGTCGTGCCCGATGCCAACGTTGCCTTGCAGGTGCTCGCCGCGGAGGATTGGACGCTCGTCATTGCCAACGTCGGCATGACGGGTCTCGGCGGCTCCCTCTACATGATCCTCAAGGAACTTGCCCAGGCGCCCGCAACGGAGTCCGGAAAGGCCCGGGTGCGCGTGCTGTTCCTTTTGCCCGAGGTGGTGGCCGGGGAGTTTCAATCGCTGCTGGAGCACGAGCGGTTGCCCTACGCGCTCAAGCCGTTCAACCTTCATGACGTTTTGGAGAAAGTTAGCGACCTGCTGCTCGAATCGGGCGCGATTCCTCAATCCATCCGTCAGGTGCGACGCGAGGGCTTGATCGTCGGGAAGCGCCGCGACGGTGGACGCATGACCGGCGCGAGAACCGGTGCGGGCCGCAACACCGGCATGTTCGCGAATCGCTCCGATTATTCCTCAACAACCGAAGAAGAAATCACCGAATACGAGCGGCAGCAACAAACACTGCAGCAAGAAGAAACCCGGCGCCGGAAAAAGAACATTAAGGATTTGGGAGGCGGAGGAGACCGCTGAGCCTACGCCGGCTCTGAGGGTGCGCGCCAGCGCTGGACGCGGCCCGCGTCCGGCGCCTCCGCAAGCAGTTCGCTCACCGTTTTGTGCGAGACGGGATGACGCAAGGCCGGCACGAGCTCGGCGAGCGGCGCCAGCACAAAACGCCTTCGTTCCATCCGCGGGTGCGGCACCTCCAGATCGGGCGCGCGAATGACGCTCGATCCGTAAAAAAGAATGTCCAGGTCCAGTGTGCGCGGGCCGCGAGCGATGGTTCGTCGCCGGCCCAGAGAATGCTCAATTCCCATCAGGGTGCGAAGCAGTTGGCGCGGCATGAGAGCGGTTTCCGCTTCCACGACGGCGTTTAGGAACCAGGCCTGCGGTGGCGCATCCACGGGCTCGCTGGCATAAGAAGAAGACTGCCGCAAAACGCGAACGCCCGCGGCGTTGAGCGCTTCGATGCCGCGCGCCAGCATCGCCGCACGATCCCCGATGTTTGACCCCAGCGCAATGTAAACCAAGCGTCCATCAGGCATTTCGATATTTTACCCGTCGCTCGTGAGCGTCGGAGGAAGGCGCAAAAGCATGCCGTCAGAAAAGCGGCTGCTGCGAGCGAGGCGCCTCGATGCCGAAGTGTTTGTACGCCAGCGGCGTGGCCACGCGTCCGCGCTGGGTGCGGCCGAGCAAGCCCATCTGCATCAAGTACGGTTCGTAGATCTCCTCGATGGCGTCCTCTTCCTCACCGAGGGACGCGGCAATGGTATTGAGCCCGACCGGGCCGCCGGCAAACTTCTGGATGATCGTAAGCATGAGGTTGCGATCCACTTCGTCGAGGCCGTGCTGATCGACGCCCAGGCGGTCGAGGGCCTCGCGCGCCACATCGCCAGTGACGCGTCCCTGCGCGCGTACCTCCGCGAAATCGCGCACCCTGCGCAGCAGACGGTTGGCCACGCGCGGCGTCCCCCGGCTGCGCTTGGCGACTTCGGCCGCACCCTCGGCATCCAGAGTAATCTTCAGAATCCCGGCAGACCGATGCAGGATTTCGACCAGATTTTCCGGTCGGTAAAATTCCAGCCGATGCACGATGCCAAAGCGCGAGCGTAGTGGTGCGGTAATCAGTCCGGCGCGCGTGGTGGCTCCGACCAGCGTGAAGCGGTTCAATTGGAAAGGATGGATGCGCGCCCCGGGTCCCTGACCGATCACCAGGTCGATGCGGTAGTCCTCCATCGCGGGGTAGAGCACCTCCTCAATCGCCGGCATCAGCCGGTGAATCTCGTCGAGGAAGAAGACTTCGCGCAGTTCGAGAGAAGTGAGGATGGCCGTCAGGTCGCCCTTGCGCTCCAGGAGCGGCCCCGAACTGGTTTTGATGTTGACGCCCAGTTCGCTGGCGATGATTTGCGCCAGGGAAGTCTTGCCCAGTCCCGGCGGGCCGTACAGCAGGACGTGATCGAGCGCCTCGCCGCGGCTGCGCGCCGCCTCGATCGCGATCATGATGTTTTCCTTGACGCGGTCCTGGCCGATGAAGTCAGCCATCTTCTTCGGGCGCACGCTGGCATCGACGCGCACATCCTCGTCGAAGGCCCTGCCCGATAGAATGCGTCGCGGCGATTCTGTCATGGAGTCGTTGACTCTTGCCCTTGCGATTGCCCGCTGCTATTGACTGCACCGTTGCGGATTCAGGCGGCGCCTCGCGCGCCCTGTTTTGTCGGGCGGCTCAGTTGTTGAAGCGATGCTCGCAGCAGCGCCTCAAAGCTCGCGTCCGGCCCACTTTCTTGGCTGGCCTGCGCGTCTTTCACTGCTTTCTCAGCGGTGCGGCTGTCGTAGCCAAGATTGAGCAACGCCGAAATCACGTCGGCCTCGAGCGGCGTCCCGCCGCGCTCTGCGCCGCGCTCGGGCTCGGGCGCTTCCATGGCCGCCAGCTTATCCTTCAGCTCGACGACGATTCGCTCTGCCGTCTTGCGGCCCACGCCCGGAATGCGCGTCAGGCGTGGCAGATCGCCTTTGCGGATCGCCGGGACCAATTCGTCCACGCTCATGCCCGAGAGAATCTTCAGGGCCAGCACCGGCCCGACTCCGGAAGCGGAAAGCAACAGCTCGAAAAACTGTTTCTCGCGCGAGGTCAAAAAGCCGTACAGGGCGATGGAATCCTCGCGCAGGTGCGTGTGAATGAGCAGCGTGACGTTTTCGCGCAACTCGCCGAGGGCATAGAACGTCGAGAGCGGCACCGCGACCTGATATCCCACGCCGCCCACGTCCACGATGACCTGGCTCGGCCTCTTCTCCGCCAACTGGCCGCGCAAATGTCCAATCATTCGAGAGCGATTATTGATTAGCCCCGATAGGGTGTCAAACGCACGAGTGCGGGCCGTATTTACAGCCCGCGTAAAACGTCGTGCGCTCCTTCGCTGTGCGGCCCGCTCGACCGCGCGAAGCCGTGCGGGAACAGTCACTTGGAATTCAGTTGTGGCAGGACAACATGCGAATTGTCGTAATCGGGAATCGTGATGGATCCCACGGCGTTGGATCCGCGATCGAAAACAACGACGCGGAATTGCGTTCCGCTTCCTCCGACTGGCACGTCTTGAGCGAAGTCGATTCCGTCCGTCAGGGCTTGGTCGTGCTGCTGCTGGTTGTAATGAACGTCGACAGGAATCGCGGGCAAATTCTCGATGTGACCGTTCGTCAGATAGTGAATCAGCATGAGTCGCAGTTGCGCGCTATAGACGGTCCCGTCGCGAACCCAGACGATATCGTTTGCGTCGATGCGCAAATCGAACTTCGCGACGCGCTCGTCGCTCGGATCGGTCGTCACCTTTGCGCGCAGGCCAATCTCTGCGGCGTCGAACGCAGTTGAAGCGGCCGATTGGAACGCCTGCTCGGCCCGGGCGCCCGCAGGCTGTTCCCAGGCGTAATAGCCGGTCTTCGCCTGCACCCGCACTCCCTTGCGCCTAGAGATGACGCGCAGCTTGTGATATTTGTTGTCCCAGCTTTCCGCCGGCGGGTAGAACCCCATCTGATAGCTGGCCCGCACATCGTTCATGGCTTGCTTCAGAGCGGCCCCAACGTCCTTTCCGGAGGTGGGCCGGCCTCCGGTCATGCCTGCGAACGAGTTGAGTGTTGCGATGCTGTCGAGGCCAGTTCCCAGGCCGCCTGTTTCCGCTTGCGGGCTGTCCGAGGTAGTCCCAATCGAATCGGGGGCGCCCAACATTACCTGCCGGACAGGATAGATCGCGATGCCCGAGCGATCGAATGCCTCGCTCAGTTGGCGTATTTGCGGCGTGAAATCGACGTAGTCGCCTGTATCCGAGCGCATCGGACCGAGCACCAGAGGCACTCCGTCGGTGACCCAAAGAATGTTCTTGCGGCCGGGAATCCTCGATAGTTGTACGGCCAGCGACTCCAATGCTTGAAAGGTCAGGCCCACGCGGCCGGCGACATCGACGTCAAACGGTCGTGTCAGTGCCAGCGAGCGCATGGCCTGGTCCAGCAGCGGCTTGATCTGACGCGTCCAGGGCGGGTCGGCGGAGGAGCGAACTTGTTGCGTCGCAGCGCCGGCGGTAGCGACCGGCAAACCCTGGACCGCGTGGAGCTGGCCATCCAGTGACAAAATATAAAAATACAGGTAATCGGCCGTCTCCAGGTTCTCGAGGTCGTGGACGATCTGGTTCGAAGCATAGCCGCGCGCCTCAAAGCCCTCGTTCATCAAATCAAAAAGGATCACGGTCGCATAAGGAACTTCAGGGCCGCTGCGATTGGAAAATTCGTGCGGCGCGGGCGATTCTGCCTTCCAGCGTGAACGGTCGGCGTGGCGAAAGAACGCGATGCGCTGCTGCTTTCCTCCATCTGTAATCTGGAAGTCGTCGCTGGTGAGATCGCTGACCGGCTGACCGTGGCTGTCGAGAGCGACAACGTTGAGGTCCACGAGCCTGGGCTCGGTCTGGGAAGTATCATTGCCGGGAAGAGGAGCCGAGTACGCCATGACAAGCGCCGAAGCGATGGCGATCCGGAGTGTCACTCGGAATTTCGTACTCGCGCCTATTTCTCGCATGAAGGTCATCCCTACGCCTAGCGATGGCCCCCGCCGCCTCCAGCACTCCCGCTCCCGCCGGAAGACGATCCCCCACCGGAGCCCCTAGCGCCGCCGTTCGAACCAACGCCGCCGGACCTCGCGCCCACTCTTCCTGTCCTGCCAAGACCCGTGCCACCGGTGCCGGACCGGCTCCAAGGATGGGCAATGCCGCCGTTGGACGTATGAGGCAAAGTCCGCGGCTCCCCGGGCATCGCAGGCATGCCTGCCCGATCACGATATTCGTCCACGCCCGTCATGGAACGCCCTCGTAAGCCATCGCCGGGCGCGGCGAAGAGCCTGCCGCCTATCGTGGCGCCCAGCCGAACCCGAATCGGCTCAATGCCGTGCGATCCACTTCCGACGCCGATCCTTCCAGCAAATGCCTCCCGGCCGACGCGCTGCCCCATGATCAGGCTGGAAGGAGCGCCTTCAGGTCCGCGTAAAAATCCGGACGGCGCCGTCGGCGATCTGCCTTCATCTTGCCCGCGTTCCCGAGCCTGCCCCTCACCGCGGCCGTCGGAGATGCGCACCGAGCGCGGAAAGGATGGCTGTAGGGGCGCCGCTCCTCGAGTTGGCGCAACAGCAGGCCGAGCGATTGCCGTGATGGCCGCGTTCGATCGTAGGTGTACCGACTGCGTGCCTCCCGGCTGAATCGGCTCGCGATTACTAAGGACGTGCGGAGGCACGGCCATCAGGCATCCCGCCACCGCGAGCGTACACGGAGCAGCTCCTCCGACTCCTGCCGCTCCGATCGGCGACCAGCCGATCCACCCCGGGCCGGAATACCAATTGACCAGCGCTGGGTTCCAGGCGCCAAACGAACCCGGCATCCAGAACCATCCCATTCCCGCATCGAAATTCCAGAAGCCGTAATGAAATGGCAGCCAGCCCCAGGGCTCTCCAGAAATCCACGTGTAACCCATGCCCGGATACCAGTTCCACATTCCGGCTGCGTAGGGCGACCAGCCCTCCGGCTCGTAAGGGGCCCAGCCGTTTCCGTAACCGGGGAAGTAATTCCACTCGCCATAGACATCCAGATCATCCCAGCCATACAGCGGCCCGGGCACTGGAGGCGTGATGGCTTCATCCTTCGCGGCGAGCGTTGACTGCTGCCCCCTTGCTTTCGCCCATTTGTCCCAATCATCCTGCTGGACCTTGTCCGTGATTTGAAAAGAGCCAGCGGGATTACTGCTCTCGCGGACCAGTGTGTGATTCTGCGCCAGGGTTTCCGCGTGGCTCGAGTCGGCTGCCCGCACGCTGCCGTTAAAAACTTCCACGCGCATGCGCTCGCCGTCCGAATCGGCGCGAAATTCAGTCTTGCCCTCGGCCGTCAGGCTGACGCCCGCGACGCTCAAGGCATATTCGTCGTGATGCTCGGGGGTTACGTCAAATGTCGCGTAACCCTGCTCGAGAGCCATGTGGTTCAGGTGGTCGCCTTTTGCCGTGAGCGCCAGTTGGGTGAAATCGATGACCGAAAGTTCCCCCAGCCTCACCGTGGAACCATTCTCAAATTCCACTTCGGCAAAGCTCTTCTCGTCCGTGCTGAGGGAGAATCCCTCCTGGATCGGGGTGTTCACCGTCGCTTCACCCCATCCATCCGACCCCGGCGTGCGCACAGCGGCCCTGCCTTGAATGAAGCTCAGCCGCACCACGCGGACGTGAGACAACCCGCTGGAGGCCGGCGGTTCTTGCGCGGCACCCGTCCCGGAGCCACTGGAAATGGCGAACAGCACCGCAAGAAGCAGAAATCCGAAAGCAGCCTGGAAGAACGAAGCGCTCGTGCCGCATGGACAACCCCCTCCCGACGACGTGCACATGTACGCCTCATTGGGGGATGATCCAAAAATGGCAAAGGTTTCAGTCCGGTCGCGTCTTTATTGCGCGAGTTAAACGGTGGTGACGGATAAAGTAAGACAGTTACTGTTTTCACCGGCGGATCTGACAGTAGAACTCGCTGACTCGGATTTCACACAGCGCGAGCATTGAGGCAGAACTGGAGGCGAAGCGCCGCGTTCTCGCAGAGACCGTAACCTGTTTTCCAGACCCCAACGGCAAAGCCCGCCATTCATTGCCCGATGTAAACGTCCACCAGTTGCCCGGGATACAGGTTCACGTTCTTGGGTTTTTGCACCCGGAAAATGATCGGCAACACGCGCACGTCCACGCGCTCTGTCCGCTGATCCGAAAGCTCGATCTTGGGTGAGACCAGCGGCTGCACTCTCACGTAATCCATGGGCAGCTTGATATCCGTGCCCCGAATCGACATCTCCGCCTTGATCGCCGATGGCGGCGGCACGCGGGGCACCAGAATTTCATCCACGTAGCAGCGCACACTCAAAAAATCCTGCGGTGTGCCCAGCGTGATCACGGGCGTGGCCGCGCCGGTATAGGTGTCGTAGGCGCCTTGCGGCGAAATGTAGGAGCCGACCGACGCGCTGATGGACAGCACCACTCCGTCTCTCGGGGCGCGGAGCATGTATTTGCCAAGCAGAGCAGCGGAGGACGCGTAAGACTTCTCCAGCGCTGCATACTGGTTTTCCTGATTTTTGATGTCATAGCTCCACGCGCCTGCTTTCATCAGATTGCACTGTTTTTGGGCCACTTCCAGGTTTGCCTTGGCCGCAGCGGCCGCGTTTTCGGCGCTGTCCAGAGCATCCATGCTGACCGCACCCGAACGCATTTCGTGCGCCGTCCGCAATTTGTCGTATGTGTCCTCCGCGGTCTTGAGGTTCGCCTCCGCCGCGACGACCTGCGCCTCCGTCACCGAGAGATTTTCCGGACGCGGCTGAGCCTTGAGTTCTTGCAGAAGAGAGAGTGCCGCCTCGGCCTGCGAACGCTGCTGTTCGGCCGTGGCCCTTTGCACGGAATCGTCGATCTGCAGCAGCGGCGTTCCTTTCTTCACCGTTTGACCCTCGGCAACGAGAATCTCCCGGACCGTTCCGCCCACCTCCGGATAGATGCTGACGTTCTCTCCGCTGTCCTGCACGCTTTCAACGATGCCTTCGGCGTAAATGCCCTTCGCATAGGGATTCGGCGCCGGATTGAAAACCGGCGTTTGGGCCGGCGTTTCGATGCTGAAAAGATATCCGGCAGCGATGCCGGCGATCAGGCCGACAACGGCAAACGTGAAGAGCAGTTTGTATCTCATGGCTTACCTCCGCGGACCGGCGAGCCGGCTCCGGTGTTCATGGACAACACCAGTTCCGGGCGAGCCGCGACGCTTTCGGCGCCGGTGAGTCGGCCGTCTTCCATGTGCAGGATGCGGCTGGCGTATTCGTAGATTCTGTCGTCGTGCGTGACCACGATGATGCAGCGAGCGTCGGTGAGAAGTTCTCGATGCACGAAGCCCACGATGGAGCGGCCCGTATCGCCGTCGAGCGACGCGGTGGGTTCGTCCATGATCAGGATATCCGGCTGCGTGATGATGGCTCGAGCGATGGCTACGCGTTGCTGTTCGCCGCCGCTCAGCTTCACGGGCGGCAACTCCGCGCGGCACTTCAAGCCCACGTGATCGAGATATTCGATCGCCTTGCGGATGGCCTGATTCCAGTCTGTCTTCCGCAAGATCAGTGGCACGGCCACGTTTTCCGCCGTCGTGAGGCGCGGGAAAAGATGATAATCCTGAAAAACAAAGCCGATCTTGGCCCGGCGGAATTCCGCCAGCCGGTCGGTCGAAAGTCCCCAGATGTTCGTTTCCTCCACTTCCACGGTGCCTGCGTTGGGCCGGAGGATTCCGGAAAGAACGCTCAGGAGCGTCGTCTTGCCGCTCCCGGAGGGGCCGACGATGTAAACCATCTCGCCGAAATAGGTTTCCAGGCTGACGTCGCGGAGCGCTACCGTCTTGGCTTCGCCTTCGCCAAACCATTTCTCGACACCTCTCGCTTTGATGGCTATCCCCGCCATGTCATCCCCGGAAGATTTCGAATGGTTCAATCCGCAGAACTCGCCGGATCCCGGCATACGCCGAAGCGGCGGCGATCACGATGACCGTAACGAGCGCAAGCAGGAGGTTCACATAGGTGACCATCGCCGCGTAATCCGGCAGCCGCATCTTGCCGATCGCGATCGAGAGCGTGCACAGTCCAACGCCTAGGCCGTAGCCCGTCAGCGCCGTGAACGTCACCTGGAACAGGATCATCAGGGTGAGTTCCCGGCTGGTCATCCCGATGGCTTTGAGCGCCCCAAAGCGCTCGAGATTCTCGAGGATGAACGTGTAAAACGTTTGGCCCGAGATGGAAAGGCCTACAACAAAGCCGATCACGGTCATCAGCAGGAGGTTGATCCCCATTCCGGTTTGGAATATGTAGAAGTTAATCGTCCGCTGCATGAATTCCTGCTTGGTCAGCGCTCGATAGCCCAATGCCTGCACTTGTTGTTTGATCTTGTCGACGTCCCCGGGACTTTTCGGCTGCACCAGCACATAGGAAATGGTGTAACGGGGATTTGGTATGTACTGGATCGCTCTTTCGTACGTGGTGTAAAGAGTTGGGATCCCGAAGAGGCCGGAGGCCGAAACTTTGGCGACTCCCACGATCACCCCGCGGTTGTCGTTGATCTGGAATTCCGAGCCGACGTGCGGGCTCTCCAGCTTCACGAAATCGCCATCCTGCACAACAATGAATCCGTTCTCGGCATAGATGTCTTCGATTTTGCCTTCAATCATTTCGGGACGCCCGTACAGGCTGGTGTCGTCCAGCCCAACAATGCTGGCGGCCTGATACGTGCCGTCCGCAAGCTTCACCAGCGCCGTGCTCACGTAAAGCGGAACGGCGTAACTGACTCCCTGCATGCTGCGCACCGCATCCAGCACGTAATCGGGCATCCCGATCGAGTTGGCGGGGGTTTGCACGGCCGGATCCATGACCCACATCTCCGCGCCGACATTCGTGATTGTCGCGGAGGAGTGGTTCATCACTCCCGCAAACATGGAAGTAATGAACATCATCAGGAACGCTGCAAAGGTCACGCCGATGAGCAGGGCCGTGAACTTGGCCTTGTCGTTCACCAGGAGCTTGTAGGCGAGTCTGAGTGTTCCGCTCACGCCCCTATTAGAGCTAAACCCGCTGCCGCGTTCGGTGACTCCATCGTCCCGACCCTGTGACGCAGGTCACCGAGAAGCCTCGCCTCTCCAATGGGAGCGCCGCCTTCGTCTGAGCCGCACAACATCGTTAACTCCGTTAGATTTTTGAGACCGAAATGTGATATGCAGTCTTATCGCTAGTGACATTCTGGGGAGTCAGGAGCACCTCGATGCAAAGTTCGTTCGCTCGCAAGTTGTGCAGGCACGCCTCGCTATGGCTGATGGTGCTGAGCGGCATGATTCTGTCGGCCGCCGGGAACTGGGCGCATGCCCAAGCGGTGCCCAAGTATAAGGTCGATGTGACTTGGCCGAAGTACTTGCCGAACAACTGGATCATGTCCACCCCGACGGGTATTAACGTGGACAAGCAAGACCACATTTGGGTGGTGCACCGGACGCGGATGTTCGCCGCGGATGAGGTCGGCGCGGCCCAGAATCCCCCGACGCAGGAATGCTGCATCCCGGCGCCCTCGGTCCTCGTGTTCGATACCCAAGGCAACGTGATCAAGTCCTGGGGAGGCCCGGGCTACGTCAAGGACTGGCCCAATGGCGAGCACGGCATTTTTGTCGACGGGGACAACAACGTTTGGCTCGGAGGAGCCCAACTGCCGGGTCTGGCCAATCCGAACGGATTGATGCCGGATCGCCAGGTGCTCAAATTTACGAACGACGGCAAGCAACTGCTCGAGATTGGACATCCATCGAGAGACCCCATCAATAATCAGGACACCAGCATCCTGGGGGCGCCCGCCGAGATTTACGTGGACGATGCCGCCCACGAAGTGTATATCGCCGACGGCTATCTGAACCGGCGCATCGTCGTGTACGACTCGAATACAGGCGAGTTCAAGCGCGGCTGGGGCGCGTATGGTGTTCCACTCAGCGAAATCGACAACGGCCCCCGCCCGAAGTACGAACCGCCGCCGGCTCCGCCGCCCAAGAGTTTCGGTGCCTTGAACTACCCGGTGCGCGCGGGCGTGGTGATCGGCGTGGACATCTCGAAGGACGGGCTGGTCTATGTCAGCGACCGCGGCGGCGATCGCGTGCAGATCTTCACTAAGCAAGGAAAATTCGTGAAAGAATTCATCATCCTGCCGCAGACCCTCGGCCAGTACGGATCGGTGTGGTCCACGATGTTCTCGCGAGACCCCAAGCAGAAGTATCTGTATATCGCCGACGGCGAAAACAATCAGATCCACATCCTCAACCGCGAAGACGGCAGCCTGGTCACCAACATCGGCTTCCGCACCCGTGGCATTGGCGGCTTCGACGGCCTCGAACACATGGCCATGGACTCCAAGGGCAATCTCTACACCGATGAAGTGCCCAACAACACCCGCATTCAGAAGTTTGTTCCCGTGAAATAGTGGAGGCAGGAAATCATGCGACCCGCAAACTTTTCTGCGCCCTCACGACATTTTTCGAAGGAGCTTTCGATGCGTATCGCGAAGATCGTCACTTTGACCGCGACCTTGTTCGTTCTCGTTTTGTTTGCGGCCGGCGCGCATGCGCAGGCCGTACCGCAATACAAGCCCGTGGCGCCCTGGCCAAAGCAGTTGCCGAACAACTGGATGCTCGCCAACGCGCCCGCCATGGCCATCGACAAGAACGATCACATCTGGATCGCGAATCGTCCCCGGCAGCTTTTTCCCGATGATGCCGCGGGCGCTCAGACACCCCCCTTTGCTCCGTGCTGCGTGCCGGCGCCTTCGATCATCGAGTTTGACGCCGAAGGCAACGTCCTGAAGAGCTTCGGAGGCCCGAACTACCTGCCAGACTGGCCCATCATGGAGCACGGCCTGTTTATCGACGGCGAGGGAAACTTCTGGCTCGGCGGGAACTATCAGCCTGCTGCTGCCGGTGGTTTTAATCCATTGACCGCTCCGATCCCGAAGCCCAAGGACCTGACCCTGGGCGACCGCCAGGAGCTCAAGATCGACCCCACGGGAACAAAGGTGCTCCTCGAAATCGGCCACCCTTCCAGCGCGCCGATGAATAACCAGGACACTTCGATCCTCGGAGCGCCCGCAGAAGTGTTTGTGGACGACGCGGCGCACGAAGTTTACATCGCGGATGGCTACCTCAATCGGCGCGTGGTCGTGTACGACTCAAATACCGGAGCGTTCAAACGCGGCTGGGGAGCCTATGGCATGCCGCTCAGCGAAATCTCGAATGGCCGCGCCCCGGCTCATGATCCCAGCGGAGCGCCGGACAAGCAGTTCCATGGCACGATGAACAGTATCGATATTTCAGTGGATGGCCTAGTCTACGTCGCGGATCGCGGGGGCGACCGGATTCAGATCTTCACGAAAGAGGGCAAATTCGTGAAGGAGTTCATGATCTCGCCCAAGACGACTGAAGGAAGCGGAACTGTCTGGTCCACCATGTTCTCGCGCGATCCCAAGCAGAAGTTCCTCTACGTTGCCGACGGCACCAACGGCATCATCCGGATTCTCACTCGCGAAGACGGCATGCAGGTTGGCACCGTTGGCCACAAAGGGCACATGGTCGGGGAGTTCGACTCCTGCGAGCGCATGGGCCTCGATTCTAAAGGAAACCTGTACGTGACCGAAGTGAATCACAACACGCGGCTGCAGAAGTTTGCGCCGGTGAAATAGCCGGCCGCGTTGCCGAAGGCCGCGGGCTCGCAGCGCGCGTGGCGCTGTCGCGCTTGGGAACGCTAGCGCGCGGGCGAGCGCTCGAGCAACTTGGCCCAGTGCGACAGGTGGTTGATGGAAGCCTCGTGCGTGCGGTCCAGTTCGAGCGGCGTGATCGAGATGTCGCCATTGAGAACAGCCGCGTAATCGCTTTCCGGATCCAACTCCTCGACCATTTGCTGCTCGCTCAGCCAGTAGTAGGTCCTGCCCCGTGGATCGCTGCCCTCCCGCAGTACGTTGCGCGTCACTTTCTTGGACTGCCGGGTAAAGCGCACGCCGCCCTTCCACTGCAGCGGCACATTGACGTTGAGCAGCATGCCCGCCGGCAGTCCTTCCGACAAAGCGACCTCGGCAAGCCGCCGGGTGAACTGCGCGGCCGACTGGTAGTCGATGTCTGGACCGTGGTGTGCAACCGAGACAGCCAGCGCCGGCACCTGATTGATGGCCGCTTCCATGGCCGCGCCCACCGTGCCCGAGTAAAAAATGTTTTCGCCCATATTGGCGCCGCGGTTGATGCCGGAGATCACCAGGTCAGGCCGCTGCGGGCGGGAAGAGCCGGTGCAGGGCCACGATCATGGCGTCGGTCGGCGTGCCCTTCGATGGACCACTCGCGCTCGGCGACCTGTTCGCAGAAGATGGGTTGCCGCAGCGTCAGCGATTGCGCCGCTCCGCTGCGCTCCTGGCTCGGCGCGACGATGCTGACTGTGCCGAGATCCTTGACGGCCTCAACCAGCGCCCGCAAACCGGCGGCGTGAATGCCGTCGTCGTTGGTGATCAGAATGTGTGGCGTGCGTGGCATGGAGTTTCTAGTTTGTTCGCGCTTCGCGCGCCGGCCGAGGGGGAAGCCGCTGTGGCTCGTTTCAGAACGAAATTCTGTCCAGAAAAATCAGAAAGAGTGGTCGGGACGACTGGATTTGAACCAGCGACCTCACGCACCCCAAGCGTGCGCGCTACCAGGCTGCGCCACGTCCCGACTGGGTGAAAACTCCGCGGCTGGCTGCTTCGACTTTGCCGAACTGCTGAGGCAGCCAGCGTATCACTCGCTTTCGAGAAGCGTCAAGAATGCGCGCAGCGCGTCTCGCAGGTCGAGCAGAACATTGCGTCCGATCATGGGGGCCGCTGGCGCGCGGCGCTGTGCTGCCGATCGGTCCTGCCGCGGGCGCTCACCCGCCGTCGAGTGATCTTCGGCAAACAGCGCGCCGTCCGGCGGGTAGTCTTCGCGCGCGTGGGCTTCGGATGCCGTCTCTACTGACGGCCCGTCTTCCGCGACCACCTCCGGCGAATCGCCTTCTTCGCGCAAATGGCGGCGGGCCCCGGCGATGGTGAAGCCTTCGTCGTAGAGCAGGCGCTTGATGCGCAGCACGGTGTCGACATCTTCGCGGCGATAGAGGCGGTGGCCCTTGGGGCTCTTCACCGGCTGCAGCATGGGGAACTCGGTCTCCCAGTAGCGCAGCACGAAGGGCTTGGTGTCCGTCAAGCGGCTGACTTCGCCGATGCGGTAGAAGTTCTTGCCCAATTCCGGATTCGATGTGGCCGTTTCCGTACATTTTTTCCTGTCCTGCGTCGTCCTTGTCCTAACGTCTTTTCTATCCTATGCCGATTCCGAGCCGTGTCAATGCGCGCGAGGCTTGCGCTTCGGTCGCAGCGGCCCGCTCGTTCTCGCGGTGGCTGCGCTCGCGAACGCGCTGGATGAAGCGGATCGGCGCACCGGTAAAGTCGAACTCCTCGCGCAGGCGATTCTCCAGGAAGCGCTCGAAGCTGAAGTGCAAGCGCTCGCGCTGATTGGTGAAAATTATGAATGTGGGAGGCGAGGCGGAGGCTTGCGTGACGTAATAGATCTTCACGCGATGCGCCGTGGGCGAAGTGCCCGCGATCCAGGTCCACATTCTTGAGCCAGCGATTCAGCTCGCCCGTGGAGATGCGGCGGCGGCGCGCCTGCGCCACGCGATCGATCAGGGCGTAGAGCTTTTCGACGCGCTCGCCGGTGAGCGCGGAAAGAAAAATGACCGGCGCGTAGGAAAGAAATTTCAGCCGCTCGCGCACCAGCTCTTCGTAATCGACGGCAAGCTGCGCGGGATCGCTGCTGCACCTGGGCGCGGCGATCGCGGCGCGCGGAGCGGCGAGCGCCACCGGCTTCCAGTTCTTTTTCGTCCGCTTGCGCGGCGAGCTTGGCCTTTTCGATGGCCTGGTCCCACTTGTTCATGACCACAATAACCGAGCGGCCCGATTCATGGGCGTAGCCGGCAATGGTGGCGTCGCCGGCGGAAATTCCCGCGCTGGCGTCGGCGACCAACAACGCGACATCGGCACGCTCGAGATGCCTGCGCGCCATCATCACGCTCAATTTTTCCGCGGCCAGGCGCGTCTTGCCTTTGCGGCGGATGCCGGCGGTGTCCATGAAACGGTAGTTCTTGCCGTTGTGAAGCACGAGCATGTCCACAGCGTCGCGCGTGGTTCCCGGCACGTCGGAGACGATGGAACGTTCGGCGCCCGCGAGGCGATTCAGCAAAGTGGATTTGCCCACGTTGGGCCTGCCGATGATGGCGACCTGAATTTCGGCATCCTTGGGCGGCCATTCTCCTTCGGGCGCCGGCGAATTCCCGATGGACGCCAGCGTTTGCTCGACGGACGGAGCAGCGCGCGGAAAATCTTTGGTGATCGCCTCCATGAGGTCATCCACGCCGCGGGCGTGCTCGGCGGAGATGGGGTACACCTCGGCGCCCAGTTCATAGAACGCCGCCGCGAGGACCTGGCTGCCAGCCGTGTCCACTTTGTTCACCGCGACGACCAGCGGCTTGCCCGTTTTTCTCAGGCGGCGCGCCAGCTCGGCATCGAGCGGGGTAAGCCCCGCGCGCGCGTCCACGACCAGCACCAGCACGGTGGCGTCGGCGATGGCCAAGTCCGCCTGGCGCAGAATTTCGCGCGGCATCGCGGCCTTATCCTCGGGGACGAGTCCGCCGGTGTCGACGACTTCAAAGGCGCGGCCGTACCAGGCGCCTTGGCCGTAGATGCGGTCGCGGGTGATGCCGGGCTCGTCAGTGACAATCGAGCGGCGCGTGCCCGTGAGGCGGTTGAAGAGCGTGGACTTGCCGACGTTCGGGCGTCCGACGATGACGATGGATGGCAGCTTGGCAGCGGTCATAGCGTCCATAGGGCTTTCACAGGGATTGCAGGTGAGCTTTCAGGCCCGGAGTGCAAACGCTTACTGTAGCGCACCTTGCGCTCGCGAGAGAGGATATTCGGGCGTGGGCAAAAAGAACGCCTGGAGCGTTTTGTAAGATGCTGAAAAGAAAACAGAAGCAACCGAGGGGGGTACACCCCCGGGCGTTTTGTATGGATATCAAAATACGGCAGTTGCGGCAAAAGGGGTTTGTATGAATATGAAAACAAAGAGCGATTGTTTTTTGCTGCGATGACGAACGCAGACAGCTGGCAGGAGCGGGTCCGGGAGGTAAACAGTTTTGAGTGTGCGCGGACGGTGGGGATGGGTCGGCAAGGCGCGGGATCGCCCACGACGAAGGCCGACGGACGGGTTCGATCTGCAGACATAAACTATTATCTCATGCTGGTCAATGCCTACGGATGATCGGTAGTGGCCAGTTTCCGAGAAGACTTACCAGGCGGAATACGGACTTCTCAGGGATAGCAATAGGGCGAGCGTGGGTGTAGGATGTCATCAGATCGTCCAATCGGAGCAATCGCATGAATGTCCGCCAGCTCGTGCCGTCCCTGAGCCGCCGGCTCCTCTCCATCGGATTCCTCATGTTGGCGGCCGGCCTGCAGCAGCCGGTTCACGCGTCAGGCGTAGACCTCTCGAAGTTCAAGCGCATCGAGCCGCAGTTCATCGCGGCGCTGGGAGACCCCGGGGCCACCTCCGGCAAGGGCGCGCAATCATGGGGCTTCTGGAACCAGGACCCGGGCCCGCGCGCCTGCAAGCTGGACCACTACGATCAATTGAAGGCGGCCGGCGGTGTGGCGCCGGCACAGTGGAAATTCGACCCTGCGGACTGGTGGCTGGAGGAACACGGCTTGATCATGGAGAAGCCGAGCTTTCCGCTGCCCCCTGGGAAATACCTCGTCACGGGCGACCGCGAGGTAACGACCGTGCTGACAATTCAGCCCAAGGACAAGGACGGCAATCAGCGGTGGGAACTCGCCGACGGCGCGACCCTCTACGATGTTACCCATCTCGGATGCCGCTCGGCACGCTACACGCCGGAGACGGATAACAACTCGTGCTCGCCCGAGAACGTTCGGACCAAGGGTTTTCCGGTGAACCCGGGAGCGGCCATGCCCGCCGTGAACGGCTGCCGCAAGCAGGACTACGCGGTTCTCATCGTCGTTGGGCTACCCGCCACTCACTGAGTGGCCGCACGCAGGGCGCAACCGCTCGCCACGTGACCACGCCGACACCCGAACGCTACTTTTCCAGCGAGTGGCAGGAGCACCTCTTGTCTTTCCGTTCTGCCAGTAAACAAGACTGACAAAGAGAAAGGACCACGCCTGGAAAACGGCATTACCGGCGGCGGGTTCCTGGTACTCCAGTCTCCGGTAAGCGGACTTACCAGGCACTGACAGCCGACCGCTGGGGCCAGCGGCCTGTGCTTCACGCAATGTCAAAGCGTTCCTTCAGTACACGGTCGAACCACCGCCACAGCACGACTGTGTATCTACCGGGCGCTTGAGAGGGTTTCGCGCCAATTCCAAGGCGGCGCAGGCGGTCATCTGGTCTTTCTTTGGCCTTGATTCCTCCAAGCATAAATTGCGTCACAGGCCTAGCTTCGTTAGTTTGTCGGATACCAACAGTTTTCAACCGTGATTCGTTCGGCAGACTCTCGCCAATCCAATCCAGGAGTTCGCATATCGGTGAAGTCCCACCTTTGTCCGTGTGGTGTCCAATAACTCTCAAGACAACGAACCTCCCGGAGAGTAGCCGAAAACCAATGAGTTCTCCGGCTTTCCACTCGTTTGATGAGCGAAACCGTTTGGGAACGCGTTTTGCGGGTGGCTGCGATGACGTTAGTTGTGCCCGAAGCTTGTCAAGCACGGCACGACGCTTTCTGTAGTCTTTTGAGCCGGCATCCCAGCGGGCTAGGTCTGAGCCGCCGTCGATTGCGCTCAGGGCTTGCTGTAAAACTTGCGGCTCAAGGCGTCCATACTTCCATTGAGTGCCAGCCAGCGCGAGCCAAAAAACCGGAGCTTCGTCGGGGTCTTTAAGCGATTCCGACCACTCGCCAACGAGCTTCTTTGTCGCTTCGGGTCCGCTCAGTCCATCACCAAGGAAGTCAACATAGTCATCGCGCACGTCGCACGCCGTATCGTCGGAGAAGACTGCCGTACCCCAAGCACCCATGTCGTCAAAATTATCATTACGTGAGTTGTTGCGACAAATCGCAGGTCCTGAGAAACGCATTATAAAAGGGCGCCCCTTTGCAGTAGGTTTTGATTGCTCGTATCAACGCCTACAGGAAGGAGCACCCTCATGAATGACGCTAAGTATATTGGGCTGGATGTTCATCAGGCAACGATTTCGGCGGCGGTTCTGGATTCTGCCGGCAGGCTGGTGATGGAAGCGGTGCTGGAAACGAAAGCGGAAACGATTCTGCAATTCCTTCAAGGTCTGCGTGGCAGTTTGCACGTAACCCTGGAAGAAGGAACCTGCGCGGCGTGGTTGCATGATCTGCTGAAGCCGCATGTGGCACAGGTTCTGGTGTGCGATCCGCGCAAGAACGCGCTGATCAAGGCCGGAAACAAGAGCGACCGCATCGATGCCCGCAAGCTGGCTGACCTGTTGTATCTGAACAAGCTCAGCCCGGTTTATCACGGCGAAACAGGAATGCGCTCGCTCAAGGAAGTAGCCCGCAGCTACCTGGCATTGACGCGAGATACCACTCGGGTGATGAACCGCCTAAAAGCCCTGTATAGGAGCTGGGCCATTCCTTGCGCGGGGCAGCGTGTGTACGCACCCCGCTATCGTGCGGAATGGCTGGCCAAGATCAGCGAAGCCGGTGTGCGTCGCCGCGCGGAGATCTACTACCAGCAACTGGACGCGTTGCGGTCGCTACGCGAACAAGTACGACGAGAGCTGTTGACCGAAGGCCGAAAACACAGCGCGATGAAACTGCTGCGGCAGATTCCTTCGATTGGACCCATCCGAGCCGTTTTGTTGATTGCCCTGATGCAGACGCCGCATCGTTTTCGCACCAAGCGGCAACTGTGGGCCTACTGCGGTTTGGCATTGAAAACCTCCACGAGCGGGGAATACCAAATCGTGCAGGGCCAACTGAAACGCTCCCGGAAATTCCTGGCCGTTCGCGGGCTCAACGTCAACCACAATCACGATCTGAAAAACATCTTCAAGGGAGCCGCGACCCGGGCCGCTGCCGTCCGCGGACCGTTCCAAGAGTTCCACGCCGGTCTGGTAGCCCGCGGGATGAAGCCAACGATGGCGCGTCTCACCCTGGCGCGCAAGATCGCGGCCATCACTTTGATCGTTTGGAAGAAAGGAGTGAGTTTCGACGCCGAACATCTAAAACAACAAGCAGCTTGAGCGTCTGTGGAGAGTCCATCCCCGGATTCATTTCGGGGCGATGGCCGGTTGGTTCTGCAGGCGCTCTGGTTCGAGGGTGAGTATCCATAATCCCGTTAGGCGTGTGCTCAGGCACTGAGTCTTTCGAGAAACCCTATGCCCCCTCGGACAACCAGAAAAAGCGATAGGCGAAAAGCCTCCGATAGAACCATGGTTGGCACTGCACAACCACTCTGCTTGTTGCGTCAGGAACGGATCGGCGTCGTTGCCGCGGCACCATGAATCCACGGGGAAGGAAAACTCACGGAGTCTCGTTACATCACTGGGGCTGGACGGCAAGACCTTTTCCCCCGGGGTCTTACCGTCGTGAGGAGCTATTTGTCTTGACATCCCTTTTTATAGAACGGGATTATCATCATGTGGGAATCGGGCGCTTTCTCACATGCTCCTTTACGGCAGTAGACCACGACTCCTGACATACAGCATGACGGTGCCGCCGAGAATCACTGCGAGGAACAAAACGAAATAGCCAACTAATGTTCGGTACGCCCATCCTGCGATGGGTTTAGGGGAACGCGCATTCCAGAGCAACTGTCCCGCAGCAATCAGGCCAGCAGAACACCAGAGCAACAGGACGATGTCAAAAGTCGTATATCTCAACTGCGGGTAAATATAGAACCCAGGATCGGCAGCCTTCAACTTGGGGTATACCCAATATTCGTCGTAGTCCCTTGGAAGAGTCGCCCACAGCAGAACGAGCGATAGTGAGCCAATTAATACGGCGAGCGGGACGCGGAGCCATCGGCGCTCAAGAATCATATTTCAGAATCCTGCCTCACCGAAGCCTTGGGCCGCAAGGGCTTCCCAGTGCCTGATAAACGGGGTGGTCTCAAGGGATCGACGCAACACCAGAAGGAAGTCCGAAGTTCTGGAATTTCAAGGGTTAAGAATCGTTGCTAGGACAAATGCAAAGAAAAGGCGTCCTGTTTAGGTAAAGCGAACTGCCGCCCCAAAGGATTGTCCCCTTGAAACGTATTGCCAGATCAGATGATCAGAGGGGTGTTGCATCGACCGGTTGAGCCGGCAGGTTCTCGTAAACTGGCCCACTACCGGATGGCCGGCTTTACGGTTTTTGCCGGTCAGCTTTTTTGCGTAGTTTTTCGCGGGTATTGCCTCGGGTCAGCAGGCGAATGTTTTTGGTCCATTTTATGCAGTGCTCGGGCAAGCCGGCTCCCAGAACCATTTCCGGGTAGGTGGCCAGGACCGAACCGATTTCTTTTGGGCCGAAGGTGAAAAAGGTTTGGCCAACCAGGATCAGGCCATCGGAGAGTCTGGAGTTCAGGGGTTTCAAAGCCGCCAGCAGGGTCTGCTCGATGTCGCGCAGCGGGACGAAGGGCAGCTGCCTGGGAAGAGCGATCCGAACGGACCAGTCCACGCCCACGTATACGGGATGGTTTTTCGGGATGCTGATCAGCGTAAGGTAGTGGACAGGCGCCAGCGTTTTCGCCCAATTCCTCACGTGCGTGCGAGCGGTCCGCCAATCCACGATCGGGATCCAGAACGAGCCTCGTCTCGTGTTTGGATGTTTTCCCTTGTGTAGTTTGAATGCAAGCATATCGGGACTGAGCGTTGGGCAGACCGATCCAGCATACCACCTGAACGCGGCCGCCCCGGCGAACTCCATCGCGCTCACGCCGATTTCCTCGGATGGCAAGATCGGAAAAATCGAGGAGGGGTCCCTCGGCTTCGCTGCGCTGCGCTCGGGACGGCCACCCTTCATCGGGTGGCTAAGGCAGGAAAAGGCGAAGAGGGGTCCCTCGGCTTCGCTACGCTACGCTCGGGACGGCCACCCTTCATCGGGTGGCTAAGGCAGGAAAAGGCGAAGAGGGGTCCCTCGGCTTCGCTACGCTACGCTCGGGACGGCCACCTTCATCGGGTGGCTAGAGAGGAAGAAGCAAAGAGGGGTCCCTCGGCTTCGCTACGCTGCGCTCGGGACGGCCACCCTTCATCGGGTGGCTAAGGCAGGAAAAGGCGAAGAGGGGTCCCTCGGCTTCGCTGCGCTACGCTCGGGACGGCCACCCTTCATCGGGTGGCTAAGGCAGGAAAAGGCGAAGAGGGGTCCCTCGGCTTCGCTACGCTACGCTCGGGACGGCCACCCTTCACCGGGTGGCTAGAGAGGAAAAAGCAAAGAGGGGTCCCTCGGCTTCGCTACGCTGCGCTCGGGACGGCCACCCTTCATCGGGTGGCTAAGGCAGGAAAAGGCGAAGAGGGGTCCCTCGGCTTCGCTGCGCTACGCTCGGGACGGCCACCCTTCACCGGGTGGCCGCCTTGTACATTTTTTGGGCGAGGTGCAGGAGCATGCGGCGGTCTTCTTCTTGCATACGGCTGAAGAGGCGGCGGAACTTGGCAAGCACAGCGGCGTCCCTGCCGGAACTGCCCCATAGGGTCTCGCGGGCCACCTTGCGTTTCACCGGCTCCGGTATTTTGGGGATGCCTTCTCCTTCGTAGAGGAGTTGATACATCGGAATTCCCAAGGCGCGGGCGAACTTCTCCAGGGTATCGATGGCGGGGACGGTGTGGCCGTTTTCCACGCGGGAAACGTAGCAGCGCAACAGGCCGGTGCGCTCCTCGATGTCGCCTTGCGACAAATTTCTCTGCTCGCGCAACTGCCTCAAGCGATCGCCAACAACCATAGTGCGTGAACTCCTCCTGTTCGAGTGACCAGATTGGCGTGGCTCACACGGCGCGGTGAACGAATAGGATTGTGCCGGTGACGTCCGGGAGGCCCGGCCCCGCACAAGCCAACTCGGAACCCGCGGATCCCAAGCCAGAAGCAAGAGTTATACGCCAGACCGCGGTTTCACTCAAGTAGGGTCTAGTCAATCTCGATACGGGGAATTTACTGGTCATCTAATGCGAGGGGATCCCTGACATAAAGGAACGGGGATTCCCTTATTGGGGAAGGCTATCAGTTCTGCTCATCGCCGCGAAGCACCTTCTCGTGCGGCGAGCGAGGCATGGCCGGTGGCGACGGAGGCGACGGCTGTGGCGTCATCCGGAGCGTTGTTGCCGCGCCAGACCACGTGGAGATCGGGCCGCACCAGCAATAAATCGTAGCCGTAGATGTCGCGCGCGGCGTCGCTCGCGAAATCGAGTACGTCGAGCGGCGCGCCGGTGGCCCGCAGCGCCTGTTCGACGTGATCTGTTTGCGCGGGCGTGCCGCCGAGCCGCAGCAGCGTGTAGCCGGGTCCCAAATGGTCGTGAAGAGCGGTGCCATCGGGGAGCCAGACGTGCGGCAGACGCGCGCCGGGCCAACTGGTAGGAACGTAGTTGCGGTTGTCGGGGTCGGGTCCTTCGCCGGGCTCGGGCCAGATAGCGGGCGAGTCGACGTAGCGGTAGCCGGCCTCAATGCCGAGAATTTCGGTGACCTTACGCTGCTCGACATCGAAGCGGCGAGCCATTTCGGCTCGCGTGGCGGCGCCTTCGGGCGTGTCGTCGCGGACGTTTGGCTGCCAGGCGGCGCGCCAGCTCAGCCGGCCCTGCATGGCTGCGCGAGACGCTTTCACATTGCGCAGGCCGATCGGGCGGCGTTCCCGTTCGTAGGAAGCCAGCGCGTGCGGGCCGCCCCAGCCGGCGAGAGTGGCCGCGAGTTTCCAGGAAAGATCGATGGCGTCGCCGACTCCGGTATTCATGCCGAGGCCGCCCGTGGGGATTACCAGATGCGCGGCGTCGCCGGCGATGAAGACGCGGCCTTCGCCGTAGCGCTCGGCGCACAGCAGATGCTGCGTCCACTGATTGACCGAGAGCGTTTGGAAGTCGAGAGGCATGGCCAGCGAGTGGCGGAATAGCTCGATCATTTCGGCGTCGCTCTCGACACCGGCGTGCAGGGTCCAATGGCGCGTGCTGTCTTGCAGGATGATGAAGGCGAAATGCGGGCCTTCGGCCATGTGGTAATGGCGGCCCTGGCCCATGGGGATGCGCTCGTATAGCTCCGGGCAATGGAACAGCGCCTGGCGGAGCTTGCGGATGTTGCCTTCGCCCTGGAGCTGGATGCCGAGCTGCTTGCGGACGGTGCTGGAGCCGCCGTCGCAGCCGACGAGGTAGGCGGCGCGAATTGTTTCGTCCTTTTTGTTTTCTGGAGCGCCGGCGGTGGTGCGGATGGTTGCTGAAACTGCGTGCGCGTCTTGCTCGAAGTGAATCAGCTCGCAGCCGAAGCGGACGGCGACATTTGGGAGCGGCTCGAGGAAGGACCGCAAGAGCGGCTCGAGCGTGTACTGCGAGATGAGTTGATAGGGCTCGAGCGGCTGGCCGTCATTGCGCGCGGCGATTTCCGCTTTGGCGCGAGCGACAGAAGGATAAGGAAGATGCGCGATCGGCGAGTCGGCCATCGATGCCGCCAGGAAAACGTCCATGGGCGCCGTGCGCGGCAGGCCTGCGTCGCGGATTTTGTTGGCCACGCCCAGGCGGCGATAGATTTCCATGGTGCGGGCGTTGCAGCGCTCCATTTTGGGGAGCTGGATGGAAGTTTCGTTGCGTTCAATGAGCGTGCAGCGCACGCCGCGCCGGCCGAGATCGAGCGCCAGCGTCAGGCCGACCGGACCGGCGCCGACGATCAGAACTTCGGTCTCTCGCGCGGAATTTCGGGGGTTGGTCTCCATGGCCTTGCGGTGCGCGGAGACGCGCACTCGCCGTAACCCGTTTGCAAGCGGCCAGTGTACCGCATGTTCGCATGTGCGCCCCAAGGGATGAGGAAGGGCCGGTGGAGTGTGATCTGGCGCACAAAGCGGCGTGCTTTGGGACACGGACGCTCCTCGATGCTGAAGACAGAATGAAGCACCGTAGCGGAAGCACCATTTGGGGGACGAGCACGGCTGCGGACTTTTCGCGGGAACACAAGACAGGGAGCGGAGGCTACATGAGATTCGGATGGAAGCAAGCGATTGCTGGCGCATTGGGGATAGCCATGATCAGCCTGGCCGGCGTGGGACTTGCCGGTGGCCAGACGGCGCCCGTGGTGAAGCAGACTGCATTGACAAAAAAGCCGGCGGCAACGGCAGCCAAAACGACCGCGCCCGCACACAAACAGGTGACGGCGGGAGAATACTTCAAGAACGTGACGGCAATGAAGGATATCCCCGTGGATGAGTTCATGGACACGATGGGGTTCTTTGCGGCGTCACTGAGCCTGAACTGCGTCGATTGCCACATTGGAGAAAGCGGCGGCAACTGGGCCAGGTATGCCGACGACACGCAGCTCAAAGTAACTTCGCGCAAGATGGTGGCGATGGTGAACGCCATCAATGCCGCCAATTTCGGCGGCGCGAAATTTGTCACCTGCTGGACCTGCCACCGCGGCATACAGCAGCCGCCGGTGATACCCAGCCTGCTCGAACAGTACAGCGCGCCTCCTCCGGACGATCCCAACGAATATCAGATTCTCGCGGGCGCCAAGGATGAACCGACAGCCGAGCAGGTTTTCGCGAAGTACATGGACGCGCTCGGCGGTGCGCAGAAGGTGGCGGCTCTGACGAGTTTTACCGGCAAGGGAACGTTAGAGGGCTACGATACGGGACACGAGCAGATCCCCTTCGAGATTTATGCCAAAGCGCCGAACCTGCGCACGACGCTCATCCATTTCCGCAATGGAGAAGGCGTGCACGTCTTCGACGGGCACAACGCGTGGATCTCCTCGATGGACAAGCCGATGCCGCTGATGACGCTGACGGGCGGCGAGGTCGAAGGCGCGAAGATTGACGCCACGACGTCGTTCCCCGCGCAACTCAAGGCTCTCTTCCCGCAATGGAAGGTGGGCGACACGACGATTGACGACAAACCCGTGCTCGTGTTGGTGGGCAGCGCTCCGGGGCGTTCGACGGTGAAGCTGTTCTTCGACAAGGAATCGGGCCTGCTGGTGCGGCTGGTGCGGTACGAAAGCACCGTCATCGGCACGAATCCGATACAGCTCGATTTTTCGGATTACCGGGACGCTGGCGGAGTGAAGATACCGTTCAAACTCACGACGACATGGACGGATGGGCAAGACTTCGTGATCTTGAGCGACGTGCAACCGAATGCCGCGATCGAGGCGGCGCGATTCGCCAAGCCGGCTCCGTCAAAGATCCTGGAAGGCAGCGGGGCACGCGCCGCGGGGCAGTAGAGTTCGTGCAAGGAAGCAAGGAGGATGCGCAATGAAAATGCGACTGGCAGTGGTTGTAGCAGTGGCGTTTGGGATGATGATGGGGACGCAGGTATTTGCCCATCATGGGACCGGCATTTCGTATGACATGCACAAGACAGTGACGGTAAAAGGCGTGATCACGAAATTCGCCTTCCAGAATCCGCACTCGCAGCTGTATTTCGACGTGAAGGATGACCAAGGCAATATCGTGCACTGGGCGGCGGAAATGCGCGCGCCCGGAAACCTGGAGGCGAATGGGTACACGCGCAAGGGACTGATGGAAAAGTTGGCCCCGGGTGCGAACGTGGAGGTCACCGGCAATCCCTCGAAGGCGGGCTCGCCGGTGATGGTGTTCGTGAAGGCGACGCTGGATGACGGCTGGTGCCTCTGCAACGACGCCGGCGGAGGACGCGAAGGCGAGGGCGCTAGTAACTGAAATCAGGCAGGTGCAAGAATAGCCGGGCCGGTTTTTCGAGCCGGCCCGGTTTTGCGTAGAACCGGCGTCGCGCTGGGTCGCGCCACGCTGAGTGGCTCTTCGCTCGAAGAGAATCCAAGTGAATCCCTGTATTTTCCCCGCCACTGAAATCTTGCCGTGTGCCCCAATTTGCGTCAAGCTTTGCCCCATTCGCGGGCATAGCGTCGCCGCCGTACAACAAAATATCGGTGCGCATAGAAGCAAAGCCCGATGGCTGGACTTGCAAGCCGTCCAGTACGGTGGCTTGGTGCAGGACCGGTCCCTTCGCCTGCCATGAATTGGCAGAAGCGAGCGGGGACCCAGTGGAGCCGACAGTTCGGCGACACCATTTTGTGCCAGATGTTGCTCGCTCGAATCCAGGAACGAGGAGAAACAGAGATGAAAAAATACCGGATCTTAGTTGCCATAGCGCTGTGCGGGATTCTGCCGGCCATGCTTCGGGCGTCCGATCGCGACGACGATATCGCTCGCGTGCGAAGAGCCGCGGACGTTTTCAGGGAGATCGTGAACACGCCGGACAGGGGCATTCCGGATGGGCTGCTGAGTTCGGCAAAATGCATCGCGATTATTCCGGGCGACAAAAAGTTTGCTTTCGTGTTCGGTGGGAACTACGGACGCGGGGTGGCGTCGTGCCGCACCGCTCATGGTTGGAGCGCGCCGATCTTCCTTGCGGTGGAAGGCGGAAGCGTGGGATATCAAATCGGCGGATCGTCCACCGACCTGGTGCTGCTGTTCATGAATGACCATGCGTTGCAAAGTCTCATCGGAGACAAATTCAAGCTGGGCGCCGATGCGACGGTCGCCGCCGGACCCGTGGGCCGCGACGCGGCGGCCGGGACGGACGTGAAGTTCAACGCAGAGATACTGTCCTACTCCCGCACCAAAGGGATCTTCGCGGGTGTCAGCCTCGACGGCACTGTCGTGCAAGCAGATCGGAGTGGCGATCGGGCCATGTACGGCGACAATGCGACCCGTCGGGACATCATGAGGGGCTCAGTTCCTGCTCCCAAAGAAGCACAGGCGCTTTTGCGGGAACTCTCCGAGCACGCCCGAGAGTCGGCGGAAGCCAGACCGTGACCGGTTAGGACTGAACCTGGACGAAGGCAGCACCGAAACGCATGGCGCTGTGCTGCGAAGCGCCATGCGTTTCATTTTTCAGCTCGATTGTCAGAGGTCGTCTCCTGCGCTCTGCTCTTGGAAACCGAAGCTAAGAGCGGCCCTTCCCTTGAGGGGAAAACCCTGGGTTGTCAGCTAGCCTTGTTGTGTTTGAAAAATTCCACCTGGCGCAGACGTTTTTCGGCTTCCGCCTTAGTCTTGTAGGGGCCGCCTAAGTTCTTTTTCTGTTTCTCGGACAGCACCTCATAACCACCTTTAACTTTTTTGATCATGTCCGCCCTCCTTCGTCCGATTCTCAGTGAAGTCCGAGTGAAGTCAATGAGTGGATCGCTGTAGGATCGCTCAAGAACCATGCGTCGAAGAGGCCGCTTCCTTCGAGTTGAACGAATCACACCGGCTGTTCGGCGAGTTTCCTCTACACGCAAACGACGATCACGTTAAAGGATTGCGAGTATTGGCGCAGCACTGGAACCTCGATAGACAAGTGGCACGTGCGAGCTATGAGTTTTCAGATCGGGCTACGCATGAGGAGGCCCTATGTTGCGTTGGGCGCTGATTTTTCTGGTGGTGGCGTTGATTGCGGGAGTGTTTGGTTTCCTGGGTATCGCAAGTGCGGCCGTGGGGATCGCCCGGATCCTCTTCTTCATTTTCATTATCCTGTTCTTGCTGTCGCTGATTAGAGGGATTGCACGGCGAGCCTGAAGAGACCGGAATGGCTGTCGCGCCAGTTTTACCGTCGCTCTCCTCGAAGAGGGCAGGTGACTGGGCACGGGTGTCTCGACGGGGATGATTTGCGGTGGCAACGGCACCCGCACGGAAATGCCTGCCGTCCGGCGTGGCTACATTGCGGGGACCTCGCTTAAGCCCGCGGGAGCTGGCACGCCTCAGTCAATCAAGCCCTCTTCGTTTCCCCGAATACAAGCACGAGTCCGGCCAGCAAAGCCACCCCTCCGATGATGGGCGGTAGCGGAATCGTTTTATGTTCTTCCTTGGTGGCTTGAATGGGGCCGACGTCGAGTACCTTCTTGTGAGTCGTGTAGGTGATGCCCTGGTAGGCGAGAGAGATGGCTCCTAACACAATCAGGATAATCCCGAGCATCGTTCCAGTTCTCATCATTTATCTCCCGTATCTCGCTATTTTTCGGTTGCAGGTTTTCAGTCTCCGGTGAATTTTCCTTTTGGGGGCGCTATTCAGGCGCGCTCCATGTACATAGCCGTTTTAGACTTAGTCTCCCTCCGCACCAATACCGGGAATGCTCGATTGCCCGTGCGGGTTTGTTGGATTCCCGGAGCCTGATTCTAATCCTTAGGCCAAACAGGAGTTCGCCAAAAAGCCCTTCTTCTCCGCGGTCGCTCTACAGTTTTATTCATGATTCGATTGGTGCCCCGCCGTATTTCCTCCAGGGGGCGATTGTTGTTATTTCTACGGAGCGGAGGGTGAAGCCTCCAAGAACGCGCGGGTCGCAGCGCCGCGACAACTTACGATTGGGAGAACACGATGAACTGGGATCAGGTCCAAGGAAAATGGAAGCAGTACCGAGGCAAAGTCAAAGAGAAGTGGGGATTGTTGACTGACGACGATCTGGACACCATCGACGGGCGGGTTCTGCAGCTTATCGGGAAGATCCAGGAACGGTACGGCATTCAGAAAGAGCAGGCAGAAATGGAGGCCAATGAATTTCTCCACTCGCTGGAGGCGGAGACGACGCTAGAGCGCAAGCAAGACGACAAGCAGCATCGCGCAGCGGGCAGATAAACAGCCTTTGGCCGACGGATCAAGATCAAGCTCCTCTACTCCTCTTCTATCTCCCCCCCACCACCCCAAGGGGCCGTTCAAAGAGAAATCCGCGAACGGCCCCCCAACCTCGGCGTCCGAGCGGTACGGCAAAGTCCGAATGGGGAGATTCGAAGCTGTCTTTACAGGTTCCGCCGTATTGGCCACGTGAGAATAGTCTGCCATACCAGCAACGGTGACTCCGCGTTCTGGACTGGAGACACCAAGGGACTAGGAGCCGCGCTGATGTCAGGAATGGGAGCGATCCTACCAAGACTATTTTCGGGTGATGACGAACACCACTCGCACTCGGTCCACCTCTACGCCGAGGATGCATCTCTGGTGGATGCGCTAGGCAGATTCGTCGCGCCAGTTCTCCATGGGGGAGAAGCCGCGGTCATCGTCGCCACGCCTCAGCACCGCTTGGCGCTGGCTCGGAACCTCGTGGCGCGCGGCGTGGATATATCGGGGACCGCCCGGCAGGGCCGGTACGTAACGCTTGACGCGTCCGACACTCTTTCCCTATTTACGCTAGAGGGATGGCCGGAACCGGCGCGGTTTGCGGACTGCTTAGGCGACGTTCTGACGCGGGCCCGGGTCGCGGCTGGAAACCGCCAATCTCCGGTTGCGGTGTTCGGAGAAATGGTGGCGCTGTTGTGGGCAGAGGGAAAATTCGAGGCCGCATTGCAGCTCGAAAAACTATGGAACCAGCTCGCCAGGACCCAGTTATTTCATCTTCGTTGCGCCTATTCCATCGGAGCCTTTGGCGGAGCCGAGCATGAAACGCCATTTCTGAAGATCTGTGCGGAACATTCTCGGGTGCTTCCCTCGATATTCCCGTACCCGAGATCGGTGCAGATGAGCCTTGCGTTCGGTAGTCCGCTGGCAGCAAAGAGCCTCACTCGAAGTCGAGGTTGCCGGCCGCAAGAAGTTGCAGGAAGCTCTGCAATGCAGGGAATCAGAATTGGCGGACCTGCTTGAAAATGCCGTTGAAGGGATGCAGCGCACCGGTCCCGACCGGAGGGTCCTGTGGGCCAACAAAGCTCTGCTGAGGCTTTTGGGATATGCGGCGAAGGAGTACCTGGGCTTTCCGTTCGCCGATTTCTTTGTGGATGCGGCGGTGGCCAACGAGTTTTGGGCGAGGCTGATGGCGCGGGAGGAAGTCTACGGCTTTCCCGCGGAAATGCGATGCAAAGACGGATCCATCAAGCATGTCCTGATCCAATCGAACGGCTTGTGGGATGGCGACGAGTTCGTCCACGCGCGCACCTTCATTCACGACGTCACAGAACGAAAACAAACGGAGCAGGCCCTTCGGCAAGCTCACGATGAATTGGAGGCTCGAGTGGCCGAGCGGACCGCAGAGCTTCGCGAGAAGAACCAGCAAATTTCCCAGCAGGCTGAAAAACTGGATCGTACAAATCGCGGATTGCGTGAACTCTCCGTGCGCCTGCTGCGCGTCCAGGACGATGAGAGACGCCGGATTGCGCGCGATCTGCACGACGGCACCGGGCAGGCCCTGGCTCTGCTTTGCATGAATCTCTCCACCATGGAGGCGGAGGCGCGTCGTTTGGATTCCAAGCTGGCTCAGTCACTCGCCGAGAATGCCGCTAGCGTCAGGCAGATTTCCAGCGAGCTGCGCACGCTGTCGTATCTGCTGCATCCGCCGTTGCTGGATGAGATGGGGTTAGCCTCGGCTCTGCGCTGGTACATAGAGGGATTCGCGCAACGAAGCAACATTCAAGTCCGTTTGGAACTTCCCGAGGGCTGGGGCCGGCTTTCCGAAGATTTGGAAATCGCCATCTTTCGCGTAGTGCAGGAATGCTTGACGAACGTTCACCGCCATTCGGGCAGCGCAACGGCGATGATCCGGCTATATCAATCTTCCGGCAACGCCGTGCTGGAGGTGACCGACGCGGGCCAAGGCATTCCTCCGAAAACGCTGTGTCAAATTTCGTCGGCGGGAGCGTCAGGCGTGGGATTACGCGGTATCCGCGAGCGAATCAAGGATTTTGGCGGGGATTTGGATGTTACGTCGGATGGTGCGGGTAAAGGAACGGCGGTGCGTATGGTGATTCCGTCTAAGCACCGCTCCCGAGGCATCACGGTTGGAAGCTTTCGAACTACGGCACGCTAGGGTCGGTGTAGATGTGGCTTGGCTTGCCATCAACTCTTTGTTCGTTGGTAACGCGAGAATCTTGGTCGCGGACGATCAGGAATTGGTGCGTCGGCGGGTGTGTTCGACACTGAAGGCGCGCCCGGATTTCGAAGTGTGCGGCGAGGCTGCAAACGGGAAGGAAGCAGTGGAGAAGTTCAAGGAACTGAAGCCCGATCTGGTCATCCTGGACATCACCATGCCTTTGATGAACGGTCTCGAAGCCGCGCGATGGATTCTCACATCCTCTCCAGGCACTCCAGTCCTGATTCTGTCCGTGCACAAGAGCAGACAGGTTGTGCAAGAAGCTCGCAGGATTGGCGTGCGCGGATTCGTAACGAAAGAGGATGCAGTGCAGAATCTGGTCCGGGCCGTGGATGCGGTACTTCAAAAACAGACGTTTTTCCCTCCTGAAGCGTGAGCCACATGAGCCGCAGAGGGAAGCTATCCCAGAGAATCCAGCCCAAGTCGCCGATTCAGGGCCTACAGGAAACAACGTATAGGATTTTCCCGGCACACGCATTAAAAATACGGGTGTGGGTTTGTGCTATTACTATCAACGATAGGGCGCTCTCCGGCCTCGCCCATGGAACCGGATACTCGCACGGTATACGGGAAACGAACTTAGACTGACTTGAGATTGGGGGGCGATCAAAATGATACGAATTCTGGTTGCAGACGATCATGACATCTTCCGGCGGGGGCTGAAAGATCTGCTCACCGCGCATCCCGGATGGGAGGTTGTGGGAGAGGCCAAGACCGGACGAGAGGCTGTTGCTCTGACCGAGGAACTCCAGCCTGAAATCGTCGTCATGGATATCAGCATGCCCGACCTGAATGGGCTGGAGGCGGCCCACAGGATTCATAAGGCGTTTCCGAAAATCGGCATTCTCATCCTGACGCTGCATTTCTCCGACCAGCTTCTCACGAACATCGTCGAGGCCGGCGCGCGGGCTTACATCATGAAATCCGACGCGGATCGCGATTTGATCAGCGCGGTCGAGGCACTGACGACAAAGCGGACATTCTTCACCGCCGCCGCGGCCGATATCCTGCTCCATGGCTTTTCAAAGGAACATGCCGTACCCGAGCCGGAGTTCCGAATACGAAGCAGACTGACGTCTCGCGAGCGCGAAATCGTCCAGTTGCTCGCGGAAGGAAAAAGCAGCAAGGAAGTGGCCGCCGCGCTCGGAATCAGCGTGAAAACGGCCGAGACGCACCGCGCGAACATCATGAGAAAGCTGGAGATTCATTCCGTGAGCGAGGTGGTACGCTACGCCGTGAAGAATCAGATCATCGAGGCATAACGCCCGATACGGCGGTAGCGCGGCAGGCTCCGCCTCGCAATTGTTGCGTCTGCTTGCGGGCTCTACTGGTCGCAAGGCGAATTAGAAAAACCACTCGACCTGACCCTACCTCGCGCGCCGCGCCCTCAAAATACAGAGAAAGCCTTATTGTCCCTTGGAATTGCTGACGACTAGGATGCGCGCGGATATGTGTGAGCTGAGCGCGAATCCGCGGGTTGGCACATGGCCGAGGAGTTTGGGCGGATCTTCGCATGGTTCTTCATCGGCTCCCGAACTAGATGTGCTCTTTTCCGGCTTTCAGTCATCCGAAGCCTAGATTAGCAATGCGCCGCAAAGGGGTCTGCGAACCCGGCTGGCATGGCCCAAATTTTTCATCGCAGCACGAACACGATCGCGCGGGTCAGCATCTATGGCGCCGTGTTTCTTTTGCTGATCGCCGGTTACCTCGGGTATGCCATCAACGCGTCGCCTTACTTCACGGAAGTAAATAACGCGCGGCCACAGCCGGTACCATTCAGCCACAAGCATCACGTCGGGGAACTTGGCCTTGACTGCCGCTATTGCCACCTGACGGTTGAAGACGCTCCTTCGGCCGGCATGCCGCCCACGCAGACCTGCATGACTTGCCATTCGCAAATTTGGTCGAATAGCCCGACGCTCGAGCCGGTTCGCGCGAGCTACCGGGACGATCAGTCGATTTCCTGGACGCGCGTGAATGCCGTACCGGACTTCGTCTATTTCAACCACAGCATTCACATCGCCAAAGGCGTGGGTTGCACCACCTGCCACGGTCCGGTCGGCGAGATGAACATCACCTGGCGCGCGCAGTCGTTGTACATGCGCTGGTGCCTGGATTGCCACAACGCACCGGAAAAGTATCTACGACCTCGCTCAGAAGTTTTCAACGCATTCTACGAGCCGCCCAAGGACCAGTTGGCCCTCGGGAGAAAACTCATGCAGCAGTACAGAGTCAAGAGTCTGACGAACTGTTCCACGTGCCATCGCTAGGCTGGCCGGAAGCGGCATTTCCCGCAGCCAGGCGAATCGACTGGGCATCCGAACCAGGGAAGGAAAATGCCAGCGACGGACGACCACAAGCGAAGTGAGGCGGGCGCCGGCGAGCCGGCAGCTTCGGGCGCGCGCGCCGGCGCCAACTCGCGATTCTGGCGCAGCCTCGATGAATTCGGTTTCGCCGTCTCGCCGAATCTTCATGAGGAAGCGGCTCGCGATTCGCACCAGGCGCATGGCGCTTTCGATCGCCGCGAGATTCTGAAATTGATGGCGGCATCGGCAGCGCTCGCGGGATTAACCGGCTGCACGAAGCTGCCGACGCAGCACATCGTGCCTTACGTGCGCCAGCCGGAGGATATCCTGGCGGGCCAGCCAATTTGTTACGCCACCGCGATGACCCTCGGGGGCGTTGCCTCCGGCATTCTGGTGGAAAGTCACATGGGCCGGCCGACCAAAATCGAAGGCAATCCCGACCACCCCGCGAGCCTGGGAGCGACCGACGCTTTCACGCAGGCTGCGGTGCTGTCGCTCTACGACCCCGATCGTTCGCAGGCGGTGGTGCACGACGGGCGAATCGGAAGCTGGAACGAATTCCAGCGGGAATTGGCCACCGCGCTCGAAGAGCAGAAGACCAAGAAGGGCGCGGGACTGCGGATACTGACCGAGACCATCACGTCACCCTCGCTCGCGGCGCAAGTGCGGGTGTTGCTCTCCGCATTTCCGGACGCGCGATGGCACCAGTACGAATCGGCGGGCCGCGATATGGCACGCGAGGGCTCCAGGCTGGCCTTTGGCGAATACGCGAACACGGTCTATCGCGTGGATCAGGCGCGAGTGATCCTGGCGCTCGATTCGGATTTTCTGTGCAAGGGTCCGGGATGCGTGCGTTACGCGCGAGATTTTGCCCGAAGCCGCCAGCCGGAAGGGGCGATGAGCCGGCTGTATGCGGTCGAGGCTACGCCCACCAACACGGGAGCGATGGCCGACCATCGCTTGCGGCTGCGCGCGAGCGAAATCGAAAGCTTCGCGCGGACGTTGGCCGGGCAATTGGGCGTCGACGTTGCGGCGGGGCAGGCCATCTCATCGGCTTTGCCTCCCGCGTGGACTCAGGCGTTGCTGCGCGACTTGCAACAATCCGCGGGAGCGTCTCTGGTCGTGGCGGGCGACGAGCAGCCGGCCGTGGTTCACGCTCTGGCGCACGCCATCAATCAACGATTGGGAAATTTCGATAAGACGGTCTACTTCACCCAGCCGGTCGAAGCGAGCCCCACGAACGAATGGGAGTCTTGCAACGAGCTGGCGATTGATTTGCGCGCGGGTCGCGTCGAACTCCTCATCGTGATGGGCGGCAATCCCGCCTACGACGCCCCCGCCGATCTCGGCCTCAAGGAACTTCTGCCGAACGTGAGATTCAGCGCGCGGCTGGGGCTCTACGAAGATGAAACGTCCGCGCTCTGCCACTGGCACATTCCGCAAACGCACTTCCTTGAAGAATGGGGCGATGCCAGAGCGTTCGACGGAACGATTGCGATCATCCAGCCGCTGATCGCGCCGCTTTACGGCGGCAAATCGGCTTGTGAATTGGTTGCGCTGCTCGCCGGTCAGCCGGGGCAATCGAATCACGACATGGTACGGAGCTACTGGAAAACGCGGGCGGCCGGCGGGCAGGGAGCGCCGAAGAAGGCTCCGGCGCGGCCCGGCGCGGCGGCTGGCGCTGAAGACTCGTTCGACACGTTCTGGAGAAAGACTCTGCGCGATGGCGTAATGGCTGGCACGGTGTTTCCGCTCGCGCCCGGTAACGCTCAAGGCCGGCTTCGCCTCTCAGCCACAAGCGCCATCCTCGGGACTTGAAATTATTTTTCGGCCCGATCCCACCACGTGGGACGGGCGGTTTGCGAACAATGGCTGGCTGCAAGAGTTACCCAAGCCGCTGACGAAACTTACTTGGGACAGCGTGGCTATGTTCAGTCCGGAAACCGCGCGGCGGCTGGGTGTGAAGAACGAGGATGCGGTCGAGCTGAAATATGAAGGCCGCACGATTCGCGCGCCAGCATGGGTAATGCCAGGACACGCCGACGAGAGTGTCAGCGTGTTTCTCGGCTATGGCCGCACGCGTTCCGGCCGGGTGGGTACGGGCGTCGGTTTCGATGCGGGCTGGATCCGTCCGCTGAGTACGCAGTGGTTTGGCTCCGGCCTTGTCGTCAACAAAACTGGCGCGCACTGGGCGCTTGCCACCACCCAGCACCACGACGCCATGGAAGGGCGCGACCTGGTGAGGGTCGCAACGCTCGAGGAATATCGCAAGAATCCGGCCTTCGCGCAGGGAGACGTTCAAAAGAATCCCTTGTCTCTCTACCCCGAAGTGAATCACGAGGGCTACCAATGGGGCATGGCGATTGATTTGAACGCCTGCACCGGCTGCGGAGCGTGCGTCGTTGCTTGCCAGGCCGAGAACAACATTCCCGTGGTTGGAAAGACGGAAGTGCTGAGGGGCCGCGAAATGCATTGGATTCGCATCGACCGCTACTACCAAGGCGAGAGCGACGATCCGAAAACGTACTACGAGCCAGTGCCGTGCATGCACTGCGAGAACGCGCCTTGCGAGCTGGTCTGCCCGGTGGGGGCAACAGTGCACAGCCCCGAGGGCTTAAACGAAATGGTTTACAACCGCTGCGTTGGCACCCGCTATTGCTCGAACAACTGCCCGTATAAGGTGAGGCGTTTCAACTTTCTGCTTTTTTCCGACTGGAATACGCCCAGCCTTTTCGGCCTGCGCAATCCCAACGTCACCGTGCGCAGCCGCGGCGTCATGGAGAAATGCACGTACTGCGTGCAGCGGATCAATGCTGCAAAAATCGAAGCGGAAAAGCAGGATCGCGCGGTGCGCGATGGCGAAATCGTCACCGCGTGCCAGCAGGCGTGCCCTTCGGAGGCCATCGTATTCGGAAACGTCGCAGATGCTGGCAGCCGAGTTTCCAAACTGAAGGCCAAGACCTTGAACTACAGCCTTCTCGAGGAGTTGAACACGCGTCCGCGGACGACGTATCTGGCGCGCCTGAGAAATCTGAACCCGGAAATGCCAGAAACCTCTACCTGAGGAACCTGAGGAGAGCACGACGGGCCGATGAGCGACCACGCTGAACAGCATTCTTCCGATCCGGTGGCGACAGAGCTCGCCGAGCCGTTGATTGGGCCGGGGTACAACTACGCTTCGGTCACCGACAAGATCGGCGCGATCATACTCACGCGGCACACGCCAAAGTGGTGGATTGCCGGTTTTGCTGTGAGTTTTTTGTTGATGATGTTGCTGCTGGTAGCCGTGTCGTACCTATTTGTCACGGGTGTGGGGATTTGGGGCATCAACATCCCCATCGGCTGGGGCTTCGCCATCGTCAATTTTGTTTGGTGGATTGGCATCGGCCACGCCGGCACGCTGATTTCCGCCATCTTGCTGCTGTTACGTCAGCAGTGGCGGACTTCGATCAATCGCTTTGCCGAGGCCATGACTCTTTTTGCCGTCGCGTGCGCCGGCCTCTTCCCGATCTTGCACTTGGGCCGCCCCTGGCTGTTCTACTGGCTGCTTCCGTATCCCGATACGATGAAACTTTGGCCGCAGTTTCGCAGCCCGCTGGTGTGGGATTGCTTCGCGGTTTCGACCTACGCCACCGTGTCGCTGCTCTTCTGGTACGTGGGACTGGTCCCGGACCTGGCAACCTTGCGCGATCGCGCCCAGAACCGCGCCGCCAAAATTGTTTACGGCATTCTGGCCATGGGCTGGCGAGGATCGGCGGTGCACTGGTATCGCCACGAGACCGCGTCGCTATTGCTCGCGGGACTGGCTACGCCGCTGGTCGTTTCGGTGCATACGATCGTCAGCTTCGATTTTGCTTTCGGCTTGGTTCCCGGGTGGCACTCGACAATTTTTCCGCCGTATTTCGTCGCCGGAGCGGTATTCCAGGGATTCGCCATGGTGCTGACTCTCGCGCTTCCGGTACGCAAGCTGTTTCACCTCGAGGACTTCATCACCACGCGGCACCTCGACAACATGGGCAAGGTGATGCTGGCAACCGGGTTGATCGTCGCCTACGGGTACATGTCGGAGACCTTCATGGCCTGGTACAGCGCGGACACTTACGAGCGCTATGTCGCGTTGAACCGCGCCTTCGGCCCTTACGCGGTCCTGTACTGGTGCCTGATCGCCTGCAACGTGGTGATCCCGCAGTTTTTATGGAGCCGCAAAGTTCGGCTGAATGTGCCGGCACTCTTCGCGATCGCCATGGCGGTCAATATTGGAATGTGGCTGGAGCGATTCGTGATTATCGCAGTCAGCCTGCATCGCGATTTCATGCCGTCGGCGTGGGGAATGTATTACCCGACGCGCTGGGATTGGTTTACTTTTTTCGGGACGGTCGGACTGTTCCTGTCGCTGCTGTTTCTTTTCATCCGCTTCCTTCCGCTCATCTCCATTTTTGAGATGCGGGGATTGGTTCATAGCGAAGAGGCGCAACCGTCCGAGGGGAAAGCGTAGAACGAGATGGCAAAAAGCAGGATTTACGGATTGATGGCGGAGTTCGAGAGCGCGAATCGGCTACTCGATGCGGCGCAGCGAACGCATGATGCCGGCTACGTTCGCATCGACGCCTTTTCCCCATTTCCCATCGAGGGCCTGGCGGAAGCCATCGGCTTTCGCTATACGCGATTGCCACTGGTTGTTTTGATCGGCGGAATCTGCGGCTGTGCAACGGGGTATTTTCTGCAGTATTACGCCGCGGTGATCAGCTATCCCATGAACGTCGGCGGCCGGCCGCTCAATAGCTGGCCGGCCTTCATACCGATCACGTTTGAGTTGACCGTGCTGTTCGCGGCGATTGCGGCCGTCCTCGGGATGTTTCTGATGAACGGCATGCCAACGCCATATCACCCGGTGTTCAATGTGCCGCGATTCGCTCTGGCCTCGCGCAACCGTTTTTTCCTTTGCATCAAAGCGCGCGATCCCCGATTCGACCTGCAAACGACCCGCGTTTTTCTGGAGGCTTTGAATCCGCGCGAGGTGAGCACAGTTGATGTCTAGCGGCATACTCACGCGTTTCGGACGCCACGCTTGCCCCCTGGCCCTATGCGCCGGATTGCTGCTGACGGGTTGCCGCCTCGATATGCAGGTGCAGCCGCGCTACAACCCGTACGACCCCAGCGAATTTTTCGCCGATGGCCGGTCGGAACGGCCGCCTGTCGCGGGCACCGTGGCGCGCGGCGAAGTTATAGGAGGGCCGGGCCAAGTTGTTCTCACCGGAATGCTGAACGGCAAGGAAGTGGACGCATTTGCGTTTCCGGTGACGCGCGCCGTGCTCGATCGCGGACGCGAGCGGTACAACATTTTCTGCACGCCGTGCCACGGATGGACCGGCGACGGCGATGGCATCATCGTGCAGCGCGGATTCCGTCCGCCGCCTTCCTACCACATCGACCGCTTGCGACAAGCGCCGGTCGGCCATTTCTTTGGCGTGATCACGAACGGCTTTGGCGCGATGTATCCCTACGGCTATCGCATACTGCCGCGCGATCGCTGGGCGATCATTGCGTACATTCGGGCGCTGCAACTGAGCCGGCAGGCGACCATCAATGATGTGCCGGAAGCGGAGCGCCCGAAGTTGCTGGGTGAAGCGCCATGATGATCGACCGGAACATCGCGCCGAATCTTGGGCGGCTGCCAATGCGTTACGCGCAGGCCGGGGCCGCGTTGCTGCTTCTGGTCTTGATCGCGGCCATCGGTGATTTCAACGTTTTTTATCGCGCCTACCTGATTGCTTACTTGTTCTGGATTGGCGTGACGCTCGGCTGCCTGGCGCTGCTGATGCTGCAACACCTCACCGGCGGATTGTGGTCCCTGGTGATCCGCCGAATCCTCGAGGCGGGGACGCGCACGCTTCCCCTGATGGCCTTGGCGGCGCTGCCGATCGTCGCCGGCATGAAATCTCTCTACGTATGGGCGCGCGCGGGCCAAAGCGATCCCACGATCGCCGCCAAGCACGCCTATCTGAACCCTGCATTTTTTGTGGCGCGGATGGTGTTCTATTTTACGTGCTGGTTCTTGCTCGTGCATTTCCTCAATAAGTGGTCGCGCGAGGAAGACCGCGGCGTAAATCCGCAGCAGTCGTTGCGCCTGGAGGCCCTGAGTGGCGGCGGATTGGTGCTGTTCGGCTTCACGCTGAACTTTGCCGCCGTCGATTGGGTGATGTCGCTCGAGCCGCGCTGGTATTCCACGATTTATGGTTTGCTGCTCATGACCGGAATGACTCTGGCGGCGATGGCGCTTGTCCTTGTGGTGCTGATCTGGCTTTCCGCAAAGGAACCGCTTTCGAGGGTGGTCACGCCTTCGGGCTTTCAGGACTTGGGAAGCATTCTGCTGATGTTCGTGATGCTGTGGGCCTATCTGGAATTTTCGCAGTACCTGATTATCTGGGGCGAAAACCTTTCGGAAGAAATTCCCTGGTATCTGCGCCGGTTGCAGGGGCACTGGGGAGTCGTAGGGCTGACCCTGGTGCTGTTGAACTTTGCACTGCCCTTTAGCCTGCTGCTCTTTCGACACATCAAACGCCGCAGGCAGTCTCTCATGATCGTCGCCATGGTCGTGCTGGTGATGCGCTTGGTGGACCTGTGCTGGATGGTCCTTCCGGCGTTTGGCGATTCGCCGCCCGCTTGGCGACTGATGGTGATGGTTGTGCTTTTGCCAGTGGGAATGGGCGGACTTTGGTTTGGATATTTCACCTGGCAGTTGCAACAGATGCCGCTATTGCCCGCGAACGATCCGCGAATGGAAGGAGCCATCGAACATGCCGTCGAGCATGGATGACGCAGGGCGTGCGAACACGGGCGATCGCGACGCGGCGGGGCTTCCTCGCGAGACGCCCGCTCGCGCAGCGCCCCCTCACCGAACGCGAGGTTACGAGACGCGCGACGCAAACACGCGCGGCGTACTCGGATTTCTGGCGGTTTTGTTTCTGGTGCTGAACCTGGTGCTGTTCGGGACCTGGCGGTTGTTTCGCCATTTTTCAGTTACGGAGCAGCCGCCCGCCCCAGCCTCGCCTTTTGCAAGTGAGCGCCAGGTGCCTCCGGCGCCAGATCTCGAGGTGAATGGGCGAGAGGACTTTCAGAAGATATATGCCGAGCAGCAGCAGGAACTCGAGAGCTACGCGTGGGTGGACCGCAAAGCGGGCGTCGTGCGGATTCCGATTGAGCGAGCGATGGATCTGTTGCTCGAAAAGGGCCTGCCGGTGATGCCTTCCGGCGCCGAGGGCCGATCCACAGCAGGAAATTTGGAGCGTAAGAGCAGGAGGAGCGAGGCGAATGCGCCAAGCGCTGCGCTCCATGAGGCCTCAAGCGGAGGTGACCAATGATGCGGACCGTTCGAGAGTGGATGCGGGTGGCGAAGAAGAGGGCGATCCCTTGCGCGGGACTCTTCGCGACTGCCATGTCGTTTGCCATTGTTCCCGCTTGGGCTCAGCTACCAGCTTCATCTCAACCGGCGTCGTTGCACGGGGTTGGCATTACCCAGCGAATGAACCAGCAGGTCCCACCTGATTTGATGTTCCGCGATGAAACAGGCAAGAACGTGCGCCTCGGCGATTACTTTGGCAAAAAGCCGATTGTGCTTTCCCTGGTGTACTTCAACTGCCCTTTCCTGTGCACCGAGGTGCTCAATGGAGAATTGCGAGCGTTACAGGGCGTTTCGCTCAAGCTTGGCGGCGATTACGAAGCGGTGACAGTGAGCTTTGACCCGAAGGATGGCCCGCAAGACGCCGCGCTGAAGAATCGCCTCTACACGGGAATGTACGGACGCCGGGCCGCGCCAGGGGGCTGGCACTTCCTGACTGGCAGCCAGGATTCCATCCAGGCGCTGACCAGCGCCGTAGGATTCGGGTACGCCTACGATGCGCCCAGCGGACAGTTTGCTCACGCCACGGCCATCATGATCCTGACGCCTGAGGGGCGAGTGTCGCGTTATTTCTACGGCGTGCAATATCCAACGCGAGACGTGCGGCTAGGGCTCGTCGAAGCGTCCGAAGGCAGAATCGGCTCGCCGACCGATGCGGCGCTTCTTTTCTGCTTTCACTACGATCCTCTGACGGGCAAATACGGATTGGTGGTGGCAAACGTAATTCACATCGCCGGCGCGGTGACGATCCTGGTGCTGGGCATTTTCCTCTTCTTCATGTTTCGCCAGGAAAAATATGGAATTGATTCATTGAAGAGCGACGTCCGATCGGGATGGAAGAGCTAGCGGCTATGTTGCAAGGCATTCCCATTCACCCGGCGCAGGCGTCCACCATCGCGCGAGAAGTGGACCTCTTGCACTATGTCCTGACGGCCATCACGCTGTTTTTCACCATCGCTATTTTTCTCACTATTTTTTACTTCATGGTGAGGTACCGCCGCCGTTCTCCCAATGAGCGTCCGGGTCCGATCGAGAATTCCCTGCCCCTCGAGGTGGCCTGGACGCTGATTCCGACACTGATCTGCGTCGGCCTTTTTCTCTGGAGTTCGAGCCTGTACTTCATAAACGCCAAGGCTCCCGATGGCGCCCTGGAGATTTTTGTCACCGGCAAGCAATGGATGTGGAAGGTGCAGCATCCGGACGGAATGCGCGAGATCAATGAGCTGCATGTGCCGCTGGGGCGCCCGGTGAAGCTCACGATGACGTCGGAGGACGTGATTCACGATTTTTTTGTCCCAGCGTTTCGCATCAAGAAGGACGTCTTGCCCGGCCGTTACACGTCCTTGTGGTTTACGGCTACGCAGACGGGCAAGTTCCACCTGTTTTGCGCGCAGTACTGCGGCGCATTCCATGCCGGCATGGGAGGCTGGGTCATCGTCATGGAGCCTGACGACTACGACCGATGGCTGAACGGCGGAGCCTCGGGAGAGACGATGGAATCGGCGGGCCAAAGTCTTTTCGAGGAACGTGGCTGCGTGAACTGCCACGTCGCGGACGGCACCGGACGCGGCCCTTCCCTCGTGGGAGTTTTTGGAACTACCGTTCACCTGGCGTCCGGCGTAGCCACGACCGCGAACGAGGCGTACCTGCGCCAGGCGATCTTGACTCCGAGCGTCGTCAACGTTCCGGGGTACACGCACCTCATGCAGTCGTTTCAAGGACAGCTCAGCGAGGAACAGATTCTCGACCTCATCGCCTACATTCGTTCGCTGAGAGTCGAAGGAAAACAATGAGCGCCACGACCGCCACTCCCACGACCTTGCCGCCATCCGCTGGAGCCCGCGTTGACTATCTCAACGCGAATTACGGCTGGACTTCCTGGCTGTTTACCACCGATCACAAGCGAATTGCGCTTCTCTATCTGGTCTCGATCACCCTCTTCTTCTTTGTAGGCGGCGCCTTGGCCGTTCTGATGCGCATCCATCTGATCGATCCGCAAGGCGCGCTGGTGCAGCCGGAAACCTATAACAGGCTGTTCACCATGCACGGCATCATCATGATCTTTTTTTTCCTGATCCCTTCGATTCCGGCCGTTTTCGGAAATTTCCTTGTCCCGATGATGATCGGCGCTCGCGATCTGGCTTTCCCGCGCCTGAACCTTCTGAGCTGGTACATCTACATGATGGGCGGAATTTTCACGATGTACTCGCTGATTCACGGCGGCGCGGATACCGGCTGGACCTTTTACGCGCCGTACAGCAGCACGTACGCAAACTCGCAGGTGATTCCCGTGGCGCTCGGAGTATTCATCACCGGATTTCTCCTCCATTCTCACCGGCCTGAATTTCATCGTGACCATTCACAAAATGCGCGCGCCGGGCATGACCTGGTTCCGCATGCCTCTCTTCCTCTGGTCCATCTACGCCACCAGCATCATCATGGTGCTGGGCACGCCGGTGCTGGCGATCACGATCTTCCTCCTCGGCCTGGAGCGGCTTTTCCATGTCGGCATCTTTACGCCGGCGCTGGGTGGCGACCCGCTGCTGTTCGAACACTTATTCTGGTTCTATTCGCACCCGGCCGTTTACATCATGATTTTGCCGGCGATGGGAGTGATGAGCGAGATCATTCCGTGCTTTTCGCGAAAACGGATATTCGGTTATGAGGCCATAGGCTTCTCGAGCGTGGCGATTGCGGTATTGAGTTTCCTGGTGTGGGGCCACCACATGTTCGTTTCCGGCCAGTCGATTTACGCCGGGTTGGTGTTCTCCGCGCTGAGTTTCCTGGTCGCGATTCCGTCTGCCATCAAGGTGTTCAACTGGACCGCCACGCTTTACAAGGGTTCGATCTCCTACGACGCGCCCATGCTGTACGCGCTCGGCTTCATTGGCCTCTTCACCATGGGCGGGCTCACGGGGCTGTTCCTGGCCTCGCTCTCCACCGACGTTCAGCTCAACGGTACCTACTTCATCGTCGCGCACTTTCACTACATCATGGTGGGAGGCGCGGTGATGGGTTATCTCGGAGCGATGCACTATTGGTGGCCCAAAATCTCCGGCCGGCTCTATCCGGAGGGTTGGGCGCGGCTGGCGGCGGCGATCATTTTCTTTGGCTTCAACCTTACGTTTTTTCCACAATTCGTGCTCGGATACCTGGGCATGCCGCGGCGATATGCCTTTTACCCGGCCGAGTTTCAATTCCTGAACGTAATGTCCTCGGCGGGCGCTTCCATTCTGGGACTCGGTTACCTGATTCCCCTGATCTACTTTTTCTGGTCCATGCGTTACGGGCCGGCCGCAGGCCCGAATCCGTGGGGCGCCACCGGCCTCGAATGGCAAACGTCTTCTCCGCCTCCGACGGAAAATTTTGAGCACACTCCGATCGTGACCGAAGAGCCGTACGACTACGCGAAGCAGGAGATGCCCCTTGTCTGAAGCGCGCGCCACAGTGTCCCCGGTCGAGGAGCAGATGGGACATCCGCTGGCCCATCAATTTGAGGACCTCGAGCAGCAGCACGAAACCGACACGCTGGGAATCTGGGTCTTTCTGGTCACCGAAATCATGTTTTTTGGCGGGCTGTTCGCGGGGTACACGATTTATCGTTCGTTCTATCTGGCTGCATTTGAGGCGGGCAGCCGTGCGCTGAACGTTCGTTTGGGCGCGATCAACACGATGGTGTTGCTGTCCAGCAGCTTTACCATGGCCATGGCGGTTCGCAGCGCGCAAACCGCCCAGCGCAAGGCGCTCACGGTCTTTCTCATTCTCACGATGCTCCTCGGGGTCCTTTTCCTGGGCATCAAGGGGATCGAATATCACGGCGAGTGGGTCGACCGCGTCGTGCCCAGCCTGAATTTCGCGCCACAGGGCGAATTGCTCCAGCGTTTCACGGCGGCGGGCATCGGGCGCGCTGAGCTGTTTATGTGCTTTTACTTTTTCATGACGGGCGTCCACGCCCTGCACATGATCATCGGGTTGAGCTTGCTGTTGGTGCTGTTGCTGCGGGCGCGCCGCGGCGCTTTTTCATCGCAATATTACGCGCCCGTCGAGGTGACCGGCCTGTACTGGCATTTCGTGGATATTATCTGGATCTTTCTGTTCCCGTTGCTCTACCTGGTTGGCGGACGCTACTGATGGCCTCACACGATACGGGTTCGCTGAAGACCGGCGCCGCCTCCGCGAAGCCGCACGTCGTTCCGGTGAAGACCTATGTCATGGTGTTCGTGGCGCTTTTGTCGCTGGCGGGATTGACCACCGCCGTCGCATTCGTCGATCTAGGAGCATGGAACACGCCGATCGCTCTGGCGATCGCCTTCGTAAAAATGCTGCTCGTGCTTCTGGTATTCATGCACTTGCTGTACGGCGCCAAGCTCTTGCGGGCCGTCTTCATTGCTGGATTCTTCTGGCTGGCGCTGCTTATCGGCCTCACGCTCACCGATTACCATTCGCGCGCATGGATACCCGATCCGGCGCCGTGGTCCTCTTCGGCCCCGCCCACTCACCCTTAGCCGCTTCTGACTGCGATCAGCGGTTGCCGACGACACCGCTGCCGTTGCCTGCTGGGTCGCCGATGATCTTCAGATACGCCAGGCCCTCGGAAGGCACGCAGAGCTGCTCGTCGATTTCCTGGCTGGGCATCCACTTGAAATGGTTTTCCGCGGTGAAGGGTTTCGTGTAGTACTTGGGGTCGTCAATCGTTACGGCGAGGTCGAGAGTGTTGTGGTTCGGCCGCGTGTAGTGCTCGGTCACCTTCATGTCCAGGCTGTGCGGATGGCCTAGGCCGTCGAGCCAGCTGCGGTCGTCCGTGCCCACTGTTTGGACAACGAGGGTATTGTCGTTTTCCCAATGCCCGACGGAATAGCCGTAATAGCGCGGGTCAGGACCCCCTTTGGCGCCCACATTGGTGGGAAGGGCATGTCCGTTCGTCCAGATCTCCCGCCATACCTTTTGGTATTGGAATAGCTGAATGATCCGGTCCGGCATCTGGGCGAACTGCATCCCACGGGTTTCAAACGTGACGTTGCGCGGGAATCCCAACGGGTCGCAGACGTCGAGCGGATCCTTGCGCCCTGCAACGCTGGCGTCCGCTTCGCCATCGACGGGCTTATTCGCGTTGAACTGTTTCAGGCCGAGCGGGGTGAGGGAAGTTCCTTCGACCTTTAAGCCGTTTCCGCCGGTCGGTCCCGCCCATGTTCCGGTGAGGTCTTGCTTGGGAGCCGGCCCGCCCGTGCTCTTGTCCTTCATCAAAACATCTTTGAAATAATTGGGGGCGCGCTGCTCGACGCCTTCACGCTGTGCGGTTTGCGCCGCGGCGAGGCAGGAAGACGCCAAGATTGCCGCCAAACTCATCCACAGGCTCACTCGCCAATTCCGCATGATGATTCCTCCACGGTTCTCAATCGAAGGAGTTGCCGATGCGCCCAAAATACGACGGGCCGAAGGTGAGGTCAAGCGTTGTGGTTGGAAGGAATGGCGCGATCAGTGTTTTGAAAATTTGGTGCCCAAGAGAGGATTCGAACCTCCACACCGTTGCCGGTACTAGACCCTGAATCTAGCGCGTCTGCCAGTTCCGCCACTTGGGCACTGCGAAATCAATACGCGAATTGCGATTCGATTTCCTTAGTGGGCCTCCATTTTGTCCGCATTTTGCGTTTCAAGCAAGCGCCAAGCATGCTTGTACACTTTCAGCTGCTGTCTGCCGTGCGGTCGTGGAACTAGACTGTCCGCGTAGCATTATAGTAGTAGAAGAAGTCTTGTTATTAAGGATTACGGTGCTAATCTTTAATAGTGGGCAGGCCTATTAAAGGGTACTTGCATTGGCCAAAAACGAAAAAACAAGAGCAGGACGGTGGGAAAAGCAAAATTTGGGCACAGAGCCATTCCATTGTTTTATTCCGGCGTCTTTGCCGCCCGATCCACCGATTCATTTTGATGAGCGCTTGCAAGATTTCACCGAGCGCGCGAATCGGGCGCTTGGCCGCTTGGACGGCGTCATACCTTTGCTGCCGAGTCCGCGGATCTTCCTATACACATATGTTCGCAAAGAGGCTGTGCTCTCCTCACAGATTGAGGGTACTCAGTCTTCCCTGTCTGATTTGCTGCTCTTCGAGAACTCTGAATCCCCAGGGGTTCCGGTTGGGGACGTAAAGGAAGTTTCCAACTATGTGCGGGCAATGGAGTATGGCTTGAACCGCCTGAAAAAAGACCTGCCCCTGAGCCTGAGACTCATAAAGGAAATTCACGCTGTTCTTTTGGAGAACGCCCGAGGAGCAGACAAGGAGCCGGGCGAGTTTCGCCGATCTCAGAATTGGGTAGGCGGGAGTCGCCCCGGTAACGCGATTTACGTGCCGCCGCCCGTTGCTGAAATCCTACCTGCCATGGGAGCGCTGGAGAAATTCTTGCACAACGACCCAGTCAAAATACCTACTCTCCTAAAGGCGGGCTTAGCTCACGCGCAGTTCGAATCCATCCACCCTTTTTTAGATGGCAACGGCAGACTTGGTCGATTATTGATAACTTTTGTCCTTTGCACGGAAGGCGCGTTATCTCAACCCTTGTTGTATCTGAGTCTTTTCTTCAAGCAGAACCGTTCAGCATATTATGACATGCTGCAGCGCATTCGAACTCATGGAGAATGGGAAAATTGGCTATTGTTCTACCTACAGGGCGTCGAGGAAGTGGCACGGCAAGCTACCGACACGGCCAAGAATCTCCTCACCTTGTTCGAGCGGCATCAAAAGAAAATTCAAAACCTCGGTAAATCCGCTGCTTCAGCTCTGCGTGTCCACGATCTATTGAAGGCCCGGGTGTTTCTCTCTCTCGCGAACGCCGAACGGGACCTCGACCTAAGTTTTCCAACGGTTGCAAACGCGATGGCCAATTTGGAAAAACTCGGTATCGTTAAGGAGGTTACCGGAAAGCGGCGCCACCGATTATTTTCCTATGACTCGTACCTAGAGATTCTAGGGCAAGGTACGGATTCACCGAATGCTGTATAGAACCAGCGTTCCTTTTCCGCGCAATAAGCGCCGGCGCTTAAGAACAAGCATGTTTTTTGAGTGGGTTGCGAGGCGGGGGCCGGCCCAGTCCTAGTCACCATTCGCGCTTTTGAGTTGTTCGACTTCGGCCTGGACTCTGGCCCACTCTTTTCGATTGTGGCGCATGGCATAGGGCGCGTCTGGGTGGCTGAAGAATTGCACGAGCTCGGATCGAATTCCGGGGGAAGCGCCGGCAAAGTTCTGCTTTGCCAGAATGTCGAGAAGCTTTGCCTGCGTCTGATCGTTCAGGTGATACTGTCCCGGACCCGTTGTATCGCCGGTATCGAAGTTGTCATTCGGCAAGACCAGTTGGCCGGTGGCGGCTTGGTGGAGCAGATTGCGATAGCGATCCAGAGTCGCATTGAAACTGGCTTCAAACATTTGTTGCGCTGCCGGCGTAGGCGTCTTGAGCTGCAGCACTTTCAACGGCCCGATCTTGGGGACAAGTCTAAGGATAAATGCGAGAACCTCGTCGCCAAACGTAGGCCGCTGGTAGGTCTTGCCCCAATTCTTCCGGTAACTGGAACGCGAGAGGTTGTAGAGGAACCTGCGTTTCGTGATGCCGGGCTGATCCTTCATGATGTCATTTTTCTTCAGGCTCCAGGCAACGCGCGTCGCTTTAGGAATCAGCTTGCTGACATCATAGCGGTAGGAACCCAGCACTTTGTCTTCGTCCGAAAGGACGTGTGCGAGGTCCAAGCCGTACGTTTCTTGAAAGGCTTGCCCGAGCAAAGGAGCCGAAACCCCAAAACCGATGAAGTCGTGATAGCCGTCCGGTGCGTAACGGCCGCGTGCAACTTGCAGTACGTCGAAGCCAAATTCCGTCTTTACGTGCGCCAGCTTGTCTTCTTCATAGGTAACCCAGTCCCCATACTTTCGTTCCAGCTTTGGATACAATAGCGGCACCGCGCGGTTTACCCCGATCCGGTGGCCCTCGTTGTCTGCGGCGTAATGAGCGAGCGCCCCTAACGCAAAGGCGTATCCGTCCAGGTCAGTGGAATCGCGGATGAGCGCCAGAACAAAATCCCCGCTGCGGACGTAGTGCACCAGGTCGCTAAAGAAGAAGCTTCCGTGCGGGTAATACCCCATATCCTGGATAATCGCGCCGCCATACGCGTAGCCGTGCGCTTCCTTGAGCTCTTCAGGCGTCGCCCCGGGAAACCTCTTGAGGAGCAAGGGCCGTATGTCGGTATCCCAGGCCGCATCGATGATTGCTTCATGAGACAGCACGGAATACGCAGCCATCCGGGATGGCCAACTGAGGAGCACAGCGAGCGCCACCAGGATCTGAACGCTTCGAAGGAGCGGGACTGCGTTCTTGGATTTCCCCGTCATGGTCATTTCGCAAAAGCCGCTGCGAACCACAGAGGCATCGTCTTGACCCCTTTCGAAGCACTCGCAACCATTATCCTAGATTCGATGTCGGCCGTGCCGAACTTGGTTACGAAGCTGCGGGCGGCCCGCCTCTCTTGCACCGGATATACCCTGTCCCCGGTACGGTGCTATAATCCCGCCCACGAGCGGAGGCGCATGACTTATGCCGACGCACACTTCCAAACGTACCCAATCGCTACTTCTGCAGGGAGGAAACCATGGGAGACATTGAATGGGGCCCATTGGCATATCTATTGCTGACCTGGGGCGCAGTCACTGCTGTGCTGGTGGTCCTGGTGGTCTATCGGGTGACCCTCTCGTCCAGGGAAGACGATCAGATCTTCATCACCAAGGCTGAGGACCACATCGCCGCCGAACAGCGGGCCATCGTCGCGAAGGTCACCCAGCTCTCTCGGCCCATTTTTGCCCTTTCGCTGGCGAGCGGCGTCTTACTGCTGGCCACGGCGGGAGTCTGGATTTACGAAGGGCTGAAGAGCTTCTAGGGCTGAATCGAGCGTTCGGGCGAGCTTCCGCGCTAAGGGCTGGTGCTACGCTCCCGGGCCGGACGCTCGCTGGCCGGTGGGCTGCGCGTTCTGGGGCGCGGCCGTAGGCGTGGGCTCTGGCGTCGAGACGGGCACAACCGAGGTATGGTTGAGCACGATCAGCCAGGTTCCGCCGCGTTTCTCGAGGACGAGGGTCGTGTGGCCAAACGCCGCGGCATTCATGCCATCCACCTGTCCCGTGTAGCGCCATTGGTACGTGCACCAAGCCATATTCCCGATCACCTTGGTATAGCTGTTGCTGCGCTCAAGGCGGTCGGACTGTGTCCGGGCGCGCTGTGCTTGATATGCTTTCAGGTAACTGGCCCATCCCAGTAGCGGAGGCTCCCACGACCCGCTCACCACAGTGACGTCGTCGGCATAAGCCTTGTGCATCAGGTCGACGTCTCCGACCTGCCAGGCTCCCAGCATCTGCGACACCACGGTATCGACGACCTGCCCATCCGGCGGCGGGATTGGCGAGGTGATTGGGCTCGTGTCGACTTCCTGCTTCTTGTCCTTCTGATTTTTCTGTGCCGCCGCCCCGCCCGCGAAAAGCGGGAGACAGCCGAGTAGAGCCGTGGCCAGCGCCAGCAAAATTAGTCCGGTTCTTGCGCGGCGGCTCACAACGCCCAATCTAGTGTGGAAATTTTTCTGTCGGCGCGCTTGTTCGACGTGCATTGCCCCCTCCGCTTCCCGTTGGCTGCTTGAGCGCGGGAATCATCGGGAACATATCACGAATGAGCCGGCCTCATCGCCCGAGCAGCAGGTAAGCGACGCGTAATTGATACGTCGCCATTTCCGCCGCCACAAGCCCCGGGTAACTGCGCGGTTCATCGGAGGGCAACGCAACGCGAGTTAAGCACCGCCTCCGCCGTCATGCTCGGTCCTCAACTCTCGCTCTGCATTCAGCGCCCTTCGGCCGTGGAACGGCGCGAAGGGAGTTGCGTCCGGCGCTAGGAATGTAATCCGATCCACACCCACACGCTGGCGCTCATCATGAACAGGACGCCTGACAGAACCGCCAGCGCGATGATCACCCGCAGCAGCGAGTGCATCTTCCCGATGAGCACCTGCTGTTCGGAAGCCATCATGACCTGCTCGGCCGGATTGAGATACAACTCGTCGTCTTCCCTGATGGATAGCGCGTTACCGTAGACGATCAAGCCCACAAGCACGGCTGTGACTGCGCCCCAGGACACCAGTAGATAAGTCAACGAAGCATGAATCATGGTCATGACGCCCTCCTTGGCGAATGATCTTCACTGCTTGCAGCAGGTCTTTCACGGGGCTTATTTTTGCGCAGAGCCTCTTGTGGCTCAGTGTCCTGCGGTGTGCAATTGTGTGACGCGGATCACACTGTGGCTGTCTTCGCCGGTGTGTGCGAAAGTGCCGGACGCCTGAGGAGACGAGTTGTGGGAAGTCTGAATCGCTTAGCGGGCGACGCGAAATCCGTAGTCGGCGTACTTGAACTCAGGGGGAATGCTTGAGCGGGCTGCGCAACGCGAGACTTTGATGTGGTGCCGCCAGGAACCGCCCCGCGATGCCTTCCGGCCTCCCGTAGCGGCCCCCATTGGGTTGCGCGCAGGGGAATGTTCGTAGTACCGCGGGTCGTACCAATCGGCGCACCATTCGTGGACGTTGTCGCCCATATTGAAGAGCCCGTACGCATTTGGCGCGTACAGCCCCGCCGGCTCGGGGCCTTCTCGCCAGCGCGTAGCATAGTTTGGAAGCGTTTCCGGTGCCGCATCGCCCCAGGCATAGAGCGCGCCTTCCACGCCTCCACGCGCCGCGCGCTCCCATTCCGCTTCGGTCGGCAGGCGATACCGGTAGCCGGACGAGCTGCTCAGCCATTCGCAGAACGACGCGGCATCGTGCCAGGTAGGTCCCACCACCGGCTGGTCCGGGTTCTGGAATTGCGGGTCGTTCCAAAAAGGTGGAGCAGGCCGCGCGGTGGCGGCCAGAAAACGCTCGTATTCTGCGCGCGTTGTCTGGCAGGCGGAGATTTCGAACGAATCCACCCATACGCGATGGACCGGCTTCTCGTCGTCCCGTCCGGCGTCACACCCCATACTGAACCAGCCTCCGGGAATCGCGACCATGCGCGGCTCCGGGAGGGCGGAGGCGGAAGGATTGACGGGTTGGCGTTGCGGAACGGCCATTTTTTTGCGCGGGCTGCAAGTTACAGCCCGCACCCGCGCTGTTGCTGCAGCCATCGCGCTGACCAGGTGCCGCCAGGATCGAGCGGAGACGCGATGCGCGCCTCAGCATACCAGATGCGCCGTCGCGCCAAAACTGTCCTGCGCCCGAGCCCTCTGCGTTAGTATGTTGGCGCATGAAAAAAGACGGCTGGGTTGCGCTGCGGCTCGCGGTTTCATTTGGAATGGTGCTCGGGGCTCTGCTCTCGCCACCGACCGCTCGGGCGGCCGGGCTCGATGTACCCCCTGCGGCTACCGAAGGCCTCGATTTGCTCTACGCGGGGCACACGGAGAAGGCCCTTGATTTGTTCCGTGGAATCGAGGCAGCTCAACCGGACCACCCTCTCGGCTACCTGCTCGAGGCCGAGGCGCGCTGGTGGCAGATTTACTGCGAAACTTGCTCCATCAAGTGGAACATGATCGATGCCTGGCCCCAACCGCGCCGGCCGGCCGATGATTCTTACCTGATCCTTACCGATAAAGTGACCCACCTTGCGGAGGTGCGGATTGCCAAAGGCGATTCCGCCGAAATGGAGTTGTACGCCGGTTTGGGCTGGATGCAGCGCGCCCGCCTGCTGGCCTTGCGCAACGAGCGCAGGGCCACGGCGCATGCAGGCGTGATGGGGCGCGAGCGCTTTTTGCGTTGCCTCGAACTGGATCCGCAGATGGCCGACGCCGACACCGGATTGGGCATTTACAATTATTATGTGGACACGCTTTCGGCCATTGCCAAGCTGCTGCGCATTTTCATGGGTATTCCCGGCGGCAGCAAGCAGGAAGGTATTCGCCAGCTCGAGACCGCCATGCAACAGGGCGTATTGACCCGCGTCACCGCGCGCTTCTACCTGGCAAAAAATCTGCGCACATTTGATCTGGATTACGTCAGCTCGATCGCCGTCATGACGCCTCTGGTGACCGAATTCCCGCAGAATCCGATGTTTCAGCTTATCCTTGGCGACACCCAGGCCAAGCTCAACCATAAGGATCTCGCAGCCGCGAGCTTTCACGCGGCCGAGCGCTCCCCCATCTCCGACGCCGCCTGCGCCAAGCATGCCCCCGAAATCGCCGGGCAGGCGCTGGCCGCGCTCGCTGGTGGCGGCGGCCGGTGATGTTCGCGTGCTCCGGGGCCGCCGAAGTCGGCTGAACACCATCCCGAGGATTCCCGTCTGGCCTGCGGGCAACGAACCCCAGCCCGGGGAGCATCAGAGACATCACCCTCAGGAGTCGGGCTGAAGCCTCATGCGTGTGAAGGAAGCTTACTCGGCGCATCGGCGACGACTGGGTTTCCGATTTGGCAGGTTGACTTGGCTGAGTGCAGGTGGTATCAGAATAAGGCTCAACCATCAGGGGGATTCCGAAACGTCTTGAACCTCGATGAGTTCTTATGGGGTCAGTTCGCCCTCTCTGGCCTGGACTACCAGACGAATTTCGCTTCGCCACGAAAGTGGTGCAGTTTGCGCGCCTGCATTGCTGCGTTCGCCCTCTGCGGCGTGTTCCTGTTGGCCGGCTGTCAGGACTTTAATCCCTACCTAGGGGCTGCCTCGCAGAATAGTTCAACCATTTTTTACGTTACGCCGTCGTCCAGGCCCGCCGGCTGTTCGGGTTTTACACTGGACATACAGGGAGCCGGATTTGTTAACGGCGCGGTCGTGAATTGGAATAACAGCCCCCGGGCGACCGATTTCGAGAGCGGCCAAGAGCTGCTGGCAACGATTAGCGCTTCCGACGTCGCTACGCAAACGCAAGCCCCGGTTTCGATCGTTGTCACCACACCCCCTTTGTCCGGACAACAGAATCAGGGCAACAATTTATCGAATTTCGTAACGTTCACTATCCAGCCTCCTGTAGGTCAGACCGGGACTTGCCCGGTGCCTCCCACGTTTCCGCCAACCATCACTGCGCTTAGCATTCCGTCTGCGACTGTCGGCACGACGATACAAATTTTGGGGAATTATTTCGGAGGACTGCAAAACGCCAGCACGGTGACCTTCAACACCACAACGCCGACTGTTACCAGCACCCCAGCAACGCCGACGAGCTGGAGCGGGACGCTCCTCACGTTGCCAGTGCCGGCCGTGCCGATTCCGACCGGGGTGACGTCGGTTTCTACTTCGGTTGTGATCACCGTAGACGGCGTCGCGAGCACGCCCCTGAGCCCCGGCGCTAACGCTTTTACCGTTCTAGCTTCGGGATCAGGTTCTTCGTTAGTGTCCACGCAATCTTCGTCGCTCGCCACGAACACCACTTGGTCTTTCTCTGGCACGGGGAACCCCCGTTACGCCGCGCTCGTGTCCCCATCGGCCAATCTCTCCGCCAGCGGAACCGGCTTGGACAAAATCTATCTGCGCGACACCTGTCAAGGCGCGCCGGCAGGCTGTTCGCCCACGACCACTCTGGTGTCGGTGGGCTTCGATGGCAGCGACTCCGATGGCGCCAGCCGCTCTCCCTCGGTCAGCGCCAGCGGCCGGTTCGTAGCCTTTGCCTCCGACGCGAGCAATCTGGTCCCGGGCGATGCCAATGGCGTGGCCGATATCTTTCTGCGCGATACTTGCGTGGGTGCTCCTAGAGGCTGCACGCCCACAACGACTCGTCTTTCCGTCGGTCCCGATGGCGTCGAATCGAATGGGGCGAGCGCTTGGCCCTCGATCACTCAAGATGGACGCTTTGTGGCTTTCGACTCGGCAGCCACCAATCTGGTCCCGGACGGCCAAGCCAACGCGACGGGAATTTCCGGGGGAGCATTCCTGTGGGATAGTTGCTTTGGTGTTCCCAGCGCGAGCGGCTGCACGCCCAACCTCACGCGCCTGTCGGTTCCCTCCGTCGCCCCGCACTCACACTGACCTGCACCCCGCGAAGACTGCTTTGACTAATCCGGAAGCGAGAAAAGCCGCTCCGGATCGAGCTGCGCGAACCAGGGGAAAGGCTCTGATTTCAGCTCCGCCCAGTGCTCTTGCGTAATCTCCACCTGTAGATGGTAGTCGGAGGGATCGGTTGGCGGGGCATGCAGCCGCAGGTAGAGCGTCACGTGGAAAGGCGCCTCGCTGACGGCTGCCACCCAGCAAGGGAGTGTGTTTTCCTCCAGCGTCTGCCGTCCAGCAGCGTCCGCCGGAGTCACGCGAATATGATGGGCGCGGATGGCCACCTCCGCGATCGTACGCGGAATCTCTCGCGCCCCGCGCAGCGTGCATCCCCAATCGAGCGCTTGCAGGCAGTGCGTATCGCGCGCCTGCGCTCGCGAAAAATTCTTGCAGCCCGTCACCAGCGCCACTTGCCTGCTGGACGGCCAGCGGAAAATCTCCTCGCGCGAGCCTCGCGCGATCACGCTGCCTTGATCCATCACGACAAGCTCATCGCACAACCTGTAGATCTCCTCCAGGTTGTGGCTCACCACCAGCTTCACTCCTCGATACGCGGCAAGAGTCTCGTGCAGTTGGTGCTCCAGTTGACTGCGCAAATAGGTGTCCAGCGCCGAAAACGGCTCATCCAGCAGCAACGCCGCCGGCTCCGGCGCCAGCGCGCGTGCCAGCGCCACGCGCTGCTGCTGCCCGCCGGAAAGCTGCCCCGGGTAGCGACTCTCCAGACCGCTTAATCGCATGGCCGCGATCTGTTGGGAGACGCGGCGCGCGCGCTCGCCGCGGTCGAGCCTGCGCAGGCCAAACGCGATATTTTCCTCGACCGTGAGGTGTGGGAACAGGGCGTGGTGTTGGAAGAGCAGCCCGACCTGTCGCGCGCGGCTGGGCAGGTTCACTCCCTTACTCGAGTCGAACAGTACTCGCCCATCGAGCGTGATGCGCCCGCGCGTGGGTGCATAGAGGCCCGCGACGGCGCGCATCGTCATGGTTTTGCCGGCGCCCGAAGCTCCCAGAATCCCGACCGGCTTCTCTCCCGCGGTAAACGCCGCCCGCAGCGTGAAGCCCGGCAACTGCCTCTCGATCTCTACTTCAAGCGACACGCGGGCTCCGCTTCGCTCGCGCGAAATCGCGCACCAGGTAGGCGCGCTGATAACGTGTCCACGCGCCCATGGCCAGAAGCACGGCCAGCGAAATGCCGAGGACCACGCTGGCCCACACGAATGCTTCCCGCATATCGCCCGATTCCATGTCGAAAAAAATGGCCACGGGAATTGTTTCCGTGCGTCCGGGAATGTTGCCCGCGAGCATCAGCGTGGCGCCGAATTCGCCGAGCGACCGCGCGAAAGAAAGCACCGTGCCCGCCAGGATGCCGGGCCAGGCGAGCGGGAGCGCCACGCTAACGAATACCTCCCACTCCGAAGCCCCCAGCGTGCGCGCGGCTTCCAGCATCCCGGCGTCAATCTGATCGAGCGCGCCGCACGCCGTCAAGTACATCAGGGGAAACGTAACCACGGTCGCAGCGATCACCGTGGCGGGCCAGGAAAAAACCAGCGATGCGCCGATGCGCCACAGCAGGCTCCCCAGTGGCCCATTGCGACCAAGCAGAACCAGTAGAAAAAAACCCACTACGGTCGGCGGCAGCACCAGTGGCAGCAGCAGCACGCCGTCGAAAAGCTCCCACAAGCGGCTCTGGCGCCCGGTGCGCCAGTGCGCGGCCGCCACGCCCAGAACTAGCACCACGGCCGTCGCGGTGAACGTGGTCTTGAGCGAGATCCAGAAAGGCGCGAGATCAAGATGCATGGTCGTGGACGGTGGCGGTGACGATCACTTTGCGGCCGGACGGAATCCGTACTTCAAAAACACCGCGCGCGCCTCCGGGCTGGCCAGATATTTCACGAATCCCCGGGCCGCCTCCGGATTCATCGAGCCGCGGAGCACCGCAGCCGGATAAACGATGGGTTGATGTGTCCCCGCCGGCGCATTCATGGCCACCCGGACCTTGGGCGAAATTGCCGCGTCGGTAGAGTACACCAATCCGGCCTCGGCGCTTCCGGTCTCTACGTCGGCCAACACCTGGCGCACGTCGGTTGCCAGCGTCATTTTACTTTTCACTGCGTTGTAGATCCCCAGCGCGGTCAGCACCTGCTGCGCGTACGTTCCCGCCGGGACGCTTCGCGGATCGCCCATGGCGATCACGCGCACATCCGCGCGCTTCAGGTCGGCAAAGCTCGCCACGGTTTTCGAATCCTTCGGCACAATGAGCACAAGCTCGTTTTCGAGCAGGTTCATTCGCGTATCCGCGAGCAGCAGATTCTTGGCGGCGAGCGCGTCCATCTGCTGCGGCGCAGCCGAGATAAAAACATCCACGGGCGCGCCTTGCTCGATCTGTAGTTGCAGCGTTCCGGACGCTCCGAAGTTCGGCGTGATCGCAATGTCAGGATGCGCGCGCTGGAAGTCCTGGTCGATCGCTGTCAGCGCATCCTTGAGGCTGGCGGCCGCCGAAACCGTGAGGCGGGCGGGAGGCTTCGACGCGAGCCTCGCGGGCGCGAGGGCGAGTGCCATCCAGGCGATGGCGCACCAAGCGGCGATCCTGCGTGCGGGTTTCATAGGCTCCTCGGTTCTTCCCGAAGCGGGCGAACCGGATGTACTGGGTTCGATTATATGCGATTCCACACGCATACAATAGCCATTACGCTACGACTTGTGCGGGGAAAAGCCTCGAAAGATGCCCTGGATTGGTCTGTTTGAATCGCGCCGAGGCGTCCGCTTAGGCGCGCGCGGATTGTTCCTGCTCGAAGGCGTGATACGAGGAGCGCACCAGCGGCCCCGATTCCAGGTGCCGGAAGCCCATCTCCTCGCCCAGGCGCTTGTATTCCGCGAATTCGTCGGGATGCACGAATCGCACCACCGGCAAGTGCTCGCGCGTCGGCTGCAGATATTGCCCCAGCGTGAGGATGTCCACGCCCTGCGCGGCCAGCTCCGCCAAAGTTTCGAGCACTTCCTCCCGCGTCTCGCCCAGCCCGAGCATCAAGCCGGTCTTGACCGGCATCGCGGGAACAAGCTCCTTCGCCCGGCGCAGCAGTTCGAGCGAGCGCTGGTAAACGGCTCCGCGCCGCACCTGGTGGTACAGCCGCGGCACCGTCTCGATATTGTGATTGAGAACGTCGGGCTGCGCGGCAATCACCGTTTCGAGCGCCGGCCAGTCGCCGCGAAAATCCGGTATGAGAACTTCGATCCTGCACTCCGGTACGCGCTCGCGAATCGCGGCAATGGTGCGCGCGAAAATCGCCGAGCCGCCGTCAGCCTGATCGTCGCGATTCACTGATGTGACCACCGCATACCGCAGCCGCATCTGCTCGACGGCTTGCGCCACCCGCTCCGGCTCTCCCACATCCGGTGGCCCCGCCGGTCGCCCCGAGGGCACCGCGCAGAAACCGCACGCGCGCGTGCAGATGTCGCCGAGAATCATGAAGGTGGCAGTGCGATGTTCCCAGCACTCGCCCTGGTTCGGGCAGCGTGCGCTCTCGCACACGGTGTGCAGATCGAGCGAGCGCATGATGCGCTTCAAATCCTGATAGTTCTCGCCGCCAAAGAACCGCACCTTGAGCCAGTCCGGACGAGGGTGGCTTCCGGGCAGCGGCACGGCTTCGCCGCCAGCGGGGAGACCATTCGAGACAATGCGAAAGGGTGAATTCATCAACTCAGCAGCACATTATACCAACGATCGAGGCGCCAGGAGGCCGCCTGCTGTAGGTGCAGACAAACGGGTGCGGGCTGTACTTGCAAGCCCGCGCAAATCGGGTGCGGGCTGTACTTGCAGCCCGCGTAAATAAAGGAACCGCGCCGCCGCTAGAATACGGCAGCGCGGCTCCCTTGGTTACGCCTACTACCCCTTAATCTTGGCCGGAGGCGCCGGGGGCGGCTGCTTGAACCGCGTTGCGTCAATCGTTGCGTTAAGCTGCACGTCGGACAGATCGACCGTCGTCTGGTTGTCGGTCCAAGTCGTCACGCGATGGAATGGCACCTTAACGCCGGTTCCGGCAACTTCGCGGTAGTCCGAGAAGTCCAGCTGCGTGGGATCGAACCCGATCACTGTATTCGTGAGGCGCACGGCGCGCACCAGCAGCCCCGTCTTCTCGTCGAAGTACAACCGCAAAGGTAGTTGCCCAGCGGTAATTCCTTCGAGCATGTAGCAATCGTTGTCGTCGATGGTGGCTTCCGCGACTCGCCACGTCGGGTAGAGTTCCTTCAACCCGGTCGGGAAGTTGATCGTCGCGTCGACTTTCGCGCCGGTGATATCTCCCCCGGTGATCGGAATCAGCGGGAATGGCCGGTCGGGCGAGGCAATCCATCCAGCCTTGCCGTCAAAGACTCGCACCATGTCCCCCAGCCCGCCGTGAACGACCTGCGTGAACTGCGCGGGAGCCTGCGCGTACATATCGATCGGCACCTTCTGATTATCCGTGTCGTAGCCCGAGTAGGTGCCCTTGGCGACCAGGCTCTTGAGTGCCGCGACCTTATCCGTCCCGCCGATTGCCTTGACAGTACTTGTCCAGGATCGCATCCGCTGTGGGCATTCCCTGCGCCCCGGCGCGTGCCGTGACTTCGTTCGGATCCTCGAACGGCGTGCTGTATTGCAGCACCAGGCTCGGCGTGATCTTTGGCTGTGCGTCGCCGCGGTGGCAGGTGAAGCAGGTCACCAGACGCGAGCCGGCGAAATTGTTTTTGTTGAGCGTGTTCACCATCTGAATCATGTGGCGCGCCGTCGTTTTCCTGGGCGTGTCCTTGGCGAAATTGGCCCAATCGTCGACGGCATCTTCGCCGTGGCAGTCGGTGCAGTTCCAGCTCAGGGACGCCGAGAAGAAACCCATCGTGTCCATGAATTCGTCGACGGAAATTCCCTTCAGTACCGTGACGTCTTTGAACGCTACTTCCGCCATCTGTGCGCCCGGTCCGCCTGGGACCGTCGGAGCCGCTTTCTTGGCTGCCGGCGCTGCCCCGGCCGTCTTCGGCTTCGGCGCCGTCTGCGCAGGCGTGGCCTGGCCGCTGGCCCATACGCCCCCAAACAAGCACACCATCGCAGCCGCTCCTGCGACACCCAAAATCATTCTTTTGCGTCCCACCTTCATGTAGCCTCCGTCTGCTCTTCGCAGGTGTATCCGTTCAGAGATAAGGACCAGACGACCGCTGCGGCCCGTGCTTACGGCCCGCGTAAATCGGGTGCGGGCTGTACTTGCAGCCCGCGTAAATAATGCAGGCACGCACCGCGATCCACGCGTGGCGCTACCCTCGGCTTACCTCACCCGCGATCACATGGTCTCCCGAACGAGCCGTACAAGATTGCGTAATTACCGCCGTACTTTATCCCGTTGCGCGTCATTCTTGCAACATGACTTCTGGCCGCCTGGCCGGTTTGAGGTGTCGGGGGCAGCCTTTGCGTTCGCTGCCGGCTTCACCGAACACGCTCGGAAACTGAAGGACGCTCGAAAGAGTTGTGGGAATCGTCTGCGTGTTCACATTCAATTGATCTCGGAATGACCTTCCTCTAACGCAACCCGACTATACGATACGCGAAAGGTTTGGGGGCCGTCTCCCTCTCGTCTTTCGAGTCGTAACCGGTGAAAAAAACTGAGGAGGAAAGAATGCGTAAAAATTTTGGAATTGGTTTGCTCGCGGGTGCCTTGGTGATGTCCGCCATGCCCACGACACGCCTCGCCGCCCGTCCTGACCAGGACGATCACGGTCTGAATCGTGATCGCCACGTGTTATTGATCAGCATTGATGGAATGCACGCGGTCGATTATGAAAATTGCGTGAAATCCGGCGCCTGCCCGACTTTGGCCGCCCTGGGCAAGACCGGCGTTACCTACACCCGCACGAGTACCTCCAGGCCATCCGATTCGTTCCCAGGGTTGATGGCCCTGGTGACCGGTGGCACGCCAAAGACGGTGGGCGCGTACTACGATGTCGCCTACGATCGCGTCCTCGCTCCGCCGGCAGAGACCACCGGCAACGGGCTCGCAGCCGGTAACTGCGTCCGGAATCAGACCAACGGAACGCAGACCGAATACGAGGAAGGCGACGAATTCGACCAGACGAAGATCAATGGCGGCGGCCCGTATTCTTCGATCGATGGCGGCGTCCTCTCCATCGATCCCAACAAGTTGGTGCGCGATCCTTTCAATCAGTGTCTCCCCGTTTACCCCTGGAATTTCATTCGTACCAACACCATTTACGGCGTGATCCACCACGCGGGAGGCTACACGGCCTGGTCCGACAAGCACCCCGTGTACGCCGCCGTTTCCGGTCCGACGGGGACGAACAGCCCCACCAACGTGGACGATTACTACGCGCCCGAAGTGAACTCCAACCAAGTCCCCTTGCCCGGCGTCAAGACGGCCGGCACGAACTTTGACTGCGGGACGGTTGTCGCCAGCGGGAACGACTGGACCACCGATTTTCAGACCATCCAATGCTACGACCAGTTGAAGGTCAACGCGATAGTGAACGAGATCAACGGCAAGAACCATCTCGGCACGAAGCGAGCGCCAGTGCCGGCGATCCTCGGGATGAACTTCCAGGCGGTCAGCGTTGGCCAGAAGCTGATCGAAAATGGAGTCAATGGCGGCTATACCGACGCCGCAGGCGATCCCACCCCCAGCATGGAGAGCGAGATCAAATTCGCGGATGCCGCGATCGATCAGATGGTGGATGCCCTGGACGCCCAGCACCTTCTCGATGACACCACCATCATCATCACCGCCAAGCACGGGCAGTCGCCGATCGACACCAACCGCTTCTTCCCCATCCCCGGCCACTCAGGGACCAACGGCATGCCGCCGTCCGCAATCCTTGCCTCCCATCTGCCGGCGTCCGCCACCTCCGGCCTCGGGTTGGCCGAGGACGACATTTCCCAGCTCTGGCTGCTGAACTCGAACGATACCGTCGACTCAGTGGGCATCTTGGAGACCAACGCCAAAGAGGCTGGGATCGGCCAGATCTTTTATGGCGCCTCCCTCACGGACATGTTCAACGCTCCTGGCGTGCCCACTCACCCCGGCCCCTGCTGCTTTCTGCGGGAAGGCGGCGACCCGCGGACGCCCGATATCATCGTCGCGCCGAACATTGGCGTGATCTACACCGGAAGCACCAAAAAACAATCCGAACATGGCGGCTTCGCTTTCGACGATACCAATGTGATGTTGTTGGTATCCAATCCCCACATCCAGGCCAAGACTCTCACCAGTTGGGTGGAAACCATGCAGGTGGCGCCCACAATCCTGCAACTCCTGGGCCTTGATCCTTCAGCCCTCGACGCCGTCAGGATGGAAGGCACCCAGGTGCTTCCAGGCCTGTTCGGCTCTGACAACCACTAAGGTAAGGAATGCCGCGCAGGCGCGGCATTCATACGCGAGAAACAGGAAGGGCGCGGCTGGATCGCCGCCCCCTTCCTGTCTGGGAGGCTTGCGCAACCGCCAGCGGCGGCCGCGAGTGATCACTTCAGATTTTGCACGATGGAATTTTGCGTGTCGCTCTCCGATTTTTCGATATTCGACAACATCTCGAGGGCTTTGCTGCGCGCATCCATGGTCATTTGCATCTGCGTTTGCATCTGTTGGCTCATGTCGCTCAGCGAGTCGTCCGCTTCCTTGATCTGCGCCGCGAGTGAGGAAAGCTGCTGGCCCGTGATGCTTGCCGGCGCTTGCACATGAACGGGGTGAGGCAGTCCGGCGGTCGAACGGCTTAGCCCGTCCAGTCTTGACGGAAGCGACTGGCAAAACGCCGTCTTGCACGTTGCATTCTTTGCGCCGGCCTGCATCTGTGCCATGGCTTGCTGCATCTCGTCGAGAAGTTGCCGCATAGCCTGCTTCTCTTTGGTCGCCTCCTGCATTTGCTGCATCTGCGCCTGCAGTTCTTGCTGGCCGTCCTGCGCTGCCTGCTCCATCACCATCATCACGATGGCATCCACGTCCATCTGCCCAGCCGGCGCCCCGGGCTGCCCCGATGCTTTCTGCGCCAGCGAATCCGCAAAACGCTGGCGAATGGCCGCCCGCAGCGCATCCGCGTTCGGAACCTGCTGCTTGGCTTCGATCCGTGCCTGCTGTTCGATCCAGCTTCTCGCCGATGGTTGCAGCGACGCGCGCAGCGTCTGTGCGCGTCTCGCAATCTCCGGCGGCACCGGCCGGATCGCCATTTCAGACGCGGCCGCCGCGGGTTTCAGCTCGCTGCTCCTCGCCGCGGTATTCGTTGCCCTCGGCCCGTACTCGCGAAGGCCAGAGTCACCCATACGCTGATTGCAAACACGCCTGAAAGAATGCGTCGCATGTCTCCCTCCGAGGACGAATCTGAAAATTACGGTAACACGGGCGCATTACCGAAGTGGCGTTCAACTCACCGGCAGATGCTTCAGTGTCAATCCCCCCAAAAACGTTTCCTGCAGCAGGCGGCAGCGCCTAACGTTTGCGGCGTCCCACGCTCGCGTTCTTGGTTAAGTGCCAGCTTTCGCAGTATTGGCACCGGTACGCCCGCAGTTCCTTGGGCGCATCGTTATTAGCGATCTGATGCGCGGCAGTCGCCAGCGCCTCGCCCTCGGTTTCGTACTTGCGTTTGCCCGTCACCGGGCATTTCGCGTATTGTCTTTCATGTGAAGCAATCCCTTTCTATGGTACACAGGGGATCTGGAACCAGAGCGGGGCCTGGTCGGACCGATCTTCGGGACACTTGGAGCCTCGCTAGTGTCGTGTTTCATAAATAAAGTTACAATAAGCGAGATTCGCGCTATAGTAGGCAGCTATGTGGGAAGCTGCCAAACCTTTGTGTCTTAGCCCTAAAGAGCGAGAACTGCTGGACGGTTTTGCGCGGGCGGGAAGTACGCCGCAAAAGATCGCCCTGCGCATCCGCATCGTTCTGCGATCGGCCGACGGAGTCGCGAACCACCGACTGGCCACTGAACTGGGCACGAGCCGGCCGACCGTCTTGCGCTGGCGCCAGCGTTTCGAGCAGGCGGGGCTGGAGGGATTGCTCGAAGATGCACCGCGACCTGGGCGCAAACGGCGGCTGACACCAGAGAAAGAAGAGGCCATTGTGAACGCCACCCTGTACCACAAGCCGCCTGGAGCCACGCATTGGAGCGTGCGCACGCTCGCCCGAGCGCAACGGGTGAGTCCGGCGACGGTCCACCGGGTGTGGAAAGCGCATCGCTTGCAGCCGCATCGAGTGAAGCGTTTCAAGCTCAGCACCGACCCACAGTTCTTCCACAAACTGCACGACATCGTCGGCTTATACCTGAATCCTCCGACCCAAGCACTGGTGCTGAGTGTAGATGAGAAGAGTCAGATTCAAGCCTTGGATCGTACGCAGCCAGTTCTGCCCATGCGTCCGGGAATCCCGGAGCGGCACACTCACGATTACACTCGCCACGGGACCACGACCTTGTTCGCTGCCCTCAACGTGTTGAACGGCGAAGTGCTGGGTGGCTGCATGCCACGCCATCGCCACCAAGAGTTTCTACGCTTTTTGCAGCGGATCGAGCGCCGCACGCCACGTCGGCTGGCGATTCATCTCATCCTCGACAACTATGCCACCCACACCCATCCGGCGGTGGAGACCTGGTTTGCCGCACACCCCCGGTATCACCGGCACTTCACGCCCACGGGCGCTTCCTGGCTCAATCTGGTGGAACGCTTCTTCGCGGAGATTACTGACAAGCGTATCCGGCGAGGAACCTTCCGCAGTGTCGGGGAGTTGGTGCGAGCCATCCTCGATTACATCCGTCGCCGCAACCACAGTCCTCAACCCTTCGTGTGGACTACCTCCGCACGCTCGATTGCTCGCAAGGTTAGGCATTGTAACGAAGCGTTAGAAACGGGACACTAGCGGATACCTACTCCGTGTGTGGGAGCAACCAACGAAATGTTAGCTGCGAAGGACATTCTATTTCGAGTCTGTTTTTCCGCGGCTGCGGCCTTGCTGTTTGTGTGGGGCATCCTAAGCATCTTCGCTCAGGGGACCCTTAACAAGTTCATGGAATGGTACACAAGAGCAGACAAATGGTCAGTACGGTCTGGTGCAACCCCGAAAGTCGGATCGTCGTCTCAACGCGTCATTGGAGTTTCGGCTGCCGTGCTCGGAATGTGGATGGCACTAATTGTTCTGGGGGGACTTCGATATCGCAGCTCCTCAGCCCCTACTGTTCCTCCTATGCAAACACCGGGCGGAAACGAGTGGCTAACATTGTTATGCGCGACTGCGGTTATTGGTTTCGGTGTTTACCTGGTGCTTAGACCGGACACTCTCCTACGGTTGGCCATTAAGAATCTTCCTGGGCGAACTGTTTCTTCGGATGAATTTGCCAAATCACTCCAGGCAGGTCGCATCGTGGGGGCTCTTATGGTAGCGGCCGGAGCATACTTTCTATCCTTGTGGTACAAGTGGACACATTAAGGGCTGGTCGCGCGAGGGTGCCCGTCCCTTAAGAGGGTGCCCAGCCTGTTCTCGCCGCGGGCGACGGCAGGGTCTTTCGCTCGCTCGAACACATCGTCTGCCTCCATCCGCGATCCTTGTACTCATAACTGACTTCACCGTCTATTTACCAATGCTATCCCCGGTGCGAGGCGTGCTATCGTACCTAGCGCTATGAGCGAAAAAATTGCAATCGTCACCGGCGCAAACAAAGGAATCGGGAAAGAAATCTCCCGGCAACTCGCGGCCAAAGGCGTTCTCGTCCTGATGGGTGCCCGCGACCCGCAGCGCGGCGAGCAGGCTGCGGCTGATCTTCGAGCCCAGGGCTTGCGCGTCGAATTCGTTCCAATCGACGTCACTTCTCAGTCCAGCGTCGAGCAAGCCGCGGCCGAAGTTCAACGCCGCCATGGATGCCTCGACATCCTGGTGAACAATGCGGGAATCGCGCTCGATTGGATCCCCGCCTCGGAATTGACGGTCGAGGCCTTCCAGCAAACCTTCGACACCAACGTATTCGGCGTTTTCCGCGTCACCAAAGCCTTTCTCCCGCTGCTGAAAAAATCCGGCCACGGCCGCATCGTCAACGTCTCCAGCGGATTGGGCTCTCTCAACCGCAACGCCGACCCCAACAGCACCCTGGCGATCCGAAACCAGTTGCTCGCCTACTCTTCGTCGAAGGCCGCGCTGAATATGATGACGATTCACTTCGCCAAGGAACTGCAAAGCGCCGGGATCAAGGTCAATTCAGCCAATCCAGGCTTTACCGCAACGGACATGAACCAGCATCGCGGGCCGAGAACCGTTGAACAAGGAGCCGCGGAGCCGGTCCGCCTGGCGCTTCTTCCCGACGATGGCCCCACTGCCGGAGTCTTCAGCGACACCGGCGCCGACCCCTGGTAGAAGCAGCGCCTTGTCTTTATCTGGATCTGGATCGAGTCGCCTTTTTCTTTACCGGACCCTTTTTGCCGGCCGCTCGTTTTCCACGGCTGATCCGTATCGCCATCGGGTGCGTGGGTTGGTACAGGCCGAGTCTTTCGCCATCGGGCAGCTTGAGCGATGTCACCAGGCCCCATTCTTGTTCGGTGATAGGGCCGGCGAACTCGACGCCCTTTGCTGCGAGCCTCGCCACTTCGGCCTTGACGTCGGTGCACATCAGGTAGAGCTGCTCGCGGTGCACGTGCGTCTCGACGGGATGAATTCCGATTTCGCCGGGAGGCGCCGCAAAGATCAGCCAGCCGCCTCCCGCATCCACGGAGGGAAACCGCAGTACGTCGCGAAAAAACGCGCGCACCGCCTCCGCCTTCTTGCTGTAAAGAATCGTGTGCACCCCAAAGATCATATTTCGTTCCTCCTGCGGCGCCAGCCCTCGCAACCCATCATGGCCTCGGCTCGCGCGTCGTCTTGCAAGCAGCGAGAGTTGTGATAGCGTATGCGCTCGCATCTTTGAGACCCACATGGACCATCGAGAACAACTCGCCGCCCTGTTACGAAAGAAGTCGCTGGTCCGTGGGGAATTTATCCTCACGTCCGGCCTCAAAAGCAACTATTACCTCGACTGCAAGCTCACCACCCTCGATCCCGAGGGTGCTTTTCTCACCGGCCACTGCGTCTTGGAGGCGTTGGCCTCCATGGGCGTCGCCCCGGAAGCCGTTGGCGGACTCAGCATGGGAGCCGACCCGGTTGTCTCGGCCACGATCGTGGTCAGCCATATCGAGGGCAAGCCATTGCCTGGATTTCTGGTCCGCAAAGAGCCCAAGAAACATGGTCGGCAGAAGCAGATCGAGGGGATCAGCGGTCCCATCCATAAAGTCGTCATCGTGGACGAGGTCTGCACCACTGGCAAATCGACCCTCGAGGCGATCGACGCCGCCGAATCGGAGGGTTACCAGGTGGTCGCCGTCATCAGCCTGGTCGATCGCGAAGAGGGCGGCTCCGAAAAGCTGCGTTCCCGGTACAAATACCGAGCAATCTTCACCGCTCGTGAGCTCATGGCCGAATAGGACCCTAGCGCTAATCCCCGAATCCCGAGAAGCCCCGCAACTAAGCCATACCCACTCGGCATCACACCCTCCTGATTTCCGGCAACCTTCTTAGTGGATTGGGGTTCCCTAGGATAGGCGGCGGGCCCTCGTGGCTCAGAATGTGTCTTATGCGCAACTGCTTGTGAGCCACGGTGAATCACGCTTCCGTTGCATGATTACAACACTACATGCAAAACGCACCTTTGGCAGGAAACTAAGTTACTGTAAACACAGGCCTTTTTAGATGGGAACCAAAGGTCCTTAAAATGCTATCTTATTGGCCGATGCCTAATCAGACCACTATTCAGCGTCCCGTCGAAACTTCTGGAATCGGCTTGCACACCGCCGTACGCAGTCACCTGCGCCTGGTCCCGGCGCCAGCGGATACCGGGATCGTCTTCCGGCGCACAGACCTCGATAACTTTGAGATCGAAGCGCACGGCCGGAACGTGGCCCGGGTCAGCTACGCCACCAGCCTGATGAAGAAGGGCGTACTGCTCTCCACCACCGAGCATCTGCTCGCGGCGCTGTACGCCAGCGGCTTGGACAATGTCTACGTGGACATGGACGCCATCGAGGTGCCAATCCTGGACGGCTCCTCGCAGCCATTTGTCGAGATGCTCGAGTGCGCCGGCGTGCGCCGCTTGCGGCGCCAAAGGCGTTATCTCAAGGTATTGCGGCCGCTCGAGATCGCCGACGGTGACCGCCGCATCGGCATCTATCCGGCCTGGGAGTTCTCGGTGCACTGCCTGGTGGATTACGCCCATCCCTGCATTGGACGCCAGCAGATAGAAATGCAAGTCAATCGCGAGAGCTTCCAAGGGCGGCTGGCGCGCGCTCGCACCTTCGGTTTCCTGGACGAGGTGGAGCGTCTCCGCGCCGTGGACCTGATCCGCGGAGGATCGCTGGAAAACGCCATCGTCCTGACGCGCGACGGCATCTTGAATGGCGAGCTGCGCTACCCTGACGAATTTGGCCGCCACAAGACGCTCGACTTGATCGGGGATCTGGCTTTGGTTGGCCGGCCACTGCTGGCGCGCGTGGTCGCTCACAAAGCCGGCCACGCCCTGCACACGCAACTTGTCTCGCGCCTTCTGGCCGATCCTTCCCTCTGGACGGAGACTTCTTCGGCCGAAATCCTGCGAGAGGAGCCCGCCGCCGAGTATTCTCCCGCCGGGGTTTCTGCCGTCTCCTGAGGCTCCGCATTATTTTCAGCGGCCCCTGATAGCGTACAGCGAATCTATGATTCGCCACCCCCTAGCCGCTCTGCTACTCTGCTGTGTTGTCAAAGACCGGCGAAACAGCGCAGAATAAACGCCGACATGTCACTTCCCGATTTCAGCGTCGTCATCCTCGCCGCCGGCAAGGGAACCCGCTTGCGCTCGGGCTTGGCCAAGGTGCTACACCGGGCCGGTGGTCGCGCCCTGGTCGAGCACGTGGTGCGCGCCTCCCAGCAACTCAAACCGCGAGCCGTCATTGCCGTCGTTGGGCACCAAGCAGAACAGGTCATCGGCCTGCTGTCGCCCCTGGGCGTGCGCACCGTGATGCAACAGCCGCAACGCGGCACCGGCCATGCCATTCTGGTGGCACGGCGCGCCCTTCCCTCGGCCGCCAAGTTTGCCATCGTTGTGCCGGGCGACGCCCCGCTGATTCGCGCCGAAACGCTGGCGGCTCTGGCGCGCCTCCATCAGCAGTCGGGCGCAGCCGCCACGATTCTTTCCGCCGAACTCGCGAACCCCTCCGGCTATGGGCGCATCCTGCGAGGCGAAGACGGCTCGGTTGCGGGCATCGTCGAGGACTCAGCTCTCACTGCCGCGCAGCTCGGCATCACCGAAATCAATTCCAGCATCTACGCATTCACGCTCGCCAAGCTTTGGCCCTGCCTCGCGCGGCTGCGGCCCTCGAACGCCCATCGCGAGTTGTACCTCACCGATGCCATCGCCATGTTGCGCCAGCAGGGCGAACTGGTCGTCGCGCAGCTTGCCGCCGATGCCGACGAGGTGCTCGGATGCAACACGCGCGCCGATCTTTCCGCCGTCGACCTGGTCTTTCGCCGGCGCAAGCGCGCCGCATTGATGGATTCTGGCGTCAGCATCCAGATGCCCGAAACAGTCCTGGTCGATCCCGACGTCACCGTGGGCCCCGACACGGTTCTTGGCCCCGGCGTGCAATTGCTCGGTCGCACGCGCGTGGGCGCGAATTGCGACATTCAGACCGGAAGCATCCTCACCGATTCCACGCTCGACGACGGCGTCACCGTGAAGCCCTATTGCTTCATCAATGCCAGCCAATTGGCCGCGGGCGCGCAGGTCGGGCCGTTCGCGCATCTGCGGTTTGCCGTGCGCATGATGAAAGGCGCGCGCCTGGGCAATTTCGTGGAGGCCAAGAAAACGGTCCTCGGCGAAGGCGTCAAGGCCATGCACCTCACCTACTTGGGGGACGCCAATATAGGCGCCGGAACCAACGTGGGAGCGGGCACCATCACCTGCAACTATGACGGCGTCGCCAAGCACCCGACCACGATTGGCCGCCGCGTTTTCATCGGCAGCGACACGGCGCTGGTCGCCCCCGTCCGCGTAGGCGATGCGGCGTACATCGGCGCGGGGTCGGTAATCACCGAAAATGTTCCCGCCGGCGCGCTGGGATTAGCGCGAGGACGCCAGGTGAATAAACCCGGCTGGGCCAACGCGCGGCGCCGCCTCATGGCCGCCAGCGCGAAATCAGTAAGAAGAGCCAAGCCATCCAAGAAAGCCAAACGCTCTTCGCGCCCAAAGAAAGCCACCGTTCGCACGCACGCCCGCGCCGCAAAACGCCGCCCTCCGCATTCCGCGCGCAAGGCGCATCGCAAATCCCGCCGCTAGCTGGCCTCTTCCCGCCGCGCATGGGCGCTCTTTTCACTCCGAATTGCCTCGGGTGCGGAATAAACTGGCTGGTTTCGGGTATATGTATATCGCGAGCGCCGTGAGAAGCTCCGGAGGCGCGTCAGAGCCGCATGACATCCGACGCAAGACTGCATCCCGACAAACGCGTGTGGGCGGTATTTGAAGCGGAAGTGCTTCCGCATCTGGACCGGCTGTTCCGCTTCGCGCTGTGGTTCGAAGGCAAGCGCGACGCCGCCGAGGACCTGGTTCAGGAAACATTGCTGCAGGCGCTCGAATCCTTTGACCGCTTCAAGCCTGGAACAAATTGCGGCGCTTGGTTGATATCGATTTTGCGGCACGTGCGCAGCAACCGCCTGCGGGCTCTGAGCCGCGCTTCTCTGGTGAACGATGTCGACGATCGCATTGCAGGCACCGTGCCATTCGTACCGCCATTGCCGCAGGGGCTCACCGATGAGGAAGTGCTGGCGGCGCTCAGGCGGATCCCCCAAGAGCACCAGGAAATTATTCTCCTCTGCGACGTCGAAGAACTGACCTACAAGGAAATCGCCGCCGCGCTGGCAATACCCATGGGCACGGTCATGTCCCGGCTTCACCGGGGCCGCGAGCTGCTGCGGAACGAGCTGGCCAAGTGCGCAAACGGCGTCCCGCGGCGCCGAGCCGGGCACGGACACGAGTGAAGGGAGGTTCAGCATGCAATGCCGTGAAGTTCGTGAGCTTGCCGATTCCTTTCTGAGCGGGCAACTCCTGGTGGAAACCAACCATGAAGTGCTGCGCCACCTGGATGGTTGTCTCGCCTGCCGTTCGGAAATGGCGGCTCGGCAGGACCTCCGCGCAAGCATACAAAGAGCATTCACAAATGCCGAGTCGCTGCGCATGAGCGACGAATTTCGCGATGGCACGGTTGCGCGCCTGCGAGCGGTGGCCTTTCCCAAGACTCGGCGTCAATTCCTGGGAGTTTGGCGGTACGTCGCGGCTGCCGTCGTCCTGGCATCCGCCGCGGGTACCGAACTCTTCCTCTTGCCCGCTCGAGCGAGTGCCGCGGCGCGCGATGCTGCAGGCGATCATCGGGATTGTGCAATTCTTTCCCGGCTCGGCGAGAAGCCCATCTCGCTCGAGGAAGCGGCAACGCGAGAGGATGTGTCGTTCCGATTGCTGCAGGGCACGCCCTCGGATGAATTGGCGACTCCGGCAGGACTCGTGCGGGTCCTCCGGCGTCACTCGTGTGAATTTCACGGCAGGCGTTTCGCCCATATCATCCTGCAATTTCAGGGACAGATCGTGTCGCTTTTGATGACCGGCGATGATGGTCCGAAGATCAATTCAGGGAACGCTGCGGACTCACCGCTGCACCTTGCGTGGCTGTCCCCCATCGATGGGTTTACGGTGGCGTTCTTCAAAACGCCCGGGCACGTCGTCTTCCTGGTGAGCGGCCTGGATAAGCCTGCGTTCAGCCGGGTGGCTCCGTTCATCGCCGATCCCGTGTATCGCCGACTCGCCGCGGGCGAATGAAATTGCCCAGTGACGAAAGACTAGGAGCTTGCTTCGGTTATGCGTCCGCTTGATTGGTTCGTGCTGGGTGGCTGCCTGGCCTTGGTCGTCGGTTATGGAACGTGGCGCGGGCGCGGGTCGAATACCGTCAAGAAAGTACATGCGGGCCGGCAATTCGATGCCGTGGTATGCGATCGCTTTTTCCATCATGGCGACGCAGGCCAGCGCGATCACCTTTATCTCCACAACAGGCCAGTCGTATGTCGACGGGATGCGCTTCGTGCAGTTCTACTTCGGACTGCCGATTGCCATGGTCATCCTGTCGGTGACGCTCGTGCCTCTGTTCCATCGCGCCAAGGTCTACACCGCGTACGAATACCTCGAGCAGCGATTCGATGCCAAGACGCGCGCCCTTGCGAGCGTCATTTTCCTGATCGAGCGCGGACTGGCCATCGGCATTGCGCTCTACGCGCTGGCCATCGTGCTGAGCATCATCCTGGCTGGCCGGATCGCATCACCATCCTGATCGTGGGTGCTCTGGCGGTTCTCTACACGACGATGGGGGGCGTCGTGGCCGTCACCTGGACCGAATTCCCGCAAATGATCGTCATGACCTTTGGCCTGTTGGGGCGCGCTGATCGCGGCGCTGTGGCTGCTTCCGCATGGAGTAAGTCCGCTTGGCGCGGTGAAAGTGGCGGCGGCCGCGGGAAAACTGCGCATGCTGGTGCCGCAATTCAGTTGGAGCGATCGCTACAACATCTGGAGCGGATTGTTGGGCGGAATGTTTCTGGCGCTGGCGTATTTCGGATGCGATCAGAGCCAGGTGCAGCGCTATCTCACGGGCAAATCGCTGAAGGACAGCCGCATGAGCCTGCTCTTCAACGGAGTCGCCAAGATTCCGCTGCAAATGTTCATCCTGTTCATCGGGGCCATCGTTTTTTCCTTCTATAACTTCGCCAAGCCGCCCGTGGTTTTCAATCAAACGGCGCTCCATCAAATCGAAGCAAGTCCGGAATATCAGAATGTTGTTGAGCGCTACGACGCTGCTTTCGAGCAGCGCAGGGAAGCCGCGATGCAATTGGCCGAGGCCAATCCCGGAAGCCTAGACCCACCCCAAGCCGTCACGGAGGAATACCAACACGCCGAAAAAGAGTTCGAGTGCCGCCAGAGCCGACGCCATCGACCTGGCGAAAAAGACCAATGGCGGTGAGTTCAACGATACGAACTATATTTTCCTGACCTTCGTCACCCGCTACTTGCCTGCGGGCGTGGTCGGCCTGATTATGGCGACGATTATCGGAGCGGCGATGTCCAGCGTCTCCTCGGAAATCAATTCGCTCGCGACGGTGACCGTCATCGACATCTACAAACGCCACTTCCGAAAGCACGCGTCCGACCACCACTACCTGCGGGCGGCAAAAATCGCCACGGTATTCTGGGGCGCATATGCGGTGACGACGGCGGGACTCGGAAGAAACCTCGGCTCCTTGATTGAGGCCATCAACATCCTGGGGTCGCTATTTTACGGCGGGCTATTGGGAGTATTCGTGCTCGCGGCGTTAAAAAGAGTCACCGGGAACGGTGCGTTTTTCGGCGTGATTGCCGGTGAACTGGCGATTTTCGCCATCGCCGCTTTCACCAAAATCTCTTTCCTTTGGTACAACGTGATCGGGTGCCTGGTGGTGGTCGTCGTGGGTGTGGGAATCTCCCTCCTGGAGAAACCGCCGAGAGTCGGACGAGTCCGGGCATGAATCGCTCCTGCCGTCGATGAAGAAAGCCAGCCGAATCTGATGAGTGGGTCCAGGGAATAAATCGACGGGTTCCGGGTATATATCCGTGGGAACGCCGGGGCTACTGGGGCTCTCGAAGGAGTGCTTGGCGCGACCGGACAGTAAAACACGGATACGTTGAGCAGTGCCTGCCGTTCGCAAGACGCGGCGTGGTTCCAGCGGCTCTGTCTGTTTTGCTGTTACATCGATGACTCTCTGAGGGAGGAACTCCATGAACCGTTTCTTTGCTGTGATGGCAGTTATGGTCGTTGCCGGCGCCGTGAATCTCAAAGCGCAATCGAATCCTGTGAGCGACGACGCAAAACACCAGTACGCGAGCATCAAGAACATACTTCTCAAGTCTGCCGAAAAAATGCCGGAGGCGGACTACGCGTTCCGGACCACCCCGCAGGTGCGTACCTATGGCGAGATGATCGCCCACATCGCGGATGTACAAACCATGCTCTGCGGAGCGGTCAAGGGTGAGATGAAGCACGGGAACGCTGCAGCCAAGACGTCCAAGGCTGATCTTTCTGCTGCGCTCAAAGCCTCGTTTGACTATTGCGACCCCGTGTACGATTCGATGACTGACGCGGCGGGCGGGCAAACGCTGAAAGTGATGGGCCAAAGTATGAGCAAGGCGGGTGTGCTGTACTTTAATGTGATTCACGACAACGAAATGTACGGGCAGATGGTTGCCTACATGCGAATTAAAGGAATCGTTCCACCGTCGAGCGAAGGGCGGCCTTAGGCATTGGGCTAACGCAGGGCGATAGCGTTTCAAGCCGTGAGGACGCGAATTATTTGTGGAGGCTGCCATGCCAAGATTATGGACCGCTGGCGTGATCGTGTTGGCTGCCTGGATCGGCTTTTCTAGCTCGGCGCGCGCGCAATCGGCGCAGGCCCTGCCGATACCGGGTTACCAACCGGCCGAAGAGCTGCCTGGCGCGAAGGAATTGCCCGATCCGAAGATGACCTACAAGGTCGTCTTCGACATTGCCAAGGCATCGGCAAAGGTCGACGAAGTGAATCCGGGTCTCGTCGTGGTTGCTCGATACCTGAACACGCTCGCCGAGCATGGCGTGCCGGCGAGCCATCGGAAGATCGCCGTCGTGTTTCACCAGGACGGCACCGAGATCGTGCAGAACAACGAGGCCTTCAAGGCGCGCAACGACGGACATGACAATCCGAACATCGCCTTGATTCAGAGCATGAAGAAGGCAGGCGTCGATCTTCGCGTTTGCGGACAGGCGGTCCTGGCCAAGAAGATCGACCCGAAGACGATCCAGCCCGAAATCGAACTCGACCTTTGGGCTTTGACGACGCTGGTTAATCTGCAACTTCGCGGTTACGTTCACATCGGGAACTAGGCTTATCGGCACGCGCCAGCCGAAAGACCTCTTGCCCAAATCGATGCCGAGAGTGTGTGATTTGTGGGCGGCCTCGCGGGCGCGTTCTGCGCAGTTGCCCTGGTGCTGCGATGGCGCCATGCGGTGCTCCCGGATCGATGCCGGTGTTGGTCTGCGATAGGATCATGGAATGAAGAACAGGTCTGAAGCCAAGGAATGAACAAAAAACGGATTGTCATCGTCGGCGGCGTGGCTGGTGGCGCGAGCGCTGCCGCCCGCGCAAGACGGCTTTGCGAGGACTGCGAAATCGTCGTTTTTGAGCGCGGGCCACACGTCTCGTTCGCCAATTGCGGGCTGCCGTATTTTGTGGGCGGAGAGATCGTCGAGCAGGATACGCTGCTGCTTCAGACGCCCGCAACGCTGCGCGCCCGCTTCAATCTCGACGTGCGCGTGAGCACCGAAGTCCTGTCGATTGACCGCAAGGCGCAAGTCATAAACGTCCGTGAGCTCGCGACGGGCCGCGAATGTTCCCAGCCATACGATTCACTGATCTTGTCCACTGGTGCGTCGCCTCTGCGCCCGCCGATCCCCGGCATTGATCGCGCCGGACACTTCACGGTGCGCAATATTCCCGATGTGGAAAGCATCACGGCGTGGATTAAAGATTGCGAAGCCTGCCGCGCGGTCGTCGTGGGCGGCGGCTATATCGGCCTCGAAATGGCCGAACAGCTCAAGCACCGCGGGCTCGGTGTGACCTTGGTGGAAGCCATGCCGCAGGTGATGACGCCACTTGATCCCGAAATGGCCGCTTGGCTGCATGCTGAGCTGAAAACCGAGGGCGTGGAACTGCATCTTGGCGATTCCGTCGCCGCGTTTGAGGCGCCGCGACCGGGTGAAACCGCGCGCGCATCCGTCGTTGTCTTGAAGAGCGGCAAACGCGTCGAAGCCGACATTGTCGTTCTTGGTCTCGGCGTGCGTCCCGAAACCTCGCTGGCAAAAGCTGCTGGGCTGGAAATGGGCGCGCTCGGCGGCATTCGCGTCAACGAACATTTGCAGACGAGCGATCCGAATGTTTACGCCGTCGGCGACGCGATCGAGGTCCGCGACGCCGTGACCGGCGCGTGGAGCATCATCCCGCTGGCCGGTCCGGCAAACCGGCAAGGCCGCATCGCTGCCGACAATATTTGCGGGCGTTACTCGCACTACGACGGAACCTGGGGCACTGCGATTTTGCGATTATTCAAACTGACCGCGGGCTGCACGGGCGCGAGTGAGAGGTCGCTGCGCAAGGCGGGCATTCCGTTCGAAGTCCTGCATCTGCACCCCGGCTCGCACGCGGGTTACTATCCCGGTGCCGAGCCGATTGCCATGAAGATTCTGTTCGCGCCGGGAACCGGAAAATTGTTGGGCGCGCAAGCGGTGGGGCAAGACGGCGTGAACAAACGGATCGACGTTCTGGCAACCGCCCTCAAAGGCCGCATGACGGTGAACGACTTGGCGGAATTGGAATTGGCCTACGCCCCGCCATTCGGTTCGGCGAAGGATCCGGTGAACCTCGCTGGGATGGCCGCCCAAAACGTGCTGGCCGGCGACGTGCAACTGGCGCAGTGGAACGAAATCGCCTCTCTCGACCCAAAGCAGACCATCCTGCTCGATGTGCGCCGTCAGGACGAGCGCGCCAAAGGATTCATTCCCGGCTCGATCCATATTCCGCTCGATGAGGTTCGTTCCCGAATGGACGAGTTGCCGCGCGATCGCAAGATCATCGTGTATTGCCAAAGCGGCCAGCGTTCATTTTTTGCTTGCCGGATTTTGGCGCAGCACGGTTTTCGCGTTCGCAACCTGACCGGCTCCTATCGTACGTGGGGAATTGCCACCGGCGGGAGTGAGCTGAATTGCGCCATTTGAAGCTATGAATTGGACAACCCTACTCATCGTCGCGGCAGTGGTCGTGGTCTTTTTCTGGATAAAAAGAGCCGGTCAGATTTCGTCCAAGGACGCGTTGGCGTATTTGAAGAAGGGCGCGCTGCTCATTGACGTGCGCAGCCCCGGCGAATTCAAGGCCGGCCATTTGCCTTCCGTGATCAACATCCCGTTTGGAGAAATTGAGACGCTATTGCCGCGCCGCGCGAAGGACAAGAATCAGGTCTTGTTGCTGCATTGCCAGAGCGGGACGCGCAGCGGCGCGGCGGTGAAACAATTGAAGAGTATGGGCTATGTGAACGCTTTTAATCTCGGCTCGTATGGCCGGGCGAAAAGCATCTTGCAACAATCGCAGTGAACCGCCGCAAGCCGCCGCCCCCTAAACTCCGCGTTTCCCTCGGGCGCGCACTCCGGCTATAATCCAATCTCCCCAGGGAGCTGCGGCGCGATGAAAATTGGTGTTGTCGTTTTTCCCGGATCGAATTGCGATCACGACGCTCTTTATGCCCTCGGCGAAGTCCTGCACCAGCCCGTCGAATTCATCTGGCATCAGTCGCAGGACCTCTCCGGCTTTGACGCCGTCATTCTGCCCGGCGGATTTTCCTACGGCGATTATCTGCGCACCGGCGCCATCGCGCGTTTTTCGCCGGTGATGAGCGCCGTCGCGCGCTTCGCGCGCTCGGGCGGCCTGGTGCTGGGCATCTGCAACGGCTTTCAGATTCTCTGCGAAGCGGGCCTGCTGCCCGGCGCGCTCATGCGCAATCACCGGGCTGCGCTTCATCTGCCGCCACGTGCACATTCGCGTGGAAACCACGGCCACGCCATTCACTTCCGCCGCCGCGCCGGCCAGGTGCTGCGCATTCCCATCGCCCATGCCGACGGAAATTACTTCTGCGACGCCGCCACGCTCGCCGATCTCAAGCGCAACGATCAGATCGTCTTCCGCTACTGCGCGCCCGACGGCCGCATCGATCCCGCGGCCAATCCCAATGGCTCGCTCGACGCCATCGCCGGCGTCTGCAATCGCGAGCGCAACGTCCTGGGCCTGATGCCGCATCCCGAGCGCGCCGTCGAAGCCGCGCTGGGTTCCACCGATGGCCTGGTCGTCTTCCGCTCGCTCGTGGCAATCCCTTGCGCGGCAAGCCCGCCGCGGTGAGCTAGCCGCGTGGCCGCACACCGCGCGCACGCCGTCCATGCTCGAAGCCGAAATCAAAGTCACGCCGCAACTCGTCGCCGAGCACGGCCTCACGCCCGAAGAGTACGCGCGCATCCAGAAAATTCTCGGCCGCGATCCCAACTTCACCGAGCTCGGCATCTTCAGCGTGATGTGGAGCGAGCACTGCTCCTACAAATCCAGCCGCGTGCATCTGAAGCGCCTGCCCACGCGCGCCCCGCAGGTGCTGCAAGGGCCCGGCGAAAACGCCGGCGTGGTGGACGTTGGCGACGGCTTCGCCGCCGTCTTCAAGATGGAATCGCACAATCATCCCAGCTACGTCGAGCCTTTTCAGGGCGCGGCCACCGGCGTGGGCGGCATCCTGCGCGACGTCTTCACCATGGGCGCGCGGCCCATCGCCGTGCTCGATTCGCTGCGCTTCGGACGCATCACGCCGCGAACGCCTGGCGCTCGCGCCCGAAGTCATCGCGCGCAATCGCCGCCTGGTGGATGGCGTCGTGCGCGGCATCGCCTTCTACGGCAATTGTTTCGGCGTGCCCACGGTCGGCGGCGAAGTCGCCTTCGAGCCCGGCTATGCCGGCAATCCGCTGGTGAACGTGCTGGCGCTGGGCATCGCGCCGAAAGACAAACTTTTCTTCGCGCGCGCCAGCGGCGAAGGCAATCCGGTCATCTACGTCGGCGCCAAGACCGGCCGCGACGGCATTCACGGCGCCTCTCTGCTGGCCTCCGCCGAATTCACCGAGGAGTCGCAGCAAAAGCGCCCCAACGTGCAAGTGGGCGATCCGTTTCTCGAAAAGCTGCTGCTCGAAGCCTGCCTCGAAGCCATGGCCACCGGCGCGATCGTCGGCATTCAGGACATGGGCGCCGCCGGCCTCACCAGCACCTCCTGCGAAATGGCTTCGCGCGGCGGCGTGGGCATCGAAATCGAGCTCGATCGCGTGCCGCAGCGCGAAACCGGCATGACCGCCTACGAAATGATGCTCAGCGAATCGCAGGAGCGCATGCTGCTGGTCGCCGAGCGCGGCCGCGAAGCACGAAGTCTTCGCCGTCTTCCGCAAATGGGGACTCGACGCCGTCGAGATCGGCCGCGTCACCTCCGACGGCATGCTGCGCGTGCTGCATCACGGCCGGATCGCCGCCGAAATTCCCGCCGACGCGCTAGCCGAGCAAGCGCCCGTCTACCAGCGCCCGATCGCGCGCGCCCGTGCGCGTCGCTGCGCACGCGACAGCTCATGCAAGCTCTGCCGCCGCCGGCAGCGATCTGACCGCGCAATTTCCGCCGCTTGCTCGCCGCGCCGGCCATCGCCTCGAAGCGCTGGATCTTCGAGCAGTACGATCACATGGTTCGCACCAATACGCATCGTCGTGCCCGGCGCGGCCGATGCCGCCGTGGTTCGCCTGAAGGGCACGCGCCGCGCCCTCGCGCTTTCCACCGACGGCAACGGCCGCTGGTGCGCGCTCGATCCGCGCGCCGGCGCCATGCACGCGGTCGCCGAAGCGGCGCGCAACGTGGCCGCCGTCGGCGCTCGCCCCTGGGCCGCGACCAACTGCCTCAATTTCGGCAATCCCGAAAAGCCCGAGGTCATGTGGCAGTTCAGCGAAGCCATCGACGGCATCGCCGAAGCCTGCCGCGCGCTGGCCATTCCCATCACCGGCGGCAACGTCAGCTTCTACAACGATACGCTGGGCAAATCCATCGATCCCACGCCCGATCCTCGGCGTGCTCGGCCTGCTCGAAGACGCTTCGCGCGCATTGACCATGGCTTTCCGCGCCGAAGGCGACGCGATCCTGTCTGCTCGACGGCCGCGGCGCGCGCCGCCGCCGCGGCAGGCACCGCGTCCGTGCAGCGACGCGCGACGCCCTGCGCGAGTTCTCCTCCTCCGAATACGCGCGCACCGTCGCCGGCATCGTCGGCGGCGCGCCGCCGGCCATCGATCTCGCCGCCGAATCGCGCCTGATCGAAGCCCTGGTGGCTCTCGCCAGCCGAGGGCTTGCTCGCCTCGGCGCACGACGTCAGCGACGGCGGCATCGCCGACCGCGCTCGCCGAATCCGGCTTTCGCCAGCGACGGCCTCAGCCGACGTAGATGTGCCGTGGATGCTCGAAAGCGACGAGCCCGCCGAGCTCGCGCTCTTCGGCGAAACGCGGCGCGCGCGCCGTCGTCTCCGTGCCGGAAAGCTCACTTGCCCGCGTGCTGGCCCTTGCGGCACAATATGGGTGTGGCGCGCGCGCGTGATCGGCCGCGTCACGCGCGGCGCAGTTCCAGCTCCATCACAATGGCGCCACGGTGATCCGCGACACCTCCGCCTCGCTCCGCGCGATCTGGGCCGGCGCCATCGAAGCAGCCGTTCTCGGCGAGCACGCGTCGAAGACAATCATGACTCATCTCGACGACGATCACTTTCACGATCACTGCGGTGTCTGCGGCGTCTTCGGCCACCCCGAAGCCGCCAAGCTCGCCTATCTGGGCCTGTACGCCTTGCAGCATCGCGGCCAGGAATCCGCCGGCATCGTCTCCTCCGATGGCGCCGCGCTGCACCTCGAAAAAGGCATGGGCCTGGTGCAGGAAATTTTCCAGCCCGCGGTGCTGGCGCGGCTGCCGGGCACCGCCGCCGTCGGCCACACGCGCTACTCCACCGCCGGCGACACCTCGCTCACCAACGCCCAGCCCATCGTCATCGATTGCAACAAGGGCAAGCTCGCGCTCGGCGCACAACGGCAATCTCACCAACGCCGGCAAGCTGCGCCGCACCCTCGAACATCGCGGCTCGATCTTCCAGACCACCAGCGACACCGAAGTGATCGTGCACCTGGTGGCGCGCAGTGCCGCGCGCAATCTTGCAGGGCGCGCTCGGCGACGCGCTCAATCAAGTCGAAGGCGCCTACTCGCTGCTGGTTCTCACGCGCGATGAGATCTACGCCATCCGCGATCCTCGCGGTTTCCGCCCGCTCTGCCTCGGCCGACTCGGCGACGCCTGGCTGGTCGCCTCAGAAACCTGCGCCTTTGATTTGGTCGGCGCTGAATACGTCCGCGAAATCGAGCCCGGCGAACTGCTGCGCATCTCCAAGAGCGGCGTCGAATCGCATCCGCTTTGCCCCGCCCAAGCCGCCGCAGTACTGCGTCTTCGAGCACGTTTATTTCGCGCGGCCCGATAGCCTGCGTCTTTGGCCGCCCCGTGGACCGCAGCCGCGAAATGCTGGGCCGACTTGCTGGCGCGCGAGCAGCCCGCCGACGCCGACGTGGTCGTGCCAGTGCCGGACTCCGGCGTGCCCGCCGCGGTTGGCTACGCGCTCGAATCCGGCTTGCCGTTCCGCATGGGCCTGATCCGCAACCACTACATCGGCCGCACCTTCATCGAGCCCGAGCAGTCCATTCGCGACTTCGGCGTGAAGCTCAAGCTCAATCCGGTGCGCACGCTGCTCGAGGGCAAGCGCGTCGTCCTCGTCGACGACTCCATCGTCCGCGGCACCACCAGCCGCAAAATCGTTCGCATGGTTCGCGAAGCCGGCGCCACCGAAGTTCACATGCGCATCAGTTGTCCGCCGACGGTCTCGCCCTGCTACTACGGCATTGACACGCCCACGCGCGAGGAGTTGCTGGCCTCCGAGGTCTCCCGCATCCGCCCGCGCCTGCCGGAGGAAGTCCGCCCGGAGCTGTCGGCATCCGCGCGCACGCTCGAGGAGATTCGCCTGTTCCTGGGCGCCGACTCGGTTGGCTATCTTTCCCTCGAAAGCCTGCGTCGCGCCGTGGACGATACAGCGGGCAGCTTCTGCACCTCCTGCTACACCGGCATCTACTCCGACCGAAAACGTGCAGCTCGAAGTGACCGAGCACCGTCGCGGCGCCCGAGGCCGCGCCCCAGGCCATGCTCGACGATTCGCGGCCGGTCGAGTCCGAGGCCACCCGTAATGAGCGCTGAGCCACTGAACCACTGAACACACGGAGCCCACTGTGCCTGTGGCGCCCGTCGAGCAGCGCCGCTGGCGACCAGGGACCGACCGCCGGTCAGCGCGTTCTGCGTGAGCTTCGTTCCTGGCTCTGGGTCGCTCTGGCCTTTCTTCTGATCACCGGCACCATGGTGCAGGCGCGCGTCATTCCCTCGGCTTCCATGGAGAATACGCTGCTGGTCGGCGATCATCTGCTCATGAGCCGCATTGGCTACGACATCAGCGTGCCCTTCACGCAGCTACCACCTGCGCCTCTGGCGCGAGCCGCGCCGCCAGCAGATGATCATCTTTCACGCGCCCATTCCCGGCCCGACGAGGACTTCATCAAGCGGCTGATCGGCATGCCCGGCGACACCGTGGAAATCCGCAAGGGCGTGGTCTTCGATCAACGGCACGCCTCTCGTCGAGCCCTATCGCAACGGATCTCCCGAGCCCGGACGATAACTACGGCCCGGTGACCGTCCCCGCGCGCAGTTATTTCGTTCTGGGCGATAATCGCGACGACTCCTCGGATAGCCGCTACTGGGGCTTTGTTCCCGAATCCAACATCATGGGCACGCCCGTATTCATCTATATGTCCGTGGAAGCGCCCGAGGACGCCTGGCAGCCGGGCCAGTCGCGAACGCCTCTACGCGTACGTGAACGCGCTGCTGCATCCGCGCCTGGTGCGCTGGCATCGCCTGTTCACAACGTGTTCTAGCGCCGCCAAAAGAACTGTCTACCGTCGGAGCGTCGTCTTCAGTTTCAGCGTCAGCGGAATTGCCCGGGGAAAGCATCAAAGCACAGCACCAAGGGAAACTGTCAAAGGAAGGTTAAGGTTCGCAATGCGCTATGCCGATGCCGGCGTGGATATCTCGCCGCGCCGACCAAGCCAAGGAACGCATTCGCCGCATGGCCTCGCGCACCTTCACGCGCAGCGTGCTGGGCGGCATCGGCTCCTTCGGCGCTCTCTTCGCCCTCGACCTCAAGCGCTGGCGCGAGCCCGTGCTGGTCTCCAGCACCGATGGCGTGGGCACCAAGCTCAAAATCGCCGCGGCCATGGGCGTGCACTCGACAGTGGGCGCCGATCTGGTCAATCACTGCGTCAACGACATCCTCACGCTGGGCGCCGAGCCGCTGTTTTTCCTCGATTATCTGGCCCTGGGCCGCATGGACCCCGACGTCGTCGAACAACTCGTCGAAGGCATGACGCGCGCCTGCCATCACGCCGGCTGCGCCCTGGTCGGCGGCGAAACCGCCGAACTGCCGGACACCTACGCCCCGGGCGAATACGATCTCGCCGGATTCATCGTGGGCGTCGGTCGAGCGCAGCCACATCCTCAAAACCAGCGCCGTGCGCTCCGGCGACGTGCTCCTCGCTCTGCCCTCGCTGGGCCTGCACACCAATGGCTACTCCCTGGCGCGCAAGCTGGTTTTCGAAATCGCTGGACTTGCCGCCGGATACCTACGTCCCGGAAATCGCAATAAAATCGGCGCGGAACTGCTGATGCCGCATCGCTGCTATTGGCCGATGCTCAAGAACATCGTCGCCAAGGGCTGGGTCTCCGGCCTGGCCCACATCACCGGCGGCGGCATTCCCGGCAATCTCCCGCGCGTGCTGCCGCGCGGCATCCAGGCCGTGATCGAGCTGGGCTCCTGGCCAGTCCTGCCGATCTTCAGCTACCTCGCGGGCCTCGGCCAAATCGAGCGCGAAGAGCTTCTGCGCACCTTCAACCTCGGCGTGGGCATGATCCTGGTCGTGCCTCCCGCGCACCTCCGCGCCGTCGAAGCCGAGCTAAAACGCCGCCGCGAAAAGTTCTACCGCATCGGCGAAGTCCGCTCCGCCGACTCCCGCAAGCCCCCTATCGTCTTCACCGGCTCCCTCCCGCTCTGACCGCCCGCCGTTGGACGCACTGCTAGCGTTAGAGTTCGCTGAGAAAATCGTCGAGCAATCGGAGAAACACAATTGCAGTTGGTTCCCAGTCGCCCTGCATCGCCTTGGCGCTGGCGTCTCCGTAACTCGCGTTCGGTCTCGGACGCAAACGGACAAAAGGCGGCAAGCCGTACCGCATCGCAACACTGTTGGCCCAAAGGCGTGCCGTGCGGCCATTGCCGTTTGCAAAGGGATGAATACGCATCCACGCAGCATGGACCCAAGCACAGAGGTCGATAATGGCCGACAGTTGGTCGGCGTCCGGTTCTTGTCCGATCGGCAGCAGCCCGTCGAGTTCGGCCATCAATGTCTGGATCTTTGATTCAAATCGCTTCAGTTCCTCTGCCACGTGTGCCGAGTCTACGCCGTAGCTTGCACCGACTCTCACTTGGACCGTCTCCAGACCTGCTTCGCCGCGAAACGCGCCTAGATATCTTGAGTCGGGCACGTCCAGGCCTTCCATGAGGAGGATGTGCCAGCGTCTAGCCGCTTCTAGCGTGGGAGTTCTTCGCTGCTCCGCTGCTTGGACGATTTCCTGAAGGACAGCTGTGAGATTCTGCCGCAACTGGGGGCTGTCTTCGTCCCAATTAGGCACCTAGAAGTTCTCGAATCTTGCTCTGCACGGGTCCAGCCGGCTTGAATTGCCCGTCGGCGAACTCCCCGCTTACCAGCTCTCCCTCCAGCGGGTCCTCGATGCTGGCCTCGTCTTCCACGAACGCGGCCATTGCCCGCTTGAACCCAGGATCACGCTTCCTGTAAGCGCGAAGTCCTGCCAGGTGAGCTTCGAGCTTCTGCTCTTTTTGGCCTCGCCGGTTCAGATAACTCTTGATAGCCTCATTCAGCAATTGATTGATAGGCCGTCCTTCGACCTTACTCAGATTCTCCAGCGCAGCACGTTCCTCAGCGTCCATCCTTAATGTGAAAGCGGTTCGAGCCATAAAGTTAGTCTATAGTGGCCCCCCAGTGATGTCAATATGCCATTATGATGTCGGATTCACGTCGCGACGTGCGCGAAGCCTCCCACAAGCGTGCAGCTAGCGGCCTTTCGCCAAGTCCCCGAGGTGGGCACCAGAAAGCCGCGTAACAATCCATTCCTTGTGCAGCTTCGCACCGATCCGCTTGTAAAAGCGGATCGCCGGATCGTTCCACTCCAGAACCACCCATTCCATACGGCCGCAACCTCGACGCATGGCGCAATGCGCGCCATGACGCGCAAAAGGGTTTTGCCCGCGCCCTTGGCCGCGATCTTCAGGCAACACGAACAGATCCTCAATGTATAGGTTGGCCGTCCCGCAAACGTCGAGTACGTGTAGAAAAACAGCGCGAATCCCATGATCTTCCGGCCGCGGCTGCAGACCAGTGTTTCGAAATAGGGACGCCGCCCCGACCCGTCCCGCCGCAGCCGCGCCGCCGTGGCCTTCACCTCATGCGCCAGATGCTCGTACTCCGCCAGGCCGCGAATCATCTCCAGAATCACCGGTATATCGCGCCCCGTCCCAGATCTGACGGAGAGTCCGGGCCTCACGGACAGCCCGCCCCTCCTCGATAACCCCGCAGAAGACACCAGCGACTCAACTTTCTCGCCTTTTATTGCCATTCCACCGCCTCCCGCGTTCGAATCGCCCAGTACTCATAAGTAATACTTGACGTCCATGTTATAATGTCACATGTTCGCTGTCAGAACGCGCCCCTCGCCATCTCCCGCAGCGCCTGCCGGCACGAGTCACCGCCCGCTACCCGTCCATTGAATCGCTCGTTCATGCACATTTTCAATTTTGTTGCCCCTTTGTTTTCACATTCATACAAGTTCCTATTGCCGCAACTCCCCTATTTTGATATTCATGCAAGATGCCCGGGGGGTGGGGGTATCCCGCCGGATTCTGTTACGGAACAGAAACTCTCCCGAAATCAGCTAACTCTACGCCCTGCCAATAGCTTGTCTGCTTTCAGGCCAAGCGCCGGCACCCGTTTGGCGCGTCGCGCTCGAATGTGCTAACTTCGCCCCCTATGCCGAAACGAATTGGTGTTCTCCTGAGTGGTCGCGGCTCGAATTTCGAGGCCTTGGCCGATAGCGTCGCCGCCGGGCGCATCCCCGACGCTCAAATTGCCCTGGTCGTCAGCAATCGCGAAGGCGCGCCCGGCCTCGCCAAGGCCATCGAGCGCGGCATTCCCGCGCGGGTCATTCCGTCGAAGGGCATCGAGCGCGAAGCCTACGACCGCATGGTTGTCGCGGCGCTCGACGACGCGCGCGTGGACCTGGTTTGCCTGGCCGGCTTCATGCGCCTGCTCTCGCCCTATTTCATCGCCGCCTATCGCGGACGCATCCTGAATATTCACCCGTCGCTGCTGCCCGCTTTCCCTGGCCTCGAAGCGCAGCGCCAGGCGCTCGAATACGGCGTGAAATTCAGCGGCTGCACGGTGCACTTCGTCGACGAACTTCTCGACGCCGGCCCCATCGTCGCGCAAGCCATCGTGCCGGTCGAGGACGGCGACACCAGCGAAACGCTTTCGGCCCGCATCCTCGCCGAGGAGCATCGACTCTACACCGAAGCCGTGCGCCTGATCCTGTCCGGAAACTACCGCATCGACGGGCGCCACGTCGTTCCTCAGGCCGGCGCCGCCGCGCAGAGCAAAGGCAAATGACCGGCGAGCAAAAGACGATGTTCCGCGCGGCCGAAGATCAGATGGCCGCGCTCCGCCGCGGCGCCGCCGAGATCATTCGCGAAGACGAGCTGCGCGCCAAGCTCGAAAAATCGCGCGCGGCAGGCAAACCCCTGCGCATAAAACTCGGCGTCGATCCCACCGCGCCGGACTTGCACCTCGGCCATACCGTCGTCCTGCGCAAGCTCAAGCACTTTCAGGAAGAGGGCCACACCGCCGTTTTCCTGATCGGAGATTTCACGGCCATGGTCGGCGATCCCACCGGCCAATCCGAGACTCGTCCGCCCCTCACCTCCGAGCAGGTGCGCGCCAACGCCAAAACCTATCTCGATCAGGTGTACAAGATTCTCGACCCCGAGCGCACCGAAGTCCGCTACAACAGCGAATGGCTCGGCGCGCTGACCGGCCACGACATGATCCGCCTCTGCGCGCATTATCGTCTGGCGCGCATGCTCGAACGCGAGGACTTCCGCACGCGCCTGGCGGGCAATCAACCCATCTCCGTTCACGAGTTGCTCTACCCATTGCTGCAGGCCTACGACTCGGTCGCGCTTCAGGCCGACGTCGAGCTCGGCGCGACCGAGCAGAAATTCAATCTGCTGATCGGCCGCGACATCCAGCGCGAATACGGCCACGAATCGCAAGTGGCGCTGACCATGCCCATCCTGGTCGGCACCGACGGCGAGCGCAAAATGTCCAAATCGCTCGGCAACTACATCGGCATCACCGAGCCGCCCTCGCAGATGTTCGGCAAGATCATGTCCATCTCCGACGAGCTGATGTGGTCCTACTACGAACTGGTCACCGATTTTTCCTCGCCGGTCATCGTGCGCCTGCAAGAAGAAGTCCGCACCGGCGTGCTGCATCCCAAGAAAGCGAAGATTCAGCTCGCCCACTCGATCGTCGCGAACTTCCACGGCGAAGAAGCAGCCAGAAAAGCCGCCGAAGAATTCGACATCGTTTTCAGCAAGCGGCAAGTGCCTGAAGAAATGCCCACGATCAAGGTGCCCGTCGGAGAAAAGAAGCGGATTGTTCGCTTGATTGTGGAGGCAGGCGGGGCATCAACGCTGAGCGACGCCGGTCGTCTGATCAACCAAGGCGGCGTCGAGCTCGATGGGCAACCGATCACCTTCGAGCGGGCGGAAGTGGACACCTCCGTTCCCAGTGAGAAAGTTCTCCGCGCCGGCAAGAAGACGTTTGTGCGTGTTGTGGTCGAATGAAGTTTGGGGTGGCCGCTCAGCGCGCCTCTGCCGCTTCTTTGCGCGGGCGGTAGACGCGATCGAAGGCGACGAAAGTCACCGCGAGCACGGCGAATGAAAACGCGCTGCCTTCCGGGCCGACCGAGCCGCCGGTGAGCCAACGCGCGCCGTGCAGCGACGCCGCCAGCAGGTGCCCCGGCATCACCAGGCCGCTGTTGGGCACCGAGTAAAGGTAGGTTTCGCCGAAATCAAAGGCAGCGTGCCAGCCGATGGCCAGCCACAAATCGCCAGTGCGCCGCAGCGTCAGGCAGAGAAAGACGCCGATGGTGAAGACGCTGAGCGCGCCGACCACGCCCTCGCCGGGATTGTGAAGATGCACCGCGCCGAAAATCAACGAAAGCAGCAGCGCCGTGGGCCAGAAGCCCATTCCTTCGGCGAGGGTAAATTGCAAATAGCCGCGAAACAAAAATTCCTCGGCGAAGCCAACCGCCAGGAACACGGCCGCCCAGCGCACCGCGAACTCAATGAGCGCGCCGCCGCCCAGCGCCAGACCGCCGAACGTGTAGCCGTGCCACGCCGCGATCAGCAGCATGATGGCGCTGAGCTGCGCGATTCCCCAGACCGTTCCCTGCCAGAAGCGAGCGCGAAACGCGCCGCGCCATGGGACGCCGTACGCTCCGATCGTACGCCCCTCAATCAACGCCATCACTTGCGCCGCGCCGACCGCGCCCGCGATCAAAACCAGCTCCCGAATGAGCAGTGCTTCTGGCGTGCGCAGCAAATCGGCCACACTCGCGAACGGATTGAGCGCGATCAGAGATTGCAACACCAGCTCGATGAGCATGAAGAACGCGACGTAAAGCGCCGCGCGCCAGCCAGCGCGAATTCCGTTGGGCCCAAGGAAAATAGTCTCGCCGAGCACACGCTCTCTGGCGTGATGCTCGCTGCACGGGAGGTTCGCCGCTGCTGCCGGCCGGATCGAGTTGATCGGTCATCGCTTTACGCGCGTGCTTCACGCTGGATGTTCCGCGAGTCGCGCGAGTCGCTCGAGGTAATCGCCGTTTCGCTGCCTCACCGCGCGCCGCGTCCACAGCCAATCCATCAGGCGCCCGAGCCGTCCTGGCATTTCGTACTGGCTGAAGAATCGCAGCATCGTCGAATCCGTGGCGCCTGCGCGCATGACTCGTTCCAGTTCCCAGCGTTCGAGGCCGCGCACGCCGAACTGGTCGGCAAAACGCCATTCGAGCAGCCGCGCGTATGCAAATGCCGTGACCACGGCCGTGTGCGAAACAGCTTGACCGGCGAGCTGGCCGGAGATGCGCACCTTGAGCCCGACCGAGAAGTCCGCTGCACCGTTTTGCACCTCGAAGCAGCTCTGCATCTCCGCGCCGTACCAATAGGGCATCCGCTGCGGAACAAAGAACGCGAAAACATGTTCAGGAGGCACGCCAATCGGCCGATCCAGCTCGACTCTCGCCATGGGCGAGGCCAATGTACCACGGACGCGGCGCGCAGTTTCGCCCCGGGGAGGCGGCAACTCGTGAACGTCTGGGAATTCATGTGCGGGTGCGATTCGGCCGATTCTCGCTACGTTCGCCGTGCTCGATTCCTGTCTCCGGCGTACAATGAACCTAACTAGCCATGTCGTCAAAACTCATGGGTCGCCTGCGGGCACTTTCGCCGGCGGTCAGCCGCGCTGGCATGGCGCTGCTGCTCACGCTCCTGGTGTACGCAATGATCTGGCTGCTGCGGTTTCTCTATCCGCGGCGATTTCCGCTGGAAAGTTTTCTCGGATTTGTGTCCGTGTGGGCGGCCTGTTACCTGATCGTTTATGGCGTCGTTTGGGCCCGCAAAAAGCTGCTGTGGAGTTTGCGAAATCAGATGGGCGCCGCATACATTTTGATCGCGGTGGTGCCCGTTCTGCTCCTGCTGGCGATGGCCGGCCTCGGAGCCTACCTCCTCTACTGGCAGATTGGCTCCTACATTCTGTACAACGAGGTGCAGACCCGCGTGCAGCGCGTCGGCAACGTGGCAGGCGCGCTAGCCACGGCGCTGTCGATCGAAAGCGCGGCGACAGGTCATTTGGCAACTTCGCTGCCAGTTCCATCGCCCACGCAAGGAATCCTGGACGCGGCGAAAGCCGACCTCCCAGGATTACAGGTTGAGATCGGAGCCGGCGGCGACCTTTTGGAGCGCACGCACTCGAGCGAGGCCACGGGCTTTCGTGGAATTGTTTTCAGCAATCACACCTTGACTCTTCGAGCGGTCGTGGTTCGTCAGGCCGCCGGCGGCAAGGCCATGGTTTCGGTTTCGGCCCCGATTACGCCCGAATTTGTAGAAACGCTATCGCCCGAGCTGGGCACCATCCATTTTCTGGTGATGAAGCCGGTTGGGGGAGAGGTTCAACCGGGCGAAATCGTGATGCTGAATGGCCAGAGAGCTCAACTGGCGGCCCGCATCGCAAACGACCGCCCCGATCCTACCCCGGCCAATGTGTTCGATAAGCGCATCAATGGAATCACGGACCTGAAACTGGTCGACATGGACGATGCGCCGGGGAACGAAGCTCAGCTTCGGGCGTCATTCGTGACGGTGCCGTCGCTGTTGAACCGGCTGCTCTTCGGACCGTTTGGGGAGTCCGGCAGCACTGCCATCACGCTGCTGTTTCATGGTAGGCGCAGTGTTTCTGATGCTGGAGCTGGCCGCGCTGGTCACGGGCATTTCGCTGACGCGCGCGATTACCTCGTCGGTCGATCATCTGTATCTCGCGACGCAACACGTGCAGTCCGGCGACCTCGCATTTCGCGTTCATGTGAAACAACGCGATGAGCTTGGCGCACTGGGCGATTCCTTCAACTCGATGGTGCAATCGATCGGCAACTTGATCGAGGAACAGCGCCAACGCCAGCGGCTTGAAAACGAACTGGCCATCGCACGGGAAGTGCAGACGCAGCTATTTCCGCGTGAGCTTCCGCAGGTGCCGGGCATCGAGCTGGAGGCAATTTGCCGGCCGGCACGGCTGGTCAGCGGGGATTACTACGATTTCATTCGCATCGGACCGGCGCGTCTGGCCATCGCCCTGGCCGACATCAGCGGCAAGGGGATCTCGGCGGCGCTGCTGATGGCCAGCTTGCAAGCGGCGTTGCGCAGCGAATTGCTTCGCGACGATCTGGCAGACGAAGGGGCACCACCCAGAACGGCGCGAAATCATGGCGCATTTGAACCGGCACCTCTATTTGCACACTTCCGAAGAGCGCTACGCGACGCTCTTTTTGGCTGTTTACGATGCGCGGACGCAGCAGCTCAGTTACACGAACGCCGGCCACTTGCCTCCGCTCTACATCGACGGGAAGCGCGTTCAGAAACTCACGACGGACGATACGGTGATCGGCTTGTTTGGCGACGTGCAATTCCGGCAGGTAACCATGGACGTGGCGCCGGAAGCCTTGCTGGTGATTTACAGCGACGGCATGACCGATCCGGAAAACGCGCGCGGCGAGGTCTTCGGTACGGAACGTTTGGCCGAAGTGGCGATGCACTTCCGGCAATCGCCGCCCCGAGCGATCGCCAGCGCCATGCTGAAGAGCGCCGAGGAGTGGAGCGGAACGGCCGAGCAAGCCGACGATATGACCGTGGTTGTGGCTCGATTCTGCGAATCCGCAAAACCATCGCCTTGAGGAGGAATTAAACGCGGCATCTAGCGCGCCGAGCGCTTTTGCCGGTTAGATTGTTTCGCTGCGGGCAAGCGAACAATTTCGACCGAGCAGCCGACGTGGTTGGACACCGCCGCCGAGACGCTCCCCATCACCAGGCGGTCGATGCCTTTGAGCCCATGGGAACCCAGAACGACCAAGTCCGCGGGCCACTTTGCGGCGTGCTCGATGATTTTGGTCTTGGGGTCTCCGTCCTCGACGGCTTCGCTCGCTTTAAAGCCCGCTTTGCGCAGTCTCCGCGCAGATCGCTGCACGAGTTCCTTGGCTTGCTTGTGGCGATCCTGTTCGATTTGCGCGGTGTGAGCTACCAGGTGCGGGAACAGATCGGCGGACACGTAACTGGAAATCGGCTCGATGACGTTCAGAACTCGAACTTCGGTTCCTGCTCTGCGCAGTTGCGCGAGAACGGCACGCTCTGCTTGTTCTGAGTACTTGGATTCGTCAATTGCCAGTAGCACTCGCATCGATTTTCCCCCGGAGCTTCTCTTCCGCGCGCCTATCATAGCGCGGAAGGCACGCCGCCGCGGGATGGGCGAGCCAATGGAAGCTGTGAGATATTGTTAAAGGCAGAACGGGAAAAAGTTGACGGGGATTGAGGAGAGGCAACCATGCGCATCGGCGTTCCCAAAGAGATCAAGGTTCACGAGTACCGAGTGGGACTGGTTCCCTCGAGTGTCCATGAGCTTGTTTATAACGGGCACGAGGTCGTGGTGGAGAAGGGAGCGGGAGCCGAAGCGGGCATTCCGGACGAGGCCTACAAGGTGGTGGGCGCGCGGATCGCGGAGACGGCAGACGACGTGTTTGCCTTTGCCGAGATGCTGGTGAAGGTGAAGGAGCCGCAGCCGGCGGAACGCAAAAAACTTCGGCCGGGCCAGGTTTTGTTCACCTATCTGCACCTGGCGCCCGATCCCGGGCAGACCCGCGATCTGCAGAAAAGCGGCGCGACATGCATCGCCTACGAGACAGTGACCGCGCAGGACGGTTCCTTGCCTCTGCTGACGCCGATGTCCGAAGTTGCCGGCCGCATGGCCCCGCAGGTGGGCGCGTCCTGTCTCGAAAAGGGACATGGCGGGCGCGGCATCTTGCTCGGCGGCGTGCCGGGCGTGCCGCCGGCAGACATTCTGATTCTGGGGGCCGGCGTGGTGGGCTCGAACACGGCATTGATCGCCGTGGGCATGGGGGCAAACGTAACCGTTGTGGATCGATCGATGGCTGCGCTGCGCCGAACCGCCGAGCATTTTGGTTCTTCTGTCGGAACGGTTTTCTCGACGCGGAACGCCGTCGAGCGGCTGGTGCGCAAAGCCGATCTGGTGATTGGCGCGGTGCTGGTGGCGGGCGCTGCGGCGCCAAAACTGCTTACGGTCGAAATGGTCAAGAGCATGAAGCCGGGGTCGGTGCTGGTGGACATTGCCATCGATCAAGGGGGCTGCTCGGAGACCAGCCGTCCGACGACGCATGCCGATCCCACGTTCGTGTTCTACGACGTGGTCCATTACTGCGTGACGAATATGCCTGGGGCCGTGCCGCGAACCTCCACCTTCGCGCTCAACAATGCCACGCTGCCCTTCGTCCTGGCATTGGCAAATAAGGGATGGAGAAGCGCCATGACCGCTGATCCGCACTTGCGCGCCGGCCTCAACATATATGACGGCAAGATTACCCACCCTGCGGTTGCCGAGGCGCTTGGTTTGCCTTACACGCCGGCGGAGGAAGTGGTGTACGCGGAGCCAAGCAGCGCTCGGGCCTAAGGCAGTGCACCCGTCGTGGCTGGATTTTCCTTACGAAGTTCGGACGACGCTTGTGCGAAGGAAAGAACAGAGGCGCCCTCGGCTGCTTGCATAGGCGCTTGAGTTTTCGCGAACATCTCGTGTGACCTTTGGGCGCAGCAATCCTTCGCGAAAACCGACCCAATCAGGACCTCTTTCCAACGGGCACACCCAGTTGACTGAGGCAACCGGCTCCGGGTAACTTATGACGGTTTGGGGCGCAACGAGGCCAGTGCGGCGTGCATCTAAGGCTCACATGCGGCGCACACCCCGGGGCGACGGGGCAGGCGGCGCAAACGCGCGCGAGAAGCGAAGACGTGCGGTCACCTCATCAGTCCATCACCGTGGTTCTGGGAATTCTCCTCGAGGCTCCGTGTGCCCGCGTGCCGTTGTTTTCTGCTGCCCCTAGCCGGACATAAGTCTTAGGTTCGACAGAGGCGCGGAGGATCTCTTGGCTCTGGCTCTGGAAGAAAAATACGATCAGGTACGCCAGCTCATCAACATGGGCAAAGAGCGCGGCTACCTGCTCTACGACGAAGTCAACGACATCCTTCCCGCCGAAGTACATTCCTCCGAAGAGATCGACGATCTGCTCTCGACCTTTGAGCGCTACGGCATTGACATTTATGAGGACGTAACGGCGGCCAAGGCGGCGCGCGCCCAGCTCGAGCCGGCGGAATCGACCGACGCCGTGGAGATCGTCGTCAAGGATGAGCCGGCGGGCAGCGAGGAAGTCGAACTGGACTTGACGCCGGGCCTGCTGGAAAAGACCAACGATCCGGTGCGCATGTATCTGCGGGAGATGGGCACGGTCCCGCTGCTGACGCGCGAGGGCGAAGTAGCGATCGCCAAGCGCATCGAGCGCGGCCAGTTGCTGGTGCTCAAGACCATCACGCGCTCCCCGATCGTGGTCAAGGAACTGCTGGCCGTCGCCGACGATTTGCGCAAGGGCGCGCGCTCGATCAAAGAGATCGTGCAATTCGACGACGAGGAACTGACCGAAGAAAAGATCGAGAACAAGACCAAGCAGACGCTCAAGGTTCTGGACAAGATCGCCCAGCTCTACGGCGTGGCGCTGAAGGAAGCCGGCAAGCTGGAAAACACGCCGAAGTCGAAGAAGCTCTCCTACCTGCGCGCGCGCAATACGCTTTCGCGGACGCGCATCCGCATCTCGCAACTGGCGCGCTCGCTGGAATTCAATCCGTGGGAGCGCAAGCGGCTGATCGACAAGATGCGGCACACGGTCGAGCGGCTACAGTCGCTGGAGCGCGAAGCCGGAAAGCTCGAGCGGCGCGCCGACGTCTCGAAGGGCGATACGGCCGCGGAAGCGCGCCGCGAGCTGCGGACGCGCCGCACCGAACTGCGCGAGATTTCGGACGCCAGCGAAGTGGGACTCACCGAGCTGAAGCGCACGCTGCAGATCATCCTGCGGGGCGAAGCAGAAGCCGAGCAGGCCAAGAAGGAACTGATCGAAGCCAACTTGCGCCTGGTCGTCTCCATCGCCAAGAAGTACACCAACCGCGGCTTGCAGTTCCTGGATCTGATTCAGGAGGGCAACATCGGCTTGATGAAGGCCGTGGACAAGTTCGAGTGGCGCCGCGGCTACAAGTTTTCGACCTATGCCACCTGGTGGATCCGCCAAGCCATCACTCGCGCGATCGCCGACCAGGCGCGCACGATCCGCATCCCGGTCCACATGATCGAGACGATCAACAAACTCATTCGCACGCAGCGGCAACTGGTGCAGGAATTCGGGCGCGAACCCACCTCGGAAGAGATCGGCAAGCGCATGGATATTCCGGTGGCCAAGGTGCGGAAGATCCAGAAGATCGCGCAGGAGCCGATTTCCCTGGAGACGCCCATCGGCGAGGAAGAGGATTCGCATCTGGGCGATTTCATCGAGGACAAGGCGGTGGTCTCGCCGTCGGATGCGGTGATCAACCTGAATCTCAAGGAACAGACGGCGTCGGTGCTGAAGTCGCTCACGCCGCGCGAGGAAAAAGTCATCAAGATGCGATTCGGCTTGGACGACGGCTCCGAGCACACGCTGGAAGAAGTGGGCCAGTCGTTCGCCGTGACGCGCGAGCGCATCCGCCAGATCGAGGCCAAGGCGCTGCGCAAATTGCGGCACCCGTCGCGCTCCCGCAAGCTGCGCGCGTTCCTCGAAGGCACTTCCCGCGAATACCTCTGAGGCGATCCGGACTTTGCGTTGGATTCGCTGTTACGGCACATCGCTTTTTTGCTCGCGCCGATGTATCCTGACTCCCTGAGTCGTTTCTTTGATGCGATGAAAAGTGGCGAGCCAAAGGCATCTGGACATCTTGTGCGCGAGCGGTTCACGCGGACGGCGGAGCCGTTCGCGGTCACCGTGCAGTCGCGCGGCCGCGAAGTTGCGCGCACGGCGACGTTGGCGACCGCGGACTATCCGAACGTGGCCGCCGCTCTGGCCGTGGACGTCGCTTGCGGCCCGGCTACGTTCGCCCGGGCGTTTGCGCCTATTGTAGGCCGGGTTGTCGGCGTGGATTTCACGCCGGCGATGCTGGCGAAGGCCCGCCGATTGGTAGGCGAAGACGGACTCGCGAACGTGGACTTTGTGCGCGGCGACGGCAACGCGCTGCCGTTTGCCGACGATACATTCGACCTCGCGCACTGCACGTACGCGTTCCATCATTTTCCCGAGCCCGCGAAAGTGTTGGCGGAGATGGCGCGAGTGGTGCGCAAGGGCGGACGCGTCACCGTGGTGGACGCGATCCGGCCGGAGCACGCGGATGCAAAACTAAACGATCGGATTGAAGCGGTGCGGGATGCGTCCCACGCGACGATGCTTACCGATACCGCGCTGCGGGAACTCTTTCGAGAGGCGGGACTGCGCGTGATCGCCTCGGAAGTGCTCGAGCGCGAACGGGAGTTTGATGACTGGATGTTTGGGGCCGGTTGGGCGCCGGGTTCGTCCGCGTACGAGGAAGTGCGGCGCTTGATTGTGGCGTCCGAGGCTGGCGACACGGCGGGTTTTGGGCCGCACTTCCATCCGCAAACTGGCGTACTCATGCTGAAGCAGACGGCGCTGGTCCTCGTCGGCGAGAAATCGTGAAGAGCGCGACGGCCACCTGCGTGTTTTAAGCTTGCATCTGATAGCCTACCCTTCGCTCCCATGAGTTTCCACTTCGAAGTATTGAAGACCGATCCGTCCGGCGCCCGCTTGGGCCGCCTGACGACGCCGCACGGGACCATCGACACGCCCGCGTTCATGCCGGTGGGGACGGCCGGCACCGTCAAGGGCATGACGCAGCAAGCGCTCGAGGAACTGGGCGTTGGCCTGCTGCTCGCCAATACCTACCATCTTTATTTGCGGCCTGGGCATGAACTGATCGCGCGCATGGGCGGGTTGCACCGGTTCATGTCCTGGAATGGCGGCATCCTGACGGACTCGGGCGGATATCAGGTCTTCAGCCTGGCGGATCTGCGCAAGGTCAGCGACGAAGGTGTGCGCTTCCGATCGCACCTGGATGGCTCCGAGCATTTTCTGACGCCGGAGAAAGCCATCGAAGTGCAGAGGGCGCTGGGCTCGGACATCGGCATGGTCCTCGATGAGTGCATCGAGTATCCCGCTGGCCGCGAACGCGCGCAGTCGGCCGCCGAACGCACGGTGGATTGGGCGCGGCGCTCTCGCGCGGCGATCGAGGCGGGCAGGCCTAGCGAGTCGAATCCCGGGCAGGTTTTCTTCGCGATCGTGCAGGGCGGGATGTACGAGGATTTGCGGCGCGAGAATGCTGAGCGGTTGGCGGAGTTGGATTTTCCGGGGTACGCGATTGGCGGGCTGGCGGTGGGCGAGCCGCACGAGTTGTCGCGCGAGATTGCCGCAGGAACCGCGGCGCGTCTGCCGCAGGACCGGCCGCGCTATGTGATGGGCGTGAGCAAGCCCGAGCAACTCACCGACTATGTGCGCTGCGGCGTGGACATGATGGACTGCGTGCTGCCGACGCGGAATGCCCGCAATGGGTGCCTCTTCACGCAGCAAGGTCCGCTGCACATCAAGAACGCGCAGTATGCGCAGGACCAGCGACCGATCGATGAATCGTGCGGCTGCATGGTGTGCCGCCGTTATTCGCGCGCGTACTTGTGTCACTTGATTCGGGCCAATGAAATCCTGGGAGCCATCCTGAACACCCACCACAATCTTTACTTTTATCTTGACAGGATGAGGGCAATTCGAGAGGCTATCGCGTTCGGGGGCCTACCGCAGCTCTGCTCAGAGTTTCAAGCACGCCTGGAAGCTGGCCAACCGGAGTAGAACGAGTAGGGCGCTTGGCCTGCAGCGGTTTCGAGGCGTACACTCAACCGAGGCGTTGTTGTCCTGCCGGTCTGTGAACCAGGCAGGATTTATTTTCTGTGTCGATTGTGAGAACGGGAAAGAATTGTTTACGTGGGGGCGGAAGCGAGCATGAACTTGGGGGCAGTTGGGGCCAGCCTGTTGTTTTTCCTGCAAGCGTCGCCGGCGAGCGGCATCATGGCGTTCCTGCCGTTGGTCATTATCATGGTCATTTTTTATGTGCTGCTGATCATGCCCGCGCAGCGCCGGCAGAAGAAGACCACAGCGATGTTGGCCGCCCTGAAGACCGGGGATAAGGTTGTGACCAACGGCGGTCTGTATGGCACTATCGTGGGAATGGATGGCGACGCGGTGCAACTTCGCATTGGCATGGGCTCGGAGCAACTGAAGGTGAAGGTGGCTCGCTCGGCCGTCGCCGGCGTGGAGTCGGAAGGCAAGGAGGGGTAAGTGCCTTCTAGGTTGAACATGCGGGCCATCGGGAGTATCGTGGTCCTATCAGGTCAGGGTCGAGAGGTTGCTAAGCGATCATGAATCCCAATCTTAGATGGAAAGCGATCTTTGTTTTCGCCGTGGTCTTCTTGTGTTTCTACGGGTTGTTTGGCCTGCCCACCTTTCCCACGTCCCTGGCTCAGTTGCGCGAGAATTTTGGGTCGCGCATCAAGCTGGGGCTCGACCTGCAGGGCGGCACGCACTTGATCTTGCAGGTGCAAGTGAATGAGGCGGTGAGCCAGCAGACCGACCAGGCTCTCGACCATCTGACCACGCAGCTGCGCGACAAGAACATCCATTACGACGAACTCCGGAAGGTGAACGATACTCAGATTCTGGTTCACAACCTCGCTCCGGAGTCCACTGGCGCGTTCCGGGACTTGGTGGATTCGACTTATCCGGACTGGTCCATTGCCCCGGCTGCGGGTGAGACTTCCGGTTATCTGCTCACCATGAAGCCTTCGACGATAGCCGCCATCAACGCGCAGACCATGTCGCAGTCGGAAGACACGATCCGGCGGCGCACCGACGCCCTCGGTCTGACCGAACCCTTCGTGGCGCCCTACGGCCAGGGCGAGAATGAAATTATCGTGGAGCTGCCCGGCGAGGGTGATCCGAACCGCGCGAAGTCCGTGATCCAAGCCGGCGGTCAGCTCCAACTGCAACGCGTGGAGGATACGACTCCCTATCCCTCGAATACGGCGGCACTGGCCGCACACGGCGGCGTCTTGCCTCCTAACACTGAGATGGTGCCCTCGAAGGACACCGACGCCTCCGGTCAAGGCAGCGTTTACCTGCTGGACCGAGCGCCGATCATCACCGGGCGGGATCTGCGCAGCGCCACGGCGCTGCCCAGCACGGACAACCCCGGCAGCTACGAAGTTGCGTTCACGCTTTCCACCGAGGCGGCGCGCCGCTTCGGTCCTTTCACCGAGCAGAATATCGGTCGCCCCATGGCCATCGTGCTCGACCACAAGGTGGAATCCGCGCCGGTCATCCAGAGCCGCATCGACGATCAGGGGCGCATCACCGGACGCTTCGGCCAGCAGGAAGCGAACGACCTGGCGCTGGTGCTGCGCGCCGGCGCCCTCCCGGCGTCGATCCGTTACCTTGAGGAGCGCACGGTCGGACCTTCGCTCGGAGCGGACTCGATCCGGCATGGCTTTCAGGCGTCGGTTGTAAGCCTGCTGGTAGTACTGATCTTCATGGTGATTTACTACCGGCTGTCTGGGGTCAATGCGGTAGTGGCGCTGCTGCTGAACCTGGTGATTCTGCTGGCGGCGCTGGCATATTTTGGAGCTGTGCTGACGCTGCCCGGCATTGCGGGCGTCATTTTGACGATCGGCATGGGCGTAGACTCGAACGTGCTGATTTTTGAGCGTATTCGGGAGGAGTTGCGTGCTGGCAGGGCTCCGGCGAGTGCCGTGGACTTGGGTTTCAAACGCGCTTTCCTAACCATCATCGATACGCACGTGACCACCGTGGTATCGGCGATTTTCCTCTTTGTCTTTGGCACGGGTCCTGTCCGCGGCTTTGCGGTGACCCTGACGATCGGTTTGGTGGCGAACCTGTTTACGGCCGTCTACGTCTCGCGCGTGATTTTCGAATGGCACCTGGCCAAGATGACCCGCCAGGAGGCTCTGAGCATTTAAGTCGGACGGTCTGACGCCGGCCGGGAACAAACCGCGACGCAGCGGTGTCTAATCAAAAGCGGAGGATTGGGGCTGGTATGGAGCTGTTTCACCACGACGTGAATTTTGATTGGATGGGCAAGGCGAAGTATTTCTTCGCTCTGTCGGCTGACGTTGCTCCTTATCGGGACCGCCTCATGGATCCACAAGGGCAGTCTGGACTACGGGATTGATTTCAAGGGTGGCACCCTGGTGTATGTTCGCTTCTCCGGTAAGCCCCCGGTCGATCAACTTCGTCGAGGTTTGGCACAGCAGGGATTGGGCGAGAGCGTCATTCAGCAGATCAGCGACATTTCCAATCCGAATGCGAACGAAGTCGTCATTTATTTACCGCAGCACGGGGAAGGCAGCGAGGCTCTGGACACCGGCAAGACCGAGATTTTGAATGCGCTGCACGCGACGCTGGGAGCAGGCGACACCAGCAAGCAGGACATTAACGCAGCTTCGCCTGCGACGATTGCTGACCTGCTGGTGCGCAAGGATCCGTTGGGGCTGGGCGCTAACGCAGGCGACCGCTACGCGCAGCTTGCCAAGCAATTGGCCGATTATCGCGACCGCCAAGGGCGCGGCGTGGTGGCGAGCGTGGACGATTTGCGGCAGGCTGGCGCGACGCCGGCAGTGATCTCCGCCCTGCAGGATTCTTTTTACGCCAGTCCGTTCGCGGTCATTAACGTCGAGATCGTGGGGCCGAAAGTGGGCAGCGAACTTCGCCGCCAGGCGATTTACGTGACGCTCTACGCTTTGGCCGGAATGCTGGTTTATATTGCATTTCGCTTCGAGTGGGTGTACGGTGCTGCGGCTGTTTTGGCGGTGTTTCACGACGTGCTGATCACGCTGGGATTGTTTTCGCTCCTGCATTTTGAGATTTCCCTGACGGTGATCGCGGCGCTTCTGACGCTGGTGGGCTATTCGATGAACGACACGATCGTCATTTTCGACCGCATTCGCGAGAACGTGCGGCTCATGAGGCGCGAACCATTCGCGACGATAGTGAATCGCTCGATCAATCAGACGTTGTCGAGGACCATATTAACCAGTGGCCTGACGTTCCTAACAGTCCTGGTACTATTCCTCATGGGCGGCGATGTGCTCCGCAGTTTTTCATTTGCCTTAGTGGTTGGAATTCTGGTAGGAACGTACTCAAGTTTCGGTATCGCCGCTCCCTTGGTTGTTGCTTGGTACAACTGGAGGGGGCATGGCGCTGTACCGGTTTCCGGCTCCGCAGCCGGCACGAAAGCTCGGACGGGCGAAGCGACCGCACGTTTGGCCCCGGTGGGCAGGAGGTAATAGCGAATGTTTGATGATCTCGTTGAATCGAGTGTGGTCAGAAAGAAGACAAACACGGGTTGGGCCGTCATTCTTTCGACGATCGTTCAGGTCAGTGTCCTTCTTGTCTTGATTCTGATCCCGCTCATCTATACGCAAGCGTTGCCGAAGGCGATGCTCACGACGCTTCTCGTCGCGCCGCCGCCTCCGCCACCTCCGCCGCCTCCGCCCGCAGCGGCACCGGTCGTTGTCAAGCCGGTCGCCCGGCTGCTCAATCAGGGCGTGTTGACGCAGCCGAAGGCCATCCCGAAACAAGTGGCTGTCTTCAAAGAAGCGGAGTTGCCACCTGAGGCCCCCGGCGTCGCCGGAGGACTAGGCTTGGGTGACGGAGGTATTCTTGGCGGGTTTGGAGCGGGAGCAACAGGTGCGGCGCCTCCGCCACCACCACCGCCACCGCCGCCGAAGCCGACCGGTCCCATCAAGGTCGGCGGCAACGTGCAAGAAGCCATGGTCATTGCTCGTCCGAACCCGATCTATCCGCCTCTGGCGCGACAGGCTCGCATTCAGGGCAACGTTGTGCTGCATGCGATCATCGACAAGGACGGCAAGGTGAGCGAGTTGCAGGTCATTTCCGGTCATCCTCTCCTGGTGCAGTCGGCGCTGGAGGCCGTCAAGAATTGGCGTTATCGGCCTACCCAGTTGAACGGCGAAGCGGTCGAGGTTGATACCACCATTACCGTCAGTTTTGTGTTAGGGGGCTAGCCGGGCTGGTTGCTGTGTGGCTGTCCCGGAGGAAGTATCCGGCCGGATCCGGATCGTGGGAAGGTTTCGGCCGATAAAGCGCGAACGAACGAAAAAGGAGCAAACCGTATGGTTACGACCGTTTTTGTATCGGCACTCAATCTGATCGTCATACAGGCGGGAACGTGGGACCTGCGATCTATGTGGGGTTCCATGAGCATGCTCGCCAAGGCCGTGGTGTTGGTTTTGTTTGTTTTGTCGGCGTGGTCTCTCGGTGTCATGATCGACCGTGCATTGATGTACAGCGCAGCCCGGAAGCAGTCTCGGGTTTTCGTACAGCAGGTAGCCGGAGCGCTGCGGGAAGGCAAGCTCGACGAAGCCATCTCCATTGCCGAGCGCAACAAGAAGAGCCACATCGCCAAGGTCGTTGCGACCGGGCTCTCGGAATTTCAGTCAGCGTCTTCGCAGGTGTCCGAGGCCGAGGTTGTCGAAGCGGCCAAGCGAGGCCTGGACCGGTCGATTGCCATCGTGCACGCCGATATGAAGCGCGGCTTGAGCGGTTTGGCGACGATTGGCTCAACGGCTCCGTTCGTCGGTCTCTTCGGCACGGTGGTCGGCATCATCAACGCGTTTAAGGGCATCGAGGCGGAAAAGGCCACCGGACTATCGGCAGTCGCCGGCGGTATTTCCGAAGCCTTGGTGACCACGGCTCTCGGTCTTCTAGTGGCCGTGCCCGCGGTTTGGGCGTTCAATTATTTCACGAATAAGGTAGAAGCTTTCGACGTGGAGATGGACAACTCCTCGATGGAGTTGATCAACTACTTCATCACGCGGCGAAGCGGAAAGAAATAAGCCATGGCGCACTTTAAGCCAACAGCGGCGCCGGTGATGGCGGCGCCGAATATCATCCCGATGGCGGACATCATGCTCGTTCTGCTGATCATCTTCATGGTGGTCACGCCGATGCTGCAGAAAGGCATGACGGTGGAGATGGCCAAGGTACCGCATGCGGTCGACATGCCGAATGCCGATCGCGATGACGCGGTGATCGTTGGGATTTCACGCGACGGGGCTATCTTTCTTGGTAACGACAAGACCGGGCTCGACCAGATCGCATCGTTGGTGCGGGACCGCATCTCCAACCGCGTGGACAAGACGGTGTTTGTCAAGAGCGATGCTCGTGCCAAGTACGGCGACGTAGTGAAGCTCGTGGACGAGGTGCGATCGGCGGGTGTAGACAACGTAGGGTTGCTCACCGACCGCATTGAGACCAATCAGCCTCCTCCTCCAGCCGACTAATAGTTTGTGCGTGGAAACAGGACGGCCTTGAGATACAAGCCGTCCTGACTGCGCAAGTTGGATCGGAAGGCGAGTCGCATAGCGTTTAGCGCGGCGAGAGCCGCAAGAAGGAGTCGGGACTATGGGAATGGAAGTAGGGTCGAAAAAGGGCGCCATGGCGTCCATGAATGTTGTTCCACTCATTGACATTCTGCTCGTGCTGTTGATCATTTTCATGGTGATTACTCCCCTGACGCCGAAGGGGCTGGAAGCTCTGGTGCCGCAACCGGCGCCGCCCAACCAGAAGAACCAGGATCAGATTCAGGCCAAGACGATCGTCGTGCAGGTTCTCGACAACAACAAGCTAAAGATCAACGAGGACGACGCTACCTGGGATACGCTGGGGCCGCGGCTGAATGATATTTTCAAACTGCGCGCGGAGAAGGTTGCCTTCGTGAAGGGCGACGATACGGTCCCGTTTGCAGATGTCGCGAAAGCCATCGACATCATGCGGGTCTCCGGGATCGATAAGGTGGGCTTGATCACGGCCAAGCTTGAGGCGGGCCAGTAGGTCGAGCCGGTTTTTCCGAACTTCGGTCTATCCCGTTCCGGGGAAGACCGCAAAGCAAAATGGGGATGGAACGTTTCCAATGAACGCAAAAGCTCACGCTTCCGAGAATCGCAGCAAGGCGTCGCTGGCATTCACGGCCATGGTTCTGCTAGTGGTCATGGTTGGCGCAGCGGGATGTGACAAATTGAAGGCCCGAGACCAGCTGAATAAGGGAGTGGCGGCCTTCAAGAACGGGCAGTACGATGCGAGTGTCGAGAACTTCAAGCAGGCGAAGGACCTCGATCCGGATTTGCTCAATGCCAGGCTTTATCTGGCCACTGCCTATGCGACCGAGTACATTCCGGGCGCGCCTTCGGACGATAACATCCGCCTCGCCAACCAGGCCATCGCGGAATTTCAGGATGTTTTGAGCAAAGACCCCAGTAACCTGTCGGCGATCGATGGAATCGGGTCCATCCTGTACAACATGGCCGGCACGCCCTTTACTCCCGAGAAGTTCGCGGAGTCCAAGACCTACCATATGAAGCACATCGCGATCAACGCAAACGACCCGGAGCCGTATTATTGGGTGGGAGTCATCGATTGGACCCTGGCGTATCGCGGCAACGCCACCATGCGCCAAGCCTATAATGTTCAGAACCCGAAGAAGCAACTCAAGGACATCGATCCGCTGCCCGATAAGCTACGCGCCGATTTCGCACAACAGTACGGCATGCTCGTGGATGAAGGTCTCCAGATGATCCAGAAGGCGGTCGAGTTGCGTTCCGACTACGCGGATGCCATGGCCTATCAGAATCTGCTTCTCCGCCAGAAGGCCGATCAATCCGACGCTGCCACGCGTAAAGCGTTGGAGGATCAAGCAGACGCCCTGCTCGACAAAGTAAAAGATATCAAGCAAAAGCAGGCAGAAGCGGCGGCAGCCAAGTCCTGAACCTCCCCTCTCGATGCTTTTTCAGGGCGTCCCTGCAGCATCGGGACGCCCTTTTTGCATGTCGATTTCAAAGAGCCCGAACTTGACCATCGCAGCGGGCTGCCATTGGACGAGACTGGGCACAGGACTGGCGCCCGCGTTGCCAGGGGTCCTACAATAGAAGCCGATGGAAGAGGTCGGCAAATCGGACAGCGCGCTGCTGCCAGTGGCGGTCAGCAAAGTAGCACTAGTTGACCGTAACTTGGAGGCCCGCTTCGAGGTATTGCTGGACCGGGTCGGTCAGAATCGGTCGGGTGAAGACCTGAGCCCTTTGCGCCGCGCCTTTGCATTTGCCGCCGAACACCATCAGCAGCAGACCCGCGAGTCCGGCGAACCGTATCTGTCGCACCCCCTGGAAGTGGCGTTCATCCTGGCGGACTTGCGCCTGGACGTCACCACGCTTTGCGCCGCGCTGCTGCACGACATCGTTGAAGACACGCGCATGCCGATTTCGGCGATCGCGGCTGAATTCGGCCCCGATGTGGCGCGCCTGGTGGAAGGCGTAACCAAGATTGCCCGCCTGGAACTGGTTTCGCCCGAGGCCCGCCAGGTGGAGAGCGTCCGAAAGATGCTCCTGGCCATGGTGACCGATGTCCGCGTGGTCCTGGTTAAGCTAGCCGACCGCCTGCACAACATGCGCACTCTGGGCTACTTGTCGGCCGAGAAGCAGGAGCGCATCGCGCGGGAAACGCTCGATATCTACGCGCCCATCGCTCACCGCTTGGGGATGGGCGTGATACGAGGCGACCTTGAAGATTTGGCCTTTCGCTACCTCGAGCCGTCCGCCTATTTCGAGTTGAAACAGAAGGTTGCCGATCGCAGCAAGGAACTCGAGACATTTCTGCTCGACGTCCAGGAAACTATTCGCAAGTCCCTGGCCGACAACGGCATCCCGGCCGAGGTGGAAGGCCGCATCAAGCGCCTGTATTCCATCCACCTCAAGGCCCAGAGACAGAAACGCACTCTCGATCAGGTGTACGACCTGCTGGCCGTGCGCATCGTCACCGATTCGGTGCGCAGTTGTTATGCTGCTCTCGGCGTTGTGCACCAGATGTGGCGGCCGGTACCCGGCCGATTTAAGGATTACATCGCCATGCCCCGGCCAAACCTCTATCAATCCCTGCACACCACCGTCATCCACGCCGGCCAGCCCTTCGAGGTGCAGATTCGCACGCACGAAATGCATCGCATCGCCGAACAGGGCGTGGCCGCGCATTGGAGATACAAGGACGGCGCCGAGGAGAAGCTTTCCGACGAAGACGACCAGCGCGTGGTCTGGATGCGGCAACTGATCGACTGGGCGCGCGAGATGCGGGAGCCCTCGGAATTTCTTTCGACCCTTAAAGTGGACCTCTACTCGGATGAGGTCTACGCCTTCACGCCGAAGGGGAAGGTGGTGGCATTGCCGCGTGGCGCCACGCCGGTGGACTTCGCCTACTCGATTCACACCGAGGTAGGCAATCAATGTGTCGGCGCGAAAGTGAACGGGCAGATGGTGCCGCTGCGCCATCCCCTCTCGAATGGAGATGTGGTCGAAATTGTCACGCAAAACGGCCACACCCCCAGTCGTGACTGGCTCAGTTTCGTGCGCACGTCGCGTGCCCGCAGCAAGGTCCGTCAGTGGATCAATCTGAACGAACGGGAGCAGGCCACGGCGGTCGGGCGCCGGCTGGTCGAGCGCGAAGCCCGCCAGTTGGACGTGAGCCTGAAGAAGATTTCCGAGGAAGACCTGCTGCGGGTCGCGTCGGAGTACGGACGATCGAGGTTGGAAGACCTCTACGCTGACCTGGGTTACGGCAAATATTCCGCACGACAGGTGCTTGCAAAACTGACCGGGCGTTCGGTCGAGGAAACCGGCCAGCCGCAGGAGCCCGCAGCGCTGGTATCCAAGGTCAAGCGGATGCTTGGTATTCGCGACCAAGGCATCCTCGTGCTTGGGCAGGATAATCTGATGGTGTACCGCGCGAAGTGTTGTACTCCCATCAAGGGCGATCCGATCGTTGGATACGTTACGCGGGGCCGCGGGGTAGCGGTCCACAACACATCCTGTCCCAATGTGCAGAATCTGCTGTATCAGTCCGAGCGGCGCATCACCGTCCAGTGGAGCGACGCCGCTCAGGACGTTTATCCGGTCACCCTCCTCATTCGAGCAAAGGATCGCCCAGGCCTGCTGGCCAGCATCACCAAAGTGATCAGCGGGGTCGGAGCGAATATACAGTTTCTGGACAGCCGGCCGGATAACCTGCAGGCGCGCGTCGAAGCCACCCTCGACATCAACGATCGCGATCAGCTCGAGCGCATCTTGAAGAGCATCAAGCGCATTTCCGGCGTTTTGGGCGTTGAGCGCGTGTATCGCGTTTGAACGATGGTTTCGTCAGGGGCGGCCTCATTGCCCCGAAGTACAGGCATTGATTCTCGCGGCACACCGCGCCACAGCGCCGGTCCCACCGTTGGTCTCCGCCTACAATAGACAATGTGGGTCCTCTATCCAGGCAGCGTCTCCTTCCGTGGACGGTCTTATGGCCGGCTTGCATACTGCTCTTGGCGGGTGCCCTCACGGGCTGCCAGAAGCTCCATCGCACAGACCTGAGCCCGTTGGGTCAGGCGGGCATGTATTTCAGCAACGTGGAGCAGCTCCGCCAGCTTGGCCTCGCCGATAGCGAGGTCCCGCAGCTTGTTTCCCTGCGCCAGGCAGGGGTCACCGATGACGCCTGTATCGAACTTGTCCGCATGGCACACGCGCAGCACCAGCTTTTCAGCGATGGCCAAGCCGTTGCGGGCCTGCTCAATGCGGGAGTCGACGAGAAAACTGTGCTCGAACTCGCGCGGCTCAACCAACTCGGTCTGTGGGCCGGGGAGGCGCTGGCACTGCGTTTGTCAGGACTGTCGGACCAGGTGATCCTGGCCGTAGCGCGGCGGCGGGCCGCGGCTCAGCCGGTACTGTCGAGCGTGAAAGTTTCCGCGCTAAAGAATGCCGGACTCAACGAGGCGCAGATTCTTGCCGACATCAACAGCGGGATCAGCGATCAGCAAGCTGACAAAATCATCGCCGAACGGAATTACGCAGCCGGCGGCCACAGTTTTGTTCGCGAGCGCGGCCGCCACCGCTGATCCAGACCGATCGTTCGCGTGCGCGGCACGCTTGCTCCTTTGACCGCGCGCTCACCCAACGATAAAATCTCCGCGTTTTGGAATAGACGCCGCAGCGTACGTCACAGAGCCTCGCTTCGATTTTTCTCCGGGAGGGACAACGTGAAAGAAGTGATTGCAACCGATCGCGGGCCGAAGGCCATTGGGCCGTACTCGCAGGCCATCCGTGCGAACGGGTTTGTATTCGTCTCGGGGCAGATCGCCCTGGATCCGGCAACCCAGTTGCTTGTGGCTGGCGATATCAAGGCGCAGACCGAGCGCGTGATGGAAAATCTCAAAGGCATCGTGGAGGCCGCCGGGTCCGAACTCGACCGGGTCGTGCGCACCACGGTTTTTCTGGCGGACATGAACGAATTTGCCCCGATGAATGAGATCTACGCCCGCTACTTTCCCGGGCAGCCGCCCGCCCGCTCGACCGTGCAGGCAGCCCGCTTGCCGCGCGACGTCCGCGTCGAAATTGACCTGATTGCGCTTGCGTGATCGGTTGCTGGCGGCGGTGCTCGGAAGGCGGTTACTTCAGGAAGACTTCACCGGGCAGAGTGACGATCAGGATCGAAAGAAAGACCAGGACAACCGCTATCGACAGCCCTCTCGCTTGGCCGGGCTGCAGCGTAATTCGCCCGGCCGCAACGAATTTGGCTCGCGTCGCGATCCATCCGTGCAGACCGATCAGCATCAACACGAACAAGAATTTGATGTGCAGCCAGCTGGCGTGAAGGTAGTAGGTGGAGTTGGTGGAGATGAGGATAATTCCCGCAACAATTGTCAGTAGGGCCCCGGGATCGGCCATAGTCCGCAGAAAAAGTCGTTCCAGGCGGGCTAGAGCGTCACGACCTTCCGAAGAGGTCTCCTGCGCGTGCCGGGAAAGGGCGATCGTGGTTACCAGCAGCCCGCCTACCCAAAGCGTGAGGCCCAAGATATGCACAACGAGTGTCCAGGCTACCATTCGAGTCGGCGATCCCCCGGGGACAGTCTATCATCTCTAGAGCGGGTGCGGTTCAATGCGGTGAGTCGATGCTGCGGCCTGACGGCCTAACGCTGGGGGGCGGAGGTATTTTCCATTTGGGCGACTTCGGCTCGGATCACCGCGTTGTCGGGATGATTGCGGATCTCCTGAGCGAATTCGGCCTTTGCGGCGTCCAGGTGACCCTGTTGGCGCAGGACGATGCCTAAGGCGAAGTGATACCCTTGCCCCTGGGAATTTCGTGCAATGGCTCCCGACAGCAGCGCCGCGGCCTCATCCAGGCGGTTCTCACGGAAAAAGGTGAGCCCGAGATACTCGTAGGCGTCGGCCTCGCCCGGATTTATCGCGATGGCGCGCTGCAGGAGCCGCTCGGCTGTGTCGAGATCTTTCAGCCGGTAGCTGACGTAACCCAAGTCATAGTTCGCCAGCCAGAAATCGGGGCGTTCACGGATGACGCCTTCCAGGATTGGTTTGGCGTCTTCATATTGTCCGCGCTTGGAAAGCTCGCTCGCCAGATTCACGCGAGCCATCGTGTTGGTCGAAAACTCCGCTGAGTGAGCATACAGGGATAGGTTGTCCCGCCAAGGCGCGGATTGGATCACGGTCGAGACCCCCAGGAAGAAAAGCAGAAGCAGAAAACCGGTGAGCGCGCCGATCCGGCGCGCCGGACCCGATTTCCGGCCGAAGATTTGTTGTGTGGCCAAGCCGGCCAGAAGCGCCAGGCCTACGCTGGGCAAATACAAATACCGGTCGTGCAGAAAATCGTCCCTGAAAAAAAGGCCGATATGGAGCACGGGAATCAACGGACTCACGATCCATACCGCCGCTCCGGAAATCGATGTGCCCAGCCGGCGCCAAGCCAGAAAAGTGCATCCGGCCAGGGCGGCCAATGCGGCGAGGGGAGCCCAGAATTGCAGGCTCCGGACGCTGAGCACTGGAACAAAATCATAAAAGAGCCGCAGCTGCGCGGGCCAAATCAGGTGCCGCAGGTAGAAGAGCAGAACGGAAGGGATCGTCAGCAGCACGGCGGAACGAGGAAGCCACGGGGGCGATCCTGCCCGAAAGGAATGAAGTACCACCAGACGGAGGCCAAAGTAGAAGACCGTCACGGCCGCGAATGGCAGCGTCTCGCGCAAGGCGGACTTGAACTTGCCGGGCTTTCCCAGCGAACTATTTTCGCTGCCGGGGATACCCATCAGGACGTAGGCAAATACAATCGCGGGCAGAGCGACGGCGGTTTCCTTGCACATTAGGGCCGCGCCGTAACAAGCCAGCGAGCCAGCAAGCAGGCTGGTGCGCGGCGTTTCCATTTTTCGCAGCCATAGCAGAAAACTTCCCAGAACACCGAGTGCCGCGAGCGGATCGGTGGCACCCGATATCCACACCACCGACTCGATGTGCGCCGGATGCAGCCCAAAAATCAGGCTGCCTGCCGCGGCCATCCAGGAATCTCGCAAGTGGCGACGGAGCAGGAAAAACACCAACACCGTGACCGCCAGGTGGGTGAGCAGCACGGTCAGGTGCCAGGGAAAAGGGTGGACACCGAAGAGAGCCGCGCTAACGCGCAACCAGGAGTAAAACAGCGGACGATAATAATTGTAGTTTAGGCGGATCGCCGAATTCCGAAGGGCCCAAACGGACGTGAAATAGTAGTTCGCGGGACTTTGGACGCTGCGGACGGCAACCGTTTCAAGCACCTGCACATCGTCGTCATAGACGAATCCATAGCGCAGCGCCGGGAGAAACGGCAATGCCGAGACGCCCACGACCAAAAGGACGAACAGAATCGTGGACCTCCGACGGCCTTGAGACGCAGCGGGAACAGTGGCTCCCGCGGCAATCGTCGCCGGCACAATCTCGGCGGCGCACGGGCTAGGCGGGGAAGAAATCATTCTTCGACTTTATCATCGCGAACTTAAATGGAGTGCGGCCGGTTGGCTCGCTATGCCTGAATGCAAACAGGGTGAGAAAGCTCGCTGTGAAGTCCCCAATTCCTTCCGGCTGCGGCGAGACGAAGCGCTCGTCGCTGCAATGCAGACAGCGTTCAGCCCGATGGGCTAGACGACGGACTCGTTACCAATTATGGTAATATGCTGGCCCAGAGATCCGATTTGGGAGGTGTTGCATGAGGTTGAAGCTTGTCGCGTTGTCCCTTTTATTCGCAGCCATCCTGATGGTAGGCGGCCCGGCTCTGGCGCATCACGGTTCAGGAGTGTCCTACGACCTGAGCAAAGTAGTGACCATGGAAGGAACGGTCACGGAATTCCAGTGGCGGAATCCGCACGTTTACGTCATGTATGACGTGAAGGATGCGCAAGGGAACGTCGTGAACTGGGGAGCCGAAACTCACGCTCCGGTCGTCTGCGAAAATCAGGACCACTGGACGAAGTCAACGCTCAAGCCGGGTGACAAAATCACGATTGGCATTTTCCCCTCGAAGATCGGCACCCCACGCGGGCTGCTGGCGAAAATCGTGATGGTGGACGACGGTAAAGTGATCATTGACGATACGGGAAGAGGGCGGCAGGCAGGACAATAAACCTCTCCTCAAGCACATTCCGGAATGAACCTAGCCGTCGCCCATCCGAACCGCCAAGGGAGCTGCAAGATGCGAAATTATTTTGCAGGCTGCATCATCTTGCTCGTGGCTGTGCTCGCGTTCTCGACCGCCGCGTGGGCTCAGGCCGGCCAGGGCCAAGGTGACCAGCCAGCCGGCGCCAACCCAGGCCGAGGACAGGGCCGACAGGGCCGGCGAGCCCAAGCCCCGTCACCCACCGCCAATCTGCCCTTCGATGCTCACGATTTTTCCGGAGTGTGGATGGGCCGCGGCCCTTTTAACACCTTGAGCAACACCGCTCCGCCGATGACGCCGTGGGCCAAGGCCAGATACGACGCAGCGAAACCGGGAATAGGCCCGAGAATGCAACCGCTCGGCAACGATCCGATCATGGTCTGCGATCCCATTGGTTACCCGCGCATCGCGTTTTACAATGCCTATCCCATGGAGTTCGTGCAGACCAAGGACCGGCTGCTCGAGTTCTTCGATTTCTTCTACGTGCATCGAACGATCTGGCTCGACGGGCGCAAGCTGCCCGACGATCCCGACCCGACGTGGTATGGCTACTCGGTGGGCCATTGGGACGGAAATACGCTCGTGGTCGAAACCACCGGTTTTAACGACGAATCCTGGCTCGATAACGACGGCCACCCGCACAGCGATCAAATGAAGCTCGAGGAGCGCTTCCAGCGCGTGAATCACGACACCATCGAGGCCAGGATGACGCTGACCGATCCGAAGGCCTATACAGCACCATGGGTGAGCGACGTAACGACCTGGACGCTCACTCCCAAGCAGGCCATGCGCGAGGACCTCTGCGCTCCCTCCGACGAATTGAAATACAAAGAGCAGATGAGAGAGCCGGCGGCGACCAAGAAGTGAACCGGCACCTGAACAGCCCTCGAACAAGGGCCATGGAACGATCCACGAATCTCGGTTATCCCTCTCGCATCCCGTAACGAAATTAGCGATTCGCATGCATGCGAATCAGGAAGTGAGCTGCAAGATGCGAAAGTACCTGGCAGGTTCGATCATCGCCCTGGTGGCTATGTTGGCCTTCTCGGCCGCCGCGCTGGCTCAGGCAGGCGAGGCGCAAAGCGGCCAGCCAGCGCGAGCCAATCAAGGCCGGCGAGCCGCAGCGAATGCCCCGTCGCCCACCGCTAACCTGCCGTACGATGCGCACGATTTCTCCGGCGTTTGGATGGGGAGGGAGAACCGCAATACCTTGGGCAAGAGCGTTCCGGCAATGACGCCCTGGGCCCAGGCCAGATTTGACGCCGCCAAACCCGGACAGGGGCCGAGAATGCAGCCACTCGGCAACGATCCGATCATGGTCTGCGATCCGATCGGGTACCCGCGCATCGCGTTTTACAACGACTATCCGATGGAGTTCGTGCAGACGAAAGACCGGCTAATCGAGTTCTTCGATTTCTATTACGTGCACCGGACGATTTGGATGGACGGCCGAAAGCTACCGGACGATCCGGACCCGACCTGGTACGGTTACTCGGTGGGCCACTGGGATGGGAACACGCTCGTCGTCGAGACGACCGGCTTTAACGACGAATCCTGGATCGACAATCTTGGCCACCCGCACAGCGATCAAATGAAGCTCGAAGAGCATTTCCAGCGCGTGGACCACGACACCATCTTGGGCACGATGACGCTGACCGATCCGAAGGCGTATACCGCCCCCTGGGTCAGCGAGGCAACTACCTGGAAGTGGTCTCCGAAGCAAGTCATGCGTGAGGACCTCTGCGCTCCCTCCGACGAATCCAAGTACAAAGACGAAATGAGAGAACCGGCCGCCACGAAGAAATGAACCGGTGCCTGTAGCATGAGGAGGATTGCGATGATCACACGTCTGGATCGCCTCGTGCTAGCCACTGCGTTTGCGCTGGCGGCATTATCGACTGGATTCGCGCAAGGCGCTCCGGCGCGCCAGCAAACGGAAGCGAAGGCGGCCGCCCCGGCTCCCGTACGCGACCTCACTGGCGACTGGCACGGCGTCCCCGAACCGCCCAAGCTCAACCAAAACGCGCAGATGACGCCGTGGGGGCAGGCCATATTTGATTCGCGCAAAACGATGGGCAAAGGCCTTGTCGGGAACTCCAACGATCCGATGATCAAGTGCGATCCCCTGGGTTTTCCCCGCGACGTGCTTTGGGAAACTCGCGGCCTCGAGTTCGTTCAGCTGGCCCGCAAGACGCTGATGCTCTCTCAGTACCAGCGGGTTTGGCGCGAAGTCTGGACCGATGGGCGGCCGCTCCCCACCCGCGAAAATGTGAGCAAGGCGGACCAACTTCTTGCCGAGCCGCGCTATTACGGATACTCGATCGGCCACTGGGCGGACGACTACACCTTCGTGGTGGATACCGCCAATCTGGATGAGGATACCTGGGTCGACGAGTTCGGCCATCCCCACAGCGAAGACGCGCACGTGAGGGAAGAATACCATCGCGTGGACCACGACACTTTGCAAGTCACGGTGACGATCGACGACCCCAAGGCTTATAAAGTGCCATTTGTTGTCGCCGACAAAATCATCTACAAGTGGAATCCAAGGCAGGAACTCGACGAGCAACTCTGCATCCCCTCTTCCGCGGAACAATACTTTAACGCCATAGCCGGGCCGGCGGCAGCGGACAAGGATAAGAAGTAGCGGCAGCCCGCAAATACGGGCGCCGCGGGTCACGATGCCGTAGACCCTATGGCCTATCTCGGCCCTGGATGTATTAAACTGGAAAGCGCAGCGGGGAAGCCAAGAAGATCATCGTAGCAGGAATAGAAACTCCCGCCTAAAAACTTGTGGGCCTGTAGCTCAGGTGGCTAGAGCGCGCCCCTGATAAGGGCGAGGTCGGTAGTTCGAGTCTACCCAGGCCCACCATGTTTTCAATGGTTTGCAGCTTAGTTAGACGACTCGCGGCGGTGAATCTGTTCATGGCCATCCTCAAATAATGTCTACCGCGCTCGCGATTATGGCGTTGGGATTGTTTCTGGGGATGCGTCACGCCACGGATCCCGATCATGTCGTGGCTGTAACGACCATCGTCAGCCGCGAGCGGACTACGGTGAACGCAGCGATCATCGGCGCTCTATGGGGATTGGGGCATACGGTCACTATTCTCGTCGTTGGCTCGGCGATCATTCTGCTTAAACTAACGATCCCGCCGACGCTTGGTCTGAGCATGGAATTGTCCGTGGCCTGCATGCTCATCCTGCTCGGCGCACTGAATCTGACGGGCCTCACGCGCCGAGCGATGGAGTGGCTTGCGGCCCGAGGGTATGGTTCCGGGGCGCACGCGCATATGATTTTGGGGCGCGTGATGATTCACAAGCACAGCGCCAGCGGCAAATTTGCTGGTCCCGAAGAAGGGGCGACGTTTGGCTGGGCTCCCCAATGGTGCCGGAAGTTGGGATTGTTTCATGTGTTGCGGCCGCTCGCTGTGGGGATCGTTCATGGCCTGGCCGGATCGGCTGCGGTGGCTTTACTTGTTCTTACGACTATCCATCGGCCTGGATGGGCCATCGGCTACTTGCTTGTTTTTGGCGTGGGAACCATCCTGGGCATGATGCTGATCACCGCGGCGATTGCGCTGCCGTTCACCTACACGCTGGGGCATTTTGCGCGTTTGAATCAAGGATTGGCGATTGCTTCCGGAGCGATCAGCCTGAGCTTTGGGCTATTCTTGTGCTACCAGATCGGCATCTCCGACGGGTTGTTCATGGGACATCCGAACTGGATACCTCGCTAAAGCGAGAGCCGGCGCAGGGGCGCCAGCTCAATACTTTCGGAGATCGATCGCCGGAGCGATCCGAGGAGCATCTGGCGCGCGCGCGCCCACAATGTCAGCCTGCGCGCTGACGAGGTCTGGCGCCGAGCGGGCCAGCAATTTGACAACGCATCCAGCGCTTGCCAAAGCACTCGATCCGCCGTGGACTTGGGGCATATTTCCGAGCTCCGCGGCCAGCGCCGCGGCCGTTTCCTTCCAATCATCCAACTCATCCGCCATGAGGATAAGCGTTGCCAGATAGTTAAATCCTTCGGCGAATCCTAAGCGCTCGGGATCGAGACTGGCCGGGCGAATTCTAGTGCGGTTCAAAAAGATCGGTTGTCCGCAAAGGGAAATCTCCATGCGGGAATCGACTTCGTCGAAACTCCAGCGCTCGCCGCAAGCCACGCGTCCCGACGCCAGGGCATCCCAAAGAATGGCGCGGCTGGCACGACCCATCTCGACGCGCAGCAACTGGCGGAATTGGGAATTGCGATAGGGAATCACATGGTCGGGAAGGTATTCGAGGAAAGCGCCGTCTCTGACTTGAATCAGAGTTTCCTGGACTGCAGGGTGGGCCAGAGTGCGATAGACGCGCGTCGCGGAAGGAGTCGTTAGGCACACACGGGTATCGGCTTCCTGGATGATTTGCGTCCGCAGAAAATCGCCACCGACGAGCCCGCCGGTCGGGTTCAACAGCATCAGACAGGCTGTTCCGTCGGCGAGCTCAAACGGGGTAAGAGCCTGCAGCGGAAGCTGGAAGCGGCATTGCGCAAGAGCGGTTCTTTCCATGCGGCGCTCGAAGCGCAAGCCCAGGAAGCCGTTGCGCCCTACGCGTTCAGGACTCGAAGAGGAGGGTGCGCTGAATCCAGCCGGTGACGGCGTCGATTCCCGTGCCGTCTTTGAGATTGGTGAAGACGTGAGGTTTTCCTCCGCGAATGCGCGTCGTGTCTCGCTCCATCACTTCGAGGCTGGCGCCGACATAAGGAGCGAGGTCAATCTTGTTGATCACCAGAAGGCCGGAGTTGGTGATCCCCGGTCCTCCTTTTCGAGGAATTTTGTCGCCTTCGGCGACGTCGATGACGTAGATCGTAGCATCGACCAGTTCCGGACTGAACGTAGCGGCCAGATTGTCGCCGCCGCTCTCGATCAGGAGCAGGTCGAGGTCGGGAAATCGGCGCTGCAGCACGGCGCATGCTTCGAGGTTGACCGAAGCATCTTCGCGGATCGCGGTGTGTGGGCATCCGCCGGTTTCGACGCCAATGATTCGTTCCGCGGGGAGTGCCTGGCGGCGCACGAGGAATTCGGCGTCTTCGCGGGTGTAAATGTCGTTGGTGATCACGGCGACGTTTTTGCTTTCCCGAAAACGCAGGCACAGGGCCTCGACGAGGGCCGTCTTGCCCGATCCCACCGGCCCGCCAATTCCAATTTTTAGAGGTTTCGGAATCACGATCGGAACAACCTCGCGTCGAGCGTCGCGTGACGCATCGAGGCAATTTCGATTCCCGGAGCGAAACTCCAGATGTCAGCCATGTCCTGACCCTCTGATTTCTCTGCGAGACTGGCGATGGATGGCGCCAGCGCCGACAAGATTCGCTGGCCTGCCAACTGGCCCAGTGACAAGAGGCGCAAAGACGCGGCAACCAGTCCGGCACAAGTGGAATAGAGATACGCGTAAGCCATTTCCTTCTCCTGCCATCCGGCGGCTGCGCCGACCACGCCAAACGCCAGCGCATGATGCCCCGGCGTATCCCCGGCTTCAACCGCGCGAAAAAGCCCAGCCGTTAATCCTTGCAAGGCAAAACCCTCGCCCAGATTCGCGGAGACGCGTAATACCTGCCTGCCCATCTGGCGACTGGCGTCGCGGAGTTCACTGGCGGGCTTCATGGCATCGAGGCTGCAGTCGATGGCGAGGCACTGTTCCATTGCTGCGGCCTTTTGGAACAGAGCTGCTTTGCCGGACGCGACCGCCGCGATTACATCGGTCGGTGCGACAGAGCCTTGCAAGTACGCCAATAGGAAGCGCTCGACGCCTTTGGCGTCGCGAATGAGTCCGTCGGCTGCGTAGGCTTCGAGACCGAAGGAATGGGCGTACGAGCCCGAGGGAAAAAGGCCGTCGCTGAATTGCAGCAAGCTGAGCAGGGCTTCAGCCTTCATGCGGGCTGCCCCTTCCAATGGGGTCGAACGCCCCGTTGCACCTTTCCCAGTGCGCACCAATTCGACCGAGCAATTGAGTCATGGCCGAATCATCCGGCACGAGCAGCGATTCGCCCGCGACGGCCAAAGGAAAATGCAGGTTGCCGATTTCGAAGGCGATGCGAATGGCGTCCTGGCGGTCCGCGGCGTGAATGGCCAGCAGGGGCTCAGTCGCGGCCTTCATCGTCAAATACCAATCGGTTCCGATGAACATGATCTGACCCGATTCGATTTGGGTTCCGGTTGGGAGCGCGACGCCGATTTCGCGGCCCTTTTCTGTCGTGAACCGGCCGCGCATCCAGCGGCGCTGCTCCCAGGTTAGCAAGAGCCTGTCCGTTTCTTTGCCTTCGATATCCGCGCCGCTGACGCTCATTGGCAACGAGTCCACAACGATCGACGGTCGAGCTGCGAAGATTCTCATCGATCCTTCCGCTTAAAAGAGGAAATACCGCTGCGCCATCGGCAGGATCGTGGCTGGCTCGCAAGTGAGCAGTTTGCCGTCCGCGCGCACCTCGTAGGTTTCCGGGTCCACTTCCATTTTTGGCAAGGCGTCGTTATTGATCATGTCGCGTTTCGATATCTTGCGGCAGTTTTTCACGGCGACCGCAAGCTTCTTTAAACCGAGACTCGCCGGAATCCCCGTCTGCATTGCTGCAGACGATACGAAGAGCAGGGACGTCTGCTGCAACGCGGCGCCATAGCTGCCGAACATCGGGCGAAACAGCACTGGCTGCGGCGTGGGAATCGAAGCGTTTGGGTCTCCCATCGCGGACCAAGCGATCATTCCGCCCTTCATGACGAGTTCGGGTTTCACTCCGAAGAACGCGGGATGCCAGAGGACCAAATCGGCGAATTTGCCGGCCTCGATCGAGCCCACTTCGTGCGCGATGCCATGCGCGATGGCTGGGTTGATGGTGAACTTTGCCACGTAGCGCCGGACGCGCAGGTTATCGCTGCCCGTTTTTTCTCCGGGCAGGGCGCCCCGCTGGCGCTTCATTTTGTCGGCGGTCTGCCAGGTGCGGATGATGACCTCGCCGATTCGGCCCATCGCCTGGGAATCGGAAGACATCATGCTGATCGCGCCCAAATCATGCAGAATATCTTCCGCGGCGATGGTTTCGGCGCGAATGCGCGATTCAGCAAACGCCACGTCTTCCGGAATCGAAGGGCTGAGATGGTGGCAGACCATCAGCATGTCCAGATGTTCATCCAGCGTATTCACGGTGAATGGCATGGTCGGATTCGTGGAGGACGGCAGGCAATTTGGCTCGCCGCAGACGCGAATGATGTCTGGCGCGTGGCCGCCGCCGGCGCCCTCGGTGTGGTAGGTATGGATGGTGCGTCCCTTGAATGCCCGAATCGAATCTTGCACGAAACCTGCTTCATTGAGCGTATCCGTGTGAATCGCCACCTGCACATCGAGCTCATCCGCAACGGACAGCGCACAATCAATCGCAGCGGGCGTCGTTCCCCAATCTTCGTGGAGTTTGAGCCCGATGGCGCCAGCCAGGATCTGCTCCCGCAGGGGATTGGGAAACGAAGCGTTGCCTTTGCCGAGAAAACCGAGATTGATCGGGAAGCCCTCGGCGGATTCCATCATGCGGTGAATATTCCAAGGCCCTGGCGTGCATGTGGTTGCGTTGGTTCCGGTGGCAGGTCCCGTACCGCCTCCGATCAGTGTGGTCAGGCCCGCGGAGAGAGCGGTCCAGACAAGCTGCGGACAAATAAAATGGACGTGCGCATCAATGCCGCCGGCGGTGAGGATTTTTCCTTCGCCCGCAATTGCCTCCGTGCCCGCGCCGACGATCATTCCCGGAGTGACGCCACTCATGATGTCGGGATTGCCGGCCTTGCCGATTGCCACGATACGTCCGCCGCGGATGCCGATGTCGGCCTTGACGATTCCCCAATGGTCCACGATCACCGCGTTGGTGATCACCACATCGAGGGCGCCCGCTTGTGAAGTGACTGAGGCCGATTGGCCCATGCCGTCCCGAAGCACCTTGCCGCCACCGAATTTGGCTTCGTCACCGGGCATGGTGAGGTCAGCTTCGATTTCGACGAGAAGATCAGTGTCCGCGAGCCGAACACGATCGCCGGTGGTGGGTCCGTAAAGGCTGGCGTATTGCCTGCGAGGAATCTCCAGGGTCATGCGGCCTAGCTCCCCTCAAATCCTTGTGACTTGGCGGCTTCGCACGCCGCTTTTGTTCTGGCATCTTGTTCGCCGGAAGAGTTTGCCGGACCGTTGGTGAGTCCGTTCAAGCCATATACTTCCGACGCACCACCCAACGCGACCAGCATAACTTTCTTCTCATCGCCAGGCTCGAATCGGACGGCGGTTCCTGCGGGAATGTTGAGTCGCATTCCGAAGGCCGTCGCGCGATCGAAACGCAAGCTCCGATTGACCTCGAAGAAATGAAAATGCGAACCGACCTGAATGGGGCGGTCGCCGACGTTGGCCACCTCAAGTGCAACGGTCCGCCGACCGGCGTTCGCAACAATGGGATCGGTCGCCAGAAAATATTCACCTGGAATCATCTGCCACTCCTTGCCGCAAGCAGGTTCCTACTTTAGCGAATTGGATGATGTACCGTCACGAGCTTGGTGCCGTCCGGGAAGGTTCCTTCGACCTGGACTTCCGCGATCATTTCCGGCACGCCTTCCATCACGTCCTCTCGGCGCAGAATCGTGGCGCCGTATTCCATGAGTTCGGAGACCGACCTGCCATCGCGAATGCCCTCTAAAATCTCGGCGGTAATCAGCGCCACGGATTCGGGATGATTCAGTTTCAAGCCGCGGGTGCGGCGCTTGCGCGCCAACTCAGCAGCCGTGGCAATGAGAAGCTTCTCGATTTCTCTAGGCGTCAGATGCATGGCGATGACTCTGGGTGCGCAAGCCGCATGGCGGAACGCAGTGTACCGAATGCACCGGGAATTCTCCACACCGTTTTTAGATATATCGCATGCCGATATAATCTAAATATATGATTCGGTCCATCGGAAAATTGCGTTTTACTTCGACGGCCTGCGCGAGGATACTCTGCGCGTGCACTCGGGTACGGGCCATTTTTATATGAGTTATCAGTCAGATAGTCTCGGGGTAAGTGCTTTACAACGGGACCCAGATCATCGTGCAGTGGGCCACCCTCTTCGAACTGCGCCTCAGGTGAATTGTTTCGTGCGATTCCGTTTCGCTGGGACCCGGCTGGGAATTGCTTCAGCTGGCCACCAACTCTGATTGCGACTATCCGTTCGAGCACGTAAGGGCAGTAGATATAAGTAATAAGAAGTAAAAACACGAAATTCTAAACTCACATCGAAACGAGGTGCTATGTCAGCCATGGTCAAAGGTGAATTGCCACTAGGAGTCGTGCTGCGTTGCTTCCGCCTTGCTCGAGCAGTTGCTCCGACGCGAGGCTCGTCCGCGTGGCCGGCTGTGTTCCTGGTTGTGTGGCTGATATTGTGGGCATCGCCGCTGCGGGCGCAGGGCTTTGAACCTTCCTTTACCGTGGGCGCCGGAATCCAAACCGATTACCAGCATGTTGAAGCTAACGCCAGTCCCGACGACCAATTCTCGCTCGGACATGCCCGTATTTATCTGGGCGGGGACATCACGCCGAACATCAGCGCGATGTTCAACACCGACTACAGCACCAACTACAACACCCTGGAAATATTGGACGCCGTGGCGGAATTCCACACGACGTCGCCCATGTTCAACGTTTGGTTTGGCCGTTTCCTTCCGCCGAGCGACCGCGATAACTTCACCGGCCCCTTCTATTCCAATGAATGGGACGTATACGAGGATGGCATCCAAGACGGATACTCCGCTGTCTTCCAGGGTCGCGACAACGGGATCGCGTATTGGGGGGATTTCAAGACGAACCCGGTCAAGATAAAAGCATCGCTAGGCGTCTTCGACGGCAATTCCGTGGACGGGGATAAGAATGTGATCTGGGCCGGCCGACTCCAGTTTGATTTCTGGGATCCGGAGAATGGCTACTACCTGAACAGCACGTACTACGGAGACAAGAACCTGATCGCCCTGGGCGTCGCGACTCAGGCGCAAGCTAACGCGACGGGTTCAGCGACGGCCGAGGGCACAACGGTTGACTTCCTTTTGGAGAAGAAGGTGCTCAATGGCGGGGCTTTCACGGTGGAAAGCGAGTTCGCCGATTATAACGGGTTCGGTGGGTATTACGCGGGTTACGGAAATGACTCCGGCGCCTACGGGCTCGTCTCGTTCCTCGAACCAAAGGTAGTCGGCATCGGAAAATTTGAGTTCCTCGGGAAGTACGCCATTGCTGAGGCTACCGATGGAGCATTCATCTCTGGAGGTTACGGTCCTCGCCTCCAGAGCTTCCGGCAAAATACCACCGAAGTGGATGTGGACTACGTCATCAAGCAGTTCGACGCGCGCTTGATGAGCTTTTACCTGAACAAACACTACAACGAAGTGAATCTCGATACCTGGGCGGCGGGCATCGGCCTACAGATACAGCTCTCCAAGACAATCAAGTAACTAATCTTCAAGGAGGAACTATGAAGCATAGAGATGTTCTTTTAGGTTCAGATTCAGATACAAAGCCCGTGAAGCCCAGGAGAATCCCTCTGGCGGCTTGGTTGCTCGCTGCCGGAATGGCTTTCACCTCGATGGCCTTCCCTCGAATGGCCAACGCGCAGGACACCATCAAGGTGGGGATCCTCCATTCCCTTTCCGGCACCATGGCCATCAGCGAAACGACGCTGAAGGACACCATCCTGATGATGATCGACGAACAAAACAAGAAGGGCGGATTGCTGGGCAAGAAGCTTGAGCCTGTAGTCGTCGATCCGGCATCCGACTGGCCGCTGTTCGCCGAGAAAGCGCAGGAACTGCTCGAAAAGGACAAGGTCGCCGTGGTCTTCGGATGCTGGACTTCGGTCTCCCGGAAATCAGTGCTGCCTGTCTTCGAAAAGGACGACGGCTTACTCTTTTACCCCGTCCAGTATGAGGGCGAAGAGTCGTCCAAAAACGTGATCTACACCGGCGCTGCGCCGAACCAGCAGGCCATTCCCGCAGTCGATTACCTGATGAACGAAGTCGGCGTGAAACGGTGGGTTCTCGAGGGAACAGACTATGTCTACCCGCGCACAACCAACAAAATACTGGAAGCTTACCTGTTGGGCAAAGGCGTAAAGCCGGAGGACATTTCGATCAACTACACGCCATTCGGATACTCCGATTGGCAGGCGCGCGTCGCGGCGATCAAAAAATTCGGCTCTGAAGGAAAGAAGACCGCGGTCGTTTCGACGATTAATGGCGATGCTAACGTGCCGTTCTACAAAGAGCTGGGCAACCAGAAGATCTCGGCGGAGGATATCCCGGTAGTGGCTTTCTCGGTCGGTGAGGAAGAGCTGTCGGGCCTGGACGCCAAGCCTCTCGTCGGCCACTTGGCGGCGTGGAACTATTTCGAGAGCATCAACACGCCGGAAAACAAGGCGTTCATCGCGCAATGGCACGAGTTCATCAAGAACCCGAAGAGGACTACCAACGATCCTATGGAAGCGCACTACATCGGGTTTAATCTATGGGTGAAGGCGGTGCAAAAGGCCGGGACGACGAACGTGGATAAGGTAATCGCCGCGTTGCCTGGCCTGGAAACGCCGAATCTGACCGGAGGCATCGCCAAGGTGCTGCCAAACCACCACATCACCAAACCAGTGTACATTGGTGAGGTGCGCGCAGACGGACAGTTCGACGTCGTGTGGAAGACTCCCGGCACAGTGCCTGGCGAAGCTTGGTCCCGTTATCTCCCGTCCGATAAGAACATCGTGGCAGATTGGGTCAAGCTCGACTGCGGTAACTACAACACGGCAACGAAGAAGTGCTCGGGACAGAACTATAAATGAAGAAGTCTCCCCTCTGGCTTGGCGTGCAGTGGCTGTTTCTTTTGCTGCTGCTCGCCAGCCGGGGCGCAGGGCCCTTAGACGCTCAATCGCCGCGAGACACAGCTTTCGTCGCGACCCTGGGACAACTGCGCGATGCCACGTTTGACGATAAAGAAAAAATCATCGAGCAGTTGACTGCAAGCGGTCACCCGAGCGTGCGGGCCGTGCTTACAGCGCTGCTGGAAGATCGCCTGTACTACCGCAACGACAATCAGATGGTCTTTCTCGTCAAGACCGCGGCAGACGAGAATTCAACGACGCTGGATCTGATCGATCCCGTCACCCTGAAGCCAGCTGGCCCGGCCGGCGTTGACGGCCTCACTAAAATCGGCACGAACAACCATTTACGGCGCGTCTTGCAGACGACGCTGGCCCGTTTCGGGTTGTCGAGCACGGATCCATCCGTCCGCCTGGATGCCGTGCAACAAATCGAGCAAAACCTGGACGAAGGCAACGTGCAGCTCTTGCGTGATCGCGCCGCCGTGGAAACAAATTCCAAGGTCAAAAATGAAATTGCCACTGGCCTGGCGCTCGCCGCGCTGGACGGTTCCGATGCGCAGGCGCGTCTGGCTGCGGTCGGCGTTCTCGGCAAGGGTGTCCGTCAGGATGCGCTGAACAAGCTGCAGGGTTTACTCGCGCAGAATCCCGACGGTAGCTACGCCGAGAGCGATCCGAAGGTCAGGCTGGCCGCCGCGTCCGCGGTGAAGTCCATCACCAGGTGGCGCGCGTTTTACTCGGGCTTCCAGACGCTATTTTTTGGGCTCAGTCTCGGATCCGTTCTTGTGCTTATCGCCATCGGTCTCGCGATTACGTTTGGCGTCATGGGAGTCATTAACATGGCGCACGGCGAATTGATGATGCTGGGCGCGTACACCACCTACGTCGTCCAGGTGGCCATGCCCAACCACACCGAAACATCCATCCTTGTGGCGATTCCGGCGGCATTTATTGTTGCGGCGCTTATGGGTATCCTGATCGAGCGCAGCATCATTCGCTTTCTCTATGGCAGGCCTCTTGAAACGCTGCTCGCGACGTTCGGCGTCAGCCTCATCCTCCAACAACTGGTCCGCTCGATTTTTACCGCGCTGAACCGATCGGTCCAAACGCCCGACTGGATGAGCGGCACGCTCCAGGTGAACGACGCGCTTGCCATCACTTATAACCGGCTCTACGTCGTGATCTTCACAATGCTGGTCTTTGCTGCCCTTTTCGTGGTGCTGAAGCGCACCCGCCTCGGGCTCGAGATCAGGGCTGTTTCGCAGAACCGGGCCATGGCGAAAGCCATGGGCATCCGCAGCGAATGGGTCGACGCGCTGACCTTTGGCCTCGGCTCGGGAGTTGCCGGGGTAGCCGGCGTCGCGCTCAGCCAGCTGACTAACGTTAACCCTAACCTCGGACAGTCGTACATCATCGACTCCTTCATGGTGGTCGTATTTGGCGGAGTCGGAAATCTTTGGGGCTCCATGGTTGGGGGCATGTCCATGGGCGTCGTCAACGAACTCCTTGAACCTTATGCAGGCGCGGTGCTGGCCAAGATTTTTGTTCTCGTAGCGCTCATTTTGTTCATTCAGGCCCGGCCGCGCGGCCTGTTCCCGCCAACCGGCCGTGCGTCGGAGAATCAGTAGGCATGGCCCGCCAATACACGCTGTGGATAAGCGCGCGCAAGGATTCTGGCACCGGCTGGTTTCTCGGCGGCCTCGCGCTGGTCGTGACTCTGGTGCCGATTCTGAATTTGCTTGTGCCTGCCTCGTCTCCATTTCATATGTCCACCTACGGCCTAACGCTGACAGGCAAATACCTCTGTTACGCGCTCCTGGCGCTTTCCGTGGATTTGATCTGGGGATACTGCGGCATTCTGAGCCTGGGGCAAGCGGCCTTCTTTGCCCTCGGTGGCTATGCCATGGGCATGTACCTGATGCGCGAGATCGGCCCAAGGGGTGTCTATGGCAACCCCGTCTTGCCGGATTTCATGGTCTTCCTTAACTGGAAGTCGCTGCCTTGGTTTTGGTACGGCTTCAATCATTTCGCGTTCGCACTCCTGATGACAGTACTTGTTCCCGGATCTTTGGCCCTGGCGTTCGGCTGGTTTGCCTTCCGGTCGCGCGTCACTGGCGTCTATCTGTCGATCATCACTCAAGCGCTCACCTACGCTCTCATGCTGGCGTTCTTCCGCAACGACATGGGCTTTGGCGGGAATAATGGTTTCACCGATTTCAAGGACATTCTCGGTTTTGATCTCCACTCGGACAAAGTGCGCGTGGTCCTGCTCGTCATCACCGGATTCGCCCTCGGCGGCAGCTACCTTTTGTGCCGCATGATCGTTTCGTCGCGCGCCGGGCGCGTGGTCCGGGCGATCCGCGACGCAGAGAGCCGGACCCGCTTCCTCGGTTACCGCGTCGAATCCTACAAACTGTCCGTGTTTGTGCTCTCCGCAGTCCTCGCCGGAATTGCCGGCGCCCTTTACGTGCCGCAGATTGGCATCATCAACCCCAGCGAGTTTTCCCCGATCAACTCGATCGAAACCGTCATCTGGGTCGCGGTCGGAGGGCGAGGGACGCTCTATGGCGCAGCCGCTGGCGCAATTCTGGTGAATTACGCCAAAACGTATTTCACCAGTACGATTCCCGAGGCTTGGTACTACGCGTTGGGTACATTGTTCGTGGTCGTGACGCTGTTCCTGCCACGCGGGATCATCGGCTTGCTGTCTGGCAGGGTAAGAAAACCAGCGAAGGCCGAAGCGGCTCCCAATTCAAGCCAGCCGCCCGGAGCCGTCCCGAAAATGAGCGTCAGTGGCAAAACACTCTCCATAGAGAAGTTGACGGTCAGTTTCGATGGATTCAAAGCGCTCAACGAACTCACGTTGCAGATCGAGCCTGGGGAGCTGCGCTGCATCATTGGACCTAACGGCGCGGGTAAAACGACCATGATGGATGTCGTCACCGGCAAAACTCGCCCGGACTCCGGAAGCGTGCATTTCGGGCCGAAACTGAATCTCTTGGCGCTGACGGAACCTGAGATTGCGCAGGCCGGAATCGGACGAAAATTTCAGAAGCCGACCGTGTTCGAGCAACTGACGGTGTTCGAAAACCTCGAGCTGGCGTTGGCTGGCAACAAGTCCTTCCTGCACACCCTCTTCTTTCGCCGAACGCCAAAGCAGGAGGCCAGGATCTACGAGGTACTGGAGATCATCGGTCTCTCCGAGCAGCACCAGGTGCTCGGAGGGACACTCGCCCATGGGCAGAAACAATGGCTTGAGATCGGCATGCTGTTGATGCAGGAACCGGAACTGCTCCTGGTGGACGAGCCCGTGGCCGGTATGACGCCACAAGAAATCGAGCGCACGGCCGAGTTACTTCAGTCGCTCGCCGGCGAACACTCCGTAGTCGTGGTCGAGCACGATATGGATTTTGTTCGGTCGATCGCCAGGCGCGTCACGGTGCTGCACGAAGGGCGTGTGCTCGCGGAAGGCGACATGGACCAAGTGCAGAAGGATCCCCGTGTGATCGAGGTTTATCTCGGAGCGTAAGCGTGCTGGAGATCAAAGCCTTTAACCAGTTTTACGGCGGCAGCCACACGTTGTGGGACGTCGATCTTTCCGTACCCGCCGGTTCGCTCGTCTGCGTGATGGGCCGCAACGGCATGGGCAAGACCACGCTGCTCAAATGCATCATGGGCCTGCTGCCGGTAGCCTCGGGCAGCATCACTTTCGACGGAGTCGATTTGCTCAAGAGGCCCGCTGAGGAGAGGGCCAGGATCGGCATCGGCTACGTCCCACAAGGCCGCGAAATCTTTTCGCACCTGACGGTAGAGGAAAACCTCAGCGTTGGCTTGGGGATACGGAAGAACGGCGCACGGACCATACCGCCGCGCATCTTCGACTTGTTTCCCGTTCTGAAGCAGATGCTGAAACGGCGCGGCGGCGACCTCTCTGGCGGACAGCAACAACAACTCGCAATCGGCCGTGCGCTCGTCCTCGAACCCAAGTTATTGATTCTCGATGAGCCCACCGAAGGAATTCAGCCAAATATCGTCCACGAAATCGGCGATATTGTCTTGAGGCTGAATAAGCAAGAGGGCTTGGCGGTCCTTCTCGTCGAGCAGAAGCTGCCATTCGCGCGTCGCGTAGCGAGCGAGTTCTGCATACTCTCGAATGGGCGGCGAGTCGTTGCAGGAACGATCGACGAATTGACAGACGAAGTCGTCCGTGCCCATCTGAGCGTGTGACTGTCCACTAGGGTCCGCCAACTCATTCCCTGCGTTAGCGGTATAAAGACAAAACCCCGGCCGAGCTATTTGCTCGACCGGGATTTCATCCTCGCGCTTCAGATTGAATTGCAGCCGTAGAAAGCCGCTACTTCGCGTCCGCCCGCGGCGGCTGTACTCCCTGGGCAGTCGGATCGGTTTGCGACTGATTAAATCTTTGCTGTTCTCCCCAGGTGCAGTAGGATTCCTGCATCTCCCACTGTGGCCCTTCCTTCAGGTCGAACTTGCGGGGGCCAAACGTCCAGACGTGGTCGTAGGCCTTGGGATCATTCAGAGTGATACTCAACTCCAGGTGGTCATGGTCCACACGGCGATAGGTTTCCTCCGTCTTGAGGTCCTCGCTATGCACATGACCGCGCCCATCGAGCCACGTGTCATCTCGAATGCCAATCGTATCCACCACAAACTTGTCGCCGTCCCAATGCCCCACGGCGGCTCCCTGGTAGGTGGGCCCAAACGGCAGGTCCTCCATTTTGGGCATCGGCCGCCCATCCGTGTGAATGACGCGCCAAACGTGCGCTTCTTCAAAAAGCTGGTAGGTCGCGCTCGGGGTCTGCACCAACTGAAACGGATGAATGTAGCCGTAGATTAATTTTGGCACGTTCAGTGGATCGCAATGGTCGTACGGGTCGTCATTGCCGGATTCTCCCTTACCCGCGTCCTGCGACATCCATCGGTCGTGAGCCCACTGGGTCATGTGAACCTGGTCCGGCAGGATGTTGTACCCGCCCGGCGGTACGCCCGGCGTGCCGGTTACGCAGGTATGGGTGGTGTCGCACAGGGAACACTTATCCAGACCCACCACACTGCAGTTCAGCGGACCGTTTTCGCGCATCCATACACCTGAGAGATCGTGCGGATCAAAGCTTTTGCTGGAGCTGGCTGCTTGTGCCTTCTGCCCGGCATTCTGGGCGCGCAAAGCCGGCGAGAAACTTAGCAGGGCTGCGAGAACGAAGACCCATCCCGCGAGGCGCCATCCCGCGTTTGGATTCGGCATTTGCATTACTCCCTCCTCTGATTTGAACTGCCCGTGTCCCCGCCTCAAACCTTTCAAGCCCTGTTCCCCGGCAAGCAAGAACGGGTCCTGCCGCCAGGCAGGACCCGTTTTCATGCTCGTGCGATTCTTTCGCGTGTCTGGCTAGTTCGCGTCGGGATTCGCTCCGCCGCCGCCTCCCGCGATCTTACCTCCCGGGAGGACCGCCCTCATGAACAGTCCGACTCCGTTCCCGTTCTTCGCTGGGTGAAACGTGATCGTGATCTGGTCTCCAGTTTTGAATTCGTCCTTGGTCCAGCCGATGCGGGACTCGGCAAACGGATTACCCGCTTCCGCCGTCCAGTGCTGCATAACGCCCTTCTCATCTGGCGCGTCAAAATGTATCTGCACGTGCGGATTCGACCACTCGAAACCCGTGACCGTGGCTTTCAGCGTGAGTACCTTCTCGTTGTCGTATCCCACCCGCCCATGATGCGCAAATAGCGGGGCCGAAATCAAAAGAACGCCGACCGTCATGGCAAGAAAAGCCACAAGTCTGATTTTCATACGATGCCTCCATGAAAAAGGACAGAAAGATTCGAGCAGACTGAATCCCGCCCCCCTGGGTTCTGTTGCCGCTCTACCCCGAGCATACGCTGCGGAATTATCGCAGTCAAGCCGCCCATGTCGTGCCGGAATTTACTGCCACGACAATTTCTAAGCGTTTAACTCGAATCGTAGTGACCGGAAGGTTCCTTCCCCGTGTTTGTCGGGGGCCACTAGCCCGGAGGAGAAACTGGTATAATGCATGTTGGGAAACTTGCTCCACCATAAGAAACGTGTTATATGGAGGGAATCGGCTGTTTCTCGAAAAGGAGTGTCGAACCTCATGAGGACCAGAATCGGTATTGTGTTGGCGCTGGCCGTAGTTCTTTTCACCGTGGGCGGCTCTATGTACGCGCACCACGGGAATGTGGCTTACGATACCAGCAAGCCGGTGGTTTTGAAGAATGCAACGGTTACCAAGTTTGTCTGGGCTAATCCGCACAGCTTCATCATGTTTGACGTGAAGGACGACAGCGGCAACGTCGTGCATTGGGCCGGCGAGGCGGGCAGCCCGTCTGCGCTGGGCTTGCTCGGATGGAAGGCAAGTTCGATCGGGCCTGGTGATGCGATCACGGTCTACATCTATCAGTCGAAGACCGGCCATCCGGTGGGGCGCCTCAATAAGATCGTCCTTGCTGACGGCAAGGAACTAAGGGACAGCGCTCTCGGATATCGCGACCAGTAGGAAGTTCTCTCAAGCTTTGGCGATTGGCGGCAGGCGCCTGGCGCACTCTGTGTCTTTGGGGGCGCAGGTGCCTGCTGACTCTCTGGCGATTGTCTGCAGGCATCCGCTCCTGTAACAATCTTGAACTAGAAGAGACAATTTAGGTTTGGAGGTGTCTGAGTATGCGAAATTCCAGCACGGCGTTGAAGTTTGCCTCAGCGATTGTATTGCTGGCCTCGGCAGCCGCGTCCGCCCAGAATCTGCCCCCGCGTGGCCAAGTCGACCAGAGGCCGCCAAGCGTTTATCAGAAGATGCAGGATGCTGGCCCTGGCGGCCCGCCGCCCGTCCACGATTTGAATGGCTCATGGGCCGGTCCGCTGGAGCCTCAATTGGGCACTGCGCCCACGCTCACGGCTCTCGGCCAGAAGCTCCTGAGCATGAATCACCCCGATCCGTTCAGTGCCGGTTCCAATGATCCCTGGGCCACTTGCGACCCCTACGGCATGCCGCGCAGTACCACGAACGAAACGAGGGGACTTGACTTCGCCACGATGCCTGATCGCGTCGTGATCATGACCCAGTATCAGAAGGTCTGGCGCGAAGTTTGGATGGACGGAAGGGCGCTCCCCAAGAATGTGGGCGAAGCGGACGGTCCTGATCCCCGGTGGTATGGATACTCGGTAGGGCATTGGGATGGTGACCATACACTCGTAGTCGAGACGACCGGCATGACCGCCAGCAGTTGGGTGGACCGCCGCGGCTATCCCCACAGCGTCAACGCCCACGTCGAGGAGCGCTACGACCGGCCGGATCACAACAATCTCAGTCTGGTCGTTACTCTCGACGACCCGAAGATGTACACGAAGCCCTGGGTGATTTCGACGAACCACTTCAAGTGGATTCCGGATCAGCAGGCCGATGAGCAACTCTGCGTGCCTTCGGAGGCGATCCTGTATCGGGAAACTGTTGCTCTGCCTGCCGGGCAAGACCAAATTGTCGGCGCAGACGATAAGAGCAAGAAGAAGTAGATAGTCAGAAAATGAAACTGGCTGCTGAACTCTCGTTCAGCAGCCAGTGGACTCCCTTCGGCAACCCTTCCGCAGTTTCTAAGAGCGCTACACCGGCTATTTCTTCTTGCCGGTAGCCTGATCCTCATCCGCCGGGCCCGCAACGGCCTTCAGGTATAGCAGCGCTTCGGACGGCACGCAGAGCTGCTCCTCGTCTGCTTGGTCAGGAATCCACTTGAAGTGGTTGGTCGCCACCACCCACGGCTTGGTGTACATCTTCGGGTCATCGAGAGTGACGGTGAGATCGACGGTATTATGGTTTGGGCGCACATAGCGCTCCTCAACCACTGCCGAAACGCTATGGGGGTAGCCGCGGCGGTCCACCCAGCTGCTCGCGTTCATGCCGGCCGTTTGAACGACCAGAGTATTATCGTTCTCCCAGTGCCCCACCGAGTAGCCGTACCACCTGGGGTCCGGGCCGTCCTTGGTGCCAAAACCGGTGGGAAGCGCGCGCCCGTCCGTCCAGACTTCCCGCCAGACCTTCTGGTATTGGTTCATGATCACGACGCGGCCGGGCATCTGGGCAAAGGCGATTCCCCGAGTTTCGTTGTCCGCGCTGCGCGGCATCCCGAAGGGATCGCAGGTGGCCCAGGGATCATTCGACCCCGCGCTGAATGGGTCAGGCTTATTCATGGCGAACATTTTTTTGCCGAGATCAGTCATCGGCGCCACGTCCATGCCCAGCTTGGATTCCGTGGGCCCGACGTACGATCCGGAAAGGTCGCGAACCGGAGCTGGTCCGCCCGTGTCTTCAGCCGCCAGCTTTTCCTCCCGGTTCGGCGGGTGTTGCGGTACGCCTTGTGGGTTCTGCGCGCTCGCAGTGGCTGCCAATGCCAGCAACGCCACTACGCCAATGATTGAGCCCTTGAACGGATTTCCCATGAGCGCCTCCTGATCGTAGTCGTAAGACGTATGACGTACCCTGAGCGTTACGTTCATCTACCACAGTTCCTGATGGCAAACAAGTTTCACCCAACGGACGCTGTCCGACGACAGCCGTGCGAATCCGCATGCGACGAAGCACCTCCTGGGCAGCGCGTTGCGTCCGTGTCAACGCAAAGTAGAAATGTCCGGTTTTCCGCCAGGTAGAAATGTCCGCTTCCATGGTTTTCTCCAAGGGTGCTCAGCAGGCACATGGTGTTTGGGTTTGCTTTTGGTTTGGGGTTGCAGTGTTCGTTCCGCAAGTCCTGGAGGCCGTAGGCCGGAAGGACTTGCGGACGGCCGCAGCGGTTGGGGGCAGGGACGCAGGTGGAGATAGCGGCCCCGGTAGCGCAACCAGTGGCTTCCGTCTAATCGCCGTTCGATCTCTACGGCAGCTCCACGAAGCCCCGCACAAACGTCCTCCCGCAGGACTCCCCAGCGATGGCCATCCCAGCTGACGGTGTGATCTGCAGCCACCCGGCGCGCGGCGCGCACACTGAAAATTTCCTCCAAGCGATGCTCCGGCCCCAGCCGCCGATGAGCATTGCGCGGGCTACGAGGCGTCACGGTGAAGCGCTGTTCCCACTCGGGAAGAAAGCGCATTTCCAGGAAATGGTTGGCTGCGGCGATGCTGTCGATCCCGGCCAGCCGCATCTCCTTCACCAGACGGTCCTGCAAGGTTTCAAAGAGTCTCTCGATACGCCCCTTCGCTTGCGGACTGTGCGCCGCGATCCATTCGATTCCCAACTCGTGCAACGCTCGCCCAAACTGCGTGCGCTGTGGATCTCCCCGGAGTTGTTCGGCCAGCGGCTGCGGACCGGCCGTTTGAAAGATGCTGTTTTTATCGGTGTAATGAGCCAGCGGACGGCCATAGCGCCGTACCCATCCTTGCAGGGTGCGCAGGTTCTCTTCCGTCGTGTCCTGCTCGGTGAACCGTCCCCAGAGGCGACTGCTGGCATCATCGATCAGAGCGATCAGATGGCAAGCCGGACCGCGATTCTCCAGCCAGCGGAACGGCGAGCTGTCCTGCATCACCAGCTCCCCGAAACTGGCTCTGCGCTCGCGCCACACATGCACGGCCTTCACACGTTGGCGGCGCGGTCGCCACAAGGCCGCCCGGGTCATCCATTTCCGCAGCGTCTCCCGGCTCACCGCGAAACCTTCCTGGGCCAGGTGTTCGGCGGCCAGCGTGGGGCCGAAATCCGCGTACCGCTGGCGTAGCCGCGTCAGAATCTTCTCCTGGAGCTTGGCCGCCAGCCGGCGGTTCGAGGGGCGCCCGCGCAGTCCATGAACGAGCGCACCATCGCCACGCTGGCGCAGGCCTAGCAGCATCCGCCGCACGTGGCGGTCGGTTACCTGCAGCCGCTTGGCCGCGGCGACCTGCGTCAGATGCTTCTGATCCACTTCGTGCAGCACTTTCAATCGCTCTCGTTCTCGTTGACTCAACGTGATTCGCTCCGTTTCCATGGGCCCCTCGGCCACCCATGGAACCGGACATTTCTACTTTGCACAAACCGGACATTCTCATTTTGCGGCGACACAGCGCGTTGCGTCCGTTGACAGTACGATGGCCGCTATGCTCCAATCCGCTCACGGAGGCCCACCGCCATGAAAAAATTCATAGTTTCGACGCTAATGGTCGTCGTGATCGCGACCTTATCGGTGGCATTTGCCCAGCAGGCGCACGACAGGAATCTTCCTCCCAACGTTCCGCCCAATCCGCACTGGACCATTACGAAGTGGGGCGATTTGCCCGCGGGCATGGATTGGTCGACGTTGAAGGAGGTGCATTCGGTGGGGTATGACCCGAATGGTAAGGGTTCCATCCTAGTCTTGGTCACCGGACCCAACCCCAGCGACCCACCGGTGTGGGTCTTTGGACTCGACGGAAAGTTCCAAAAAGCTTGGGGCGCGAACCTTTTTGGTGGCCCTCACAGCGTGAACGTGGACCGCTTTGGCTACATCTGGATTACCGACAACGTGGACAACATCGTCGGCAAATTCACCGAGGACGGCAAATTACTCATGATGCTCGGCAAAAAGGGAGTCGCCGGCGACAACACCTCGCACGACAGTTTTGACGGACCGAGCGACGTCGTCGTGGCCGCCAATGGCGATTTCTTCATCACCGACGGCTATCGCAACTCGCGCATCGTGAAGTTCGACAAGAACGGCAAGTTCCTCATGATCATCGGGGGCACCAAGGGAAACGCCATCGGCCAGTTCAATCTACCGCATAAAATTGTGATCGATTCCAAGGGCGAGCTGGTTGTGGCGGACCGCGTGAATCAGCGCATCCAGTTTTGGACGCAAGACGGCAAGTTCATCAAGCAGTGGACCGACCTGGGTCTGATCTTTCCCTCAGGCCTCTGGATCATGCCGGACGACACGCTCTACATCAGTGACACCGACGGCCGGTCAGTCAAAATCGTGAAGGACGACAAGATCCTCGATTCTTTCGGCGGTTTCGACGGCAGCCGTCCCCACCAAATCACCAGGGACAAGAACGGCGCGTTCTATATTTCAGATGGGCCCGGCAAGTTGGTGAAGAAGATCACGCGCAACTCCGCGACCCCCAGCTAGACACAAGCGAAAACAAATCGGGTTCCGGAAACGTACCGTTCCCGGAACCCGATCAAAACTCTTCAAGCCCTTCGTTTAGCTACTTCTTCTTCGCGCCCGCCGCCGCTGGATCCGCGATGAACTCCATGTACGCCTGCGCATCCGACGGGATGCACAGTTGCTCTTCGAATTCCTGCTTCGGGTTCCAGTGCCACAGCACCGTCGTCGCCACGTACGGCTTGGTGTAGATCTTCGGATCGTCGATGGTCACGACGTTCTGCATGTTGTCGTGATCCATCCGCGTATACTTCTCTTGCACCTTTAGTTCGCTGCTGTGCGGATGTCCCACGTGATCCACCCAGGTCCGCTCATCCATGCCCACCGTGTCCACCACGAAGTTGTAATCGTCTTCCCAGTGGCCGACCGAGTATCCGTAATAGCGCGGATCAGGCGCGTTCACTTCATCGCTCCCGGCGTTCTTCGGCAGCGCCCGCCCGTCGGTCCAAATCTCCCGCCAAGTCTTCTGGTACTGATACAATTGCACCATCTTTGTCGGCGCTTGGATAAACTGCATGCCGCGGAGGTTCCAGACCACGGTTAGCGGCATGCCCGATGGATCGCACTTCTGTGCGGGATCGTTCGAAACTCCGGCTGAAACGATATCGATCTTCGTCTGTGAAACTCCGCCCAGCGCCTCGTTAGCGCTGAATAGCTTTTGTCCCAATTCCGTCATAGCCGGCGCTGTATTCATCCTCGCCTGCACCGGGCCGGCCCAAACTCCATTGAGATCGCGCGCGGGAGCGGGCGCCGATGCTTTCGCTGGTGTTGCGGGACGCTGCGCCTGGGCCAAAGCGCTGGACGAAACTGCCACGCCGACAATCAAGAAAACAGTCAAGCTCGCGAATAGATTTCGCATATCAGGACTCCATCCCTAGGTTAAGTGTTGTCGCGCAGCCTCTCGGACCTTCCTTCTTGCCACACTATACGCCGGACACCGGCCGGGCGCAATTCGCGCAAGTCAAGTAATGAAGTGGGAAAGCGCTCGTGCCGGCTGCAGCAAAAATCTCTGGCCGCGCTGGGTTCGCCCGGTGTATAAAGTAGCCATTCTAGCGGCTGGTCTCAGCAAATCGAAATACCCGGCCGATTCTGGAGGGAATTGTGAAGCGTGTACTAGTCTCATTTACCCTTTTCGCACTCTTGCTCGGCCTGGCGAGCGTTGCGCGCGCGCAAGACGAAATTACTCTTCTGGCCCCAGGTCCCATGCGCAGGGCGCTGGATCCGATCGTGGCCAACTACATGATGAAGACCGGCGCCAAGGTCAAGATCACCTATGGCACGGGTCTGAGCACCCGCCAGTCGGTCGCCAAGGGCGAGGCTCTGGATGTCTCGCTGATCCTCCCGCCCTACTACGCCGCTCTAGCCTCCGGCAGCGTCGACCGTAGCACGGCCACCACGGTGACCAGCTTCCTAATGGCCATTGCCGTGCCAAAGGGTGCGCCCAAGCCGGATATCTCTTCGCCCAATTCAGTCAAGAAGGCCCTGCTGGACGCCAAGTCCGTCGGCTACGTCGATCCCGATTTCGGCAGCGCCGGCATGGCAGCTACCGAGGCCATTGACAAGCTTGGCATCAACGATCAGATTGCCGGGAAAAGTCATGTGCCTAACGGCGGCGGCCCCGTCCAGCAAGGACTCACCAAAGGCGACCTCGCTCTGGGCATGCTCTATCTGAGCGATATGCAACCGAACGGAGACAAGTACGACATCATCGGTGTTTTGCCGCGCAAGCTGGTGGCGCCCACGCCGATTGTTGGCTTCGTATCAACGAAGGCCAAGGATCCTGCGGGTGCCAAGGCGCTCCTGCAGTACCTGGCGTCTTCGGATGCCCAGGCAATCTTCAAGGCCGATGGCTTCGAGCCGCATAGCTAACGAATCCTTACCTGCTCCACCTAAATCCTGCGCATTGGCATGACAGAAAAGGCCGGACAGATGTCCGGCCTTTTCTCTTTTCCTCCACAGCGGGAAGTAGCTTGCCGGCGCAGCATGTGACCTTGTTTAGTTCAAGCTATTGTGATAGATACAGCAGCAAGAACCCCTCAAAGGAGTGTCGCATGAGACTTAAGCTAGTAGCTGGGTTTGTCTTGCTCTCTGGCCTCTTCGCCATTTCCAATCCGGCCCTCGCTCACCACGGTAGCGTCGCCTACGACAACACCAAGCTCGTTGAATTGAAGCAAGCCGTGGTCACCAAGATCAATTGGGCCAATCCCCATATCTTGCTTCTGTTCGACGTGAAGGATGACAAGGGTAACCTGGTGCATTGGGTTACCGAAGGCGGCGGTCCCTCAGCGGTGAGCGGCTCTGGATGGACCAGGGACGCAATCCAGCCTGGAGATACCATCGACGTCTTCCTATATCAGGTTAAGAACGGCAACCCCGCCGGCCGAATCGGCAAGGTGGTGCTGGCGAGTGGCAAGGTATTAGGGAGCGGAGATCTCGCGGGAGACCGGCCGGCCACTTGCGATCAGGATTTTGGGAATGGCGGAAATGAGTCGGCGGCCTGCCGTCCCGACGGACGCAAGACGAATAACAAGGAATGAGATTCTCGCGCGTTGCGTCTGCTCGCGACCGAACGGTGATCGGGCTATGTTTTCGTTTGCCAGAGTAGGGTCCGGTCGTTGCGCTTCGAGATCCAGCGGCAAGATTGATTCATAGGAGCATCGAAATGCGAAATCCATGGAAGTATTCGATGTTTGGATTGATGGCTGGACTGGCCTTTTGGTCTGTCGCCGCAATCGCCCAGAATGCTAAGCCTGCTGGGCAGAATGCACCCGGACCGCAAGCCGTCGCCGGGCGAATCCCCAACGTGAAGGACGATCCCGGCGGGCCAGCGCCCGTTCACGACGTCACAGGAACTTGGCTCGGGCCTGGCGAGCCGGCTCTCAGCAACCGCGTTCCCCAAATGACGGCTGCCGGACTGGCGAAGCTGAAGCTGAATATTCCCGATCCATTTAGCGCCTCGTCCAACGATCCCTGGAAGACGTGCGACCCGTTCGGGATGCCCCGCGTCAGCAATAATGAAATCAGGGAAATCGGATTCGCGCAGATGCCTGACCGCATCATCATCCTGGAAAATTTCGGGAAGGTCTGGCGCGAAGTCTGGACCGATGGACGGCCACTCCCCAAGAATGTTGGCCATGCGGGCGGGCTCGGTCCTCTGTGGTACGGTTACTCCGTGGGCCACTGGCAGGGAGACAACACACTCGTTGTGGATACAGTCGGAATGGACGAAAAAACCTGGGTTGACCGTCGCGGTTACCCGCACACCGTCGATGCGCATGCGGAGGAAACCTATGTGCGTCCCGATCATAACCACCTGAACTTCACGGAAACGATCGAGGATCCGGCGTATTACACGGCCTCTTTCATTCTCGCCAAGGCGAACTACAGGTGGATTACCGGTCAAGATGATCCGAAAGCGGCCTCCATTCCGTTCTCGGACGAGCAAGCCTACGAGCAGATCTGCATACCGTCCGAGGTGATCGAGTACAATAAGTTGCTTGCCGATCAAGCCGACGAGGATGCCATCACCGGCACTAAGAAGGCTAAATAAGAAAGCATGAATTTTAAGACTCTCGAAGCGGCCATATCTTGCTGCCGGTGTTTCACGAAAAGCTCTCCCTCGGAACGACGCCGCGACTCCTTAACCTCCTGGCCGCGGCGGCGGTTTCTAGCCGGAGTCGCCGCTGTAGGCGCTGGCTCCGTGCTTTCCGGGAGCCGATCGCTCCTCTGGGCGCAAACGCAAACGCCGGGACAAGCGACAGCCACAAATCCGCGCCGCATCGACACGCATCATCATTTCACTCCCCCCTCCTGGGTCGCCGCCTTGCAACAGGCAGGCTTGAAGAGTGGCCGAGAAAAGTGGTCCGTGGAGGCGTCCCTCGAGACCATGGACCGCGGCGGCGTCGAGATGGCGGTTCTTTCGCCGGGACCTTTTCTGTATCGCTTGGGCGACAAATTTTACGAAGTGATGGCGAATCTCTCTCGCGACGCCAATGAATTCGGCGCAAAAATGGTGGCGGACCATCCCCGCCGCTACGCCCTATTCGCCCAGTTGCCGCTGCCCGACATGGACCGCTCGCTCAAGGAGATCGAGTACGCGTCTGAAAAGCTTAAGGCCGTGGGCTTCTCCGTCAACACCAACTATGGCGAAAACTACATCGGCGATCCCATGTTTGCGCCGGTGCTGGAAGAGCTCAACCGCCGCAAAGCCATTGTGTTCTCTCATCCCTACCCGGTGAAAATTGGCAATCATAGTTTCGATCAGGAGGAGCTCACCACGCAGAATATCCGCAGCGTGCTTGGTCTGGCGATAGAAGGGAACGGCGAAGAGGAAAAGGACGATCAACGCGGAAAAGGCGGCATCGACCTGAAGTATCCGAACATCACGTTCCTGTTCTCACATGCCGGCGGCACCATGCCCATGGTGATCCAGCGCATCATCCGCCGTGAAGCCGCCCAAAATCTGGATCAGCCTGCCCCGCCCAATTCGATTCTCGGCCGCATCCGGCGCTTCTACTGCGACACTTCGCAAGCCTACAATTCCGCCGCCATGGGAGCATTGAAAAAAGTCATGACCACCGGGCACATTCTCTTCGGGACCGACCAGCTCAACGCAGCCTCCGAGGATAACCCCAAGCATACAGTCGAAGGCCTGGAGTCCTGCGGCGTGTTTGACGCGGCCGAGCTGCAAGCCATCTACCGCGGCAACGCCCTGCGGCTTTTCCCGCAATTCGATAAGACCTAACCTTCGCGGTGCTAGGCGCCAACCGGCGAAAGCCTGAGTCTGGATCCCCGGTCCTCTTAACTATTTTTTGCCCGGCAGCATCCCGGCCGCCTTGTAGGCCGCTTCCGCCTCCGGCGACTGCAGGTACTCCAAAAGAGCCTTGGCGGCTTTGGGGTCTGTCGCATGGGTGGAAACAAAACCCACAACATCAATCGGAGTTGCAGCTCCCTCCGGCAGGCCGCCCACAAGATCGATGCCGTCAACGAGCTTATCGCTCAGCTCAGGGCCTAAGAATAGGTCGGTCTCGCCCTTGGCGACCGCCTCCTCCGCCTCGCGACTTTCTCCCACGGCCTTCAGCTTCGACTGCACTTGCTCGGCGATGCCCATCTTCTTCAGAGCCTCCATGGCCTGGGCTCCCAGCGTGCCTTGCGCAGGATCGACAATGGAGATGGACTTCGCCTCCAGCAGCATCTTTTTCACCGCTGCCGGCGTGGAAATATCGGGTTTGGGCGCGCCCTTTCGCACCGTCACTGCCAGGACGATTCGCGCGATCCTCGTCGCGCTGTGCGGGTCCACGTTCCCGGAAGCCAATGCCTCCGGAAAAGGCGCGAACATCACCGACACGTCCAACGCTCGGCCGTGCGCCACCAGTTGCCTGGTCCCATAGGGTTCCGTATCCCTGCTGCCCTGCGCGAACGTTATCTTCACCTTGTCGCCAGTCTTGCTTTCGAACCCGGCGACGAGCTTCGGCACCAGATCCCTGCCGACCGGACCCGGCATCAGCAAAGTAATCTCAGTCTGCGCGTGTGCTCTGTAAGCCGTGCCGAGCAAAATCGCAATGACAGCAACCGCGCATAGAAAATATTTCACGGTTCCCTCCACGGATCAGCGGTTCCCAATCCGAAACGCATAGCAGTGCACCGGATACCTCGCGCAGTATCGCGCCAGCGCCGACAAAATACCAGCGTCACGACTCCACTGCATCGAACAATGGAAGGGGCGCGCCGGCTCCGCGCCCTCCAATTCTCTGGCGCCCCAGGTTGACGCGATAACCCCGGAGCGTTAGTCTCTCGAACGCAGGGCAATCTCGAAACGGAAATTCTCGATTCATGTTCACACGACGCGAACTCCTCATCGGCGCGACGGCTGCCGGAGCAGCCTCGCTGGTTCGGCCCGCAACGCCCGCCTGGGCCCGCGCATCGCAGCCCTCCACGCCCGTAAACTTTGACGTGCCGAAGGACGCGTGTGATTCCCACACGCATATCTTCGGAGACCCGGCCCGCTTTCCACTGGCCGCCTTCGCGCGTCTACACGCCCGAGCAAGCCTCGATTCCGGAGATGCGCCGGTTGCACAAGGCGCTGCACACCGAGCGCGTCGTCATCGTCAACCCCAGCATCTACGGCACCGACAATTCCTGCAGCCTCGACGCCATCAAGCAACTCGGCCCCGGTGCGCGCGGCGTCGCCGTCATCGCCGAAAACACGCCCGCCTCCGCCCTCGACGAAATGTATCGCGCCGGCATGCGCGCCATCCGCATCAACCTCGAAACCTCCGGCCAGTCCGACCCCGCCCTGGCCCGCCGCAGCTTCCAAGCCGCCGTCGACCGCGTCAAGAACACCAAGTGGCACATCCAGCTCTACACCCGCCTCTCCGTCATCGAAGCCATCAAGGACCAAGTCGCCGCCTCCCCCGTCCCCGTCGTCTTCGACCATTTCGGCGGAGCACAAGCTGCCCTGGGCGTCGATCAGCCCGGCTTCGCCACGCTCCTGAATCTCCTGAAAACCGCCCCCGCCTACGTCAAAGTCTCCGCCCCCTACCGCAGCTCCACCCAGTCCCCCGCCTATCCCGACGTAGCCCCCCTGGCCAAAGCCCTGGTCGCCGCCAACCCCGAACACATCCTCTGGGGCAGCGACTGGCCCCATCCGCAGCAAATTCCCGGCCGCCCCCTCAGCCAAGTCACCCCCCTCTACCAAATCGACGATGGCCGCGTCTTCAACTCCTTCGCCGAGTGGATCCCCAGCGCCCCGCAACGCAAGACCATCCTGGTAGACACCCCCGCCAAGCTCTTCGCCTACTGACCACCCGATGAAGGGTGGCCAGCCCGAGCGCTACGCAGCGGAGCCGCGGGATCTCTCCGCCTACGACGAACGTCTCCGTCCCCGACATCCCCGCGAAGGTGTCATCCCGAGGTGCCCTGGACCGAGGGATCTGCTGTTCTCATCCTTGCTCGGCTCCAAACCGAATTCGGAAAGCGGTATTACTCGCCACGAACCGCCGCCCCGCCGGGCCCCTGGGAACGCCAATCTCCCGATTGGCGCAGTGAGGCAGTTCATCAGGGGAGACCCGACCACCCACGGAAAAGCGCCGCATCTCGAAATGGCCTTTAGCCCCGGACCCCTCGCCCGCGTGTCAGACGTCTCCGTCCCCGACACCGTCGTGAAAACGCGCGCCCCGCTCCGTCCCCAAGGCCATCGCTGCGTCATCCCCACGGCATAACTCCGACCTTTGATGGGCAAAGGCCTTCGAGCGAAAGTCCCCCGTAAGGGGAGCTTTCGCGGTAAGCAAGTCCCGCACGCGCGGCTTGCATTAGATATAAATGTCGTCGTGGGACTCGGAGGCTTGCCCCCTGCCATCCCGGTCCCACGCGGAAAGCGGTATTACTCGTCGGCCGCGACCCGGAAGAAACCAAAAGCTGGGTCACGCTCACCGTGATACCATCCCGCCCAAACTAGTGAGCCCTCCACAAGGCGTAAAGCGCGGCGTTGTCGAAAGCTTGCGGCGCTGGCCCAGTGTTAACATAATGGGAACAGCTGACAACCTGGCAAAGGAAAATCTGGGGACCCAATGACCTCAGCGCCGCGTGACCTGCTCCGCCGGCTATTCGAATATATCGGCGAGCAGATTAAGGACATCGATCCTCGTGCTTATCAACTGCCCGAGGGACTTGGCGTCTCCTGCCAGCCATCCCACGTTGCGGGGCTGCCAGGCGTTCAACTCGACATCCAGACCGAAGGCGATCACATTTGGCTGCGGGTGGCGCGATTGGGAGCAGATGCGCCACCGAGGGCGCCTGAGCCACATAGACCACTTTTCCGGATTTCCTCCGACCCGCTCGGCCCCCTCCCCACGCTTGACGAATCCGCCTTGCTTCATAGGCTAAATCAACTCGCGGATTCGAAAAGTCTTGAAGAACGGCGGCAGATTGAATCGAGCCTGCGTGCGGCGGAAGCCAGCGCGCTGGAGGCGTACACCAGCCTTTGGAAATCGTGGGCCGAAGGCGAAAAGCCTATCCGAAGGACTATATCGCTCTACGGAGACCTCTTCGCCGCCAAACGCCAAATGGAAGCCGAAGAAACCGCGAGACCTCTGGAGCTCGTCTGGGGAGTTGGAGTGTCAACCTGGCAGATGTCATTCGAAGGAAAACCTATCTCATTTCAATATCCGCTTTTGACGCAAGCGGTAGAAATTGCGGTTGACGAGCAGACGATGGCGCTGGAGATCAGGCCACGGGCCACAAATACTCGATTAGAATTTAACGCATTCATCGCCTGCACAGTTCCGGGAGCAGCTAATGTTGAAAATGCTGCCCGGGAACATCTTGCCAAAAACAAGGACAGGATTGTCACCCCCTTCGATCCAGGGAGTTATACGGACGTCCTAAAGATGGCAGCAGCAAACCTAGACAGTCACGGTTCGTACAAAAACATTCTGGCGCGAGGTGACCCATTGCCACCTGTGGGAGAGCACCTCATCGTCACTGACACCTGGATTCTCTTCGCACGTCCGCGCACCAATAATTACTTGATTGATGACCTAAGACGTTTACAGGAGAAGCTGGCATCAGGTTGCGACATCCCGAGCGGTCCTCTGGCATTGGTATCTCCTCCCTCTGACGAACCCATTGAGTTCGAGGCCGTAAATTTTCGAGGAATCTCCAGCCGCGGCAGCTGCTCCGATGGCAAGACACCACAAGAACTTTTCTTCCCGCTGCCGTACAACGGAGAACAGGTCACCATAGTGCAACGCCTTGAACGTGCCGCAGGGGTGACGGTGCAAGGACCGCCGGGCACCGGCAAGTCTCACACGATCGCCAATATTATTTGCCACTATCTGGCAACCGGGCGACGAGTCCTTGTGACGTCGCGAGGCGAGCCTGCCCTAGAGGTCTTGCAGTCCAAAATCCCGGACGAGGTGCGACCGTTAACGGTAGCACTACTGACGAGCGATCGCGAAGGCATGCGCCAATTCCAGAATTCCATCGCAGCCATTCAACACCAAGTGTCCCAGCTTAGTCCGGAACAAACGACACAAGAAATCGAAACCCTCCATCAGGCTATCGAACGCGCCCACGCCGAGCTGGAATCAATAGATCGGCGAATTGATGAAATCGCACTCTCGCAACTCTCCGAGATTGAGGTGGACGGGCCACCAATGCGAGCGCAGAAGCTTGCAGAGCTTGTGGTCGCTGGCAACGATGGATACGCCTGGTTCGATGACGAACTTTCGCTCTCTCCTGAGCATGCACCGCCTTTAAGCGACGACGAGGCAAGAAGACTTCGGGAAGTCCGCCGAAAGCTGGGGTTCGACCTAGTCTACATACGCGCCAAGATTCCGTCGGCTGACGATCTACCCACAGCATCGGAAATTGCCGAGCTGCACGAAGTGCTGTGCCGCATGAAGGACGTGGAACTGGAAGTACAAACCGGGAAAATTTTGGCATTGAAGGCCGTCACCCGCGACGCACTGCAGTCCGCTCGCGAATTGTTGGAGGGAGTCGAAGAAGCCATAGCCTTAGTTGAGGAGCTTGAGGCGGTCGACGGAAACTGGCTGCTTGATTTGCGCGCGAAATGCCGCCAGCCCTCCTTTGGATCTGAGAGGGCCGCACTCGAAGGCCTCTTTGACGAGCTAGACAGACTAGTCGAGGCCAGGGCGCAATTCCTTAGGCGGCCAGTAGAATTCCCCAACGTGGGTATTGCGTCCCTCAAGACCAAGGACGCTGTGACGCGCGCAGCTTCGACCGGAAAGCCTTTTAAGCTACTTTCCTTGGGCGCTGGCGAGGCCAAGGAACATCTCGCGTCCGTCAAGGTCGCGGGGCTGGCTCCGAATAGCGCCGAAGAATGGGCTCACGTTCAGAAGTACGTGGCACTTCACGAGCAGGTTACAACATTCGTTGCTAGGTGGAACCAGGTAGCGGACATCCTGCCTGTGCCTCACCTTAATCCTGGCGTCTCAGAACTGCGAGTGGTTGAGCAAACAGCCCTTGCAGCGCGCAAGGCTCACTACGTGGCAACTCGGTGCGATAAGGACCTTCCGAAGAAGGCGGACTCTGTTTTCAAGGAGCCGCCCAGAAAGGAACTAACCGGGGGCTCTGCCGATCTGCAACTGGTGAGAGGATATCTTCTTCGACATTTGACCCATGCCGAACTTGCCCGAGCGGCGACAAATCTCACCGCGCTGCAAGAAAAATTGGCAGGGTGTAACGGGCCCATATCTGACGCCCTTCGTTACTTCATAACTGGTGAGTTGGGCGACTCAACCTTGGAACCTAGACATGCAGCAGCGAAATTCTCTGAACTCACTGGAGAAATACGCCGTGTTGCAGGCCTGTCGATGGACCTCTCGACTTTGCGTGACCTGGCGAAGCGCCTAGCAAGTGCCGGGGCGTCAAGGCTTGCCACCCGGGTATGTTCTGTCCCGGCAGGCCTGGCGGGCGAAGATGTCATATTCCCATCAGACTGGCGTCAGGCGTGGAATTGGGCGCGCGTTAAGTCCTACCTGAACAGCATTGAAGCTAGGAAGGAGTTGGCCGGAATTTCCGCAAGGCGTCGAAGTCTGGAAGCTGGTCTGGCCCGGCTGTACAAGGATATGGTGTCAAAAGCAGCATGGCTGGCTACGAAACGAAACTCGACGCCCAGAGTCCTCCAGGCCCTAGCTGGCTATGCGACAGCGATCCGCCGAATTGGCCAAGGCACAGGTCCCAATGCCGTCCGATATAGGAGAGACGCCAGAGAATCAATGCTCGATGCGGCGGGCGCAGTCCCTTGTTGGGTTATGAGCCACGCCAAGATCTCCGAATCAATGCCAGCCGAGATCGGTGTCTTCGATTTGGTTATCGTCGACGAGGCCAGTCAGTCAGACTTGTGGGCCCTACCCGCAATTGTTCGCGGCAAGAAAATACTAGTGGTTGGCGACGACAAGCAAGTGTCCCCGGATGCCGGATTCATTTCAGGTCAGCGAATTGCAGAGCTAAAACACCGATTCCTAGCGGACCAGCCCTACGGCGTTGAAATGACTCCAGAAAAATCGCTCTACGACCTCGCAGCTCGGGTGTTCGCAGCCCAGCAGGTGATGCTCAGAGAGCACTTCCGATGTGTAGCGCCAATCATTGCCTACTCGAACCGCACCTTTTACAAAGAGAGCATTCTTCCTCTTCGCATCGCGAAGGCCTCGGAGCGAATCGATCCCCCTCTTGTGGACATCCACGTCGAGGGAGGCATCAGGGATGCGCACGACTGTAACCGGCTTGAAGCTGAAGCTATTGCTGGTGAGATCGTGGCTATTCTCAAGGACGAGCGGCTTGCCAAGAGGACCCTCGGCGTGGTTTCCCTTTTAGGGATGGAACAGGCCAAATATATCGATTCACTCGTTCGCCAGCGCTGTTCGGCGGATGAACTTCTCCGCAGGAAATTCGAGTGCGGGGACGCAAGGACCTTTCAGGGGAGCGAACGAGACATCATTTTCCTGTCTCTTGTGGTGGACCCGACTAACTGCAAGGCGGTGGCGGGAAACATGTTCGAACAGCGCTTCAACGTCGCGGCCAGCCGTGCCCGCGACCGAATGTACTTGGTGCGTTCGGTCACGTCCGCCCAACTCTCGGACAAAGACCTGCGGATGACCCTACTACGCCACTTCGACAGACCGATAGTCGCAGATATCTCCGACGCCGAGAGGCTTGTTGACCGCTGCGAGTCTGGATTTGAGATCGACGTTTTTACCAGTCTTTTAGGGCGTGGCTTCCGTGTTATCCCGCAAGTGAAAACAGGGGCCTACCGGATTGATATGGTCGTCGAAGGAGCAGGAGATGCCCGCCTTGCGATTGAGTGCGATGGAGATGACTTTCACGGGCCGGACCGCTGGCAGCAAGACATGAACCGTCAGCGAGTGCTTGAGCGCGCCGGATGGACGTTCTGGAGGTGTTTTGCTTCGACGTGGGCGCTTCACAAGGAAGAAGTATTCTGTGAGCTCTTGGATCGCCTAACATCCATGGGCATTGAGCCCCTCGGTGCCTGGGAGCGAGCCCCCTCCCTCGTGGAGAAGAGAACCTGGATTTCAGCAAAGTCGGGGAGAAGGGATGCAGTTAGCGATGCGCTCGACGCGGCTATCGGAAATGCTGACTAGGGCCGACAAATGACTAGCCGCGTTTCTCACTTCCGACTTCGTCCAGCCCATCCGAACGCTCGCTCCCAACGCGACCTGCCTAGCAACAAATGCCATTTTGGGAGCGGGGCCCTTGGCTCGTCCGAACGCACCGCTCGTCCCCATCCTCCGTTCTCATACTCCATTAACAAGAAGGGACGTGACGTTGACGCATATGTTATAATAGTTCATGTTCGCAGCCAAAGACCGTCCTCCGCAAGACGCACCATCCGCTTGCCGCCCGCCCGTCCTTCCCCCTGCAGCACGATTACCCAAACAGCGCAAAATAGACGCCCTTTGTTTTCATATTCATACAAGATGCTTTTGCCGTAACTCCCCTGTTTTGATATTCATGTGGTTTGCCCGGGGGGTGTACTCCCTTCTCAGAACCGGAGGAATCGCACCGGAAGGAACTCCAACAGAATGAACACTTACAAAAAAAGTGGGGGGGAGGGGGCGATTATTGTTACCCAACCCGCATCGCGCTGGGCTGGCGGCGCGTCACGCCACATCAGGGCACGAAGCTTGTATAACCAGGGCTCACTGTGGTAAACGAGATGGGCAAGGGACCGGTATCCAAGGGAGGGTCTGATGAAATCCAAGCTCGTGGCATTTTTTGCCTTGGCGGCATGCCTTCTTGCGGTTGGCACTCCTCTGTTCGCGCATCACGGCAGCGTGGCGTATGACAACACTAAGGTAGTTACCTTGAAAGACGGCGTCGTGACGAAGGTGAACTGGGCCAATCCGCACGTTCTGGTGCTATTCGACGTCAAGGGTAGCGATGGCAATATGCAGCATTGGGTTGTGGAAGCGGGCAGTCCCTCCGCTGTGAGCGGCGAGGGCTGGACGAACACGACGCTCCAGCCGGGCGACAAGCTCACCGCCTACCTGTACCAGGTCAAGACGGGCAGAACGGTCGGGCGCATGGGCAAGCTGGTGCTCGCTGACGGCAAGTCGTTCGGCACGCTCGATCTGACGGGCGATCGCCCGGTCGATTGCAGCGCGGAATCAGTCAACGGCGGAAATGAAGCGGCGGCCTGCCGTCCCGACGGAAGAAAGACCAGCAATAAGGAGTGAAGCCGGGCGGGCGCTGGTCTTGGCAGACGGTCTAAGTTCGAGGGGGCGTCAAAATGCGGAATCGGTGGAAGTATTCAATCGTTGGTCTGGCGGCAGCGCTGGCGTTTTCGTCGCTCGTCGCGGCAGGGCAAAACGCTCCGCCCGCGAATCGTCCTGCAGGGGCTGCGCAGAATGGCGCGAACAGGAAGGCTGACGAGCCGGGTGGCCCGGCGCCCATGCACAATGTGGATGGCACTTGGATCGGGGCCGGCGAATCGAGACTCATGACGCATGTTGCTCCGTTGACGGCCGAAGGGGCGGCAAAACTCAAGCTCAACACGCCCGACCCGTTTAGCGGCACTTCAAACGATCCCTGGCAAACATGCGATCCCTTCGGAATGCCGCGCGTGGTCAACAACGAAGTCAGAACCATCGGATTCGCGACCATGCCCGATCGCATCATCATCCTCGAGAATTACGGCAAGAACTGGCGCGAAGTTTGGACGGATGGTCGGCAGCTCCCCAAGAATGTGGGCCACAAAGGCGGCCCCTCTTCCCGTTGGTTCGGATATTCGGTGGGCCACTGGGAAGGAAATAGCACTCTGGTGGTGGACACGGTCGGCATGATGCCCGAGAGTTGGGTGGACCGGCGCGGCTATCCGCACAGCGTCGATGCGCACGCGATCGAGCGCTACGACCGTCCGGACCACAATCATTTGAATATGAGCGAGTCGATCGATGACCCGGCCTACTACACCAAGACCTTCGTGATCGCCACGGCCGCCTACCGTTGGATTGCCGGCCAGGACGATCCCAAGGTCGCGGGTATTCCATTCGCCGATGAACAGATCTGTGTGCCGTCAGCGGCCATCGAATATCAGAAGCTGGTTGGCGACGCCGCCGACGAAGACGCCGTGACCGGCGTTAAGCCCACGAAATAGACAAGAATCAGGGAACAAGAGCAGCCCAAGAAATTCGGGGCGAAGCCCCAAGGCTTCGCCCCGAAGTCCCAACATCAGTCTTTCCTCTGCCGCTACTGCTTGACTACTTCTTCGAGATCACGCCGCCCGCGGGGTTTCTCACGCCCTCGTTAAAGCTCAGTTCCTCGTCAGGCACGCAATACTCTTCCTTGATCATGGACACGCCCTTGGGCAGTTGCAAATGGTACGTTTGCTTTCCGCCCACCCACGGCGCCGTGTAGGCCTTCGGATCGGTGTACGTCATGGTTAGCTCAAGCATGTCTCCGTCCAGGCAAATCCGCGCCACATTTCACTAGGTGTGCGTTGGTATGGTCACTAGAATTGCCGCTAGAATGGCTATGAGCACGGAATTGCTGAAGCTCTCACGAAGCCGGGTTTTGTCGAGCGGCGCCGGATGCGCGCGGCGTCAAGTGCAAGTGAACCGCCGGTGGCGCAGTCCCTTCGCTGGTTTGTGGCTGATGGCTTTGTCGTCCTCGCTGCTGCTTTTTTCGCTCGGCTGCGCAAATCCCGGAAAGCGTCACGCATGTCGCCGCGGCTCAGACGATCCAAGTCAGCTCGGAGTTGGCGCCGGACCAGGTGCTCAATCGTCACTTGGAGGCTGATCCGCGCAGCCTCGACCCTTCGCTATCGGAGGACGTCCCGGGCCAGATTGTTCTCCAAGACCTGTTCGAGGGCCTGACCACCGTTTCGATCGATGGAAGCATTATCCCCGGGGTGGCTACTTCCTGGGAGACCAGCGCGGACGGCAAGACCTGGACGTTTCATCTGCGCAAGGACGCGCGATGGTCGAACGGCGAACCGGATACGGCGGACGATTTCGTTTATGCCTGGCGCCGGGAAGTGGATCCGGCGACGGCTTCCGAATACTCGCAAGCACTCGCGCCCATTGAAAATGCGCTCGACATCGCGGCTGGCAAGATGCCGGTCAATACGCTTGGCGTCGAATCGGTGGGCCCCGAAACTCTCGTTGTCCATTTGGTTGCGTCCACTCCTTACCTTCTGGCGCTCGTCGGAAACAACTACCTCTACCCGCTCTACGCTCCAGCAATAAAGCAATGGGGCGATGCCTGGACACAACCCGCCCACATGATCTCAAACGGGCCGTTTGTGCTTTCCGATCGCGTGCTCAACGGACATATCACCGTGCTCAAGAATGCGCACTATTGGGATGCGGCACACGTGCGTCTTACGCGAGTGAACTACCGAGTTGTTGAGGATAGTACCGCGACGATGGACCAGTATCTCGCAGGCGACCTCGACTTTACCGACCGTCTGCCGGCGCCTGAAAAGGATCGCCTGCAGCAGATGCTGGGCGATCAGGTTGTGCTCTCCCCATATTTTGGGACTGCGATGTTCAGCTTTAACGTCGCCAAACAGCCGTTCCTAAATAATCCAAAGCTTCGGGTGGCCTTAAGCGCAGCTGTGGATCGGGACATTTTCGTAAAATATGTGATGCGCGGTATCGGAGTACCGGCTTATGACCTCTTGCCGCCCCTGATGGGCTACGATCCGGTGATCCCCGAGTGGGCCAAGATGACGCCGGACGCGCGCCACGCGTATGCACGCAGCCTCTACCAGCAGGCCGGATACAGCGACAGCAATCCCTTGGAAACCGTGCTCACGTATCCGAGCGCGGGACCTGACGTTCGGCGACAAATGGAAGCACTGGCAGCGATGTGGCAAATCAACTTAGGCGCCAAGGTGCAGATCTACAACGTCGAGTGGAAGGTCTTGCTACAAGCGAAGCAACAAAAGCAGCCCCTCTTCTATTGGGACGCCTGGATTGGCGATTTTCCGGATCCATTCACTTTCTTCCAGCTCTTTCAGACCGGCAACGGACAGAATTCCGGCGACTACCACAATGTCCAATACGATTCTCTGATCGACCAGGCGAGCAATACGGGTGATGCAGCCAAGCGTTTCCAATTGTTTCAACAAGCTGAAAGCATCTTCAACGAGGATGAACCCACGATCCCCGTCTATTTCTGGGAGAACGCGCGCCTCGTCAAACCCTATCTGAAGGGTTGGCAATCGAACGTAATGGATCGTTGCCTATCCCGCTACATGTATATATTGGCGCATCAGGAGAGCTGAATTTGATCCGCTACACGCTTGGTCGATTGGCTGGCGCGATCCCCACGCTCCTGATCATCATCACTCTTTCATTCCTGCTGCTGCATGCCGCTCCCGGCGGGCCTTTCGATGCACAAAAGCAAATCCCGCCCGCGATCAAGGCCAGTATCGAGCGCATGTACCATCTCGACGAGCCGCTTTACGAACAATACGCTCGATATCTCTGGAGCATCTCACGCGGCGACTTTGGCCCTTCATACCAATATCGGGATACGACGGTAAACGAAATTATTCGCGAAGGATTTCCGATTGATGCGCTGATCGGCGGGCTCGCGCTTTTGGGAGCGCTCCTGCTCGGTCTGCCCATTGGCATCATTGCCGCCCTGCGGCGCAATACCAATTGGGACTACTTGCCGATGGGCCTCGCCATGATCGGCATTTCCATTCCGGTCTTTGTTGTCGCGCCGATCCTGATTCTGGTATTCGCAGTCAATCTCCACTGGCTTCCCGCTGGGCGGATGGGTGGGCATTTCTCCGTCACACATCCTTCTGCCAGCGGTGGCGCTGGCCGCTCCTTATGTGGCCTACGTGGCGCGCCTGATGCGCGGGAGCATGGTCGAAGTGCTCAATAGTCCGTACATATTGATGGCCCGCGCCAAGGGCGTGCCGGAGCCGCTGGTGATCGTGCGCCATGCGCTGAAACCGGCGCTCATGCCGCTTGTCTCGTTTCTAGGGCCGGCTACGGCTGGCATCATCACTGGGTCGATTGTGATCGAAACGATCTTTGGGCTTCCCGGCATTGGCCGGGCGTTCGTCGACGGAGCGCTCAATCGTGATTACACGCTGGTGCTTGGCGTGACGATTCTTTACGGCGCTTTGATCGTTCTCTTTAATCTTTTGGCCGATATCAGCTATTCGCTGCTCGATCCCCGGGTGCGCTACGAATGAGCGCAAGCTCCCATCAGGCGGTTGTCAGCGTCCCGCCCGTCGCGGCGATTTCCGCACCGGCGGGCCGAAGCCTCGGGGCCGACGCCATGGCCCGGCTGGCCCAGAACCGATTCGCGGTGGCCAGCGCCGTCCTGCTAGGAGTGATCGTGCTGGCCGCGATCATCGTTCCGTGGATTTCTCCCTACAACTACTACACGCCGCAATGGGCGCTCCTCGATCTGCCGCCCACTTGGCACGGCGGACACATCTTCGGAACCGACGACCTCGGGCGCGACCTGCTGGTTCGCGTGATGTGGGGATGCCGAATCTCGCTCTTCATCGGCCTGATCGCGACAGTGGTGAGCGTGGTCATTGGTGTTCTCTGGGGAGCGGCGGCGGGCTTCGTGGGCGGGCACGTCGATTCCGTGATGATGCGCATCGTGGACATCCTTTACTCGGTGCCTTTCATCCCGTTCGTGATCATCTTGGTCGTGATGTTCGGGCGGGACCTGTTCTTGATCTTTGTGGCTATCGGCGCGGTTTCCTGGCTGGACATTGCCCGGATCGTGCGCGGCCAGACGCTTTCCCTGCGGAGAAAGGAGTTCATCGAAGCGGCGCGCGCCTCCGGCGTGAGCGGACCCGCGATCGTGGTGCGCCACCTAGTGCCCAATCTTCTCGGAATCGTGGTGATTTACGCGACGCTTACGGTGCCGTCCGTGATTCTCTTTGAAGCATTCCTCAGCTTCCTCGGTTTGGGCGTGCAAGCGCCGATGACTTCCCTCGGCGTGCTGGTTTCCGACGGTGCCAGCGAGTTGCAATCGTATCCCTACCTGCTTTTCATTCCGGCTGTCTTCCTGGCCTTGATCGTCTACTGCCTCAACTACCTCGGTGATGGGCTGCGCGACGTGCTCGATCCAAAAGACCGCTGATGACCCAGACTCCGCTGCTGGAAGTTCGCGATGTGAGCGTGGAGTTCGCCACGCACGAAGGCGTGGTGCGAGCCGTCTCCGAAGTCGATCTCAACCTGGTCGCGGGCGAGACGCTGGCGATTGTCGGTGAGTCCGGCTCCGGAAAGAGTCAAATGCTGCTCGGCCTGCTCGGGTTGACGGCTCGCAATGGACGCGTCACCGGGAGCGCGCGATTCAAGGGCGAGGAACTAGTGGGAGCGACGGCGAAGCGGCTCAACCAGATTCGCGGCGCCGAAATCGGCTTCGTCTTCCAAGACCCGATGACCTCGCTGAACCCTTATCTCACAATTGGCCGGCAGCTGACTGAGCCGCTGACCGTGCATCGGCGAGTCGATCACGCCACGGCGATGTCGCAAGCCGTCGAGATGCTGCATGCCGTGCACATCACCGAGCCGGAACGGCGCATGCGGCAATATCCGCACCAGCTCTCGGGCGGCATGCGGCAGCGAGTGGCCATCGCCATGGCGCTGATCTGCCGGCCGGAGATGCTGATCGCCGATGAGCCGACCACCGCGCTCGACGTGACCGTGCAGGCGCAGGTGCTCGCGCTTTTGCGCGAAGTCCGCGAGCGATTTGGCACCGCGATCATTCTGGTGACCCACGATTTGGGCGTGATCGCTGAGCTGGCCGATCATGTGAACGTCATGTATGCGGGCAGAATCGTCGAAACCGGGCCGGTCGAAGCAATCTTTTACAATTGCCGCCATCCGTACACGGAAGCTCTGGAGCGCTCGATTCCGCAGCTCGGCGACAATCGCCTGGAGAGGCTCGTCGCCATTGCCGGCAATCCGCCGAACCCGCTACATCTGCCGCCCGGCTGTGCATTTGCTCCGCGATGCCCCTATCGTTTGGATGTGTGCGACAAAAGTGTTCCCCCGCTCGAGGCTGTCGAGGAAGGCCACCGAAAAGCGTGCTTCTACGAAGGTGCTCTGAACCGCATGGCGGAGCCGGCGTGAGCGGACCGATCCTTGCCGTCCGCGATCTGCGCGTCTATTTCGAGATTCGCAGCAACGAAGGATGGCTCAGCAAACCGCAGACCCTGCGTGCCGTCGATGGCGTCACGTTCGATTTGCAGCAGGGCGAAACTCTGGGCGTGGTCGGCGAGTCCGGCTGCGGGAAATCGACGATGGCCCGCGCGGTGTTGGGGCTGGTGCCTGTCACGAGCGGCGAAGTGCTTTTCGGCGGCAAGGATTTGGCCCGTCTCGATGCCTCCGAGATGCGCGCGCAGCGCCAGCACCTGCAAATCATCTTTCAGGACCCGCTGGCTTCCCTCGACCCGCGCATGACGCTCGGACAAATCATCGCCGAGCCGCTGCGCTCCTTCTTCCCGAACCTCACGGCCAGCGAGCGGCAAGCGAAAGTCGTCGAGATCATGGGCCACGTTGGCCTGCTCCCCGAACAGATCAATCGCTATCCGCACGAATTTTCCGGCGGGCAAGCGCAAAGAATCGGCATCGCGCGCGCCTTGATTCTGCGGCCCGAAGTGATTGTTTGCGACGAGCCTGTTTCGGCTTTGGACGTTTCCATTAAGGCGCAAATCCTGAATCTGCTCTCCGACCTGCAAGCGCAGTTTGGATTATCGATGCTTTTCATCGCGCATGATTTGGCTTCGGTGCGCCACGCCAGCCGTCGCGTGATGGTTCTCTATCTCGGCAAGGTCATGGAGTTGGCGCCGTGGCAGGAGATTTATCGCACCCCGCTGCATCCCTATACGCAAGCGCTGATCCAGGCCATTCCTCCCGCCGATCCGAAACGCGCCAGAAGCAATCCGGTGAAGCCGCTCGGCGGCGAACTCCCATCTCCCATCTCGCCGCCTTCCGGATGCGTCTTCCGCACGCGCTGTCCGCATGCCATCGAACGCTGCTCCCTCGAAGTGCCCGTCCTGCGACCCGTGGGAGAGAGCCTGGTCGCCTGCCATCTCGCCGAGCAAATTCAGGCGGCGACTGCGTAGCTAAGCTCCGCTGCACCTGCCGCACCCTGGCCAGTGATTCGTACCGATATGAAACCCACAAGGTCAGAGCGAGTGCCAGAACGGTGCTCGGTCTAGTCCGGGTCTTGTCCATGGCACGGCATCCGCGCGCAACGCAAAGGGTTTAGGCCGATCTCGCTCGGCGGAAGTGTTCTTGCATGACAACCAGCACCAATTTGCAAGGATTCGAGTTTTTAAAAATATTGAGAGCAGCAGACATCGAGGTAGAAATGCAAAGCCAAACCGCTCTGCTGGAAGTGAACTCCGTGGACCGCCGCCGCAGTCACCGTTTGTTGCAGTTCGTGCCACTGGTTGTTCGTGGTCAATTGCCAGGGAACAAGGTGTTTTGGGAGGACACCTTTACGGCCGATATCAGCGCGCACGGCGCGCTGCTGATCTTGTCGGCGAAGGTCGGAGTGGGACAAAAACTTGTGTTGATGAATCCGCAAAACTGGCAGGAAGAGGATTGTCGCGTCGCCCGTCTGGGCTCATTCGACGGCAAGCGGACGCAGGTCGCGGTTGAATTCGCGCAGGCTTCTCCCGACTTTTGGCCGGCTGGCGCCCCACCGAATCGCCCGGGGAATCATTCGGTAGGAGCATAACGTCCGAGCGTTCGTCTCGCCCGTCCTACCACTATGCTCATCGAATGCATTCTGCTCTCCGCAAGCCTATGCCGTGCCGCGCACGACAAGCCGGTGATGGTGCTAGGCCTGTCGCAGGCAGCGGTGTTGGTTGCGGACGGCATTACCACGCGCGAACAAGTTCGCCTGGGGTACACGGAAATCGACCCGCTGACCAAAGCGTTCTGGGCAGCAGGCCCACGTGGGCTCGCATGGCGCCTCTGGGAGCGCTGCAATGCCTGCTCGAGACGTGGCTCGCTGAACGCATGCGTGCGTCCCCTCATCGATGGATTCGCAGGCTTTGGTGGCTGCCGCAGAGCGTGGGAATCGGCGGAAATATCTGGGGCGTGGAAACCAACACCAGGAATGCGCGAGCTTTGCCGTGAACGGCGGCGCGCCCCCCCGCGCTATCGTCGGCAGGCAATTCGTTTCAGGCTGTTTTAATCACGCCTGGGCTTGACGCCGGCGCGGCGGCACCAATACTCCCACGCCCTCTGGTAGCCTTCGCCAAACTGGCCCCGGCCGACGCGCGAGTTGATGCTTTCGATTTCGCCAGGCGTGAGAAATTTGATCTTGCCGAAGCGGCTCGCGCTCATTTGCAGCTCGGCGTTCACTTCCAGATAAATAGCCGTATACACCGCCACCTGCACCGAGGCGCCGACGACGCTGCAGCCGTGCCCGCGCATCAAGGCGCACCTGCCGTTCCCGATGGCGCGCGCAAAATCGCGTCCCATGGCCATGTCGGAAACCACGAGCTGGGTATCGCCGAATTTGTCGTGTGAATCCCAGATGGGCACTTCTTGGCCGATCGTCGCGCAAATGTGCTGGACGGGTCTGATTTTCTCTCCCGTGATGCCAAATGGAATCACGCTATGGCTGTGGTGATGAACGACTGCTTGGATGTCGGACCTGGCTTCATAGAGAGCGGCGTGGATGAAGCGCTCCAGATACGATTTTCGCCCGCGCGCATCCAGAGGCTCGCCGTCGAGCCCGTACTCCATGATGTCGCCCGGTTCCACCAATTCCGGGGATTTCGCGCATGAGAGCAGGAACCGGTTCGGATCATCAGGATGGCGCGCGCTCACATGGCCGAAGGCATCCACCACGCCTTCGTGGGCCAGGATGTGGTTTGCGGTAACCAGATCGTCGATCAGTGTGTTGAGAGTGGACATGGCTTCCTTGTCTCTAAGAGCAGGCTTGCGTTTGCGGGTGATTCAGGCTTAGAATCCGCTGCATTATGGAAACCATACTGGACATCGGCGCCGTAATTATCTTTCTGCTGGTCGTTCCGTCCGTGGTGTGGGCGGTCCGCTCGGAGGCGAAAGAGGTATCGGCCGCTTTGGCCGGTTTCGTCGCGCTTTTTGCCGTGATCTTTGGCCTTGTGTTCATGTCCGCGGCCTCGCAACTGGCGACCGGTGATTCTTTGACGCAGGTGATTTTGCTCGTCTTCATGGTACTGGGCGCGATACTTGCCGGCGCCGTTTGGTCAAGCAAGCCGGCGCACTGAGCTTTCTCTTTCGACCTTCCCGTTAACCCCTGGCATCGCATCAGAGCAGCACGCCTTCGTTTGGCAGGGCGTTGCCCTCGCTCGACACACCGTCATCAGGCGCCGGTACAGGAGCGCTTGACAGCTTGGACGGTTCGATATTTGGCAGCATCGCCGCCAGCAAGCCCACGGCTGGGAGAAACGAGCAGACAATGTACACGAAGCGGATGCTCGTCAGATCGGCGAGTTCGCCCAGCACTGCCGCACCCAATCCTCCCATGCCAAATGCGAACCCGAAGAAAAGCCCGGAGATCATTCCGACTCTGCCCGGCACCAGTTCCTGGGCATAGACGATGATGGCCGGAAACGCGGACGCCAGGCCCAGGCCGATAATGACACTCAGAATTCCTGTCCAGAACAGATTGGCGTACGGCAAAATCAAAGTGAAGGGCAGCACGCCGAGAATCGACCACCAGATGACCGACTTGCGGCCGATTCGATCGCCGATCGGTCCTCCCGCGATCGTGCCCAGCGCCACGGCTCCCAGAAACACGAAAAGGTAGAGCTGCGAGCTTCGCACGGAGACATGGAAGGTCGTCATCAAATAGAATGTGTAGTAGCTGCTCAGGCTTGCCAGGTAGATGAATTTCGAAAAAACCAGGGCCAGCAAGACGGCAATGGCGGGAACGACCTTCGCCGATGGCAGAGTCGTGTGTTTCGAGGAATCTTTCGACGCCGCGAGATTTCCAAGTGATCCGTTCATTTTCACCCATCTGCCAACGCCGGCGAGCACGATGCTGCCCAGCAGGGCGAAGATCGAAAGCGCCGCGATGCTGCCCTGTCCCTTTGGCAAGACAATGAATGCTGCCAGCAGCGGTCCTGCTGCGAGTCCTGCGTTTCCACCCAATTGGAAAAGGGACTGCGCCAGTCCGTACTTTCCGCCGGCCGCCATGCGCACCACCCGCGAAGATTCAGGGTGAAAGACCGAGGACCCCGAACCGACCAAAGCCGCTGCAATCAGGATGGCTCCGAAACTCCGAGCCATCGATAGAGCCACCAGACCCACGAGCGTGAACGCCATTCCAACCGCCAGAGCATGCGGTCGGGACCGCCGGTCGTTATGAAGGCCCACCAAAGGCTGCAGCAGCGACGCGGTTAGTTGATACGCCAGCGTAATGAGCCCGATCTGCGCGAAGTTGAGCCGCAGGGAATCTTTCAGCAAGGGGTAGATCGAGGGCAGGAGCGAGGTGAGCGCGTCATTTAGGAAATGGCAAAGGCTCAGGGCCAGCAAAATCTCGAAGACGGTCTTTTGCGCGATCTCTTTCGGTGTTTCTGTGGCAGTCGAAATCATTTCTTTGTCAGCGCGGCGTGAATCGTAATCGTGCTTCCCGCTGTGGACGCCAGTGTGCGTGTCCAGGGCCTAAACCGATCGGCTACGACGCGGATGTCATGCGAGCCGGCAGCTAGCGCCAGCGTGGATGGCGTATTCCCCACGAACTCTCCGTCCACATAGATGTCCGCGCCCTGCGGCTCGGACAAAAACGTCACGCAAGATTCCGCGGCGGGGAGGCAAGCTGCGGAGGCGTCACCCTTAGCTTTGCTCTGGCCCTCTGCAGCTGGGCCGCCGTTTGTTTCATCTGAGGATGACGTTGCGGCGGCCGGTGCCGGCGTCGCTGTCGCCGGCGGTGTGGGGCGAGGTTTCGCCGGTTTCGCGGAAGGCACAGGTTGACCAGCTACCAGAGGGCCGACGAACGCGGACGTTAGTGTTTGATACGAGTGGAATTTTTGGCCCTCGGCGATGGAAAGAGATTTCTGCCCGCTGTCGAAGCTACCCTCGATCGCAACCCCCGGAGAAAATTTCTTGCACCAATTGATGTCGGTCAGAGATTGGTGACACGCGATTCCGTAGGCCATGCCTTGCTGGTCCACGACCAGCGTCGTCACGTAGTGGTAGTTGGCTTTTGCGGTCCCTGCTGGGGCCTGGCAGCGCATCGTGGCGAAGTTGCCGTTGCCGGAGATCGCGCAGTGAGCTTGGTCGTTGGTCAGCGGGTCGAATGGTACGGTCAATGTTTCCGAACGAAGCACCACAAACTGCTGCAGCTCCTGCTTGGGCGCTTGCTGCGCCGCGAACGCGACGCACGCGCCCAGTGAGATCACGATGGCAAATGGGATCCGAAGCCGCATAGGGCAACATATTCTACAACTTTCTTAGCGTGAACGCGCTCTGGGCCCCTGTTTGTCTTGGCCATGTAATTCCGAGCCATGCTAAGATCGCGCCTTCGGACAGCTACCGCCGCCATTCGCGCGCCGCCCCTCGCAGCGCGTCTTCAGGCCCGGTGATCGCAGCAGGGAACCATGGCTCAACACCACGTTCAAGTTCTCGTATCGCGCGAGAAGTTCTTCAACAATATTCAATATCTCCGGCGGCTCGTCGCTCCTTCCAAACTCTGTGTCGTGATGAAGGCCAATGCTTATGGCCATGGGCTTGCGGCACTGGCCCCCGTCGCCGTCGAAGCAGGCGTTGACATGATCGGCATCTGCACGAATCCGGAGGCGGAAACGATTCGCGGCCTCGGCCTGAAAATTCCCTTGCTGCGACTCAGAATGGCGCTTGAAGCGGAAATGGAGGAGTCGCTTCGGGAATTCGACGTCCAGGAACAGGTGGGGAGCCGCGAGGCAGCGGAGTATTTGTCGGCGGCCGCAGCGCGGCGAGGCCGGCCCATCGACGTGCACCTCGACATTGACACCGGAATGGGGAGAAGCGGATTCTTCCCCGAGCAAATCGAAACGATTCGCCAGGTCATGACCCTACCGGGTTTGCGCATCGCGGGGGTCATGACCCATTTCCCAAATGCGGATGCAGGCGATCTTGCCGAGACGGATGCGCAGATTGCGCGCATGGAGCGTTTCTGCGCTGAACTTGCGCTACCGGAAAGCACGCTCGTTCACACGCACAACAGCGCGGCAACGGTGCGGCTGACCAACCAGCGGCGCGCCATGGTGCGTGCCGGCGCGGCCTGCTATGGCGTGCGCACCTCGCGCGACTTCGAGAATCCGCCAGCGCTAAAGCCAGTGATGTCTTTTCGGACTTGGGTGGCTCAAGTGCGAAATGTCCCCAAGGGCCACACGGTGGGATATGGCAGTATGTTCACGACGCAGAGGGAAACCAAAGTCGCTTCTCTGCCGGTGGGTTTCGGCGAAGGATACCCGCGAGCCCTGTTCAATAAAGGTATCGTCCTGATCCACGGCCAGCGCTGCCCGGTGATCGGGCGCGTCTCTTTGAACATACTGACGATCGACGTCACCGATCTGGATTCCGAGGTGCGTCTGGGCGACGAGGTTGTGCTCATTGGTTCACAAGGTGATGAGGAAATCACCTTTGAAGAAATGGCCGACAAGTTCGAGAGCGTGCACACCGAGATCAATCTGATGGCTGGCCATTTCAACGTCGTTTCCTACACCTGAGCCGGCGGACTGCGCCCAGGACGGGGCCACCCGCATCTAATGGTCATTCGACAGAACCCGCTCGGAAGCCCCGAGAAAAAGGACCTGCTGATGAGCGTACAAGATCACAGGATTAAGCTCTACGGCACCCGCGGATCGTCAACGGCCTATAGCATTCGCGATTTCCTGCAACGCAGCGACGTGCCCTTCCAGTGGATCGAACTCAGCTCCGACGAGCAGGCGCGCGTCGAAGCAGGCGTCGCCGGCCTCGCTGATGACAAGCTCCCTGTCTGCGTATTCGACGACGGCACCCGTCTCGAGCGCCCCACCCTCCGCCAGATCACCGAAAAATTAGGCTGGTTTCGCAATCCCTCGCGCACCGAATACGATCTGGCCATCTATGGTGCCGGGCCGGCCGGTCTGAGCGCAGCCGTGTACGGCGCCTCGGAAGGCCTGAAAACGGTGGTTATTGAGCGTTCCGCCATCGGCGGGCAGGCTGGCAGCACTTCGAAAATCGAAAATTATCTAGGCTTTCCCGACGGCATCACCGGAGCCGATCTGGCCGAACGCGCGCGAAACCAGGCCTGCCGCTTCGGCGCCGAATTCCTCGTCTTGCGCGAGGGCGTGCGCGGCGAGTTTGTCGCCGGGAAAGGAATCGGCACCCTGGCCGACGGCGCAAAAATTATCGCCCGCGCCACGATTTGCGCCACCGGCGTGAACTACCGCCGTCTCAATCTACCCAATGAGGAATCGCTGATCGGATCGGGCGTCTATTACGGCGCGGGAATGAGCGAAGCTTCGTCCTGCAAAGACGAACACGTCTTTGTTGTCGGTGGCGGCAATTCCGCCGGCCAGGCCGCCATGTATTTTTCCCAATACGCGCGGCAGGTGACCATCGTCATCCGCGGCGATTGCTTGCGCAAGACCCTTTCCGAATACCTGGTCGACCGCATCCGCTCCTCGCCCAACATCGAGGTCCTCTCGCAAACCGAGATCACCGCCCTGGACGGCAATGGTTCCCTGCGCACCATCACGCTTAAGGACAAGAGCGCGGGCGAGTCGCGCACCGTGGACACCAATCATCTCTTCCTGTGCCTGGGCGGCTCGCCACACACGCAGTGGGCCGCTGAAGTCGGCATCGTCCGCGACGTGGAAGGCTACCTGGTCACTGGTCCCGATCTCCTCAAAGATGGCAGGCGCCCGGCCAGTTGGGTGCTGGACCGCGATCCCTACTACCTCGAGACAAGCATGCCCGGCGTCTTCGCCGCAGGCGACGTCCGCCACGGCTCGGTCAAACGCTGCGCCTCGGCAGTCGGGGAAGGCGCCATGGCCGTGACTTTCGTTCATCGCTACCTCTCAGGCGCGTGATCCCGAAACCGATCAGGTCGGCGCACACCTGCCTGAAGGTGTCCTTCCTGATCCAATCGCAGATTCGATTCGTGTCACCAGGGGGCTCTTTAGGCATCCAACTCCTAGCCTGTCACAAGATTGCTTTGCTGGCGGGTCCCTCGCGGAGTAATGGAGTCTCGATTGGGGCGCCAACTTCCAGGCTCTCCGATCGGAGCGGTAGAAATGAATCGAAATGTGAAAGAGCAATTGGCAAGTGGCAAGTCGCTCGGGAAATGATTCGACGCGGAGGGAGGGAGAAGGATATGGCGTTAAGGCTAAACGAAGCCGGGTTTGACCATGCCAAGAAGTTGGTGGATGAACATCACTTTTTGAGTGACCAAAGAGACGCGTGGAGCGAAGACCAGCCCTCCACTGGGGAAGAGAACCAGTTCATTGAAGCGCACGGGTTTGAGGAATATTCCAAATGGCATCTCGGAATCAATGACGCGGAACCTGAAGGCACCAAGAAGAGATACAGCTTCCCGTATGGGGATTTCGCGGATGTTCATCGCTGCGCTGTGCTTTCAGCGGAGAGTAGAGCCGGGCAATATAAACATTTTGACATCGAGCGTGCTGCTGCTTACTTGCGTGGAATGATCGACGCGAAAGAGATTCCGAAAGCGCGCAGCCGAGCAAGCAGTAGCTAAGAGAATCTGGCCGAATGTTCGGAGGATAAGATGGTAGGCCCGTGGGGACTCGAACCCCAGACCTCTACCGTGTCAAGGTAGCGCTCTAACCAACTGAGCTACGGGCCTAACGCCTGAGATGAGGCTGCTGCGTACCTACACACAGCGCTCCGCTGGATTTTAGCATATTGCGCAGCGTTTATCGGGGTCGGGATCGGGCGATGGGACTCCTCGCCGAGCGTCCAGGCCCCGCTAATCTTGTGACTTCGCACACATCGTGCGGTGTCGGGCCTCGCTGAAGCCTGGGCTCGGCTGTGACAAAGTTGGCTCGCGTCCGGTGAGACGCGGGGAGGAAACGAACATGGCCACTCAAGTCGTTGCACCTTGTGTGAATACGACGGTCCGCTGTATCGAAGCTTGTGAGCGCTGTTCCATGGAGTGCGGGACATCGGGCGATCCGGAGCGTGAGAAGTGTGCGGCGGTATCACGCGACTGCGCTGCCATCGCATCGCTCAGTCTCAGTTTGATGTCGCGGGGAAGCAAGTATGCGGAGGCGATTTGCGCTGCTCATGCCGAAGCCTGCAAGGCATGTGCCGAGATTTGTGCCAAGTTCCAGCACGCCTGCTGCGTGGAATGCATGAACGCTTGCATCGCGTGTGCCAAGGAATGCGGGGCGTATCATGGATAAGCACACTGGGGTAGCATCTGTAATCTCGATGGGCACTCTTGGGCAGGGGCTGGAGCCGCTGCGGGCATGGTTCGAGCGCGAGTCGGACCATGTCCGCGTCGTGGCCATTCAGTCGCCGACTTGAGCGCTTTGCGTGCGGGGCGCCCGGGGGGCGATCGAGCCTCTGTTCACTCTGAAGACTGATTTCCGGATGGCATGGGTTTTCATCGACATGCTGAAAACCGACACGCTGGAGGCCGCAACGGAGTCAGCCGCTCGGATCAATGATCCCCGGCTAACCGCATTCCATGATCCCAATCATCAGCTTGGCCGTGCCATGGCTCGCTGCCTCGGCTGGAAGCAGCATGTCGCGTGGGACACGTATCTTATCTATTCGGCCGGCATTCACTGGACGGGCCAGGAAATGCCCGTTCCGGAAATTTGGCACCACCAACTCAAGGATCGCGAGGTCTGGGAACAGACCGCGGAGGCGGAGGTCGGAAGTTCCGAGTGGACGCAGGCGCTGCCTAAGAAGTCCGAGGCCGACCCGGCGCATTTTGCCACCGACGACGCCCTGAGAATCGCCTTGGCCGAGGGAGTAGCAAGGGCGTCCTCGAGAACGTAGGGAGCACGGGGCAGAGTCTCGAAGAATTGAACTGAAAACGGGCGATTGTTAAACGGACACGCTCGAACTATTCTGCCCGGCGATGCGCCAAGTGATCAAATCTGCGGTAGCGCGCGTTCTTCCATATCTAGTTATTTCGCGGGAACCGTGCGGTCCATGATGTTCTTCTGAAAGTCCTCATTTTCAGACAACGAGCACATGGTTTCGCCCATGGGGTCGGAGCTGAGCTTGAACGTTCTTTGCGTCGTCCAGGATTTTGTGTAGGCCTTGGGATCGTCAAAGGTCATGTCGATCTGCAAAACGTCGTGACTCGCGCGGTGGATGCGCTCGATCAGGTGCAGCGCGTCGCTGTGCGGATGTCCGACATTGTCGAGCCAGCTCTTGTCATTCAGGCCCACCGTATCGATAACCAGCGCGTCGCTTTCGTATTTACCGACGGAGTCGCCCAGCCAAGTGGAGTCCACGTCTTTAGGGTGCGGCTGGTTCATCGTCACCAGTCGCCATTCGTGGTAATACTCAAAGAGGATATACACGTTCGCGGGCGTCTGCACGATAGTGAATTGCCAGGGATAACCGTAGAGGCGCGTCAGGCCCGGCGGATCGCAATACTTCTGCACGGGATCGTTTGGATTGTCGAAGGTTCCTTTGTTGCCGAAGGGAGGCTTCGCGGCATTCAGTTTTTCTCGCGCCCATGGTGTCATCGGAAGCTGCTGCGGATTTTTGCCCGCAGGGTCGTTGGCATCGAAGCTGGGCGAGCCCGGCGCGATCAGCCAATTCCCCGAAAGGTCAGGCGCGCTGCCGGAAGCGCGGGCAACCGAGGCCTTCGCGGTTTGGGGCGGAGGCGTTGTTTGTGCCAGCAAGATGGATGAACAGCTCAGCAGGCTGAAAGCGAGGGCGAAATTTCCGATCCAGGTCATGACGGCCATCGGAGTCATCGGGACGATCCGGCGATTCTGCATGGTGCAGCTCCTTGCGTGGCGTGAAGCCGCCTGCGCGAATGACGGCTGGCTTCACACGTGGGGAAGCTCGGTGCCATTGACCACGAACTTCAGAAGGAATGTCGCGGTGCCGCTGATCCCTACCGGCGCGCCGTTCCTCGACGGATGCGCCTCGGCAATGATTTGATCGCCCGGCTTCATGGAAGTGCTGCTCCAGCCAAAACGCTTCATGAGCAGCGGAGCAGAAAGCTCGAGAGACCAACGCTGCATCTGACCCTTTTCGTCCTTGGCGTCTAACAACAGAGTAATGTGGGGATTCGTCCAGTCGTATTTGACCACGGTTCCCGTGAGGGTAATCGTCTTTGACATGTCGTACCCGGCGGTCCCGTGATGGGCAAAGCTGGGGACAGCGGCGGCGAGAACGAGAAGAGCGACGGTCGAAGCGAGAAAAAGCCTCTTTTCCATAAGGCACCTCTCCGTGCAATGAAAGCTAACCGGAATCGCGACCGGAACCTCTAGCTCGCAACATCGTATGCGTTTCGTGCCCTGGATACAACGAATTTGCAACCGGAGCGATGAGGGACATGCGCGTTGTTCGCATCGAGTGTCCGCGAACGCAGCAGAGTCGCTCGCGGTTCACTTCGGATCGCTCTTCTTGTCGGTTTTCGTGCTCTTCGGTGCTTGCCCGCCGGTCCATGACGAATCGATGATGGCCTTCTTGAAGGCTGAGTTGTCCTCCTGAATACAGAAGGCCTCGACAAGCTCCCAATCCGGGTGCCAGGCCAACTTGATCGGGCCCGCGGTCCAAGGTTTCGTATACGCTTTGGAATCGGTGGCCGTCAAAGTCAGCTCCAAAGTGTCGAGATTCGGGCGCGTGTAGCGTTCCACTAAATGCGCTGCGTCGCTATGGGGCATGCCGTTGATGACGGTCTGATCGTTGAATCCGACGGTTTCGACGACGAGGGCGTCGCCTTCCCAGCGGCCCACGGAATTCCCGAAGTAGGAGGGATCGGGGTCTTTCGGAAGCGCTCGCCCGTCCATCCAGATTTCACGGAACGTGTGCGAGTACTCGAAGAACATAAAAATTCTTTGCGGGGTTTGCACGATCTCAATGGGCTTTTGCTTGGTGATGAAGTCGGTCAGGCTGATTTGACTGCAGCGGATATCCTCGTCCTTGCCCAGCGCCGTTGTGTTGCCGGCGTGACCCTGCGGCAGATCCTTGCGAAGGGCCATGGGTTCGGCGTTCAGTTTCGCCAAAGCCCAAGGTTGAAGAAAGCTGCTGGGCGGCTCGTGAATCGGCGAAAACCTGAAACCTTCGCTCACCATCCACACTCCGGAGAGATCGTGAGGCGGCACCGAACCTTCGTGGTGTTTCCCCGAATAGATGGCCTCATTGGCGCTCTTCGCGTCGGGAGCGGCAGGAGCCTGTGCAAACGTAGCGAGCGAAAAGCAGAGCACAGCCGCCAGCGCAACGATCGAACTCAGGAATCGATGACGCATTTGCGAACTCCTTTTAGCGCTTTCGTACAACGGGCCCACAGCGCAACACGCAAAACTCTCTAGGGCGCCCGAGGATCAATCAGGTCCGGCCGGCCGTCAGCGAATGTCACCCGCTGGAAGAGACCGAGTTTGGCGCCACTCTTGGAGGGGTGAAAGTAAACCGTTACCTCGTCTCCCGCTTTCACCGAGTCATGATGCCAGCCGGATCGGGTGAGCATCCCGGGACTTGTCAGTTCCACGATCCAGTGCTCCACACGTCCATTTTCGCCCTTGGCGTCCCATGCGAGCGAGGCGTGCGGATTCACCCAAGTAAAGCTCGTCACCGTTCCCGTCAGTTTCAACGTTTTGGCGTTGTCATACGCCGTCGTGCCATGGTGCGCGTGCGCCGGAATGGCAACCAGCAGGAGAGCGGCTGCTATGGCGAGAGCGAAGATCCGCAAATCTTTCATTCGGCACCCTGCGAGCGAGAATTTGCGCTTTAGGTTGAGATAGTAAGTGGACAATATTAAGTCAAATCTTCAGTGTCAAATCAACTCGTTTTCGCAAGCGCCGGCTCCAGCGAGACCGGCACATAGCACCCTCAATTGAGAGGAACCGACCCCGTGTACCTCAAGACGTACAGTCCGCCGGTGAACCTGTCATTGGCGTAGATCAGGCCGTGTTCGTCGACGATTGCGTGATTGATCTGCGCCGTGCCGCCCGGACTCTTCGGCAGCGCCGCGGGAATGTAATAGCCGATCTCCTCGATGTGCGGTGGCGCATCCGGAACTCCTGCTGGCCCGTCGGCGATGTGAAAAATCCTCACGCCGCCGTTGAACCAACTCGCTACGGTCGTGTTTTTGAGATTCGCGTATGTAGAACCGGGGAAATTCGGATGCAAATTGTGAGCCCCAAAGCGGCCGCCTCGCTTGCAGAGCTGGCCATCGTTGGCGTGCAAAGGCGCTGTGTCGATGACCATCGGGTTGGTTTCGGCGCGAATATCCAGCAGCCAGACCAGCTTCGGCGCATCCTTGCAATTGTCCTGCGTGTCTTCGTCGGAAACCAGAGCGTAGCCGCGGCCGGGCAGCGGTTGAAACGTGTGCGTCCAAGCGGTATAGGGAGGCGAAAACTTGGCCTGGCCCACCAGCTTTGGCGTGAAAGTCTTCGCCCGTCCGGCTTTCACGTCAGCCAGGCCGGAGATGTCCAGAATCAGCGCTCCTCCATCGATGTATCCCACGTAGGCTCGGTCGGGACGTTCGGGAAAAACCTCGATATTGTGCGGACGGTAGCCGTCGTCAAACTTCGCATGGCGCGGCGGCAGACAGCCCGGCAGGCAAGAGTCGCCTTGTCGCGTGCCGGGATACCACCAGCGGCCTACCTCTTTGGGGTGACGTGGATCGCGCAGGTCCACGATGACGTAGAACTGATCGTCGAGTTCATTCGTCGGATTGAAGTCCGGCATGCCGGTGGTCAGATGGGCGAATTGGCCGTCGGTAAACCAAAGGCAGTGGACGCCGCGGGAGTGCGGCCCGGAGGTATCGAAAAAGGAAAGCTCAAGATCCTGCAGCGTCTTCGCTTTTTGGATGCGGCTGAAATCGGAAACGTCCAGCACCCACATGCCCGCTGTCTTCTGGCCCTGCTTGTTGCTTTGGTCGGCCACGGCAAGCACGTTGCCGGAAAGTCCGAGGGAGTCGCAGCGCGTGATCCCCGGCGTGGGCGAAGGCAACTCCGTGATCATCACGGGCTTTTCGGGATGGGTCACGTCGACAACGCTCAGGCACCAGTCTTCGCCCTCATGCGCCAAATAGAGAACACGCCGTCCATCCGGCCATTGCTGGATCGCCAAACCCTCGCCGCCGTCGCCGTGGCCGTTCAAGTCATTGTGGCCAACCAGCACAACGTTCTTCGATTCGGCGGTGGCCTGTGCCGCGGCGCGCGGCGATCCCCAGCCGATGCAGAAACACAGAGCCGTGGCGCTGAGAATCCATCCACGCTTTGCTGGCGCCATCATTGCGAGCCTCCTACACCTGACATTCCTTTTGGTGGCGCGCATTATAGCCCAGTTTTACTGTGCTGCTCATTTGCCGCTATAGAGTTTGAGCGCGTTTTCCATGCCGATTTTGCGGCTCAAATCCGGCGGGAGCTGATTGAGAAGCAGCACGGTGGCCTGCCATCGCGATGGACTCGCGGGCGTCTTGGGCCCGTAGTGCTGGTCGCTGCCGATCACGAAGCGGTCGGGGAAGTCTTGAAACAGCTTGAGCCATTCGGGCTTGATCTTGCCGCCGGCCACGATCGGAGTCTTGCCGGGAGTTGTGGGATCGACCTTGATTTCCATGTAGAGATTGGAATGGGCCATGAGCAGGCGGCGGCAAAGCTCCGGCGTGCGATAGCCGGTGAAGTCGGCGCCGGCGTGCGCCCAGATAATCTTCGCGGCGCGGTTGTGCGCAAGCAGGCGCTCGAAATCCGGGATATTCGCGGGCAGCTGCGGAGGATTGGGCGCCGCCAAATCGGAGGGCAGCGGCATGGCCTGGGGAACGGCTTCCATGTGGAGATCAATGGGAACATGGTGCTCGGCGGCGATATCCGCAAGCAAAAGGAACAACGGGCTGTCCGGCGGGGCGTATTCGTAATCCTGTATTCCCGAAGAGGGCTGCGCCAGGTGTAGCGCCGTCAGCTCGCCGAAGCCCGCCACGCCTTGCCGCAGCCATTCCTCCGCGTTCTCCTTGAACTTCCGCTTCACTTCGGGCCCGGAGTCGCGGGTGCGAGCGGCTTCCAAAATCATGGCGTTGAGAGTCGCGCCGCCTCCCAGGACCACCAGCTTGTCCGGATATTTCTTCGCGGCGGCCAGGAAGAGGTCGGCGTCAAATTTCGCCGGATCATCCTGCGGATAAGGTTCGGACAGCAGAAAGAGCTTCGAGGCGTTTTGAACGGTCATCGATTTCACGGCCGTTTCGACGCCGGCATTTGCATCGCGCGGGTCGATGTGGGTGTGCACGTCGATGTAGCTGGACAAAGCAGGCACGGGCGCAGTCGATTGCGGGGATTGGCCGCCTGGGGTTTGGGTGCGACTGACAGCTCGATGGGGAAAGAGCGCGATGGCCGCTCCGGAGAGTAAAAGAGCGAGCGCTGTTGTGCCGATTTTGTTTGGAGGCCGAAGGTTCATGGTCGGGGTTCCGTCCTGTTGTTTGGAGGAGCGGCTGAGGAGTATGGCATCCCGGTAAGACGGGTGCAATCGGTGAATTTCGTCGCAGGAGGCGGCAAACAGAGCTTGCGCGCCGGTGAGGCGGTCTGCAACTTATTGACACAAAGGAAGATAAAATGGAGGGGGTACACCCCCGGGGCATCTTGTATCAATGTCAATATAAAGGGGTTGCGGCAAAAGGATCTTGCATCGTTATCAAAACAAAGGGCGTCCATTTTGCACTGCTCCTGCGTGCTGCCTGGCACACGGAGCTGGGCTGGAGATTCGGACGACATTCCGAGCGAGCGGAGGATCTGATGGCTCGGCGGCTGAGATCTGCCGTTGTCGCTTCGGAGGGGAGCCGTAACCGCGAACATGAGCCATTATAACATTCGCGTCAATGCAACTCTGTCGCCCATGAGGCTGACCGATCGGAGGATCCGCACGAAGCCGAGGGTCAGCGCGAGGCGTATGAATTTCAGGTTGCAATTGCCAGGTACGGAATCCGGCGGGGGGCGGCACGCCGAAGGAGTGGTTTGTGCGCTCCCGATAGGCGCGGGAAGGATGTCAACAAAGTTATAAGATAGAGCGTAATGATGTATTCATTTGACGTACTGGAATTTTCAGGCTACATTGCAGATTAGACAGGTCTAGGGCGTGTGCGTACGACGTGGGCGATGCGCCCAAGATCAGTCCTGAAGGCTCGGTTATTCGTTGAGTGGAGACTGATCCAACGTCCTCAGAGATCAGAGTCTACCTGCTCGCGGGCAATCGCCTCCTGCGCGAAGCCCTAGGGCGGATTCTCCGAAAAAGGCTGGACCTAGTAGTATCGGGAGAGTCGTCGAATTCCGAGGATGTAGAGCTGATCGTCAAGTCGAAAACCGATGTTGTATTGATGGACACGGCGACGACTCCTTCCTTCAATCTCCAACTTGTGGATGCCATCGGTCGTTCCCACCCAGGCGTGCAGGTCGTGTTGATCGGAATGGATGAGAACGAGTCAGTGTTCCTCGACGCCGTACGGGCGGGTGTAGCCGGGTATTTGCTCAAGGATGCTTCGGCCATGGACGTGATTGCCGCGATTCGCGCGGTATCACAAGGAGAAGTAGTGTGCCCGCCGCGGCTGTGCCGTGCCTTGTTCAGGCGTGTAGCCGAGCAGGAACCTTACGCGCCGAGAACGAAAGTGCAAAAGGACCTGGGTCTGACAAGGCGTCAGCAGGAGCTGGTTCCAATGATCGCACGAGGGCTCACGAACAAAGAGATTGCTTCCCACCTGAATCTTTCCGAACAAACTATCAAGAATCATATTCACCGAATGCTGCAGAAGGTTGGAGCAGAAGACCGCCTCAAGGTGGCCGAAATGGCCATGTCCAATCCGTCGTAGATTCCTTCGTTGCCGATCGCCCAGGCGAGATGCTCCGGCTGTGTTTTCACCCCAGGCCGACCCCAAGCAACGTGGCATAGGTGCGGTCGCCTCGCGAGGGTGGCGGAGCGGTACCATTTTGGTACTCAGGTCCCATTTTGGTACTAAGGATAGGCTGCCCAAATGGGGGATTTGATCCTCCTTTTTCAAGTGGACCGTTTTAGAACCCTAATTGAACGTTCCCTCCTACTGCAATTCCCGATATCGTGCGCGCCGTGGAAGGTGTCGTGGGTCACTCGATTCGGGTTGCCGTTGCCAATCGCCCCAGACTGATGCGGGAGCTGATTTCGGCAACCTTTGCGGACCAATCCGACATCGAGGTTGTGGCTCAGATTCAAGATGAATCGGAAATTCTGCGTGTCGTCGAAGAGACCGTTCCGGAATTCCTGATTATTGCACTCGAATCCCCCGACCACCGCCCCGAGCTTTGCGATTCTTTATTGCAACGACATCCTGAGTTGAAAATCCTAGCCCTGTCTCCGGATGGCTCCTCGACGGTTTTTTATTCGGCGTTGCTCGAAATTCGCGCGATCCCGCTGGAGACTTCGGAAGCGGGCATCCTGAACGCGCTACGAGCGAATTCGTCCAGGACAGGGAGTACGTCATGACCGTAGCAAGCTTTTCGGCACTGACCCTAAGCGGCCATGCGCACTGGCGGCGGGCCTTATTCTGTGGTTTCGCGGTTTTCGCCTGCGCCGCGCTTTTATTTGGCACGAGGGCTTCGGCACAAGGGAGTGGAGACCAGAACGGCGGCGTTTCCTCGTCCGAACTGGCGGCTGACAACCTGGATCGGGTAGGAGCTTCCGAAGGGCAGATCACGGCAGTGTTGAACGCCAACCCTGGTCTGCTGGTGGAGCTCAAACGCTGGGTGGCAAAAGATGCAGCCGATCGCGGACAGATTGTTGAGGACTCTGACCTCACGGACGCGGCCATCTTCGCCCGTCTCGCGCAGGAGCAAAAATTCCGAGCTGTCGCCACACGCCTATTGCAGAGTTACGGATACCTAGTCCCAAAGGCCAATCCAGATTCGGAAATAGGACGGCAACAGGCCGCGCTCACGCAAGAGCGAATCCGCCAGATGGTGGCTGCTGAGCAGGCCAAGGCCGTCACGACGTGCGATGAGAATGGCAGCGCCAAGGACACGAATTGCCAAAAGCAACGCAGCGTCACAACCGGGCGAAAGGCGCCCGCGAATCCCTCCGCAGCGCAACCCGACAGAAGCCTCGATGATCTGCTGACGAACCCGACGATAGTCAGTCCTCCAGGGAATGCGCAAAGGCCGAACCTGCCTGTTTTGCGAACTTCCGCCGATTCGTCCCTGGCCGCGGGAGGCGCAAGCCTCGAACTCACAGGGCTGCAGCAGACGGCCTCGAGCCTATCGCTAGTCGCGAATGACCCTCCCGGCGATCCGCCGGCCGACCCACCGCAACCGCCCTTGAGTGAGGCTGAACGGGGCCCAAAGAACGTGGGAGTTGCGGCGGCAGATGAGGCGGACCCGCCAATGACGCGGCACTGGTCTCCTTATTCCGATATCCCCTCGGTTTACGACATGTTTGCGCATGACGGGGCGCCGGCCGCGCCGGTGGAGCGATTTGGCGAGAGCGTTTTTCGGAATGCGCCGGATGTTGCTGGGACGATCCCCATCGATTTTCCCGCTTCGCCCGACTATGTGGTAGGCCCGGGAGACGGCCTCACGATTGACCTCTGGGGAGGGGTATCTCAGCGGCTGGTGCGTACAGTGGACCGAGAGGGACGCGTCTCGCTGCCGGAAGTGGGGCCACTGGAAGTCAATGGACGCAGCTTGGCCGAAGTCCAGCAGGCCGTGCAGGGGGTATTAAGAACGCAGTTCCGTGACGTGTCCGCCGACGTATCGCTCTCGCGCCTGCGCACGGTTCGGGTGTATGTCGTCGGCGATGTGGACCGCCCGGGTCCCTACGACGTCAGCTCTCTTTCGACGCCGCTGAATGCGCTGCTGGCTGCCGGAGGGCCGAGCGCAAATGGGTCCCTGCGCGTCGTGGATCATTACCGGGGCGACACGCTGGTGCAGCGCGTGGACCTATACGATCTTTTGTTGCACGGCGTTCGCACAGACATCAAGCGGCTGGAACCCGGCGACACGCTACTGGTTCCTCCGATTGGCGCGGAGATTCATATCGACGGGATGGTGCGGCGCCCCGCGATTTATGAGTTGCACGGCGAAACAACGCTGAAGCAGGCACTGGACCTAGCCGGGGGAATTCTTCCAGCGGCGGCGCTCAGCCACATCGAGGTGCAGCGTCTGGAAGCCCATGACAAGGTCACGATGCTGAGCCTGGATATTTCCGGAACCACGGACCCAGCGGCGATTGAAGAAAAACTGGCGTCGTTTCAAGTCCGCGATCAAGACGAAATTCACATTTTCCCGATCGCGAAATTCAATCAGGACGCCGTGTACCTGCAAGGCCATGTGTTGCGCGCGGGTAAATACGCCTACAAACCGGGCATGAAGCTGACCGATGTGATTTCTTCATTCGGCGACTTATTGCCGGAACCCGCGACAACGTATGCGGAAATCATCCGTTTGAATCCACCGGACTACCATCCCAACGTTGAAAGCTTCGACCTCGCCGCGGCGCTCGAGAATCCAAGCGCGGCGCCCGCACTTCAACCGCTCGATACGATTCGTATTTTCAGCCGTTTCGACTTCCAAAGCGCCCCAACGGTGTCGGTCACGGGAGCCGTGCGGCGGCCCGGAACGTTCCAGACCACCGGGCAGATTCACCTTCGGGACGCGCTGGAGCTTTCCGGGGGCCTGACCCCCGATGCTTCCCCGGATTCCGCACAAATTATCCGCCTGATGCCCGATAGCTCGCTCAAGATTATCAGCGTCCAGCTGAAAGAAGCGCTGGCAGGCGACGCAGCCTTTAACGTGCTTCTGGAGCCTAGAGACCGGATCCTGATCCACGAAAACATTTTGCGCACCGATCCACCGGCGGTCCTGATTGGAGGAGAGGTTACTAATCCTGGGCGGTATGCGCTGACGCAAGATTTGCGTGTGTCGGATCTGATCCGGCTTGCGGGCGGACTCAAGCGCAGCGCAGAAACCGACAGCGCCGACTTGACGCTATATGCGACCTCGAACGAAGCCGCTCTGGTCGCCACGCACGTCAACGTGAATCTCGCCGCGGCGATGAAGGGAGATGCGGGGGCGGATGTAGTCCTGCACGATGGCGATGTGCTGACGATCCGGCAGGTCCCCGGATGGAACGACTTGCAGGCGGAGATCAAGGTTCAGGGAGAGGTGGTGCACCCGGGAACATACGGAATCCGCCCCGGAGAGCGCCTCAGCTCGGTCCTCGAGCGGGCCGGAGGGTTTGCACCGGACGGGTATCCCTATGGCGCCATCCTGCAGAGAGCGCAAGTACGTGAGCTCGAGACACAAGAACACGACGCCATGATCCTGAGAGTGAAGGACGCGCAAAACGGCCTCGAGCTTCTTCCAGATACGGACCCGCAGCAGAAAGCGGCAAAAGAGATAGCCATTCAGCAGTGGCAGTCGAGCCTCGACGAACTCAACTCGAATCCTCCGATCGGGCGGGTGGCTATCCGAATCTCTCCCGACATTAAGCGGTGGAAAAATACCGCCGCGGACGTGGAGGTCAGGTCGGGAGACGTTCTGATCATTCCCAAGAGACCGGGCTACGTATTGGTATCCGGCCAGGTGTTCAACCCGACCGCGGTTTCTTTCAGGCCGGGACGAAGTGCGGAATGGTACGTGAGCCAATCGGGTGGGCCGACGCCGCTGGCCAACAAAAAGGCGATTTTTGTCATTCGAGCCGATGGATCAGTGCTCGGTGGGAAACAGGGGCTATGGACCGGCGATTCGCTACGAGCCGAACTGCAGCCGGGCGACACCGTGGTGGTGCCCGAAAAGGCGCTTGCAGGCAATATCAAGTGGCAAAACCTGTGGCTTTCCGCGCAAGTGGCCTCTTCGATCGCGAGCACTGTATTCATCGCGCTACGGTACTAGCGAAGCCGAATTGTGACGAGGAGACCAGGCAAATTCGTTCTTGGATGTCTTGTTCTCTTATTGGCCGAAGCGCTGGGCACGGTGAGAGCGGCCAGAGCGCAAGAGCACGCGGTAAGTGCGGCGAGTGTAGAGAGTGCGGCGAAACCAGATGATGACGCGAAGAGCTTGCAAGCACCAAACCGGGCAGATGTGCGAGAGCAAGCATCGCAGGACGCGGGAACCGACGATCAGAACAAGCTGGGAGTGCCGTTCTTGAAGAATCTGTTGTTGGATCAGAAGTCTATCTGGTCGAGCCCCAGTCACCTTCGCTGGGCTGACGGTTCATGGTTGTTTCCGCTCGCAACTGCCACGGGCATATTGCTGGCGACCGATCGATCAGCGGCGATGGCTATCCCTAACGACCCGGCGAAACTCAACCGGTACCGCAGCTTCTCGGATTTTGGAGTGGCTTCGCTGGTTGGCGTCGGCGGTGGACTTTACCTGTGGAGCAAAATCTCGCACGACGACCACCAGAGAGAAACCGGGGTTCTTGCCGGCGAAGCTGCAATCGATGGGTTGGTAACAAACCAGGCCCTGCAAGTGGCGTTTGGACGAGATCGGCCGTACCAAGATCAAGGGAGTGGAGCGTTTTTTCAACGCGGATCTTCGTTTCCATCGGACCACTCGGCGGTGGCTTGGTCGATCGCCAGCGTCATCGCCCACGAATATCCCGGCCCTCTTACGCAGATACTCGCCTACGGCGTGGCGACGGGCGTGAGCGCGTCCCGAATTGCGGGACAAGAGCACTTTCCGTCCGATGTCTTGGTAGGCAGTGCGATTGGATGGCTGATTGGACGTCAAGTCTATCGCGCGCACCACGATCCCGGGCTTGGCGGAAATGCCGTAGGGGACCTGGGCGGATATAAAGACGAAGAAGACCGCCGAGACCGGCGGCACATGGGCTCTCCATTTGTTCCCATAGACAGCTGGGTTTATCCAGCATTTGAACGACTTGCCGCGCTTGGCTACGTCCATACGGCGATCATGGGCCAGAAGCCCTGGACTCGCATCGAATGCGCGCGCCTCACGGAGGAGGCGGATGAAGCGTTGGAGCAGGACGTAGCATCGGGAAACGGTCAGGGCGCAGCCGGAATTGAAGCTCGCCTCCAGCAGGAGTTCGCCTACGAGCTCGGCTTATTGGACGGGGGACGCAATCTAAGGGCAAACGTCGAGTCGGTCTATGCCAGAGCGGTGTCGATCAGCGGACCAGCGTTGACGGACGGCTTTCATTTCGGGCAGACGGTCGGTTACGACTTCGGCAGGCCATTCGAACGCGGAACCAATGGACAGGTCGGCGGATCGTTCAGCGCCGAGGCCGGACCCCTGACGGTTTACATTCGTACGGAATATCAGCATGCGCCTTCCGCGCCCGCGCTTTCGGACAACTTGCGAAACTTCATCTCCAACGCGGATCAGATACCACTGTCGGACGTCCAAGCGGGTCCGGTGGCTGCGATCAATCGCGCCGAAATACTGGATGCTTATGCCGCGGTGAACCTGGGCAATTGGCAATTTGCCGTGGGTCGGCAAACGCTTTCGTGGGGACCGGTGCCCGATCCCATGCTATGGAGCGACAACGCTCCGCCGGTGAGCATGATCCGACTCGTGGACCCGGAGCCGTTTCACCTGCCGGGCTTCCTTAAGTATTTAGGGCCAATCCGCCTCGACCAGTTTTTCGGACGCCTCGACGGACACACCTACGTTCCAGAGCCGTTTATCTACGGGCAAAAGCTGAACTTCAAGCCATTTCCTTTCCTGGAAATAGGATTTGGACGAACCACTACGATCGGAGGTGTGGGGGGGTACCCACTCACCCTTGGCAATTTTGCGCGCAGCTTTGTTGGTTGGAACCGGGGGAAGGCGAACGATCACGGGGAGTCCCAAGCCGAACAGGACTGGACGTTCACGGTTCCGGGAATCCGACACTACGTGGTGCTCTACGGGGATGCTTTCGCCGCTGACGATGTTCTGCCGGCGCTGGAGCCCGCCAGAAATCCTTGGCACCCGGGCATTTACATCACACGATTTCCCGGAATACCCAAACTCGATTTTCATATGGAGGGAGTGTCAACAGAGGCCCCAGGTCTGAGCGTCGATTTGGCCAACCACGGCAATTTCAACTATTGGTACTCTCCCTATCGCGAAGGATTCACGAATGACAGTTTTTTGATCGGCAATACAGTTGGCCGGGAGGGCCGGTCGATTCAAAGTTGGGTGACCTACTGGTTGTCCTCGACCAACACGCTGCAATTCATTTACAGGCACAACAGCGTGAATTCGGATTTTATTCCAGGAGGCGGCGCCTGGCAGGACTACGCCGTGCGCAATGAAACCTATCTTCGGAATGGCTTCTATGTGAAGGCCGAGCTGCAATACGAAAATATATCGCACTACCCCATCTTGTTCGACGGACGACAACGAAATGTCACGGCCATTCTTGAGCTTGGATTTGATCCGCAGCAGAACGTGCACGCGAGGAAGAATGATCCTTAACAGCGTTAAGACGAGGGTCTTTTTTGTGATGTGGGCTTGGGCTGTAGCTGCAACGTCTCGGAGATAGGAGATCGGAATTGAGTTTGGCGGGAAGAGCTCCGGTCAACGAGATCGCCGCAGAAGTGCAGGTGAACGGCGAGCCTGAAACGCCCCTGCTTACGGAACCACGGGAGAAGCAGAAGAGCGTGCTGCCATATCTGCAACTTCTCTGGGCGAATCGTGCATTCTTGTTGAGAATCGGCTGTTACGCGTTGCTTGCCAGCCTGGTCGTCGCGTTTCTAGTCCCCGTGAGATACCAGTCAGTGACTAGCCTCATGCCCCCGGATAGTCCATCCACTTCGGGACTCGGGCTGCTCGCCTCCATGGCTGGGAACACAGGCGCCGGGCTCAGCGGACTCGGGGGAGTTGCCGAGGATCTTTTGGGGGTCAAGAGTTCCGGAGCGCTCTTCGTGGGCATCCTGAGCAGCGACACCGTAGAAAATGCGCTCATCGACAAATTCCAGCTCGAGAAGGTGTACCACGATTCGAAAATCGAGGATGCAAGAAGAGATCTCGCTGAACGCACAAACGTTTCCGAAGACCGCAAGAGCGGAATTATCTCAATTGCCGTAACGGATCATGATCCGAAGCGCGCAGCGGCGATGGCGCAATCTTACGTGGACGAGTTGGACCGGATCGTAGCGCAAGTCAGCACTTCGTCGGCGCGGCGCGAACGCATCTTTCTCGAAGGGCGCCTTGATAAGGTCAGGACAGATCTCAACACGGCCGCGAAGAACTTCAGCGATTTTGCGAGCAAGAATACGGCGATCGATATTCCCGCCCAGGGAAAGGCCATGGTGGAAGCTGCCGCGACGTTACAGGGGCAGCTCATAGCAGCGCAGTCCGAGATGGAGGGGCTGAAGCAAGTGTACACGGATAGCAATGTGCGCGTACGGTCCGCGGAAGCGAGAGTAGAAGAGCTCAACAAGAAACTGAATGAGATCGGCGGCGCCGGAACCGGGGCGAATACCGCCAATAGCGCCTCGATGTATCCATCGATTCGCCAGTTGCCGATTCTCGGCGTCACCTATGCGGATTTATTCCGACAATCAAAGATCGAAGAGACGGTTTACGAACTTCTGACACAACAATATGAACTGGCGAAGGTGGAGGAAGCGAAGGAAATACCGACCGTCAAGATACTGGACCCGGCGATTGTGCCGACGAAGAAATCGTATCCGCCGCGCGGGTTCATTGTGGCTTTGGGGACGATTCTAGGTATCGCGCTGGCGACGACTTGGGTGATAGGCAACTCCCATTGGGACGCGATGGAGACGAGTGACCCGCGAAAGATGTTTGCAACCGAAGTGTTCACGACCATGCAAGCGCGGCTGCCCCAATTTTCGCGAAACGGGGCGGCACCGGAATCGAACGGGCACTCACGATCGGCATCGGCTTCGTTGAAAAAGGCAGAAGAGGCTGCCGGGGCCGCCGGCGATCAAGTATAGGTGAGTTGGAGCGGCAACTCTAGCTGTATGCAGTTGAAATAAAATGGGTTAGGTCACAAGCGCCCTGTAAGTGACGGGGCGAAGCTGTAGAAGGACAGGCAAGTCGCAGCAAAAGCGGCCATGTCAACGAACACTGCACATCTCGGATCGAGCGCAGCAGAGATGGGCCGAAATTTCTCCGGCGCGGCTGAATGGCCGGGTCTGCCTACAGAGTATTGCGAGCATCGTTGGTATGCGGCATACACGAGCGCGAACCACGAAAAGCGCATTGCGGAACAATTGGAGCAGCGGTCGGTTGAGCATTTTCTGCCGCTGCACGTATCCGTGCGGCGCTGGAAAGACCGCCGCGTCCGGCTTCAGATGCCGCTGTTTCCGGGCTATGTGTTTGTATGCTTTGCGCTCCGTGAGCGATTGCGAGTGTTACAAATTCCCGGCGTCGTCCACTTGGTCAGCTTCGGCGGCCAGCCCGTTACGATAAAGGAAGAAGAGATTCGCGCAATTCGGATCTGTCTCAACAACGGCAGTCAGGTCGAACCACATCCTTATCTGCAAACCGGGCATCGTGCACGAGTCAAGAGTGGGCCCTTGGAAGGGCTGGAGGGCATCGTCCTACGGCGGAAGAACAGGACGCGGTTTGTCCTTTCGCTAGATTTGATCAAGCGGTCGGTGGCGGTAGAGATAGACGACATAGACCTGGCGCCGGCAAGCTAAGGCAGATATTGAGTCGGGCCAAAGAGCCCATGTCCGATCCGAACCGTTCGAACACCTTGGACGAACGACACTGTCCGGTTTTTCATGCAGACCTTTGAGGAGAAAGTTCAGCAATTGAATAGTGACGAGACTCTACGCGTGTCTGCAGCCGGCGTGAAGGAAACCGCGGTGGCGGATGGCTGGCTGCGCTCCGCGATCCCAAGGCTTCTAGCGCCTTCCAAGCTGATGTTAGTCGGCTATAGCTTTGCTGACCAGGCTTTCGCCGTCGGAGCCAGTTTCCTGGCAAATGTGATGCTTGCCCGCAGCCGAACAAAGGAGGAGTACGGCGTCTTTGCGCTTTCCTATTCGGTCTTCACGTTCATGTCCGGTCTTTACAATGCCGCGATTCTCGAGCCTTGCACCGTTTACGGCTCCGGAAGGTACCGCAACCGCTTTTCCGAATACTTGCGGTTGATGTTGAAGTTCAACGCCTTGGTTGGATTGCTTCTCATGTCCGTTGTGCTGTTGGTTTGCCTGGGCCTTTATTGGTCCGCTCCGCAGTACCTATCTCGCGCCTTGGTAGGCCTTGGGGTTGCCGTAGGGGTTCTGCTTTCCGGGACGCTTCTCCGACGAATATTCTACCTTCAGCGGCAGCCCGTGTTTGCCGCGCAAGCCTCCTTGATAGCATTTATCGTAGTTGCATGCGGACTGTGGCTGTCGGACAAAACTCAGGTCTTAAATGGTTTCTCAGTTTTCGTGATTCTCGCTCTTGGGTGGATCGTCGCAGGTGTGGCCTTGAGGAAGAACCTCGCGCTGGGTGACTCAGGACCGTCTTTCCTGGACTCCGAACCCGACTATTGGCGCGAGCACTGGAAGTATTCGAGATGGGTTCTCTTAACCGCTTTTGTGTTTCAGCTCACCGCGCAGGGCTATTACTGGCTGGCTGCAGGGATCCTCTCGGTTGAGCGGGTCGGCGATCTCAGGGTCATTCATTTGCTGGTCGTTCCTCTGGACCAAGTTTTCATCGCCTTGTCCTACCTGATCATTCCGGCGCTCGCCGCGCGGTACGCGAGCGGCAGGATAGGGGATTTTTTGTTGCTCTCAAAGCGCTATATGTTGGTGACTGTGAGCGCGACAGTGCTGTTCGCGTGCGCCGTCCGCCTTGTAGGAAGGCCGCTGATGCACTGGTTGTATGGCGGAAAGTTTGATGATCTCGCGCCCATGCTCTATGTGCTGGCTTTCTTGCCTTTGCTCATGGGGATCGGCAATGCCATAAGTTGTGCGCTGAGCGCCATCGAGAAGCCAAAACTTATTTTCTATGCGTACGTGTGCAGCGGAGCGGCTACAGCCATTGTTGGAATTCCCCTGGTAATACACCTGGGCTTGCCCGGCGCGGTTTATGGAATGCTGCTGTCCGCGGCCACATATAGCGCCGTTCTTGTCGCGTGTTTTCTATCCAGCGTCCACAGGGAAGCACAATAAGCGAGCCATGTCGATTTCCCAGTCCGGAGTTCCATCAAATCTATCCGCGGGTCGCGATTCCTCGCCGGCTTTGCCTGGCGCGCCACGTGGAATCTGTCCGGACGCTTGCTCCGATCGCCCTGTTCGTTTACAACCGGCCCGAACACACCCGGAGGACGGTGGAAGCCCTTCGCGCGAATCACTTGGCGCAGCAAAGCGAGCTATTTGTTTTTTCAGACGGCGCGAAAAATGAAGCTGTGGCCCCGGCCGTCGAAGCGGTCAGGAAGTTCACTCGCACGATCGCCGGATTCAAATCGGTGACGCTCATCGAGCGCGAACGAAATTTGGGGCTGTCCAAATCGGTGGTCAGCGGCGTAACGCAACTGAGCAATGAGCGCGGACGGGTGATCGTTGTTGAAGACGACATTGTGACGGCGCCCGATTTTTTGACGTTTATGAACGATGCCCTGGAGCGATACGAGGACGAACCGAGAGTTTTCTCGATCGGGGCTTTCAACCCGCCAATCGCAAGGCCCAAGAGCTACCCGTTCGACGCATTCTACTCCTACCGGTTCATGTGCTGGGGCTGGGGTACGTGGAAAGACAGGTGGGAAAAAGCTGATTGGTCCGTCAAGGACTTTTCGGAATTTAAAGCTGACCGAGAAAGACAGAGGCGATTCAACAGGGGAGGGGATGATCTCTCCTGGCTGCTGGCGCGGCACATGAACGGAAAAATCGACTCCTGGGACACGGTGTTCGCGTACACGCACTCCAAACATGACGCGGTTGCGCTGCTTTCCGTAACATCAAAAGTCGACAACATCGGTTTCGACGGCTCTGGAATCCACTGCCGGAGGGCGCCATTCAAGCAAAAAGCTCTTCCGTCGGAGTGCAACAGCAACTATCGTTTTCCGATCTCTGTTGTTCCCGATCCCTATTTTGCCAACGAAATTCAACGGCTCCAGCACCGGTCGGTGCCCAGAAGGTTTGCACGATACCTCTACGATAGGATGGGGCTGAGTTGACTGGATTGGACTCATTGTCCGACGCGACCTTCTCATCCGTTCATTCCGGGGCTTCGTTGCGGGTGGGAATTAACTGTGTCGGCGTCAATCCTTCCTTCGTCGGCGGCGTTACGACGTATGCGCTTGGTCTCTTGCAGGGATTTGCAGCTGTTGGCAACGGCTGCCAATTTCGCATCTTTGTCACCGAGGGGAATCAACATCTCTTCGAGCAGTTCAAGAGTCGTGACAATTTCCAACTGATCGTGATTGACGACGGACTCTTTTCACTGCGAAGCAGCGTTTGCCGAGTGGCTTCCCTTTCTTATAGTCGCAGCTTGCACAAGTTCACGAGTGATTTCGTTTTCAAGAATCTCCGAGAACTGATGGACGGCGAATCGGACGTCCTCTACACCCCGACGACCGTACTGCGGTACTACAACAGCCGCCGGCCCACGGTGCTCACCATTCACGATATCCAGCACGTCCATCATCCGGAGTTCTTCAGTTGGGCGAGGCGCGCCAGCCGGAAGGTCACTTACGGTCTCAGCGCTCGCTATGCGAGTTATTTGCAGGCTAACAGCGAGTACACCGAACAAGACCTGCTGAGTCATTTTCGATGGCTGTCTCCTGAACAGGTCGAGGTGATCCCCTCGGGAGTGATCGTCGAGAAATTTGCAGCGCCGACGCCAGCGGATTCTCTGCCCCAGCTCAGCGGTCTTCCGGATAGGTTTCTTTTTTTTCCGGCACAATTGTGGCCGCACAAGAATCACTTGACGGTGTTGCGAGCGCTGAAGCAGATCGAAACCAGACACGGCGTGAAAATCCCGCTCCTTCTTACCGGCGAGAAGTATTCGGCGGCCCCGCGGATATTCAAATTCATCGAAGAGCAGCGCATGAGCTACATCCGCTATCTGGGCAAAGTCCCGTTTCAGGAGATGGTCGCCCTGTATCAAAAGGCGGCCTTCGTGATCACGGCAACGCTTCACGAATCAACCAGTTTGCCAATCCTGGAAGCGGCTGCTGCCGGCACACCGATCATTGGTTCGAGGATCCCACCCATCGAGGAGCTGGGCCGCGTGTTGCAGTTGAATTTGTTTGATCCACTCGACGTCGATGGGCTCGCGCGGCTCATCCATGAGCTGTGGAACGACGAGAAAACAGCGTCCTCGCAGGCCGCCCACAACCGCGAGCACATTGGTTTCTATTCCTGGGAGAATACGGCCCGGAAATATGTGCGGCTCTTTGAAAGAATTGTGAACTCATGAAGCCGGTGATCAACCCCTCGCCCGTGATGGATGAGCAGAGCGCCTTGTTTTCCTTCTCCGAGGTAATGTTCCGATGGGGCTTGGCCCTCGTGACCGTGGAACAAGTGCGCCCGTTCTGGGGAATCCAGGTCTCGGACTATTGTTTCTTCTTGTCCCTCTTGGTGTTGGTATCTCGGCCGACATCTCGCTTGCGGGAAATAAAGGGATCTGGAGTTGGAATGGCCAGCTTATTGATATTATCCGGCGCTCTGGTTTCGCTCGGTAATGCTACCAGTTTGAACGCTGCCTCAGGCGCCCTGGCAAGGCTATTCGTGCTATTCGCGTTATTTGCCCCCTTGTCCTTGATTCATGCAAAGAATATTCGGAAGAACATGATGTATTTATTGGGTGGAATTTGTGCAAACTGCGTGGTCGCTTTGGTCCAGGCGTGGGTTTACCCAGGGATAGTAAGCGCGCTCTCAATCAACCCATCCAAGCCCGATCTGAGTGGCGATGACGGGCGGCTACAATCGTTAACGACACACCCCAATATTCTTGGATTATCGGCCGCGCTGGCTGTGTTGATTGCGGCCATACTCATCTCATCCAAAACAAGCAGCCATCTCCGTGGACGACTAACACTCGTTGCTCTGGTTTGCACTGTCGCCGGGCTCCTGAGTGGATCTCGGACCTTTTTTGTTGCACTGCTTGCCGGTCTCATTGTTTTTGGGCTCACACAAAGACGACACAGTAAAGCGGTTTTGGGCACACTCCTCGCCCTGGTCGTCGTCGTGGCGGGGGTGAACTACGTCGCCCCAAGTTTGCTCGCGGGCTATTCAGAGCGTCTCGGCTCCACCGGTAAAGACTTTGGTCCAGACCAGAGCCGGTTCATGGCGGCTAGTTTGGCGCTGCTGGAAATTTTCGAGAAGCCAATTGTGGGTTGGGGGCCGGATCATCTCGATGATGCAGGACTCTGGTTCAATCCGGAGACCCGCGAGCTCGCAGGTGTCCATGACGCCTTTTTGATGTATTGGCACGGTCTGGGGATTTTAGGAGGGGCCGGCTTTTTGGCGCTCTTCGCGACGACTGTACGGAAGATTTTACGGCTTCTGAAGAGAAAGCTTTCCGACCGTTCCACCGATGCTCTGCATTTAGCACTGTCTTGCACGATTACTTTGTTTGTTATCTCAAATCTGCACCCGATACTTTATAACCGTTTCCTGTTCATCCCGTTGTTTCTCTTTGCGGGTTTCGCCGCACGATTGGCGCGTCCAGTCCAGCAGAGGGCGCCGGTCCGGCGTCCCCTTACAACGCAACTCGCGCCACACTTGCAGGCATCTTCGTGACAACCGTCCCTCAAAAGTTCCCGAACGCGTTTGGTTATAGGAGCTTCCCTGGACGGCTTTACGAATGCGAACCCTAATCAATTCGTGAGAGAGACCCTGCGGCTGGGCCTGTGTTCCGCAAACCTGCCGGCCGGCTCCCGCAAGGATATTATGAACGCTTTGTCACTGCTGAATGATACGCCGTTCGGCAAGATCGCGCGGCTTCCCCTGTCGTTGCTGCCGCAGGGCACCGTGGTGCGGATTTTGCGAGGGCCACTTCGCGGCAATCGCTGGATCGTAGGGTCCGCGATCCATCGCTGCTGGCTTGGAATTTACGAAAAAGAGAAGCAACAGTGGATTGCGAGCGAAGTGCGGCAGAACAGCATTTTTTGGGACATTGGGGCAAATGTTGGTTTCTATTCACTCCTGGCGTCGAAGCTAGTTGGTTCCGGGAAGGTGTTTGCTTTCGAGCCTGCCCCAAGAAATCTTGCCTATCTCAAAGAACATCTGAAGCTCAATCACGTCACGAACGTTGATGTTCTGGCGATAGCCGCCAGCGACCGAAACGGCACTTCGTCCTTTGAAATTGAGGAGACTGGTTGTATGGGCCACCTTTCGGTCGAAGGGAAAATAATAGTACCGACCGCTGCCCTGGATTCCCTGGTGGAAGAGGGCAAAGTTCTTCCTCCTGACTACATCAAGATGGACATCGAAGGAGCGGAGCTACTTGCTCTCCGCGGGGCAGCCCGCACATTTCAGCGATTTCGCCCTGTTCTTTTCTTAGCCACCCATGGGAAGCACGTTGAGAAAGAGTGCCGGCTCCTGCTTGAATCGTGGGGGTACGAGTGGCGCAGCGTGGAGCATAACCCAGAGGGGGAGCTTGGCGAGGTTCTTGCAAGATTTTCCAGTGAAGAACGTTGCGAACGCTCGTGGATATCTGTTGACGACTCAGTTTGACCGTCGATGGAACCATTAATCTGACGAAAAGAACGCTAACTACGGGCATCGACGGTCTTGAAATTGTGCAAGAGATGGCGGCGGCTGATCTCCGAACCGCCGAGCACGGGCGAAATGTCATGAATTCTGCGATTCACATTGAGGAGTAAAGGAATGAAAAGAGCTTTAATCACCGGTGTCACCGGCCAGGACGGATCGTATCTGGCGGAATTCCTGCTCGAAAAAGGATACGAGGTGCACGGCATCAAACGACGCGCTTCGTCTTTCAACACCGCCCGAATAGACCACCTCTATCAGGACCCTCACGATCCCGACGTGCGCTTTCGTTTGCATTACGGAGACTTGGCCGATGCGGGCAGTCTGACCCGGATCATTAAGCTCGTGCAGCCCGACGAAATCTACAATCTCGGGGCGCAAAGCCACGTTGCCGTTTCATTTGAATCGCCGGAATATACCGCGAATGTGGACGCGCTCGGCACACTGCGCATACTCGATGCAATCCAGGTCCTGGGCATGGCGCGTGACGTTCGGTTTTACCAAGCTTCTACGTCTGAACTGTATGGGTTGGTCCGCGAGTCGCCTCAAAAGGAGACGACGCCGTTCCATCCGCGATCACCATACGGTGTGGCAAAACTGTACGCCTACTGGATCACCGTCAACTACCGCGAAGCTTATGGCTTATACGCCTGCAACGGCATTCTTTTCAATCACGAGTCCCCTGTGCGTGGAGAAACATTCGTCACGCGCAAGATTACGAGGGGTTTGGCGCGACTGAAGCTCGGACTGCAGGACTGCGTGTTCCTCGGCAATTTGGACGCGAAACGCGATTGGGGCCATGCCCGCGACTACGTGGAAATGCAGTGGCTCATGTTGCAACAGAGGGAACCGGATGATTACGTCATCGCTACGGGACAGCAATATTCTGTCCGCGACTTTGTGGTTGCCGCGGCCGACGAGCTGGGAATTAAGCTTGTCTGGCGCGGGAGCGGCGCCGAGGAGCAGGCTTTCAATGAGCGCGGGCAATGTGTCGTTGCGGTCGACCCACATTATTTTCGGCCTGCGGAGGTGAACACCCTCCAGGGGGACGCGAGCAAGGCACGAGCCAAGTTGGGCTGGGAACCCAAGGTAGGGTTTCGTGAGCTTGTTGCCGAAATGGTGGCGGCAGATTTGAAAACTGCCGAGCGTGACCTACTGGTTTCCAACTCAGGATACCGAGTAACGAGTTTCTCTGTATGAATCGAGACGCAAAGATCTATGTAGCAGGTCATCAGGGGCTCGTGGGCTCCGCATTGGTGCGCCGATTGCGAGCGCATGGCAATGGCATGATCGTCCTGCGCAATCATCAAGAGCTGGACCTGACCGATCAGACCCAAGTACGGAGTTTCTTTGCACGGGAGCGTCCCGACTACGTTTTTCTGGCCGCGGCTAAAGTTGGCGGTATTCTCGCCAACTCCATCTATCCCGCTGAGTTTATCTATCAAAATCTGCTCATTGAGACCAATGTGATCCACGAGTCTTACCGAGCAGGAGTGAAGAGGCTTCTTTTTCTGGGGTCGAGTTGTATCTACCCTAAGCACGCGTCCCAACCGATGAAAGAAGAATGTTTGCTATCGGGGCCGCTGGAGCCGACAAATCGAGCGTACGCGGTGGCAAAGATCGCCGGAATCGAAATGTGCTGGTCGTACAATCGCGAGCATGGCACACGCTTCCTGGCAGTGATGCCAACTAACCTCTACGGGCCAGGGGACCGCTACGATCTGCAAAATTCGCATGTGATTCCGGCCCTGATCCTAAAGATGCACGAGGCGAAAGTGAGCGGGGCGGACCAGGTAACGGTTTGGGGCACAGGAACGCCGCGCCGTGAGTTTCTCTGCAGCGAAGACGCCGGTGATGCTTGTATTTTTCTAATGAATTTGGCCGATCAGCAGCTAGACCGGTTGGTGGCAAATGACGATTCTCCTCCACTGGTGAATATCGGTTGCGGCAAGGACGTAAGTATCCGGGAACTGGCAGAGTTGATCGCCGATGTGGTGGGCTTCAGGGGAGAGCTTGTTTTTGATTCGTCGAAACCAGACGGAACCCCACAAAAACTCCTCGATATCAGTCATTTAACAGCTTTGGGGTGGAAGCCATCCACTGCATTGCGGGAGGGTCTTGCGATGTCTTACAACGACTTTCTCGATCGTCACAAGGTCGCTACTGCGGTCGGATCGATTTCGTCGAGCGGTAGTTAATTGAATGACCCAATCCTTGATGATCTCCGCTAGATTTATCTCTTTTCCCGCGCTATGGATTGCCGATCGAAACAGACACTGAGAATGTCTGCTGGTTGTGGCAACTAAGGCATGACACATGCGAATTCTCATACACGGAATTAATTTCCACCCGGAAGCCGCGGGCGTCGGAAAATATACCGGAGAGATGGCCAACTGGCTCGCCGCCGGAGGCCACGACGTCCACGTTGTGACGGCGCCGCCCTATTTCCCGCAATGGCGTGTCTTACCAGGGTATAGCGCATGGCGATACGACAGGCAGCAGCTTCGCGTGCCAGGCCGGACGGTACCAATGACCAGGGACCAGCTTTACTCAGAGCCAGGAAATCTAATAATTGTTAGATGCCCCACCTGGGTGCCGAAGAGTCCGAGCGGACTAAAACGGATGCTTCATCTGGCGAGTTTTGCGCTGAGCAGTCTGCCAGTCATGTTGTTGCAAACGCGATGGCATCCTGATCTGGTGCTCTTAGTAGAACCCACTTTCTTCTGTGCGCCCCAAGCGTTGTTGGCTGCGCGATGGTCTGGGGCTAAGGCTTGGCTGCACATACAGGACTTCGAGGTGGACGCGGCATTCGAGTTGGGAGATCTGGCATCATCCCGCGGGAAGCATTTGGCTCTTCGTGTAGAACGATTGCTGATGCGCACGTTCGATCGCGTCTCGGCGATTTCCGGGCAAATGATTGTCAATCTCAATCGGAAAGGGGTAGATCCATCCCGTTGCGTACATTTCCCCAATTGGGTGGACACGAGGGAGATCTGCCCACTCCCCCATCCTAGTTTCCTGCGCCAGGAGTTGGGGATTCCGGAAAACACCGTTGTCGCGCTGTATTCAGGAAGCATGGGGAAAAAACAGGGGCTCGACCTATTGGTGGATGTTGCCCGGCGGCTGTCGCACCGCTCCGACCTGCGATTTGTTTTTTGCGGCGAGGGTTCCTATCGGCAGGTGCTTGCTGAAAAGTGCAAGGACGTATCCAACGTCTTGATGCTCCCCTTCCAACCATCCGAGCGCTTGAATGATCTGTTGAACCTGGCAGACATCCATATCCTGCCGCAACGCGCCGAAGCCGCTGATCTTGTCATGCCGTCGAAGCTGACGGGAATGCTGGCAAGTGGCCGGCCCGTCATTGCAACGGCCCATGACGGTACGCAATTAGCGAGCGTGGTACGAGGAATCGGGGTCGTTGTCCCGCCCGGTGATCCGGACGCGTTTGTTTCCGCCATTTCGAAGCTCGCGGCAGATAAGGATCTGCGGGTGATGCTAGGGCAGGAAGCACGACGGTACGCTCTGAATCATCTGGACTCACGTGTGATTCTTGATCAATTCGAACAGTCTCTCCTTGCGGTTTGTGAAGGCCGCAGCCTGCAGGAGCGGGTGCGAGACAGGATGGTTGGTTCTTCGGAAAAAGTAAGTTCCGAAGCTCGCGTCCGTTAGCAAAGCCATGTCAAGCAGCAAGGTAATTTCCGATCTGCAGTCCCCAATCGTCTTATAGCAAACCACAGCTTGAATGTGCACTCCGGGGGGCCATTCGACTTCCCATCGAATCTCTTTTTCACGCGTGGATCCGACTTCGTAGCGCTAACGATTTATAGGACTTGCAAAATGCTGAGGGCAATCATCAAGGCTCATCGAACCGAGTTTAATTTCGCGGTTCGGGATCTGAGAGGGCTCCGGAATGGCTGATCGAGGGTTCGCCAACATCAACGAATTGGAAGTGGGAGCGCGGGTAAGGGAGTTTGCCGAAGGCATGAACGGTGCCTGGATCCGAAGATCCAGGGAGTTGTTGTGGAGCAAGGTATTCTACGTCATGCTGGACGTTTTCTTCGTGTGCTTAGATGCTGTCTACGTTTATATGTTGCGATCTCGGATGGGCGGCACGCTATCAGGTCCCTACCTGGGATTTCTTCTTCTGTACGTCGTAGTGATTGTCCTGCTCTGCCACAGCCAAAACCTGTACCGAACGGTTCGGGAGCGCTCAACACTGGACGAGGTTATCGCCGTCGCCAAAGCGGTGTTCCTGGCGACTCTGTTGCTGGCCGCTTTCATTTACCTTTCAGGGATGGATACGGTTTCCCGCTTGGTGATCGGGTTTAGCGGCTTGTTGAACGCAATTGTCCTTACAGGCTGGAGGTTGTGGAAGAACGAGATCATCAGGCAGCGGATAGCGGATGGTTCGGGTGTTCGGAACGCACTGATCGTAGGAATCGGGAGCGTCGGGCAAGCGCTCGCGTCCTATTTGGCGGAGAACAGGGACCTCGGATACGCAGTGAAGGGCTTCCTCAGCGACCGAAACACCGACTCGCGAGTGCTCGGAAGTCCGCTCGAGCTAGGCAGCATCGCGCGCGCCCACTTCATCGACGAAGTGTTTGTCACGATTCCCTTGGAAAACGAACTGGCCGAATCGGCGGTGCAGCAGTCCCGGAAGCAAGGGCTGGCCATCAACTTCGTGCCCGATTTCTTCGGCAGCCTCGGGTGGAGCATTCCCATCGCATATGTTGGCAAGCTCCCGGTAATGGAGTTGTACCGGGAACCTCTTCCGATCGCCGGGATGGTCGTCAAACGAGGGATGGATGTCGTGCTTTCGGCGTTGGGTTTGCTCCTCGCGCTGCCCGTGATGGCAGTGGTCGCTTTGGTGGTGAAGTTCGATACACCGGGCCCGGTGTTCTACCGATCCAGCAGAGTCGGAAAAAAGGGACGCAGATTCGTCTGTTACAAATTTCGCACGATGGTGGCGAATGCGGCGGAACTCAAGCAAGAGCTCAAGCATTTGAATGAACGGCAGGGGCCGCTATTCAAAATCTGCAATGACCCGCGATTGACACGGACAGGCAAATTGCTGCGAAAATATAGTTTGGATGAACTGCCGCAGTTATTGAATGTTCTCAAGGGAGAGATGAGCTTGGTAGGCCCGCGGCCTCCCGTGCCCGAAGAGTGCGCGGAGTACAGATTGGAATGCTTGCGCCGCCTGGATGTGAAGCCGGGTCTCACCGGTCTCTGGCAGGTGACGGCCCGGCGCCTGCCATCATTCGAGACGACGTTGGTTCTTGATTTGCATTACATCGAGAACTGGAGCCTCTGGCTCGACCTGAAGATTCTCCTGCGAACCCTCCCGGCCGTACTAAGTGGCTCGGGTGAATAGAAATCGGATTAGTGGCCGCACCGAGGAGTGATCTTTTTGTTCACTCCGCTTCGGTTCGCGGCCGATAAGACTACGCCATCAGTTCTCCTTCGGCGCGGCTGACCTCGCTGCTTGGGACTCATCTCGGTATACGCAACCACTTTCCTTCATTTCAGCGCCTTTTCCTCGGTTATTCAGCAGCTTCCAAGCCAACCTACGTAATCATAATTGTGTAGTGCTCCCCGCCAAAACCGGACGCTTCAGTCAGTAGAATCAGGGCCTCCAATAGGAGGCAACAATTGGGAAAAAGGGCGCCGGGGTGAAACTCCGCGCCCGCCTCAATGCGCACTTTTTTGATTGACAATGCCGCATTCGCAGTATTACCTAAGGCCCCAAGGACCGGGGGTTGTGACTCATCTTTAGCCAGTCAGTCCGAGGAGTGCGTTTTACTTACCAGAAGAGTGTGCAGATAGCACAAGTGGTTGGTTGCGATTGGATCGCCCTCGGCGCCAAGTAATTCGGTTCGGGCGGACTTGGCGGTTTGGCGACCGTCGAACGTAGTTTGGATGTTATTCCGGCTTCGACGCCTTTAACCTCTACGGTAACCACACGGCGAGCCAATGGCGATGTGGGGATCGAGAAGCTCATGGGGTTAGGACGCAAGAGCGACAGTCACAGTTCTAGATTCTAACGTCGAGAGAGAGCTGTTCGGAGGGAACTGCTTATGACAACAAGAACGCGCGAGTTCAGGCGGCCCTTGGCGTCCTTCCTTGTTCCTGTAGGTTTGATCCTGATCTGCTTCCTTTCGAGCCCAATAGGCCTAAGTGCTCAGTCGCAAGGCGCTCCTGCGAATGCCGAGGCTTCCTACTCCCGAATTATCGTTGGCCCGATCTCTCTCCCGTCCAATGAGGTGACGACTCAGGCCGGTGGAAGCGGGCCCGGCCTGACTATCATTCCAACGTTCACGAATATCGATGCCGCGACGCAGACCGTCATCAACAATGCGATAGCGTATTACGAGAAAACATTCATCACAAATATTACGGTGAACATTGAGTTCCACACCATGAGCAGTGGACTCGGACAGAGTCTTACCGCCGTCTATGGCGGGTCCTACAGCGGAATCCGTGCGGCGCTGGGGGCCAACGGGACGAGCGCAGATGACACGACTGCACTTGCGAACACGCCAAGCGGCTCTACCAACCCGATCAGTGGCAGCAGCAATATCGATTTGAAGTCTCCGACTGGTAGAGCGATGGGGCTCAATACTCCCGAAGTGCAACTCGGCGGCACATGTCCGTCGGGGTTTACGGGGTCTGGCTGCATCGGTCTGAACGTGACATTGGCCAATTCCCATGGCGCCTTGACGGCTGTGGTGGAGCACGAAATGGACGAAGTTCTTGGCTTGGGTTCCTCGCTTGGCAGTTCTTTGACGGACCCTTCGATGGAGGATCTGTTCCGCTGGGCCAGCGCGGGTACACGGAGCTTCGCTGCGAACGCTTCCACCACGAACCCTTGCGCCGGCGGCACGCCGGCGGCCTTTTTCTCAATCGACGGCGGCAACACCGACATCAATCAATTCAATAACTGCAACAATGGCGGAGACTACGGCGACTGGATCACCCATTCGCCGTCACAAGTGCAGGATGCATTTACCAACTTTAGCGGCACGCCCTCCCTGCTGGTGGGTTCCGCGGAAGTGCGGGCCCTTGACGTAATCGGATTTAACATAGCTTTCAAAAATTTCCCCGACATCGAAGTCTGGCGTCCTTCAACCGGGCAGTGGTTCGACATCCCGCGCAGCAATCCGGGTAGTCCGATCACTCAGTCCTGGGGGCTGAATGGAGACATTCCGGTGCGAGGGGATTACGATGGCGATGGGAAGACGGATTTCGCTGTTTGGCGTCCTTCGACCGGGCAGTGGTTCATCATCCCGTCGAGCAATCCGGGCACTCCGATCGTTCAGTCGTGGGGGCTGAATGGGGACATTCCAGTGCCGGGCGATTACGATGGCGATGGGAAGACGGATTTCGCGGTTTGGCGGCCCTCGACCGGGCAGTGGTTCATCGTCCCGTCGAGCAATCCGGGTACTCCAATCATTCAGTCGTTCGGGTTGAATGGGGATATTCCAGTGCCGGGCGACTACGATGGTGACCGGAAGACGGACATTGCGGTGTGGCGGCCCTCGGCCGGAGAGTGGTTCATCGTCCCGTCGAGCAATCCGGGTACTCCGATCACTCAGTACTGGGGGTTGAATGGGGACAAGCCTGTTCCGGGTGATTACGATGGCGATGGGAAAGCGGATTTCGCCGTCTGGCGGGCCGGGGAGTGGTTCATCATCCCTTCGGGCAATCCGGGTACTCCAATCACTCAGGCATGGGGCTTGAGTGGGGACATTCCTACGCCAGGTGACTACGATGGTGACGGGAAAACGGATTTCGCGGTTTGGCGGCCCTCGACCGGGCAGTGGTTCATCATCCCGTCGGCGACCCCATTGGCCTCCACTGTGACGTCATGGGGGCTTTCAGGAGACGTGCCAGTTCTAAAGCCGATCGGGCAATAGATGGGTTCTGCATCGCAGTCGTAGGGAGCAAACCACTAGGATTGGCTAAGCTTTGCTAGCGGCGCTGGCCAGATCCAGTTGGGCTCGGTACGGTCACAGTCTTTCCGACACTGTCAGGCGACACACCGGGCGCAACCCCAACTATCGTGGCGGCATCCGAGATCGAAAAAGTCGTTGCTCGGCCCACGTCGGCCGGCGATGCTCCTGGCGGAACCCCGACTATCGTGGCGGCATCCGAGATCGAGAACGTCGTTGCTCGGCCTATGTCGGCTGGCGATACTCCAGGCGGAACGCCTACAGCATTGACTGCCTCGGAGAGAGGCATCGTTTGAGCCGGAACGGGCGATGAAGCCCCGGCCTGGACGTTGTGAGGAGGCGGGGGGCTCGATGCGGCATCCTCCTCTGTGGCGCTCGATTCGCCCGGGGTCGAGGGAATCACAACTACCTTCAGAATTCCAGAGCCTTTCACTCCACCCAGAAACGCGTAACCCAGTTTGCTTCCTGCCAAGAGCTCAGCTAAAGCGTCTTGAGGTTGTTTAGCTTCCACGCGCACGTGGGAAAGCTTCAACTCGTCGGCGAGAGCAGGGATTTCGATCTCCCAACCCAACTTTGTCTGCAAGGCCCGCAGAACCTCTCCGTAACTCACATCGTCGGCAAGGATCGAAACCTGCTGATTTGCTCCGACTTCGATCTGCAGCTGCCGAGGGGCCTGAGCACACATCGGTGGAATTAGCGCGAGGCTGATGAACACCGCCGCCAGGATTGTGAGGCTCGGGCTCGCCAAGCTCTTCGTTCTGAGGTTTGCCATAATTAGCCCCTCTTCAACTTAACATCGTGCTTCCCTGTCACCTCGTTGTCAATCGGCTTCTGAGCTAGCCATCGCCCTTGGTTCCCCATGGGTGATGATCTCTCCGTGAGACCGCAATGCCGACCGACCTACTGGCCGATCGGCTTTTGAACTGGGACGTCCCCTGAAAGCCCCCAAGAAGTCACAGTGGGGCTTAGGGGCGTTCCCGAAGGAATGATGAACCACTGGCCGGTCGACGGCCGCCAAACAGCGAAATCCGTTTTCCCATCGCCATCGTAGTCGGCAGGCACAGGCTTGTCGCCAGTCAACCCCCATGACTGAATGATCGGAGTGCCAGGATTGCTCGACGGGATGATGAACCACTGACCGGTCGAAGTCCGCCAAACAGCGAAATCCGTCTTCCCATCGCCATCGTAATCGCCCGGCACTGGAACATCCCCTGTCAATCCCCATGATTGAACGGTCGGAGTACCCGGATTGCTCGAAGGGATGACGAACCACTGCCCGGTCGACGGGCGCCACACGGCGAAATCCGTCTTTCCATCGCCATCGTAGTCGCCGGGCACTGGAATATCCCCAGTCAACCCAAATGACTGAATGATCGGAGTGCCTGGATTGCTGGACGGAATGATGAACCACTGCCCGGTCGAGGGGCGCCACACCGCGAAATCAGCCATCCCGTCGCCATCGTAATCGCCCGGCACCGGAATGTCCCCATTCAGCCCCCAGGACTGAACGATCGGAGTGCCCGGATTGCCCGACGGGATGATGAACCACTGCCCGGTCGAAGGCCGCCACACAGCAAAATCCGCCTTCCCATCGCCATCGTAATCCCCTCGCACCGGAATGTCTCCAGTCAACCCCCATGACTGAGTGATCGGACTGCCCGGATTGCTCGACGGGATAATAAACCACTGCCCGGTCGAGGGCCGAAAGACAGAAACGTCCGCTTTACCGTCCTGGTCAAAATCACCCGACGTGGAGAATTCGCCACTTACGAACAATGTGTAGTTCGTCCCCGAGGGTACAGTGAGGCTGTAGCTGCCATGTGCATCCGTGGTGGTGCTTCGCTCGAACGAAGTGTTCGATGCGCCGGTCAGCTGGTTCCCGAACGCACTTACACTGGCGTTGGCCACCGGCTTGGTCGTGCCCGTGATGGTGACGTGACCCGAGATCGTAAATCCAGTAGCAGGCCCGGGAATTGCCGGGTAGGTGGGGTTCAGAACCGTATTCGTTGTCAGGGCGCCTGACGTCCCAATTGCCGTCGGCGTGTAAGTCCCTGCCGGCGCAGGTGACGGCAAGAGTTGCACCGGTATCAGCGGGCTGAGCGCGTATGCGCGACCCGTACCAAAAGTGAACGAATATGCACCGTTGGTCGGGACGGTTGAAAAGCCTGAGGATACTGTCTGTGGCAGCGGGGCCCCCGAGTTGTCAAGGCCCTCCAAAAACGTACTCGCAGGGATGGACGCGCTGCCCGTAATGCTTACGGTGCCAGAAAGTGTCGCGGTGGTTATGGTAGGGGCGGTGAAATTAAGCGTGCCTCCGGCGACCGCGAAGGGCCCGAGATTCGAACCCAGATTTGACTCGGAGATCGTACTAGGAGGAATGAAGGCGGACATCGTTTGGGTCAGCTGCACATTGAACATGCCGTTTGGAAGGTGTGTGCTGTAATTACCGCCGATAATCGTGGCGGACGCGCTGACATCGGTAAAGCCTGAAATGGAGGTCGAATCAAAGGTCAGGCTTTGGCTGGGGAAAAGAATGTTCAGGTTCGAGACCGCGCCCGAGACTGCGGATGTGCTGGTCGTCGGGAGCGCAATGTTGCGCATGGTGTCGCCAGAGACTGTAAAGGGAGCTGGCGCGGTTGAATCTGTGTATGTGAAATTCGCGCTGTTTTGCGAAAAACTGACACTGAGATTGTAGGAGCCCGCGACGAGCAGGATTCGATACGTTTGCGCCGTTTGATCGATGGTTGCGCCAAAGCTGCCATTCGCGCCCGTGGACACCGCCGTGATCGAAGTCACAGTCTGTCCAGCGTTGGCATTTATTGAGCCCCATAGCAGAACGCCCTGATCCAACGTAACGTTAACAACGACGCTGCTGGTGGCATTCACGCCAGTGACGGTTTTTCCCAACAGCGGCCTCTGTGCGCTGGCCGTGGCAGCGCAAACAAGCACGAGAAGCATCAGCGTGAACAATTTTGCCTTCATTTGGAATCTGCTCCTTTGTAACATCTGGATACGCCCGATGATCCATTGAATTGGTATTTCGTTTGCGGTCCTTCTGCTGGGGTCATGCCCCATCGCAGAGGCAAATAGCGCCAGTTTCGCGATGGTCTCGCGAGTGACGATCTTCCAGGTCACTGTGCGGGCATGATGTAGGCAGCGACCGAATCCCACCCTCGGGTTTCCTCATACACACGCCCTCCCGACTGATCGCCTATTACGAGGCCAAGTTCAAGGTTTTGCGGAGACGGGCAGAGAGTAAACCCCGCGAGGTGCAGCATTGTCAAGAAAAAAGTCTCTCAGGGCGGCGCGCTCTAGCCGCGGCGTCCGCTCGGCGCCTAGATTCTTCGGGCCAAAGCCTTGAGGGTCGGAGTTAGGACCGGCAGAGTCGATTGCACAGGTTTGCAGCATCTGGGACACAACTTTCCTCTTTTTCAGACGCCCGAGCAAAACGCAAAATCAGCAAGCCACTCCCCTCTGGTAACGCGTTCTAAACAAAGAATCAATACCGCAGGGTCCAAGGCCAGCTCTGTGGCCGAAGGAGTGCTGTCAGAAGAGGGCTGGGGAATAGGAACGACGCTCTCCAAACCTATCAAGTACCAGTACTATTTAATGTTCCGTGCTACGGCATCGAAGAAGCGTCCGTTCCGGGTCGAAGCCTGCGGTTTTTGGTTCTCGGTTCGATCGTCGTCACTAATCTTGCTCCTCACTCTGCCGGGTTGCTTCGTTCAAGAATCCGACCCGCCGCTCATTTCCAAACGCGAAACTGCATGCGGGCAGTTCCTGAGGGAGTACTAAATGGCGAGCGCCCGGCCCTATCTAATAGCCGGAATATGTGGGCGCCATAATTCCACACGCAAGCTGACGTTTTCGTTCGCCTATGTTTTCATTCTCATATTGCTCTCTTGCACAGCGGCACGCGCGCGTGGGACGACGCCCGGCGATTACGATGGCGACGGGAAGACGGATTTCACTGTGTGGCGGCCCTCGACCGGGCAGTGGCTCATCATCCCATCAAGCAATCCGGGCAGTCCAATCATTCAGTACTGGGGGTTGAATGGGGATGTTCCGGTGCCCGGTGACTACGATGGCGATGGGAAGACGGATTTCGCTGTGTGGCGGCCCTCGACCGGGCAATGGTTCATCATCCCGTCGAGCAATCCTGGCAGTCCAATCACTCAGTCGTGGGGGCTGAATGGAGACATTCCGGCGCCCGGTGACTACGATGGCGACGGGAAGACGGATTTCGCAGTGTGGCGGCCCTCGACTGGGCAGTGGTTCATCATCCCGTCGAGCAATCCGGGCAATCCGATCGTGCAGTCCTGGGGATTGACCGGGGATGTTCCCGTGCCGGGCGATTACGACGGTGACCAGACGACGGATTTCGCAGTGTGGCGGCCCTCGACTGGGCAGTGGTTCGTCATCCCGTCGAGCAATCCAGGCAGTCCAATTGTTCAGTCATGGGGATTGACCGGGGATGTTGCGGTGCCGGGCGATTACGATGGCGATGGAATAACCGATTTCGCGGTTTGGCGCCCCTCGACCGGGCAGTGGTTCGTTATTCCGTCGAGCACTCCAGGCAGTCCAATTGTTCAGTCCTGGGGATTGACCGGGGATGTTCCCGTACCGGGCGATTACGATGGCGACGGGAAGACGGATTTCGCTGTGTGGCGGCCCTCCACCGGGACTTGGTACGTCATTGCCAGCAGCAGCCCCAACTCGCCAATTGTCACGCAGTGGGGCACTAGCGGAGATACGCCGAGCCAGGAGCCGACAATGCTGCAGGCCGTCACGATAACTTCACCGGTTTCCGGCGCAGTTGTGTCAGGCACAATTCCGATAAGCGCCTCAGTGGCCAGCTTTTCGACGGTCAGCGTGCAATTTCAGGTCGACGGCGGCAACGTCGGCGGTCCGATCAGCGCTGCGCCCTACACCTATCCCCTCGATACTACGGCGCTGGCCAACGGTACCCACGTCCTTTCTGCCATCGCCACCGACCCCTCAAATAACATCGCCATGAGTCCGCCTGTTGCGGTTGTAGTTTCAAATACGGCCGCATATCCTCTTAAAGCGAGCGCGAACGGACGCTACTTGGTTGATCAAAACAATGTGCCATTCCTCTTGGTCGGAGACTCACCGCAAGCTCTGATTGGAGATCTATCCGAGGTTCAGGGCGATTCCTACTTTGCGGATCGTCAGGCCCACGGATTTAATGCGGTATGGATCAATCTTCTCTGCGATTCCTACACGGCGTGCAACAGCGACGGAAGCACCTACGATGGAATCGCCCCGTTCACAACTGCGGGCCATTTATCTACCCCCAATTCCCTCTATTTCGATCGCGCGGACTACATGATCAACCTTGCGGCTAAGTATGGCCTCACAGTGTTTCTCGACCCTGTGGAAACCGGCGGGTGGATCTCTATCCTCGAAAATAACGGTCCGACAACCGCATTCAATTACGGACAGTTCCTCGGAAACCGTTACAAGAGTTTCCCGAACATTGTTTGGTTGAGCGGAAACGATTTTCAGACTTGGAACACAAACAGTACGGATAACAACTTAGTTTCGCAAGTGATGGCGGGGATTGCCTCGGCTGATCCCAGTCATCTCCAGAGCATTGAGTTGAACTTCTATCAGAGCTATTCCAACCAGGATGCGCCCGTTCTTGGGCTCTGCTCTGACACTCGACGCGGCCTACACTTACTACGAAACCTATGATGAGGTCCTGGCAGCCTACAACAGCTCTCCGACGTTGCCCACCTTCCTGGTGGAATCCAACTACGAATATGAGAATGACACCGGCTTTTTCTCTGGGACGACGGGCAACTTCATCCTGCGAGAGCAAGAGTACTGGACGATGACGAGCGGGGCCGGCGGCCAACTCTACGGAAATAAGTACACCTGGCAGTTTGCGCCCGGTTGGCAAAACTTTCTGGATTCTCCTGGGGCGCTCGAACTGGCGTATGTGAATAAGCTGTTTCATTCCATTCCCTGGTGGAACCTACTGCCTGATCAAAACCACCAAATCGTGACTGCCGGCTACGGAACCTACAACGCAGGCAACGGCAACCTGCCAACCGCTGACTATGTCACGACCGCTTGGGTTCCGGACGGATCTCTGGCGATCATCTATGATCCGGCGGGAAATGCGTTGACGGTCAATTTGGCAAAATTCAACCAGCCGGTGACAGCTGCCTGGTACGATCCGAGCAATGGGAGTATCAGCACGATCGCCGGGTCTCCATTTGCCAACGCCGGGACGCAGCAGTTTACCCCCCTCGGAACTAACAACGACGGAGACCGCGACTGGGTCCTGGTTCTCGATGCGAATCCGACGTTCAATGGGCTGATCTCCTCTTATGACTCTACACCTCCGGCGATCTCTGTCTCTACGCCAGTCCTGAGCGCCACGGTCTCCGTCGCCGTCCCCTCTACGGCCCCGGGGGATTGAATGCGGTGAACTTCGATCCAGTGGCGGGAGCCATGCTGCCTGGGGACTTCACTGATTTCGCTACAAGACTGACTGGTCTAACCGGTGATTTCGGGTCGAGTCGAAAGGTCCGTGTTTCGGTTGGCACAGGCTCTAGAAGCTCTCATTTATCTAAACAGAGTCTTCGCGGAACGCGGAGTGCAACTGGGTTCGCCAATCCGGCAAATGCACGCCAAAGACACGAGCCAAACGATCATTGGAGAGCACGGAATACGCTGGTCGGCGAGCGGGCGTGGGATATTCGGTTGTCTCGATCGGTGTCACGCGTCGCGCAATAAGCGGGCGCTGGTCGGTTGCTTCCATCAACCATGGTGAATCCATTGCGCTTTGCGAAATTTCATCCAGTATGGCTTTCGCGAACTTATACCAACTCGTTTCGCCCGCAGCGGTCATGTGATAGACCCTAGCGACCGTAGATAGCGAACTCTGATCTGGATCGTTGCGATACAGAATCTCGATAATGCGAGTTGAATTTGCCGCAATTTCGCGTGCGAATGTAGGCGACCCTATTTGGTCGTTCACGATTTTCAATTCCTCGCGCTGCGTGGCCAGTCTCAGAATCGTAAGCAGAAAGTTCCTGCCCTGCTTCGCATAAACCCAGGCAGTCCGAAAAATCAAGTATTCCGCGCCGCTCTGCTGAATGGCCTGTTCGCCCGCGAGTTTCGTTCTTCCGTAAGCGTTTAGCGGGTTCGGCGGATCCTCCTCGACATATGGCGTTCGTTTTGTTCCATCGAAGACATAATCGGTCGAGTAGTGTACAAGCAGCGCCCCTAGAGTCTTGGCTTCCTCGGCCATGACCGCTGGAGCCACCGCGTTGATCGCTCGCGCCGTTGCTTCGTCAGATTCCGCGCGATCCACCGCTGTATAGGCCGCGGCGTTCACGATGATGCGAGGCTGAGTTGCTCGGATTGCGTGGCGAACGGCTTGGCAATTCCCTAGATCCAATTGGGAATGGTCAAGCGCGACCACGTCTGCGAAGGAAGGCAGCAGCAGGCTTAGCTCGCGCCCGACTTGGCCACCTTTGCCAATCAGCAGAATCTTGGGCTTCATTTCTGTGGGTATCGAGGCAAGCATTCTTGAGGAACGGTCGCAAGAGTTGGAAGCGTCCGATCCTTGTCGGAGAGGAGTGGCTCGACGATTCCCCAATCGATCCCGATTCCAGGATCATTCCACCGGATGCCGTAGTCGTCCGCGGGACTGTAAAAATCGCTGCACTTGTAGAGAAATTGAACGGTCTCGGTTAGAGCCAGAAAGCCGTGGGCAAATCCGGCGGGGATATAGAGTTGATTTTGTTGTTGGGCGGAGAGCAGCACGCCTGCCCATTTGCCGAAATGCGGTGAACCCACGCGCAGATCGACGGCGACATCCATGGCCTCGCCTTCGACCACGCGACAGAGTTTCACTTGCGGATGCCGCAATTGATAGTGCAGGCCGCGCAAAGTCCTCCTGAGGGAGCACGAGTGATTATCCTGAACGAACACCTCAGTCATGCCGAGCGAAGCGAACTTTTCTCGGTGGTACGTTTCGAGGAAAAACCCGCGCTCGTCCCGGAGCACGTTCGGCCGGAGTTCCCAAACCCCGGGGAGAGTTGTTTCGAGCCTTTGCAAGAGAGCTTGTCCGGATGACAACTTTTCGCCGGTCCAGCGAACCGCAATCTATCAGAGCCGACTGCCCTAAGTTCTGTCAAGAGCGCGGAGAAGAGGATGGCGCGATGGCGCGGAGCGAAAAATCGCGATTCTCATAATATTTGTTGTAATAAGAACGATAGGCGCCATCACGAACGCCGGCAAGCCAGCGATCATTCGCCGTATACCATTCGATGGTCCGCCGCAATCCCTGCTCCAGGGAGATCGTCGGTTCCCACTCGAGTTCCTCCTCCATCTTCCGACAACTCAAGGCATAGCGCCGATCATGGCCCGGGCGATCCTTCACGAAGGACAGCAGCGATTCCGGCCTTTCCGTCAACCGCAATACTTGACGAGCAAGACTGAGATTCTCAAGCACGTCCGATCCACCGATGTTGTAGACCTCTCCCGTGCGGCCCCTCTCGAGTACGGCCAAGATTCCCCGGCAGTTGTCCTCCACGTGCAGCCAGTCGCGTTGCTGTTTGCCATCGCCATAAACGGGAAGGGGCTTGTTATCCAGCGCGTTGGTGATCATCAAGGGAAGGAATTTTTCAGGGAACTGGCGAGGGCCGTAGTTATTGGACGAGCGGGTAATGACGGCGGGAAATTCGAAAGTGCGCACAAACGCCTGAACCAGCAGATCGGAACTTGCCTTGGAAGCTGAATAAGGGCTGCTCGGGCGCAGGGGAAACGTTTCATCGGCGACGACATTGGGAGGAAGGTCGCCGTAGACCTCGTCCGTAGAGATATGCACAAACCGCCGCAGGCCCGACTTGCGCGCTACCTGCAACAGAATAAACGTCCCATTGATATTGGTCGAAATCACCGGCGAAGGTTCGTAGATGCTGCGATCCACATGGGACTCTGCGGCAAAATGGACGACCGCATCGCATCCGCGCATCGCGGCTTCCACCGCCGCGGCATCACAGATGTCGCCCTTCACGAATGAATAGTTCAAATCGTCCGCGATGCCCTCAAGATTGGCGAGATTCCCGGCATAGGTCAGCAGGTCGTAGTTGACGATCCGGTAGCCTCGAGACAGCGAGAGCACATGGCGAATGAAATTGGACCCAATGAACCCGGCGCCGCCACTTACGAAGACTTTCATCGCAACATTTCCTGCCGCTCGGATGTTCGCAGCACGCCCGACATCTTGTTTGCGCCGGTTTCTGCCACCAGATTGTTGGCGCGGAGAAGAGATTCGAACGTGCCGGCATCCGTCCACCAACCGTCTAATAGCCCGTAGGTGAGCTTCCCTTCCGCCACGTAGAAGTTGTTTACGTCAGTAATTTCAAGTTCTCCTCGTCCCGATGGTTTCAAACGACGAATCTTCTGAAAGACAGTGCTGTCGTAGAAGTAAATCCCAATCACGGCGTTCTTTGATTTTGGATGCTGGGGTTTTTCTTCGATCCCCACCACGCGATCACCCCGAACTTCCGCCACGCCGAACCGTTGCGCGTCGGGCACCTCCTTGAGGAGGATCTTCGCGCCTTCCTTTTGCTTCCGGAAGTCCTCCGCAGCCTGGCAAATATTGTTCTCTATGATGTTGTCGCCCAAGACGACACAAACCGGTTCACCCGCGGCAAAATACTCCGCCAGCCCCAGCGCATCGGCGATCCCGCCTTCGCCCTCTTGATACGTGTAATTGATGTGCTTCAATCCGAAGTCCCTGCCATTGCCCAACAATCTCAGGAACTCGCCGGCGTTCCTTCCGCCGGTCACCAGGAGGATCTCGTGAATCCCGGCATTGACGAGCGTCTGGATCGGGTAGTACACCATCGGTTTGTCATAGATCGGGAGCAGATGCTTATTCGTAACCCGCGTCAGCGGGCTGAGTCTGCTACCCGTGCCGCCTGCCAATACCACGCCCTTCATGCTAGACCTTCACCATGTTGTGTTTGAGCTATGGTCATCCGTTTCCGGCCTGGTTCAGAGGTGCCACCGAAGGAACCCTCCGCTGGCAAAGGATTTCACACCTGCGGTGCCAAGTGTAGCTGCGCCCAGACTCACCAGCAAAGCGAAAATCGCGTAAACGCAGGACACCTGGAGCGGACTGGATACTTGGTCGTGCGCCCAGGGTCGAGGTTAAGAAGAGCAGCCAGGTTCGTGAGGTGGGCACTCGCAAACACGAAGTTACAGGTATCTCCCTGCTATGATGTCGGGCTGTTTGACCATCCGGGTTGCAAATTCGGGCGAGATGGTGTTTGTGGCGCAGTTCAAAAATACCGGCTGGAGCGATGCAAGGATGGTACGCAAACGCTTCCGAGAAGCTTTCTTACTCATTGGCCTGGCTTTCATTCCCCGCGTCTTGTCGGCGCAGGTAAGCACGGGTACGGTCGAAGGCTTCTTGCGCGACGCTCACTCGCATCCCCGCGGGGGCGTGGCAATCGTGCTTTCGGGCGGGGCCGGCTTCCGCTCGACGGTGGAGACGAATGCGATGGGACAATTTATCCTGGTGGCGCCGTATGGACGTTACCGGCTGTCTCCAGATGGCGCGCTCGGTCCCGAATCGTTTAGCGTGGAAATATATGTCGCTCCCCTGCAAGTTACGCACGTCGACCTGCAGATCGATGAGTCGGGAGCGTTTCATCTGGTGAAGCAGTCGGCTGAGGAAATTCTGGGTGTGTGGTCGGACACTTCTGGCGGACGCACGTATCCTGAAGGCTTCACCCTACAGAGCGCATTGCTGAACAGGGAGCCGGAGAGCGAGACACAACCGCTCGACTACACGGGACTTGCCGCCAATCGCCTACCGCTGGAATCACGCGGCGCGCTTTCCTGGACAGACACCCAATACAAGCTCGATGGAATGGATGCAACGGACTCATACCAGCCGGGAGGCGCTGCGATCCTGCCTGATATCGAAGCGCTGAGCGATGTGATAGCACGCGGCGGCTTCGCGCAGGTTGACTCGGGAAGCGCAGGAACCGAGATAAGCCTTTTCTCGCGTGAGGCAAGCTCATCCTGGCATGGCGCGGTGTCGACCGCAGACACCGGTTCGCTGCTTACCTCGGCAAACCTCCCGCCGCCAGATTTGCGCGGCATCGTGCGGCAGCCCGACCAGTTTATTTGGTTCACGCGCGATCGTTTCGAAGCTGGCGGGCCCATCACAAAATGGGTTGATCTGTTCGCCTCGGTAGCCGGGCAATGGGCATCGCAAACTGTTCCGTTGGCTCGTGTTGGAACCAACCAAGCCAGCCAGATGCTGTTTGGAGACCTGCGAAGCCGCATCCGCGCAAGCGCCAAAGATCAACTTGACTTACTGTACAGCGGCTCGCGCGTCAGCCTTTCCGGCGGCGGAGTCCCGGCCGATCTGGTGGACTTGATGAGCCGGCGCATGGCTCCGTCCTTCGTGCTGCCCGACGGGTTCCAAAACGAGTCCGAGGCCGACGAGTTTAACTACCTGCAAGCGGGCTGGACGCACGAGCTGCCCGCGGGGTCCAACCTGGGCCTCGTGCAGGTGCGATACGGCTATTCGATGGTCCACCTCAATACGACGCCCGCGCAACAGGCCGCGACGCTGCAACAAAGCAGCATCGAGCTGGCAGGCGGGATGGTGAGCGGAGCGCCCCCGATCGCGGATCTTGCCACGCGGGCACGGCACGAGGTCACCGGTGCGTGGGTGCTCGACCCGCTGCGGATCGGATCAAGTCACCATCAAATTGCGATTGGCGCGGGCTGGGAGGGTTCGTCGCCGACAGATCGCGTGACGACTCCTTCCGACATGAATTTGGTGACAGTCAACGGGGCGGCGGCGTTCGCTATAGAGTTTAATACACCGCTAGTTGCGCGCGAAGTGGTACGGTCGTCGTCTGTTTCGATCACCGACCACGCTACATTGTCGCGCGGCCTGTCGCTCGACCTCGGCGCCTTCGCCGACTTTTCACGCGGCTCGTTGCCAGCGCAATCCAGCCCTGCCGGCAGCTTTGCGCCACCTCGGGTGTTTGCGGCGCAGCCCGACCTGATTACGTGGAACAGCATTTCCCCGCGCTTCGGATTCGCGTGGCGGGTCCCGCACTCACGCGGCTTGGTGGTTCGGGGCGGATATTTCCGCCTTTACGCGCCGCTCGCCGGGAGGGACCTTGACTTTGGGAACCCCAACAGTCTCGGAGGCAGCCAATACGAGTGGAACGATCTCAATTCCGACGGCTTGTTTGAGCCCGGCGAACAGGGCGCCCTGTTATTGCGTTTCGGCGGACCTTATTCATCGATCTCGCCTTCGCTCCGCCGGCCTTACGCGGATCAATTCAACGTCGGCGTCGAACTCGTGAACGCGAAGGGAGACGGGATCACTGCTCTTCTCTATCACCGCGACGATGAGGCGAGACTTGCGGCCCTCGACGCGGGTGTAGCTGCCGGGGCCTACACGCCCGTGACCATCACCGATCCGGGGGACAACGGAATCCCCGGCACGATAGAACAGCGGCCACTCGTCGTCTACGCGCAGAATCCAGCTACGTTTGGCGAGGACCGTTATTTGCTGGGCAATCCGCCAGGCCTAAGAACGTTCACTGAAGGAATATCGGTTGGGGTGAACAAAAAGTTGCGGGCACTGACGCTTCAGGGCGTTCTGGCATCCGAGGAATCGTTTGGACCTACCAATCCAGGAGATGGAGTCTTAGAGAATGATCCTGGCATCCTCGGAGCGCTGCTGATGGATCCCAACACGACGGTGTTCGCATCTTCGCGGAGCTTCATGGACCGCGCCTATCTGATTAAGACCCAGATAAGCTACCGGCTGCCGCGGGCGTGGAGCGGGGTCGAACTAGACAGCGTGGTCGACTACAACGATGGGCTGCCATTCGGACGAGAACTGCTGGTCACCGGATTGCCGCAAGGACCGCTCCTGATCCCTGCGACGCAGCGGGGATCGAGCGGACAGGGAGGATACCGCGCCGAGGCAGTCGTGAATTGGAACCTTCGCCTGCGCCGGGACTTCCACGTTCCCGTGGGGACCCTCTCCGGGGCGCTCGACATTCTGAACGTGCTCGACTACAGCGCCAGCCTGCAAGAGAACGACATATCCGGCACCACGTTTACGTCGCGACTCCCGGTGGCTATTCAGCCCCCGCGCAATGTCCGCGTCGAGATCGATTATGAGTTTTGAGGGGGGCAGGAGTGCCATGCGCCAAAGCAATCATTTAGGTACTGCGGCATGCTTCTTGACGCTGCGGGGAGTGGATGCGGCCTTTGAACACAGGCTATTTCGTTTTGAGCCATCAAGCGCCGGGGGATGTTAAATTGAGCGCTGCCTCCTCTGCGTATTGATAGGCGCCGTTCGTCACAGTGCTCCGCGCCGATGCATTCGTTGTTTTGAACGTGCTGACCTAACAATGGAAGGGGGCCGGCTCGACATGTTCAAATGCTGTAAGGCCGGCGCGCGCGTCTTTACAATTTTTATTTTGGCGACGGTGTTTGCGATCGTTTCGTTGTCTTCCGGCTTTGCTGCAGACCGCGACAAGCCCGATCAGCCCCTCTACAATGTGGTCGCTGTAGGTCGCGGGAAGGGCGAAATCCTGCTGGCGACGCTGGCGCAACCGGTTGCCAAGCGCACTTGGCGTTTCCGCAAGATCCCCTTGTTTCCACCCAACGCCGTTGTGCGCAATGTTGTCTTGTCCTCCAGCGGCACCAAGGCCCTCGTTGTCTTTTCAGACGGGACGCCGCGCGTTTTCGATTTGACCGAACGCATCGCCGCGGTTGAAGAGGGTGAACCCACTCCGCCGCAGCACCGCCTCACCAAGCAATTCTTTCCCTATAGCGCCGATGCTAAAGTCTGCCTTCTCGACGATCTTGGAATCTCTCAGCCGGAGTCTTGCACTCAAGCTGCGGCGGCCGCAGTCCACGAGGACGGGCACATCCTCTATGCGCTTGCCGATGGGCATCTCGCGCTGGCTTCGCCGGGCCGAGAGCAACCCGAGGAACTTCCCTATCGGATTCCGCCTGGGGCCCAATATCAATTGCTGGCAGGGCATCGCGGTGATTTACGGGAGTTCCTGGTGCTGATCACTGAAAAAAACACCCAAGCTGGCGGCGCTACTGCGCCGACGACCAGGATCGTTGATCCAAGCCGGCCAGAAGTCACTTTGGGCGAGTACGCGGATCCCACGATCGCAGCCCTCCGCGCCCAACTTGAATTTACACAAGAGTCTTACGCTCAAATCCCAGCCTCCGGAGAAAGCGATGCTGCCCTGGCGATTCTGGCGATGCACCTGAACGGTCAGGTGCAGTCCCGCGAGTATACTTGGTCGTTCTTTCGCGTCACGCCAAACGCCGACCTCTACGCACCCGTGCTCGAATTTGCGCCGGGAGAGCCCGCCTATCCCTCCGACGTGGACATTTGGGAGGAGATCAAGCCTCTCACGCAAGGGGACACTCGCGAAGCCTACGAGGCGGCTTACGCATCGCTCGGTGACGGCCGCTGGGCCCGCTGTAGCTATTACGTCCGCACGTTCTCTTACCCCGGAACCTGGCTGATCGAGTTTTGGTATTACTACCCGTTCGATGAAGGGAAACCCCACCCGCACTTCCACGACTCCGAGCATCTATTCGTTGAGGTGGATAAGTTAGGTGGCACGGTCCGCAGCGTCTTCGCTTCCGATCATGATTCCCTAGTTCCCAACAACATCTACTCCACTGAGGTCAATGGAGCGCCGCCGGTTACACTGCCGCTCTTTGCGATGATCGAACTCGGGAAGCACGCTATGGCTGCCGACCTTAATCACGATGGCGTGTTTACTCGTGGGCTGGATGACAATCTGCATCCTGAACGCTACGCTTTTTGGGGTATCCGCGACTTGGGCGACAAAAAGGACGCTCTCTTCTTTCCCTACACAGCTTCGGTCACCTTAGCTCGCAGCCCGAAGGATCGCTTTGCGCTGGCCGATCAATCCGGCTTCTTCCCGGGGCTGGACGTTCCGGCAAACCATCAAGTCTGCGTGCTCCGGCCGTTCCCGGACGATCCCCCCTGTCCGCACTGCAACATTGCCAGTGCCGAAGTTGGCGTCACGCACTTGGTGGATCACCCTGACGCCCGCGCTCCCCAGGACATTTACAAGCCTTACGTGTTGCCCTACGAAGAGGTCCGTGTGGGTGTCGGTATCTTCAATCGCGGTGACCTCTACACCGCCTTCGTCGGCGACCTGCACCACATCACGGGTGGTCTCCCAGGTTTCCCTTCGCGCATGGCACTCGAATACATGTGGGCTCCCCGCACCATCCCCAACGAGAGTGCTGCAAAAATGGACACGGGGGTCCGGTTCGAGAACCTCGTCACGAGTACACAGGGTTTCTATTTTGGGATCACCCCAGAGTGGGCTGACATATCTGGGACGGTAACGAATGGCGTCCTCTCCTTCCGTGGACAGCGTTGGCAGTACAGTGGCTTGTGGTATCGCGCGGGGTACCTCCTGGAACTGCCGAGCCAGCACAAGGGAAACTTCACCAATCAGTTGGGCGTAGAATTCCAGGGCTCAACGTTCCATTTCGAATGGCGGATGAGTTTTGGCATCCTGCGGCGGCGTGGCCGGCATGACTTTGGCGCGGCTGCTGGCGATCGCAATCCCTATTAGCCTCTTTGTCTTTTCTGCAATCCGCAGGTTGCCGGGCTGCGAAGTTTGTCTCGTTTCCGAAACCTCCAGATGCCCCAGGAGCGATCGTTGACCAGAACCAAGAGGAGGCTCTGTCGGTCGTAACAATCGTTAGAGCCGCGACGGAATGCGCGAAAACGCAGTTCACTGGTCGCCGTGATCTCGCAGATGAGGTTCGGGAGCAGAACGCGCCCGCCGCCACAGGTGAGAGCCCTCAGTGTTACAATCCTTCGGATTTTTGGAGGGCGACGCTGAGGGCTCTCGCGACAGCAGCGCTGTTGGCCTGTTTGTGTGCGCTCAACGGCTGGGCGCAAGCAGATAGCGGCACATCTTCTCCTACTGGAAGCGATCCGAAGAGCGACGCACTTCCGCAAGTCGACGGCCCGGAGAAGGGCTCGAACGAGTGGCAGGTGTGGGTGGGCGGGGCGTACCCGATCAACCTTTCCTACGCGCCTCAGGGACCGGTTGGGACTGCCGGCGCAACCTATGGCCGCGTGCTCACCGACCCGCACGGACCAGGATTTTTGCGCAGCCGCTTCGAGTGGGCTTTCGAGGTCGTTCCGGTCGTCGAGGTTTTTCTGCCGAAATATCCGGTCTACGGCGTTGGCATCACTCCCGTCGTATGGAAGTGGAATTTTGTCACGCGCCGACGGCTGTCGCCATATTGGGAGTTCGCCGGCGGCGCCCTGTTTAGCAATCATCGCTTCGTTCCGGGAGGTACCACGTTTAACTTCACGGCCAGCACGGCTGCTGGGGTGACTTTTCCTTGGGGGGAATCCGGCAAATACTCTTGGACCGTTGACGTTCGCTGCTTCCACGTCTCCAATGCCGGCCTAGGCGATCGCGATCCGGGTCTCAACTCCATAGAACTGCGCCTCGGGTTCGGTCTGTTTTCTCACAGGAAATAGCTTTGGGCCGGCTCCCATTGACGCCCTCGCGCAAAATCGCTTCGCCCGGCCCTGTGATGGATTCGCGGCAAGACAGGATACCTTCTCCTCTTCCGATCGTTAGACTGCGAATCTGGCGGTCGTTCGACACGCGCTTGCCAACCTATTTGAGACTTTTCGCGATGGTGACGATGTTGGCCTGTCTATGCGCGCCTAAAGGCTGGGCTCAGGCCGCGAGCGGCACGTCTTCGCCTTCTTGTTCTTCGGAGAGCGATGTCGGAAGTGTCGGGCACCCTCAGATCGATGGGCCGAAGAAGGGCTCGAACGAATGGCAGGCGTGGGTTGGCGGCGGATACCCAATCGCGCCTTACGAGGGCGCGCCAGCCGCGCAGATTTGGACCGTTGGGGGAACCTACGGCCGCGTGCTCACTGATGTGCACGGGCCGCGACGTCTGAGCGGCCGCTTTGAGTGGGCTTTCGAAGTCGTACCGGTCGTCGAGATTTTGTTGCCGAAATATCCGGTCTACGGATTTGGCATTACTCCTATCGTATGGAAGTGGGACTTTGTGACCCGACGGCGACTGTCGCCGTATTTTGAGTTATCCGGCGGTGCCGTATTCAGCAATCATCAAGTGATTCCGGGAACCACCACGTTTAACTTCATGCCCAGCGCGGGTGTTGGCGTGCGTTTTCCTTGGCGGAAATCCAGCAAATACTCTTGGAGCGTTGATGTTCGCTACTTCCATATCTCTAATGCGGGCCTCACCTATTACAATCCCGGGCTCGATTCCATTCAGCTGCGCCTGGGGTTCGGCCTGTTCTCTCGCGGGAAACGGCTTTAGGCTGCTGTAGGTTTCTACACAACTGACCACCACGCCAGTTTTCCTTTAGCGAAATCGACCCTATTTCACGCCGCCCGATAACAACGCACGAGGAAAGGGTGGTCACACCGCTGCAGAGATCGCCCGCATGGCCAGCCTTGAGCGGCGTTTTGTCGATCACATGTTGCGCGGCGCAGCCTCAGTTTGAGCCAAGCTCCGTCGCGAACGCCTTGAACCGATCTTGCGGTTCGATCACGTACATCAGCCCCAGGGTTGCGGTCGTCTGCTTGGGATACGGATAATTGTCCTGAATGAATAACGGCAGGTTCGCTCGGTCATAACGATATTCGAGTCGTGTAATGAAGTGCCCGAAGCGCAATTCGCCGGTCGCCGTGACCTCATCGATGGGACTCGGGGTCAGTAGTACGCACGCGCCGCAGGTGGTAACACCAAAGGGATCGTCGTAGTGCTCGTAGCGCACAGCGCTGGCCAGGATCCGCGTGAACTGGTATCTCCCATAGGCCGCCACTCCGAACCAATGCACGGGATGCTGGAATGGAGGCAGAAGCGCGCCGCGGCTGTAGTCCACGTTGGCCATCAGCGACAATTTGTTTGTCGGCGTGTAGGTGATGGTCGTGTCGGTCAAATCTCTTCGGCCTAAGGATACGGGCGTTGGCGCGCGCCCGCCAAACCATGTTTCGCTGACCAAGACCTTCGGCACGGGCTTCCAATCCAGGCGCAAGCCCACTGTTTTTCCGCTGCTGTACGTATCCACCAGGTTATCCCAGCCGTTTACCACGTAGCCGGTCAGTCGGTATTTTTCATCGAACGCATACTGGACGCGCGCGCCGAACACATAAAAAGGAAGCGCATAATCGAAGAGCAGCCCGCGAGAATAGTTCCAGTTTGCGTAGCTATCGATTACTTCCGGACCTGCAGGCGTCGTGAACTTGCCAACATCGACTTGCAGCCCCCGCCCCACCGGAGCGAGATAGGAAGCGTAGCCCTCCTTCAGATACTGCGCATAATTTAGGCCGCCAGGATCTCTGCCGTTCACAATATTGATCGCATTGCCGAAGGCGAGAGTAACGTTGTAGCCCAGCCGTCCCTCGTCCGTGGGTTTCCTGAACAGGCCGAACTCCAGCAGATTCAGCGCGAACTGGTTGGTCTGGTTGTCAAACAGCCGCAGTGTCGATAAGCCGCTGACCGGCTGCTGCCCGTTATACGAGTAATAGATGTCCAGCGATCCGGTGGGCGTCGCGCCAGCGAGCAAACCAGTCCTTTGCGGTCGCGGCGCGGGGTCGGCTTGCGAAGTGGCAGCCGCTTCCTCGCTCGGAAGACTAGCCTCGGTCACGGCAGGCGCTTTTGCCTCGGCTTGCATTGAGCTGGCTGCGGCGGATTTCTGCTGCCGGAGTTCGGCCATCTCGCCACGCAGCTCTTGAATTTCCTTTTCCAATAAGGCGACACGAGCGTTGAGGTCGGATTCCTGCGCGGTGTTCGCGAAGGCGGCTTCGGTTTGCGCCAGGATGCGCGGCGCCCCGCACAGTAGGAAACTCAAGACAAGCACACGAGCAGAGTGCATCCGCAACATGACTCCCTCTCTCTTGCTCCAGGGCGCTTCGGATCGCGAGTCAACACTGAGGGAAGCGTCGCCGGAACGGCATCAATTTTGGTTGCCGACAATCGGGAGATGATAGCCTAACCGTAGTACAGGAAAAAGCGCGGCGCAGAGGCTTACGTGGGATACGATGTACCTAGCCATCCCTACAGCCGGCGGCCGCTGCCGGATTTGGATGGTAAGCCGAACGTTCTCTAATCGCCAAAACTCTCCCACTGCGATTTTCTACCAGCATCCGCAATCGCGTCCGAGCAAGATGCCTGTTCGAATACTCCCTGGCCCGATCGCACTGTCCCAAAGGACAGTAAGGTACAGCTGACTGTAATTCATTCGGAAACTGGCCATGAATTTCCTCCGAACGAGGCCAGCAGGTGCTAGGCTTTTTCTAACCCGCGGCTGCGCTGGGATTGGATTCAGGTCAGCGCCGGTAGGCCGCTCGGTCACGTCGGATGCTCGTGCAAGCACATTGCTGGCGGAAGAACTTTGCCCGTCTGATCGCTCTCGCGGGATACGTCGCTTGCGGTGTGTTCTTCGGCTTGCTTTTTGTTGCCAGCAGCCAGGCGCAAATCTCCCCGGGGCCTTTATCGAAAGCGCATGAATCGCTTTCGGGCCCGCTGAACTGCACGAAGTGCCACGCATTTGGCGGCAGAGAGGTGCAGCTTCGATGCCTCGATTGCCATACCGAGATTCGCCAGCGGGTGACGCAGCGACGCGGTATGCACGCTGCCTGGCTTGCGCCGAACGCGACAGGCAAGGATTGCGTGTCCTGCCATTCCGAGCATAACGGCGCCGACTTTCCGCTGATTCGCTGGCAGCCGAACCGCGAAGCGATGGACCACAGCAAGACCGGCTTTACCCTTACCGGTCGCCACGCCTCCATCGGGTGCAACGATTGCCACAAAGCGGCAAACATTCCGGCAGCTGCGCGCGCGGGGATTCTGATCAAGGACCTGAACCACACCTACCTTGGGCTTTCTCCCGATTGCCAGAGTTGCCACGTAGACGAGCACCGCGGGCAACTCGGCGCTAACTGCGCGTCTTGCCACACCACAAGCACCTGGAAGCCCGCCTCGGGGTTCAACCATGCCACTTCGAAATTTCCTCTGACCGGCGCTCACGCGACCGTGGCCTGCGCGAAGTGCCACGTGACAGTGGCTGACGCAAAGCCATTTGTGAAGTACGTTGGGCTGTCGTTCGCGACGTGTACCGGCTGCCACACCGATCCGCACAAAGGCGCCTTCACGGGGACGTGCCAGTCCTGCCACAACACAACAAGCTGGAATCGCGTGGCGCAATTGCAAGGTTTCGATCATGCGAAGACGGATTTCCCGCTGCTTGGAAAGCACGCGACCGTGGCGTGCGCCGATTGCCACACGCATGGTGACTTCAAGACTCCGGTGGCCCATGCTCTTTGCGCGGATTGCCACAAGGATGCGCACCACGGGCAGTTTGCCGCGCGCGCCGACAAGGGAGAATGCGGCGCATGCCACACGGTCGAAGGGTTCAAGCCCTCGACCTTTAACGTAGCTGCGCATGCAGCGACTATGTATCCGCTTGAAGGCGCCATGCCTCAGTTGCTTGCGACCAGTGCCACATCCCCAAGGGCCAGGACACCGTCTACAAGATCACCCAAACAGCGTGCCAGAGCTGTCATGAGGATATTCACAAGGGCCAGTTTGCCGCGGCGCCTCACCAGAATCGCTGCGAGGATTGCCACAACGTTCGAGGATTCCAGCCGGCGGTGTTTGCACTGGCTCGCCACGAGCAGACCCGTTTCCCGCTCACCGGGGCCCACATGGCGGTTCCGTGCACTCAGTGCCACGTGCCGGCGCTGCCCGGGGCAGCTAAACCAGTCCAGTACAAATTTGAGGATCGTTCCTGCACGGCCTGCCATGAGGATCCGCACCGCGGCGAGTTTCGCGCCCGAATGGTCGCGAAGCGCGCCGACGGCAACTCCGCCGGATGCGAGGCCTGCCATTCGACTTCTACCTGGAAATTGAACGGCTTCGACCACTCCAAGACCGATTTTCCCGCTGTCTGGTGCGCACCGTGGCGTAGCGTGCGGCGATTGTCACCGCCCACCCAACCTTGAAAAGACCCTGCAGAACGTCGATTTTCGTGCTGCGCCCAAACTTTGCTCGGGTTGCCACGAAGATCCGCACGGTGGGCAATTTGTCTCGCGTAAGGACGTGACCGATTGCTCCAGTTGCCACACCGTAGCCCGTTGGAAGCCGGCCGAGTTCAATCACAATACGCGCACGGTATTCCCGTTGCAGGGTGCGCATGAAAACGTGTCCTGCGAGGATTGCCACAAGCTCACGCGTGCGGTGAGCGGCCAAGCCGTGCTGTTTTACAAGCCGACGCCGACCGAGTGCAAAGCCTGTCACGGCAATAACTAACGCAGCGAAGCCGCACCACGGTCGCACGACTAGTCTCGGCGTGGCCGTTACAGTTGTCCTTATCCTGGTCCTTGGGACAGTTGTTTCGGGCCGATTTGGTGTATAACATCCGCAACATCTGTTAGTTAGCGCCTGTTGTCGGAGACGAATTGCTCTATGCCGGAGCCTGGAGCCGGTAAGGTAGCGGTTAAGGTCGCGCTTCTTCTCTTATTCTCTGCGTGCGCAGCGTTCGCGCAGGGACCAGGAAGACCTGCGCCTCCAGCCAATTCCAAGAACCCGCACGGCAACATCAGCATTCCCTGCGAGAATTGCCACACCTTCACGAGTTGGAAGCCCATCCGTCGCGTTCCGGAATTCGATCACAACAAGACAAGTTATCCGCTACGCGGAATGCACCAGAAGGTGGAGTGCACCGAGTGCCACGTCAAGCTGGTCTTCACCGACGTTGGCACGAAGTGCGCGGACTGCCACGCGGACATTCACCGGCGCCAAATGGGAGCCAATTGCGAGCAGTGCCACACTGTGCAGGGCTGGGACGTATCGATACAGGCCATTCAGAACCATCAGAATCGCTTCCCGCTGATTGGAGCGCACGCCGCCGTGGATTGCGACTCGTGCCACACAGGGGCGGCCACCGGGCAATTCCAAGGCCTTTCGACGCAGTGCTACTCCTGCCACGCCAAGGATTTTCAATCCACGACGAACCCGAATCACGTCGCGGGGCAATTCTCCACGAATTGCCAGATGTGCCATAGCGTGAATTCATGGCTGGGCGCTTCGTTTGACCATTCTCTTACCGGCTTCCCTCTGACCGGCGCTCACCTGACGGTGGCCTGCGCTTCCTGTCACGTCAATAACAACTACAGCCTGACCAGCGCCAACACCGCCTGCGCCAGCTGTCACATGCCCGACTTCCAGAGCACCACGAATCCCAATCACGTGGCCGGCGGATTTGCCACGACCTGCCAGACCTGCCACACGACGACCGCCTGGCAACCGGCAAACTTCGATCACAACGCCACAGGCTTCCCGCTGACGGGCGCGCACGTGAGCGTAGCCTGCGCGAGTTGCCACGTGAACAACAACTACAACCTGACCGCGGCAAACGCCGTTTGCTCGGCGTGCCACCTTACTGATTTTCAGAACACCACCAATCCGAATCACGCACAGACGGGCATCCCGACAACATGCCAGGTGTGCCACACGACCTCCGCATGGCAGCCGGCGACCTTCGATCACAACGCCACGGGCTTCCCGCTGACGGGCGCGCATGTAAGCGTCGCCTGCAACTTCTGCCACGCAAACAACAATTACAACCTGACCGCCACTGCGTGCTCGGCCTGCCACATGCCGGACTTTCAGTCCACGACGAGTCCCAACCACGTGCAAGCGGCGTTCCCGAACACCTGCCAGACCTGCCATACGACCACGGCGTGGCAGCCCGCGAGCTTCGATCACAGCACGACTGGATTCACGCTTACCGGAGCGCACGTCACGGTGGCCTGCACGGCTCGTGCCATGTGAACAACAACTACGGCTTAACCGCGGCCAACACGACCTGCGTCAGCTGCCACCAGACCGATTACAACAACGCCGTCGAGCCCCGTGAATCACATTCAGGCTGGCTTCCCGACGACTTGCGCGACCTGCCACGACACGACCGCTCTGGACCGACGGAACCTTCAATCACGCGACGACCGGCTGGACTCTGACCGGAGCGCACGTCACCGTGGCCTGCACCGCCTGCCACGTCAACAACAACTACGCGCTGACGACCGCGAATACGGCCTGCTCCGCCTGCCACATGACCGACTACCAGACCACCACGAATCCCAACCACGCGGCGGCTGCGTTCCCCACCGATTGCTCTGTATGCCACTCGACAGCAACCTGGAGCGGCGCCACGTTCAATCACGCCACCACCGGTTGGGCGCTTACGGGCACGCACCTCACCGTGGCCTGTACCTCGTGCCACCTGAACAACAACTACAGCCTGACCGCGGCCAACACGACCTGCGTCAGCTGCCACCAGACCGATTACAACAATGCGCTGGCACCGGTGAATCACGTTCAGCTTGGCTACCCGACGACCTGCGATTTGTGTCATGACACGACGCTCTGGACGGATGCCAGTTTTAACCACAGCACCACGGCGTTTCCGCTCACGGGCGCGCACCTCACTGTGCCCTGCGCGAGCTGCCACGTGAACAGCAACTACACCACGCTGCCAACGGACTGCTATAGCTGCCACCAGACCGACTATCAGGGCACCACGAATCCGAATCACACCGCCGCCAGCTTCCCGACGACGTGCCAGACGTGCCACAACACGACGTCTTGGGCGGGCGCAACGTTCAACCACACCTGGTTCCCAATGACCCACGGCAACGCCCAGAGCGTATGCGCGACGTGCCACACCAATCCGAACGACTACACCGTTTTCCAGTGCACCGGTTGCCACTCGGCCGCGTCAACGAATGGCGACCACAACGGAGTCAGAGGCTACGTTTACAACAGCACGAATTGCTACCAGTGCCATCCCAAGGGGTAAGTAACAGGGGCGGTTTCCGAATCGCTTGTCGAAAGCAAAATGAAGCAGGCACTTTTCCTATTCCTTGCGCTCGCGCTCGTCCAGCCTGCTTGCGCGCAGCAACCGGCCGCGGCTGGTGAAGATGCGGAGGTCACTGCGGTGACTGTTTCCGCCCAAACGGGAGAGGTGCGTGTCGAGATTCATACCTCGGTTGCCATTTCTTCCCCGAGCTCAGTCGTTTCGTCTCCGGATAACCTCATCATTGACCTCCCGGGCGTGGTCTATCTGGCAAGTGCACACCGGTATCGAGTGAATCGCGACGGGGTGCGTGACGTCCGTATCTGGCAGCAAAGCCAGGATCCGCCGCTCACTAGAATCTCCGTCGAACTCGATCGAAATTCGCTTTACCTCATTTCAGCGGAAGCTGGCGGCCTGCTCTTGCGGCTTGGTCCTTCAGTGCCCGGAGGCACGCAGAACGCTGCTTCGATCGGTAGCTCCAAACACGAAAACCCTCCCGCGGCTTCGGGGCGCGCGTCCGGGCCGACGCGGGCTGTCGGAGGCATTGCCGACGTCTTCCGCCGCTCCAAGGAACCAAGTTACGGGCAGGAACAGCCGTCGACCGTCGAGCCGCCCGCTCCGCCGCCAACGGGCACGACCTCGATCGCAGTTACTCCTCCTTCGACTCCCGTCGAGACTCAGGCCGGAAGCACGCCGGCTCCGGCGCCTCCAGTATCTTCGAGCGCCTCCTGCTGAGCCTGCATCGACGGCGACGAACATCGCAAATGCGCCCGCACCAAAAAACCCGGAAACTTCCATCTCTTCGAATGTCTCAGAGCCCGCGCCGATGGAAATCAAACCGAGCGCGCAACCGGACGCAGATGCAACATCCGCTCAGCCGGGCGCGCCGTCCATTTCGTCCACGACCGGCGCTGGGGACGCAAGCGCGGTCGCAACGCCGCCTTCGGCGGCACCGGCTCCCGCTCCCGCCGAAGTTGCAGCGGCGGAGGCGCCAGCAGCGCCAGTTACAGCCACGAACACGCCAGCCGCCGCTGTGAATCCTCCTGGGAGCGAAGCGGCGGCCGCATCGGACGTCGCGGTCGGCGGTCGTCCTGTCACGCCACAGGACGTGGCCGTCGCGCAAGCTTTCATCTCGGTCCCGAACGCCGATTTGCACACTGTGTTCCACGTGAAATTTGTGCAGCAAGACAGCGCGTACATTGACGGCGGGCGCAGCGCCGGCCTTGCCGAGGGCATGAAGCTGTTCGTCAAAGATCCGGCACCAACCGTCGGCGCCGACGCAAGCGGCCCGGCCCCCGACACAATCCAAGCAGAACTTGTCGTTGTCGGCGTTGCGGAAACCTCCGCCGTCACGGAAATCCACGAGCCCAAGCGGGACGTGATCCCGGGCGATCTGGCGTACCTTTCCTCGGGCGACACCCAGGCGCTGGTGCAACAGCACGCTCTCGGCACGACCCGTCAATATCCCGCGGTGATCTCGTTCACCGAGGGGGGAGACGCTCTGGACGAAGAGGCTCACGCCGAGGTACCGCGTCCACCGATGCCGTCGGCGAATCACGCGCGAATACGAGTAGGCTTCGATTACATGGGCACCAAGAGCACGGATAGCACGCAATTTTCGAGTCGTGACGTCGGCCTGATGTTGCAGGCGGACTACACGCGCATCGGCGGCACCTACTGGAACTTGAACGGCTACTGGCGCGGGCAACTCAACTCGGCTTCGTCGCCGGGTGAATTCCAGACTCTTCAGGAACTGATCAACCGCACGTACCACATCAGCCTTACCTACGATAATCCCAATAGCCACTGGGTCGCGGGGTTCGGCAGAATGTATCTGCCGTGGGCCAGCAGCCTGGACACGATCGACGGCGGGTATTTTGGGCGCCGCGTGCGGCGCGGCATCATCGTCGGCATATTCGCGGGGACGACACCCGACCCAACTTCTTGGAACTACAACCCAAATCTACAGATGGGCGGATCGTTCGTGAATTTCGAGGGTGGTAGCTTCGACGCGTTTCATTACTCGAGCACATCGGGTGCGGGCATGAACCTGATCAACTGGCAGGCGAATCGCCCCTTCATCTTTTTCGAAAATACGATCTCCTATCGGCGTAATCTCTCGATCTATCAAGCCCTGCAGGTGGACAGCCCGGCCGGCAATCCAGCCGTTGCCGCGCCCGGTCCCGGAATCGGGCAAAGCTTCACCACCGTGCGCTGGAGCCCCTTTGCTCGGCTGCAGCTCGATGCGAACCACACCTACTTCCGGAATGTTCCGACATTCGATCCGACTTTGGTGGGGACCGGCCTCCTCGACAAGTATCTGTTCCAGGGTTTCAGCGGCGGCGCGCACGTGGACGTTGTGAGACAGATCTCCGTCTACACGGAATTGGGCCGCAGTAATCGCACTGGGGACGCCCAGAGTTCTCTCAATCAGATGTATGGCGTCACCTTCGGACACGTTCCGTTCGTCAACCTGCGTGCCGACGCGCACTACTCCACCTTCAACAGTTCTTTTGGCAACGGCACCTACGAGGCCCTCACTCTCTCGCGCAGTTTTGGCGATCGCATGCGGCTGGACGTGCTTGCCGGGGATCAGGCTTTCATTTCCACGCTTGCTGGGAATCAGAGCGCGCGCTTCTTGACGGCCACTGTTGATTCTTCACTGGGGACCATGTTTTTCGCACAGGGAAGCTTTACCCTCTATCGCGGCCAGCTCCAGAACTACAACCAGTGGCTGTTGACGTTCGGCTACCGGTTCGATTCGAAATTGAGGCGCAAATGAACGCGGTTACGCATCCATCCAAGTCCGTTGCAGGCTGCTTCCTGGCTGTGCTTATGGGAGCGCTTCTGATTCCTGTTCGTATGGTCGCCGCCGATTCCCTGCAGGAGCTGCTCGACCGAACCAGCGATCAGGTAACGTCCTTCCTCGACCTAATCTCGGACGTGAATTGCACCGAGCACGTCACGCAACTCAAGCTTGGTGAATCGGGGAAGACCGTCGAAAAGCAAGAATCGGCCTTCGACTATCTGATCCTGCTGTCCAACGCCGGCGGCGAACTAAATTTGGTCGAGTCGCGCCTCGCTTCCGACGCCAAAGCCAAGCCCAAAGAGGCAGCGCCCTTACTTTTGAGCAACGGTTTTTCGACGCTATTTCTCATTTTCCACCCTTACTACTCGGCGGGATTCGAATTCCGCCTCGACGGGCAGGAAACAATCGATACGCGCACCTTCACCAAAGTCCATTTTGAGCACATTCGAGGCACCCGTACTCCCGCTGCGTTGGCCGTGCGCGGGCGGGAGTATCCCCTCGACCTCGTCGGCACAGCCTGGATCGACCCCGAAACCGGCGGCATCGCGAAGTTACAAGCTGAGCTCGAGTCGGGGATGGACGATGTCGGGCTGCGCACCATGCGAACGGAAGTCCAGTATTCCCCTGTATCCTTCGATGATCCGTCCCAGGTTTACTGGCTTCCGGCCCAAGCCACTGTTGAGGTCGAGTCCTCGCGCCAGCACTGGCGCAACATTCACACGTTTTCCGGTTACAAGCGTTTTTCTGTCAATACCAAGGAGCAGATTGCCAAGCCATGAGCCTCAATCCAACGTTTCCACAAGTAGCTGCCTCGAGTGCCGATCCTGAGCGCGGTCACCGCCTTCGCTTGCGAATCGGCTACTGGGTTGCCACCCTTTCGATGCTCGTCGTGTTCATCTATGGCTTCGACTACTACTTCTCTTCCGCCGAGCAGCGCGCCCTTTCTCCGAAGCACGCACTGTTGAAGCCCAGCGGAACGATCGGTCTGCACCTCGGCATGCTGGGCTTTTTCCTGTTTCTGATCGTCTACCTCTATCCGATCCGGCTGCGTTGGGCATGGCTGGGCAGGCAAGGCAGCTCGCGGCATTGGCTCGACTTTCACGTGCTGATGGGCCTGGTGGCGCCCTTGATTATCACGTTTCATTCCTCCTTCAAGTTCAGCGGCATCGCTGGCGTGGCTTACTGGATCATGGTTTTCGTTGCGCTCAGCGGTCTGGTCGGACGCTATATCTACGCGCAGATTCCGCGCTCCCTCAATTTTGCGGAGTTGTCCTTCAAGGAAGGCCGGGAGCAAGCTGAGAAGTTGACCGAGCAACTCAAGAACCTAGGCGTTTTGTCGCTGCGCGACATCGAAGGTCTCCTGCATCTTCCGGATATGCGCCGGGCCGAGCAGATGTCACTGGTCGGGGCCTTGGGCAAGATGATGCTTTTCGACCTGGTCTTTCCATTTCGCGTCTGGAGACTGCGGCAGAAAATGTTGTGGTCGTACCGCCGGTGGTGGTCGCTGGTTGGCTTTGGCAAAACCCAAAATGCTCCATTGGAGCGAGCCGTGGCCCTGGCGCGCGAGCAGGCTGTGCTTTCGAAGAAGGTTTTGTTTCTGTCGAAGTCGCAGCAGATGCTGAAGCTTTGGCACGTGATCCATCGCCCATTTAGTTACTCGTTCGCGGTGCTGGCTGCGATTCATGTGATCTTGATGGTGATGCTGGGATACTACTAGTTCCAGACCCGTGCGAGGCTCGATGATCGCCAGGAGATCGGAATATCCTTCATGGAAACGTTCATCGCACTTGTGATTGGCGTGTCGGTGACCTTGTTTTTCGTCCGGCGTCATCTCCATCACCTGAAGGACCGGGAAGAGCGCGCCCGCGTCGCCGCCGAGAAGGGCCAGGTACATTCTGAAGGGCCGCTTTCTCAGCATCCGCACATCGACGCGATGGCTTGCATTGGTTGCGCGACGTGCACAACGGTTTGCCCCGAAGGTGACGTCCTTGCAATGCTTGGCGGCAAGGCCGTGATCGTTAACGGCTACAAATGCATCGGCCATGGCCTTTGCGCCGATGCGTGTCCTGTGGGGGCCATTACCATGGTCATGGCCAAGCCTGGGGTTGGCGCCGACATGCCTTTTCTGACGCCCGAGTACGAAACCTCCGTGCCGAATCTGTTTATCGCCGGAGAATTGGGCGGTTTGGCGCTCATCAAGAACGCGGTGAACCAGGGCCGCACCTGTGTCGACGTCGTTGCCAAGAGAGTCGCGGCGATGGGTAGCGCTCGATCCCGCCCGGGCGTCTACGACGTCCTGATCATCGGTGGTGGCCCGGCTGGCATCAGCGCCTCGTTGCGTGCCATCGAACGGCAATTGAACTATCTCACCATCGAAAGGGATGAAATCGGCGGCACTGTGGCCAAATACCCGCGTCAGAAACTGGTGTTGACCAGCCCCGTCGAATTCCCGATGTACGGCAAGTTCAAGAAGACGGAATTGTCTAAGGAAAACTTACTTGATTTCTGGAAGCAAGTGCTGCAGCGCGCTGATTTCAAAGCCCGCACAGGGGAGAAGGTCGAGAATATTCAGAGGGGCGCGGACGGGATCTTCGAGGTGACCACTTCAAAAGAGCAATACCGCTCGCATGCCGTCGTGCTCGGACTCGGCCGCGCGGGCGATCCACGAAAACTCGGCGTGAAGGGCGAGGAACTGCCGAAAGTAATGTATCGTTTGATTGAAACGGATCACTACGTGAACAAGAAGGTCCTCGTCGTCGGGGGCGGCGACAGTGCCGTCGAGGCGGCGATGGGTCTGGCGCAACAGGCGGGAAACAAAGTCACGCTTTCCTATCGCCAGGCGGCCTTCAGCCGCATCAAGGAACGGAACGCTAAACGGATCGAAGAGTGCATGCGGTCTGGTAAGATCGAAGTCCTCTTCCAGTCAACGCCCGTGGAATTTAGGACGAACTCGGTAGTCCTCGAGGTGACGGGCCAATCTCGCGAGATACCTAATGACTTCGTTTGGATTTTTGCTGGAGGCGAACCTCCTAGCGCGTTCTTGAAGAAGATCGGCATCGGATTTGGCGTGCGCGACATTACGGCCCAGGGAAGCAGTGAAGCCAAACAGGCCGCCGAAGAAGCCGGGCACGCTAAGCTGATGCCGGCTTGATGCGAGTTTTTTCCGCCGGAGCTATGATGAGGGTTCTGATTCCACGAGGCCGAAAATGAAACTGCCCATCATCGTTGTGCTTGCCGCATTGCCTCTGGCTAGCTTGGCTGGTTGCCAGAGCACTCCACAAAGCAGTTCCCAAAGCAATTCCCAACCCAGCGCAACCGCATCTCCGAGCCCAGCCCCCGCTCAACCTCAAACAGCCGAAACGCAAATTCGCACGGCAATACTGGCGCATCTGGCGCACACCAGCAATTTGAACCTCCAGGCATTCGACACGGACGTGAAGCAAGTAAACGTCCAGGGGGATCATGCCGAGGCTCACGTGGATTTTCACGTCAAAGGTGGGCCTGGCGTGATGCAGCTGACTTACCAGCTTGAGAATCGTGCAGGCGCCTGGGCCGTGATCGACAGCAATCCGGTCGGCAGCAATTTCTCGCATCCGCCGCTAGATCAGAGCCAATCTCCGGGTACGCCGATCGCCCCTGGCGGAAGCTCTCATTCACTCTCAGATACACTGCGCAGCTTTAAGGAAGGCGCTTCGGGACCTCCGCCGGTTCTACCGCCCGGTCATCCTCCGCTGAGCAACAACAATGCTGGCCCGTCCCAATAGGGCGACAGCCCAGTAAAGGGGACCAGAGTCATATTTCATCCCGCACTCCGTGCCTACGTTTCGCCAGTGTACACGGTTAGCAGTTTCGTCGAGACCTTCTATTCATCGGATAGTCTGGCCCTCGCATAGATAGGCCTTGCTTGCAAGGGCATCGCCGGACTAACCGCTCGGCTCTTACTCTCCCGCCGAGGCCCAACAGAGCCCGAAGACCTGCATGCTATGCTTATCGCGTTTTGGGGGAGTGACTGATGAACGATGCGGAGAAGCCAAGGGGTCTAAGCTTTCGCGGAGTTGCAATCATAGGGACTGCGGTGGGCGCGGTCGCGGTGGGCGCATTTGCGATCGGAGTATTGGCGATTGGTCGCCTGGCGGTCCGGCATCTCGCCATCGAAAGTGCCAAACTCAAATCGCTCGAAATTGAGGAGCTTTCGGTGAAGCGGTTGCGAGCCGTCAAGGTCACTGTAAGCGACTCGATCGAGCTACCGGAAAGCAACGCCGGTCGCGATTCCTCTCGAGAGACGTGCTTTGCCGAGTCGTCCTCAAAAAACGCCCACACACGGCGTCAGGTCGTGGCTAACTCGCTGGAGAGCGGCCCCGCTCACACCCCAGCTTCAACGACGCTCAATTAGCTTCAACAGCAGGCAACGCCGAAGGGCATCCGCATCGGGAGTGCTCGCGGTTGAGATGTGCAGGAACAGGGAGCGCGAGCGCGTCGCGGGCTCTAAAAGTGCTTGGAATGTCCAAGGGGAGGAGACTAGAATCGCGGCGTGTCGGCAGACGGACGATTGGGTGCCCCGTAGGTAGGAGTATCTTGTGGGGCTAGAAGTCGAAGTCTAGGCACGAGAAAGCCACCGGCGGTCTGCACGCAGAGTCATACTTGGCGCAAACCACCGGGCGGATAGGAGAATTCTAATGCGAGTTTTACGTAAGAACCTAACGGTTGTCCTCGTGGTGCTCATGGCTGCGTTGTGGTTCAGCGCTTCTCCGTCTTTGGGGCAGGCATCCCAGCCGGCGGCAGCAGCGCCAAAGACGGCGACGCCAGCGTCGAGGCCCGCGACACCGGCGCGGCAAACGGCGACTCCGTCCGCGCAGAAATACGTGGCGCCGCGCACTGCGGATGGGAAGCCTGATTTGAGCGGGATCTGGCAAGCCATCAACACGGCAGAATGGGATATTCAAGCTCATGATGCAAAGCAAGGACCGCTTGTGGTCATGGGCGCGGAGGGTGGAATCCCGGCGGGCCTTGGTGTAGTGGAAGGCGGACCGCTTCCGTATAAGCCCGAGGCGCTCGAGCAAAAGAAAAAAAATGAAGCCAATTGGCTGGCTCTGGATCCGGAGGTGAAATGTTTCCTGCCGGGTCTGCCCCGAGCGACCTACATGGGGTTTCCATTTCAGATCGTGCAGAATTCAAAATACGTGGCTTTTACGTATGAATTTGACTTCGCTTCGCGGGTCGTGAATATCGGAATGAAGAGCGAGGCTCCCGTCGATTCCTGGATGGGTTGGTCGAAGGGTTCGTGGGACGGCGATACGCTGGTTGTCGATGTGACCGGCATGGTGGAGGACACTTGGTTTGACCGAGCGGGTGACTTTCACAGCGGTGACATGCACCTTACCGAGCGTTACACTCCCACCGGTCCGAATAGCCTCCTGTATGAAGTGACTGTGGACGATCCGACGGTTTACACCCGGCCCTGGAAGATGAGCATGCCGCTATACCGGCGCCTGGAGAAGAACATCCAGTTATTGGAGTACAACTGCGTGCCATTCGTGGAAGAACTTATGCTCGGACACCTTCGTAAGGTCCGCACACCGGAAGAAATTGAGAAAGATAACCAACCCATTGACAATCCGGGCGGAAAGCTTGCGCCCAGCGCCGCCAACCCAGAATAAAGCTGCGGTCATACGCTGTACGCGTTAGGAAGATACGCGCCCGAGGCGAGTCTTACTTTCGTTTGCTTTAGAAAAAAGCGATCGCGCGGCCGGCGACAGCAACGCCAAACCATAGGAAGACGGCTACCGCTGCGGTAATCTTGCGAGTCATGGAGGAAAAGCGGTGTTCGTCGGCGCGTGCAATTTTTCGCAGGCCCGTAAACTGGAAAACTAAGGCGAGAAAGAGAAACAGCATTTTATAGCGAAATGCGATGTTCCCCCAGCATTTGGTCGCTTCCGAGATGAACAGGATGATTCCGGTCGAAAGAACCAGAGTCAGTCCTCCGATCGACAATGGCATTAGCTCACGCGTCATTGCCGCAACCTCTTTCCTTTGCAGCACGAGACCGAAAAGGCGGAGCGCCAGAATCAGCACCACACCGAGCAGGAGGGTCAGACCGAAGAGATGAAAGACTTCGGCCACGCTAAAAATCCACTTGGATTCCCGAATTCCGTGGGCTGGCGGCGTTTTTTCAATCCACAAAAAGTAAGGATAGAGGCTGTCCCACATGCTTTCACACCCCTATAAGAAGTAAGCCATCAGCCGTCCCGCCGCGATGATCCCGACCCACAGCGTGAGCGAAACCAAACCTGCGATACGGGCCTGCACCGGCGGAATCAGCATAGTGTCCCACTCCTCCTGCCGCCGGTCGATCGTGAAGTGGTAAATCGCGATATTGACGCCTGCCAGCAAGAGCAGCCCCATCTTGATCCAGAAAAAGGGGCTCGAGTAGCAGCGCAGTGCGAGCGCCCAGAAAAGCGCCACACCGGTGACGAACATGATCCCGAATCCGGTCAGCATATAAGGCCGAATCGGGCGGAAAACGGCGGAAACCGGCTGGTCCTTCAAAATCAATCCGGCGAGTCGCAGGTCAAACCAAATCACGAGCCCGACTGAAAAGGCGAGAGAAATCACGTGAATTCCTTCCACGATTGGAAACACGTAGAAGGACTCACGAAGGGCTGTGGAGCTTTGCGTAGCGTCGATGTACTGGCAAATGTCTAGAATGGACGGCATGGGCCCTCTAGAGTTCGTTGATATTACCACGTAAACCGTGATTTCAGCGATCTCTTGGCCGGCGAGAGGGGTGCCGGCTCTTACTGGCCGTCCTACCGCTGCCGGAGCCCCGCGGGCCGGCAGCCTAGAAGTACGGAATCGTTGTGGCCGCTGTGGCCACCGAAACCCACAGGAGAATTTCGACAAACCCGGCAACCTTGGCGACATTTGGAGGGTCCATCGTTTGTCCCCACACGCGGACCTTCCACTGCACCAGAATATGCCAGATCAGGGCTACCGGCAGCAGCAATCCGATCTTGGTTTCAAACGCTGGATTGATGATGAACAACGTTGCAGCAGTCGAAAACAGAAGAAATCCGCCCGCCACCAAGATCGCAAAACCAATCCAATTCCAGAGAACCAGAGCCTTCTGAAGTTGCGCCGTGGTTTGCTCTCTGCGCACGGCTCCAAGAAGATGCAAATCAACCGCGATGGCGGTCCCCAACCATAGGGAGAGACCCGTGAAATGAAGCAACTGAATGTACGGATACGCCCAGGTCGATTCCCCAATGCCCGACCCGACCAGGCTTCTTTCCAGCCAACTGGCGAAGCTCCACAACGGACCGCTGCCTTCGGCTAGTTGTAACGAGATACTGGCCGCACTCACGCTTAGCATCGCTGCGACCCGATTCTCATCCTTGGTCCAACTGCAACTGTCATTCGGTTCCTCCGACCTGCCGGCAACTGCGAGGGTTTAGCTACGGCACGTTGGTGAGGGCCGGAATCTGTACTGCCGCGAGAATCGTTCCGATCCACAAGATTAGAGAAACGAAAGCCAAGGCCTTGGCTGCCATCGGCACGGCCGGCGCTTGGTCCCATCTGCGTGCGTTTCGCTGGATGATGACGCCAGATAGGGCCGCCAATACGATGAGCGCCAGTTTGATCCCGAAAACGCCGTTCGTGCAGAACAATACCGAATCGCCTGCCGCCATCATCGTTCCCGATACAAAGAGGACAGCCAAGCCGATCCACATCCATCGAGAGTACAAATTAGCGATTTGCGTGATCGTCTGCTTTTGCCCGGCCACTCCGAGGACACGCAGGTTTAGAACGGCCATCGATCCGATCGTAAGAAACAAGCTGAAATAATGTGAAAGCCAGATCAAAATCGAGGCGAGCAGCGAGTTTGTGAACCACACCACGACGGGATAGCGTTCAATTTGCCCGCAAAACTCAAGATAATGATCCATCGTGGAATCCTCTTGGCAAATCTTCCCGTGTGGTCAGATTGCTGCTGCGAAAGCCTGCCTTAGTATCGGCCTTTTCGAGCGCGTCGGTCCAAGAGACTACAACAGCCCCTGAGCTTTCATCGGCGGACATGCTATCATTGACTCCCCTTTTGTCACGAAAATTTGAAGCTAGACAGCATCCTGTGGAGCTGGTGAACGGTCGACGATCCTTGCGAGGGATGGGGATGAAGGCGGACAATTCGCGTAAAGAGGATATGGTGTTTTACATCCTATCGGTTCTTGCCGCCGCTTGGGCCGTCGTGTGCGTTGTGGGTCTTTTAATGCGGGCGAAGTAGGGTCAGCGGCGCGAAGTATGTCCACCTCGAGGTCTTCAGTTCTAAGCGTTCAACCTCCGCAGTCGTTTCCCGTCCCAATTCTTACGTCCTTGGATTGCCTGGCAGTAAGATCCTAGCCTGGATTATTCGCTGATTTTGGTGGCGAAAAAAGAAAGGATGCTCTAAAAGGTGCATGAACACTGGGTTTTCTGAGAACCCAGTACACCATTTTGGAGCATCCCAAAAGTGACAACTCGTCGTATATCACAGTTCCGCTTCTCCTTCTACCGCCATCGTCCCGTTCACTGTGATTTTTCCGGAGGCCAGATCACCAGTGACGCCGCCTGCTGCCGCTGCGGGCTTTTGACCAACGCCATCATCTGATCCGCGACTGAGTCCAACCCCTCAGCGACCCGCCACATGAGGAACGGGTACGCCATCACTCGCTTGCGCTGTTGCGGCAGCGCTTCTATCAGATCGTGGCCGGCTATGAGGATGCCGAACGATGCCGACCGTCTGCGTCCTGAGCCCAACTTGCAGATTGTCGCCGATCAGAAGCTGGGTGAAGCGCTCGGCTCCCAGCCCACGCTCAGTCGCTTGGAGAATGCGCCTTCCGCCCGCGACCTGGTCCTCTTGAACGATGCCCTGCTCGATCAGTTCATTCGCCTCTGCGGAAAGCAGATCCGCCAGCGCGGCGAAATCTTGCTGGATATCGACTCCACCGACGATCCCACGCATGTCAGCAGCAACTCAGCATTCTTCAACTGCGCCTACGACCAGCTTATGTACCACCCCATGCTCATCTTCGAGCGTCACACTGGATCCTGCTGGCCGTACGTTGCGACCAGTCAATGCCTCCAGTCATGCCCGTATCGTTCCCATGCTGCTGCCCCTGGTGCCGCGACTGGAAGCCTCTTTTCCCGGCGTGCCCGATCAAGCTGCGAGGCGATGCCGGTTTCGCTCTGCCACTGCTCTACCAGTTCTGCGAGTTTTTCGGCATCCAGTATGCATTGGGCATTGCTGCCAACGCGGTCTTTCAGCGCCGCGCTGGCCGCTGCAGAAACGTCTGCCCCGCTGCTATCGCCGCACCGAAATCCCGCAGCGCAGCTTCTCCACTTTTCGCCATCGTGCCGGCCGTTGTCACGCCAGCGCCGCATCTGCTACAAGGCCGAGCACACTGCCTCAGGAACCAACTTGCGCTTCCTCATCACTCACTGTCCGGCGGCGCTTGCGAGGTCTTCGCCTTTTACAATGATCGCGGCGAATGCGAAAACCCCCGGTATCACCGGCTCTTCACGCCCACCGGCGCTTTCTGGCTCAATCTGGTCGTACGCTTCTTCGCGGAGATTACTGACAAGCTGTTTCCGGCGAGGAACCTTCCGCAGTGTCGGGGAGTTGATGCGAGCCATCCTCGATTACATCCGTCGCCGCAACCACAGTCCTCAACCCTTCCTGTGGACTACCTCCGCACGCTCGATTGCTCGCAAGGTTAGGCATTGTAACGAAGCGTTAGAAACGGGACACTAGAGGCCTGGTGGGACGGCGAGAATGGTTGACACCGCTCCGTCACTTACTATACAAGATACAGAATACGGCATGCTCTGCTCGGGAGATGAGCATTTAACGTTCGAGGAGGCCTGCGATGCATCGTTCCTACTTCCGATTGTGGTTTGCTTCCTTAGCTGTAGCCAGCCTTGCGGGGCCAGCTTCCGTTTTACTCTGCGCACAAGCGTCCAAACCGGCGGCTAACAGCGCTTCGGATCAACCGTACGATTGGAAGGCGAGCTTCGCGAAGGTCAAGGTCGGGAAGGTGCCGCGGATGCCCGATGGCAAGCCAGACTTGCAAGGCATCTGGAGCCGCAGCATTCTCACGCCGCTCGAGCGCCCGGCCAACGCCAAGGACAAGACCGAAATCGATGCATCAGCGGCGGCAAAGGTCGAGGACGCCGCGCATCAAAGACAGATCAACCTTCGCATCGAGCCCACCGATACTCCCCCGGGCGAAAAAACTACGGATGCCTACAACTCATTCTGGAGAGATGGGTATTGGTTCAAGATACCAATGACCACTCTGCACACCTCGCAGATCGTCGATCCACCAGACGGGCGAATCCCTCCGTTGACGCCGGAAGCTCTGCAGCGGCGCTACCACATGGCCATGAGGGCTGATCGCCCAGCCACTGGCCCGGAAGATCGGCCGCTGGATAGCCGCTGCGTCCGGCCCCTAGGGGTCGGTCCGGCGTTTACCGGCTCAGGTCCCGGAGGGCAGGAATCTACGCTTCAGATTATTCAGAGCCCCAAGACTGTGATCGTCCGCACCGAAGCCCTCGATTCACAAATGATCTACCTGGATGGACGGCCGCGTCCTCCCGAAAATGTTCATCTGGAGACGGGAGTTGCGCGCGGGCACTGGGATGGCGACACGCTTGTGGTTGAATACACGAATTTCGAGGATGGCGCGCTTCGTGACGGCACCGACAAGATGAAGGTAACCGAGCGATGGAAGCGCCTGGATGACTTGCACCTGCTGTATGGATTCACGATGGACGATCCGGGAACGTGGACGAAGCCGTGGAGCGTCGAATTTGTCATGTGGCGGCTGACGGATCAGGAGGAACTCGTGGAGTACGCCTGCCACGAAGGCAATGTCGGTGTCGAGTTCTCGCTCTCCGCAGCACGTTTGAAAGAGAAACAGGATGCGGAGCAACAAGGCGATAAGTAGACGGCAATTTGGTAGCTCGGATAATTCTTAAGGTTTCGTTATGGAGGCAAAGAATATGAAGGCTCGAAACTTCCTGATGTTTGCAAGCGTCGTGATGGCGGCGATTTCATTGGCTCCCGCAGTGAGCGCGCATCACTCGTTTGCAGCCGAATATGACGCGGATAAGCCAGTCACTTTGACGGGAGCCGTGACCAAGATGGCCTGGATCAATCCCCATTCTTGGATCTATATTGACGTCAAAAAGCCCGACGGTACCGTTGAAAACTGGGCTGTCGAAGCCGGGCCTCCAGGCACTCTGGTAAGGGCCGGATTCACAAAGAATTCCCTGGCTCCCGGAACCATCATTAAAGTGAACGGCTATCGCGCCAAGGATGGAGCTTTGCGGGCAAACGGTCGCGACATTACGTTGCCCGATGGGAAACTCCTCTTCGTAGGCGGGTCGAGCCCAGGTGCGCCAAAAGAGTTCCCGGGGACTGCGGAAACCAAGAAGTAGGGACCTGATAAAAAATAGCGTCTCGGCGTTTGAGATCCTCGAAGAGGCGACATAGACATGGTTGATCACCCTCGCGTCGGTGTATGGGGCGGTGTGTTGGCGCTCGGCGTTGTAATCGGGGCGTGCACGCTGGCGATTTCGGCTCCTGTGCTTCGGTCAGCGCAGGGAACGCCGGCGGTCACCTACCAAACGAACGCGCTCGGCATGGACTTTGTTGCAATTCCCCCCGGGCAATTTCAGATGGGCTGCTCCGAAGGTACAAAGCCCAACGAATGCAGCTCGGATGAAAGGCCGCGGCACGCCGTCCAAATCACCAAGCCCTTCGAGATCGGGAAGACGGAAGTGACCGAGAAGCAGTACCAGACCGTTACGGGCTCCACCCCCAGCCAATACGATGGCGACAACCTTCCCGTCGAGCAGGTCAGCTTTGCGGACGTACAGGCTTTCTTGACCAAGCTCAACGCGAAGAACGATGGATACCTCTACCGTCTCCCCACGGAAGCCGAATGGGAGTACGCGGCGCGCGCTGGCACATCGGACCAGTTTGCGGGAGCGTTCGTGCCGAACCCATTGGTCCGGTTCGCAAAGGCGGACGACTGGGCTGTGTACAACGTGGATGAGACGAGTCCCGTCGCGACCAAAAAGCCAAACGCTTGGGGCATCTATGATATGCGCGGGAACGTCGCGGAATGGGTGCAGGATTACTATGACCCTATGTATTACGAGAACAGTCCTGCGGCGGACCCTAAGGGGCCTGCCAGCGGTGATGCGCGAGTCGTCCGAGGTGGGTCTTTCCACTCCTATCCGTGGCTGACGCGAGTTTCCATTCGCACCGACTTTCCGGAGGCTTACTCCCTGTATGACTTGGGATTCCGGCTCGTGCGCGAGAAACGCTAAGGCTGATCGAGGAAACCATGAAGAAGAACGTGCCATTTCTGAGTTCGCTGGCCGTGATTCTTTGCTTCGCTGCCTCTGCCATGGGGCAGGCGGGCGCACCCACGCAGCGAGTGCATATTCCGGGCATTCCGGATGGAACTTCGATCTATCCGAAGTCGCCGAACCACGGGGATCGCATCACGTCGATCGGCTGCATCACAAAATCCGATAACGGCGAAATCACGGTCGTTGATTGGAGAGGCGCCGCGGAGCAATCCGTGGCTGGCGCTCCAGCCGCGGCCGCCCGGCCACCCATGGTGCTACGGCTTCAAGGTGATCCCGAAATGCTGAATTTCCAGGTCGGCCATGAAGTCGAGGTCGCAGGTCCCATCGTGGATGTAGGCGGGACTAAGCCACCGGAAATTAAGGTGGAATCGCTTTTGTACCTCTCCCGAACCTGCTGGATCAGGGGAACTAACACACCAGCACCCGCCAAATCGAAGCCCTGATCGGTTGCGCCTGCGCGTGACAGGCGAGAGGATTTGAACTTGAGCCGATTTGCGGGCGTGTGAGCCCGCAGGCGAAATCCCGAGCGAAGCCGAGGGACCCCTCTTTGGTCGGGTGACTGACGATGAACGAATAAGGGAAGAAACGAATGGTCGGGGCGAGAGGATTTGAACCTCCGACCCCCTGGTCCCGAACCAGGTGCGCTACCAGGCTGCGCTACGCCCCGACCGGGCTGCTCGGAGGCCGCCGGGGCGCTCGAGCGAAAGTAGCTCAGACACAAAGACAACCCAAGAGTACCATACGGTGGGCAGGCCGACTAGGTTTGCTAACCTTCTCTCGCCAAGTGCGCGTATAATACCGCCCTGAGCAAGCACTGCCCTTGACTTCGGCGCAACCAATTCTCGCGCCGTGCGTATTACACTATGGAAGCGAGGTAATATTCGGGAGGGCGGATAAGCTGGCTACTGGTGCCAAGCGCATCCCGTCATTGATAATAGTTGTCTCTCGGATCTGAGGCCTGGCATCTCATCATTTAGGGGACCTGGGAACGGGTCGGTTGCTGATTCAACTGGCAGGAGGAGCCACAAAAATGAGTAATCAGATTTTTCAAGTTCGGCGATCCATCGCGATGGTCTCCGTGTCCGTTGCTCTCCTGGTCGGAGGAGCGATGGCTTGGACAGTTGCCTCCGGTGGTCGGTCCGTGCTGGGAGCGACGAGCGCGGTCACGCTTCGCTTGGCGGACGATAGTAAGCCAGCACAAAACGTCGGGTCGTTGTCCGAAGGTTTTGCGCCGGTTGTTGAGCCGCTCTTGTCGGCGGTGGTCAACATCTCTACTTCGAAGGTCGTGAAGACGTCGCGTGAGGAATCGCCGTTTGAGGACGACCCATTCTTCCGGCAATTCTTCGGCAATCCCGGCGGGCAAGGTGACGGGCAAGGAGGAGGGCAAGGAGAAGAACAGCCGCGCGAGCAGAAGGAACACAGCCTCGGCTCGGGCGTCATCGTCAGCCCCGATGGATATATCCTGACGAACAATCACGTCGTGGACGACGCCACCGACATCGAAGTTGTCCTCAAAGACAAGCGCCAGTTGAAGGCTAAGGTTGTCGGGACCGATCCGCGGACGGACATCGCCGTTCTCAAGATTCCCGCGACCGGCTTGACCAGTGTGACCATCGGCGATTCAGGCAAGACGCGCGTCGGAGACATCGTGCTCGCCATTGGCGATCCCTTCGGCATCGGTGAGACGGTCACGATGGGTATCGTCAGCGCGCTGGGCCGCAGAAGCCTCGATATCGAAGGCGCCGGTGGTTACGAGGACTTTATCCAGACGGACGCCTCCATCAATCCAGGAAACTCGGGTGGCGCCCTGGTGAACACCCGCGGGCAGCTCATTGGCATTAACACCGCAATCATCAGCAATGGCGGCGGCGGCAATCAGGGTATCGGATTTGCCGTTCCAATCGACATGGCCCGCCACGTCATGGAACAGCTCGTGTCCAAGGGCAAGGTCACGCGCGGCTATCTTGGCGTGTCCATCCAGGAAGTCACGCCGGCGCTTGCCAAGGCTTTTGGCCTGCCGTCGGCGGAAGGCGCATTGGTTGGGGACGTTACCTCGGATAGCCCCGGCGCCAAGGCTGGTTTGCTAAAGGGCGACGTGATCGTCGGCCTCAATGGTCAGCCCGTTTCGGACTACCAGGATCTGCGACTCCGCGTCTCTCAATCGAATCCTGGCGATATCGCCAAACTCGATATCTATCGCAACGGCCAAAAGCACCAAATGTCCGTCACTCTCGGTGAACTTCCAGATCAAGCTGCCGCGACCAAGGAAACGCCCGAGTCGACAGAAGACGCCATGGAGGGCGTGCAGGTTCAAGCCTTGACGCCCGATCTTGCCCAGCAGTTGAAGCTGCCGGTCGGGACACATGGCGTTGTCGTCACGCGCGTCGATCCGGACAGCGCGGCAGCCGATGGCATGCTGCAGCGCGGTGACGTGATCCAGGAAGTCAACCACAAGCCCGTCGGCACCCCCGAACAACTCCGCGCCGCGGTGCATGACGCCGATGGCCAGCCGTTGCTCTTATTGGTGAATCGGCAAGGCGTGACGGCCTACGTCGTGATCGGAGCCAAGTAAGAGATTACGACGCCAGTAAAGCTGCCGAAAACAATCCGGCGCCGCAGGACCTCATCAAAGAGACCTGCGGCGCCGGTTTTCTTTTTGCCCCGTCTCGATTTGTGTCGAAACTCTCAGGCGCGGAGCGGTCGCTGGCTTCTCAGCCGGCCCGCCGCTGGCAGGCGAATCAATCGCGCCTCGATCACGTTGGGAATTTCGCGCAAAAGAGGCAATGTCCCGGCGGGTACCTCCCCGTCCAGCCCCACCAACGCCAGTGCATCGGCTCCCAGGGCGGCCTCGCGCCGGCCTAGCGCGAAATTTGCGATGTTCACTCCCTGCCGGCCCAGCATCGTGCCGATCTGGCCGATCACGCCTGGGACGTCGCGGTTGCTGAAGAGCAGCAGCGTCCCTTCGAGCGCCGACTCCAGCGCAATGCCATTGATTCTCAGAATGCGCGGCGTTGTCCCATAGAGAACGGTTCCTTGCGCCGAATATTCCGCGCCGCTCGTTCGGTCGGCCGGATAGGCTGTAACTTCGACCAGGTCCGCAATTCCGCGCTCGCGGGGCCGGGTAGTTTCTTCGATCGCAAGTCCGCGTTCCGAGGCGCGCTCGGGCGCATTCACCAGATTGACGTGCTCATCGAGCACGGCATTCAGCACTCCCGCCAGAACCGCGCTGCGCACGATATGCGGGCCCAGTTCGGCCGGTTCGCCCGCGCAGGCCATGCGCACCCGTGCGACCGCGAAGGGTGCCGCCTGTGCCACAAAGGAAGCCAGGCGCTCGGCCAAATCGAGGTACGGCCGGAGCCGCCGGTACTGCTCGGGCGCAATCGCTGGCAGGTTCACGGCATTACGCAGGGTTCCATCGGACAGATAATCCCGGACCTGTTGCGCGATCTGCACGCCGACTTCTTCCTGCGCTTCCGTAGTCGATCCGGCCACGTGCGGCGTGGCAATCACATTCGGCATGGCCAGAAGCGCGGAATCCTTTGGCGGCTCCGTCTCAAAAACGTCGAGCGCGGCTCCCGCAAGATGGCCAGAGCGCAGCCCTTCGGCTAAGGCCGCTTCGTCCACCAGTTCTCCACGAGCCGTATTGACCAGCCGCGCGCCGCGCTTCATTTGCGCGATCGTTTCCGCGTTGATCATTCCGCGCGTGGCTTCGGACAGCCCGGTGTGCAGCGAAACGAAATCGGATTTCGCGAATACATCCTTCAGTGGGACCAGCTCCACTCCCCATTCCGCCGCGCGCTCCGGACTCAAATAAGGATCGTGCGCCAAGACATTCATCTCGAAACCTCGCGCGCGCCGCGCGACCTCCGCGCCCACCCGCCCGAGTCCCACGAGCCCAAGTGTCTTGCCACGCAGCTCTCCGCCGGCAGCCCCCGACTTTTCCCATCGCCCGGCGTGCATCGCGGCGTTGAGTTGTGGGATGGACCGGGCCATCGAGAGCATCAGCGCCAGCGCATGTTCGGCAACGCTCGTGGCATTTCCGCCCGGCGTGTTCATCACCACCACGCCTCGGTGCGTCGCCGCATCCAGATCGACGTTATCCACGCCTACGCCGGCGCGCCCGACGACACGCACCCGCGGCGCATGGCTCAGCAGTTCGTCGGTCACTTTCGTAGCGCTGCGAACCACCAGCGCGTCGGCATCCGCCAACTCCGCAACCAGGTTTTCCGCCGTCGTTTGCACGACCTGCCAACCAATATCCGAAAAAAGCTTCACACCCCGGGGACTAATTTTGTCAGCGACTATAATTTTCATAGGCTCAAAGCCTACTGGCCGTGCCCGGCGCTGTCAAACTCCGCCGCCGGACGCGGTGCCGTGTGCTATAGTGACGGTTCGCAAAACGCCATGGCGCTTCTCGATCGCATCCAGAAAGACCTTACCGAAGCGATGAAATCGAAGGAGGAACTGCGCCTGAGCGTCCTCCGCATGGTGAAAACCGCGCTCAAAAACAAGGAGATCGAGAAGATCCGCCCGCTCGACGATGCCGAGTCGCTGCAGATCCTGCAAACGCTCGTCAAGCAGCGCAAGGAGTCCATCGAGCAATTCACCAAGGGTGGCCGCTCCGATCTGGCTGACAAGGAAACCAAGGAAATCGCCATCATCGAAACGTACTTGCCAGCGGCTCCGAGCGACGCGGAAATCGACGCCGCCATCGAAGCGGCCATTGCGGAAACCGGCGCCAATTCGCCCAAGCAGATGGGTGCGGTCATCAAGGCCGCGCGCGCCCGCCTGGAAGGCAAGACGGTCGACGGCAAGGTGCTTTCCGATCGCGTGCGCGACCGGCTGGCGCGCATCGGCTGACTTGCCACACCCGAAGTGATTTCCCTGCATGCGCCTGAGCGTGAGCATGGCCCTTCCCGAAAAGATTCCCGTTCGCTACACCGAGGAAGAGGCCGGCTATGTCAGTTTCCGTCCACTGGTGAAGCAAGTTTTCAGCCTGAACGAACTTCTCGACATGGTCCTCAGCGTTACGGGCAAGGACCCCGAGCGCATCCGGCAGATCTTGCGATCCGGGACTGTCGTCTTTCATTTCTACCGCTATTGGTGGCAGGGCTTCGAGATGGCGGAAGCGGAGCTCGCTCCGCTCCTCGCGCGCTTTCCCGATCCCGATCCGTCGCGCGACTTCAGCATCGAGCAGTGCACCGTTGCGCTGCTCGAAGATAATGCCAAGCCGCCCCGTCTCTTGATCGAGATCGAGCGCGCCGTCGCATCGCGCGCCGGTCTTTTTCGGCGCCGAAGCTTTTGGGACGTCTTGACCCTGGCCGCCGCGAGGGGACCGGTTGGCTACGGTGGTTATTCTTATTCGAGGCGCGCTGATCTGCATCGGGTGGAACTCAGCGATGAGCAGCGCGCGGCGTTGGTCGTGGCGGCAGTACGGGCGCCGCGAAATCTGCGCCGGGAGCTGGCCGTTCTCGAACGTGCTGCGCGCATTGTCTTCGTCTGCCCTCGTTCGAGCGCCTGACATTTCGATCCGCGAGAAAAACGATAGGGGCCGCGAGAAAATGGAACGGGAGAACTCATGACTGTGCAGCGGGAGACTTTCATCGAACTCGAGCACGTTTCCGTGGCGCGCGGCTTGAAGACCGTTCTCCACGATATCTCACTGCGCATGCAGAGCGATGAGCACCTGGCCATCCTAGGCCCGAATGGTTGCGGCAAATCAACGCTCATCAAGACGCTGACCTGCGAATGCTATCCCCTGGCGCGGCCGCGCACGCGCCTGCGCATCTTCGGCCGCGAGCGTTGGGAAGTGATTGAGTTGCGCAAGCGGCTCGGCGTGGTCGAAGCGGACCTGCCCCGCGAGAGAACGCTGCAGACGAGGGGGCGCGATGCGGTTCTCTCCGGCTTTTTCGCGAGCTCCACGATCTGGCCGGGAACGGAAATCAGCAGCGACATGCGCGAGCGCGCCGATGCCGTCCTCGAACGGCTGGAAGCGCAGCGGCTGGCGGAAAAGCCCGTTGGCGAAATGTCCGCCGGGGAAATGCGCCGCATCCTGATCGGCCGCGCGCTGGTGCACAACCCGCGCATCCTTTTGATCGACGAGCCCAGCAACGCGCTGGACCTCGCCGCGCAGCACGAGCTCCGGCAGACGCTGCGGAAACTCGCGCGCCACGGCACCGGCATCCTTCTCGTCACGCATCATCTCGCCGACATTCCGCCGGAGATCGAGCGCGTGGTGATGCTCAGCCAAGGCAAAATCGTCGCCGACGGCCCGAAGGCAAAGCTACTGACGAAAGCGCGCCTGCAAAAACTGTTCGGCGTGCCGTTGACTGTCGTCCGCCGTGGCGGCTACTACCACGTCTGGTAATCCCGTCTCCAACCCGTTTCGCGCCCTCAAAATCGCCGCTAGGCCCAGTAGGTGCGATCGAGCGTGCGGTACTGAATGGCTTCTCCCAAATGGCGCGGCTCGATGCCTTCGGCGGCGTCGAGATCAGCCACTGTGCGCGCTACTTTCAGGATGCGGTCGTGGGCGCGCGCGGAGAGTCCCAGGCGCGTGACGGCATTCTCGAGCAGCTTCTCGCCTTCGGCTGAAATCGCGCAGTGCTTGCGGATCAGCCGCGGAGGCATCTGGGCGTTGGCGTAGACGCGCTTTTCGCCGGCGAATCGCTCCATCTGGCGGCGGCGCGCGCGGATCACGCGTTCGCGGACAGCGGCGGAATCCTCGGCCGAAGCTTCGCCGCGCAGTTCCTTGTATTTCACCGCAGGCACTTCGATGTGGATGTCGATGCGATCCAGCAGAGGGCCGGAGATTTTCGAGATGTAACGCTGGATCTGTGCCGGGCTGCAATGGCATTCCCGCGAGGGATCGCCGAAAAAGCCGCAAGGGCAGGGATTCATTGCCGCTGCGAGCATGAAACGCGCCGGGAAGGTGATCGACAGGGCCGCGCGAGCGATGGTGACGGCTCCTTCCTCGAGCGGTTGACGCAGGACTTCGAGAACGTTGCGCTGAAATTCGGGCAACTCGTCGAGAAACAGGACGCCGTGGTGAGCGAGCGAGACTTCGCCCGGCCGCGGCATGGCGCCGCCGCCGATCAGGCCGGCGTCGCTGATGGTGTGATGCGGAGAGCGAAAGGGCCGCGTGCCGACGAGGCCGCGCGAATCCTCGAGCAATCCGGCCACGCTGTGGATGCGCGTGGTTTCGATGGCCTCCTCGAGCGACATCGGCGGCAGGATCGTGGGGATGCGCTTGGCGAGCATCGTTTTGCCGGCGCCGGGCGGACCGAGAAAAATAATGTTGTGGCTTCCGGCGCAGGAGACTTCCAAGGCGCGTTTGGCGCCCTGCTGGCCGCGGACGTCGCGCAGGTCCACTGGATACTGGGCCGCTTCGGCCAGCAAGTTTTGGGCATCGATCTTCACCGGCGAGAACGATTCCGGCGCGTTCACCAGATCCACGGCTTGCGGGAGCGATTTGATGGCGTACACTTCTACGCCTTCTACGACGGCTGCTTCCCGGGCATTGGCTTCCGGCACGACCAGGGCGCGAATTCCCTGCTCGCGGACGCACAGCGCGGCGGAGAGCGCGCCGCGCACGGCACGCACGCTGCCGTCCAGCGACAACTCGCCGAGGAAAGCGTAACCGGAAAGCGCCTTGCCGAAGAAGGTTCCCTGGCAGCCGAGAATTCCCAGCGCCATCGGGAGATCGAATCCCGAGCCTTCTTTCTTGATATCGGCGGGGGCGAGGTTCACGGTGACGCCCTGTGTGTAGGGGAAGTCGAAACCGCAATTGTTGAGGGCGGCCTTGATGCGCTCGCGGCTTTCCTTGACGGCGATGTCGGGCAACCCGACGACGTTGAAGTCGCCCGGCCGTCCCGAGCCGACGTCCACCTCGACTTCGACCAAGTAGGCGTCGATTCCGAACACGGCGGCGCTAAGCGCTTTGAAGAGCATGGGCGAGGAAGGAGCGGCAACCCCGGCGGGAAGGGTAAACCAAGTGGGAATGGTATGCCAGAGGTAAACGGCGCGGCGTCGGCGGTTTGCGCGGCTCTTGGTGAGGCCGCGAGTTCCATTTTGGGAATGAGGGTACTCCCCTCCCGGGTGCTTTTTTCAAAGAGTGCGCAGCCGCATGAAAGCGCAGAGCTTAACGTCTGAACACATGCAAAAGAGCGTAGCAAATAGTGCGCAACGTCTTGAAAACAAAGAGCGAGCTTCAAAAAGAGCGCGCGAAAGAGTCCGCACGGCGCTGAAAATAAAGAGCATGGCGAAAAACAGGTGCGCGAAAGAGTGCGCAACGCGTTGAAAATAAATGAGGCACTCCGACGAAAATGCGCGCTGATCCGTGAAAAAGAGCGTTGGACAAAGGGTGTGAGTTGTTCCTGGGAGACGGGATTAGCCGCCACGGTGGCCGTGGGCGCCGCCGCCGAGTATGCAGGGGGAAGTGCGACCGCGAACATGAAACATTATAACATGGCGGTCAATGTTACTTATCTAGAAATAGTTTAGGTATGGATAAATGGCTGATCGGCGATTGCGATTTGAGCGGCGACGCGATCAAGGCGCGCGCTATTTCAATTGATCCGACACGCTGGCGATGCCGGCCTTGGCGCAGGCGTCGTCCTGCTCCTGGGTGGACCCGGCGCTTCCCACGCCGCCGACGGCGTCGTTTCCGACTCGAATTGGCGCGCCGCCACCAAGCGCGAGGATATCGGTCAGATCCCGCTGGGCGGCGTAGTTCGGATCGGTGGTGCGCTTCTGAAATTCGAGAGTAGTGTTGTTAAACATCCGCGCCGTGTAGGCCTTGCGCCGGGCCATTTCGGCCGTCTGCGCGGTGGCCTGCTCATCGCGCATGATCACCAGCACTTGTCCTGCGCGATCGACCACCGCCACAGAGGTGTGGTAGCCCTTAGCTTGACAGGCCTTCATGGCGGCTTCGGCAATGGTCGTGGCCATGGTCAGCGAGACGCTTCGCTGCGCCACCAGCCCCTGGGCGGGCGTGACCGCTTGCCTGTCTTGAGCGTGCGCGCGACCGCACAATAGTAGCGTCATGCCCACTAGGGCGATTCCTAGCGTGAACTTGGCAAGGTTCTTCATGTCTCGTGCTCCTTTCGCCGGTCTGTCCAATTTGGGGTTCTGCCCGCCAATGGTACGCTTCTCCCTCGCGCCAATACAACGAATCTCGGCGACAGGGTGCCATTGTCTGAGAGTAAAATACCGGGCGCAATCCAAAGGGAAAGCACACGTATGTTCACGAGTACAGATCGAATTCTGGTGACCCACGTTGGCAGCCTGCCGCGCAACGAGGCGCTGTCTGACCTGCTCGTGCGGCGCGAAGAGGGCGCGGCCTTTGATGCGTCGCAACTGGCGCGGGAGATGGACAGCGCCGTGCGGCACGTGGTGCAAAAGCAGGCTGCGGCCGGAATCGACATCGGGAATGACGGCGAGCAGCAACGCGTGGCCTTTCAGACTTACGTGGCGCAGCGCATGACAGGCTTTGCCGGCGAATCGAAGCGCCGCCGAGGCCGCGACTACGAGGAATTCCCGGAACTGCTCGAAGCTTTCCAGCGGCGCTTTCCCAAGCGCAGCCGGATGCAGAACGCTCCCGAGGCGCAAGCCGAACTCCGCTACCTGGATACTTCCGCCATTCGCCAGGAGACGGAACGTTTGCAGGGCTGCGTGAAAGAGCTGCATGTTTTTCGGGAATGCTTCATGACGGCGCCATCGCCGGGCATCATTTCGACGACGATGCTGAACGCGTTTTACGACTCGCAGGAGAGCTACCTGGCGGCAATCGCACGCGAGATGCGCAAGGAATACATGGCGATTCACCAGGCCGGCCTCGTCCTGCAAATTGACGCGCCGGATCTGGCCATGGACCGCGCGATGTTCTACCGCGATCTTTCGGACGCGGACTTCGTGAAGGCCTGCGAGATGCACGTGGCGGCGATCAACAAAGGCATCGAGGGAATTCCGCGCGAGCGCGTGCGGCTGCACTGCTGCTGGGGCAATTGGGACGGGCCGCACATTCACGACGTCTCGCTCGAGCTGATTTTGCCGGTGCTCTACCAGGCGAATGTGGGCGCGCTCAGTCTCGAACTCGCGAATCCCCGCCATCAGCACGAATACGAGGCGCTGCGGCGCCACCGACTTCCGAATCACATGGCGCTGCTGCCGGGCGTGATCGATACGACGACGAACATCGTCGAGCATCCGGAGGTGGTCGCAAGGCGGCTGCAGGAAGCAGTTGCGGCCGTCGGCGACCGCGAGCGCGTGATCGGCAGCGCGGATTGCGGCTTCGGAACGTTTACCGGGCGCGAATGGGTGATCGAGCCGGTGGTGTGGCTGAAGCTCAAGAGCCTGGCCGAGGGCGCGGAAATCGCGTCGTCGCGGCTGTGGGGAAGAGGCACGAACGGTTACGTCCAGGGCAAGAAAGGCTTAAGATGAGCGGGCTCGAAGTCCAAATTAGAAGTTCCGGAGCAAAGTTTTGACCGAGCGGCTCAGATTGCTGTTTCGCCAAGCCGGGTACAACTTGCGTGGCGGCTTCCTCGTCCGACCGTTGACCATTGCATTGTCGCTGGGCTGCGTCGGCGCATTCCTTTCGTGGCTCGAGGAGACCCACCCGAACATCGACAGTTGGGTGCCGAAGGTGCTGTTCCTTTCTCACGCCGATCCCCAGGTAGCTCAAGTCATCCTCGCCGGCATCGCTGCTTCGATCATGACGGTCGTTTCCATCGTGTTCGCGATCCTGCTGATGACGCTTACGCTGGCCTCGATGCAGTTCTCTCCGCGCATCATCGTGAGCTTCTCCAGGGACCGCGTCACGCAATGGACGCTCGGCATCTTCCTGGGCACATTCTTGTACTGCACGGCGGCGCTTCCCGCGGCGCACTACCTGCCGGAGCCTTTCGCCCCGGTCACTACCGTGATCGGAGCCGTGCTGCTGGCGATCATTTGCGTAGCGTTGTTGCTCTTCTTTATTCACCACATCTCCCAGGCCATCAGCGTAAATCATATTGTGGCCAGGATCGCGTCGGAGACCGAAGTTGTAATCGATGACGTGATGCCGCTGCCGCGGGGATCTCGCCGCCCCGAACTGACAGACAAGGCTGACCTCAGCACCTGGGATCAACCAGTCTCTGAGCGATGTTTCGGGCTATATTCGCTTCATTGACACAAAGCAGCTTCTCGAAATGGCAACTTCCTACCGCGTGAAGGTTCGCGTGCTCAGGCGGGTGGGCCAGTTCGTTCCGGCGGGCATTCCACTGCTTATGATAGGGAAAGCTGAACGGCTATCCCCTGAACACATCGGCCAGCTTCGAGGGGCAATCGACTTCGGACCGTCCAGAACCCTCCAGCAGGATGTGGAATTTGGCATCTTGCAGATCGTGGACATCGCACTCAAAGCGATCTCGCCAGCGGTCAACGACCCTACAACCGCGATTAGCTGTGTAGACCACTTGAGCCGCCTGCTGATCCGCATTACGTCCAGAGAGATGCCGGAGCCTTTGCTCTACGATCTGAAAGGTGTGGCGCGCGTCAGCATCCCGTGGATCGACCTCGACGGATTGCTGGACTCGGCATTCGAGCAAATCCGCATGTACGCGAAAACCGACGTCGCCGTCAGCATGCGGCTGCTGCGCGCCTACGGCGACATCGCTGCCGCCACACCAGACGGAGCGCTCAGAAAGACGCTTCTGGAACGCGCGAAAAGGGTTATCGCCGGCTGCGAAAATCGAATTGACCCCGACGAACTGGCCCCGATGCTGGTTCGCCTGACTGCCTTGGAAAGGCTGGCGTCGCTTGAATTCGCCCCTAAGTGATCTCCGGCCGTCGCAAACAGGATGCTCGGGCCCTCACCAGTGCTGAATGCTGCTGGGCCGCTTTTCGGAAGAGCACTCGTGCCTGGGAGCTTTTATGAACCCGATTGCCGTAACTCCGGTCGGCGTCGTTCGCTCGACTCGAAGCAAACCGGAGGATGACCGCTGGGACGCGGAGCGAGCTCGTGTCGAGCTTGATGCGGCACAGTTTTCGCCGGAAGCGCTTGCCGGCTTGGCGGAGTTTTCGCACGTTGAAATTGTTTTCTTCATGGATCGAGTGGATCCCGCGACGGTGGAGAAGGCCGCGCGGCATCCGCGCAATAATGCTGACTGGCCAAAGGTTGGAATTTTCGCGCAACGCGGGAAGAACAGGCCGAACCGGATCGGAGTCACAATTTGCAGAATTTTGAGTGTCGAGGGCTTGAGCGTTCACGTCGAGGGACTCGATGCGATTGACGGGACTCCTGTTCTCGATCTCAAGCCGTGGGTGGCGGAATTCGGGCCTCGCGGGTCGGTGAGGCAGCCTGCATGGATTTCGGAGTTGATGCGAGGGTATTGGCGCGAATGAGGGCGGCCAAGGGGTCGCTCAAGAGTAGACGTATCTGTTTGGGGGCGGGCGGGAATGGGTATGCTTTACGCGGCGGGGCGGGGCGTCCTATAGTGGGCTGTAGGGTACGGCACCGGTGGAGAGATTCGGTAGGGCGAAAGAGGATCGCTCATGATGATCTTGCTGATTGCGATAGCGGTGGTAGCACTGCTGATCGTCTTCGGCTACAACGGCTTAGTGCGGCTGAAGGTGCAGTGCGATGACGCCTGGGCCGACATCGACGTGCAACTCAAGCGCCGCTACGATCTTATCCCCAACCTGGTGGAGACCGTGAAGGGCTATGCGGCGCACGAGAAGGGCACCTTCGAAGCCGTGATCCAGGCGCGCAATTCCTCGATGTCCGCGCAAGGGCCGGCGGCGAAGGCCGAGGCGGAAGGGCAATTGGCCGGCGCGCTGCGGCAGGTGTTCGCGCTAGCCGAGAACTATCCGCAATTACGCGCCGTCGAGAGCTTCACCCAACTGCAGAACACGCTCAACCAGATCGAGGACACGCTGCAAAATGCGCGGCGCTATTACAACGCCGTGGTGCGCGATTTCAATACGCGCATCGCGCAGTTTCCCACAAATTTGATCGCGTCCATGGGCAATTTCAAGCCGCGCGAGTTCTTCGAGATCAGTGCGCCGGCCGAGCGCGAAGTGCCGAAGGTCAGCTTCGGCACGCCGGCTGCCTGACCGGCCTAGCGGCGCCGTGTTCGGAAAATACCTCACAAGTGTTCGACGAGCTTCAGGGGTTAAAACCACTGAAGCGCTTGCTGATTCTGTCGGAGCTAAAGCTCCGACCCCCTACCACCCACTCGGGCGGCGTGCACAGAGATCAGGCAACGGTGCCGCAGGCACCGTTGCCTGTGCCACCGGCACGCGCAGCTCGCGCCGAGGTCTCGGCGGCGGCAGAATTTTCGCCGCGCTGATTGCGCTCGGCTTTTTGCTGGCCGGCGCGCTGGCGCCTCCTTTGTTTGCACGCGAGATCCGCATCCTGAATTTTCACGCGGATCTGACCGTGCTGCCGGATTCCGCGTTGGACGTTACCGAAACGATTCGCGTCGGATTCAGCGGCTCCTGGCAGGGTCTTTTCCGCACCATCCCCGTGGAATACGACGGGCCGGGCGGCTTCAATTACTCGCTCTTCCTCTCCGACGTTCGGGCCACGGAAGGAACGCCCACCGGCGCGCCTTTGCGCATCGAGAAGCATCGCCAGGGCCGGAACCTCGAGTTCAAGATTTACGTTCCCAACGCCAACGACGCGACGCGCACCATCGTGCTGCACTATAACGTGCAGAACGCGCTGCGCTATTTCGACGATCACGACGAACTCTACTGGAACGTGACCGGAACGGACTGGCAGGTGCCGGTCGAGGCGGCCAGCGCGCATATCGTCCTGCCGCAAGGCGTGACCGGCCTGCACGCCTCCGATTACACGGGCGTATTCGGCTCGCGCGCGCAGGACGCCGCGGTGGAAACGCTGGGAAGCAACGTGGATATCCGCACGACCCGCTCGCTGGCGTTTCGCGAGGGGCTGACCGTGGTGGTCGGCTGGGACAAGGGTTTCGTGCACGCTCCGGACACGGGCGAAAAAATCAGCCAATTCCTCGCGAGCAACTGGGCGCTGGCGATTCCGCTGCTGGCGTTCCCGCTGATGTTCTGGCTGTGGCGTTCGCGCGGGCGCGATCCGCGCGTGGGCGCGATCGCGGTGCAGTACGAGCCGCCGGCGGGGTTGTCGCCGGGCGAAGCCGGAACGCTAGTGGATAACACGGCGGCCATGCGGGACGTCGTCGCGACCATCGTCGATTTGGCCGTGCACGGCTACCTGACCATCGAGGAGCAGAACAAAGAACACCTGATGGGATTGTTCGCGAACAAAGAGTACGTGTTTCACTTGCAAAAGCAGCCTGCGGAATGGGGAGGAACCAAGCCGCACGAAATGCTGCTGCTCGCCGGGCTGTTCGATAACGGCACGCGCGATCAGGTGGCGCTTTCCGAGCTGCAAAACCAGTTCTACAAAAAGCTGCCGCCGATCCGCGATGCCATCCTGGATGCGCTGGTCGAGCGGGGCTACTACGCGCACCGGCCCGACCGGGTTCGGCAAAGCTTCGTGGCCGCGGGATTCGTCGTCGGCGTGCTGCTGTTTTTCGTCGGGAACTATGCCTCACAGCAGTACGGCATTGCGCCGCTGGCATTTTTTGTGGCGGCGATTCTCACGGGCGGCATCATCGCCGGATTTGGCTGGGTCATGTCGGCGCGCACGGCGGATGGGGTGCGCGCGCTGCACAACGTGCTGGGCTTCGAGGATTTCCTGGGCCACGTCGAGCTGGACCACATGGAGCGGCTGGAGAAGACGCCGGCAACGTTTGAGAAATATCTGCCGTATGCGATGGCGCTGGGCGTGGAGAAGAAATGGGTGGGCGCGTTCCAGGGGATCTTTACGCAGCCGCCGGCTTGGTTTCAGGGGCCGCCGGGCGCGATGTTTGTTCCGCTGGCGTTTGTGAACAGCATGGACGTGATGTCGATGCGCGCCGGACAGATGATGACCTCGGCGCCGCGCAGCTCTTCGGGCGGCTCGGGTTTTGGCGGCGGAGGCGGCTCGGGCGGCGGGTTTGGCGGAGGCGGCGGAGGCGGATTCTAGCTAGGCGCCGCTGCGGCCGAATTCACTTCGGCACGCAGAAGGCGTCGAAATGCTTCCAGCGGCTGAGATCTTTTTCGCCGACGAGCTCTCCGCGGTAATTGTCTTCGCTCACGATGCGATGCAGCGTGTATCCGAGGCTTGCGACCGAACGATATAAGCTGCGCCGCTGGTCCTCGCTAAGCTTCCTGTACATTTCGATCCGCAGAAGCGGTTTGTAGCGGGAAAGCAATTCGTCAATCGAGTGAATCACAGCTTCGTCGTTTCCCTCCGTGTCGATCTTGATATAGCGAATTTTCGCGATGAGTTCCGGATGGGAAGCCTGCAAGAATGAGAGCAGGTTTCGCCCTTGCACGCGGAGTTGGAAGGCGTGGCCGTGGGTCCAGCGGCTGATTCCGGCAAAGCGCCCGCCATTGCAATAGCCGGCGTCGGAGTATTGAAAGGCGAGTTCAGCGTCCTCGGGCGTGGCCGCGAAGGGCAAGGGAATGATGTTTGTTTTTCCGGGGTTCAGTTCGGCGTTTTTCGCCAGCACCGGGAACACGTATGAATTTGGCTCCAGGGCCAGGACGCATCCCGATTTGCCGACGGCGAGCGCCATGGGAATCGTGGAATCGCCGGTGTGAGCGCCGATGTCGATGGCCACGTCTCCAGGAGCGAGGAAGCGGCGCAGCTCGTCCACGGATTCCTGCGTGATTTCCTTGGCGGTCTCGCGCGGATGGAGCCACTGCGCGTATTCGATTCGGCCGTCCTTGCTGAGGTCGAAGGCTTTGATTTCGCAGCCGTAGGTTTGCGCTCTCGGCCGCAGGCCCAGCAGATAGAAAAACTCTTTTGCCTTCACGTGGATTTCTCCGATTGGCGGGCTCGACTCCGGCCGCGCGTGTACGCTGCGGAAAGAATCCACTCGAACGGTTGCGCTGTCAAGGCGCGCGCCGAGATTCAGCAGGGTTTGCGAGACGCCGAAGTGGAATGGTTACCGCCCTCAAGGTCCAAGGCCGACAGCACGTCCATGTGTGTCAGGATGCCCTCAAGCTTTCCCGCTTTGGATGCGACCAGCAGCATATTCTGTGCCTGACAGCCATGATCAAGTGCACGGCTTCCGTCAAATCGCAATCGGCCGATATTCGCGCATCACGTCCCGATCCATGAGCGTCTCGACGGTCCTATCATTCCATTGAGATGAAGGAACGCCGCTGAGCGAACGCATCGCGATAACTCCAGTGGGTTCGCCGTCCTCCAAGACGGGATAAGCGGCATGGAGATGATGTGTGCGTGCATGCTCGACGAATTCGCGCAGCGTGGAAGTAGCGTGCGTGGAGATGATCTGCGTCTGCATCACCTCACCCACCGGGATTTTCCAAAGGTCCGCCACCCTCACCGCTTCGTGCAGGCGTTGGTCGCCGGAGACGGAGGCCTCTCCCGACACTGCATAGGCAACCGCGGCGCCGATCAGCGCTGGAATGATGTAGGCGTGTCCTCCTGTTGCTTCGGCAACGAACACGACCGCGGTCAGTGGAGTTTTGTAGGCGCCCGCGATGAAGGCGGCCATGCCGACCGCAGCGTAGAGATGGGTCTCGGGACTTCGGGCCACCGATTGCGCGAAAGCGACGCCAAAGCTTCCACCGCTCAGGAAAAGCGGCACGAACATCGCGCTGACGCCGCCAACCGCCAGCGAACAGATCGTCGCGATCAACTTGAACACGCCGAAGACCACCAGTTGCACGGAGCCGTATCCGGCCAGCAGGATTTGCGGCACCGCTTCGTAGTTCGGACCGATCGGAATCAGCGGGCCTCGGTAGATGGCCAGAAATGCCAAACCGCACACGCCCGTGAGGATTCCGCCCAGCATCATCTTCAGCCAGTGAGGAATCGGGACATTGACCATGAAGGTGCGCGCGCGGCGGAACGTGATGGCGAAAACCATCGCCGCCAGGCCACACAGCACACCGAGAATCGCTGACCAGAGCAAATCGATGCCCTTGAAGGCGCCTGCAGCAACGGAAAACGCGAAGACCGGCTGCGCGCCCAGAAAAAATGCCAGCGTGACGTAGGAGACCACCGAAGCGATCAGCGATGGCAGCAGCGCTTCGTGCGCCAAATCGTCCTTGTAGGGCATCTCCAGAGCAAAGACGATGCCGGTAAGTGGAGCGCGAAACACCGCGGCCATACCCGCCGCCGCGCCGCTGATCAACATGATGCGGCGCTTGCGCGGATCGCGGCTGAGCCGCTTCCAGCGCGTCCATAGCCACGACCCGATCGCGCCGCCGCCGTAGATGCTCGGCCCTTCGAGTGCCGCGCTCCCGCCGAAACCCACGGTGGCAATCGCCGCGAGCAGCTTGGGCACGAACGGCCTCATCTCGATGCGGCCCTGGTGCTCGTGATAGGAGCGAATAATCTCCTCGGTGGAGTGCTCGTCGGGATCGGGTGTGAGGTACTGCATCAGCAGGCCGGCGATGGCGAAGCCCGCCGCGAGGCCCGGGATGATCGTTGCGGGATGCGCGAGATAGAGGTGCAGAACGACCGGCCACATCCAAAACAAGATGATCTTGGCGATGAGCGTAATCGTCAGGCCGGTAACGACACCGATTACCGGTGCGATGATCAACCACTCGTGCAAATCGCGCGAATACGTGGCGGAAAGATCCTCGTGAACCAAGTCCGCATATTTGCGGATTCTGGGGTGATTCAGCAGCTTCCAATCGCGGCTTGCCATAAGCGCTATGCTATGAAGATCTCGCGGCTTTCCGGTTCGCGCGCTTTTGCTTCGGCGCGCTGCCCGCCCCGGACGCGGCGTTCGGGCGGAGCGAACCACGGCGGCGCGGCGCAGGGGCAAGAAGCGCGCTCAGAGCGCGGGCCAGGGAGGGGCCGGTGACCTGAAGCTCCGCGATGCGATGGCGCACCAGGCGGTTGAGAAGCCGCTCGCCGCGAGGCGTGACATGCAACAAGACCAGACGCCGGTCGGTCTTGGAGCGTTCGCGACGGCAGAGCCCGCGCCCTTCCATGCGATCGACCAGCTCGACGGCGCTGTGGTGGCGGATCTGGAGACGGTCGGACAATGTGCGGATCGTGGCCTGCTGTCCGGCTGGCATGCCGCGCATCGCCAGCAGACTCACGTATTGCTGCGGCTCCAGTCCAACGGATCGCGCGGCTCTTTCGCCGTTGGTCAAATAGCGTCGGATCAAGGACCGGAACTCGGAAAGGGCCCGATACTCCGCAGGACTTGTGGCTTGGTTCACGCGCGGCACAGTTCGTCTCCTCAATGAATTATATCGTATGGCGATACTCGGTGCAGGGAAAATTGTGCAAATCGTGATGGCAAGGCGCTATCGAAGCGATTGCGCCGTTGACGGATCAAAAGGTCTTCTCCGAATCCATGAGGATTGTCACGGGGCCGTCGTTTACCAGCTCGACTTGCATGTGGGCTTGAAAGACCCCCGTTTCGACACGCACACCCAGCCCCCGCAGGCAGTGCAGATATTCCTCATAAAGGCGGCGCGCTTCCTCGGCCGGCGCTGCGCGGTCGAAGCCGGGCCGGCGTCCGCGACGCACCTCGCCGTACAGGGTGAATTGTGACACGACCAAGGCCGCGCCGTGCGTGTCGAGCAGCGAGAGATTCATTTTGCCCTGCGCGTCATTGAAGATGCGCAATTCAGCGGTCTTCTCGGCGAGGTACACCGCTGCTTCCGAGTTGTCCTCTTTGCCGGCCCCCAGCAAAACGACCACGCCCTCCTGGATTTCACCGACCACCCGGCCGTCGACTTTGACCCGCGCACTGCGAACGCGTTGAATGACCAATCGCAAGACGCGGCTCCCTAGGTCTTCCTGCGGAGTCGTCTTGCGGATGACGCCCGTTTGGAATGGGCCTTCCGCGGCGCGCGGGGCGTCGGCTGGCAGCGCGGGCAAAAGTGGCTGCTGCGTCCCGCCACGATCACGCGGCGGATGATCGTATGGCAGCGATAGCAGGGCTTGCCCTCGCGAGCGTAGACGCGATGCCATTTCTGATAACCGCCCGGCTGCCCATCGGAATCGACGAAGTCGGAAATAGAGGAACCGCGCAGCCGGATGGCTTCCCCGAGCACGCGTTGCACGGCTTTTCGCAAACGGTCGATCTCTTCCTGGGCAAGTTTGGCGGCCAGGCGCGCGGGATGAAGGCGCGCCCGCCACAGGCTTTCGTCCGCATAGATATTTCCAACGCCGCGCAGGACGCTCTGATCGAGCAGCAACGCTTTGATCCGGGCACGCCGGCCAATCAAGCGGCGCCGGAAGTCTTCGGCGGAGATCGTCAGCGCATCCTCGCCCAACCGGCCGCGCAGCTCGTCCACCTTCGCGTCGCGCAGGAACAGCATTTGGCCGAAGCGCCGAATATCGGTGTAGCGCAGCTCGCGGCCGTCGTCGAGCTCGAAATAGACGTGCGTGTGCGGCGGGGCTGGCTCGTCGGCCGCGCGCACCACCAGCCGTCCGGTCATCCCGAGATGAACCATCAAGTGCAATGGTGCGTCCGAGTGGCCTGTACCGTTCGTTGCGAGTCGCAGGTGAATGAACTTGCCGATGCGTTCGACGGCGGCGATGCGCAGGCCCGGCAAGGATTCTCCCAGGGCAACGGGATCGTCGATGAAGTCGGTTTTCCCCAGGCGAACACTGAGGATCGAGCGCCCAGGCAGGGCGGTTTGCAAACCGCGGACAACGGTTTCGACTTCAGGCAGTTCCGGCATGGCGCGGGATTCTAAATCAACAGTAGCACAGTGGTCGACGCACAAGGACGCGTCTTCATGTCAGGGAAGGGGCAGGCCCGGCGAGGCCACGATTCCGGCCATGCGCAAAATCTCTTGATACTCGGCGTCGGTGACCTGAGAAATGATCAGCCGCACGTTCTTGAGAAACTTCACTTTGCGCAGCGACGGATTTTCGCGCAGCTCGGCCAGCGAGACCTGCCGCGGAAGCCGTTCGAGAGCGCGCAAGTCCGCGACCATGGCCTTGCTTTCCGGAGCGTGCGGATCGGGGTAAGGATCGCGCGTCACTTCCGCGAGCGCGTACAGCGCCCGCTCCGGCGCCGCGTGATAGCACAGCACGCGATCGCCTTGCCGCACCTGCTTGAGCGCGCGCAAAGCGTCGGCCTTCGAGCCCGCCCCGCGCCACATCTCCTTGCCTTTCACGAAAAGCGTATCCCAGTGATAGTTGTGCGGGTCCACGCTGAACAGCCAATGATTGCGCTTTGCGACAGGTTGGGTTATGGGCACGGGAGGATTTTTATGGATTTCGGCTTTATCGCCATAAAATACGTCGCAATATACACTTGAGTCGGCTGCAAGGGGAGCGAAAAGTACCTTGCGTGTCGCGCAAAGCTTAAGTGGCACAGAAACAAGCAGTTAGGCCTGTCGCAGGGCCGATATAAATCTATCTTATTTATTATCAGAGAGATAGAGGATCGGGACGCCGAACTACCCGATATCGATCCAGATGTCCTCTCCGCGCACCTCGGCGGGGTAAGTAGCTACCCCCACGGCGGGATTGGCCGCCACCTTCCCGGTGGTGGCGTCATATTGCCAGCCGTGCCACGGGCAGGTAACGATTTTGCCCTTCAGCTCTCCTTGCCCGAGCGGTCCGCCACGATGCAGGCAGGTGTTGCTGATGGCGTAAAACTTCCCTTCGATGTTGGAGATGGCCAGCGTTTTCCCGTCGACTTGGAATTCGCGGATGGTTCCCGCCGGAATTTCATCTTTGCGCGCCGCACGCACAAACGCCATGGATTCGCTCCTCGCTATTTTCAGAATGCCCTGGGAAATGATCGGTGCCGCGACGACGTTCGCACCACTAGCGCGGCGAAGGCGTCTGCGCCACCATCACGCCGCGCTTGAACTGCTCGGCCATTCCGGGATGCAGCCGCACCTCGGTGGGCCGCTTGGCCAGCGACATTTGGTCGATTTTATCCTGGAGCTTGAGCAGCGCGTAAAACAGCGCCTCGGGCCGCGGCGGGCAGCCCACGACGTAAACGTCCACCGGAACGATGCGGTCGACGCCCTGCAACACGGAGTAGGCATTGAACGGGCCGCCCACGCTCGAGCACGCGCCCATCGAGATGCACCACTTCGGGTCCGGCATCTGCTCCCAGACGCGCTTCAGCACCGGCGACATCTTGAGCGTGACCGTGCCGGCGACGATCATCAAGTCAGCCTGGCGCGGAGACGGGCGGAAGACTTCGGCGCCGAAACGAGCCATGTCAAAGCGCGCGGTGGTCGCCGCGATCATCTCGATCGCGCAGCAGGCCAAACCGAACGTCAGCGGCCAGATGGCGGACTTGCGCGCCCAGTTGAATACGTAGTCTACCGACGAGATCATGAAGTTCTTCTCGAAGCGATTGTCCAGGACGCCCATGAGGTTAAGAATGCCTCCAAAAACACGCCAGTATAGCTCCCGGCGTGGGGGCAAGCAAGGGCGCCCGGAGCAAGCGCCCTGGATTTCACCGCGCAGGTTTCCGTGGTAAGGTTTCGGCGGAGAGTCCGACAGCCCCCCCAAGGGCGGCATCCATGCGTAGCTATTTCAGTTACATCGGCAAGGTCAATAGCCCGCGATTCTTCTGGAACGATATACTCGACGCCAAAAAATGGGGGGAGGGGAGGACTCCGGGTGCGGGCTGTACCTGCAGCCCGCGCAAACATTGCTACCCAGCCCAAGCGGCATTTTGATACTCTCTAGCCCGGGGGCTAGGGCTATGAAGCTCCTTTTGCGGTTGTCGCTGCTGCTCGCATTCTTGGGCCTGAGCGCGGCGCTGTTTGCACAATACCGTTTTGACCGGAACCCCTACGGGGCCGTCGACAACGAGAAGGCGGAGTTTGGCTGGTCGCGGCTTCGTTATGCTTCCGCTATGTCCAACCGCTATTTCTACGGCGGCTACGGCGGCTGGTCCACCGATTACCCCAAGGCCGACCGCACGTTCCTCAGGGCGTTCCAGCGCCTCACCCGCATCAACGCGAAATCGACCGAACAAGTCGTCGATCTCGATACCGACGACATTTTCAACTGGCCTTTCGTCTACGCCGTGCAGGTGCAGAACTGGACGTTTACTCCGGCACAAGCCCAGCGCATGCGCGAGTATCTTCTCAAGGGCGGCTTCCTGATGGTCGACGATTTCCACGGGAACGCGGATTGGGAAGCCTTCATGCGCGGCATGCGCATGGTTTTTCCGGACCGTCCCATCGAGGATTTGCAGAACAACGACGAACTCTTCCACGTGATTTTCGATCTCGGCGAGCGGTTCCAGGTGCCCGGCGAACAGTACGTGGCCACGGGCAGGACGTACGAAAAGGATGGCTTCGATCCCAAGTGGCGCGCGATCCGCGACGACCATGGGCGCATCGTGGTGGCCATCTGTCACAACATGCACTTGGGAGACGCTTGGGAATGGGCCGACGATCCCCGCTATCCCGAGAAATTCGCGTCGATGGCCTTCCGCCTGGGTATCGATTACATCATGTATTCGATGACGCACTAGCGCCATCATTGCTTCCGGTTTTCTTCTGTGGTTCGAGTGGGCGCGAAGACGCACGCACTTCCGCTGAGTGGCAGGCGGTTCTAAGCAGGAGTATCGGGGTATTACCGCGGAAGTGTCGGGGGGAAGATCGATCCGGCCCAGCCCTCAATCCCCTAAAGGGATCCTCGGAGCGTCTTCCCCCGTCGGGATTCTTATACGCACGCTGGGAGCCAAAGCCTAATCGCTGGCATTTCAAGCAGTTGGCGTTTACAAAGCCTGTAAAAACGCCACCGCCCACGCAATAATTTCGCAGCGCCTTACCAGCATCGCTTTGTGTTCGTCCATGACTCACCGTATCGCGAGGCTCGCGTGCCGCGAGGACATTGCGGTGACAAAGTATGTCGGGTCGACGGAACCAGCAACGCGAGCAAACATGAATGAGCGCCCGCGACCGCGCGCTCGATGGAGCGCCTGGACGCTTCTTGACCTGCCATGCGGGCCCTGCTAGCTTGAAAGGTTACTCTGGCCGCATTATGCCTGCTGTGCGGCGTGCTTGCCTGTGAGAGCCGCCCGTGGGGCGCGGCCTGCCGGGAGACCGGCTCCAAGCATGGGACTCAAAAAGATCGTCGTTCGCGGCGCGCGGCAGCACAATCTCAAAAACATCAGCCTGGAAATACCGCGAAACGCGCTCACGGTCGTGACCGGCCTTTCGGGCTCCGGCAAATCCTCGCTCGCGTTTGACACGATTTACGCCGAAGGCCAGCGGCGCTACGTCGAATCGCTTTCCGCCTATGCCAGGCAATTCCTCGATCAGATGGAGCGGCCGGAAGTGGATTCGATCGAGGGACTCTCGCCGGCGATCGCCATCGAGCAAAAAACGACCACGCGCTCGCCGCGCTCGACGGTCGGCACGATCACGGAAATCTACGATTACTTGCGCGTGGTGTTCAGCTCGATCGGAACGCCGCATTGTCCGAACTGCGGGCGAGCCATCACGCGGCAGTCCGCCGAGCAGATCGTGCATGCGGTGCTAAGCGGGGAACTGGCGCGCGAGGGCGACCGGCTGATGATCCTGGCGCCGGTGGTTCGCGGGCGCAAGGGCGAGTACCGGCAGGAACTGGAGAAGCTGGCTCGCGCCGGATTCACGCGCGCCCGCATCGACGGCAAGCTGTGGCAACTCGATGACCCGCCGCCACTGGACCGGCGGAAAAATCACACGATCGAGGTCGTCGTCGACCGCCTGCTGGTCAAGCCGGGCATCGCGGGGCGGCTCGCGCAGTCGCTGGCGACCGCGCTCAAACTCGCGCAGGGTTTGGTGAGCGTGTCGGTGGTGGACGGGACCGAGCAGGTGTTTTCGGAGAAGCTGGCGTGCAGCGAATGCGGCGTTTCGGTACCGCAACTCGAGCCGCGCTCGTTCAGTTTCAATTCGCCGTATGGCGCTTGCCCGGCATGCAACGGCTCTGGGGTCGAAATACGATTTTGATCCGGCGAAGGTCGTCGCGGATTGGTCGCGGCCGCTCTTTGAAGGCGGGCTGGGGCCCGGCTCGAGCTCGGCAAATTTGAAACATACGCTGGAACTGGCGGCCTACGCACACGGATTTGATTTGGCGACGCCGTTCGAGGATTTTCCGCGGCGGATACAAAATTTGATTCTTTACGGCAATCCGCCCAAGCACGGCGGATTGAACGGCAACGCGGCGGGCAGCGAGAACGGCAGCGAAAACGGGCATAAGCGCTCGCGTGGCGAGAAGATGGCGCCCGGCCTGCGTTTCCAGGGGCTATTCGGATTTCTCGAGAGCAACCTGAACGAGACGGGTTCCGACAAGTACCGCGAGTGGCTCACGCAATATATGTCGGCGGCGCCGTGCGCGGCGTGCGGCGGACGCCGATTGCGGCCGGAAAGTCTGGCCGTGAAGATCGCTGGATATTCGATCGCCGATTTCACGGCGCTGGCGTCCAGCGAGGCGCGGAAAGCGGTGGATCGAATGCGTGAGGGACTCACCGCGCGGCAGGTCGAGGTCGCCGGGCGTCCGTTATCCGAAATCGCGGAGCGGCTGGATTTTCTGCTGGCGGTGGGGCTTGGGTATCTGAGCCTGGACCGTTCGGCTGCCACGCTTTCGGGAGGCGAGGCGCAACGCATTCGCTTGGCGACGCAGATCGGATCGCGTTTGCGCGGCGTGCTGTACGTGCTCGACGAGCCCTCGATCGGGCTGCACGCGCGCGACAACGACCGTCTGCTGACCTCGCTCGAACAATTGCGCGATCTGGGCAACACCGTGATTGTGGTCGAGCACGACGAGGAGACGATTCGCCGCGCCGATTTCGTGGTGGACCTGGGACCGGGCGCGGGGCATGCGGGCGGGCAACTGGTGGCCATCGGTCCGCCGGCGGAAATCGCCGCGAATCCGGCGTCGCTGACGGGCAAGTATCTAAGCGGCGAAGTCGTCATTCCGGTGCCGGAGCAGCGGCGCGCCCCCAACGGGAAGGTGCTGTCGCTGCTGGGCTGCGAGGCCAATAATCTGCGGGACATCGACGTGCGGATTCCGCTGGGGACGCTGACGGTGGTGACGGGCGTTTCGGGCTCGGGAAAGTCCACGCTGGTCAACGATATTTTGTATCGCGCGCTGGCGCAGAAGCTGTACCGCTCGATGGAACAGCCGGGAAAATTCCGCGCGCTCGAAGGCGCCGAGAACATCGACAAAGTCGTGGAGATCGACCAGGCGCCGATCGGGCGCTCGCCGCGGTCGAATCCGGCGACGTACACCGGAGTGTTTGCGCCGATCCGCGAGTTGTACGCGATGCTTCCGGAATCGCGCGAACGCGGCTACCGGCCGGGGCGTTTCAGCTTCAACGTGAAGGGCGGGCGGTGCGAAGCGTGCCAGGGCGACGGCCTGCGGCGCATCGAAATGAATTTTCTGCCGGACGTTTATGTGACCTGCGAAGTTTGCCGCGGCAAGCGTTACAACGCAGAGACTCTCGCGGTGCGTTACAAGGGCTATTCGATTTCCGATCTGCTGGATTTGCCGGTGCAGGACGCGACTGGCGTGCTGGAAAATATCCCGCAGATTCGGCAGAAACTCGAAACGCTGGTGGACGTGGGGCTCGGTTACCTGGAGCTTGGGCAGTCGTCCACCACGCTTTCCGGCGGAGAGGCGCAGCGCATCAAGCTGGCGCGGGAACTGTCGCGACGGCAGACGGGGCGAACGCTGTACATCCTGGACGAGCCGACCACGGGCTTGCACTTCGACGACGTAAAAAAGCTCATGGACGTGCTGAATCGCTTGGTGAATCTCGGCAACACCGTGCTGGTCATCGAGCATCACCTCGACGTTATCAAGCAAGCCGACTGGATTCTCGACCTGGGACCGGAAGGCGGGGCGGCCGGTGGGCGAATCGTCGCGCAGGGCCCGCCCGAACAAGTTGCGCGCAACAAGAAATCCTATACCGGCCAAGTGCTCGCTCGCGTGCTTGACGTTCGCAACCCGCGGCCCGCGGCTGCGGCAAGCGCGGCGCCAATTTACTCTCCGAGTGCGGATACGGCGTCCAAAGCCGGCGCGAATTGAGCGACACCCCGGCTCGCCGCCACGTGTAACTCCCACATCTCTCCCCTCGCAGAGGTCTTGCGTCGCGCCAGAGCCGCCTTTAGAGTGTTACGCAGCGACCATCTGTGAAAAGCGTTTACACGATCTCTCCGCTGATTCTTGAGGGCGCTCCAGGCAAGCCCCGCGCCGATCGCCCCGGCAGAACCACCGTGCGCGACTTTGCGCGGCCACACCGGCGCGGCGCGCGCCTTCCGGAATTCCTCGAGTCGCTGCCGCACGTCCGCGCCGGCAATCAATTGCGCGAAGTGATCGCGGCCGTTTTGCGCGCGCGCGTTCGGCAGCGGATGATTCTGTGGGGACTCAGCGGACACGTTCTTCGCGCCGGGCTGGGGCCGCTGATCGTGGACTTGATCGCTCACGGATTTGCGGGCGGAATCGCCATGGACGGCGCGACGCTGGTTCACGATTTTGAGACCGCAGTGACGGGAAAGCTCTCCGACGATGGCGAGGCTGCGGGGCCAGTTGCAAACGGCGTGGCCGAGGACACCGGCTTGCTCATCAACGAAATGGCCGCCGAGGCCGTGCGCCGCGGCATCGGACTCGGCGAGGCCGCCGGCCGTTTGCTGTCGAGCGGACGGGTGCGTGTGCGCCACGCCGCGGACAGCTTGCTGATTGCCGCGTATCAGGAGCGCGTGCCGGTCACCGTGCACCTGGCCATCGGCGTGGATACGCCGGACACGCACCGCGCGGCGGACGGCGCATCGCTGGGCGCTGCCAGCCATCACGATTTTCGTTTGCTCTGCGCGCTGGTTAAGCAGATGCACACCGGCGGCGTCTATCTGAATTGGAGCTCTACCGCACTGGTTCCGGAAACCTTTTTGAAGGCGGCTTCCTTGGTGCGCGACCTCGGCGTTCCTCTCCGGCCAATCACCACGGCGAATTTCGACCTCCGGCGCCCGGGCTTGATCAACGGCGACGGGAGACGGGTTGTCTCGCGCTCCGATGGCGAACAGTCCCGCAATTATGCGATCGCCGGCCATCATGAGATCATGCTTCCGCTGGTGGCCGCGGCCCTGGTGGAAGGAGCAAGCGGAGTCACTCTGGGCTGGCGGCGGGCATCAAAATCGCAGATACGCCCATGAATTCTCCCGAGCCCGAGCGCGGACCGCAGTCTCCCGAGGTTGATCCGGAGGCGTCCGAGCCTTTTGCGCTTCCCTTACAAGAAAGTGCGGAGTCCGGCGTCCCGACCCCGGCAGCCTTCCAGCCGGAAGGTGTGCCCCTGCCGCCGGTTCACGCTGCGGAGCCCGCGGATTCCGGGAGTCCGCTGACGTGGGCCGATTTGATCTATCTTCTGCTGTTTTACTTCGTGGCTGGAGAATTACTGACTTTGGCCGTGGCGATCACGGCGGCGGTCGCCTTCCACATACCATTTTCAGAGTTGCAGGACTTGGGCGGGCCGGGGGCGTCGGTGGCCGTCGTGAGCCAGGCGTTGCTGTCGTTCGCGACGCTGGCTTTTCTGTACGTCATTGTGCGGGTGAGGACCGGCGCGCCTTTTTGGCCGGCGGTCGGGTGGCGCACGTTTCACGACATGGCCTCACGAGCCGCGACGCGATGCGCTATGTTTTTCTGGGCTTTGGGCTCGCGCTTCTGGTGAGCGGGGCAAGCAAATACCTGGATACCGACAAGACGCTGCCGATGGAGGAGCTTTTTCGCAATCGTCAAACCGTGGTGATGCTGATGGTGCTCGGCATCCTGGTGGCGCCGTTTGTCGAGGAGACGCTGTTTCGCGGCTGCCTCTATCCGGTCATCGCCAGAAAGTTTGGCATTCCCGCCGGCATCGTCGTGACCGGCATCGTGTTTGGCCTGGCGCACGCTCCGCAGCTCTGGGGCGGGTGGGGGCAGATTGCGCTGCTGATGGGCGTGGGCATGGTGCTGACGTACATTCGAGCGCGCGCCGGAACCGTGGCGGCGAGCTACCTCGTGCACGTCAGCTACAATTCGATTCTGTTTGCGGGATTATTTTTCGCGACGGGTGGCCTGAGGCACTTCCCTACGACTTGAGCGATGCACTTGGAGAGATCCCCGGTTCCGCAGGTTTGGCGTTCCGAAACCTGGAGATGCCGCGCTGAAGTCCGCGGCGCTACATTTAGGTCTCTGAAAAGGCTTCTGCACTAGAATCAGCGATTGAGTATTTTGATTGGAAAGGACGGATTCGCTTGCGAGTTGCACAACCCATCGAGTGGACTCCGGAAGGCGTGGTGATGATCGACCAGCGGCGCCTGCCGGGCGAGCTTGTCCGCCATACTTACACGGACTACCGCGACGTCGCCAAGGCGATCCGCGACATGGTGATTCGCGGCGCACCGGCCATCGGAGTTGCAGCGGCCATGGGCGTGGCGCTGGGAGTCGAGCGCTCCGAGGCGGCTTCCGCGGACCAATTGCGCGCCGAATTCCCGATGATCTGCGAGACCATCCGCCAGACGCGGCCGACGGCCGTGGACCTGTTCTGGGCGCTGGAGCGGATGAAGCGGCGCTTGGACGCTTTGCCGGCGACCGCCGACGCGGCAGGGATCCGCGGAGCGATGGTTCGAGAGGCGCAGCTCATCCATCAAGAAAAGAAAGCGACGGACGAGGCCATCGGGCGATTTGGCGCCGAGCTGATGCCGCAGGACGGGCAAGTGATGACGCAGTGCAATGCCGGCGCGCTGGCGACGGCGGGGATCGGCACGGCGCTGGGCGTGATTCGCGTGGCCGTCGAGCAAGGGCACAAGCTGCGGGTGCTGGTGCCGGAGACGCGGCCGTACCTGCAAGGCGCGCGGCTCACGGCCTGGGAATTGGCCGAGGGCGGCATTCCGCTCACGTTGATTACGGATAACATGGTGGGGCATTTTCTGAAAACGACCAAGGTGGGCGCGATCGTGGTCGGCGCGGACCGCATTGCCGCGAACGGCGACACCGCGAATAAGATCGGCACCTACCAGATCGCCGTCCTGGCGCGAGAAAATGGCGTGCCCTTTTACGTGGCCGCCCCCATCTCGACGCTGGACCTTTCGATCGCAAGCGGCGAGGAGATACCGATCGAAGAGCGCGCCGCCGAGGAAGTGACGCACATCCGCGGCGTGCGGATTGCGCCCGATGTGGAAGTGGCTAATCCCGCCTTCGACGTCACACCGGCGCGCCTGATAGGCGCGATTATCACCGAGCGCGGCATCGCGCGGCCGCCGTATCAAGAGTCGCTCGCGGACCTGCTGGTGCGCGGTCCCTTCGGGGAATCCGCGGCCCCGGCGAATGCCGCCGAGCGGCCCGCGCCGGCGCGCTCTTAGAAGCGGCGCCGCGATGCCGGCTCGCGCTCTCAGAACCTCACTACGGCGCCGATCGTGGTTTCGAAATTGTGCTGAGTGTGGAGCGGCGCGCCGACGCTTCCGGGGCCGGCGAGCAGAGTTGCGCCGCCGAAATCCGTGAGCACATCGCTCAAATCCCAACGCAACGCAATGTGCGGAACCACGTCGTACTCGATCACCCCGCCGAGGTCCAAGGCGAAGTGAGTGCTCGAAGTAAGCCTCTGCGGGAAACCGCCTCCTCCGAAGTCCGCGAAGCCGGGACGCGCCTTGGCGTAGACGCCCCATCGGCTGATATGAACCCCTGCTCGCAAGCCGACGAAGACCTGCGTTTCACCGAGGTTTCCCGTGGAGCTGGTCGGGAAAAAATTGATCTCGCTGTCGAGAGCCAGGAAGGGCGGGTAGCCGTTGTAGGTGAACCGGAAGCCATAGCCAAGGGGAGCCTCTCCCAGCTCCGGCAAATTGTGAACGGCAAGTTGCGCGCCTAGCTCAACAGCCTGCGCATGCAGGTTCGACACGACGCCACTGGCCAGAAACAAGAGAGCAACAAAGAGAACCATCCGGAATTGCTTCTTCATTCAGCGTACCCCCGGGGAAATGAACTCGCTTCGAGATGACCGAACAGTTGGATGCATTCGGAGAGCGGAGCGGCCAAACGGATGAAGGGCTTTGCCCGTGATGACCACACCGAGCAAGATGGCATCCGCGGCGCCAGGTTATTTCTGAGGAGGCGCTTGCGAATCGGGTGGCGCAGGGATCTCCTTAGATGCGCCGAGCCGGATGGTTGATCCGAAGCGCTTGTAGTTCTTGTAGCGCACGGTCATGCGGATATGCACGTCGCCGCTATCGAAGTGCAGGATGTCGTCGGCGTGCGTGTAGGTGGGAAACCAGAACGTGCCTTCGATATTTTCCCGGTAGGTGACAAAGCGCGGGAAAAGGTTGTTCTTGAGGTCGGGCACCGCCTTACCGTCGGACTTGACGACCGCCAAATCCTGGTCATCGACCCAGATGGTCCCCTGGAAATAGCGCTGGCCCTTCTCCATTTTCTTGGGCGCCACGCGGAAACACGTACGTGCCGAGATCGTCCATTTTTTCCGCGTCCCGACATATTGCACATCGTATTTGGGAATGTCCTCCGTTGTGAGAACAAATGGCTGGATGTTTTCGAGGTCCTTGTCGTCCTCCGGGGACAGCGAGAAATCCACCAGGCTCGGCGGCGGCGCGTAGGTGTCCGTGTTCGTAGCGTTTGCCCGCCGGCGTGAAGATTATGTCCGTCGTCACGCGGTATTCGCCGTGGTTGGGCGCGACGTCCTCGACCAGCACTTCTTGCGTGTAGGTGTAATTATCGCGCGCGAGCTTGAAATCGGATTCGTGCTGGGCGAAGCGGCGGATGATCTCGTCCACAGGCATCGGAAGCGGGGCCGTGCCGGCCTGAGCATCCGTGCCATTAGCAGAAGCGGACGCGGACGACGCTGGCGCCGGGGGTGAAGTTTGCGCGGGCGGCGAGGCTGTTTGCGGCTTCGCTTCCGCGCGCGCTTCCAGTCCCCAGCCGGCGCCTGTCGCGCCACCGAGAACGAGCAGCGAGCCGATCAGCAGGAGAAACGATTCGCGAAGCTTCATGGATAGCCCCCTTCTGGCGCGCGCTACGTAAGAAAGCACGGTCCGGCGCCGGGTTGCCTTGACCGCTCTCGCGTATTATATCCCCATCGCGCGCTGGTGAACGCGGTGTATGCAGTGGCGCGATGGCCCTGATCTAGTTCCACCTGAGAGTGAAGGAAACCCGCTTCTGCGAACCTTTCCCCGGCGCCAGGCATCTAGCCAATTAAACGGGTGTAAACTAGGGCTATGTCGAAGGTGCCCGATACCCCAGGGGGGCTGTCCATGCGTCACCGACTCGCTGTTTTCCTGACTGCATCATCGGTTTTGCTTCTGGCGTTCGCCTTCCTTGTTTCGCCAGCCCTGTCGAGTGCGGCCCGGTCGAAAACGGACGAAGCCAAGGATGTGCCGCCAGCTGCCGGGCTGTCCCACGTTCGCGTGGTGCGCCTCAGCTTCGTGGAGGGCACGGTGACGGTGCGCAGGCCGGGGTCGGACGAATGGGCCAGCGCGACAGTAAACACTCCGATCGAAGAGGGTTTCTCGGTCGCTACCGGCGATAAGAGTTTTGCCGAGGTGCAATTTGAGAATGGGTCGGCCGTGCGGCTCGGTGAACTCTCCAGCGTGGACTTCACGGAGCTGGCGCTCACCGCGCTGGGAGGCCACGTAAACCATTTGACGCTCGACTCGGGTTACGCCTCCTTCCGCGTGATTCCCGATCATCAAGATGAATACTTGCTGAACGCGTCCGGCGTCACCGTAACGCCGCAGGGGAAAGCGGAATTCCGAACGGACGTCGATCAGAACCACTTGCGCGTCGAGGTTTTTGCCGGCGAAGTGCAAGCGGCAGACTCGAACGAAACTGAAAAATTGGCGAAGAATCATGCACTGACCCTGGATCTCAACTCCGGCGCTCCTTTCGAAGTAAGCGACAAGATCCAAGCGGATGACTGGGACAAATGGGCGGCCGCCAGGGACCAGCAGTCCACTCTGGCTAGCAACGATTCGGCGGTCGGTTGCGTTCCCCGATGTACGGGTGGGATGACCTCGACGCTTACGGCGATTGGGGCTATTTCCCGGGCTACGGTTATGGCTGGGCGCCCTACGAAGGCGCTGGGTGGTCGCCCTATGCTGCCGGGATGTGGAGCTGGTATCCCGGTTGGGGATACACGTGGATTTCGGGGGAGCCCTGGGGATGGCTGCCGTTTCATTATGGGTTTTGGAATTTTGACGCGGCGATGGGATGGTTCTGGATGCCGAATTCGTTCGCGGCCTGGAATCCGGCGCTGGTCAATTGGTATTCCGGGCCTGGATGGATTGGCTGGTCGCCGATCGGCAGGGGCGGGCCCGGCGGCGGGGCGCCGTGCACCATGGCGACGGCGGGCTGTCTGACGGCTGTGCCTCCGGGCGTATTGCGAACTGGCCAACCTATCCGCGCGGGTGGGCCGCATGTGCTGAGTCCGAGTACGCTTGGCAAGATCAGCCCAATCGGTCGACCCAACATTGCGCCAGATCGCTCCGCGATGTTTTCCGGCCAGCCTGCGCCTGGCGGGTCCAATAGGCTCGGTTCCGACTCTCGCAGAACGCCGGCGTTTGCGCGTGGCGCGGGCGCGGCTCCCTCCAGCGTGGTCATGGGACGACAAGTCAGCGCGGACGCGTTCCTGGGACATCGCTCCTTTCTCGGCGGCCGCTTTGGTAGCGCCAGCGAGCCGATTCATGTTCGTCTCGGTGGTGTGATGGGAGGCCAACCGCCGCTCGCCGCCGGCGCCCTCGCAGGGCGCGGCCGGGTACCCGTCGGGATAGGATCGCGGCTGGCTGCGGCGGGCGGGTCGACGATTAGCAGAGCGCCGCAGGTGCAGGTGTTGTCGCATGCACCGGCCGGAGGCTCGTATGCCGGTGCGGGCGGGTTTGGCGCACGCGGAGGCGGCGCTTCGCCCGAGATAGCGAGGAGCGGAGGCTTCGGAGGCGGAGCGAGCGCCGGCGTGTCTCACGGAGGCGGTGGTGGTGGCGGAGGCGGGCACTCTGCGGGCGGTGGCGGAGGCCATCGTTAGCGAGATCTTTTTGCGAGTGGAGTCAGGGATAAGCTAGCGCGGTTGCATAGCGCCGCGGTTGGCTGCAAGCGGCTGGCTCGAAGCTAAAATAAAATCCGTGATTGCGCTTGACAAAGCTTGGCGACGTGCTAGACTCTCCGATTGCACCATAGCCTGCCTGCCGGACAGGAGGCCTGCTCTTTGACAACTGAATGAGACGTGCCAGAACCCGTTCGGTTTTTGAGTGAACCGAGCGATACAAACGCGCGAGGTCCTGTGAAAACAGGGTCTCACGCAATCAAAAGTTCGTTCTGAAGCTCACGTCCCGGCGCAAGCCGGGATTTTGATTTTCAGGACAACCAGCTTCAAACGAGAGTTTGATCCTGGCTCAGAGCGAACGCTGGCGGCGTGCTTAACACATGCAAGTCGAGTGCGCGGTTGTAGCAATACAACTGGCGCACGGCGCACGGGTGAGTAACACGTGGGCAACCTGCCCTCCAATGGGGGATACCCCCGCGAAAGCGGGACTAATACCGCATGACATTCCGAGGACTTCGGTTTTCGGACTCAAAGGCCGCAAGGTCGTTGGAGGAGGGGCCCGCGCCCGATTAGCTAGTTGGTGAGGTAACGGCTCACCAAGGCTATGATCGGTAGCCGGTCTGAGAGGATGGCCGGCCACACTGGAACTGAGACACGGTCCAGACTCCTACGGGAGGCAGCAGTGGGGAATCTTGCGCAATGGGCGAAAGCCTGACGCAGCGACGCCGCGTGGGGGATGAAGCTTCTCGGAGTGTAAACCCCTTTCGACCCGGACGAAACGCCCGCAAGGGCTTGACGGTACGGGTATAAGAAGCCCCGGCTAACTACGTGCCAGCAGCCGCGGTAAGACGTAGGGGGCCAGCGTTGCTCGGAATTACTGGGCGTAAAGGGTTCGTAGGCGGTGCGGCAAGTCGGGAGTGAAATCTCTGGGCTTAACTCAGAGGCTGCTTCCGAAACTGCCGTGCTAGAGTGCGGGAGAGGCGAGTGGAATTGCAGGTGTAGCGGTGAAATGCGTAGATATCTGCAGGAACACCCGTGGCGAAGGCGGCTCGCTGGACCGCAACTGACGCTGAGGAACGAAAGCTAGGGGAGCAAACAGGATTAGATACCCTGGTAGTCCTAGCCCTAAACGATCAGGACTTGGGGTGCATCCCGTTCGGGGTGCGTCCCGTAGCTAACGCGTTAAGTCCTGCGCCTGGGGAGTACGGTCGCAAGGCTGAAACTCAAAGGAATTGACGGGGGCCCGCACAAGCGGTGGAACATGTGGTTCAATTCGACGCAACGCGAAGAACCTTACCTGGGCTTGAACTGCTGCTGACCAGCGGTGGAAACACCGCCTTCCCGCAAGGGACAGTAGTAGAGGTGCTGCATGGCTGTCGTCAGCTCGTGCCGTGAGGTGTTGGGTTAAGTCCCGCAACGAGCGCAACCCCTACTCTTAGTTGCCACCCGCAAGGGGGAACTCTAAGAGGACTGCTCCGGATAACGGAGAGGAAGGTGGGGATGACGTCAAGTCAGCACGGCCTTTATGTCCAGGGCTACACACGTGTTACAATGCACGGTACAAACCGTCGCGAACCCGCGAAGGGGAGCTAATCGGAAAAAACCGTGCTCAGTTCGGATTGCAGTCTGCAACTCGACTGCATGAAGCTGGAATCGCTAGTAATGGCGTATCAGAACGACGCCGTGAATACGTTCCCGGGCCTTGTACACACCGCCCGTCACATCACGAAAGTGGGCTGTACTAGAAGTCGCTGAGCTAACCGCAAGGAGGCAAGCGCCCAAGGTATGGCTCATGATTGGGGTGAAGTCGTAACAAGGTAGCCGTAGGAGAACCTGCGGCTGGATCACCTCCTTTCTAAAGAACAACGGCAGCCGAGTCTGTTCAAGTGTGCAGTCAGACGCTGCCCACCGGTTTTCACGGACCGGGTATTGCTCATCACTTAGTCTCCGTTCGGGTTCTGGCAGGTCTCATTCAGTGGTCAAAGCGCAGGTCGCTTTTTTCCCGCCTTTTGCGGTTTCTTGACGTGCTACAGTTGCGTCCGATGAATCGCTTTCTGCTTGCCGCCGTTATTTTCCTGGTTGTCGCCGCCCCGAGTCTTGAGGCGCGGCAAAAAGCGGAACAAGTTGCGCAGCAGAGCGAGGTCCAGCCTGGTTACGTGGGCGGCAAATTGGTGCGTCCGGCCAATTATCGCGAGTGGGTTTTTCTGTCGTCCGGTTTGGCGATGAGTTACAACGCAACGGCCGGTGGCCCTGAGCTTTTCACGAACGTGTTTGTTCCACAATGGGCGTATCGCCAGTTTCTGGCGAGCGGCAAATGGCCGGAAAAGGCGATGTTTGTTTTGGAGGAGCGCGCTTCGGAAACTAAGGGCTCGATCAATAAGACCGGCCACTTTCAGGGCGATCTCAAGGGCTTAGCTGTTGAGGTGAAGGACCAATCGCGCTTCGCCGACGTGTGGGCCTATTTCAGTTTCGGCGGCGACGCTCAGGCGGCCACCGCAATGACGGGTCCCAAAGATACCTGCTGGCAATGCCACAATGACAACGCCGCCGTGGAACACACCTTCGTGCAATTCTATCCAACGCTAAAACCGGTCGCGGAGAAGTTCGGCACGTATCGGAATCGGTCGGACCAGACCGCGCCGCCTCGCTGATTGCCATTCCTATTGTTTCCGTAATTGGCGCAGGATTCTGGAGGCTGCTGCGTAGTTTGAATCCGCTGGCGCCATCTTCTCGACATATTCCAAGCGGCGAATGGCGTCCTTTTCGTCGCCGAGATTAGCCAGCGCTACGCCGGCGCAGAGATAGGGAGTGAGCCACTCCGGCGTTTTGCGGATCTGCTCTTCCGAGAGGTCGCGTACTTCAGCCCATTGTCCTTCGCGTTCCAGGTCGCAGAGTCGCTCGAAGATTTCCGTTTCGTCTCCCGAGATCGTCCGGAAGTTGTGGCCGGTGCGGATGTGTTTCACGCCATTGAAATCGTAGGTGATGGCGGGGCCGGACATGCTGCAAAGTGTGCCAAAAGCGGGGTTCGCGATTCAAGCGACGTAGCACAGGCACTCTGCCTGTGCGGTCTTCGTTACTAAGCGCTGTTGCGTTCGTTCCATGCGCTAGACCATCGCCACTCTTCGGGGCGTCTAGCGAGGTGTGCTTTCACGGGATTGTACTCGATGTCACTAACGCGATTTTGGTAGCGGCAAAAAATGAAACGTAGACGATTTCGATTTGATTTTCGCGGGTGTGGGTTGAGCAAACCCGTGAGTTGGACCGACGAAACCCGGCGATCCCCGTGGGGTCCCGTTTTCGCGGCAAATTCGTTGTGTCGAATGGGCGAGAAGTGTACCATGCGCGAGCCTGGGGCTAAGTAGGCGCTCGCGAACGTGGCTCCGGCGGGGTGATCCCATGTCGATTGGCAAGCGTGCAGCGGCGGAGTTCTTCGGCACATTTTGGCTGGTATTCGGCGGTTGTGGCGCTGCCGTGCTGTCGGCGGCGTTTCCGGGACTGGGGATTGGTTTTGCCGGCGTGGCCTTGGCGTTCGGTCTAACGGTACTGACGATGTGCTACGCCATCGGACACATTTCCGGAGGCCATCTGAATCCGGCGATCTCGGTCGGACTGGTAGTGGGCAAGCGATTTCCCGTAGCGGACCTTGTGCCCTATATCATCGCCCAAGTCGCAGGCGGCATTTGCGCGTCGGCGGTCCTGTACGTGATCGCCAGCGGCAAAGAGGGATTCAGTCTGAGCGCTGGCTTCGCCTCGAATGGATACGGGGCCCACTCTCCGGGCGGCTATTCCTTGGCGGCATGCTTCGTCGCGGAGGTAGTTCTCACTTTGTTTTTCCTGTTCGTCATCATGGGATCGACGGATAAGCGAGCCCCGCAGGGATTTGCGCCCATAGCGATCGGGCTATGCTTGACGCTCATTCACCTGATCGGAATACCGGTCACCAATCTTTCCGTCAATCCCGCCCGTAGCACGGGCCCGGCCATTTTCGTCGGCGGATGGGCCATCGCGCAGCTCTGGTTGTTTTGGGTGGCGCCGATCCTTGGTGGAGCGATCGGGGGCGCCATCTACAACATGCTGTTCGGCGAATCGGCAGCGAGTTGAGTAAAACGCGCAGCTGAATCGTCGCTAAAGAAACACTTCGCCCAGCTCAGGCCAGGTCGAAGCGGTCAAGGTTCATCACCTTGCTCCACGCAGCCACGAAGTCCTTCACAAACTTCTCCTTCGAATCGGCGCAGGCGTAGACTTCGGCTAGCGCGCGCAGCTGCGAGTGCGAACCGAAGATCAGATCAACGCGCGTGGCCGTCCACTTCAGCTCTTTGGTCTTCCGGTCGCGCCCCTCGTAGACACCGGTGGAGTCCATGGGCTGCCATTCCGTTCGCATGTCGAGCAGATTGACGAAAAAGTCGTTCGTCAGTTTCCCGGCTTGTTTGGTGAATATGCCGTGTTTGGATTTCCCGGCATTCGCACCCAGGACACGCAGGCCGCCAACGAGAACTGTCATCTCGGGCGCGCTCAGCTTCAGCAATTGCGCGCGATCCACCAAGGCTTCCTCTGGCGCCATCAGTTGCGAGCCGCGGTAGTAGTTGCGGAAAGCGTCCGCGGCGGGTTCGAGAGGAGCGAAGGAGGCAGCATCGGTCTGTTCCTGTGACGCATCCATGCGGCCCGGCGTGAAGGGAACGTGCACGTCAATGCCCGCGTCTTTGGCGGCTTTCTCGACCGCCGCACAGCCGGCGAGGACGATCAGGTCGGCGAGTGAAAGCTTTTTGCCCTTATTGCCGTTGGTCTGTGCGCCGTTGAACTCCTTTTGTATCCCTTCGAGCGTCTGCAGCGCTTTTGCGAGCTCCGGCGGATTGTTCACTTCCCAATCCTTTTGCGGAGCAAGGCGAATGCGCGCGCCATTGGCGCCGCCACGCTTGTCGGAACCGCGGAAGGTCGATGCCGACGCCCAGCCAACCGAAACGAGCTGCGATACGGAAAGCCCGGATGCCAGGATTTTGGCCTTGAGCGCGGCAATATCCGCCTCGCCGATCAGCGGGTGATTCACGGCCGGAATCGGGTCTTGCCAGATGAGCTGTTCTTTGGGTACCAGCGGGCCAAGATAGCGCGCGATCGGACCCATATCGCGATGCGTTAGCTTGAACCAGGCGCGCGCGAATGCGTTGGCGAACTGATCAGGATGTTCATAGAAGCGACGCGAAATCTTTTCGTAGATCGGGTCGAAGCGAAGGGAGAGATCGGTCGTCAGCATCGTCGGCACATGTTTCTTGGAGGGGTCGTGCGCGTCCGGGATGGTAGCGGGAGCGTTCTTCGCTTTCCATTGCTGTGCGCCGGCGGGACTCTTGGTCAGCTCCCATTCGTATTTGAAGAGGTTATCGAAAAAATAATTGCTCCACTTCGTAGGCGTCTGGCTCCAGGTGACTTCGGGGCCTCCGCCGATTGTGTCTCCTCCGAAGCCCTTGCCATACTTGCTCTTCCAACCGAGACCTTGATCCTCGATCAGCGCGCCCTCGGGCACCGGGCCGAGGAGCGACGGATCGCCTGCGCCGTGTGTCTTGCCAAAGGAATGGCCGCCGGCGATCAACGCCACGGTCTCTTCGTCATTCATAGCCATGCGCGCGAAGGTCTCGCGGATGTCGCGCGCTGCCGCCACGTAATCGGGTTTGCCATTGGGGCCTTCGGGGTTGACGTAAATGAGCCCCATCTGCACCGCGCCGAGCGGCTGCTGCAATTGGCGTTCGCCGCTGTAGCGTTCGTCGCCTAGCCAGGTCCCTTCCGGACCCCAGTAAAGCTCTTCGGGCTCCCAGGTATCCACCCGGCCGCCGCCGAAGCCGAAGGTCTTGAACCCCATCGACTCGAGGGCGACATTGCCCGCGAGAATAAAAAGGTCGGCCCACGAAATTTTCCGCCCGTACTTTTGCTTGATGGGCCACAGCAGCCGGCGCGCCTTGTCGAGGTTCACGTTGTCTGGCCAGCTATTCAGGGGAGCGAACCGTTGTTGGCCGCCACCGGCGCCGCCGCGGCCGTCCGCGATGCGGTAGGTGCCCGCGCTGTGCCAGGCCATGCGGATGATCAGGCCGCCATAGTTGCCGAAATCGGCGGGCCACCAGTCCTGCGAGTCCGTCATCAAGGCATGCAAATCCTTCACGACCGCATTGAGGTCGAGGCTCTTGAATTCCTTGGCGTAATCGAACTCTTTGCCCATCGGGTTGGATTGCGGGGCATGTTGATTGAGAAACTGAAGATTCAGCTGGCTGGGCCACCAGTCACGATTGGTTCGTGCAGACGCTCCATGACCGAAGGGACATTTCGCTTCGGTGGAACTGCCGGAAGCGGACGCTGCTGTTGCTTTGAGTTCTTTCTCCATAGTCTTTGCTCCTTTGAATGAATCGAAATGTTTGCCGTCCACGAAACAAAAAGCTCAACGGTTAACGGGAAGCGCGCCTTGGAGCGCACCTCGCGCAGAGCCCCCGGAAAATCAGTTCGCATTCGCGAAGAACCCGCTTGCCGAGCGAACCCGATGCGGGCTTGGGGACGTTGTACCACTTCATGTCCTCGACATTGCCGCAGCGGTCGCAGATGAAGTGGTGATGCGGCATGCCTTTCGCATCGAATCGCGCGGCGCGGCCCTCGACAGCCACTTCGCGCACCAGACCCGCCTGCACCAGGTCCCGCAGATTGTTATACGTCGTGGCCCTGGAAGAGCGCGGATCCGCGCGATTCACGGCTTCGAAAATTTCCGCAGCCGTGGGATGCCCGTGGTGGTCCATCAAGAAGGCCATCACGGCGTAGCGCTGCGGCGTGCAGCGCAAACCGCCGCCCTCGAGGGAGTGCTTAATCGCTTCGGTGTCCATCGCTACTGTAGAATATGTCTAATGTGACACTTTTTCAAGACTAATCTCAAACATGCGGATGCGGTGCTGGATGTGCTGGGCGGCTCCATTTATTGCCTACCCTCGCGGAGGGCAGGGGCGTTTACACTTCTCCAATCCACTTGCGGCTTTCCCACACGGCCTTGAGCGAGGTGAGGTTACGGCGGTCGAAGATGCTCTTGGCGGCGGCTCCGATTTTGCCCTTTTTGAGATGGTTGTACGCGTCGCTGGCGCTGACGGCCACGAACTGCAGCACGCTGGGATCGCGGTAGCAATCGATCATGCAGAGGGTGCAGCCGTCGCGGATGAGCTTCGAGGAGTCGAAGTCATAAATGCTGCACATGGGCGTGGCCCAGGCGTGGCAGCGGTAGAGATTCAGATTCCAATCCAGGTAGAAATACTTGTGGCCGCCGAGGCAGCCGAACTTCTCGGGCTCCTTGCGCAGATGCCGCTGCATGTCGGTTAGCGACTCCCCCGGGTTCACCACCGGGAAATCGGTGTGCGCCTTCATTTGCTTGATCTTCTCGAAAACGCCGATCAATTCCTCGTTGGTGTAGCTGACCAGGTTCGAGTCGCTGAAGCTGAGATAGCTCGAGGGCAGCGAGGTGAGCGGATAGCTGAACGTGCAGCTCTTGAACCCCAGCTCCGCCAGGAAATCCGGCAGCTTCCCGTAGTCGTCGATCAGCTTGCTGGCCGTGACGCTGGCGGTGGTCTGCACGCCGAGCGTTGCGAAGACTTCGTTGGCGTGCTGGATCTTGCGGCAGACGTCCGGCAGGCCGCGATTCTTCTCGTGCTGCGCGACGTCGTGCGAATCGATGGACATGATCACGCTGCTCAGGCCGTCGCTGGCGTACTCGCGCATGTTGCTGATCGGTCCATAGCGAGCCGTTGGTGCAAATCATCGGACGAATTCCGGACTCCGCGCAGTAGCGCACCATGGCCCGCAAATCCTTGTGCACCATGGGCTCGCCGCCGACAAAGAGCAGGTAGCCGATGTGGTTCCGGACGGCGATGTCGATCACGTCCTTGGCTTCCTGCAGCGTGACGCTGCGGCGCTGCTTCGGGTCGAAGCGATCGACCGCGAAGTTGCAGAAATCGCACTTGGCGTTGCAGATGTTGGTGATGGCGAACTGCAAGTAACCGGGGCCGCCGTGGTCCAGGACGTCCCGGATCATCCGGAAGGGGCTGGTCCGCGGTTTCGCCACCGGCCGGGACATGTCCTCGGCCGGCGGGACGCCGGCGTCGGGGGTGTGATCGGGTCGAATTAGCGTGGGGTTGCTCATGCGCGACGCAGCCATTGTGTCTCCGAAATGTAACGCGCGCAACTCCTGCTTCCCTTCGTGCTCGCCAAGGTGTCCGTTTTCGGCACACGCTAGGGACTCGCCAGACTTGCGGCTCGTTCCCAGTAGTGTTAACGTCGTTTTCTCGTAGGAAGTCCTTACCGGCGCAGTCTCGTCTCAGGGCGGGAATTGACCTTGCGCACCTGCAAGCATCCTAATGGCGATCAATCTTCCAAGCGCGCTGTGACATCGGCCGCAACAGAATCCGCTCCACTCGTGGCGGGGCTGCCCCCAGCGGGCTGGCCCACCTTCTGGCGGGTCGAGGGCAGCCTGGCCGACCTGACCGCCGTCCGGCCGGTGGCCTTTTTCACGTGGAACGCTCATACCTTCGTGGAACGCTGGGCGCGCCGCGGCGGGCTATTCCTCGAAGCCCTGGTGCGGCCAGCCCTTTACGCCAGCCACCGCGTCCTCGCGACGCGCGTCTTGCACGCCCTGTTGCGGGGCGTCACGCGGGACCGGCTGGACCTGCTCGGCGAGGAGTACTTCCACTACGTTCTGAAGCCGCAGCTCAAGCCTGAGGGCGTAAAACGATTGAACGAGTGGATGGCCGAGCACGGCCAGGTCGTGCTGGTCAGCCAGGGACTCGATCACGTCATGCGCCCGCTGGCCCAGCACTTGGGCGTCGAGCAACTGGTGGCCAACCGGCTGGAGTTCCGGACGGCATGGCGACCGGGCCGCTTGCTTGACCCTGTCGTGCGGCCGCGCGGTCCGCTGGCGCTGGTGTTGGGCGGCGACCCCGATGGGCACATCAGCGGCGAACAGCTCCTGCACGATTTGGGACTCGAAAAGCAGCCCGAGCTGCTGTCGCGTGCGATCTTCTCCGCCGCACGGCCAGCGCCGCCCAACCATCGATCGCTGGTGCTATTCGATCACCGCAGGCAGGGGGCGCCGCTGTCCGTGCGCCAGACGCTTGCGCGGCAAGCAGATTCTGCTGATCGGCGTCACCGGCTTTATCGGCAAAGTTTGGCTCGAGCACTTGCTTTCGAACGTGCCGGATATCGGCAAGATCTATCTGCTGATTCGCCGGCAGCGCACCACGACCGCGCAGCGGCGCTTTGAAAAGATCGTCGAGGAGTCGCCGGTCTTCGACCCGCTGGAAGAGCGCCACGGCAGCGACTTCGGCGCGTTTCTTGGCGAAAAAATCGAAGTGGTGGAAGGGCGACGTCAGCCAGCCCGGACTGGGGCTGGACGACGCGACGCGCCAGCGCCTGGCGCGCTCGCTTGATCTGGTCGTGAACAGCGCGGGCTTACGGATTTCAATCCCGACCTGCGCGACGCGCTTGCCGAGCAACGTCGAATCGGCCGCCAACCTGGTGGATTTCCTGCGCGAATCCGACCACGCCGCGCTGATGCATCTTTCCACCTGCTACGTCGTCGGGCGGCGCGACGGGCGCGTGAACGAAGAGCTGCGGCCAAACTACACGCCGGCGGGCGTCGAAGGATTTCGACGCCGAGCGCGAATGGCAATCGCTGCAAGAACTGGTGCGCAAAGTGGAAGCGCGCGCCAACAGCCCGGAGATCGAAGCGGCGCTGCGCCGCCAGGCACTTGGCAAAAGCGCAACGAAGACGAGCCTCCGGCCGGCTCGGACCTCGAGAACCTGATTCGCAAGAACCGCATGCGCTGGATGCGCAACCGGCTGACTCGCGCGGGCACGCGCCGCGCGCAACACCTGGGCTGGCCAAATACGTACACGTTCACCAAGAGCCTGGGCGAATCCTTGCTGGCGACGCGCGGCGCGGGACTGCCGATCGCCGTGGTGCGCCCCTCGATCGTCGAAACGTCGACCGCATGAGCCGTTCCGCGGCTGGAACGAGGGCATCAACACTTCGGCGCCGCTCTCCTATCTGCTGGGCACCTACTTCCGCCAATTGCCCTCGAACGAGCGCAAGTGCCTGGACCTGATTCCGGTGGACATGGTTTGCCGCGGCATGACGCTGATCGCCGCCGCGCTGATCGAGCGCCGCCACCAGCCGCTCTACCAGCTGGCCACCTCGGCGAGCAATCCCTGCGACATGGGGCGCTCCATCGAATTGACCGCGCTGGCGCACCGCAAGCACTACCGCGCGCAACAGGGGCTGGAACACTGGCTGCGCATGCGCTTCGAGACCATTCCGGTCTCCAAGGAGCGCTACCAGAAGCTCTCCGTGCCGGCGCAGAAAGTCGTGGTCCAAGGCATCAACCGCGCCGCTTCGGCGCTGCAGTTCAAGCGCCCGCCGCTGGCCCGCGCCGAACGGGATCTGGCGCGCGTGGAAAAACTGATCGAACTCTACGAGCCTTTCATCCTGCACAACGAGCAGGTTTTCGAGTCGGAGAATGTGCAGCTGCTCTCGGCGGCGCTGCCGGAAGACGAGCGCGAGCAATTCGGCTACGAGCCCGGCACCGATCGACTGGTGGGATTACTGGATCAACATCCACGTCCCGGCGCTGCGCAAGTGGGTCTATCCGCTGATCGAGGGACACGCCATCGAATCGCCGCAGCGCCGCGAATTCCACTTCCCCGATTCCGCAGCCGCCAGCGACCGCGCTCCAGCGCACTCGGGCAGCCAAGCCACATGGCCATCTTCCTGACCGGCGCGACCGGCTACATCGGCTCCTACCTCGCGGCCGGGCTTCTCGAGCGCCACGGCGAATCGCTCAACGTGCTGGTGCGCGCCGCGGACGCATCGCGAAGCCGAGCGGCGCCTGTGGCAAGCGCTGCAACTGCACTTCGATTTCCCCGCGTTCCGCGGACACCTGGACGCGCGCATCCGCATTTTTCGCGGCGATCTGACGGCGCCGCATTTTGGCCTGGACGCCGACGGACTACCGCGCCCTGGCGGACTCGACCGATTCGGTCCTGCATTGCGCCGCCTCGCTCAATCGCAAATCCGAGAAAAGCTGCCTGAACGTGAATCTGCGCGGCACGCTCGAAGTCGTCGCAACTGGCGCGCCGCGCGCACGATGCTCACGGGCTGCGGCGGTTCAGCCAGGTCAGCACGGTCGCCGTGGCCGGGCACCGCAGCAACGAAGTGGTGCGCGAAGACCGCGCCATCGATTGGGAGCGCTCCGACTACGATCCCTACGCGCGCACCAAGAAATTCTGCGAGCACATGGTGCGCGAGCTGCTTCCCGATGTGCAGCGCACCGTTTTCCGCCCCAGCATCGTGCTGGGCGACAGCCGCCGCCCGGAAACCACGCAGTTCGACATGGTGCGCGCGTTTGTTTTTCTGGCGGGACTGCCCGTGCTGCCGTTTCGAGCCGAGCGACCGCGATCGACATCGTGCCCGTGGACTACGTGGCCGACGCGGTGGTGCACTTGCACCAGAAGCCGCATCCCGAGCACGAGATCTATCACCTCTCTGCCGGGACCGGCTCGGAAACATTTCGCCAACTCACCGACGCGCTGGCGCAAGCGCGCGGAAAGATGCCGCCGCTGTTCTGGCCCGGACTGGAAGGGCCGTTTCGGCTCGGTGGTCGATTGGCTTTCGCGCCGCCGCGACAACGTGGGCTACGGCGCGTCGCTGCTGAAAGTGTTTCTGCCGTATCTGGTTTGGAACACGGTGTTCGACAACACGCGCGTGGTCGCGGAGTTGGGCCGCGCGCCGGCGCCGTTTTCCTCCTACTGCTTTCCCCTGCTGCGATTTCGCGCGCGAGAACCGCTTCCGCTATCCGTATCGCGACTGGCCGGAGCCGCACAGCCGCGCGCGAGACGGCTCCGGCGCGCGGAACGATGCCGCAGCACGTCGCGGCGGGAGGCTCCGCGCCGATGATGGACTTGGTGCTGGAGGCCTGGGTCGCCGCGCTGATCGAGCGGACCAAGCTCGCCTGGATGCTGGGCGCCGGCCACGCCTGGCAGCCGGGCGAGCCTCTGAAGCTGCTCTTCGCCGGATACAACGGCACGCGCAACACCGGTTCGGATGTGCGCGTCGAGGAGATGCTGCGCCAGGTGCGGCGCGTGCTGGGCGCGCGAAAACGTCGCGCTCGACCGTGATGACGCAGAATTTCGAGCGCACGCGCGGCTATTTTGGCGACGCCGCGCAGGTCCACCTGCCCGATATTTTTCCGCCGTTTCTCTATCGCGAAGTGCGCCGGCACCACGGCGTGCTCGCCTGCGAAGGCTCGATGTTCAAGAGCAAATTCGCCAACGCGCTGACGACCATGATGATCGGCTCGCTGGGCATCGCCGCGGCGGAGAACAAAGTTTCCATCGGCTACGGCGCCGAGGCCGGCGACATGGACCGCATGCTGGCCAAGCTGTGCGCGCGCTACTGCAACCAATCGCTGATTCTGACGCGCAACGAGGCCTCGCAAGCGATTCTGAGCGCGCTGGGCGTGCCCAGCGAACTGGGCACCGACACGGCGTGGACGTTTGAGCCGCACGGGCCGGAAGTCGGGCCGCAACGCGCTGAGCGAAGCGGGCTGGGACGGCCGCGCGCCGGTGCTGGTGGTCTGCCCGATCCATCCTTTCTGGTGGCCGGTGAAAGCATCGATTGGCAAATTTATCGCCAACGCCACCGTCGGCGCCTATCAGCGACAGCCATTACCGCTCGCTGTACTTTCACAACGCGGGGCCAGCAGTGGACGCGGCCTTCGCGCGCTATATCTCGAGCATGGCGTCGCGCCGTCGAAGCCTTTCGCCAGCGGCACGGCGTCTTCGTGATTCTGGTGGCCATGGAGCGGCTCGATGCGCGCGCGTGCGAAGCGCTCGCGCCGCAAGCTCGGCCAGGCGGCCGATCTTTACCTCGGACCAGCACGACATGTACGAGCTGGTGAGCGTGCTGCGCGCTTGCGACCTGATGGTCTCCTCGCGCTACCACGGAATCGTCACGTCCATGCCGGGCCTGGTGCCTTCGGCCGGCGTCACCATGGACGAGCGCATCCGCAATCTGATGCAGGAGCGCGGGACACGAGGATCTGCTGATGACCGTGGACGATCCCGATCTCGAAGCCAAGCTGCTCGTCGCCATGGAAAAGCTGCGCAGCGACGCCGATGCGATGCGCGACGCCATCGGGCGCACCGTGGTCAGCAATCTGAAGCGCATGGCGCGCATGGGCGTATTCCTCGAACGCAACGTGCGCGAGCGCTATCCGGAATTTCCGATTGCCGGCGGCGTGCGAAGCTGGGAAGAATATCTGCCGCCGCTCAGCCCGGCGCTGGTGAAACTCGTCGAGACCTACGAGAGCCGCGCGCAGGCTGCCAGCGCCGGCTGACAGCTTGCGCGCTGCGACCCAATCCGTGAACTTCCTCGAAAACATTTTGGAACGCCTCGCGCAGCGCGCCACGACAGGTCGTGCTCGAAGAGTTGCGCCCTGGCGGACGCATCACCGCCACGGCCGGGGAGCTGCTGCGATCGCATCGAGCGCCGCGCGCGCATTGCTGGCCGCCGGCCGGACTTACGCAAAGGCGATCGCTGCGTCCTGCTCGCGCCCAACAGCATCGCCTGGGCGGCGCTGGATCTGGCGGCGATGGCCGACGGCATCATCGTGGTGCCGCTCTACGCGCGGCAGGCCCCCGCCGAGCTGGTGGCGATGATGCGCGACGCGCAGCCGCAGCTGATCTGCTGCGGCGACGCCGCGCTGCGCGACGCCGTGCGCGCCGCCTGGCCCGATGCGCCGCGGACGGTGCTGCTCGATGAACTCGTTCGCCGCGCGAGACGAAGCGCCCGCACGCTCCCGTCGCCGCTGGCCGACAGCGATCCCGTCACGATCATCTACACCTCCGGCACATCGGGCGAAGCCAAGGGCGTGGTGCTGACGGTGGGCAACGTGACGCACATGCTTTCCTGCACCACCGCGCGGCTCGATCTGCTGATGGGCCCGCGCACCGAGCCGGACCGCGTGTTCCACTATTTGCCGTTCTGCTTTGCCGGCTCGTGGATTCTGCTGCTCTCCTGCCTCTCGCGATCCAGCGCACCTGCGCCTCTGCACCGATCTGACGCGCCTCGCCGACGACCTGCGCGCCGCGCAGCCCGACTACTGCCTGAACGTGCCGCAGCTTCTCGAACGCATGCGCGCCGCGATCGAAGGCCAAATCAAGACCCGCGGCGGCTTGACGGAGAAGATCTTCGGCAACGCCAAAGCGGCCTGGCTGGCGCGGCAAAACGGCGACTCCGGCTCAGGCGGCGCAGTTTGGCTCGCGCTCGGGCGCGCCGCTGATTTTCCCGGCCATCCGCAAAAAACTCGGCCCGAACCTGAAGGCGCTGATCTGCGGCTCCGCCCCGCTGGCGCAGGAAACGCAGCTCTTCTTCATGATGCTGGGAATTCCGGTGCTGCAGGTCTACGGCCTCACGGAAACGACCGCCATCTGCACGATGGACGATCCGCGCCACGTCGAGCCCGGCGCCGTCGGGCCGGCCATCTCCGGAATCGAAATGAAGCTGGGCGAGGCGAGCGAAATCCTCGTGCGCGGCCCCAACATTTTTCCCGGCTATTGGAATCGCCCGGAGGAAACCGCCAAGGTTCTGGCCGGCGGATGGTTCCACACCGGCGATCAGGGCGAGCAGACGGCCGCGGGAAATTGGCGCATCATCGGCCGCCTGAAGAATCTGCTGATTCTGAGCTCCGGCCACAACATCGCGCCCGAGCCGCTCGAAGAGAAACTGGTCCATGCCATCCCCGGAGCGCAGCAAGTGGTGGTGTTCGGCCATGGGCGAAGCTATCTCGCGGCGCTGGTCACCGGCGATGTGCAGCGCGGACCAGCGCCGAGGGCGCGCTCGCCCGTTTGAATGCCAGCTTGCCGCATTACCGCCAGATTCACGCGTTGCCACATCGAGCCGCAGCCGCTGACCATCGAAAGCGGCCTGCTCACCGCCAACGGCAAACTGCGGCGCGACGCCATCGCGGCCCACTTTCGCGACGCCATCGAAAGCATGTACCGCAAGGAAGCCGCGCCGCAGGCTGGACGAGCCGTCGGCCAATCATGATCAGCGATCGCCACACGAGCGACAAAGGGGCCATCGACAAAGTGACCAGCCATAAGGGCAAAGCGCTTTCCTGGCAAATGAGCGAAGGCGTGCTCGAGCTGGCGCTGCACCTCCCGCCTTGCAACGAAATCGGCACGGCCATGCTGGGCGAGCTTGGAGCAGTTCGTCGCAGCGCTCGGAGCCGATGGAATCGAGCGCCAGCGCCCTGATCATCCACAGCGAGCAAGCCGCCGGATTCTGCGCCGGCGCCGACCTGCGCGAGCTTTACGCCGGTGCCCTCCCGCTCGCTCCCGCAGAGCGCGCGGCCGGCGTGCGGGCCTTTCTCGAGCGCATTCACCGCGTGCTAAACGCGCTCGACGCTTCGCCGCTCACCACCATTGCCGCTGTGCACGGCGTCACCTTCGGCGGCGGATTTGAGCTGGCGCTGGCTTGCGATCTGATCGTCGCCGACAAAATGGCGCGCTTCTGCTTCCCGGAACTGCGCCTGGGGCTGATTCCCGGATTCGGCGGCATCCCGCGCCTCAAGCGCGATCTCGGCAACGCCATCGTGCGCGACTTGCTCTTGACCGGGCGCAGCATCAACGCCTCAAAAGCGCTGGAGGTCGGCTTGGTCAGCCAAGTGGCTGCAGAGGGCGAAGCGCTGCGCGTGGCGCGGGCCGCCGCTGCGCAGGTCGGCAAATTCGACCGCACCGCCAGCGCCGCCGCGAAGCGATTTCTCGAAGCCCATCCCGCGCGAAGAGCTGCGGCGCGAAATCGACTTTTCTGCGAACTGTTTGTGCGGCCCGCGGTGATGGAAGGGCTGCGCAAGTTCGTCGAAAGCACGGACGCGCATCCCTACCTGCCGTGACGCCAAGCGACTCCGTTCTTGTGTAAAATGTACGGGGACAAGATGAAAACACTGGAACAGACGACCGAAGAAATTCTGGGCCTTGGCGGCGCAGCACTTCAAAGTGCCGCGCGAGCAGCTTTCGCCCGGCGACGACTTCTACAAGAAGCTCAAAATCGACAGCCTACAAGCGCTCGATCTGCTCACCCGCCTGGAACACCATTTCGGCGTCGAGCTGCCCGACTACGAAGTGCAGGGCGTGACCGACTTCCACACGCTGGCCAGCCGCATCCAGGCGCGGCTCTGAAGCAGCGCGCCAGCGTTCGCCGCTCTCTGGACGCGCCTCCGGAACAGCCTCTACACTAGGAACGATCTAGCGTTATCATCTCCCGACTGTTGCGCCGCTTCTCCGGATTTCGCGTAGCCTCCGGCGCGCGGCGGAAAGCCATGCTCGACCTCAAGCAATACGAATCTCTCGGCGCCGCGCTCACGGCCGCCACGCAGCGGTGGCCGAATGAGCTTTGCCTGATCGAAGCCGACCGCGAACGCGAGCGCTGCCGTCTGACCTACGCCGAATTCGCGAAGGCGGCCCTGCCGCTGGCCGCGGCGCTCGAAGAGTCCGGCTTCGCCGCCGGCGACCGCGCCGCCATCCTCATGACCAATCAGTCCAAATGGCTGATTTCGGCCTACGCGATTTTTTACGCGGGCGGCGTGCTCGTGCCGCTCGACTACAAGCTGACCGCCGCAGAGCATTTGGCCTTGCTGGCGCACTCGAAAGCGCACGTGCTGATCGTCGAATACCCGCTATGGCGTGCGATTTGCCAAGCGGACGCATCCGCCGCCCATCGAATGAAAACCGTGCTGGTCACCGAAGCACCCGACAGAAGCCGATCTGTGCGGCGCGCAGCGATGGGAGGAATTTCGCGGCGCGGCAAGCGCCCGAATTTCGCCCGCGAAAGCGCTCCGACGACGCCTGCATCGTCTATTCCTCGGGCACCGGCGGCCGCCCCAAGGGCTGCGTGCTGACCCACGGAAACTACCTCGATCAGTGCGCAGCCGTGACCCCGATTTTTCCCTTTTGGCCCGGCGCGCGCTACCTCAGCATCATTCCAACGAATCACGCAATCGACTTCATGGGCGGCTTCATCATGCCCTTCACGGGCGGCGGCACCGTCGTGCATTTGCGCACGCTGCGCCCGGAATACATCCGCGAAGCCTTCACGCGATACAAAATTACCTACATGGCAGTCGTGCCGTTGATTCTGAAAAATCTGGAGCGCGGCCTGCGCGAGCGATTCGCGGCCTTACCGCCTGTCAAGCGTCGCGTGCTGCATGGTTTGATCGGGGTCAATCGAGCGCTCACGCGCCATCGTCCTCGCCTGGGCCTCAGCCGCAAACTGCTGAAGGATATTCACCAGGCCTTCGGCGGCGAGCTGCGCGCGCTGCTTGTCGGCGGCGCATTCACCGAACCCGCCACGCTGCAATTTTTCTACGATCTAGGCATCCAGATTTACAACGGCTACGGTTCGACGGAAGCTTGCACGGCGGTCACTTTGAGCGGATTCAAGCCATTTCGCGCCGACACGGTAGGCAAGCCGCTGCCGGGCACCGAGGTGCGCATCGTCGATCCCGGGCCGGACGGGATTGGCGAAGTCGCCGTGCGCAGCGAGAACGGTGATGTCGCATTATCTCGACGATCCCGCAATGACCGCGGAAACCATCGTGGACGGCTGGTTGATGACGGGCGACCTCGGGCGGCTCGATGCCAGCGGCCATTTGCAGCTCTTCGGCCGCAAGAGGAACATGATCGTCACGGCCGAAGGGAAAAATATCTATCCCGAGGATATCGAAAATGTTTTCGAGGGCCTGGCCGTCAAGGAGCTTTGCATCTTCGCAGCGAACTATCTCTGGCCCCAGCGCACCATGGTCGGCGAGCAACTGGTGATGGTGCTGCACCCGGAGCCGGGCCAGAACGCGAGCAATGGCCTGCTGGGCGATCTGGCCGAGCGCAACCAGAAGCTACTTCCCTACAAGCGCATCAGCGGCTACCTCGTCTGGGAAGAAGATTTTCCGCGCACCGCGTCGCTGAAAATTAAGCGCGGCGTACTGGCCGAGCAAATTCAGAGAACGCACGAGCCGCGATCGCGTGCTGCCCCTATGAACGACCCTCTGAGCCAGAAATTCCTGGCCATCGTGAACCCGGCTTCGGGCGGCGGGCGCTGCGGCAAACTCGCCAACGCTGCGCTCGAGAAACTACGCGCGGCTGGGCTGGAAATCGACGTGGCCGAGACGTCTAAACCTGGAGACGCCACGACAATCGCGCGGGATGCCTACGCGCGCGGTCGGCGAAACTTCCTTGCCGTAGGCGGGGACGGCACGGCCCACGAGATCGTCAACGGCCTTTTTCCCGCGGCTGCGACGGCCGGCAAGCCCACTCTCGGTTTTCTGCCGCTGGGCAGAGGCAACTCCTTCCTCCGCGATTTTAGCGATCGCGGCGCCGAATACGCCATCGAGTCGGTTCTGGCCGGGCGGCGGCGCGCCTGCGATGTATTTCGCCTGCAGCACGCCTCCGGCGACATCTACTTCACGAATCTGCTGAGCATGGGCTTCGCGGCCGACGTCGCCGTCGTTGCCAATCGCCGCTTCAAGCGCCTCGGAGAGCTGGGATACATTCTCGGCGTGCTGGTTTGCCTGGCCCGGCTCGACCGCCGCGCGTTTCCGCTGCGCGTGGATGATGACACCGAGTTCGATCGACGCCGCTGCCTTTTCCTCACGTTCAACAACAGCAAGTTCACCGGCGGCAAAATGATGATTGCCCCGAGAGCGCGCACCGACGATGGACTTGATCGAACATGTTCGCTGGGGACCGATCGGACGCCTCGGGCTGCTGCGCAATTTCCGGACGCTCTTCGACGGTACGCACCTCGACCATCCGCTGGCTTCCCGCCGCGCCGCCACGCGCATCGAATTCCAATTGGACGCGCCGGTGGACGTCATGGTCGATGGCGAGGTATTCACGCTGGACTGCCGGCGCATCGACGTTCTTCCCAGCGCGCTCGACGTGATGGTATGACCTCCGGCCCGCGGATCGAAACGCCCGCTGCTGACGAGGCGTCGGCTCGTTCAGAAACGCCGCTGCGCAAGGCATACCTTTCCATTCGCAGCGTCCTGATGTGGATCGCCGCCGCGACTCTCTTCTTCACCGTTTGCCCCGTACTCATCCTGATGGGAGCGTTCATTGATCCGCGAAAAAACGATTGGCCGCAACGCGCGCTCTTTCGCAACGTCGTACGTTTCGCCGGCGCACGCCTCGAGGTCCGTCGCTCGCCCGGCTTTGACCCCAACCGCACCTGTTTTCTGGTCTCCAATCACGTGAACTTGTTCGACCCCTTCGTGCTGTACAGTTCCATACCGCAGTTCTTTCGCGGCCTCGAACTCGAGTCGCACTTCCGCATACCCGTCTATGGCTGGCTCATGAAGCGTTTCGGCAACGTGCCCGTCCCGGATGCTGGGCGCCCAGCGGACTTGAAGCGTATGTGGCGCCTGACGCGCGCCGCCCTCGATAGCGGCATCAGCCTTTTGGTTTTTCCGGAAGGCGGCCGCACCATCACCGGGCGCGTGGCCGAATTTCAGGAGGGCCCCTTCCGCATGGCCTTGCAGTTTGGAACGCCCATCGTGCCGGTCAGCATCGTGGGATCGTTTGAGTTCAATCGGAAGACGAACTGGATGCTGCGGCCGGCAAAAATCGTGGTGTACCTGCACGACGTCATCGAAACCGTTGGCCTCGATAAGCGGGACGCCGCCAAGCTTTCAGAGCGCGTCCACGAGATCGTTGCCGAGCCGGTCAACGCCCATATGGCCCACATGGCGCACGCCCATATGGATAGCCATCGCGGAGGCGAAAAACCAGCTTCCTCGCCGCGCGAGGCCAGTCGCTAAAGCGTCAGGCGGATTCCGGGCAGCGTGCGTCCGGCTTTGGTTTCCTGCCAGGTATAAACGATGCGGTGAATCACGGTGATGGTCGAGACGACGGCGATAACCCAAAGCGCCGGAGCCATGCGGTCAAACAACCCGCCAAGAATCAAAAGCACCACGCGCTCCGGCCGCTCCATGAAGCCGACTTTGCAGGTAGGGATGAGCGACTCGGCGCGCGCCCGCGAATAGCTCACCATCACCGAGCCGGCCGTGGCCACGGCCGCGAGAATCACATAGGCGGAGCGTCCGTTCACCGCGTAATACACGAGCAGGCCCATGTACAGCGCCATGTCGGAGTAGCGGTCCAGCGTGGAATCGAAAAACGCGCCGAAAGCCGTGACGCGCTTAGCGCGCCGCGCCACCTGGCCATCGAGCATGTCCAGAAATCCGGCGAAGAAGATCACCAGCGCCGCTGCCCGGAATTGTCCGATAGCGAACAGCGCCGCCGCCCAAAAGTTCACGATCAGTCCGAACAGCGTCAGGACATTGGGGTTGATGCCAGTCGCGGTGATCGCGGCGACGATCTTTTCGAGCAGCCAGCGGCTGCCGATGCCAATCCAGCGAGTAAACATACGATGGAAGCCCACACGCGGCGCCCTCCGGGCGAATCATTCGCCTGCTGGGCAGGCCGCAAATCGCTTAAGCGCTCTGGTGTTCCTTCCAGGCCTCGAAGTACGTCCCGGCCTCTTCCACGAATGGCCGGTGTTTCGGTTCCCATCCGAGCAGGCGGCGAGCTTTGCCGGAATCAACATGTTGGTCCAGGCCCAGACCTTCGACCCAGACGCCCATCACCTTGGCCGCGTCGGCCACCGGCCAAAGTTGAATGTCGCCGTGATAGCCAGCCGCCCCCGCGGCCGCTGTTGCCATCTGTCTTGCCGTGGCGCTTGAAGCATCCGCGAGCAGGAAAAGTTCTCCCCCGAGCCCGCTTTCGGCTGCGCGGAGGTAGCTGTCCGCCAGGTCTTCGACATGAATTGGCGGAAGATGATTGTTTCCGTTGCCAATGACTTTCACCGATTTGTCTTTCAGTGCCCCTTGAAACCACATCCCCGTCAGGCCGCCTCGCCCGCCATACACGAGCCCCGGCCGAATGACGATTCCCTTCGTGCTCGTGCTACCCAAAACCAGAGCTTCCGTCGCCGGGCGATGCGCTACGGCTTGAATCGGCGCGGGTGGCGTGGTCTCGTCCACCAGGGCGCACTTGGTGTCGCCATTCGCCCACACTCCGCTGGTGTAGATGAACGTCTTAGGCTGGGTGCCTTTTTCACCGGCGTTCAAGAGTGTTTCCGCCGCTACTCTGTCGAGGGCAGCTCCGCCTTGCGGGTCAAACGCGGTATGGATCAAGACCGAGCAATGCTGCGCAAAGTTCAAATAGGTTTCAGGCACCTGCAGCGTTCCCACCACCGGACGGATTTCGTTTCGCGACAGTGCACGCCCTTTATCCGCCGAGCGCACCAGTCCAAATACGTCATGTCCGGCCCGGCGGCACGCCAATGCCACTGAAGAGCCGATGTAGCCGGATGCCCCTGTTACGAAAATTCTCATAGGTCGTGCGTCCCCCTTGTGACCTGTGTGCAGTGCGGTCCAGGATTATGCCAGATTTCCCGCTGGGGTGCTCTCCGTCGCGCCATCTCCAAGATTTCCCGAGTGGCTCGGACGCTCCGCCGCGAGCCCTTGCACGATCGAGCACCAGCACGGCCGCATGTGATCGCTGTCACAGCCAGGACGCGCCCTGTGAGGCAGCATATGCTCATGGGAGAAGCAATCCTTGTCCGCGAGTGGACGCCCGATCAGTTTCATCGGCACGTGCTCGAATTGGAGAAGCAAGGTTACCTCACGCGCCTTGAGACCTACTCGATCACGCCTGAGGTGCATCCCGAGACCGGTGAGATCACCCACCTGTACAGCATCGAGCTAGTTCTGCCAGAACTTGATTGCACGTGATCCCAGTGGCTGGCGGACCTGCCCTTTTATGGAAGCGAGAGAAAGGTCAGGCCGTCCTTCGCGCTGACGCACGCCGGCATTCCGGGGTATGCTGATTCCCGTGGAAACATATGCCGCAGAAGCTTTCCGGCAGGACTTGGTCGATCGGGGCATCGCCATCAAGACCGAGCAACTGGTCAAGGAGTACATGGCCGGGGTCGAGCGGGTGCACGCGCTCTGCGGCGTCGATCTCGAGATTCGTCGCGGAGAATACGCGGCCATCATGGGCCCGTCCGGCTCGGGGAAATCCACGCTCATGAATTTGCTCGGCTGCCTGGACGTTCCTTCGAGCGGCAAATACTGGCTTTCCGGACGGCTGGTGAGCGGCCTCGCGGAAGACGATCTGGCCCAGGTCCGCAACAAGGAAATCGGCTTTGTCTTCCAGACGTTCAATCTCCTGCCACGCGCGACCGCGTTGCACAACGTGGAGCTGCCCCTGCTCTACAATGGCACTCCGGCCGAGGAGCGCATCGAGAAAGCCAAACGCGCGCTTGTGGAGGTGGGCCTGGCCGATCGCATGCTCCACAAGCCGAACCAACTTTCCGGCGGCCAGCGTCAGCGCGTGGCGATTGCCCGCGCACTGGTCAATTCTCCCTCGATCGTGCTCGCCGACGAACCTACCGGAAACCTGGACACCAAGACCGGCGAAGAGATCATGGCGTTGCTGGCCAAACTGCACGCCGAGGGCAGCACAATCATTCTCGTGACGCACGAACGGGAAATCGCTGAACATGCCGATCGCATCCTTCATGTCCGCGACGGCAAGCTGGAATCCGACGAGCGCGTCGCGCACGCGATCCAGTCCGAAGCGAAGGCGCATTAGTCCCGCATGTTTGCTTCGCGCACAAACTGGCGGCTCGAACCAAATCGCTTCGCTCTAGCCCTGGAAGCTCACCGCCGCAGCGGCCACGAACTGCTTGACCTCACCGCCTCGAATCCCACGACCTGTGGCTTCTCCTATCCCGAGCAACCGATCCTCGCGGCGTTGGCCAATCCTAGCGCGCTCGAATACCGCCCCGAGAGCAGGGGCTTGCCGGAAACTCGCGCCGCCATCGCCGAGTACTATCGCGGGCGCGCCGCATTCGCCGGCTCGGTGGAAAGCGTTGATCCTGACCGCATTTTTCTCACCTCCAGCACCAGCGAAGCCTACACCTATGTCTTCCGCCTCTTGTGCGAGGCGGGTGACGAAATCCTGGTTCCGGAGCCGAGTTATCCGCTGTTCGAATTTCTGGCGGACCTCGCCGACATTCGCCTGGCGCCCTATCCGCTGCTCTACGATCACGGCTGGCAGATCGATCTCGAAAGCTTACGCGCCGTGCTCACGCCGCGCTCCCGGGCGATTCTCGTCGTTCATCCGAATAATCCCGACGGGTTCCTTCGTCAAACCGCAAGAAGCCGCCGAACTAGCGGCCATCTGCGCCCGCCGCGACATGGCCATCGTCGCCGACGAGGTTTTTCTCGACTATGCCCCAGAACCATCGATCGCTCCAACCTTCGCGCTGCATCAAGCCGCGCTCACGTTCACTCTGAGCGGTCTCTCCAAGGTTGTGGCGCTCCCGCAGATGAAGTTGGCCTGGCTGGTGGTGAGTGGCCCCGAAGCGCTCGCGCAGCAAGCCATCGAACGCCTGGAAGTCATTGCCGACACCTATCTCTCGCCCAGCACTCCGGTGCAGCTCGCGACGCCGGCGTTTCTCGATCTGCGCGGCAGTCTCCAGACGCAGTTGCAACGAAGAATCGCCGCGAATCTCGCGCATCTCGATCATGCGCTGCACGGCCCCTGCCCGATTACTCGTCTCGAGCGAGAGGGCGGCTGGTACGCGGTCTTGCGCGCGCCCGCCTCGCAGCAGGACGATGCCCTGGCAGTCGGGTTGCTCGAACGTTATTCCGTTCTGGTGCACCCCGGGCACTTCTTCAACTTTGCGCAAGACGGCTATTTGGTGCTCAGCCTGATCACTCCCGAGGCTGATTTTCTCGATGGTGTGCAGCGTCTTCGGAAGTTCTTCGAGGAATAGAGCGAGGCTCGTCGCGCGCTAAGGCCGTCGCTGAAAAACAACAGCCTGCGTGTCTTGGTAGGCGACCGCAAACCGCGAGTCTGTGCGCAGCAGCGCAGCAATTGCGGAAACCTTTGGCGTGATCACCAGGTTAGCCCGTTCCAGCTCAGGATCGGACGCCCAGCCGGGCTTGCCTGTCCACAGGTTGTAAAATTCCCGTATGCGATCATCGCCGTGGACGTTGGTCCGGCCGTCAATCGCTACCGGCAGTTGCGGCAGTCGCCAGATCAGGAATCCGCCCCAGCTCAGATCGTTGAGAAGTGGGCCTGGGAGATGGTGTTGTTCGACGAATCGCGCCGCGCCTTCCGGGAAGCCGCCCGCCACTTGCATCTCCAGCCAGTCATTAGAGACGCCATAGCGCCTGACAGACACGGTCAGGACCGCCACAACACATACGGCCACGGCCAGCCGCAGCTTTCCCGTCATGAGGTTACAAGCCTTCCCGTCTTCGCGATCCCATCCACCGGCAATCACCGCGACCGAGACAATCGCCAGGAACCACACCTCCCGCACCGACCGAAACGCCAACAGCGACGTGACCACCAGAAAAATCAGCCAGAGCGGTCGAGCGTCGCGTCGCCACCCAATGGCCAAGGCCGCACCGAGCGCCAGAAGCAACACCGCAAAATGCTGCGGCTCACGAAACGTCATGGCCCGCAGCTCGCTAATGGCGTCGTATGCTCCGGTCTGCCCGATATACTCAAACACCGGTGAATAGATCCTCGCGCCGTAGGGGTTGAGCAGAGTTGCCAGCGCACTGGCCGCGAGAACGAGCCAAGTTTGTTTTGCCGGCAACCCAAACTTCTCACGCGGCGCGTAACCGAACAGCGAGTTCATTAGCGGTTCGCAAGCAAATACGCCCAGCACAAACAGCCCATACACAAACTGGATATGCCAGTTCGCCCACAGCGCAAACATGGGAGGCAAGAGCCAAAGCGCTTTTGTACGCCCCGTCCTCCCAGCCGAAAGAAGAATGTCGAATTCCAGAATGATGAACAGGATGGTCAGCATTCCAGGCCGCGGTCCAATCACTTCGGTCATGACCCACAGACCGGCCGCGGTGAGCGCAACCGAGCGCCAGAAATGCGGGAGCAGTCCGCGAACCAAATGAAACAGCGCCACCGACAGCGCCACGCGAACCACGATTTCATAGAGCACAATCGCCACCAAGCCCAAACGCGCGAAAGCGCCCGCGGTGATGATGTCAAAGAGCCAGCTATATGCGATCCATGGCTTGCCCATGCCATAGGAAGAGAATGGGTCGGTGAACGGGATGCTGTGATGCGCCAGGATCCAGTCTCCCGTGCGCAGATGCCACCAGATATCCGGATCCGAGATGTAGAACGCCCTTAGGAACGAGACCGCCAGGAACGAATACAGGGCCACCAAGCCCGCAAGCCGCGCCAGTTCCGAATCGAAAAACGCAGAGAGCCATGGCGGCCGCTTGGCAGACCCGGCGGGGTCTGCAGCAGAAGGCGCGGCTTCGATATCGGCGAGGATGTGCATCGCTTCTTGCGGACGGGCGGTCTTGCCAAGCGTACGTCGAACCGTCGCTCGTGCGGAGACCGCCCAGATAGATCAAATGACAGATTAACGGACGACGGGGGACGTGCGCATCGATTCCGCCGGCCGGATGTTCTATGGTGCACCGGCGAATCCAGCCGTCCGCAGTTTTTACTTTTTGCAGCGAAAGAAGCGCAGACAAAACGGAGGGCGAAAAAAGTGATGCCCGTCAGATCTACTGCTCGAAGTCGGCATTTCGGATTGGCGCTGACAAGACTTTCAATTCTGGCTCCGAGGATTCTCCGGCATCGCCCGCGGCGCGGTCAGCCACCTTTTTCTGCGCGCGGCGCTCGGCCTTCATGCGCTGTTTTTCCTGCCTTTTCATCTCTTTTTGGCGTTTCTGAAAGGTAGTGGTAGACACAAATCCTCCTGGTTTCTGGGGACTAATTGCCCCGGCGACGCGGCCCCATGACGGCCCGGGAGCGGGTGTGGGCTGTACTTGCAGCCCACGCAAAAAATCTAGTGCGCTTACTTACCAGCGAGGTTCGCGAGGCTGACGCACCGAGTCCCGGTAATCCTCGGTCGAGAATCGCCCCCGGCCGCCGCCACCGCCGCTGCCACCGCCACCGCGCGGCCCGCCGGGACCCCTCGATCCCCCTCCGGGCCGGTCGCCCTTCGGAGCCGCCTCGTTGACCTTCAAGGCCCGTCCGCCGAACTCTTTTCCGTTCAGAGCGGCCATGGCCTTGGCAGCCTCGTCGTCATTCGCCATTTCCACGAATGCGAAGCCGCGAGATCGGCCCGTTTCGCGATCCTTGCCGATGTGCACCCTGCTGATCTGTCCAAACGGCTCGAACAGCGTCCGCAGGTCGGCCTCGGTCGTTTGAAAACTCATGTTGCCCACAAACAGATTCTTCATCCCCACTCTCTCCCTGAAAACAGGAGAGCCGGACGCCTCACCTCGCCGTGCGAGACAATGACATCCGGCTCCCCATTGCAAACTACAGGCTGGTGACGTTCGCGGCCTGCAAGCCCTTGGGACCCTTGGTGACCTCGAATTCAACCGCTTGCCCTTCGTTCAGCGATTTGTACCCATCCGCCTGAATTGCGGAGAAGTGCACAAACACATCTTCGCCGGACTGGCGCTGGATGAACCCGTAGCCCTTGCTGGCGTTGAACCACTTCACAGTTCCTTGTTCTTTCACTTGTGTTTCCTCTTCTGTCGTAAGCTATTTGTGCTTCTCGAACGCCCTCAGCCGTAAAGCAAAAAAGGCCGCGAGTTGTTAACTCGCAGCCCCTTCAAACAATCTAAAGGTTATACAAGAGCAACAAACGCATCGCCATAGTACCACGACATGACCGGAGTGTCCAGCACAATCTCCAAAGTCCTGACCATCGCGCCAGCGAGCAGATCGTTATCACCGCCCGCTGTGACTGCCGTTACAGCCAGCACAAAGCCTTCGCGTCTAATTTTTGGTACGTACGGAGGCTGCAATGGCGAACAATAAGATTGACTCACGCGGTATCGCTCGAACGTTCGTCTTCTTTACGATTCTTCTGGCCGCTTGCGGCCTGGTCTGGTCGCAGGATGGAAGCAAAACGAGAGGCGGGAATGCGCCTCCGGCGCCTCGCGCTGCCCAGGCTGCAAATACAGCGAGGCCCAGTGCCCCGCCTCAAGCTTCCTCCAAACCAACCCCCTCTGATCCACCCGCAAACGCAAATTCGGCTGCGTCCCAGGGCCGTCGATCGGGCGGCGGCTTTGGCGGAGGCGGCAGAAGCGCGCCCGGAGCGACGGCGAGAGGCAGTCAGGGTGCGCCGCCGAGTAGCCACCCACAGGGCGGTTACTCTGGCGGAGCTTCTAGAACCGCGCCACCAACGAGCGCGCGGGGAACGCAAGGCGCGCCGCCAAGCCGCGCGCCCCAAGGCAACTATGGCGGAGCTGGCAGAACCGCGCCGCCGACGACCGCACGAGGAACGCAGGGCGTGCCGCCAAGTGGTCGCCCACAGGGCGGCTACGGCGCAGCCGCCGGAAGGCCGGCAACGGCGCAAAGCGCCGCTGCCCCGGACTTCCGCGCCGCTCCCCGAACCGTCACCGCCCGGAACGGAATGGTCGGGAAGCGTGGATAACAGCGGTCGAGTCATGTCCGTCAAAGGAAATGGACTCACGATTAATCATGGAGCGCGTGGGGAGAGCACGGTCATCACCCAGCGCACGGATCAAACTCGACTCGTGAGCTTCGGATCGAACCGCGGATATGTCGAGCACCCCCTGGTGCGGAATGGCGCTCCCTACATTCAAAGAACCTACGTCACCAGCTACGGCTCCTACGCGCGGGTCTACCGAGGCGCCTACTACCACGGCTTCCTCTTCTACCGCTACGTGCCGCCATTTTTCTTTGCGCCCGGCTTTTACGGATGGGCCTTCGCTCCGTGGGGGGCGGGAATCGGTTTCAATTGGGGCTGGGGCCCGTGGTTTGGCCGGTATAGCTACTATTTCACGCCCTATCCCTATTATCTCGACGCCTCCATGTGGCTCACCGATTATGCGATCGCTCAGCAATTCCAGGAATCCTACAACGCCGGCTATTACGCCGGTCAGCAGGGCTATGCTCCGCCAGACCAGAGCTCCTACGCCCCGCTTACGCCGGAACTCAAGCAGGCCATCGACGATGAAGTGAAAGCGCAACTCGCCGAAGAGAGCAGTGCCGCGGCGAACCCTTCAGCCATGCTCAGCAGCGAGGCCACGCCGGACGCGCTCAATCCCCAGATTCGCACCTTCATCGTCTCCACCGGCCTTACCGAGCAGCTTCCCAATGCCGCCATGTGCCCCCTGGCTCCCGGAGACGTCCTCACGCGGATCGACGATATGCCCGATGCCAACCAGAACGTTCGAGTGATGGTCAGCAGCAGCCAGGCCAACGATTGCCCGGCCGGTTCCCAACTCATGGTCGGCGTGCGGGACCTGCAGGACATGCATAACGCCTTCCGCGAGCACGTGGACGCCGGCCTCAGGCGACTAGCGCAAACGCAAGGCAAGAACGGAATCCCCTCCGGCCCAGCGCCCAACCCGACGCCGTATGCAGAAGGCACCGCGCAACCAGATCCCAGCGCGCAACAACAGTTGCAGCAACAGCAGAACGCCGCACAACAAGCCGAGCAGGACGTCACGGACGCCGCAGGCGTGGATTAAGCCGCGCCTGCAGCGCGAAGTCGTCCCGTTGCAGGCCCAGGAAACAAGCAGCTTTCAGGATGCCCCGTCCCCGGTCCGCGGGGGCGGGGCTCCCGCTTTAACCGACGATCAGCGGCTCTTCCTCAAGGCGCGCACACATCTCAACCAATCTTCTTGCCGCGTCCTGATCACCTGGGAACGCCAATCTCCAGATTGGCGTTTTTGAAATCGCTCGTCGATGCACGGGTGTGGGCTGTACTTGCAGCCCACGCAAAAAACCGGTCTGGGCTGTACTTGCAGCCCACGCAAAAAACCGGTCTGGGCTGTACTTGCAGCCCACGCAAAAATTCGCCGATCAAAACGCGCATCTAGGAACGGCCGGGCAAAAACTCCTTCGCTTCTCCAAGCGCGGCGACCGCCAATTCCCGCGTCACGGTAGGAAAGCCCTTCAGAAAATCTTCGAGTGTTGATCAGGCCCCGGAGCCAGCACCGCTTGTCATCCCGACTCGCTCGCCGCAGCGAGCGACCGAGGGATCTGCTTTTTCCTATCTGCCGCGCCTCAGCGGGCGGCTTCTCGAGCGGCGTCCCACCACGATGTCAACACAATCAGTAGGAGCGCTGTGAAAGCCCCGCGTCATTCTGAGCGGAATGGCGGCCGGCTCCTTTTTGCGTCCCGTGCCTCGGGACGCGCCGCCATGCAGTCGAAGAATCTCTCTGTCCTCGGGGTGCTGCGTAGTGACTTCCACTAGGGACGGGCGAGCAAAAACTCCTTCGCTTCTTCGAGCGCGGCAACCGCCGATTCCCGCGTGACGGTGGGAAAGCCCTTCAGGAAATCCTGGAGCGTCTCGCCGCCTTCCAGGTAGTCAAACAGAGTCCGGATCGGCACCCGCGTCCCGCGAAAGACGGCCGAGGATATCCCGATCCTTGACGATCACATTCACGGCCTGCACGCGATGGTCTCCCGAATCACCAGCCCGAGCACATGCGCCACGCGCACACGGAAATGATCAGGCCGCGGAGCCACCACCGGTTGTCATCCCGGCTCGCTCGCCGCAGCGGCGCCTGCTTTATAGAGGCTTTCGCCGCCTCCCCGTGGCTCCAAGCCGAATTCGGAAAGCGGTATTGCTTAAAGGGTTGAAGCGCCCGGGCGGGGTTCCGAGGCAGTGAAACCCCTGCCGGCTTCCCTTACAATGTCAGTGAGTGCGCTCCTTCAAAGGACCATCACTTTTGTGGGTCTGACATTGATCAGAACGACGATGAAGACGTTCAATGCCACCGTCTGCGGCTTAGCGGTTTACCTCGATAACTGGGCAGTGATCGGCCTCGCAAAGGGTGACACTTCACGACGGAGGCGGTTCGTTGACGCGCTTCACTCCGGTGCGGACTTGTTGTTCTCGGTCGCAAATGCTGCCGAACTGGCAGGGCCGCAGGGTCAATCAGCCGATACCGTAAGAGCATTTTGGGACGAACTTGGCCCGCATTGGTTCCCTGTAGAACCTAATACATTTGAGGTGGTCAACCGCGAGTGGGCCGGTGCAGCCCCGGACGCGGCCTGTGTCTCGTCAGACTTCATGCGCAGCTATTTCCGCGCTCGCACGAACAACTACACGCCGGGCTCGGGAAACATCATTGGCCTGACAGACGATTTCTTTCGTTTGGGTGCAGTGCTGGATTGGGTTGGCCCTCAACGCGATTCGATCCGCGAGAGCTCCAAAGAATTTGACGCGGTCCTAAAGGCGGAGATCTGCGCCAGGAGGCTCGACTACGAACAGGATCCGTCAATGTTTGAGAAACGTCCCGTTCAGGCATTCGGTCCTTCCCGGCGTGCAACCTTCGCATGCGGCAACTTGGTGAGGACTCTAATCGTCGAGGCGAAGGGTCATCCGCTAAAGCCGGGCGACGCACTGGACTTTTCCCATGCTGTAATGGCCAGCGCGTTCGCTAGTGTTGCGACGCTGGACAAGCACTGGAAGCGCAGAGTCGAGGGCCTTCCTAAACCGAACGGCCTCGCACGCGTCTATTACGAGCCGGAACTAGATCAGATGGTGACAGACATCGGGTCCTCGCTGAAACAGCTCACGTCTCCTCGTGCCGATCGATGAACCTGCTGCCCAATTTTCAGAATGCGGTCATACCTGTCGAAAGGCTGAAGGACTACGTGCTTAACAGCGAACATCCTAAGGGTCAGCACAAAGCCCGCGTCTTTCGAGAACGACTGAATATTGAGCGGCGACATGCCGGTGTGCTGGCGGAGCTCATTCGGTCCGGTCTTCCGAAAGCGCCAGCTGAACGGCGCGACACCAATGAATATGGCGACGTCTGGACAACTTGGCACGCAATCAACGGTCTTAATGCCCAATCGGCGATCGTGACCGTCGCGTGGATGTTCAGGAAGAACGCAGAAGATACGCCAGTACTCATCTCGTGTTACATTGAAACGAAGGAACAGGAAAGGCTGAGAAGGCTTGTCAGTCTTGGGTAACAGAAACACTTTATGACTGTCGAGATCAATCCGAAGCTACTGGACGTCGTCGAATTCGCTGATCGCACGTCCCAAGAAAGGTTTAGTGGCACGGCCGTGGAGTGGCTTGGGGGGCCCTCTGAAGCAGTTTTGATCGAGGTATCAAACAACGAAGGTATCCCGACGGCTTTCAAGCTCCGTCCAGCGGGAGAGCTTACGAAAATCTGGGAGTTCACAGAGCCAGCAGTGACGGGACCCACGGTATCGGAAGCCCAGCAATATTTTGAGAACGGGGTGCTCTTTTTACAGAACGGCTTGGTTGCGCGCGCGAAAGAGCAACTGGCAAAGTCCTTTTCGATTGATCCAACGTTACGCGGCACCGTCCTTCAGATGGCCAACCTCTTGGGTGCCAAAGGTGCATTCGATACAGCACTTTTCGTTTACAACCTACTCCTGGAGCTCAGCCCCGAATACTCTCTTGCTCGTGAAAATATGGCGGTCACATTTCTGAACCGGGGCGTCGTTCATGCGCAGAATGGATTGATTCCCCAAGCGATTGAGGAATTCAATCAAGCACTCATGCTGAACCCTTCAGCTAGGAGTGTCGAGACGATCCGGAAGAACATCGTCGCTGCCTACACACAACTCGGGATTTTTTACTCGAATGTGAAGCAATACCAACTCGCTTTTCAGTGGTTTCAGTTGGCTCTTGAGTTGGACCCGTCTGACATTTCCAGACAAAATCTCGCCGTCGCTATGATCGCTATATCCACAGTTAGAATCGAGAATCGCACCAGACAAAGTACTGAGGCGATCTTTAGGCAGCCGTTGCGGATGGGGCTTGCTCTCGCACAATGTTTAACTGCGTACGGAGCGACGGTCGCTAGCTTAGGAGATCTTGTCGAGGCCAGATGGGCATTTCAAGCAGCACTCCATGAAGATCCCTCGAACGCTGCTGCAAAGCATAATTTAGAAAAAATGATCTCTGGCCGAGAGCCTAAACAGGATTTCCTGGCTGGCTTAACAGCTGTTGAGACTCAGAGTCTGCGCTTATAGCGATTGCTGAGCTTCTGATTCCTCTTTTCTTATTCTTCCGGGTCGAACCGGCGTCGCTTTTCTCGCATTCGAACGCCGACTCCGAACGGCGAACATCAACCGGAATCCCCAAGGGGCCCTACCTGTCACGCAGCTACAGGCGAGTTTCGGCGCCCATTCCCTCCTTCTCCGTTCGAAACGAGTACCACACAGTAATAAGTATTTACAAAGGCACCATTTTATGCTACCGTTTCCTATGACGCTCGCACTTCACCGCCCCGCACGCCATCCCAATCTCGCAAATTCCTCCGGGCGCCTTCCGCTCTTTCCTCGCTCTTTTCGCTCTTGTGCATTGGCTCACTGCTCAACTTCGCTGTTTTCAGGCGCGTGCGCGCTCTTTGAAAAAACCACCGGGGATGGGGGTGGGGGCGGTGGGGGCTGTGCCCACCCCCAGGAGCCGAAGTCCCGGTCCACGCAGGCACTTTCGAGCCGAAGGCCCTGGCCTATGCAGGCGCTTTCGAGCCGAAGTCCCTAGTAAAGGGAGCTTCGGCGGTAAACAAGTCAAGACGCGCTGCGGTCGATTTGGTCCAGTCGCGCGGCAAGTGCGCATACATTGTCGCGGTAAGCGCGTGAAGTTCAAAATCTCAACGGGAGGCGCCAGAAACATGAAGGTCCAAGCCCAGAAACGTGCAGCTCACCGGGGCGTTTTGCAATCGACTGAAAACACAGGGAAATGGTTGGAATTTGCAACTCCTTTGGAATGATAGCCATATGAAACGCTCTTCTCGCAACCCACATGTTTTGATATCGATACAAAACCCCCGGGGGTGGGGGTACCCTGATCGCCGCGACGGTAGACCAAGTCGGGAAAGATCGCCTAACATCGGCGGGCCAGCTCGAATGCTTGACACGCCGAGGCTGTCGGTGTATCCGTCATGGCACCAGAAAAGCGCTTTGGCAAGTGCGGCGCGTCGGGTGTGGGCTGTACTTGCAGCCCACGCAAATCGGAGTGTGGGCTGTACTTGCAGCCCACGCAAATTAATCGTGTTCGCGAAATTGCCTACTCGGGAGGTTCTCATGAAGCGTTTGCTCTTTGTTGTGTGTTTTCTTCTGGCTGGGCCGGCCTTTGCTCAACAGCAAAACCCGCCACAGATTCCGTTCCGCTCGGTGGGTGATTTCCTGAAGCTCCCGCCGGATATGTACGTCGGCGAAGTCTCCGGCGTGGCCGTCAATTCCAAGGGGCACGTTTTCGTCTTTACCCGGGGAAATACCAACGGACCGGCCTATGCGGCAGCCGCGGCGGAGCTCCTCGAATTCGACGCCAACGGAAAATACATTCGTGAGATCGGCCACAATCTCTACGCCTGGTCCTTCGCCCACACCGTGAAGATCGACAAGGAAGACAACATCTGGGTCACCGACAAGGGCTCGGACATGATCATCAAGTTCAACCCCGAAGGCCGCGTCGTCATGGTCTTCGGCCGCAAGCAAGAGGCCTCCGACGAGGGCACCGAGGCGCTGCGGCACCCCAAGCCGCCGCTGCCCCCCGTCGACGGCATGTTCCGCCAGGTTACCGACGTGGCCTGGGACGCCGCCGGCAACACCTACATCAGCGATGGCTACATCAATTCGCGCGTCGCAAAAGTCGATAAGGACGGCAATTGGCTCAAGTCCTGGGGCACTCCCGGCGACCAGCCTGGCCAGTTCAATACGCCGCACAGCATCGCTACCGACGCGCAAGGACACGTCTACGTCGCCGACCGCGGCAATCGTCGCATCCAGGTGTTCGATGGCGACGGCACCTTTATTCGCCAGTTCACCATCGACGTGCCCGTTCCGCCCGACGCTCGTCCCGCGATCGGCAATAAGCCCGGTCCGAACGTCACCGGAACCATGGCGCCCGGCGCTCCGTGGGCTATCTGCATCACGCCGGGACCGAACCAGGTCTTGTACAGTTCGGACGCCTATCCCGGCCGCATCTACAAGCTCAGCCTTGATGGCAAGGTGCTGGGCTATCTCGGCAGCGCCGGTAAGCAGCCCAAGCAATTCGGCTGGATTCACGAAATGGCTTGCCCGTCGGAGAACGAACTTTTCGTCGGTGAGCTCTTGAATTGGCGCGTGCAGAAGCTGATTCTCGAGCCGGCCAGCACCGTAAGCCAGCGTTGAGATCAGCGGAACTCGGGACGCGATCGAATCTAAATTTGGAGGAGGCATCTGATGCGTAAAGCACTTTGGGCCCCGCTGGTTGTGCTGGCTGGAACTGCGATGCTAGCTGCACTTGCCTTCGCCGCGCCGCAGTCCACTGGCTACCATTTAGTGAAGAAGGTCACTCTCGGCGGTGACGGCGGCTGGGACTACGTCAATGTCGATTCCGATTCGCACCGAGTTTTTATTTCTCACGGGACGCACGTCATGGTCGTCGATCCCGAAGGCAACGTGGTCGGCGACATCGCGAACCTAAAAGGCACGCACGGGGCCGCGCTGGCCCCGGAGTTCAATCACGGCTTCACCAGCAATGGCCAGTCGAACTCAGCGACCATGTTCGATCTGAAGACCTTGCAGACCATCAAGGAAATCCCGCTCCCGGCCATGGGTCCCGACGGCTATCTTTACGACAAAGCCTCCAAGCGCGTGTTCACTTTCAACGCTCGCAGCCAGGATGCCACAGGGGTTGACGCCCAGAGCGGAGAAGTTGCCGGCTCTGTCCCGCTCGGCGGCAAACCCGAAGCCGCGGTCGCGGATGAAGCCGGCCACGTTTTCGTGAACATCGAGGACAAGAACCAGATTCTGGAGTTCGACTCCAAGACGCTCAAGGTCCTCACCACCTGGCCCACCGAATCTTGTGACGCGCCCGGCGGACTGGCTATCGACGTCGCGCACAAAAGGCTCTTCGTGGGTTGCCACAACAAGAATATGACCGTTGTGGACTACACCAATGGAAAACTCGTCGCCACCATTCCGATTGGGATGGGCGTGGATTCGACGTGGTTCGATCCTGGCACGAAATTGGCCTTCTCCTCCTGCGGTGACGGCACCATCACCGCAGCGCACGAGGATTCCCCGGATAAGTACACCGTCGTGGACAGGATCATGACGCAAAACGGCGCGCGCACCATGACCGTGGACACCAAGAACCACAACATCTATACGGTGACTGCGGAATTCGGCCCTACGCCCGCGCCAACGGAACAAAATCCGCGTCCGCGGCCGCAGATCGTGCCGGGTACGTTTACTCTGCTGATCTACTCCCGGGCTAAATCGTAGCGGTCAGATAAGCGTTAGCCCGCAAAACAAAATCGGCGCGCCGCGATTCGATTGCGGCGCGCCGGTTTCCTAAGTCTTGGCTGATTTAGTTTGCTGTCGCACGTGACGTCGTCTTGCCCAGTACTTCCAGCATCCGCGACATGGGAGCGGGGTTTCCGTGCAGCGGCGCGATCTGCGCCACGTCCAGCTTGAGCCTCTGCAGGTTGTCGTACAAGTTGTTGGCGAAGCCCATCGAAATCGGATTCATCGGCGGAGCGTTCGGTGGTGGCGGCGTGAAGTCATCGGCTTCGATCAGAATCTTCTCCTTCGGCAGGTAGCCGATGGACATGAATTCGTTGTGGTTGTCTCCCTGCAGGTGATAGATGTCGAGAACGCGGCTTCCGTCCGTCACTTCGTATTTGTCCTTGAAGGTGACGAAGGTGGCCTTCTTACCGCTCTTGGACATCTCGTCCGGCTGCAGCGTTCTCGGCGCACTCCATGCCGTTTCGTAGAACGACTTGTTGCCCTCCTGCGTGATGATCGTCGCGCCTTCCGCGACGTAAGTCCGCAGGCCGCCGGAATGGTCAAAGTGATGGTGCGTGTTGAAGACGTACTTGATGGGTTTGTTCGGCACGAGCTTGTGCACTTCGGCGATCACCGCCGTGGAACGGGCCTCATCGTTCGGCGCTTCGACCACCGCGACGTAGTCCTTGAACTCGATCAGCGCGCTGTTATGCGTGCCGCCGCCAATGAACCACACACCGTCGGCCATTTTTTGCGAGACGACATTGACCGGCGGCAGCGTCGCTCCGATGATTTCAGCGTGGGTTTCAACAGTGTCCACGTTTCCCGGGATTTGAATAAAGGCGTTCGGCACATTAGCCTTCGCGCTGGTCACGGTCAGGTCCAGCACTGGAAAGCCGCCTTGCTTCTGCACGATGTGAGCGGGGAACTTGATGCCTCCGAAATCCTTGTAATCGGTGAAGGTGGTCTCGACGAGCATGTCGCCCAACACCGGATTGGGCAGCCAGGAGTCCACTTTCGTCACCATATTCTGATCGTCGATGTCGCCGACGATCTTGTGCCCGTTGCCGTCCATGAACGTGAGCACCGTAACGGTCTTACCGTTTTCGTTGCCCTGGCTGACCGTGGCCTTGTTCTCTGCCGCTCCTCGCAGGAAGCCGTACGGGGTCAGCAAGATCTGCAGTTGCCGTTCCTCATCGGCGGCAGGCGCAGGGGCGATCGGCCCTCCCGGCGGCGCGTTCCAAGCCCACTGGCCGCTGATCAGGTTGACCTGCTTCAGCTCGCCGACAAAAGGCAACTCGCCGCCCTTGGCCGGCGGGTTTTCTTGCGTGCGCGTCATTTCCTCTTTCGAGGAGCCGTTCACGAAATCAATCGTCCGCGTGTAGTTCGTCACGAGGGTGGGGTGCCAGGGGCTGGTGGGATTCCAGTTTTGTCCCAACGCACCGGCGCTGCCGGTGCCCGAGTACTGGACCGAATGAACGTCGCCCATCGCTTTCTGCGCGTTCTGAATCACTGTTTTCGCGTCCTGTGCCGCCGCGCCAGCGGCGACCAACGCATACGCGAGCATCAGGAATATCCACGACTTTCTGATCATCGTTTCCTCCGGCAGATCTGCCAAGACAGATTCGCTTGCCTTTTCGGCCATGCTTTACGTCATATGCAGGAATCCTAGGCGTAAGGGCGCAGTAAGTCAACGCGCGGCGCGGGCCACGGAATGACTGCTTGGCGCGCTTTATCGCCCGTCCGTCACTTCTGTCGTTCGTAGACCTGGATGTTGTGATATTCGGGAGTTGCAGGATCCCAACTCGTCGTCGTAAGCACATTGCCGTCCGAAGAAACGGCGTAGGTCGCATATTCCGTGGGTGTCCCGTTCATCTTGACCAGCCGCACGATCAGATAAAGGCTGAGGCGCCAGTGGATAGCAACCTCGCCTCTTCCCGGGCCGTGCGGATCGGGATATTCCTTGCCGTCAAACCGGGCAAAGTACGCTCGCGCCGAGGCCGCCGCGTCATCATTGAAGGCGCTCATGCGGTAGCCATCGCCTTCGACGGCGAAGATCCGCGTGGCCTGGCGGGTGGGATGAACAGGCTCACCTCCTGCCCGATTCCTCACGGACTTGACCAGATCAAGCTTCCAGGCACCCACAATCGGATCACCGGAATTCGCGTCCTGCCCGAACGTCCGAGGCGTGCTCCAGGAGAGGAGCACCGCCAGAAAGACAGCCACAAGCGCGATGCGAAACGACCCCGTGCGCATCCCTGTGCTCCTCCTCGAAATCGTGGCGGTGCTGAAATGGATCGCCGGCCCGCGAAGCGGATGCTGCTCTACTTCTTCTCTTTCCCCGCGGGCTTGGCGATGAAGTCCGTATATAGCTGGGACTGCGACGGGATGCAGAGCTGCTCCTCGAAGTCCTGTTCGGGGATCCACTTGAAGATCGTTTTCCCGAGCACAAAAGGCTTGGTGTAGATCTTCGGGTCGTCGACCGTTACGGTGAGCGAGAGCGTGTCGTGGTCCACGCGCGTGTAGCGCTCGGTCACGTGCATCTCGGCACTGTGCGGATGGCCTTCATTATCGAGCCAGGTGGAGTCGTCGGTGCCAACGGTGTCCACGACGAGGGTGTAATCTCCATCCCAGTGGCCAACGGAGTATCCGTAGTAGCGCGGATCAGGCGCGTCGGGAGCATCGCTGCCGGCGTTCGTGGGAAGGGCTCTGCCATCGGTCCAGACTTCGCGCCACGCCCTCTGGTACTGGGAGAGAATCAGGATACGGTTCGGCATGGCGCCGATCGAAAGTCCTCGCAATTCGAAAACGGCGTTGCGTGGGAAACCCAGCGGATCGCAATGATTCAGCGGATCGTTGGAATCGGCAACATTGACGGCCTGATTGGCATGGTTCATCGCGAACAGCTTCTTGCCGAGGTCCGTCATAGGGGGATTCCTGTCGACCGCAACCGCGCCGATCGGGCCCGACCAAGCCCCGCTGATGTCATGCTTCGGGGCGGGAGCCGACGGCTTCGTATCGCTGCAGAGTACCTGATATTCGGTTCCCGGCTGGCCGGCCTGCTCGCAGTGCTGCTTAGCAATCGCCATGGCTTCCCTGGTAGCTGGAGCCTGGGCACTCAGAATCGTCGAAAAAGCTAGGACCGCGATAAGAGCAGTAACGACAAACACGAAGCGATTTCTCACGTTACGTCCCTCCTGCGACAAGAAAACTTACAGTATGCCCCAATTATAGACGAATCACTGCGCAATCGGAAAAGACCATTTTGCGCCTGCGGCCGGATCGCGGCCGATACACGCTTAGTGCGATACGACCGGCACATCGGCGGGGGCCGCGCGATAGGCGCTGGAGGTGCCGCGAAGGCGATAGCTCACCATGATCGCGAGCCCCGCGCAGAAGGCCGGCACGGCAGTGGCCAGTAATATCTGTTGCGGCGTCCATCCTATTTTCAGCAGAATTCCGCCCAGCATTGGACCAGTCACCGAGCCGACGCGGCCAATGCCCAGGGCCCAGCCCACGCCCGTCGATCGTATCGACGTCGGATAGAAACTGGCGGCCAGCGAATTCAGGCCAGCTTGTATGCCGGTGACCGTGAAGCCCAGGACGAATGCGACCGTCATCACCAGGGACAAGGAGGTCGCCACGAGCGCCAGCGATCCGGACAGCACCATGCACAATCCGAACTCCGACAGCAAAAGGCCATAGGGACCCCATCGATTCGTCATCGGCCCTTGCGCGACGCTTCCGATGATGCTTCCGACTCCGAAAATTGTGGCCGCGGCCACGCCCGCGGAGATGGGCATATGGACCTCCCGCAGGAGCGCGGGCAGCCAACTGACGATGAAATATAAGATCAGCAAGTTCATGAAAAACGGCACCCAAAGCAGAAGTGTCGCCGCCGAGCGGCCCTCCGCGAAAAGGTGTTTGACCGACAAGCCCTTGCGCTCGCGGTCTTGCGCGGCTTCCGGGCTGATCGTCACCGTTGCCAAATCCGGTGAAATGCGCGCCATGATCCGCGCGATTTTTCGCTTGTCGCCGCCACGAACGGTCAAAAACCGCACCGATTCCGGAAGCCACAAGATCAGCGCGATCGCTACCAGGATGGGCAAGACTCCCCCGACGTAGAACACCGCCCGCCATCCCCATTTTGTAGGTAGCAGCGTCAAGGCGACCCGGCCTGCCAGCACCTGGCCCAGCGGCATGCCGGCCATAATGAAACCCACGACGGTGGGAACCAGACGCTTCGGCGCGTACTCGCAAGCCAGGGAGATCGCGTTGGGGATGGCGCCTCCGAGACCGAGTCCGGTGAGGAATCGCAAAATTACGAGTTCCTCGAGGGAAGTGGCGCGAGCGGTGATGGTCATGAACAGCGCGAACGTGAAGACCGAACACACCAGCACCCATTTCCGGCCCCAGCGATCGGCGACAGGACCCATCACCAGCGAGGCGATCAAGAGACCGAATAGGGCGGCGCTGAGGATGGTGCCGAAATATTTGAGCGGGATATTCAGGGTCTCGGACATCGAGGGAGCGAGAATTCCGATCGATTGCGTATCGAAACCGTCGAAGACGATGACCAGACCGCAGAGCAGGATGGTCCAAGTCTGAAACCGGCCCAGCGGCCGACCGTCCATCACCTGGCTCACGCTCAGCGCGCGCGATTCCCTGTCCACGACCGCCTTTCCTTCCGACGACATTGCGGGGCCACCTCAGGACAGATAATAACCGAATCGCAAAGCGAGTCAGCAAAAAGCGCTGACGCGCCGCCGAAAGCCCGTAAAGTTTGTCCTAGTCTTCATGTTACGCACGGTCAAGATCGCTTCGCTGGCAACCCTGTGGCTGGTGCCGCTACTCGTCCTGGTCTCGGCGTTTGCCTCTGACTGGATCCCAGCATGGCGAGCCGTCGGCGTTCCTGCCATGCTGCCACGGTTCTTGGACGTGCGCTCCATTCCCGAGGGTCTGGAGACGCTTCGCCACGGTCAAGACCCGCTTGTGAAAAATCCTGCTGACCCGCTGGGCCGGCCGTTGAACTACCCTCGAGTGTGGCTGTATTCATTCTCCGCTCTAGGAATCAACACACAAAATGTCTGGATGATTGCCATTGCATTTTGCGCCTGCTACCTGGCCTGTATGTCGGTGCTCATCGCCCAGGCAAAATACGCTGGGGACGCGCTGATTCTCCTGCTCGCCAGCTTATCGACGGCGCCACTATTCGCCATCGAGCGGGGAAATAATGACCTGTTCGTCTTTTCGCTGATTTTCGTGGGTTGCTTCACCACCAACAAGTACCTGAAATCCATCGCTTTCGCGGCGGCCTCTCTCCTCAAGATTTTTCCACTCGCCGGAATGATGATGGATGCCGTTCGACGCCCCGCCAGGCAACGAATCGTGCCGTTCGTTTCCGCCGCTCTTGTGTTGGTGTTGCTCGCCTGGCAGTGGCGCGATGTCGACCTGATTCGGCACGCTACGCCCATTTCGAGAATCCGGTCGTACGGTTATCCTTCTTTTCAGGAGGAGATCCTTCACTTCTTTTCGGACTCGATGCTGCATTTCATGCAGATGAGCTGGGTCGTGCTGGGCGCATTTTGGCTGACCGTCCTGTCAACACTGGATTTGGCTTGGAAAAGCGGGCTGGACCTCGATCCCGGTCTGTTCAACTCGATGCGGGGAGAGATGTTTTCGGTATTCGGCAGCATCTACGTTTTTACGTATGCGATCGGTTCCAATTGGGACTATCGCCTCATCTTCTTGCTGCCCACTCTGCCTTTTGTGCTCGATCTGATGCGCGTCGCGCGGTTCAGAGGCTGGGCCGTGGGATATCTGGCGCTGGTCGGAATCGCGGGAAATGGGCTTGGGATTGAGCATTATGGCGGAACGCTCCTGGTTCACGTGGCGACTTTTGCGCTCTTCATCCTTGCCTTGATCGTCCTCACGAGACAATTCAAGGGGCTAATTTCCGTCGAGTTTGCCGTCAGGCCGTCGGTCGTCCCAAGCAGTTGAGTGCTCCAAGTGGCCCTGCTTCCCGGTCTTGCTGAGGTCGAACATTCCATTGTTAGCGTTTGATAACCTTCGGCCCAGACTCCCGGGAATCCCGCCCAGCGGTTGCTAAAATCTGGTCAGGTCTCATGGCTACCGCTACCCTCCCGGACCGCATTTCGCCGAATCCACGTTCGGCCAGCGCCAGCGAAGCACTCCGTTCGGGCGCTTCCGCCTTTCTTGGCCTTTCAGCCGAGCGAGTGGCGTGGGATCTCAAAGCCTGGGCCGGTTTGCTGGCGCTGGTTGCATTTTGGGCGTGGCGGTTCTACGCCACCTGGGCCACCTGGGGAAGCCTATCCATCGATAGCGGCCGCGAAATGTATGTTCCCGCTGCATTGGCCGGAGGCAAGATGCTCTACCGGGACGTCTGGTACCTCTACGGACCTGCCGGGCCCTACATCAATAGCTTCCTTTTCCGCACGTTCGGAACGCACCTGAGCGTCCTGTACTGGGCGGGCGCTCTCTCTGCCCTGGGATGCGCCGTGTTGCTGTACAGCGTCGCCTTGCGTTTCTCGTCCTGGATCGTCGGATTGACGGCCGCGGCCATAGTTTTGTTCGAGGCGTTTGAGTCCGGGATTTTCAACTATCCGCTGCCCTACAGTTTTGCCTCGGTCTACGGCTCTCTGGCGGCGTGCCTGTTTCTCTGGTGCGCTGTGAACGCTTCGGATTCCGCGGGCCTGGGCTGGATGTTCGCGGCTGCAACGGCCGCCGCGGCAGCACTGCTCTGTAAGGTTGAATTTGGCGCGGCCTGCTACGCAGCCCTGGCGCTGCTGATTCTGACGCGCTGGCTTCGCTGGCGCGATTGGACGCGCGCCGCGAAGGATTTCGCGGTCTGCCTGCCCGGCGTTCTCGCGTTTGCGCTGGTCGTCGGCTGGATGGTTTCGATCGCTGGATTCGAGTTCATCACCCAGGAGAACCTGCCGGTCAGCTGGCCCACATCTTATTTCCTGCGCACCTACGGAAAGTTATGGCTGAAGTCGACGGGAATGACCATCGACGGGCATACGATCCTGCTGGCGGCGCTTCGGACGGTTTTGCTGGCGGCAATCGTTCTGGGCTTTCGTGAAGTCCTCCGCCGCACCCGTTCGGATTTGCGGCAGATTTTTCTGCTGGCAGGGTTACTCCTCGTCGCTGGGGCGTTCGTGGCGGGATTTCTTCCGTCGCGTGCGGCAGAAGTCTTCCGCCGGTTTATGTTTCCGCCGGACATGGTGCTGTACGTCGGACTCACCGCTCTGGCTTGCTGGTGGCAGTTCTTTAAGCAGGATTCGTCCAAGCGCAGCGCCGCGTTGCCCATCTTGCTGACGTTCTCGAGCCTGCTCGGAGCGCGCATTCTGCTCGGGATGAATTTCTCGGGCTATCCCATCTATTACAACGGCGCGGCGATTCTTTCTTTCTTGCTTCTTGCGCCTGCCGTTGCTGCTGGCGGCTCTCGCGCGAGCCGATTTCAAGGGGAATCTCTGGTCTGCTGCGCTTGCCTGGCGGCGGTTCTGCTTCCCGCAGGGCTGTTGCCAAACCCCTATCACCTCATGCCACTCGCGACCCCGCGCGGGACGATGAAAGTACCCGGCTCGGCTGCGGCGAGCTATCAGGCCGCGATCGCGTTCATGAAGGAAAAAGCTGCGGCGGGTGAGTCCGTGCTCTCCGTCCCGGAGGACACCAGCCTGTATTTCTTCTCCGGGCTCGATTGTCCGACGCGGGCATACGCCTTCACCCCGGGCATGGTGGCGCCCGGCAAAATGACCGACGCGCTCATTGGCGAGATCGAGCGCAAACAGGTCCGCTATCTCCTCTGGTCCGATCGCCAATTCCCCGAATACGGCGCGCCGGAATTCGGCAAGGATTTCGACCAGGAATTGGCGGCGTACTTCCGATCTCACTACCGGCCGGTCCGGCCCTTGGTGGCGGCTGATGCGCAAGCCTGGAATGCGGTCATATGGGAACGCGTGTCCGGAGGGAATCTCGATGCTCGCCGCTGAATCCTCCTCCAGCACCGAAAGCCGCGGCCTGCAAGCTCTGGATCAAATGCGGCAGGCTCGGCGTAAGCAGCAGGACGCAGTGGCCGCACGCCGCGGCGACTGGATCGAATCCAATCGCTATTTCTACGATCGCATTCGGCGGCTGCTTCGTTTTCTCATCGGGCCGGGTAAGCGAGTCTTGCAGGTTCGCTGTCAGACCGGCCATCTACTCGATTCGGTGGCGCCTTCCTACGGCGTGGGCGTTGAACTCGGCGAGGTCATGGTCGATAGCGCGCGCAAACAATTTCCGGAGCTTCATTTCGTGCAATGCGATCCGGAAGACCTCGAGCTGGGCGAAACATTCGATTACGTGCTTTTCGACCACATCTTCGACACGGTCGATATCCTCAAGGCGCTTGAACAGATTCGCCGCCATTGCACCGCGAACACTCGGCTCGTCGTCATCAATTATAACCACCTGTGGCAGCCGGTCTTGGAGTTGGCAAGCAAGTTGCGGCTTCGTTCGCGTTTCGTGGAGCCCAATTGGGTGAGCGAGCACGATCTCCGTGGTTTTCTGGGACTCGCCGGATTTCTTCCGATTCGCACCTATCGCCTGTTTCTTCTTCCGAAGTGGGTACCCCTCTTATCGGCGTTCGTGAACGATTGTCTCGGGCGCCTGCCGGGCCTCGATCGGCTCGGCCTGATGCAAATCACCGTGGCGCGACTGGCGCCGGAGCCGATGCGCGAAGAAGACGTCACCGTGTCCGTAATCGTTCCCTGCCGCAACGAGGTGGGCAACGTGCGCCAGGCCGTCGAGCGCGTTCCGGAGATGGGACGGCAGACCGAGATTCTCTTCTGCGATGACCGCTCGACCGACGGGACGGCCGATGAAGTAAGACGAATGCAGGCGTTGCACCCGGAACGCGAAATTCGCCTGATCGAAGGTCCGGGAATCTGCAAGGCCCAGAACGTCTGGGCCGGATTTCGCGCAGCTCGAGGCGATGTCCTCATGATTCTGGACGCCGATTTGTCCGTCATGCCCGAAGAGTTGCCAGTCTTTTTGCGCGCGCTGCTGAGCGGCCGGGGGGACTTCATCAATGGCAGCCGCCTGGTTTACCCGATGCAGCAGTACGCCATGAAATTCGCCAATATGATCGGCAATAAGTTTTTCAGCTTCGTCTTCTCGTTCCTGCTGAACCAGCGGATCAAGGACACGCTCTGCGGCACCAAAGTTCTTTGGCGGTGCGACTGGCAGGCCCTGGAGCGGCACTTGGGCGAGTGGGGAATTGCGGACTTCTGGGGCGATTACGAATTGCTGTTCGGCGCCAGCAGGCTCAGCCTCCGAATCGTGGATGTCCCCGTCCATTACCAGGAGCGGGTGCACGGGCTGACCAAGATGAACCGAGTTTTCGCAAACGGCTTTCGCATGATGCGTATCTGCTGGCACGCCTGGGGCCGGTTGTCCGGGTAATCATTCGTCAGTCGTGTTGCGGGAGGTAGTCCGCTTTGCGCGAAAAGTTAAAAACCGCCGTCGCTTCGATCGGGATGATCGTTGTTGTGGCATTTCTGGTGCGCGTGGGGATCCTGTCTTATCTTGCGCACATCGCCAACCGCGCTGGGACGGGCGCGGTCGAGGGCGCGCCATTTGCTTCGGAAACGGGCGCCATTGCCGCGTCCATCGCAGCGGGCCATGGCTTCAGTTCACCATTGCGCTTTGTTCGTACAGGTCCAACCGCCTGGCTCGCGCCAATCTACCCGTATCTCCTCGCTGGCGTCTTCAAACTGTTCGGCATCTACAGCAGCGCTTCCAATTTGGTCATCCACACCATCAACTGCGCGTTTTCGGCGTTTACCGCATGGCCTATCGCGGCGATCGGGACTATGGCATTCGGTAAGAAAACGGGACGGGCGGCTGCGTGGTTCTGGACCATCCTGCCGACCTCCGTCTTCTACTCCATCTTTTGGATTTGGGACACGGCGCTAGCCGGACTGTGGCTTGCATTGCTGGTATTGGCCACGCTCAAGCTGCGGGGTTCAAGCCGCCTCGCTGCCTGGATCGGTTATGGTGCGCTCTGGGCCATCGGCGCCTTGATCAACCCGTCCCTGCTCGGCGTTCTGCCGTTCCTGGCACTCTGGGCCATCTGGCCGCAGACGCCGTTGCGCGCAGCCAAGCTCGCCACCGCATCGGCGCTCATCTTCCTGGCCTGCCTTGCACCCTGGACCATTCGGAACTATGCCGTGTTCCACAAGCTCATTCCGCTGCGGTCGAATTTCGGTCTCGAATTATTGTTGGGACTGCGCGCGGACGTGCCCGACGGCATCCGGTCACCGCTGCATCCGAATGACAACCTGGAGGAAGCCCAGAAGTACGCGAGCATGGGGGAAATTCCCTACATGGAGGACAAGCAGCGCGAGGCGCTGGCCATGATTCGGGAATATCCTGCCGGCGCGGCGCTCCTGCTGCTGCGCCGCATCGAGGAAAACTGGCTGGACCTGTGGGATTCGCCCTACGATCTTTGGCTCGCCGCGAGTCTCACGGAGAAGCTGCAAATGTTGGGAAACGTCCTGTTCTCAGCGCTCTGTTGGCTTGGCGCACTGGCGGCCCTGCGCGCGCGAAAAGACGCCGCGCTCCCGCTGGCGATGGTGCTGCTGGCGTTTCCGCTGGTCTTCTATGTCACTCACGCGTCCTTGCGTTATCGCCAGCCCATGGACGGCATCATGCTGGTGTTAGCGGTATACGCGGCTGGCGACCTGCTCACGCGCCTGGCTAGGCGTTCTTCGGCAGTCCCTCACGCGCTGGCAACCACCTCGTCTGCAATCGAAGCAGACCCTCAGTAGCGTTTGACGTTGACCGCCGCGCCCGCGGCCGTTGGAGCCAGGCCGGTTGGAACCCGTGGCGACCGGAGCGAAAGTGTGCCGTCGTGTGCTGCGCCTGGTCGGGAATCCATCAGATCGTCTCGTGTAGCGCCCAGAAGGTGAGCCAGGTAGTCCTGCGGAATGCTTCTGATATAAGGATTGACGAGCCAGGCAAAAATGGCTGGAACGCTGCGACTCAGCGAGAGGAACTCGTCCTGGATGTAAACTCCGCCGTCCCGTTCCTCGTAACGCGCGTACGTCTCTAGCCGCCACAAGTAACCGCGGTCATTTCCGATTGGTCTCTCGCTCTCGTCGGGCATGCCGGGGTTGACCACCTCAGCGATCCTCGTGGAATGCGAGCTGCTGTACTCACGCATCTCGTCGATGGGCACATAGCGGACGTCGAAGTTGGCGTTGTAATTTGCCGTCACGATCACCTTTCGATGGAGCCGGTAGTACACACGAAAACTGTCGCCCTTGGCCTCCAGTATTTTGCAATCCTGTACGTCCGGGCCATAGACCTCGGCGCCGCGATCATAGTCTTGCTGCTGGGCCAGGGTGTCCGCTAAGTTGACGCCGGGAACGAAAACCATAGCCAGCCAATGGTGAACCATCCCCTGGGGAATGGGGATGAGCTGCCCATTTTCACGTGTTTCCAGCCTTTGAGTGACCACTTGTCCCTGGTGGAGCTGTGCCAACACCGCATCGCGCCGTTGCGGCGGCAATTGATCCACCCACAAGAACGTATTGCGGTCGCTGATCTCGCGAGCGATTCGGGCCTCGGTGAGCGCCACGTAATGATTGAAAGCGTCGATCGTCACCTGTTTTAACTGTGCCGCTCTCGCCGCCCCGCTCAATCCGAAACCGAACAAAAGGCAAAGACCGGCTATTCGCAGTGAGTGCCCAATGGCCGGCCCTCTCCGGGCACACACCCGCCCCGACCTGCCAGCCGACAACCGCCCGATCCTCGTGAGCCACCGCGCATCCATGCCCATACTCTAGCCAACCACGGCCAAAAACTTCGGTGCCTTGCGTCACGTGGGGCCGTGACTTTTGCTCTATCGCATTCTGCTACTTTCACTTATTTGATGGTTAACAAAGCCAAAGGAGGCACAGAAATGGCCCAAGAAGCCTCGAGACATCCGTACTGGAAGGGCCGGGGAATAGAGATCGCGGCCGTGAATCCCGGGGAACAGGAAAAGCGGCTCCGCGAAGCCGTTACCCGTCGTGCGTTCCAGCTTTTTGAAAGCCACGGCTCCTCGCCCGGCCACGCCGGGGAAGATTGGAAGCTCGCTGAGCTGGATGTGGTGCGTCCACTCGCATGCGGCCTGCTCACGCGAGACGACAAGATTTCGGTCAGCACCGATATTTCCGCTTTCGGCGAAGGTAGTGTCGAGGTCTGCGTGGAGCCGCGCCGGCTAACTCTTTGCGGAAAGCCGCCTGCCCAAGACGCTGGCGACGGCGCTTGCCCGCTCCCCGAATCGGTTTACCGCGTGCTTGCTCTTCCCGTCGAGGTCGATCCCGTGCAGGTCCACGCGAGGTTCAACGGGAGTATGCTGCAAATCGATCTTCCCAGAACCCCGCTTTTGGCGCGAGCCGCTTAATGGCTTGATTGGTTAATCGCGTGCGCCGCAAGCATCCCCACCCCGCCTTCAGTGCTTTGGCGCGCGCACGATCTCCACGGAGCAGGCCGCGTGCCTCGCCACCGCCTCCGAAACACTGCCCATGAGAAAATGGTCCAGGCCCTTGCGTCCGTGCGAGCCCACCACGATCAAATCGGCATGCCACTCGGCGGCCTGATCGAGGATGACCAGCTTTGGAAAGCCCCACTCGACCGCGGTGGTGACTTTGCAGCCGGCGTCCCGCAAGGCCTTAGCGGCTCGAGACACGAGTTCTTCACCCTGTTTTTCTTGTTCCTTCCGCATACTGTCGAATTCCGGGCCGTATCCCCACGACTGGCCGTCCGGAAATAATGGCGTTGGTTCAACCACGTGCAGGACCTTGACGTCCGCGCCCTTGGGCCCGGCCTGTGCGATGACCTGCCGGATCGCTGCCTCCGCATATTTGGAATCGTCAATTGCCAATAGGATTTTCATGACGCCCTCCCGGCATGCGTCGATCCGGCGTCGGCGGCAGGCATGGCTGTGTTCGCGGATGCAAGGAACCGCTCGAACCATGCCCCGGCGAGCCGGGCCACCTCCTCGAGTGCTCCGGGCTCTTCAAACAGATGCGTGGCTCCCGGAATCACAACCAGCTCTTTCTCCGGGCAGCGAAGCTGCGCCAAGGCCTTCCGATTCAACTGAATCACGTGCTTGTCTTCTCCCCCGACGATCAAAAGCGTCGGCGCCTGAACCCGGCGCAGCGCCTGGACCGCCAGATCCGGCCTCCCGCCGCGCGATACGACCGCGGCAATCGCCTCGGGAAGTTCGGCCGCGGCTACCAGGGCGGCAGCGGCCCCGGTGCTGGCCCCGAAGTATCCCAGCGGGAGCCTCCCAACGTCAGGTTCGTGGCGCACGGATTCGGTCACGGCGCACAATCGCTTTGCCAGCAGGCCAATATCGAAGCGCAGTTGCTCCGTCCGTTCGTCGACAAACTCCTCGCCACGGGTCAGCAGATCGAAGACCAAAGTTGCCATCCCCTGCGACTGCAGGACCCCGGCAACGTAGCGGTTTCGCGGGCTGTGGCGGCTACTGCCGCTACCATGCGCAAACAGAACCATTCCGCGAGGTTCGTGCGGAATGTGCAGCGTGCCCCCCAGAATCACCTCGCCCACGGAAATGAGAATCTCCCGTTCCTGCCCATCCCGGTCCATCATTCTGCCTGGAATCATGACTAAGCCTCCTTCTGCCCCAGCCCGATATTTCAAATGCCCCTCGGAACGGTCTCCTGCCAGTTGCGCCGCAGCAGGCCGGTAACCTCCTGGTCCGTTACTTGCGAGAAGTCCTCGTAGAATTCACCGATCGCCCGGAACGACTTCGGCGTATCCACGCAAACAAGATCGTCAACTTCCTGGCGCAGTCGCGCGCACGTCGCCAAAGGCGCCACGGGAGCGGCCACTATCAATCTCGCCGGCTGCAGATGGCGCAACGCCGCAATAGCCGCCCGTATGCTGGAGCCAGTGGCGATGCCGTCGTCCACCAGGATTACGGTGCGTCCAACGACATCGAGCGGCGCCTTTGCGCCCCTGTACAGACGCTCGCGCCGCTCCAGTTCCCTTCGTTCCCGGGCGGTCACCTCTTCGATATCGGCTTCCGATATCCCGAGCGCCCCGATGATCTCCGGGTCGAGAACGCGAACTCCGCCGCTGGCAATGGCACCGAACGCCAGTTCCTCCTGCCCCGGGACTCCAAGCTTGCGCGCTACGAATACGTCGAGTTGGGCGCCCAATGCCTCGGCAATCTCGAAAGCAACTGGAACTCCCCCGCGGGGGATGCCCAGCACGGTAAGATCCTTCCGCATGGCGTACGCTTTCAGCCGTTCTGCGAGCATGCGGCCTGCTTCCACACGATCCGTGAAAATCGTCATGGGTCACCTGCGCTCGCCAGCCTTCGCTCTCAAGCCGGCATAACTCTCTTTCGGCTGTTCGATCATCCAACCCGATAAGAACAGAATCGCCACGTAAAACACTAGCCCGTAAACGCATGTCGGCAAAACCAGTGAATAGCCGGGATTGCCTGCCGCCAGCCACGACGATATTTCAATCCACACAAAACGCCCCGCGAACAAGGTTCCCAAGAGAGAGAGGCCGCCGATGATTTTGGCCGCGGATTCAGCTTGGAGTTTCCCGGAATAAGAGATTAAGGCCGCTGCCAAGATGGAAGCGAACATCGCGAATCCGTACCAGCAGGCAGGATAACCCAGAAAGAACGGGCAGGATTCGTTAAACGCGCAACTCCCGGTCAGCAAGCGCACCGCGCTGAGATAGCCCGAAAAGACCGTGCCCCCCAGCCCGAGTCCTAACGTAATTTTCAGATAGGTTTTTCCATTCATGGATGTCACTCCCTCGGCGCCGCGCAGCCGGACTTCTCAGCGAGCGCCTGAGGCGATAGCTTCTCGATCACCTTGGTCCCGTCCGGAAACACCCACGTCGGGTATTTGCGGATTCCCTGCTGGATACAGACCGGCATCTGCCCATGGCCATCGGGATTCGAGCATTCGACGTAGGGAAGCAGGCCAGCCGCATCTCCGAAAAGCGCCTTCTGTTTCTGGCAATAGGGGCACCAGAATGCGCCGTAAAAGAGGACTCCCCGGCTCTTCAGGCACGACGCGAGCGTGGCAAGCTCCGGCTGATTCGTAGTCGCATTCGGGGAGATTGCCCCACCGGGGAAAACCAGCAGGCTTACGGCGAGAATCATGAGCAGAGAAATCGCCGCGATCGTCCCTTCGTCTTTCATTTCGTCACCTGCGAAATCTTTCTCCGTTCCATCGAGCCAAGCCTCAATTGACACATTGTTTTTACATTTCCTCATGGTGGACATGCGCTGAGCGCTATCAATCATCCATGTGACCGGCGTCACGAGCCCTCGTTCGTTCCGTGGAAGATGGGACACAGCGAACCGTGATGAATCTCACAGCGCCTCCGAAAGCGTTGGGAGCATTCTGAGGTTGGTTCGTAGTTGTCAATCTTGGGATATCGGAAGGAGTTCACCATGCCAAAGCACACAGCACGCCCCGACAAGGTAGCTGTTCACCATGCGCCTGCCGCGCGACCGCGTCGCCACGGGAAAGCAATGCGCGGGCAGAAGCCCGTCGAAATGACGCAGACTACGTTCAAACCAATGGTCGTCGAGGTTGTGGACGTGGAGTTCCTGAATGATCCGGTCGAAGCGCTTGCCGACGACGCGGCCGTCACGGGATTCGAGGACGAGGATCTATGACCGTGTCAGTCCCTCGCCGAGGCCGGAACGGTTTGCGAATAAAGTTACAGGCGAATGAGGGGCGTAAGTGTGACGCCTCTTTTTCCGGCCGAAGCGAGGGAATTGGTAACGAAGGCCCGTGACGCAGATCACAGACTGAGTGACCGGGAGAGCCGATAGTCCACTTGCATCATCCTAGGTTATGGGGTTAGTCAGTGGCTATCGGGGCGCAAGCGCCAGTGTCTGCACTAGGAGCCAGCGCCCACATTGAACGCGAATGCAAAGGAGGAGAAAGAAACATGGCAGCCGAAAAAAGCGCAGCAACGCAAACGGCCCTGGAGTCAGTCCCGGCAAAGGCACCGGTTGCGGTAAAGACTACATCGAAGGACCTGATTGAGCGGTTTAACAAGGTCTACGACCAAATTGCCAGCCGCGCATTCAGCATCTTCGAGAATGACGGGTTGTTTGGCCGCGATCTGGAGAATTGGTTCAAGGCGGAAACCGAACTGTTCCACCCCGTTCACGTCAACGTGACCGAGGCTGAGGGCACCGTGATCGTCCAGGCCGAAGTTCCTGGATTTGAGGTCAAGGACCTCGAAGTCACACTCGAACCACAGCGATTGGTCATCAGTGGCAAGAGGGAAACCAAGGAAGAAACCAAGAAGGGTAAGGCCGTTTATCAGGAACAGTGCTCGAATGAGATCTTTCGAGCCGTTTCTTTGCCGGCCGAGGTGGATGCCTCGAAGGCGACGGCCACCCTTAAGAACGGCGTGCTTGAACTGCAAGCGCCGAAGAGCGCTAAGGCGACAGCGAACCGCATCGAGGTGAAAGTTGCCTGACCGAAGTTACGCCCGGAGTTTCGCCGGCGGGCCGCTGGGAACGCGACCCGCCGGATTTCGGGAACCTTCGGATGAGGCTCGGATACAAAATCTTGGGAGGGGACGCCATGAGAACAGACAGTGAGTTGCAGCGAGGTGTAATGGAAGCGCTTGCGTGGGAGCCGAGCATCGATGCCGCCGGAATTGGCGTATCGGCCGAATCCGGGATCGTGATGTTGACCGGCATGGTAAAGAGCCTGCCGCAAAAATGGACGGCCGTGCGCGTGGCGCAGCGCGTTGCGGGAGTGAAAGCCGTGACGGATGCCATCATCGTCAAGCTTCCTGGAGACTCCGAGCGAAGCGATGCGGACATCGCGCGCGCCGCGGTCAATGCGCTGGACTGGAACGTTTCGGTGCCGCGCAACCGAGTCAAAGTCGTCGTCGAGCACGGCCGGATCGCGCTGGAAGGCGAAGTGCGATTTCACTACGAAAAGGTAGCGGCGGAGCGCGCCGTGCGCCACTTGATCGGCGTCATCGGCGTATCGAACCAGATCAGCGTCAGCCCGCCGAAAGTCTCGGTGGGCGACGTCAAGCTGAGGATCGAGCAGGCTTTGGAGCGCGCTGCGGAACTCGACGCTGGAAAGATTTCCGTCGAGACCGCCGAAGGCAAGGTAACCCTCCGCGGCACCGTCAACTCCTGGACCGAGCGCGACGAAGCGGAATGGGCCGCCTGGGCAGCGCCGGGCGTTTCCGGAGTGGAGAACGATCTTCGCATCGTTCCTTAGAACGGGTCCGGGAAGGCTTCCCGCGGTTTTCGCGGGAGGCCTGCAAGAAAAGCATGACGCCCCGAGGCGCGATACCGGCCGCTTCGGAGTGATGGGTGTTCGCAACAGTCGCAAACAAGAGCGAGGTGTTCAATCGGAGGAGGGTTGCCATGGAAGTTCTACAAGTTACCTTCCGTAATATGAAGTCTTCGCCCATGGTGGAAGAGTGGATCAGCGAAGAAGCAAAGAAGCTGGAGACTTTTTACCGCCAGATTATGGGCTGCCGTGTGGCCGTTGAGGTGCCGCACCGGCACCACGTGAAGGGCTCGCCGTATCACGTTCGCATCGATCTCACGTTACCCGGCGGCGAACTCGTCATCAAGCGCGAGGCCAGCCTGGGTTCTCGCGTTCGCAGGGGAGGCGGCAGAGGGATCAGCAAGAAACTCGAAGTCGAGACGCCTCACAAACAGCTTCGCATGGCGATCAACGACGCCTTCAAAGCCGCTGCGCGCCGTCTGCAAGACTATGCGCGCCGCCAGCGCGGCGATGTAAAGAATCATCAGCCGCTGTCTCGGGCGCGCATCGGAAGAGCGGTAGCGGTTTGACAACCGGGTGGAGAGGCAGCCTCGAAACCCGGGCCTAGCTTCGCCGAAGCACATCGAAGCAAGGCCGTTTGAGAGGTAATTTCGGTTTGCTTGCAATCTGCTTCGGGTGCCGGTTCCCGTTTTCACGGGCCGGCACCTCCTCAGTTGAAGTTCCTGCCTTTGAACTTTGATACACTGAGAACCCGGCGCGGGCATTTGGGGGTTTCCTGCCTGTCGCTGCCGGGGTCTGTCACAAGTTTCTTGGGGGGAATCATCTTCAGGGGCTTTCGCAAAGCTAAAGGCAACCGTTGTGTGCGGCAATCGCATCTGGTGTCGAGACTCCCGCGGAGGCCGGGACTCCCGTGGAGTTCGAGATGACCGCATGTTTTGAGCGCGCCTTCGCTAATTCTCATTTGCAATCAGGGGACAACGTCGAACGATGAAGTACTTAGCGCTCTTCGCGACACTTGTGATTTCCGCCGGAGTCGTCGCGTGCAAGAAAGCCGCTGCGCCGGCCTCCACCGCTCCGGCTGTGGCGATTACCATTTTTCCGACCGCGACGCAGACGGTCCTCCCCGGCAAGACCATTTCCTTTTCCGAAACGGTCTCTAACACGACGAATACCGCTGTGACTTGGGAAGTAAATGGCAACGTGGGCGGAGACACCCTGGACGGGACCATCTCCACGACGGGCCTTTATACCGCCCCGACCAGCGTCATCAACCCCTTCGACGTGACCGTGACTGTCGTTTCCGCTGCGGATTCGACAAAAATGGCCTCGACGACCGTTGCCGTCACGCTTCCTCCCCCTGTCGTAATCTCCCCGACTTCCGCCACCGTTGCGGCCGGTGCAACCCAGCAATTCACCCCCACCACCACTCCAACCGCGAACTTGCCGGTCACTTGGGCAGTGAATGGCGTCACCGGGGGGAACCCCGTCGTCGGAACCATCACGCAATCCGGGCTCTACACGGCGCCGCAGGTGCCGTTCGCGGGCGGGCCCGTCACGATCAGCGCGGCCCTGCAGTCCGATAACACGAAATTCGCGGTGGCCACAGCAACCTTGACGTATTCCAATTTCTCGCTGCAAGACTCCTATGCATTCTTGCTCCGCGGAAGCGACCCGAGTGGCTTCTCTTGCGCGCCGGAAGCATGACCGCCGATGGCAACGGGAAGATCACGGCGGGAATCGAAGACATCAACAACGGAATCAATCTCGTGCAACCCGGCGTATCGTTCACGGGTACGTACACGATTGGCGCGGATGGTCGCGGCAGCGTCACTTTCAACGACGGGTTTAATGGCAACACGCCTGGTGCGGGGAATGCTTCCAAGTTCAGCGTTGTCATCGTGTCCACCGGGCAAGTACAGATGGAGGAGCTGGACACATTTGCCGCCGCCAGTGGCGAAGCGGATCTTCAGGACGCGACTTCGTTCAACACGGCCGCATTCAGCGGCGAATATACCTTCGACTTTTCCGGAGTCGATGCCGCCACTAAACCGATTTCCACGGTCGGTGAGTTTCTCGCGGATGGCATGGGCGGCGGCATGGCTGAGGCGGCGCAGGAAGACGTCAACGACAACGGCACGCTGACGTTCGGCGCACCCGCATTCTCGTTTCAATCCGTCGGCGCCAACGGCCGCGGCTTGGCCACGTTGAACGGCGCCAGTTACAGCTTCTACATGATCAACGCGTCGCGCGCGCAATTCATCTCCATTGGTAACCCGGCGAGCGCGGTGACGGCCGGCGTCGCCACCTTGCAGGCCAGCGGAGGGTTCAGCTCGACTTCTCTGGGCGGAAACTCTGTGCTGATCACAAACGGCAACAGCACGACGGGTCCTGTTTCCGCGGTGGCCACTTTCTTTTTGCAGGCAAATCCCAATCAGATCAGCGCCGGCGTGCTTAATCAAAACAACAGCGGCAGCTTCAGCAGCGCAAATTTCACCGGCACCTACACCGTAGCGCCGAGCGGGCGTGGAACCGCCACCCTTTCGACGGGGCAGACCTACGTCTTTTACCTGACTGGCGTCAATCAGGGCGTCGTCCAAGAGACTGACAACTCCGCCGTGGCCGATGGCACGCTCCAGGGACTGGCGGGCGGGCCTTTCTCCACCAGCAGTCTGGCCGGCGGCTACGCTGTGCAATTGACCGGAGTCGAGTCCGGCGTGGGCGAGCAGGACGCGCTCGGGCAAATCAATTTGGCGAGCGGTCAAATCGGCCAAGTGGCGACCGGAACGGTGGACGTCAACACGGCGAACGGCCCCGGCGGCCTGACGGCATTTACGCCCGCGCCCGGAGTTGCGATTCCGGCCGGCACGATCTACACGATTTCAAACGGCCAGGGTCCTCTCAACGTCACCGTTGCCGGAACGAGCCTGACGTTCACCGCGTATTTCTTGTCGTCCAGCTCGCTGTACCTCTTGCGCACGGACATGACGGACACGCGAGTGCTGCACGGCGGCCTCTTCCAGGATGTTTCGCTCTCGCCAGCCATTGTCAGCGCAACTTCGGTGTCGTTCACTGTGGGCGCGCAGGGCACATTTACCGTGATCGCGACGGGAAACCCAGCCGCGACGCTGACCGAAACGGGAGCGCTGCCCAGCGGGGTCACGTTCAACGCGCAAACCGGCGTATTGAGCGGAACACCGGCGACAGGCACTGGCGGAACAACCAGCATGAGCTATCCCATCCAGTTCACGGCGAGCAACGGCGTGGGTTCGAACGCCGTGCAGAACTTCACGCTGACCGTCGTCGTCCCACCGAGCTAGATCCGCAACAATCGCTTACCAGATTTTGCAGCGCGTGTCCGCGGGACGCACCATGGCGTCGCCGGCCTGGCAGGAAAACGCGGCTTGAAATTCGGGCATGTTGGAGAGCGGACCATTGACCCGAAACCTCGGCAGCGGGTGCGGATCGACGGTAACCGTCATGCGTTCGTACTCAGGGCGGGCAGCTGGTGCCCCAAATGCGCGCGAAGCCGAGGAAGAAAAGCTGCTCCTGGGTAAATCCATTGACCATTTTGGGAGCGGGCTTGGCGGCCAGCTCGTGCTCGAAGGCCATGTGCGCGATGGTCAGCCCTCCCAAGTCCGCGATGCTTTCACCGAGCACTAACTTGCCATTCTCGTGCAAATCGTCCGCGACGACGTAGCCGTCGAATTGCTTTTCGACGCAGGCGGCGCGCGCCTGGAAATTCTTGAGGTCCTCTGGCGTCCACCAATTGCGCAGATTGCCCTGCGCGTCGTACTTGCTGCCCTGGTCATCGAAGCCGTGCGTCATTTCATGGCCGATGACGGCGCCCATGCCGCCGTAGTTGAGGGCTGGGTCGGCCTTGGGATCGAAGAAGGGCGGCTGCAGGATGCCGGCGGGGAAGACGATCTCGTTCATCTGCGGGTCGTAGTACGCGTTGACGGTCGGTGGCGTCATGCCCCATTCCGTGCGATCGACGGGCTTGCCGATCTCCGCGAGTTCGCGGTGAAACTCGAAGGCGCTGCCGCGTTCGATGTTCTCGAAGTAGGAGTTGCGCACGACCTGGTAGGAGGAGTAGTCGCGCCACTTATCCGGGTAACCGATCTTCAAATTCATGGCGGAGAGTTTGGCGAGCGCCTGCTGGCGCGTGTCGGGGCTCATCCAAGGAAGCGTGGCGATATCGGCGCGCAGCGCCGCGACCAGATTTTGCACCATCTGGCGGGCCTGCTCCTTGGCCTCGGGAGGAAATGCAAGGGCCACGTATTTCTGGCCGAGGGCTTCGCCTAAATCGCGGTCCGTGGAGCCGGAACAGCGGCGCCAGCGCGGCTGGAGTTCCTTGGTGCCGGTGAGCGTGCGGCCGTAGAAATCGAAATCCTCGTTGACGAACTTCGAGGGGAGCGCGCGCACCGAGGCGTGAATGACGTGCCAGCGCAGGTACGTCTTCCAGTCAGCAAGCGGCACGGAGGTGAGTTGTTTATCGAGCGCCTGAAAGAATTCGGGCTGGCCGACGTTGACCTCGCGAACGTCCGGGAAGCCGATGTCCCGCAAATAGGATTGCCAGGAGAAATCGGGCGTGAGCGATTGCAGTTCGGCGGGCGTCATTTTGTGGTAGTTGCCTTCGGGATCGCGCCGCTCGACGCGCGTCTTGGATTGCCTGGCGATTTGCGTCTCGATGGCCATCACGGTATTGGCTTCGGCTGCCGCCGTGGCGGGCGCGTCGCCGGCTAGGTGCAACATCTTGGCGATGTGCTGGACGTATTGCGCGCGGATCTGCTTCGATTTGTCGTCGTCCTTGGTGTAATAGTCGCGGTCGGGAAGTCCGATGCCGCCTTGCCCGGCCTGGCCGATCACTTGCGTGCTGTCCTTATCGTCCTGTCCGGAACCGAAATAGAACAGGACGCCAACGCCTTCGTCGTGCAGGAGAGAGACTTCATTTTCAAGCTGCGGGAGGCTGGAGATTTTGGCGATGCGCTCGAACTCGGGCTGCAAGGGCTTGGTCCCCTCGGCTTCGATGTGTTTTTCGTCCATGCAACTGGAATAGAAGTCGCCAATCTTCTGGTCGATCGAACCGGGAGCGGATTTTGAGGCGGCGGCCGTTTCGAGAATCTTGCGGAGGATCTCCTGGTTGTGTTCCTGGAGGGCGTTGAAGCGGCCCCAGCTTGGATAGGCGGGCTGAATGGGGTTGTGCGCCCTCCAGCCGCCGGTGGCGAATTGGAAGAAGCTGTCGCAAGCCTTGCAGGTGGTATCGAGATCGGAGGAGTCGAAGCCGTGCGCCGAGGCTGCGGTTGCGGAAGCATTTTGCGCGGAGACGCGCGTTCCCACGGCGAGGGCGGCGGCGAGCGCCAACACGCCGAGGGTGGTCAGCCAGAAGTTCAGTTCACGCGAGAGTTTCCGCATGGTAATTTGCGCGGGCTGCAAGTACAGCCCGCACCCGCCTCCGCCGATAACGCAGCGCTTAAATCGTTCCGTCGAAAAGCATAGCAAACAGTCTCGTCCCAGAGCCCCGGGAACGGGCTGCAGTGTGTCCTACCGCTTAGACGCACGGCAACTCCGCTCGGAACACATTTTGATTTGGCGAACCCGAGATGCAGGCGGTTGGAGGCAAAAAGAGGGGTACACCCCCCGGCATGTTGCATGAATATCAAAATAAGGGAGTTGCGGCAAAAGCAGTTTGTAAGAATATGAAAACAAAGGGGCGACACTTTGCTCTTGTGCAAAAGAGCGAAGCAAGAGCGAGGAAGTGGCTGGAAGGGCGAGCTTCCTGACGGCCGGCTGGCCATCGACTTCGCGCAGGGGTGATTGCTGGGTAACCATAATTTCTCCGTCCCCCCGTTTATCTGTAAGTGTTCATTGTACGAGACTTTCAGTCCAATTATTTTGGAAGTGTTCATTCCACAGGGGTTAGCGGCGCATTTTGCGTAAGTGTTCATTCTGCTCAAGTTGTTTCCAGTAGACCCCGTGCTCGCGTCGATGCGGGGGTAATCCACTCTTGCTCGCCGAGCAGCAGATCCCTCACCGACGTTCGCGACTTGCTTACCGCGAGAGCTCCCCTTGCCGGGGACTTTCGCTCGAAGCGGGCGACCGGGATGGGGATGACATCGGGGGCGGCCGGGCGCAGCGGTTGCTGCGGCGACAGTCGGGCGGCGAGGACAGGCGCCCTCACTCAATTTGCGTGGGCTGCAAGTACAGCCCACATCCGCCGCAATGAACATGGGACATTATACCATGGAGGTCAAATAAATTACTTATGCGTACATACCATGTGCAAGGCGTCTGCGATTGGATAGGAGCCCACCCTTCGCAAGCGAAGGATGGGGCAATCAAAAAACCACTGCCGGCCCCCGCGCGAAGCTCGGGCCACCCGTCCTGAAGAGGAAACATCTTTGGTTCAACTCATCGCGGCAAGGGACGACCAGCGGATTGCCAAACGCGAATGGCGTCCATGGGATGTATGAGCATGATGACATTGAGGGTCAGATTGTCACGGACCCAGAAGAGACATCCCACCTCTAGCACCAAGACAAGGGCGACGCTCGCCAGAGGAGGCGTACCCCAGGCAAACAGGAAGCCCAGACACATCATGAGAATATCGCTGCAGGAGTTGAGGATACTGTCTCCGGAGTATCCGAGAGCAATGGTCGCTTCGCGGTAGCGATGAATGATGAGCGGCGAGTTTTCCAGAATTTCCCACAGGGCTTCGATGGATAAGGCGGCCAAAAACCGCTGCCGCAGGGGGACTTTTCGCGCGATCAACCAAAGAAACGCGTAGAACAGAACGCCATGAACGATATGTGAGAAGGAGTATACGTCGGTCAGTCGCTGCGAATTCTCGCTCCCCCAGATGTTCCCGTCCCACCAGCCAAATTTTCCATCCGGTCCTAATGGCAACCGGCCCATGCCTAATTCCACGCAGGCCGTAAACCCAATAATGGCGAAGAATCCTAAGGCCGTCGCTTGATGGCGTTTCGTGAAACTAACCATTGTGGATGGGGGGCGGTATTGCTGCCTCCGCCTCATGATTCGAGTTTATAATATGGGTGCCATTCGCCGAAGTGGCCTCACAGGCATAAGTCGCCTGATGGTCAAGTGGGAACCCCCAATTTCCCAGTTGACGAGAATCCTCCCGTTTCACGGAACTTGACACATCGCGCTAAATTCGGCCAGTGCGCTGAGCGCGATTCCTAGTCAATGACAGTGCGGCCGGGGTGGTGCAGCCGGGAGCGCAGCCTAATAGATCAAGTGTGCTAAAGTAACCGACAAAGGGGTCTGCGAAGACTGCTTTCCCGATGAACATTTCTGCTCCGTTCATCCGCCGTCCGGTGGCCACGTCGCTTCTGACGGCCGCGCTCCTGCTGTATGGCTCGATCGCTTTCCGGGCCCTTCCCGTCGCTTCTCTGCCGCAGGTGGCTTACCCGGTGATTCAGGTGGAGGCAGATCTGCCGGGCGCTAACGCCGAAACGCAGGCTTCCGCGATTGCCACGCCGCTCGAGCGCATGTTTGGGCGCATCGCGGGCGTCAACCAGATGACCTCGCTGAGCCGGATTGGCAAAACCCAGGTCGTTTTGCAGTTTGATTTGGATCGCGACATCGATGCGGCAGGCCGCGACGTACAAGCGGCCATCAACTCCGCCCGCGGGCAATTGCCTCCGAATTTGCCGACCAATCCATTCTGGCGCAAGCTGAATCCCGCCGATGCGCCGGTGATGGTTTTGGCGCTTACTTCGGATACGGCCACGCAAGAGGCCATGTTCGACGTGGCGGATTCGATTCTGGCGCAAAAGCTCCAACAGGTGGAAGGCATCGGGCAGGTGCAGGTGGGGGGCAGTTCGCAGCCGGCCGTCCGCGCGGAAGTAAACCCGCTGTTATTGAGCAAGTTGGGCATTAGCCTCGACCAGGTGCGCGCGGCGATTAACGATGCAAATGCGCATTTGCCGAAGGGCTCGGTGGCGGACGGCGCCCACACCGTTCTGCTGAACACGAATGACCAGCTTTTCCGAGCGGTGGATTACGGACGGTTGGTGATCGCCTACAACGACAAGGCGCCGGTGCGCTTGTCGGATGTGGCCACGGTAGTCGATAGCCAGGTGAATATCCTCAACACAGGATTGATCAACGGGAAGCTGGGGGTCGAGCTGGACCTTTTCCGTCAGCCTGCGGCGAACATCATCGATACCGTGGACCATGTGAAGGCGGTGCTGCCTTTGCTGCGCGCGTCGATCCCTCCCGCGATCAAGCTTACGGAGGCGCAGGACCGCACCATCACGATTCGCGCATCGGTGCGGGACGTCGAGATCAGTTTGCTCATTTCGATTGTGCTGGTGGTGCTGGTGATTTTTGCGTTTTTGCACAGCCTCTGGGCGACAGCCATTCCCGGAGTCGCTGTGCCGGTATCGCTGGTGGGAACCTTTGGCGTCATGTATCTGCTGGGATATTCGATCGACAACCTTTCGCTGATGGCGCTGACGATTTCGACCGGTTTTGTGGTGGACGACGCCATCGTGGTGATCGAGAACATCACACGGTATCTGGAAAAAGGCATGGCTCCGGTGGAGGCGGCGCTGCAGGGCTCGCAGGAGATTGGGTTCACGGTGCTGTCAATGAGCGTTTCGCTGATCGCCGTGTTTATTCCCATTCTCATGATGGGCGGGATTCTCGGCCGCATTTTTCGCGAATTTGCCATCACTCTTGCCGTGGCCGTGGCGATCTCCCTGGTGGTTTCCTTGACCGCCACGCCTATGATGTGCGCCAAACTGCTCCAAGGGCACGGCCAGAAGAAGCGCGGCAATTGGCTGCAGCGCGCGCTGCAGGCGGGATTCGATCGGTTGGCCGACGGATATGCCGGCAGTTTGCGCTGGGCGCTGAGACGTCAAGCGCTCATGCTGTGCATGCTGCTGGGTACGGTGTGCCTGGCCGTCTACCTGTACATGATCATTCCCAAGGGATTTTTTCCGCAGCAGGATACCGGGCGATTGAGCGGAATCGCGTTGGGCGCAGAAGATGTGTCCTTTAAGACGATGCGGCAGAAGCTCATCCAATACATCGATATTATCCGGAGCGATCCCGCGGTGGATGTGGTGACGGGCGGCATAGCCGTGCGGGCGAACCAGGCGGTGTTTAATATCACGCTCAAACCGCTTGTGGAGCGCAAGGTTAGCGCCGATCAGGTGATCAATCGGCTCCGGCCAAAAACGGCCCGCGTGCCCGGGAGCAACATGGTTTTCCAGGCCGTGCAGGATATGCAGATCGGCGCACGCGCCAGCAATGCACAATTTCAGTACACCTTGCAGGGGGACAAATTCGAGGATCTGCTCGAATGGGCGCCGCGTGTATTGCAGGGCATGAAGGCCATTCCGGGAGTCCTGGACGTCAATACCGACCTGCAAAACCACGCCCTCGAAGCGGGCCTGGTGATCGATCGCGATACCGCGAGCCGCCTCGGCATCACGCCAGCCACCATTGACAGCACGCTGTATGACGCCTTCGGCCAGCGGCAAGTCTCCACCATATACAAGAACATTAACCAGTACTTCGTGGTGATGGAGATCGACCCGCAGTTTCAAAGCAGCCCGGATGGCTTCAATAATATTTATTTGCGTTCCAGCGGCGCCGGGAAAATGGTCCCGTTGACGGCCTTCACGCACTCCGGCCGGTCCATTACCGCGCTATCGATCGCCCATCAAGGACCGTTCCCGGCTGTGACCCTCTCCTTCAACCTCGCGCCGAACACCTCTTTGGGAGACGCGGTCGCCGCAATCGAGAACATGCAGAACAAGATGGGACTGCCAGGCACCATCCACGCGAGCTTTCAGGGGACGGCACAAGCCTTTCAGGACTCTTTAGCTTCTCAGCCATATTTGATCCTGGCGGCCTTGATCACGGTCTATATCGTGCTGGGCATTTTGTACGAGAATTACATCCACCCGATCACGATTCTATCCACGCTGCCCTCGGCGGGTGTGGGCGCCTTGCTGGCGCTGATGATGTTTCATATGCAGCTGAGCGTGATCGCCTTGATCGGCATCATTCTGTTGGTGGGCATCGTCAAGAAAAACGCCATTCTGATGATCGATTTCGCCATCCAGGCCGAACGCAACGAAGATAACAGCCCCGAGGATTCCATCTATCACGCTTGCCTATTGCGCTTCAGGCCCATCATGATGACGACGATCGCCGCCATGTTTGGCGCCATTCCGATTGCTATTTCGAACGGAAACGGAGCGGAGTTGCGGCGTCCCTTGGGCATCGCCATCGTCGGCGGGCTACTCGTGAGCCAAATGCTTACGCTGTACACGACTCCGGTGGTTTACCTCTATATGGACCGGCTTCGGGGGTGGATCAGCGGCGGGAAGATGCATGCTCTGGATGTCATCCCGCCCAAGATTTCGCCAACCCTCTAGTGGGCGTGGCCTGGGCGCCCGGAAGCTAAGCGTCAGGCTACGCCTCTTCGAACGATTTTGGGACGGCGATTGCCGGGTTTCGGCGTATTGGCTGCCGCGCCGGTGGATGGGTCTGAGGTGGGTGCTGGAGCGAGTGAGGCGGCGGCGAGTCCGAGGAGCTGCTCGAAGAGAAGGTCCTGCTGCCTGGATTCGGCAGTGGCATTCAGGGCCTCGGCAGTGAGTCGCGCCGCGCTGCGCCTTTCTTTTTCGGTGATCGCGCGCTGCACCGTCGCTTCGACTTCAGGGGCCTGCAAGGGGCATCGCAGAACTTCGAGCGCCCCGAGCCGCATAGCGTCCAAGTATTCTTCCCACTCGCCGGTGCGAAGCAGCAAAACAAAACTGACGGCGCTTTGTCCAAAACGGTTGGAAAGGAGCAGTTCGCGATAGGAACCGTCCGACAAATACTCGTCGGTGAAAACGAGGTCCACCGGCTGACGGTCGAAGATCTCGCGAGCCTGGCGGATGGTGAAGCAAGCAGAGACTCTGGCGGAGGAGGCGCCGAGAGTCCGAATGAGGGGACGGAGATGGTCCGGGCGCTCAGAAACGATCAATACATCGAGGGAGTTCAGCATGTGCGCGGCCTCACTAACTGGTCGACAGGACTGAACACTTCGCGTAATAACTCCGCGTTAGCGAAGTGTCAATACAAACATTTCCACAGACGCGAAAAATAGAGCAGCGACACAAATCTAACAACCTGAAGCGGCACGAGGGGCGTGCGTGGTCGCCGAAACCGGCCCCTTCGGTGGTCATGAATCCGGTCGTGAAGCTCTTTCAACCAAACTTACCTGCGCCTTTCTCCAACCCCCTTTTGATGCGGCGCGGTACGAGCGGGATACTTGCTGCCGGAAAAAACGAATCGTCCCAGTAAGCAAAGGCCGAGATCGTCGGGAACGATCCGTTTTGATCCACGTTGTCCACTTGACGGACAATCACTGCACGGTGTAAACAAAAAGATATGAATAAACATAGTTTTGCTCGTCGAGACTTTTTGCGTGCGGTCGCGGCCGGAGCAGCGGTCCTGTCCTTGCCGTCCTTGGATTTTGCCCAGGCGGCGGGGCAGGCCCCGATGCCGATTGTGCCCACGAAACTCGCGGATGGAATATTTGTGCTCATCGGGGACGGAGGGAACGTGGGCCTAGTGGTAGGCGACGACGGCCTGATGATGATCGACTCCGGACTGGCGGAACGGGCCAATGACATGGTCAGCGCGGTGGCGGCCGTCAGCCAGCGCAAGGTGCAGAGGCTGTTCAATACACATTTCCATTTCGACCACACCGGCGGGAATGAGACCTTTGGGCGAACCGGCGCAAGGATCATGGCGCACGAGAACGTGAAAAAAATACTCAGCATCCAGTTCAAGGACGATGCGTTTGGCCGCACGTTCGAGCCACTCAAGCCGGAAGGCTTGCCGGTGGAAACGTTTACGGGCGGCGGCAAATTGACGTTCGGGAAGGCGAAGCTTGAGTACACGCACTTTCCAGAGGCGCATACGGACGGCGATACCTATGTTTTCTTCCCGGAGGCCAATATTCTGCACTGCGGCGACCTGTTTTGGAACGGCATGTACCCGGTGATCGATTATTCGGCGAAGGGCTGGATTGGCGGCATGGTGGCTGCGGCCGACAAGATGGGCAAGGTTGGCGACGCGCAAACGCGGGTGATCCCGGGCCACGGAGTACTAGGCACCAAGGCAGACCTCAAGGCGTGGCGCGACATGCTGGAGACGGTTCACCAGCGGCTCGAGCCGATGGCCAAGCAGGGTAAGACGCTGGAGGAAGTGCTGGCTGCGGCACCGACCAAAGACCTGGACGAAAAATGGGGCAAGCTGCGTCCTGTGGAGGCCTTTTTGCGGCAGGCCTACCCGAGCATTACTCGGCGCAGTCAGAAAGCCTGATCCCGGAGCCTTGATTTCGCAGCGTGGCGGCTGCCGAGACCAACGGGCGAGAGATCTCGCGCCTGGTCCCGTCCCGTCCCGAAACGTCGAAAACCCACGCGGGGGCGAGAACAAGAGTCACTATTAACCGTCAGAGGGGCCGGTGTCGCGGGAAACTCGCCCCTGGTTTTGCCAGCCTCCAAAACTTGGTAAGGATAACAGATACAGTTGTTTACGGAGATCTAGGGAGCCCGGAAGGGCTCGACAGTTGAGCGTAGTTATGGTACCATGTGACAGGTCCTTGAGTTTTGCGTTGGAGACGATCGCCAGGGAGTTCAGGGCACTTACTTCAGCACGAGAGGAAACAGAAGTGAAGGAACAGGGAACTGTGAAGTGGTTCAACGCCAGCAAAGGCTATGGTTTCATTCAACGCCAGACGGGTGAGGATGTGTTCGTGCACTTTTCCGCGATCCAAGGGGACGGGTACAAGTCGCTGAACGAAGGCCAAGCAGTTGAGTTCGAGGTCCGCAAGGGGCCGAAGGGTTTGCAAGCGGAGAATGTAGTCGGGCTTTAGCTTCAATAATGTCAATGCCGGGGGCCCGGTCCGGGGGCCGGCCTCTCGCCTCGCAGTCCTCGAAGTGACTAACTAGTTTGGTCCAAGGAGGCAGCCGTGCAAGTTCTTGTCAGCGGGCAGCAGGTGAAGCACTCCCAGTATGGTCTCGGCGTCGTGACCGAGTCGGACGTCGAGCGTACAGCGATTGATTTCGACGATCACGGGCGAAAGCTATTCGTGACGGGGTTGATGAACGCCGAACTGATCGGAGACGCGCCGGTGAATCCGGTACGCAGCAAGCGACGTAGCCGCAAGACCACGAAGAAAACCTAGATTCAGCCTGCCAAAGCCGCCGGCGGTGCGCCCGGTTAGTCGCCAGCCACGGTAGTGGCATGGGCGAGGTCGGCGGCCAAGGGGTGGGTGCGCCGAGAGCCTTGGGCGCGTCCGAGGAGGCCGCCCAACCGCGTGGCCAACTGGTGGCGAGCGCGCCAGAGACGCGCCTTTAGCGTATTGCGTGAGACGCCCAGGGCTTTCGCGGCTTCGTCGGCGGTAAGTCCAGCAATGGCGCGCAACTCGAAGGCGCGGCGCAGCACCGGCGAGAGGCCCTCGAGGTTTTCGCGGAGGCGCTCGCTGAGTTCGTAACCCGCATAGATCTCCTCGGGGCTCGGCCCCTCGTCCGGAAATCGCTCCGACCGCTGGAACTTGTTCTTCCCGGTCGCAGTCGTCTAGCGAAACTGCAGGGTGTGCGCGGCGGCTGCGGCGGCGCATGAGCGCTGCGTTGATCACGATGCGCGTGAGCCAAGTGGAAAACTGCGAGCGTCCTTCGAAATGCCGCAAGTTGCGATAGGCTGCGAGCATGCCTTCTTGAAGCGCGTCCTCGGCATCCTCGGGATTTCCGAGAAGGCGCAGGGCCGTCTGATACAGGGCGCGGTTGTTGCGGGCAAAGAGCATCTCGAGCGCAATATGATCGCCGGTGAGGGCACGGCGCAAGAGTGCTGCCTCACTCGTTGAGGTTCCATTCCCATTTGCGAGCACGCCATTGGTCTCTTGCATCGCTGCCCCCCTTGAACGGCATAGGATGTCACTGCCCCGCGAAAAAAACGGCTGAGTGTCACTTTGCTACGTTGTGTCCCGTATGTTGTCTCCCCCATCTTGTTGACGTGCTTGCTGCCCGGATATTGTCATCAGGTTTTGCTGCCGGAAGCGGATTGAGAGCGGGAGTGACGGGGCTGCGCGCCGCCCTTGATTTCGGCGAGAATCGCATTCACCATGCAGCCAGCGCCTTCCAGTTTGGCATCCTGCTCGAACATTCGCTTGAGTAGCTCCCTGCCCGCATCGTCGATAAAGGTAACCGCGCAAAGCCGAACCAAAACTGTTTTTCCAGCCGACTGGGTTTGTCGATCGCGCCAACAGCGTTCGAGTTCCGAGATCCAAGGACCTGCCAGGCGGCCCTCGAGGTCCAAGACGATGGTTCCGTGCATTTCGGTTACCGAAATTCTTAACATTTACATCTAGTTACAAGGCACGTTTGCTGCCAGAGATTCCTTGATCGTTTCGGACGCAGAGATGTGTTGCAGATTCAATGGTTACGACCAGGGAACGCGGGAGACGAGCGGAGATTCTGCCGAGCAGTGACACGCCGAAATGCGGGCGATTGCCGAAATGTCGGCAGCATAGTCAGGTAAAGTTTGCCAGCTATGGGAAGGAATCAGAGGTCATACAGAGAACCAAGTATCTTTTCGGGAATGCTTAACGGGTGGCTTACCGCGGTCGAATGATACCGAGTTTGCGCATGCGGGACTGGAGTGTGGTGCGCTTCATGCCAAGTTTTGCGGCGGCGCCCTGCGGGCCGCCCAAGCGCCATTTGCGGTCTTCGAGCGCGCGGAGAATATGCTCGCGCTCGGCCTCGGCAAGAGTAGTGAGAGCGACGGGGCGGGTGTCTCGTAAAGGCTTGAGCTCGGTGAGAGGCACGCGCAGGATTTTACCCGGAGAGAGAATGACTGCGCGCTCGATCAGGTTTTCGAGTTCGCGAATATTGCCCGGCCAGCGGTAGCGCTGCAAGGTCGCCAGCGTCTCGACGGGAACGCTTTCGATGTGACGGTTCATTCGCTGGGCGTATTTTTGCGCGAAGTAACGGACCAAGACGGGGATGTCGTCGCGGCGCTCGCGCAGCGGAGGGACGGCCACGGGGAAAACGTTCAAACGATAATAGAGGTCTTCGCGGAATCCTCCGGTTTCGACGAGGCGAGCCAGATCGCGGTTGGTGGCCGCGACCATGCGGACGTTGACGCGCCGGGTGGCGGCGCTGCCGAGGCGCTCGAATTCCTGTTCTTGCAAGACGCGCAGAAGTTTTGGCTGAAGCTCGAGCGGGATGTCGCCCACTTCGTCGAGGAAAATGGTTCCCTGATCGGCCAACTCGAAGCGTCCGAGCTTCTGCGCGATGGCGCCGGTAAAGGCGCCGCGCTCGTGGCCGAAGAGCTCGGATTCCAGCAAGCCCGTGGGGATCGCGGCGCAATTGATTTTGATGAACGTTCGATCGCGCCGGGCGCTCAAATTATGAATGGCGCGCGCGATCAATTCCTTGCCCGTGCCGGTCTCGCCGCCGATGAGAACGGTGGAATCCGTGGGAGCGACTGTTTCGACCTGGCGGAGGACCGCGCGCAGCTTGGGGCTCTCGCCGACAATCTCTTCAAAATTGAATTCGGTGCGAATTTCGTCTTCGAGATACAGCTTTTCCTGCGCCAGGCGGTTCTGGAGGCGGGCGATTTCCTCGACGGCCATGGCATTTTCGACGGCAATGGCCACTTGCGCGGCGACCTGGCCCAGTAAATCCACGTCCGCCTGCTGCCAGGCGGAATCGCGCAGACTGGCGACGTTCAGAGTGCCGAGCACGCCATTTCGGGTGACCAGGGGAGCACAGCAGAGGCTGCGGACGCCCTCGGCGAGAAGCCGCCGGACGACGTCAGAGTCGAAGGCTTCCAGTTCGGTGCGCGTGAACTTTTGCGTGGACCGGCTGGTGAGCGCGAGGCCGCAGGGGCAATCGTCGAGCGCCGCAGCAATCTCGTCGTGGCACAGACCACGCCCGGCAGGGAAGTCGAGCGCCAGCAGGCGCAACTTTTGTGTGGCGGGCTCAAACAGGGCCAGGCTGGTGAAATCGTGGTGCATGACGCGGCGCAGGCTGCTGGCGATTCCCTGAAAGAGCTGGCGCTGATCGAGGGTGGAGACGACGGCATTGTTGACGTCGAGCAGCAGGCGCAGGCGATCGCGGTCGCGCGCGAGTTGCTCCTGGTAGTCCTCGGCCCTTTCGAAATTGAGGGTGTTGTCGACGGCAAGGGCGACTTGGCGGCCTACCTGCAGCAGGAAGTCGACCTCGGATGGGTCGTAGTGGTACGGCTCAATTTTGCCAAAACCCAGAGTGCCGAGGCGATGTTGCGCGGTGGTGAGCGGGACCAGGCAAAAGGAGCGGACATTTTCGGAGCGCAACATTTCCATGACGCTGGGGAAGGAAGTTTCGGTGGCGACGTCGTCGACGACCAGGGGTTGCTGGGTTTCGAAGACCCGGCCGGCGGGGGTGTCTTCGATGGGGGATTCGGCGCCGGGCCGGATGCTGGTGGGCTGCTGCGTTTCGAGAATGTGCACGCGCAGGACGTATCGCTCGGGGTCGTGCAGCATCAGGGTCAAGTAATCGAAATGGGCCACGCGGTGCAGGCGGGCGGCGAGGTCATGGAAGAGTTCGGCCAGACCGCGGTGGTGGGCGATGGATTCGGCAACTTCGAGCAGGGCTTGCTGGCGAGAAGCGGCCGATTCGTCGGGGGCTCTCTGTGCGGCGAGTTGCGCCATGCCACAGGATAGCACCGGCACGTGGCCGCGCTCAAATGACCGCGAGCGCCCGGCGAAAATCTTTCTTGGTTGCGCTGTATTTTTTTATTGACAGCTAAAATCTGAGAACGCATAATTATGCAGTAGAGCGCATAGTTCAGCGGGTGACGGACAGAGGACGGCGGGTTTGGGAAAGCAAAAGCGATTCCGGCAGGGACAGATCCTCAAATTGATCAGCAGCGAAGCTGTGGCCAGCCAGGACGATCTGCGCAAGCGGCTGGCGCAGATGAAGCTGCGCGTGACGCAGGCGACCCTCTCGCGAGACATCGCTGAGCTGAAGCTGGTGAAGACGGCGGCGGGCTACAAGGCGCTCGAGCCGGGCGGCGAGGAAACCCCGGCGCTGGCGCCGCTGGCTCGCGCGGTGCGCGAATACCTGCTGGATATTCGCCCGGCGGACAATCTGCTGGTGCTGAAGACGCCTCCGGGCGGGGCGCAGGCGCTGGCGGTGGCCGTGGATAGCGAGCGGTTTCGCGAAGTGGCCGGCACGATCGGAGGCGACGATACGGTCCTGGTGATCACGCCCTCGCGGGCCGCGCGCACGGCCGTGCAACAGCGGCTGGAGGCGTTGCTCAAATGAGCGGACCGCAACGGGTTGCGGTTGTGGGAGTGACCGGCTACGCAGGTTTCGAGCTGGCCAAGCTCCTGCTGCGGCATCCGGGCATCGGCAAACCGACCTTTTACCTGCGGGATAGCGCCAAACCGGTGAATTGCCTGACGGACATTTATCCGCAGCTTCGCGGGTGGGGCGAAGCCCCCTGCCGGCCGTTGTCGGTAGAAGCGATCGCCAAGAGCGGAGCCAGCCTGGCGTTTCTTTCCACGCCGCACGAGGCGTCGACCGAACTGGCGCCGCAGTTGCTGGCGGCTGGGCTGCGCGTCGTGGACTTGAGCGGCGCTTTCCGCTTTCGCGATCCGCAGACCTTCGAGAATTGGTACCGCTTGCCGGCTCCCCAAGCCGAGCTGCTGGCAGAGGCTGTCTATGGCTTGCCGGAACTTTATGGCGATGCCTTGGCAGGAGCTCGACTGGTGGCGAATCCCGGATGCTATCCGACTTCGGTCATCCTGGGGCTGCGGCCGCTGGTGGAGGCGGGATGGATCGCGCGGGAGCGCGGCATCGTTTGCGATTGCAAGTCGGGCGCATCGGGTGCGGGCAAGGAGCCGAAGCGGGAACTGCAATTCGTGGAAGTGGACGAAAACTTCCGCGCCTATGGGTTGTTCACGCACCGTCACACGCCGGAAGTGACCGATCATTTGCAGCTTGATCCGGGCGAGGTGATGTTCTCGACGCATCTGCTGCCGCTGGCGCGGGGAATCCTCTCGACGTTGTACGTCTGGCTGAGCGAACCGCACGCGGCCTCCGACATCGAGGCGCTCTACGGGAAGTTCTACGCGGGGCGGCCGATGGTACGGATCTGGCCGGCGGGAAGCGTGCCCGAGCTGCAGCACGTGGCCAACACGAATTTCTGCGACATCGGATTTGCATTGGATAGCGGCGGCAAACGGCTAATGGTGGTGAGCTGTCTTGATAATTTGGGGAAGGGCGCGGCGGGCCAAGCGGTACAAAACATGAACGGGATGATGGGATTTCGAGGAGGCGGAAGGTCTGCGATGAGAATGGTCGTCAAAATTGCGGGGGCGTTGCTCGAGGATGCGAATACGGTCCAGTCGCTTGCGCGGCAGATCGCGCAGTTGGCGCATCAGGGACATGAGCTGCTGATCGTTCATGGCGGCGGAAAGATTTTCACCGCGACCCTGAAGCGCATGGGAATCGAGAGCCAGTTCGTGAATGGGTTGCGCGTGACCGACCGCGAAACCCGCGACGTGGCCGTGATGGTTTTGGGCGGCCTGCTGAACAAGCGCGTGGCCGGAGCCATTTCGGCGGCGGGCCAGCCCGCTATCGGACTGTGCGCTTCCGATGCCAGCTGCTTTCTGGCGGAGCCAATGATTCATGACGAGGTGTCCGGCTCGCTGGGATTTGTCGGCTATCTCACGGGCGTCAATTTGGAGTTCCTGGAGACGCTGTGGCGGAACGGGATCGTGCCGGTGGCGTCGTGCCTGGGATTGGGCGCGGACGGCGAGATCTACAACATCAATGCGGACCACATGGCGGCGGCCTGCGCGGAGTACGTTCATGCCGAGCGGCTCATTTACTTGACCGACGTCGCCGGGGTGCTGGACGGAACGAAGGTCTTGAAGGCTGTCTCCTGCGAGGAAGTCGAAGACCTGATTCGCGTGCATAAGGTTTCCGGCGGGATGGTGCTGAAGCTGGAGGCGTGCAAGCGGGCTCTTTCGGCCGGCGTGAGCCAGGTGCGGATCGTCGGCGGCGCAAACGAAACGGGTCTCCTATCGGCAGCGAACGGCGGGAAGGGGCCGGGCACGCGCGTGACGACGGCCTTTCCGGCCATAGCCGGCGTCGCCGGAGTTGGGCAGTGAACGCGAAGGCCAAAACGAAGAGCAAGGCCAAGCCGCGCGATCCCGCGGCTGTGGCTGTGCGTGATGCCGAGCGCTACATGATGAATACCTACCGGCGCACGCCGTTGGTTTTCGTCCGCGGGAAGGGCTGCTACCTCTACGACCAGCACGGGAAGAAGTATCTGGACTTCCTGGGCGGCATCGCCGTGAATGCCCTTGGGCATGCGCATCCGCGGCTGGTGCGAGTGATGCGGCGTGAGGCAGCGCGGACGGTCCACGTATCGAACCTCTTTCACCATTTGTATCAAGGGCCGCTGGCGAAAAAGCTTGCCGAGTGGTCGGGCATGGACCGCGTGTTTTTCTGCAACAGCGGCACCGAGGCCATCGAAGGCGCGTTGAAGCTGGCGCGCGTGGCCGCGCGCAAGCGCGGCGCCACGGAGCGGACGCGCATTCTGGCACTGGAGCGCTCTTTCCATGGGCGGACGTTTGGCGCGCTGTCGGTGACGCATCCGGTGAAATATCGCGAGCCGTTCGAGCCTCTGGTTCCCGGCGTGGAGTTTGTGCGCATGAACGACGTCGCCGACCTGGAAGCGAAATTCGACGATTCGGTCTGCGCGATCGTGGTGGAGGCAATACAAGGCGAGGGCGGCATTTTCCCGATCAGCGGCCAATTTTGGACGCGCGCGCGGGAGCTGGCTTCGCATTACGGCGCCGCGTTGATCGCGGACGAAATTCAGTGCGGCCTCGGCCGCACGGGACGCGCCTTTGGATACCAGCGGCACATCGGCTTGCCGGACATCGTGGTGGTTGCCAAGCCGCTCGCGGGCGGCCTGCCGCTAGGCGCGATCCTGGCGCAGGAGAGCTTCGCCGAAGCGTTTTCACCCGGATTGCACGGATCGACTTTCGGCGGAGGGCCGCTGGCGTGCGCCATGGCACTGGAATTCCTGGCGATCCTGAAGGACGAGGACTTGCTCGAGAACGTGCGCGCGCGGGGAGCGCAATTACGGGCCGGGCTATCGCGGCTGGGAGGGGAATTCGATTTCGTCCGCGAAGTTCGTGGGGAAGGTCTGATTCTGGGGCTGGACCTTACCGTGGAAGGCCGTCCCTATGTGGAGGCGGCGCTACGCCACGGGCTGATCATCAACTGCACGCACGATCACGTGATTCGTCTGCTGCCTCCGTTCGTTGTAACCGAGCGGCAGGTGGAGGATTGCCTGGGGCGTTTGCGGACGGTATTTGCGGAGACCAAGCGTCCGGCGAGCAGCGGCCCCAAGATTAGCGAAGCGGATTCTTCTTGGGCGCTGGCCGCTTCGAGATAGCTTCGAGAGAAATTCGAGAGAAACATGACAACGATTTCCGTGCCGCTCGCATTGTCCAGCGACCTGCTCACCGGCGCCGAATGGGGCCCGAAGCAGGTTCGCGAGCTGTATAAGCTGGCGGCCGACGTCAAATCGCATCCGGATCGGTACCGTACCGCGCTGGACGGACGATTTCTGGCGCTGATTCTGGAGAAGCCGTCGCTGCGCACGCGCGTGTCGTTCGAGGTGGGCATGCGCAGCCTGGGCGGCGCGGCCGTGTTTCTGGATCACACGGTGTCCCGGCTGGGCGAGCGGGAGTCGATTCCCGACGTGGCGCGGAATTTGTCGCGCTGGGTGCAGGGGATCGTCGCGCGCGTTTTCGAGCAGCGGGAGCTGGAGCTGCTGGCACAATACGCGAACATCCCGGTGATCAACGCGCTTTCCGACCGTTTTCATCCGTGCCAGGCGTATGCGGACTTTTTCACTCTGGAGGAGCGCTTCGGGAACCTGCGCGGGCTCAAGCTGGCCTACGTCGGAGACGGCAACAACGTTTGCCATTCCTTGCTGACCATCGGCGCGCGAGTGGGCGCGGAAATTCGCGTGGCGACGCCGGAGGGCTACGAGCCGCAGGCGGAGGTCGTGGGCGAGGCGCGGAAGACTGCGCGAAGCACGGGCGGCAAGATCGAACTGTTTGTGGCGGCGGAAGAAGCGGTCGCGGGGGCGCAGGCGGTCTATACAGATGTTTGGGCGAGCATGGGGCAAGAACACGAAGCCGCCGCGCGCGAGAAAATATTCGCCCCATATCAGGTGAACGGCGGAATTGCTGCGACAGGCCGCGCCGGATGCCGTTTTTCTGCATTGTTTGCCCGCGCACCGCGGCGTGGAAGTCACCGACGAAGTGATGGATTCGCCGCGCTCGATTGTGTTTGACCAGGCGGAAAATCGCCTGCACGTACAGAAAGCCATCCTGCTGAGGCTACTCAGCTAATCAAGGAGACCAAGTGCCTCGTAAAGTCGTCCTCGCCTATTCGGGCGGGCTGGATACATCAATCATTATTCCGTGGCTGAAAGAGACGTATGGCTGCGAAGTGATCGCCATGATCGGCGACGTAGGGCAGCAGGAAGACCTCGAGGGCGCGAAGCGCAAAGGCGCTGGCGACGGGCGCTTCCACGGCGACGATCGAAGACTTGCGCGAGGAGTTCATCAGCGGCTACATCTGGCCGACGCTTGCGCGCCGGAGCGGTGTACGAACACAAGTATCTGCTGGGCACATCGATGGCGCGGCCGGTGATCGCCAAGCGGCAGGCGGAAGTGGCGCTGGAGTGCGGCGCCGATGCCGTGGCGCACGGCTGCACCGGCAAGGGCAACGACCAGGTGCGTTTCGAGCTGGCGTACAAGGCCATCGCGCCGGGCCTGCAGATTATCGCGCCTTGGCGGGAGTGGAAGATTGAGTCGCGCGAAGACGCCATCGCTTATGCGCGCGCGCATAACGTGCCGGTGGAGCAGACCAAGGCGAACATCTATAGCCGCGACCGCAACATCTGGCACTTGAGCCACGAGGGCGGCGTGCTGGAAGACCCCGCCAACGCGCCGGAAGAGTCCATGTGGCAATGGATCACTTCGCCGGAAAAGGCGCCGGAGAGTCGGCGCGTCGGTGGAGATTGGCTTTGAGGGCGGAACGCCGGTGTCTGTGAATGGCAAGAAGCTCGGGCGGTGTGGCGCTGATCGAAGAGCTGAACGCGCTGGCCGCGGCGCACGGCGTCGGACGGATTGATCTGGTCGAGAATCGCCTGGTGGGAATGAAGTCGCGCGGCGCGTATGAGACGCCGGGCGGCACGCTGCTGGTGCTGGCGCATCGCGAACTGGAAGCGCTCTGCGTGGACCGCGAGACGACGCACTACGCGCAGATGCTGTCGCTGCGCTACGCGGAGCTGGTTTACTACGGGCTTTGGTTCACGGCGCTGCGCGAATCGCTCGATGGATTTTTCTCGAAGGCGCAGGAACGGGTGACGGGCACGGTCGGACTGCGGCTGTATAAGGGCAACGTCAACGTGACGCATCGCAAGTCGCCCTATTCGCTCTACCGCCAGGAACTCGCGAGCTTTTCCATGGCGCGCTACAACCCCAAGGACGCCGAAGGCTTCATCAACCTTTTTGCCTTGCCGATCACTCCTGCGAGCAAGCGGTCCGTCGTGAGCGAGGCCGAAGCAATCCGCTGGCGCAAGCAAGCTGTGGGGCGGGCGTTTCGACCGGCCGCCGAATGAGTTGTTCTACGAGTTTCAGCGCTCGTTCCCGTTCGACCGGCGCTTGCTGCCGTACGAGCTGGCGGTGGATCGCGCCTGGGCGCGCGCGATCCAACAGGCCGGGCATTCTGACCGCCGCGGAAATGGAGCAGACGCTCGGAGCGCTCGATGCGATCGACGAAGCGCGCTGCGGCCGAGCCTCGCTGGCTCGATGCGTCGCCGGCCGAGGACGTCCACCACTTCGTGGAGATGGCGCTGGTCGAGCGGCTTGGGCCGCTGGGTTTCAAGCTGCACACGGCGCGCAGCCGCAACGAACTGGTAGCCACGGACTTTCGGCTATTCGTCAAGGACGCCGCCCGGGAGATGGCGCGCGGGGTGCTCGGCCTGGCCACGGCGCTTGCCGATCTGGCGGACGCGCAACATGGACGTGCCCATGCCGGGCATGACGCATCTCCAGCACGCGCAGCCGCTGCTGATTTCGCATTTTTTGCTGGCCCATGCCGAGGCTTTCTCCCGCGACCTGGAACGGCTGGCTGGCGCCCGGCGGGCGGCGGACGCCTGCCCGCTGGGTTCGGGCGCGCTTGGCGGTTCGCCATTTCCCTTGGATCGCGCGGCGCTGGCGCGGGAGTTGGGATTTGCGCGCGTCACGGCGAATAGCCTCGATGCCGTCGGCGATCGCGATTTCGCGCTGGACTATCTGTATGCGCTGGCCGGTTTCGCGGAGCATCTTTCGCATCTGGCCGAGGATTTCGTCTTGTTTTCCTCGCAGGAGTTCGGCTTCTTGATTTTGCCGGACGAATACTCGACCGGCAGCAGCCTGATGCCGCAGAAGAAAAATCCCGATAGCTGGGAATTGTTGCGCGGCAAGACCGGGCGGATCACGGGAGCGTTGGTGTCGCTGCTGGTCACGCTGAAGGGGCTGCCGTCGAGTTACCAGCGGGATTTGCAGGAGGATAAAGAACCGGTTTTCGCGGCTCACGACCAGGCCGCGGCCATGGCGCAGATTGCGGCGGGCGCCGTCGCCGCCACGCGGTTCAACGAAGGCCGCTTGCGCGAAGCGGCCAGCGATCCAGCGCTGCTGGCAACCGAAGCGGCGCATTACCTGGTTCGCCGGGGCCTACCGTTTCGACAGGCGCACGAGATTGTCGGACAGGTAGTGCGCGAAGCCGAGCGCACGGGAGAATCGTGGATGGCGCTGCCGGTCGCGAAACTGAAAACATTTTCGCCGCTCTTTGAAGCTGACCTCCACGAGGCGCTGACGGTCAAGGCCGCGCTCGAAAGCCGCGACGTTCCTGGAGGGACCGCGCCGGGCCGCGTTCGCCAGGCGCTCGCGGAATACCGCACGCGATTGAAAGATTGGGAGGCTCGCGCATGAAGCCCGCTCCGGCAAACGCTCTTCCTCGCGGGTTTCGTTTTGCCGCGGTGAACTGCGGGTTGCGCAAGCCGCCCAACGTGGATTTGGGCATGATCCTGGCCGACGAACCGGCGGCGACTGCCGGCGCTTTTACGCGAAACCTGGTGCAGGCGGCGCCGGTGGTGCTCTGCCGCGAGCACTTGAGCAAGTCTGCGCGCGGGATGCGCGCCATCATCGTCAACACGCGAAATGCAAACTGCGCCACGGGGCCGGCGGGGTTGGCAGCCGCCCGGGCGACGGCACAGGAAGTCGCGCAAGAACCTTCGCTGCGCTCCGGAGCAAGTGCTGGTCTGCTCGACCGGCGTCATTGGCATGCGCTTGCCGGTCGAGCGCATACTGCAAAGCCGTGCCTGCTTTGACCACGGCGACGGCGCGGACGGCTGCGGCGTTCGACAGCTTTACGCGCGCCATCATGACCACCGACACGCGGCCGAAATGGGCGGCGGCGCGCTGCCGGCTCGGCGGCAAAACGGTGCGCCTGCTTGGCTGCGCCAAAGGCGCGGGGATGATCCATCCGAACATGGCGACGATGCTGGCGTATATCATGACGGACGCGGCTATCCGGCAGCCGCTTCTGCAACGCGCGCTCTCGGCCGTGGTTCCGACGACGTTCAACGCCATCACGGTGGACGGCGATACCTCGACCAATGATACGGTGCTGGTTTTGGCCAGCGGCAAAGCCGGGAACGCCCCCATCGCCCGCGCGGACGGCGACTACGACCGCTTCCTCGCGGCGCTGAAACAGGTGTGCCACTCGTTGGCGCTGCAGATCGTGGCGGACGGCGAAGGCGCCAGCCGCGTGATCGAGATCGAAGTGCGCGGCGCGCCGAGCGACGCGGCTGCGGTGCAAGTGGCGCAGACCATCGCGCATTCGCCGTTGGTGAAGACGATGTTTGCCGGGGCCGATCCGAACTGGGGGCGCATCCTGGCGGCGGCAGGCCGGAGCGGTGTGAAGTTCGATCCGAATCGCACGGACATCTGGCTATCTGGAATTTTGACTTGCCGCCGCGGCACCGAGCACCCTTTCAGCGAGCGCGACGCGCACCGGCGCTTGTTGCGCGACTCGGTAAGCGTAGTGGTGGATCTGGGCGCGGGGCGGGGCTTGGCGCGAGTGTGGACCTGCGACTTCACGACGGATTACGTGCACATCAACGCCAGTTATAGGACGTAAACAGCGATTTACGTGATGTAGCCGCCCGGCGAGCCTCGCCTCCGATGTTTACCTGAGTGCAATTTTGTTTCGGTTGACTGCGCACGGCTTTTGGCGGGATGATGCGCCGTGAGAGCGGAAGCGCCAACCTCATGTTGAGTGGCCTTGTGTGGTTCGGACTGCCCACGGAGTCGGCCTTTTCTCTTCAGACGTACGCCGGGGGATTCGCTGCACCACCGGCTCAAGGAGCACCACGTGAAAAAACTGTATGTGGGCAATCTACCGTTTCAGGCTACCGAAGAGGACGTGAGCAACTGGTTTAGCGAAGCAGGAGTGACTCCTTCGAACGTGACGCTGGTGCGGGACCGCTTTTCCGGGCAACCGCGCGGTTTCGGCTTCGTGGAAGTGAACAATGACGAGGATGCTGGCCGGGCGATTCAGGCTCTCAACGGCCACGACTTCTTGGGCCGCAACGTGGTCGTGAACGAAGCGCGTCCGCCGAGTGAAGGCGGTGGTCGCGGAGGCGGTGGTGGTGGCGGTGGCCGCGGAGGCTACGGCGGTGGTGGTGGCGGTGGCCGAGGCGGTGGAGGTGGTGGCCGTGGAGGCGGTGGTGGTGGCCGAGGCGGCGGTGGCGGCGCGTTACTAATCGAGTTTTGGGCTGCTCCCGCCCGGAGTAAGTTTGGCATCCGGGCGGGAGCTGGCCGGTTCCGCAACCTCGCAGCTTCACAATCTCGCAACAGCAAGACAGCGGGCGGGTCTAGGCGTTTGCCGCAGGGGTTCGCCTCGAGGCCAGTGTGGTTGCAGGTTGATCGCCTTCCGCTCGTTCCACTCTGCCTGTCGAGTAGGCATACCGTTCGACCGTCGTCGCATTCATTCCCAGGTTGACCAGTTCCGGGACGTCCAGGCCTGCTTCGGCCTGGTCCAAATCTCCGCGCGAGGCGTAAAGCGCCGGACTGCGCGGCAGCAGGATGCTGCAGCAATCGTGAAATGGCTCGGCGGAAATATCGAAGGTGCCGATGCGCCGCGCGATGGCCATGATCTCCTGCTTGTCGTCGCCGGCGAGCGGCCGGAAGACCGGCATGGACGATGCCGCTCCGACGGCCACCATGTTTTGCAGCGTCTGAGAGGCCACTTGGCCCAGGCTGTCCCCGGCGATGATGGCCAGGGCGCGTTCCCGGTGCGCGATGCGCTCGGCGATTCGCAGCATCATTCGGCGATAGAGCAGCAGGCGATAACTTTCCGGCGCGGCGCGCACGATCTCCCTCTGAATCGGCTCGAACGGCACGAGGTAGAGCTTGGCCGTGAATTGATAGGGCACGAGCTGTTCGACCAGCGCGCGCGCAACGTGCACCGAGGATTCCCCGGGACGGGCGCCGCCGCCCCAGAAGTGCACGAAGCTTACGTGGGCGCCGCGCCGCATCATCTTGTAAGCCGCGACGGCCGAATCGAATCCGCCGGACAGCAGGCAAAGCATGCGGCCGGTGGTATTCGCCGGCAGGCCTCCGGGCCCCGGGATTTTTCGCGCGTAGACCAGCATAGGGCCGGTGGTGATCTCGATGCGGCAGGTCAGGTCGGGTTCGTCGAGTTTCACGCGGACTTCGCGGCCTGCCGCGCGCAAGCGGTCGAGCAGATAGCGGCCGACGTGGGCTTCGATCTGCGAGGTGTGCACGGGAAACGACTTGTCGCTGCGCTTGGCGCGGACAGCGAAGGTCGCGAACGACAGCGGCTCGACTTCCGCCCAGGCTGCCTGGCAGAGAGCATCGAGATCGTCGCTCGACCCGCGCCCGACAATCCTAGCCTACAGCGAAATAGGCGATGCCCATCACGCGCGCGAGAGCGGCGACAACCGGCTCGACGGGCGTATCTTCGGCGAGATGGATGACGACGCGGTCGCCGGGCTGGCGGATCTTCTCGATCGGGAATTGCGCCAGCGTCCGACGCAGCGCCAGCAGGAACTTTCCGAGGAAGAAACTGCGGTTGTTTCCCTTGAGCCAAAGCTCATGATAGTGAACAACGATGGCGCGCTTTGGCATTTCGGCTGGATCCCCTGACAGCGTTTCGAGGGCTTCAGTATACCGCTGGCGGAAAGATTTGGTCACGGGCAGGCGAGCGATTGGGATTGGTCCCTGGCGCAGAAACGATCGGATTCCGAATGGGTTGAGTCGATGGACCGTGAGTACTAGGCGTAACGTCTTCGCAACAGGACCTAGTCTCCTATGGACACGCTGAATGCTCCTAGCGTATATGGTGAGCAGTTCAAGGAGAAGAAACAGGCGACCAAGACGGCACAAGTCGCATCGGATGTAGTAGCGATTCGGTCGAGTTGATCGAGAAAGGGGGAAGCGATGTGGCACAAGCGAGATTGGCACCAGTTCTTTCAAACGGCCCAGCACCCCTGGCGGCGGCATCGTCCACCGCGTCCGGTGACTCCCTCGGGTTTGAACCGCGTGGCACCCGCCGCCGGTTTCAGTCTCTCTGAACTCGATGACGCCGGCATTAATCTCGACGCAGCCGAGCGACTCGGCCTGCCCATTGATATTGTCCGCATCGGGGCCTACGGCCCGAATGTCTCAGCGCTGCGCGACTTTGTGAGGTCGGCGCGGCAACCGTAGCTGAGGCTGATGTGTCCCCCAAAAGGCGGGATTAGGCCCGCCAAGGGAGCAGTGGTGATGCCTGGCCGGTAGGTGAGGCCGGGAATGGGTTTACCCTGTTCCGGTAAGGTACACGTCTGGTTCAATCCCAAGGGAAGCGGCCGGGCGTGGGGTGTGCGAGGGGTCTTTCTTGCGGTTCTGGTACCTTCTGGCCCTTGACGCCGCGCAAAGTTTGGGTAAACTGCGAATTTCTAGTATGGCTAGCTCGCCCATGATCGCCGAAGAAACGCTGAGGGACTTCGAGTACCCGCAGCGGGAAGCAGCCTTTTTCTACGGCCTGTTCCTGCGCGGCCACTCGGCCGAGGAGCTGCGCCGGGACATCGAGGTGCCTGCGCAGGTGCTGGCACGCTGGCATCGCGAGGCAGAGCGCGAACCCACTTTGCGCGATGTTCGCGAGCGCATGGTCGAATATCGCCGGCATGTCCTGGCGATCTTCGAGGCGCTGGTCAGCTACGACGGGCACGCTCCCCGCGTGCAGTAAGCGGTTCACCGCAGTAAATACGTTTTCCCCGCCTGAATTTTGACACTGTATAATGGCTTTGCTAAGAGAAGAGCCATTGAGCGATTCCCTTTTCATCCCCTTGCTGACCGGAAGGACCAACATGAAGAAGTGGCTGGTTGTTCTGCTCACAGTGTCGTTGGCGGTCGCTGGCGGGTGCGGTCAGCGCTCGGGCCCCGGATCGGAAACCGGGTCGACGAGCGAACCTGTGGCACCTTCCGCCCCGGTCTCGCTGAACAAGGCAGACTATCCGGTCTTCCCTGATGCCGATGCTGGTGCGGACCCGTCGGTTCCCGCGGAGCAGGGAGGGAAAGGGTTCACTGGGAAGGGCTGGCAGACGAATACGGATTTTGATCTGATCGGCGATCCGAGGGCGCTCAAGGGCGGGGTATCTCCGCGACTGTCTCCCTGATTTCCCGGGGACCTTGCGGTTAGCGGGGCCGGAATCCAATTCGCTATTTAACGCCGAAATCGTGACGCGCTCGCTTATGAGAGCCTTCTTGGGGTACATCCGACGACGTCTGAACTACATCCCGGCCTGGCCACGCACTGGCAGATTTCTCCGGACAAGCTGACCTATCGTTTCCGCATCAATCCCAACGCGCGATTTTCAGACGGAACGCCGGTCACCAGCGATGACGTGGTGGCTTCCTACGACTTTCGCATGGATCCAAGACACTGCAGGACCCGATGGCACCAGCTGATCTTTGGCAAGCTCAATCGGCCGGTAGCGGAAAGCAAATACATCGTTCGAGTGCAGGCCAAGGAGGTGAACTGGCGGCATTTTCTGTATTTCTCTGGAATGCCGATCTTGCCGGCGCATGTCCTGAAAGGACGTCAATGGGGACGCCTATCTCAAGAATTATAACTACAAGCTTCTGCCCGGCTCCGGCCCGTACACGATCCGAAGAGAGCGATATTCAAGAAGGGCCAATCCATCTCGGTGCGGCGACGCAAGGACTATTGGGGCGCCAAGGCCAGGGCCAATGTAGGCCTGGACAATTTCGACGAACTGAACTTTACCGTGGTGCGCGACGAGAATCTGGCTTTTGAGAATGCTTAAGAAGGGCGAGTTGGACATTTCCGATCATCTACATTCGCCCGGCAGTGGGCGGAAGAAACGGATTTCGACAACGTCCAGCGAGGACTCGATTCAAAAGCGCAAGATATACAACAATCCGCGGAAAGTTTTGAAGGATTTGCCTTCAACACCCGCCAGGCGCCGCTCGAACGACATTCGCGTGCGGAAAGCCTTGACGCTTGCTTCTGGATCGCAAGATTATTGCTCGACAAAATCATGTTCAACGAATATGAGCCGGAGAACTCCTACAATTCGCGGCACGCCATACGAAAATCCGAACGATCCCAAGAATGAGTATGATCCGAAGCAGGCTCTGAAATTGCTCGCCGACGCTGGCTGGAACAGCCGCGACAGCCAGGGCAGGCTCGTCAAGAATGGCGCCCCGCTGCAGCTCGAGTCCTGCTATACGACAGCAAGACCTTCGAGCCGCACTTGACGATCTATCAGGAAGACCTGCGAAAGGTCGGAATCGCCCTGAATCTTCGCCTGGTCACTCCGGAGACAGAGTTCCAACTGGCAAATCAGCGGCACTTCCAGATGGCTGATTTTTGCCTGGAGTGGATCGATTTTCCCGGACCTCGAAGGAAATTGTCAATCGTCGCTGGCGGACGTGGAGAACACCAACAACATTACCGGGATTCAAGAACGCGCGCGTCGATCGAGCTTCTCAAGCAGTATGACAAGACGTTCGACGTCGAGGCGCGAATTCCCATCCTGCGCGAAATCGATGGCATCCTCGCAAACGCCTATCAATATGCGTTGCTCTGGGACGCGCCGTTCACGCGCGTGCTTTACTGGAATAAGTTCGGAACGCCGCCGGGCTACCTAACGCGAACGGGCGACTACTACATGGCACATCAGATGTGGTGGATCGATCCGGCGAAAGATGCGCAGCTGCAGAAAGCTTTGCGCGATTCGTCCGTGAAACTGGAGGTCGGGCCAACCGACGATCATTATTGGGTCGACTACGGGAAGAATGAGCAAGCGTCGCAGCAGTGAGCACAACGCGCCCGCATAAGGCTCCATGACTGGCTACTTCGTCCGCCGCTTTCTTGCTGATCATCCCGACGTTCATCGGCATCACGCTGGCCGTGTTTCTGGTGATGAATTTTGTGCCGGGCGGCCCCGTCGAACGGCAAATCATGCGCTACAAGATGGCCGTGGCGCACCGAAGGGGGAGTGAGCGGCGGCGGCGCAGGAAGTACGGAAATTCCCGCAAGCCGCTATGGACGAGATGAAGCACTACTACGGCTTCGATAAGCCGGTGTACACGCGATACGGGCTGTGGCTGTGGAATGTTCTGCACCTTAATTTGGGCCGGTCGTACGTGTATCAGGACCCGGTTTGGGACGTGATCAAGGCGCGGTTTCCGGTTTCCCTGTTCCTAGGTTTTACGGGATTTTTCCTGAGTTACTTCGTTTGTGTTCCGCTCGGCATCTTTAAGGCGGTGCGGCATGGTTCTCGCTTCGATCTCGTGACCAGCCTGGCGGTGTTTCTCGGCTACTCGATTCCTGGCTGGGCGCTGGGTACGGCGCTGCTGGTGCTGCTGGGAGGAGGCAGTTTCTGGAATTTGTTCCCGCTCGGAGGATTTCGTCCGCCGGATTGGGAATACCTCGGATTTTTCGCAGAAGGTGACTGGGCAGATCCACTACATGTTTCTTCCCGTGCTGTGCTACATGATCGAATCGTTTGCCACGCTCACGATTTTGATGAAGAACTCGCTGATGGAAAACCTGGGGCAGGATTACGTGCGCACGGCTTATGCGAAGGGCCTGAGCGAACGACGCGTGATTTTCGTGCACGCGCTGAGAAATTCGCTGATTCCGATCGCCACCGGCCTGGGGAGCGAAATCAGCATCATACTGGCGGGTTCGTTTTTGATCGAGAAGGTGTTCAATATCGACGGCATGGGCTATCTGGGGTACACCTCGATTTTGCAGCGCGATTATCCGGTGGCGCTGGGCATTCTGGTGATCTCCAGCTTGCTGCTGCTGGTAGGAAATATCCTGTCGGACATGATCTACGTGCTCGTGGATCCAAGGATTCGGTTCAAGTGAGCGAGCGGGACTCAGTCGCGAGCCTCACGGAGATGCCGCCTTCCCCTGAAATGCGCCGCGCAGCAGATACGCCGCCGCTTTCGATTTTTCAGAAGCGCCTGCGCAAGTTTCGGTCGATCAAGCGAGGGTATTATTCGTTTCTGATCTTGCTCGCGGCGTATGTCGTTTCCTTTTTTCTGCCGGTGCTCGTCAGCAACGACGCGCTGGTGGTGCGATACAACGGCCATTTGTACTTTTCCTATATTCCAGTATTATCCCGCTTCGACGTTTGGCCAGCAGACGATCGGCGAGCCGGATTACAGGGCTTTGGCTGCAACATTTCGCGAGCAGCATCAGGGCGACTGGGCGCTGATGCCGCTGTATCCGTACAGTCCTACCGAATCGCTGCTGGACCTGCCTGGCAGCCCGCCGAATGCGCCTTCGCGGCAACATATTTTCGGCACCGATGATCGCGGCCGGGACATATTCGCGCGCCTGGCGTATGGCTTCAACGTGTCGCTTTCGTTCGCGCTTTTGGTGCTGGCGATCAGTCTGGGCATGGGCGTATCGATCGGAGCGGCGCTGGGATATTTCGGGGGGAAAGTGGACCTCACGGGCCAGCGGCTGATCGAGATATGGTCTTCGCTGCCGTTCCTCTACACCATCATTATTGTGAGCTCGATTGTCGTGCCGATTTATCTTCCGGGAAGGAATTTGGTTTTGCAGCCATCTTTCTGGCTGCTGATCGTGATCTTGACGGCGTTTGATTGGATGGGGATTACGTACTACGTGAGGGGTGAGTTTTACCGGGAGAAGGCCAAGGATTATGTGGCTGCGGCTATTTCCATCGGGGCTTCGGACCGCGCCATCATCTTCAAGCATATTTTGCCGAACTCGCTCACGCCGGTCGTCTCGTTCGCACCGTTCATGGTTGTGGCCAACATCAGCGCGCTGGTGGCGCTGGACTTTCTCGGCTTTGGATTGCCGGCGCCCACGCCGAGTTGGGGAGAGTTGATCGGGCAAGGCGTCGATAACCTGACGAAATGGTGGCTGGTCTTCTTCCCGCTGGCCGCGATGTTCATTACTCTGCTGCTCATCGTTTTCATTGGCGAAGCGGTGCGCGAGGCCTTCGATCCCAAGGAGTTTTCGAGACTGCGGTGACCACCACGCCGGCACCAGCTCCACTCCTGCAGATTCGCGGCCTCAAAACCTATTTCCAAACGGAAGCGGGGACGGCGAAGGCCGTCGATGGCGTGGACTTCGATATTTTCCCCGGCGAAGTGGTTGGCTTGGTGGGAGAGTCGGGATCGGGCAAAAGCGTCACGGCGCTGAGCGTCCTGCGGCTGATTCCGGACCCGCCGGGCAAGATCTCCGGATCGATTCTTTTCAAGGGCCGCGATCTTCTGAAACTTTCCTGGGACGAAATCCACGCGGTGCGCGGCAAAGAAATCAGCATGATTTTTCAGGAGCCCATGACCTCGCTGAATCCAGTATTCACGATCGGGATGCAGCTCATGGAGGCGGTGCTGGGGCACGAGCGGGTATCGCGAAAGGAAGCATTCCGGCGATCCGTGGAGATGCTGGAGCTGGTCGAAATTCCGGACCCGGCCTCGCGCATGAACGATTACCCGCAACAATTTTCCGGCGGCATGCGGCAGCGCGTGATGATCGCGATGGCGCTGGCCTGCAACCCATCGATCCTGATCGCCGACGAGCCGACGACCGCTCTGGACGTGACCATCCAGGCGCAGATTCTCGAGCTGATGCTGCGCGTCAAGAACCAGCGGAAGGACGCGGCGATTCTGCTGATCACGCACAATCTCGCGGTGGTGGCGGAGACCTGCAATCGCGTAATCGTGATGTACGGCGGGAAGATACAAGAAGTGGCGACGGTGAAGGAGCTATTCCACAATCCACTGCACCCGTACACGCGCGGTTTGCTGGCATCGCTGCCGACCGTCGATGGCGACCGGCAGCGACGGCTTTCCGCGATTCCCGGCAGTGTGCCGAGCATTCTTGATCTGCCGGCCGGATGCAAATTCGAGACTCGCTGCAGCGAGCGGATCGAGAAATGCGTTTTGATCGAGCCTGAACTGCTCGAGAGCGCGCCAGGGCATTGGGTGCGCTGCCATTTGGTGAATCCGTGAAGATTCTCGAAGTCGAGAATCTGCAGGTGCGCTTCCCGGTGGTAGGCGGCGTATTCGCGCGCAAGATTGGTGAAGTGAGAGCCGTGGATGGCGTCAGCATTGCGCTCGAACAAGGCGAGACGCTCGGGCTGGTGGGTGAGTCGGGATGCGGCAAGAGCACGGTGGGCCGCGCCATTATCAATATTCTTCGAGCGATGGTCTATGGCGTCGAGATTTCGGGCAGCATCAAGTACCACCATGCTTCCGGTACGGTCGATTTGGCGAAACTGAGCCGCGGGGAGATGCGACCGTATCGTCCCGATCTGCAGATGATTTTTCAGGATCCCTATTCGTCGCTCAACCCACGCATGACCGTCGAGCAGATCGTGGAGGAACCGCTCAAGATTTACACCCGCTCGACCACGAAGGAGCGCAAGGATCGCATTGGCTGGCTCCTGGGAAAGGTAGGATTGACGCGCGAGCAGGCGAATCGTTACCCGCACGAATTTTCCGGGGGCCAGCGCCAGCGCATCGGAATCGCGCGCGCTCTGGCGACAAACCCCAAGATCGTCATCGCGGATGAGCCCGTCAGCGCGCTGGACGTCTCGATCCAGGCGCAAGTGGTGAACCTGATGCAGGACCTTCAGGACGAATTTGGTCTTTCCTACATTTTCATCGCGCACGACCTTTCTGTGGTGCGGCACATCTCAAACCGCATCGCGGTGATGTACCTCGGCAACATCGTGGAGATCGGGCCGGGGGAGCTGATCTACAAGAACCCGATGCATCCGTACTCGCGCGCGCTGCTATCGGCGGTACCGCGTGCCGATCCCGAAGTCGCACACGACCGGCGCATTCGCCTCACGGGCGATGTTCCGAATCCCGCGCAGAAGCCCTCCGGTTGCGCGTTTCGCACGCGCTGCCCGATCGCAAAGGCTTCCTGCGCGGATGCGGTTCCGCCGCTGGAATTCAAGGAGGGCCGGTGGGTCGCCTGCCCGTGGGTGTGATTGGCTGGCAGAAATTGTTAACGGTTTGTAGGTGCGACGGAAGGCATCGGTGCTGCTCCAATCAAAGGAAACGTCGTTGAAGGTGTTACAATTCGAGGAATGCGGGCGGCCTGATCCCCGGTAGCTCAATGGTAGAGCATTCGGCTGTTAACCGAAGGGTTGCTAGTTCGAATCTAGCCCGGGGAGCCACTTTGTCCAATAAAGACGCAGATTTCTGATTCGCTCCAGCCGCTGTCTAGGAAGACAATTCCCACGATCAATCGAAGAAGCAGCAGTTCTGCCAGCAAATACCGCGAGAGACTCGGGAACATCATGTGTGTTCCATTCCGGACCGGGATGAATTGAGTCCGTCTCGGCGCGCCATGCCTTATTCCTAAACCAGATACTCGGAAAGGAGAAGCCCTGCGGTAAGAGTCGCGTCCTGCATGGGCTCACCCTTCGACAAGCTGCTGGCCGCCGTCTATGTCGTAGGTTGCGCCGGTGAGGGCAGTGTTGGTCATCAGGTGGACGGCTAGGGCGGCGACGTCCGCGGGGCCGACCACGCGGCGGATCGGGAGTGTCGCGCGGAGTTGCTCGCGCCGCGCATCCAACTGATCGCCGAGCAGGGATGCTGAAAGCGGAGTATCGACGAAGCCGGCGGCGATCAAATTGACCCGCACCGGAGCCACCTCAAGCGCGAGCGCCTTGGTGAGCGCTGGCATGGCGGCGGTGAGCGCAGTGATGAGTGCGCCCGCGGCCGGCCGGCGACCGCCCGTTCCGCCCATGAAGAGCAACGTCCCTCCCGGGCGAACCTTCTTGGCGGCGAACCGAGCGACCTGCATCGGCAGCACGAGATGGGCTTCGACATCGTGGCGCACCTTTTCGATGTCGAGTTCCGCCAGGGGTGAGTAGTAGGGACCGGGGCCAGTGACCAGTACGTGGTCAATCGGTGCCGGGAGTCTCGTCGAAGAATGTTTTGAGTTGATCGAAGTCGGTGGCGTCGAACGCCTGGCTGCTTAGCGGGCCGAGTTCGCGTGACGCTTGTTCCAGGCGTTCCGGGTTTCGTGCCGCGAGAATCAGCTTGGCTCCCTCGGCGCGCGCTCGCCGGGCCGTTTCGAGTCCGATGCCGGCGCTGCCCCCGATCACGACGACAGTTTGTCCGAGGAGCACCGGTTCGGGCTGGATGGGAGAGGTGCCGGTTGCGATGCTCATGATTCCTCCCTTCAGCGTTAGCTCGTTTGCCTCAAGAAAACGCCTTCCTGGCAGGCAGGGTCATCGTCACTTTTCTGCCTGCGGAGGCTGCCTTCGCGGCGCCAAGCTTATTCCAGCCGTGGAAGCGCGACTTGTCGCCCGCGTTCCATGCCTCGCGGAGTCCAGGCTTGCTCAGGTCCCAGTCGGGACGGATTTCGCTCGACGCCACGCGCAGATCGCGCCAGAGATCCGCGACTGACGGGCGGCCCCAAAACCAGTAGCCGTTGTAGATGCTGTGGATGACGAGGCCTGGCTTGAGCACGAGCGTGTGCGGAATCATCGGGTTATTCTCGGGGTCGGTGTACTCCTGGATGTCGAGGTCTTTCTGAACCTTTCGTTCTGGGTCAGAGAGGAAGGGCCACTGGGCGCCGACCGACGCACGAAACTCCTGAATCGTGTGGTGGTCGTCGGTGGCGATCGTGGCGATTTGCGTGTACGCCACTGCGATCTTCGGGTAGAACGCGGCGAGTTCCAAATGCTGCTGGTGCTCCTTCGGGCAGTAGTGGCCGCGCGCGAGCGTGAGGATCAACGGGTCGTCGCCTTGGAGTTCGCTGAGTTTGCGCAGCGTGCTCGTGTGATCGGGCAGCTCGTAGTCGGGGAAAATGCCTCCGGGGATAATATCAGAACGCATGATTGGACTCCTCCTATGAGTCCGTTGGGCTACTTATGCTTGCAAACCCGGGCCTTCCTGCTCCCTGGTCAAGACGCAGCAGCGCTGAACCCAGCAACTTAAAGATCCAGAGTGATGCTCGCGTTGGGCCGGGAACAGCATATGAGCAGGTTCCCGGGAGCGGGCGTCTCCAGCGGCTCAGGATTATAAACAATCGATCCGGCAATCAGACCAGTCATGCAGGTATGACAGACTCCGGACCGGCACGACCATCTGACCGGAACGTCGCATGCTTCCGCCAGTTCAAGCAAGCTCCCGAATCTCGGATCCCAAGCGGCGGTAATCCCACTGCGCGCGAATGAGACTGGGGGGCCAGATCCGGGAGGCCCTTGTGGCAGGTGAGGAGTGTGAACAACACTGCGCCATACCAGGAGTTATAGCCTCGAGAGATCCGAAGATTTCCGTGTGCACGTTTCCGGCGAGCACTCCCCAGTTTCGCAGCCCATCGCGCATGTTCTGCAAGAACGAAGATGGGCCGCACAGATAGAAGTCGCTACCCTGTGACACGCCAATTTTCTCCAGCAAAGCTGTGTCAATGTGCCCGGGAGCATCGAAGTCTGCCCCGACTTGGTCGCTGGCAGCGGGCCTGCTGTACACGATATATTCTCTCCCGCGAGAGAGCTGCTTCAGTAAAGAACGCGATTCTTCCGCGAATGGATGCTCGTCGCGATTGCGCGCTCCATAGATCCACCAGATCTCTCGTTGCGATCTTTCAGCAGCGAGTGCGTGCAGCATCGACATCACGGGCGTTGCGCCAACTCCAGCGCTCAGGAGAACCACAGGATTCTGGCCGGGACGCAGCGTAAAGTTTCCTCGCGGCGCACTAACATCCAATCGATCGCCTTCTCGCGCGCGGTTGCAGAGAAATGAACTTCCAATCCCATTTGATTCGCTCTTGACGCTGATGCGTAAATGATCGGCCGCGGGCAGATCAGATAACGAATAGCTGCGAAGAACGGGCGGTTTGCCCGGATCGACGAGCAGCCGCAAGACCACGAATTGACCCGCCTGGAAGACGGGAAGAGGGTGCCCATCGATCGGCTCAAAAATTAAGGAGGTCACGCTATTGCTTTCCTTATGAATATTCGCGACTCGCATCTGTCGAAATCCGGGCCAGGCCGGTGCTTGTTCCTCATTCGCGAGTCCCGGATTTCCCTCGGCGGGTTCCGGGCTCGACTCTTGCGCGAGCATCGCTTGGAAGGAACTCTGCCAACCCTTGCTCAGCGCGGGAATCCGTAGCGCGCGTCCCAGTTGTTCGGTGGAGTGCCCTGGCAAATACAGCAGGGCGTCAACATCGGCCACGCTGATTCGCTCCGGACCGTCGGTAATTTTCACAATGTCGTCGCCCGCCCCAACTTCTCCTTCCTGCAGCACGCGAAAGTAGAATCCTGGTCTGTGCTGCGCTACGAGCAGGGCTGGCATCCGAGGTTCATTCATGCGAATGCCGACGCGGTAGCAGGTTACGCGCGGCTGCGTCACTTCAAATATCGCATCACCAATGCGGTAGCGATCGCCAATGCAAACCTCGCTGTCAGAAAGTCCCTCAACCGTGAAGTTTTCTCCAAACTGGCCTGAGATAAAGTCATTACGCCCGAGAAAACGTTCCCAATAGTGATAGGAATCCATCTGATAAACAAAAACGGCCCGCTGCTCCCCGCCGTGACCGGAGAGATCGCCTTGGGCGTCGCCAACAATATCGAGCTTGCGCACCATTCGCCGTCCCGTAACCGGAGATTTCCAGATCGCGGTACGGACCGTCTTACCGTTCCATGTCACGTCGCGTGGAAGGCCGACATTTACTGAAAGCAAATTGGGCATTCATCCTCGTCGAAGTCGAGCGTCTGGCCAGAATCCTTCTACTCTTGTGCATCGCGGCAGCTTCTGCGCAGCCAACGTCCGAGAGTCCGACATCGCTGGCCACTTACAACGGTCTGCTAGTTTAGGAGCGATTCCCAGTTGGCTGGCACCCTTCCTGCTGGTCCAGGAACGGGCTGATTTTTGGGATGCGAATGCGGCGGAAGCAACGCCACACCCTTGATCATTCCCTGCTTTTCGTAATCGAAGAACCAATCCTCACCCGGCTCGAAGCTGGCAATGATCGGATGCCCCGTCGCTGCCGCATGCTTGGATGCATGCTGGCTCGGAGAGCTGTCGCAGCAACCGATGTGCCCGCACTCCGCACACCGGCGGAGGTGAAACCACCAACCTTTCGGCGACGCCAGGCATTCTTCACATCCATCGCCACTCGGCTTCGAAGCGGGGTTGATTCCGCGCAGGCCCTTTTTCATTTCCGATTTTCCTTTCGTGTCCTCTGTTCGCAACGCCATCAGGTTCTTGTCTGGCAGCAAGCTGCTTCGTCGATCGATCAACTCCGTAACTTGCCCGCGAGCCAGTAGTCGACACTGAACTTTCCCGGACCAGAGCAGAGCAGCCAGACAAAAAAGAGCACGTACAGGACTTCCGGAAGGTAGAGGAAATCGTCGAGCCAGTGAAGAGGCGAAAGTCCTTTGGGCATGGCGGAAAGCTTGGTGGTCAGGATGGCGACAAGCATATCGCCCAACAAAGCCACGCAGGCCAGGCTCGAGAGAAACCCCACGACCAGCAAGGACCCGCCAACGAACTCGACACTCGACACGAAGTAAGTCATGAAGTGGGGAAACGGGACTTTGGCCTCAACGAGCGTTTCGTACATCGTTTGCCTGCTGCCGGCGACAAACAATTTGTTTGCCCCTGAGATGGCGAAGAACAACCCGAGCGAAACGCGTACCAGCAGAATGGCGTATTGTTCCAAATCACTGCTGCCCAACAGCGCAAACTGGATCAACCGTTTCCAATCCATCTCTTGTCCCTCCACCGAAGGGAAACGCTGTAACGATGCTTCGACATCCCGATTTCCGGCCCCTTTCCAACTAGGTGCAACCCTCCATCATGCGCGAGGAAACATTCGCATCGGCGGTTGACGTAGGCTATGGCTGCGTCGCTAGCGAAGACTCTATCCAACGGAGGATGCGCCAGCCCCCCGACTTCTTCTCCCGCTAAGTGCCGGTAGAAGAAGTTTCAGAAGCGCTTCGTCCGAGAACGGGTTCTGACCGGAGATCAACTCGCGATCTTGAAGGACATAGCTCTTCCACGGAGCGGCCACGCTTACGTCACCCCCCGCCGTACGCAAGGCGAAGTCCGGGTAGAAGAGAACCTTCCCGCCAATCTCAAGCGGCTCCCGCTGCTGCTCTTCCGCCGTCGAAAAGATGGTCATCTTATATCCGGAATAAATCCATCCTTGAGCCTTTGCCCGCGCTCCAGCGGCATCGCCCGCTGCCAGCGCTCCGACCACCTCCGTCGAATTCGGAAGTGCTGAGAGAAGTGAAATCGGGCCATGGCAGAGCACCGCGGTAGGCTTGGATGTTTCATGAAAGTGTCTCAGCACCGTGCCAGCGTCGGGATCATCGAGAAGATCCATCATCGGGCCATGGCCGCCAGGGACGAAAACAGCGTCATATTGATCCAGGCCCGATGCGATGACATCCGAGATGCGAGTTGGATTTGTGAGTCCAGTCAGGCTGTCGCGGAATTTTAGATAGTCCTGAAGCCTAGCCTCGTCCCCGCCGAAGAAATCGGGAACAGCGGAATGGACATCCATTTGCGGCGTGTTGCCTTTGGGGTTGGCGAAAGTGATTTCGTAGCCTTCCTTCATCAAGGCGCGAACCGGAACCGTCAGCTCGTTGAGATAGTAGCCAGCGCCGGCATAAACCTTGCCATCTTTCAATGGCAAGCCGTGACCGCTCGAGACTAGCACCAAGACTTTTCCTTTTGTGGTCATTTTGTTCTCCTCTCTGAAATCAAATCTGTTTCCCGAGATCTTAGCTTGTGTAGAGCAATCCAATTTGCGACAGCCTCGGCCTCAACCACCTTGTGGCTGCGGGAATCCGAACATCAACCACGACTGATTGGCCACCCAATGCGGGTACAGTTCCGTCATCTGATCGAACAGCTCCCGGTCGGACGTCGCGGTTTTCTGCAGCCGATCAAAATCTTGCAGGTAACGCTTGGTGTCTTGGATCGTCGACGGAGAGTCGGGCGCGCCAGGCTTCTTGTGACCGGCGACAACCATCGCTGGGTTCAGCGCCGCCAACCGGTCTAACGCCGCGATCCAATTCTTTCGGCTCTCGGGGGTGGTGTCGCCGACGTACACGCGGCACTGGTTGTACACAACGTCGCCAGCGGCGATCAGGCCGATCGATGGAACATAGAGGGACGTCGAACCGGGACTATCGGTGCGGCCCTGTTCGATGATGTGCAATTCGTGGCCCTCGAGAGTGAACGTGTCGTGCTCATACGGCTCAGGAGGAACCAACTTGGTGGCCACTTGCCCAGGAAAGAGCCGCCGGGCTAACCGCTCCACCACGGGAGTGAAAGACGTCTGCATTGCGTCCACCGCCTTGGGCGTGGCGATCGCCCGAGCGCCCGGGAAACGGTCGAGCAGAATGCTCAGGCCGTAGAAGTGGTCGAAATGGGCGTGCGTTATATAGATGGTCTCCAAGTTGCGGTTGTGCAGAGCAATCCAATCCGCGAGAGCCTCGGCCTCAGCCACTGTCCCCATTGCGTCCACCAGCACCGCGTCGTACTCGCCGAAGATCAAAGTCGACGTGATCGGGTCAAAGCCGAGCGGCTCGCCGAAGGGCTTTGGCCGCTCGCCGACCATGACCTTTCCCGGGGCGGTAAAAACGTTGACACTAAGCGTGTTCGTCGCGACAGGCGTGATCACGCGCGTGGTCTCTTTCAGTGCACTTGTGCCATCCATTTGGTACTCCTTTCGATGTCAAAGCGAGCGACTGTTCAAGAGAGCATACGCAACGGTTTAAACCCGCAACCAATCCGGGTCGAGCGCTAACCGTACTTGAGGTCGGTGCTCTGTCCGACCTCGATAATGTAACCGTCAGGATCGCGGATGTAGCAGCGAATCTCGCCGTACTTGGGAATCGGCGGCGTGAGGAACTCGGCTCCCCGGCTTTTCCACAATTCATAGCACGCTTGAATATCCGCAACGCGGAAATTCATAAAGCTGTTGATGTGATTCGGATCGGGCACGCTGAGCGTTACCGTCGGCTTGTCCGGGGTCGGCCCGCCCCCCACATTCAGAATCATCCAGATATTCGCAAGCCGAAGATACGGAGGCGCGTTGCCGTCACCCATGGTCAGAATGCGCGCGCCGAAGACCTTTTCGTAGTAGCGAGCCGATCGCTCGACGTCGGCGACGGTGAGAAAATGCGCGATGCTGATCCCTTCGCGCGGGGGCATCTCATAGCTCTTCTGTTCGACTTGTACGGCGTTCATGGATGGCTCCTTTTGTACACCGCTTAGGATGCGCTGCCTCGAGAGTAGGTGTCGATCCGTTCGGTCCATCGAGCGCGGAATGCGGGAGCCACGAATGGCTCCGCAAAGTACTGTGTTTCCCGCGCAACCTTGTCGTCCCTGAATTCCATGATGCTCACGGTGTAGGACGGCTTGCCGTCATACGTCACGATGAGTTCGCTGACCCAAAGCTCGCCACCGCCAACGATTCGTTGGACAGTAAACCGCTTTTTGCTCGGCTGGCTAGCGCGCTGGCTCTGTATATGGCGTCGGCCGCGGGTGCGCTCGCCTGACTGCGGATAATCCAAGATCGCGTCTTCGCGATAGATGAGGTGCTCCGTTTCAAAATCATTGGCATCGGACGCCGCCCAATGCTGATCCAATGCCGCACGGATCTCTTGATCTCGCACTCCGGAATCCTGCTCCATCTTTTGTCGAGCGTTCATCTTGAGCCCTCAATTTGACAAGAAGGTAGATGCTCTAGCGGAACCGGAGGGTACCGGAAGGCGAGCGACCAGGGTGGCCGCGAGGGGCTTGGGCAAGTGGCGGAACAAGAACTGCTGTCGCTCGAACGGCAACGCCAAGATCATGCCCGCCGCGTCGCCGGGCGTCCGCCGTTGCAGTGGTTCGACGGCAGCGTTCCAGCGATTCCCGGTGACCGCATCGCGGAACTGTTGAATAAGGTCGGCCATTTTGGCGGCAATAGCCTACTACAGGTCCGGGCGGGACCACGCTGCGTTATACTTCCGCATGATGTGCTTACGCCTGCTGGTGGCGGCCCTCTTGATATTTTCCCTTGCACCCGGCGCGGCCGGGATTGCCCCCGACGGCGTTCCCCGAGAGCTTGCTCGGGAGCGCGCCGCCGAGATTTTCGACCTGCGGTATCGTTTGTCCTTTGGCTTGACTCCTCAGTCTGCTTCCACCGCAGGGACCGAGGAGATTCGCTTCCGACTTCGATCCACTGCTTCTCCATTGCTGCTCGATTTTCGTGACGGTGCCATCGGCTCACTCTCCGTGAACGGCGTCCCGGTCCCAGTCGTCTCTGAGAACGGGCACGTGGAACTCCCCGCATCCAGCCTGCGTCCAGGGAACAACGTTGTGCAGGTCCGATTCACCGCGCAGATTGGGCCGGCCGGAAAAGCCATCACGCGTTACGAAGATCGCGACGATCACACTGAGTATCTTTACACGCTCTTCGTGCCCATGGACGCCAGCATGGCTTTTCCATGCTTCGATCAGCCGGATTTGAAAGCGCGTTTCGAGCTGGAGGTGACGGCTCCCGAGGGTTGGACCGTGGTTTCGAATACGCCCGCGCAAGGCGCCACCGCGGCAGCGGCCGGACAGCGTCGCACCACGTTTGCCGAGACCAAACCAATCAGCACTTACCTATTCGCGTTCGCGGCCGGGCCGTTCCGAAAGCTCGAAGGGGCTGCAGGAAACCCGGCACTATACGTCCGCCAGTCCAAGTTCGCGAGCGCCCAGGCCGAAGCGCCGGAAGTGCAGCGGACTACTGCGCAGGGGATGGCCCACCTTTCGAGCTTCTTCGCGCAACCGTTTCCTTTTCCGAAGTACGACATGGTTCTCATTCCCGGCTTCGCTTACGGAGGCATGGAACACGCGGGCGTAACGTTTCTTCGTGAGGAGTCGGTCTTATTTCGCGTGGCGCCCACAAATACCGACCGATTGAACCGCGACATTTTGGTGCTCCACGAATTGACGCATCAATGGTTCGGCGATCTGGTGACCATGCGCTGGTTCGATGACCTTTGGCTCAAGGAAGGTTTCGCGGAGTACATGGCTTACCAGACGCTGGCCTCCTTGAAACCGGATGACAACATCTGGAAGCGCTTCTATGAAGCCAACAAGCCGGCCGCGTACGCCATCGACTCCACCCAGGGCACCACGCCGATTTATCAGGACATCCCGAATCTACTGGATGCGAAGTCTGCCTACGGCGCGATTGTGTACGACAAAGCTCCGGGAGTGTTGAAGCAGCTGGCCTTTGTGCTGGGTCCCGAACACTTTCGCGACGGTCTGCGTCTGTACCTCAAGGAGCACGCGTACGGAAACGCCGAGTGGAGCGATTTAGTACGCGACTTCGAACGCGTTTCGCGGATGCCTCTCGACCACTGGGCCGAAATGTGGATTCGTCATCGCGGGATGCCGCAGGTGGACGTCTCCTGGTCATGTGACGGCAACCGATTGAGCCGGCTCTCGCTATCTCAAAAAGATGTTCTCGGCACGGCGGAGGTTTGGCCGATCACCACCGAGGTACTTTTGGATTACGGACCGGACGATCCGGTGCGCGTACGAGCCGAGTTGCGGCAGCGAACTGTGGAACTGCCGGTGACGGGCAAATCTTGCCCCCGATTTGTTTTTGCCAATGACCAAGATTATGCCTACGGCCGTTTCCTCCTCGATGCTCGCAGCCAGGCTGTCGTGATGGAGCAAATCGGGGCGATGCCCGATGTATTTCGCCGCTCGCTTCTCTGGGGTTCGCTGTGGGATTCCGTGCGGCAGGCCGAACTGCCGCCGCGCGATTACGTTGATCTGGCGGCGAAGCTCTTGCCGGCCGAGCGCGACGAATCGCTGGCGCAAAGCATTCTTGGGCGTGCCACCACGGCATTGCACCGTTACCTGAGCGATCCTGCGCGGGACGAGCTACTCCCTGAGTTCGAAGCAGTGGCCGCGAATCAAATGGCCCAATCTCCCGAACTGGGACTTCGCATCGTGTGGTTTCGCGGGTTCGTGCGTCTTGCGGGGACGCCTTCGGGACTCGCCAAACTCAAGGCGTTGCTCAATGGCCAGAGTTCCATTCCCGGCATCGATTTGCGCCCGCTGGACCGCTGGAACACGGTGACCGCGCTGATTGCTTCGGGCGATCCCCAAGCCGATGCCCTGCTTAACTCGGAGAAACAGACAGACCGAAGCGGGGACGGAGAGGAATACGCGTACGTCGCCGAAGCGGCCCGCCCTGACGACCAGACCAAGCAGCATTATTTCGACGACTATCTGCACAATGTATCGCGTCCGGAAGATTGGGTTGAGCAGAGCCTTGGCGCATTCAACTACTGGAACCAATCGCAATTGACCGAGCCATACCTGCAGCCGGCGCTCGAAGCGCTTCCGCAGATCAAGCGCGACCGCAAAATCTTTTTCGTTCTCGACTGGCTGGGCGCCTTTCTCGGGGGACAGCAATCGCCGGCGGCGCGGGAGCGCGTGTACGAGTACTTAAAGACCAAAGATATCGACCCGGACCTGCGGCTGAAGATTCTGCAAGAAGTCGACGAGCTGGACCGCACCGTGTCGATCCGCCAGAAGTTTCCGCAGTGACGCTGATTTAGCAGTTGCCGATCGTCCTGTCAGTGTGCCAGTAAGAGCCGAGTTGATTGAAGACGCCGGGAGTTTGGTGTAGGCTCCCCAGCAGAGCAGGTTTCTTCCCGAGGTCTTTCGGGAGGCTGAAATGAACAGACTCGCGATCCGTCTGCGCCGTTATCCTGATGTTGGCGACGCTCTGTGCCGACTGCGCGAATGCGCAAATGAAGGCGAAAGCGCAGAATGTGCCGGAGATCCCCTATGAATCTGTGCGCAATTTCCTGAAGCTTCCTCCCAATCTGTATCTCGGCGAAGCGATAGGCGTGGCCACCAATTCCAAGGGACACGTCTTTGTCTATACGCGCAGCACAAACACGCGCTTGTTCGAGTTCGACCAGAACGGCAATTACGTGCGCGAGATCGGCGAGGGCCTCTACGGTTTCGAGTTCGCGCATTCGGTGCGGGTGGACTCCGAGGACAACATCTGGGTCGTCGATGAAGGCACGAACATGGTTATCAAGTTCAATCCCGCAGGGCGCGTGGTCATGGTGCTTGGCCACAGACCCGAGGTGGTTGCCGGCGCCGTCGCGACGGCCGTGGGCCCTGCGCCGCCAGCCGCGAAATACACGTTCAGCCGCCCGACCGATGTGGCTTGGGATCCGCAGGGCAATATCTTCGTATCCGACGGGTACGGAAATAATCGCGTGGTGAAATACGACAAGAACGGCCGATTTCTCAAGCAGGTGGGCAGCGAGAAGGCCGGGACCGATCCCGGTCAATTCAATTTGCCGCATGGGATCGCGGTTGACGCCAAAGGCAATGTTTACGTCGCGGATCGCAGCAATAATCGCCTGCAGGTCCTCGACAACAATCTGGCCCCGCAAAGCCGTTTACGACAACATTGGCACGTCGTGGACCGTCTGCGTTTCGTCGGGCCCGCATCAATACCTGTTTACCTCCAACTCGAACCCCAATGGCAACCCTCCGGGTTCGTGGGCCAACACCGGCGAGATCTACAAAATGGAGCTGGACGGGACCATCGTCGGGAGATTCGGCCACGCCAGCAAGCAGTTCGGGGGATTTCAGGTTGTCCACATGTTGGATTGTCGAAACCCGAACGAAATCATCGTCGCGGAAATCGAGTCCTGGCGAGTGCAGAAACTGCTGTTGAAAGCGCCGGAAACCAAGATTTCGTCCGCAAAGTGAGGGAGTCCCATGCATGAAACGCCATTTGCTAGGCCTCCTGGCCTTTCTGCTGCTCCCGGGGATCCCGGCTGGCCGCTCAATCCGCGCCTGACATACGTTTCGATTCGGTCGCGGATCCGTTAAAGTTCCCGGACAATATTCATCTCGGCGAAGTGGCGGGAGTGGCGACGGACTCGAAGGGAAATCTCTTCGTCTACACGCGAACTGGCCATCCGACGATCACGATCGGCACTTCGCGGGCCTTCGCGCACGGAGGTTCGCGGCTGTTCGAGTTTGACAAAAATGGAAAATTCACGCGCGAAATCGGCCAAGGACTCTACGGCTTCGTTGTTGCCCAACAGGTGCGGGTTGATCCGCAGGACAACGTGTGGGTCGTGGACCAGATGACCAGCATGGTGATCAAGTTCGATCCCGCTGGACAGGTGCAGATGTTGCTCGGGCGGAAGGCCGAGGCGGAAAGGATTCCCGCTCTACCTCTGAATCGCCCCGCCGGCGCGCAAGGCGGCGCCGCTGGGGCCGGCGAGGGCCCGGCAGCGCCGCGAGGGCTCCCGGGTGCGGGTGCGCAGAGCGATGTCTTTCAGCGTCCTACGGATGTGGCGTGGGACGCCGCCGGGAACATCTTCGTTGCCGACGGCTTTGGCAATGCCCGCGTGGCCAAGTTTGACAAGGACGGAAAGTTCGTCAAGTCCTGGGGTTCCCGGGGAGACGGCCCGGGCCAATTCAACACGGTTCATGGCATCGCCGTGGATGCGCAAGGCAATGTCTATGTGGCGGACACCGGAAATAGACGAATTCAGGTTTTTGACAACGATGGCAACTTCAAAACCCAGATCGCAAACGTGGGAAGCCCCGCCGCGATTTGCATCACTCCCGGAAGACATCAAGTCCTCTACAGTTCGAACTCGAACCCGCCGGACGACATCGACGCGAACGGCGAGATCTACAAGTTGGAATTGACGGGGCAAGTGACAGGCCAGTTTGGCAAGGCGGGGAAGCTGCCCAAGGAATTCGGCACCGTCAACGCCATCGATTGCCGCAATGAAAACGAACTCTATGTGGGTGAGATCGGTAACTGGAGGGTGCAGAAGCTGATCTTGCATCCGTAGCGGTTTTTAGCACTCGCCCTCCGCAATGCGCGGTTGCAGGCCGAGCAGCGCCTCCATGTAAGATGTTTCTGTGGAATTCGTGCTCCCTCTCTCAACCCGCATGATCGTTACCTTTCGAAGCGACGCGTTCAATACCTCGGCGCCGGAAAAGCATTTCGTGAGCCTGCGTCCTTACGGCAGTGACCTGGCCAATTGGCTGATGCACGAATTGACGCAACATGATGCCGCAGCACAACCCATGATCGCGCAACAGAATTCTGGATGGATGGTGCGTTTCCGGTTTCGCGGAGCTACTTACGAGTTCCTCGTTCGCTTCCAGGATCCTGATTGGGTAGGCGTGCTTGAGCGCGGGCCAGGCCTGCTGGGCCGTCTTTTTCGCAGGCAGCAGAAATGCGTGGACCTGGATGCCCTAGTGCTCGTGGACCGCATGCTGTCATCCGCTCAACTCATCTCCGACGTTCGTTGGCATTATGGCGACAGCGAAGAACCGTCGGAATTGGGTGCTGCGCGGCGCGAGTCAACCCGTTTGCAGTGAGTCTCCGGCCCTTATCCTGCTTTCTCGCGATTGTGAATGCTCAGCTGCAAAACCCTCTTCGCTTGTGTGACGACAGGCTCATCGATCATTTTGCCGCGCACCACCACAACTCCCTCACCCGCTCTCTGGAACGTGCTGACCACTTCTTCGGCCCAGGCAATCTCTTCGTCCGAAGGAGACAAGGCGTTGTGCACGACGTCAATCTGTTGGGGATGAATTAAGGTCTTGCCTGTGAAACCCATTTGCTTGATGCGCCGCGTTTCCTCGAACAGTCCTGCGACGTCCTTGTAATCGGTATAGACTCCGTCGATTGCTTCCAGGCCCTCGGCCTTGGCCGCCAATGCGATGAGCGATCGCGCAAACGTAACTTCCTCGCCGGTTTTGCTGCGGGCAATTCCCATGTCCGCGCAGTAGTCTTCAGCGCCGAACATGAGAGCGATCGCGCGCGTGCTCGCTCGCGCCAGTTCCTGCGCGTGAGCCACGCCCCTGGCGGTCTCGATCATCAGGACCAGTTTTGTGCTGCCCTCCGGCATCCCATTTCGTTTTTCCAACCCGAGAATTGTTTCGTGGGCCTGCGCAACTTCCGCCGCTCCGTTACATTTCGGCAGGACAATGCCATACACCTGAGGGCGTACTGCCGCGCGGAGATCGTCCTCCAGGAAGGGAGAGCCAAAACGGTTGACGCGGACGAAGATTTTGGCGGAGAAAGCGGCGGCATGTTCCAATTCTTCCTGAATCAAGCCTCGCGCCTCCAGTTTCCGATCCGGCGCAACCGCATCCTCCAAGTCAAAAATGAGTGCGTCGGGACGGAGGCTCCGCGCACTCATCATCTTTCGTGAACTGTCTCCAGGCACGTAAAGCAAACTTCGGAGCAGATCCATGAGCTCTCGCCTTTCTGACTCTCCGTTTTCTTGGTTGCCGAATGTCCAACGCTGCTAGGATACCCCAACCTCATTTCTGTTATCCTGCCCCGTTGGCTTTTCTGAATCCGGATCACGAATGGACGATTCTGTATAAGCCATAATTCGCGCGAGAACCCGGGAAAATGGAGTCGAGAGCGAGGTCTTCGGTTTGACGAGAACGAATGGCGTCGAGGAAGAGCTGCACGAAGAGCTAAGATCCGCGATCCGGGGATTGTGCCGGGATTTTCCGGACACCTATTGGCGGGAGCTCGACGAGAGACGCGCTTATCCCGAGGCCTTCGTGCAGGCCCTGACGCGTGCCGGATACATGGCCACTTTAATTCCCAAAGAGTATGGCGGTGCGGACCTGGGCGTCACCGAAGCTTCCATAATCCTCGAAGAGATTCACCATTGCGGCGGAAATGCAGCGGCCTGTCACGCGCAGATGTACATCATGGGCACGCTTTTGCGCCACGGCTCGGAGGCCCACAAGCGAGAATACCTCCCGAGGATCGCCGACGGCTCACTCCGGCTGCAAGCGTTCGGAGTGAGTGAACCGAATACCGGCTCTGATACCACGCAACTCAAAACCATGGCGGTACGAACGGGTGACCGCTACGTGATCAACGGGCAAAAGATTTGGATCTCACGCGCCGAACACTCCGACTTGATGCTGCTCCTTGTTCGCACCACTCCCGTTGACCAAGTGAAGAAACGAACCGAAGGTCTTTCCACGATCCTGGTGGATCTCCGCCGGGCAGTGGGGCACGGTCTGAAGATTCGCCCGATCCGCACGATGATGAACCACGCTACAACGGAACTGTTTTTCGACAATCTGGAGGTTCCCGTCGCAAACCTGGTGGGCGATGAGGGCCAGGGATTCCGTTATTTGCTCGACAGTTTGAACGCCGAGCGAATTCTGATTGCCTCGGAATGTATCGGCGACGCGCGCTGGTTTCTGGAGCGCGCCTGCCGCTATGCAAATGAGCGCGTGGTTTTCGGCAGGCCCATCGGCAAGAACCAGGGCGTTCAGTTCCCGATCGCCCGCGCGTACGCAAACCTGGAAGCGGCTCGCCTCATGGTGACTCGCGCAGCCAGCCTGTTCGACGGCAGCAATCCATGTGGCGCCGAGGCCAACATGGCCAAGCTCCTGGCAGCCGATGTCTCCTGGGAGTTGGCCAACGTCGCGTTACAAACCTATGGCGGTTTCGGCTTTGCCGAAGAATACGACATCGAGCGCAAGTTTCGCGAGACGCGCCTCTATCAAGTAGCGCCCATCTCCACCAACCTGATCCTCAGTTATCTGGCCGAGCATGTCCTGGGCCTCCCTCGGTCGTACTGATGCTCCCACTCGAAGGAATCACGGTTGTCTCTCTGGAGCAGGCGGTCGCGGCGCCATTTGCGACTCGCCAATTGGCCGATTTGGGCGCTCGCGTGATCAAGATCGAGCGGCCCGGCGACGGCGATTTCGCGCGCGGCTATGACGCTACCGTTCGCGGGATGTCCAGCCACTTCGTTTGGCTGAATCGCTCCAAGGAATCGCTCACGCTCGATTTGAAGCGGCCAGAAGCGAACCTGGTTCGAGATCGCCTGCTCGAGAAGGCCGACGTCTTTGTGCAGAATTTGGCGCCGGGAGCCACCGAGCGGCTGGGCCTCGGCGCGCCAGAGCTACGCAAGAAGTACCCGCGTTTGATCGTCTGCGATCTTTCCGGCTACGGATCTTCGGGGCCGTACCGCGACAAGAAGGCTTACGATTTGCTGATCCAGGCTGAAGCGGGTTTGATCTCGATCACGGGGACGGAGGAAACACCGTCGAAAGTGGGCATTTCGATCGCTGACATATCCTGCGGCATGTATGCGTATTCCGGAATTTTGACGGCCTTGCTCGCGCGATCCCGGACGGGTGAAGGCAGCACCCTGGAAGTTTCTCTCTTTGATTCGCTGGCGGAGTGGATGGGCTACCCGGCCTACTACACGTCCTACGGAGGATCGGCTCCCTTGCGAACGGGCGCAAGCCACGCCACGATCGCGCCCTACGGGCCCGTGCTGAGCGGAGATAAGAAAGTCGTTTACCTCGGCGTTCAGAACGAACGCGAATGGAAACAGTTTTGCGAGGTGGTTCTAGGAAACCCCGGTCTGTTTTTAGATTCCCGCTTTGACTCCAACGCCAAGCGAGTTCAGAATCGCCCGCAGCTTGATCAAATCATGCAGGACGTCTTCCAACAGTTGACGGCTGCTGAAATTATCGCTCGACTCGAAGCCGCGCAAATCGCGAACGCCAGATTGAACTCCGTCCGCGAGTTCCTCGATCATCCGCAACTCAAAGCCCGGCAGCGATGGGCCACCGTCGACTCACCCGTGGGCGCCGTGCAAGCCCTTCTGTCCCCGGTCACGATGGAGAATGTGGCTCCGGTCATGAACGCCGTGCCGGCTTTGGGACAGCAGACCGAAGCAATCTTGGGTGAACTGGGATTTGATTCACAGACGATTACAAAGTGGCGGCAAGCAAGCGTGATCTAAATTTCACGAAGCTCTCCCAGGAAGGTCACGATGACCATGAAGCAAGGTTGGACAGGCCGGGTTTTTGAGGATTTTGAAGTTGGCGACGTCTATCGTCATTCTCTCGGCCGCACGGTTCTTGCGACGGACAATATCTGGTTCACCCTGTTGACCATGAATACCAATCCCATCCACTTCGACCACGCCTACGCGGCGAAAACGGAATTCGGCCGGGCCTTGGTTGACTCCACGTTCACGCTCGCGGTCGTCACAGGCCAATCAGTAGCCGACATCTCCCAGAACGCGATGGCCAATCTGGGCTGGGACGAGGTGCGTCTCCCCAATCCTCTTTTCGAGGGCGATACCCTCTATTCGCAGAGTGAAGTTCTCGAGAAGCGCGAGTCAAAGTCCCGGCCGAATGTTGGCATCGTGCGCTTCAAGACCACCGGCTTCAAGCAAGATGGCACCGTAGTGATCGAATTCAAGCGAACCGTCATGATTTACAGGCGTGGGCACGTTCCCGAGACGGTAAGCGGCCCGAAGATCGAACCTCTGAAAGCGTGACTTGAAAGAGGACGAATGACTGCGACGGTCCGGCCCAGCGAAATCGCAGAGCAAACCGGCACTCCCGGCGTTGAGCCTGGCGGGGAGCAATCGACGATCAGCCCCTGGTGGCGATTGTTCGGCGGCCTTTTGATGACTCTCGCCCTGGGTACCCTCTACGGATGGAGCGTGTTCGTCGCCCCGCTCGAACACGAATTTGGCTGGAAGCGCGCGCAGACCTCCACGGTATTCACTCTCGCGGTGGTCATGTTTGCCGCTACGCTGCCTCTTGCCGGAAGACTGCAGGATCGCTTCGGGCCCTTTTGGATCTCCCTGGCGGGCAGTCTCATGATCACCCTGAGTTTCTTCCTCTTCGCCTACACGTCCAGCCTCTACTACCTCTTTTTCTTTTTCGGTGTGCTGGGGGGCGTCGGCAATGCCTTCGGCTACGCCACTGTGGTTCCCGTGATGGCCAAATGGTTTCCGGACCGGATGGGATTAGCCATTGGCCTGGCGATTGCTGGATACGGTGGAGGATCAGCCATTTTCGGCACGCTCGCCAATTTGGCTCTGTTTCCTCACTTTGGTTGGCGCACTTCCTGCGTAATTCTTAGTGGCATCTTCCTGGTCATGACCATGACCGCGGCCTTTTTGCTGCGCAACCCCGTCACGAGCGCGCGGCCGGCGGCATTAGGCGCGCCCGTCCACCTCCTGACCACGCCTCGCCGTCAGTTCGCTCCAAGCGAAATATTGCGCACGCCCGCGTTTTACCTCTTGTGGCTCGGCTTTGGCCTGGGATCCACGGCAGGACTGATGGTAATTAGCCAACTCATCCCCTTCGCGACCAGCCAGGGGATCTCCAGCGCTACGATCGCGACACTAGGACTAGTGGTGGGAGCTTTTGGCAATGTCTCCGGACGCATCCTCTCGGGCTGGATCTCGGACGTCATGGGTCGGCTGAATACGCTGCGTGTTGTTCTGGCCATTTCCAGCATTGCCATGCCCGCGCTCTACTGGGTTGGCACTCACGTTGCGGGGCTCTATCTGCTGATTTTCATCGTGTACTTCTGCTATGGGACGCAAGCCTCCGTGAATCCCTCGGCCGTCTCCGAGTTCTGGGGCGCGCGCCATGCCGGCGCCAATTATGGATTGCTCTTTACCGCGTGGGGATTTGCGGGGATTCTCGGCCCAACGATCGGTGGCGTGCTTTTCGACAAGTACAAGAACTATGCGGTCGCTTTTTACGCGGCTGCGGCTATATCTGTGATCGCGCTGATTTGCGTCCTGGCAGCGAAATCCGACGTGAAGTTCCCGTCCGTAACCTAGATGGAAGATCAGCTCGCCTTGTGAGGGTCCTCTTTGGCCCCCTGCTGAACGAGTGCGTGAGGAGCGTCGTGGAGGCCGCCGGGCCTCGCAAGCCTCACGCAGTTGCGGCCCTCTGCCTTCGCTCGATAGAGCGCCACGTCCGCGTGGCCGAGAATCTCGTCGGCGAGATAGACGTCCCAATCCTGACTCGCGAGAACACCCAAACTCATGGTGACGGAGAGCGGGCCGCTTTTCGTTTGCACAGGTTGGCTCGCAATTCTGTTCCGAATCTCTTCGGCGCGCACGACAGCCTCGCTGGAGTTGCAGTTGTTGAGGACAATTAGAAACTCCTCTCCGCCGTAGCGGCCCACAAAATCATACGACCGCACCGACCCTAAGAGGCGCCGTGCGATTTCGCGCAGCACCTCATCTCCCACCACGTGCCCGTACCGGTCGTTCACGCTTTTGAATTTGTCTAGATCGCCGAGCATCACGACCGTGCAGCCTTTCTCGCGGCGGGTGCGCGTCAGTTCGCGCGCCAGCAACTCCATCGTGACCCCTCGATTGAAAAGCGAAGTGAGAGGATCGTGCGTCGCTTTGAAGCGCATGGTTTCGCGCGCCTCGACCAGTCGATCTTCCAGTTGCAGGATGCGTCGACCCACTCGCAACCTCGCCATCAATTCCGCGGAATCCCATGGCTTCGTCAAATAGTCGTCGGCGCCTGCTTCGAGCCCCGCCACGACGTCTTGTTTCGACCCTCTTGAGGTCACCAATATCATATGAACGTAGGGCCGTTCGTCCTGCTTGCGCACTTCGAGACATACGCCCGGGCCATCCATCTCCGGCATCATCCAGTCGAGAAGCGCCAGCCGCGGTCCGTCCGGCAAGGACAATTGCTGCAAGGCCGACTTGCCATTGCCGACCGCTGTCACCTCATACCCTTCGCGTTCGAGCGTTTTCTCCAGGAGCCGGCGAGACATCGCGTCATCGTCTGCGATGAGAATTTTCATGGCTCCCTCTCGGTGGCGTAACCGTCCAACTCGGGCAATAAGTCCGCCACTTCGCGTTCCAGGAGCGCTAAGCTCTCGGCGAGTTCCGAGGCTTTGCCGTCGCGTCCCATTTGTTCGAGCCGCGCGGCGATCGCGGCAGCCCGCGTCACGGATAGCCCGGAAAGCATGCCTTTCAATGCGTGGCTCACGGACTCCACCTTCGTCAGGTCCTTACGGGCCACTGATTGCCTGTAATTCTTGTAGGAGGCGAGGGAAGTCTCCTTTGAAAATCTCGATGAGTTCGCACAACAACTCGCGGTCGTTGTCCACGCGCACAAGTAGTTCGGGCAGATTCACGGCCGCCTGCGAAGAGCGCTCGTTCATTGGCGCATCCCAAGTGGTTCAGAGACATTCGCCGATGTTGTGCGAAGCACCAGGTATTTCTCGAGTATGGCGTCGAGTTCCTGCGGCCGGATTGGCTTACTGAGATAGTCATCCATGCCTCCAGCCAGGCAGCGCTCGCGATCGCCCTTCATGGCGTGGGCCGTCAGAGCAATCACAATCTGATGCCGGGAGGTGCCCATTTCCTGCTTCCGAATCCCGGCTGCCGCTTCGAGCCCGTCCATTTCCGGCATCTGCACATCCATGAAGACCAGGTCGAACGTATCTTTGGCGAGCGCGTCAAGGGCCTCACGCCCATTGCCAGCCACGACGACGCGATGTCCTCTCTTTTCGAGCATGCGCACCGCCAGTCTTTGGTTTACCGGGTTGTCTTCGGCCACCAGCACGCGCAAAACTGTTTCTGGATCGCGCGAGTCTTGTAAGGAGTACCGGGTCACCAGCGGAATCGCCCCGGCCCGTTCTCGTGCTCCGAGCACCCGGGCAATGGCCTCGCGCAATTCGGATTGCCTGATCGGTTTGAGCAAGTATGCGGCGACTCCCAGTTCCCGGCAACGCTCCGCATCTCCTCGATGGCCTGCCGACGTAAGCATCAGGATCGTGGGCGCGGACAGCTCAGGCCGGCGCCTGATTTGCTCGACCAATTCGAACCCGTCCATCTTCGGCATGTGCACGTCCGTCAAGATAAGCGCGTAGGGTTTCCCGACCCGCTGCGCCCCTGTCAGTTCCGCGAGCGCTTCCTCTCCTCCGTCTACCAAGGTCGAATTCATCTCCCATCGTCGCAACATTCCCTCGAGGATCCGCCGATTGGTGCGATTGTCGTCGACCACCAGGACCCTGGCGCCTCGCAAGACCTCCGGTGGCGCGATGGTTCCTACGGCCATTACCTCTCCGCGCCTCCCCAGCCGCGTCGTGAAGTGGAATTGGGTCCCCTTTCCGACCTCGCTCTCCATCCAAATCTCTCCGCCCATCATCCGTACCAAGCGGGCGGAAATGGTCAGCCCCAACCCAGTGCCGCCGTACTTGCGAGTCGTCGAGGTGTCCGCTTGAGCGAATGGATCGAAGATGATGGATTTTTTTTCTAGGGGTATTCCGATGCCCGTATCCGCGACCGTGAAATACAGAATGCAATCGGCGCCCTCTTCCTTCTCGAGTCGAACCTTCAGCGCCACCTCGCCCTCATGCGTGAATTTTATGGCGTTGCCGATGAGGTTGATGATCACCTGGTTGAGCCGGCTGGAGTCGCCATTCACAACGTTTGGCACCTCGGGAGCGATTTCGCAGAGCAGTTCCAGGCCTTTTTCGTCGGCCCTCAACGCAAGAGTTTTTAGCAGCCCTTCCAGGCTCTCCCGTATATCGAAATCGGCCATATCCAAATCGACTTTACCCGCCTCGATCTTGGAGAAGTCCAGGATGTCGTTGATCACCCGGAGCAAGGAATCCGCGGACATCTTGACGGTGTCCAGGTACTCCTTCTGCTCCTGCCGTCAGCTCCGTATCGAGCACCAGGTCGGTCATGCCCATTACGCCATTGAGCGGAGTGCGGATCTCGTGACTCATATTGGCGAGGAACTCGCTCTTGGCCCGGCTGGCGTCTTCGGCGGCCTCCTTGGCCCGTTTCATTTCTTCTTCGGCGCGTTTTCGGACGGAGATGTCCTGATAAATCCCCAACGAGCCGCGCAGTTCGCCGTTGACCATCAATCCGACGCTGTGCACTTCAACGTCCAGGAAGCTTTGATCTTTCCGCTGCAGGCGAGCCGACCGATGGATCGGGTTTTCATCGACGGCCAAGCGGTGCCCTTCCAACAAGGGCTCAGCATCGGCAAATAAGCCGCCAATCGTTTTCCCGATCACCACCTCCCCTGCGTACTCAAACAATTTCTCAAACGCGGAATTGCACAACTGCACGTTCTGTTCGCAGTCCAAAACCAAAATCCCGAGTGGACTGTTCTGAATCAGGGCATTGAGATACGAAGTTCTCTCTGCGACCCGCTTCTCAAGATCATCGTGGGCTCGCTGCAAAGCGACGTCCCTCTGTTGCAACCGGTCGAGCATGCTGTTGAATTGGTCGAAGAGGAACCCAATCTCGTCGTTGCCTCTTTTCCTTGCCCGGATGGAATAGTTTTCCTGGGTGGAAACCGATGATGCTGTATCCGCGAGTTCCTGGATGGGGCCTGAAATCACGTGCTGGAGCCGGGTCGACAACAGGAAAGCGACTGCTAGCGAAACCAGCAAGACCAGAAAATCAATCTCCAGGAACCGCGTGAGCCGCTCACGTAGGTCGACGAGATCCGCCTCGATGACGATCGTTCCGATGGTTTCCCCATCGAGGGTGATCGGTTGAAGCAACGCCATGTCCCGCTCGGCGATCGCGCTTGTCCGGGCTTGCAGCGGAGAAGGAGGGCAAACACCTTGGGCCGCGTCGCGGCTATAGCTGGCGAATACTTTGCCATCCTGATTGTAGATGCAGGCCTGGATCACATTCTGTTTGGCTTGCAGGGCGGCCAGAATTTCCTTGGCCGCTTTCGCATCGCCAAAACTCAGCGCGGCGGTGCTGTTCGATCCCACCATCTTGGCTGAAGCGCTGAGGTCCTGGATTTTCGCCCGAATGAACGTGGATCGGTCGTATAACGTGAACACGACGGACGCGACCAGCAGCGCCACAGCGGACGTAATCAGGACAATGCTTTGCAGCTTCTGCCGGATGGATAGGTCCCGGTATGAGCGCATCTCAGCCTCCCTTCGCATGTTCTTGGTCATGCACCAACTGCGCCAGCGCCAGCAGCTTTGAACTGAATTTCAGGCCGGATCGATCCGCGGCATCGGTATTGATGGTAAATCGCACGCGGTCGTCCTCGAGAGTGAACTCAATCGTCCCGCCGGACGCCGCAAAGCCGTTGCGTCTCGCCGACCAGCAATACGTTTCGCTCCCCGCATGAGTCTCAACGATTTCGGCCAAGTGTGGGCTTTCCGAAGAACTGACGAAAACAATCTGGCAGCTCCGGAGCCTCGGATTTGTCTTTCAATCGCCGGACAACGAGAGGCCGGATCCCCAATCATCTTTCCCTGCAACGTGTCCGTGAGGATGCTTCCGAACGGATCCTGTCCCAGCACGCAAATCGCGAAGGGCGACTGCGGCGTTGCAAAACTACTCGCAGGCCACTCAATAAACTTCGCGAAATTAAATAGAAAAGCTGTCTTCACTTTATATCCGCTGGTTTCAACCGACTGGCCCCGGGCCGGACAGGATCCCGTGAATCGGATCAGCAGCACCGAAAAAGCAGAATCAGACCGCATCGTTGGCCGGAAGCACTCCCGCGAATTGGCGACCCGCGAAGCAGCGTCCCTCTGTGTGACCACGTGCTTTCAATCCCATTCGTCCCGGATCTAAAAATGCCAAACCAGTGTTGTGTAGGCGCCACGTCGGACTGAACCGTGTTTTTTAGAATGTCAGGGCGGTGTAATGCACAACCGCCATCCCGTTCATCGGCTTGGCGGTTGAAATCTTTAGGTTGGCTGCGACAGGCCGTTAAATAGCGGATGCAAATGCCAGCGGGCTGCTGGAAGAGAGCCGCTCAATTGTGTGGCTGCTACGATTTATGGTATACACCGCGTATAGTGGGCGAGGGGCTTGGGAGAGGGAGGGAAGCATGGGTAATCGGGTGATCATGTTTGCGGCGGTGGCGGCGCTTTCCATGGCGATGCTGGCGGTCCCGCTGCGTGCTCAGGAGTCCGGATCAGGCCGCGCCGGTGCCATGGCGTATCGGGATCATTTCGACGCCGCGAGCCTCCTTGCGGCACAAGATCTGGCGGGAAGGAACCTCTACGATTGTAAGACCCCGCCGGAATCAGCTTCGCCGAGAGGCACCCCGCTCGTGGCTCCGCCCACAAAGGTATTTGACCAGCTCTATTATCTCGGCACGAACATCGTGGCCTCCTGGGCGCTCGTCACCAGCGCCGGAATCATCCAGATCGACACGATGAACAATTCCGACGACGCGCAGAAGATTATCCTGCCCGGCTACAAGAAGGCGGGGCTCGATCCTACGCAAATCAAGTACATCATCCTGACCCACGGCCACGGCGACCATTTCGGCGGCGCGAAGTACATCCAGGATATGTATCATCCACATGTCTTGATGTCTGCCGCGGATTGGGACATGGTTGCGGAGGGCGTCAAAGAGCCCAATTTCCCCACTCCTCCCACGCGCGATATGGACATCACCGACGGGCAAAAGTTGACTCTGGGTGACACGACGATCACGTTCTATCTCACGCCCGGTCACACGCCAGGAACAATTTCCATGCTCATTCCCGTTACCGACCACGGCCAGAAACATCTGCTGTCCTTCTGGGGTGGCAGCGCGCTGCCTCGCACGCTCGAGCCTCTCGCGAATGGGGGCCGCTCTGATGCCGGCCTTTTGACCTACAAGCAGTCGCTCGCTCGCTTTATCAAGATCGGAGAAGATGCAGGCGCGGACGGGTTCATCGCCAATCATCCCTACCGCGATCAAACCTTTATCGACGGCAAGGACGACAAGCTTACGAAACAGGCTGCCCGCAAGGCCGGCGATCCAAGTCCCTGGATCGGCCGCAACGCCTACATCCGGTACATGATGATTGGCCTCGAGTGCACCGAAGGGCAAATCGCTTGGGTGCAAGCCGGCAAGCCCCAGACGACTTCATCCAAGAACTAGGCGGAATTAGGCGCCGCACGGATTTGATCGCGGCCCGAAGCAACGGGTAAAATCGTACGGATCGCACGGAGAGATTTACGCTGCGGGACTGACGCGGCGGCTCACGCCGCGGCGGTCTGAGACCCAAGTTTTTGGAGGCGTTATGAAAATAAGATTGGCGGCATGGCTGGCAGCAGCGGTAGCCGTGGTTTTGCTCTCGAGTCCGGTGTTTGCACACCATGGCAGAGTGGGCTACGACAATGAGAAAGTGCTCACTTTGAAGGCCACGGTGACGGGCTTCGAGTGGTCCAATCCGCACGTGCAAATTCACTTCGATGCGCCCGATGAAAAGGGCGTGATGCAGCACTGGACGGCGGAAGCGGGCAATCCCTTCGCCGAATCCCGCGTCGGCTGGACCAAGGATGAATTCAAGACCGGAGATCAGATCACCATCACGTTTCACCCTGCGAAAAACGGAAACGGCGTCGGCCTGTTCATGAAGGCGATTCTGCCGGGCGGCAAAGTCGCCGGCGGCGGTGCAGCGGCCACGCCCGACGCGCAGTAGTCGGTTTCTGACCCAGTGTCATCTCATCCCTCGGTCGTTCGCCGCGACGAACGACCGGGGGATTTGCTTCTTAGGTTAACCAAAACTGCCCGGCACGCTCTGTGGCTATCGTGACTTTGGTCTTTCCATGGCCGGTCCTCACGCTCGATTTTCTATGCGCGGTGAATCGCAGGAGTGATATCCTCTCGACCGTCGTTTTGTGCTGCGCAGTCCGTGACAGTCGCTATGGAGGAGCTTTCCCTATGCGTACCTCAATCGTTTTCCTGATGGGACTTCTACTGGGTTCCACGCTGTCCACAACCTTCGCGCAAGGAAACAGGCTCGCCGGAATGAAGGGAGTGAATCACGTCGGGATCAACGTCGAAAACTTCGATGAGGCCATGGCTTTCTTCACGCAGAAGATGGGTTTCCAGGAGGCATTCACGGTACGCGACGATAAAGGGCAACCCATTCTGGCCTATGTGCAGGCCAGTCCCAATACCTTCGTCGAGCTTCAGCCGGCCGGCGCCGGTCGTCCTGCCGGCATCAGCCACGTCGGACTGCAGGTGGACGACATCCGAGCCACCATCGCTACCCTGAAACAGCGCGGCGTCACCGTCGAGGAACCTCGTGCCTCCTCGACGAAGTCATTGATCGCGAACGTGTCCGGTCCCAGTGGCGTCAGAATCGAGCTGTCGCAACTTGGCCCGGAGTCGCTCCAAAGGAAGGCCATCGATAGTTGGAAGTAGGCCGCTGGTGCATCCCATAATCGCCCCTCGACCGAGTCGCGTCGCAGGGTCAAGAACTGGAATTGTGGAATGAGTTCGCAAGAATGGAGAGTGCTGAAGCTCCTGCCAGGCGAGCCGGCGTTTGAGCCGCCGGCTGCTGCGGAAGCCACCTTGCCGCGCGCCTGGGCGGCAAGCGACTTGTTCTTGGTCGGAGCCATCGCCGCAGGCGCCTGCCTGCTTCATTTCATCACGGCCAGTCGCTACGGCTACTTTCGGGATGAGCTCTACTACGCTGCCTGTGGCCAGCACCTCGCTTGGGGCTACGTGGATCACGCGCCGCTCATCGCTGCAATCACCTGGTTCACGCGCCGGCTGCTCGGCGATTCATTGCTTTCGTTACGATTCTTCCCGGCGCTTTCCTCTGCCGCGAAAATCCTCCTCACCGCATGGATGGTAGCGGAGCTCAAGGGCGAGCGTTTTGCCCAGCTCCTCGCCGCAACGGCAATGTTCTTCTGTCCGGTTTACCTCACCATGGACAATTTTCTGTCCATGAATTCTTTCGAGCCCCTTTTCTGGATGGGCTGCGCTGCCATCGCCATGCGCATAGCGGGCCGTGGCCCGCGCTGGCTCTGGCTCCTTTTCGGCGTTGTGGCGGGCCTCGGCGTCTTGAACAAGCATTCCATGTTGCTTTTCGGCCTCGCGATTTTTCTCGGCCTTGTGGTTTCCTCTGGTCTTCGCCATCTGCGGAACCCCTGGATCTGGTTAGGGGCCTTGATTTCGTTGCTGATTTTCCTGCCCAACCTGCTCTGGGAGGTTCGCAACCAATTCCCGACGGTCGAGATTCTTCGGAACGCCTCGGTCCTGAAGAACGCGGACGTGTCCTGGTACGTCTTCATCGGACAGCAAGCGTTATTGGTGCATCCGCTCTCGGCTCCCATCTGTCTTGCGGGCCTGTGGTTTTTCTTCGCCACCGAGAAAGGGCGTCCCTACCGCTTTCTTGGCTGGACGTACGTCTTCCTCCTGCTGCAGATGCTCGTTCTCAAAGGCCGCATTTACTATCTCGCGCCGGTTTATCCGATGTTGTTTGCCGCGGGCGCTGTCTATATAGAGCGACAGATCACCGACCGAGGCTGGGAATGGGCGAAGGGAACCATTCTCGTTCCGCTGGCCGTCGGCGGAATTGTCGCGGCTCCGCTGGCAATACCCCTGCTCCCCGTGAAGGCCGAGGCGGCATACTCGCGGTTTTGGGATGTCGATAAAGTTCATGTTGAGAAAAGCGACTCCGGCCCTCTCCCGCAGTTTTTCGCCGACATGTTTGGTTGGCGCAACCAGGTCGAGGTCGTTGCATCCGTTTACCGCAACCTCGCTCCGGAAGAGCGCCAGCGCTGTGCCATCCTTGCAGGCAATTACGGAGAAGCCGGCGCGGTCGATTACTTTGGAGCCGCCTACGGTTTGCCGCACGCGATCAGCGCACACAACAATTACTACCTCTGGGGGCCGCAAGGCTATTCCGGCGACGTCGTAATTGCGGTAGGGATGCGACTCGAAGATTTGCGAGCCCTGTTCGGATCAGTCCAGCAGGTCGCCACGATCAGCGACCCCTATGCCGTGCCGGATGAAAACAACTTACCCGTGTATCTTTGCCGACGGCCCAGGATTCCGCTATCCCAGGCCTGGCCCACTCTGAAGTTCTTTATGTAACCGCCATCTCGCAGATATCCCCGATGTATTGATTCCAGGCCCTTTGCCCGGCAACTTCAATTCTTCGGTGCGAGAATCTCATCCAGGCGCGCGGTTACGCTGTCGGTGCGTTCCAGGTGCGGGTAACGAAGCCCGTCGTGATAGTCGATCTTGACTGTGCGGAAACGATCGCCATTCTTCACCAAAAGTTCGACAGCGGCGCCGGACTGCTTCGCTTCCTTAATTGTCCCTTTCAGCCGGTCCGCGTTGAACGCGATCCCGTTCACTGCAATGATCTGCGTGCCGACCGTCAGTCCGCTCTTGTACGCCGGACCTTCCCACAGCACGTCGGTCATACGGCCTTCCGCGCCTATGATCAAGCCAAGAGAGAAGGACAGGTCGGTCACCTTCCGGCGCGCCTCGGAGTCCTTGATGTAGTCGGACGGTGTGTCCGTGTAAACCAGCTTGTAGCCGCCGCGCGTAAGACCATCCAACGGCGCTCCAGGTCCATGCCCGTCCAGCCGGGAGCGCAGGAACGTCGCCCAGTCGTAGGGCTGCACCGTGTTCAGCGCTTTGACCACATCGTCGAACACATACGTGGCCGGTACGTAGCTGCCATTGTCGACGCCGAAAAAGAGCCGCGCGAAATCGTCCAAAGACTTGGTGTCGCCGGACTTCTCGCGGATCAACGTATCCGCGTCCAGCCACATCAGTTGGCCTTCGGAGTAGTAGTCTTCGCTGCGCTCCCAGCTACGCCAGGGAAGCGGCCGGCGCGAGGCGGTAATCGGATCGTTGGTGGTGTCCTGAAGCGTTTTCCATTCGCGGCCGACGCGATGATCGTAGACCGCTGCGGTGGCGGCGATGGCATCGAGCGTTTGCTGCTTGGTGAGCAGCCCCGAGCGAGCCGAGAGAACGAAGCCCCAGTACTGGGTTTGGCCTTCGTAAACCCACAAAAGGCTGTCGCGCATGGGCACGTTGAAGTTTGGCGTCCACAGGTCGGCCGGGCGCCGGAACTTGCCGTTCCACGAGTGCGTGTATTCGTGCGGGAGCAGATCTCGGGTATCGGCGTTCTTGTCCCATTCGGTGAAGTACGTCGGGACAGTTCCGTTCTCGCTGGACCGGTGATGCTCGAGGCCGATGCCGCCCATCTGGTCGGTGAGCGCGAGCAGCAGGTCGTAATGGTCGTAGTGGTGCGAGCCATAAAGTTTGTAGGCCTGTTGTACCAAGGCGCGGTGCGCCTCGAGTTGCTCCGGTTTCATCTCCAGCAGATCCGCGCGGTCCGCCATGACGTCCAAATGAACGGGTACGGGGCCGCCGGGATCCAGGTCCAGGCGTTTGAAGTAGCGCCCGGCAAAGATCGGCGAATCCACGAGCGTGTCCAGGGAAACCGGTTTGAACGTGGTCTCGCCGCCCTTGCTGGTTGCGGTCTCCAGGGCCGTTGCGAAATGCCATCCTTCGGGCAGTTGAACGCTCGGCTCCACCATGATCTGCCGCGCAAAATAGCCCGCGGGATAGAGCACGACCGCGTTCCATTGCAAATTTAGCATGTCCGGCGTCATCACCACGCGGCCCTGGCCGCCATCGACCGGCGAGACAAACTGGAAATTCACGTCCAGGGTCGTTGCGCCCGCGGGCGCAACAACGTGGAACGCGAACACATTTACCGGATCGCGCTTCCATTCCACGCGCGCGCCGTTGGCGTTGATCACGAGACCAGCAACCGCGTCGATCCTTCCCGATGGGGAGTGATTGCCGGGCAGCCACTGGGGATAGAGAAGCACGGTGGGCTCGCCCGCGCGTACTGGAATGGTCTCGCGAATGCTGAAGATGTGCCGCTCAAGATCGGTGGCCTCCACGCTCAAGCGAATCGGCCCGGGATAAGGAATGTCCTTCGGCGCAGCGATCTCCGCCGGCATGGGCAGAGGCTGAGGGCCAGTCGACTGTCCGGAAGCGCCGCCGCTCAGCACGAGGGCACACAAAATCGCGAAAATAAACCTGAACGGTTCGCTTGTACGCATGCTGCACCCCGCGACAGTATGGCCAGGATTTTCATCTTTTCAGCACGAGCAGAAACGATGCTACACCAGCGGGCACTGGCTGACGCCAGGTTTTTTCCTGACGGGATTTCGCTCAACTCGACGAAGTCTTGTGACCCAGAAAGATCACATGGTGAGGGCCGCCCTGTTTCAGGCGGCCGCGCACGTGCTCGACTTGAACGACGAACTTGCCGTAGCGCAGGCGCTTCTCGAATTTGGTGTCCTCTCGCGCAGACCACACGGCCAGCATTCCGTCCGGCTTGAGGGCAGCGCGCGCGGCGGCAATGCCCCGGTCATCATAAAGCCAGGAATTGTCCGACGCCGTAAATGCGGTCGGGCCATTATCCACGTCGAGGATCACAGCATCGAACCTGTCGGCGTTCGACCGGAGCGTGACCGCGACGTCGCTGGTCTCGATGCGCACGCGCTTATCTTTGAGTGGGTGCGCGGCCAGTGGCCCGAGCGGTCCGCGGTTCCAGTCGACGACGGAGGGCAGCAACTCCGCGACGACCACCATCGCATCCGGCGGAAGGACATCGAGCGTCGCGCGCAACGTGAAGCCCATTCCGAGGCCGCCGATCAGCACGCAAGGTTGCTCCAGAGTCCTTGCCCGGTGGCAGGCGAACGTGGCCAGCGCCTCTTCCGAGCCGTGCATACCGCTCGACATAAGGCTTCTGCCATTGGCGAGGATGATGTACTCGTTGCCGCGACGGGTCAGCTTCAGGACGGTTCCGTCGAGAGTGACTGTCTGATCGAGCAACTCCAGGTGTTTCACGAGCGGGATTCCCTACGGCAGCGCCGCGCGGGCGGCGCTTCGTCGCGAGGCCCACTTGAGCGCGCGGTACACTGGATAGCTCGCGGCCAGCACGATAAAGGTGAGCGGTGTATTCTGGCGATCGCTCGCCAGCGCCGCGACCAAAAACGCGATCGAGGCCGCCAGGGCCAGCGAAGTCGTCCAGGGATAGCCCCAGGCGCGATAGTGGCGCTGGCTTTCAGGCATGCGGTGACGCAGGACAAAGAGCGACACGAACGAGAGCGCGTAATCGGCCACGAAGAAAGACGCGAGAATCGCCGCCACCCGCTCGAAGCTGAACATCGCAAAGCACAGGCCCACCGCGGTCGAAAGCCACAGCGAAGGCGCCGGAATCCCGCCGGCGTTCACGCGCGCAAAGAGCGGAAAGAAAAGTGCGTCGCGGCTCATGGCATACAGCGCACGGGAGGTGGCCATTTCCATCGCGTTGACGCTGCTCAACAATCCGACCACAACCACGACGCGAATGAAGTTGTCACCCGCCATCCCCAACACACGGCGCGCGGCGATGCCCATTGCAAAATCGCTGCCGGCAAACTCCCGAACGGAAACCAGGTGCACCACCGCCGCGTTCACCAGGAAATAGATGGCGATGACGGAAAATACGGTTCCGAAAATCGCGCGCGGAACATCTCGCCCCGGATTGTGGACTTCGCCGCCGAAGTACACCACGCCGTACCACCCGTCGTAGGTGTAGATCACCGCCTGCAGCGCGAGCATGAACGCCACGAACAGCGGCCACCCTGTGGGCAGCGCTGCGCGCGAAGCCACAGCAGTCACCGGCGTCGCGTGGTGGAAAAAGCAAACCGCCACCACCGCCAGAAACAGCACCGCTTTCAAAATCGACGTCAGGTTTTGCACGCCGCTGCCCACCAGCATGCTTTTCCACTGCAGTAGCGCAAACAGCAAAATCACGCCGGCGGCCAGCACCCGCACGTGGCCATGAGCGACTGGCAGCAGATCGCCTGCATATTCGGCAAAGACAATCGAGACAGCGGCAAAGCTGCCGGCCGTGGAGATCCAGTCGCTCCAGCCGACAATGAATCCCGCGTAGTCGCCCAGCGCGGCGCGCGCGAAATTGTATTGCCCGCCGCTTTGCGGCAAGAGCGCTCCCAGTTCGGCGAACTGCAGAGCCCCGAGCGTCATGTAGATTCCGCCGGCGGCCCAAGCGGCGAAGTACAACCACGTCGAGGGCAGCAGGGCCGCGATCTCGCCTGGCGCGCGCACGATCCCGGCGCCAATCGTATTGCCGATGGCCACCGCGATCCCGAAACCGACACCCAGCGTGGTGATTAGCCGGCCCCGCCCGGCTAGTGCTTCGCCAACAGAACTGGTTTTTGTTGCCAAGGAAGATCGTCGCCGTGAGCGAGACTAAAAGCCATCATAGCCGAGCGCCCAGTGCACGCAAGCGGAAGCTGCCAGAGGTGTGAGTTGAAACGCAGCGCGTGGAAAATCTAGTGAGTCGGATATGCCGGGCCGGCGTAGTTCGGATCGCTGCCGGCGGGATTACCCATGGTCTGCAAGTACTCGAGAACTTCCGAGGGCACGCAGAGCTTCTCGTCGATTTCCTGATTTGGAATCCACCTGAAAAAGTGCGTCCCGAGGGAAAAAGGCTTGGTGTAAATCTTCGGATCGTCCACCGTGACGGTCAGCTTCAGATCGTTGTGGTCGGTGCGGGTGTAGCGTTCTTGCACATGCGCGTCGATGCTGTGCGGTAACCCGGCGCCAGTGAGCCAGGTCCTGTCGTCCAGCCCGGTGGTGTCGACGACCAGCGTGTAGTCGTCTTCCCAGTGGCCAATCGAGTACCCGTTGTACCGCGGGTCGAGTGCGTCTTTTCCAGGCTCGCCCACATTGGTCGGAAGCGCACGGCCGTCCGTCCAGATTTCGCGCCAGATGTCCTGGAACTGAAGCATCATGATGATCCGGTTCGGCATGGTCGCGAACGAAAGCCCTCTGATTTCGTCAATCGCGTTGCGCGGAACGCCGAACGGGTCACAGGATCGCACCGTCGGGTCGTTCGTGCCCGCCGGGCTGTACTTTGCCAACGGCTTATTTTGACTCATCAGTTGCTGCCCCAGGGGCGTGAGCGAAGGTTTCTCCGCTCCTCCTCCGTTATCAGGAACGCCTGCGCCAGACCGAGGCCCTGCCCAGGTGCCAGTCAAATCGCGCTTCGGCGCCGGTCCCCCGTCGCCGACGGCCCTGTCGGCGGGGTAGTATTTCCACGGAGAACGTGTCTCTTTCTCTTGCTGCAGGCTGGGACTGAGGCGGAGCGGTTTGCCCCGTCGCCATCGAAGAAAAAGCCAGCACTCCCGCCAGGACAACGATTACGGCCACGAGTGGATTTCGCATCTGCGCGCTTCTCCTCGGAATCTATGGACGCCCACCCGCGTCGTCCGGTTACTACTTTGGTTAGCTTTTTGCGACGGGGGCGGCGCAACGCTATCTGTGGCGACCAGTATACGGAAGAACTTACAGCGATGGCTAGAGCGCTAACCATGCCAGCCGAAACGAGAGGGCGTCGCGGAGTTGTTTGATAAAGTATGTGCGGAACGGTGATAGCGGCTTACTTTTGCGGCGGTTTCGCAGCGCGTGAGAGAGAGGCAAATGCGAGTTCTGGTCACTGGTGGCGCCGGCTATATCGGTAGTCATGCGGCGCGAGAATTGGCGCGGAATGGCCACAGCGTTCTGATTTACGACAACCTTTACGCACGGGCCACCGATTTCTGGCGGACGGGTTTGAGCTGGTGGTGGCGGAGCTGCGCGATTCCGCCGCGGCGGCTCGGCCTTGCGCGGCGTCGACGCCGTCATGCATTTCGCCGCACACGCCTATGTGGGCGAATCGGTGCAGAACCCGCGCAAGTATTTTGAGAACAACGTACAGTCGGCGCTATCGTTTTTGAACGTCGCGCTGGACGCCGGACATCAAACACTTCATTTTTTCCTCCACGTGCGCCGTGTACGGCGTGCCGCGCGAGATCCCCATCGCCGAAACGACGCCACGCGAGCCCGTCAATCCCTACGGCGCTACCAAGCTTCTCTTCGAGAATGCCCTGGAAGCCTATTCCGAAGCCTACGGATTGCGCTCCGTTCGTTTGCGCTATTTCAACGCGGCCGGCGCCGACGAGAGCGGCGACATCGGAGAGCTGCACGATCCCGAGCCCCACTTAATTCCGTGCACGCTTCAGACAGCGGCGGGCCTGCGCCACCATCTGGACATTTATGGCAACGACTATCCGACGCGTGACGGCACATGCATTCGGGATTACATCCACGTCACAGACCTGGCGAATGCGCACGTCCGGGCGCTCGAGTACCTGGCCTCGGGCGGACCATCCACCGCGCTCAATCTCGGTACGGGCGAAGGGCACTCGGTGCTGGAACTCGTTTCCGTCGCGGAGGAGGTCACCGGCCGGACGATCTCCAGGCAAATCTGTCCTCGCCGGCCCGGAGATCCGCCCGTGCTTGTGGCCGACGCCTCCCGCGCGTATAAGACACTGAAATGGAAGCCTTCGCGGTCCATTCGCGACATCGTGTCGAGCGCGTGGAAGTGGATGCAGGTGAACGCACGGCGGTGAGTGGCCGGCGCGCGCGAAACTAGATGCCGCCTGCTTCGCCGCTCTCGGTCGTTCATCTCACAAAGCGCTACCACCAGCGCTCCCGCGAAGACTTCGAGGCGGTTTCCGATCTTTCCCTGGAAGTTGCCGCGGGCGAATGCTTTGGGCTGCTCGGCCCGAACGGTTCCGGGAAAACCACGACCATCAAGTGCATTTCAGGGTTTTATCCACCCAGTCAGGGCCAGGTTTTTTTGGCTGGCTACGACGTCCACCTGCATCCGAAGCTCGCGCGACAGTTCCTGGGCTTGTGCGACCAGGAGGAAACCCTCGATAGCGACTTTAATGTTTTCGACCAACTGGTGCGGCACGCCAGTTACTTTCGGATTTCCTCGAGTGTGGCGAAAGAGCGCGCGGAGGCTTTGCTGGACCAGTTCGGGCTAAGGGAAAAGGCGCGCGAGCCGATCGAGAGCCTTTCCGGCGGACTGAAGCGGCGCCTGCAGGTGGCTCGGGCGCTGATTTCCGATCCTCGTGTGCTGGTTCTGGACGAACCCACCACTGGTCTGGATCCTGACGCACGGCGAACGGTGTGGGAAGTTCTGGCGCAGGCCAGAAGCCGCGGCGTCGCGATCCTGCTCTCCACACATTACATGGAGGAGGCCCAGCGGCTTTGCGATCGCGCCGCCATCCTGCACAAAGGGCGCATCCTCGACGCCGCGTCACCCGCGCAATTGGTAGCGAAATACATCGCGCGCGAGACGGTTGAAGAAGAGGTGCGCCCCGGAGTGGTTTGGAGCCGCGCGCCCAACCTTGAGGATGTCTATTTGAAATTGACCGGAAGCCGCTTGGGCGTGGACGGTTTATGAAGCTGCCCGATTCGGTGTGGGGCGTGTGGAGCGTTTGGCGAAGATATTTCTCCGTCTTCGTGAAGAGCGTCGGGGTATTACCTGGTGACCACATTTGTGGAACCGCTGCTTTACCTGCTGGCCTTTGGCGTGGGCGTGGGCAGCCTGATCGGAACGCTCGAGGCCGGCGGACTGCGTCTCTCGTATCGCAGTTTTATTTTCTCCGGCATTATCGGCCAGACCGTGCTCTTTCAAGGATTTTACGAAGGCTCGTTCGGGGCCTTTGTGCGCATGTATTACCAGCGAATCTTCCAGACCATCGCAATCACGCCGATCACTCTCTCGGAGGTGCTGTGGGGAGAGCTGATCTGGGACGCCAGCAAGGCGACGCTGGCCGCTGAAGTCGTAGCACTGATCGGCGTGCTCACCCGCGACTTTCCGCCCCTGGCGCTGCTCACGCTCTTGCCGATCTGTTTCGCGAGCTCACTGCTTTTCTCGGGTATGGGTCTGGCTGCGGCGGCTTACTCGCGCAGCATCGATGAGTTGTCTTATCCGCAATATTTGCTGGTTTTTCCGATGTTTTTGTTTTGTGGAGTTTTCTATCCGGTGGAAAATCTCCCGCGCGTGCTGCAGCGAGTGGCTTGGATTTTTCCGCTGACGTCGGTCAATTCCCTGGTGCGGACGCTGACGGTCGGTCTGCCGTTTGACGGCAAGGCCGTCGCCATACTGTTGGGCTGGCTGGTGGTGTCGGTGGTGGTGGCGCGGCGCGCGATGACGCGCCGGCTGGTGAAGTGACGGTGTCGGAGCATTGCGGGCTTGAACAAGCTTCCATTCGGGGTTATAAAGACGCCGCACCGCACATTTGAGCTAGCACGAGCGATGTAAATACGATGGGAAAGGGATACGTATGCCCAAAGGAAGTATGGCATCACGGCGGAAGGCAATCGCAAAGCGAAAAGTAAAGTCGGCTCGCAGACGAGCGGCCAAAAGCAGGAAAGGGAAGGCCGCGACGCGCAAGGCCGCGAGACAGGCGCAGGCTGTCGCCCCGGCGGTGCCGCCTGCCGTGGGGCAAGCTTAGCCAAGAAGGCGGGGCATTGCTCCGGCAATCGAGTTACTCTGAGAAAGAGTTTTAGAAAGCTGCAAACCACGGCGGCGCGATGCCGCCGCGGTTTCCGCTGGCGAAACTAAGCCTTGGACGCGATGGCTGCTTTGACCCGAGCGGCCGTCAGAGGCGCCTGGCGCACGCGAGCGCCGGTGGCGTCGAAGATGGCGTTGGCGATCGCTCCGGCTGTCGGGCGGCTGGAGGGCTCTCCGGCGCCGCCTGCCGGCAGCTCAGGATGGCTGATCATCTCGATGTCCACCTGATCGGGAACGTCTGAGGCTCTCGCGACCGGATAGGTGACCCAATCCACGCTGGTTACCTGGCTGTGGTCGAACTTGACTTCTTCCTTCAAGGCGCGGCTCATCGAGTGCATCAGGTTTGCGCTAATGACTCCGCGAAGCCCGTCGGGGTTGATAATTAGACCGCAGTCGTGCGCGCAGACAAAGCGCTTCACGCGCACGGCGCCCGTCTTGCGGTTCACTTCGACTTCCGCGATCGTGGCAACGTAGGTGCCGTTGCGCACGCCGAGTCCGACGCCGCGGCCGGTGACCACGTCGCCTGCGGTCGCGTTCGGTTTGGGTGAGGGCCGTTTGTCCCAATTGGCCTTTGCGGCTGCCGCTGCGAGAACGGCCTTGGCCCGAGGATCGCTGATATGCTTCATCCGGAATTCGATCGGGATCGGCGCCTGCGCTCGCGGCCATCTCGTCCATGAAGGACTCGACGGCGAACGCCGTGGCCGGGCCGTTTGGATCGCGGAAGTGGGTCGTGCGCAGCGGTGACGCTACGGGGTCGAACGTCGGAATGACATGCGCCACCGCATGAACGTTCGGGAACTCGTAGTCGGTGGATCCTTCGCCGAATTGTGCGAACTCGAGGGCGGCGGCCGCATTCTCGATTCCGGTTAATTGACTGGCGAGAAGGTTCCCCGCGGTGACCGGCTGAGGGGTAATTTCCGTGCCCGAGAGCGCGCGCGAGGTGAACTGGAACGCGCTGACCTTGCCGTCTGCGTCCAGCCCGCCGGCCAGGTCGCAGGCGACCGGATTACCCTTGGCGCCCCAGGCCGTCATGTCCGAGCGCATCCACTGCACCCGCACAGGTTTGCCAACGGCTTGGGAAAGCAGCACGGCGTCTCCGGCAACGTCGTCGTAGCCGGGACGGCCGTAGGAGCCGGCGTCTTCCACCCAGACGATCCGCACGTGTTCGAGCGGCACGTGCAGCAATTCAGCGATGGCTTTTTGCAGCGAGTGCGGTTTCTGGCCGCCGGACCAGATCGTGGTCACGCCGTCGGGCTGCACGTCCGCGATGCCGCAGCCCGGCCCCATGGTCGCGTGAGATTGGAACGGCCAGTCGTAGCTGGCTTGCAGCTTTTTCGCCGCGCCAGACATCGCCGCGGCAGCATCACCTCGCATGATGCCGTCCTTGCTGGCCTTCGGCGTGGCTGTGCGCAAATGCTGATACAGATTCTGCTGATCGGGGAACGCGGCTTTGGGAGCGGTCCAGGAGACCTTGAGCGCTTGCGCGGCGCGGATGGCCGACCACTCAGTCTGCAGCGACCACGCCGACAAAATTGCCCTTCACGACGACCTTCACCACGCCCGGGATGTCTTTGACCGAGCTTTCGTCCACGCCCTCGAGCGTCGATCCGACGCCCGCCGGCCGAACCACGCGCCCATGCAGCATTCCGGGAACGCGCACGTCGCCGACGTAGCTGAACTGGCCTAGCACCTTGGGCCGCATGTCCACGCGAGGAATCGGCTGGCCCACGACCGTGTAGGTGGACGGCGGCTTGGGTTTGCCGGCGCCCTCGACGTTCAGACCGAAGCCGTCGCCCGTCGTCTTCAGGGCCTCGCGCAGATCGGGCGAGCCTGCCAGAGAACCGTAGGAGACGCTCTTCGTGGCGTCACCCTTGACGCTGACGACGCCGTTTTTCACCTGTAGCTGCTCGGTAGGCGCGCCCAAGCGCTGCGAGGCGAGCTGCAGCAGCACCAGCGCGCCGTCGCCGCGGCATTGCGCAGCGGCTTGCCGCCTTGCGCCACCGAAGTGCTGCCACCGACGCCGCCCTGATCCGGCGTAATCGCGGTGTCCGCCATCACGAAGCTGATGTGCTCGAAGGGAGCGTCCAGCTCCTCGGCAACAATTTGCGACAGCGCGGTCTGAACGCCCATGCCGATTTCGGCTTTGCCGGTGAAGACGCGAATTGTTTCGTCCGGCTGAATGCGCAGCCAGCCGTCCAGCCGGCCGGGCGCAGGGGACGGACACGGCGTCATCCGCGGGAGCGGCGAGCAGGCGTGGCAGAATGCGCCGGATCCACCAGGCTGAACCCGATGAGCAGGCCTCCGGCGTCCTTGACGAACTCTCTTCTCGATAGAGGCATTTTGGGAGCCATGGCTATGCGCTCCTCCTCATGGCGTCTGACGCGCGGCGCACGGCGCTGAAGATGCGCACGTGGCTGCCGCAGCGGCAGACCAGAGTCTCGAAAGCCTTCCGCATCTCCGCGTCGCTCGGGTTCGGGTTCTTCTCGAGCAGCGCCTTCGTCGTGAGGACCCAGCCGTTCAGGCAATAGCCGCACTGGAAGACCTGCTCGTCGATGAACGCCGTCTGCACCGGATGGGGATTTTCGCCGTGGCCCAGGCCCTCGAGCGTGACGATCTCCTTGCCCACCGCTCGGGAGACCGGCAACAGGCAGGAGCGCGTCGGGCGATTATCCACGAGCACCGTGCAGGCGCCGCACTGGCCCAGCCCGCAGCCGAAGCGGGGATTGTGCTGGCCCAAATCGTCGCGAAGGACGTAGAGAAGCGGGGTCTCGGGGTCCACGTCAATGGCGTGGATTTGCCCATTCACTTTGAGTGAAGCGCGGCTCATCAGAACCTCCAGGGGTACTGCTCCCTGTAACTTTACTCCCCGAGGACGGGCCCGCGAAAGTAGATTGTTTTTCCACGCGACGCCTTCCCGCCCTGCCGATCCTGGTCCCGGTTACAGACTAGGGCACTGGCGCCCTCCGAGGCGGATGACGACCTTGTTAACCCAAACTAACATTACAGGGTGTACCTGCTAATCCTGCTGGTCCTTCCCGCGTGGTTCGCTGGGTTGTTCATCTTCCGCAGGGTGTTTTCGGATTGGCGTGAATCGGCGCTCGCCGCCAGCGTCGCTTGGGGCGTCATCGTTGTTGGGATGACCGAGGGACTCAGTCTCGTTTCATGCGCTCGCTTTTGCGCCCCTATTGGTCTCTTGGGGCCTGATCTCCTGTGCCTCGTTCGCGGTTTGTTTATGTCTTTGGCCAAGAGCGGCGGTCTCCAAGGGGATAGTGGCAAGGCTATTCCGGCAAGGGGCTTCCGTTCCCGGAGTTCTCGTGCTTGGCATCTGCCTCATCATCCTGACAACGTTCGTGACAGCGCTGGTTGCGCCTCCGAATACCTGGGACTCCATGACGTATCACATGGCCAGGGTCGCCAATTGGGTCGATCATCGTTCAGTTCGCGACTACCCGACCCATATCATCCGCCAACTCTATTTGGGGCCTTGGGCCGAGTTCGCCATCACTCACCTACAGATCCTTTCTGGTGGCGACCGATTCGCCAACTGCGTGCAATTTCTGGCCATGCTCGGCAGCGTTTTCGGCGTGTCGCTTTTGGCCAAGAAGTTGGGCGCGTCAATGCAAGCCCAGTTGTTCGCTTCGGTTTTCTGCGCCACGATCCCGATGGGAGTACTGCAGGCGTCCAGCACCCAGACCGACTATGTGACGGCCTTTTGGTTTCTTGCCTTTCTGAACTTCACGATCGGTCCGGTCGATGCCAGTTCGCCAGGCCCTGCGGCTCAAGCGGCGCTGGCTGGCGCCAGCCTCGGGTTGGCAGCTCTGACCAAGATGACCGCTCTGGTCATCGCCGCGCCTTTTCTCCTATGGCTGACGTTCGTCCTGATCGGGAAGCAGCGCGCAAGAGCTGCGATCCTCTTGGGAATCATCGCCGTGGCGGCTCTGGCGATGAACGCGGGCCACCTACTTCGCAATGAGCGCGCCTTTGGCTGGCCGCTCGGGCCGCGAGCCGAAGCCGCCATGTATGCGAATGAGATTCACACGCCCGCAGCGCTGGCCTCGAACGTCATCCGCAATCTCGCTGTAAATTTAGGCACGCCGCTGGGGACCGAGGGCATTTTGGGCGAGGGCATTTTTGCCGCCCTGATGCGAGTGCACAACTGGACCGGCCTGGACGTCAATGATCGCCGGACAACGTTCTTGGACACCCAATTCGGCTATTCCTTCTCTCTGAACGAGGACTATGCGGGCAATCCCGTTCATCTGATTCTTGCCGGATTTGCAATGCTGGCGGCGTTGTGGGGCTTCCGCCAAAATCGGCGCGCTGCGGTTTACTCCGCCTGCTTGTTCGCAGCGTTCCTGGTGTTCTGCGGATACCTCAAGTGGCAGCCGTGGATTTCCAGGCTGCAGTTGCCGCTCTTTGTCGTGGCAGCGCCGATTTTTGGCCTGTTCCTGTCACGCGACTCTTTGCGCAGGGTCGCGCCCTTAGTTGCCGGCCTGCTTCTTTTTGTCGGCGTACTCTACGCCACCGAAGGCGAGGTGCGTCCGTTGGTCGGAAGAGCCACAATTCTGGAGCGGCCGCGAACCGACTTGTATTTCGCGGTCAGGAGCAATCTTCGCGAGCCTTTCATCGCCGCTGCGGCGGAGCTGGCGCGAGGCGGCGCGACCACGGTTGGGATCATCAGTGGAGTTGACGACTGGGAGTATCCCCTGCGGCTTTTGGTTCGCGCGGGGCGAGGGAGCGACATACAGTTCGAGCACATCGACGTCCGGAATCCCTCGCGAAACTGCCTGCCCGATTTGCCGGCTGACCCCGGCTTGCCGGACGAAATTGTAGTGATCGGGGCATTCGATCCCACGGGCATACCTGGGGGCTACCGGCCCACCTATGTGTCAGACGCAATACGCGTTTTCGAACGATCAGACGGTCAATCCTCCGAAGGTCCTGATACTTCGCTAACTCGCGCGCTGGGCATGCCGGGTACCCCTAAAAAGGTGTGGCCCGATGCTTCGCGGTTGATATACAAGGGGCGGAGAACCGTTTAGGGTCTGGAGGGAATCGTGAAACGCGCACTCTCGTCACTTCTGTTCTTGGCCGCCGCACTCGGAATTTCGTCGAACGCGCGAGCCCAGAGCGAAATCACGCTGCTATCGCCGGACCCCATTGAGGCGACGATGAATACGTTGGTTGCGAACTTTGAAGCTAAGACCGGCATCCACGTGAATGTGACGTACGGCTCAGGCACAGGCACGCGGGAGACCGTGGCCAACGGTGGCGCTTTGGACGTTTCGCTTCTGCTCGCGCCGTTTCCGGAAGCTCTGGCCAAGGGGAACATCGACCCTAAGAGCGCGACTGTGATTGCCACGCTTCGGCTGGCGATCGCGGTTCCCAAGGGCGCACCCAAGCCTGACATCTCGACCGTTGCGGCGGTCAAGAACACCCTGCTCAACGCCAAGTCCATCATCTCGGTCGACCCGGATCTAGGCAGCGTTGGAGGCGCGGCCATGCTGGCGCTGGGAAAAATGGGAATCGCGGATCAGCTCAAGCCGAGAATCAAGTGGGTGGGAAATCGCGCCGCCGTCCTGCAGTCTGTCTCCAAGGGTGAGAGTGAAATCGCGCTCGGTCCCTACCTCAGCGACATGCGTGGCTCGAATTTTGACGTGGTCGGGGCATTGCCACCGGAGGCTTCGACGCCCGTCGACATCACGGGGTTCTTGTCCACCACTGTGAAGGATCCGAAAGCCGCCAGGGCACTCCTGACGTATCTCTCATCGCACGAAGTGGCGCCTATCTACGAAGCCGCAAAGATATTCCCCGTTCACTAGGAATTTTGCAGTGGCGCGGCTACCCCGCTCTGTTTGCGGAGGGGCTACTGCTTGACGCGCTGCGCGGAGAAGAGGGATTCGGGCTGGACGCCGCGCAGCGACGCATCGATCAACTGAATGGTGTGCACCACGGGGATTTTCTTGCCGCTGCGGGTTAGCGCTGCGGTCAACTGCAGCAGGCAGCCGGGATTCCCGGTCGCGACTACGTCAGCGCCCAGTGAAGCGATCAGTTGCGCTTTGCGATCGCCCAGCGCCGCCGCCGTCTCCGGTTGGACGAGATTGTAAATGCCGGCTGAGCCGCAGCAGATCGCCGCTTCGGGAATTTCCTTCACACTCAGGCCCGGAACAGCTCCCAGCAACGATCGCGGCTGTGAGCGCACCCCTTGCGCGTGCTGCAGGTGACAGGCGTCCTGATAGGCGACGCGCAACGGCAACGGATGGCGCGCGGCGCGCGGTCCGAGTTGGTCGAGGAATTCGCAAATGTCCATGCATTGAGCGGAAAACCGCCGCGCGCGTTCGGCATATTGCGCATCGTCGCGCAAGAGGTATCCGTACTCCTTCATGTTCGAGCCGCACCCGGCGGCGTTGATGACCACTGTATCCACCCCGGCGCGCTCGAAAACGTCGATGGTTCGCCGGGCCAATTCGGCTGCCGCATCTTCCTCGCCCGCGTGCAGCATCAACGCTCCGCAACAGGATTGCTCGGCGGGCGCGACCACCTCGCATCCCTCCGCCGCCAGCACGCGCGCGCTCGCGGCGTTCACCTGCGAAAGGAACTCGCGCTGCGCGCAGCCCAACAGCAGCCCGACGCGCCGCCGCTTTTCGCCCAGCGCCGGCGTAACCTCGGGCACCGCTTCGCTTTCGGTCACGCGCGGCGCCAGGGCCTCCATGGCACGCCAGGCGCGCCGGCAGGATTTCGAGCAAGCCGCTGCTTCGCAGCAACGTTTGCAGGCCTGATTTCTGGTACAGGGCCAGAATTCGCCCCAGCAGCTGCAGCCGCTCCGGCTTTGCAAAGACGCTGAAAATGAAACGCCGATGCCATCTCTCGCCGAGCGAACGATCATGCAGGCGCTCGATCTGCGCGCGCGTGGCTTCGATGAGCTTGCCGTAATCCACGCCCGAGGGACACGCCGTCATGCAGGACATACACCCCAGGCAGGTGTCGAAGTGTTCGACCCAACGAGGCGTGATCGGCGTCTCACCTTCGGTAGCCATCTTGATGAGCTGAATGCGGCCGCGCGGCGAGTCCATCTCCTCGCCCCAGAGCAGGTAGGTGGGACATGCCTGCAGGCAGAAACCGCAGTGCACGCAGGTATCGATGAGTTTGGTCGTCAGGCGGGTGATGCGCGTCGAATGCGCTACTCGGTTTGCCGGCCCGCGCTAGCCCGCTGGTACCGGCCGTGGCGTTCTGATGCTGATTCGCGGCCATCAGATTCCTCCCGCGAATCGCGCGGGGTTGAGCGTGCCGCTCGGGTCGAGTTGCTGTTTGACAGCGCGCATCAACGGCTGCGCGTCGCCCACGTCGCCCCATGCGTCAAGCGGCGTCATGTCGGCCGGGGTGCGCAGGATCACGAGCGAGCCTCCCCCGCGTTCGAGCACGGCGCGCAGTTCCTGCAGCGACACGTGCAGGGCTTCCGAAGTGCCGTCGAGCCGGAGCAAGCCGAGACCGGTGGCCTGCACCACGGCGCTCCACTGCGCGTGATGCACGGACGTAACTCGACGCACGGCGTCGAGTACGGTCGCGATCTCCGCCGGCAGCATGCTGATTTTCGCCACAGCCTCTGTTTTCGCAAAGGACCACAGACGCTGGCGCGCCGCCCAGGCCTCCGCGCCGCTTTCAGTTACCGGAAGCGGTTCGACGAGATCCCGCAGATGAGCTTCCTGTGCCCGCAATCCCGGCGGAGTGCCTTCAAAGAGGATGTCGATTTCCGCCGGCGCGCTCGCCGACAAGCGAACCTGCAGCGCGCTCGGCGCGAGTTGCGAGTCCTGGATAGCCATGAGGCAACGCTGCATCTCCGCAAGATCGGCCGCGAAGATCGAGAGCGTACGCGCGTTTTGCGGCAAGGGATGCAGGCGGAAGGCGGCGCGTGTGATTATGCCCAGCGTTCCCAGCGCTCCGGTGGCTAATTTCGGCAGGTCGTAGCCCGCTACGTTCTTCACCACTTTTCCGCCGCTGCGGGCCAGCGTTCCATCGGGCAGCGCCAGCGTCACGCCGATGACGAGATCGCGCATGCCGCCGAAGCGCAGCCGCAAAGCGCCGCTGTCGTTGGTCGATAGCACGCCGCCCACGGTCGCCCGCTCGGGCCACATGGCGTCCAGCGCCAGGCGTTGGCCATGCTGCGCCAGCCGCTCCTGCAAGTTTTGCATTGTGCAGCCGGCCTCGACGGTGACCGTCAGGTCCGCCCAGGCGTGCTCGATAATTTGATTGAGCCGCGCCGTCGAGACGATCAAGTCCACGCGCGCGGGCGGGTTGCCCCACGTGAGCTTGGTGCCTCCGCCGCGCGGCGCCACGCGCAGCCCGCTTTCATTCGCGTACCGCAGCACGGCGGAAAGCCCCTGCTCGCTTCCCGGCTCCACGACCAGCGGGGCGAGCACGCCGGCGACAAAATCTTGGGCGCCGCCGGGGCGCACGTTTTCAGCTCCGGCAATGCCGCGTAACGCCTCTTCGGCGGAAATCCTGGCTCCCAGCAAGCTATCGGGCGGCATCCTCAGAAGCGCTCCGCCAAGCCCGCGGTTTCCAGGGGATGGGGCGAATATTCGCCCGGCTTGTCGCCGCAAAGCCGAGTGCGCGGGAACACCTTCGTGGGATTCGCCAACTGCAGGGGATCGAACGCACAGCGTACTCGCTGCATGACCGCGAGGTCTGGCTCGCTGAACATCTTTCCCATCATGATTTTTTTCTCTTCGCCCACGCCGTGTTCGCCGGTAATCGAGCCGCCCTTTTCGATGCACAGCTCGAGAATGCGCAACGAGAGCGCCTCGGCGGCCTTTTCCTGGCCGGGAATGCGCCGGTCGTACAGCACCAGAGGATGCAGGTTGCCATCGCCCGCGTGAAACACGTTTGCCACGCGAATTCCCGACTCCGCCGCGAGCCGCTCGATCTCGTTCAGTATTTCGGGCAGCGCAGTCCGCGGAATGACGCCGTCCTGCACGATATAATTGGGCGAGATGCGACCCACGGAAGCGAACGCCGCCTTGCGGCCCTTCCACATCAGGGCGCGCTCGGCATCCGACTGGGCCAGGCGAATTTCACCGGCTCCGTTCGTGCGGCAAATCTCCGTCGTGCGAGCGAGGAGCGCCTCGACTTCCGCGAGCGGCCCGTCCAGTTCCACCAGGAGCAGGGCGCCGCAATCGGGATAATGAGCGTGCACCGCCGCCTCGGCCGCCTGAATCGCCAGGTTGTCCATCATTTCGATCGCCGCCGGAAGCATTCCCGCAGCGATGATGTCGCTGACGGCCGCGCCGGCTTCGGCAGTGCCCGGGAAGGCCGCGAGCAGCGTGCGAACGCACTCCGGCCGCTTCACGATTCGCAAAATCACCTTGGTAGCGATTCCCAGCGTGCCTTCGGAACCTACGAAAACGCCCGCCAGATCGTAGCCGGGCGCATCGAGCGTTTTCCCGCCGGGGTGGATCAGCGAACCGTCCGGCAGAACGACTTCGAGGCCGAGAACGTGCGTTGTGGTGAAACCGTATTTCAGGCAGTGCGCGCCACCCGAATTTTCCGCCACATTTCCGCCGATGGTGCACACCGATTGCGACGAAGGATCCGGGGCATAGAAATAATTCTCGTGAGCGATCCGGCGCGGTGACGTCCAAATTGATGACGCCGGGCTCGACGACCATTCGCGCGTTCGGCAAATCCACCTCCAGAATGCGATTCATGCGCGCCAGGCTGATGACGATGCCGTTCTCGACCGGCAAAGCCCCGCCGCTCAGGCCGGTTCCCGATCCCCGGGCGACGAATGGGATTTTTTCGCGGTGGCAGACGCGCACGATGGCCTGAACTTCCGCCGTGGATTTCGGCAGCAGCACAGCGAGCGGCATCGCCCGAAAATTTGTCAGCCCGTCGGATTCGTACGTGTGCAGCTCCTCGGGCGAGGAGATGAAAGCACGCCGATCGACAATCCCCCGAAGTTCCTGCAGGATGCGGGCGTTCAACAGGGATTCCTTTTTAGCGTCATTTTCATGGAAGGCGGCCGCATCAGGCGAAGCGGATCGCCATACCACCCAATAGAACCTTCGCTTCGCACAATGTCAAGAGTATCGCGCCCATGGGTTTGAACCGAGCGCGAATCGCATATATGATCGAACATTCGCTAACCCATCCGGAACGAGACGGGAACATGGAAACTCCACAAAGGCTTATCGTCGGCATCAGCGGCGCGACCGGCGCGATTTTCGGAGTGCGCCTCTTACAGATGTTACAGAAAACGGACGTGGAGACCCATCTGCTTGTCAGTCCATGGGGCGCTCGCACGCTGGTTCACGAAACACCGTACACGCTCGAACAGGTGCAAGCAATGGCCACGACGTTCCACGCGCCGCAGGACCAAGGGGCAGCGATTTCCAGCGGCTCGTTTCTGACCGGCGGAATGGTGCTTTGTCCCTGTAGCGTGCGCTCGGTGGCCGCCATTGCCCACGGGCACGGCGACAACTTGCTTCACCGCGCCGCGGACGTGGTGCTCAAGGAGCGGCGCAAACTGGTGCTGGTGGTCCGCGAAACGCCGCTGAGCGATATCCACCTGGAAAATATGCTGAAGCTTTCCCGCATGGGAGCGGTGATTTTTCCGCCCGTGCCGGCCTTTTACACGCAGCCGCAGACGATTGAAGACATCGTCGAGCAGTCCGTTACGCGAATCCTGGACCAGTTCGGAATCCACCTCGCTTCCGGAAAGCGCTGGCAGGGCGTTCTATCGACATCGGGCGTTCCTGCGAGAAAGCCCTTGAGCGTCAAGGGCCGACGCTAACTCCGCTCGATTTTCGCGGGTGAGAGCAATCGCCCGCTCAGAATATCCACGAACTCTATCTTCCAGGGGGTCAGACCGAGATCGAGGCGCGCGACGGTGGTTGGCAAGTCGAATCGCTTGGGGCCCGCGCTGCCCGGATTGATGTACAGAGTCCCCGAACGCTCGCTGCGTGCCGGTTTGTGCGAATGCCCGCTGACGATGATCTGAAAACCCGCCGCGACGGGGTCAAGGTCGAGTTCTTTCAGATCGTGGAGGATGTAGATCAGAGCCGTTTCGGTTTCCGCGACCGCGGTTGCGGGCAAAGCAGACGCCCAAGGACCGCTATCGACGTTCCCGCGGACGGCGACAACCGGAGCCACAGTTTTCAACGCAGCGATAATTTCCGGTTTGCCGACGTCACCGGCATGCAGAATGAGATCGCAACCTCGCAGCGCCTCCAGGGCTTCGTCGCGGAGCAACCCATGCGTGTCAGAAATCAGTCCGATTCGGCGAGGAGGTCTGGCCACCCGGACCTTACGCGCTCTTGGCCTGTTCGGACAGGAGCCTCGCGGTCATGCTGATTTCAGCCTTGAGCAGGCGCGAAATCGGGCAGCCCTTTTCGGCCGCTTCCGCAGCCTTTTGGAAGGCTGCCGGGTCTACTCCAGGAATGCGCGCAGCGACGTCGAGATGAACTTTGGTGACCGTGAAGCCCGCTTCCAGTTTCTCGAGGGTGACGGACGCGGTGGTTTCCAGGCTCTCCGGCGTGATACCCGCGTTGCCGAGTTGCGCGGAAAGGGCCATCGTGAAGCACCCCGCATGCGCGGCGGCGATCAACTCCTCGGGATTTGTGCCGCGTCCATTCTCAAAGCGGGTGGAAAACGAGTATTGCGCGTTCGATAGCACACCGCTTTCCGTGGAGATCGTCCCTTTGCCTTCCTTAAGCGAACCATTCCAGACTGCCGAAGCCTTGCGGATCATTTGGTATCTCCCTCCGTGCTGATGAGTTTTCGCCAGCGGATATTCGATCGCATCATACGTATAGATTCGCGCCCCGCGCAAGGGTTGCGGCCGCTATGTGAATGCGGGCGCAAATGTACCGCAGCGGATCCTGTTGCGGCCCCCGGATACCGTTAAGGGCGCGGGCAGAGATCATTCGGGACAGTCATCATCCGTAATGCTAATCTTATGATGCTCGGGAGAATGCGGCGTAAAGCCATCCCATAGCAGCTTTACGGCTTGCCGGAGAACAGGAACGACCCGCATGAACATCGCGTCCGTCGCCAAAACCGGCAGCGCCAGCCGCGCCGTCATCTTCCTCATCGCCCTCGAGCGATCAGACAGACATTCGCCAGCGGCCCCCGCCACGCGGAGGGGAGTACATCGTGGGACGTGACCATCTTCGAATCATTTTGTCCTTTGGCCTTCTCCTTACGGTTGCGGGAGCTCTGCTCGCGCAAGACACGCCGGAGCAAGGCGCTCCACAAAAGAGCGAAAAAACATTCGTCGTGAACGGAAAGACGGTGGATGCAAAAATCGTGGAAATCGACGGCCGCTCGTATATGGACGTCGATAGCCTGACGCAAATCGCACTGATCACCAATGGCAGTATCACTGTGGAGCCGAATCGCATCGCTCTAACGATACCAGCGCCAACCGCCAGCGCTGAGGGCAACGCTGCTCCCGCTCCTCCAGCCAGTGCCTCGGGCGGCAACGCACCTCCGCCCGCGGTGCAGGGCTTATCGAGAGAATTTGTGACGGTCGCGATCGGCGATCTCGCTGAAATGAGAGAGTGGAGAGGAGCGACTGCGGCGATGATCACGTACGGACTTGCCGTGAGCGAGGCTTGGGCCGGCAGCTATCATGACACGGCGCAGGACGGTCTCACGCGAGCCACGCTCGCCGCGGCGACCGATGAAGACCGCCAAGCTCTCGGCTTGCTCAAGACCGAATTCGACACGCTGGCGCAGTGGTCCGCCGACGCTCTTGCCGCGCGCCAAGCCCTCAACGGAGCGAAGACAATCGATCCGAACTCCCTGCAAAACGACCAAACCTTGGCGAAAATCAATACGTGCGGTGAGTTTATGAGCGGGATGCTGCTGAGTGGGATGTTCAGCGACAACGCCAGTTGTCACTAGCGCGACGGAATTAGGACGGAGGATATTGCGCGCATCAGCCACGCGCCGCGAGACTCTGACAGCGCTATACTATCAATCTGAACGGCTACCACAGAGAGACAACCCATGAGCAACATCTTCCCGTTTAGGCCGGCATCACGAGCCGACGCGGACGAAACTGCCGTCACCGAGCAGATGGAACAGATCCCGGGTGAGTTGGACGTGGACCGCGTCATCAAGGCGCAAATATCGGCGCCTGCGGTAAGGCAGAGGATCACGGAACTCGAGAACTGCCTCTGGGCGGCCGCGGAGGAACTGTTCAGGCTGGATCCCAAGTCGGCGGTCGCGGAGCGGGCCAAGCTGGTGCTGAAAAACCGGCTGGAAATTGAGACCGGCGGCCCGGTAGATCTGCCCTCTCCGCCTCGTCCCGCGAAGCAACCAAAAGAGGGTTGCGCCCCATCCTTCGTGCTGGGCGAAAGAGACGAGATGGATCCGTTGTGCGGAGGCTCGGAACCGGGTGAGTACGCGCAGCCGGACAACGAGAAGGAAGATGGGGGTGAATCTTGATGCCTAGGAACGCCTGCACCAAACGCAGCTCCGTGCCGATTTTTTGCGCGGCGCTGGGCGTTCTTTGCGTCTTCGTTCCAAATCATCTTCGCGCGCAAGCGCCGCCGGGCCCGATCGCGCCAAAGCAATCATCGGACGCGCAACCAGCGCCGACTCCACCGCAACTTCCTGCACGATCGCGGGTGTCCGCGCCGCAAGATAAACCCGCGCCAGCGCCGCGACAAAACATTTCCGGATCCTGGAACCTCAACCGCGAAGCCAGCGATGACGCCAGGAGCAAGCTGGATCAGGCGCGAAGCATCGGAGGGCACACACAGAGTAACGGCCCCTTGGGCGGCAACGGTCCGTACGGCGGCAACGGACCTTACGGTGGCAATGGTCCCTATGGCGGCGGCCCCATGGGCGGCGGATATCCCTACCCTGGCAACGGTCCGTATGGCGGCGGTCCCAATGGTCCCAACGGCGGGAACCGCGGCGACTATGGCGATTCGAGCGAAGCCCAGTCGCCGGCGCTGCGTGAATACATCTATCCCGCCACGGACGTGACGTTCGTCCTCAAAGATTCCGAGGCTGATCTGACTGACGACACCGCTCGCAAACGTGTCTTTTACACCGATGGCCGCAAGCTGCAAAAGTCGAAGGACGACAACTACCGCGAAATCGCGGCGCACTGGGAAGGGAACCGGCTCGTGGCAGAGGAAAAGCTCCCCGGCGGCGAGCATGTGCGCCGGACGTTTGAGCTCAGTGCAGACGGCCGGAAACTCGATGAAGAAGTGTATCTCGACGCCATACGATCCCGGTCGGCAGTGACAATCCACTACGTCTACGACATCAATCCGAACCGGCAATAAGCGCTTTGGGTTACCTGGTAGCCGCTACTCTACGAGCGCGGCCGGATTCGTTACGGCCATGCGGCGGATTTCGCCAGACGTAAAGCCGGCCTCCAGCAACTTCTGCGCGAACATCGCAAAGCCTTCCGCAACCGGCGGGTTAATGGTTTGCCCAAGGTCGGTCGAAAGCACGCAGCGCTCCGGGCCTGCTTTGCGAATGGCCTCGAACACGCCTTCCCACGATGCTTTTCCTGTGTACATCGTGGTGAAGCAATGCTCGATGAGCGCGCCCATTTGGGCGAGTTCTTCTTGCTCGCCGGCGGTGAGGTTTTGCGAGGGGAATTCCGCATGCGTCACCAGCACTCGCTTCAGGCCCATTTCCCGCGCGGCCTTCACCAGCGCAAAAATCTCCACCCTCCCCAGGTGCCCGGTTGCCAGAATCATGTTGTATTTGCCGATTAGCTCAAGGCAGCGCCGCGAGGCCTCGGTCAGTTTGCCGCCGCCGTCCACCACGGAAATCGGGGGCGGCGCAATTCCCGTTGCCGCAAGCTCGCGCTGGATCTTGGCCCAGAAGGGGAGCTTTGCCGTGGGCCCGTCCAGGCGTCCGGCGGTCTCATTTTGAGCGTCCACCGTGGGCATCCAGACGATTTTGCAACCGGAGCGGCCTGCCAGTTCGACGGCAACCGGATTCAGGCCGCCGATGGAATGATTCAGTGTGATAGCGCCGTAGGCGGCAATGCCCGGAACTGCTTTCGTGACAACCTTGGCGCGCTCGGCGGTCGGCAGGTAATGTGACTTCAGCACGAAACCCCGCAGCCCGTGCGCCAGGAATTCCTTGGCCAGGTCCAGATCGTCGATGCGCCGCTCGATGACGTCAGGCGCGACGTGCACCTGCAAATCGTAAGCGCCCTGGAGCGCTTCCCATGCTGACTGCGAGATCGCCGTTGCCGCTGTGGCGTGCATGCTCATTCCTCCAGTTAGCAAATTACTCCGAATAAAGCCGCTTCCCCGCGTCGCATACTCATGCCCTTTCGCTCGACCTTAGGCCAGCTTGAGCCGGAGCATCTTGCGGGCGTTGCCCTCGTAGATTTTCAGCCGGTCCTGAGCGGAAATCGGCAGCTCTTCCATGCAGCGAATGGTTTCCCGGATGTATCCCGGCCCTTTTTCCGGGTCGAATGGACAGTCCGTGGCGAAAACGACGTTGTCGACGCCAAAAAAATCCAGCCCGCATTCCATCGCCGCCCGCGAGCCAAACGTCGCCGTATCCGCATAGTACATCTTGAAATACTCCTGCGGGCGCTTCTTCAGGCGGCGGATGACGACGGTGAGATCTTCATCGTCGGTGCGAGCGCCAAGTTGATCCATTCCCGGACCGGTGCGGCCCGAAAAGTAAGGAATCATGGCGCCCATATGGTGGGCGATGATTTTGAGGCTGGGAAAGCGGTCGAAATAACCGGCCAGCAAAATTCGCGACATCGCCACGCTGGTTTCGTACGGCCAGCCGAAGACCCACCACATCTCGAATTTGGATTTTTGCTCGGTAAGATAATCTGGAAAGTTTTGTCCCCGCGCTGGATGAAGCCAGATGGGTAGATCGTAGCCGGACATTTTTTCAAAGATGGGCAGATATGTCGGATCGTCGAGCGGCCGGCCATTCACATTCGTGTAGATCTGAATTCCCACGGCTCCCAGTTTCAGGACTGCTCTGTCGATTTCCGCCAGAGAGGCTTCGACGTTGTTCATGGCCAGCGAGGCGATAAACCCGGGGAAGCGGTCCGGATGCTTGACGACGAGTTCGGCCATGCCGTCATTGGCGATCGTGGCCAACTCTGCTGCCATGGGCGGTTCTCCCAGCGTTTCGATCTGCGGAGCCGCCAGACAGATCACCTGAACGTAATCGGGGAAACGGTCCATCATGCGGAAACGCACGTCCAGATCGACCAAGCACGGGATTCCGCGCACACGCTTCTGCATATGTGCGTTTTTGCCGGAGACCGCCAGCATGCGGTCGAAAAAGTTTCTGGGAAAGAGATGACAGAACAAGTCAATCTTCATCAGCGTCCTTTCTTCCTGGCGTTCTCGTTGTGCGCGCGGCTGGCTCGATCCCGCTTACAGCGGCTCTCCCGCCAGCCATCGTTTCCCGCGGCCGTAGAGCGCCTCGACCTCCGGTCCCTTGAGGCCCGGCAAATCCGTTTTCACCGCGAATCCGATGTTCGTCTGCAAGTAGGCGAGATGCCGGTAGCCCTCGGGGAAGCGCCCAAGCAGATCTTTGTCGAGCGAGATCGTCGAGGCGGGATCGACCGGATCCATGCGGTCTTTTTCGTAGATCAACCGCCGCAGCACGATCGCCCACCGGCCGTTGCGTTTCTCAAAGAAATCGTAGAAGCGCCCGGTGCAGTTCACATCGCATAGGACGCCATGCACCAAGCCGCGCTGCGAAATCGTCGTCCTCGTTTGCGCCACTGCTCGTGGGCCGGCGATCTCAATCGAAATGCCGCCGAGAGTGTGAAAAATGCTTACGCCGCGGTCCATTCCTTCACGACTGACGCGAAGGAATTCCTCGGCCGGCCCCTGAAACCAGGTGGCCATCATGCGGCCGTCCTCGTGCCAGACGCTGCGAAAGCGCTCCCAATCGCCCGAATCGCGCCAGATGATCCAGTTTTCGATCACCTCGCGGATGGCTGCAATGTCCGGTGCCAATTCATTCATTTTCTGTTCCCCGCCGCTCCAGCACGCTCACCAGATAAAAAGGCCGGCGGTATTCACCGAGCAGTCGCAACCCAGGTCCCCAGCGGAAGCAATCGTGAATTCTCCGAGTCACGCGCGAAAGCTTATCAAATCGAAAGTAATAATGATTGACGAGCAGCAGAATTCCGTCCGGAGCCAGCAAATTGGTGAGTTGCCTGCGGATGGACGCGAACAGTTCGTCGGACTGCGGCGAAACGTAATACAGCGTGTCCGCCATCACGATCAAATCGAACAGGCCTTCGGATAGTTCGCCAATGTTGAGCAAGTCCGCTTGCTTGAACCGAACGTTCTTGGTTGCGGCGGAAAGTTCTGTCGCTTGTTCGATGGCTTGCCCGGAAAAATCCACGCCAAGGACTTCGCCGGCCAGGGATGACAACATACGACTAAGAACGCCGAGACCGCATCCGATGTCCAGCGCCCGGCCGTACGAGCGCGCCGGCAGGAAAGACAGCATGACCTGATATTTGCGGAGTTGATAGCGGTAGTAAGGGACAGTGGTCGACCAGGGGTCGCGCAAGCTCTGGTAGAGCGTTTCGAAGGCCTGCCGATCGCCGTGCTCGTGGCGCATCCGTTTCAGGAGGGAATCGGCTCGCGCGCTATAAAACCAGAACGACAAGTCGCGAAACGACATGAAAAATTGCCGGGGAACGGTCGGCCGGAGCTCCTGAGATGTGGGTTTCATGGAATCCGAAATCTTAGGGGAGGCTCGTCCGGCAAGTCAACGGAATGCGCCGCCGGACTTGACAGGACGGCTGGAAATGACTTAGGGTCATAAATGACTTACGGTCATATTCTATGCCGCGCTCTCCGATCCCCCGTTATCACACGCTGCCGCCCCGCGCCGGACGCAGAGAGCGGCACAAGACCGATGTTCGCAATCGCCTGCTGCGGGCGGCCTTCGAGCTTTTCGCTACGCGCGGCTTCCAGGCCACCACCGTCGAGGACATCACCCAGGCCGCCGACGTCGCCAAGGGAACATTTTTCAATTATTTCCCCACGAAGGAGCTGCTGCTTACGCAGATGAGCGAGCACCGGCTCGATATTCTTCGCGCCGCCTCGGCCGAAGCCCGGTTGCATCGCAGGTCGTCGCGAGAACTGCTCTACAGCCTGCTCCTCGCTCTGGTGGAAGAGCCGCGATGCAGCCGCGGGATGGCTCGCTGCATGCTCCTAGGTCCGCTCAGCGCTGAGCCCATGGTGAGCGTGGCCGGAACGACCATCGCACGCGGGCGCCGCATCTTGTCCGAAATCATCGCCCTCGCGCAGCAGAGGGGCGAGATCCGCCGGGACTGGTCTTCGGCGGACCTGGCAGTGCTGTTTCAGCAGGCCTACTTCGGCGTCTTGTATCTTTGGGTGGTGCACCCGAATCTAAATCTTTCACGCTGTCTGGGCCGCACGTTTGCGCAGTTCTGGGCCGCGGCCAAAACGCAGGACGCTGGCCCCGCACAGGAAGCGGTTCCAAGACAACAGCGTATTCGAAGAAAGGTCCATCATGAAGCTGTTTTGTAGACGCGCGTGGAATGTTGCACTGGTGCTGTGGCTCAGCATGGGCATGGCTTTGGCGCAGAACGGCTCGTCTGGCCCGGCTGCGAGCAGCGCCGGGATACCGCAAAACTCCTCGCAGAATCCGCTCCTTGGCAGCGTTCCATCCGGAACGGCCACCGCCGAAGTTATTCCACTGTCCATTACCGACGCCATCGACCGCGGCTTACGGCAGAACCTGGGCTTGCTGACGGGCAACGACACGGTCGTTTCCTCGAGAGGCCAGGTTTGGGAACAGCTCAGTCACCTGATGCCGAACCTTTCCGCAGGCATGTCCGAGCATGCCCAGCAAGTGGACTTGGCCGAACAGGGCTTTCAAAAAATCGTCAGCCGTTTTCCCGGTTTTCCGCTGGTCATCGGTCCCTTCGGATATTTCGAGCTGCACGCCGCCGCGTCCCAATCGCTGCTCGACATGCACGCCCTGGACGACACGCGAGCGGCGTCTCGGAGCCTGGACGCCGCGAAGTTCAGCTATCAGGATTTACGGGAACTGGTGGTCCTGGTAGTCGGAGCGACGTACCTGCAGGCGATTGCTTCCTCGTCGCGCGTCGATACGCGCGGAGGCCCAGGTGCAGACGGCGCAGGCGCTGTATGACCAAGCCGTGGACCTGAAGAAAGTTGGCGCTTCGGCGGGAATCGATTTGCTGCGCGCGCAAGTGGAATTGCAAGCCCGGCAGCAGCAAAGGATCGCGGCGCGCAACGATTTCGCCAAGCAGAAGCTGGCGCTTGCGCGCACCATCGGTCTGCCACTGGGACAGCAATTCACGCTGACCGACAGCGCTCCCTACGAGTCATCGACGCCCGCAAGCGTGGACGAGTACTTGCAGCAGGCCTATTCCAACCGCGCCGATTTTCAGGGCGCGCAGGCCCAGGTGCGCGCCGCCGAATATGCTCGCCGCTCGGTCAAAGCCGAGCATCTGCCCACGGTAACGGCGGATGCCGAGTACGGCGTCGTCGGCCCCACGCCTGGCACAACGCACGGCACCTTCTCGGCTTCCGCTTCCCTGAATGTTCCGATCTTTCTCGGGAATAAGGCCCACGGCGATGCTCTGATCGCCGACGCCGAACTCGCGCGCGACCGCCAGCGCCTGGACGATCTCCGCGCGCAAATCGAGCAGGACGTCCGCGACGCGCTGCTGGATCTGCAGTCTGCTTCCGATCAGGTGAACGTCGCCAAAAGCAACGTGGACCTGGCGCAGCAAACGCTCACGGAATCGCGCGACCGTTTCCAGGCCGGAGCCACCGACAACCTCGAAGTCGTGCAAGCGCAGGAAACAGTCGCTACCGCCAACGAGTCCTACATCACCAGCCTGTACGCCTATAACCTCGCGCGAGTCCGCCTGGCACGCGCCACCGGCGCCGCCGAGCGAGGCATCCGCCAATATTGGAAGGGAAAGTAGCCATGGCCGATCAGACGCAAGTACGACACTGCAACCCAAGTTGCGCCCGAGGCTCCGTCGCGAGCCGGCGACGGCGCGAGAATGCCGGCCGCCGAGCGGCACGAATCGCAGTCCCCAGCGTCCCGCGTGGGCACGCGCTTGCTGATCGTGGGAGTCCTGCTGGTGCTGGCGGTCGCTGGCTTTTTTGGATGGCGCTATCTGGGCACCTACGAGGACACGGACGACGCGCAGGTGGACGGCCACCTCAACGCGCTCAGCGCTCGTGTCGCGGGCTATGTGACTGAGGTCGATGTGAACGACAACCAGTACGTGGAGAAAGGCCAGCGGCTGGTGCAGATCGATCCGCGCGATTACCAAGTCGCCGTCGAGCGCGCCAAGGCGGATTTGGCCGATGCCGAGGCCGCGGCGCAGGCCTCTGAATCTCAATGTGCCCGTCGAAAACGTGAACGCCACCACGCAGGTATCGGCATCCGAAGCGGACGTCGCCGGCGCGCAGGCCGCGATTGCCGCCGCGCAAAAGCAAGCGGACGCGGCGCGCGCGCAATTGCTGGCCGCCGAAGCGAATAACACGCGCGCCCAGGCCGATTTGGTGCGCTATCGCGCGCTGGTCGCCAAGGATGAAGTCTCGCAGCAAATCTACGATCAGTCCGACGCGACAGCGAAGGCCAATGCCGCCGCCGTGGAATCCGCGCGCGCCGACGTGGCCGCGGCCGAGCAGCAGGTGATGCAGGCGCAAAGCCGGGTCGCGCAAACCGAGGCGGCGCTGGCTTATTCGCACACCGGCCCGCAGCAGGTTGCAGCGACGCAGTGCCAAGGCGCGCGCCGCGGCCGCGCAGGTCGCAGCAAAAGAAAGCGGCGCTCGATCAAGCCGAGCTCAACGTGCAATATTGCACCGTGGCGGCGCCGGTCAGCGGCGTGGTCAGCAAGAACGTCGAAGTCGGAATGAACGTGCAGCCGGGGCAGACGCTGGTCTCCATCGTGCCTCTCGACGACGTTTGGGTCACCGCCAATTTCAAGGAAACGCAACTGCCCATATGCGGCCGGGCCAGCGCGTGACGATTTCCGTGGACGCCTATTCGCGCGAGTATCACGGCCACGTCGACAGCATCGCCGGCGCCAGCGGCGCGCGCTTCAGCCTGCTGCCGCCGGAAAATGCCACTGGCAATTACGTGAAAGTCGTGCAACGCGTGCCCGTGAAGATCGTGCTCGATCCGGGCGAGAACAAAGACCACTTGCTGCGCCTGGGAATGTCCGTCGACCCGAAGGTGTGGGTGCAATGAGCGAGGCCGCCACAGCGGCGCTTCCGATCGCAGCACGCCTACGTCGCCTCCGGCCGTCAATCCGTGGATCATCGCGCTGATGGTGACGCTGGCGACGTTCATGGAGGTGCTGGACACCAGCATCGCCAACGTTTCGCTGCCGCACATCGCCGGGGGCCTCTCGGCCGGCGTGGACGAGAGCACCTGGATTCTGACCTCGTACCTGGTCTCCAACGCCATCGTGCTGCCGATGAGCGGCTGGTTTTCCTCGCTCATCGGGCGCAAGCGCTTTTACATGCTTTGCGTGGCGATTTTCACGGTCAGTTCCTTCCTGTGCGGCTTGGCGCCCAATCTCGGCATGCTGATCTTCTTTCGCGTCCTGCAAGGCGCGGGCGGCGGCGGCCTGCAGCCGAGCGAGCAATCCATCCTGGCCGATACGTTTCCGCCCGCCAAACGCGGCATGGCATTCGCGGTTTACGGCATGGCCGTGGTCGTGGCGCCGGCGCATCGGGACCCACGCTCGGCGGCTGGATCACCGACAACTATAGCTGGCGCTGGATTTTCTACATCAATGTGCCGGTCGGCATCCTCTCGCTGATTCTTACCTCGCGGCTGATCACCGACCCGCCGCATCTGAGCGGCGAGAAGAAGCATGCGAGTTGGAGCATCGACTACATCGGCTTGGGCCTGCTGGCCCTGGGCCTGGGAGCGCTGCAGGTCGTTCTCGACAAGGGACAGCGCGACGATTGGTTTGACTCCCATCTTCATTACCGCGCTGACCGCGATCGCGGTGGTTCGCCTCGTGGCCGTGGTTTTCTGGGAATGGCGCCAGGCGCATCCGATCATCGATCTGAAGCTGTTCCGCGACCGCTCCTTCGCCACCGCGAACTCGCTGATGTTCATGCTCGGCTTCGTGCTCTGGGGCTCGACGCTGCTGATCCCGCTGTTCGCGCAGACGATGCTGGGCTATCCCGCGGAGCAGGCGGGGTTGGTGTTGATGCCGGGCGGGCTGGCGATCATCGCGTTCCTGCCGCTGGTCGGATACCTGCTCGCCAGAAGGGATCCGCGCTACCTGATGATTTTCGGGCTGCTCATCTTGTCCGGGTCGCTGTTCTTCATGACCCGTTTCGATTTGCTGATCAACTTTCAAACCGTGGCGTTTGCGCGCTTGGTTCAGGGCGCGGGCCTGGCTTTCTATTCGTGCCCATCAACACGGTTGCCTATTCCTATCTTCCGCCGCGACAAAAATAACGCCGCTTCCGGCCTCATCAACCTGGCGCGAAACGTCGGCGCCAGCATGGGCATTTCCTTTGTGACCACCATGCTCGACCGTCGCACGCAATTCCACCAGGACCGCTTGGCCGCGCACCTGAATCCCGCCAATCCCCGGCGTGCAGGCGATGCTGCATGGCACCACGTCCGCGCTCGGTATCGCGCAGCGGTTCGGCGGCGCATGCAGCAGGCGTATGTCTTGCTGCAGGCCAGCGTGGAACGCCAGGCCATGATGCTCGCCTACATCGACAATTTCCGGATGCTGAGCATCGTGGCGCTGTTCTGATCCCCGCTGTGCTGATCGTCAAGAAGCCCAGAAGCGGGCCGCAGCGTTCCCGTGCACTAAGGTAATGCGGCGGGGCCGGGCAGAGCAAATCGTCGCGCAGTAATCAGTCGATGGGCAGGTCCGTCTCGACGGGCTGGTCGTAGTCCACGCCCTCAACCTCGAAGCCAAACAGATTGCGGAATTCGCGCTGGAATTGCGGCGAAGTCGGTAAGCGTGCGCAAATTTTCCGTGGTCACTTGCGGCCAGAGCGCGGCGACTTCGGCTTGCACGTCCGGCTCGCATCTCGCGATCGTCCAGGCGAATGCGCCCGGCGTCGTCGGTGACGGGCGCCGAACCTCCCGCCAGAAAATCAGCAAACAGCCGGCACGCCTGCTCGATGGGATATTCCTCGAGTCCCTTTTCGCGCATCACCTTGGACAGCAGGCTCATGTACAGCGGCACGACGGGAATCGCCGCCGAAGCCTGCGTCACCACCGCCTTGTTCACCGATACCCAGGCGTGCCCGCCGAGCTTGGCGCGCAAGCATGCGCATCGAGTGCGCGCGCTGTGCGCTCGAGATCCTGCTTGGCGCGGCCGATGGTGCCGTCGCGATAAATCGGCCAGGTCAACCTCAGGGCCGATATAGGTATACGCCACCGTGCGCGCGCCGGGAGCGAGCAGGCCCTCCGCGGCAAAAGCGCTCGACCCACATGCGCCAGTCCTCGCCGCCCATCACCGCGATGGTGTCGGCGATCTCCTTTTCAGTTGCGGGACCGAGCGTGACGTCCACGACCTTCTCCGAATCGAGTTCGATGGTGCGGCTTGAAAATGACTGTCCGATAGGCTTGAGCACCGAATTGTGAGCTACGCCCGTGCGGGGATGGACGCGTTTGGGCGATGCCAGGCTGTAGATCGACCAGATCGAGCGGCGCCAGCTCGCGGCGGACGACGGCGATCGTCTCGCGCTTGCAGTCGTCGGAGAAAGCGTCGCCGTTGATGCTGGCGGCGAAAAGGCCGTCGCGCTTGGCGCGCTCGTGCGACTGCAACCGTGTTGTAGTAACCCGCTGTGGCCGTTTTGTCGCCATCGGGCGGCCGCTCGAAAAAGACGCCGAGCGTGCGAGCGTCATAGCCCCAAGCTGCGGCAATGCGCGAGGCCAGTCCATACCCGGTCGAGGCTCCGATGACCAGTACGTTGCGCGGGGCCGCACGAGCCGGGCGGAGCCTTACCGGCGACGGCAATCTGCCGCTCGACATTGCGGCGGCACCCTTCGGGATGAGCGTTGACGCAGATAAAGCCGCGCGAGCGGCGCTTGACGATTTGTGTTGGCATAAGAGTGGAATTCGAAGCCGTTTAGGCGCCGAAGATCTGTCCGATCCGGTTGGCCAGATCGAAATCGTTTTGCGTCAGGCCGCCCGCGCTGTGCGTGCAGAGGTCGATCACGACCTTATTCCAGGAGTTCGACCAGTCCGGGTGATGATCCATCTTTTCGGCGGCCAGCGCCACGCGGGTCATAAAGGCAAACGCCTGCGAAAAGTCACGAAACTCGAAGGCACGATGCAAATTGCCGCGTTCGACGGTCCAGCCCGGAAGCTTGCTCATCTCCGCGGCGATCTCCTGATCACTCAATTTCGTGCGCGCCATTCGTCCCCCCGTTTTTCTCTGCCTTCTCCCGATCGCGCGGCCGCTGATCGGCCTCGGCGCACCCGGCATTATCCCGCGCCGCCAAGGTGCCGACAAGACAGAGAAACGACGGCAAAAAAGTTGAAGGCCACGCAGCTTTGCTTTATGTTGGTCGGTCGCTTTCGAGTCGGCCGCGCGACGCTGCAGCGCCCCGGGGAAGCAAGAATTCGCGCTTCCAGAGTCAGGAGCCTTGTGTGAAGAAAAGAATTCGTGTCATTCAATACGGCGTCGGTCCGATCGGTGCTGGATTACTGCGCTTGCTGCGCGAAAAGAAGGCCGTCGAAGTCATCGGTGGAATCGACAGCGACCCGGCCAAAGCCGGCCGTGATTTGGGAGAGGTCGTGGGCGCGCTCGACGCTCCCTGGGGTGTGCCGGTGGTGGCCGACGCCGCGGACATGTTGCAGGAATCTGCCGATATCGTCGTTCACGCGACCTCGTCCTATCTGCCGGATGTAAAGGATCAGTTGCTGGCGTGTCTCGCAGCGGAAGCCTGCGTGGTTTCCACCTGCGAGGAACTGGCCTACCCGTTTCGCAAACATCCGGAGATCGCCGCCAAACTTGATGCCGAAGCCAAAACCTGGGGCGTGGCGCTGGTGGGCACGGGCGTCAATCCAGGGTTCGTCATGGATAAGCTGGTACTGACGCTGAGCGCGGCGGCGCAGCGCATCGAGTCGGCGCGCGTGACACGCATCGTGGACGCGGCACACCGGCGCTTGCCTCTCCAGCAGAAAATCGGCGCGGGCCTGAGCGTCGAGGAATTTCGGCAAAAAGTAGCCGCCGGCGTAATCAAGCATCACGGCTTGCCGGAATCGTTGGCCATGGTATCGGACGCGCTCGGCCTGGGCGTTGACGAAATCACCGAGACCATCGAGCCGGCCATCGCCGCCAATCGCGTGCGCACGGAATTCCTGGAGGTCGCCGAAGGAAGCGCTGCCGGAGTGCACCAAATCGCTCGCGGGCTCGCAGCCGGCCAAGAGAAGATATACATGGAATTGCAAATGTATGTCGGCGCGCCCGAGCCGCGCGATTCCATCGAATTGCGCGGAGAGCCCAACCTCTCTCTGACGATTCCCGGCGGCACGCACGGCGATACGGCCACGGCAGCCATCGTGGTCAATACGATTCCGGCGATCCTCGATGCCCCGGCCGGCCTGCGCACGATGCGCGACCTTCCGATTTGCTTCCTTCCGCCGACGGCCAAGCCCTAAGCCGCCTACACGGACCGGCCGTCAGCCTTCTGGTAATACCGTGCGACGGCGGAAAAATCGACATCTTCACGCGCGCCCCGCAGCACTTGGTCATATGCCTCTCTCGCGGCGGTTCCCACCGGCAGCGACACGCCGAGTTGCTTTGCCAAGTCCAGCGCCAGCGTTATGTCCTTGTGCATCAGCCGCAGCGGGAAGCTCGGCGCGAAGTTGTGCTGAAGGATGTTTGGCGCCTTCACGTCTAGCACCGGTGCGCGCCCCATGCTGGATTGCATCACCTCGACCAGCCGTTCGCCGGGCACGCCCCCAGCCGTCGCCAGTGCCAGGGCTTCAGCCAGCGCATCAACCTCCAGCGCCAAGAGCAGATTCATCGCCAGCTTCACCGTCTGCCCCGCGCCGTTCGGCCCGAGATGAATCCAGCGCTTGGCCAGCGCCGCGAAGACGGGCTCGACCCGCGCCACGGTTTCGGCGGGGCCGCCAACCATGATGGTCAGCTCACCTTTCTCGGCACCCCAGGTGCCACCGGTGACCGGAGCGTCCAGAAACTCAATACCGCGCTCGGCGCATGCTGCCGCGATGCGGCGGGCGAGCACCGGCGAAACCGTGCTTGAGTCCACCAGGATGCTGCCTCGGCGAAGTCCTTCGAGCGCTCCCTGTTCGCCCCAGAGAACCTGTTCGAGCGCCGGAGGATCGCTGACGATGGTGATCAATACGTCGCATGCCGCGGCCGTTTCGCGTGGGCTCGCCGCCGCCCGAGCGCCCATCTCTACCAGTGGCTGCATGCGCGACGCCGTGCGATTCCAGACCGTTACCGCGAAGCCTGCCTTCAACAAATTTGCCGCCATCGGGCGGCCCATCAGACCCAAGCCAATAAATCCCACCGTCGGTTTCGCCACATGCCCTCCTGATTTCGTGTGTGCTGCCAGCTTGCGCCTAGAGTTTACCCTCCCGCGCGCCGGCGAGTCGCGAATTTTGGCGTATGAACTAGGCGCTGACAAATCGCGTCCCCGGCCGCGGGCCGCTCGTTCGGAGCAAATCGCGCCTGACTAGACGAATGAGGTGGACGGAGGAGGCCTGAGGGGCATCAAGCTTTCGCCGATCTTGATGATGGACTCGTACGGAATTTCCCAGCGGAAGGTCTTCACCTGTTGCTGCTGGCCGAAGTGTTCTTCGAGGAAGATGGACTTGCCTGAATCGGCCGCGAGCGTGCCCGTCGCCGGTAGCAGCATTCCGCCGGCGCGATAGTACACCTCGACCCGGCGGCCGAGCAGACTAGAGTACCGAGCCACAAGGCAAGTCTCCGCGGCAGGCAAGGTGGCGGCAATAGTACGAGAGTACGAGAGCTCAGTGATGGTCGCCGCTGTGGCTCGCGCCGTGGCCCGAAGCCGGAGCTGCCTCCACAACGACGGCTGCCGGGGCAGGTTCGAGAACCGCAGAGAACGCCAGAACAATTGGTGAGACAATGCCGAAGGCCAGTATGGCGTAGAGTTCCGGCAATACCTCGCCCAGCGGGCCGCCCGAATCGCGAGTCAGCCGCCATACCAGCCAGCCTGCCGCCAGCCCGACCCACACCGCGATCGTGCGGCTGCCGTCGGTGACCTGCAGTCTCGTATGGCAGTGCGGGCATTCCATGCCGTTCGATAACGGCAGCACTTCACCGGCAGGAACTGGGTTCCCACATTTCGGACACGCGCGATTCGCCAAAGAGCACCTCGCCAAGCGTCAAAAGAATAAGAAAGATAACGCAAATCCACTGCGAGCGAAAGCGATCAAGTGGCCAAGGCAAATTCGACGCGGCGCCGTATGGGGTCGATGCGATCGGCGAGAACGCGCACGCGGTCGCCCAGGCGCCAGACCCGCGTGTGTCCGCCGCGTCCCGACACGATGGCATGGTCGCGCTCGCGGTAGACGCAGCGCTCGCCCGTCTCTTCCTCCAGGCGATTGATGGGCACCAAGCCTTCCACAAAAATTTCCATCAGCTCCACGAAGAATCCGAACTTCTGCACGGAAATAATCAACGCGTCGTATTCCTGGCCCAGATGTTGCTCCATGTACTGCGCCCTCTTCCAATTTATCAACTCGCGCTCGGCGCCCTCGGCGCGCCGCTCGGCCTCCGACGATTCCACGCTGATTCCGCTCAGCTCGCCGAGATGATAGGGATCGGTCTGGGCGCCCTGCAAATCCGGATGCGCCAGCGCCGCCTTCAGGACGCGGTGCACGACCAGGTCCGGGTACCGGCGGATCGGTGAAGTGAAATGCGTGTATTGGTCGAAGGCCAGCGCGAAGTGCCCCAGCGGCTGGACGGTGTAGCGGGCCTGCTTGAGCGAGCGCAGCATCAGGTACGAGAGGATGCGCTCCTCCGGTTTGCCGGCGATCTTCTGCGTCAAGCGCTGATAGTGCTGTGGACGAATCTCGAACTCCTGCGAACTCGGCAGCGCCACAACCATCGGCCGCTCGCGAGTTTCGCCACGCCTCTGCGCGCCGCGCCCCGCCCGAGCCGGCGCTGTAACGCGCCCGTGCCGCACCGGAACGAGCCGCTCGGAAAGTCCCGGCACCCCGAGCGAGTAACCGAACGCCAGCGCCAGCTCCTCGAATTCGAGCACCTTCTTGGGATCGGGCTTTTCGTGGACGCGATGCAGCGATAGAAAACCGCGATTCTCGAGATAGCGCGCCACCGCCTGGTTGGCGGTGAGCATGAACTCTTCGATCAGCCGGTGCGCCATGTTGCGTTCGCTGCGCGTGATCCCGGTAATCTGCCCATCTGGGTCGAAGAGCAGCACCGGCTCCGGCAGGTCGAAATCCATCGATCCGTGACGGCTGCGGCGCGCGTTGAGGATCACCGCGAGATCGCGCATCGCACGGAAATGCTCGCGCCAAGCCGGCATACCGCTCCGTCGCCGCGGCGTCGCCTTCAAGCACCAGATTGACGTTGGTATACGTCATCCGTTCCGCCGAGCGAATCACGCCGGGCGTGAATTCCGCGGCGGTCACCTCGCCTGCGTGGTCCAGATCGAGCAGCACGCTCATCACCAGCCGATCTTCGTGCGGCTGCAGCGAGCAGATGCCGTTCGATAGCTCCTCGGGCAGCATGGGAACGGCGCGGTCCGGAAAATAGACGGAGGTTCCGCGCAGCCGCGCTTCGCGGTCGAGGGGCGAATCGCGCGGCACATAATGCGCGACGTCGGCGATGTGTACCTGCAGGTGCCATCCGCCCGGCCGCCGCTCGACGTAAACAGCGTCGTCGAAATCGCGCGCGGTCTCGCCGTCAATGGTGACAATCGGCAAATGCCGAAAATCGCGCCGCGCATCCCGCTCCGCATCGCTGACCGGCCGCGCCGCGCGCCGCGCCTCCGCCAGCACCGCCTCGGAAAACCTGTGCGGCAGGTGGTGCTTGCGGATCAGGATTTCGATGTCGACGCCGAATTCGCCCGGCCGCCCCAGCACCTCGAGCACGCGCCCCGCCGGCGCCACGCCCCCGCGCGGGAACCGCGTCAGTTCGACGTTCACCACGGCGCCATCCAACTCCGGGAGCCGTTGCGTCGCCTGCCCGCCGGCTGCCGGGCGCCGAGTTTCGCCTGCAATTCTGGCGTCAGCTCCTCGCCCGGCGGAATGATAATCGCCTGCGTAATCCGCGTTTCGTACGGCAGCACGACGTTGCCGCGATGCCCGTAGCGGAACAAGCCCACCACGGTAGGGTGCGCGCGGCCCAAGACACGCACAATGCGTCCCTCGGCGCGGCCCGCCCCACCCGCCGCGCCATAGCTCAGCGGCCGCCGCCGCTCGATGCGCGCGATAACGCGGTCGCCATGCATCGCGTCGCCCAGTTGATCCGGCGGAATAAACAGGTCGCCTTCGATGTCCTTGCGAGGCGTTTCAGGCACCACGAAGCCATACCCGTCGCGGTGTGCCACTAGCCGCCCGGCCAGCAAATTGGCATCCCGCACGGCGGCTCGCGGCGATGGTTCGGAAGGCGGGGCGGCCCGCTGCTCAGGTGATTTTTCCCGGCGCGAGTTAGGCGCCTTGATCTCTTTGGGCGAAGGCTCTCTGTGCAGTTGAAACCGTCCGCCGCGCGCCTGTTGCACCAGGCCACGGCGCTTCAGCCGCGATAAGACTTTCGGTAGGGCGCGGCGCCCCGCGTGCCGCAATGTCAGGCCTTCGGCGATTTCCCTGGGGCTGGCCGGCCGCGTAAATCCCGCAAGAAAATGAAGGACATCGTCATCAGAAGGCGTGGGCTCCGAGGTCATAAGCTGGGCATTGTAGCGCGTGCGGCGGGCGGGCTCCTAGCGAGGCCGTCGGCCGCTCGGAGCGGGGAAAGCACAGCGAGAAATGGACGGTGTGAGCCGAGGGCACCCGCGAAACAAAAAATATAATTTTCTCGAAACCGTTTTCCCCTCCGGGGGTTCTAACTGTACAGGGTAGTACATAGCTAATCTCAGCCTTCCTCCGACGGGCTGAGATGCGTCTCTCACCGGGGACGATAGGGAGGTGGCTTGACCTGGGCTGCCTCCCTTATTTATTTCCAGTTTCGTTCGCCGTTCCGCGGGAATCGGGTTCGCGGGGACAGGTGACGGCCGTTTCTTCCTCTTTATTCTTGGCTTGCGCGGCAATTTTTCTTGCGACCGTCCGGCGTTTTGACAATCTAAACTAAACGGTATAGTATTCACTGCCGGGACGCTCGGATTCGCCTGCCCGAGCGGACTGGCCTGAAGACCCGAAAGATGCGGTGAACCTGTGGCGCGACCTCCCAGCGCGGAAGCTCACGAAGCGGTCCTGTCCACCGCTCTGAAACTCATGGCCGACCGCGGCATCGAAGGCACCAGCGTGGACGAGATCGCCCAGGTTTCCGGCGTCAGCAAGGCCACCATCTATAAGCACTGGGAAAGCAAGGACGTCCTCTGCATCGAAGCCATCAGCCGCTTGAAATGCGATCTGCCTGTCTTCGATTCCGGCAATCCGCGCGCCGACGTGACCAGTTTGTTGCAGCACATGGCTCATACCAAGAAACCGGAAGCCTTCAGCAGGATTTGGCCCAGGGTAATCGGTTACGCGGCAAGCAATCCCGCATTCGCAAAGGCCTTTCGCGCCCGCATCGGAGAGGGGCATCGCATCCAATTAGCCGCATTGCTGCGAAGCGCGATTGAAAAGGGCGAGCTTCGAGAGGGCCTCGACATCGACATGGCGTTCGACGTGCTCCTCGGACCGATTTTGTATCGCCGCTTCATGCAGACGGCGGTGCCGCCCGATTTGCCCCAGCACGTTGTCGATTCCTTCTGGCGCTTGAACGCCCCGGAGCCCTCCTCGGAGCGGGCCAATGGCGATTCGCGCAACACTGGACCGAACGGCCAGCGACCGAATGGCGCCTCGAATCATCGAAAAGGGATAGCTCGGAGAGTGGGATGAGAACACGGAACACCATCGCAAGTTTCGCTTTGCTCGTGGCAGCCTTGTTGGCCGCCTCGGGCTGTAAGAATGGCAGCGCTCAAGCGCCTTTCCAGATGCCTCCGCCTCCCGTTACGGTCGCCAAGGCCGTGGCTCATGACGTCCCGGTCTATCTGGACGAGATCGGCAAAAGCGGCGCCTTCGAGGCGGTCACCGTGACGCCCCAGGTTCCCGGCCGCATCACCGAACGGCTGTTCGACGACGGCGCTCAGCTCAAAAAAGATCAGCCGCTCTTTACCATCGATCCGCGGCCCTTTCAAGCGCAGCTCGACGCCGCGGAAGCGCAATTGGCGCAAAGCCGCGCGGCCTTGGACCTCGCCAATACCCAACTGAAGATGTACGCCAGCATCGCCGGCACCCGCGCCGTCTCGCAGCTCGATTACGAGACCAAGAAAAACACAGTTGCCCTCGACCAAGCGCAAGTCCAGGCTGCCGAAGCCGCGGTGGAAAATGCCCGGCTGAACCTCGAGTATTGTCATATTCACTCCCCCATCGATGGTCGAGCCGGTGCGCGCCTGGTGGACGTCGGCAACATCGTGCAAGCCAATACCACTTCGCTGCTTCTGATTCAAAAACTCGATCCGATCTACGCCGACTTCACGATCACCGAAGGCGACCTCCCCGAAGTCCGCCGCCAGATGGATCGTGGAAGCCTCAAGGTTCTGGTGCGCATTCCCTCGGACCCGGAAAATAGCGGCCGCGCCGGCGAACTCACTTTCCTTGATAACTCCGTGCAGAATGGCACCGGCACCGTGGATTTGCGCGCCACCATCCCCAACGCGGATCGCCATTTTTGGCCTGGCCAGTTCGTGAACGTGCGGCTGATCCTGGACACCGCAAAGGGAGCCGTGCTGGTTCCCAACCAGGCTGCGCAGATCAGCCAGCAAGGCCCGTTTGTCTACGTCATCAAATCGGATAACACCGCTGACCTCCGCCAAGTGACCCTCGGCCAGCGGCAGGGGGACGATGTCGTCGTCACCAAGGGCTTGGCCGATGGCGAACTCGTCGTAGTGACTGGACAGTTGGCCGTGCATCCCGGCGCGCAGGTTCGCGTTCAGACGAATGCTCCTCCTGGCGTGCCGCCCGGCCCCAATTCAGCAGTTGGGCCAGCGAGCGGAGGTCCGCAGCAGCAAAAAACAGGAGCGGCCGCACAGTGAGCCTCTCAGAACCATTTATTCGCCGTCCCGTCATGACGGTCGTCTTGACCGTTTCGGCCATCCTGTTCGGCGTCCTGTCCTATTTCACCCTGCCGGTGAATGACCTGCCCGCGGTCGACTATCCCGTGATCCAGGTGTCTGTGAACTATCCAGGCGCCACTCCGGACACCATGGCCAACAACGTGGCCACGCCCCTCGAGCGCCAGTTCATGCAGATTCCCGGGCTTCAGCTCATCACCTCCAACAGCGGCACCGGCCATAGCAGTTTCGTTCTGCAATTCGATCTCTCGAAGAGCCTGGACGCTGCTGCCACGGACGTGCAAGCCGCCATTAACCAGGCTACCGGCAAGTTGCCCGTCGATCTGCCGAGCCCCCCGACCTTCACCAAAACCAATCCAAACGACCAGCCGATCATCTACGTCGGGCTCATCAGCGACAGCGTGACCGAGGGCCAGTTGTACGACTACGCCAACACGCAGGTCGGCGAGCGCATGAGCATTTTGCCGGGCGTCAGCCAGGTCCAGGTGTTCGGTTCGCAATCGGCTGTGCGGATCAAGGCTGATCCCTCGGCCATGGCCACCCGAAATATCACCATCGAAGATCTCACCGCGGCCATCAAGAACGGCACCGGCTACACCGGAGCAGGACAGTTTGACGGCCAGCACCAAACTTTTCTGCTGCAGCCACAAGGCCAGTTGAGTGAGGCCAAGGACTACGAGAATCTCATCGTCGGCCAGCGCAACGGAGCGCCCGTCTATCTCAAGGACATCGCCGAAGTAAAAAACAGCTTGCAGGACGAGCGCCTGAACATGCGCTTTTGGATGCGCGGGCACGCTGTTCCTTCCGCCACCGTGGTGGTTGCCGTATTCCGCCGCGCGGGCTCGAACGCCGTCGAGGTCGCCAAGGAGGTGCGCGCCATCATTCCCAGCGTCCGCGCGCAGCTTCCCGGTGCGGTCGATGTGGTGCCCATCTACGACCAATCGCAGACCATCGTCAACAGCGTCAAGGACGTCCAAGCCACCTTGTACATTGCGTTTGGTCTCGTGGTCCTGGTCATCTTCCTGTTCCTGGGTCGCGCCACCGACACGCTGATTCCCGCCGTGGCGCTGCCGCTCTCGCTGCTCCTTACCTTCGTCGTCATGGGTCTGCTGGGATATAGCTTGGACAACTTGTCGCTGATGGCGCTCACCCTGGCCATCGGGTTCCTCGTGGATGACGCGATTGTGTTCCTCGAAAATACCGTCCGCCTGATGGAGACCGGCCTCGGCGCCCTCGACGCAACCCTGAAATCCGCGGGGGAGATCAGCTTCACGATTCTCGCCATGACCATTTCGTTGGCGGCGGTCTTCATTCCGCTCGTCTTCATGAGCGGCCTGGTCGGGCGCATCTTTCGCGAATTTTCCATTACCATCATCGTTTCCATCTTCGCCAGCGGCATCGTTTCGCTCACGCTCACCCCTCTGATGTGCGCGCGCCTCTTGAGTCGGCGCGGCGCGGGCACAAAGAAGACTCTGGTCGAACGCGTCAGCGCCAGCCTGGAGCACCGTGTGCTGAACGTGTACGGGCGTTCCCTCTGGTTCTTCCTCCGCCACCGCTGGATTTCTGCGCTGCTCTGGGTGATTTGTCTTTTCGGAACCGGCTATCTGCTCTATACCGTCCCCAAGGCCTTTTTGCCGGTTGGTGACAGCTCTTTTATACGCGGCGTTATGGTCGCCCAGGAAGGTTCCTCCCCCGACCAGATGCGTGCGTATCAGGAGAAAGCGGAACAAGCCTTGCACGCCAATCCCGCCGTGGACATGACCTTCACCATGACGGGTAATTCCAACTTTCTCCCTGGCAATCAGGGTTTCCTCATCGCCTTTTTGAAGGACCCCTCGCAGCGCCCGCCCATCGAAGCGGTAGCAGGCCAGTTGATGGGCGCGATCAATACCCAGATCCCCGGCGCGGCGGCCTTCCTCCAGCCCAACCCCGTTCTTTCGATCAGCACGGGAGCCACGGCCAATATCCAGGGGCAGTTCGCTTACGCTCTTTCCGGGATTGATCCCGCCGAAGTCTATTCCGTCGCCGGCAAGCTGACGCAAAAGATGTTCCAGTATCCCGGCTTTCTTTTCGTCAACTCCGACTTGTTCAATCACACCCCGAATTTGCAGGTGAACCTGCTGCGGGACCAGGCCAAGCTCTACGGCGTTTCCGAGACGCGCATTCTCGACCTGCTCCATAACGCCTATTCGCAGAATTACACCTACCTGATCAAGAAGCCCAACGATCAGTACCAGGTCATTCTCGAAGTGGCCGACGCCGATCGCGCCGACCCCGAGAATCTCGGTTTGCTCTATATCAAAAGTGACGATGGACAGCGCCAGGTTCCTCTGCATGCCGTGACCCAGTGGCAGCCATTGGTCGGGCCCCAAGCCGTCAATCACATCAACCAGTTCACCAGCGTCACGCTCTTCTTCAATCTCAAACCGGGCTATACGATCGGCGACGCCACGCAATTCGTGCGCAACGCCGCCAAGGAAATTCTGCCGCCGGACGTGCAAGGCAGCCTGCAGGGCGAGGCTCTGACCTTTCAAGACACGGTGTCCAGCCTGTCGATCTTGATGGTGCTGGCTGTCTTTGTCATGTACGTGATCCTGGCGATTCTCTATGAGAGCTACCTGCATCCGATCACCGTGCTTTCCTCGCTGCCGGTGGCCCTGGTCGGTGGTCTGTTGACCCTGCAGATCTTTGGCGCCGAGGCTTCCCTCTATGCCTTCATCGGCATGTTCATGCTCATGGGCATCGTCAAAAAGAACGGCATCATGATCGTGGATTTCGCCCAGCAGCGCGTCGAGCAGGGGCTGAAGGACGACGAAGCCATCCACGAAGCCAGCATGGAGCGCTTCCGCCCCATCATGATGACGACGATGGCCGCGTTGATGGGCGCGCTGCCTATCGCCTTGGGCTTCGGCGCCGACGGCTCCTCTCGGCGGCCGCTCGGCCTGGTCGTTGTCGGCGGGCTGATCGTCTCGCAATTCATCACGCTCTACGTCACTCCGGCCATCTACCTGTACCTCGAGGAGTTCCAGGAAAAGGTCCTGGACCGCACCAGCTTCTTCCGCTCGCCGCGCGCCCACACTCCGCGGCCCGCGGATGCTGTCGCGCACGCTTCGAACGTTCCCTTCGACTTCCAATGCCAATGACTGAGCATTTGATTCCTGACGATCGTAAGCCGCCGCGGAGTTACACGGCAGTCCGTGTGGCGGCCCTGACCGTTTTACTCGCCCTGTCTGGTTGCAGCGTCGGCCCCAAATATCAGACGCCCACGGTGCAAGCGCCCTCTGCCTATAAGGCGCCCACCGCGCAAAACGTCTACGAGCCGGAGCCCTGGAAAATTGCCGAACCGAGCGATGCCGCGCTCCCCGGAAAATGGTGGGAGATATTCGGCGATTCGGACTTGAACGCTCTGGAAGAGAAAGTCAGCGTCTCCAACCAGAACGTCGCCTCGTCAGCCGCGAATTTTCTCGCGGCCCGCGCTTTAGTGAAACAGGCCCGCGCGCAGTACTATCCGACCGTCGCGGCGAGTCCCAGCATCACCGACTCGCGGCCTTCCCCCGCGCAATTCGGCGGGATCAAGCCCTCAGGTTCCTCGTCTTCCGGCTCCGGCTTCACTGTCGCCTCGTTTGCATCCTTTTCGCTGCCGTTTGACGCTTCCTGGCAGCCCGATTTCTGGGGACGGATTCGCAACACGGTCAATGCCAATGTCCTCTCTGCGCAGGCCAGCGCTGCCGATCTCGAGAACGTGCGCCTTACGGTCCAGGCCGAGGTTGCCGTGGATTATTTCGAGTTGCGCGCTCAGGATGCTTTGAAACAATTATTCGATCAGACCGTCGCCGGCTATCGAGATTCGCTGGACCTGACCCAAATTCAGCTCCGCGCTGGCATCGCCTCCGATGAAGCCGTCGCCCAAGCCGAAACGCAGTTGAACACCACGCAAGCGCAGGATACCGACCTCGGCATCTTGCGCGCGCAATTCGAGGACGCACTGGCTACCCTCATCGGCCAGTCGGCTTCGTCGTTCACGCTCGCCGTTCAGCCATTCAACTCCAACTCTCCCGGCGTTCCCTTTGCCGTTCCCGCGCAACTCCTCGAGCGCCGCCCGGACGTCGCCGAACAGGAGCGCCTGGTCGCCGCCGCCAACGCGCGAATCGGAGTCGCTCGCGCCGCCTACTATCCGAACGTCACACTCAGCGCGGCGGCGGGACTTGGCTCGACCTCTATCGTGGACTGGTTTACCTGGCCGAGCCGCTTCTGGTCCGTCGGTCCCACGTTGTCGGAGACGCTTTTCGACGCCGGCCTGCGCAAGTCCACCATGCAGCAGTTCCAGGCGCTATATGACCAAAGCGTCGCGAACTACCGCCAGACGGTTTTGACCGCGTTTCAGCAGGTTGAGGATAATCTCGCCGCTCTGCGCATCCTATCGACGGAAATCCGGCAGCAGGACGCGGCCATCCAATCCGCGCAGCGAAATTTGCAGGTGGCGAATGATCGGTACCGCGCCGGAATCGACCCTTATCTGAACGTAATCACGGCGCAGACCACTCTCTTGAGCAGCCAGCAAGCCGCAGTAGGCCTGCGACGGGAACAAATAACCGATACCGTCCAGTTGATCGAAGCGCTCGGAGGCGGATGGGACGCCTCGCAGTTGCCCAAGCCCCAACAATTGGGCGCAAGTGCCGACCCCCGCGCCGGCGTCAACCCCTAGCTTTGCGCCACAAGTTCTTCCGTAGGCTCGACACAATCTCTCTCGTAAAGTTTCTTGGGGGCGGAACTATTTCGCCGCCGCGCGCAAACCGGAAGGCCGGCTCGGTCCCGTTCCCGCGCCCGTGTGTTCCGCAGCCAGTGCGATCTCCTCGAGGTCCTGCTGCGTCAAGCTGATGTTACCGGCTCCAATCCACCCCTCCACTTGTGCGGCCGAGCGCGCGCCCACAATCGCCCCCGTCACGCCGGGCCAGTGCAGCGTCCACGCCACCGCCGTCGCCGCGACCGGCGCGCCATGCCGCGCGGCAATTGGACGCAGCGCGTCGCGCAGCGCAAGATTACGGCTCAGATTCGGCTCTTTGAATTCTCCGATTCGCCGGCGCCAATCGTCCTCGGCCATCTTCGCCACTCGCTCGGCGTCAAATGTGTCTGTGAGCAGCCCCGCCTGCATCGGGCTGTACACAATCACGCCGGTGCCATGCGCGGCGCACCAGGGAATCAGCTCGGCGCCCGCATCCCGCCGGATCAGCGAAAACGGCGGCTGCAGCGAATCCACGTGACGAACGCGCTCGCAGCGTTCGAGCAGCTCCACGGTAAAGTTCGAGACTCCCGCCGCCCGGATCTTGCCTTCCTGCGCCAGCCTGCTCATCTCTCCCCAGGAATCCTCGATCGCCGTGCCCGTGTCATCCGGCCAGTGGAATTGGTACAGATCGATTCGCTCGACGCCCAGCCGCCGCAGCGAATCCTCGCATTCCTTGCGGATCGATTCCGGCCGCAGATTCCGCTGCGCCACTTCATAAGGCTTCGCGCGGTCGGCGATCAGCCCGCACTTGGTAAAAATGAAAGGCCGCGAGCTTGTCGGAATCCCGGCGATCGCCCGGCCCACCACCTCCTCGGAATGCCCCAGCCCGTAGATCGCGGCCGTGTCGATCCAGTTGACGCCCAGCGAAACCGCGTGCCGGATCGCCGCGATCGAAGCTTCGTCGTCCTGCGGCCCCCAGCCAAAAGACCATCCGCCTCCGCCGACGGCCCATGAGCCAAATCCCACCGTAGTAATTTCCAGTCCGCTCTTGCCGAGAAATCGCTTCTTGAGTGCCATGATGAGTTCCTCCCGCGTATATGATTCCCGCCGAAATTTCTTCCGGGTCGCGCTTCCGTCCATCTCTCGCCCGTCCCAGCCTCTTCACTGCCACGTGCGCGTTCCGCACATAATCATCACGCCACATTTGATTGCGGCCCGCCGTGTGTGGTTACATTTCGAACTCCGCCATCGGAGCGAGGAGCGACAATACCGTGACCACCGAAGCCACAAGCAAAAAACCCACCCGCATCGAAACCGACAGCATGGGCCCGATCGAAGTGCCCGCCCACGTCTACTGGGGCGCGCAGACGGCGCGCTCGCTGGTTCACTTCAATATCGGCCGCGACACCATGCCGCCCGAGCTGATTCGCGCCTTCGGAATTTTGAAGAAGGCCGCGGCGCTGGTCAATCAGGAGCTTGGCAAGCTCTCCGCCGGAAAAAGCGCGCCTCATCTCCCTGGCCGCCGACGAAGTCATCGCCGGCAAACTTGACGACCAGTTCCCGCTGCGCATCTGGCAGACCGGCAGCGGCACGCAAACCAACATGAACGCCAACGAAGTCATCTCCAATCGCGCCATCGAACTCGCCGGCGGCGTGCTCGGCTCGAAAAATCCGATCCATCCCAACGACGACGTGAACATGTCGCAGTCCTCGAACGACACCTTTCCCGCCGCCATGCACATCGCCGCCGCCGAACGCATGCACGGCGCGCTGATTCCCGCCGTGCGCCGCGTGCACCAGGCCATCGACGCCAAGGCCAAGGAATTTGCCGACGTCGTGAAGATCGGCCGCACCCATCTGATGGACGCCACGCCGCTCACCGTCGGCCAGGAGATGGGCGGCTGGGCCAGCCTGATCGAACGCGATATCGCCCGCCTTGAGCAGGCTCTCGACGGCCTCTACGATCTGGCCATCGGCGGCACCGCCGTCGGCACCGGCCTGAACGCGCATCCCGAATTCGCCGAGCGCGCCGCCAAGAAAATCGCCGAGCTCACCCACCTGCCCTTCCGCTCGCACCCCAACAAATTCGCCGCGCTCTCCGCGCACGACGAACTCGTCTTCGCCCACGGCGCCATCACCACGCTGGCCGCCTCGCTGATGAAAATCTCGAACGACATTCGCTGGCTCGCCTCCGGCCCGCGCTGCGGGCTCGCCGAGTCTGCAAATCCCGGAAAACGAGCCAGGCTCCTCGATCATGCCCGGCAAAGTCAATCCCACGCAGTGCGAAGCCATGACCATGATCGCCGTGCAGGTCCACGGCAATAACGCCGCCATCGCCTTCGCCGGCTCGCAGGGAAATTTCGAGCTGAATGTCTTCAAGCCGGTGATGATCTACAACTTCCTGCACTCGGTCACGCTGCTCTCCGACGCCTGCCATCGCTTCGTGGACCACCTGGTGCGCGGCATCAAGCTCAACCGCGTGAAGATCGACGAGTACGTGCAGAATTCCCTGATGCTGGTCACCGCGCTGAGCCCGAAAATCGGCTACGACAAAGCGGCCAAGGTCGCGCACGACGCCCACATGGAAAATCTCAGCCTGCGCGAGGCCTGCCTGAAGCTCGGCTACCTCACCGGCGAAGAGTTCGACGCCCTGGTCCGCCCCGCCGACATGACCCATCCCTAGAGCGTTCGCCGCGGTCTCGGCATTGGTTTTTCGGGTGCCGCACCCTTCGCCTCGAAGGGTGCGTGCAACCAAGCAGAACATCGCGCCTGTCTCGCTCTGATAACCGTCGCCCTCTCGGAACGTTGACAACCCTGCCCGCCTCGCACATCCTAGGCTGCCCGCGCGCCGCGCCCAACGCGCCCGCAGGTCAAAACACAGATCCCATCGTGAGGTCCATCATGTCTGCGAGCAACGAAAAGAGCCTCTCCGCTCTGCTGGATGAGCACCGCGAGTTTCCGCCCTCGGAAGAATTCCGCCGCCAGGCCAACGCCAACGACCCCGCCATCTACCAGCGCGCCAAGAACGATCCGCAGGCATTCTGGGCCACGGAAGCCAAGCGCCTCGATTGGTTTACGCCCTGGCAGCAGATCCTCGAATGGAAAGCGCCCTGGGTGAAATGGTTCGTCGGCGGCAAGCTGAACGTCGCCTACAACTGCGTCGACCGCCACGCGGCATCAGCGCGCCGCAACAAAGCCGCCATCATCTGGGAAGGCGAGCCGGGCGATTCCCGCGTGCTGACGTACGGCATGCTCCAGCGCGAGGTCAATCGTTTCGCCAACGTCCTCAAGTCGCTCGGCGTCGCCAAAGGCGACCGCGTCGCAATCTACATGGGCATGGTCCCCGAGTTGGCCATCGCCATGCTCGCCTGCGCCAAAATCGGCGCGCCGCACAGCATCGTTTTCGGCGGCTTCTCCTCCGAAGCCTTGCGCGAACGCATCAACGACGCCAAAGCCAAAGTGGTCGTCACCTGCGACGGCGCCTTTCGCCGCGGCACCATCGTCCCGCTCAAAGCCGCGGTCGACGAAGCCCTGCGTGGCACCCCCACCATCGAAAAATGCATCGTAGTCCGCCGCGTCGGCGAAGCCGCGAAAATCTCGATGGAGCCCGGCCGCGATTTCTGGTGGCACGAGCTAGTCGCCGGCGCATCCGCCGAGTGCCCCGCCGAGCCTATGGACGCCGAAGACATGCTCTTCGTCCTCTACACCAGCGGCACCACCGGCAAGCCCAAGGGCATCGTGCACACCACCGGCGGCTACCTCGTCGGCGCAGCCACCACGCACTACTACGTTTTCGACATCAAGGAGAACGACGTCTACTGGTGCACCGCCGACATCGGCTGGGTCACCGGCCATTCCTACGTTGTCTACGGCCCGCTCGCCAATGGCTGCACTTCGCTCATGTACGAGGGCACGCCCGACTATCCCGATCGCGATCGCTTCTGGTCCATCATCGATAAGTACGGCGTAAATATTTTCTACACCGCCCCCACGGCCATTCGCACCTTCATGCGCTGGGGCACCGAACTTCCTGCGCGCCATTCTCTCGCCAGCCTCCGCCTGATCGGCACCGTCGGCGAGCCCATCAATCCCGAAGCCTGGATCTGGTACCACGATTACATCGGACGCCAGCGCTGTCCCATCGTGGACACCTGGTGGCAGACCGAGACAGGCATGATTCTCATCACGCCGCTACCCGGCATTACGCCGACCAAGCCCGGCTCAGCCACCAAGCCATTCCCGGGAATCATCGCCGAAGTAGTCGACGCCAATGGCGATCCCGTCGGCCCCGGCGCCGGCGGCTACCTGGTGCTGAAGCAGCCCTGGCCCGCGATGATGCGCACGATCTACGGCGACCCCGATCGCTACGTCCAGCAATATTGGTCACGTTTTCCCGGCGTCTATTTCACCGGCGATGGCTGCAAGATGGACGCCGGCGGCTACTTCTGGCTGCTAGGCCGCGTCGACGACGTCATGAACGTCGCCGGCCATCGCATCTCCACCTACGAAGTAGAAAGCGCCTTGGTCGATCATCCCTCCGTCGCCGAAGCCGCCGTCATTGGCAAAACGCACGAAGTAAAAGGCCAAGGCATCTCCGCCTTCGTCACCTTGAAAGAAGGCATCGCCGCAACCGACGCCCTCAAGGACGAACTCAAGCAGCACGTCGTCTCGAAAATCGGCGCCATCGCCCGCCCCGACGATATCTTCTTCTCCTCCGAACTCCCCAAAACGCGCAGCGCCAAAATCATGCGCCGCCTCCTGCGCGATATCGCCGAAGGCCGTGTCCTCGGCGACACCACAACCCTAGCCGACCCCACAGTGGTCGCCCGCCTCAAAACGCAATACCAAGACGAAGGCTAAGTTGGCTATCTTCGGGTGTGTGCCCCACATGTCGGTTTCGCGTGTGGGTCCTGGTTCTGAACACGGGGGGTACGGCCCATTTTGTCTTTGTTGAAGCGCGCGGCTACTTGCTGGCCGGCTCCGCCACTTCTTCCTTATAAGCCTCTGCCTCCGACGGCACGCAGATCATCTCCCGAATGTCGAAGCTCGCGGGTTGCAGCCGCAAGGGAAACTTGTCGAGGCCCAGCCACGGCGCCGTGTACGCCTTGGGGTCGTCAATCTTCACGGTGACGTCCAGCGTGTCGCGGTCCGCGCGATGGTATCGCTCCTCCACGCGCATGTCGCTGCTGTGCGGATCGCCGGCATTATCCAGCCAGGTCCTTTCGTCCAGACCCACGGTCTCGACCACGAACGTGTTGTCTCCTTCCCAATGGCCCACCGAGTATCCGTACCACCGCGGCTCAGGGTCCTTGGGAAGCGCTCGCCCGTCAGTCCAGATGACCCGCCACACTTTCTGATACTCATACAGCATCAGCACCTGATCGGGAATCTGCGCGATCTTCACCGGCCGCAGTTCAAAAAACAATTGGCGCGGAAAACCCGCCGGATCGCAGCCGTCCAGCGGATCGTTGATCTCCCCGAGCGTCACTTTTCGCGGCCCGTCTCCCGGCTTGTAGGTCTTGGCCATCTTCTCTCCTAACGGTGTGAAGGGAGCATGACTCTTCACCCCATTAGGCTGAATCCCCGCCCCAAAAGCATCCCAAACTCCGCTGATATCGCGGCGTGGCGCTGCAGCGGAAGGCGCTGGCTGTCCCTTCGGCGGAATGCTCAGGCTATTCCAGGACGCAGGCGCCGCGCCCTGGTTCCGCGCCGCGGGCGCTTGCTGAGCGTGCGCCGTTTGTGCCAGCGCCACCAGCGCGAAGACTACTCCTGCGATTGCGCCGAGCGCCGGGGCCGTCAGCCGTTTAGCCATGGCAAAACCTCCTTCAGAAATCGAGCCTCGTCCTCCACGCGCGTGATCCGCTCGCAACAGCACGAGACGCGATCGCCTGATTGGCATCCCCAAGGCCCCTTCACTATTTCGCGGAAACTCCAGGTTTGCTCGCGTCCTCTGGGGGCAGTCCGGCAACCCGTGTGCCCAGCGTCTGGCCGCTCGCCAGCACCACCTGCAACACGCGCCCGACCGGCCGTCCGTTCCTGACCGGCGTCACGGTCACAGTGACTTGATCGCCGGGCTTGAAGCTCCGTATGCTCCAACCCAGATTGGACATGTCCGACGGATTGCTGGTCTCCGCGACCCAATGGACCACGTTGCCCTTTTCATCCTGTGCATCGAACTTCAAAAAACAATGCGGATTGGCCCAAAACCATTCGGTGACGGTCGCCTTCATGACGAGTTTCTTCGAAGTGTCGAAGGACGCGGCGCCGTGGTGCGCAACGAGCGGAGCGCCAGCGCCCAGAAAACCCGCCGCGGTAAGAAAAGCAGCGATCACCCGATTTTTCACGCGAGACCTCCCATTCCTGACCATCCCCTCCGCGCTGTCATCCCGAGGCGCAGCGAGGGATCTGCTTTTGCTTACTCCTCCCCGCTCGACGGGCGATTGCCGTATTGTGGATCTGTAGCCGGAACATACGACGAACCGCCCCCGAATGCAATCATCCGGCCAAGCATTCACACTCGGTGCCTCTTGCGGAGAATAAATGCAGCGCGGGGCGTGAGCCCGGCAAACCCGTTCCGATCTTCGGAGGAAGCTCGCAGAACAAGGACGTGGTGCAGCGCTCGGAGGGCGGTCTTGTGGATTCACTGCTCCGGGTCGCCAGCGCTCGTTCGAACGCGCCACCCGTGGCCATTCGAAACTAGTACCACAGATTAAGTATTATCAACTAGTATTTACAACGCCACTATTTTATGCTAAGCACGGGCATGACTGTCGCAATCCAACGCCTCCTATTGCGCTCTGCGATCGCCCCAGCCTTGCCGAAGGCAGATCTCTCTTCCACTCCCCAGCAAGCGCGTTCTACCCCGACCCTTTGTTTTCAAGCACGTACAACTTGGTGCGCTCAGATAGCCAAATTCCAGGTCCTTTGTTTTGATGATCTTACAAAACCCTTTTGCTGCAACCACCCTGTTTTTATATCGATACAAAACGCCCGGGGGTGCCCCCCCCCAAATTGTGTTACGTCTTTCGCCAATAGGGCGAGCCCCCGCCCGGCGTCGGCACGCGCGGCCGAGGCCAGGAAGATACTTTCGGAAAGGTTGACGCAGCACCGAGCGATCCCTACTATGTAGGGCAAGGTCATCTCATGCCTCCAGAAACTCCAGCCATTCCAGTGCGCGATCAACTCGGCCGGCCCCTGGAGAGCCTGCGCGTCTCCGTCACCGACCGCTGCAATCTGCGCTGCCTCTACTGCATGCCGGAGGAGGAGTACACCTGGCTGCCGCGCGCGGAACTGCTTACCTTCGAGGAGCTTGCCAAGCTGGCCGATGTTTTTTCGGCGGTCGGCGTCCGTCAAGTGCGGCTCACCGGCGGCGAGCCGCTCATGCGCCACGATCTGCACCGCTTGGTGACCATGATCGCGGAGAATGCGCGCGTCCGCGACATCGCTCTGACCACGAATGGTGTTCTGCTGGACGAACAAGCCGAACGTTTGCGCGCTGCTGGTTTGCACCGCGTCACCGTCAGCCTCGATACGCTTCGTCCCGATCGCTTCCGCTCGATGACGCGGCGCGATGACCATGCCCGAGTGCTCGAAGGAATTTACGCCGCGCGGCGCGCCGGCTTCACCGGCACGAAACTCGACGCCGTCATCGTTCGTGGAGTCAACGACGATGAACTGATCGACCTGATCGAATTTGGCCGCGCCAATGACGCGGAAGTTCGTTTCATCGAGTACATGGACGTAGCCGGCGCCACGCAGTGGTCCATGGAGCGCGTCCTTTCGCGCGCCGAAATGCTGCAGCGCCTCGAACAGCGCTATGGAAAAATCACGCCGTCCGGCGAAAATGCCACCAGCGCGGCCCCGGCCGAGCGCTTCATCCTTCCCGACGGCACCGTTTTCGGAATCATTGCTTCTACCACGGAGCCTTTCTGCCGCACCTGCAATCGCAGCCGCCTCACCGCCGACGGCCAGTGGTTCCGCTGCCTCTACGCCACCTCGGGCATGGACCTGCGCGGTCCGCTGCGCGCAGGCGCCTCAAGCGCGGAGTTGACTGAGCTGATTTCCGGCGTCTGGAGCGCGCGAACCGACCGCGGCGCCGAGCAACGCAAGTCCGAGCGTTTTCGCGGCGCATTCGTCGGCATCGAAGAGCTGCGCCGCGACCCGCACCTCGAAATGCACACGCGCGGCGGTTAGCGCTCGCAGTTCCGGCGGCGTACATCGGCGCCAAATGTGTTGTGGCTTTTTTTGTTGCTGGCTTGTTCTGAAGTTTCGGGATGACTTGGCGTTTTTCCGGAAGCCCTAGCGCTTCACGGCACTGAGATGGCCCACGTCGATGCGCGCCTCCACGACCCGCGTGATCGAATCGCGCGTCACCAGGCCAACCAGGTTGCCGCCGTTGACCACGGCCATCTCATCGACGTTGGCATTGCGCATGCGCTCGAGCAACGCCAGCGCCGATTCTTCCGGCGCGGCCCATTGTAGGCCGTCGCGTGACAGCATCGCCGCCTGCACCGAAGTCATGTCCCATTCCTCGCGCGGCACGGCTTGCAGCGCCTCGACAGTCATCAGGCCCGCGAGCTGCCCGTCGGACACAACCAGATGCGCGCTGCGTCCGGTGCGCGCGAGCTCCTGCGCGTACTCTTCGAGCGTGATGTCCCGCGGCACCGACGGCAATTCCGAAGTCATGATGTCGGCGACGCGCAGTCCCTCAAGAGCTCCGTGCGCTTCGACTTGCACGTAACTTTGCCGCGCCGCCGTGAACAAATAGAAGCCGATGAAGGCCAGCCACAATCCTCCGATGACATCGCCGCCGCTGGAATAGGACCGCACGGCGATGAAAAGTCCCAGGCCCATCATCGCGAACGCGATCACTTGTCCGCCCCGCGCGGCGATGCGCGTCGAGCGCGTGTAATTCTTCGTGATGCCCCAGACGATCGACCGGAAGATGCGTCCTCCGTCGAGCGGGAAACCGGGAAGCAAATTGAACGTCGCGAGTCCCAGGTTGATCCATCCGAGCGTTTCGCCGATGGCCTTCGGCATCGAGCCGCGCGGGCTGAGCACTGCGACCAGGAAGAAGCCGCCCGCGAGCAGGTAACTCGACAGCGGGCCTGCCGCGGCGATCTGGAACTCCTGGCTGGCACTATCCGGCTCGCGCGTAATGCGAGCGACGCCGCCGAAAACGAACAAGGTGATCGACGCGACCGGGATGCGATAGTGCATGGCGACAACGCTGTGAGAAAGCTCGTGGAGGAGCAGAGAACTAAAAAAGAGCAAGCTGACCAAGACCCCGACGGCCCAGCGCTGCGGATCGCTCCACCCAGCGTGAGTCAATGTCAGCTCCGACGCATAGGAGTAGGTGATCAGCGCAAAGATCAGGAACCAGCTCGAGTGGAGGTAGATCGGGATGCCCAAGACCCGCCCGACCTTGAGCCCAGCGCCGCGTGGCATGCAAGAGTCCCTCTGGATTTCAGTATAGCCCAATCGCCGCGCAGGCGCGTCGCGCCGGGCGGTTCCGGCGCCCGTTTTCATGCGGCAACGGTCCGTTAATTTCTCCCCGCAGGGCCGCCCGCACTGGTCTATGATTCTTCGATGGGTGCCCGGACTGGCGCCCTGGATCGGCGAATGGGGCGGCAGCTCCGGGGGCGCGGGAAGTTCAGCGCGCCGCACGGAGCCGGCGGGCACACGCCAGGATGTTGGGGCATGACGTTTCGCGCAAAGTTCCTCACTTTATTTTCGCTGGCAGTACTGGCGGGCACCGCTCTGCTCGCTTTGGGCGCGACTCGCCTGGCGCGCGAGCAGTTCGAGCGGTTTGATCGCGAACAAAGCGCGACGCTCACCAAGCAATTTGATCTGGAACTGGCCCGGCGCGGCGAGGAAGTCAGCTTCGCGATGCAGGGCCTTGCCGATGCAGAGGCGACTTTGCGCATGGCGATCGACCTTAGCCGTGCGCAAGCGGATGCTTCCGTCTACGCCACGGACGGGCGCGGGCTGGCCACCGCTCACCAACTGGATTTCCTCGACGTGGTCGCAGCGGACGGCACTTTGATTACCTCGGCGAAGTGGCCGGCGCGTTCGGGCTACAAAAACGACTGGCTGGCGACCGAGCAGGACTGGAATCAGCGGGGCGCGTTTCTGCAGCGCGTCGAGCTGCCCGATGGCGTGGAACTGGGTTTGCTCGCGGTTCGCGTGGTCACCGTTGGCCAGAAGAGCCTCTACCTCATCGGCGGGCGGCGGCTTGACCGCGAATTCCTCAGCTCGATCGCGCTTCCCACTGGGACGCGAGCGCTGCTGTACCGCAATCTCGAAGCGGGGTTTGTGCCGGAAGCCCTGACGGGCACTGACGGTCCCGTCGACCAAGCCGAGCGCTTCGCTCCGCTCATCCAACCCGCGGAAAATCATCAGGGCTCGCCGCAGCGGACGATCCAGTGGACAGCGGACCCGGCCAGCGCCGAAACCTTCGTGGCCTTTCCGCTGACAGGTCGGCAGAACGAGCCGCTGGGCGTGGTGCTGGTGGGGAGCACGCAACGGGAACTGGTCGCGCTGATGAATTCCATTCGCGTCGCCGCGCTGTTTGCCGCTCTCTTCGGCCTTCTCGGTGGAGTCTTCTTGAGCAGTTGGGCGTCGGGACGTGTGACCAAGCCGGTAGCGAAGCTGACCGCCGCCGTGCGCCAGGTGACTGCGGGGAACTGGGCCACACAAGTCGATGTTCGAGCGGGGGCGGGGGACGAAGCCGGGCAGCTCGTCCGGGCCTTCAACGAAATGACCAAGCGGATCTCCGAAGAGCGCGCGCGGCTGGTACAAACCGAGCGCGTGGCGGCTTGGCGCGATGTAGCGCAGCGGCTGGCGCACGAGGTCAAGCAGTCGCTCTTCCCGCTGGAAGTTACGGTGAGCAGTCTGACGCGCTCTCGCGCGGATTTCTCTCCGCGATCTGGCGAAGTCCTTACCGAATCGCTGGCCGCGTTGCGTTCCGAGTTGGACCATCTGAAGGCGGCGGTGATGCGCTTCAGCGACTTTTCCAAGATGCCGCAGCCTCGCCTGAAGCCCGTGGATGTGAACGAACTCCTGCGCGCGGTCTTGAAGGATTTCGAGCCGCAGTTCCGGATCGTGGGCCGGCCGCCGATCACGCCGGAGCTGTATCTGGCCAGCAGCCTGGCCAAGATTCAGGGTGACTCGGACTTGCTGCACAAGGCTCTGGAGAATCTCCTGCGGCATTCGATCGACACCATGCCGGCGGGCGGCGCGCTGACGATACGCACGGCACAAGCCAACGGGATTGTGCGCATCGAAATCTCGGGCGGTGGCGCGGGCGCTGCACTCGAGAAGGGCGCCCGCCTGTTCAGCACGTTCCGCGCCAGCCAGGCTCAGGGGTCGGGTCTCGGTTTGCCAACGACGCAGGCCATCGTGAGCGACCACGGCGGCAGATTCTTCGCGGAGTCGGTTCCCGGCGTCGGCACGACGTTTCGTCTCGAGTTTGCGGCCTATTCAGACGCCGTACCGCCTCCCTCCGCCGTCCATTTCGATTTGCCCCGCCGCGCGCACAGGCGCGAGCTGCCGGATATCCCGCAGGTCGAAGCGGAAGCAGCAACGATTGCAGCGCCCCCAGCAACGACGGTGCCGATAACAACCGCGGCGCCTGTGCCCGAGCCTTCGCTGAAAGACAATTAGCGCAAGGACGAACTGGACGGGAGGCCTCTGGGCAGGTCGCGCGCTGTGACGGGACGAGGCTTGCACTGCGTGGTATAATGCTGTTAGGAAAGAGTCCGTTTCGTGTAGGGACTTCGCGCTCTCTTGCATATGAGCCGATCGGGTCCCATCGGGAAGATTTCTGGAACAACCTACTTTTTTCGCTTGACAGGTGCTTGACAACCCTTCCCATTGTGTTACAAAGAGTTTCCTTTACGCGGGCATCATCCTAGGTAAGTCGTTTGTTTTCTGGACGTGGGGAAAGGACCTGAAATTGCTGATGTTCTCTTTGTGTGCGTGTGTCTCTACTGCTCAGTTATGCATCTAAACCGCTTGAACACAGTGAAAGAGGAGGCGCGACCATGATAGCTGTTAAGGACGTCTCGAAGCTGATCGCTGGCGTGCCTAAGGGCGCGTGGGTTGCTTTGTCAAAGGATGAAGAGCGTCTTATTGCGTATGCCGCCGAGCTGAACGAGGTGGTAAAAAAGGCCAAAGAAGCTGGAGAGGCTGATCCTGTCGTTCTCCGGGTACCGGAGGATGGCTCCAGTCTTCTGCTGTAACGATCCATCTTGACAGGTATCCGATGCCGATCTATCCGGTGCAGTACACGGATATGCCTGTGGCGCCCAGCCCCGCATTTCCATCCGGGAGAATAGCACTGCGGCCAGCTTTGCCCGTCGCGATAGTAGCCGGAGCAAGCCGCCTTTCCTGCTTTGCGATCGTTGATTCCGGTGCCGACCATTGTGTGTTCCCACGGGTATTTCTCCAGCAACTCGGATTGGACCCGCTCCAAGCACCCGCTGAGTTAAATGCTGGAGTGGGTGGTACAACCAGCACGCATTTCTTTAACGTTACTCTTGATTTCGGAGGGGGCGTTCAAGTCCAGGTCTTCGCCGGGTTTACAAGCGGACTGGATGCAATCGGTTTTGGGCTACTCGGTCAGAGTGGATTTTTTGATCGCTTTAATGTTTACTTCAAACAGTCCCAGCATATCTACGAAGTTGAACCGATCTGATCCGGTTTCCCACACCGCCTGGAGTATGCGGTATAAGACTTATTGACATGCCGCCACAGCCACAAGCGACAAACTGCTCGTCCATGACTCAATAACCCTATTTCCGCCGGTCGTATAGAGCGCCAGATCGAAAATTTCTGGACACGTCAAATTTGAGAATACATTAGTTGCCAGCGCGTCTCGCGCCGTGTCCATCCCCCGATGCGCGTAGAAGTTTCTGATGCGCCGGATATCGTCAGCCGGGGAATTAATGGCTCCCAGGGCCGCTGCGACGGTACTGACATTTGCGATGACTAATCGCTGTCCAGCGTCGATGCACTCCTTAGCATCGGCCCATCTCGGTTCAAAGGAACGCTTCTTGTACGTCGATAGTAAGGTCGGAATAACCAAATGTTTTTTTGTTATCGTCGAGCTACACGGAGGTAGCTGCACACCACCGAGGGTTGTCGTCCTTCCGAAGGCAGACAAGATGATGAGTTGTCGGCAAAACCGTGCCCACGCGTCATGTAAGCGAATGATGGCCATCTCGCAGGCCAATTGAGTGTGCCTGCTCCTTCCTGAAGCAACAGCCCATAAAAACTCCTTTTCCAGCCACAACGATTCCATGCGGAGTTCTCTGACGGGCTTATCGAATGCCGAGGACATCGCGGCTATATGCCGGTGGAACCTAACACACTCGCATAGACCGGAAAACGCACACGGCGACTAGCAATTCTTTGGGTACTAGATTTCGACGCCCTCCAAAATTCAGTCAGCGGTGCAGCTGGTTCTACATCGCTGTCGATTACTGCCGCGAGGAGCAGAAGGTTTTCTCGAACTTTGTCTAAATCCCCGTACACTGATGTTGGTAGTCCGCTCAGTTCTGCCGGTAGAAGCTCTCCCGCCGGAATACCTACGAGTAGAGATGCAAGGGCGCTGAACAGCATTAGCAGGTGCGGGGGACTAAGCAGCGGCGTATCAACTAGCATTGGCGCCAGATTTTCTGCGAGATATTTTAGGACACTGTCGAACCGAGTGATGTAGACAGGGTCAAAGGACGCATCGTGTCTCTTATACAGAGCATCTATTTTGGCTTGTCCACCGTCCCTGACCCCTTCTGCGAGGACTCCAACCATTTCGGCTGTCAGCGAATCGTCCAGCATCCGGACTCGTTCGCGTGTCGATAAGACCCGAAAGTCCTTCCAGAAGGTCCCCCACCTCCTAGAGGCGGCGCGGATCGCGAATTTGAAGTCGCCCTGATATTTGGCATGGCGCTTTTCCGGGCCGTTTAATGAAACCGTATAGGAATTGAGCCTAGAGAAAACCTCAAGCACGTCGTCGGTTGTGGCGTTAACAAGTTGGTCTACCGCAATGGGATAGCTAAGGAATGCCGTCTTTTGCTCTTCATCCAAAGTGGAATATCGCATTCCAGCGAATTCATTGGCTCGCTTAGTTAACGTAAACTTGTCATCCGCAAAGTCTAGGATCGCCTTAAGCCGTTGCTGCCCGTCCACGATCTCTCGTACAGACTTTTTTGTGACAACGTCTATTTTTGTGCGCAGATAGACTTTTGGCACAGGGAGTTCCCGAAGAATGGTATCAATAAGGAAAGTTCTCGCCGCGGGCTTCCAAACACTCCCGCGTTGAAAATCTTGGTTTATCTCTAGACGTTTTTCCCTGTGCCAATCCAAGAAATCGGAAATCCGATATTGTTCAAGAATTGATGCCATGAATCCCCTTTGCGGCGTATGCGCCGGGCTAATTCTGCGGGCTGAACCATACGGCATTCACCGGTTCTGAAGCGTGCTGAGTCGCCCCGAGCCCGTTTCTCTAGTCGCCACATCCTTGCCTAAGCAGGGCTTTTTGGGCAAGCAGATTATGCCTTGGCAGCTAGCGGAGAAAGGCTAGCTCCAAGACGAAAGCGGTTCCGCTTAATTCCCAGTTGGCGTAGGAGCAGTAACGGGGGCAGGCGCCGGAGCGGCGGACGAGTTCGGCGCGTAGTGCGAAGTAGTTGCGGCCGAAGGCGGCGTGGGCACCGCCAGCTTCCACGACAACTGCCTGGACCGTGTAGCTTCCCTGCGGAACCTGCGCGAGCGGCAGGCTGATGCGGAAAGAGGCTGCACGTGTTTTGTCGTCCACCTGCGCTGGGGCGACCATGGGCGTCTGATTGAAACTCTGGCCGGCGCGGAACAGCTCGATGCCTGCGCGCAAATTGTTCGGATCGGCGCCCTCGGGCACGTAGGCCTGGAAGAAGATGTACAGCATCTGCTGCGCGCTGAAGACGCGAGTGACGCTCGGGAATGATGCGCTGCGCCCGCGACGTCCAGCGGTGACTGCTTCATTTTGGCGTTGGGCGCATAGGTTTTGGTTTTCACTTCCGAGTCTTTTTGGTCTTGCACGATCTGGCTGGACAGCACCACCGAGCTGAGCTGCAAGTGATCCGCGGCGGCTGCGGGCAGCTTGAGTTCGTCCTCGAACGTGCCGATGCGCCCCGTTTCATTCTCGCGCGCCAGGAATTTCAGCTTGTAGTCGCCCGGCGGCAGGACGATTCCGCCCTGATATTGCAAGGCGTTCTGCTGCAATTGCTGGAATCGCTCGGCGTCCAGATTGACGGTGATGGTGTCGCGCAGCGCGCCCACCACGCGGTTTGACTGGGCCCCGCGAATCTCGGCGGCAAAATCGAAATTGACCTGATGACGGTTGCTCTTCTGCGCCCACTGGAGGGCGCTCGCCGCAATTTTCGCGGAGATGGGCACGAAAATCTGGCCCTTGTCGGTCTCGAAATAGGCCGTGTCCACGGCGACAGGCAGCTCGACGACCGGCGTCTCCGAGCGGAAGGCATCTTCCAGTTGCCGCTCGCGGTCTTCCGTCGTGAACACGCCAAAATCTTTCGCTGCGTAGTAACCCTCGCGGTAGCGGATGTGCGCGCCGGGCACTCCGGTGACGCGTACTTTCAGAGTGCGCCAGCGGCCGTCACGCGCCGCATTGGTGCTGTAGTAGCCAACCAGGTAGTAGCCCGCCGAATCGGCCTGCACGGTGCGGAACGCGGGAGCGAGATCGCCCAAATCGAAAAACGCTTTCCCGCCGGTGTCCGATGCGAGCGTCGCGAGCGTGTCGCGCGAATCCTGTCGCGCGTCCTGCTGGTGAAAGACGGACGCTCCCGAGAACATCGAGTTGCCGGTGGCGGCGCCCACGCTCGGATCGCCGCCGGGAATTTCGGCCATGAGGCCGCGCGAGTCCACGGTATAGAACGAGACATTGGCGCGATTCGCGGCGTCGGTGGTGACGCGAAGCTGCGAGCGATTGTCCTCGCCGGTCTGCGTGATTCCGCTGGTGAACTGGATGACCGATTTTTTGCCGGGAATGTCGCGGAGCAGATCGGCCGTCGATTCGAGGGCGATCAGCTTGCGATCGGTGTTGAAAATGTTGAACTCGGTGTCATCGGCCGTGAAGGCCGCGTTGGTGTCCTCGGTGACGCCCGTCTCGTTGCCGAACGCGGAGGCTGCGGCGAGCGCGGCGAGTTGCGATTCCTTGCCGGGAAGCAGCGCGTCCACGGCCTGGACCAATTGGTCGCGGTCGTTGGTGAAATCGGAAATGACTTGTAGCTGGTTGCCGAAGGCCACCACGCCGACCAAGTCCGCCGCTGTCATCTGATCGTGCAGGAATTTCTTGGCGGCGTTGGTCGAGCGCGTGAGGTCGTCGTTCTGCAGCGAGGTCAGATCGAAGAACAGCACGATCAACCGGCGGTCGCGCAGCGTCTGGCGCAGTTGATCGGGCTCGGCGACGCCGCCGATGGAAACCGTCATGGGCGCGGTATCGCCGCCGGCCGGGGCCTTCTCGATGTTTTCGACGTCGTAGTAATCGAAGGTGGAGACCTTCTGATCCTTGCCGTCCTCGGAGACTGCGAATTGATCTTGCTTGAGTCCCTTGATGGGCTTGCCGTCGCGGTCGGTGACCTGCACGTCCACCTCGACCAAGTCCACGGCAGCGCGAATCGTGCCCTTGTCGTTGAGCGGCGCCTGCCTGGGAGCCGGCGGAGGCGCTTGCGGTCGCGCGGGCTGCTGTGGAGCCTGCGCCCGCCCGGCAGGAGCCAGCAGCGCGAGCAGGGCGAGAGCGGCGAGGAAACGATTTGTTAGCGATATTTTCTTTGCGTGTGCCATTAGAAGTTCACCCGCATCACGACGTCCATGGTGCGATTTCCGGCCGCGGCCGTGACGCTGCCGAAGGTGGCCGAGCCGACCAGCGTCGAGAGGCCCACATAGCGAGGCGTGTTCGTCAAATTGCTGACTTCCCAACGCACGTCCACGCGGTGGTTCTGATCCTTACCGAAGGGGAACCACTTGGCCATCTGCACATTCCAGATGAACGATCCCGGCCCTTCGATGGAATTGCGCGCCGCGTCGCCAAACTGGCCGGTCAGGGGCGCGACAAAGCAGGCTGTGTTGAAGAAGTGCAGAGGCGAGCGCTGACTTGCGGGCAGGTTCGGATTGCAGATCTGGTCAGGGCGCGTGCTGAAAACGCCGCCGCTGCCGGTGTTGTTGGCCGCGCCCGTCTCGGTGGCGGTAAACGGAGTCCCCGTCTGCGCCGTGATGTTCCCGCTGAGGCGCCAATTGCCCAGCAGCGTGGCGCTGAAACCTTTTTGCGCGAAGCGGTGGCGGTCGCCGAGGGGAATTTCGTAAAAGTAGGTTGAGCGAAGCTGCTGGCGGACATCGAACGAAGACAGGCCATACTCGGCGCGGAGGTCGGCTGGATTCTGCACCACCACCGGCGAGCCGCCGCCAATCGAACTGGCATCGTCCATCGATTTTCCGAAGGTGTAAATCACGTTGAAGCCAACGCCGTGCGTAGTGCGTTGTTGCAGGCGCACTTGCAGCGCATTGTAGATCGAGTTCGCGCCGGAGGTGTCATAGATGAAGTCCCCGGCGTTGACCACTTGTGGCGTCGAAGCGCTGCCGGGCAACGGACGATTGGGCGCGAAGAGCATGTCCAGGTGCGTGCCCTTGGTGCCGGTATAGGTGAACGAGAGCGTGGTGTTGGTGAAGAGGCTGGTTTCCGTCGAAACGTTCCAGAGCTGCGCGTAGCCGACTTTGTAATTGGGGTCGATGGCGTAGGTATTGGGCAAAACCGATGAGGTGGTCGAAGAGCACGACGAGGAGGGGATGTTCGTGATTGCCAAGGGCTGGCACGGCTGCGAAATCAGCTGTTGAGAATTGGCCCAGGGGAACTGGTTGGCCAGCTCAGTGGTGAGCTGGCTGTAAACCGATTCGTTGTAAAACATGCCATAACCGGCGCGCACGGTGGTGGCGTGCTTGCCGTTGAGGGCTTTCAGCGCCGGACGCCAGGCGATGCCGAAGCGCGGCGAGAAATGATCGTAGTTGCCATTAATCAGCGATGAGGTTTGCGCGACGCCGGTGGACGCGGCCGGCGTGGTGCTGCAAGAGGACGTTTGCGCTGGGATCACGACCGTCGCTTCGGTGAAGGTGGAGTTTAGCGCCAGGTTGGAGAAGTGGCCGCAGAGTTCAGATGGCGGCGTGAAGGCTTCGTAACGGATGCCGTATTCCAAGGTGAGATTCGGGCGGGCGCGCCAATCGTCGGTGAAATAGCCGATGTAGGCCCAGCTCCGGAAGTAGGTGCTCGGCGTTCCGAAGCGCACGTTGGTGGCCGAGGGCAAACCCAGGAGAAAGCTGGCAAAGTCGTAGCCATTGAGCGTGCCCGCCGGCGGGGCGATGGGATTTCCGTTGGAATCAAGCTGCGCCGTCATCAAATTGCTGAAGCTGAACTGGCCCTCGGGAGTCGCGTCGGTGAAGGTGTTGTTTTCGATGCGCCGAATTTCAGCGCCCATCGTAAGGGTGTGTTTCGCGCGCAAGTTCGTGACGTTATCGACGAAGCGATAGGACTGGTTGCGGATGAGCGAGGGAGCGGCGTCGCTGAGGTTGGAGTAGTTCGTGAAGTTGAGTTGCGGCAAGCCATAGTCGATCGGTGCGTTGGAAATTCCGGTGATGCCGAGGTCCGCGGAGACGTCGTCCACATTCGCAAAGGAGTTGAGGTTGAGCACGCGATTGCGGGAATAAATCAGCTGGGAATCGTTGATCCAGGCGCGCGAGAAATTCTCGGTGAGTCCCAAAGTGGCCGACTGCCCGCGCGTGCCCGAATTGCTCTCCAGCGATGGGAACGACTGAAAGGCGTGGCTGGCGGCCTGGCTGAAGTTGTAGATGACGCGCGCGTTCAGTTTCGGCGAAATCGTTTGCAGGATGCGCGTATTGATGCGCGTGTTTTGCGTCGGAACGCGCGTCTGGAGATGGAAGTTGTCCAGCAGGCCGGCGCCGGGCACGTTTGGCTCGGGAATGAACTGGAGCAGTTGCAGCGCCGTGTTGCTGATCATTCCGGACGGGATCTGGCAGCCGCCGTTGTTCGCCAGTGTGCGCGTTCCGAAGGGCGCCGATGGGTCGGTGGGGACGTAGATCTGGAGGCCGGGAACGTCGCAGAAATCGCCTGGATTTTGGCGCTCGAAGACGGATGGCACGGTGGAGAATTGGTCCACGGCGCTGCGCGTCCAGCCGCTCTCGAAATTCACGAAGAAAAATGTCTTGTCGCTGCCGTCGTAGATGTGCGGAATGCGCAGCGGGCCGCCCAGGTTTCCGCCAATCGTGTCTGCCCACGTGGGAATTTTCGGAGGATTGATCTGCGTGAGCGAATAGGGGCGCGCGTCGAACGCGGAGTTGCTGTAGGTGTCGTAAAAGCTCATGCGGACGCGATTGGCGCGCTGGCGCAGCACACGCTGCAATCCAAATAGCGCGGGAACGCCTTGCGGCCGGCCTGCTGGCCCTCTGCCGCCACGGCCGCCTCCAGCTCCAGCCACGCGCAGGTTTAATCCCGGAGCTCCACCGCCACCCGGGCCGCCGAAGCCGCCGCCCGCCCCACCACCACCTTGCCCGGCGAATGCGGGCGCGCCGCCCGGACCTCCGGGTGCGGGGCCTCCGCCACCTCCGAACCCTGGGCCACCGGGCCCGCCGTCAAGTCCGCCAGCTGGGGCGCCAGCGTCGGCGACGCCCTGACCCACCGTGCCGTTCAGCAGAAATGCGTCGGAAGCAGCGGCTTGACCGAGCGGACCCTGCGCCTGAGCTTGATCTGCAGCGGGGGTTTCTATCTCCGCCTCGGCCTCGGCTTCTTGTCGCTCGGCCTGACCAGCTTGGCCGGCCTGGGCTGCTTGACCGGCTTGCCCAGCGTTGGGATTTCTGTTCAAGCCGAGCTGCCGAAAGCCACCTGGGGCTCCGCAGCCCTGACCGCCGGCGCCTCGGCCTCCGCTGTTTTGAGCAGAGCCTTGACCTCCGGCCGCTTGAGCGCCGCCATTTTGGGCCGCGCCCGCTCGCGCGCCGCCTGCTGGTCCGCATCCGAAGCGGCGGTAGCCTCCGGGACCACCTGCACGCGGCGCAAAGCCTCCCCGTCTCGCGGCTGGGTTCGATGCAGTCGTGGGAGTTTCTGGCGTTGCCGCTCCGGCTGCTTGCTTCGCGGGCGTTGGTGTTGACGAAGCTGTGCCGCCCGGCGTTCCCTGCGCGGACTGAGCAGGTTGCGCAGGCGCCGCGGCCTGGCTTGGTTGCGCGGACTCTTCAATGGCTGCGAGGCTGGCGACCTTCATTGTTAACTGAACGGGAGAGGCGGGCGGTGCGGTGAAGTCTGCTTCGCTCGACGTGGTGTCGAATCCCAGCTGCGTGACTTCGATGCGGTAGCGGCCAGCGGGCAGGCCGGGAAGATCAAACTGGCCGTTCTCGTCCGTCCAACTGACGAATGCACGCCCGCTCACGGTGTTCGTGAGGAGCAAAGTTGCGCCCGGAACGGGCACGCCGCTGGCGGTGTGGACTTGCCCTTTCGCCTCGATGGTTGCCGCGGGCGTGGGAGTTCCCTGAGGCGCGGAAGCTTCTTGCGCCCTCAGCGACGGGCTAACCGGAAAGGCCAACACCGCGGCCGCCAGAGCCGTCGCGAGTGCGCCAAGCCCCATCTTTGTCCTTCTTGGCCGCGCTCTTTTTTGCGTCTGTTCCTTCAGCAAGACAGCACCTGAGTGGCTCTGATCATATCGGAATCGGGGAGGGAGCGAACGCGCGTCTAGCAATGGTCAACAGGATGGTTAACCCATTCCGCGGGCTTCACTCTGGATCAATGCCTCTACTCCAGTAACTCCGCGTCCCCACTTTTAATTCCCGCGGAATGAGCGGCAAGTTCCACAAGATTGGCCAGTTTGGCGTGCTGGCCGGACTGAAGGCTTAGACGCTGCTTGCTGCGAGAACGTTTCCCGCGTCCCGCGGTTCGTCTGGTCACCCGTTCGCCATCGTGCGAGAATACCGGCTCAAGTGGATGTGCCACCGAGGCATGAGCAAAGCTCCGCGCGCGAAGCTGTACTTGGCTGTTATGTCCCTGCGATGCAAGTGAGCGGGTGGCCCATCTTGCTGCCCGCGGCAGCAGCAGTCGCAGCGGGAGTGGCTGCCTGGGGCGCAGTCTATCGGACTTCGCAGTTATTTGGCGCTACGCTATGTCGCACGCCTGGTCGGATGCAGATTGCGCTGACCTTTGACGACGGGCCCAATCCCGCCATCACGCCGCGGCTGCTGGCTCTTCTCGAACAACGAAACGTGCAGGCCTCATTTTTTGTGGTGGGCCAATTCGCTCGTGTCTGCCCCGAACTCGTCCGTGAGATCGCGGCGCGCGGACACGCCATCGGCAATCACACCGAAACGCACGCGAACCTCGCGTTGTCGTCGGCGAGGCGCATCGAGGACGAACTGGCGTTGTGCCAGAGGAGCGTGGCCGCCGCGCTCGGGCATGGGGCGAGCGGAGCGGGCACGGCCGGTCTGCCTCGCTGGATGCGCCCGCCGTTCGGCTATCGGCGTCCTGGAGTTTGGGGCGCCGCGCAGCGCGCCGGACTGTCCGGCGTGGTGATGTGGTCGTTCACCGCGTACGATTGGAAACCGCAGCCGCCCGCTCGATTGATTACGCGCTTGGCGCGCGTCGCCGAGCGCCATGCCAGCCGCTCCGGCGGCGAAATCGTTCTGTTGCACGATGGGGACTTTCGCCGGCTCGGCGCCGACCGCAGTCACGTGGTAGCCGCTCTTGAACATTGGCTGCCGCGCTGGCAGGACGCCGGATACGAGTTTGTTACAATAGATCAGGTTGCCGGCGCGACGGCCGCGACTGCCTGAGCGCGTCAGGAGACATATGGACGAGCGGCAGTTTTACATCGAACGGCAAGACACCAAGAACCTCACCCTGGTGTGTCCGCACTGCAAGCAGGAAGGCTCTTATCCGATTCGCTGGATGGTTCGCACCAAGAAAAAAGAGTTGCCGCGCGGCGCTGGCGAGGAGGACCGCAAACGGTTCGCTCAAGCGCGCTCGTACATGGTCCGGGTCGACGAGTTGGTAGCCTGCAGGAATCTGCGTTGCCGGAAACGTTTTGAGTTGACGGGACAGAGCGTCGTGCTGGTTTCCGACTCCGGAGGCCCGCCCCCTAAGGATTTCGATCCGGAGACTTTTGGCAATCGCTGAGCGCCGCAGCGTAGCGCGATCGCTTGCGAACCGCTTGGTCGCGGCCAGTTCAAATTTCCGGGTACATAGCCAAACCGCCAGACACCGCGTAAACACGGCCAATCCCAACACCGGTGTCACCACGGTGTCACGAATGCTCAAGAAATACGGGCGCTACTACGCAGACTGGGCCGACCCGCAAGGCCGCCGTCACCGCAAGTCCTTCCCCACAAAAAAGCAAGCGCTGCGCCACCAGCAGCGCATGCGCCTAGCCGCCGACAAAACAAAAAAAGCCGCAGCCCGCAGACCGTCCGCACGATCTGCCAAACCTGGGCAGCCACGGCGTCCAGCCACCGCGCCAAGGTCGTCGCGCGAGAGCTAGCCGAACTCTGCGGAGGCGGCCAGCCGCGAGACGTCGGCCGCCTGCACTTCATCGCCCTCATCGACCGCTGGCAAAAGCAGTGGAGGCGCAGCACCGCCTACCAGTACCGCCGCGAGCTCGTACACCTCGCGGCGCACATCGGCGACGTCACCGCCCGCCCGGACCTCAAGCACTTCGTGCCCAAGGTCCGCAGACCAACCCCACGCGAAACCATCGCCACGCCCGAGGAGATCGAGCGGCTCAAGGCGGTGTCCAAATCGTGGATGCGCCTCTACATCACCATCGCGCAAAACACCGCGCTCCGCCGAGGAGACATCCTCCGGCTCAGCGCCGCCAACATCACCGCAGACCCAGCCTTCGGTCCGGGCCTCCGCATCGAGCAACAAAAAACCGGCAGGGTCGTAATCCTCCCGATGACGCCGCAACTAGCCGAAGCCATCGACGTGCTGCCACCATCCGACAACCCGGCGACGCCCTTCCTCGAGCGCGCCGCAGGACACGCCATCACAGCCATGATGTACGGCCATGAGTGGGCAGCCACGCGCAAGCGCGCCAGCGTCCGCAGCGAAATCACCGGCCACGATATCCGCCGAACGGTCGCCGTCACGCTCTACGACGCCACCAGAGACCTCCGCGTGGTCCAGCACGTCCTCGGCCACAAGAGCCTGAGCAGCACGCTCCAATACCTCGAACACAAAGACCCCGACGCGCTCCGCCCGCTGCTCGCCCAACTCTGGACACCGAAAGGACCGGTCCAATGACACCGCCGCTCAACTGGCAAACAGTCACGGCCCGAATCCCCACGGAGTGTGACGGCTTCTATTGCCGCCACAGCACCATCCCCGCAGGGGCCACAATCCACTTCCTCGCCAGCGAGAGCGACCCCGAAAACGCCACGCGCCTCTGCGACGAGTGCTATCGCAGAGGAAACCAGCCGCCGCCAAGAGAGAGCACATCGTGACCGCACCGGAGATCGTCCTCGCCGGAATCCTCGCCTACGGCATCGCCCAGGCGATCTGGCGAGCCATCGTCGCCCACACAGACCACCAGCGGAGCAGAAAGGACACCAGGAAATGAGCGAGCACTACACGGAGGCAACCGAGAGCGTCACCGCATGGTGCAACACCTGCGCACGCCTCACCACCCACGCGGTGTCAGCCGGAAGGCGCGGCCGCTGCACCGAGCACCAGGCGCAGCAACTCACCAAGAAGCAGCTGCGCCACATCGCCGACGCAGACGCACGCAAACCAGAACCCAACCCTGTTCGGAGACCCCCGATGAAACCAAAAAAGAAAACAGCCAGGCGAAAGCGCAAAGACCGCGAACGCAGAGGCGGCGGCGGCAACCGCCGCACGCGCCGCGATCGACGCCGCCGCCCTGGATCATGGAAACCGCCCAGCAGCCGATGCGCTGCGCCAACCTAAGCTGTTGCGAAGCCGCATCGAGAGCGGCGAGCCAGTGTGGAGGAGAACGCGATCGCGCGAGGCCGTCTGCGAGGAATGCCACGCCACCGCCCTGCAGGAGAATCAACATGCGCCGTCCTGAAAAGCCCTGGTACAGCGCAACCCTCGCGGCGCCAGAGGACTGGCACCATTCGCCCTACCCGACCAGGCGCGACGCCGCCAACGCCAAAGCCGGAACCACAATCCACGTGCGCCCAACCAGGGCAGCCGACACCTGCGGCTGCACGCTCTACGAAGTCCACCCCGAGGATGCACGCAACCTCGACCCGCGCAGCGCCCATCGCTACGTGACCGAGTGCATGCTCAAAAAAAGGGGTCCCACGGAGGGTGACAAACAAGCAACCCCCGATGCCACAAACGCCGAGGAAAAGCAAGCACCAGGGGTCCCACGACACCGCCGACACCAGCGCGACCCCAAGGAAGAACAGCAATGACACCAATGCACACACGGGGTAGGCGGCGCGCCAAACATCCCAACCGCCACAGACCAGCACCGCCGCCAAGCGACGCCCAGTCCATCGTCGCCGCATCACTCGCACGGACCGACACCGCACGGAGAACGATGTCAGACCAGCAACGCATCCCCGTAACACCGCAGCCGCACGCCAAGAGGACAAATCTACCGCCAGCAGAATTGCCGCCGCCGTCAGCCGCACCTCCACCGAGCCATAGCGCCGCTTCCTCCCCGCAAGCAAGCGACCGCGCCATGGACACCCTCGCGTTGTCACTCAAACCCGGCAATCTCAAAGACGCCCCATGACACCGCAGCAAACCAGCGCGGCGCGGCATCCCTCGCCGGATGCCGCGCTATCTCATCCCCGGCGTGCGCGTGTCGCGCAGCCAAACGCCGCCGCCAACCAGCGCCCGCCCAGCGCATGCATCGGCCCGCGCGGGAAAAGCGTTCGCGCGGCTCCGATGCCCTCTACGCAACGCGCTGAACGGACAAAGCCCGGAAGCAGGCAATCGGTGTCATCGCGCAAGAGCATCCATCTCGCCGGCAAAAGACGCCGTCAAGCTGGATGCAGGCGCGATGAATCGATCTGGCGCGGCTGCCGTTACGCGGCAATCATGGTCAGTCATCGTCCGCGCCGCAGCCTGTTCTCGCGCTCCGCGCGCCGTCCGCTCAGCGCTGCGGGGATTGCGCCGGCCAGCTTCGCTCGCTTCGCTCGCAGCCGCCGCAATCCCCTCCGCTTTCTGCGGCGCGGCCTGCAATGCAGCGCGCGGTGCTTCCTCCGCTTGCTCGTCGCGGCTTCGCGCCGCGCCTCTGCCCGCTCATCGCGCCCGCGCCTAAAGCGGCCCTCCGCCCTGCTCCCGGGCCTGCGCGGGCTTTGTGTTGCAGGCCGCGCCCACAGCGTCAGCGCAAATCCATGAGCCGCCTTCTGCTCGCTGCGCTGGCGAGGAGCGCGATCTGCGCCTGCGGCGCACCTGCCAGCAAAAAGCGCTGGCCCTGATCGCGCTCTCTCCTGTCTACCCCTGCGATCGCGGCTCTGGCAAATCACCCTAGACCGCCGCGCTCGCCGCCCTCCGCCGCTCGCAGCTATTCCGGCTGGCCGCCGAAGGCCAGCCGCAAAAGGAGCAACACCAATGAGCATGCTCACCGAAGTGGAAGCGCAGTAACTCATCGTCCAAGAACTCAACAAAAACTCAGCGATGGCCTAGAATATCACCGTCGCTATCTACCGCGCAGCCAGAAACCTCGCCGTCGCGCTCTATCGAGCTACCCAAGAGCACCAGCAGCAAAGCGCCGATCTCCTGAAGGAGATTCGCACCCTCCGCAAGCTGGCCGAGACCATGAACGAGCAAGACCAGCGCCGCTAAAGAGACCTAGTCGCGCTGTATCTCCAGCGCGACCCGTAACCCCTCCCGATACCCCCGTTTACCCAAAAAACATCGCGCCAGGAAGCCCGCCAGCGAACGCAGCGCAATACCGATGACCTAGAACACCAGGCAAAACGCCCCTCGCAAAATTACTCTAGTAAATCCACAATGCCGCAAAACCTGCCCCACTGCCGGAAGCGGCAAACCACTTGCGCGTCCTGAGGCGGCTCACCCCCAGCGCCTCCGGGCCACGCGCCCACAAAAGAGAAAGACGCGCCCGCCTAAATGCCAGACCTACCCGCAACGCTGCCACGCGCTGTCCGCAGCCGAAGCCCACACCGCACCGCACCGACAAGGGAAGCCCTCTCTGCTGCGCCTGCTACGACAAAGAAATCCGCGCGATCGCCCAGGAGTGCCTTCGTCTGCTCTGATACTATCCGCCAGGAGCGCCGCCACGCACCCACCAATCGCAGCCTGACACCAGAGCAAAAAGCAAAACGCCGCGCCGCCGATCGCGCCCGCGCCCAGCGCTACCGCGACAGCGGACACCGCCCCAAGCCAACCAAGGACGCCAAGCGCCTATACGCCGAGCAGAACAACGCGCACCGCAGCCGCGCGCTGCAACTCGCGGCGCTCTACGCCAAAGCCGCCGCGCGATCGCTCTGCAGCGACCACTACGGAACTCTAGCTAACTATCATCACCGAGTCCACCCTGCCGAACCCGGAATACATCGTCATCAGCCCGCGACTGCCAAGGGAGATCGAGCGCCTATGACCACGCAGCCCGACCAGCCGACACCGACACCTCCAACCGACGAGCAGCGCGTCGCGGCCAACGAGCACGCCTACCTACTGCAAATCATGGAAGCCCTGGAGGATCAGCGCCACGAAAACGAGAAGCTGCGCAACACCGCGCACGACCTGCAAGAGCAGATCGGCGAGCCATAGGCCGAAGCGCTGGCCGACGCCCGCGCCAAGATGATCCTTGCCCTCTGCAAGCTCGTGCCGAAAGCCGTCTCCCAAGCCGAGAAGGCAAGCCCGCGCTGCTCCGCATGATCGTCCGCGCCATCCGCCTCAAGTGACACCTTACCGCAAACGAGACACCACACCGCCGCCACATCCCAGCCTCACATACCCCCTCACACCGTGCACGCCACGTGTCAGCAAAACCCTTGACACCGCCTACCCCCGGCGTACAAACACCAGCAATAACACCGGCGAGCCCGAGCCGCGATAACTGGTAGGCTCAGATTTCCGGGTACATTTCAAAGAATGCCTCGATGGATTGTCGAAGCGTCGCTTCGATCTCCTCTTTGCTGCCTTCAATCAGATGCATGGTGACGCGCGCCGCGCGCCCATCCTTGAGATGAAGCGTAGCCTCGTTGATCTCCCCCAGTTCTTCCGCCGGGAATAGCCGCATCCCGTAAACCAAAGCAAGCTTTGCCATCGTGGCCTCCTCTATGGGCCTGCATGAGCGTAGGCGGACTTGCTCGGCCCGTCAAATCGCGCGGTGAAGAGATTCTTTCCAAGCGTTGAAACCAATTTCCGCTCACGACACTCACCAGCATTTGGCTGCGGAATTTTCCTGCCAAGGGTGGATACAATTGAGCTATCCACCCGATCAACAGCGGGACCAGGTTGAGAACAGAATTGTGACAAGCCGGACTCTCATCCGAATCGTTCTGCCGGTCTTGCTGATGTGCGGCGACGTGGCCCGTGCGCAGGAATCTGTGCCCCAGCCACCGCCGTCTGAGGGTGTGCCCGCCGACAACACATCGACGGCGAGCGTGGCGCCGCCGTGCGTGCAGCCGCAGCCAATTCTGGAGTTGCAGGATTACGACGGGCCCTTTCAGAAAACGGTCGGTTTGTTCGCGCGCAGGTTGGAACGCAAGTCGGTGCATCCGCTACATTATCAGCCCGGTCTCAAGCTTTGCGCGCTCGATGTAAGAGATAAGTTTTATCTGTTCGTGCACGATACACTTGATCCTGTGACGTTTTTAGCCGCCGGTTTCAATGCTGGGATCGGCCAAGTCAGGAACCAGGACCCCAGCTTCGGACAGGGTGCCGCAGGCTATGGCAAGCGCTTCGGCACGGACTTTGTCGATCAGGCCTCATTCGACTTTTTCAAAGATTTTGCCTATCCATCGATATTCTCCGAGGACCCGCGTTATTACCGCCTGGCCCATGGCAGCGGAGGGAGGCGCCTATGGCACGCAGCCAATCATGCATTCGTGGCTTACCAATACAACGGAGATCGCATGTTCAATGTTTCCGAATGGCTGGGGACGACAAGCGTCGTCGCGCTGGGCAACCTCTACCATCCCGGGAATGAGCGCGGGTTCGCACCGGCCGCAACTCAGGTAGGCTTCGACGTTCTTGAAGATATCGGGTTCGACGTGCTCCGCGAATTTTGGCCGGAGATCGCGCATAAGTTGAATTTGCCGTTCCGCGACGAATCGGTTCCAAGCAATCCCAGCTCCCGGCCTGTGGACAAGTAAGAGCGCACATCCAAACGTCCGGGGGCCCTGTCGAGTGTGCTTCCTAAACCGCTAAGCGTTGCTCTTGGACTTTGGATTCATCCTCGGGAGAGATTCGCGGTCCCGGCTAACCACCTCATGGGAGTTGACATCCTGCATATGATCGGCCCGCTATTTTCCGGCGGGTCATCGGCGGTATAATTGTCCTTATCCACGTTTCCGGCCTGGCCTGGTAGTCGGCAGAGAAGCGGGAACCAGTCGGCCGCGTGCGTCTCTCGCGAGGTGTCTGATGAAAGCCCAGCACCATGGAAAGCTTCGGCTCTTTCTGCTTAGCTGGATGCTCGCGGGATTCTGCACCGGCGCATCGCTTCACGCGCAGGAGCCGACCGGTCCCGTTACGCCCACGGCTGCGTCCTCCGCGGCTTCGGCACCAGCCGCTGCCAGTAAACCCGCGGACACGCAAGCGAGCGCGCCTGCCAGCACGAGCGCGGCCCCGATCGTTGTTCCCACCGGCACTACCCTGCCGCTCGTGTTGCACAACGCCATCACCACGCGCAACGCCCAGGCGGGCGATCCCGTATTTTTGGAGACGGTGTTTCCGATCTTGGTCGATCAGCGCGTCGTCATTCCCGCGGGCTCCTACGTGCAAGGCGAAATCATCGAAGCGAAACGTCCTGGAAAGGGCAAGGGGCGCGGCGAAGTGCGGATGCGATTGAACACCATCATTCTGCCGAATGGTTATTCGGCGAAGTTCGGCGCGGTTCCGAACAACGCGGGAACCGGCGGCGGCGAAACGACCGACAAAGAAGGAAAGATCACCGGCGACACTGACAAGACCGATCAGGCAGGCACGATCATCAAGGGCACGGCCATCGGAGCGGGGATCGGTGCAGTGGCCTCACAGAGCGCGGCCGGTGCCGGCATCGGCGCCGGGATAGGAGCGGCGGCGGGTTTGGCCGCGGTTCTGTTGACGCGCGGCCCCGAACTGGAACTGCCCCGAGGAACGACGCTCGATGCCGTGCTCGATCGCCCCCTATATCTCGATTCCAGCAAGGTCAATTTCAGCGAGCCCGGCCGCGCCTCCGAACTGCCCGGGCCACCCAGCCGTGAACCCGTGCGCAGCAGGAGCCCGTTCTAGTTCACGAACGTTTTTCGCTCAAAGTCAGGAATTCTTCCGAGCGGATTCTCCCTCGCGAAACCGCAGCGGATCGAACACCTGCCAATCCATCGAAACGCGTTGTTCCGTAATCCATTCACGCACCAGTTTGGCCGTGATCGGCGCAAGGAGAATGCCGTTGCGATAATGGCCGGTCGCAATGGTCAGGCCGGCGAGTTCGCCCGGGCCGAGCAGGGGGAGATGATCCGGCGTATCGGGACGCAAGCCGCACCAAGTTTCCAGCACCTCCGCACCGGCTAGCCCTGGAACAAGTTCCCGTGCAGCGGAAAAAATTCCTTCCAGGCCGCCGGGCGTCACCCGCTTTTCAAAACCCGCATCTTCGAGCGTGCTGCCTGCGATGATGCGTTGAGGGCTGCCGGCCTCGCGAGGCGCGAGGTACCCGCGCTCGGAGCGCAGCACGCGGCGCAACGGGACGGCGCCGCCGCTCACTGCCACCATCTGTCCCCGTATCGGGCGCACCGGAAGGCGCGCCGCGCAGCCCTCGATTTTCGCTGAAAACGCTCCCGCCGCCAGCACCACCCGTCCCGCGCCAAATTTTTCGTTCCCAGTGGTCACGCCGCTGCACCGGCTGGCTTCTGCGGTAATCTGCGTGACGTTCGCGTCCGAGCGCACTTCTACCCCTGCAGCGGCGGCGGCCGCGAGTACGGCGTTGGTCAGAAGACGCGGATCGACGGAGGCCTCGTATTCCATCCAGGCCGCCGCGCGTGCTTCCCGGCCCAGAGCCGGCTCGAGCTTTCGCGCTTCGTCGATGGGCAGCGGCTCGGTGGGCAATCCCAGGCCGCGGTGCAGCGCGACCAGCGTGCTTAGTTGGCGTTCCGCGTCCGCTGAAAAGAGCACCTCGATCGCGCCGTCGCGGCGCAATCCAACGCGCTGGCCGGAGAGCTGTTCGATTTCGGAAACAAATTGCGGATAAAGGCCGAGGCTGGCGCGTCCGAACGGCACCAGGGGAATCGCCGACGGGCTGTCGGGAGCGGGCGAGAGCATGCCCGCCGCGGCCCAGGAGGCTTCGCGGCCAGGATTCTGGCGGTCGAGGAGCGCCACGCGCAAGTTTCGACTGCGCGAGCTGTAGCGCAATCGTGCCGCCGACGATGCCTCCGCCCACCACGATCACGTCGTAGGAACGCACGCCCCTGATCTTAGCAGCATTCGCTGCGGCGATTGTGGCACGCGCGCGCCGGCAGAACCCGCTCGGCCGTTCGTCCGCTGGGGGGCGAGCTAAAACGACCGGTTGAGTTCGACGGAAAGGACTTCAGCCTTGTGGGCCAGATTTTGCGCCCGCACCCAGTCGTCGGCGCGAATGGCCTCATGAGCCTGGGACAGGAATCCCTGAATCTTTTCGACAAGGTCCTTTTGCGAGGCCTTGAGCTGTTTGCCGGAAGCCAGCTGCAAATTTCGTTCGGCGACCCGAATATCGTTGGTGGTGCTGCGCGTGGCTTCGGCTTGCTGTCGCGGAGAAAGCTGCGGAGCGATCTCCGGCGGCGGCTGGTCCGGCTTGGGTTTTGGCGCCTCGGCCTCGGCTGGAGCCGGACGCGGCCGTGGAGGCTGCGACTCGGGGGAGAGGTTCGCCGGCGGCGGGGGCGTCGCGCCGGGTTCCGGAACTGGCGCGGGCGTGGATTCGGCAACAGCCGGCGGCGCTGGCGTCGGCTCCGGCGCTGGTAGCGGTTCAACCACCGGAGGCAAGGTCACCGAGGGCGGCTCGGCGCGGACGATATTTCGCCGGCAGCCCGTGCCCGCGACAACAGCCAGAGCCAGCAAGAAGGTGAAAGCGAATCCGTGACGCGAGTTCATCACGAGTTTCCACTCATGGCGCCGGCAGCGCTCCGCGGGCGCGTCAACGCAGGTTCCAGCGCGTGCGCCAGTGGCAGGTCGATGCGAAACGTGGTTCCCCGGCCCACCTCGGAATCGAAGTCGATCTCCCCGTCGTGCAACTGCACGGCGCGATAGGCGCTGGCTAGTCCGATGCCGCTGCCTCCCGGTCGTGTTGTAAAGAACAGTTGAAAAATGCGCGCGCGATGCTCCGGCGCGATGCCTTTGCCGGTATCTGTGACGCGAATCTCGGCCCGGTCGCCGCGCCGCTCGAGGCCCAGCGTCAGCCGGCCTCCCTGGGGCATGGCTTCGATGGCGTTCAGGACCAGGTTCAGCAGGGCCTGCTTGAGCAGCGCGCGATCCACGTTGAGCGGCGGCAGGTCGGCGTACGACGTTTCCAGTTGCACGCCCGCCCGGACCATCTGGGCGCGCGTCACGTCCGCGGTTTCGCGCAGAAGCTCCTCGATTTGCGTCTCTTCCAGGCGCATCTCCGGCGTCCGCATAAAGTCGAGGAAGCGTTTGACCACCGAATCCAGCCGGTCGATTTCGCTGTCCAGCACAGCCACCGCCTGGCGCGCCATTTCCTCGCCGGCCGGGAGGCACTCTTTCAGATTCTCCAGCCACAGCCGCATGGAGTTCAGTGGATTCTTTACCTCGTGCGCCACTCCCGCGGTGACGCGGCCGAGCGCCGCCAGCCGCTCGGACACCTGCAACTGCCGGCTGATGCGCTCGAGCGAGTCCAGGTCGCGCAAGGTGACCAAGGCGCCCATGTGCGCGCCGCCTTCGGTGATCACTTGCACGCTCACCCCGAAGCGCCGGGGCGGCAGTCCGGGCGCCTCGGCGGACAGATCCACTTCCGCGGCCGCGACGGGCGAGAATTCGTCACCCGACAGGCCCAGCGCGGGGCGCAGCGGGTGTCCTTCCGGAAAGATCTCGCCGGCCAAGCGACCCAAAAGGCGGTCGGCCGGAACACCTAGAAAATTTTGCACCGATGGACTGACCATCACCGCGTGACCGTCGCGCGTGAACAGGAGCAGGCCGTCTTCGAGCCCTCCGAGCACCTGGTCGAGGTTCTCGCGCAGCGTGCTGAAGATTTCGCGCACGCCTCGCAATTGCTGCCCAATCGCGCTGATTTTTGTGCTGACTTGGCCGAACTCGTCTCTGCGCTCCAACGGCGCCTGGTCGAATTCGCCTTGCGAGATGCGGTCCAGTTGTGCGGAGATGCGCTCCAGAGGCGCCAGCGACACATTGGTTACCAGCGTCGCCAAAAGCATGGAGGCCAGGAGCGAGCCAAGCGCCAACCATCCCGCCGAGCGCAAAGCAGGCGTGATTTCAGTTGCCAGCAACCCGGTCTGCGCCGCCACGCGAATCTCGCCGAAGGGCGTCTGTTGGCCGGGCGCGCCCAGCTTGAAAGGATAAGAGACTTCGTAGGCTTGGGGCGGCCCATACAGAACGCGAAGCTGGCGGATGAAGCCTGCGTTCACGAGCTGGCTGAGGGGCGGGCGAGATGGCGCTTTCCGATCCGGCAGCGACGCATCGCTTGAAATCAGCACGGTGCCATCCAGATCGACGATCGTCACTTCGTACACCAGAAACGAATAGCCCACCTCGGCGTCGATCAGCGAGGTCAGCGCCCCATTTTGCTCCAGCGCATCACGCACGTACTCGCGAACGTCACCCGGCTGCTGGGATGCGGGCGTCTGCCCCTGATCGGCGGCGTCCCGCAGGGCATTTTGCGCCTGGAAGAAAACCTGCTGCGTCACCAGATTGGCGCGCGCGTCCGCCTGGCGGATGACCTGCTGCGTGAGCGTGCGCAAGTAGAGCCAGGAGGTTTCGCCCACGACCGCCAGCACCAGCAGAACGATGGTCAGCGTGATTTTGGTCTTGAGGCGCATGGTCTCGCTACTTCGTCTCGCGGGCTAGAATTCAGCCGCCGTTGCTGCGGGCCGCTTCGTATTCCTTGAGCTTGTTGTGCAGCGTTTTCAGGCTGATGCCCAGCAGTTCCGCGGCGCGCGTCTTGTTGTTGGTGGCCGCCAGGGTTTGCTGGATGAGCTCGCGCTCGGCGGCATCGACGGTCGTGCCCAGGGGAAAGCGCAAGGCGGAAAGTTCGGCGCCGCCGAAGGCATGCGACGCGCCCGAAGTCCGCCGGCAGGTGCGCCCGGCCGATCAGATCGCGGTCGCAAACGATCGCGGCGCGTTCCAGAACGTTGCGCAGCTCGCGCACGTTTCCCGGCCACGCGTAGCTTTGAAAAAGTTCGCTGACATCGGCGTTGACGCCCCGAATATGTCGCCCGTGTTTGGCGTTGATGTCGCGCAGCAGGCGTTCCACCAAGGAGCGGCAGGTCCTCCTTGCGTTCGCGAAGCGCCGGCAGGTGGATGTGGAAGACATTCAGCCGGAAATAAAGATCCTGGCGGAGTTGGCCTTGCGCGACCGCCTGATCGGGGTCCTTGTTCGTAGCCGCGAGCACGCGCACATCCACCGGCGTTTCCGACTTGCTGCCCAGGCGCCGCACCTTGCGATCCTCCAGCACGCGCAGCAGCTTTGCTTGCGTCGGCGCCGGCATCTCGCCGATTTCGTCGAGCAGCAGCGTCCCTCCGTCGGCCAGCTCGAAGCAGCCGATGCGCCGCTCGGCGGCTCCGGTGAACGCCCCCTTTTCGTGCCCGAAAATTTCGCTCTCCATCAGCGATTCGGGAATCGCCGAGCAGTTGATGGCCACGAACGGCCGGTCGGCGCGGGGCGAAAGCTGATGCATCGTGCGCGCCAGGATCTCCTTGCCCGACCCGGTTTCGCCGGTGATGAGCACCGAAGCCGACGAGGGAGCCACCTGCTCGACCACCCGCATTACCTCCTGCATAGGCTTGGCGCTGCCCACCAGTTCGCCCAGGCGTCCGGCCTCCCGCAGTTGCCGCGTCAGCGCAGCCAGACGCTGCTGGTCGCGCGCTTTGCCCAGCGCACGGTCGAGCAACGCCCGCAGAACCGCGGCCTTCAGCGGTTTCTCGATGTACCAAAACGCGCCGGCCTCGATCGCCGCCACCGCGCGTTCCTCGCTGCCCTTGCCGGTGATGACAATGGCGGGAATGTTGTGCAGCTCTTCGCCGAGACTGCTGAGCAGCGTCAGGCCATCCATCCCCGGCAGCTCAACGTCGGCGATCAGAATGGCCGGGCGATATTCGGAGAAATGAGCCAGAGCCTCTTCGGCGCTGGCTACCCCCAGTACGTCCAGGCCCCATTTGCGCAGCAGTGCTTCGTAACCGCGCCGCGCATTTTCCTCGTCCTCGACGATGAGTACTCGCTCCGTCGGCTTGTCGTCATCTTCCATAGGGGTGCTCTCGGTCTCTGTTCGAATCTACCAGTACGCCACGGGAATGCCAAGAATCGAATGCCCAGACGCAAACAGAGGCGGCGATTTTATCGATTTTCCCGCACCTTTGCCGTAAACCCGAGTTCCGCCGTGAGGAATGGGCCGCCCTATGTCCGTATTAATCGATCGATGCCTCAACGGCGAAGTCGGTTTCCTTCATACTCCATGCACGCGCGTTTCGGAGATGGCCGTTCCCGGATCGGGCTCGGTTTCAGTCCCAATCCTGCACTTTGCGACTAACGAACGGGTTACCGCTCGCGGGACGATTGACTCATTGACGAGCTTCCCAAAACGGCATGATTCTTGGCCCGCGGATTCCGCTGCTTTTGTTTCTAACTTGCTGCGGCCATTCGGTTTCCCCTGCTCCCGGAATTGGAGCGGGCCGTGCTCCATTCTGAAAAGGGGTGCGACGGTGCCAATTGGACAAGGACAAACGGGACAATCCGGACAAGCAGGACAGGCGGGACAAAGCAGACCAATGAATGAACCGACGGAATCAGATTCACAGACTCGATCTTCCGGCCTCACATTGCTGGTCGTGGACGACGAGACCTCGACGTGCAACCTCTGTCGCGACATCGCGCTGGAAGCCGGGCTCGCGGTGCACACCGCGGCCACCACCGAGCAAGCGCTGGAGTTGCTCGAGCAGGTTCCTGTGGACGTGATCATTACGGACCTGAAGGTGCCGCAACTCGGAGGCTTGGAACTGCTGAAGAACGCTCGCGCCAACTACCCGCAAGCTTCCGTCATGATGCTCACGCAGTATGGCACGATTGAAACAGCGGTCGAGGCCACTCGCCTCGGTGCCAAGGATTACGTCACTAAACCCTTCCACGTCGAGGAACTGCGAACCAAGCTCGATCGCGTGGTGCGCGACATCGAATTGGACCAGGAAAATCGCGTTCTGCGAGAACAGCTACGCACCCGCCCCGGTTTCGGCGGGCTGATCGGCGTCTCCCCGAAAATGCAGCGCGTTTACAAGCTGATTCAAAAGGTGAGTCAGCACAAGTATCCCGTACTGATTTTGGGCGAGAGCGGGACGGGCAAGGAGTTGGTGGCCCGTTCGATTCACTACCTGGGCCAGCGTCGCAATAAGCCGTTCTCTCCGGTCGATTGCTCCGGGTTGGTGGCCACGCTGGTCGAGTCCGAGCTGTTCGGCTACGTCAAAGGGGCCTTCACGGGCGCGCAGCAGACCCGCGCGGGCCTGTTCGAGTCCGCCGATGGCGGTACCGTGTTTCTAGACGAAATCGGCGACCTGCCGATCGACATGCAGGCCAAACTGCTGCGCGTGTTGCAGGAACGAGAGGTTCGTCCGGTGGGCGCCACCGAGCGCGTGCACATCGACGTGCGCATCGTCGCGGCCACCAACCGCGATCTCGAGTCGGCGGTTCGCAGCAAAGGTTTCCGCCAGGACCTGTATTTCCGTCTGAATGTCTTGCAGATCAAAATGCCACCGCTGCGCGACCGCAAGAGTGACATTCCCTTCCTGGTCACCTCATTCCTGGAAAAGTTCAGTGACCCGTTGCGCCCGGTGCGCACCGTTGCGGACGACGCCATGCGCCGCTTGATGGCCTATGACTGGCCCGGCAATGTGCGCGAATTGGAGAACGCCGTGGAAAGGGCTGTGGCGCTTGGTTCGGGTCCCATCCTGCACGTCGGCGATTTGCCGTCGAACCTGCAATACAAGGCCGATGAGAAGCCGCTCGAAGTTGACGAACTGTTGCCCCTCGAGGACCTCGAGCGCCGCGCCATCTTTCGCGCCCTGCACGAAACCGGCGGAGACAAGCTCGCTGCCGCCCGCTTGCTCGGCATCGGCAAGACCACCCTGTACCGTAAGCTGAAGCAGTACGACGCGCACGCGTCCTGAGGTTCTCTGCGCCTCGCGAAGCGCCGCTTTCCCCTCCCGGGAAAATAATTTACCATTCCGTATCGTAGTGGGAAGTCAGTTCGCGCCAGCCCTTTCGCAGGAATTATAACTAGTCGATTATCATAAACTTACTCTTTTGCGGCCGATGGTCACGTTGGTGCATTGAATTGGACTGGGAGGGCCCGGTTCATGCTCCACCGGAAATTCTGGCTGCACTATCGGTCCTTGCGCTTGGCGCTGGAAGTTTGCCTGATGCTTGGCGCCGCCCTGCTTTGCAGCTATTGGATCCTGCGCACGTAGGGTTAGGAGCTGCAGATGTCCACCCCGACTTCCCTGGCGAGCCTGGACAGCGCGTCCGTCCTCGATGCCTTACTCGATTCGGTCCCCTGCGGTGTGCTGGTTTTCGACGATGGCGGCCAGTTGCGTTTTGCCAGCGCGCCATTGGCCGGCATGCTGGGGATCGATGTTGCGCGATTGCGCGAGCTCCGCGCCTTCGAGGCCGTCGTCGCCGACTTGGCGCCGCGATTCACCGGGCCGGAATCCGTGGCGGCGCGCTGGCTCAGGCACTTCACCAGTTCCGAAGCCACCTGGGACGAGCTCGAGCTGGCGTCTCCCGCGCGCAAGATACTGGAACGCTTCGCCCGGCCGATTCTCGACTCTGCCGGGCGCCGGCTCGGCTGGCTGGAGGTCTTTCGTGACGTCACCGGCAAGCGCCTGATGGAGAGCAGGTTGTTTCACACCGAGCGCATGGTTGCGCTCGGGCAATTGGTTTCCAGCATCGCCCACGAGATTAATAATCCGCTCACGACGATCTTCGGTTACGCGCAGCTCCTGCTCGGACGCCGCGAAGGATCGCGATCCGCCGGCGAAGCCGAACATATCCTGCAAGAGGCCGAACGAGCCAACCGCATCGCCAGAAACTTGTTGCTCTTCGCCCGCGGCGCCAAACTCGAGCACACGGGTGCAAACTTGAATGAAATTGTGCGCAGCACGATGGCGCTGCGCATCTACGAATTGTCCCTGGCCGGCATCGGCGTGCATTTGAACCTGGACCCGGATCTGCCGCCGATTTTGGCCGATGCCGCGCAGCTCCTGCAGGTGGTGCTCAACCTGGTGAACAATGCCGAACAGGCCATCGAACCCGGCAACGGCTGCGGGCACATCTGGCTGCGCACCCGGCGCATCTCGCCGATGCGCGTTGCTCTGGACGTCACCGACGATGGCCCCGGCATCGCTCCCGAACTGCTGTCGCACATCTTCGATCCGTTCTTCACCACCAAACCCGCTGGCGTCGGCACCGGCATTGGCCTCTCCATCGTTCGCGGCATCGTCCACGAACACCGCGGCGAAGTCTCTGTGCAGAGCCAGCCAGGGCGAGGCGCCATGTTCACCGTCGAGCTGGCCGCCGCCAGCGCAGCCGATCTTGCGCTCCCGCAACCGTCCACGCGGCTGGCGCCTGCCCTCCTGCCTGCGCCGCAACGCCCGGCCACTGGAGAGATTCACGCCCAGCGTATCCTGGTGGTCGAAGACGAGCCAACGGTCGCACGCTTGATCGCGGATGTGCTTGCCGACGACGGCTACTCCGTCGAAACGGTTCTGGACAGCCGCGCCGGTCTGGACCTGCTCCGCCACAAGCCCTACGAACTGCTCGTCTGCGATCTGCAAATGCCCCACCTGGACGGGCCCAGGCTCTACCGCGAGCTCTTGCGCTTGGGCAGTCCGCTTGCGCATCGGCTGGTATTCGTCACAGCCGATATGCTCTCGCCCCGCACCAGCGAGTTTCTCGAAAGTTGCAATGTCCCCTGCCTTGCCAAGCCATTCCTGGTCGAGGAACTCAAGGAGTTGGTGCGCAACGCGCTGCTCAGAGCGGCCGTAATCGTGCGGGCCGGGGCCAGCAGGGAAGTCGGATAGAGGGAGATACCGATGAGAAATAATCACGATGTGGCAAGAGATCGAGGCGTGGTGCCAGCGGCGCAAGCAACACAAAAACGTACGCCGGTCCAAGCGCCGCAAACCGTCCAAATTGTCTGCGCGGATTCCCGCTTGGCCGGCCAATACCGCGCGGAACTCGAACGGGGAGGCGAGCCGCGTCACTGCTCGCTCGTATCCTCGCCCACCGAGGCCCACAGGATCTTCCAGCAGTCCGCGCCGCTGGTCACTTTGCTCGATGACTCGGCGGTGCCAGTCGGCGCGCTCGAGCCCAGCGTTGCGCTGCTCGCCGAGTCGGCTCCAGTCGTCGTCGTGGCGGCGCTGGAACGCCAGCCGGAGCTGGCCTTCCTGATGCTCGCCGGCGCGGCCGATTTTGTTCCCCGCAGCGGCTCCTTTGTTCCTGTCGCGGCGGCGCGTGTCGAACGGCGGGTCCGCCTGGCAGCGGTCGCCGCGGACCTGCCGGCTCTGCCCGGCCGGGAATTTGCCGCCGACTTCGGCGAGATCTTCCGCCACGAACTCAACAACGAGCTGACCGGCATCCTGGGCAACGCCGAGTTGCTGTTGGGCCGCCGCGAGCCCCTGCCGCCTGACGCTGTCGAGCGCCTGCGCACCATCGCGCAATTAGCTGTCCGCGTGCGCGAGACGGTGCGCCGCCTCAGTCACGCGTGGGACCTTTGGCAACGCCAACCGCGTTCGCCGCCGGCCGGGCGGCCCGCTGTGCTTGCGGCGGTACCGTCAGTGCCCGCCTCGGCCGACGCAAATCCACCGGCGGCCACCAGCCCCGCGGCCGCTACGAACCAGTGGAAGAGTAGTGGCGCACGCCGATCGACCACACGCTTAGCGTCAGTCCCAAGAATGCCGCCGCCACAATTGGAGCCAGAGCCGCCAGGCCCCGAAACTGGACCCGGTGCAGCAGGCGCACAGTGGGATAGAACGTGGCAAACCCGAAAGGGATGATCCAGCTCAGAAAAAATCGGATCGCGCCGCTATAAATCGAAAGCGGATAACGCCCGAACGCCAGCAGGTTCCAAGCCGGCGGGTGCACTCCGATGCGATCCTCGAACCAAAACGAAAAGCAGCTCAGCATCAGGAACACCGCCAAGTAAATCGTCGCCCCGCAGATCGCAAAAGCCCCCAGCAGCACGATGTCCAGCGCGCCCCAGTGATGCCCCAGCCGCCGCGCCATCCAGAACACCAGCACCAGCCCCACCAGGATTTCGTGAAACGATTCGATGCGAAAAGCCTCGAAGAGCACCTGAAACAGCGAGCTGACCGGTCGGATCAGCACGCGGTCGAATTTCCCCTCCATGATGTACTCGCCGCCAAACTCGTAAATATTCTGGCTGAGCACGTTGAAGATGCCGAAGGGGATCAGCGAGAAGCCGTAGAGGAACAGCACTTCATCGAAGCGCCAGTCGGCCAAGCGCGGCACGTTGCGGAAGAGCACCAGCACGAAGCCCAGCTGAAATACGGTCGCGGCCACGCTCGTGGCCAGGCCGATCAAAAAATCGCCGCGGTGGCTCACGCGCACCTTGAGGTACTGCGTGAAATACAAGCCCAGTAGCGCCATGTGCCGCTGCAGACTCTTCTTGATCCGCCCGAACACCGCCCTCTAGCCTCCGTGAATCGTGATCTTCTGCACCGCGCGATTCCACCACAGATGCCCCGCCACCAGCAGCAGCACCACCCAGGTCCAGGACACTCCCACGGCCAGTAGGGCGTCCGCCGGGCTCAGCTTGCCCAGATAAATCTGCAGCGGCGTGTAGGCGATATGCTCGAAGGGCAGCCAGCGCGAAAGATCGCGCAGCACCTTGGGAAAAAACGCGATGGGAATCAGCAAGCCCGACAATAATTCAATCAGCCAGTATTTCGCGCGAATCAGCGAAAGAATCGAGTGCAGCGGAATCGCGCACGTCCCGATCAAAAAGCTGATCCCGCCCATGAGCAGAAAGCTCGCGGGCACCGCCGCCAGAAACAAAGCCAAATGCTCGGCCGACGCCGGACGCTGCACGGGAAAGACCAGCGCGATCACGATGGCCGTGGGCACCGTCAGGAGGATCATGCGAAACGCCGATTCGCCCGCGGCGCGCGCCAGCCACATGCCCTGCACCGAAACGGGCTTGATCAGCTCCATGGCGATCTTGCCTTCGAGGACTTCGTAAGCCATCTCCTGGTCAATGGTATTCCAATAAAATGACCGGATGATCCAGCCCACCGAAACATACGTCAGCATCTGCCCGAGGTTGTAGCCCGCCACGGTGACGCCCGTCTTGGCCCCCGCGCCCAGCACCGCCGTCCAGATGTAGTAGTACACCGTCACGTTCAAAAGATAAGTAATAATGCCGGTGTAGTAGCGCAGGCGAAAAGCCAGAATGTTGACGAAGCCGATGCGCGCGAATTCGCGGTACGGCGCCAGGGTGCCGGACCAGGTCGCCATCTCTAGACCGAGGCCTCCTGCAGCGCCGCCCCCGCGTAAATTCGCTTGATGATCTCCTCGATGGGCTCGTCTTCAATCAAAAGATCGCGCACATCCACCGAAGACAAAATCTGCCGGATCAGGTCAGAGGTCGAAATCCGGCTGGGATCGAATCGAATCCGGTAAGTTAATTCATCCACGCGTTCGAGTTCCAGCCCCTCGCGCCCCAGCGACGCCAGCCGCAAGGCCTGCTCGCTGTCGCGCGCCACGCATTTCACCTGCTTGGTGCGCAGCAGCCTCTGCTTGAGAGTGGCCAGCGCGCCGTCGTACAGCACCTTGCCGTGGTCGATGATTAGGATGCGCCGGCACAGCTCCTCGATATCGTCCAGGTCGTGCGTGGTCAGCAGCACGGTCGTGCGAAAGCGCTCGTTGATGGCCCGCAGAAATTTGCGGATATGGTCCTTGGCCACCACGTCCAGGCCAATGGTCGGCTCGTCCAGAAACACCAGCGGCGGATTGTGCAGCAGCGCCGCCGCCAGATCGCAGCGCATGCGCTCGCCCAAGGAAAGCTTGCGCACCGGCGTATGCAAATAATCCCGGATGCCCAGGATCTGGTTGAACACCTCCATGCGCTCGTCGAAATCCCGCTGCGACACGTCGTAAATCCGCCGCAGCAGCTTGAATGATTCCACCACGGCAATGTCCCACCACAGTTGCGTGCGCTGCCCAAAAACGACGCCGATGGTCTTCACGTAAGCGGTGCGCTGCTTCCAGGGCACGAAGCCGTTCACCAGGATATCGCCCGACGTCGGCACCAGAATCCCCGTCAGCATCTTGATCGTAGTGGACTTGCCCGCCCCGTTCGGCCCGATGTACCCGACCATCTCGCCGCGCCCAATCTCAAACCCCACCCGGTCCACAGCCGTCACAAAATGATATTCCCGCCGCACCAAATTCTGCAGCCCGCCCCACAGCCCCTCGCGCCGTTTATAGCTGCGAAACTGCTTGGTAAGCTCCCGTACGGAAATCATGGCTTCTGACGACATATTAGCCCGGAATTCTACCACGGCAGCTGCGCGCCGATCTCGCCGACCGCGCCGAAAAAGTCGAGCTGTGTGCCGGGAGCTCGTTTTGCGGGATTACCGGTGGCTTCGCACGCTAGTTTCAATAGTCTACTAACTATGGCTACCGCTCAAGGACCGACTGCTGTTTGAAGTGACCTCTCTTATCGAAGAAGATGGAGTACAGTCCCTCGCGAGCGGCATCGGCCTTTGAGAGCGTCTCTGATTCGAGAGCCGGACCGCAAAATACCCTCTCAGAGACGTGCTTTTCGTCCGACCTTATTTCAATACGTGTCAGTCTATGTCGCGTGAACCGTACCTGACGGTCCTTCTCGGTTGTTGCAACGATACACTCATCGCCGGGTCTGAAAGTTGTGACTAAATCCCCTTTCCGCCCCGTCAACCCAAGATCGTAGAACGCGTCGGATATTCCATAGATGCCCGCGTAATCGCGGCAGCGGCAGTTGTTGAAAAAGAACATTCCCATGCAGCCTTGGTCGTCCCGCACTTTTCGTTTGCCATTCTACTTCACCTTAGGCGTCTTACGTATGGCTTTTGCCTTCGGCTCCGGCTTCACTTTGAACAGATTGCCAAACGGCTTCCTTGAGGTTTCGGCTGGGCGCCTCGACCTTCAACTGATCTCCAAGGGTCGGGATTCTGATGTCGGAGTCAATTAGACGTTGCCCTTCTGGGCGAGTAGACTTGAATGGATGCGAAACGCGAGCAAGACTGTTAGGGAAGCCGCCCGTTGGCGCACACTTCAGCGCACCATTCACGACATCCGGGAGCGCAATGCCGACGCCGAACCAGCGGAAATCCAGCGCATCGTCGACGAAGCCGTCACCGAGGTCCGTTCCCAACACGCCGGCAAAGGGCTTTTGACTCGCAAGAGAGGAGCATCATGACGGGCATCCAATTTCTGACCGACAAGAAAGGCCGCAAGATAGCGGTCCAGATTGACCTTCGCAAACACGGGGCGATCTGGGAGGATTTCTACGACGGTCTGGTCTCCGAACGGCGACGCAAGGAAAAAGGTGTTTCCCTCGAAGCTGTCAAAGCCAACTTGATCAAGCGCGGCCGCCTGCGTGGCTAGATATGCGATCGACGTCAAACCGTCCGCCCGCAGGGAGCTGGACAGCCTGGCTGACAGCCTCATCGCACGCATGGTGCCGAAGATCGAAAGCCTCGCCGCCAATCCAAGACCTTCCGGCTGTAGGAAACTGCGCGGTTATAAGGATCTCTGGCGTATCCGCGTCGGAGACTACCGCATCGTGTTTATCATCGATGATGACCGCAAGGTAGTGACTATTACTCGTATCGCTCACCGAAAAGATGTATACGAGTAACGCCAACTACTTCTGCGCCGCCGTCCCCGCCGCAGGCCTCGAGATAATCTTCTGATACTCAATAATGTCCGAAGGGATGCACAGCTGCTCCTCCCACGCCTGCGAAGGGATCCACTTGTAGGCGGTCGAGAAGGTAAACGGCTTGGTGAAAATCTTCGGATCGTCCATCACCACGCTCATTTGCAGATCATTGTGGTCGGTGCGTTTATACGTCTCGGTGACGTGCATATCGACGCTGTGCGGGTAGCCATTCCCGATCCACGTCCGCTCGTCGAGCCCAGTGGTTTCCACCACGAAGGTGTTGTCGTCGGTCCAGTGTCCCACCGAGTAGCCGTAATACTTCGGGTCGGGACCGCCCTTGGCGCCCACATTCTTCGGCAGCTCGCGCCCATCGGTATAAATTTCGCGCCAGGTATGCTCGTATTGAATCAACTCCACCACGCGATCGGCCATGGGCGCGAACGCATAGGCCCTCTCCTCGGTTAGTATCGCGCGCGGAAATCCCAGCGGATCGCAGTAGTTCTTCCACGGGTCATTGGTATCGGCCACCGTCACCGGGCCCGTGTCCGGCACGTTCAATTTCCGCCGCGCCTCTCCCAAGGGAGTCAGCGGCGGAATCACCATTGGCGTCCCTACGCGTTCTCCGAACGGTCCCGCCCAAACGCCAGTCAACTCCCGTTTCGGCGCCGCCCCGCCCGTGTCACTGCCCAGCTTCTGATACACGCTCGGCGGACGCTGATCTACTCCCTGTCGGCCCTGTTGCGCGGCCGGGGCAGGCGCAGCCTGCTGCGCCGCGGCGCCCATCGAAAAAGCCATCACCGCAACTACCCCAACGATCAAGCCAAAGTTCCACGTCCGCATCGCAACCTCCCTGAAGTCAGAATCTCCGTTTGCCCCGCTCTTTTTGCGCCTCTTGATGGGAAGTTCACACCCGATAGATCAGCCGCAAAAGAATACGCTTCCCGCCAGCCCCTGCCAACCGTTTTACGTTGAGCCGCAGCGAGGTTCGGCAGTCGCGGGTGCCCTTCGTCGCTTGCGAAGGCTGGCCTCCGCCGATTCGAACGCCCCGGCCCGCCGAATACTCCTCAGTAAACCTATTGACTCCCATGTTATAATGTCTTATGTTTGTGCTCGATCCCCGCACAGCGCACAGCGCGAACCACCCGTCTGTTGCCGCGGATCAGTCCTCGCAGCCATTCGCTCCTTCGCAGCGCTGCTCGCACATCCTGAATACCTCAAGTAAAGTCTCAACACCTGTCACCAAAACGCAAGAAAGTCGCCCTTTGTTTTCATATTCATACGAGTTCCTTTTCCCGCAACTCCCCTGTTTTGATATTGATCTGGTTTGCCCGGGGGGTGGGTGTCGCCGACCGCAGCGAGTGCATCTCCCGCGCAGCAGGTGCGGGCTGGTGCCGCGAGACGGCGATGAGAACAAACGACTTAAGAGCGAAAAAGCACGCTCTCTTTCTGAAAGAGCGCAATCGCCACCCACAACGCCATCGCCGCATACACGCAAGACGACCCGAAAATCAGCGACATATATCCCCAATGGTAGGTGCCCGAAACGATCTCCTTGCTGACCAAACTTGTATTCAGCACCGGAATCAGCGAGAGCCCCGCGCTCAACTCGACACCGGGCAACACCGAAACGACCGCCGGCAGCATCACGACAATCGTCAGCGGCGAAAGATAGCTCTGCGCCTCGCGGTAGCTTTTCGCGAAGAGCGCAATCGCCAGCAGAGCCGCCGAGAACAGCACCGCCAGTGGCACGATCATGACGAACACCGCCGCCAGCGCCCGGAACGTGATGCCCGTCGCGAAATCGAAATCGCCCGACTGCGGCATCCCGGCGAGCATGCTCTTCCCGGCGGCGAACGTCAGTCCCATCGAAGTCATCGACAGCACGGCTGTAAACAGCGCCGCCGTCAGCACCATGAAGAACTTGCCGAGCACCAGATGCACGCGCGAAACCGGGCTGCTCAAAATCGTTTCGATCGTGCCGCGCTCCTTCTCGCCCGCCGTCAGGTCCATCGCCGGATACATGGCCCCGGAAAGGCACATCACAATGATGAAGTACGGCACCAACCCGCCAATCACCGTCCCGCTGACCTTCTCCGGCGAAGCCACGTTCTGCTGCTCAATCCTAAAGGGTTCAATCAGATTGGCGGGAAGCTGCCGGGCCGCCAGCCGCTCCGTCACGACGCGGTCGCGCAGATCGCGGAAGAATCGTTGCAGCCTGTCCGCCGCAAAGGTGGACCGCAATTCCCCCTGGTACATATCGATATGAACCGTGAGAATCTCGCCGCGTTCGATGGCGGTATCGAACCCCGGCGGAATCTCGACGGCCGCGCGAACCAGCTTGTCCGAGATCTCCTGCGCGTAATCGGGCCGCGCGGGAATGATGGCAATGTCCTTCAGCGCGTGAAGCTCGGCCAGTACCTTGGGCGAATCTTCTCCCCCAAGCACCATGACCGTGGGAATTTCCTGCATGGCCCTGCCGAACAGCAAAATGGAAATGATGCCGGCGCCGATCGTCAGCAGCGGCATCAGCAGAATCGGCACCAGCACCATGGAGATGACTGTGCGCCGGTCACGCAGCGAATCCGTCAGCTCCTTGCGATAGACGATGCCGATGTTCCGGGCGCTCATGACTCGACCGCCCGCACGAAAATCTCCTCGAGGATCTGCTGCCCCGATTGCGCGCGCAATTCCGCGAGCGTTCCCTCCGTTTTCAGGCAGCCGTCATGGATGATGCCGATGGTGTCACACAGCTTTTCCGCCTCGCTCATCACATGGGTCGAGAAAAGGACGGTCTTGCCTTGCTCGCGGCACTCGCGAATGAATTCGATAATCGCGCGTGCGCTCATCACATCGAGCCCGCTGGTGGGCTCGTCGAAAATCATTACCGGAGGATCGTGCACCAGCGTGCGCGCGATCGAAACTTTTTGTTTCATGCCGGTCGAGAGGGCGTCGCAGCGGCGATCCGGAAAGTCGACCTCCAGGCGCGCAAAAAGAGTCTCGACGCGCCGCCGCAGTGTTTCTCCGTCCATCCCGTACAGATGGCCGAAGTATTCGACCATCTCCCGCGCCGTCAGCCGCCCATACAGTGCCGTCGCCGTGGAAAGAAACCCGATGCTGGCTCGAACTTTTTGGGGATCGCGGCGGATGTCGTATCCGGCCACGCGGGCCGTGCCGCTGGTGGGCACAAGAATCGTTGCGAGCGTGCGAAGTGTGGTGGTCTTGCCGGCGCCATTGGCTCCCAGCAAGCCGTACACGCGGCCGGGCTCGCAGCGGAAGCTCACGTCATTCACGGCGCGGACCAGGCCGCGCTTGGAATCGTGGAACTCTTTGCCCAGCCTCTCCGCTTCGATCACAGTGCGGGCACTTCCGGCCCGGCTATTCGCCGAGCAGTTTGATGTGGATGCGTTTGGGGCGCTGGCCGTCCAGTTCGGCGTAGATCACCTGCTGCCAGGGGCCCATCTCGAGCTTGCCCTCGGTGAAGGACAGCACGGCCTGCTGATTGAGGACAAGGGCTTGCAGGTGCGCCGCCGCGTTGCTCTCCGCGCGGGAGCCTTTGGCGCCGTGATGATAGTTGTCGCCGAACGGCGCGAGTCGGTCGAGCCAGTCGGAGATGTCCTCCAACAGGCCCGCCTCGTCGTCGTTGATAAAGACCGCCGAGTTGGAATGCAGGGAAGCCACCAGGATGATGCCGTCGCGCATCCCGCTCTTTTCCATGGCGCTTTTCACGTTCGGCGTCAGGTTCATGAACTCGCGTTTCTGCTGCGTCTGCACGGTGATATATTCGCTGTAAATGCGCATGCCAGCCTCTCCATTAAAAGCGGAGATTCTAGCCGATGTTGCTGCAGAGGGGAAATCGCCGCTCGTTCGTCTAACCCTTGTGGCAATTGGGGCACTGCTTGGCGTCGAAATTTTCCGGCGTCACCGGAAACATTTGGTTGCACTGGATGCAGACGCGGTGAACGACGCGCTTGGAGCCTTGCGGGGGCGCGCCGTGCTGGTCTTGCGTCGGGTGCGCCGCTTGGTTTGGTTCCGCCATGGCCCGATTCTAGCACAGGCCAGCCTTCGCGCATCAGCCGGCCTGCTCCGCCAGACGCGCGAGCACCCGCTCGACGATGTCCCCTACTCGCAGCGGCCGCTGCACGCGCTCGGCCCCGGGAAGGTCGGGCATCGGCGCCGTCCGCGAATCGACCACCAAAACGGGCATCGTCCGCGCCAGATTGCCGAGCGCTTCGTGCGCCAGGGGACTTTCCAGCTCCGCCGCATCGACGACAACCACAGCGGGCGCAACGCCGTGAGCCAGCGCGTTTCCTACGTCGTCCGCAGTTTCCAGGCCCAGGGCATCGACGCCCGCTTCCCGCAGCTCGGCTCGCACTGCCGCCCGCAAGGTCCAATCCCGCGAAACCACAAGAACGACAGGCATCTTGTCGAAAAGCATAGCATCCTATCTACAGGGGCTGCGTTGCTCGCGACGCGAGCAGCGCGAGCGGGAATCGACGCCAGCGGAAGGCGCGCTCGTTTGCCTCGGCAAACTTTGTTAGAATCCGTTGACTTGCTCTCTCGCAGAAATCGAAAGAGAATGCAGCGCGCATGGGCTCTTTGAACAAAAGGGTGTGGCTGTTCCTGGGCGGAGCGGCCCTCCTGGCCATAGTGTCCCTTTACTACTTGAATAGCCGCCGCCCGGTGCCCGAAGTGACGCTCGCTCCGCTCACGCGCGGCAATCTGAATTCCTGGATCACCAGCAACGGCAAGGTCGAGCCGGTCAATCCCTACGCGCTGCGGGCGAAGTTCGACGCGTTTGTGACCGCTGTGCCCGCTGTTGAGGGTAGCGCCGTGCGCCCAGGGGAACTGCTGGTGACGCTCGATGACAGCGAACTGCGGGCGCAACTGGACCAGGAACGCGTGCAACTCGCGTCTGAATTGGATCAGCAGCGGACCGCGCAGGCTGGGGGCGACGCCAAAGAACTAGCGAACCTGGCTGGCGATATGAAAGTCGCCGAGGCCAATCGGGAACTGCTCGAGCGGCAACACGAGGTTTTGGTCAAGCTGGTGGCCGAGAAGGCTGCCACGCCTGAGGAACTCGAAAAGAACGAAGCGGATCTGGTGCGCTCGAACGCGCAACTCGATGAACTCACCAAGTCCAAGGAACAGTTCGATCACCAGAATCAACTGGACCTGAGCCGGCTGGCTCTAGTGGTGGCGCACTCGCAGGCGGAAATAAGCAACCTCCAGGAAAAGCTGGATTCGGCGCGGGTGTTGGCGCCGGTGAAGGGCACGCTCTACTCGCTGCCGGTTCGCGTGCGCGACTTCGTGCACACGGGTGATTTGCTCGCGGAAGTGGCCGATCTGAGCCAGGTGCGGGTGCGCGCGTTCATCGATGAGCCGGAACTGGGCCGTCTGCAGCCCCAGCAAGTCGTGGAAGTGAGTTGGGACGCCATGCCCGAGCGCACCTGGATGGGCCATACCGAAACACTACCGCGGCAAGTGGTGGCCCGCGGAGCCCGCAACGTCGGCGAGGTTCTTTGTGCGATCTCGAACGAGAAGATGTCACTCATCCCCAACACCACGGTGGACGTCCGTATTCAACTGGCTGAGCGCTCGAATGTTCTGCTGGTACCGCGCGGAGCCGTGCAGACCGACGGCTTGCGCCGGTATGTATTTCTGGTGGACGGAGGGCGGCTGCACCGCAAGGAAATCAAGGTGGGCGCCTCGAACGACTCGGAATTTGAAGTCGTGTCCGGCTTGCAGGAGAGCGATGCCGTGGCGTTGCCCGGCGATACGCCGCTCAGGGACAACGCTGCCGTCCGCGTGACGACTCCGGAATGATACGGACCAGTGCAAATCTGCTTCTATTTGCGGCAGCCTTGCTCCTCTGCGGGCCGGTCGCGCGCCCCGCAGCCGCACAGGCCGCGCCGGCCGCGCCGAGCGAGTCCTCGCCAGACGTCGAACATCTCTATGACGCTGGCCTCTACCAGCAGGCCATAAAGGTTCTGCACGCTGCCATCGAGAAGAATCCCATGGATGCTTCGCTCCATGACGTGCTGGGCCGCTGCTTCTATCAGTTGGGCGACTTCAACCACGCGATCGCCAGCCTCGAACAGGCCGTGATGCTCGATCCCAAGCGCTCGGAGTATCACGATTGGTTGGGCAAAGCCTATGGCCGCAAGGCCGAACAATCCAATCCGTTTAGCGCGCTCTCGCTGGCGCGCAAGACGCACCGGGAATTTGCCGAAGCGGTTCATCTGAACCCGTCGAATCTGGCGGCGCAGCGCGATCTGATTCGCTACCTGCTCAACTCGCCGGGAATCGTCGGAGGAGGACAGGAGCGCGCCGACGAGCAGATCGAAGCGTTGGCCGTGGTGGACGGGGTGGAAGGAGCGCTGGCGCGCGCCGAGGCTGACGTTACGCGAAAGAAATTGGACATGGCGGACCAGGAGTACGCAAAGCTCCTGGCGGTCTATCACCGCCGCATCGGCGTCGATTTTGAAATCGCCGAATATTACCGTGACCGTGGGGACGGCGAGCATATGGAAGAGGCCGTGACCAAGGCCGCGGCGCTGGACCCTTCGGATCTTCGCTTGAACTACTACCGTGGCGTTGCGCTGGTGCTCAAGCAAAAAGACCCGGGAAGAGCAGAGCAGTTGCTGCGCGCGTACCTGGATTCCGCGCCGGACAACTCCGAACTCCCCCCTCGCGCCTCCGCCCGCGAATGGCTCGGACGGCTGTACGAACAAGAGAACAAGCTGGATAGCGCAGCGGAACAATATCAGGCCGGGCTGGCTCTGGATCCCCGCAACAAGGCCCTGCGTGACGGACTGAAGCGGGTGGAGAAAAAATAGCGGGCTGCGCGCCGCAGCGAGGCATGATCCGTGTTCGCAGGTCCGGCGAAGGCATCTTTGCTATATTTTCTCAGGATGGGCCGGCGCAGGTGAATAAATGCTAGCGAGTGAGACTTGGCGTGTTGCTTTCGAGGCGTTGTGGTCGAATAAGCTGCGCGCGTTTTTGACCACGCTCGGCGTGGTGATTGGCAGCGCCTGCATTGTCCTGGTGGTGACCGTGGCAGTGGCGGGCCGCAGCTACGTTATCGGCCAGATCGAAGGCGTCGGCTCCAATCTGGTGTACGCCAACTACGAAGTGAACCCGCAGCAGGGGCTGGTCATGAGCAACGAGATCACCCTGGCGGACATGAATGCGATCAAGGCCGTGATCCCGGGCGTGGTCGCTTCGGCGGGCACGCGCAGCATGCAGACCACCGTGGTCACCGAGGGCGTGGAGCGCAACGTCGCGCTGGTGGGCGCGACCGAAGGCTTCCAGACGATCCGCAATCTGCGCATCCTGCAGGGCCGGTTTCTCGATGCCGACGACATGCAGTCCCGCAGCAAGGTTTGCCTGATCACCGACGAGCTGGCCACCCTGGCTTTTCCCAATCGAGAATCCAGTGGGTGCGAGCTTGCGCGTCGGCGACCTCAGTTTCACCGTCATCGGCGTGTTTCGCGAAAGGATCGGCACGTTCGGTCTTTCGGAGATTCAGCGCTACACCGTGCTGGTTCCATTTCCGCTCATGCAGTATTACACCGGCGACAATTCGATCGATGCGCTCTATGCGCAGGCCGACGCGCCCGAGCACGTCTCCGCGCTGACGCGGCAGGTCGATGCACTGCTGCGAAACCGGCACCCCGGCGGGACCTACGTAGTGCAAAATCTGAGCGCCATTCTGGATGCCGCGCGGAGCATCGGCACGGCGCTGACCGTCGTCTTGCTGGTGATCGGATTCATCGCTCTGCTGGTGAGCGGGATCGGCATCATGAACATCATGCTGGTCACGGTCACCGAGAGGACGCGGGAGATCGGCATTCGCAAAGCCATTGGCGCGCGGCACCGCGAGATCCTGTACCAGTTCCTGATCGAGGCGATGCTGATCAGCGGCATCGGCTCGGTGCTGGGCATCCTGATCGCGCTGGCCATTCCGGTGCTGGTGCGGCCGCTCTTGCCCGGCGGGATCAGCGTGCCTGTACCGTGGCTTTCGGTGGTGCTGGCATTTGTCGTGGCGTGCTCGACGGGGCTGTTCTTCGGGTATCTGCCGGCGAACAAGGCTGCGCAACTCCCGCCGACCGAATCCTTGCGCTACGAGTAGAGCGGCGATGGCCCAATGGGAACGGCGTCGGACGGTCGCGGGGCCGTTGCTTCGGGACACGCAAATCGAGAGGAGATCATGAGAGCTTATGTGTCTAGAAAAGCGGGTTGTGCGTGTCGCGCGCTGCCATTAGCAATTCTGCTGGCCGCTTGGCTCTCCGCAGGCAGCCTCGGCGCGCACGCTCAGGCGCCGTCGCCCGGACAAGTCACGCAACTCACGCTTAAGCAGACCGTGACGCTGGCGTTGCAGCGCAGCCGCGAAGTGGCGCTGGCGAATTTGCAATACGATCTCGCACGGCGCCAGGCGGACGTGCGCCGTTCGGAATTTCTTCCCAATCTCTATGCGGGCTCCGGGGTCGCCTACACGAACGGTTTTCCGCTCATCGCGGGGGGAGGAGCGCCGGCTCTGTTTAGCCTGTCGTACGAGCAGTCGCTGTTGGACCGGCTGGCCGGGAGTCAGGTCAAAGTAGCCGAGCAGACGGCGGAGCAGCGGCGGCTGGCAGCGCAGGACGCCAGCGACGCGGTCGCGGTGCGGGCTGCTTCGAGCTATCTCGAACTCGCCAAGGTTCGCCGGGAGCTTGATCTGATGCGCCGCGGGCGGGATAGCGCGCAGAAGATCCTCGATTTCACCAAGGACCGGGCCGATGCCGGTTACGAATTGCCGATCGAAGTGACCAAGGCTCAGCTTACGGCCGCGCGCATCGAGCAGCGCATTGCCCAACTCGAAGACCAGGATGATTCACTCGCCGAGGAACTTCGCTCGATGCTGGGCTATCCGCGGGATGCTCCGATCGAGGTGGCCACCGAGGAGCTGCCGGCTGGGACTGACCAATCGGTGGATGCCTGGGAGGCACAGGCGCTGCAAGATAACGTGGCGATCAAACAGGCCGAATCGGAGCGCCAATCCAGTCTGGCGCAACTCAAGGGGGAACGCGGCGGCCGCTGGCCCACGATCTCGGTGATCGGGCAGTACAACGTTCTGGCCAAATTCAACAATTACGATCTGTTCTTCAACAAGTTCCAGCGGAACAACGTGATCGCCGGCGTGGACATCAAAATTCCAGTTTTTGCCTCGCGTACGTCGGCGGCTATCTCGTTTGCGCAGTCCAACGTCAACGCGGCCCAGTTGGCGGTGGAAAACAAGCGTAGCGAGGTCTCCCTGGACGTGCGCCACAAGGCGCGGCTGGTCAAGGAAATGGATACATCGCGCGAAGTCGCTCGCCTCGAACTCGATCTCGCGCAGCAGAATCTACAGGTCTTGCAGGCGCAATTCCAGCAGGGCCGGGCCAACCTGCGAGACCTCGAGGCCGCGCAGCTCGACGAAAACGACAAGTGGCTGGCCTTCCTCGATGCCGACTTTGCCCGGCAGCAGGCGCAGCTCGATCTGCTGCGCACCACAGGGCAGGTCGTAAAACTGTTCCAGTAACGGCAAGAGGGTTTTCACTAGGAAGCGAGAGCATTTCAGGTAAAATGTCGTGGGGGCTGGGTGTCCGCATCGCGTTGAGCTATTTCGTCGCGTTCCCAGCGAAGAGGAGATTCCTTTGCGAAAGACGCTGTTCATAAATCCGCCGAGTTTTGAGGGGTTTGATGGCGGGGCTGGCTCGCGCTATCAGGCGCGGCGAGAGATTAAGTCGTTTTGGTATCCCACCTGGCTGGCATTGCCTGCGGCGATGGTGCCGGGGAGCCGCTTGATTGACGGGCCTCCCGACGATCTGACGGTGGACCAGGTGGCCCCGCTCGCTAAGGACTATGAGCTGGCCGTCGTGCACACCAGCACGCCCTCCTTCCGCAACGACGCGCGGTTCGTCGCGCGGCTCAAAGAAGAGAATCCCAAGATTGAGGTTGGCATGGTCGGCGCGCACGTGGCTGTCCAGCCGATGCAGTCGCTGAACGGCGCGCCGGAAGTGGACTGGGTTGCCGTCGGGGAGTTTGACCATGCCTGCGCGGAAATCGCCGCGGGCAAGCCGCTGCGGGAAGTTCCAGGCATTGCCTACCGCGAGAACGGCCAGATTCGCTTCAGCGCTCCGCGCCCGACGCTGGAGGATATGGATTCGCTGCCGTTCGTGGTGGACGTTTATAAGCGCGATCTGACGATTGAGAACTACTTCATTGGCTATCTGATGCATCCATACGTCTCGCTGTACACGGGACGCGGGTGCCGGTCGAAGTGCACTTTCTGCCTGTGGCCGCAAACCTTGGGCGGGCACCGCTACCGGGTGCGCAGCGTCGATAACGTGGAAGCGGAGATGAAGCGCGCCAAGGAGCTCTTTCCGCAAGTGAAGGAATTCTTTTTCGACGATGACACGTTTACCGACGATCTGCCGCGCGCCGAGGCCATTGCCAAGCGGCTCAGCAAGCTGGGCTTGACCTGGTCGTGCAACGCCAAGGCCAACGTGCCCCGCAAGTCGCTCGAGGTGTTGCGCGAGAATGGACTGCGCCTGCTGCTGGTCGGGTACGAGTCCGGCAGCCAGCAAATCCTCAACAACATCAAGAAAGGCACGCGCATCGATATCGCGCGCGAGTTCACCAAGAACGCCAAGGAGCTGGGCATCACCATTCACGGCACCTTCATTCTCGGGTTGCCCGGTGAGACGACCGAGACGATTCAGCAAACGGTGCGCTTTGCCTGCGACATTAACCCCCACACGATTCAGGTCTCTCTTTGCGCGCCCTATCCCGGCACCGAGCTCTATCGCCAGGCCCAGGAACAGGGCTGGTTGCAGATTCAAGGCGGCGATGGCGATCTGGTGAATAATAGCGGCGTACAACTGGCCGCCATGCAATATCCGAATCTGCCGTCGGCCTTGACGTTCCAGTCGGTGGATGAATTTTATCGGAAGTTCTACTTCCGTCCGCGGAAGATGTTTTCGCTGGCGGGCGAGATGCTGCGCAGCCCCGACGTCATGAAGCGGCGCCTGCGCGAGGGCGTCGAGTTTTTCCGCTTCCTGCGGACGCGTAAGGAAGAGACCCGGGCAGCCGCGGTGTCGCAAGCGGCAAGCATCGGCCACTAGGCCGGGGCACCATCTCCCGCAGGACGGTAGCCGCCCGGCATTTGCCGCGCCGCCGATGTGGACGCAGAGGCTCTCCGAGCCGGGCGGGCTCGACTCGTACCCGATATGCATTCCAAGAGAAATCTTAGGCCGAAAACCTATGTGTTGCTGTTTCTCGAGGTGTTTTTCGGCGCGTTCGGGAACACCCTCTTCGACAAGGGAATGAAGCAAATCGGCGCGCTCGGTTTCGCGAGCGCTCCGGAGATCTGGGCCGGAGCGCTCCGCACCTTTACCAACGGCGCGATTTGGACGGGCGTTCTCTGCATGCTGCTGTTCATCGTGTGCCACATGCTGGTTCTTTCCTGGGCCGACTTCAGTTTCGTGATGCCCTTCTCGGCTGTTTCGTACGCGCTGGTGCCCGTATTCGCGTATCTATGGCTCGGCGAAAAAGTGTTGCCGGCGCGCTGGCTGGCGATCGGACTAATCGTAGTCGGTGTGTTCCTGGTCAGCCGCACGCCGCCGAGCACCACACAACCCTTGGTGAATGCGCAACAGGCAGAGCACAGCTGACATGCGCGCGACGCTGATTACGTTGCTCGTGGTGGTGACGGGAACCGGCGGCGAGATCGCCCTGACTCATGCGATGAAGCGTGTCGGCGAGGTGCGGCGATTTTCGCCGGCGTCGATTCTTCGTTTTGTAGGCCGCGCAGTCTTGCAAGGGTGGATGTGGACCGGCATCGGGCTCCTGGCGCTATCGTTCTACGGATTTCTGACGATGCTTTCCTGGTATCCGGTGAGTTTCGTCATGCCGGTGACTTCCCTGGGCTACATCGCCGGACCGCTGGGAGCCAAGTTTTTGCTGCGGGAACGCCTGAGCGTCACGCGCTGGGTGGGCATCGTGCTTATTTTTCTTGGAGTCGCGCTGGCATGGGCCGATCAAGCGTCGCGAGTTCTGAACACGCTGGTGCTGCGAGAGGCGGGGCGCGACGCTGTGTTTGTCCTGGCCTTGGCGCCACTGGCGTTTTATGTGTTTGGAGCTTGGGCCGCGGTCCGCTTTTTCGGCCGCCCGAATCGTACCGCGCCGTCCAGTGCGGATTTTGCGCCGCCGGTAAGCATCCTCAAGCCGGTTCGCGGTTTGGACCGCGGCGCGTACGAGAACTTCGCCAGTTTCTGCCGGCAGGATTACCCCGAGTACGAAATCTTATTTGCCGCGACGGATGAAGGCGATCCGGTCGTTCCCGTGATTCGCCAGTTGATGCGCGATTTTCCGGACCGCCCGATGCGGTTGCTTCTTGGGGTGGAAAGAAAAGGCGCGAACGACAAGGTCGCCAAACTGTGCCGCATGGTGCGCGAGGCGCGCCATTCCCTACTGGTGATTACGGATAGCGATGTGCGCGTCGCGCCGGACTATTTGCGGGATGTCGCGGCGCTGTTCGCCGATCCAGGAGTCGGCGCGGTGACGGCGCTGTATCGCGCGCTGGAAGCGCCTTCGCTCGGAGCCGCATTGGATGCCGTGGGCGCGGCGGCGTCCTTTTCCTCCTCGGCCCTGGTCGCGCGCACGCTGGAAGGGCTGAAGTTTGCGATGGGCTCGACTCTGGCCACGACGCGCGAACGGCTGGCCGAGATCGGGGGCTTCGAGGCGCTGCTCGACTTGCATTCCGACGATTACGAATTTGGCCGGCGGATTGCCGGTCGTGGCTATCGCGTCGAACTGGCGCCCAAACCCGTGGAGATGGAGTTTCCCTCCGAGACGCTCGGTGATTATCTGCGCCATGAGCTGCGTTGGGTCATCGGGATCCGCCACATCCGCCCCGGAGGGCATTTCGGCATGATCATGACGCATGGGCTGTTTTGGGCAGCCTTGGCGGCTCTGCTCGCACCGACCGGCGTGCTGGCCGCCGCATGGTTGTGTGCCTACCTCGTCGTGCGTCTGGTAACCGGCTGGATCGTCGGCGTCTGGGGACTGGGCGATCCTGTGGTGCGGCGGAAACTCTGGCTCCTGCCGCTGCACGATTTCTTCGCGTTTTCGACGTGGCTGGCGAGCTTTGTGGTGAATCGCATCGAATGGCGCGGGCTGATCTTCACCCTTGAGAAGGGCCGCATGGTCCCTGTCGCCCCGCCGCCCGATCGAGGGTGAAAGCCTCACGAAACAAGCCGCAGCGTGGAGGGCTATGCAAAGCCGGAGGCGCCAGGACCACACCTTGACTTCATTGGGCAATGGCGTTAAATTCGCGCAATAGGCTAGACGAAGACTTACCAGACAAATAGCAGGGTGTTAGCGATGTCTCACAATTTTATCGAGATCGTATGACTTGCCAACTGTGCCGTTTGTATCCGCGTCGATATCTGTGCCACGACGTCCAGCGCCGTTTCGCTTTTGGTTTCTCAACATTGCCACAAGAAGTTTGAGGAGGATTGAACATGGAGTATTCGCGCAGAAATTTCATGAAGGCTGCCGGCGTGGGGCGGTGGCGGTGACGACCACGATGGGAACTGTGGGCGCGGTGGCGGCGGGAGCGACTCCGGCTGCCAAGCCATCTCCCCTGGCGATTCCCGTGGCCATGACCAAGGAGACCAGCTCGTTCAACATTAACGGGAAGGTCTACCAGGCTGAGTACGAGGCGCGCACGACGCTGTGGGAAGTGATCGCGGTGAAGTTGGGAATGACGGGAACGAACCGAAGCTGCAACCGAGCGAGTTGCGGGGCGTGCAGCGTGCTGCTGGATGGGACGCCGTTCTACTCGTGCCACACTTTGGCGATGGAGGCGGTGGGGAAGAAGGTGTTCACGGTGGAAGGGCTAGGGGATGAGAAGAACCTACACCCGCTGCAGAAGGTGGCGAACTTGTACGCAGCGGCCGAGTGCGGATTCTGCACGCCGGGGTGGGAAGTGACGGCGAAGGGATTGCTGGATAAGAACCCGAATCCGACGGCGGAGCAGGTGAAGGCGGGATTGGCGGGACACATCTGCCGTTGCGCGGCGTACGCGTCAATCATCCGGACGGTGGTGGACACGGGGAAGGTACTGCGAGGGGAGGCGGAGATCGCATGAGCCCAGAACCACAGAAGCCAAAACTGCAGATCAAGGCGGAGCCGGATAATTGCGTCGTCGTGAATATGCCCGTGGTGCGAAATTTTTCGACGGGCGGCGGGCATGGCCCCGAGCAAACTCTGATCGAAGGCGACGAGAAGCTGGTAACCACCAAATGGCAGGGCTACCCGCCGGACAAGTGCAAACTGGTCGGAACTTCGCAGCCGGCGATGCCGCAGGTCATGATCCCACGGCTCGTCGGCAAGGCGCAGTACGCCACGCGCGTGACGTTCCCGAACATGCTGTATTGCAAGATGCTGGGCAGTCCGCATCCGCGCGCGGTCGTGAAGTCGATCGACGCTTCCAAAGCGGAGAAGATGCCGGGAGTGGCGTACGTGCTGACGTCTCAGAATGGACCGAAGCCGTACCCGATTCCGACGGTCCTGGATTTTCAGGGCGAGGTAGTCGCCATCGTCGCCGCGGAGACCGAGGATCAGGCCGAGGACGCGATCGAGGCGTTGCAGGTCGAGTACGAAGTTCTTCCATTCTCCTCGAGCCTGCAGCAGGCCATGGCCCCGAACCCGCCGGACCTGAGCTCCAGCGGTCGCGGAAACGTCGTCAAATCGGCTTACCACTGGGGTGACGTTGAGAAGGGATTCTCGCAATCGGATGTGGTCAAGGAATTCAACTATTTGTACCAGGGCTCAATCCCCATTCCGATACAACCGATTGGCAGCGTCGCGAAGTGGGATGGCGACAAGCTGACGATGTGGGGCATGGGTCAGGCCATTGCTCCGCTGCGAGTTGCCCTCGCCAAGGGTCTGGGCGTCCCTGTCGAGAATATTCGCTACATCAACAAGTGGAACGGCGGAACGTTTGGCGGGGCAATGCCGGCGGCGCCGAAGTTTTATCCTTGGGTTGCCCACATCGCAAAACAGACCAATCGGCCCGTGAAGATCACGCTAAATAAGGGCGAGGAATTGGCCCATTTGGCGGTGAAGCCGCAGACCCTCTGCAAGTTCAAAGTAGGGGCCACCAAGGACGGGAAGATTCTGGCTTGCCGCCGCGAGTTCCACGTCAATACGGGCTCGAATCCGGGCGGCGGAATTGGCGGCGAAGGCGGAGGCGGACGGTCGGAACTGTACCTGCACGTCGTGCCCAACTGGGAAGAAGTCGGCTTCATGTACCGGACGAATACGATGAGGACGGGTCCGTCGCGCAGCAACTACCAACAAGAGTTCAAATGGGCCTGGGAACAGATGATGGATGAGATGGCGGAAGCCGTGGGGATGGACCCCATGAAGTTCCGTCTGCTCAATCTGCAGAAACCCGGGACAAAAATCGCTATCGGGCAGGGGGGGCCGACGATCGTTCCGATGCCTGAAACCGAGAATGGCTTCCTCACCTACGATTGCTACGGCGTCGTCGAAGTGCTGCAAGAAGGAGCCAAGGTCATCGGGTGGGACAAGCGGAATCCAGTGCCGGGCGGAAACCCTGGAAGATTCAAGACCGGCTTCGGATTGGCGATGTCCCAGCACCATGCGGGCCGAGTCGGTTATCACGAAGGTGAGCCGCACTTCCAGTGGGTCTTGGACAGGTCGGGCGGTGGCTTCGGTGGCGGTGGCGGCGCAGCTGGCCTTAGCTACGGCGGTGGCGCACCACAGAATGCAGCGGCGGCCAAGGCGGAAGCGGAAGCTTCGCCGTTCGCGCCCAGTGTCTGGACCGGTGAGTTGGAGGTCGATGAAGAGGGACATATCATCCTGCACTACGGTCAGCCGGACAGCGGGACCAACCACGGCACCTCGATGTCCATGCAGGTCTCGGAAATCCTGGGATACACGAAGAACCTGGAACACATCAGGCTGGTTTGGGGCGACTCCGGTGAGACGCCGGCATCCCCTGGCTGGAATAGTGGCCTGACCACTCAACTACAAGGTGGGTCGCTGTGCAATGCGGCCGACAAACTGCGAAAGGAACTGCTCAAGCGCGCATCGGAAACCTTGAAGGTGGACGTTGCGAAGCTGGACGTTCGTGACGGAGTGATCTCGGCGACGGACGGCTCCAAGAAGAGCGTCACGTTCGCGGAATTGGCAAAGGCCAATAAGGGGCCTATCCACATGATCGGCCGGTGCACGCACCCGGCGGCCATTGGAAGGGCGCTGAACCGCGGGATTGGATGCTGTTTTGCCGAGGTTGAAGTCGACACCTGGACGGGCGATTATCGCTACGTTCGGGCGGCCTATTGTCATGACGCCGGTCACGTTAATAATCCGTTGCTGGCGAATGGCGATATGCACGGGTCATTGGTCCAGAGCACCTCCCTTGCGACCGACGCCATTCCGTGGGACCGGGAGTTTCCGGGAACGAGGCATTATGCCGTGGGCTACCTGTCGTATCGGCTGCCGACGATCATGGAGCCGCCGGACACCACCAACGTCTTCATCAATAGCTGGGAGCCGCGCTGGTTCTTCGGCTCCAAGGGTTTCGCGGAGACGGCGATTGGAGCGCCTCCAGGCGCGTTGGCGAATGCGATTTACAATGCTTGCGGCGTGCGTATTCGCGAGCATCCGATCACGAAGGAAGGAATCATGGCGGGTCTGAAAGCCAACGGGAAAGGGCAGGTGATCGCATGAAATCCGTATCGGTGTATCGACCGACAAGCGTAGAGGAAGCGATCCAGATTCTGTCGCTGCACGGGACGGAGTCTGGAGTGTATGCGGGCGGGACCGACCTGCTGATTCAGTTGAAGAATCGCATCCCGGCGGCGCCGAATTATCTCGTTGACATCAAGAAGATCAACGGGCTGCGCTACATCAAGGAAGATGGGCAGGGCGGCTTGCAGATCGGCGCTCTGACAAAACTGTCGGAAGTGCACGAATCGCCGTTGGTAGCGAAGATGTATCCGATGCTGACGGAAGCGGTGGGCAAGATCTCCTCGCCGGAGTTGCGGAACGCCTCGACAGTGGGCGGAGACATGCTGCAACAGGTGTGGTGTCAGTATCTGCGAGGCGGCTACTCTTGCTACCGCAATGGCGGCTACATCTGCTACGGAGCAATTGGGGACAACAGCTACTATCACTCGGTGATGGGCGGAAGACTGTGCTACGCCGTTTATCCCGGCGACATCGCGACGGCGTTGATCACGCACGACGCGAAGGCCAAGCTGGCGACACCGTTCGGGACCAAGGAGTTGACGGTGGAGCAACTGGTGCCCGGGGACATGATGGTGGACGGGAAGCTGCAATCGCACGTGGTGCGGTTCAACGAGATCCTGACGGAGGTGACACTGCCAGCGCCGAAGCCAGGATTTAAGGCATCATTCGAGAAACTGCGGCCGCGGGGCGTATGGGACTTCGCGATGGCCTCGCTGGCACTCGGCTTGGTGTTGCAGGGCAAGCAGGTGCAGGACGCGCGAGTGGTGTTCGGCGGGATTGCCGGGAAGCCGTGGCGGGAGAAGCCGGTGGAGGACTTCCTGAAGGGCAAGACGCTAAGCACGCCGCTGATCAATCAGGCGATGGCGCAAGCGCTGGCGAATGCAGCGCCCTTGAAGTACAACGCAACGAAGGTGGACATGGCCAAGGGCCTGCTGGCCTCCGGCCTGGAACGCCTCTCCGCATAGAGACCTAGGCGTATCAGAAATTGGTGATGGCCGCGGGAGCAGCCATCACCAATTTTGTTTTCCGCCCTCGAATTTCATTCGCTGCGATGGATGTTAATCAGGATTGTCGATGCGAGTCAGGAATTCGCGTCAGGCATGCGGTAGCTTCGCGTTTTCCACGACAAAACGAATGGCGTCGGGCAATTCGTGAAGCGAAACCACCGCCCCGGTGGGATCCTGCCCGGCCAGTCTTTTGCCCTGGTCGTAATCGTTGATCATCAGGATGGAATTGGTTCCCAGCCGTTTTGCCATCTGAATGCTGTCAATCGTATCCACCAGAACCATCGCCTGATCCGCCGGAACTGCGGCGCTCTCGATCGCTTTTTTCAGCGGCGCAGCCTTGATGCCGCCGGCGCTGTCCCGCGTCCAAACGGCGGAGAAAAAACCGGAGACAGAGGATTTCTCCAGGAAGCGATTGATGGCGGGGGTGGAAAGAGACGAGGCAATGAGCAGATCGACACTCATAGATTTCAGTTCCTCGAGCGCCGGCACGACATCTTCGTACAAATGCGCCTGCTCGACAGCTTGCAGTTCCAAGCTCTCGGCCATCTGCGTTTCCGAGGCGCTCAGTTTCTTGCCCGCTTCCTCCATCCGGCCGAGCAAGTTCCAATAGGCCTCGCTGCCCGATGGGCTGGCGCCGCCCCCCTCGAACAAGCGGTCCGCAATAGCGTCGAATTCCTCGGCGCGAAATTCGGCCAGACAACCGACCGGTTCAAAGATCACCGCTTTGATGATTTTCATGTTGTGGAAACCGACCGACAAGACAGCCTGAGCGCACTCCTTTTCTAACCGCCGCGCCTCAGTCCAATCTGCTTCCGAAACTAACGTAGCCTTCTATGGTCCTGCCGATTCCTTCGGCGGCTCGCACTAAGGATGGGGCGGAGCTGCTACGGGCGCGCTGCTGTTGTTGAACCGGTACTGCTTGTGGCAGTTCACGCAGGATGCGTTGATCGGCTGATCGACGGCGAGCAAAGCGCGCGTATCCTTGGCGCGAGCTGCCTTGTAGGCAGCGGCTCCTGCATCCACGAGCGCCTTGGCGTCCTTGGCCCAGTCGCCCTGGTCGCCGCCGGGACCGCGCATCGTTAAAAGATTCCCCGATTCGGCAAGCAGAACCGCGCTGCGCTGCACGCTGGCCCAATCCGCATCCGTCTGGGGCCCGCCGCGATAGACGAACAACAGAATGTTGTTCGTGGCCGGATAGACCATGCTCACCATGACGTCGCTCATGCTGCCGACCGCCTGCACATTTCCTGTCTGCGCGCGAGCGACGGAATGGCCGCTGAAGATCAGCAGGGCCGCGACCATCACCATCAAACTCGCCGTGCTGAAGGCGATCGCGAAGCCGTTGTGTTTACGGCGCGGGAGACGGATTCTCATGTTGTTTCCTTTACCGCGGCTGCGCATTCGCACCACGTCACTCTATGGTGACTCGCGTAATCGCCCCGCAGTGTGGTTCAGAGATCACTTGCTTTCCAAGCAGTTGCCTGACGTTACGTGGAGAGATTCTACACCCAAAGCCCAAGCGGGCGTCAACGGTGAAATCGTTTCGAGCGTCTGCAGGGCGAGATTACGCGGGTTGCTGCTGGGTCATGCAGTGGAGCGTGCCGAGTCCGAGGACGAGGTCGCGGCAGGCGATGCCCACGACTTCGCGATCGGGGAACAATCTCGCCAGGGTATCGAGCGCGACGCGATCGTTGACGTCGTTGAATGTCGGAACCAGGACCACGCGGTTGGCGATGTAGAAATTCGCATAACTGGCCGGCAGGCGCTGGCCGTCGAAGTAAACCGGCGAGGGCATGGGCAGCGTCTCGACGCGCAGCGGGTTGCCGTCCTGGTCCTTCATTCCGCGCAGGCGAGCTAGATTTTCGCGCAGCGGTTCGTAGTTGAGGTCAGAAGGATTCGTCTCGGCGACGGTGATGACCGTCGTGGGATTTACGAAGCGCGCCAGATCGTCCACGTGGCCGTGAGTGTCATCGCCGGCTATGCCCTTTCCGAGCCAAAGGACATTGGTGGCGCCGAGGTAATCGCGAAGAATGGATTCGAGATCCGCGCGGTGCAGGCCCGGATTGCGAGCTTGCAAGGGGCTAAGCAGGCATTCCTCGGTGGTCAGCAAGGTGCCGAGGCCGTTGACCTCGATGCTGCCGCCTTCGAGTACGACAGGGCGGCCGTGAAATTCCGGTTCCCAAACGGGCAGCTTTAATTTCGGGATCAGCCGGCCGGTCACGGCATTGTCCTTTTTCCAGTCGTCGTACTTGGCCCAGGCGTTGAAACGCCAGTTGGTGAGGGCGATTTTGCGTTTGTTTTTCTGCGGCGACGCACCGTCTGACTGCTTGATAAAGATAGGTCCGAAATCGCGCGTCCAGCCGCGGTTGGTGGGCACGCGGAAGAATTCCACGGCGCCGAGTTCCACGCCGGTTTTTTCGAGCATCCGCCGGGCGCTTTGCTCCTCCTGACGGCTGCCGATGAGGATGCGCACGCGCTCGACGCGAGCGAGACGGCTGACGATGTCGGCATACACCCAGGGAATGGGAGCGAACTTGCCGGGCCAGTCGGTTCGTTCGTGCGGCCAGGCGAGCCAGGTAGCCTCGTGGGGTTCCCACTCGGCGGGCATGCGGTAGCCCATTTGGCCGGGCGCCGAGGAATTGCGCGACGCCGGAGTCAATCGAGCCATCGCTCGAGTAAAGGTGCGTAGGCGTCGGTGCGGCGGTCGCGCAGGAAGGGCCAATTGCGGCGAACCTCTTCGACGCGGCGCGGATCGCATTCGACCACGAGGGTCTCTTCACGATCGGTCGCCGCCTGGGCGAGGACCTGTCCAAACGGGTCGGCGACAAAGGACGAGCCCCAGAATTCGATGCCGCTTTCGGGCGGGCCTTCAAAGCCGACGCGATTGACGGCGGCGACAAAAATGCCGTTGGCGATGGCGTGCGAGCGCTGAATCGTGCGCCAGGCGTCAAGCTGAGCGGCGCCGAACTCGCGCTTCTCGGAGGGATGCCAGCCGATGGCCGTGGGATAGAACAGAATGTTCGCGCCGCGCAAGCTGGCCAGGCGGGCGGCTTCCGGATACCACTGGTCCCAACACACTAGGACGGCGATGCGGCCGTAACGCGTGTCGAAGCTGGGGACGCCGAGATCGCCCGGCGTGAAATAGAATTTCTCGTAATAGAGCGGGTCGTCGGGAATGTGCATCTTGCGGTAGGTGCCCAGCAGGGAGCCGTCGGCATCGAGAACGGCCGCGGTGTTGTGATACAGGCCCGCGGCGCGGCGCTCGAAGAGCGAGGCGACAATGACCACGCGCAACTCGGCGGCCAGTTTGCCTAGGGCTTCCGTCGAGGGGCCGGGAATAGGCTCGGCGAGGTCGAAGCGGTCGTGATTTTCCTCGCGGCAGAAATATTGCGAGCGAAAAAGTTCCTGAAGGCAGATGATTTGCGCGCCGCGTCCGGCGGCTTCGCGAATGCCGCTCATGGCCGCGTCAAGATTTTCCCGGGGATCGAGCGAGCATTTTCGCTGGATGAGCCCGATGGTGAATTTCTCCGCCATGTGGTGATACTACCATCCCGTGGGGAGAGTGCAACGCGGAGCGAAATTATGTGGTAGTAGCGAGCACGCGGCGAATGCGGCGCAGGACGCCATAGAACATGGCGGGCGTCAGGCGGCCGGTTTGCGTGTTTTGCTGGCTGGGGTGATAGGAGGCAAACAGATGCGGCAGCGGCGGTGGCAGTTCGCATTCGGCGCCGTGTGCGAAGATGTAAGGCGATCGTGAAGGTATCGCTCCGCGCCGCACCATCAGGCGCAGGTAAGCGTCAAACGCGATGGCGCCAAGGGCAAGAATCACACGGGGCTGCAACAGATCGAGTTCCTGTTCCAGGTAGCCGCTGCAATTGAGGATTTCGGCAGGGAGCGGCTTATTGTCGGGCGGCGCGCAACGAACCGCGGCGGAGATATAGGCGTTACGCAAGGTCAACCCGTCATCGATGCGGCGCGACGTGGGCTGGCTCGCGAAGCCCGCACGGTGAAGCTGGGCATAGAGGAAATCGCCAGAGCGATCGCCGGTGAACATCCTGCCGGTGCGATTTGCGCCGTGAGCGGCCGGTGCCAGGCCGATGATCAGAAGTTTGGCGTGTGCGTCGCCAAAACCCGGAACCGGCCGGCCCCAGTAGGTCCATTCGCGGTAGGCGCGGCGCTTCGTGGCCGCCACCTCCTCGCGGTAGTGCACCAGGCGCGGACACTTGCGACAAGCGATGACGGTGTCGCGCAACTCAGCCAAGCTGCGATCGATGTTCTGGTTTCTGAGGGTCACACGGCTCCCGGCGATTTGGACTTGCTTGGCCGGGCCCTTTGCAGAAATGCACGCAGGGCAACGGCCTGATTGTGCTGTTCGTCTCGAGCGGAAAAGAGCAGCGTCACGCTGCGATGTTTCTTCAGAAGCTGCTTGAGTTGGAGGACGAGTTGCGGTTCCTGGCGCAATTCGCGCCAGTAGCGCGTCCGAAAAGCGGTCCAGCGCTTTGGCTCGTGTCCGAACCACTTGCGGAGCGCGGCGGACGGTCCGATGTCCTTCATCCAAAGATCCACGCGCGCCTTGTCCTTCGAAAGACCTCGCGGCCAAAGGCGATCGACCAGGACGCGGTAACCGTCGGATGGCGCGGGAGGCGCGTAGGTCCGTTTGAGTTTCAGCATAGGTTCGCCCTCCTATCCAAAAGATCGAACCGCGAATCATACCGGGAAAGTGCGGCGGCGAACCAGGAACGCATGAAAGAAGGCCGCCACCGCCTGGGAGAACGAGTGGGAAGGTGTCGCCAGCGGTGGCGGCCAGTGGTCGCTTGATGCAGAGTTTATAACATCCGAAAATATATCGCGTCAAGATATATTGTTGGCCGTCGATGCCTGATTGTTGATCTGGCCGCGGGTGGTTCGCCCGGTCGCCTCGACCGCGCGTTGCGCTGGCAGGACGAATCGAGCCCGAGAGAGTGCATGTCAACGCAAAGTAGAAATGTCCGGTTTTCCGCCAGGTAGAAATGTCCGCTTCCATGGTTTTCTCCAAGGGTGCTCAGCAGGCACATGGTATTTGGGTTTGCTTTTGGTTTGGGGTTGCGGTGTTCGTTCCGCAAGTCCTGGAGGCCGTAGGCCGGAAGGACTTGCGGACGGCCGCAGCGGTTGGGGGCAGGGACGCAGGTGGAGATAGCGGCCCCGGTAGCGCAACCAGTGGCTTCCGTCTAATCGCCGTTCGATCTCTACGGCAGCTCCACGAAGCCCCGCACAAACGTCCTCCCGCAGGACTCCCCAGCGATTGCCATCCCAGCTCACGGTGTGATCTGCAGCCACCCGGCGCGCGGCGCGCACACTGAAAATTTCCTCCAAGCGATGCTCCGGCCCCAGCCGCCGATGGGCATTGCGCGGGCTACGAGGCATCACGGTGAAGCGCTGTTCCCACTCGGGAAGAAAGCGCATTTCCAGGAAATGATTGGCTGCGGCGATGCTGTCGATCCCGGCCAGCCGCATCTCCTTCACCAGACGGTCCTGCAGAGTTTCAAAGAGCCTCTCGATACGCCCCTTCGCTTGCGGACTGTGCGCCGCGATCCATTCGATTCCCAACTCGTGCAACGCTCGCCCAAACTGCGTGCGCTGCTGGATCTCCCCGGAGTTGTTCGGCAAGCGGCTGCGGACCGGCCGTTTGAAAGATGCTGTTTTTATCGGTGTAATGAGCCAGCGGACGTCCATAGCGCCGTACCCATCCCTCCAGGGTTCGCAGGTTCTCTTCCGTCGTGTCGTGCTCGGTGAACCGTCCCCAGAGGCGACTGCTGGCATCATCGATCAGAGCGATCAGATGGCAAGCCGGACCGCGATTCTCCAGCCAGCGGAACGGCGAGCTATCCTGCATCACCAGCTCTCCGAAACTGGCTCTGCGCTCGCGCCACACATGCACGGCCTTCACACGCTGGCGGCGCGGTCGCCACAAGGCCGCCCGGGTCATCCACTTCCGCAGCGTCTCCCGGCTCACCGCGAAACCTTCCTGGGCCAGGTGTTCGGCGGCCAGCGTGGGGCCGAAATCCGCATACCGCTGGCGTAGCCGCGCCAGAATCTTCTCCTCGAGCCTGGCCGCCAGCCTGCGGTTCGAGGGGCGGCCGCGCAGTCCATGAACGAGCGCACCATCGCCACGCTGGCGCAGGCCTAGCAGCATCCGCCGCACGTGGCGGTCGGTTACCTGCAGCCGCTTGGCCGCGGCGACCTGCGTCAAATGCTTCTGATCCACTTCGTGCAGCACTTTCAACCGGTCTCGTTCTCGTTGACTCAACGTGATTCGCTCCGTTTCCATGGGCCCCTCGGCCACCCATGGAACCGGACATTTCTACTTTGCACAAACCGGACATTCTCATTTTGCGGCGACAGCCCGAGAGAGTGCATTGACAAAAGCCGGCCGCCAGCCTATCCTTGGCGATTGTCTCTACAGGAAGGATGTGGCTGAGCGGATGCGTACGTATATCCCCCGAGGCCGGGACGCAGAGAGCCTCATGGAAGGACCGCAGTGGGTGGTTGTGGACGCCGCCGGACAGGTGTTGGGTCGGCTGGCGACGGCTGTGGCGCGCGTGCTGATCGGCAAGGACAAGCCTAACTTCACACCCTATTTGGATTGCGGCGACCACGTCGTGGTCATCAATGCACAGAAGATCCGTATGACCGGCAACAAGCTCGAGGACAAGATGTACCGTCGTCATAGCGGATATCCAGGCGGCCTCAAAGAGATTCCCGCGAAGCGGATTCGGCCGAATCGCGCGGACTGGATGTTGCGCGAGGCGGTCCTGGGCATGCTGCCTAAGAACAAACTGCGCGCCAGCCGAGCCAAGAAGCTGCGCGTGTATCTTGATGAGAAGGGTTTGGCGCGACACGCTGGGCAGAAGCCTCAGCCACTGGCGCTGTAGCAGGCCTGCCGCATCCGCCGAGAACACCTGGGCGATCCAACCTACTGCAAGAGTTGGCGTTCGATGGTTGGCGACCCGGAAAGATGGCGGAGAGCGTTTACGAGATTGATGAGTAATTGAGGAGGAAAGTTGAGTTCCACGGCACAACCCATCGAGGGCGCAGCGAAGAGGCCATTGTACGGCACGGGTCGCCGTAAGAATGCCATCGCGCGGGTCTTCATCAAGCCCGGCGCGGGAAAGTTTGAAGTGAACGGCAGGCCGGTCAACGAATATTTCAGGAACGTGGCTTGGCTGACCCGCGCCATCGAGCCCCTGAAGTTCACGGGAATGGAGAATCAGCTGGATGTGTCGTCCTCGGTCAATGGCGGCGGGGTTGGCGGGCAGTCAGGTTCGATCCGCATGGGACTTTCGCGCGCTCTGGCGGTTTTGAATCCCGAGTTGCGGCCAGGGTTGCGCAAGAACGGATTCCTCACGCGCGATTCGCGCATGCGCGAGCGTAAGAAGTACGGGCAGAAGGGCGCGCGCAAGCGCTTCCAGTTCAGCAAGCGGTAATGGCTACGGCTGTACGGCTCGGTTCGCCGAGCCGAATACTTGGCCGGCAGGACGTCGGCGACAGGATGCTCGGCTGCGGGCTCTGTTTGGTTCAGGTGGCCGCAAGCATTCAATCCACGAGGAGGTCCATTGGCAGTTGAAATTACGATGAAGGAGTTGCTGGAGGCCGGCGTTCACTTCGGCCACCAGACCCGCCGTTGGAATCCGAAGATGAAGGAATACATCTTCGGAGAACGAAATGGGATTCACATCATAGATCTGCAAAAGACATTGAAGATGTTCCGGGACGCCAGCCGGTTTTTAAGCGAATTGACCAGTCAGGGGCGCGCCGTGCTCTTTGTGGGTACGAAGCGGCAAGCGCAGGAAGCGGTGGCCGAGGAGGCCCGCCGCTGCGGAATGTACTTTGTCAATCATCGCTGGCTGGGCGGCACGCTGACGAATTGGGCCACGCTGCAGAAATCCATCAAGCGGCTGAAAACCCTCAATGCCATGATCGAAGACGGGCGCATGGCGCAGCTTTCGAAGAAGGAATCCGCGCGGCTCGAGCGCGAGCGCAAGCACCTGCACCAGAATCTGGAGGGGGTCGAGAACATGACGACGCCGCCCGACGCCATGGTGGTCATCGATTCGCATACCGAAATGATCGCCGTCCGAGAGGCTCGGCGCATGGGTGTTCCCGTGGTGGCTGTGGTGGACACGAATTCCGATCCGGACCAGGTGGATTGGATCGTTCCGGGCAATGATGATGCGCTGCGCGCCATTCGCCTGTTCGTGACCAAGCTGGCCGATGCGGTGGCCGAAGGACGGTCAGCCTTCGAGCAGACGCAACTCGCTGGGCAGAAGGCCGAAGGCGTGGCCGCCGAAGGCGAGGAAAATGCCGAGTACGTGGACACCAGCGCTTACGAATCCTACGAGAAGCAGGAAGGCGATTTCGTGGATGCGGTCGAGGGTACCGTTGAACCCGTGGCGGATGCCGCGACGGCTGTGCCTGGCGAGAGCGAATCCCCGAACTAATCTGAACCGCCGCCCTGACGGCGGCCCCGGACGCCTCGAAGCGTCCAAACCAAAACATCTGTAACCTGTTTCCGGAGAGCCGGGCGAAAAGATGAACACGAAACCTGAGCAGAATATCCCCGCGTCCTTGGTGAAGGAGTTGCGCGAGCGCACGGGCGCGGGCTTCAGCGACTGCCGCGCAGCGCTCGTCGAAGCGGTCGGCGACATCGACAAGGCGATTGACGTCCTGCGCCGCAAGGGCCAGGCCGCCGCGCAGAAAAAGGCGCAACGCGAGGCCACCGAAGGACTGATCGGCCACTACATCCACGCGGGAGGAAAGATTGGCGTGGTGGTGGAGATCAATTGCGAGTCCGACTTCGTGGCGCGCACCGAGGATTTTCAGCGGCTTTGCCACGATGTGGCCATGCACGTTGCCGCGCTCGATCCTCGTTACGTCCGCAGGGAGCAGGTCACCCAGCAGATTCTTGATCACGAGCGCGAAATCTATCGCGAGCAGGCGCGCGCAACCGGCAAGCCGGAACCGGTGATCGAGAAAATCGTCAACGGCAAGATGGAAAAGTTCTACGAGGAGAATTGCCTCTACGAGCAGCATTTCATCAAAGATGAATCGGTTACCGTTGGCGAGCTCGTCAGCCAGATGATTGCCAAGCTCGGCGAGAACATCTCCATTCGGCGCTTCGTGCGCCTCAAGGTTGGCGAAGCCTCCGCATCTTCATCCAGTGGGCCGGAAGATGCTACTTCGGTTGCAGCGGGCCGCTGAACTCTGGCCGCCGCGCGCGATTCTTTGCTAGAATGCCCGCCGAGTTTGCGCACTAAGCTCGTGCGGTCCGCAAGCGCCGCTTCATGACTGCCACCGCCCCAATCCCGGACACGGAAAATCTCCCACGCCCAGCGTACAAGCGCGTGGTCTTGAAATTGTCGGGAGAGTCGCTGCAAGGAACACAGGGCTCGGGCATCCACGCGGAAACCTTGACTCGCATCGCCGGTGAACTTAAGGAAGTGAGCGATCTCGGCGTGCAGATGGCCATCATGGTGGGCGGCGGAAATATCTTTCGCGGCACGCGCCAGAAAGCGCTGGCCATCGACCGCGCCACGGCCGACCACATGGGCATGCTGGCCACGGTGATTAACGGTTTGGCGCTGCAGGACGCGCTCGAAAAGCAGGGAGCGCACACGCGCTTGCAAAGCGCCATCGAGATGCATCAAGTGGCCGAGCCGTTTATCCGCAGGCGCGCGGCGCGGCACCTCGAGAAAGGGCGCGTGGTCATCTTCGCGGCGGGCACCGGCAATCCCTATTTTTCCACGGACACGGCTGCAGCGCTGCGCGCCATGGAGATCCGGGCGCAGGTCATTCTGAAAGCAACGCGCGTGGATGGCATCTATGACGCCGACCCGGAAAAAGTGCCGGGCGCCAAGCGCTTCGACCGCATCAGTTATTTGGATGTGCTGCAGCGCGGCCTGGCGGTGATGGACTCCACGGCCATCTCGCTGTGCATGGAAAACAAGATGCCGATCATTATTTTCGATCTCAATGAGCCGGGCAATATCAAGCGGGTGGTGTTGGGGGAGAAGGTGGGATCGCTGGTGACGGCGAGCTGATTGCGCCGCCGGGAACGAGACAGGAGTAGAATTCGATTATGACCACGATTGCAACGAGCAAAGACGCGGTGGCGCAGGCCAAAGTGCGCATGGAAAAAGCCGTCGAGGATTTCCGGCGGGAACTGGCCGGTTTGCGCACGGGCCGCGCGAATGTGGCCGTTCTGGATTCGATTCGCGTCGATTATCACGGCACGCCGATGCCGGTCAATCAACTCGGGACGGTCACGGTGCCCGATCCGATGAGCATCGTGATCGCGCCTTGGGATCCCGGCGCGGTGCCCATGATCGACAAAGCGATTCGCACGGCAGACCTGGGCCTGAATCCGACCAACGACGGAAAAATCGTGCGCGTGCCCATTCCGCCGCTGACCGAGGATCGCCGCAAGGAAATCGTCAAGCATTTGCACAAGGTCCTCGAAAATCATCGCACGGCCGTGCGCAATATTCGCCGCGATCTCAAGGAAGCCATCGATCATCTCGAGAAAGAAAAGAAGGTCGAGCGAGGACGAACGCAAGCGGGCCATGGACGAACTCGACAAGATTACGCACAGCGAGACCAAGAAAATCGAGGAACTCTCGGCGGCAAAAGAAAAAGAGATCATGGAGATTAAATAGATCGCCGACGCCGCAGAGTTCTCGTAACGAGCAGATAATGTTAGTCTTATGGCTGCAAAGAGGGTTGCGGCCGAGGGGGCTCCGGCCGGTCGCGGTTTGAGTCACAGTTTTTTCCTCAGATCGTGCAGTTTTTGTTTTGACATAGGTTTCTTTTTTACCTATACTTGGCGCTTCGTCAGGGATTTTGTGTCCCTGTTGTAGAAGGGGAAGGTCTCCTGCCCCGAACGAGCAAGTGGGGAATGGGGTTGGGAGAGCGGCCGGAATGGGGCGCCAGCCCCGCAAAGCCGAGTAAGCCTCTCCGCTCTGACCAGCTGTTAGAATTTGCGGTTGGAACCAGTGTGGAGACTGTTCTTGTCGCTCATCCGTGGTCGTAGCGGACCCTTTCTGTTGATCAACCCGAAACACTCCGTGTTTCCGGCGCATGCCGGCGCGGAATGCGAATAAAACGTTTTGCTCGATTGAGGGAGAGCCGTGCCGACGTTTGCGCAACTGGTCCGTAACGGACGCGAGAAAGTACGCACCAAGACGAAGTCACCGGCGCTGCAGGGATGCCCGGAAAAGCGCGGCGTTTGCATTCGCGTGTACACGCAGACGCCCAAGAAGCCGAATTCCGCCTTGCGCAAAGTGGCTCGGGCGCGCTTGACGAACAGCATTGAAGTGACAACTTACATCCCCGGCATTGGCCACAACCTGCAGGAGCACTCGATCGTGCTCGTGCGCGGAGGCCGCGTGAAGGATCTGCCGGGCGTGCGCTACCACATCATTCGCGGCACGCTGGACACTGCCGGAGTCGACAATCGCAAGCAGGGGCGCTCGAAATATGGCGCCAAGCGGCCCAAGGCCGCGCAAAAGTAGGGGAGCGCAATGCCTCGCAAAGGATTTGTTTCCACGGCGTACGGTGCGGCCCGATGCTGTCTATGGCAGCGATCTGGTGCAGAAGTTCATCAACTCGATGATGTGGGACGGCAAGCGCTCCACGGCGCAGCGGATTTTCTATACGCGCGATGGAGATGGTCGGGCAGAAGGGCAATGACGAGCCGCTCAAGCTCTTCAAGAAGGCGGTCGAGAACGTCAAGCCCGTCCTGGAAGTGAAGTCCCGCCGAGTCGGCGGCGCGAACTACCAGGTGCCCGTCGAAGTCAGCCATTTTCGGCGACAATCGCTGGCGATTCGCTGGCTGCTGCTGCACGCGCGCACCCGGCCGGGCAAGCGCATGGTGGACAAGCTGGCCGATGAGTTGCTGGACGCCGCCAACGGGCGAGGCGGCGCCATGAAGCGCAAGGAAGACGTGCACCGCATGGCCGAGGCCAATAAGGCCTTTGCGCACTACCGCTGGTAGGGGTGTGAAGTCCAGGAATTTGACGGAGCGACTTAGGAAAAATGGGCCGGGCATTCAAACTCGAGCATACGCGCAATATCGGCATTATGGCCCATATTGACGCTGGCAAGACGACTTCGACCGAGCGCATCCTGTTTTATACGGGTGTGACCTACAAGATTGGCTCGGTGGATGAAGGCACGGCCACGATGGACTGGATGGAGCAGGAGCGCGAGCGGGGCATCACCATCACTTCCGCTGCGACCACGGCCAGCTGGAAGCGCTCCGACCAAGTCTACCGGATCAATATCATCGATACGCCCGGGCATGTGGACTTCACTGTGGAAGTCGAGCGCTCTCTTCGCGTGCTCGATGGCGCGGTTTGTGTGTTTGACTCTGTCGCTGGCGTGCAGCCGCAGTCCGAGACTGTTTGGCGGCAGGCTGATAAGTACAAGGTTCCGCGGATTTGCTTTGTGAACAAGATGGATCGCATCGGCGCGGACTTTGATCATGTCGTGCGCACGATTCGTCAGCGCCTGGGGGCTCACCCCGTTCCTTTGCAGTTCCCGCTCGGCCGCGAAGACAATTTTATCGGAGTTATCGATTTCCTCGAGGAGAAAGTCATTGTGTGGCTCGAGGAAACGCTGGGCGCGAAGTACGAGGAATTTCCCGTCGAGAAGCTTTGGGATAAGGCGTTTGTCGATTCCCGCGTTGATATTGCCACGGCTTTGAAGGCTTCGGCCATTGATAAGAAGTTCTACGACGAGCATCGCGGCAAGATGGTGGATTACATTGCCGAGCACGACGACGATCTGCTCGATAAGTATTTGAATGGAGTTGCGCTCACGGCCGAGGAGATGCGCAAGTCCATTCGCAAGTCTACCCTGGGTCTTAAAATCGTTCCGGTACTTGCGGGTTCCGCGTTTAAGAACAAAGGCATTCAGCCGCTGCTGGACGCCGTCGTAGATTTTCTGCCGTCGCCTCTTAACGTGCCGCCCGTGGAAGGCGTGGACCCGGCTACCGAGGAGGTCGCCTTGCGCCGCGCCGCGGACGATCAGCCGTTCGCTGCGCTGGCCTTCAAAATCATGTCGGACCCGTTCGTTGGTCACGTCACCTACATTCGCGTGTATTCCGGCGTTTTGAAGTCGGGCAGCTATGTATTGAATTCCGGCAAGGGTTCACGGGAACGAATCAGCCGTTTGTTGCAGATGCACGCGAACAAGCGAGTCGAGATCGACGAAATTTATGCGGGCGACATTTGCGCATGCGTGGGATTGAAAAGCGTCAATACCGGCGACACGCTTTGCGATGAAGACAAGCCCATCATACTGGAGTCCATCGTGTTTCCCGCACCGGTCATTTCCGTGGCCATCGAGCCCAAGACCAAGGCCGATCAGGAAAAACTGGGAGTCGCTTTGCAGCGACTGGCGCAGGAAGATCCGACCTTTCGCGTGTCCACCGAGCCGGACACCGGCCAGACCCTGATTTCAGGCATGGGCGAGTTGCACCTCGAAATCATTGTGGATCGCATGCTCCGTGAGTACAGCGTGCAGGCCAACGTGGGCCGGCCGCAGGTTGCCTATCGGGAAACGATTCGCAAGAAGGCCTTCGGTGAGGGCAAGTACATCAAGCAGACCGGCGGGAAGGGGCAATATGGCCACTGCAAGATAGAGTTGCACCCTCTTCCGAGTTCCAGCCACGAGGACATGAAGGAGATGTCCGTGGATGACCTCGACGCCCTGGCCAAGGAAGTCGTAGGCGGTGGTTCCGCGGGCAAATGGAAGTTCGATAAGGAGCACCGCTTTCTTTTCATCGACAAGGTCGTGGGAGGGTCCATTCCCCGCGAATTTATCGCTCCGATCGAAGCCGGCATTCGTGAGGCGCTCGACAGTGGTAGCTTGGCTGGATTCCCGACCGTGGACGTTGCTGTGGTCCTTTTGGACGGCAGCTATCACGAGGTGGACAGCAACGAAATGGCGTTCAAGATTGCCGGCTCCATGGCTTACAAGGAAGCTTATGCCAGAGCTAAGCCTGTGCTGCTTGAGCCGATCATGAAAGTGGAAGTCGTCGTTCCCGATGAATATATGGCGCCTGTGTTTGGCGATCTGAATTCCCGGCGTTCCGCGATTCAGGGCACGGAGAATCGAGCCGGCAGCAATGTGATCCGCGTCGAAGTTCCTTTGGCGCAAATGTTTGGCTACGCCACGGATCTTCGCAGTCGGACGCAGGGGCGGGCGACCTTTACGATGCATTTCTCGCATTACGCCGAGGCGCCGAATTCGGTTGCCGAGGAAGTGATCGGCAAGGTCACCGGGAAAGTTTCGCGATAGGGGTCAGGGGGAGCCGGCTCAACTGGGCTGGCTGGGGGATTTTCATCAAGCTCGAGTGGAGGAGCGGAGCACGCTATGGCGAAGGAAAAGTTCGAGCGCAGTAAGCCGCACGTGAATATCGGGACGATTGGGCACATCGATCACGGCAAGACGACCTTGACGGCGGCGATCACCAAGGTGTTGTCGAAGAACAACCCGAAGGTGCAGTTCCGGGCGTTTGATTCGATTGACAACGCGCCGGAAGAGCGCGAGCGGGGCATCACGATTGCGGTGGCGCACGTCGAGTACGAGACGGCGAATCGCCACTACGCGCACATCGATTGCCCGGGACACGCGGACTACATCAAGAACATGATCACCGGGGCGGCGCAGATGGACGGCGCGATCCTGGTGGTGGCGGCGACCGATGGGCCGATGCCGCAGACGCGGGAACACATTTTGCTGGCGCGGCAGGTGGGCGTGCCGTACATCGTGGTGTTCCTGAACAAGTGCGACGCGGTAGAAGACCCCGAGCTGCTCGAGCTGGTCGAGCTGGAGGTGCGGGAGTTGCTCAAGAGCTATCAGTTCCCGGGCGACGATGTGCCGGTGATTCGCGGCTCGGCGCTGGGCGCGCTGAACGGGGAAGAGAAGTGGGAGAAGACGATATTGGAGTTGATGGCGGCGGTGGATAAGAACGTGCCGTTGCCGCAGCGGGATATCGACAAGCCGTTCGCGATGCCGATCGAGGATATTTTCTCGATCTCGGGGCGCGGGACGGTGGTGACGGGGCGCATCGAGCGCGGCAAGGTGAAGGTGGGCGAGGAAGTAGAGATTGTAGGCTTCCGTCCGACGGTGAAGCGCATCGTGACGGGCGTGGAGATGTTCCGCAAGCTTTTGGATGAAGGGCTGGCGGGAGACAACGTCGGTTTGCTGCTGCGCGGCACGGAAAAGGAAGAAGTGGAGCGCGGGCAGGTGGTGGCCAAGCCGGCGTCGATCACGCCGCACACCAAGTTCAAGGCCGAGGCGTATGTGCTGACGAAGGAAGAGGGCGGGCGGCACACGCCATTTTTCACGGGGTACCGGCCGCAATTTTATTTTCGGACGACGGACGTGACGGGAGACGTGAAGCTGCCGGCGGGGGTGGAGATGGTCATGCCGGGAGATAACGTATCGGCGGAGATTTCGCTGATTACGCCGGTGGCGCTCGAGCGTGGGCTGCGCTTCGCGATCCGCGAAGGCGGCCACACGGTCGGCGCCGGCGCAGTCACCGAGATCATCGAGTAAACCATGCCATCCGGAGAAAGAATTCGAATTCGGCTGAAGGCGTACGACCACCGCATCCTGGACCAGTCCACGCGGGAGATTGTGGAAACCGCGAAACGCACCGGCGCCAACGTGGCCGGACCGATTCCGCTGCCGACGACCATTAACCGCTGGACGGTGTTGCGGTCGCCGCATGTGGACAAGAAATCGCGCGAGCAGTTCGAAATGCGCACGCACAAGCGCTTGATCGACATCTTGGAACCGACGCCCGACACGGTGGACGCACTCATGAAACTGGACCTGCCGCCCGGCGTCGACGTGGAAATCAAGGCCTTCGGGCGCGAGCACGTGGCCAAGTAAGAGCGGTGCGGTAACAGCAAGGCAAGAAAGATCGGCGGAGCGAAATAGATCATGGCGGTCGACGGAATTCTCGGAGTGAAGGTCGGGATGACGCGAGTATTCGCCGCGGATGGCACGGCGGTGCCATGCACGGTGCTGCAGGCGGGCCCCTGCGTGGTGGTGCAGCGGCGCAGCAAAGAGAAAGACGGCTACGATGCCGCACAGCTCGGCTTGGTCGAATTCGTCAAGCCGCAGCGGGTCAATAAGGCTATGACCGGCCATTTCAAAAAGGCTGGCGCGGCGCCCCTGCGCCTCTTGCGCGAGTTTCGCCTCGAAGAGTCGGCTGACGAGACCAAGGTCGGAGATCGTGTGCTGGTCGATCGCTTCGCCGAGGGTGAACTGGTTGACGTCACCGGCGTGAGCAAAGGCAAGGGATTTGCGGGCGGCGTCAAGCGCTGGCACTACCGCGGCGGCGACGCCACGCACGGCTCGATGTTTCACCGCGCTCCCGGAGGCATTGGCGCGAGCTCGTTTCCATCGCGCGTCTGGAAGGGGCAGCATTTTCCCGGGCACATGGGCAACGAGCGCGTCACGGTGAAAAATCTGCGCGTGGTCAAGATCGACAACGACGAGAATCTCTTGCTGGTGCGCGGAGCGGTGCCCGGCCCCAAGGGTTGTTATTTGCTGATCCGCAAGGCCAAGAAGGCGAAGTAAGGACGAGGAAGGTTAGGGAAGGAAGATCATGGCGGTCGTGGACGTCAGAAATCTGGAAGGCAACACCGTAGGCCAGGTGGACCTGGCCGATGAGGTCTTTGCGGCCAGCGTCAATCCGCACTTGCTGCACGAAAGCGTGCGCTGGTATCTGGCGGGACAACGCGCTGGAACGCACAAGACCAAGGGCCGCGGCGAAGTGTCCGGCTCGGGCCGCAAGCTCTGGCGGCAGAAGGGCACAGGCCGCGCGCGCGTGGGATCGATTCGTTCCTCGCTCTGGCGCAAGGGCGGCACGGTGCACGGACCGCAGCCGCGAAGTTACGCCTATGCGCTGCCGAAGAAGATGCTTCTCGGCGCGCTGCGCTCGGCGCTCTCCGCCAAGCTGGCCGAGCAGAAATTGACGGTCGTGGAGGGCTGGACGCTAGGCTCGCACAAGACCAAGGAACTTCGCCAGACGCTGACACGCCTGGATGGAGACACACGCACCATGCTGTTGGTTGAGGCTCCCGGAAATCGCAATCTCGAACTGGCCAGCCGCAACCTCGAAGGCGTGATGGTGGTGGCGCCGGCGGCGTTGCAGCCCTACGACTTGATGCGGCATGACCGGCTGCTGCTGTCGAAAGACGCCGCGCTGCGTCTTAACCAGTCCCTGGGCAAAGGCCCGGCTTTGGCGGCCGCCGCCACGGATCGAGTGGAGACGATTGCGCCGGTCCCTGCTCAGGAGAGCAAACCCGTTCAGGCGGCAAAAGCCAAGGCCAGCAAGGGCGCGACGAGCAAGAGCGCGAAGAGCGAGTCGGGCGCTAAGCCTCAGGCGGCGCGCAAGCCGGCTGCCAAGCCCAAGACGCCCAAGGCAAAGGAATAAGCGATGGCCAGCGACGTTTATAAGATCATTCGCCGCCCGATCATCACCGAGAAGGGCCTCGGCGTGAAAGAGACCCAGCACACGGTGGTGTTCGAAGTGGCTTCGGCGGCGACCAAGACACAGATCAAGGAAGCGGTACAAACCATTTTCAAGGTGAAGGTGGCCGACGTGCGTACGGCGATTTTTCACGGCAAGTTCCGGCGGCGAGGCCGGGCCGAAGGGCACCGGCGCGACTGGAAGAAGGCCTACGTCAAGCTGAAGCCGGACGAAAAAATGATCGAGTACGCGGAAAATATTTAGTCGAAGAGTTGCAGAGGGACGGTACCAGGCAATGGGACTAAAAAGCTTTAACCCGTATACGGCGTCCAGACGCTTCATCACCATGCTGGACAAGAGCGAGCTGACCAAGCAGACGCCGGAGAAGTCGCTGGTCGAGCCGCGCAAGCGCTCCGGCGGGCGCAACTCTCATGGCGAAGTGACCGTCTGGCATCGCGGCGGCGGCCACAAGCGCCAATATCGAGTGGTGGATTTCCGGCGCGAGAAAAAAGGCATTCCGGCGCGCGTCGCGGCCATCGAATACGACCCGAACCGCTCGGCGCGTCTGGCGCTGCTGCACTATGCCGACGGAGAGAAGCGCTACATCCTGCATCCGGTGGGCCTGGAAGTCGGCATGACGGTGCAGACGGGCGAGGGCGCCGACATTCTGCCGGGAAACGCGCTGCCGTTGCGCCTGATTCCGCCCGGCACGCAGGTGCACAACCTGGAGATCGCTCCGGGCAAGGGCGCGCAAGCTGGTGCGCTCGGCAGGCGGAGCGGCGCAACTGCTCAGCAAAGAGGGGCTCCTCGCACTGGTGAAACTGCCTTCGGGCGAGGTGCGCCGGTTTGGTTTGGATTGCATGGCCACGGTCGGCCAGGTGGGCAATCTCGATCACGAAAACGTAACCTACGGCAAGGCGGGCCGGACGCGCTGGCATGGCCGGCGCCCGACGGTGCGCGGTGTAGCCATGAATCCGGTGGACCATCCGCACGGCGGCGGCGAAGGCCGCGTGAAGGGCAACCATCCGCAGACGCCCTGGGGATTCCCGACGTTGGGCGCGAAGACGCGGCATAACCGCCGGACCGACCGGGTGATTGCGGAACGCCGAAAGAAGTAGCGCGAGAGCAGGCGGAGAAGACGGTAGCAGAGACAGTTACGGCAGCGGAGACAACCATGGCAGCCTCACAGATCAGGCGGGCAGCAGCGCGACGCGCTTCGGGCGCGCGCAAGCGCGTGGGCGGCGCGCGACGCGAAGTCGGCGCACAAGGCTGGCGGCAAGCCGGCGGTGGTTCCCCCGCAGCCAGTGCTCTATCGGTTCTGCAAGCCGGGATGGGCGGTGCTGGTCGAAAAGCAGCCCAGCCAGCAAGGGACGCGGTTCGTCTGTCCCTTCTGCCCGCTTTCGCACCGGGTCTCTGGGCCCGTGCGGGGGTTCCGCAAGATGCGGCGCGCGCAGTGGGTCAAATTGCGCCGGGTAGACGAGTAAGGGTAGGGGGAACAGGAACAATGCCGCGCTCGCTCAAGAAAGGGCCGTTTGTAGACGGCCACCTTCACGAAAAAGTCGCCGCTCTCAATGAGCGCAACGAGAAGAAGGTCGTGAAGACGTGGTCGCGCCGTTCGACGATCGTGCCGGACATGATCGGGCACACCATTGCCGTGCATAACGGCAAGAAGTTCATCCCGGTGTATATCACCGAGCAGATGATCGGTCACAAGCTGGGCGAGTTTGCCCCGACGCGGACCTTCAAGGGCCATGCCGTGCGGGCGGCTCTGGAAAAGGCCGCGGGAGTCGCCGGAGCGCCAGGAGCGTCGGCGCCGGGCGGAGCTGGCGGCGGGTCTGCTGCTTCTCCGGCAGGGAAGGCATAAGCGATGGCCACGAGCGTTGCAGCACCATTGCCCGTTATCGAAGCGCACGCCATGGCGCGGCACGTGCGCATGTCGCCGCAGAAAGTGCGCCTGGTGGTGGACTTGATTCGCGGCCAGCGCGCCGAGGATGCCTTGCAGATTTTGCGCTACGCCAAGAAGCGTGCCGCGCGCGATATCGAGAAGGTCTTGCGCAGCGCCATCGCCAACGCCGAACGCAAGGCCGAGGATGCCGGAGCCTCGCTGGACGTGGACGAGCTGTACGTTTCGCGTTGTTTTGTGAACGAAGGCTCGCGCTGGAAGCGCTTGCGGCCCGCGCCCATGGGTCGCGCGTTCCACTACCAGAAGCGGACAGCGCACATCGTCGTCGCTGTGGCCGAGCATCACATGGCCGCTTCCGACCGCCACGCCGCGGCCGTTGCGGCAGCCGCTTCGGAGAAGGGCGTGCGCGGCGCCGTAAAGAAGGCCCGCAAGGCGCTGACCGGTCAGCAAAGCAAGGCTCGCAAGCCGAAGGCGAAAGAGTAGAGAGGAGGAGGACTCGCTTGGGTCAGAAGACACATCCTTACGGGTTCCGGCTGGGTTACAACAAGCCCTGGAAGTCGCGCTGGTTTGCCGGGAAAGAGTACGCCGACCTGTTGCACGAAGACGTGGTCTTGCGCCGCGAACTGAAGGACCGGCTGCGTTCGGCGGGCGTCAGCTCCATTGACATCGAGCGCGCCGCCAACAAACTCGTCATCCGCATCTATACCGCGCGTCCCGGCATCATCATCGGCCGCAAGGGCGCGGAAATCGACAAGCTCAAGGCTGACGTGCAGAAGCGCACCAAGCGCGAAGTGCATATCGACATCCAGGAAGTCCACCGCCCGGAACTGGACGCGCAATTGGTCGCGGAATCGATCGCCCTGCAGCTTGAAAAGCGCGTGGCCTTCCGCCGGGCGATGCGCAAGGCCGTGGATTCTGCGCTGCGTTTCGGCTGCAAAGGCATCAAGGTCCGGGTCGCCGGCCGCCTGAACGGCGCTGAAATCGCGCGCAAGGAGTGGTACCTGCAAGGCCGCCTGCCGCTGCAGACGCTGCGTGCGGACATCGATTTTGGGTTTGCGCAGGCCTATACGACCTATGGCGTGATTGGCGTGAAGTGCTGGGTCTACCAGGGCGAAAACGTTCCGGAGCGCGGCCTCCGCAAGCCCGCGTCCGCCAACGCCATCGGGGTCGGGGCGTAAGGCCGAGTAAGGCATAAAGGGACAAGGACAGACGTCATGTTGATGCCGAAAAAAGTGAAGTATCGCAAGCAGCAGCGCGGCCGGCGCCGCGGAAAGGCCTGGCGCGGGGGCGAGTTGTCTTTTGGCGAGTACGGGCTCAAGGCGCTCGAGCCAGCCTGGATTACCGACCGCCAAATCGAAGCTTCGCGCGTCGCCATCACGCGCTTCATCAAGCGCGGCGGCAAGCTGTGGATTCGGATGTTCCCGGACAAGCCCTTCACCAAGAAGCCCGCGGAAACGCGCATGGGCAAGGGCAAGGGCGCGCCGGAACGCTGGGTCGCGGTCGTGAAACCCGGCCGGGTGATGTTTGAGATGGCTGGCGTCGATCTGGCCACGGCGACGCAGGCGATGGAGCTGGCGGCGCACAAGCTGCCGATCAAGACGCGGTTTGTCAGCCGCGCAGGGAGTTTGTGATGCCGCGTTCGATCGAAAAATTGCGGGACTTGGACACTGCGGAACTGGAAGCACGCGAGAAGGAACTGGCCGAGCAGGTTTTCCGCCTGCGCTTTCAGCTCACCACCGGACAGGCCGAAGCGGTGACGCGTTTGCGCTCCGCCCGGCGCGATACGGCGCGCGTGAAAACTCTGCTGCGAGAACGGGAATTGAGGAAGGCTCATGGAAACTGAAGCACAGAAAGCGCCGGCTGCGGCCGTGCACCATCGCAAGGAGCTGGTCGGCGTGGTGACCAGCGCCAAGATGCAAAAGACCATCGTGGTGCGCGTGACGCGGCGGGTGCAGCACCAGCTGTACGACCGCTACGTGCGCCTCAACAAGAAATTCTACGCGCACGATGAAAGCGGCGAGGCGCGTCCGGGCGATACCGTCCGCATTGTGGAGTCGCGCCCACTCTCGAAACTGAAGAGATGGCGGCTGGCCGAAGTGGTTTCGCGCCGCACCAGCGTCGATTAAGGCCGGAGAGAGAGAACAGCAATGATTCAGATGCGAAGTTGGTTGACGGTGGCCGATAATTCGGGGGCGCGCCAGCTGATGTGCATCCTGCCCGTGGGCGGGGATGCTGGCAGCCGCGCGGGCTTGGGCGACGTGTTTACGGCATCGGTGAAGGAAGCGACGCCGGAAAGCCCCATCAAGAAGGGCAAAGTCGTGAAGGCCGTTGTTGTCCGCACACGCAAGGAGCACCGGCGCAAGGACGGCACCTATATCCGCTTTGACGATAACGCCGCGGTTCTGATCGACGACGCCAACGAGCCGATCGGGACGCGCGTGTTTGGCCCGGTGGCTCGCGAATTACGGGAAAAAAAGTTCGCCAAGATTGTCTCGCTGGCGCCGGAGGTTTGGTAGGAGATGGCCACCCGAGAGATGCAGCCGACCAACGCCAGCATTCGCAAGGGCGATCAGGTCCGCGTGATGACCGGGCCGTTCCAAGGGGAAAACGGGACGTGTTTTGTTCGTGGACCCGAAGAAGCGCACGGTGACGGTCGAGCAGGCCAATATCATCAAGCGCCACACGCGCGCGAACCCGCAACAGAACATCAAGGGCGGAATTGTGGACAAGGAAGGCCCGATCCAGATTTCGAACGTGCTGCTGCTCTGTCCGGGATGCAACAAGCATACCCGCGTCGGGCACAGCGTGCTGCCCGACGGCACGAAATCGCGCGTCTGCCGGCGTTGCGGCACGACGCTCGAGAAATAGGCAGTGGAGACCAGTTAGATGATGAGCCGATTGCAACAACACTACCGCAGCGAAACGGTTCCCGCGCTGATGAAGCGCTTCGGGTACAAGAATCCGATGGCCGTGCCCAAGGTATCCAAAGTCGTCGTCAACATCGGCCTGGGCGAGGCCAGCCAGAACGTCAAGCTGCTGGACGTGGCGGCGATCGAACTCGGCCAGATTACCGGCCAGCGCCCTGTGATCACCCGGGCCAAGAAGTCCATCGCCAATTTCAAGATTCGCAAGGGCATGCCGATTGGCTGCTGCGTCACGCTGCGCGGCGATCGCATGTACGAATTCCTGGACCGCTTGTGCAACGTGGTGCTTCCGCGCGTGCGCGATTTCAAGGGACTGCCGCCGAATGCCTTTGACGGCCGGGGCAATTACACCATGGGTCTGCGCGACCAGTTGGTGTTTCCGGAAATCGATTACACGCGCGTGGACAAGATCAAAGGCATGAACATCACTCTGACCACCACGGCCCATAACGATGAGGAAGGCAGGGAACTGCTGAAACTGATGGGCGTGCCGCTGCGCCCCTGAACCAAGGAGAACCATGGCTCGAACTTCTCAATTCGCGAAAATGCGCCGGAAGCTGAAGTACAAGATCCGCCAGCGCAACCGCTGCCGCATCTGCGGCCGGCCGCGCGGCTATTTGCGCAAGTTTCAGATGTGCCGCATCTGCTTCCGCGGCCACGCGCTGCTGGGCGAAATCCCCGGCGTATTGAAAGCGAGCTGGTAGACGATTATGCAGACTGATCCCGTCGCCGACATGCTTACGCGTATCCGCAACGCCGCTCGCGCGCGCCACGCCCGCGTGGAAGTGCCGGCCTCGAAATTGAAGATCGAGATCGCCCGCGTGCTCAAGGAAGAGGGTTACATCTCGACCTACAAGGTCGTCGACGAATCCAAGACGCGCAAGGCCTTGCGGGTGTTCCTGAAATACACGCCGGATAAGCGCTCGGTCATCACCAACCTCCAGCGCGTCTCGCGGCCCGGCAGCCGCCGCTATCGTCGGCGTCATGGAGATTCGCGGAGTCGTCGGCGGCTTGGGCATCAACATCCTCAGCACGCCCCGCGGCGTCATGACTGGCCGGGCGGCGCGCAAGGAACGCATCGGCGGCGAAATACTCTGCGAAGTTTGGTAGAGGAAGAGAGAACAGAACCATGTCGCGAATTGGACGCAAACCGATTCCGGTGCCCGCGGGCGTGAAGATCCAACTCAGCCCGGCGGCCGTTGAAGTGCAAGGCCCCAAGGGCAAAATGAATATCGCCGTGCCGCGCGGTATCCGTTTCGAGCAGAAGGACGGAGTTCTGAACGCGCTGCGGGACACCGAAGAGCATCGTGCCCTGCACGGCCTCGCGCGCGCCCTGGTGGCCAACGCGGTCCGCGGAGTCACCGAGGGCTTCAAGAAGGACCTGGACATCGTGGGGGTCGGCTATCGCGCCGAGGCCAAGGGCAAGAATGTCGTTTTCGCGCTTGGCTATTCGCACCCCATCGAGTTCCCGATTCCCGAGGGGATTCAGATCACGGTTGAAAAACAGACTCATCTGTCCGTCAGCGGCGCGGACCGCGCCAAGGTCGGTCAGGTCGCGGCGAATATTCGCGCGCTGCGCCCGCCGGATCCGTATAAGCAGAAGGGCATCCGCCTGTCTGGCGAGCGCCTGAAGAAGAAAGCCGGCAAAGCGGGCGCCGCCAAGACCGCGGGTTAAAGCCAGAGCGAGAGGAAGAAGAACGTGGCCAGCAAAGCAGTTCGCAAGTTGTCGCGCAATGCGCATCGCGTTCAGGTGCACGAGCGGGTTCGTCGTCGCGTCGCGGGTACGCCCGCCCGTCCCCGGCTATGTGTCTATCGTTCGCTGGGACACATTTACGCCCAGGTCATCGACGATCAGGGCGGGCGCACGCTGGTTTCCGCCAGTTCGCTGGACAAGCAGACGCGCGGACAGACCAAGGGAGGCGGCAACGTCGCCGCCGCAAAAGTGGTTGGCAAAGTGATCGCCGAGCGGGCTCGCGCCGCAGGTATCCAGCAGGTTGTGTTCGACCGGGGCGGCTATAAGTACCATGGCCGCGTCCAGGCCTTGGCGAATGCGGCCCGAGAGGCAGGATTGAACTTCTAAACTTATGTCGAAACAGATTCTACGGGAAACTCTGGCGGTTCGCCGGCCTATCGAGGTCAGCGCAAACAATCTGAAGGATCAAGTGGTGTCCATCCAGCGGGTCACCAAAGTCGTCAAGGGCGGCAAGAACCTCAGTTTTTCCGCGCTGGTGGTCGTCGGCGATCAGAAAGGGCATGCCGGGTTCGGCATGGGCAAGGCGCGTGAAGTGCCCATGGCGATTCGCAAGGCCATCGAGCAGGCCAAGAAGAACCTGATCTCGTTGAACTTGAAAGGCACTTCGATTCCGCATCAGGTCGTCGGGCACTACTGCTCGGGACAGGTCCTGCTCAAGCCGGCGTCGGAAGGCACCGGGATCATCGCGGGCGGACCCGTGCGGGCGGTGATGGAAGTGGCGGGCATCCACAACGTGCTGACGAAATCAATCGGCACCTCGAATCCGCACAACGTGATCAAGGCAACCTTCGACGCGTTGCTTCGGCTGAAGGACGTCGGACGGGTTGCCGAGCAGCGCTCGAAGACAGTCGAGGAATTGCGCTCTTAGGAGCGAGAGGGGCAAGAGCATGGCGGCGAAGGCGAAGACGGGCAAGCTGAAGATCAAGTGGGTGGTCAGCGCCATTGGCTGCCCGCGCAGCATGCGGCAGGCTGTGCGCGGATTGGGGCTGCGGAAATTGCACCAAGTCGTCGAGCGCGAAGACACGCCGGCCATCCGCGGCATGGTGGACAAGGTGCGTCACTTGGTTGTAGTGGTTGAATAGAGTCGTAGTCGTCGAATAGCGAGAGAATGGGGCGAGATATGGCGGCGAATTTATCCGATCTGCATCCCCCGCGAGGTTCGCGGCACCGCAAGGTGCGCGTTGGACGCGGCATAGGCTCGAAGATGCCCAAGACAGCGGGGGCGGGCAACAAGGGGCAAAAATCGCGCAAGGGATTTTCCCGCCGGCCCGGCTTTGAGGGCGGCCAGATGCCGCTGCATCGCCGCATCCCCAAGCGCGGTTTCCACCAGCCGTTTTCGCACGAGTATTCCATTCTGAACGTGGAGATGCTCAACGCGTTTGCGGCCGGTGAAATCGTCTCGCCCGAATCGCTGGCCTCGCGCGGCCTGCTGCGCGGCAAGCGGCCCGTCAAAATTTTGGGAGATGGCAATCTCAAGGCGGCGCTGACGGTGCGCGCTCACGCCTTCAGCAAGTCCGCCGAAGAGAAGATTGCGAATGCCGGAGGCAAAGTAGAGAGGCTGTCATGAACCAATTCTTCGAAGCCTTTGCCAACATGTTTCGCATCGCGGATCTGCGCAAGCGGATCCTGTTTACCCTGGCCATGCTGGCGGTCTACCGCTTTGGCGCTTTTCTGCCCACGCCCGGGATCAATACGGACGTGCTCAGCCAGCTCTTCGAGCAAAACCAGGGCTCCGTGCTGGGCATCATCGATTTGTTCAGCGGTGGAAACTTTCGGCGGCTGACCATTTTTGCGTTGGGCATCATGCCGTACATCACGGCGTCCATCATCCTGCAACTGATGACCGTGGCCTGGCCGTACCTCGAGCGCTTGCAGAAGGAAGGCGAACTGGGACGGCGCAAGATCACGCAATACACGCGCTACCTGACGATTCTGCTCAGCATCGTGCAGTCCCTGTCGATTGCCTTCACCTTGCAGCATCAGGCGGGGCCGAATGGCCAGGAACTGGTCTATAACCCGGGCATCCGTTTCACCTTGATGACCGTTCTGACCCTGACGACGGGATCTGCCTTCATCATGTGGCTGGGCGAGCAGATCACCGAGCGCGGCGTGGGCAACGGCATGTCCCTGATCATCTTTGCCGGCATCGTCGTGGGTTTGCCTCGCGGTTTGGCCGATTTGTGGACCAAAGTGACCACCGAGCAATGGGGACCATTCACGGGTTTGGCTGTGCTTCTGCTCGTAGGGCTCATGCTGGCCGTGATCGGCTTTATCGTTTTTGTCGAAGGAGGCCAGCGGCGCATTCCCGTTCAATATGCTAAACGCGTGGTTGGCCGGCGCGTTATGGGCGGGCAGATGACCTATCTTCCGCTGCGCGTCAACGCAGGCGGGGTGATCCCGCCGATTTTTGCCAGTTCACTGCTGACCTTCCCGGGCACTCTCGATCTGGTCTTCGGAAAGCGCTTTCCGTCATTTGATAGTTTGGCCAAAGCTCTGGCATGGGGAGAGCCGCTCTACACCCTGATCTATGTGCTCTTGATCATCCTGTTTGCGTTCTTCTACGTCGGCATCGTCTTCAACCCGACGGAGCTCGCCGATAATATGCGCAAGTACGGAGGTTTCATCCCGGGCATCCGGCCCGGCCGCAATACCTCCGAGCACATCAATCGCATTCTGCGCCGGCTGACGTTTGTCGGAGGCCTGTACTTGGCCGCCGTTTGCCTCTTGCCGGAATGGATGATCGCGGGAATCCACCTGCAGCACCTGCCCGGTGTGCTCGGCGCCTGGTTCGATAACCACATGTGGCGCTTCGTGCTCGAGGGCCTGAACATTTCCTTCTACTTCGGCGGCACGTCGTTGCTCATCGTGGTTGGCGTGGCCATGGACACTGTCCAGCAGATTGAGGCGCAGTTGGTCATGCGCAATTACGAAGGTTTCGTCAAGAAGGGCAAGTTGCGGAGCCGACGATATGGCTGATTCCAGCGGCCCGGGCGTCAACGGGCCGAAGCTGGGCCGCGCCCTGATTTTGATTGGGCCGCCAGGAGCCGGCAAGGGCACGCAAGCCAGGGCGATTGCAAAGCTCCTGGGCGTGCCGCACATCTCGACCGGCGATATTTTTCGTGAACTGATTGGACGCGGATCGCCGCTCGGAGAGCAAGCCCGGCCCTACATGGAGCGCGGGGAGTTGGTGCCTGACCCAATCGTTTTGGGCATCGTCGAGGAGCGCGTCTCGCGCGAGGATTGCGGCAACGGCTTCATCCTCGACGGTTTCCCGCGGACGGTGGCGCAGGCCGAAAAGTTCGACGAGATCGTGCGCAGCCGGCATCTGCGAGAGCCGTTCGTCATGCACTTCGTGGTCGACAAGCAGCAGTTGCTGCGCCGGCTTACGGGGCGGCGAACCTGTTCGGTGGGCGGGGAGATCTATAATATCTACGACCACCCGCCGAAGGCGCCCGGACGGTGCGACAACGATGGCGGCGAGCTGATTCAGCGCCCGGATGATCGCGAGGAGATCATTACCGGACGGCTGGCGACCTACGAGGCACGGACGCGGGTGCTAGTGGATTATTACCGCCGGAAAGGCACACTGGTGGACCTGGACGGCATGGCCCCTCCCGCTGCGGTGACGGCCCATTTGCTCGAGGCCCTGATGCAAGCCCAGTGAGATGCTCGCGAGATGATCGTATGCAAATCAGCCGCCGAACTGGAGACGATGCACCAGGCGGGATTAGTTGTCTGGGACGTGCTGAACGGCCTGCGCGAACGAGTGCGGCCGGGGATTACGACGCTTGAACTCGAGGAGTTTGCGGCCAGCCGCGCGGCGGAACACAAGGTGCGGTCGGCCTTCAAGGGGTACCGGGGCTATCCGTGCGTGCTTTGCGCGTCGGTGAATCAGGAGGTCGTCCACGGGATTCCCTCCGCGTCGCGCACGTTGCGGGAGGGCGACATCATCTCGCTGGATTTCGGCGTCGAGTACAAGGGCTATTATGGAGACGCAGCAGTGACGGTTGGTGTCGGCAAGATAAGGCCGGAGCGGGAGAAGCTGTTGCGTGTGACGCGAGAGTCCCTGGACCGGGCGATTGAAAAGGTCCGGCTGGGCAACCGCTTGAGCGATGTTTCCGCCGCCGTGCAGCAGTGGGTGGAAAAGGAAGGGTTCTCGGTGGTACGCGACTTCGTCGGGCACGGCATCGGCACGAAAATGCACGAAGAGCCGAACGTGCCGAACTACGGCGAACCGGGACATGGCCCGCGGCTCGAGGAAGGCATGGTTTTCGCGATTGAGCCGATGGTGAACGCGGGCGGCCCGGGCGTGAAGGTGCTGGACGACCACTGGACCGCAGTCACCACCGATGGCAGCGATTCAGCCCATTTCGAGCACACCGTTGCGGTGACCTCGAAGGGGCCTTGGATTTTGACCCGGCCGCGAGAAGCGACCGGCGTATCCTGGTAGCGGGAGTTTATGCCGAAGCCGCCACGTCCAGAAAAGAAAAAGGCAGACGCCGCCAATCCCAAAGAGGACGCCATCGAAGTGATGGCGACGGTGATCGAGCCGCTGCCCAACGCCATGTTCCGCGTGCAGCTGGAGAACAAGCATCAGGTGCTGGCGCATATCTCGGGCAAGATGCGAAAGAATTTCATCCGGATTTTGGCAGGGGACCGCGTGGCCGTGGAGCTTTCGCCCTACGATTTGACGCGCGGCCGAATCGTTTACCGCTATAAGTAGTCTAATCTTGGTTGAATTGCGGCAAACGGACAGAATGGAGCAGGGCCATGAAAGTAAGAGCTTCAGTTAAGAAGATTTGCGATAAGTGCAAGGTCATTCACCGGCGCGGCGTGGTTCGGGTGATTTGCAGCAACCCGAAGCACAAGCAGCGCCAGGGATAGCGGGGGGGATTACGCAATGGCACGCATCGCAGGCGTAGATTTGCCGCCGCAGAAGCGGCTCTGGGTAGGGTTGACGTCGATTTACGGCATTGGGCTGCCGCGCGCCAAGGCGCTTTGCGCCAAGGCCAAGGTCGAGGAGACCAAGAAGATCAAGGACTTGACGGAGGAAGAGGTCAACCAGCTCCGGCAAGCCATTGAGTCCGAAGGGCGCGTGGAAGGCGATCTCCGCAAGGAGATCCAGATGAATATCCGCCGCCTCATCGAAATTCAGTGCTACCGCGGCTTGCGCCACCGGCGCAACCTGCCGGTGCGGGGCCAGCGCACGCACACCAACGCCCGCACGCGAAAGGGCCCGCGGAAGGGCGCGGTAGCGGCGAAGAAGAAGACGATGGCCCGCAAGTAACCCGAGCTAAGTAAACGAGTCGAGAGGGGACAACGTGGCAAAAGAACCGCAGGATGCGGCCGCTTCACCGGCAGGAGCAAAGCCGGCGGCGAAGCGCAAGAAAGAGTTCAAGAAGAAGCGCGAGCGCAAGGTGGTGCCGCACGGCATGGCGTGCATCCAGGCGACGTTCAACAACACGATCGTCACCATCATCGCTCCGGACGGCCGCGCTGTGTGCTGGTCGTCGGCCGGCTCGATCGGCTTCAAGGGCTCCCGCAAGGGCACGCCCTACGCGGCGCAGCAGGCCGCGATGACCGCTGCGGGCGTGGCGCGCGATCAATACGGGATGAAGAGCATCGAGGTGCGGGTGAAAGGGCCGGGCTCGGGACGCGAGTCCGCGGTTCGCGCGCTGGCTGCCGCGGGCCTGCATATCGTTCATATTAAGGACGTCACGCCGGTACCGCATAATGGCTGCCGTCCTCCCAAGCGCCGCCGCGTCTAGCGGACGGAGCGGGCCGGTTCGAGGATTCGAGCAAAGGAGAAAACGAAGTGGCAAGACACCGGGAAGCGGTTTGCCGCCTGTGCCGCAGGGAAGGCCAGAAGCTTTTCCTGAAGGGACTGCGGTGTTTCACCGAAAAGTGCGCGATCGAGAAGCGAAATTTCGTGCCCGGACAGCACGGGCAGGCGCGGCGTTCCAAGACCTCAGGCTACGGCCTGCAGTTGCGCGAGAAGCAAAAGGTCAAGCGCACCTACGGACTGCTCGAGCGGCAGTTCCGCAACTACTTTCACAAGGCCGAGAAAGCGAAGGGGCCGACCGGCGAGAACCTGATCGTGATGCTCGAGCGGCGTCTGGACAACGCCGTGTGGCGGGCCGGCCTGGCTAGTTCGCGGGCCCAGGCGCGGCAGTTGGTGCTGCACGGGCACGTTCTGATTAACGGGCGCAAGGTCAATATCCCCTCCTACCTGATTTCCGTAGGAGAAGAGATCGCGCTCAAGGACAAGATGCACCAGAACACCATGATTCTCGAAGCTCGCAACGTGGCGCAGAGCCAGAACGTGGTGCCCTGGCTGGACATCGACCGGGAGCATTGCAAAGCGCGGGTTTCCTCGCTGCCCAAGCGCGAGAACGTCCAGACCCCGCCGATTACCGAACAGCTGATCGTCGAGCTCTACTCGAAGTAGATCTCGGCCAATTTACAGTTTCGTTGGATTGCCCCGTTCGCGGGGAGGGAGGGATTCACGATGTGGAAGGGTTTTCAGAAGCCAAAGCGATTGGCAGCAGAGCTGGATTCGCTGACCGACAAGTACGGCAAGTTTTCGGCGCAGCCTTTCGAGCGCGGCTGGGGCACGACGGTAGGCAATTCGCTCCGGCGGGTGCTGCTCAGCTCGATTGAGGGCGCGGCGATCACCGCGGTCAAGATCGAGGGCGTGCTGCACGAATTCAGCTCGATTCCGGGCGTCGTCGAGGACGCCACCGACATCATCCTGAACCTGAAGCAGGTGCCCCTCAAGCTGAACACCGATCAGACCAAGACCATCACGCTGAACGCGGAAAATCCGGGCGTGGTGACCTCGGCCATGATCGAGGAGGACGCGGATTTCGCCGTCCTGGACAAGACCATTTACATCGCCACCGTCAGCGAAGGCGGCAAGATGCAGCTGGAGATGCGCGTCAAGAACGGCCGCGGCTACGTGGGCGCCGACCGCAACTTCGATGAGGACCTGCCCATCGGCTATATCCCGGTGGACTCGGTCCATTCCCCGGTGCGCAAGGTGAACTACGCCGTGGAAGCCGCGCGCCTCGGCCAGATGACCGATTACGACAAGCTGATGCTCGAAGTCTGGACCAACGGAGCGATCACGCCGCAGGACGCCATTGGCTTCGCCGCCAAGCTGATCAAGGACCACATGAGCATCTTCATCAACCTCGAGGAGCAGCCCGAATTGCCCGAGGAGGCGGTCGAATCCTACAACGATCCGCGCCTGGAGCAACTCGATCGCTCCGTGGAAGAGCTGGAGCTTTCCGTGCGCTCCTACAACTGCCTGAAGAACGCCAACATTCAGACGATTCGCGAGCTGGTGCAGAAGACCGAAAACGAAATGCTCAAGACCAAGAACTTCGGCCGCAAATCCCTGAGCGAGATCAAGGAAATTCTCACCCGAATGGGACTGGGCCTGGGAATGAAGTTCGACGAGCACGGCCGGATCATCTGGCCGCCGCTGCCGAGCCAAACCGCGCCGCCAACTCCGGAGGAGACTGCCGGGCTGTAACGGCGTCGTTCACCGACCATGCGACACTTGAACTCAGGATCGAAGCTCGGCCGCCAACCGGCGCACCGGAAGGCGACGCTGCGCAATCTCGTCACCAACGTGATCGAGAAGGAACGCATCATGACGACCGTCACGCGCGCCAAGGCCGCGAAGCCGATTGTCGAGCGAATCATTACGCTCGGTAAGCGGGACACGCTGCACACCCGGCGGCAGGCTGCGGCGTTTCTGATGACGCCCGGAGCGACCAAGAAGCTCTTCGAGGATCTTGCTCCCCGCTTTGCCGATCGTTCCGGCGGCTACACCCGCATCGTCCATGCCGGTTTCCGCATCGGCGATGGGGCGCAACTCGCCATCTTGGAACTCCTAGGCTCCAAGCTGCGCAAGAAGGAAAAGAAGGAAGGCGAAAAGCCCGCGGCCAAGGAAAAGGAACCACAGGAAGCGACAGCGAAGTCGTAGCGATCCCTTCTCAGCACCTACTGTTTGGGCCCACTCTGTTTTTCGGGGCGGGCCTTTTTTTCGTGGCACTGCTTCGTGAACTTTCGTCGCGCCCCTCGTATTTTCAGTTAGTTACGTTTCTTGACGGTCCGGGGCATACCCCCGGGCGTTTTGCATCAATAACAAAACAGGGCGTTTGCAGGAATAGCGTTTTGTATCGTTATCAAAATGAAAGACATATTATCTGGCTGTTCGGAGGGGCGACGCAGAAGTTGTTGAAAACACGGGACAGATTTTTCGACGCTGGTCCTGATGGCTGATTACCTGCTGATGGCTTGAAGAACGCAGCTTCTCGCTTTTATTTTAGCATCTTTGTCAACACGTTCGGCGACGGGCAAAGGCCGAACACGGCCGGGTCAGTTTCCGATAATCCGCTTTCCGGGACTTGAGGCTTCTGCGGTCTTTACAGCCCGGGTGCGTTACGATTGAGATATCGGCGCTTTTGTCGAGATCATCTGAAAGGTCCAACTGGCATATACTCCGATTGAGCGCGTTTTTTGAAAAGCCCCTCGGCCCAATATGAGCTGCTAGGAAGGAGTCTCAGTTGCGCGATCAATTTCTGCGACGCGCCGTCCTGGCTACTCTCGTATTCGCACTTATTTTTGCGACAGCGAGTGGCCCTCATGCCGCCGAAGCGGTCCATGAAGTGGCCCTCACGGCGGGTAGGAGTGACAGCTCGCCAAGAATCAGTCCTGACGCGAAGCGGATCGTATTTGCGCATGAAGAAAGAGAACAACTTCTTGGCGGCGGCTTCCTGTCGGCATCGAACCTCTGGACGGTGACTCCTGTTGGCACAAATCAGCGGAAGCTAACCCACTTCGATCTACTACCGGACTTCGCAGGTGGTGCCGAGAATCCTTCCTGGAGTCCAGATGGCAAGAGCATCGTATTCTCCGCTTACAAAACTCTAAGCGACGGCGGGATTTTCATCATGGACATCGCAACCGGAACGCTCAAGCAAATCACATCTAGTCTTTACGACAGAGACCCCGATTGGTCACCCGACGGCCGTCATATCGCTTATACCGCCAATGGTCGCAGACTTTCGGTCATGGACATTGACGGAAGAGATTCCCATCCCTTGACGACAGGCGATCTTGGAGAAGGAATTGAGTATTCGCCGCGCTGGTCACCTCAGGGAGATAGAATTGCCTATCTGAATACCAGCGCAAATCAGCAGACCGTCTATCTAATAGGAGCGAATGGCGAAAATCCTCGACCGCTGAAAGCGTTCGCCTTCGGATTAACCTGGTCGAAGGATGGCAGATTTATCTATTTCCAATCCGCTGGCGCAGTCAAGAAAATCTCCGCGGACGCATCCGGCCCGCCCGAAGACGTTTTTGATTGGCGCTATGAATATGAAAACGAAATTGATCTCTCTCCCGATGGGAAGTGGTTTGCGGCCGACTATTTCTGCGAAGACGGAGGCTGCCCAGGAACCGGACAAATCTACAAACTGATGTTTCCTTGAGCATCGCTAAGTCCCGGAAGGTCGGAAGCTGGCGCGCTAACGGTTAGATTGCGAAGGCGCGGCTCGCTTCAGCCAGCGCCAGAGGATGAGTTGCGCGGCGGTGGCGGCGGAGATGTCCAGCAGAACGTCCCAGAGGGAGGGGCCGCGACTGGGGACGAAGGTCTGGTGGAATTCGTCGGAGGCGGCGAACAGAGCGGCAAGCAGCAGAGCGGTTGCGGCCCACCGAACACTCCAGCCCGCGGCGGGAGCCCGCACGGCGCGGAACAGCAGCACGCTCAACACAGAATATTCAAACACGTGAGCGCCCTTGCGAATGAACTCATGCAGGAGGTCGAGGGTTGCGGCGCTGGCGCGCGGCAGGAGCCACTGCAAAATGGGGAGGATGACACGAGAGGTGTGCTCCTTGGAAAACGAGTCGGTGGAAAACAAGAACATCAGGGAGGCCCATAGCAGCACCAGAAGCCAAGGCCCGAGCCGCTTCATCCCGGGAGCCTATTCGACCTGATAATTCGGGGCCTCCCGCGTGATGATGACGTCGTGCACATGGCTCTCGCGCAGGCCGGCCGAGGTGATGCGCACGAAGCGGCTGTGCTCCTGGAGGTCCTTCAGATTGGCGGCGCCGCAATAACCCATTCCGCTGCGCAGGCCGCCAATGAGCTGCTCGACCAATCCGCCGAGCGGACCTTTGTAGGGCACGCGCCCCTCGACGCCCTCCGGAACGGATTTGCCACGTTCGGCTGTTTCTTGCCCGTAGCGATCGGCCGAGCCTGCTTCCATCGCGCCGATTGAGCCCATGCCGCGGTAGGACTTGAAGGTGCGCCCTTGATAGAGGATGGTCTCGCCGGGGGATTCTTCGGTTCCGGCCAGCAGGCCGCCAATCATTACGACGGATGCCCCTGCGGCGATGGCTTTCGAGATGTCGCCGGAGTATTTCACTCCGCCGTCGGCGATGACGGGCACGCCGGTATCCTTGGCCGCGCGCGAGGCTTCCAGGATTGCAGTGATCTGCGGCACGCCCGCTCCTGTCACCACGCGCGTGGTACAGATCGAGCCAGGGCCGATGCCGACCTTCACGCCGTCGATACCCAGCGAGATCAAGTCGCGCGCCCCTTCGTAGGTGGCCACGTTGCCGGCAACCACTTGCATTTCGGGCAAGCGCTGTTTCACCGTGCGAATCGCTTCCATCACGCGCGTCGAGTGGCCGTGCGCCGTGTCCAATGCCAGCACGTCGACGTTCACGCGGCTCAGCTCCACGGCGCGCTCCAGAAAATCCTTTGTCGCGCCGATGGCCGCGCCTACGCGCAACCGGCCCTGCGGATCCTTGGTGGCTCGGGGATATTCGAGCTTTTTCTGGATGTCCTTTACGGTGATCAGGCCCTTCAAGTGATACTGCTGATCGACGACCAGCAGCTTCTCGATGCGGTGCCTTTGCAGGAGCTTTTCCGCCTCTTCGAGTGTGGTGCCGACCGAGACAGTGATCAGGTTGTCCTTGGTCATGACCGCGCTGACGGGTAGATCGAGGTTCTTCTCGAAGCGCAGGTCGCGGTTGGTGAGGATGCCCACCAGGCGCGGGCCTTCGGTTACCGGCAAACCGGAGACGCGGTACTTGTTCATCAAGTCGAGGGCTCGGCGAACAGTCACGTCGGGCGCGATGGTGACCGGGTCCACGATCATGCCGCTTTCCGAGCGCTTCACGCGGTCCACTTCTTCGGCCTGGCGGTCGATGGTCATGTTGCGATGGATGAAGCCGAGCCCGCCCTGCCTCGCCATGCCGATGGCCAAGCGCGATTCGGTGACGGTGTCCATCGCGGCGGAGACGACAGGAATATTGATCGCAATCTTGCGCGTGAGGCAGGTGCGCGTGTCCGCCTCCGTCGGCAGGATCGCGGATTTGCCCGGCAGCAGTAGAACGTCGTCAAATGTCAGCCCTTCAGTGATGGGGCCTTCCATCCAGGTCTCCTCCCAGCGAGAAAAGCCACCTAAAAACCGCACAGCCCAGCGGCAAGCCACTGGGCTGCAAAATCATCACATCAGGTGGCGACTTGCATTGATGAATTCTCATTCTAGGGGGAGCGTCGGGACTGGTCAAGGCAGATGGGATCCGGGCGAGAGAATCGGAACGGGGCCACAGTCGGAGAAGAAGACGACTTTATTAGGACGCAGACGTCAGAATTTATCGAAGGGGCTATGAATGGACGGCATTAAACTGGGCACGGAAGCCAACTCCTGTTAAATTTGCCGCAGGGAGGAGGCACGTCGTGACTTTGCGTCACCCATGGCGAACGATCACCACGCTGCTTTTAATTGGCTTTCTAAGCATTCTCGCAGCTGGGAGCGTCTTCGAAATCGCAGGTCAGAACACGACAGTTGAAATCGAGGCTCCGTTTCGCGCCGCTAGACTTTCCGGCCAGGTGATTTCTGCGGGGGCGGGTTTACCGGATGTCGTAGTCGGCCTTTGCGAGCAACGATGGAGAAAATGCTTCGCGCAATCACGTACTGACGCGAACGGCAACTTCGAGTTTCCTAGCGTTCACACGTAAACCAACTACCTAAAGTGCAGCAAACCTGGATGGAATCCTCTTTTGGTAACAATCATCATCGACCCCAAAGCAAAAAAGAAACTGATACTCCAGCTTCCAATTGCAAACTGACTCTGGCCGATAGGCACTACGGTCCTGCCCGCTGCCGGTCACAGCGCCTGACGGCTACGTGCAGCGCTCCGCGACGCCTTTGCGAAAGCGATCATGGCAGTTCAAGCAGGAAGTGCTGACCTGATCCGCGGCATCCAGCATCTTGTCGGTGTTTTTCGACTGCGCGGCCTGATAGGAAACCAATCCCGCGGCGCGAAGGCCTTCGACGAATTTTATCCAGTCCGGATTTTTTACCGGGGCAGGCTTGCCGTTCGAGCAGACGCGAGGGATCGTCAGCAGGTTCGCGGATTCTGAAAGCGCGAGAGAGCTGTTCTCGATGGCCTCCCAGCCGCCATACACGCCGGCGAGCGGATCGGTGGCCGAGGACGGTTTTGGAACGCGCTGCACCGAGGCGGGATCGTTTTCCTGGGCGAAAAAGACGACGTTGGCATTGGGGAAAAGAATGCCCCTCATCACTTGGTCGAGATCGGCCTGCACGCGCGGGGCGGCCGCTTGCGCCTTGGCCCCAGCGTTTTGCGGCGTCTGCCCGGCGGCGAATCCTTCAGGGAAGATGGCGGACGCCGCAGCACAAATCAGCAGGGCTAAAGCCGGGGCAAAGACCGGTCTGAGGAATCGCGTCAGTCGCATCTAGCGCACCTCTCCAGAATTTTGGTGGGCATCAGCATACCAATAACAGGCGCATATCGGGAGAACCCGGTTTAGATTTCAGGGCCGGTACCGTGCGCGTTTTATGCTTGGGCTTACTACGTCCCTATGATTGAGCCGCGCGTTCCAGATCGGCGATGATCAGCTTCTTCATGCCCATCATGGCCTGCATGGCCTTGGGGTGCTTGATCAGTTCCGGCAAGCGAGCGGGAACGATTTGCCACGAAAGACCGAATTTGTCCTTCAGCCAGCCGCACTGAATTTCGCTGCCGCCCGCGGTAAGTTTCGACCAGTAGTCGTCCACTTCCTGCTGCGAGTCGCAGCGCACGACGAACGAGATGGCTTCGTTGAATTTGAATGCAGGGCCGCCGTTGAGGGCGGTGAACTTCTGGCCGTCGAGCTCGAAGGCGATGGTGAGAATGCTGCCCTTTGGGCCGGGACCATTGTCGCCGTTGCGCAATTCCTGGAGGCGTCGGGAATTCGGGAAGACCGATAGGTAGAAATCGACGGCCTCTTCGGCGTTCGCGTCAAACCAGAGAAACGGCGTGATGCGAGGGAACTTTTCGAGCGCGCTCATGGGGCCTCTCCTGGGTGAATTGTCAAGCCGTTCCAATCATAGTTCAAAACGGCCGCGAGGAATGTCGCTCCGGGTGAGTATGATGGTATGTCCACCTCGATGCGTTCGTTTGTTCCACATCCGCTGTTGCGGCAGCGGCACGTCATGACACTGGCCGGGGCACTCTGGCTCCGTCGCACGCCGCATTTGCCGAAGGCCCAAGAGCGTTTATTTGAAGTGGAACCAGGCACGCGGATTCTTGCGAAGTGCCACTGGCAGCCCAAGCGCGAGTCCCCGACGCTGGTCTTGGTGCACGGGCTTGAGGGATCCAGCGAATCCTCCTACATGCGCGGAGCGGCGGAGAAGGCGTTCCTTTCCGGCTTCCATGTTGTGCGGCTGAACCAGCGTAATTGTGGCGGCAGCGACGCCCTGACTCCAACGGTTTATAACTCCGGCCTGAGCGGGGATTACCGCGCCGTGCTCAATGAATTGATTACGCGGGACGGTTTGCAAGACGTCTGCTTCGCAGGCTATTCCATGGGCGGAAACCTGGTATTGAAGATGGCCGGGGAGCTGGGCGCGGCGGCGCCCGCGGAACTCGTCGGCGTTTGCGGCATCTGTCCCACGATGGAACTTGCCGTTTGCGTGGATGCCATCGCGCGGCCGGAGAATCGATTTTACGAAGTGCACTTCATGCGCCGGCTCAACGCCCGCATGCGGCGCAAGGCGCGGCTATTTCCGGGCAAGTTTGATCTAAGCAGGCTTGCAGGCTTGCGAACGATTCGAGAGTTCGACGACGCGATCACTGCGCCGCACTCCGGTTACCGGGACGCCGCGGATTACTACGACCGGGCCAGCGCGGCCAGAAGCAGCCCGAAGATTTCCGTGCCCACACTCGTCTTGACGGCGAAGGACGATCCGATCGTCCCTTTTTCATTGTTTGCAGCTTCGGCAATCTCCGGCAATCCGCGAATCGCGCTCGAGGCGCCGGAACACGGCGGGCACTGCAGCTTCATTTCGCGTTGGAGCGGCTGGGAGCGCCATTGGGCGGAAGCCCGCGTGGTGGAGTTCTGCCGGGACATCGCCGGGCGCAATCGGAAGACAGGTTAGAGTCGCCGCGAAGGCCCGCGAAAATTGCGGGACTTCATTCAATCCGGTCGGCAACCAGCTTATCTCCCTGAACTTTGACCTCGATGGCAATGGGCGGGCGCAGGGCCCCACCCTGCACGACTTCGCCGCGGACCCAAGCGCCCGAGGAAATTGTGCCCAGGCGCAGCGGATCGTAAACGCTGCCGTCGCACGCCGACGCCACCATGGGATGAGCGGCATGGAAGCCGAAGCGGGCGTTCAATCCATTCAAGTCGGTGACGTATTCGAGATGGCAGGCTTGGTAGGGAACTTCGAGAGAGAACGCCCAATAGGATGAGCTGGAGCTGGCGGCGCCTCCGGGCAGGTGGACGACAATAGCCGGCACGGCGCTGCCCGTAGCGGGGTCCACAAAAGTGAATTCCCTAGAGGACCACGGCTGGGCGAGCTCGCTTAGGGTGGCAGCCGTCACCGGACCAGTCGTGGGGATAGATACGGCTGGCAAGCTTACAGGCTCAGGCGGCGGTGCTGCGGTTACCTCCAGAGCGTGCGCGGCCGGGCGACCCATGGAATGAACGGTCCACCAGACAATGCCGCCAAGAAGCACCAGAACGGCGCCGAGGCCAATCGACAGGAGCGCCTGCTTTCCCAGCAATGCGGACGACGCCGATGAGTCGCTCACACCAGGGATGTTTGGCATTTCGGCTGTGAATTTCTTTGGTGGCGGGGTTTCCTGCATAAGTCACCTTTGCCGCACCGGAGAGCCGGCGCGAGAATATAGCGCTAGGTGGATTTCGAAACCGAGTGATGCCGGACGTACTCTTGCACATTCGCAAGGCACAGCAGCAACTCGAGCAGCTTGACGCGTTCATCCGAGACCTTGGACATGCCGTCCTGGGAAAGCAACCGAACTGCTAAATCGCCTTGGTCCGTGAGCCATTCGAGCGTGCCGGAGTCGAGCGGCTGGCCCTGCTGGCAAAGTGCGAGTGTCCGGGCGACGCGAGTAAAGGCATCGTCCAGGTAATGGCTCAGGCAGACGCCGTGCCGGATGAGGCTGGCTGGAACTGGCGCGGAGCATGCGGCGGTTTGACAAGCACGAGATTGCCAGGCCACGAAGAGACACCTCGGACACACGAATTTCAGCAACTCTAGAGAAGCAAGACGTATTCCCTTTCCTCCCCAGCTATATATTGCTGAAACCGGGGCAGTTAGCGATCTTCGCGGGATCTTGCCGGGCGAGAGTTCCGGAGCCGGAGGATAGAAAGTATCCGAGATGGGAAGCACAGAGCGCAGTTTGAAGCGGATTGAAACCCTAGATTCGAGAGGGCCAGGGTCAGAAATTGAAAACTATACCAGCGCCGGCTTGCCAGTTCGATTCGCCTAATTTGAATAGGTCCGTGCCGAGGTAATCAAACTGAAACCGAAACGCGGTGCGCGCATTTGTGTGGATGTCCACGCCGCCGCCGCCCACGAATGCGAGGCTGTTATTCGACCCGTAATTCGAGCCGGTCTGCGTGAATCGAAAATGCTCCAGGCCGACCAGCGCATGGACCCAGGGCTCAAAACGGCCGCGACCGCGATAGGCGAAGCGGGCTCCGCCTCCCACGAAAAACGAATCCGCGGAAGCAATCTGGGGCGCGGAACCCGAGCCGCCGAATCCCGCACCCGATTCTGCTTCGATACCTGCCCAGCGGTCGAAGAATCGGGTGAATGAAACATTGAGACCATAGTCGTTCGCAGTGAATGCCGGTACCGTGTTACCGGCCACGCTCTGCAAAGGCATGTTAAATCGATTGAACTGAAAGCCGATCGATATTTGCCACTCGGTTAAGTTGAGCCGCTGAGCAAACTGAGGCGGCACGGGCAAGGCAGCCGCGGGGGAAGGCGCCGCGATCGCGGAGATATCGCTCTGGGCGACGGCTGCGACCGACGAGAGTAACACCACTCCACACAACAACAGGAACTTTCGCATCGACTGATCCCCTACGCAACGAAATCGAATGTACTGGAGCGGCTTGCTGAGTGTCTATCGGGAAAGCACGGGTGGTTTTCCGTTGGGTAAACAGGGAGGAAAGCAAATCTCAGCCGAGCGCGAAACCTATGATTGATTCCCTTCGCTAGAAGGGGATCAGGCAGCTTTCCCGCAGCACTTCTTGTATTTCTTGCCGCTGCCGCAGGGACAGGGGTCGTTTCGGCCGACCTTGGCGCCGGCGCGGACCGGCTTGGGGGCTTCCGCTTGAGCAGGCCCGGCCTGGTATTGCAATTGCTGTTGCTGCCGCCGCTGACGCTGCTCGATCTCGCGTGCCTCCTGCTCGGGCTTCGCCGGCTGGATCAGGAAGAGGTAGCGCGTGGTCTCCGCGTCGATCCGGCCCATCATGTCTTCGAAAAGGGTAAAGGCCTCTTTTTTGAATTCGACCAGGGGATCCTTCTGCCCGTAGCCGCGAAGGCCGATCCCTTCCTTCAAATGATCGAGCGTGAGCAGGTGGTCCTTCCACTGCGTATCGACGATGTCGAGAATGATGCGCCGTTCGAGCCAGCGCATCAGCTTCTCGCCGAACATCGTCTCTTTCTCTTCGTAGCGCTGCTTGACCTTTTCCACCAACTGTTCGGCTGATTCATCGTGGGAGAACTGGCTGGCGTCAAAGCCCATGGCCTTGAGGTCGATTCCGAATTGGCCCAGCACTTCGCTGGAAAATTGCGTGAGATTCCAGCGTTCCGGATGCTCTTCGCGAGGGCAGTAAGTATCGACGAGTTCGCGAGCCAAGTCTTCCGCGATGCCCAGCGCATACTCTTTCTGATCCTTGCCTTCGAGCGCCGAGCGGCGGATGGCGTAGATGGTCTCGCGCTGCTTGTTCATCACGTCGTCGTATTCGAGCAGGTGTTTGCGAGCCTCGAAGTTCTGCGCCTCGACGGCCTCTTGCGCGCTCTCGATGCGCCGCGAAATGAGCTTGGACTCGATGGGCACGCCCTCGGTCATGCCCAGCCGGTACATGAGGGCCTTGACGCGTTCGCCGCCAAACACGCGCAGCAAATCGTCTTCGAGAGAGAGATAGAACCGCGAGGAGCCCGGATCGCCTTGCCGTCCCGCGCGGCCGCGCAACTGATTGTCGATGCGCCGGGCTTCGTGCCGTTCCGTTCCGAGGATGTGCAGGCCTCCCATCGCGATGACTTCGTCGCGCTCGGTGCGGCACTGTTCGGTGAATTGATCGATGATCGGCTTCCACGTTTCGAGCGGCACTTGGAAGATCTTGCCTTCGACCTGGAACAGCACCATGTTCGTCGCGGGGGCGCTGGCGCCCTCGGCGCCGTCCGCGCCGATGACGGCGGAGGCCGCCGCGTACGGTATGGCCAGGCGCTCCCGCAGGCAGTAATCGCGTGTCATCGCCTCCGGATTGCCGCCCAGCAAAATGTCCGTGCCGCGGCCGGCCATGTTCGTCGAGACAGTCACGGAGCCCTTGCGGCCGGCCTGCGCGACGATGTGCGCCTCGCGCTCGTGCTGTTTCGCGTTCAGCACGTTGTGCGGGATGCCGGCTTTCTTGAGCAAATTCGATAAGTGTTCGGATTTCTCGATGGAGATCGTGCCGACGAGAACCGGCTGGCCGCTCTCGTGGAGCTGGCGGATGCCGTTGGCTTTCGAGTTATCGTCGAGGATCATGCCGTTCACCACGGCCTCGTATTTTTCCTCGGCGGTACGGTACACCACGTCGGAAAACTCATGCCGGAGCAAAGGCCGGTTCGTCGGGATGGACACGACGTCGAGACTATAGATCTTGCCGAACTCGGCCGCCTCGGTTAGCGCCGTGCCGGTCATGCCGGAAAGCTTCTTGTACATGCGGAAATAATTCTGGAAGGTGATGGTCGCCAGCGTCTGGTTTTCGCGCTCGATCTTCACCCCTTCCTTGGCTTCGACGGCCTGGTGCAAGCCGTCCGACCAGCGGCGGCCGGGCATCTCGCGCCCGGTGAATTCGTCCACGATGACCACTTCGCCATTTTTGACCACGTAATCGACGTCGCGCTTGTAGAGCGCGTGGGCGCGCAGGCCTTGATAGACGTGGTGGATCATCTCCATGTGCGCCGGATCGTAAAGGTTGCCCAGGCCCAGAAGCCGCTCGACTTTGCTGACGCCTTCCTCAGTGAGCGTAGCGGTGCGGTGTTTTTCTTCCAGTAGATAGTCGATTTCCTGGATGAGTTTGGGAATGATCTTATCGATGCGGTAGTACTTATCGGTGGATTCCTCGGCCGGGCCGGAGATGATCAGCGGCGTTCGCGCTTCGTCGATCAGGATGGAATCCACTTCATCCACGACCGAGAACTGGTGCCCGCGCTGCACGCAGTCGGCCAAGTCGTATTTCATGTTGTCGCGCAAGTAATCGAAGCCGAATTCGTTGTTCGTGCCGTAGGTGATGTCCGCGCCGTAAGCAGCCTTGCGTTGTGCGTCGTCGAGGTCGTGCACGATCACGCCGACGGTCAGGCCCAAGGCGCGATAAATTGGCCCCATCCATTCCGCGTCGCGCCGCGCCAGGTAGTCGTTCACGGTGACGATGTGCACGCCGCGGCCGGCCAGCGAATTCAGGTAGGCGGGAAGCGTGGCGACCAGCGTCTTGCCCTCGCCGGTCTTCATCTCGGCGATTTTTCCCTCGTGCAGCACAATGCCGCCGATCAATTGCACGTCAAAGTGCCGCAGGCCCAGCGTGCGGCGGCCCGCCTCCCGCACCAGGGCGAAAGCCGGAACCACTGCCGGTTCGAGCGCGTCGGCCAGCCTCTGTTTGTAGTCGTCCTCGGAGGGATCGGCGTCGCCCAGCCGCTGTGTGACTTCGGCCTTCAGTTGCTCCGACTTTACCTTGATCTCGGCATCTGTTAGGCGCTCATAGTCCGGCGCCAGCGCATTGATGGCCACTACGGTAGGCCCGAGGCGCTTGACATCCCGTTCGTGTTTGGTGCCGATGAACCGGGCGACTACCCGATCCACCATTTCTTCGACTCGCAGCATGCTTGTCCTTGGATGCCCCCGGTCGGGACTGCGATTCTCCGGCGCGACAACGGCTGCGACGCCCGAGCATCGATCTTCGATAAAGACCGTGCTGGACGTTCCGCAGTATTTAATTGTAGCGTGCGGGCGGCGTCAGGCGCAAAGGCCCGGCGTGAATGGCATTTGCAGAAGGCGGCCTAGGCGGTCAGTGTCTTCAATTCTCCTGCGCGACCGTCTCGACGTCCATCTCCTCCGCGTCTTGAAAATCCGTTAAAGCCGAGCCGTTCTGACGGAGGAAGGAACGAAGACGCGCGCGATCGTCCAGATCCATATTCGCGAACTCGAAGCTGAGGCCCTGTGCCCGCGCGTCCCGCATGATCACTTGTGCGCGAATCGGCCGCAGTCCCGAGCCTAGGCGCAAGGAAACAAGCGTGCCCGGCGGCAAATGCTTTGCGCCGGTGGCCAAGCCGCCGCTCAAACTTAGGCCCCGCATATCGAGCACAACCGTCTCCCGTTCGGAGGTTGCGGTGGCAGGGACGGTGGCTTTCAGCCGGACCCGCGGATACCGTCGTTGGCGCAGCCAGCGCGATTTTGGCGAGCTGGCGCGCGGGTTCAGGGAAAGGTCCTCGTCCGAAAAGCCACTTTGGGATCGCAGGCTCTCCGCCGACGCCGGACTGATCACCTCGAGCGCCTGCAGCGCGGCGATACGCAATTCCGCGTGATGCACCCATCGCCACCGTTTTTTCGCCTCGACAATCTCGCGCAGCAGCTCCGTGGCCGCTGCGGAACGCAGACGTCCCAGCGCCTCGATGGCCTTCAAGTGCAAGTAGGGGCCGGTGCTGCGCGGCAGATCGTCTGACACCAGGTGCATCAGCCGCTCGTACGCGGAAACTTCGCCGCTCATGCCGATCTCATCGACGGCCAGCGGTTGCAGTACTGGGTCAAACTGATCTAGGACCGAAACCAGCACCGAACCGCGTGCCGCTGCTCCGCCTGCGGCCACGAGGCGCAGCGCGCGATCCTGCGACAGCCGCGGCCATTCGCGCAGCCGCTCGCCCAGCCGTTTTTCAACGGCCGCTACATCGAGCTGGCTAAGGAGGCCGACCGTTTCGGCCGCGTCCGTCGGTGGTCCGATGTGCAGGGTTTCGCGCAATCGCGAGATCAGATTTAATTTGTTCGGGCCCGCCAGTTCGGCGATGCGCTCGCAGTCCGCCTTAAGTTGGGTGCGGTTGAAACGTGCCACCAGATGTTCCGTAACCGAGCTGGGCATCCGTTTGAGCAGGTCGAGAAGAGTATCGGAAACGGAAGCGGATCGCAGCGCCTCGTCCACAAGTTCCGGAATGCGCTTTTCGATGCCCAATCGCGGCCGCACGCTTTGCGCAAACGCCGGCCGCTGGTGTTCGATGCCGTCGAGCGAGTCCAGCGCCTGCAGCAGAGCGCCGTGGAAACGCCTGTTGCCGGCCTCCTGCGTCAGCCGTACAAACCCCGCGCTGATGAGGCCTTGCAGGTCGTCTTCGCGCTCGGTCGCCAGCTGCAGGCCGGTTCGGCGGATCGTTGAGCTGAGCAATCGTTCGTTAAAAGCGTAGAGGTCGGCGAGTTCCGGGAGTCCGATGGAGACCCTGCGCCGCGCGGTGGCGTCCGGGCTTTCGATCGCCGACGAATAGTTTTCGAGAATCGAATTGGCCGTGGCGTCGTCGCCCGTGTGCCGCAGTTCCTCGACGAACTGCCGAAGATTCCGCGGCGGGATGCACCAGGCGTCCGGCGAAGTCAGCACGGCGCGCTTGCCCGAGTCGGGTACGGCGGCCCAGAACTGGCGATCCAGAACGTCCAGATGCGACTCCACGAGCAGTCCGGCGCTGGCCAGTTTTTCTTCATGCGAGCCCAGCACATCGCGCAGGCCCGCGATTTCCTGGCTCATGCGGTCGAGCATCTGACGAACGGCGTTGACGCGCACTTCGCCTCGCTCGTAACGGTCCAAAGCAAAACGAATCGCCAAGTGCTCGGCCAGACGCAGCAGCATGGGATCATTCGATTTTACGTCCGGCACTTGCGCCCCGAGATTCATCAGCGCGGCTCGCAGCAGATTTCGCGGCTTTTCCGGGATCTTCTCGATCTCCTGCTGCACGGAGCTTGCAGGCCCCAATCCGAGTCCGGCTCCTTCTCCACCTGTGGCGGACTTGCCAAGGCGAGACAGCAGGCGCAGAACCGTCAGAATTTCTTCGTCGCGGGGGTCGCGGACGACCGGGAAGCCTCCCGGACCGCCTGGGCCACCCGGTCCCCCTTGGTGTCGACCAGCATTAGCGCCGCCAGGGCCCTCGCCCGCGCCGAGGGTGCCAGAAGCGCCGCCAGAACCTACGCCGGAGTCTACGCCAGTGCCGCCACCAGTTCCGGAACCGGTTCCGGAAGCGCTACCAGTGCCAGATCCCGAGCCAGCCCCAGCGCCCCAGCCGCCTGTGCCTTTCCCTTCCGTGCCAGAACCGCCGATGCCCATGCCGCCGGAGTAAACGGACGCTGTACCTGTTCCTGGTCCGGGCCCGCTTCCAGTTCCAGCCTCGTGCCAGCCGCCGGCGCCATCGCCCGAAGCTGTGGCGTTGCCCGTTCCGCTGCTTCCAGTCCCGGCGTTTTCGCCGCCCGCCGGTCCATCTCCGGCCCCGAACCCGCTTCCGGCGTAGAACGCCCCGGTACCCTCGCCAGACTCCGAATCGCCGCCCGAACTTGTTCCGACCGAGCCTCCCCGTGACCCCTCGGCCGCGGTAATCAGCTGCAAAAGCTTCTGGGGATCGTTCAGCCAATGGCTGAACTGGCTCGCCTCGCCGCCGAGAGTTTTCGCGGCGAGCGTGGCCGCCAAACTTTTCTCGGGCGTACTGGAGTCCTCGGCGACGTAGCGAACTTCGTTGATGCGAATTCCGCTGGCGTCTGCCAGAACCCGCTTCAGCTGCTCGGCAAGCGCCGATGGTTTGCTGTGTCCGGACGGAAACGCGCGGACAAAACGCGAGAATTCGTCCACATTGGCCCTGGGCAGAAATTGAATGCTGGCAAGGCCCGCGGCCGTAAGCAGTTGCGCGAAGCTGCGTTCGGCGTGCGCCCCCTCGATGGGCGCTCCGTCCAGAACGAGCTGCGAACCCGCGGCGCCCAGCAGCAACCCGGTCTGATCGCCCAGGGGTATGGCCGCGCGCAACTCACTCCAGGCAATCTGAAATTGCTCTGCCGAGCGCGCATGCTCGAACCCGTAAAGCCGCACGAACTTCAGCAAAATGTTGAGGCTGCGGACAAACGAACGTGCCGCGGCCATCTTGGGATTGGGGACACTGGGGTTGCTGATTGCCATGTGACGCAAATACGCCCTTCTTACAACCTAGCCCCAGCAGCGGCCCCACACAATGGACTCCTGCGCGGCCTGTGGCGAATCGCCAACGGCCCGTGCAAAGGCACCGGAAATCGAGGCGGCTGGGGCGGCGGCGCAGGCGGCCCGGCTTGCCCTCCTACCGGCTGCGGCCTATCATGCCAAGTGAATTAGGAGCGATGCCGCGGAGAACGATGCAATCCGCGTACCTGCCTAAGGCTTTCAATTAGGGGGCACTCGGACCAAGAGGAGAATGGATGCCACCTATGCCGCCCAGACCTGGCCCCGGAGGCCAGCCTATGCCAATTCCCGGGGTAAAGAACCTCGTTGCTGTGGCCAGCGGCAAAGGCGGCGTGGGGAAGACGACGGTCGCCGTGAACCTGGCCATCGCCCTGGAACGCATGGGCGCTGCGGTCGGCTTGCTCGATGCCGACGTGTATGGGCCGAACGTTCCGCTGATGCTCGGCACCGAGGAGCAGCCGCAAGCCATCAGCGAAAGGCAAATCCTGCCTGTGGGCGCCTATGGGCTGAAGATCATTTCGATGGGCCTGCTGAACCCGGGTGACAAACCCATGATCTGGCGCGGGCCGATGCTGCACAGCGTCATGCAGCAATTCCTGCGCAGCGTGGTGTGGGGCGATCTGGATTATCTCATCGTGGATCTGCCGCCCGGCACGGGCGACGTGCAGCTCAGCCTGATCCAGACCGTTTCTCTGACTGGCGCCATCCTGGTGACCACGCCTTCCGCCGTGGCGCTGCAGGACGTGCGCAAGGCCGTCGAGATGTTTCGCCAGGTGAACGTGGATGTCCTCGGCATCGTCGAAAACATGAGCTACTTCACCTGCCCGCATTGTCAGGAACGCGTGGACATTTTCGGCCAGGGCGAAGGGAAGAAGCTCGCCGAGCTCTATGGCGTGCCGCTGCTGGGCGAAATCGAGATCGACCCGCAAATCCGCATCGGCGGCGATTCCGGCAAGCCCGTCGCGTCGCTGGGCGAGAAGGCTCCGGGCGCGCGCAGCATCTACGCCATGGCGCGCGCGGTCGCCGCGCGAGTCACCGAAGTGAGCGCCGCCGGCGCCGGGCCGCGCGTCGAGATCAGCTAGCGCAGCGCCGGCATTTCCCGGGAGCGCCAATCTCCAGATTGGCGGTTTAAAAGACGCCATTCGGGAGAATGGCGTTCCCAGGCAGGTCCGCCGCTTTCTTGTCAGCCCGAAGAGCGTATGCTAGCGTGGCGTGTTTATTTACAACGGCTAATCCAGCGTAAATTGAGTGTAGGAGCCACACATTGATTCGCAGCTATCGCGGCCGCTGGCCGGTCATCGCCTCATCGGCCTATATCGATCCCGCCGCCACCATCATTGGCGACGTCACCATCGGCGAGCTCTCCAGCGTCTGGCCCGGCGTGGTCATTCGCGGCGACGTCCACTATATTCGCATCGGCGCGCGCACCAATATCCAGGACGGCTCGGTGCTGCACGTGATGAAGGACGAATTTCCGCTGATCCTTGGCGACAACGTCACCGTCGGCCACGGCGTGATCCTGCACGGCTGCACCATCGAATCGCAGGTGCTCATCGGCATGGGCAGCATCCTGCTGAATAACTGCAAGATTGGCCAAGGCTCGATCATCGCCGCCGGCACGCTGGTCGCCGAGGGCGCCGTCGTCCCGCCCGGCAGCCTGTTCATGGGCCACCCCGGCAAATTCCGCCGCGCCCTGACGGCCGAGGACCTCGCCAGCATCGGCGCGTATGCCGAGCGCTACATCGAATACGCAGCCACCTATCGCAACGAGCCGCCAGGCCGAGCGCCCAGCCCAATCGTGAAATTTCAGACCATCACAGGCTTCCGCGACATCCTGCCGCCCGAGTCCGCGCTGCTGGAACCGCGTCGAGCGCACCGCCCGCGAAGTCTTCAGCACCTACGGCTACGGCGAAATCCGCCTGCCAATCTTCGAGCCCACCGCACTCTTTGCTCGCTCCATTGGGGCGGAAACGGATGTCGTGCAGAAGGAGATGTATGCTTCTTGAGGATCACGATCTACGGGACTTGGCAGCCCTGCGGGGCCAGATCGTGCTGCGGACACCCATTGTAGTAACGATTCTGAGGACGCTTACAGACGTTCTATGCAAAAGCAAGTTCGCGATTTCCACGCTGGACTCGGCGAAGCGTTAGCCTCCGGTGCGGCACCTCGTACAGCTGAGAACGCTGCAGTATTGGGACAACTGCCGGCCTATCTCGATGATGTCCACTATGGCAGGACCGCTCCAAACGAAACGCTGTTCAACGCTGGCGTTGGGATGATCCGAACTGACCTTTTACAGGTGCAGCTGGGGATCGATCACGCTTCGGCCGGAGGCGACAGCGTCCGTCGTGCGCGCCTACATCGAGCACGGCATGCACCTCAAGCCCGGCAATGTGAAGCTCTACTACATTGGCCCGATGTTCCGCCGCGAGCGGCCGCAAAAAGGCCGCTATCGCCAGTTCTACCAAATCGGCGCAGAGTTGCTCGGCCCCTCTGACCACCCCGCGCTCGATGCCGAAGTCATCCAGATGCTGATGGCGTTTTTCGAGAAAATCAGTCTGCAAGGTGCGACGCTCTATCTCAATTCCATCGGCCACAACCCCCGAATTGTCGGCCGGCCTATGTCGAGAAACTGCGTGAGGACCTGCGCAAGGTGAAGGACCAACTGGGTCCCGACAGCCAACGGCGCATCGAGACTAATCCGCTACGCGTGCTCGATTCAAAGGTTCGTGAAGAGCAGGCAATCATCGAGAAGCTGCCCCATATCGACGAGACATCTTTGCGACGCTTGCCGGGAGCACTACGCGGAACTGAAGCGCCAGCTCGCGCTGCGGGGAATCACCTAGGGAAAATTGGCGTTTGGTGCGCGGCCTCGACTACTACATGCGCACCACGTTTGAAATCACCGCCACAGGCCTGGGTTCGCAGAACGCCGTCTGCGGCGGCGGCCGCTACGATGGATTGGTTGAGTTGCTGGGCGGACCCGCAACGACGAAAGGCATCGGCTTTGCCATCGGCACCGACCGCTTGATCTTCTCGCTCGAGAGCAATGAGCCAGCTCGAAGGACGTCACGGTATCGGTAAGAGGTCAGTCCCTTAGGGCTTCGGTTGGCAATGTGCAGGTATTTCTGCGCCTGGTTCGGCGCGCCTACCTACTCAGGCCGCCGTTGCGCTTACTCGCAAGATGCGCGAGCAGGGCATTGCAGTCGAGATGCCTGCCGTCGAGATGAAGTTCGGCAAGTCACTGAGCTTGGCGGACCGTCTGGGAGCGCGCTACGCTGTGATTCTCGGCGAAGAGGAACTCGCGGCCAGGCAATTTGCCGTCAAGAATCTGGCCGACGGCGAACAGAAAAAGCTTTCGGAGACTGATTTGCTCGCATACTTACAACCTGGCGGAAAAACGCCATGAACCTGTCATTCCGAGGAGCGAAGCGACGAGGAATCTGCTTTTCCTTGCATTTCGTACACAGCAGATCCCTCGCTGCGCTTCGACCGTACCGATCACGGGGCCGCGCTGGACCATTTGTTCACGCAGGTGATCGCGTCGCTGGTGGATCAAGAACTGGTGACGGTGAGCCGCATCAGCCAGGACGGACTGCGTGTGCGAGTGAGCGCGGGGGGAGCCAGTTTCCGGCGCGAGGGGCGGCTGCGGAAATTGCTGGCGGAAAGCCAGAAGCACGTGGAGGAGTTGCGGCGGCAAGTGGACGAGCCGGAGAAGTTGTCGGCCGCAGCGGCACAGAAGAAGCGCGCGCAGCGGCAGGCGGCACAGGACAGGCAAAGGCGTCTGGAGCAGGCACTGGCGCAGTTGCCGGAGCTGCAGCAGCGGCAGGCGGAAAGAGCCGAGCGCGCCGGTCACGGGGAATACGGGCAGAAGATACGGGAAAAGGAGTTGCGGGTGAGCACGACGGATCCGGAAGCGCGGGTGATGAAAATGGCCAATGGCGGTTATCATCCGGCGTTCAACGTGCAACTGGCGGGCGACCCGCAGAGTCGTGCGATCCTGGGAGTCGAGGTGAGCAACCAAGCGTATGACTCGGCGGGGTTGTTAAAGAGATTAGAGGTCTCGGGATGACAAATAACGCTGTTTCCACAATCCTTTGGAGGGAACGACGACCTAATGACGGCGCTTGATCTGCTCGGAGACTGGCATCGCACGCACTATGCCGGCGATCTGCGCGCGGCCGACGCCGAAAAAGAAGTCGTGCTGATGGGCTGGGTGCACCGGCGGCGCGACCTTGGCAACCTCATCTTCATCGACGTGCGCGACCGCGGCGGCATCGCGCAGATCGTCTTCAACAAGGAGCTGGGCGCCGCGGCGCATGCCCGCGCCGAGGAGTTGCGCGCGGAATATGTGGTCGCGATTCGCGGGCGCGTGGCCGCTGCGGCAGAAGCCCAATCCCGATCTGGCCAGCGGCGAAGTGGAAGTCTTCGCCTCCGAGCTGCGCATCCTGAATACCGCCAAGACGCCGCCGTTCGTCGTCGAGGACGAAATCAACGCCAGCGAGGAGACGCGGCTGCACTACCGCTATCTCGATCTGCGGCGCCCGCGCCCGCAGCGCAATCTCGCGCTGCGCCATCGCGTCGTGCTCGAAATGCGCAAGACCATGGACGCGCTGGGCTTCTACGAAATCGAGACGCCCATCCTGACGCGCTCGACGCCCGAGGGCGCGCGCGACTATCTGGTTCCCAGCCGCGTGCATCACGGCCAGTTCTACGCGCTGCCGCAATCGCCGCAAATCTTCAAGCAAATTCTGATGATCGGCGGGCCTGGACCGCTATTTCCAGATCGCCCGCTGCTTCCGCGACGAGGACCTGCGCGCCGACCGCCAGCCGGAATTCACGCAGATCGACCTGGAGATGTCCTTCCCGCGCCAGCAGGACATCTTCGACGTCATCGAGAAGGTGATGGTGCGGGCCTGCGCGGTCGCCGGCGTCGAGATCAAAGCGCCGTTCCGCCACATGGAATATCGCGAGGCCATCCGCCGCTACGGCATCGACAAGCCCGACCTGCGCTTCGGCATGGAGCTGCAAGACGTGACCGCGCATTTCGCGGCCGCGCGCGAGAGGCTGCATTTCGAGGGCAACGTGCAGGCGCTGGTCGCGCCGGGCGCGGCGTCCTATTCGCGCAAGCAGCTCGATGAACTCGCCGAGCGCGCGAAATCGCTCGGCGCGCGCGGACTCTACACGGTAAAAGTCGCCGCCGAGGGCGTGGCTTCCGCGCTCGACAAGACGCCCTGGGCGCGGCGGGAGTGCAGGCGATCGTCGCCGCGACCGGCGCCAAGGCCGGCGATCTGATCGTCGCCGTCTCCGCGACCGAGCAAATCCCCGGCACGGACACCGCCGCGCTGATCGCCGGACAATTGCGCCTCATGCTCGCCGAGCGCCTCAATCTCATCCCCAAAGACCGCTGGGAATTTCTCTGGCTCACCAGTTTTCCGCTGTTTGAATGGAGCACCAGCGAAAAGACCTGGGCCCCGGCGCAGCATCCCTTCACCGGAATCGTCGAGGAAGACCTCGACAAGATCGAATCGGAGCCGTGGAATGTGCGCTCGAAGGGCTACGACCTGGTCGCCAACGGCGTCGAGCTGGGCTCCGGCAGCATCCGGATTCACAGCCAGGAGTTGCAGGCGCGCGTCTTCCAGATGCTCGGCTTGAACGAGCAGCAGCGCCGCGAGCGCTTCGGCTTTTTTCTCGACGCGCTCACCTACGGCACGCCGCCGCACGGCGGCATCGCCCTGGGAATCGACCGCATCATCGCGCTGCTGGCCGGCGAAAAGTCGATGCGCGAAGTCATCGCCTTCCCGAAGACCACCGCCGCGCAGGACCTCATGGCCGACGCGCCGTCGCCGGTCGATCCCGGCCAGCTCGACGATCTGGGCATTCAGCTCAAGCCCGAGGATTTGCTGACGAACCGCCGACCGGAACGAAAGCTCCGAGCCCCTAAGGAGCCTAAGCCAGATTCATGAGCCGCATTCGCATATTGCCGGAAGCTGTCGCCAACCGCATCGCCGCGGGCGAAGTGGTGGAGCGGCCTGCCTCGGTGGTGAAGGAGCTGCTTGAGAACGCGCTGGACGCCGGCGCCAATTCGGTGCGCATCGAAGTCGAGGCGGGCGGCAAGCGCATGATTCGCGTCATCGACGACGGCTCGGGCATGACTCATGACGATGCGCTGCTGGCTTTCGAGCGGCATGCCACCTCGAAGCTGCGCAGCGCCGACGACCTGCTCTCGATTTCGACGCTGGGCTTCCGCGGCGAGGCGCTGCCATCGATCGCATCGGTCTCGCGCCTCTTGCTCGAGACGCGCGCCGCCGAGGAGCAGCAGGGCACGCAGCATCGAATTTGCCGGAGGCAAACTGGTCGGCGTGAAACCGGCGGGCGTGCCGACGGGCACGGCGGTGAGCGTGGCCGATCTTTTCTATTGCGTGCCCGCGCGGCGAAAATTCCTGAAGTCGGAAACCACCGAACTGGGCCACATCGCCTCGCTGGTCACGCACTACGCGCTGGCGCATCCGGGCAAGCACTTCGTCCTGAAGACGCCCACGCAGGAAATCGTGAACGTGCCGCCGGTCGAGACCATGGCCGAGCGCGTCTATCAGCTTTTCGGGCGGCAGATGCTCGACGAGATGGTCGAAATCCCAGCGACCACCGCGCCGATTCGCGCCGCGATCACCGAGCCTGAGCTGGACGAAGCCGGACGCGCCGCCGAGATTTCCGTGCGCGGGTTCATCTCGCGGCCCGAGGTGCAGCGCAGCAACCGCAACGGCATCTATGTGTTCGTCAACCGCCGCCTGGTGCGCGATCGCCTGCTGCTGCACGCGATTCATGAGGCTTACCGCAACATTCTGCCTGCCGGCATTTACCCGGTGGCGCTGCTCTTCGTCGACGCTGTCTTGCGAGGAGGTGGACGTCAACGTCCATCCGGCAAAAATCGAGGTGCGCTTCCGCCACTCGCAATTCGTGCACGATTTCACGCGGGACGTGCTGCGCCAGGCGCTCGGCAAGGCGCGGCCGGTGCCCAGTTTCGCGGCTCCTGCCGGTCCGCCGCGCAGGAGTCGGCGTCAGCCGCAGCCGGTTTCGCGAATGGCGCCGCAGCCGCTGCCGCGTCTGCCAGCGCCGGCGCGGGCGGCCCCATGGCCGCGCCGCGCGCCGTGATTCCCCCGATGCCGGGCGACATGGGTCTCGGCAGCCGAGGAGTTCGGCTTGACGCCCATGCCGGTCCGGCCCGAGGCGCAGCGCTTCCGCTTCGACGAGGCCGGCGGAGCGCATCGCCGCCGACGCCGAGGCCGACCGGAATCGCGGAGCGATTCCGCCAGGCCGCCGCGCAAGCGGCGTCGCCGGCCGGCGAAATGCCGGCCAGCGCCGCCAGCCTCGCGGAGCTGAAGCCGCTCGGCCAGGTGAACGCCAGCTTCATCGTGGCCGTCAACAACGAGGGTTTGTGGATCATCGATCAGCACGTGGCGCACGAGCGCGTGCTATTCGAGCAGCACCAGCGCGCGCGGCGCGAGGGCTTGCTCTCCGGGCAGCGCCTGCTGGTGCCGATCGTGGCGGAGCTGGCGCCGCGCCAGCGCGTCATTCTCGATCGGATCGCCGAGGAGCTTTCCGCGAACGGCTTCGACGTGACGCCCATGGGCGCGCAAAGCGTGGCCATTCAGGCCGCGCCCGCGGGAATTTCCGCCGCCGATGCGCGAACGCCTGCTGGGCGAAATCCTCGACGGCATCGAGCGCGAGCACCAGGCCATCTCCATCGATTCGCTGCAATCGAAAATCGCGGCCTCCACGGCCTGTCACGCGGCGATCAAGGTGAATATGCCGCTGGACCAGACCAAGATGGAATGGCTGCTGGCCGAGCTGGCCAAGACCGAAGGCCGATGAGCTGCCCGCACGGCCGCCCGGTTCTCCTGCGCTATTCGCTGCGCGAAATCGAGAGAGCGTTCAAGCGCGTCTAATCTGAATTTGGCGCGTGTATGAGCCGCATCGGCACGTTTTTTGCGCACCGCAACAAATGAATAAACTGATTATCGCCATTGATGGGCCGGTGGGCTCGGGCAAGAGCAGTGGCGCGAAACGCGTCGCCGATTTGCTCGGCTACACCTATCTCGACAGCGGCGCGATGTATCGCGCGGTGGCCTGGAAAGCGCTGCGCGACGGCGTGCCGCTCGATTCTCCCGGAAGACTGGAGGATCTGGCGCGCGCCACGCGGATCGATCTGGCGCGCGCGGATGGCACGTTGCACGTGCTGGTGGACGGCGAAGACGTCACCGAGCGCATTCGCTCGGCGGCGGTTTCGCAGGCGGCCTCGCGCGTGGCGGTGGTGCCGGGCGTGCGCGTGGTCCTGGTGGACGAGCAGCGGCGCGCCGGCGCGCCGGGCGGCGTGGTGATGGAGGGGCGCGACATCGGCACGGTGGTGTTTCCCCACGCCGATCTCAAGATTTTTCTCGACGCCTCGGTCGAGGTCCGCGCCGAACGGCGCCGCCAGGAGCATCTGGCCAAGGGCGAGGTGTTCGATCTTCCGAAGATGCTGGAAGAGGTGCGCGAGCGCGACCGCCGCGACCGCGAGCGCACCGTCTCTCCGCTGGTCCGCGCGCACGACGCGGTCCTGGTGGATAACACGGCGATGGACGTGGAAGAAACGGCGCGGCTGATCGTTTTGCTGGCGCGCGATCGCGGCGCGGCGTAGCGCCCCGGCGCCAGTGTGCGCGCAAAGGGTCATCACTCTCGAAAATTGAGAGGGCCCGTGAGGAAAGTATTTCCGTCGCGTATTTTGGGGAAAAGGTTAGGTCGGGCTGGACATCGAGGACAGAAATTCCGCGTTCGACTTGGTCTTCGACAGCCGCCCCAGAAGCAATTCCATCGCCTCCACCGGCGACAGCGGGTTCAGCACCTTGCGCAGCACCCAGACGCGGTTCAATTCGTCGGGCGGCATCAGCAGCTCTTCTTTTCGCGTGCCCGAGCGATTGATGTCGATCGCCGGGAAGATGCGCTTATCCACCAGGCGCCGGTCGAGGTTGATTTCCATGTTGCCGGTGCCCTTGAACTCCTCGAAGATCACGTCGTCCATGCGGCTGCCGGTATCGATCAGGGCGGTGGCCATGATGGTGAGCGAGCCGCCCTCTTCGATATTGCGCGCGGCGGCGAAGAAGCGGCGCGGGCGCTGCAAGGCGTTGGCGTCGATACCGCCGGAGAGCACCTTGCCCGAGGGCGGCGTGACGGCGTTGTAGGCGCGCGCCAGACGCGTGACGGAGTCGAGCAGGATCACCACGTCGCGCTTGTGCTCGACCAGGCGCTTGGCTTTTTCGAGCACCATTTCCGCCACTTGGATGTGCCGTTGCGGCGGCTCGTCGAAGGTGGAGCTGATGACTTCGCCCTTCACCGTGCGCTGCATGTCGGTGACTTCCTCGGGCCGCTCGTCGATCAGCAGCACGATCAGCGCGACTTCGGGATGATTGGTGGTGACGGAGTTGGCCATGTTCTGCAGCATCATGGTCTTGCCGGTGCGCGGCGGCGCCACGATCAGGCCGCGCTGGCCCTTGCCGACCGGGCAGAGCAGATCGAGCACGCGGCCGGTGAGATTTTCCTTGGTGGTTTCCATCTTCAGCCGGCCCTGCGGATAGAGCGGCGTGAGGTTGTCGAAGAAGATCTTGTTGCGCGCGACCTCGGGGTCTTCGAAGTTGACGGCTTCGACCTTGATCAGCGCGAAATAGCGCTCGCCGTCCTTGGGCGGACGCACCTGGCCGGACACGGTGTCGCCGGTGCGCAGATCGAACTTGCGGATCTGCGACGGCGAAACGTAGATATCGTCCGGGCCGGGCAGATAGTTGTACTCCGGCGCGCGCAGGAAGCCGAAGCCGTCCGGCAGGCATTCGAGCACGCCCTCGCTGAAGATCAGGCCGTTCTTTTCGGTCTGCGCGCGCAGGATCTGGAAGATCAGTTCCTGCTTGCGCATGCCGCTCGAGCCGGGGATGGCCAGGTCCTTGGCGATTTTCGCCAGGTCGGTGATGTTTTTGTCTTTCAGTTCTGCAAGGCTAATGCTCATCGGTGCTGTTCCTTAAGTGAAGCCGAAAAATTCCGGCTTGAGTTTTGTCAATTCCGGATCGTGCGCAGCGTTGTGGTGATACACGCCGCCGCGCGGCGAAAACGGACCGAACTAACCATCAAAACAATGTGATTCGTCCAGGGTTCAAACAGGTTCCAAACAGGCGCGGGTAGCACCCCAACGGATTGTCTGCTATTTCCGCCCCTGCGCGGGGAAACGCCCGAGGGTCTCCCTCAGTTGGTCAATTCCTGATCTTCCGCCTCGGCCTCGAACTTCGTGGCCACTTCCGAGACCGCTGGAATGGCCAGAGCCGTCAAAGGACGTTCGAGCGCCAGTGCCAGGACTTCATCCATGGTGTCGACGAACTGCATGGTCAAGCTCGTCAGAATCTCCGGCGGAATGTCCGCCATGTCCTTTTCATTGTCCTTCGGAAGCAAGACGGTGCGGATCCCGGCGCGGTGCGCCGCCAGCAGCTTTTCCTTCACGCCCCCGATGGGCAGAACCTTGCCGCGCAGCGTGATCTCCCCCGTCATGGCCACATCGCAACGTACCGGAATGTGCGTGAGCGCGCTGACGATCGCCGTGCAGATGGTAATTCCAGCCGAAGGGCCGTCCTTGGGGATGGCGCCCTCGGGCACGTGCATGTGGATGTCCAGGTGCCGGTAGAAGTCGCGCGGCAAACCCAAGCTCGCGCTGCGCGATCGCACGTAACTCATCGCCGCCTGCCCGGATTCCTGCATGACGTCGCCGAGTTTGCCGGTCAGCGTCAGCCGCCCCTTGCCCTCCATGAGGGTGGCTTCGGTCGAGAGCACCTGCCCGCCGACTTCGGTCCAGGCCAGGCCGGTCGCCAGACCGACCTCGTTTGTTTTGCCGGCCCAGATCTCGCGGTACTTGAGGATGCCCAGGAAGTCCTTCAGGTTTTCCGGGACCACTTCCACCTTGACCTGCTTGCCTTCTTTCACCACGCGCCGCGAAATCTTGCGGCTGACGTTGGCGATTTCCCGCTCGAGGTTGCGCACGCCGGCTTCTTGCGTGTAGTGGCGAATGATATTGGTGAGCGCCTCATCGGTAATCTGCATGTTCTCGTCGCTCAGGCCGTTGGCCTCGCGCTGCTTCTTGATCAGGAAGCGCTTGGCGATCTGCTCTTTTTCGGTTTCGGTGTAGCCGGGCAGCCGGAGAACCTCCATGCGGTCCTGCAGTGGCTGCGGGATCGTGTGCAGCACGTTGGCCGTGCAGATGAACATGACGTGCGAGAGATCGTACTCGACGTCCAGATAATGATCGGTGAAGGCGTGATTGAGTTCCGGGTCCAGCACTTCCATCAGCGCCGCCGAGGGATCGCCGCGAAAATCCATGGACATCTTGTCGACTTCGTCGAGCACGAAGACCGGATTGATGGTGCCGGCCTTCTTCATCATCTGGATGATTTGGCCGGGCAGCGCGCCGATATAGGTGCGGCGGTGGCCGCGGATTTCCGCCTCATCGCGAACTCCGCCCAGCGAGACGCGCACGAATTTGCGGCCCGTCGCGCGGCCGATGGACATGGCCAGAGAGGTTTTGCCCACGCCCGGCGGTCCGACCAGGCAAAGGATCGAGCCGCGGGGATTCTTCACCAGTTGCCGCACGGCCAGGTATTCGAGGATGCGCTCCTTGACCTTTTCGAGGCCGTAGTGATCCTCTTCGAGAATCTTTTCGGCGACGGCGATGTCGCGAATTTCCTTGGATTTCTTCTTCCACGGCACGGCCAGCAGCCAGTCGAGATAGCTGCGGCTGACGGTGGATTCGGCCGACATCGGCGGCATCATCTCGAGCCGCTTGAGCTCCTGCATGGCCTTTTCCTTCACGTCCTTGGGCATGCCGGCGGTTTCGATTTTCTTCTTCAGCTCGTCGAGTTCGTTTTTCTCGCCGCGGCCCAGCTCCTTGTGGATGGCCTTGAGCTTTTCGTTCAGGTAGTACTCTTTTTGCGCGCGCTCCATCTGCCGCTTGACGCGGGAATTGATGCTGCGGTCCACGTTGAGCTTCTCGATCTCGCCCTCGAGGATCTCGGCCACGCGGTTCAGGCGGTCGAGCACGTCGAAGTTTTCCAGCAACTCCTGCTTCTCCTCGATGGAAATCTGCAGATTGGCGGCGATGGTGTCGGAAAGCTTGCCGGGGTCCTCGACGCGAGCCGCGGCGATCATGGTGTCGTAATTCAGGCTTTGCGAGAGCTTGACGTACTGTTCGAAAAGCCCGTTGACGCGCTTGGCGGCCGTTTCGATCTGCGGCGAAGGCTCGGTGCGCACCGGCACCAGCTTGATATTCGCGCGGTAGAAGCCCTCGTCGCTGGTGACCTGCATGATCCGGGCGCGCTCGACCCCTTCGACCAGCACGCGAATGTTGCCGTCGGGCAGCTTGACGCTCTGCACGATGTTGGCCAGCGTGCCCACCGGGAAAATCTCGTCCGGCTTGGGATCGTCCACCGAGGCGTCGTGCTGCGTGACCAGCAAAATCTTCTTTTCGCCGGCCAGCGCTTCTTCCAGCGCGCGCACCGAGGCTTCGCGGCCGACGATGAACGGCTGCATCATCTGCGGGAAAATCACCATATCCCGCACAGGCATCATGGGCACGCGTTTCATTTCGCTTTTTTCACGGCTGAACATCTGTCCCGAGTTCCTAGGCCCCGTACTTAATTATCCAGCTTTCTCCAGCAGATTCCAGTTGATTTCGCGGTTGCGCACCATGTCCGCGGTAACCACGAAGTCGCGCACCTTGCGTTGCGCGGGCAGGTTGTACATCAGGTCGAGCATGAGGTCTTCGAGGATCATGCGCAATCCGCGGGCGCCGACCTTTGCGCTGCAGCGCCAGCTCGGCGACGGTATCGAGCGCGTCGTCGGCAAAGCGCAGACGCACGTTCTCGAATTCAAACAGCCGCTGGTATTGCCGGATCAAGGCGTTCTTCGGCTCGGTCAGGATGCGCATCAGCGCGCTCTTGTCCAAATCGCCCAGCACGCCGACGACCGGCAGCCGCCCGACGAACTCCGGAATCAAGCCGTAGCGGATCAGGTCGGTCGGCTGCGCCTGTTCGAGAATCTCGATGTTGCGGCGGTTCGTGGTGGTCGGCTGGGCGTCGGTGTGGAAGCCCAGCGATTTCTGGCCGACGCGCCGCTCCACGATTTTCTCCAGGCCCACGAAGGCGCCGCCGCAGATGAAAAGAATATTCGTGGTGTCCACCGGCGTGAATTCCTGGTGCGGGTGCTTGCGGCCGCCCTGCGGAGGCACGTTGGCGATGGTGCCCTCGAGAATCTTCAGCAGAGCCTGCTGCACGCCCTCGCCGGAAACATCGCGCGTGATCGACGGGTTCTCATCCTTCTTCGAGATCTTGTCGATCTCGTCGATATAGATGATGCCCTGCTGCGCCTTGCTGACATCTCCATCGGCATTTTGCAGCAGCTTCAGGATGATGTTCTCCACGTCCTCGCCCACGTAGCCGGCTTCGGTGAGGGTGGTGGCGTCCACGATGGCGAAGGGAACGTCCAGCATCCGCGAGAGTGTTTGCGCCAGCAAGGTTTTGCCGGTCCCGGTCGGTCCGATCAGCAGAATATTCGATTTGGTCAGTTCGACATCGCCCGGCTGCCGATTCAGGAAGACGCGCTTGTAGTGATTGTAAACGGCGACTGCGAGCTTCTTCTTGGTGCGGTCCTGGCCGATCACGTACCCGTCCAGGAAGGCCTTGATCTCCGGCGGGCGCGGCAAGCGGCGATTGACCGGGCTGGCCTGCTCGCGCTTTTCCTCTTCCAGGATTTGCTGGCAGACGCCGACGCACTCGTTGCAGATGTACGCGCGAGGATAGTCCGAGGGCGAACTGATCAGCTTCTCGACCTGCTCTTGCGTCTTGTGACAGAACGAACAGCGAAGCGGTTCGTCTGGGCTGAGTTTTCTCACCGTAGCTTTGGCCTCCGACGGGCTCTCGAAAAGACTGAGGTTCCGTCGAACATTCTAGGGCCGTTTTCGCGACTGCGCTGGCCGACGGACTTGTCGGCTACTAACCTTTAGGTACGCGCTAGCTGTGTTTGTGAATAATCTCATCGATCAGACCGTATTCCTTGGCCTGCACCGGCGACATGATGAAATCCCGCTCGACATCTTTCTCGATCTTCTCGACCGGCTGATGGCAATGATCGGCCAGCAATTGGTTGATCACCGAGCGCATGCGCAGGATCTCTTTGGCATGAATGTCGATGTCGGTAGCCTGCCCGGAAAGCCCGGACATCCAGGGCTGGTGAATCAGGATGCGCGAATTGGGCAGAGAAAAGCGTTTTTTGGGCGCGCCGGCGGTCAGCAGCAGCGCGGCGATCGAGGCCGCCTGGCCCACGCAGGTGGTCACCACGTCCGGCCGGACGTATTGCATCGTGTCGTAGATGGCCATGCCCGCGGTGATCGAGCCGCCCGGCGAATTCAGATACATCTGAATATCGCGCTCGGGATCCTCGGCCTCGAGGAATAGCAGTTGAGCGGTCACCAAATTCGCCACGTGATCGTCAATCGGCGTGCCGATAAAAAGGATGTGATCCTTGAGCAGCCGGGAATAAATGTCGTACGCGCGCTCGCCTCGAGTGGTCTGCTCGACCACCATCGGAATAAGCGTCGTCGCGCGAGGAGCCGAATCGTCTCTATAGTTCATGGATGATTTTAGGAACCTTGGAAAGGAACCCGGTCAGGAACGCCCCGTCGCCTCTCGAGTTCGTATGCGGGAGTTCCGCTGGAGCCAGTCGAGGGTCTTGTCGCTCCGGAGCTTCGATTTCATCCTATCGAGCGACCCCTGCTTTGTCAAGCTGGCGCGAACTACAGCGGCGGACTCGCCACTACGCTCGCCGATGCGTGCGATCTCTGCTTCAACCTCCTCTTCCGTAGGTTCGATATTTTCTGCCGTCGCGATGCGATCGAGCAGCAACTCTGCTTTTACGTCTGACACGGCGCGGTCGCGTTGCCGCTGCCGCATGGCCACCCAATCCACGTTCACCGCGCGCGGATCCACGCCCTGCGCCGCCAGGCTGCGCACCGCGCGTTCCAGGCGCGTGTCCATCTGATTCTCGACCATGGCCTCGGGAACCGGGAAATCGTGCGCGGCGGTGAGTTTGGCCAGCAGCGCGTCGCGCACCGCCGCCGTCTGCCGGTGATCGCGCTCGGCTTCCAGGCCCTCGCGCACTTTCGTCCGCAGCTCTTCGAGAGTTTTCGAGTCGCTGATGCTCTTGACGAATTCGTCGTCGAGTTCCGGCAGTTTCTTTTCCTTGATCGCCAGAACTTCCACGGAATAATTGTAGTGTTTGCCGGCCAGCTTGGGATCGGGATACTCGGCGGGATAGTTCACCTCGAACTGGCGATGCTCGCCCGCTTGCGCGCCGCGCAGATTCTCCGTGAACGCCTCCAGCGTTTCCTCCGAGCCGATGTGGCACAGCACGCTATCGGCTTGCAGCGGTTCCCCTCCGCCCACCGGCACGCCCACCAGCTTGATCTGGACATGGTCGCCGTTGGCTGCGGCGCGGCCCTCCACCGGCACGTAGGTTGCCGCGCGTTCCCGCGCATCGGTGATCTGTTTTTCGACGTCCGCGTCCGTTACCGCGGCTGCCTCGACCTCCACTTCGAGATCCTTGTACTGCCCGAGCTCGAATTCCGGCAGCACCTCGAACACCGCGCGAAACTTCAGTGGCCGGTCTTCCGAATAATCCACCTGCTCGACCTGCGGCTGCGTGACCGGCACGAGATTCTGATCCTTCACGGCCTTCTCGATCTGTTCGGGGAGCAGCGACTGCAGGACTTCGCTCTTGATGTCGTCGGCGAACCGCCGCCGGATCAGCGGGACGGGAGCCTTTCCCGGGCGAAAGCCTGGAACTCGCGCGACGCGCGCAAACTCCCGCGCCACTCGTTCGACCGTCTTTTTCACGTCCTCGAGGGGAATTTCCAGCTCGAGTTCCCGCCGGCAAGTAGCTTCCGTCATGGATTCCTGGGTGGTGTCTCGATATTCGAAGGTGTGACGCGCGCCCCCCACGCGTCTCGCCCGCGCCGCTGTTTCGCTACGGCAGAATGCGCGCGCACGCCCCTCCCGCGCACTCAAAAAGCTAAAAGAGAACCGGAGAAATCATCGGGCGGTGTGCGAAAGCCGCAGTATAGGGGATGCTTCCGGGCGCGTCAACTTGCGGTAGCGAGTGAGAACGGGGAAATACGCCGTCACCTGGTGGGAAATTGCGGCCTATGAGCGAGAAGCGCGGTCAGAAATTGCCCGCAGGCCTCAGTGCAAGTGTATCTTTACCGCAACTCCGAAGCGGCCGTCGTCGAGCCGGTCAACTCGCACCACCTCCCCGAGCGAAGGGGAATTGCAGGGGTCATTGGGTGCGTACCCAAGGGTGATGTTGAGGTGCATTCCGACATGGTAGTGGCCGGCCCGGGTTGTGAAGTAAAGACCATTCCGGGAGGCATTCACCGAGCTTTGTACTTCCTCCTTATTCTTGTACTGCGGGTCGGTAGGAGAAGCGAGCATCGGCCTGGAGATTTTGGCGCGCCGGGACTTGCGGCGCTCCTTTTCCGCAACCGCCTCTACGACAACGTTTTCATTCGTGTTCTGCTTCATGATTCTTCGCCTCGACCCGGCGGAGTCTTTTCCTGTACTCTGCACCCACGTTGCAGCGGAACCGCTCCGGCATCAGGAACCACCGCGAATTTTTCTGCAAAATCCGCGCGGCCAGACCGCGCACAGAATGCTACTCCGCCGCGCCGTTCGTTGTTTTCTTGCGAGAAGGGAGTTTCCTGAACTCCCGAATTTCCTCGCGAATGGCTTTTTCATCGCTGGGGTCAATGTCGATGAACTCCACGCCCACGCCCACGCCGGGCAGGCAGTAGCGCACTTCGCAGCGCGTCTGTATCCGGTAATTCGACCGCGCCAACCGGAAGCGCACCTTGAGCACGGCGCCCTCCGGAAAGCTGTCCAGCGTATTGATGAACATTCCGCGAGGGCTGATGTCGGGCGCTCGAACCGCCAATTCCTGACCTCGTCCTTCGTAGATCAGATAGAGCTCTTTCAAGGTGGCAACTCGATCCCAGTCTCGCGTGGTGGTAGGCATGCTGACCTCTCCAGGGAGTTTCAAAGTATCAGCGATTCTGCAACGCGCGGTTTGGCAGGCTTCAGATTGGTGGCAAGACCAGCCTGGGGTTGTTCGGTTCCGCAGAAGGGACAGAATCGAAACGTAGGAACAATCTTCTGGCCGCATTGCGGGCATCCCGCAAAAGGAACCGTCTGGACCGGCACAACGCGCGCGACCTCTTCGAGGGAAGTGATGCCCCGCTGAATCTTATCCAGGGCATCATCCTGCATGATTTTCAGTCCCGTGCTGCGCAAGGCATTGCGGATACTGTCGCTGTTCTGTCCACTGCGGACGGCCTCGCGCACGACTTCGTCAAATACGAGAATTTCATAGATTCCGATGCGCCCGCGGTAGCCGGTCTGGTCACAGGCCTCGCAACCAACTGGGGCAAACAGGCTGTCGATCGGTTGCGTCATCCCCAAGGCTGCCAGACGCTCCAGGGCCGCCGCGGTGGGTGGCGCCTCCTGGCGGCAGTGGCAGAGCCGGCGCACCAGGCGCTGCGCCAGGATACCCGTCACGGAGGAGGCGATCATGAACGCGGGAATGCCCAGATCCAGCAGGCGAGTGATCGTCGAAAGACTGTCATTGGTATGCAGGGTCGAGAGGAGCAAGTGACCGGTCTGCGCCGCTTTCAGGGCGATCTCCGCCGTTTCCTTGTCGCGAATTTCGCCGATCATGACGATGTTGGGGTCTTGGCGCAGAATCGAGCGCAGGCAATTGGCGAATGTGAGTCCGGCCTTGTTATTGACGTGGACCTGATTGATACCCGGCAGCACGTACTCGACCGGGTCCTCCACGGTCACCACGTTGACCGCCGTTTGGCGAATCAGATTCAGCGCAGCGTACAGCGTGGTGCTTTTCCCCGAGCCGGTTGGCCCGGTAACCAAGAGCATTCCTTGTGGCAAGGCCAGCAACTGACGGAGAGAGCTTTCCACTTTCGCGGGCATGTTCAGTTCCGAAAGATTCATGATGCCCATCGTCGAATCAAGCAGCCGCATCACGACTTTTTCCCCATATTGCGTGGGCAGAGTCGAAACGCGCATGTCAACGCTGGAATTTCCCATCCGCACGACGAATCGTCCATCCTGCGGCGTGCGGCGCTCCGCAATGTCCATATCCGCCAGGATCTTGATGCGGGAGATCAAGCTGTTCTGCATGTTGCGCGGCACTTGCCGCAGGTCCCGCAGCACTCCATCCACGCGTATGCGGATGATGACCGCGCTAGCCTGCGGCTCAATATGGATGTCGCTGGCACGTTTTAGATGGGCCGCCTTGATTACTTCGGAAACCATCCTGACCGCCGGCGTGGTCCTGTGCAGCAGTTCGGCATGGATTTCTTGCGCAGCCTCCCGGTTAGCCTGGCGTGAGCTGGTCGAGATAAACTCGATCTCGTTCTCGCCGCCCTTCTTTTGGCTTACTCCGGGAATCGGGAGCTGCTCCGCGGCAAGGTCCGAGTCCGAGACGCCGTAGTGAGTTTCGATGGCCTCGATGATTTCCTGGCGAAAACCAAAACGCGGCGAGACGTTGATACCTGCCGTGAACTTGATTTCATCCAACTGGGCGAGATTCTGCGGTTCGGCCATGACCACGACAAGCTTGGAACCTTGATGAGCGACCGCGAAGGCCAAGCACTTGCGGGCTAGCTCCCAAGGAATTTTGCGAAGCGCGGATGGCTCGGGGGTAACGGCGGCGCTATCCACGTAGGGAACATTCGTGACGACTTCCAGCGCCGAGGCCAGCTGAGTCTTGTCAACCAAGCCGCGTTGCAGCAGTAATTCGCCCAGGAGGACGGCTTTTCCCTGTTTTTCGGTGACAGCTTCCACCAGGGCTTCCGCCAGACTGGTTTGGGAGATATGTCCCCGCTCCCGCAGTACCTCTCCCAGCTTTTTCTTTTTCACGGCGCGCTTTCTTCCCGCTTTCTGAACGGTTCAGCAGCCTGCCTGACAATTTCCTGCCTTTGGATGAGGTACGCAGAAGTCTTTTCGCCACTCTGGCACTGTACTATCTTGGTCTGACGGAAAGTCGGCGCACAAGCGAATTTGACGGCAGTGTTGCTGCAAAACTCACCAGTCATGCCCCATTCGGAAGGCAGCTTGGACGTGCGTGAAAAAAGATCCCGTAGGGTACGCTGAAGAAGCCTTGAAGAATCGCCAGGTGAATCCACCGGCGGCGCCACTGGTTCTGCTACTGCGATGAATAGAATGCGGAAGAAAGGATTTGAACCTTCACGGCCTTTCGGCCACAGGATCCTAAGTCCTGCGCGTCTGCCAGTTCCGCCACTTCCGCACGGTTTGGTAAGTCATTGTACACTAACAGTTTCGAGTGGTTGCGCCACATCCGACTGCGGGAGCGCAGAGGTGCCGGTGTCAGTAGTGGTGTCAGTTGGTGCCTCCGCTATCCGCTCGACGGCTTCCCGCAAGTGGGCCGGAGCAAGGTGGGCGTAACGCATCACCATTGCCAGCGTCCGGTGCCCAAGCAGTTCCGCCAGCGTCCGCAGAGACACACCCGCCATCGCCAGCCGGGAAGCGAACGTGTGCCGCAGATCATGCCATCGAAAATCCGACGATCTTGGCCGCGCCAGCGCATTCCTCGAACCATCGCTCCCAGTCCCGCCCCTCGCGTATCTCGGAGCCGCCGCAAACGTATCCCGAAGCAGTCCGGCGTTCCGACAGGATCGTGAGCGCCCTCTCGGCGACGGAGTTTATTGGGATATGCCTCGACGCGCCGTGCTTGCTCAGAGGATTGTGATAATCCCGGCCCGCAGATTCACGTCCTGCCAGCGTAAATGATGCTGCTCGTTTCGACGCATCCCGGTATGAAGGGCAAGATCAAATTCCGGCTCCCGTTCCGGGTGTAGGGCTCGAATTTTCGCTCGTAGCTGTGCTTCCTCTTTGGCGTCCAAAAAGCGCGTTCGGATATTGTTCTCTTGCCGTCGTGACACGTGCCGTACCGGGTTCTCCCGCACCTTGCCATCCCGCACGGCTAGCCGATAGGTTAGCGAAAGCAGCGAGCGGTGCCGGTTCACGGTGCCTGGGAGCCATCCGTTTGACTCGGCGGCATCGGTGAGCGCCTGTTCGATCTCTTGCGCCGTGATGGATTCAGCGGCACGCGAGCCAAACCAGTTCTGTAATTGTTTCATCCGGTAGGCGTCATCTCGGTAGCTGCGCTTGTGTGCCTTGGAGTAGGCCAACGCGTCTTTTGCGATGTCGGCAAATGTCACAGTGGCGCGGCGGAGCTTCTCCGGGAGTTTCTTTCCTTCCAGGGCTTCATTCTTGCGTTTCCGGTAGAGATCAATGGCGTTGCTCTTTGTGCCCGCCTTTTCTCGCCTCTTGCGGCCTTGCGCATCCCAAAAGCATATCCACCAAGACGAGTTTTTTCCCGGCACTTTCTGAAAGACGCCACGCGGATTGCGTCGCGCCTTAGTTTCGGCCTTCGCATCCGACAGAATCAGAGCATTAGTTTCCATCACGTTTTCCTTTCTCGTTGCGGGGCCGTCCGCCTAGTTTGCCCCAGGCTTGCATTCGTTCGCGGAAGCCTTTTGCTCCCCACTTGCGCCGCCGCGCCGCAACGCTCCGTCGAGCCAGTTCCCGCGCCGCTTTGGCTGTCTTGCTCATGGTTTTATATTAAACCTAGCGTTAGGTTATTGTCAAGCCTTGCTCGACAGTGCTACGATGCGCACGTGGGCGCACCCAGAAACAAGTACATCCCACAAGTCGAGGCCCAGATAGTGCTGCTATCAGGTCGGACCGGCGGCACATGGCTGACGCCTCCTCGCTCGCCCGCATCGGAGCGAAAGGACTTCCTAGAGGCAGTCAAGCGCTTACCCACACCAGAGGGCGCGTGCCAAGGGTTTGTGCTGGACTTGACGAGAAAGAACTTCTGTAAGGACATGCCAAACCGCGGCCTCTTTGCGGTGTACCACGGTCTTCCGGGACCGTTCAACCAGGCGTCCCGCCTTTTTGTGACACGGTCTCCGCGCATGCTGGTCAATCGTTTGAGGGCCTTGTTTGCGCAGGGAACGATTCCGACCGGTTGTGTTTACGTGCAAACTGCGGCGTCGGAAGCCGACTTCACGGACCTACAGTACGAATACTCTATACGGCGGGTGCTGGCCGGAATCGAAAACATCAAGAAACGCGGCAACAAAGCGAAGCTGTTGCTCGTGCGGCGAGTGCTCGAACGCAAGGGAGGGAAACCGGGTCCGAAACGCCAAGAATACGCCAGCGCCTGGAAGATCGACACTCTGCGGAACTTGGCAAAGGGCGCAAGGTTCGAGGTTGCGGTCACTCATCCGGCGAGAAAGCGAGCGCTAGAGAGCGCCCGCCAGGAAGTCTGGAAATATTGCAAGAAGTTCTACCGATACTGCGAGATGATGGGCCTGCATACCCCAGAGAATTGGCAGAGATCGGCGGGAGACGTTTCGCTCTTGCAGTTTGTCTTTGGATTTGAGCTTTCCCGCGACTGCGACGCAATGGCCGAGGCGTACAAGAGAGGCAAGAGGGCGAGTCAGGGGCGTTTGGCTCGCCGACAAGTGCCCCGCGAATCTAGCAGGAGTCAGCGTTAGGTAAATCTCCGCAGACAACTAGTTCATAGCTACCTGCACGCCATTGCGCGATGCTTCGCGCATGAACACTTACACGAAAGAACTCCCACTTGCTGTTGACACCCGCGAGGCCGCACGAATGTTAAGTGTGTCCCCTCGCACGATCCAAAACTACATCCGGGCCAAGATGCTCCCGGCCCGCAAAATTGGCCGCCGGACTGTGATTCCCGTTCGGGCGCTGGAACTTTTTTTGCGCACTGACCAACCTTCGCCGGTCGCAAAGGCAGGTGGTAACGGCGATGGCAACAGCTAATCCACTCCCGGCACGCGACATCGTAGCCCTGCGACGCGAATTGGCTCAGGCGGAGCGGATGCTGCACGAAAAGGCAGGGCGCGAGGCCCGGCAGCTAGCAGTGGCCGAGCGTGTGGCTTGGCGTGAAGCTCAGGACGCATGCTTCTTCTTCGACGGCATCCGGCCGAGCGTCAACTCACGGCTCAAGGCACTTCAAGCCGGGGACCACGAGCGGTTTCTTGGCGAGCGACGGCTCGCAGAAATGGCGATACGCGATGCGGACCGGGCCGACGCCGCGTACACGGTAATCAGTTTTGCCCAGCTACGCGACCGGCTCCGCTATTTGCGGGGCGGAACCGAACGCGACTCCGTCCTGGCCGAGGCATTGCAACGCGGTGGCGTGTACTGACGAACGCCGACACTTTATAGAGATTCTTCGATGACACAGGAGCCTAACGACCCATTCACTGAACTTGAGGCTGGCCGTGCTGGAGCGTGGAAGGACCTTCTTATGACCGAGCCGGAATTGCTTGACACGCAGCAGAAACAATCACAGCGTATCATCCGGGCCTGGGACGAAATACCCGACGTTATGACGATGGCCGCCCCACGGACCGAATGGGTTGTAGAAGGGATCATTCCGCGAGCGTCCGTGACCCTGCTTGCGGGTGAGCCAGGCAGCTATAAGAGTTGGCTTGCTCTGACCTTGCTTCGTAGTGTCGTGACTGGCGGGAAATTCCTAGAACGCGAGTGCATGACCCACCCTGTTCTCTATCTTGATCGTGAGAACCCGCTGACGGTTGTGCGTGAGCGACTCGCTATGCTTGGGGTCGAATCGCTCGAAAGCACGAAAATCTGGGGTGGTTGGTTGCCAGATGCGCCCCCGGCTATTGGCGACGTTCGCTTGCTCGAAATGGCCCGCGAACGTCAACCGCTCCTGATCTTCGACTCCCTGATTCGCTTTCACAGTGCCGACGAAAATTCGGCAACCGAGATGGCTGGGGTGATGCAGAACTTACGAGCTTTGGCGAATGCGGGAGCGACGGTCGTGGCACAACACCATAAGCCTAAGGCCGAAGGAGCACATTACCGGGGTTCAAGCGACATTGCCGGCGGAGTTGACACGGCTTTCTCTCTCTCCCGGGATAGGCAGGCGGGCATCCTAAAACTCGAATGCTTCAAGAGCCGTTTTGTCGAAGAATTTTCCATGACGCTTCGCCCCGAGCTAGCGGGCGCGGGCGATTTCGTAGTAACGGAAGCACCGGAAGCGACAGCGATGCGGGATGACGCGGAGAAGCTCGCGGAGACGATCCGGGCTAAGCCTGGGCAGACACAGGGCGACGTGGTAGCCGCGTCGGGTGTTCCCAAAGGCAGGGCACGTGCGATGCTGGAACAATTTGACGGCCAGCTCTGGCGCTCGGAGAAGGGTTCGCACAATACCAAGCGGTTCTTTCCTCTTGAGACTCCGGCTACCGTAGAGATCGAGGTATAGACTCATGACGGCCGAAACGCTCGTCGCGGCGCTTGAGCAGGAGGGTGTTCGCCTGCGAGTCGAGGGCGAGAGGCTGAAACTCGAAGCGCCCGCCGACAGGGTGCCTCGTCCCGAAACCATCGCCGGGCTGCGCGAGAACAAGGCCGCAGTGGTCGAATTTCTTCGAGGAAGGTCGCAGCCCCAAGGGATTCAGTTTTCCAGTTTTCCAGACCCTATAGAGCGGAAAACTGAAAAACTGGAAAGCTGGCCGCCAGAGTCTCTTAGGGCCGAACGGCGATTCGCGCAGCCGCACGCCAAGCTGTTCCCCTTCCTCGGGCGCAAGGTGAGAACGCCGGACGGCCCCGGCACGCTAATCCAGGTGCTTGCCGACCGTGTGACGGTAGCGCTTGATTCGGAGCTGTCCCAGTGTTCGTTCTTCACGCCCGCCCAGATCGAGCCGGTGAGTTAGAATCTGGTGGATTTGTAAACGATCCGGCGCAGCAGGAATCTTGAGGCGAAGTCGCAGCGCTTACAGAGGAAAGCAGGGAAAAGGAGGCCGCGAACATCGGCGCAGTGGGAACACTCCCTGACCGGAGGCGCGAAGATAGCAAAATAGCTTGCGAGCATGGATGGTGGCAATTTGATCTGAAAGGACAGGGACGAATCAGCGACCAAGCGGCTCGTTGAGAGGCCAATAAGGAGAGCTGTTGCGATAGATTTGGTGTGGTTGCGCGTTCGGGGAATATTGCTCCGGGTGCTCCGTCCAGGGGGGTGGCTGCGGTTGCGGGTTCATAATTTCGTTAAATCGAGCACGATTCTGCTGCGTTTCCAGATCAGCAAGCCGGTTCTCTAAGTCCCTGACTCGGTACGTCTCTTGCTCGCGCTCCCCGGCGCGCAGGCTATCGGATACATCGAATAGCGGCCGCGAAGCAAAACCAGAGGGGAGCGGAGTAAAGTCCGGCCACGGAGGCATCGGGACTGGGAGGAAGACCGTCTTGGCGGGCGGCGCAACGCTCTCCGGGTAGTACGGTAGCCGTGAAACGGACGGGAGGGTGGGAATCAAGTTTGTGGGGGAATCTTCCAGTGCAGGATGATGTTCCTGCAAAAGAACCGACAGCCTAATAGCGCAGCTCACTTGCTCTTGAAAATACCCCAACAAACTCAAATGATACTTCCGATACTCCGCCACGGCCAAATCGGCCGACTTATCGAGTTGTTCCAGCAGTTCTTCCGGAGTCCGCTCTGCGTTGGAAGGGCTGTTCTCCTGCAAGTACATCGCGTTCAGAGCCAGCTCCGTGACCCGCTCAACTTTCCAGTCAACAGGGTAAAATTCGGCGCCCACCCGGTTGCAATCGGCCATTCGCCCGCTATCGAACTTCTCGGCGGCGGCATAGAATTGGCTGAATCTGTCGCTGGGCTGCTCTTGCGCCACGACGCTATACGCGGGTAGCAGGATCAGCAGGGCGAGCACGAAAAAACGCATGACTGCCTCCGATGACAGGATTCTGCGCCCAGACAAGCAACGAAGTCAATGACGAGGTAGTGGTGTCATTATCGATGACGGGATATTCGCATTTGCGGCGAACGAATTACGAAACCGAACATTAGGTGAATAGCTCTATTGACTGAGGTGCTACAATCGCGCTCCAATCAGATCAGCCCAGTATGTTGTAAACCTGTGAGCCGACTGGTGGGGCAAACTCGGCAATCTCATCCGCGAGGCCGAACTGGACCGCCTCTTCACCCGAGACGTAAACATCGTGATGTTTGAGGTTGGTCCAAAATCTCGGAGGGAAATTCACATGCTTCCTGACAATGTCCTCAGTTCTCTGGTCATCCAAAACAAGACTCTTGACGGCGTGTTGCAACTTAGCGGCAGTAGCAAATTGGGCGGTATGTCCACAATGGTGCAGCATGAAGGTCGCACTCTTGGTGGTCTTTCGATGCTTGGCCCCCAAGTAGGCGATAACCCCAGCGGAGGAAATCTGTCCGCCGTTATAGAGCGTCAATTCAATGGGTACGCTCTTGAAGAGGTTGTAGAGGAACACCCCGTCTCCAACGAACCCACCCGCCGTCTGGAAGAGAAGATGAACATGCTTAGACTTCGCGCCCATAACGTTTGTTAGGCTCGCCACTACTTTTTGCGCGGTGACCTGGGCAATGTCTCCGCAGAACACCGCATATACGATCTCTGGAATCACAGGGGCTGGGGTAGTCGCCATAATCTCCTTAGTTCACAAGTGCACCGATGTCCCACACGGAATCAGCTATTCCCGATGCCATTGCAGGAATAACACGTAACGTTGTGTGAATCCGGCAGAAGTTATACCAAGCAAAGTACAAAGACAAGGCCGCTTTAAGATTCTCTAGCTTCTTGCTGAAAGCGTTCGTCAGTCGTGTGAATCGGCGCATCTGCATTCGCACGTTTAGGTTTTGCGGCTCGACGTGTGAAGTCGAAATGCGCGACGGCTTCGGGAATCCAGGCCGCCACCAGCTCTCAAGATCAAATGACACCACTATCAATGATGACCGTGGAATGTCCGAGTCTGCGTACCGTTCAAGCCGGAATGATAGATTCTCCCTCCCGCGCCGACAGCGTCATACGCTCATCGCCGTCACTTCTATAGCTGACGACGTTGAGGACAATCTGATTGCCTGCCGTCTCGTGCTGAAAGGCCCCAATGATTTTCCCCTGAAGCTCAAATGCTCTACCAAGCTCCCGCAGGGCCATCAGGGCCGCCCGCAGGTCGCCTTCCCGCTCCGCCTTGGCTCCCAACCGTTGGGCCTCGGCTTCCATCGCGCATATCTTCTCCAGAAGCGAAGAGCCTCGGTCGTGCTCGCAAGTTTCGGCGGCGTGAACTACTTCTGCCGTGATATGGGTTCTGTGCCGCATCAGCGATGCCGTTGATGTTCCGGTACGTGTCGCTATGTGACGGTACGGCGTTCCAACCACCAAGTCGGCGTCGATTGTGTCTCGGTCGGGATGGTGGCAGATCGTGCAGGTTCGTGGCATTGGGTCACTCCTTGGCGATAGTGTACTCTGACGCGGCAAGACTTCCATCTCTGGAGGTTCTCACCCTCCTGCGCGGTCTTTCTCGCTAGCCACACAGAAAACATCCAAAACCTGTACCGTGGCACTGGACAATCCATACACACTGCGACGAGCCGCAATTTTCAGGGGGTACTGGGCAGGCAGAATCGCAAAAGGCTCCGGCATTCCCGGTGTCAGTAGTGGTGTCAGTTGGTTGTGCCGTTGGGTTCGCCCGCGTGCGTGGCGCTGCTCACGGCGATGTTCGCTAGACCCATAAACACAAGCGATTTTCAGTGTGTTGCGTCTTGGTGCGCTACGTTGCCAAAGCGCTAGAACGGTTCCTAAGTCCTGCGCGTCTGCCAGTTCCGCCACTTCCGCACAGTGTGGTAAGTGATTCTACACTAAGGCATTAGTTTGCTAGCGTCGCATTGGCTCGGATGCCGTGACTATCGGGTTCGCTTTGCCTTGCGAAGCTATCGAGCGAGCTGCTTCTATTGGAAGATCATTTCGCGCCGGGTTTGCCTGTGTTGGAACTTGTTTCAACGGCCCTGGAGTGTGAGGTCGAAATCGCCAGCCATCCCTCTAACTGGTCGTGGAGCAGCTTGAAATCAATCGGCTTGGAAATGCAGGCGTTGCAGCCAGCCTGAAGGATGCGTTGCTGTTCGGTGACCATCGCGTGAGCCGTCACAGCGATGACTGGCATTGCCCGAAGAGCCGGCTGTTGGCGAATCCAAGTGGCCAGCGTCGCTCCGTCATGCTCGCCCAACTGGATATCCAGCAGGACTGCATCGGGCTGGAGGTCTTGCAACGCCGTGCGCGCTGAGGGTAGGTCTTCTGCCTGCGCGACTTCGTAGCCTTCTGTTTCCAGCCAGTCGCAGAGCAGTTCGCGATTGATCGGTTGATCCTCGACGACAAGAATGAGATGCATCAAGCGTTCTCCATCTGCCCGAGCCTCACGACCCGCCGCACCTGATTGGCTAAGGCTTCTTGCCATGGCTGTTGCTTGTGGAACAGATACTCGGCTTGCGTGCGCAGATAGGTCTCTTCCTCCCGGCTCAAATCCTTGCTGGTTAGCACAAATACAGGAAGATCGGCGGTACGGGAGTCGGTGCGCCACGCCGCCAGCAACTCGAAACCATTGACCTTTGGCAGGAGCAAATCGAGAATCACCAACGCAGGCAGGGCAGTCGCGACCTGGGCACGCGCCTCCTCGCCATCCGCGGCAGTCGTTACCGCATAACCTTCAGCGACGAGCAACTCCTTGACGATCTCGCGGGTGGGTGCGTCGTCTTCGACCACTAAGATGGGCCTCGCCGCTTGAGCCACCTGAGTGCCGAGGCAGCGTTCCAAGGCCGCCAGCAGAACCGTTTTATCGACCGGTTTAGCCAGGTATTCGTCCGCACCGAGGATCGCTCCCATGGCTGGCGAATTCGCGACCGTAATCACGATTACGGGAATGTTGGCGGTCCGCGAGTCCCGTTTCAACTGGCCCAGCACCTCCCAGCCAGGGATCGGCTTCATCAATAGGTCCAAGGTAATCGCGTTCGGCCGAAGTGTCGCTGCGACTTCGGCTGCACGTTGCGGCTGATCGCAAACGACCGCCTCATAGCCTGACGAAACCAGCTGCGACTCGATGATCTGAGCCGCGGCCGGGTCGTCCTCGATGACCAGAATCCGTTGTGGCTCGGTTGTCTTTACGCCGGAATGAGGCCGCTGGGCGAGAGGCTGCCGAATCGCGGGAACCAAGGGCAAGGAGAAGTAAAAACAGCTTCCGCGGCCTACCTCGCTCTCCAACCGCAGCTCCCCGCCATGCAACTCAACGAGTCGCTGCGTGATGGCCAGGCCTAAACCTGTTCCTTCCGCGGATTTCTCGGATTGCCGCAGGCGATAGAAGGACTCGAAGATGCGCTTTTGTTCTTCGGCAGGGATGCCCGGCCCGGTATCGCGTACGTCGATCCGGACTTCTCCGTCCATCATGCGGGCTGACAATTCAATCTGGCCGCCTTCCGGCATGAATTTGATGGCATTGCCTACCAGGTTCATCAGCACCTGCTTGAACCGCGTTGCGTCCGCGCGGACGTACAGGTCATTCGCCGCATGTTGGGACAGCGTGTGGGACTTCTTGTCCGCCAGGGGCCGTAATGTGTCGAGCACTTCCCGGAACGACATCTCCACCCGAACGCTCTCGAAGGCCAATTCCAGGCGGCCCGCCTCGATCTTGGACAGGTCCAGGATATCGTTGATGAGGTTCAATAGATGCTGCCCGCTGGTATGGATGTGGGCGACGTAGCGCCGTTGACGTTCGTTCAGCGGGCCGTAGCGTTCGTCCGGGAGTAGATCGGAGAAACCCAGAATGGCATTGAGCGGCGTGCGCAGCTCGTGGCTCATCGTGGATAGAAATTGATCCTTGAACTTGCTGGCGCGCTCCAGCTCCTCTTTCGCCTGGAGGATGGAATAGGAATATTCCTCAACCTCTTTCTTGGCGGTTTCGAGTTCGGCGGTGCGTTCCTGGACGCGTTGCTCCAGCTCGTCGCGGCCTCGTTGCAGGGCGCCGTCGCGTTCCTGGATCTGCACCAGCATTTCATTAAAGGCGTCGACCAGGACCATCAGCTCGCCGCCGCTACCGCTCGGCGTTGCACGAACCGAATAGTTCTTGTCACGAGAAACGGCTCGCGCAATCTCCGCCAAATGCACAATAGGCTCGGCAACGGTGCGCCGGAACATGGAGGAGACCAAGAGCGCAGCCAGCAGGGATGCCGCCAGTACCAGGGTGCAGATTCCCGCGTAGCGCCTGAGGCGGGCGTTCAACATCTGCGAATCCGATTCCATGTAGACCATGCCAACCGGCTTACTCTCAGAGACAATCGAGCGGACCAGCACAACTTGGTTGCCTTCAAACCGGTAGGCTTCTGTTTCACCCGAGGGAATGGGAGGCAGCGCCGGAACTTGACCGCCTTGATCTCGGGAATACGCGGCGAAGGGGCGGCCATCCGAACTGTAAATGCCGGCCGATTTAATGTTGGGCGCGGTCTTCAAAGCCGATAGGGTGTTCTGCGCCGCCTTTGGATCGTCGAATAGCAACGCCGAGATGCTGTTGGATGCGGCGATTTGTGCTTGCGTCGAGAGATTGCTTACCGCGACCGCCCGGAATGTCACCAGATCGTAGCCAATCAGGGCCACGCAGGCGATCAACAAAGCGACGCCGCTGACCAGCATGTTCATCCACGTCAATTTCTTGGAGATCGAATGGTCCGTGAACATTGGCGATCAATCTCCAGACGACGTATTTCTTCTGACGGCAACCGCTACTTTCAGCAGTTCGGAACTCAACGTCAGGCCAGCAGCCTCGGCAGGTCCCAGGTTGACCTCGAAGCGAACCCGGTTGCCCTCGAGGGTGAACTCGATCATTCCACCGCGCTGCGAGAACTGGGGAATATCGCTGACCGTCAAGATGCCAGCCCCATCGAGAACCGCGAAGATGCCCTTGAGTTGGCGATCCTCCGAAGCGCTGATGAACAGAATCCGGCAACCGAACGCATCCTGCGGTTTCGTGATGCGCCTCGCCATCACACTCTTGCCGTCGATGCTTTGCCTCGCAAGTGCGGCATCAAGTGCCGGGCCGAAGGGATCTTGGCCGAGCACGCAGATCTGGAACCCGTCACGCTTGGCGGCGCTGGCGGCGGACCAATCGACGAATTTGCCGAAGTTGTAGAGATAGGCGGCTTTTACCTGATACTCGGTCGGTGCGGACTGCTGAGCCTGTGAAATCGGGACGCCAAAGGCAACCCAGGCGAGGAACATCACGGCGAGCCAGACGGGATAGCTCACGCGGCGCCGGACTAAGGGACGCCGCGCGGGACAGTCGAGCGAGTCTGTCTTTCTAACGTGGCTCATGGGTCCAGCTTACTTTTAGGTAGGCGCTTCTTCTGATGTCGACCAGCGGTCCGGGATCGCCTCCGAACTCGGGGTGGTGAGGTTCAAGCAGGTTCGCTCCCATCAGAGAGATCTCGAGCTGCCGAGTGGCATGCCAGCCGAGCCGAATATCCACCGTGTTATAAGCCGGCACGAGTTGCGCGGGCAGATCGCTCACGTAACGATAGGTAGGGTCGAGCTCGAATCGTTTTGGCAAGTTGAACAGCGATTGCAGGACGATCTCGTGGTGTGGGCTCGAGCCATTGTCGGTGAAAACGACCTTCAGCGGATCGGTGAGGCCCGGCTGGTTGTGCACGGCCAGATGCAGATAGGAATACGAGCCCTTCAATTGCCACCAGGACGTGGGCTTCCAGTCCGGCGAAATCTCAAACCCATTCGTATCGCCTCCGAGTACGTTAACCGGCGAAAGCTGCAGGATGGTAGTCCCGGGCGGGGTACCCGGTGGGTTTAGCGCGTTGTCGCCATACCCATACAGGCGGTCATAGTGGTTATGGAAGACCGCCACGTCCGTATACAGCTTCCCGAAGATCAAAGTTCGGTAGCCGGCTTCCGAGCCGACCATCTCTTCCGAACCAAATGTGCTGTTCCCCTGAACACGCAGGAAAAGAGGAACGCCTGGGATCAGTGAGTCTGTCAGCTCTAGGTCTTCGTCCAGACGCGACGGCGTGCGCACGGCCCGAGTAATCGCTGCCCAAAAGGTTTGCCGCGTCGTGGCTGTCCACAGCAGCCGTGCCGTCGGCTGGATATCGAATCCGGAATAATTGTTGTATTCGAACTTGGACCCCAGGACGAGCGAGAAACGCTTCGGGACGATCGGAATTTGGTCCTGAACAAACCAGCTGAAGATTCTGTCTGTTTCATGAGCGGGCGCGAAATTCAGCGTGGGGACGTCCTGGAGGATGGTGTCGGGACTCCAGCGTCCCCCGGCGCCCAACAGCACGTCCTGATTCCACTTGAGTTTCAAATGATAGAGAAGGTCAATATCGAAGGTGTTGCGAATCTCGCCCAGTTGCGGACTGAGGCGCGATGTCCGTTCGTAATACGCCTGGACCTGAATGTCGGAGCCTGCCTTCAGCTTGCGCTCCCAACGCCCCAAGAAATTGCCGCCCGACACTAGCACCGGCCCAGCCAGGCTCAGCGTCCCGGGGGGCGAATACGAGCCGACGTTGACAAGCTGTCCCTCGCTGCCGTTGTAAAGATCGCCTTGCAGGGTAAAGGTGTCGCCGTTTTGCCGGCTCCAGTCTGTCCGGAAACCCGCCTGGCCCAATTGCCAAGCGTCGAATTCGTTATAGTTGGAATGGAACTCTGGATCATCAGCGAAACCCATTCCGTAGACCCGGTAGTTCACGCTCTTACCGAGCTCGCCACCATAACGGAATGAGCCGGTTCCTTCGTCCTCATTGCCGCCGCCGACCGATGCATACGCGCCTTGCGTATCCTTCGCGTTCTTCGTGATGATATTAATGACGCCATCAACGGCATTCGCTCCCCAGATCGTCCCGCCGGGCCCTCGAATGACTTCGATGCGGTCGACATCTTGCAGCGGCACGTTCTGTACATCCCAATAGACGCCCGCGTAAAGGGGCGTATAAACGCTCCGCCCGTCGATCAGCACCAGGACCGATTTCGAGAACCCACTTTCAAATCCGCGTATGCCTACTGCCCAGTGGTCGGCGTCGCCTCGGGCTACCTCCACTCCCGGTACCAGCCGCAAGGCCTCGGGGATGCTCGTGGCCCCGGATCGGCGAATGTCGTCTTGTGTGAGAACGTAAATCGCAGCCGGGGTCTGCCAAACCTCCTCCGGTTCTTTGGATACGGTCGTGACTTCAACCTCGCCGAGTTGTTCCAAACTCAACTGTGCAAGGTCCGTGGAAGGCTTCTCGGGTTCTTGCGCGGATTGGGCCCAGTTCTTCTGGATTGGCGCCCCGAGTAAGAGCACCAGCACGAGTAGCTGGGTGGTGATTCGCCGCATGAAATGCGGGAGGGCATCCGACCGTCTGTTCGGCCGCTGCCGAAAGGGACTATCGCTCACGATTGGCCTCTACCCTTGCCAATGGAAGCCCGGATTCGTTCACGAGCAATTCGAGCCTGTCCACCAGAGAGCCATCCAGCCAGCCTCTTTCCGCCTCCTTGCGCATTAGCGCGAAGGTGTCCGTCGCCGAGAGCGCTTTGCGATATGGCCGGCACGTAGTCAACGCGTCAAAAATGTCCACTGTTTGCAAGACGCGAGCGGTCAATGGAATCTCATCGCCTTTCAATCCATCCGGGTATCCAGACCCATCGAGCTTTTCGTGGTGGTGGCGAATGACGGGCAGCACTTGCCGAAAGGACTTTAGCGGCGAGCAAATGCGCTCACCAACCAGGGGATGCTGCTTCATCAACTTCCATTCTTCCGGGGTTAGGGGACCGGGTTTGAGTAAGATCTGTTCGGGCACCGCCACCTTGCCAATATCGTGAACGGTGCCAGCGCGGCGAAGCGCGATGCGCAACTCGTTCGGGAGGCCCATTCGTTCCGCAAGAACCACAGAATATTGCGAGAGCCGGTCGCAGTGGCCCTCTGTGTACGGATCTTTCGCCTCAATACTCAGCGCCAAGCTGAACAGTACGGTCTCAGCGTTTTCCAACTCATCGGTGAATTGCTTCAGGCGCAGCAAGGAACGCACCCGGGCGAGGAGTTCTTCCCGGTTGACGGGCTTGTTGAGGAAGTCGTCGGCTCCACATTCAATGCCTTGAATGCGGTCGCCCCCTGCTGTTGACGCGGTTACTAAAACCACCGGGATAAGCCGAGTTTCGGGGCTGGATTTGACCTCGCGACAGACCGCAAAGCCGTCGTGCTGGGGCATCCTGACATCAAGCAAAATGAGGTCAACTGGCCTGGAACGTATGGTTTGGAGTGCCTGCCGTCCGTCCGCCACGCTCAGTACATGGTAGCCCTCGACCTGGAGCAGCCCGGAAAGAAGTTCTAGGTTGGCCCAGTTGTCATCCGCAACGAGGATAGTAGCCCCGGAAGGGTTTAGTTCCGACAAAGGCCTGCCTCACATTAGGATTCTCAAAGGTTGCGGTTTTGATGTTAAGGGAGCGTCACTCCGAATAATCGCTAATCCTAGCCACACGGTCCTAATTGGTTATATAGCGTTTAGGCACCTCGTTTAGAGGTCTCGCAACTCCTCGCTGTGGGCACCTCCAAAGGCGGTTTGACGTAGCCCCGGTAAACTGATTCAGGAAACGAAGAACATCCGCAAACTGAAGCCAGGGGAAGACTTAGCAGTGTTTTGGCAGGAGCCCTCCACCGCGGGCCCCTGCCTGATGCAAAGGCGAGGAACTCTCAATCGGCAGAAGGGTGCGCGATAGGCTGCGCAATGGCGTCGCGGAGTGGGGGAACCGTTTTCCTACCGCTGGCCCAGGCGCGGAACCGATCGAGATACAGATAGACCACCGGGGTCGTGTAAAGCGTGAGCATTTGGCTGACCATCAAGCCACCGACGATGGTAATGCCCAGTGGCCGGCGCAGCTCTGACCCGTTTCCTCCCATGAGCGCGATCGGGATGCCGCCGAACATCGCCGCCATGGTCGTCATCAGGATCGGCCGGAAGCGCAGCAGGCAGGCCTGATAGATCGATTCGACGGGGCTATTGCCTTCGTGGCGCTCGGCGTCGATTGCAAAGTCGATCATGAGGATGGCGTTCTTTTTCACGATGCCCACCAGCAGGATGATCCCGATCAAAGCGATGATGCTCAACTCGATGTGAAAGAGGAGCAGCGCCAGCAGGGCTCCCACGCCGGCGGACGGCAGGGTGGAGAGTATCGTGATCGGATGAACGTAGTTCTCGTAAAGGATCCCGAGCACGATGTAGACCGCGGCCAGCGCCGCCAGGATCAGGTAGGGCTCGCCGGCCAGCGAAGCTTGAAACGCCTGCGCCACGCCTTGAAAGCCGGCGTGAATGTCGGACGGCAACCCCAGCGCCCGCTCGACCTTTTGCACCGCGTCCACGGCGTCTCCCAGAGGAACGCCTGGCGCCAGGTTGAAAGAAAACGTGATGGCCGGAAACTGCCCCTGGTGATTCACGGCCAGCGACGTGGTCGACGGCTCATACCGTGTGAACGCGCTGAGCGGCACCATGCGGCCGGAGGGAGCCCGCACGTAGAGATTGTTGAGCTGGTCAGGATTTTGCGTGTACTGGGGATCCATCTCCATGATGACGTGGTACTGATTCATCGCGCTGTACACGGTATTGACCGGCCGCTGCCCGAAGGCGTCGTAGAGCGCGTTGTCGATGGCATCGGGCGTGAGCCCCAGCCGGCCGGCTGTATCGCGATCGATCACCACGCCCGCCGCCAGCGCGTGGTTCTGCAAATCGCTGTTCAAGTCGCGAAGCTCGGGAAGTGCTCGAAGCTCTTGCTCGATCCGGGGCGCCCAGGCCAGCAGTTCCTTCCAGTCCGTTCCCATGAGCGTGTACTGGAATTGTGCGTTGGCCTGCCGCCCGCCGATGGTTACGTCCTGCACGGGCTGCAGGAAAAGCGTAGCTCCCGGCACGCGCGCCAGCTTCGGCCGCAGCCGGTTGACCACATCGGTGGCGCTGATTTTACGCTCGGAAAGCGGCTTCAGCGTGATATTGATCGTCGACGTATTGGCGCCGAACAGAAAGCCAGCCGTTTCCGCTACAGCCGGGTCTGCGCGGACGATCGCCAAAAATTGCATCATCTTGCCGCGCATGGATTGGAACGAGATGTCCTCGGAAGCGCGCGCGTTGCCGATCAGGGCGCCGGTGTCTTGCTGCGGGAAGAAGCCCTTGGGAATCACAATGTAGAGGTAAACCGCCAAACCCACCGTCGCCAGCGTGAGGCCCAGGATCAGCGGCTGGTGCCGCAGCACCCAGCGCAAACTGCCGGCGTAACCGTCATAAATCTTTTGAAATCCCCGCTCGCTGGCGCGGTAAAGCCAGTTGTGTTTCCGTTCTTTCGCGTCCTGTCGAAGCAGCCTGGAGCACATCATCGGTGTGGTCGTCAGCGAAACGACCATGGAAATCGCCACCGCAGCGCTTAAGGTGATGGCGAACTCCCGGAAGATGCGCCCCATAATCCCGCCCATCAGCAGAATGGGAATGAACGCGGCGATCAGCGAGGTGCTCATGGACAGCACCGTGAAACCAATCTCGCGCGAGCCGCGCAGCGCGGCCTGCATCGGCGAAAGTCCTTGCTCCAGGTAGCGGGTAATGTTCTCGATCACCACGATCGCGTCGTCGACCACAAATCCCGTGGAGATCGTCAGCGCCATCAGCGAGAGATTGTCGATGGTGTAGCCCAGCAAGTACATCACGCCCAAGGTGCCCACCAGCGATACCGGCACCGCCACGCTGGGAATCGCCGTGGCCCAAGGGCTTCGCAGAAAGACGAAAACCACCAGGATCACCAGCACCACGGAAATCGCCATCGTCATCTCCACCTCGTGCAGCGAGGCGCGGATCGTCGTGGTGCGGTCTTGCGTCACCTCGATGTGGATCGACGGCGGAATCGACGCTTGTAGCATCGGCAGAATCTTCCGGATACCGTCCACCGTGGTCATGATGTTGGCGGAAGGCTGCCGGTAAATGGTCAGCAGCACGGACAGCTTGCCGTTCACCTGTCCGGCCTTGTGCGCGTTCTGCTGGGAATCGTTCACCGTGCCGACGTCGGAAATCCGCACGGGCGCCCCGTTTCGGTAGGCGACGATCACCGGTGCGTACTGTTTCGCGCGAAACAGTTGGTCATCAATGTTCAACAGGCGGTTGACGCGGGCGTCGGCCAGTTCGCCCTTCGGCTCGTTCGGGCTTGCCGCGATGATGGCATTGCGGACCTCATCGAGCCCCACGCCCATGTTGGTCAGCAGCAGCGGGTTCAGCTCGATCCGAACGGCCGGCTGTGAGCTACCGTTGACGCCTACGATCCCGACTCCGTTCACCTGCGCAATTTTCTGCGCCAGAATCGAATCGCCGGCGTCGTACATGTCCTGTTGCGTGGCGGTGTCGGAAGTAAGAGCCAGAACCATGATCGGCGACTCCGCCGGATTCGTTTTGCGCCAGGTCGGATTGTTGAATAGCGGCGGCAATTGCCCGCGCGCGGCGTTGATGGCAGCCTGCACATCGCGGCCTGCGCCATCGATGTCGCGGTCCAGATCGAACTGGATGGTGATGTTCGTCAGGGCCAACTGGCTGTTGGAGGTCATCTCCGTGATGCCCGCGATCCGCCCGAACATGCGTTCAAGCGGAGTAGCCACGGAGGAGGCCATTGTTTCGGGACTGGCGCCCGGCAGCGTGACCGTCACCTGGATGGTCGGGTAGGCCACCTCGGGAAGAGGCGCCACCGGAAGCACCCGATAGGCCGTGGCACCGGCCAGCAGCAGCGCCGCGGTCAGCAGCGAGGTCGCCACGGGCCGCTTGATGAAGACAGCCGAAATATTCATCGGCCGGTCCCCACGATTACCAGGAAGGCGTGGAAGGTAGGATGCCCGAGGCGCAACTCGCCTCCGTCACGGCAGCACAGTGCAAAACCCAGAATAGGCTGGGCAGCCGATTTACGCGTCGCCGACAAGTTCTGCCTCGGACTCCCGTTGGGAACTTGAGGCGACAATTATGGACCCCTCTCGCGGCATAGACAAGCGTACGAGCGTTTCGAGGGAGCGTGAGCGCCTGGATTGGCCGCGAGATCGGTCGTCGCGGAATCCCTGTCAGCAACGCATTTGACAGACCTCGCAGGTTGCTCCGGCAATGCATGCGGCGGGGAAATTGGCGCGTGCGCGCGCTTCGTCACTCGAATCGGTCGGCGTAATTTGAATTCTTGCAATTCAAAGTTTGAATTTGACTTCTCTGCCGCTCGCCCCCAAACTGCGCCTCGTGGTAAGCAATATTTCCCTTTGATTTCCCCTCCTTTCAACGACGAAACGAGGGACAGAACCCGGATCTTGTTGTTTCAGACTGAACGTCTCGGACACGACGCCGTGTCCAATTCAATCGATACATAAGGCTCGACGAAGAGCCAATAGGTTTAGCGAGGCTTGACTTCGCGTTGCCGCGATTTCTTGCCCGCGCGTTTTTTGCACCTCCGAGAGCGAGGTTGAGGATGAGTGTCCTCTGGAATTATAGAACGACGTTGATCGAAGTGTTGCTCGCCGGCTTTTTTGCTGTTGCCTGCATCCGTGGGTCCATACCCGCGGTGCCTAGTGGGCGCATCGCCTTTGCCGACCTGTTCCGATTTCCGGGGCGTATCGAAAGGCTGCGCCGCTCGCGTTGGCAGTGGTTTTCGATGGTGGGCCTTCTCCTCGTGCTGCGGTTGCAAGGTGGCCTGCCGCTAATCCTGGAAGCTATTGTTGCGCTGCAATTCGTGCTCTTCCTGGCGCTTCCCACCCGGGTGCCGACGGGTGGAAATGCCAAAAGGAGTGGTCATGCGCCCGCTTTGGGAAGTCGCTGATTTCTTTCGTTCGGTGCGACGGCAGTTGCGCTTCGGGGAATTTTCGCGCAGCCCTCTCCGCGTCTTGCGGCTGGAGTGGCAGAACGACTCAGTCGAATGCGATTGGATGGCGCGCCCCCCGGATATTTGGGACGTCGGCTTGCGGCGTGCGGACCGCAGCCGTCACGCGTCGCTGCAGGCGCTAGCGGATGCCATGGCCATTCGCAATCTGCTCTTTGATGTTTTCCCGGATATCGCCTCCGCCAAGTTCCGTGGTTTTCGCCAGGAAGTGCGCGAACCGCCTGAATTGCCGCCTGAATTGATCGTCATGGGCGCGGCCAGCCGCGAAGCGCCCTACGTTCTGAGAGTAAGTTCGATCGTCATGCGAGCGAAATTGTACGGATTCCGGTTTGACCTCGAGGACGGCGAGTTAAGGCCGTTGCGGATTCGGGGGTTCAGCAACGCGGACCTTTGCAATGAAGTTCAATTTGATCAAGTGACCCTCTAGGGTCGAGGAGGAAGTGGTTATGGCAGCAAGTAAATCGCAGGGAAGTTATCTGGCTCTCTTCTGGACGGCAATCACCGTGCTTTGTGCAGGTCTGGCTTACATGGCCGAGGGGTTCGGCAAGCTCGTCTTGATCATCGGTTTGGCGGGCGTGGCCATCAGCCTTTTTGGGTTTTACAAGATCAAGCCCGAGGAAGGGGTGACCGCAACTCCCGAGGGTAACGCAGTACTCAAGGTGCTTGGAATCGTGATCACTTGGGGCGGATGGTTTGTCACCGTCGCCGGCCTGCACATCACGACCAGCGTCCCCGGCAGGCTCGTCTTTGCCTTGGTCGGCATAGCCATCAGTCTGGTGGGCATCATTGGAGTGCTCACCGTCGCCTTCGGCAAGAAAGTCGCGGGGAAATTACAAACTCCCGGTTTCGCAGCCAAAACCTCAATGGAGCATAGCCGATGAAAAAAACACGACTCAGAATAAGTTGTAGTCTCGCACTCTTGTTGTTCAGCGGGTGCTTCGGGCTTGCCGTTCACGCCCAAGCACCAGCAGCAGCGCCCGCCGCAGCCGCTCCGGCTCCCGTGACGCCCGTCGACGGCGAATTGAAAGACGCTGCCGGCAAAGCGCCAACGATGATGCAGTTGCAGAATGGTGATCCCGGCGGCACCATCACCGGCACCATCAACGACGTTCCCGCTGCCGATTCCAAAGCCGGCGTGACGCTTCCCGATGTGGCCAATCAGGTCGGCCAGAACAAGATCGCCGCCAACTTCATCTGGACGCTGATCACCGGCTTCCTGGTCATGTTCATGCAAGCCGGTTTCGCCATGGTGGAATCCGGCCTATGCCGCGTGAAAAACGCCAACCACACCTACATGATGAACTTCTTCGTATATACCTGCGGCCTGTTCGCCTACTGGATCATTGGTTTCGCCATCCAGATGGGCGGGGCCGCCGGCAACGGCAACCTCGGCGGCCTGCAGTCGCTCTCCTCCGAACACGCGATAACGATCTTCGGGCACACGTGGGGCCTCTGGGGCCAAGCGGGAATGTTCCTGGCCGGCCACACCTATGACGTCGGCGTGATGGTCATCTTCCTGTTCGAGATGGTCTTCATGGATACAGCTCTCACGATCGTCACCGGCGCCTGCGCGGAACGCTGGAAGTTCCTAGCATTCGCGGTCTCGTCCATCATCATGGGCGCGCTCACCTACCCGCTGTACGGCAATTGGGCTTGGGGCGGCGGTTGGCTGGCCCAGCTCGGCAGCAACGTTGGTTTGGGCAAGGGCTACTGCGACTTCGCCGGTTCGGGTGTGGTGCACGCGGTCGGTGGAGTCACCGCTCTCGCGGTATCCATGATCATCGGGCCACGCATCGGCAAATACAACCGCGACGGATCGAGCAACCCGATCATCGGCCACGACATTTCGGCCGTGCTGATCGGCTGCTTCATCCTGGCCTTCGGGTGGTTCGGATTCAACCCCGGCAGCACCCTCGGTGCTTCGGCCGCCGGCAACCTCCGCATAGGCACCATCGCCGTGGATACCATGCTCGCGGGCTGCACCGGCACCATCGGCGCAATCCTCTACATGTGGGCGTTGAAAGGCAAGCCGGACGCCTCCATGAGCGGCAATGGCATTCTCGCTGGCCTTGTGGCCATCACTGCGCCCAGCGGATTTGTTAGCCCAACGGGCGCTTGCATCATCGGCTTGGTCGCCGGTGTGCTCGTCTGCGTCGAGCTGCTCCTTCGTCGAAAACGTTATGAAGGTCGACGATCCGGTCGGCGCCATCTCCGTCCACGGGACCAACGGCCTCTGGGGCGTTCTCTCGGTCGGCCTCCTCGCGGACGGCACCAGCAACTACGGCGGAAGCTGGAACGGCGTTACTGGCTCGGTCACCGGCCTGTTTTACGGCGATTCCAGCCAGCTCGTCGCCCAACTTGTGGGTATCTCCACTCTGATCGGCGTCGTATTCACCATCAGCCTGCTCATCAACCTGGCAATCGAGTTCTTCATCGGACAGCGAGTGTCAGCGGAAACGGAACTGGAGGGTTTGGATATCCCGGAGATGGGCCAGCTCGGCTATCCCGAGTTCGTCTTCCGTCCCGAGCCCGCGGTTCTCATGGGTCAAGCATAGGGAGCCGGTGTCCTGTACCTGTTAGCGGGAAGCGTTCGGCAAGGCGTGACATTTGTTCACGCCTTGCCCCTTCCCAAAACTCTTTCGCAAGCCGCTGCCACAGCACCAGGAGGATGAGATGAGTCAGTCGGAAGAAATGCAGATGATGTTGACGGCCACCAGAGCGTCGATCGAGCGCGAGGATAGTGCACTTAGTCTTCCGGGTTCTTCTTCGCCCCTCGCGCACATCCCGCAGCGTGCCCAGAGTGCGCTCGCACGGATGTTCGGGAACCCGTATGTCCTGGAAAAGCCCGAGCGCGTCGAGCTGGTGAGTCACTTGCGCGAATGCGTCTCGCAAAATCCAGAAGTTTCGGAACTGCGTGTCCTGTTGGGAATGGCCTTGTGCGTCAATCTTGAAGTCGAAGACGCCATGGAAGAACTCACCGAGGCCGTGCGTCTCGACCCCAACAGTTACATCGCTCAGCTCAAAGCAGGTGAGTTGTGGATGCGGCTTCGCGTGATGGGCAAGGCCGAGGAGCACACACAGCGGGCCGCCCACCTGGCGCAGAATCCGGCCCAGTCGGAGCTGGCTCGCAGGCAGGCGGCCACCATCCGAACCATGAAGAGAGAGGGAATCGAGCGCGGGGGCTACAAGGGTCCCTGGGCCATCGCCGTTCGCATCGGGCGTCGTCTATGGCGCCGGCAACCGGACGAAACTTCCGCAGCACTCGAAGTCAGCCAGGGATTCACGGGAGAGTAATCCTTGGAGACAACTGTCCCGGTTCGGAGTGACTCCTACCCGGGAGTACCTCAGGCGCAGGCGTTTGTCGAAGTTGTCAATTTGTCCGGGCGCGCATTCGTCGGTGGCTGCGCTTTTCTCGCGGCGTCCATCGTGTTGGTGGGGCCGGTCATGCCCGTTTGGCTCCTGGCCGCCGAGGTGCTCGCGACCATCCTCTCGCTGTTTCTTCTCGGTTCCTTCAAATATCAGGTGCACAAAAATGCCCTGACCTATGGAATGCTCCTGGTCATCATCGCCACGTTCGTCAAGCTGGGCACGTCCGAGTGGCACGTCGAGATTCGCGAAAGCGGATGGTGGCATTGGGCGCAGCTCAATCTGCTTTCCTTCCGGGGCCTGGACGACATGATTCACGCGGATACCATGCTCTTCATCCTCGGCCTGACTCTGTTCGTCTCCGTCATCGCCCAGACCCGGCTTCTCGAAGGCATCACCTTCGCCCTCCTCCGCCGCAATCAAGGCGCGATTCTCCCCACGGTCATCTCCGTCACCGCTTTCGTCGCTGTCGCGTCGGCCGTTTTTGGCGGCGTCTCCATGATTGGACTGACCATCCGAACGCTGGTCATCATCTTGCTCCTTGCCGCTGCGCCGACCTCGGCGATCCGCTATGCCGTGATCGTATGCACCGCGATCACCACCATTTGCGGCGTATGGGTGGCTTACGGCGAACCGCCGAATCTCATCATGAAGGCCAATCTTTATCCCCTCTTAGGAAATGCCTTCTTCGTCATATATTGTGCCCCTGCGGCGGTCGTCAGCTATCTTTTGATTGCGCGCCAGCTTCGCAAGAGACTGCGCGATCAGCACGTGTATCCCGACACTCTGGATGTCATCGAAGCCAACGCCGAAGACGTGCGGTTCCTTCAGGCCACGCGACATGGCGAGGTGTTGACTCCGATCGAATTTGTCGAGGATCACGCCGCGGAACTCGGCGGCCACGCAGAGGGTGTTCTGAAATGGTTGCACCAAGGCGAATCGTTAGGCCTTTCGCTATTTCGCGAGAATGTTCCGGAAGCGACTCGTAAGAGTCTGCTCGGGCATTTCGTCAGCGAAGAACTTGCCGATTCACTCGACCGCCATTATGAACTGGCCTTCGCGCGCGACTCGCAAGGAGCCAAGCAAGCGGAGCGTAGTGTTCAGGAGGCGCTGACATCGCTCGCGCATCTTCGACGGCGCGCGCAAAGGACCGCCGCCCTCGCGCTGGGGCCTTTCATAGGCCTCCTGATTGTGCATACCATTGACGATCGCGTGCCGTTGTTTTGGGCGTCCATTGTCGGTTTTCTGTGCGCCCTGATAGGAATTGCCGGAATACCCAAAATGCGGGCTCTAGCCTTGCGCGAAGCCCATACCGAATATGCCGAGTACTACTTCCTGTTCCCCTTGTTCCTCTCGATCACGCTGCTGACCAAAGCGGATTTTTTCGATCTGGTGCAGACTTTGGTCCACAGGGGCATTGACACCATGGGGCAAGCGCACGTCGCCTTTGCGCAATTTCTTGGCTGCACGTTCCTGTCCGCGATTCTGGATAACAACATCGTTGCGGATTTCGCTTCGCGCGGCCTTCACGGCTTGAGCCCGTCCGTGCTCCATCTGTTTGCCATGGCGCAGATTCTGGGGTACGCACTGGGTGGTTGCTGGACGCACATCGGGTGCGCGCAATCGGTGGTTGCTTTCGCGTTTATCCGTCGCGATGTCGACGATACCTACACGCCTGTGCAGTGGATCCGGGATATCACGCCAGTCATTCTGGAAATCATGCTGGCTCTAACGGCTTTGATCTACCTGGAGAACGCCCTTCTGCGATGGCTGCACTGATCGGCCTGACCGCGAAATCGCAGGCCTGACAAGAGATTGGTTCAGGTTGGGACAGGAAGAAAGAGAAAGTGAGCTCTGGAAACACGGCCACGATGAATTCGTCAATCATTCCCGGCGAGCAACTGGACCACTATCGCATCGATAGCGTGCTCACCGAAGGCCGCGCTGCCATCACCTTTCGGGCCACCGACCTGCGAACTAACCGGCCCGTGGCCATCGAAATTCCCCACCCGGAAATCGAAGCCGATCTCGTCCTTTTGGAACGTTTCCAGCACGCAGATGAGGCGGGCCCGAAGCTCGAACACCCTGGTCTCGTCAAGCTGATCGAGAAGCGCGGTCGCGAACCGAATCATCCTCAACCCTACCTGGTGATGGAATCGTTCGCAGGCGAATCCCTCCGCCAGTTACTCAAACGCGGAAAGCTGCCCCAGGACCGCGCCGCGCGCATTGCCGCCGCCATCTGCGGCGTCCTCGAATATATCCACGGTCGTGGCGTGGTCCATGGCGATCTCGCGCCCGAGCATGTCCTCGTGGATTCGAACGACCGCGTCAAGCTCATCCACTTTGGCGTGGCCTCTAAAGCCGGCGCTCGCCGCCTGACCTTTACCAAGCTTTCTCAGCTCGTCGCCAATTCCCCCTACGTTTCTCCCGAGGAAGTAGCCGGAAAACGGCCGACCGCCCAAAGCGATGTCTACTCCGTTGGTGTCATGCTCTACGAAATGGTCACAGGGGTCTTGCCTTTCCCTGCCGCCGATCCTACCGAGCGGCTCACCGGCTACCCCATTCCCCCGCGCGAAATCGATCCCTCCATCTCGCCCGCCTTGCAGGAAGTGATCTATCGCGCGCTGGAACGCGAGCCCAAGAATCGCTACGCAAAGGCCCATGACTTCGCCCACGACCTCGCGCATCTCAATCAAGTGGGTGTGGCCGACCGCCCGGAGCTTCGCCTGTGGAAGAAGAAAAACGCCTCGCCGTTGCGCAAGGTGTTGCTCTACGCGGCTCTGGTGCTGATTCCCATCGTGATTATCGTTTTACTCGTGTATGTCGCGCGCTAGAGCGCCGGGAATCGGGACGGACAAGGGAACTGATGGTGCAAAACGGAATTTTGAATTCGCCTTTTGACGTCAAGGAGGTCTATCGTGGAAGCTGTCAAAATATTGGACTGCGAGCGCCGTGTGGGCGAAGCTCGCGTCGATCGGAGCCTTAGGCTGGCCATGGAACCAGGCAGGACGGGAGTCGCTGACCCTCCGGCGACCGGCGGACTTACCGATACGCCGCACACCGCTGTTCTCAAACGCTATGGTTTTGCCTTTTTGTTTATAGCCATCGCGCTGGCTTTGACGCTCCCGCTCCAGCGTCTTTTCGTTCATCCGTTCTTGTTTCTCTTCTTCGCCGCCGTGATGGCCAGTGCCTGGTACGGCAGCGCCGGCCCGGGCCTGCTTGCGGTTTTGCTTTCCACCGTGGTCGTGGATTATTTCTTCGTCCAGCCCCTCTATTCCTTTGCTGTGAACGCCACCGAAGTCGCCTATCTGGTCGCCTTCGTCGCCTGCGCCTTGGTCGCGAGTTGGGTGAGCTCCGCGAAGCGGGAAACGGAGGAGGAGCTACGGCAGGCTCGCGACCATCTGGAAATCCGCGTCGCCGAAAGAACCGCTGAACTGCAGAAAACCATCGAGGAGCTGCGGGAGAATGAGCGCCAGCGGATGCTTCTCGACAGCGAAAAGTCGGCCCTTTCGGACAAACTCGAGGCCCGCAAGGTTGTCGAGCGGGCCAAGGGAATTCTGCAGCGCACGTTGGGGATCGGCGAGGAAGAGGCTTACCGCTCCCTCCAGCGGGAGAGCCAGCAAAGACGCAAGACCATGAAGGAGATTTCGGAATCGATTATCTTGAACGAAGAAATGAAGCGTAAGGCCCAGTAGCAATCCGCGCTCTGGGCCCTGGGCTTCTTACTTCTGGGCCTTCGTGGGCGCCGCCGGACCGGCAATCGACTGCAAATAAGCGTCCGCTGCCGTCGGAATGCACAACTGCATCGGAAGATCTTTGGTTGATAGCTTATAAAACTCGCCCGGCTGGGCCATGAAGGGCTTGGTATAGGCCTTCGGGTCGTCCACTTTTACTGTGAGTTTCATGGTGTCATGGTCCTGGCGGGTGTAGCGCTCCTCGACCTTGAGCTGATCGCTGTGCGGATCCCCGTACACGTCGAGCCAGGTATCGTCGTCGATGCCCACCGTATCCACCACGAATGTGTCTCCATCCCACTTGCCCACCGAGTAACCGTAATACATCGGATCCGGCGCGTCCGTGGTCGTGGCGCCCGCATTCTTGGGCAGCTCCCGCCCGTCCGTCCAAATCTGCCGCCAGATCCCCTGGTACTGAAACAGTTGCACAACCTTCTTGGGCGTCTGAACGAGTTCCATCGCCCTCATTTCATGGAAGATATTGCGCGGAAAGCCCAGTGGGTCGCATTTGATCATCGGATCATTCGAGATGCCGACGGAGACCGACCGCGGTCCGTTGAATGGCTGATGAGCGTTGAACTCTTGTTGTCCCCAAGGCGTCAGCGGTGAAATTTCCTTGCCAGTGGTATTGCGCTCGAGCCCGGTCCAAACCCCAGACAGTTCATGCGGATTAAACGCTGACGCTGCACCGCCCTCGCTTTTTGGCGCAGCGGACTGCCGGTCGCTCTGCGCCGAAGCAACGGGCGAAAATGCCAGCGTCGCGCTTAAGAGAAAAACCAACCCACCTAATTTATTCCGCATGTTCACTCCGTGATCGGAAGCCGGATTCGTTGGCTATCTTATCGAGCTGATATTCTCGCGGCATGCGTCCGCCTGTCAAGGTTCCGGGACTGAAAGTGAGGACTTCAAATGCGTGAGCGCTCAATCAGTTGTCGGCCAACCGATTGGCTTCAAAGAGGAAAGACGTAGCCCCCCTGTGCGAGGGCTGGGTGACCTGCGTCACAGTGTCCAGCGATAGGCCTCGCATAATCTGTTCGCGAGAACGGCTAGCATTATGTTGGCTGTATCAGGCGGGTGGCGATGAGCTTTCGCAGCTTTCATAGACTGGCTTGGTTGAGCCTTTTAGTCCTGGTGTTGGCGGGCTGCGGGAGCTTTTGGCACGAGGATGCGGACGCCAGGGGCAAATCTGAATCGTCTGAGACTCGTTTGCAACCTCAACGTCTTACCCCTGACGGCTTGTCTGTTCTTCGCAATCTGCTGGACACCGGCGCCGATCTTGAGCGGCCCAATTTCTCCAGCTACCAGGGGGATGCAAAGGCGTTTTACCAGGCCGCTAGTTATGCGCTTCCTTGGATTCAGCAAGGCAAACCTACTTCCCAGGCGCTTGCGATCATCCGCGCATTGAAAAATGCTGAATCCGAAGGGTTGCGGCCGGACGATTACGACGGCGCGCGATGGGACGAGCGCTTGGCTCAGCTCAAGCAATCGCCGACACCCGAGTCGGCCCTGGTCCGATTCGACGTCGGCCTCACAGTCTGCGCTATGCGCTACATCTCCGATCTGCACATCGGGCGAGTCAATCCCCGCGAGTTCCACTACGATCTCGAAATCGATCATACGAAACTTGATTTGTCTGAATTCCTGAGACAGAAACTTGTCGCTGCGCAGGACGTCGACTCTGCGCTCGCAAGCGCCGAGCCGCCGTTTCCGCTCTATCGCCGGACGAAAACCGCGTTGAAGACGTACCTTGCGCTGGCCCGCCAAGATGACGGCGCCTTGCTTCCGAGCTCGCCGAAACCCGTCAAGCCCGGCGATTCTTATGCTGGCGTGCCGCGCCTGGCGAAACTACTGGCACTCGTTGGGGATATCCCCAGCGAAGGGCAGCATGCGGATAATCTTTACCGCGCCGATCTGGTCCAAGGCGTGAAGCATTTCCAGCAGCGCCATGGCCTCGCGCCGAGCGGCCTGATCGATGCGCCCACACTCAAACAATTGAACACTCCGCTGAGCCATCGCGTCGATCAACTCGTACTCACCATGGAGCGCTTGCGCTGGTTGCCGCACGATTTTGACCGGCCTCCGATCGTGGTGAACATTCCCGAGTTCCGTCTTCGCGCCGATGACGAACAGTATCATTGGGCGCTTTCGATGAATGTAGTCGTCGGAAAGAGCCTACGGACACCATGAGACGCCGGTCTTTGCCAGCCAGATCAAATCCGTGATCTTCCGGCCCTACTGGAATGTTCCCGTGAGCATCACGCGGGCCGAGTTGTTGCCGCACGTGGCGAAGGATCCCCGCTACCTGGCAGACAACGACTATGAAATCGTCGATCGGTCGGGAGTGGTTGTCAGCGAGGGAATCGTCGACTCCGAGATTGCTAGCCGGCTTCGCTCCGGCGAGCTGCAAGTGCGGCAGAGGCCCGGCCCGAAGAATGCTCTCGGCTTAATTAAATTTGAAATCCCCAGCTCCTACGACGTCTACCTCCACAGCACCCCGCAGCCGGAGCTGTTTTCCAAATCACGGCGCGATTTTAGCCACGGCTGCATTCGAGTGGAGAAGCCGGTAGCGCTGGCGGAGTGGGTATTCCAGGGGCAGCCGGAGTGGACGGAAGATCGAATCGAAGCCGCGATGAATGGCGACAAGACATTCGAGATCAAGCTGGCCAAGCCGGTCCCTGTTCTGATTGTCTATGGCACGGCCGTGGTAATGGAAGATGGAGAGGTCCACTTTTTCGACGATATTTACCGGCTCGATGCCGAACTCGAACGCGCCTTGACCGGGGGTCTCGAGTCGACCGCGATCACCGAAGCGCCGGCACAGTGAAAGAGCTACCAGCGGCGTACGCGGCCGACGTCGACGTGAACGAAAGCCGATTCCGGGTAGTAGCCGACCCCTCCGCGATGCAATCCGAGCGCGACGTTGCGCAATTTGGCGGTTGGCACGCCGGGGATGCGGATATCGACCGCCTCGCCTTGCATGTGCAAACTGTGCGACGCAACGCCGACGGTCGTGCGGCGCAGGAATTCGTTGCTCCACGGCGTGCGGTAGCCGCACACGATATTGATTTCAGCGTTGGGCCGCCCCACTGCGACGGTCAGATCGTGAAGCAAGTCAAACACACGCCGGTCGAGCTCGATGACGTCGCCCGTGCGGTGATCCCTCAAGAAGGTGTCCAGTCGCAGGATCGCGGAAGGAATGTAGTCGTCGCCCTTTCGGTAGACGATGTCGATCCGCTCCTGCGTATGCGTGTGGTACATCTTTAGCCGGTACTCCGCGGCTGGCGCCGCGGGAGCGTCGGCGGCTCGAGATGCGGAGCTGATACCGAAGAGCAATATCAGTGCTGTAAATGCGCGCGATACGATCCGACGAGTGTTCAAGGCTGAGTCTCCTCCGGGGCCTATATGACTCGGACAGAAAAAGGCGTGATCCGACCTGTTCTGACAGCTATTTTCTCACGAAGACGAGCTGCGGCGTAGAGTTATTTTTCGGGCGATTGCCCAGGACAGACCCAGCTTGCCGCGGCTACTTCTTTGCGCCGGCCGGGTCGGCAATCGTGCTGAGGTAAAGCTGCGCATCCGACGGGATGCAGAGCTGCTCCTCGAATTCCTGCTGGGGATTCCAGGTGTAGTTCACCGTGCCCAGCACGAAGGGCTGCGTGTAGGCCTTAGGATCGTCGATCTTCAGCGTGATTTCGAGATTGTCGTGGTCCACGCGCTTGTAATTTTCCGTCACGTGCAGCTGTTCGCTGTGCGGGTCGCCGGCGTTGTCGAGCCAGGTGTTCGGGTCGGTGCCCACGGTGTCCACCACGAAATTGTAATCGTCGTCCCAATGTCCGACCGAGTAGCCGTAGTAGCGCGAGTCGGGCGCGTCGATCGCATCACTGCCGGCGTTCTTCGGAAGCGCGCGGCCATCGGTCCAGATCTCGCGCCAGATTCGCTGATACTGAAACAACTCGACTGTCTTGGTGGGGGCGGTCACGAATTGAATGCCCCGGATCTCCCAGGTGATGTTGCGCGGAAATCCCAGCGGGTCGCATTTCACCATCGGATCATTGGACTCAGCGACCAGACCTCTTCCGTTGGTTTTGTGCGTGGCGAATTGCGCCTGGCCCCACGGCGTCATGGGAGCGGTCTTGTTGATGCGGCTGCCGGGTCCGTTGTGGAACCACACGCCGGTAATATCGCGCTTCGGCGCGGGCGCGGACGGTTTCGCAGCCGGCGCGGCTGCGTTCCTTGGCGCGCCTGGATTGGCTTGCTGCGCGTTCTGAGCGAAAGCCACCGGCGCAAGAAGCAGCACGGCCATCAAGCCGACGATTCGCGCTCTCAGCTGACAAGATTGCATTTACCCCTCCCGCTAATGGCTCTGCGGATGGCAGAGCCGGCGACCCTAGACTGCTTGCCGCGACTATACACTTTGCCGTTTGCGCAGGCAACGCTCCGGGCCTTCCGGCTGGGGTGATATCCGCCACGTTGATGGAAGTCGGCCGTCACCGCGAAAAATCGGGAAAAGGATGAATGTAAAAACCGTGAGAGGTCGATGTGCAAGGGGGATTTATGAACAACCATGCTGAAGGTGAGAACGCCACGACTCACGGTCGTCGTCGACATTCGGCGTTTGGGTACTGGGTAGCGGGAGTGGGGATCGGCGCTGCGTTGAGCGTGTTCCTGGCTCCCAAGTCCGGCGAAGAAACTCGAAATTGGCTGGCCAACAAGTGCCTGGACAAGGTCGACACCGCGAATGAGAAGGTTCGGCAAACCCGGGCGCGCGTGCGGGAGTTCATGGATCGCGGGCAGCAACAGGTCAGCGACGCTGTCGTCGCTGGTCGAGAAGCGATCCGCGAACCCGAGCCCAAAGTGACTGTAAGCTAGAGCTGCGCCGAAACGGCCGCAAACTGCGGCGGCGATTAGTGTGCGAAACGGCGGGGCGCCGCCGGGCCGCTGGCGGGTCGCCGCCGTTTCTCGCTTGTTCGCTGGCTGATCATGGTTGAGGATCGGCGCCTGGTTCCAGGACGATTTTGAGTTGAGTCTTCTCGCTGGCGATCGGGTTGATCTCGGTTTGGTAGGTTCGGTAGCCTTTCATTGTTACTTTGAGTTGGTGTTTTGCGGGGCTGACGAGCAGGGAATGGAATCTGCCACCGAACTCGCTGCCATGGCCGACGTAGAGATTGTCCACGTAGACGGCCGCGTTTTTGGGACGAATGTCCAGCCGTAATTCTGCGCGATCCGCTCCGGGATAAATCGCCTTGGGGTTCTCAACCAAGGAGACATCAACGGTCTGTACCTGTCCTGCGGCGAGCGTAATGGTTTTGGTTATGTTCTGATAACCGTCCTCACGGAGGGAAATTTCATGGTCGCCCGGCGGGAGCAACATTTTTTTGTTCTTGTCGCCAGTGAATTCCTTCGCATAGCCCATGTATTTGCCGTCCACCCAGACGCCGGCATTGCGTTCGTCATCGGAGTAGGCGGAAAAGCGGACTTCGCCGGTGGTTTGGCTTTGCTGCGCATGCGTGGCGGCCGCGCCGAGAAATAGCGCGGCCAGCATGGCCGAAATCATCAATGAACGCGCGATGCCGGGCCTGAGCATTTAAACCCACTCCCCGGCGCGCATGACCGGCTCGGCGGCGCCGGCCGCGCCGATGCCATCGACGTCGATGTGGTTCGATCCGATCATCCAGTCAACGTGAATCAGACTGCTGTTTGCGCCGTGAGCCGCGAGTTGCTCGGGCGTCATGCTGTCGCCGTCTTTGAGGCAGGAGCTGTAGGCTTGGCCGAGGGCGATGTGGCAGGCGGCGTTCTCGTCGAACAGCGTATTGTTGAAGAGCAGGCCGCTCGAGGCGATCGGCGAGGAGTGCGGCACAAGGGAGACTTCGCCGAGGCGGCGCGCTCCTTCGTCGGTCTCGATCATCTTCTGCAGGACTTGCTCGCCCCGCGAGGCGTGGGCCTCGACGATTTTTCCGCCCTGAAATTTCACGGAAATTCCTTCGATCATGGTGCCTTGATAGGAAAGCGGCTTGGTGCTGGTCACTTTGCCTTCGACGCGATCCTTGTGCGGCGTGGTGAAAACTTCCTCGGTCGGCATGTTGGGAATGCAATAGACGCCGTTTTGCGCGGTGGTGCCTCCGCCGAGCCAGAGGTGATCGTCGGAGAGGCCGACGCGAAGGTCGGTGCCCGGCCCGTGGAAATGCAACGCCGCATAGCGGCGTTCGTTCAGGTGAGCGGCGCGCGCGTGCAGCTTGGCGTCATGTTCCTTCCAGGCGGCGACGGGATCGGGGCGGTCGGCGCGCGAGGCGGCGAAAATGGCGTCCCACAGGCGCGCTTGCGCTTCGGCGGGCGGCAAGTCGGGGAAGACCGACATGGCCCATGCAGGAGCGGCGTAGGAGACGATGCACCAATTGATCTTGTGGCGGACGATCAGTTCGAGGGCGGGGCGGTAGGCCATGGAGTTGGCGCGATTCGCGCGGCTGACTTTTTCGGGGTCCTCGCGCGAGAGCAGGCCGGGATCGCTGCCGGCGATGGCCAGGCGCGCGGCGTTGTTGCGGAATGCCTGCGCCATGCCTTCGTAGAGCCAGGATGGGGCGGCGTCGAAGCTGGCGTCGGAGCCGTAGCGAAAGCGCAGCAGCGTAGCTTCTTCGTCGGTGTACAGCACGGTGACCAGCGACAGCGCCTGCCTTGTAGGCATGCTCGGTGATGCGCCGCGCGAGCGGGACGGCGTCGAGCGTGGCGGTCACTACCAACTGCTGGCCGGGCGCAAGTCCCAGTCCGCTGTGGACCGCGACTTGGGCGAGGCGGTCGAGATTCTTCTCGAATTCGGGCGTCTGGTGGTATTCGCTTTTGGTGGATGCTGCGGTTGTTGTTGGGTTCATGGCCGCCATTATTGCGCCGCCTTTAGCGCATTGACAAATACTCCTGAAGTGGCTGGAAAGGCGAGGTTGTTCGGTTGCCGTCGTCTTCGCGGTAGGGCAGGCGCAATGATTTTGTAAGTGCTCATTACACAGGAGTTAGCGGCGCATTTTGCGTAAGTGTTCATTCTATTGCGTTTGCTGCAAATACAGGCCGCACCCGCTGCTCGGGTGATTGGCGTACGGAGACGCGGAATCGAGCTCGCTGCGCTCGGCGACAGCCCCACCCCCGGGCAAACCAGATGAATATCAAAACAGGGGGGTTGCGGGAAAAGGAGTCTGCATGAATATGAAAACAAAGGGCGACTTTTTTGCGTTTTGGTGACGGGTGTTGAGACTTTACTTAAGGTATTCAGGATGTGCGAGCGGCGCTGCGAAGGAGCGAATGGCTGCGAGGACTGATCCGCGGCAACAGACGGATTGTTCGCTCTGTGCGCCGTGTGGGGATTGAGCACAAACATGAGACATTATACCATGGCGGTCAACTATTACTTATGAGTATTATGAGAGCGTCGCGTTCGAATGGACGTGCCTGAGCGGATGCTTGACGGGCGTTTTGCTGCTACTCGGGTGCGGTCCGTGCTCGGGCTGCCGAAATGCCCGGAATGTCGCTGCGCCAACGGCTCCGCGACGGCCTGCGGCAGCAAGGTGAATCGGGCCCAACGGCTGGGTCCGATGGGATTGATTTATTCGAAATCGGAGGCTTATTCGAATCAAGGAAGGACCCACCTTTCGCAGGCGGAAGATGGGGCACCCTGCTAGCTACTCCGGCGCGGATGCTTCCGGTTGAGGTACGTCGTGACAGCGGCAGAGATGCTTACAATGAACTCAGCTTCCTCGCGGGGTGGTTCGACGCCTTGGCATATCTCTCCTCATAGGCCTTCGAGCGATTTCTTAATCGAGCCTGAGAACAATTCAGAATGCCGCTTCAAGTAATCTCCCAATGTCATCTTCTCGCCTGTGATGTCGCCTAGGACGCATTCGATTGCGCCTGTCGCATGCGAGATGGCTCCGCTGAAGTCGGGATTCGGTCGAGCCGAAAGTCCCCGAATCGCCCGACGAATGCGCTCTGCAGCGGTGTTTCGACCGCCGTCTTTCAAATCATTCTCGGCTACGTTGACGGCTCGTTCAAAAGCATCATTGCCCCGAGTTAGTATTTCGCCGTCCACGATCTGCCAGCCGATACCGGCATACGCGAAATACTTGTTGAGGGCTTGCTGCAGTGGTAGAGCACGCGGTTCTTCGCCCGGCAGGGCGGATTCAATTTCGTAAAATTGGAGGGCCTTGATGGTGTCTTCAATTATGTCGAATGTTTGAAACCAAGTGCAGCCCTGAAAAACTCTCTTAAATTCTACGCTTGCATTATCTTCCGCCCTGGCGACCACCACCGGTCCGCCGTAGCTCGGAACGGAACCGAGCCCATAGGGATTAAAGAGGTTATTCGCTCGTTCTAGCAGAACTTTGGCGCCGACAGCGTCTATTAGGATTTTATGAATCGGCCATCGAACATGCTCGGGCACGTCCTCGCGGTATTTGATTTCTGTAGGGCGACTGTATCCGTGTCGGTCAGAAAAAGTGGGCATCTTGTGGATTCTACCAGTGAGTCTTCGAATAAGTCATCAGCGTGCACATCTGCACAGCTCCGACGCCGCCATTCTGCTTGGGTTTTCCTCTACCTCCAGGGCGAAAGATTCCCGGCGGCCGCTCGTTGAAGTTCGCCCAGGCGACCGCGTGAAGTACTCCCGCCCGCTCCGCCTTTTGAGATAGAATCAGCGCGGCAATCGTAGCGGCGGATCGGCCCTATCGTGCCTGGCTTACGCTTTTGAGGTGCCGCATCAGCAGCCTGAAAAAGCTCCGGTCGGCGTCTTCCTTGCTGGTGGTTCTCCTTGTTTCGTTTTCTGCCGCGGCCGCTCAAGATAAGCCTCCTGATAAGACCGTAATCGTTGATTCCTTTAAGCAGAAAATACAGGAGGTCTTGAATGAACGAAAACTTGGCCACAGGACTGGAACACGCGGCTGTGGTTTCCACTGAGGCGTCTGTGTTCCCTGGGAAGAAAAAGATGGTGCACAAAGACGGCACACCCTGTGGCGCTTTTCATACTGGCGGGTGTCACTATGTCGTGGCTTGACGATTCCGGGGCGGAATATCTCAATCGGCGGGGAAGCCATGTGGCGGAGATACCTGTGTCGCGTGGACAAAAGCTTATATCGCAACGGTTTCAACCTATAGTTTCGAGTCACTGCTGTCCAAATTAGCCAGAAGTGAGGCGTGAGAGCGAAGAAAACCGGGGCATTCCGGGGCCTCGGTGGCGATTTGTAGGTTGAGGTTGGCATTTCTGCTGTCCAAGTTAGGCTCACCAGGAAAGCGCCAGTTGCTCGGCGCCAGGGTCGAGCAGCGGCGGAGGCTGGAACGGTTCATCGATCCAGGCAATCAGGTCGCGATAGACGAACAACTGCTGGCGCAACAAAGCGGCGAGATTGGACAGACTCCAGCCAAAGCGAGCACGCAGTTGCAGGTACTTGAGCAGGAGCAGCGCGATCAGAGCGGTCCAGATCTGAATCTGCAAGGCGTTGGAACTGGTGCCCACGAAGGTCTTGATGCGCAGGTTCTGCTTCAGCGCTTTGAAGAACAGCTCGATCTGCCAGCGCTGGCGGTAGACGGCGGCGATGGTGGAGGCGGCAAAGCCGCGATGATTGGTGAGAAACACCAGGGTGCGTTGCTGGGTTTGGTCCCAGACTTCGATGCGACGCAGAAACAGATCGTAGTTTCCCGTGCGGGCCGCTTTATAAAGGAAGATGATCTCGTCGCGCCGAACCGCACCGTGTTCGGGAACGGAACGGCGCTCGACGACGCCGTAATCGGCGTTGTCCTTCATGCGCGTGACGAAAAACACGCCATCGGCATCGAGTGAGGCGAACCAATCGTAATCGGCGTAGCCACGATCGAAAACCACGATGGTTCCAGGCTCGAAACGCAAGCTGCGCGCCACGCGGCTTTCATGCACGCGGCCTTCGGTGATGAGCGCAAAACTGGGGAGCAATCCCTGATGATCCAGCAGCAGATGCAGCTTCACGGCTCCTTTCGTGCGCCGGTACTGTGCCCAGTCGAAAACCGAAGCACAGAGTTCGATGAGCGTGGCGTCCAGAGTGAGCAGTTTGTTTTTGAAACGGAAACCATGCGAGCCGGCCACTTCGCGGCAGCGGCCCAGCAGTTGATAAAACACGCTGCGGTAAAGCGGCCAGGGCCGGTGTTCATTGGCGTAGGCCAGGGTGGAGCGCTTGGGTGCGTCGGGCAGTCCCAGGTGCCGCAACTTGCCCTCGCTGGCGGCTAGGCCGCCGCAAATCTCGCGCAAGGACTGTGCCCGTCCCAGATGACAGAACAACATGGCTACGAACTGGCCCCAACAACTGAACCCGCGGGCGTGGCGCTCGGCCCGGTGGTCAATGACGGCCCGCTCAAATTCGGTGCGGGAAAACAACTGCAACATCTGGCTGAAAATACTGGATACTCGTGTCACGGCGGCGCTGGTCCTCCCTATGGTTCACGTCTCTCAACGCAAACCGTAGCAGAGTTCTACTGCCGCCGCTCAAAAGCTAATTTGGACAAGAGTGAGTTTCGATGTCAAGCTGACCGATTCGCTGGTCACGCCATACACAGGAATCCTGACTTACACCGAGGTTTCCTGGTCAACGGCAAAGCACGCAACAAAGGAAGAGGCGGAAAAGGATAGCAATTTTACTTCTTCCCTGAGTAATTCCCATACATTTACCTACGGCTATCAAAACGGAATGTGGAATTTGCTCAAATAGATGGCGTCCCAAGCGACATTTCTCGTTTGGCGTGATCGTCGCCGATCCTGGCAACGTATTCCCGCGCTTCTCTACGTCCCGATCTCGACCTGCACTACTTCACGCGGCCGCCAGCTAGTCCAGCATGGGTGCTGAACTCGCGCCGGAATGTCGCTGCACCGACGGTTCCGCGACGGCCTGCGGCAGCGAGGTGAATCGGACCCAACGGCTGGGTCCAATGGGACTGATTTATTCGAGATGGGTGAGTCATTCGAATGAAGAAAGGCAGGAATGTGAATTGTACGAAGCGGCTGGTTCCCGATTGGATTGATTTGTTCGAAATCTCTGGGTTATTCAAACGAAGAAGGGACCGACCTTTCGCAAGGGAACATGGGCACCCAGGGACAGGAAGGCTAAGAGGGAGCACGAGAGGAACTGGTCCCTCGTCTAGTCGTGCGCGCTGCGAAAGGTTTGCCGCCCGCTCTTCGGATGAGAAGGGCGGGCGGCTGCCAGCGTGCGTACGACTGTGCGTCACTTCCTACAGTTTCTGCTGATCGCGATCAAGGTCCCCCAATCGCGGTACTCTGATGTATTGCCTGTAGGCATAGGCATGGTCACCACGGTAACCGTGGTAACCGTCACCCCGATAGTGGTAGCCATCATGATCTCTGTAACCGTAACCTGCTCGGACGGCGCAGCCGGTCACAACCATTGACCCGGCGAGGACGCCCGCCAGCAAGAACAAACCAACGAAACGGGATATTTGGCTCATGTCCATCCCTCCTTGGCAGGTTTGCCGTCAGCTCCCTTAGGGAGCGACATTCTGCCGTTAGTCGTAAGCTCGGGAGCAGTGACCCCAGCGTTCCGTTCAGACGGACAGCTCACCGTCGCCGCTGGTGCAACCCGGAGTCTGTCGTGGTCGAAAGGTTTCATGTCCTCTGCTCCCACGGGCTGGATGCCACATTTAATTAGATGTTGGCAATTGCGCAGCCGTTATTGCCTCACCAGGCATACTCGAATCCCGTTCTAGTACTCACGCGGATCCATGTTTAGATTCGTATTCTTCCTTGCCGATTACACGGACCACAATCACGATCTGAAAAATATCTTCAAGGGCGCGGCGATCCAGGCGGCTGGGGGTACATCGGACCCAACGGTCAGATCGGATTGATTTGAGGATGTGCGAGGGCGCGGCAGACCGGCTCTAAGCCTTAAGAATCGGGGTCTTGACGTCCCAGGCTAAGCCGAGCAGACGCAGCATGTAGATACCGTACCAGTTGAAATCAATTTCATACCACGTCCGGCCGTGGCGGGCTGACTGAGGGTAGGCGTGGTGGTTGTTGTGCCAGCCTTCGCCGAAGGTGAGGATGGCCACCCAAAACGAATTTCTTGAATTATCGCTAGTCGCAAAGCGGCGAGAGCCGAACATATGGGTCGCTGAGTTAACTAGCCAAGTGCAATGCAGCCCGACGATGGTCCGCAGACAAATTCCCCACAGCACGCAGGGAAGTCCGCCGATCACGTAAAGCAGCAGGGCGAGTCCTGCGAGCGGGATCCAATGCCATTTGCTGATCCAGCGGTGAAACTTATCTTTGCGGAGATCGGGAACGAAGCACAAAAGTTCGCTGGACGCGTTATGCAAGGCTCTTCCCGGTGATGATCCAGCCCATATGCGCCCATAGGCCACCGTCTCGCGGCGAGTGGGGATCGCCTTCCTTATCGGAATTTTGGTGATGAGCGCGATGGGTGGCGACCCAGGCGATCGGCCCGCCTTCGAGCGCGAGTGTTCCACAGATGGTCAGGAAATACTCAATCCACTTCGGCGTATGGTATCCGCGGTGAGTCAGCAGCCGGTGATAACACATGCCGATGCCGAGACTTCCTGAAATCCACCACAGCAGGACGGTTGCCACGAGTGGTTTCCAGCCAAACATGAACAAAGCCGCGATGGCGCCGACATGCAAAAGAGTCAGGACGATGGCCGAAACCCAAATGATCGGCTGCGTAAAGGTCTTGTCATTCCAAAACATGCGCACACACTTTCCTGGGACGATATCTGGCCGGACTACCCACAATCGGTGCGCTAATCCGTGGCAGAGGAACCCGAGTGAAAGATTAGTGAGACGTTGCGGATTGTTGAAGCCAAATTTGAGTATACCAGATCAGGCTCAATCACTCCGATAAGGGCTCGTCGTCAGGTTTACGGTTTGGCACAGGTTTCGGTGAGGTTGGTTGAGACGAGCGGGAGGTAGTCGTTGACGGCGACGGTCTCGCCGGCTTGCGAGCCATGTTTGGTGCACAGGGGAACGATGTAGACGGTTTTGTCGGCGTTGTCGTCCTTCCGAACGTGTGCGCCGACCTCTGTTTTTTCCACGCACATGATCATGGGGCACAGGAGGGGCGCTGACTGACCGCTGAATTTATTCCAATGATCGAGCCAGTTTCCGCAGGCACAGGTCGATCCGGTGGGGGCTTGAACATTCAGTTTCATGTTTTTTTCCTCTTCGGAAAGATATATTCCATTCAAAGGCAAGGTCAATACGCTGGCTTTGAATTCACACGAAGGCCAGGACCTACCCGCGCCGGCAGTTGCTCTTTTCGCCTTGAACCTTGACGCACTTTCGCCGGGTGATAAGCTGAAAAAAACAATGGACAGACAACAGTACACCATTGAGCTTCCCGCGGCGATAGGGCGCCGAGTTGCGCGCGCTGCAAAGAGGGAAAACCGAAAGCCTTCTGACGTCGCAGTCGAAGCGTTCCGTATCTATTTCTCGATTTGGGCGATTCCCGAAGAAACTCCAACTTCGGCCGAGCTTCGCGCCATCCGTCGTGGGAGAGCCGCGTTCAAGCGCGGTGACTATCTAACACTCGAGGAGCTCCGAAGAGAAGAAGCGCTGGCTCGTCGTCCTCGCCGGCCCCGCGCGAAAGTCTCTTAGCCGCCTACCGCCTCACGACCGCGCGCGCATCCGCGTTGCGATCGACGAGATGGAGACTAATCCGCTAGAGGGCGACATTCGCAAACTCAAGGGCGACCGGCATGGATTCCGACGTGGTGTCGGCGACTGGCGTATTTTCTTTGACGATTATCCCTACGAAGGACGCGTGGTTGTGACCGGTATCGAGCGTAGGACTTCCACCACGTATTAAGTTTAGCGATGTGTCGACCACCTGCCAATCGGAAGGCCGCTCACCGCACTCCAATCTCTGAAGAGCGAAGCTCCTGCCGATCCGCGGCTGGCTACTGGCGGACGATGGCTACTTTGGCGGCGGGGACTTCCAGGCGCATGAGGTGGTGTTTGGCGTCGAAGTAGAGATCGACTTCGAGGTCGGAGGTGCTTACGCGGAGGGCTTCGAATTCGCCGCCTTCGGTGGACTTGCGGCCTTGGGATTCGACGGTGATCATGCCCGGAGTGACGTCCTGGGGGATGATCACGGGGAACATTTGCGGGCCCTTGGCGTTCCAGTCGTAGAGGCGGGCCAGGATGGCGTATTGGTCGTAGAGGTTGTTGTCGAGGACGGCGATGTGCGGCGAGTCAAAATGAAAATCCTGCATGACGGGATTTTTGCCGGGGACGCGGGATGTTGTCTTGGCAGTGCCGCCTTCGAAATCGACGGAGCCGGAGGTTTTTTTGTCGGCTTGCGCGGTCCAGTCGTAGCGCAGTGGACTGCCGTCCGCGGCCATGCGGAGCTGGCCGGAGGAGCGCATTTCGCCCGCGCCGCCGCCACCGCGGATGACGGCGTCGCCGCGCGCCATCCAGGCGTCGCCGGCCGGAGCCAGCTCGAATTCCTCGGTGCCGATTTCATTGCCATTCTGGAGAATGCGGAATTTGCCCTTGTCGGGGACGAAGGGAAGGCCGGCGTCCGCGGCGCGGACGCGCGGCGGATTGCGAGCGATCACAGCGAGAATCGCGGCGATGGCGAGAATGGCTGCGAGAGCGCGCTGGGCATTGTGATGATTGCTCGTCAAGGTCGCGACGCTTTTCCAGTTCATGAGAGCACCTTGCGCGAAGAGAGTTCCGGGGCGATGCCGGTGAAGCGTTCGAACAGGGGCAAGGCCAGGATGCGTTCGACAACGCGGGGCGGTTCGGTATCGGCGACGACGCGATAATCGGCGAGCGCGTAGTAGGGTAGCCGGGCCGCGAGCAAACTGCGAAAGCTGGCCTCGTCGCGAAACAGCGGACGATTGGACATGGTGGCGCAACGCGCCAGGAGCATCTCGACCGGGGAGTCCAGCCAGATGACCGGGATGCCGGCGGCGCGCAGGCGCTCGGGCCGGCCGGGCTGCGCGTAGGTGCCGCCGCCGAGCGCGATCACCACGGGATCGCGCGTCTCGATGGCGCGGCCGATGGCTTCATCCATCTGCTCATTTTCCACTTGGCGGAAGGCGGGCTCGCCCAGACGCTCGAAAATCGCCTGGATGGTCAGACCGGCGTGTTCCTCGATGCGCGTGTCCAGGTCCTCGAAGCGCCAGCCCAGCTGGCGGGCCAGCAGCGCGCCGACGGTGCTTTTGCCGGAGCCCATGAAGCCGGCCAGGCACACCACTCGCAGGGCGGGTGAGCCGCCGGCGGAGGGCGACAGGGATGAGAAGTTTTCTTGCAACGAGAAGCCGTCGCGCTATGCGCAGCCGCAGCGAATCGCGATTTCGCGTAGTAGAACCGCGAGCGGCCGCGCGAAATGATTTATTCGCGCTTCAGGATTTTGATTGTACCACTGAAGGAAGAGAGCTCAACCTTGGCGTGACCGTCGTTGACCGATCCGAAAAGGCTCTCGGACATGTCGTACTTGGGGGCGCGCATGTTATGCCGGTCGGGGACCACGGGGGCCTGGTTGACGACGTGGCCGAAGAGCGAGGCGGCGCTGACGTCGAAGGAGTCGCCTTTCGAGAAGCGGACTTCGATGGTGCCGCTGTAGTTCTTGAGCACGTACACGCCACGGCTCAGGAAGCTGCCGTCGAAAAGAATATTGCCGGAGGAGGTTTGCACGCGCACGTTGTCCATGGCCGGCTGAATGAGCTGGATGTTGCCGCTGATGGAATTGGCGTCCAACTGGCCTGCGCAGCGGGTGCAAACGACCGAGCCGCCCAGGCTCTTGATGACCAGGTAGCCTTCCACGTCTTGCAGGGCGAGGTCTGCGGCGACGGTGTCAAACGACATGTTGCCGTGCACGCTGTCGATAGTTACGTTGCCGGCGTCGGTATGGACCTGCAGCGCGGTTTCGGCCGGCACGGTGACGGTCAGGTCGGCGTTGAGATCGGCCGGGGCGGCGCTTTTGCCGACGACCTGCGTGGTGACGTCGATGCGGTTGTCCACTTGTTCGGTGTCTACTTCGACCTTGTCGCTGGCGCTCTGCGCGACAATCCAGACTTCATGCTTGTCCCAGGCTTTGACCTGGATGCGCCCGCTGGGATTCTGCAGGATGACCATGGGCTTGTCGCTCACGGTGAAACGCTTTTCGGTCCGCCGCACTTGCGCGCCGGCCGGCGCAGCCAGGAGCAGAGCAGCGAGCGTCGCGCCAGAGAGCGCCAAGCAGGACTCAGAGATCATGCGAGCGTTCATCGGTTCTCCATCGTGCTGCGATCGATGGCAGCAGCAAGCAAGGTGGCTTTTTGTTGGTACGCCCCGTAGAGATACTCCCGGGCCATTGGATCGTCCGGGTTCTCTTGCACGGATTTTTCACACAGGTCAATGAGATTGTCAACCACCCCGAGGTTTTGACGGACCGAAGTCGCCAGCGTAGCGTCTTGCTGGGACAAGGAGGCCACCACGCGATCGATGTCGCTATCGAGCGTCTTATTGAGTTCGGCGGTGAGGATGCCGCTGGACATCGAGGTGCTCGGACGGACGGTGTCGAGCCTGAATGCGGTGGGCTGGTCACCGTGGAATCCAACCAAGGAGCCGGCAATCGCCAGTAACGCGATATAGGCGCCGCCCATGGCGAAGCGGGGGGAGATTCCGAACCAGTCGGCAAACCATCCGGGCCGTTTGGGCTCGCGGATCAGGCCTTCGGACTGCAATTGGTTCCGCAGAAGAGGCCAGAGGTACGCCGGCGGTTCCGGCTCGCTGGCGCCGAGGTCCTGGGCGGCCATTCGAATGGCCTCGAGTTCTTGCCAGAGCGTCTGGCACTGCGGACAAGAATCCAAATGGAAGACCGCCGCTTCGGGGAGTGGCCCGTCGGGCCGCTGGGTGAGGGTCTCCGCGAGGAAGGTACACTGGGTATTCATCGTTTCCGCCTTCTTGCCGGGCTAGGGTGCCGCTGGGCGCGAGCAGCCACGCGGAGTGGAGACATCAATGGCCTCCCGCCGAACCGCCCTTGGCGGCTTGGCGTTCTTCCCGAGCACGGTCGCGTTCGTTTTCGTGCAGCAGTTCGCGCAAGCGCATGCGGGCCTTGTGCAACTGCGATTTGGAATTGCCGATCGAGCACTTCATAAGAGCGGCGATCTCGTTGTGTTCGTAGCCTTGGACATCGTGCAGCACAAAGATGGAGCGGTAACCCGGGGAGAGTTTCTGCACGGCTCGTTCCAGGTTGACCCGGTCCACCGAGCCGGACAATCGCAGGTCCGGTTCTCCGATATCTCTGCGCGGGCCGCTGGTTTCTTCATCGGATTCGCTCTGCTCGTCCAGGGACGTCACTGCAACCGTCTTCTTGCGCAGCCGCATCAGCACGACGTTTACTGCCAGCCGATGCAGCCAGGTCGAAAATGCCGACTCGCCGCGGAAGGTGCCAATCTTGCGGAAGAGCTGCAAGAAGGCTTCCTGCGCAAGGTCCTCGGCCTCGGCGGTATTGCCGACCATCCGCAAGCACAACGCATAGACACGCCGACTGTGCAGCCGGTAGATGCGCTCAAATGCTCCGGCGTCACCCTGCTGTGCCCTGCGGATGGCTTCGGCTTCGCTCAGTTCGCCGGTCTGATTTGGTCTCGTTCGGGCCACCGGTCCCGTCGGGACGGCATCCGGACAAATGGGATGCGCAAGCCCGCTCCATGAGTTGCATCGGGTTGAGTTCCGATCGGCAGCCGCAGCCGGCTGTGTGTCCCCGCTTGCGGCTCCTTAGGTATTGTGGTCAGAAACACGCCGGTCGTCTAGAAAGAACTGCTCCGGCTGGGGCATGCGGGAGCGCAAGCGTCCCTGGAAGGGCGCCAGTTCCTGGGCCGGGAGCACACAGAGGAACGACTTCAGAATCACCAGGGTTTCGCGCAAGCAGGTGTTCAGGTCGTAGTGAAACTCCTCCAGACGGCTCCAGGAGAGGGTGATGTCCCCGGCTTTGGTTCGCGCGATGTTGCGGGTCTCGTGCTGCACGCCAGCGACAATCTGCATCAGCGCTCGAATTTTCCGAAAGAATCGCGCGCGCACACTGAAGAGCACGCGAGAGACCAGATGGTTGGTGCGGGCAATTCGCTGAGCGCCAGCGCTGCGGAAAAAACCAGGGCGCAGCGGGATGACGGCGGGGACCGTGCCGAAGCGACGGGCATGCTCGCCCATGGCGCGTAGCACTGCGTGCAACTCTCTGGCCAGGCGGCCGAACAAGGTCACGACAATCGCCGACTGTTCGCCGGCGGGCGGCAAGCGGCCCTCCCTGCAGAGCGTGAGGACGTCGCTGAGCGAAATGCTGGTAATGACGTAGGAGGTTTCGAGTTCGGAGTGGATGGACTCGAAGAAGCGGTCTTTTTCCTCAGGCAGGCGGGCGAGCCAGTCTTCGCGCACATCGAACGAGCGCTGCACACCCCGGGTACTGTGACTTTCTCCCACGGACCCCTACCCGGCATTATCCTATCATGGCAGCCCCATGCGGGCTGACAACTCCTTTCATGCGTCTCGGACTTGTCACTCGGTAAATTGCACTCGCGTGACGCCTCAGGAATAGACGCTGAAAGGATTTGGCTTCCGCCATGCGGGAGGCGTTCTTGACGCTCCAAGAAGCGCGTCGCTATACTGCCCCGTCGACGTTCCCAGAAGAAGGGATACCGTTTGCAGTTCGAGCCCTACGAGCAGTATCTCCAGCGCAAGAAAAAGCTCGCCGAAATGGAAGCGCTCGGCGAGGATCCCTATCCGCACCGCTTTGACCAGACGAAAACGGTAGCCGAGATCGTAGCGGGCTACGGGAGCCGGGATGCCGCCGCGCTTGCGGCGGAGCGGGTGGACTTGCGCGTTGCGGGGCGCATTGTGACGATCCGGCCGCACGGCAAAGCGGGTTTCGCTCACGTCCAGGGCGGGGGCGAGCGGCTACAGATCTACGTGAAGTTAGACGTGGTCGGCGAACGCGCCTTCCGGCTTTTTCAATTGCTGGATATCGGGCGACATCGTCGGAGTTTCCGGGCACCTGTTTCGCACCAAGACCAACGAGCTGACGGTTTGGGTGGAGCAGTTGACCTTGCTCACCAAGGCGTTGTTGCCGTTGCCGGAGAAATGGCATGGGCTGGCGGACGTGTCAACGCGTTACCGCCAGCGGTATCTGGACCTGATCGCCAATCCCGGCGTACAGAAGATTTTTTTGCGGCGCGCGGAAATTCTCCGCGAGCTGCGCAGATTTTTCGATTCGCGCGGCTATATCGAAGTGGAAACACCCATGATGCAGACGATCGCGGGCGGGGCCACAGCCCGGCCGTTCATCACGCATCACAACACGTTTGACATCGATCTCTATTTGCGCATTGCGCCGGAGCTGTATCTGAAGCGGCTGGTGGTGGGGGGATTCGACCGCGTGTACGAGATCAATCGAAACTTCCGTAATGAGGGGGTTTCGACTGAGCACAATCCCGAGTTCACCATGCTGGAGTTTTACCAGGCCTATAGCGATTACCATGACTTGATGACGCTGACCGAAGAGTTGTTCGTGTCCGCTGGCGCAAAAGGTTTGCGGTTCGACCACGGTGACCTATGGAGAGCACCAATTGGATTTCGCGCAGATGCGGCGGCTTTCGATGCGCGAGGCCATCGGGCTGTACTGGCCGGATGGCGCGGGAGATCCGCGCCGACGCCGGCGGAGTTGGCGCAGCCCGGCGGGCCGCGCGCGGCGGCCGAGCGCTACAACGCGTGGGCCGAGCGAACGCCGACAGCTTGCGGGATGGCGCTGAACCGCTGATGGGAATTGCAGCCATGAGCGACGGAGCCTTGACCGGCCTGTTGTTTGAAACAGTGGCCGAGCCCAAGCTGATTCAGCCGACGCTGCTCTACGATTTTCCGACGGACATTTCGCCGCTGGCCAAATGCCGGAAGGACGATCCGTCGCTGGTCGAGCGGTTCGAGATTTACGTCGCCGGGATGGAGCTGGGCAACGCCTTCTCGGAGTTGAACGACGCGGAAGAGCAGGAGCGGCGCTTTCTGGCGCAGGTGGCGCAGGGAGGCGAGGAAGTGCCGCGCGAAGTGGACCTCGACTATGTGCGCGCGCTGGCGCACGCCATGCCTCCGACGGCGGGCATGGGCATCGGCATCGACCGGCTGACCATGCTTCTGACCGATTCGCATTCGATCCGCGAAGTCATCTTGTTCCCCCTGCTGCGGCCGGAAGCGGCTGCGCAGGCCGAAGCGAACCTGAGCGAAGGCCAATGAGATTCGCCTGGCTGGTGGCGCGGCGTTACCTGCGGTCGCCCAACAGGCCGGCGGTGCTTCGTCTGGTGACGGTGCTGGCGGTGGTCGGCGTGGCCGCAGGCGTGGCTACGCTGGTGATCGCGCTGGCGATGAACAGCGGTTTCCGGCTGCACCCTCCAGGATCGTCTCCTCGGCGTCACCGCGCACGTGAATGTGGCGCGGCCCAACGGCGAGGGGATCGACGACTATCGGGAACTTGCCGCAGCGGCTTGGCCGGGAGCCCGGAGTGCGCGCGGTGGCTCCGGCGGTCTACATCACCATGCTGCTCTCTTCGGGCAATGTGGCGCGCGGCGTGGTCGTCAAGGGCATCGATCCGGCGCTCGAGGCAAAGCGCAATGAAGCGCTCGAACGCATAGTTTCCGGCGCGGCGGACTTCGCGCCGGACAAAGACGGATTCGATGCGATTGTGGTGGGGAAAATACTCGCCGATGAAATGCACCTGCGGGCCGGCGATTACGTGACGCTCACCAGCCCGTCGGGCCAGCTCACGCCGTTTGGCATGGTGCCGCGTTCGAAGCGCTTTCGTATCGCCGGCATTTTCGATTCCGGCTTTTACGACTATGACGCCAATTGGGGATTTGTCACGCTGGCCGCGTCGCAGAACATGGCGGGCGTCGGGGACGTCGCCAGCGTCTTGGAGTTTCGCATCGCGGACGTCGATCGCGCCGGGGAGATGGCCACGCGCCTGGCGCACGATGCCGGCGAGGGTTTTCTGGCGACGACCTGGATGGACGAAAACCGCGCGCTGTTTCGCGCGCTGCGCCTGGAGAAGATTGGTCACGGCGCTTTTCATTGGTCTGATCACGTTCGTCGCGGGACTGAATATTCTGGTGGTGCTGGCGATGACCGTAAGCGATCGGGCGCACGACATTGCGGTGTTGATGGCCATGGGCGCGCGGCGCGAACAGATCGCGCGCATTTTTGTGCTGCTGGGCCTGGCGGTGGGAGGGTTGGGAACGGCCGCGGGGCTGGTCGGAGGCTACGCATTTGCCTGGGCCGCGGGAACCTACCAACTCATCCCGCTGGACCCGCAAGTGTATTCGGTTCCGTTCGTTCCGTTTCATCCGAACGCGGCCGACGCGCTGTGGATTTCCGCGGCGGCTCTGTTGATTAGCGCGGCCTCGACGATCGTGCCCGCCCGTTCCGCGGCGCGCATCCGGCCGGTGGAGATTCTGCGGTATGAGTAGGCGGCAGGCGGGGTGCTCAGAGCATGATGGATGCGCCGCTGACGGTGCGCGGGCAGAAAGTTTGGATGGCGGCGTGCTCCTTAGTCTATGCTGGCACCGCGAGCAGTCAGAGCTGCGAAAGGGAACGATGCCGAAACAGCAGGAGCGTAGGCGCAATGTCCCTAACTGCAAGGGTTTGCAGAGACCTACGAGGAGCTCGGAAGCGCCCCGGAATTCTGAGACAGGGCCGGGCAGTTTGTGGGATAAAAAGAGAAAGCCCTTGCTAACGTAAATTGGGTATAGACGCGCGTGAATCCGATCTCGGAACGCGCGAAACGCATCAAAGTACACAGTGGCGATTTTGCAACGCGGAAGGCATCCAGAATGGTCGCGACGGAGACGATGATCGGGAAGGTGGATCGGGCGGCAATCCTGAATGCGCCCGGACCGCTGCTGGAGGCCCGGGAACTGCGGAAAGTTCTATGGTCGGGCCGGACGCTTCCGTGACCGTGCTGGACGGCGTTAATCTCACAGTAAACGCGGGCGAGATGATTGCGATCGTGGGACCTTCGGGCGCCGGCAAGAGCACGCTTTTGCATCTCTTGGCCGCGCTGGACAGGCCGACGAGCGGTGCAGTATACTTTGCAGTCGAAAGCGCTGGAATCGGAGCGGGACGAAGAGGTTGCGGAATTCCGGAATCGCAGATCGGCTTTGTGTGGCAGACGGCACCACTTGCTGCCGGATTTTACGGCGGCTGAAAATGTGGCGATGCCTTTGCTGATGCGCGGGCGAAGTTACGAGGACGCCCTTGCAACGGCCGGCCAGTGGCTTGGCGAAGTGGGGTTGGCGCAGCGGTCAAGCAGCCGCGCGGCAGAGCTCTCCGGGGGAGAGCAGCAGCGAGTGGCCATCGCACGAGCGCTGGTGAACGAGCCGGCAATTCTGCTTGGCGGACGAACCCACCGGGGACTTGGACGAACACAACGCCACCGCGATTATGGATTTGATCGAGCGCTTGCATCGCACGCAGCAGCTGACTTCTATCCTGGCGACGCATAATCCTGTTCTGGCTAAGCGCTGCGACCGCATTCTGCGACTGGAGCATGGCGTCCTTCGAGCAGGAAGCGGCATTCCAACAGGCCCCTTCATCGCTTACTAAGGGAGAAAAGAGCTGACCCGTGTTTGAACGCTATACGGAGAAAGCCCGACGAGTTATTTTTTTCGCTCGTTACGAAGCCAGCCAGTACGGCAGCCCGTACATCGAGACCGAGCATCTGCTGCTCGGCCTGATGCGCGAGGACAAGGCGCTAGCCAACCGCTTCCTGCGCTCGCACGGATCGATCGAGTCGATCCGCAAGGAGATCGAATCGCGCATCACCATCCGCGAGCGCATCTCCACGTCGGTGGAAGTGCCGCTGAGCCAGGAGTGCAAGCGCATCCTGAATTTCGCCGCCGAGGAAGCCGAACGGCTCGGGCACAAGCACGTGGGCACGGAACATTTGCTGCTGGGCATCCTGCGCGAGGAGAAGTGCTTTGGCGCGGAGATTCTGGCCGAGCGCGGTTTGCGGCTTTCCGCTTTGCGCGAGGAGCTAGCGCGCAGCGCGGGGGAGAAAGTGCCCGTGAATCGACCAAAAGAGACATCGTTGCTGGCGGAGTTCAGCCGGGACCTGACGCAGGCGGCGCTGGAAGGCCAACTCGATCCGCTGGTGGGCCGCGACCGCGAAGTGGAGCGCGTCGTTCAGATTCTCTGCCGCCGCACCAAGAATAATCCGGTGCTGATCGGCGAGCCGGGCGTGGGCAAGACGGCCATCGTCGAGGGACTGGCGCAGCGCATCGCGGACAGCGACGTGCCGCCGTTTCTGGCGGACAAGCGCATTCTGTCTCTGGACCTTTCCTTGATCGTTGCGGGCACCAAGTATCGCGGGCAATTCGAGGAACGGCTGAAGACCATCATGAAGGAGCTGATGGAGAGCCAGAACGCCATCGTGTTTATCGACGAGTTACACACGCTGGTGGGCGCGGGCTCAGCCGAAGGTTCCCTCGACGCGGCCAATATCCTGAAGCCGGCGCTGAGCCGCGGCGAAATCCAGTGCATCGGCGCGACCACGCCGGGCGAATACCGCAAGTCGGTGGAAAAGGATCGCTCGCTCGAACGCCGCTTCCAGGCCGTCAAGGTCAACAGCCCAAATGAGGAAGAGGCGATTCGCGTGTTGCAGGGCGTGCGCGAACGCTACGAGAAATTCCACGCCGTCAGCTATACCGACGAAGCCATCAATTACGCGGTCTATCTCTCGAGCCGCTATATTCCGGACCGTTTCCTGCCGGACAAGGCCATCGACCTGATCGATGAGGCCGGCGCGCGCGTGAAGCTGCGGCAAGCGACGCTGCCCGAGGAAGTTTCCGAAGTGCAGAAGCGCGTGAAGTTCATTACCCACCGGATGGAAACCGCCATCGCCAACCATGAATTCGAGAAGGCGCGTTTCTATTCCGAGGAAGAGCGCAAGGAAAAAGAAAACCTGCGGCAGCTGCGAGAGCGGCTGAAGCTGGACGATTCGACGACCGGCATCGTGACCCGCGAGGACATCGAAGAGGTAGTGTCGCGCTGGACGGGCGTGACGGTGACGTCGATCAAGGAAGACGAGCAGCAAAAGCTGTTGCGCATCGAGGATGAACTGCACAAGCGCGTCATCAGCCAGGACAAGGCCATTACGGCGCTGGCTCGCGCGATTCGGCGGAGCCGCGCTGGTTTGAAGGCGCCGGGCCGCCCAGTCGGTTGCTTCCTGTTCCTCGGACCCACCGGCGTGGGCAAGACGGAAGTGGCGCGGCGGCTGGCGGAGTTTTTGTTCGGCAGCGAGAAGTCGCTGGTGCGCTTTGACATGTCGGAATACATGGAGAAGCACTCGGTCTCGAAGCTGATCGGGGCGCCTCCAGGCTACGTCGGCTATGAAGAAGGCGGCCAGCTCACGGAACGCGTGCGCCGGACGCCGTATTCGGTTATCCTGCTCGACGAAATCGAGAAGGCGCATACGGACGTGTACAACATTTTACTGCAGGTGTTCGAGGATGGGCAGTTGACCGATGGTTTGGGCAACACCGTCGATTTCCGGAACGCCATCCTGATCATGACGTCGAATCTGGGCGCCCGGCACTTGCAGAAGCGCTCTTCGCTGGGCTTCCAGTCCACGGGGGATGAAAGCGCAGGCAAGAGCATGGACGACGCTGTGATGGGCGAGGTCAAGCGGTTGTTCAATCCGGAGTTTTTGAACCGGCTGGATGAAATCATTCTCTTTAATCCGCTGGCGGATGAGGACTTGTTGCGCATCATCGATCTCCTGGTGGGGCAGATCAACGACACGCTGATCCATCGTCAGGTGCAAATCGTGATGACGCCCGAGGCGCGCCAGTGGATTCTGGAGAAGACGTGCGGGGATCGGAGCTACGGTGCGCGGCCGTTGCGGCGCGCGCTGCAACGTTACGTCGAAGATCCTCTGTCGGAAGCATTGATTCAGGGGGGCCTGCAGCGTCCGGCGACTCTCGAGGTGCTGGTTTCCGGCGACGGGCTGAATTTCCGGCCGATGGTCGAAGCAACCCCGGTAATCCACTAAGAATCCTACGCCCACGAGCCGTGCCCCGGGGGCCGGCGGGGGAGCGGACAAATTTGGCTTGGGGGGCGCGGCCTTGAAATTCATCTGGGCCGCACGCAAACATCTCTGTAAACCATTTCCTCACAAGGCCGTGCGTGTGTGTCTGCTGGCGTTCTGCTGCCTGGCAGGGATTGCGCCGGCATGGTCGCAGGCTGGCGGTACGACTCCTATCGGAGGCACCGCTCCGGGCCAAACGCCGGCGGTGATCGATCGCATCGAATTCGAAGGCAACCGTCTGATCCGCAGCGAAACTTTGATCGCGCGCATTTTCACGCGGGTGGGCGATCCCTACCGTGAGGAGGGTTTGCGACGCGACTTCCAGGCGCTTTGGAACACGCAATTTTTCGAGGACATTCGCCTGGAGGTACAGAACGACCCGAACCGTGCCAACGGCAAGATCGTGATCTTTCACGTGGTGGAGCGGCCCACGATCCGCAAGATCGAGTACCGCGGAAACAAATCCATCTCCGAGTCGGACATCCTGGACGCTTTCAAGATGGCCAAAGTGGGCTTGGCGGTCGAAAGCCGCTTCGATCCGACGAAGATCACCAAGGCCAAAGTCGTTCTGGAGGAGATGGAGGCCGCGCACGGGCATCAGTTTGCGATCGTGAAGCCGACGTACGAGAGAATCCCGTCCACCAACGCGATCCGGCTGATCTTCACGATTACGGAAGGTCCCAAGGTCAAGGTCGGGCTGATCACCTTCACGGGCAATCACGTTTTCTCGGACCGCAAACTGATTCGCTCGATGAAGAAAACACGTCCGTACGCGATTCCCGCTTGGCTGTTTACGATTGACGTGATGCCCCGGACATTCGATCAAGCCAAACTGGACGAGGATGTGGAAGAGGGTGTCCGCGCGACGTACCAAAATGCGGGCTATTTTAAGGTTGTGGTGCACGATCCAGTTTTGAAGACGGTGGATTTGCACAAGCCTGGCGTTCCGGGCCCCATTCCGATTCCGCTGATCGGGCGCGAGCGCGGCAAAGCCACGAACATCAGCATCGCCATCGATGAGGGCGAGCAATACCGCATGGGCAGGCTGGTCATCCGCAGCGTGGACCCGGACAAGGGTCTTTCGCTCAAGCGCGACTACCTGGAGGGGGTTTTTCCGCTGAAGAAGGGCGACATCTTCGCTTTGGACAAGATCCGCAAGGCCATCGAGAATTACACGAAGTTGTACGGCGTGTACGGATACGTGGATTTTACCGCCACGCCTTCGATGGACATCCATGACGACACGAAGACCATCGATTTGACGTTTGATTTCGACGAACAGAAGCAATACTTTGTCCGGCGCATCGAATTTTCCGGCAACGTGGGCACGCGAGACAAGGTGATTCGCCGCGAATTGCTGCTCAATGAGGGCGACATCTTCAATAACCGGTACTGGGAATTGAGCCTGCTGCGGCTGAATCAGCTCAACTACTTCGATCCGATCAAGCCGGAGAACGCCGAGATCAAGCGCAATCAGGCGGCGGGCACGGTGGACATCCTGCTCAAGCTGAAGGAAAAGGGCAAGCAGTCCATCAGCTTGACGGGCGGAGACAGCGGAATTTCGGGCGCTTTCGTTGGCCTGAGCTATCAGACCAACAACTTCCTGGGATTGGGCGAGACGCTGACCCTTTCCGGGCAGATCGGCCAGTTTGAGCGCAGCGTCTTGTTCGGCTTCACCGAGCCGTACCTGTTCGACCGGCCGATCTCGACAGGATTCACGATCTCCTCGAGCAAGTTCATCTTCAATCAGTCCGAGCAGACTTCACTACTGTTTGGGCAGCCGATCCAGATCGCGCCCAGCATTGAGCAGGACTACAATCAGAACACCACCGGCGTGACGGTCTTCGCCAGCTACCCGCTGCGAAAATTTTCCTTCACCCGCCTGGGCTTGACCTACGGTTATTCGGACACCAGCATTCAATCCTTCAGCCAAGCCTCGACGGATTTATTCACGATTTTGAATTTCCAGTCCCTGGCGGGTCCCTCGGCGCTCAATGGAATTCACCAGAGCCAGATTACGCCGACGCTGACCTACAACACGGTAAACAATCCTGTCGATCCCACCACTGGCAAATCGTTCTTCTACTCCCTTAGCTTTGCCGGCATCGGAGGGAACGTAAGGTCCATAACGAATACCTTTCAGGCGAAGTATTTCCACCCCATCAACCACAAGCGGAACGTCCTGGCTTTCAATTTCGTGGGGTCGTTTGCAAGCGGCTATGGCGGGCTCGAACTGCCCCCGTTCGAGCGCTTGTATTTGGGTGGCGAGACCGACCTGCGCGGCTTTGACATCCGCACCGTGACGCCGATCGTTTTCATCCCGGTAGCCTCGCTTCAGACCGTTAACTTTGCCGACCCCACGCGCCTGGACGGCTCCGGAAGCCCGTCGCTGCGTTCGGTGAACATGCCCTTGCTGAGCTATCAAATCTCGTTTCCGGGAGGGGACACTTCGGGGGTTTTCAATGCCGAATACCGCATCCCGATCGTGGGACCCGTGAGCATGTCGTTGTTTTCCGACGCCGGGACCGTGGGCACGCTGCAACCGAGCCAGTTGCAGCTCAACACGCCCGGTCTGTCTGCTCTGACTTCGCAATTTCCGCAACTCCCCATCAGCAAGTCGCTGGCTCTCGATCCGGGCACGAACTTCAAGTTCCGAGGGTCGGTTGGAATCGAGTTTGTGGTGCACCTGCCCATCATCCAGGCCCCGTTCCGCCTGTATTGGTCGTATAACTATGACCGGCTATCCCAGCAGATCGTCGCGCCAGCGAGTTCGTTCATCGGGAATTGTCCGGTCAATACGCCGGGCGCCACGCCTGTTTCGAACTGCGTAACACTAAATAATTTGGTCGATGAATATGGAAGTGCCTTCGTCAACTCGGTGATTCAGCCGCAACTCAACAGTTTTCTAGCCAATCCGCAGCGAATCAATTTCTTCGAGGAGCGCACGACGCTGCGGTTCACCGTCAGCCGGACGTTCTGAGTCCGGGGATGAACGCCAAGGGAGATATGCGCATGGGATGTGTCAATTCGGAGGGGATGGCATGAGGGGTTGGGCCCGGCTCCTGGGTTTGGTAGTGGCGGCAGGTACTCTGGTCAGCGGCTGCCACAGCGCGGCGAACGTCGCCATCACAATGACTCCGGTCTCGGCAACGGTATTGGTTGGCGCGACAGCGCAGTTTACCGGCACCGCGAGCAACGGGGCCGCGGTCAATTGGTCGGTAAACGGCATACTCAACGGCAACACCAGCGTCGGAACGGTCAGCACCAGCGGTCTCTATACGGCGCCCCTATCGGTGCCTTTCAACACCACGACAACCCCGCCAACCCCGACGGCGATCACGGTCACCGCCACCTTGCAAGCCGATTCGACGATCACGGCTTCGGCAACCGTCACGCTGGATTCGGGAGTGCGCGTGAGCATCACGCCGACGAGTTTTACCTTGGGCACGGGCGAGGCCTTTCAATTCGCGGCAGTCGTTACCGGGGTTCCCCCGAATGCCAGCGCCGGTTCCGGCGTCCCGTGCAATCCGGATTCGGGGCCGCCCTCAGCGGTGCCGTACTGCAACACCGTGACCTGGAGCGTTACGCCCACGACGAACGCTGGTACGGTCAGTTCTACGGGAAACTATTCCGCCGCGGGCGCCACCGCGGGAACCACCGCCCTGGTCACGGCCACCTCTATTTTCGATACCACGCGCACGGCCAGCGCAAACGTCTCGATCGTCCAGGCCACGCCTCCGACGCTGACTTCAGTGACTCCCACGACGGCGGCTCGCGGCGCTCTATTACAGGATGTGTATCTGACCGGGACGAACTTCCTGTCAACGACCGGCGTTTTTTGGACCGACCCCAACGGCGTTATCCACGCCGTGCCCAGCACCAATGTGATCGTTCCACAGCCGGGGTTGACGACCACGCCGAACTCCCCAGTGGGCGCCCTCATCCACGTGCGTCTATCAGATCAGAACCTGACGACTCCGCCCGCACCACCGGCGACGAACGCCGGGCTGATTTTTAGTGTGGCCCAGCAGGTAGTTTGCCAGAACGGAAACCCTTGTCCCCCTCCGACGCAGATCGCTTGCACGACCCCTCCCAACTGCACGCTATCGCTGGTGCCGGTACGACCGGCGATCGTGGGCACGTCGCCCGACAGCATCCCGCAGGGGACGGGATCGCCAGTGGCGTTCAACGTCAATGGCGGTTTCTTCGGCACGGCGCAAACCCCGACGGTGACGGCAACATTTGCGGGCACGGAAACGAAATTTCCGGCGGTCAGTAGCGCGAACTCGACGCGACAACTGACGGTGACTATCGGCGGAACCGGCAGCGGGGCAGACGTCACTACCCCCGGTCTGTTCCCCATAGCGATCACCAGCAATGTAGATCCTTCCAAATCGGTGGTGACGAATGTCGCCATTCAGCCGTCCTATCCGCCTTCGGCGTACAGTAGTCTGGTCCAATTCACCACCACAGGTACAGGTGGAAATGTGGGCGCATCGCCGGCGGCAGTGGCCATCAACGCGACGACGGGCATGGCGGTGATAGCCAATCAGGGCTCGAACGACGTCGAACTGATCGACCTGACCAAAACGACTCCCGCTGTAATCGGCTTTATCTGTGTTGGTACATCGGGAGCGACGCTGACTCCCACGGAATCAGGGACCTGCCCCGCGGCGGGGCCGTCGAGCGTAGCCATCGATAACGTTTACAACGTTGCGCTGGTCTCGGACGCCGGCACCAGTAGCATCTCTGTTGTGGATTTGAACTTGGAAAAAACCGCGGCGGTGGTGGCCCCGTGTCCATCCAGTGGTACGCTTCCGCCTTTGTGTGTGCCACTGAACACCGGTCTGACGCCGCCGGCGCCATTCGTGCCGGGGGGAATTGGCATCAATCCGGTGAATCACCTGGGCATCCTCACCTATCAATCCACGGACGTGGCGTCCATTCTATTCTTGACACCGCCCTCGCCGGCATCCTTTTTGTTTGCGGGCGTGGTCAATATCAGCACCGGTCCGAATACGCGCGTCGCGGTCTCGCCGCGCCTGGACTGGGCGGTGGTGACACCGGGTGGCCTGGGTTCGCTTTCCATCGTGGACTTGGCGCGTCAGAGTACGAATGCGATCGCCCCGAGCACGGCAACCTCGCCCGGCGCATCGCGGACTTCAGGCATTGTGACGATTACGACGACGACCGCGCAGAACCTGCAGGTGGGCGAGCCCGTCCTGGTCTCCGGCGTCGCTGATCCCAGCTTTGACGGGATCTACTCTGTATACACCGTGCCATCGAGCACCAGCTTCAGCTACCTGCAGACGACTTTTTCAAATATTCCTCCAAACGCCACCAGTGGTGGCGGCGTGGTCAGTTACGCGTTTCCCGTGGCGACTTTGGCCAGCAACCTCACGGTGCAAGGGGTCGCACTCAATGACCAGACGCAGAAGGCCATCCTGACCGATCCCGGCGGGACCACCCCCGGGACGGTCTTCAGCGTACTCGACCAAAGCTCGACGACCATTCCGCTTCCCGGCGGCAGCCTGATGGACGGGTCCAACAATCTGGCGGTGGCCGTCAATCCGCTGGCGAACCTGGCCATTACCGTGAATCAGAATACCGGAGATGCTTTCCTGATTGACCCGTCGGGCCAGTCAGTGCTGAAGACGATACCCGGCGCGCAGGTGGGGACCAATCCGGTGGACGTGGCGATCGATCCCGGCACGGATATTGCTGTTTTCGTAAACCAGGGGGCTCCCGCGAGCATCAACATTTTTTCGCTCGGAGCCTTGCGTCCCTTGCAGGTTCTGGAGACGGGCGTGGCCCCCACTCCGAACCAGCCGCCGCCTCTGCAACCGTGCCCGACGACTGCAGGCCCAATCGTCTCCGGTCCGTCGGTGCTGGTCTGTTCGACGCTGAGTGCTCCCGCATCACTTTCGGCCGTGCCGCAGACCCTGACGATCATCGGCAGCGGGTTCACACCCAGTTCGGTGGCTCGACTGGATGGAACGACGCCGCTTCAGACGACCTTCGTCAGCAGCCGCGAGATCACGGCGATCGTGCCTACCAGTTTCCAATCCGTGGCGCGGCGCTTCTCGCTCGACGTCGCGGATTCGGGCGCGGTTTCGAACTCAACGAGCTTCGCCGTCGTGCAAAGCGTGAATCTGGCGGTCGGAAACAATCCCAATTGCACGACGCCGGCGCCGCAAGGCGTGGCTATCGATGCGAATCTGGACGAAGCCTTGGTCACGGATTCCGGCTTAGGCTGCAAGCAGGTGTATCTGATCAATCTGGCGACCAGCGCGGTGCAGACGGTCGCGGTCGGGACCAACCCGCAAGGGGTCGCTGTGTTCCCGAGGCTCGGTGTTGCTGTTGTGGCAAACGAAGGCGACAACACGGCAATGGTGGTCAATGAGACCCCTGGAAACGCCGGGGGCACGCTGGCAACGGTGACAACCGATGCCGGCCCCGCCGGAATAGCGATCGATCAGGACCTGGGCGAAGCGCTGGTGGCGGCGTCCGGCGGCAACGTAGCCGATCAAATCTCCATATCCGGAAGCAATTCAGCGATTACGGCCGGCTCCAGTTCAGGCCTCACGGTGCAGCAGCAGCCCGCATCCGTGGCTGTAGACTCCGTCACTCATTTGGCGGCTGTCGGGAACCTCGCCAGCAACACGGTGACGGTGCTGAGCCTGAACTCGACCACCAACACCAATACAACCTCAACGATTCAAATTCCGCAGGGAATCGCACTGGATCCTTGTCCGGCGAGTACGTGCAACGCCAATTCCGAATTCGTGCCGAATCCGAATTTCTTGATCACGGCAAGTTTGCAGAACCAGGTGGAGATTCTCGATCCGACCACCGGAATTCTGACGCCGTTTCGCGTGGGCATCAATCCGACGGCGCTGGCGTACAATTTCGCGAGCAGCACGATGGTCACTCTGAACCAGCTCAGTCAGACAATGACGGTGGTGGATTTTCTGGGTCGCCAGGTACGCGCGGTTTTCCCGGTGGCGCCTTCCAGCCAATTCGGAGTGGATATCCATCCGCGGACGAACCTGGCCGTCGTGGCGGATCCGACGAACAGCCGTGTGCTCTTGCTGCCGTTGCCGCAGTAGGGGCGCGGCGGGGATTTGCTCGGGCAACGGGAGTTTGGTGGCGCGCATCTTTACTGGCGCCCTTGGGACTGAATGCAGTTCCCGGGCCGCGTTGTCTTAGCGATTCGTGTTGACGCTACGGAAAAGTGGCCGCTATAATTCGCAGCACCTAGGCGGGCACATCTTAGGTTGGCATATTCAGATAAGGAGGCAGGATGATTTTGCACGGGTGTTCGAGATATCGGTGGGCGGCCACGGCTGCTCTCCTGCTTCTGCCTGGCGCCACGGCGTGGGCCCAAGGCGGCGCCGCTGCAGCAGCCCCGCTGAAATATGCGGTGATCAACGTCCGGCAGGCCATCGTGACGACCGCGGAAGGCAAGCAGGCGTCCGCGCAATTGCAGTCACAATTCGCTCCGCGGCAGGGCGAGCTGGAAGGTCTTCAGAAGCAGATGACCGACCTGCAGAACCGCCTCACTAACGGCGCCCGGACGCTGAGCGACGACGAGAAAGCGAGACTGCAGCGCCAGGGCGACCTGCTGTCGCACGAATTCCAGCGCAAGCAGGACGATCTGAACGAAGAGGTCACGGCGGCGCAGGGCGACATTGTGGACACGATCGGGCGAAAGATGCTCGATGTGCTGGACCGCTACGCGCGGGAGAATGGCCTCGCCCTTATTTTGGACTCGTCGGCGCAAGGTTCGCCGGTGGTGTACAGCGCAAAGGACCTTGACGTCACGGATGCGATTGTGCGGCTCTACGATCAATCCTACCCCGTGAAGGAAGGCGCCACCGAGACAAAGAAACCGGCCGGTGCGGTCGCGCCGGGCCAATCCGCCGCTCCCAAGAAAACGACCCCATAGAGGAGCGAGTCAAACCGAGGCGTTGCTTCGGGGCTTCGTAAGCTCTGCTCGGGGTTTTCTGTCTACAGGGCCTCACGCCTTCCCTCTGCTTGCTTTTGACGGCGAGCACCGCTATACTCTGCTGGGTTGAAGCCGGTCGCATGTCCGAGTGGGCGCGAGCCCACTTTTTTGTTGGCGAGAAGCTCCGGACGGCGCGCGGCTCCGGTGAACGCAAGGCCTTGGAACTGGAGCGCATTCGCGACGCGGCCGAACGGGCTGCGCATTCGGCTGGGGTAGAAGTTGTCGACGTCGAATGGAAGGTCGGCAAGCAGCGATTCCTGCGGGTGTTCATCGACAAGCCCGAGGGCGTCAGCCACCGCGACTGCCAGGCCGTAAGCGAGCAACTGGGCGTGCTGCTGGACGTCGAGGATCTGGTGCCGGGATCGCGCTATGTGCTGGAAGTCAGCTCGCCGGGCCTGGATCGCAAGCTGACGCAAGCCGGGCGAGTTCGAACGATTTGCGGGGCGGCTGGCGCGCATTTCGACGACGGAGCCGGTGGAGAACAGCAAGTTTTTCGAAGGTCGACTGGCGGGCTGCAGCGAAGGGCGAGTAAAGATCGAAGTGCAAGGGCGGATCATCGAGGTGCCCTTTGCGGGGATTCGCAAGGCGAATTTGGTGGTGGAACTGTAGGAGCGGACAGGCATGGCCAATCTGCTGGACCAGATGATTGAGCAGATCAGCCGGGAAAAGCACATTGAACCGGGGATCATCGTCGCGGCCATTGAGGACGCGATGGTGGTTGCCGCGCGGAAGTATTACAAGACGGAGGAAGACCTCCGCGCCAAGTTCAATGCGGAAACCGGGCAGGTCGACGTGTATTCGGTGCGCGCCGTGGTCGAGGAAGTGACCGATCCCAAGAAGGAAATCACTCTGGCGGAGGCGCGCCGAGTCGAATCCGCAACTGGAAGTCGGCGGCGAGCTCCTGATCGCCAAGCCGACCGCGGTGCTGGGGCGCATCGCCGCGCAGACGGCCAAGCAAGTGATCATGCAGAAGGTGCGCGAGGCCGAGCGCGACACCATCTTCAACGAATACAACGGCCGCGTTGGCGAGCTGGTGAACTGCATCGTGAAGCGCTTCGAAGGGCCGGACGTCATCGTGGACCTGGGACGCACCGAAGCGCGCCTGCCGAAGCGCGAACAGTCGCGTCTGGAGACCTACAACCTGGGCGACCGCCTGCGCGTGGTGATTCGCGCCGTGGACCGCGCCGCCAAGGGTCCGCAGGTGATCGTGTCGCGCGCCGATCCCGTCCTGGTGCAGCGCCTGTTCGAGATGGAAGTGCCGGAGATTTACGACGGCACGGTGCAGATTCGCGCCGCGGCGCGCGAGGCCGGAGAGCGCACGAAGATCGCCGTGCAGAGCCGCGACAAGGATGTGGACCCGGTGGGCGCCTGCGTGGGCATGAAGGGCATGCGCGTGCAGTCCATCATTCGCGAACTGCGCGGCGAGAAGATCGACATCATTCCCTATTCGGAAGATACCGTCGCCTTCGCGCAGAAATCGCTGAGCCCGGCGAAGGTGACGCGCGTGCAAATTATCGATCCGGAGACGCGGCACCTGGAGATCATCGTCGAGGATACCCAGCTTTCCCTGGCCATCGGCAAGAAGGGGCAGAATGTCCGCCTGGCCAGCAAGCTGATCGGCTGGAACGTGGACATCAAGAGCGAAGAAGAAAAGCGCCAGGAGATGGAGGCGCAGATGGCCGCGCTCACCGCGCCGGGCACGCCGCTTTCCGAGCTCCAGGGCATCGGACCGAAGACGGTCGAGAAGATCGAGGCCGCCGGCATCAGCACGATCGAGAAGCTCGCGGATATGACTCCCGAGCAGCTGATGGAAATTCCCGGGATCGGCGAGAAGATGGTGGAGAAGATTCAGCTGGCGGTCGCCGCGCATTTCCAGTCGCTCGAGGGTCAACCGGCCGCGGAAATTGGCGAGGGGACGGAAGATCAGGAGATCGCCAGCGAGTCCACCGAAGCTCCCGGGGAAGAAGCTGAAAGCGCAGGGGCCGAGGAGAACGCCGGTTCTTCTTTGGCGCGAATCCGCGGGACCGGCTGAATCCGGTGGAACCGCGGCCGAGTCACCCGCGTCCCAACTGACGGCTCCCGAGGATGAAGAGACGCCCTTGGCCGCGGAAGCCGAAGAAGCCAAGTCCGCGGGCGATGGCGACAAGGAATAACTGCGAGGCCAATGACTGACGACAGCCAAATTCGCATCAACGAGCTGGCCAGAGAGCTGGAGGTCAAGGCTAAAGCAGTCATTGACTATTTGCCTGAAGCCGGCGTCACGGAAAAAAAGACACATTCGAGTTCCATCGACCTGGCGGCAGCCGAGAAAGTTCGCGAGCATTTTCGGGATCTGGCGGCCGCGGAAGCTGCCGTCGAGGCTGAGAAGGAAGCCAAAGTCCAAGCCGAAAAGGTGGCAAAGGACGCTGCTGCCAAGGCGGCCCGCCTCAAGCTCACAACCCCGCCCGCGACGGCTCCTGCGCCTCCAGCACCGGTCGTTGCTGCACCCGCTCAAGCTGCTCCGCCTGCGCCCGTGGCTGCCGCACCGCCAGCAGCGCTCACGACACCAAAGCCCGTTGTGGCAGGTCCGGCGCCGCCGCGCCCTGCTCCTACCGCTGTTCCGCCGGCGGCTGTTCCTCCAGCTGAAGCCAGGCGGTCCGCCATCCGTGGTACCCGGTGTGTGCGTCCGCCCGCGCCGGTAGGCGCGCCCAGGCCTGCAACTGGACCCGGAACTGGAGCGCCCGCGGTGCCTGGATCCGCGGTTAGCCGGCCACCCATGCGTCCGCCCGTCGGTCCGGGTGTTGGCCCCGGAGCGCCAGCAGGAATGCGACCAGCAGCCTCTGGTGCGGCGCCGGGTGCGCGTCCCGCAGGGGCTCCTGGAGTGCGCCCACCAATGCGTCCTGGCGCACCTATGCGCCCAGGGGCACCAATGCGCCCCGGTGCCCCCATGCGGCCAGGCGCGCCGCCAGCGCGACCTGGATTTCCGCCGCGTCCCGGACCCAGACCGATGCGTCCGGGCGGGCCCGGCATCGCCGCCAGCGCCTCCGCCCAAGGCCGAGCCGGGCAAACCGATCTACGAACGCAAGCCTGCAGCTCGGGCCCAGCCCACGCTGGAGAAGCGATTTGAAGAAGGCGAGCGCAAGCTGCACCCGGTTCGCGCCCGGCCGGGGGTTGGTGAGCGTCGCAGCTACGCGGGTCGAGCCGGTTGCGGCGCCGCCGCCCAGGCCGCCGCGCGAAATCACCATCACCGAAGGCATCACGGTTCGCGACCTGGCGGAGAAGCTCGACGTGCGCGCCAAGGACGTTCTGAAGGACCTGCTCGACCGCGGCATTTTCGCGTCGATCAACCAGGCGCTGGACGTTCCGACGGCCACCAGCCTGGCCGAGTCATTCAGCGGAGTAGTCACCGTTGTTTCCTTCGAAGAAGAAGTCGTGCAGGACGTCGCCAAGGAGGAAAAGAAGGAAAACCTTGTGCCGCGGCCGCCGGTCGTGACGGTGATGGGCCACGTCGATCACGGCAAGACCAGCCTGCTCGACGCCATTCGCGAGACGCGAAGTCGCCGCGGGCGAGGCTGGCGGAATCACCCAGCACATCGGCGCGTCCGTGGTTGCGATAGACGGACGCCGCATCGTGTTTGTGGATACGCCGGGCCACGAAGCGTTCACGCGGATGCGCGCGCGCGGCGCGAAGGTAACCGACATCGTCGTGCTGGTGGTCGCGGCCGACGACGGCGTGATGCCGCAGACGCTGGAAGCCATCGATCACGCGCGAGCCGCCAGCGTGCCCATCATTGTGGCCATCAACAAAATTGATAAGCCGGAAGCGCAGCCCGAGCGCGTCAAGCGGCAACTGTCCGACCGCGGTCTGATGCCCGAAGAGTGGGGCGGAGATACGGTGATGGTCGAAGTTTCGGCCAAGCAAAAAAAGAATCATCGACAAGCTGCTGGAAATGATTCTGCTGGTGGCCGATTTGCGCGAATCTGCGCGCCAATCCCGAGTCGCCTGCCAGTGGCACCGTGCTGGAGTCCCGCGTGGACAAAGGGCCGCGGCCCGGTGGCCACCGTGCTGGTGCAGAACGGGACGCTGCATACCGGCGATGTTTTCATCTGCGGCGCGGTATACGGCAAAGTACGCGCCCTGTTTGATGACCATGGCCGCCCCGTGAAACAGGCGGGGCCTTCGACTCCGGTCGAAGTGCTCGGCCTGCAGGGCGTGCCCGAAGGCGGGCGATCATTTCCAGGTGGCCGACGAAGCCAAGGCCCGCCACATCGTGGATTACCGGCAGGGCAAGCTGCGCGAAGCCACGCTGGCGCGAAGCGCCGGCGCGCGCATCACGCTTGATCAGTTGCACGAGCAGCTCAAGTCCGGCGAGAGCCAAGGAACTGCCCATCATCATCAAGGCCGACGTGCAGGGCTCGGTCGAAGTGCTGAGCGAGATGCTGCCGAAACTGTCGAGCGACCAGGTGAAGCTCAAGATCATTCACGCCAGCGTCGGCGCCGTCACCGAGACCGACGTTCTGCTGGCTTCGGCCTCCGGCGCCATCATTTTCGCTTTCAACGTGCGGCCGGACCGCAAGGCGGCCGACCTGGCGCAGCGCGAAAACGTCGAGATTCGCCAGCACTCGGTGATTTACGAAGTTTCCGACGAGATCAAGCGGGCCATGGCGGGCCTGCTCGAGCCGGTCTACAAGGAAACGCATCTGGGCCGCGCCGAAGTGCGCGACACGTTCCGCATCAAGGGCTCGGGAGTGATCGCGGGCTGCTACGTGCTGGACGGACTTCTCAAGCGCGACGCCGAGGTGCGCGTGGTGCGCGATGGCGTCGTCATTTACACCGGCCGCATCAGTTCGCTGCGGCGCTTCAAGGAAGATGCCGGCGAGGTTCGCGCGGGTTTTGAGTGCGGCGTGGGCGTTTCGAACTTCAACGACGTGAAGGTCGGCGACGTGCTGGAGTGCTTCTCGATGCAGAAGCTCATCCTGGCCCAAGCCACTGCCTGAACGGTGGCGCGCTTCGCCGGCAATGCTTTGCCGAGGAGGCTCCGAGAATGCCGATCGGTCTTCTGACCCTGGAAATTCACATTCCTGACGCGCATTCGCTGAAGGATAAGCGGCAGGTGTTGCGCAGCCTGAAGGACCGGTTGCGCGCGCGGTTCAACGTGGCCGTCGCCGAACTCGATCACCAGGACACCTGGCAGCGCGCTCAAGTCGGTGTCGCCAGCCTCTCGAACGATTCGGCCCACCTGGAGCAGTCCTTGCGCCAGGCGCTCGACGAGGCGGAGCGGATACTGGGGCGCGACCTTGTGGCGCACGAGCTGGAGATACTCTGATCGCCGCGAGAGCGGCGGACTTTTGCTCATGACCGTAGCGGGACATCGGCACGAACGCATCGCCGGAGAAATCAAGCAGGAGATCGGCGTCATGCTGGCCGGCGAGCTGAAAGACCCGCGGCTTGCGGGCTTGGCGACGGTGACCGAGGTGCGCGTGACACCCGATCTGAAGCAGGCGCGCGTCTACGTGAGCGTGATGGGCACCGAGGCGGAGCAGGCCTCAACGCTCAAGGGCCTTTCCGCCGCCGCGGGTTTCGTCCGGCATGAACTCTCCGAGCGGCTTGCGTTTGCGGCGCGCTCCCGAAGTGCATTTTGTGCTGGATCGCTCCGCGGAGTACGGCGAACGCATCGACGAGCTGATCCGCCGCACGCAAGAACTCCCGTTGACGCCCGCTCGCCCTGGGGCGTTTGCTGGAAGCAGCCCTCCTCGACCATGACTCGAAAACCTGCACCCGCGGCCTTTGACGGCGCTCTGGTTGTCAACAAGCCGAGCGGCCGCACCTCCCATGACGTGGTGGACGCGGTTCGGCGCCTGCTCGGTTTTCGCCAGGTCGGTCACCTCGGCACGCTCGATCCGCTGGCTACCGGAGTGCTCGTGTTGCTGCTGGGGCGCGCGACGCGTTTTGCGCAGTTCTATTCCGGACGGCGCAAGCGCTACCACAGCACCTTCCGCTTCGGATTTGCCACGGACACCTACGATTCCGATGGAACAGCCCTGGGCCCCGATACATCGCCGGTGCTGAACCGCCAGCAGATCGAGGGACTCGCGCAGAGCCTCGTCGGCCGCTTCCCGCAGATGCCGCCGGCATTTTCGGCAAAAAAGATCCACGGCCGCCCGGCGCACGAGTTGGCGCGCAAGCAGAAGCCGGTCGAGCTAAAGCCTGTGGAGGTGGAGGTATTTGAATTTCGCTTGCTGGAGCTCGATGGCTCACTCGCGCGTTTTGCCATCGAGTGTGCGCGCGGGGACATATGTGCGCTCGCTGGCCCACGACATGGGCGCGCAGCTTGGTTGTGGCGCGCACGTAGCCGAAATTACGCGCACCGCAGTCGGCGAATTCACGCTCGACCGGGCCATTGGACTGGCTGATCTCGAACAAGCGGTGCAAGCCGGCAAGGCCGCCGACTGTATTGTGCCGCTCGCGTGTTTGCTTTCCGATCTGCCACGCGTCTCGGTGCTTGCCTGCGGTCGAGAAGCGCGTCCGCCACGGCTCCACTTTTCAGGTGTCACTTGCGCAAATCCAGCCTGGCCGAGCGGAAACGCCGCAAGGCGCCCCGGCACAGCTCGACTCGACCGATTGGAAGCCGGCACGCTTGCGAGTGTTCAACCAGCAAGATCAGCTCATCGCCATCGCCGAAGCCATCGTTCCGCGCACGTATCAGCCGGTTCTTGTTCTGGATTGAAAAAGTACCCTCGGTCGCGGGGATCGGGATCTGTGTCCTGCAAAAATCCCAAGGAAACAGAAGGTCCGTCGCGTCCGCGCCGCGCACGAGGAACGACGTACAAATGCATCAGGCAGGCGGCGGCTGTGCAGGAGTGCCTATCGGTTGGTTCGCAGGAACATCCGGCGCGGGAGCCGGAGGCTGACCGGGTTGCGGTTGCGCGGGCGGCGCCACAGGGAGCGGCGCTGGTATGCCGGGCGCCGGAGCGCCAGGATTCGCCGGCGCAGCGATCGGCGCCCCAGGAACAGGTGGCGCTCCTACGGGAGCGGGCGCGGGAGCCGGGGGCGCATTCGTGCCTTGGCCGCGTCCAGCGTAAATCGTCTCGTCGGCCCGCAACGGCAGCCGCATTTGCCGCGGCGTGATGGCGATCAGCAGTTCGGTGTCTGCTTGCTGTGAGTTTCGGCTGCCGGCCAAATAGCCCAGCGGACCGGCGTTAGCCAGCCACGGCAAGCCCGAAAGGCTTCCAATCTCGCTCGACTCCATCAGGCCGGAAAGCACGCTGGTTTGGTTTTCCCGGAGCCGCACCGACTGTTCGATTGTGCGATTGCTCAAAATCGGTATGCCGTTCACGTTCTGGCCGGAGAGCGAGCTAATGTCCATCTTCAGCGCCAGCGTCGCCTCGCCGTCCGGATGCATTCGCGAGGTCGCTTCCACTTTGAGCCCCAGGTCGACATATTCCGAGCCAGGGTAAGGCGAAAGCCCTGCGTTCGGCGTGCCCAGCAAGCTGCTGAGCTGGTTTGAATTCAGGATGACGGAAGCGGTGTTGGAGCTCTCGTTGGCGACGGCCAGGTCCACAAAGCCGTCTCCGTTCACATCCCCGTCGGCCAAGGCGATTGGGCCGTTGCCTGTGGCGACGTTCAGAGGCGGCAGGAAAGTGCCATCACCCACGCCCAGGAAGACGGAGATACTGTCGGAACCCGCGTTGACAACGGCCAGGTCAGTCGCGCCGTCATTGTTGAAGTCGACGGAAAGAATCGCGGCCGGGTTCGTTTGGGTGGCGATGACATTCGGAGTTGGGACGCTAAACGTGCCATTGCCGTTGCCCAGGAGGATCAAGACCGTTCCGTCCGCGCCGTTGGTGACGGCAAGCCCCGGGAAATTGTTGGTGGGGCTTGTCACATCGAAGTTTCCGGTCGCGATCGCTGTCGGGCCGTTGCCAGTCTGGATGGCCCCCGCCCCCGTCACAAACGTTCCGTCGCCGTTGCCGAACAGAATCGACACGCTGTTGTCCGCTTGATTGACTACGGCCAAATCCGCGTTGCTGTTGTTGATCGCGTCAAAACTCCCTGAAACGATTGCGACCGGGCCATTGCCAACCTTGATGTCCGTCGGTTGTTTGGTAAACGTTCCGTCACCGTTGCCGAGCAAAATCGAGACGGTGCCGTCGGTCTGGTTGACCACCGCGAGGTCCGGAAAGTTGTTGGTGAAGCTGTTGGTATCGAAGTTCCCGACCGTGATGGCCACCGGGCCATTGCCAACCTTGATGTCCGTCGGTTGCTTGGTGAACGTTCCGTCGCCGTTGCCGAGCAAAATCGAAACGGTGCCGTCGGTCTGGTTGACCACGGCGAGATCCAGGTTGCTGTTGTTTTTCTCATCGAATGTGCCCGTGGCGATGGCGACCGGGCCGTTTCCCGTGGGAAACGTGGTTTGGGCGTTGAAAGTCCCGTCGCCATTCCCCAGCAGAATCGAGACGTTGTTGTTGGCTTGGTTGACCACCGCGAGGTCCAGGTTCGCATCGTTAAATATATTGAACGCGCCCAGAGCCACGCCGCGAGGGCTGGCGCCGACCGCGTAATCGGTCCGCGGGAACGAACCTGACAAGGCGCTGGACGTGAATTGCGACGTCGAGGTCGCCAAGCTGCCTGAAAGCAGCGCCAAGGTGATGGGAAAATGCTCGCCCACGAAGAAGGTTGCCGGCCTGCCGTCTTCAACCCGCAGCAACACCCGTTTCGCCTGCCGTACCGCGCTCAGAGACTGCGCGAAGTTCGCCGAAGCGCCTGGAAGCGTGGCCAGAAAGATGCTGTTCCCGCCCCCAAATGCGATGAGCGGCGGAATCAGCGCGCTCAATCCGCCGGACGCTCCTGCCAGCGGCGTCTGCGAACCAAAAATATTCTGGATCACTTGAACCAGCGACCCGATGTTCGGCGCCTGCTGGAGCAGCCGGGCCTCGGCCGAACCGAGGGTAAAAACTTGAGCGCTTGTGGGAGGGCTGATGCCGAGATTTTCCGCCGCCTGGCGGTCCACTTCCAGGATGTCGATATCGAGGATCAGTTCTCCGCGCGGCTGTTCGATTTCCTTCACCAGCGCCTGGGCGAGCGCCACATTCTCGAGCGTGTCTCGCACCGTAAGAGTGTGCGTCGCGGTGTCCAGGTCGGTCCGAACCACCCCGACAATATCCCGGACCATGCGCATGGTCTCGGTCATTTCGTCATTCGTCTCGGAAGACGGGAGAGGAATGGTGAGCTTCACTTCGGGCGCGTAGTCCTTGCGTTTCTGGGGAGTGTCGGCGGCAACGAAAAAAGTTCGCGAGTCAACCGAGCGAAAGAATGTTCCGGTCTGCTCGCCAAGAACGCGCATCGCGGTCGCGAAATCGACTCCTGAAACGCGGAAGCGAATTTGACGGTCCATCAGGTCTCCGTCGAATGCGGCAGTCAAGCCGAACCGTTGCGCGATTGCCTCATACGCGCCGCGCGTTGTGCCTTGGACATTGAAATCGCGTTTGCCGGGCTGCGGCAGGAGCTTGAGAGGGCCGCTTGCCAGCCGGGGACTTTCGGGCGCTGTCACGTCGTCGAGCGTCGCGGGGCCGGCTTGCTCAGCGGAACCGGCGTCGTCCGCCAACTGCTCGAGCCGCTCGCGCGCTACGGCATAGCTGGGATCGACTTGGAGCGCGGACTGCAAACTGGCTCGAGCGCTGTCATTTTGTCTGCTGAGAATGTCTCGCTCGGCCGCCTGCGTGCGCAATTGGGCCACCTGAGAACGCGCGACCTCCTCATGCAGTCGAATGGTGCGGTCGCTTGGAGATTCACTAGCCGCTTCACTGAACGCCCGGAACGCCTGTTCCCAATCGTTGGCTTGTTCGGCATGCAGTCCTTGCTCGTACGACTGGCGAGCCTTGCGCTTATTCACCGTGCCAGCCTGGGGACGATTAGCAGGACTCGGGGATGCCGCCGGCGCCGGCTCCTGCGCCTGCGCCTGCGGAAGGGGAGATTGTCCGATCAACGGAAAGGCTGCGAGAGCGGCCGTCAAGGTTGTCGCGAGGAGCCACAACGCAGTCTTTCGCAGGGGTTTTCGCCGGGCTTTTGGCTTGGCCCTTAGGGTATCCGGCAGCATGGCAGCCGGTCTATTCTAGCGGAGATTCGGCACTCCGGCGGCCGATGTTCATGATTCACAACGTGGACGTTATCATGGACGTTTCAAGGAAACTTTCCAGCCGGCGCCTGCAGAGCCCGGTCAGAAGGTCGATCCGAGGCAGGTGCGAAAGACTGCTGCGAAGGGCAGCAGCTATCGCGTATACTGCAGCGGCTGTTTTTTCGAATGGCAATGACCGGAAGCGCAAGCGAGCAAAGGCCTTGACCTGGAGGAACAAAAGAACTAGACTTTAGTTGCAACTTGATTGCAACTGGAACAACTAGAGCATCCCCTTGATCTCTTCCTTTCTGATCGCACTCCGCGAGGGCGTGGAAGCCGCCCTCATTGTCGGTATTGTTCTGGTCTATCTCAATCGCATTGGACGTTCGGCGTTGGCCCGATTTGTCTGGACCGGGGTTGGCCTCGCCGCCGCGCTCAGTCTGGTCGTGGCTGTTGCGCTGGATAAATGGCAGATCAGCGAAGATGGCTTCGAGGGTCTGATGCTGCTGCTGGCCGCGGCTTTTGTGGTGACCATGATTCTCTGGATGAATCGGGTCGCCCGCCAACTGCGCAAACACATCGAGCAGCGCGTGGACTCATTCGCCGGAAAGTCTGACCTTGCCGCCGGGCTAGGTCTGGGGACGTTCGTTTTTCTGATGGTCCTGCGCGAAGGCGCCGAGCTGGCGTTGATCCTTCGCGCCGTCGAGCTTTCCAGCGAGGGGCTGGCTGTGTGGTTGGGCACTGGAATGGGCCTGGTGGCGGCGATCGCCGTCGGCCTGTTTTTCTTCCAGGGCACACTCAAGATTCCGTTGGGGCGATTTTTTGCCGTCACTAGCGGCATCCTGGTGGTCGTGGCCCTGCAATTGGCGCTGACGGGCATGCACGAATTGAGCGAGGCCATGTGGATTCCGTCGAGCAAGCAGGAAATGGCCTGGGTCGGACCTGTCGTGCGAAACGACTTTTTCTTCTTCGTGGTTATTTTTGGCGCAGCCACCCTGCTCATTTTGCGCGAATGGCTGTCTTTGCCGCGGGAAGCGGCGGGAACCGAGGGTCTGAATGACGCCGAGCGCCGGCGCCTGGCCTGGGAACGCCGCAAGCAAAGTCGCTGGATGTTCGCCGCGGGGGTGGGCTTTGTGGCGCTGATCTTGACGTTCGCCGCGGATTTCGTGTACGCGCGAGTTGCCGCGGCCCCTCCGCAGGCGCAACTGCTGCAGGCGCAGGGAACCACAGTGCATGTCCCGATTGCGGACGTCAGCGATGGCAATCTGCATTTTTTCCGAGTAGAGGTGAACAACACGTCCTTGCGCTTCATCGTGCTGCACAAGCCCGATGGAAGCTGGGGCACGGCGCTGGACGCCTGCATGATTTGCGGATGGGCTGGCTACAAGCAGGACGGTTCCAACATTACTTGTCGCAACTGCGGTTCGGCGATTTACGGTCCCTCGATCGGCCAGCCGGGTGGCTGCAACCCCGTGGCTGTGCCGTCGCAGGTCCAGGGGCAGGACTTGGTGATGGATCTATCAGCGCTTAGCACGGCCGCGCAGACTGTTCCCAAGTAGCTTCCAGAGCCATGTTCCTGCGCATCGTCAAAGACTCCTTTGCCCGCCAGCCGCGCCGGAAACTCCTCACTGCAATTGCGCTCGCCCTGGCCACGGCCGTGGCGACGGCGACGCTCAGCGTGGCGCTCGACGTAGGTGACCGCCTGGCAAGCGAGTTCCGCAGCTTGGGCGCGAATCTGCTGGTGACGCCGCAAGCTGACGCCCTGCCGCTCGAGATCGGCGGCGTCGACTATCGACCGGTGGAATCCGGCGCGTATCTACCCGAGGCCGATCTGGGCAAGCTCAAGACGATTTTCTGGCGGAACAATATTATTGGGTTCGCGCCTTCGCTGGATGTGCCGGTTTCGCTGCGTGCAGCGGACCACTCGTCCTCGAGCGATGGCTCGCCTGCAAACGCAAGCGTGGTGCTCATCGGCACCTGGTACCGTCACGAGGTCACCATCCCCAAGGGTGGCGGCACGTTTACCACGGGAGTTGCGTCTACCAGTCCCTGGTGGCACGTGGATGGACGCTGGTTTAGCGATGAGGCGGCAGAGTCAGTCGTTGGCGCGGCGCTCGCGCGGCGAGCGGGCATCTCCATCGGCCAGACGCTCGAGTTGCGCGCCGGCGATCGCACCGTGCAGCTGCATGTCGTCGGCATCGCTGCTACGGGTGGTCAGGAGGACGATGCCGTGCTGGCCCCGCTGGCCATCGCCCAGCAACTCGCGGATCGCCCCGGGCAATATCGCCGCCTGCTGGTGAGCGCGCTGACCAAGCCCGAGGACGCTTTTTCACAACGGAATCCAAACTCGATGACGCCGGTGGAATTCGAGAGTTGGTATTGCTCGCCGTATATTTCCTCGATCTCGCGCCAGGTCGAGGAACAGTTGCCTGGCGTGGAGGTGCGGCCGATCCGGCAAATCGCGGAAGGTGAAGGCCGAATTCTCACGCGCGTAAGCGCGTTGATGTGGCTGGTGACTCTCGGGGCCCTGCTCGCTGCGGCGCTGGCTGTGGCCGCTACGGCCGCCACCACGGTGCTCGAACGCGCGGAGGAAATCGGCCTGATGAAGGCGCTCGGCGCCCCGCGAATCATGGTGGGCGCGTTCTTCCTGGGAGAGCAGTGGTTGCTTGCGTTGGCGGGAGGCGCGACAGGCTATGTGGCGGGCCTTGGCTTGGCGCGTTTCGTGGGGGAGCGCATTTTCGGAGTCTCGCCTGAGCTGCGGCTGATTCTGCTGCCGATCGTTTTGGGCGTGGCGGCCGTCGTGGCGACACTGGGAAGCCTGGCGCCGCTCCGTACGGTGCTACGGCTGGATCCCGCGCCTGTGTTGCGCGGGGAGTGAGCCAGCGGCGAGCAGTTGCGTCCCCCAACTTCGACGAACCCAAGAGAGGAAGAAGCTAATTGTTCTGGCGCATTCTTTGGCGATTGCTGTGGGCTAGCCGCAGCCGGCTCGCGCTGGCGCTTCTCGCCGTGGCCAGCGGCGCCGCCGTTTGCTCGGCGCTGGTGAACCTGGATTTGGGCGCGAGCGACCAGCTCACGCGGGAATTCCGTTCGCTCGGCGCGAACGTCGTGGTGTCGCCGGCGCAAACCGCGAACACCGCCGCCACGATGGACTCGGCCGTCATGGACCGAATGGATGCGCTGCACGCGCCGGAAATTATGGCCGCCGCCCCCTATTTGTACGTGGTGGCACAGACGGGTCCGCAGACAATGCCGGTTCCCGTGATTGTCGCGGGCACGTGGTTCGATCAGATCGCCAAAATCAATTCCTGGTGGAGTGTCGCTGGACGACGAATTTCCGAACGTAATGACGCCGTCGATTGCATGGTCGGCCGCGAAGTCGCGCGATCGCTCAGCCTGGTTCCGGGCAGCCAGCTGACCTTGCGCTACGCCGGCCGCGAGGCAACCTTCACTGTGGCTGGCGTACTGACGGCTGGTGGATCGGAAGATAGCCAGGTCTTCGTCAACTTGGCGGCGGCGCAGAATCTCGCCGGCCTCGCAGGCCGCGTCGGCCTGGCGCAGCTCAGCGTGCGCGGTTCGGCGGCCACGATTGAAAATGTGATTGGCCGCCTCAAAGGAGCGCTGACGGAACTGGATGTGGAACCTGTGCGGCAACTGGCCGCGGCTGAGGGCCGCTTGCTCGAGCGCATTCGCGGGTTGCTGTTCGCAACGGTCGTGCTGATCCTGGCGCTTACGGCGCTTGGCGTTCTAGCGGCTATGGCGGGGCTGGCGCTGGAGCGGCGGCGCGACGTCGGACTCATGAAGGCTCTCGGTGGAACAGTGCGGCGCGTGATGCGCTTTTTCCTGGCCGAGGCAGCCGCCATCGGAATCCTCGGAGGGCTGGTCGGCTGTGGTGTCGGCATGTTGCTGGCAGCTTGGGTGGGCGAGCGCGTTTTTGCCACGGCCATCTCGCCGCGTTTGATCGTACTGCCCATCACCGTTGGCCTGATGATAGGCGTGGCGCTGGCGGGAGCTCTCCCGTTGCGCTTGCTGGGCCGCGTTCGCCCGGCTGAAATTTTGCGGGGCGAATGATGGCGTCGCTAGTCCAAGTCGAGAGCCTCTGCAAACAGTTTGGCTCGGTGCGCGCGCTGGATGAGGTAGGGTTCGAGGTCGCTTCCGGGGAATGGATCGCCATCATGGGTCCTTCCGGTTCCGGCAAGACGACGCTGATGAACATTCTGGGCGGCCTCGACAGGCCGACCGGCGGGCGCGTGGTGGTCGACGGCACCGACGTGGCGACCCTTGGCGAACGCGAGTTGACGCGTTACCGCGCCGAAAAGATCGGCCTGGTCTTCCAGCAGTTCCATCTGGTGCCGTACCTTTCCGCGGTCGAAAACGTGATGCTGGCGCAGTACTTTCACAGCGTCGCGGACGAAGCCGAGGCCGCTCGCGCGCTGGCGCGTGTCGGGCTGGGCGACCGGCTCGCTCACCTTCCGAGTCAACTCTCCGGCGGCGAGCAACAGCGTGTCGCCGTCGCCCGCGCCCTCATTAACCAGCCGAAGCTGATTCTTGCCGATGAGCCCACGGGCAATCTGGACGAAGCGAACGAACAAACCGTGCTCGCCCTCCTGCAGGATTTGCACGCAAGCGGGCACACGATTCTAGTGGTAACGCATTCGCCTGCGATCGGGCGCATGGCCGGCCGGCGAATCGAGCTGGCCCACGGCCGCCTCACGCAGATCGTGGCAAACGTCGGTTGAGCTGCGTCTCCAGGAACAGACCGAAAATGCCGATCCCAATCGACTCACGCAGGAAACCAGCCGACGTCAAGGTGCATGTCTCGACCGGCGCAGGGGTCGATATCGGCTGGGTGGACGGCCATCGCAGCCACTACGATTTCGCCTATCTGCGCGAACAGTGCCCTTGCGCAATGTGCGACGACGAGCGTCGCAAGAAGCAGGAACTCGCCGCTAATGCGCCCAGTATTGCCGGCGCGGCGTTGCCCATGTTCAAGCCGCGGCCCGGCGCTCGGGCGGCAAAACCGGTGGGGAACTATGCCCTGCAAATTGATTTCAGCGACGGGCATACCACCGGAATTTACAGCTACGATTATCTGCGGAGCATCTGCCCTTGCGCTGAATGTGCAAAGCTTTTCCGCTCGTAACCGGCTGCCTCCACCCGCATAAACAAGAAATAAACAGAAAATTCTGGATTCGCGCCGCTCAAAATGCGACGATAGTGTTCCGGCAATTGCCTCAGGTCTATGAGCACGACATCTGACGCTCCAGTAGTGTCTACATCCAGGTCCTCGAGTGTGCCCCGCGTGATCGTGGCTACCACGGCCATGCTCACTTTCATTTCGTTCTGGCGTGCCGCCGCCATTGTTCTGAACGATATGGGCTCTTCGGCTTTTTACGCCGGCGCGATCGCCGAACATTTCGTCGGCAACACCGGCCCCTGGTTCATCCTGGCCATCATGCTGCTGGCGTATGCGGTTCGCTCGGTTTACATCGAGAGCTGCAGCATGTTCGTGCGTGGCGGCGTCTACCGCGTGGTCAAGGAGGCCATGGGCTCGACGCTGGCCAAGTTCTCGGTTTCGGCCCTGATGTTCGATTACATCCTGACCGGACCGATCAGCGGTGTTTCGGCGGGCTTGTATCTGGTCGGTTTGCTGAACGAACTCTTGCATTATTTCCATCTGCAGACGGTCCTGCCCGCGAATTCCACGGCCGCGTTCTTTGCGGTCCTGGTCACCCTTTATTTCTGGTGGGAAAACATCAAGGGCGTGCATGAGTCCAGCGAAAAGGCCCTGCGCATCATGTACGTGACCACCGTGATGGTCGTCCTGATGCTCGGCTGGTGCGGCTACACCCTCTGGGTCCGAGGCGTGCACCTTCCGCCCTTCCCCTTCCCGCGCAATCTGACGTTCGCTCCCGACGCGCTCGGCTGGTTGAAGCACACCAACCTGCCATATACGGTGGGTCTCATCGGCATCTTGATCGGCTTGGGTCATTCCGTTCTGGCCATGAGCGGCGAAGAGACCATGGCCCAGGTCTATCGCGAGATGGAGCACCCCAAGCTCCGCAACCTGGAAAAAGCCGGCTTCGTCATTTTCGTCTACAGCTTGATTTTCACCGCGGGCGTCGCGTTTTTCGCGGTCATGATCATTCCCGATTCCGTGCGCCAGAGTTACTTCGATAATCCCATCGGCGGGCTGGCGATGTATCTGGTGGGGCCGCTGGCGATGCGCTTGGCCTTCCGTGTTTTTGTGGTGATCGTCGGAACGCTCATGCTGGCCGGGGCCGTCAACACCGCCATTGTGGGCTCGAACGGCGTTCTGAACCGCGTTTCCGAGGACGGAATTCTTCCCGACTGGTTCCGCCAGCCGCACCGGCGTTTCGGCACCTCGTATCGCATTCTCAATCTGGTGGTCGGGCTGCAGCTTGCCACCATCATCCTGAGCCGCGGGAACATTTTTGTGCTGGGCGAGGCATACGCATTCGGCGTGATGTGGAGCTTTGCCATGAAAGGTCTGGCCGTGCTCGTGCTGCGCTACAAGGAGCCGGGCCAGCGTGAATTTCGCGTGCCTCTGAACTTGCAAATCGGCAGCCTGGAAATTCCCCTCGGGCTCGCCCTGATTACTCTGACGCTCGTCGCCCTCTGCCTCATCAACCTATTCACCAAGCAAGTGGCCACGGTCTCCGGCATTGCATTTACGCTGATCTTCTTCACCGTTTTCGAGTTCTCCGAGAAGATCACCAAGAAGACCGGCGCGGCGCACGTCGAGCTCGACCAGTTTAACGTCACCTCGCGCGGCGAGTTGACTCCAGCCAGCGTCGGCGCGCGCCCAGGCAACGTCCTCGTACCCATCAGCAACTATCACGCGCTGTATCATCTGGCGGCCACCCTCGACCGCGTCAAAGTCGAGCGGCGCGACATCGTGGTCTTGCACGTGCGTCTTCTCCGCCGCTCCGGCTCGGGAGAAAGCGAGCTCGATGCCAACCAGTTGTTTGGCAGCGTCGAGCAATACCTTTTTACCCAGGCGCTTTCACTCGCCGAAAAACGCGGCAAGACCATCCGCTTGGCGGTGGTTTCCGCGACCGATCTGTGGGATGGCATTCTGCGCGCCGGAGCCAACTTGCAGTCCTCCACAGTGGTGCTCGGCGGCTCGACCAAGCTTAGCCTTGCCGAGGAAGCGCGCGAAGTCGGCTTGGCCTGGGAAAATCTGCCGGACCCGCGCCCGCCTTTCAACCTCGAGATTTTTGCGCCGGGTGGCGCGCAGCGCGAGTACTTCATGCTCGGCCCGCACGCTCCGAACCTGACCATGAACGAGGTGAACCTCGTTCACCGGCTCTGGTTGCGATTGAATGACTTGCTCGCGCACGAAGAAATACACCATCACGATGTGGTGCACTTTGCGCTCAATGAATTGCAGAAAGAGATTGCCGAGGGGAAAGAGCAGGAAGTCGCCGATCGCCTGAAGGAGCATCTCGGTCAAAACAAGGACAAGGTCCGCCGCACGACGCAGGCGTAACCGTCCGCTGCGCGCCAGGCCCGGATCGGCTCAGAACGGCCAGGCCAGAATCGCGGCGCTCACCAGCCCTCGAAGAACGAAGACCCCTCCGGCAGCGCCCAGCAGCAGCGCGCCCCATGCGAATGGCACCCAGGCCAGCGACGCCATGATCAGCCCCACCAGCGACACCGAGCTGCCGCCGATCCTCATTGCCAGCCGGGTGCGCGCCGCCTTTACCTTCCGCGCGTGGAACCAGGTGTAAAGCCCCCACGCGATCAGCACCGCCGCCAGGATCAGCCAGGAGGGCTGGCGCGGATCAAAGAAATAACGCCCCGCCAGCGCCACCCACAACAGCAGCGCGCCGATTACCACGAAAATCATCTCGTTGACGACTCGAAACAGCCGCAGTAAGTCCATCGGGGCGCTGGCGTCTAGACCCGCTCGATCCGAACGTGCTGCAAGATGACCGGTGTGCGCGGACGATCGCTCGAATCGCGCGGCACTTCGGAGATCTTGTTGGCGATGTCCTGCCCCTCGATGATCTCGCCGAAGATCGAGTGCCGGTTGTCCAGCCACGGTGTCGCCGCAACGGTGACGAAAAACTGGCTGCCATTGGTGTTCGGCCCGGAGTTGGCCATCGAAAGCTTCCCGGGCGCGTTGTGTCGCAGCGAAGCATGAAATTCATCGGCAAAGCGGTAGCCGGGCCCGCCCGTCCCGTTTCCGAGAGGGCAGCCGCCCTGAATCATAAATTGCGGGATCACCCGATGAAACGCGAGTCCATCGTAAAACGGCCGCTTGGTCTTTTGTCCCGTCTTCGGATCGGTGAATTCCTTGGTGCCTTCGGCGAGGCCGATGAAATTTTCAACGGTCTTGGGCGCTTCCTTTTCAAAGAGGCGGCAGACGATCGATCCCTGCGAAGTTTCCAGAATGGCGTACGTTCCCGGCGTGCGTGTCAAAGTTGGCTCCTTTGTGCGGATGATTGCGCGCGATATGACTCCGAGCTTCGACGCATTATCCACTAATCGGCGCTTATCGGCCAGCGCCGCCGTCTAGTACGTGGATTCCGACCACGCCGATCGCCGGCTGCGTGGCTGCCTGCGAGATCCCGGTTCCTCTCGGCTCCGTCGATTGGAGCTATTCCGGTGATATCATCAACAGCGGGGCGACGGTCCTATCGCCAAACGGGGTGCCGCTCCCGCTCCTGAACACGGTCGGCCCCGGCTGGAATTGGAATGGCGGGTTCCAGTCCGGCCCAGGGTTTCCGGTCTGGGTGAACGTCATCAGTCCGCTCCCGTAGGAGAAACAAATAATGAAGGCTCGAAATGCGCTCCTCTCGCTTTTGGCGATTTTTGCAATGTGCGGCATTGTAGCCGCGCAGAACACGCCTGTTCCAGAAGCCACCGCGCCTAAGCCCACGCTTGCTCTCGGAATCAGCCCCTATAAGACCGCAGTTTCACAAAAAAACGCGGTCTTGGTTATGGTGACATTCACAAAAGTTTCTGATCACCAGCTTGATCTGGCTTGGCCAATATCGGGCGCGGGTCTCGATGTCGACGTGCGGGATGAGAGCGGCAAACTGGCGCCGGATACCGATTTTGGCAAACTCTTCAACCGCCCTTCCATCGACGACCAGCAGAAGGAAGCATTGACTCGGGCACACCCCGACTACCTCAGTGACAGGAACCTGCGTGCAGTATTGGGTCCAAAGGAGTCAAACACCTGGCCGCTCGATGTCGATCGATTTTACGACATGCACCAGCCCGGGAAGTACACGGTCCAGGTCCAGACGCATGATTCCGGAAACCACATGCTGATGATCAAGTCGAATACCGTGACCGTTACGGTCACGCCCTAGGTTGCGCGTCAGACGCCGGAATCCATGGGCAAAATGAAGACACTGAGTTCACCGCTTCTGTTCGTGATAGTTCTCGCCGCGTGCGCTAACGCAGTCGCGCAGGGCACGTCGAGCGCCGGCGCCGTTGCCACCACTCCTCAGCCCGTCCTTGCCGTGGAAATTAGTCCTGTCAAAAATTCGGTGTCGACGAAAGACGCAGTGACGGTTAACGTGACGTATACGAACGTCTCCGACCACCAGCTGATATTGAGGTGGTCGATGCTGGGCATAGGGCTAGACATCGATGTGCGAGACGCGAGCGGCAAGCCGGCGCCGGAGACGGATTTTGGCAGATTCTACGACGCGGCCGTTGATGACAAGCAGAAGTTTGCATTGCAACAGGCCCACCCCGAAACGTTCTTCGCGGCCGATCGGCAGGATTTCGCAGCGCTCGATGCCGGAAAGACAAAAACCTGGGAATTCGCTGTCACTCGGTTCTACGACATGCACCAGCCTGGGAAGTACACGATCCAGTCCAGATGCATGATCCCGGAAACCATATGCTGATGATCAGGTCGAATACCGTGACCGTTACGGTCATTCCCTAGGCTGCGCGTCAGGCGCCGGAACCCGTAGGCAACATGAAGACACTGAGCGCGTCGTTTCTGTTCGTGATAGTTCTCGCCGCGTGCGCTAACGCAGTCGCGCAGGGCACGTCGAGCGCAGGCCCTGTTGCCACCACCCCTCAGCCCGTCCTTGCCGTGGGAATCAGTCCCCTTAAAGATTCAGTGTCGACAAAAAACGAGGTGGTAGTTAACGTGAGATACACAAACGTTTCAGACCACCCGCTTTCACTGACTTGGGAAATGGGATTGGGTCTCGACATCGACGTGCGAGACGCGAGCGGGAAACGGGCTCCGGAAACCGATTTCGCTAGATTATACGACCCTTCTGTTGACGATGCGCAGAAGTTCGATATAGTTAAGGCCCACCCCGACTACCTTCAATAATGACCACAAAGGCTTCAAAGTGCTGGCTCCCGGAGAATCATGGAGTTGGCCACTCTTTATCACTCAATTTTACGACATGCACCAGCCTGGGAAGTACACGATACAAATCCAACAGCACGATCCCGAAAACCGCCTCCTAATGATCAAGTCGAATACCGTGACCGTTACGGTCACGCCCTAGGGCGACGGCCGACCCTTTCGCTTGCCGCAGTCGGTTAGCCACCTTTCGCTCGCCGCGGCGAGCGAAAGGTAGTCCTCGCCCATTCGCGAACGCCCCCAACCTAGCTCGAATAAAACCATCTAACCGGGCCCGGCCGTTGGGGCCGATTTACCTCGCTGCCGCAGGCCGTCGCGGAGCCATAGGCGCAGCGACATTCCGGGCATTTTTTGGCAACCCAGCCCGGTGGCCATTCTCAGAGCGAATCCCGGCTACCAGTCCGGATACTTGGCGCGTATCCGTTCGTACAACGGAGAGGTGGACTTGTGTTTCTTGTGGAAGGCCAGGACCTGCCGCTCGCGAGCGGTTGGGCGAGACTGCCGCCGAGCGTCGCGGGCACTTGATGAAGCAGCGTCCGAGAACTCGATTACGCGGCGCCGAGGAGAACTCCTCAGAGGAGCAAAGACCGGCCGTCGGAGACTCCGCTGATCCTGCCGGGGCCTGCTCTGGTGGGGAATCCGTTGTGTCCAGGCCAGGAGGGGCATAAAATGCGAGGCAGGGGTCAAATCGCAAATTCCGGTTCAGACCGCGAAGATTCGAAATCGCGAGGGAGTGTCCAAAGATGCGAAGCCGTTTTGTCAGTGCACCTTTTGCCGTTGTGGCGACGCTGCTGCTCTCTTCAGCCGCCTTCGCCCAGGTTTACGGGCCCGCCTCCCAGGGGAAGCGCTCACCGAATGACAGGAAGATCGAGGCGGCAGCGCCTAAGCCGGCCTACGATCCGCGCGACCTGTCGGGCGTCTGGTATGGCACGACGGGGGGCAACGACGTCAACCTGATGAATGGCGTGCCGTGGCCGAACTTCACGGACAACGGGAAGAATATCTACCAAACCCACAAGCCCTCGGCTGGACCGGACGGTGTTGCGCCGGCTTTTGGAAACGACCCGATCGGACACTGCGATCCAGCCGGCTATCCTCGCGACCTCTACCTCAATGGGCGGCCCTTCGAATTCGTCCAGCTTCCCAACAAGATCTGGCAGATCTTCGAGTGGGACCGTAGCAACCGGGAAATCTGGCTGGATGGGCGACAGATTCCCGAGGATGCGGATCCGCGGTGGTACGGATACGCAGTGGGCCACTGGGACGGAAACACACTGGTCGTGCACTCGGCCGATTACAACGACGAGACTTGGCTTGATCGAAGTGGCCACCCGCACGATGAGAACATGACCGTGGACGAGACATTCGTGCACCCCGATACCGTGACCCTCAACGACACCATGACGATTACCGACCCAACGGTTTACGTGGCGCCTTTGGTGAGGAAACCGCAGCTCTTCAAGTTGCAGCTGCCCAAGGGCGTCACCGAACTCAGAGAAGAATATTGCGTGCCTTCCGAGGAAGAATCGTTTAACGACAACACCCGGAACCGCGCGGCGGGCACCGCGAAGCCTGTAGAAGTAAAGTAGCCGTTTCGGAAAGTGCGCTATACCCATCGAACTCCCCCGCAGATTGCGGAGGGAGTTCGGTGGGGCAGTTCCCCGCTCGTCGCCCATTGCGCGAAGATTGTCGACCTACAGGCCCGCCAATGGCGCCAAGTCCTGGCAGGTCCTCTTATCTCTGGTGGTCTCATGGGGTCGGTGCAACACTTCGACCAGGCAATCGCAGAGGACCGTTGTGATTGTGTTTTTCTGTACTCTTTTCGGAACAACGCCGACCACGGGGCGATCGCTAAACAAAACGGCGGAGAAGCATGGCTTCTCCGCCGCCCGAAGTCGAACTAGACTACTTCCTGGTTGCCTTCTCCGCCGTTATTCTCCTCCGCGGCCTCTCGGAGGCGCGGGGGCCAAAACTTCCTTGGGAGGCACGACGGTCATCACCGGTGAGGTTGCGATCGTGTTGTGATAGCTCTCTTCCATCTTCCAGAAGCCATTGTGATTGCCGAAAATGCGGCTGGACCAGTATGCCTTCCCGCCGTAAGTCGGCTGCAGCATGATGGCCACTACTGCGTCTCCAAAATCCCAGGTGCGCGCCCAGAGCGCAGGCGCTACGCCCTCGGTAAACGTTCCAGGCTGGCGCGGTGGCACGGCCGTCGGCCCAGAAGCGGTTGGCGAATTGCGCGGCGTTGTCGTGCCCTGGCTGATCACGATGGTGTTGTCACCCATGTGCATATCGTGACGGCCAGGTCCGTTGGCGCCTTCCTGATCCAGCCAGGACGCTATGGCTGCCTTTTCGTTGGCCGTGACGGCCCTATACGGAAAGCCCTTGCAAGGGTTATCGCAGGGGATGTCGTAAGGCGCGCGCCAGCTGCCGCCTGGAGCTGCGGTGCCAGTTTCGATCTCATTTGCGTTCAGCAAACGCCATCCCTGTGGACGTTCCACCCAGATGTGCGCGGCATATTTTTTGCCCAGGTTATCTGTGACCCACGCGACTTTATTGTTGCCATACATGTGGGCCCAGACCTTTGTATCGGCGGTCATGGGAACGAGCGGCTGCAGCCCTTCTCGCAGCACGTCCGGACGCTCCGTCATGATTCCTTCCGTGTCGATCAAGCTGAAATCGGAATCCAACATCTTTTCGATTGTGGCTTTGTCGCCCTTGGCGTAAGCCATCCCGAGTGCCTTGTCTGCTTTCACAACCGCCTCTTCACCTGCCGAGGGTGTGGTCTGCGCAAGCACCAAACCCGCCGACACGGTGCACAGAACGAAAAGCACGGCTAAATGACGCTTCATATTCACCTCCGGGTTGTCTTCCCTTGGGGCGGAATTGTACACACCTGCAAGCACTCTTGGAAAGGGAGAGTGCTTCCCGGCTGCAGGGCGGTTCTGGCGGTCGAATCGGATTGAAGCGATGCTTTCTGCGCTGAAGAGAATCAAGCCCACAATCGGCAGAATCAGGCTCCAACGAGTCCTCAAGCGAGGAACGAGAGTGTGTTACGGGCGTCCCGTTCTCGCCGCAGCCGACGGCCGGTCTTTTGGTTTGGCTTTCCATGCCGAGCCGCTTGAGACGCATCTACATCACTTTCACTGGAAATCTTCTTTTCTCGCTCGTCGGATCTGCGCCGATCATATAACCACAAGGGAATATTGACGCTGATGTTATAATAGTCCATGTTCGCGGACAAAGATCGCTCGCCGGACGGCCTGGCGGAGTCTTCCCGCCCGAGCCCCTCGCCGCCTCATTGCTCGCCTCATCGTACAAATTTCCCCCGGCGCCGGCCCCAACCCGAAGAAATCGGCGTTCCACGACTCCGCGTCCTGGTCTTACGGATGCGAACTGTACTCGCAGCCCGCCCAAAGCTGGCTAGCAACCCTAGCAGAATGAACACTTACGCAAAACGCGCCGCTAACCCCTGTGGAATGCGCACTTACAAAATCATTGGACTTAAAGCGGGATTATATACTTGACACAAAAGCGCACCTCTGTTAGTCTTTCTTCATGGGCTTCCGAGGATTGGCGACCTTCTTGATGTGCTTCACCACCTTCGGGTGGAACAGGTGCTTCATCAATTCGTCGCTGGTCATGTCCTTCGGATGCTTCTTCGTTTTCTTCATGGTGACCCGATGAATACTCCTAATATCAATCTCGCGCAACTAACAGAACAATTCGGCACGGATGCCAAGTGTCGCAAGGCTCTTGAAGTCCTGCGTTGGAAGAACGGCCCGGAATGCCCGCGCTGCAAGAGCAAAGCGACGCCAGTAGCGAACCGCGATACGTTCGACTGCGACGATTGCCACTACCAATTTAGCGTGACGGCGGGAACGATCTTCCATGATTCCCACCTGTCTCTGTGGAAGTGGTTTATAACTACGGCCCTGCTCTGCGAGGCCAAGAAGGGAATGTCGGCTTGCCAGATTCAGCGCACCATCGGAGTCAGTTACAAGACCGCATGGTATCTCTGCCATCGAATCCGCAAGGCGATGCAGGAAACTGCCCCTGAGAAGCTTGGCGGGACGGTAGAGATTGACGAAACCTACGTAGGCGGCAAGAAGCGCCGATGGCGTCCGAAGTCGGTCAAGCAGGTTGTCATTGGCATTCGCCAGCGCAACGGCGATCTGCGGCTTATTCATGCCGAGGATGCCAAGTCCGCGACCGTCCGAGAGATTATCAGTGCGAATGTTGGCGGTCACGTCGAGGTCATTTTGACCGACGAATCCACGATCTACCCGTGGGCGCTCGACAAGATTGCAGCAAAGCAAGCACCGCACGATCAACCACACGCGCCAGTATGCGCACGGCGACGTTCACACGAACACCGTGGAATCGGCGTTCTCGCTGCTCAAGCGCGGTATTGTGGGAACGTGGCATAAAGTGGACGCCAAGCATCTCCCGGCCTATCTCGACGAAATGTGCTTCCGGTTCAACAATCGCAAGAATCCTTATCTTTTCCGAGATACGATCATCAAGCTAATTCAGACGCCAAACCTAGAATACAAAGAACTCACTGCGCAGCAGGCGGAACCGGCTGCGTAGATAGATCAACGAACGTTTTGTTAAGGGCGTTTACAAGATCGTTCAATGTCAGGGCAGTTTGCGCAGCGCCATTGCATGAATATTGCAATGCGTTAACATCCCCCCCACTTCCTGTGAGCCTCTGGTCATCTGTAAATTGTTTTAGCATGTCCATGATTTGATAGCATCTTTGCGCATACCTTCCAGTTCTAAAACGGGCCTCCGTTTGAGTTTTAAGCACGTTTCTTTGGACGAATGACGGATTAGTCTTATTTTGTGGTGCCCCAGCGTCATCTTCTGGAATTTGATCTTGCTTGCTCTGCACATCGTCGGCCAGCCTTCCAACGTCGTCCGCAAACCGTTTCACGGTCATTGCGGCAGCATTCTTCGCGTCTTTCTCTGTCGTCTGTTTCGGCTTCGGAAGGCTTGGAGGGGCAACGATAACTGGTATAAAGGGAGTGGGCGGCAAAATACCCTTAGCGGTTAGGGGTGTACCATTAAGTGATCCTGCCGGGATGACTATTCGGGAGCGGAAGATTCTTCGTCGCATCTGGCGATTGCGCCTTAACTCTAAAATTCCATATTGAATCCAGCCCAACAGCGAAGAGTGCCCAGCACATGATGATTAGGAAGTAAGTCGCCGCTTTATCGGCAAGCGTGTTCCATGCTAGCCACAACGGAGTGACTGAAAGGAGCCATGCTAAAATTAAAAGCCATTTTGCAAATGTTGTTGGTGAAAGGAGAAAACCAGCGGCGGCTAACACGAGAGCCAGCGCAAGGGAGGCCAATCCCCAAAACAACCCGCGCTCGTAAAATGGCAATTCTTCCATGCGCGTAATTGTACCCGACTCTTTGCGTGAAGTCTATAATCCCGCTTAAAGTCTCGTGTAATGAGCACTTACAAAAAAATTGGGGGGAGGGGGGCCTATTGTTACCCAACTCTGCCACCCAGCGCCCACCCGCTACGCGAAGGCCGCAGCAACTCGGGAGGTGCTACACTACAAAGGCTTTGCCGTCGTGCTTCCGCGCCCGGGTGCGCAATCGAATGCAATCAGAACTGCGGCAGGTTAAGTGAGAGGAGTTTTTTGTGCGTAACGTGGTCATCATCGGAAGCGGATGCGCTGGCCTCACAGCGGCCATCTATGCGGCTCGCGCGAATCTGAAGCCACTCGTTATCGACGGCCACGAACCGGGCGGGCAGCTCACCCTCACCACGATGGTCGAGAATTTCCCCGGGTTTCCCGACGGCATCCTCGGTCCGGACCTGATCGAGAACATGAGGAAGCAGGCGCAACGTTTTGGCGCGGAATTTCGCGCCGGCGCCGTCTCCGCAGCGGACTTGAGCCGCCGCCCATTCCACATCACGTCGGGGCAGGAAACATTCCCGACGGAGACGCTGATCGTCGCCGCCGGCGCTTCGGCCCGCATGCTGGGCCTGGAATCGGAGAAAAAGCTGCTGGGCCACGGCGTTTCCACCTGCGCCACGTGCGACGGGTTTTTCTTTCGCGGCAAGGAAATTGCCGTGGTCGGTGGCGGCGACACGGCGATGGAAGAGGCCACGTTCCTGACGCGCTTTGCCAGCCGCGTGCACTTGATTCACCGCCGCAGCGAATTTCGCGCGAGCAAGATCATGCTCGATCGTGCGCGAGCCAACGAAAAGATTCAGTTCATCGCGCCCGCGGTCGTCGAGGAAGTGACCGATGTCGGCAAGCATTCGGTCGAGGTGCTCCACTTGCGCAACCCGGAAACCGGTGCGCGTTCGACCCTGGCCGTCGAGGGCCTTTTCGTCGCCATCGGCCACGATCCCAATACTAAAGTTTTTCGCGGACAGCTCGATATGGATGAGAACGGCTACCTCGTCACGCATGACGGGCCCAAGACCAACGTCGAGGGTGTCTTCGCTGCCGGCGATGCGCAAGACCACCGTTATCGTCAGGCGATCACCGCCGCCGGATCAGGTTGCATGGCCGCGATCGAAGCCGAGAAGTTCCTCGAAGCGCGCCACGCGGCCCATCAAACAGTCGCGTGATGCGAGTTATAATAGGAAGCGAGGGAACTGAGGGGACTAGCCTGCCGCGTCGACCGGCTTGTGCCTCTCCTGGTTTGGTGATATAAGTTTCAGTTTCATTTTCGCTTCGGCGCGCATTTATCGGAGCGTTCTTTCTAAGGAGACAGGGATATGGCCTACGTCATCGCTGAGCCTTGTATCGGAACCAAAGACACCGCCTGTGTGGACGTCTGCCCGGTGGATTGCATCCACCCGCGCAAGGATGAGCCGGCCTACGAGAGCGAAACGCAGCTCTACATCAGCCCGAGCGAATGCATCGACTGCGGCGCTTGCGTGCCGGTTTGCCCGGTGACGGCGATCTTCGCCCTGGAAGACCTGCCGGAGAAGTGGGCGAATTTCACGCAAATCAACGCGGACTGGTACGCCAAGAAGGCGTAAGGTTTCGCGGTCAATTTCGCTGATTCGGAGAATCCTTGAAGCGGTGGAGTTCGCTTGGACTCCACCGTTTTTCTTTGCGGCGCCTTTTCCACCGAGAACGCTTCGCGCAGTCATCCAGGCATCCTCATCGAGCTCCAGGCATCTAACCCTTGAAACGTTGCCGCAGTCGGAATCGCCCAGCAATCTTCAGACAGGTGGAGTGCGCGAACGGAGTGTGATTTCGAGATGAATCAGGGAGCGGGTAATTCCGGCCTGGCCGATCGTTCCGCCGGCCGCGATCAGTCCTTGATTGTCGTGGCTTCGACGGCCACCGCGCTGCCCCCGCATGTGCTCTCTCGCGACATCGTGAAGGAGTATTTCGGGAGGGTGTTCGGAATCTCGGGCCGCCGCCTCGACGCGATCCTCTCGGTCGTTGACAATTCCCGCATCGACCGCCGCTACACGATCTTCCCCGTGGACTACCTGATTGAGCGGAGGCCGCTCGCTCAGATCAACCGTGAATATCGCGACCACGCGATCGCGCTGACCCGCTCTGCGGCTCGCCAGGCTCTCGACAGCGCGGGCATCGCCGCCGCCGATGTGGACCTGATCGTTACGGTTTCCTGCACCGGCGTCATGATTCCCTCCGTGGACGCCTATCTAGCGCCCGAATTGGGCCTGCGCCCCAACGTGCGCCGCATGCCCATTACCGAACTCGGCTGTGCCGCGGGAGCCGCAGGCCTGACGCGTGCCTGGGAGTATTTGCGAGCGTATCCGCAAGCCACCGTGCTCTTGATCGCCGTCGAGCTGCCGTCGTTGACGTTCCAGCGCCGGGACCTTTCGCAGGCGAATCTGATCTCGACGATTCTGTTTGGAGACGGCGCCGCCGCGGCTGTGATCACGGGACGTCCGGCGTCCGGCCCCGCGATTCTCGACAGCGAGAGCTACCTGTTTCCCGACTCCATCGACGCCATGGGGTTCGACCTGCAAGACGAGGGTTTCCACATCGTGCTTTCCAAAGAGGTGCCCGAGCTGATTCGCGAGCGCCTCGGCGGACTGGTGGACGGCTTCCTGGCGCGGCACTCGCTCAGCCGCAACGACATGAAAGCCTGGGTCCTGCATCCTGGGGGGCAGAAGCTACTTTCCTACATGCAGGAGGAACTGGGGCTTTGCGATAGCCAGACGCAGCCATCCTGGGACGTTCTGCGCGACTATGGCAACCTTTCGAGCGTCTCGGTGCTGTTCGTCCTGCACGAGTGGCTTGAGCGCGGGAAAATGTCCGGGGGTGATCGCGGGCTGCTCGCCGCGTTTGGCCCTGGCTTCAGCGCTGAGATGCTGCTATTGCAATGGACTTGAGCGTCATCGCGTACTTGGCCTTGCTCGCGCTGGTCGGCCTCCTGCGCTTAGTCGAACTCCGCATCTCTCGCAGCCATCAGCGGGAGTTGGTTGGCCGCGGCATTGAGAAGCGAGCCGACCCTCAATTCCGTTGGATGGTAGCGTTACATACGACTGTGTTGTGGGGCGCGGCGATTGAAGTGATCGTGCTGCGCCGCCCCTTCCTGCTCGGACTTGGCCGTTCCCATGGCTGCTCTCTTCCTGCTGGCCACTGCCTTGCGTTGGTGGGTCATTCGCACCATGGGCGCGCATTGGAACGTGGAGGTCATGGCTTCGGGACCGCTCGGCGTGGTCACGTCAGGCCCATTTCGCTGGGTGCGCCATCCAAACTACCTGGCAGTGTTCGTAGAACTGGTCACGCTGCCCTTGATTCACACGGCATGGATTACCGCACTGATTGCTGCAGCAGGGAACGCTTTGGTATTGCGGCATCGCCTCCGCGTCGAAGAGCCGGTGCTCGATGCCAGCCCGGCCTACAGAGCCGCGATGGCCGGCAAGCCACGTTTTCTGCCCAAGCTCTTTTGACCTGGATCGTCCGCTGAGATGCGCGCCGGCTTGTCGAGTCAGCTCGTTCCGCGCGTAGGCGATCTTCGGTACCTGCCTCGGGCCGGGATCGTGGCCGCGGGTAAGCGTCTCCGCCCAGGTTCGCGCCTCCGCGCGCAGGGCCTCGAGCGCCAGTTGATTGTGGATGGCGGGGAAGTTCTCCAGGCGCCCAAGTCCAGCCTCGAGCAGGTTGCGCGTGCCTCGCATGTTCCCGCGTGTATAGTGATGAAAGGCCGCCGCGATCTGAATGATGCCTTGCAGGAACGTCTTCTCCGGCTCCGCTGACCCCAGCCAGATCTCTTCCCAGGTCTCGTGGGCCTCGAAAAATTGCCGCGTGTTAAACTGTTCGACGCCTCGGCGGAACTTCTCCTGATGTTCGCTGGTAGACATTAACGGCCTCGACCGCATCTCCTGTTACGCGAGCGTCATCTGAGAACTCAGGCGGTATGATACTGTGGTTTGCTGCCTGGGAGCGTGCCCTTGCCCAAGTTCCATCTCGTTCTCCTGATCCATTCGCATCAGCCGGTCGGCAATTTCGACGGTGTATACGAGCAAACCTACCAGCGCTCCTACCTGCCTTTCGTCCAGCACCTGACGCGTCATCCTAAAGTGCGCCTGGGATTGCACTACACGGGCCCGCTGCTCGAATGGTTTGAGCAGCGCCACCCGGAGTTTCTGGATTCGCTGCGCGAGCTGGTCGCGCGCGGGCAAGTGGAAATGGTCGGAGGCGGCTTCTACGAGCCGATCCTTATCAGTGTTCCGCCGGAGGATCAGGTCGAGCAAATTGCACGAATGAACCGTTATCTTCAGCACGCATTCGGTTCCGCGCCGGCCGGAGCGTGGCTTGCAGAGCGCGTCTGGGAGCCGCAGCTTCCTTATGTGCTGTCGCTGTCCAATACTCGATACACGCTCGTAGACGATGTGCACTTCGTCGCCGCCGGCTTCGAGCCGGGCCAGCTTCACGGCGACTACATTTGTGAAGAGCGCGGACGAACTGTTCGCGTTTTTCCCGGCCTCAAATCGCTGCGCTATTTGCTGCCGTTTCGTTCGGTGGAAGAGGGCATCGGTTATCTCCGCGAATGCGCCGAATCTCATCCCGGAGGGATGGCGGCGATGGGGGATGACTGCGAAAAGTTCGGCGCGTGGCCTAATACATACGAGCACTGCTATGGCGCGAACGGCTGGGTCGAGCGCTTCTTCGCCGCTCTCGACGCGTCGGACGGTTGGTTGGCCACTACACCGCCGGGCGAATGGATTGCTTCACACCCTCCACTCGGCCGCGCCGACTTGCCCACGGCCTCCTATTCCGAAATGATGGAGTGGGCGCTGCCGACGGCCGCGCGTAGGGAATTTCATGCTGTCAACGAGGAGTTTGCATCTCGTCCCAACGTCTTGAGGTTCCTGCGCGGCGGACACTGGCGCGCCTTCTTCAGCAAGTACTCGGAATCGAATTTACTGCACCAGAAGATGCTGCACGTATCCGGACAACTCCGCGGCCTGGAGTCCGGCCGTTTGGGCAAGCGGCAGCGAGCCAAGCTGGAAAGCGCCCAGACCCACTTGCTGCGCGCTCAATGCAATGATGCATACTGGCACGGAGTCTTTGGCGGGCTCTACGCGCCGCACCTGCGCACCGAGTTGTGGCGTGAACTGGTGCGCGCCGAGGCTTTGGCGGAAGACATCACCGCCCCTGAATCCGATGTGCTGCGCGTCGAGCGATGCGATTTCGATGCTGACGACGCGGAAGAATTGTACGTAACTTCGCCGCGTCTTGCGGCATTGCTGAAGCCTTCGGATGGCGGCACGCTCGGCGCCCTGGACTGCCGCAGCTCGGGTGTTACCCTCATCAATTCCATGCAGCGGCGCGTGGAGGCTTATCACAGCCGGTTGAGCCAGGTCTCCTCGCCCCGGCGGAGCCAAGTAGCGTCGATTCATGATCAAGTGCGAGCCAAGGAAGGCGGGCTCGAGCGCTTCCTGCGCTACGACCGCTGGCCCCGGAGTTCGTTCCGCTTGCTCTTGTTTGCCCCTGAGAAGACATTTGAAGATTACTGCGAGCTGCGCCTCGACGAACACGCGCTTCTGGCTTCTGGAGCCTACGCGATCGGCGACGACAGCCCGCAACGCATTAGCCTTGAACTTCACGCTCCTCTCGAAGGTCCTGCCGTGGACGGGCCCGGGGAACTGCGTTGCGCGAAGCGCTTTTCGTTTGCTCACGAGAACGCGGGATATCGAGTGGCCTGCGCCTCGGAGCTCAGTCTTTCCGGAGTCTCAGCTTTTCGCGGCCAGATCGGGATCGAGATGATTCTGAATTTTCTGGCCCCGGATGAACCTGATCGCTATTTCGATGTTCCAAGCGGCCGCCATCCGCTGCGTTGGGCAGCGGACCTGCGGTCTTCGGAATTGCCATCCGGGAATTTGCGTCTGGTCGACGAGTGGCAGAACGCAGCCGCGACCATCGAAGCTCCGTCGGCCGCTCATTTTTGGATCTCGCCGATCGAGACGGTTTCGGAATCGGAGGAGGGCTTTGAGCGGGTGTACCAAGGGTCGCAGATTCTGATGGTGTGGCCAGTCGAGCTGGCTCCCGGTGCAAGTTGGCGGGGGGAAGTCGGTCTGCGAATTGAGCCGGCCCGCGCGCTGGAAGCCAAAAACAACGGTTGATTCCGGGTCAATCTCTACCGGGTTTTTTACTCCGCGATCCGATCGTTTCTCACTCTGCAATCAAGAGCGTCTGCGCGAAGGGCCACTCCTGGTCCACCCATTGCGCTTCCGTGCGAAAGCCGCTGCGCTGGCCCATCTGCGTGACTTCCGCGGCCTCGTACTTGTGCGAGCTTTCCGTCCAGATGGTTTCGCCCTCTTCGAGGTGGGCTACGCACGCGGCCCCGGGAATCGCGACATCCTGGCGGACGAGCGATTCGAGGTGCATTTCGACGCGCCGTTCCGTCTCGTCCCAACGAGCCAGGTGACGAAACGCGGCAATGTCAAATTCGCCTCCCAGTTCGCGATTGATTCGCGCCAGCAGATTCAGGTCGAACGCGGCCGTCACACCGAGTGGATCGTCATAGGCGCGCAGAAGCTGGGGCAGCGGCTTTTCCAGGTCGGCGCCCAGCAAGAGGGCATCGCCCGGTTGCAATCGCCGGCGAACCTCCGCCAGGAATTGTTCGCCGGCCGGCCGGTCGAAATTGCCGATGGTGCTGCCCAGAAACAGCACCAGCAGACGCTCGCCGTCGCGGCGGCTGGCCGCCACCGAGAGCAGGCCGTCGAGATAGGGCCGCTCGAATCCCACGATGCTGACCCAATCCATCTGGCCCAATTCCTTCGCGCATTGCGCCAAAGCCGTAGGGGAAATCTCAATTGGGTAGTAGCGGGTCCGCTGGCGGCGAGCCAGCGCCTGCAGAATCCATCGCGTTTTTTTTCCGCTGCCACTGCCGAGTTCGGCCACCACGATGGGCGCCGGCAGAAGCGGCTTGACGATTTCCTCGGCGTGCCGCCGCAACAGCCGCTCATCGGCGCGGCACAAGCCATATTCGGGCAGGGCGGTGATGACCTCGAAAAGCGCGGAGCCTACTTCATCGTAAAGATATTTTGACGGCAGTTCCTTCTGCCCGGGCTGCGTCAGACCGGAACGCACCTCGGCTCCGAAATCCGCCAGCGAGTACCGTGCGACTGTTTCTGTTTGCATGCCTCACCTCTCGCGTTTTCTAGTGCTCTACGCAGCGGAAGCCGGAATAAATAAAAGGGTAGTGCGGCTGGAACCAGTTGCGGAATGACCGCCGCAGCATGCAGCGCGCCGTTCGCGCGGATCCGCCCTTCAGAACGTAATGTTTGCCGTCAAAAAAATTCGCGGAGTAACCGGGATAAAAGGGAAACGGCTCGAATCCCTCGAAGGGCGCGAAAACCGTGCGCGTCCATTCCCATCCGTTGCCTATCAGATCGGCCACGCCGTATGCGCTTCTCCCGGCCCTGAACGCGCCCGTGGGTGTAGCATCCCATCGCTCGAAATCGAAATTGCCGCGGCTGGCATCCGGCGGCTGCTCTCCCCAAGGATAGGTGCGCTCGATTCCTTGCGGCGTGGCGTACGCGGCGCGATGCCATTCTTCTTCGCTGGGCAGTTGCAGACCGGCCCACTTCGCGTAGGCCGAGGCTTCCGCGTGGCTCACGTAGACGGGCCAATCGGCAGGCAAAGGAACTTCGTCAAACATGGTGCGAAGAAGCCAGCGATTGTCGCGGCGGAACCAAAAACCAGGATGCGTTGTGCCGCTTGAAACGATCCAATTCCAATCTTCATCGTTCCAGAAGGAGCGTTCCTGATAGCCGCCCGCCTTGAGGAATCGCAAAAACTCCCCGTTGGTCACCTTGCGTTCGTCGATCAGAAACGCCGGCACGGTCACGCTGTGTTCCTCGAATTCGTTGTCCCAGCCGAAAGGCCCGTCCTCGGATCGCCGAAGGCCCAAGGTGGCCGTTCCCTTCGGGATTCGGATTGACTGCGCCGGCCCCGAGTGCGTCGCAGCCGCGGGAGCGGGCTGGCCTTCGCGGTGGTATTTGCGGTCCATGGGAAGTTGATGCAGCATGTAGCTCAGGGTTTCCACGTGCATGAGCCGGTGTTCGATGGCCACGTGCAGCAGTTGCGTCGCTTCGCGTTGGCGTTCGGAGGACCCATCCAAGGCCGCGAGCCGCTCGTCCAAGGTCTCTCGCACGCGCCGGTTGTAAGCCTCGATCTCATCGCGCGCGGGCCAATCCTTCGGCAGGTCGCTCGGCAACCCGCCATCGACAGGATCAATGCCAAACGCAAACAGTGTCTCGAAGGCGGGGGCCAGCGAAGGCAGGTCAAACAAGCGGCCGTTCAGGAGGTTCCAATCGAATGCTTCGAGATGGCCGAGGTAAAAGATGATGCGATGCCGCTCGGGAATGGGCCGATCGTACAAAGCTTCCGGCCGCACGATTGCGAACGTCTCGTCGCTGAGCGCGCGTGCCTCGCGCAGCCTTTGCAGCAAAGACGCGTCCGTGCTAGTCCCAGGCGCAGCAGCTTCCACGAAGACCTCCCCGCAATTCGATGCGGCTCAGCGAAATTGGACTCAAAGCCGGGGCCGACTCGGGACCAGCGGCGGGCGTCCTATTTAGTCGCTCTGCCCCGCAAAGTCAATCAGATGTTTCCGGTAGCCAAAGGTGACACCGGTCAGGCAGATTTCGGCCTGCCCCCAGGCAGGAACATGATCAGTGAGGTTTGATTGCCAGATCCCTCGATCGCTTTGCAAAAAGTCTCTTATCGCTTGCCAAACGGCCGCTCCCTTTTGAACGGCGTGGACCTCGCGATTTCGCGCGGCGAAACACTCATCCTTCTAGGCCGCAGCGGTTCCGGCAAGACCACGTCGCTCAAACTCATCAATCGTCTGCTGGAATCGAGCGACGGCGAAATCCTGATCGAGGGCCGCCCGCAGTCGCAGTGGGATCTGATTCGACTTCGCCGAAGCATCGGCTACGTCATCCAGGACGCGGGCCTGTTCCCGCACTGGACCGTCGAGCGAAACGTGGCGCTGGTGCCGCGCCTGGAAGGCTGGCCGGAGGCGCGCGTTCGCGAACGCGTGCGGCAGATGCTGGCGCTCGTCGGCCTGGACGCCGCCGAATTCGCGCAGCGCTTTCCACACGAGCTCTCCGGCGGGCAGCGGCAGCGCGTGGGCGTAGCGCGCGCCCTCGCGGCCGATCCACCCATCCTGCTGATGGACGAGCCGTTCGGCGCGCTCGACCCGGTCACCCGCGCTGAATTGCAGCGCGAATTTCGCGGCCTGGCGGCGCGATTGGGCAAGACCATCGCGTTCGTGACGCACGATCTGCGGGAGGCCCTGCTGCTCGGAACGCGGATCGCGCTGCTCTCGGCGGGCCGCTTGGCTGGCGTCTACTCGCCGCAAGAATTTCTGCGCGCCACGCGAGCCCGAGGCGCGCGCGTTTGTCGAGTCCATTGATGCTGGCGCCGCGGGCGATTCGGCCGCGCCGCCTGTCGTGCCGAATTCCGGAGGTGAGCTTTGAGCCTTTTGCAGTTTTTTGCCCAGCAGCGCGTCGAAATTTTCTCGCGCACCCTCGAACATCTTTGGCTGGTCGCGGCGGCCATGGGCGTGGCCGTGCTGATTGGCCTGCCGCTGGGAATCGCGCTGGTGCGGCGCCGCGGCCTGCGCCGCTGGGTGCTGGGAACGGCCAACGTGATTCAGACGATCCCGAGCCTGGCGCTATTTGGTTTTCTGATTCCCGTGCCGTTGCTCGGCGGGATCGGCGCGACCACGGCCATCGTGGCGCTCGCGCTTTACGCGCTGCTCCCGATCCTTCGCAACACCTACACGGGCATTGCGGGCGTGGATCCTGCGGTGCTCGAATCCGCTCGCGCCATGGGCATGACGCCGCGCCAAGCTCTCTGGCAAGTCGAGTTGCCGCTCTCGATGGGAGTGATTCTCGCGGGCGTCCGCATGGCCACGGTCATTACCATTGGCGTTGCCACCATCGCGGCGGCCATCGGCGCCGGCGGCTTGGGCGTTTTCATCTTTCGCGGCGTGGCCATGGCCAGTAACGCGGTGATCCTGGCGGGCGCGATTCCCGCGGCGCTTCTGGCTGTTGCTGCGGACCTGCTGTTGGGACTGCTCGAGCGGCGGCTGTCGCCGCACCGGGTGTCAGACGCAGCAGTAGGCGCCGCGAGCGAATGAAGCCGCTTCTCATGGATCGCCGCTACGCCCTGCGACTCGGTGTAGGAGGCGCACTGGCACTGGCCGGATGCCGCGAGCCGGCCAACGCTATCCTCGTCGGATCGAAAAATTTTACCGAGCAGATCGTCCTGGGCGAACTGCTGGCGCAACAGATCGAAGCGCACACCGCGCTACGTGCCGACCGCCGTTTCGATCTTGGCGGCACTTTCTTGTGTCACCAAGCTTTGCTCTCCGGTCAACTCGATCTTTATCCCGAATACACGGGCACGGCGCTGACGGCCATTCTCAAGGAACCTCCCGCGAACGATCCCGCTACCGTTTACGACACCGTTCGTGACGCTTATCGCGACCGCTTCCATCTCGACGTTGGCCCTCCTCTCGGCTTCAACAACACGTTCGCGATCGTCGTCCGCGGCGAAGACGCCCGGCGCTTGAACCTTCGTGCCGTGTCCGACATGGTTCCGTACGCCTCTAAATGGCGCGCCGGTTTCGGCTACGAGTTCATGGAGCGCCCGGACGGCTACCGCGGCTGGGCCAAAGCTTATGGCCTTGTTTTTGGTGCCCAGCCGCGCATCATGGATCTGGGCCTGCTCTATCGCGCCTTGCAGGAAAAACAGGTGGACGTGGTCGCGGGCAATTCCACCGATGGGCTGATCGCCGCGCTGGGCTTGGTCGTCCTCGACGACGATCGCCGCTATTTCCCGCCCTATCAGGCCGTCACGGTGGTACGTGACGCCACGTTCGATCGTCACCCGGAACTGCGTGGTGTGCTCGATGCGCTCGGCGGCAAAATCTCCGACGACGACATGCGCCAGATGAACTACGCCCTCGACGGTCAGCATCGCGACGTCACCGTAATCGTCCGTGATTTTCGCGCTGCGCATCAGCTCTGAAATAACGCTGAGCTTGGCGTATTCCTCCACGCACGCCCATTGCCCGCGGCAAACTGTCTCTGCTAAATTCGTCAGGCTTGGTGCGCAGCCGGAGGCTCCCTTGGAAGTAAGCGCGAAACTCATTGAAATGCTGGTTTGCCCTGTCTGCAAGACGCCGGTGAAGTTGACGCCGGACAGAGAGGGCTTGCGCTGCGCCAGTTGCCACCTGATTTATCCCATCCGCGATGGCTTTCCGGTCATGATCAAGGACGAAGCGCGTTCCGAGTCCGGCACCGAGGCTCCCTCGGGCCACTGACGCGCCGCGCCGGATCGCCCGCCTCTTCCGCATGACTCCCGCACCCAAACTCGAACGGCTGGTCCGCCGCCTGCGCGGCCGGCGCATCGCCGTGGTCGGCGATCTGATGCTCGATCGCTACGTTTGGGGCGAAGCGACCAAGCTTTCCCCCGAGGCGGCCGTGCCGGTGGTGGATTTCGTTTCCGAAACGTCGTGCCTGGGCGGCGCCGGCAACGTTGCGGCAAATCTCGCGTCGCTCGGCGCCCGCGTCACGCCTTTTGGCGTGACCGGCGCGGATGAAGCCGGACGCGCCCTGCGCGCTGCCTTGGCCGCAGCCGGCATGGCGGACAAGGGCGTCGTTGCCGATGCCCGGCGCGTCACCACGCTGAAGACTCGCATCATCGCCCGCCACCAGCAGGTCGTTCGCGTCGATCGCGAGCGGCGCGATCGCTTTGGCTCGTTCCCTCGAACAGACGCTGATCGCCCGCATCAAGGCAGCGCTGCCGCGCCTCGACGCCCTGGTGGTCTCCGACTACGACAAAGGCCTGATCACCGACGCGCTCGCCGATCGCGTGCTCGACGAGTGCCGCCGCCTGGGCTTGCCCGCGCTGGTGAAGCCGAAAACTTCGCGCCTTTTCGCCTATCGCGGCGCGACGGCCATCGTCTGCAACAAGAAAGAGGCCGGATTTTTCGTCACGCGCGAGCTCAGCGACGAAAAGTCGATCGAGGAAGCGGGACGCGCGCTGCTGGCCCATTTCGGATGCGCCGCCGTGGTCATCACGCTGGGCGAGGATGGGATGAGCCTTTTCGAGGAAGGCGTGCCGCGGCACTTCCACGTGCCGGCCACAAGTTTCGAGGTGAGTTATGCGCGCGTGGGCCTGCCGGGCGTTGAGCGAGCCGCCACGCGGCCGCCAGGTCTTCGACGTTACCGGCGCGGGCGATACGGTGCTCGCGGTGCTGGCGCTGGCCGCGGCTGCCGGCGCTCCGATGACCGACGCCGTCGCGCTCGCCAACATTGCCGCGGGCGTTGTCGTGGGAAAGTTGGGCACGGCCAGCGTCACGCCAGCCGAACTTCTAGCGGCGGTTCGCGAACCGCGCTGAGATAGCTCTCCCATCGCCGAGCGAGGCGAGCGCCACCCTACGGCGGAAAACTCAGCGACTGATCGCTGCGTTCCACCCACAGCGAAACTTCCCGGTTGCGCCCGCTGCGCGCGTCGCTCGCAGCGGGGAACGGCTCGAACGGGCTGGTTTCAACGACCACGATCACCCCGCTGCCATCCTTCGGCTGTTCCGCGTTTTCGATCCGATAGCTCTTCAAAGGGCTGTAGTAGCCCGTCGGTCCCCAGTCCGCCGTAAATTCCTGAAAATTATAGCTGGTCCCGTGCGGCTTCCAAATCTGGTAGGCCAGCGGGAGGTTCCCGGCGACGACCGCGTTCATGAAGTGCTCCACGGTGTGCCGCTCCGGCTCGAAGAAAAAGAGAAACCATGCATACCAGAACCCGAAAGAGATGAGAATGATCAGTGCGACGACGGTGATTGCGTAGCGCCGCATTTGCGAACTTGGCTCTTCGCTGGCATCAAGCAGGCCCACCGATACACGCTCCCAAACCGCCTAGATTTGACGCTTGAACAGCAGGATGCTGGCGCTGATCAACAGCACCGAAAACCCTAACAGAATTGCAACGTCGGAGTAAATCCCCTGAATACCTGTATCTTTCAGCAAGAGGTTCTTCAGCGCGTGCACGGCGTATGTAAACGGGTCCACCACGGAGATCCAGCGCAGCCAGATCGGAAAGCCTTCGGTCGGGTAGATCGCTCCCGAGGGGAAGAAGAGCAGCGTGTTCAGCACGCCGAAAATCGCTCGCGGCACCAGCGGGTCGCTCACGCGCACCATCATTAGAAACATGAAGCTGATCATGCACAGCGCCGTCGAGGCCAGCACCACCGCCAAATAAACCAGGCGCAGTGGCTCCCACAACTGCGCAATCCCCGCGATCATGCCGCCGATGATGGTAATGGTCAGCCCGGCCAGCAATCCTTTGATGGCTCCCGAAAAGATCAGACCCAACACAAGGTCCGCCTTGCTGAGGGGGGTCGCCAGATATCCTTCGTGCAGCCCCCGCGCCTTGTCGTCGATGAACGCTATTCCGCCGCCAATCATAGCCACCACGAAAATCGAAATCGAAATCGAGCCCGCCAGCAGGTACTTGATGTATTCGATGTAGGGATAGACCTCAACAGTTTGAATCTCGATTCGCGACGGGAGCCGCTGCGGGCTGAACATGCCCGCTAAAGTCGACGCCTGCGATTCTCCCGGCTGCATCGGCGGCAGGGACGGCCCGTTCAAATCCGTTTGGATCTCCTGGATGCGTTCCAGAACTCCGCTGGCCGTGAAATTGTCGGTGTTATCCTCGATAAAAGCGATGCGCGGTTTCTCGTCGCGCAGCACGCGCTGCGAAAAATCCTGCGGAATGTCCACCACGGCCTTTACGAAGCCCGCCCGCAGATCGGTCATGGCGTCCGGCAGATGGTTGTACTCCGAAACGCGAAACGTCTGCGGGCCTTCGACGATCGCGTTCAGCCGCTCGCGCACCAGTCGCGATTCCGGGCCGTGATCTTCGTCCACCAGGGCGATGCGCACGTTCTTGATCTGGCCGCCAAACGCGTAGCCCAGCACGATCAGCTGCATCAGCGGAAACACCATCGACGTCATCATCAGCGCCGGGCTGCGGAAGAATTTCCGCATGTCCCGTTCGACGATCGCCATGATTCGATAGAGCTTCATGTTCGTTTCCCGCTAGCCGCGCTCACTTGTACAAATGGCTGATGTCCAGCCGTTTGTCGCCGACCTCGTCGCGCAACTGCCGCCCCGTGTAGTGCAGAAACACATCATCGAGTGTCGTGGTCTTCACCGTCACCCGGTGCACCTTCACGCCTCGCTTGCGCGCCAGATCCATCAGCGGGCCCAGCGTTTCGGGCCCGCTGCGAGAAGAGATGTGCGTCACGCCGTCGTGCTCGGTCACGCCGGTGACTTGCGGCAGCGACGTCAGCGCCTCATGCCAGTCCGCTGGCGCGCCCGAAAATTCCGCCTCGACCACGTCCACGCCCGGAAACGCTGTCCTTGAGCCGCGTCGGCGTGTCCAGCGCGGCCATCTTGCCGTGATCCACAATGGCGATGCGGTCGCACAGGTTGTCGGCCTCGTCCATGTAGTGCGTAGTCAGCAGAATCGTCAGGCTCGATTGACCCTGAATCTTCTGAATCATCTCCCAGACGTTCGTGCGCGAGACTGGATCGAGGCCCGTGGTCGGCTCGTCCAGAAAAAGAATCTTCGGCGAATGCACCAGCCCGCGCGCGATTTCCAGCCGCCGCCGCATGCCGCCGGAAAACGTGCCCACCAGCGACTTGCCGAAGCGCGTCAGATCCACGGCTTCGAGCAGGTTGCGGATCAGATCCGCGCGCTCGTCCGGCGGGCACGCCGTAAAGCTTCGAGTGAATCAGCAGGTTCTCCTCCGCCGTCAGCTCCGGATCGGAAGTCAGCGCCTGCGGAATCACGCCGATCGAATTGCGCACTCCGTTGGCGTCCTTGCGCACGTCGTGCCCCGCCACGCTCGCCGTTCCTTCCGTGGGCGGCGTCAGCGTCGTCAGCATGCGGATCAGCGTCGTCTTGCCCGCCCCGTTGGGGCCGAGCAGGCCAAAAATCTCGCCCTCCTCCACGTTGAAGGAGACGTGGTCCACGGCCACGAAATCGCCGAAGCGCTTGGTCAGTCCTTCAACTTCGATTGCGCTCATCTCGTTTTCCGCAATTACGGCCCCGCTTAGAGATTGAAGGGCCAGCGCCGCTTCGTTTGCGTCGAAGGCAGCAGCACATAAGCGCGTCATACCGGTGAAAAGCCGCCGCCCGTGTTGGGGACCGCCACCTTGATCTCGAACGTCTTGATGTCGCGCTTAGTCCGGCTCACGTCCCGCTGCGTCGCGTAATCGTTTTCCACGCCCTTGAAAAATACCGTGCCTTCAATCTCAGTCGCCGGACGGCAGGCGCACCTTCAGCTTCTGATTGAACTGAATTGAATCGATCAGGTTTTCCTCGACGTCCGCCTGCACCCACAGATGATCGATATCGACCACCGTGACGATCGGCCCGCCCGCCTGCACCACTTCTCCCTGCCGCGCCACGCGCACCGAGACGATGCCGTTGATCGGCGCATATACCTCCGTGTAGCCGAGTTGCGTCTGCGCCTGGTCCTTCTGCGCCACCGACTGCGCGACCTGCGCCCGCGCCGCAACGATATCCGCCTGCTGCACCTGGAGCTGCATGCGATTCGCCTGCGCGACCGCTAGCTGCGCCTCTGACGCTTTCACCTGGTCTTCCAGCGCCGTCACGTTGGCTTGCGAGGCTTTCCAGTTGTCCTCGGCGGTGTCTCGTTCCTGCTCGGCGATGACGCCCTTCGCAAACAGCCCTTGGTCGCGCTTGATAGGTGACTTCGTTGAGCGCCAGGTTCGCCTGCGCCTGCTCCAGTTGCGCCTTCGCCGCCGTCACCGATGCGGCTGCTTGCGCGACGCGCCGCGGCGGTCTGCTCGTCGTTCATCGCCAGCGTGCGGCTGGACTGCTCGACGCGCGCCTGCAGCGTTTGGATGTTGGCCGCCGCCGCGTCGCGCGCCGATTTCAGCTCCGTCGGATCGATCTCCGCGATCAGTTGTCCGGCCTTCACCTCCGAGCCCTCGTCCACCAGCAGCTTCTGCAAGCGCCCGGTGACCAGCGGGCTCACAATTTCATCCGTGCCCGTCACAATTCCGGTGAGCTGGACTTGCTGCGAGCTCGGCGTGGTCACCACGTACACGATCAGCGCCACCGCGAACAGCCCCATGAGGAAAAAGAAAAACTTCGACACTTTCATCGTGTCCTCGCTCGCTGCAGAAAAAGTCCGTGCTCGAGAAAATCCAGAACTGCGCGCCGCCGCGCGGCCACCCGCTTCGGCGCCAGGGGGTCGCAGCGCCACAGCTCGCCCAGCACCGGCGCCGCCGCGAAATAGAATACCGTCATGGCGATCAGCGTCACCACCGTATTCCGCGGATCGACGCGCCGGAATTCGCCTCGCGCAATCCCGCTGCGAATCGTAGTCATCAGCCGCCCATGCAAAGGCCGGAAATAATTCTCTACGATGCCGCCCAGCCGCGGCTTTCGGCTCATCAACTCCCGTTCCACCAGTCGCGGATAATTCGGATGCGCCGCCACAAAATCGAAATACGCGTTGACGTAACGGAGGAGCCGTTCGCGAGGCGCCGCCTGCCCTTCGAGGGCGGACGTAGCCTGCGCGCGCAGTTGTGAGAACAGCATCTCCAGAGTGAACCGGTGCAGCTCTTCCTTACTCTGAAAATAGTAGTAGAGCAGCGCCTGGTTCACCCGTGCGCCGCGCGCAATAGCGCTCGTGCGTGCCCCAGCGAGCCCCCGCTCGGCAAAAATCTCCTCCGCCGTGTTGAGAATCCGCCGAACTGTGTCAGGATGCCGCGCCGCAGCCAGCTCCCGCGGCATCCCGCGCCCAGTCAGGCGCAAGCCCGCACCAGATGGCAGGAGTGGAGCAGCCGTAGTTGCTGTAGCAGCCATATCTTTAACTAAACGCTTAGTCTAGGGAGTGCACAAACACGTGTCAAGCGGGCTCGCCTGAGTGTGAGTACGATGATCTCTGCGCATGGCGAACTTTGCGGTGCCCGTAGCGATACGACCCGGGCCAACCTGCTGTATTATCGGCCAGGTGCGTATATGAACGCTGATATATGTTTTAGATTCAACAAGTCGGAATGGAAAGGACTCGCGCAACGACTCGACGAGGCGGATGAAGGTGCATGGGCAGAAGCAATCGGAGTATTTGAAAGGCGAATGAGAGAGCGCTTTTTGAGCAGTATTGAAGCGCTTTTCAAGGCAGACACTAAACCCGATACGCTGCCTCCATATCCTGGGCATACTGAAAATTGCATCCCAGGCTTTTCGATTATTGCTCTTTGTTGCCTGCTGGTCGACACGCTCCAGGGATTCCGAGAGAAACCTCCCCGAGCATCCGCTCCCACCGGCCCCTGCACCTTTCCGGCCGGGCATTGTATACGGCCTGCCCCGAGTACAACTGAACAGTTTAAGTCCTTTCTTCGACGGCCAGCTTTTGGGGAGACATTCAAAGACGATTCAGTGGCCACAAAGTTCGTGAGAGGTGTCAGAAATGGCATTTTTCACGAGGGCGAAACAAGAAAGTGGGCCATATGGAGAGATCAGCCAACCGGGCAAATGGTGGCGCCGAAAGAAGACGGATTCGTTCTAAATCGAACTCTTTTCTATGCCGCGGTCAAGGGGGAATTTGAGTCGTATCTTCAAGAACTGCTCAAGCCAGCCAATAGGATACTCAGAATGGGCTTCAGGAAGAAAATGGATGACATTTGCGAAGAATCATAAGCGCAGGTTCGAATCCACACCACCAGACGGGAGGCGCTCGCCTTGAGAATTGCTTGCCTGGGGTGGGGTTCGCTCGTCTGGGACCCCCGCGAACTTCCAGTCCGGAGGGGCTGGTTCAAGGACGGACCCTTTGCGCCTGTGGAGTTTACCCGCCAGTCGTCTGACGGTCGCATCACCCTAGTGATCGAACCGAGCGCGACGCCGGTAAGGCTCCTATGGGCCTATATGCAGCCGACCGAACTTCCAAGCGCGCGAGAGTCGCTCCGTCGACGGGAGGGCATTATCGGTAAGGATTGGGTGTCACGGATCGCCTCATGGCAGTTTGGGGAGGTGGCACCACCCGAAATTCCCGGCATAGCAAACTGGGCCCTAGCGCACGGCTTGGACGCGGCTGTTTGGACTGCGCTGAAGCCACTGTTTCGAGGAAAAGGCCGGTCGCCGTCCTGTAAGGAGGTGATCGAATATCTCCGCGGCCTCCGAGGCTCGATTCGAGCGCATGCGAAACAGTACATCGAGCGAGCGCCGCAGCAGATCGATACCGACTATCGACGTGAGATTGAAGCCGCACTAGGATGGTCACGCAGAGCTCAGCACGAGCCTTAACCGCGCGGGTCAGGCTTCCAGCGCGCCGGCGGCGCCTGCCGGCAGCTCGATCGAATATTTCGTTCGCTGTTTTTCGCGATGCTCGGCTAGCGCCAGTTCGATGAGGCGGTCGATCAGCTCGCGGTAGGGAATGCCGGAGGCTTCCCACAGTTTCGGATACATGCTGATGGAGGTGAAGCCGGGAATCGTGTTCACTTCGTTGATGTAGATCTTGTTCGTGCGATCGCTCCAGGAAGAAATCGCATCGCGCCATGCCCCGGCATTCCAGGCAGCGGAACGCGCGCTTGGCGTAATCCTGGAATTTGCGCACCTGGGGCTTCGAGAGCTTCGCGGGAATCTCCAGGCGCGTGCCTTCTTCGAGATATTTCGCTTCGTAATCGTAGAATTCGCGATGGGGAATGATTTCGCCGGGGATGGAGGCTTCGGGATCTTCGTTGCCGAGAACGGATAGCTCGATCTCGCGCCCTTTAATGAATTTCTCGACGAGAATCTTCTGCCCGAATTCAGCCGCAAAATCCAGCGCCTTCGGCAATTCCTTGGCGTCATGCGCTTTCGTCATGCCCACCGAAGAGCCCAGCGCCGCCGGCTTCACGAACACCGGGAAGCGGAACTTCTTGCGCACCAGCGCCAGCACCTTGGCGCGCGATTGCTCCCACTGCGATCGCGGAATGGCGATGAAATCGCCCACCGGCAGGCCCTCTTGGATGAAAAGCCTCTTGGCGATGTCCTTGTCCATGCCCACCGCCGAGCCCAGCACGCCCGAGCCGACGAACGGCAGCCCGGCCAGTTCCAGCAGGCCCTGCACCGTGCCGTCCTCGCCGAACGTGCCGTGCAGCACCGGAAAAACCACGTCCACGCGCAGCGAACTCGCTGCCGGTCTTTTCGAGCGGCACCAGCGCCGCGGCATTCGGCTCGGCGGACAACATCACGTGCTGGCCCGTTCGCAAGACCTCGGGCAGCATTTTCTGCGCGGTGCTGCCCGCCAGCCAGCGGCCGTCCTTGGTGATGCCGATCGGCACCACTTCATATTGCGCCGGGTCGAGCGCGCGAATCACCGAGGCCGCCGAGGCCAGCGATACTTCGTGCTCTCCCGAACGCCCGCCGAAAATCACGCCGACGCGAAGCCGTTTCTTCTCTGAGGTCATTTTTTCGTTGGCCGCCTTGCTAGAGGATTTTCTTTCCAAGCGCCGAAAGGATCATTTCCACGCCCAGCAGCGCCGTCTTGTTGTGCAGATCGATGACCGGATTGATCTCCACGACCTCGAGCGACACCATCGCTTCGCTGTCGGCGATCATCTCCATGGCCAGGTGTCCCTCACGATAGGTGACGCCGCCGCGAACCGGCGTGCCCACGCCGGGCGCATCGCCCGGGTCCACGAAGTCCATGTCCAAGCTGACGGCGATCCCGTCGGTATCGTCGGAGGCGACGCGCAGCGCCTCGCTCATCACTTCGCGCATGCCGCGCTCATCGATATCGCGCATGGTGAACGCATGCACGCCCGAATCCTTCACCAGCCGCCGCTCCTTGGCATCGAGATCGCGCACGCCCACCAGCGCGACGTTGCGCGGTTCCACCTTTGGCTTGTAGCCGAGCAGCACGACCAATTCCGGCGCGCCGTAGCCGATCAGCGCCGCCAGCGGCATGCCGTGCACGTTGCCGGAAGGCGAAGATTCCGGCGTGTTCATGTCGCCATGCGCGTCCAGCCACAGGTAGCCGATCTTTTTCTGCTGCTTGCGAAAAAAGGCCGATACTCCCGAGAACGAACCGATGGCAATCGAATGGTCGCCGCCGAGCACCAGCGGCAGAGAATCCTTCGTCGAGCGTGTTCTCGGTGATCTCCGCGAGGCCTTGGCATGTTTCGGCGATTTCATTGAGGTATTTCGCGCGCTTCTCGCCGTAGTGCATGCTCTTCGGCCTGCTTCACGGCGACGTTGCCGATGTCCTCGACCTGGTAGCCCGAGTTGCTTCAGCCGCGACTGCAGGCCGGCGACGCGCAGCGCGGACGGGCCCATGTCCACTCCGCGGCGGCTCTGGCCGAGGTCCATCGGCACTCCGATGATGCGGATTTTTTGCGCCATGCGAGCTTTGTGATTTTCCCCGCCTGACGAGTGGCAGGGTCGGACTGGCTAAGGATACACCCGATAAATCATGCGCGGGAAGGGAATGACTTCGCGAATGTGCTCGGTTCCGCAAATCCAGGCCACGGTGCGCTCCAGGCCCAGGCCGAAGCCGGCGTGGGGCACGCTGCCGTAGCGGCGCAGGTCGAGATACCACTGGAAGGCTTCCTCGGGCAGATTGTTTTCGCGCAGGCGCTTGACCAGCAGGTCGTAGCTGGAAACGCGCTCGCCGCCGCCGATGATTTCGCCGTAGCCCTCGGAAGCGAGCACGTCGAAGCCCAGCGCCAGTTCCGGGCCGCGCCGGGTCGGGCTCCATGTAGAAGGCTTTGATCGAGGCGGGATAGCGGTGAATCATCACCGGGCGATCGAACTGATTCGAGAGGATGGTCTCCTCGTCGCCGCCGAAATCGTCGCCCCACTTCGCCGGATTGCCCTTCTTCTGCAGGATTTCGACGGCTTCGTCGTAGGTGAGGCGCGGGAAGGGCGGCTTTACCGCTTCTAGCTTGGCGACGTCGCGCCCGAGCGTTTCGAGTTCGCGGCGGCGCTTGCCGACCACCGACTGCACGACGTGGCTGACCAGGCCCTCGCCGAGCGCCATCATGTCTTCGAGGTGCGCGTAGGCGGCTTCGGGCTCGAGCATCCAGAATTCGGTCAGGTGGCGGCGCGTCTTCGATTTTTCCGCGCGAAAAGTGGGGCCGAAGCGTAGACCTTGCCGAGCGCCGCGGCGATGGCTTCGAGGTAAAGCTGGCCCGACTGCGTGAGGTAGGCCTTTTCCTCGTCGACGTACTGCACCTCGAAGAGCGTGGTAGTGCCTTCGCAGGCGGCCGGAGTGAAGATGGGAGTATCGGTGAGCGTGTAGCCTTGCGAGTCCATGAATTCGCGCGCGGCGCGAATGGCTTCGGCGCGAATGCGCAGGATGGAGGCTTGGCGCGGCGTGCGAATCCACAGATGGCGGCGGTCCAGCAGGAAATCGACGCCGTGCTCCTTGAGCTGGATCGGATAGGGATCGGATTCCGAGACGCGCTGCACGACTTCGACGTGCGTCACGCCCATTTCGCAGCCGCCCGGCGCGCGCGCTTCGCTGCGAATTTTCCCGGTGACGATGACGCTGGATTCCTGCGTCAGGCCGCGCAGCGCGGCGAAGGCTTCGGGCTGCTCTTTCTGCGAGACCACGCCCTGGAGGATGCCGGTGCCATCGCGAAAAATCGGGAAGAGCAGCTTGCCCGATTCGCGCTGATTGTAGAGCCAGCCGCGGATGGTGACTTCCTCACCTACGTGCTCGGCGACGCGATCAATGGTGACGACGGGCACGGGTCACGCCACCTCGTCGCGCCGCGTCTAATTCCTCTTCGACGCGATCGAACGCTCTGCGCGCCACGTCGAGCGACACCGAGGCCGGGGTCGGCTCAGCCCAACCCGGCTGCTCCTTCAGCTCGAAGACCAGCGGGGTCGACTTCAACTCCTGGAGCGCGGCTTTCCAGTCGATGGTCCCGCTGGCGCCAGTCGGCTTGCCGTCGTCTGCGGAGGCTTCGTAGGGCGCGAGGTGCTCGTCTTTCAATCCGTGGTTGTCATGAATGTGCGCGGTGACTATCAGATCGCGCATGGTCTCGAAGCTTTTGGCGACGCCGTCGCCGAGATGGGCGTGGCCGATGTCAAAGCAGAGGCGCAGGTCGGTGAGGCGCGTTTCGGCGAGGAACTGGCGCAGATTCGCGGGCGTGGCCAGTTCGCCGGGCGTATTTTCGAGCGCGATGGTCACGCCGCGCTGCTTGGCGAAAATGCGCAGGTGCTCGAGGGAGTTGAAGGCGGCGTCGAAGAGGCGCGGATCGTTGGGATCGCGCGAGGAGCCCAGGTGCTGCACCATATAGGAAAACGACATGTCCTCGGCCAGATCGAGCGCGCGCTTGACCTCGTCCACAGCCTCCAGGCGCCGGGAGCGCTCGAGATCGCAGATGGAAAGGGGCACGCTGCTTTCGCGCCTCGATCCGAGATCGCGCTCGGCCGGCGCGTGCACGGCATGCACGGCCAGATTGTGGTCGCTGCAGCGCGGAGGCCAACTCGCGCACGGCGTCGTCGGAACGATAGTCGAAATGCGAGCGCCCGCAAAACATCTCGACGGCATTCACGCCGGAGGCGGCAATTTCGCCCACCAGTGCAGGCGTCAGTTTGCGCTTCACGAACAGATACGTGGAGAGGACGCGCTTCATGTGGCCCGAATTTCTTTCCGCAACGAAAGGCTTTTGACTCTATGCGAAAGGCCGGAGAGCGTCAAGGCAACGGTCGTCTGCGAGCGCCCAAGCGTACATTCCGGCGATACGCAGGTTCCCGGGGCCCGCTGCGTGGCTGTTGAAGTGAAAATAGAGGGGGTACCCCTATCCCCGGTGGTTTTTTCAAAGAGTGCGCAATCGGATGAAAACAGGGAGGTTGGCGTTTGCTCCAGTGCACAAGAGCGTAAAGAGCGAGCAAAGAGCGTTGTTGGCGGAGGGCGCATGCGATAGATGTGCCGGCGCAGGCGAAGATGTCGCTGTCGTGCGATCCGTTCGCAAACATAGATACATTATATCATACTCGTCAATAGGAGTTACTTAGGAGTATTCGAACGCTGGTGCGTTCGAATACGAATAGGACCGCCCGCCTCTCGACTTCGCCGAGAGCAGGCTCTTGTACGGTCGTCCTCTTGAGGGTCATTCGCCCACTACCACCTAGGTGGCGATACGCGGAAAGCCGGCGATTCCTTCGATCCAAGTTTTTCTGGTAATTGGTTTTGATGGATCGGCTGGCACCGAAATTTCCAGGTTGTGGTACCTACACCATCTCACTTTATCCTTCTGGGGTCGTATTGGAGGGTCGCACCAAGGACAGGGAGCCGTGATTCCCCGCCCGACCTGGCCCACCTGTAGTGTCGGCCAGTCAGTCTCAGCGAATTGTCGCGTGGGACCGTCCCACGATTTAGGGCTTGCCCAAATGAGCTCCCGAAACATTTCCAGAGAGAGCTGATCGGTTATCGAGCCAAAATAGTACCGGCCACGGAGGCCGATCGGACGCCGATATCGCCGCTCGCGCAGGGCGCTTTGGAAACCGCAGACGATATCGGCGAACGAATATCGAACGTTTCGGGACCAAGGATGCGCAACTTCAAGAATCTTTTGCTGGTGCAGATTTAGCACCAGGATTCCATGAATAAAATGTGGCATAAGGTGCAATGCGTCGAGCTCTAGTTGCTTATATTTTGTCGGTAGGTAAATCCACTCTGCGTAGAGTTCGCGTCCGTCGTCGGTAAGTTTCGTTTTGCCGCCTTGGATGCTGCAAAGTTCCGCCGACACGCAAACTCTGAGGTAATGGATTGCACAAACGGCGAATTCGTATTCGTCTTCCACTGGGCGTCGGCAACTGTCGATGGCGAAGCGTGTTTATCGAGCCTTATCGTCAACCGGGGAAAGTACCTTCTGCCAGACACCAACTATATTGGCGGTCCTTTGATTCTTAAAACGATTCACTTTGACGAAGCCTTGTCTGCTAAAGAAAACCTCGCTCTCTTTGTTGCCTTCTCTGATTGTGCATTGGAGCAGCCGAACCTTGTTGGCAACTGCCTTTTCTTCGGTCCGTTTGTAAACAGCGTATGCTAGGCCTTTATGTTCGTGTTTCTCGCTCACCGAAAGATGAAGAATTTCCCACTGATACCACTGTAATTGTTTCCGCTGTACGCAGGCTGCGACGGTGCCATCCACGACCTCGTATTCGTAGAAGGCCGCGTCTCCGAGAACGCCCTCACCAGTGTATTGCTTGTCGAGGCGGTTCCGTGAATTGATAAGGGCAGCTATCTGTTTCGCTTCTAAAGTAGTCATTCGCGGGTGGAGACGGTTTCCGTCTAGACGGCTCTTCACGGGCGGATATTATCATTCCCTTAAGTCAACCTGCGAGTTGTGCTATCGGGTCTTAGGCGTCGATTAACGGGCGGTTTCGGGCGGAAGCCACGAACTGAAGCAGAAAGGAACCCACGGAGACGGAGAGATTCTTCGCTGCGTGGCGGCGCGTCCCGAGGAACGGGACGCAGGGAAATGCGGGCCGCCACTCCGGCTCAGAATGACGCTGGCGGGTTGTGGGCCGCGGGGACGGACGAGTTTGACCGGCGTTGGGCGGTGACGAGAAAAGCAGATCCCTCGCTGCGCTTCGGGATGACCGCGTCGGAGGGGTGCGTGCTCCACCTTCGCCGCCGGCGCAAAGATGGCGACTCCTGCTGAACGCGAGGGCGCCATTCGGGAGAATGGCGTTCCCGGGTTAGTCGGTCGGGCGCTCGTAGTTTAGGTAGGGGCCTAGCCAGCGCTCGATGGCGCGCAGCTCCAGGCCTTTGCGGCGCTGGTAGTCGAGGACTTGGTCGCGGCCGATTTTGCCTACGGCGAAGTAGCGGGAATCGGGATGCGAGAAATAGAGGCCGCAGATGGAGGCGGCTGGCAGCATGGCGAAATTTTCGGTGAGCGTGATGCCGGTGGCGCGTTCGGCGTCGAGCAGCGAGAACAGATGTGATTTTCTCGGTGTGGTCGGGCGAGGCGGGATAGCCTGGCGCGGGGCGGATGCCGCGATAGTGCTCGCGCAGCAGGTCTTCTGGCTTTTAGGTTTTCGTCGTGGCCGAAGCCCCAGGCGTCGCGGATCTGCTTGTGCAGCCATTCGGCGAGGGCTTCGGCCAGGCGGTCGGCTAGGGCTTTGGCCATGATGGCGTTGTAGTCGTCGTGCTGCTTTTCGAAGCGCGCGGCTAGTTCGTTCGCGCCGATTCCGGCGGTGACGGCGAAGGCGCCCAGGTAATCTTCTCAGGCCGGTTTCCTTCGGAGCTATGAAATCGGCTAGGGCGTATTCGGATTCGCCTTCGGGTTTTTCCATTTGCTGGCGCAGGGTGTAGAACGTGGCCATGCAGCCGGGTGCGCGCTGCGTCGGCGTAGAGTTCGATGTCATCGCCGACGCTATTGGCTGGGAAGAAGCCGGCTACTGCGCGCGCGGTCAGCGATTTTTCCGCGACGATTTGCGCCAGCAACTTGCGCGCGTCGTCCAGCAGTTCCTTGGCGCGCGGGCCGACTGTTTTGTCGTCCAAGATGCGCGGGTAGACGCCCTTCAGCTCCCAGGCGTGGAAGAAGGGCGTCCAGTCGATGAACGGGACAAGCTCGGCCAGCGGCACGCACTCCCATTTGCGCGTGCCGGTGAATGACGGCACGGGCGGCTGATAGTTTTTCCAGTCGATGACGCGGCTTGTGCCGGCGCGCTTCGTCGAGCGAGAGCAGATGGGCGACGCTGCGGGCCGCGATATTTTTCGCGGGCGCGTTCCTGCTCGCGGCGATTTTCGTCGGCGAAGGCTGTACGCTGCTCGGGGCTCCTGAGCGCGGCGACGACGCCGACGGCGCGCGAGGCGTCCGCGACGTGAACTACCGGCTGGCTGATAGCCGGGCGCGATCTTGACGCCGGTGTGGGCGCGGCTGGTGGTGGCTCCGCCGATCAGCAGCGGGATGCGGAAGCCTTCGCGTTCCAGTTCGCGCGCGACGTGCACCATTTCGTCGAGCGACGGCGTGATCAGGCCGCTCAGGCCGATCAGGTCCACATTTTTGGCGCGCGCGACTTCGAGGATTTTGGCCGCGGGCACCATCACGCCGAGGTCAATCACTTCATAGTTGTTGCAGCCCAGCACCACGCCGACGATATTTTTGCCGATGTCATGCACGTCGCCTTTCACCGTGGCCATCAGGACGCGCGCCTGGGCCTCGCGGCCGCCCTGCGCCAGCTTTTCGGCTTCGAGGTAGGGAAGCAGGATGGCGACGGCCTGCTTCATCACGCGCGCGCTCTTGACCACCTGCGGCAAGAACATTTTGCCGGAGCCGAAGAGATCGCCGACGACGTTCATGCCGTCCATCAGCGGGCCTTCGATGATGTGCAGCGGCTTTGCGTATTTCTGGCGCGCCTCTTCGACGTCCACGGCGATGAATTCGGTGATGCCGGCACCAGCGAATGCGAGAGGCGCTCTTCGACCGTGCCGCTGCGCCAGGCCCCTTCCTTGGCGGCGGTCGGCGCCGCGCTTGCCGACGGTCTGGGCGAAATCGAGCAGGCGCTCGGTGGCGTCCGGGCGGCGATTGAGCAGCACGTCTTCGACGTGCTCGCGCAGCTCGGCGGGAATTTCCTCGTAGATGGCGAGCTGGCCGGCGTTGACGATGCCCATGTCCATGCCGGCGCGGATGGCGTGATAGAGGAACGCGGAGTGCATGGCTTCGCGGACGACATTATTGCCGCGGAAAGAAAACGAAATGTTGCTCACGCCGCCGCTGACTTTCGCGCCGGGCAGATCGGCCTTGATTTCGCGCGTGGCTTCGAGGAAGGCGACGGCGTAGGAATTGTGCTCCTCGATGCCGGTGCCGACGGTGAGGATGGCGGGGTCGAAGATGATGTCGGACGGCGGCATGCCCACTTCCTCGGTGAGGATGCGATAGGCGCGGCGTGGCGATGGCCAGCTTGCGTTCGGCGGAATCGGCCTGGCCCTTCTCGTCGAAGGCCATGACGATGACGCCGGCGCCGTAGCGGCGGATTTTGCGGGCTTGCGCGCGGAAAACATCTTCGCCTTCCTTGAGGCTGATGGAATTGACGATGCCTTTGCCTTGCAGGCATTTCAGGCCGGCTTCGATCACGCGACCAGCGCGAGCTATCGACGACGATGGGCACGCGGGCGATGTCCGGCTCGGAGCCGAGGGCGTTCAGGAACGTGGTCATGGCTTGTTCCGAGTCGAGCATGGCCTCGTCCATGTTGACGTCGATCATCTGCGCGCCGCCTTCGACTTGCTGGCGCGCGATGGCCAGTGCCGTGCTCGTATTCGCCCTTGCGGATCAGCTCGGCGAAGCGCGGCGAGCCGGTGACGTTGGTGCGCTCGCCGATGTTGACGAAGTTGGTGTCCGGGCGAATGACCAGCGGCTCGAGGCCGCTGAAGCGCGAGTAGGGCTCGGGCGTGGGCGGCACGCGCGGCTTGGCTTCGCGCACCGCTTCGGCGATGGCGCGGATGTGCGCGGGCGTCGAGCCGCAGCAGCCGCCGGCGATGTTCAGCCAGCCGTTGCGCGCGAAATCGCCGAGGTCGGCGGCCATGCGCTCGGGCGTTTCGTCGAAGCCGCCGAAGGCGTTGGGCAGGCCGGCGTTCGGGTAGCAGATGGTGGGAATCGGCGCGAGGCGCGAGAGCTCCTCGAGGAACGGGCGCATTTGCTTGGCGCCGAGGGCGCAGTTCATTCCCACGCGCGAAGCAGCGGCATGTGCGAGACCGAAATCCAGAAGGCTTCGACGGTCTGGCCGGAGAGCGTGCGGCCGCTGCGGTCCACGATGGTGACGGAGACGATGACCGGAACGCGATTGCCGGAGGCCTCGAAATATTCCTCGATGGCGAAGAGCGCGGCTTTGGCGTTGAGCGTGTCGAAGACGGTTTCGAGCAGCAGGAGGTCGGCGCCGCCTTCGACCAGGGCGCGGGCTTGCGTGCTGTAGATTTCGCGCAGGCTGGTCGAAGGTTACGCCGCGCGCGGCGGGATTCGACACGTCCTGCGAGACCGAGGCGGTGCGCGAGGTCGGGCCCATCGAGCCGGCCACGAAGCAGCGCCGGCCGGCATGCGCCGCGGCAAAGCGGTCGACGGCGCGGCGGGCGACTTGGGCGCCGGCGAAATTCAGATCGGCGACGCGATCTTCGAGGCCGTAATCGGCCATGGAGATGGCGTTGGAATTGAAGGTGTTGGTTTCGATGATGTCGGCGCCGGCTTCGAGGTATTGCGTGTGAATTTCCTCGATGATGTGCGGCTGGGCGAGGTTCAGCGCGTCGTTATTGAGGCGCAGATCGCGCGGGTGATGCGCGAATTCCTTGCCGCGATAGTCGGCTTCGACCAGGTTGCGGGCCTGGATCATGGTGCCCATGGCGCCATCGAGCACCAGGATGCGCTGGCGCATCCGGTCGAGGAGTTCGGCGCGAATTTGTTCGCCCTGGTTCATCGCTTAGCGATCCCACGAAAGCTGAAACACAAAGTTTACAGAGTAATCCGCGGCCGCGCGGAAATTCGCTTGCTGAAGTGGCTCGGACGGCAACTGCTGGAGAAGGGTGAAGAGTGTTGGATTAGCCTTTCGCTCCGGCCTGATCGCCGGGAACGCAACTATTTTAGCAGAAAAACGATTCAAAGGCCGCGCTCGAAGATCTGGCGTGGCCTAGGATGCGGCTTGGTCGCTCAGGTATTCGGCTTTGATCGGGCCGGGGATCACGCCGGCCTGGTAGCCGCGGTCGAGCAGCAATTGCACGGCGGCACGTCCGCGCTCGCCGTAGCCGAGCGTCCACTTGTTCACGTACATGCCCACGAATTTGTCGGCGAGATCGGTATCCATATCGCGGGCGAACTGCAAGGCGTAGTTCAGCGCCTCTTCGCGATGTTCGAGCGCGTAGGAGACGCTCTCGCGAATGGCGCGGGCGACTTGCTGGCCGGCCTCGACGCCGAGCGCGCGGCGGATGGCGTTGCCGCCGAGAGGCAGCGGCAATTGCGTGGTTTCCTGCCACCACTGGCCCAGGTCCACTACCTTGTGCAGGCCGAGCGAGGGGAAAAGCAACTGGCCTTCGTGGATGAGCAGGCCGGCGTCGACGCTGCCCGCTTTTACGGCGTCGATGATCTGGTCGAAGGGAACCACGACGGCTTCGAACTGCGGCTCGAAAAGGCGCAGGGCCAAATAGGACGGTGGTGCGCAAGCCAGGCACGGCGATGCGGCTGCCGGTGAGTTCGCTGCGCTTCATGGGCTTGCTGGCGACGACGATCGGGCCGTAGCCGTCGCCGAAGCTGGCGCCGCAATCGAGCAGGGCGTATTTCTCGTGCAGGAAGGCGTAGGCGGAGAAGCTGATGGCCGTGACGTCGTAGGTCTCCTGGTCGGCGGCGCGGTTGAGCGTTTCGATGTCGGACAGGACGTGCGTGAACTTGAGCCCGGGCGCCTTTACCCGGTTGGTGGCCAGGGCGTAGAACATGAAGGCGTCGTCGGAATCCGGCGAGTGCGCCAGCTTGATTTCCATCGTTTTCGTGGTGGCTTCTGTCGCCATGGCCCTTAACCCCTTGTCGATTCAGCTACCTGGGAACTTGACCTGAGAATCCTGCGCCGAGCGGAACGCCTGCGGCCCGGCTGCAGAGACATCTCCCCTGAGACGTTTCGCACATCGAAGAAGCTCAAACGGGGGAGGAACGCCCGGCCAAAACCAAATGCCTCGAGGACCCCGAATTAACGGACAAAAGAATAGCACACTCGGTCATGGGCGACAAACGCGGGGCGAGCCGGCCGGCGGCTCGGTTGGAGTCGCGACCGCGTCAAAGTGCGTTGATGATGTGCGCGATGGCCGTGTCGAAATCGACCGCGCCGTCGAGGTAGGGTTGCCAGAAGCGCTCAATCGCCATGTCGTATTCGTTCCAGCCATGATCGTACAGGCCGTTGCGAACGGCGTAGGGGGTGTAGGCGGCTGGGGCAGCCGAAGCGCTAGAGTTTGCCGCGTCGGCCGGCGCGGGTGCGGGCAGATTCGCTACTTCGCGTCGGACGAGTTCGCCCGTGGTGTAAAAGATCAGCGCGTGCCAGAGATCGCGGGGGATGGGCTTGTCCAGATCGCGGCAGCGGCGGGCAATGGCTTCGTTGAGGCCGTCGGCGAGCGAGTGCGAGGCTTCGTGAAAGAGCATCTCAAAAGCCGATAGGCCCTGGTTACGGGAGTCGTGACTGGCGATGGTGACGTGGGTGGGATCAAGCGAGGTGTAGGAACCCTCGGGCCCGGCGTACCAGACCACGTCCACGCGCAGATGGCCCGCGGGCCAGGGGTGCTGGTAGACGCGAATCAATTGGTTCGCGAGGTTCGAGCCCATGCGCTGCACCAGCGGCGAGACAGCCGCCGTCCAGGCGCGATTTTCGCGGTCCTGCTGTGGCCACCAGTGCGCGCGATACACGGGCGCGGCCTCTTCGAGCGCGGTGACCAGATCCGCGCGTAATCCCGCTGCGCACTGCGGCGGGCCCTGCGCCGAGATGTCCGCGCAACTCTCCAGCTCAGCCAAGCGGTTATTGACGATGGTCATGTCGCCGTTGTGCAGCAAGTCGCGCTCGGACCAGTCCCGGGCGTAGGCGGTCAGGGCGGCATTCCATGCGGTCTGTTCGGCCGGCGTCAAATCACCGGCGGGCGGGGACGAGGCATATTCCGGCTGCGCTTCTGATTTGCTTGGTGATTCGTGCTCGGCGGCTTCGTTACGAAGGCGCGCCTTGCAGGTAGAGGAAATGGTGCAGATTAATCCAGAAGCCGCTGTGCAACTCGAGAACGGGCGCGGCGGAGGGCGCTTCGCCGTACTGTTGAGAGCGAAGCTGCGCTGAGCAGCACAAGCCCAGCACCAACGCCGAAGTCGTGAGAAGAACGCGCCTCATGGAATCGCCGGAAGCGTAACAACATTCCAGACGCGCTGCAACGGAGCCGCCGGTGGCCGGGCTCAGCGCGCTCTATTGCGGCACGGCAATTTGCGGATCGCTGGCCGTGGCCACGGCGCCGTGCTTGTCGTCGCCGCGCAGCGTTCCATTCGAATCGAGGTAGAAAGAACGGCGGCCTCCCTTGCCGTATTCGATGGGCGTGGCGGCGAGAACAAAGCCGGCGGCCTTGTCGCGCTCGGAGTCGTCGCCCTCGGTTTTCGCCGGCACAATGACGTAACGGAAACTGTATCCCCCGCTCGATCCGGCGGCGAGTTCTGCGGCGAGCAGTCCGGCGTGTTCCGGGGAAGCGCCGTCCCCGCCGGGAGGGCCAAGTGGATCGAGCGTTTCCGGCAGTTTGCCGTAAGCTTGCTGGTATTTGTCGAGAGCCTCGGCGATTTTGGCTAGCGCGGCGATCGCATCGTTCTCGCTCGTTTGCAGATCTGCCTCGTTCCACTGTTTGGACATCGCCGGCAAATCCAGCAGCAACAGCCCGACGGACAGAAGCTTCCAATCGTTTTTTTCGCGCACGAGTCCGATGCGCACCGAGCGCGGTTCGCCGCCTGGCTGCCCGATTTCGGCGGTGACGAAGGCGAGATTCTCTTGCACGTTCGGCGCGCCGAGGTGCATGTCCGCAACCAGGCCCGCCGCTTCGCAGCGCACTTCGGTGCGGCCTCCGGCGGCGGTCGCCAGCAAAGGCTTGCCCGGATCGTCGAGCAGGATGAGGCGCTTCAGCAGGGCGGTTTGCAGCGGCTCGGGCAGGGCGCGAAAGGCGGCGGCATTCTCCGTGGTGAGATGCATCGCAAACTCAGCGTGATCCTGGCGGCAAGCGGCCGACAACGCGTCGGCGAGCGCGGCGACCGGATCGCCCGCAGGCTGCACGGGCAGCCGAGCTCCCTGCGCGTGCGCCTGTGGGACAGCCGCAGCCATCGCCACCAGCAGCGCGGTGGCGATGGCCGCCCGCGACCATCGCGCGCGCGTTTTTCGCGGAGACGCCATCACGATTTCGCCCGGCGCAAAATTTCCGCGAGGTCGGCGGTAAATTTCGAACGCGGGAGCACCTGTTCGCAGCCGGCCGCGCGCGCTTGCGCGGCCAAATCGGTTTGCACGTGGGAGAGAAACGCCACGATTGGCGTCTGGCCCGCGGCACACAATTGCGTGAGCCCTGCAAGCGCTCCTTGCCGCGCATTCAGGTCCACCAGCACCAGCGCCGGGGCCTGCGCCGCCGCGGCTTGCACCAAAGCGTCGCCGCTTGAGACCACGCGAAGTGCCACGCCAACTTGTTTTGCCGTTTCCATCATCTTCGCTTGAAAGAAAAGATCGTCGACCAGCGCCAGCACATCCGCCATGATGCGTTCTCCTGTGACCTTCGGTGATACCACGGGCGAGCAGCCGCCACAAGGGCGCCCGGCCGCGCATTTCTGTTTCAACTCCGCTGCTGTATAACAGATGCGTTTGGAGCAGGCTGGAGGTTTGGTGGATTCGCAAAGCCGAAAATTGCTGGAAGCGTTCGAGCCCACTCCCGTGGGGCCGGGGCCTGCGTCGATTGCACTCGAAGACTTCGGCGACCCGAGATTGTGGCGGGCCGTTGCGCAGGAGTTGGTGACGCGCGGCTGGCTGAAGCCGCTCGAACAGGCCGACCGCTACGCGCGCACCGAAGACGGCCGCCTAGCTTTGGCGGGTCCGCTCGACGTCACGCTCTACACCCGGCCCGGATGCCATCTCTGCGAGGAAGCCAAGGCGCAGATCGATCCGCTGCTGCAGCGCGCCGGCGCGCGATTGCGCGAGATCAATATCGACGTGGATCCGGCGCTTCGTGCGCTCCACGACTACGATGTGCCGGTGATTCTCCTTGGCACGCGCAAAGTGGCCAAGCATCGCGTCGACCTGGAGCAGTTTCGCAAGCAGCTTGAAGAAGCCCGCCGTAGCGCCCGTCCCGGGGACGGCTAGTCCTCTGGCGTCGTTTTGACGCCGACGCTTTCGTCCGGCACGGCGCCTGGTCGCCCCTGCACGCGGTCGTACGTCGTTACTTCGCACGTCGAGCCCAGCGCCTCGTTGTAATACGTGGGCACGCCGATCGCGTAACGCAACTCCTCGTTGAATTGGCGCAGGTTCACGAGCTGCGGGGCCAGGGCGGGAATTTTCCGCCGGTCGTCGGTGATCAGGAACTTCTGGTAGCCGGCATCCCACAAGCGCGTGAACTGGCCTTGGTACACGATGGACGGCAGGATAGTCATCTGATAGCGCCCGCTGGGCGTGCGCCGGAACTCCGATCCGCAGCAATATTTCTCGACGCGCATGACGCCGCCGGTGCTGCTGACCTGGAAGCCCTTCGAGGGCAGGGCGTCGAGAGTCGCTTGTTCGAATCTTTCCTCTACGTTCCACATGGGGCTACCAGAATCCATGCTGGCCGCTTGGTTGTCAATCGCGCCGGTGCTACAATACGGTGCATGAGCTACTCCGCCTTACTTGCGTCGTCCATTTCCCTAGCTCATTCTTCCCCGTCCGGACGCTGTCGTCCCCTACCTTTTCGCTGTCCTTTCCGTTAAGCTACAACGCCTAAGCTGATTCGTTTGTGACTTATGTGCGTCTGTTTGATCGGGGGATCTGGTCCACCGTTTTATGAGTTTACCGAGGAGTGCTCTTCTGACTGAGCCGAAAAGCGCGCAACTGGGCGCCGGGGTGGTGGAACGCATCGGCAATACGCCGCTCTTGCGCCTCGAGCGCGTCGGACACGCCTTTCCCGGCGCCGGATTCTACGCCAAGGCCGAGTGGCTCAATCCCGGCGGCTCAGTGAAGGACCGCGCGGCGCTGAACATGATTCGGGAAGGCGAGCGCAGCGGCGCTCTGCGGCCTGGGAAGACCATTCTCGATGCGACCAGCGGCAATACAGGCATCGCGTACGCCATGCTGGGCGCGGCGCTGGGTTATCGCAGTGAAGCTGTGCCTTCCATCGAATGCCAGCCCGGAGCGCAAGCGCATCCTCATCGCCTATGGCGCAGAGCTGGTGCTGACCTCGGCCGACGAAGGATCGGATGGCGCCATCCGCCGCGCACGGCAGATTTACGCTTCGTCGCCCGACGAGTTTTTCTACCCCGATCAGTACAGCAATCCGGCAAACTGGCGGGCGCATTACGAGACCACCGCTCCGGAAATTTGGCGGCAGACCGAGGGGCGCGATCACGCACTTCGTGGCTGGCCTGGGAACCAGCGGCACGTTCGTCGGCACGGCGCGGCGTCTCAAGGAATTCAATCCTTTGGTGCAATGCATCAGCTTGCAGCCGGATTCGGCGTTCCATGGCTTGGAAGGTTGGAAGCACATGGAGAGCGCCATCGTGCCGCAGATTTACGATCCCTCGGTCGCGGATCGTCAAGAGATTGTGCCCACCGAGGATGCTTACAAGATGGTCAAGCGCCTGGCGCGCGAGGAAGGCATGCTGGTGAGCCCGAGCGCAGGCGCGGCGCTTGTGGGCTGTATGCAAGTGGCGGCTTCGCTGAGGCGGGAACAAAACGCGGTGTTCGTGACGATTTTCGCCGACGCCGCCGAGAAATACTTGAGCGAACGCTTCTGGTACGAAGATTAGGCGCGCGGGAGTTGGTGAAGGCCCATGTTGTTTTTGAGCGAAGACATACTGAGAGAAATCCGCGGGCACGGCGCCGAGGACTATCCGAACGAAACCTGTGGCGCGATGCTGGGTGTGGACGGCGAAGGGGACCGCGAAGTTCGCTCGCTCTTCCCGCTGGTGAATCGCCGGGACGACTCTCCGCGGAATCGCTTTTCGGTGACGGCGGACGACGTGCGCGGCGCCGAAAAGGCCGCGGTCCAGCAAGGCTTGGAACTGATTGGGTGGTATCATTCGCACCCTGACCATCCGGCTCGGCCGAGTGAGTTTGACCGCGACCACGCATGGCCGTGGTACAGCTACGTGATCGTGAGCGTGGCGGCAGGGCAGCCACAGGACTTGACTTCCTGGCGGCTGGCGGATGACCGGTCGCACTTCGACCCGGAAGAGGTCAAGCCGCGCGCGGGCGCCCAGAAGGCGTGAAATGAGCAGGATGCAGCCCTTGGAGCGATTCAGGGGCATGCAGCATCGAATGGAGGACAGGTAGAACATGGCAATCAAGCTGGAAATTCCGACGGCGCTGCGCCCCTTTACGGGCAAGCAAGCCAGCGTCGAGTTTGAAGCGGCTACGGTGGGAGACGCGCTGCGCAAGTTGACGGCAACCTTTGCCGACTTGCAGAAGCACCTCTACACCGAGGACGGCCGCATTCGCAGCTTCGTGAACATTTACGTGAACGACGAGGACATTCGCTACCTCGAGAAGGAAAACACGCCCATCAAGGACGGCGATACGATCAGCATCGTCCCGTCGATCGCCGGCGGCTCTGAACGCGCCAATAGCGACGTTGGGCGCAGTCTGTAAGGAGAAGATTCATGCCGATTCAAACCAGCACGCTCCCGGCCGAAGCCGAGCGCGCGCTGACCAAAGAAGAGATTCAGCGTTATAGCCGCCATCTGATCATGCCCGAGGTGGGCATGGAAGGTCAGCTCAAGCTGGCCCGCGCCAAGGTGCTCATGATCGGCGCGGGAGGCCTGGGCGCGCCGCTGGGGTTGTATCTAGCTGCCGCCGGAGTGGGCAGGCTTGGCATCGTTGACTTCGACACCGTCGACCACACGAACCTGCAGCGCCAAATCACGTTTACGACGCAGGACGTAGGCCGGCCGAAGGCCGTGGCCGCGCAAGAGCGGCTCTCGGCGATGAACCCCACGATCCGCATCGATACCTACCGGACGATGCTGACCAGCGCAAATGCGCTCGAGCTGTTCCGCGACTGGGACATCATTGTCGACGGCACGGACAACTTCCCGACGCGTTACCTGGTGAACGATGCCTGCGTATTAATGGGCAAGCCGAACGTTTACGGATCGATCTTCCGGTTCGAGGGCCAAGCCACGGTCTTTGGCTACCCCGGCGGGCCCTGCTACCGCTGCTTGTATCCTGAGCCGCCACCGCCGGGGCTGGTGCCTTCGTGCGCCGAGGGCGGCGTGCTGGGCGTGCTGCCGGGCATCGTCGGCTCGATTCAGGCCATGGAGACAATCAAGTTGATTCTGGGCATCGGCCAGCCGCTCGTAGGCCGTTTGCTGCGGTTCGACGCGCTGGCCATGACTTTCAAGGAATATCGCCTGCGCAAGAACCCGGACTGCCCGATTTGCGGCGAGCATCGCACCATCAACCAGCTCATAGACTATGAAGAATTCTGCGGAATTCGAGGTGAGGAGGCCCCTGTAATGACTACGGGAATACCGGAAATCACGCCGCGCGAGCTCAAGGCGCGTCTGGATCGCGGCGACGATCTGTTCGTTCTAGACGTGCGGGAGCCGCACGAGGTGCAGATTTGCAAGCTCAATAACGGCCACTTGATCCCGCTCGGCGACATTCCGCGCCGCGCCAGCGAGCTCGATAGCTCCCGCGAGATTGTGGTCTATTGCCGGAGCGGCAGGCGTTCGGCCGATGCCGTACAGTTTCTGCAGCAGGCCGGCTTTCAGAAGATCTGGAATTTGAAGGGCGGCATTCTGGCGTGGTCGGATGAAGTCGATCCTTCCGTTCCTAAATATTAATTTTATTGTGAAGTTACTGCGAGAGATCGCTCCGGGAGGGACGAGTCATGGCAGACGTAAAGATTACCGTTCGCAAGAATGGTCCGTTTCGCGTGGAAGCGCCGGAGGGATCAATCGAACTCGTCGACGCCGATGGGAACAAGTACGATCTGACAGGTAAGCCGAACTTTGCCTTATGCCGCTGCGGCGGCTCCGTGAACAAGCCCTTCTGCGACGGAACACATAGCAAGATCGGATTCGCCGGCGCGGAATCCGCCGTGCGCGCCGCGGACGACGCCTCCAAAGCCTGAACGCAAGTTCAGCTCAGAAAGCCGCAATATTCCGCCCGCTGCTGGCCCTCGTGGCTCGGCTAGGTCGACATAATGTGTGCCTCGCTATTCACCCGATTTCCCCCGTGTCTTTTCAGGTTTTCTTAGGCATCCCGCGTGGATAACGCTGGGTGGGACCTGCGATTGTGCCCGAGTTGTGCGCCAGCCGATGGTGAATCGTCCGTGTTCCCCGGTGAACGGCCTTGCGTCTCCTGTGGGGCTTTTTTGCAGTTCCACTATGGACCAGGCAGGTCAACCCGTAACGTTTTGACACTGCCCCGAGGAACTTTTAGCCCACAACGGAACGTCATTCCTTGTACATTCTCCCAAGTCATTGATTACATTGATAGATAAATCCATACCAAGCCGGGAAATCAAAGGTACAGGACGTGCTGTATGGGTATGTGTCTGGTTTCTCAGGACCTGCGGAGAATTGAGCCTGATTCGAGCGCGTCATGCTATTGGGGCGAAAAATCGGCCAGTACCTCTATCGTCTGCGCTACCTGCTGGCGATTGCGACTTTCCTGGCCGTATTCGCGCTGGCATGCTGGCTGCGGCACCTGAACCTTACCGCTGAGTTTCTGCTTTTTTCCTACCTGCAGACCGCTGGGAGCCTGTTGTCTTTCACCTACGCGGCGAATGCGTTTGTGCGTTTTCGCGGCACACACGACCGCTTGACGCTGATGCTGGCGCTGGGGTTCGTCCTGGCCGGGGTGGTGGAGACGCTGGCGGTCTTGAGCCTCTACGGTCAGCTATCGGCGGGCGCGGCGGCGGCTCGCATTCCGATGTCCTGGATGGTCGGCCGGACCTTGCTGGCGATTCTGCTCCTGGCGGCGCTGGTCGTCGAGCGGCGGGTGCCGCAATCCCGCGAGCCGGGCCGCGAAATCGCCATCGCCATCTTCGTGGTCGGCGTGGTGGCCTATGTCACCAGCGCAGTCTATTTCGCCGCGCTCATCGAACCGGCGATTCGCCCCACGGCCCTGATTGCGAGGCCCTGGGATCTGTTTCCCGCGTTCCTGTTCTTGCTGGCGGCGCTGGGCTTCGGACGGCGTTTGCGCTCGGTGTCGTCGCCGTTTGATCGCGCGTTGGTCGCGGCGCTGTGGATCAGCGTGGCCTGCCACGTGGTGGTCTCCGAATCCGCTCATATCTTCGATGCGCCCTTCATGCTGGCGCAGGTGCTCAAGGTGGCCAGCTATGCGGTTGTCTTGGGCGGCGCGCTGCTGGACAACGCGCGCCTGTTCGATCAGGTGCGCGAACTCGCGGTGCGCGATTCCCTGACCGGCCTGGGCAACTACCGGAAGCTGATGACCTCGCTCGAAAGCGAACTGCAGCGTTCCCGCCGCACGCGCCATTCCTTTGCCGTCCTGCTGATGGATCTGGACGGGTTGAAACAGATCAACGACCGCTACGGGCATCTGGTTGGCTCGCAGGCCATCTGCCGCCTGGGGAGCGTGCTGCGCCTGAACAGCCGCGGCATCGACACGGCCGCGCGCTATGGCGGCGACGAGTTCGCCCTGGTGCTCCCCGAATCGGGAGCCGAGGTCGCGCAGCGCGTCGGCGAGCGCATCCGTGAACGCCTGGCAGCCGATGCCGGATCTCCCAAGATCGCCGTCAGCGTCGGCGCGGCGGTGTTCCCACAGGACGGCCAAAGCATTGAAGAACTTTTGGACGCGGCCGATCGTAGATTGTATGGCATGAAACGGCGAGAGAGCCCGGTGTTCGCGCTCAGCCGGATCGCTGCGTGCCTGTGATTTTGACTTCCTGGAATCGGCGGGCTTGTCGAGCCGCCGGATTGAGGAAATAACCTGCACGGATAGACCCGAGAGGAGGGTACAGGCGAAGGCAAAAACTGGCGCAAAATAAAACTTAGGAAACGCGCCGGCTGTCCCTGGCAGAGGGGTAGCCGGCGCCTTCCTTTTTGGGGCAACCTATTTGGCAATCTATTCGTGAGTCCATCGAGCGTGGATTCAAGCGCCCTTTGGCGCACCGCCGCGCGCCAAACGCTCGAAAACAGCGAGCGTTGCCTCCACCATGCGGTCGGCGGAGAATTTTGCGACGACGGTTTGCCGCGCCGCTTCTCCCAGTTGACGTGCGAGCTCGCCATTGGCGAGCAGGCGCGTCGCCGCCGCGGCCAGCGCGGCGGGCGAGGCTTCCTGCACCAGCAGGCCGTTCGAGCCGTCCTGCACGATTTCCTTCACGCCGCCCCGCGCCAGCGCCACCACGGGCAAAGCGTGCGCCATCGCACTCAGCAGCGAGGTGCCGGCTCCTTCGCTGAGCGAGGGGAAAACGAACACGTCGCACGCCGCATAAACTGCATCGACATCCTCGACAAATCCGGCAAATCGGACGTCGGGCATAAGATGCGCCGCGCGCGCCTGCTCTTCGAGCTTGGCGCGCAATGGGCCGTCGCCGGCCAGCAGCAGCCGGCAACGCGGCGCCTCGCGCCGGATTGCAGAGAAAGCCTCGATCAGCAGCGCGTGCCCTTTTTCGGCCGTGAGCGGCGCGACCAGCGCGAGCACCTGATCGTCCGTCGCGAAATTCCAGCGTTCCCGCGCGCTGCGCCGCTGCTCCGGGGATATCGGCGGCGGCACTTCCACGCCGTCGGCAACGATGGTGATGCGCTGGGGATCGAGATGCGCGGCGAGGAGCCGCTGGCGCACCGCCTGCGAGATGGCCACGATGCAGGCCGCTGCGCGATATCTCGCCAGCGACAGGTAGCCGCGCGAGAGTGGGAACGTCACGCGCCGCGCCGCGACCAGCGACGCGTGACGGTGGGCACGCGCGAGCCATGCCGCCGTAAGGGCGTGCGCTTCGTTGGCGTGGACGATGTCGAAGCGTCGCTCGCGCAGGAGGCGTCGCAGGAGCCGCGCCGCGCCCCACCGCCGATCTTTCGCCGATGTCGTGTGAACCTCGATGCCAGCGCGTTGGGCGCGTTCGGCCAGAGCCGAGCCGCTGGCCGCGACTAGTTCCACTGCGTGCCCGCGTTGCTGAAGTCCGCGGAGCAGCAGTAGCGCTTGGCTCTGCCCGCCGCGCCAGGCGCGTTCGAGGTCCACGAGCAGCACGTGCACGCTCAGGCGTCCTTGACCTGCGGCAGCGGGCGCTGCTCGAGCTTTCCCCCGCGCGCCAGCACGCCCAGCTTGCGGTACTTCATCCAGACGTAACGCGCCGAGGTCCAGGCGATGATCGCGCCGCGGTAGCCATCGAGAAACCCGAGTTGCAGCAGGAATCGCTGCGCGAGTGTCCACGGCGCCGCGACCCACATGCCGCCGCGCCAGCGGCGCCGCCCGCGCGCGTAGAGATCCTCGGCGGCCCGGTTCGTGTACACCTCCATTTTCGCGTAGTGCTCGGCGACGGAACTCATGGTGTAGTGCAGCAGGTCTCCGTCAAGCTTGCCAGTCGGTCCGTCGGCGTGCACGGATTCGTGCAGCGCGCCAACCCACCGGGCGCGATCGCGGCGATAAAAACGGATGCGATACTCGGGGTACCAGCCGGAGTGCCGGATCCATCCGCCCAGGTAATTCGATCGAGTGGCCATTCGATAGGCAATCGCGGTGGGTTCTTGCTGCTTCCAAGCGACGAGCGAGGCGTGCAGCTCGGGACTCAATGCTTCGTCGGCATCCAGTGCCAGCACCCAGTCATGCGCGGCTTGTGAGGCGGCGAAATTCTTTTGTTTGTCGTATTGGTCGAAGGGACGGCGCAGGACGCGCGCGCCCGCCTCGCGCGCGATCTCGCAGGTGCGGTCGGTGCTTCCTGAATCCACGACGACCAGTTCGTCCGCGACGCCCGCGACCGATGCCAGCGCGCGCGGCAGGTCGCTTTCTTCGTTGTACGTGATGAAAACTGCGCTGATCGGCGGCATCGTCCGGCTCCGCGGCTACGGTAGCACAAATTACCGGCGCCAGATTCAGCGGAGGCCCGGATTCAGAAGGGGGCGGACAGCTTCGGCGTGATCGTCACCAGCACAACCGTCAAGCCCATGCGGAATTCAGAGAGATGACGCAGTTCGGCGGCGCGAACCCGTTCCAGGCCCACAAATGTTCCGTTGGTCGAATCCAGGTCTCGCAAACGTACTGCGTCGCCTCGTACCTCCACGGCGCAGTGCTGGCGGGAGATGTTCGGATCGCCAATGGTGAAATCGGCGCCGGAGCGGCCCAAGACCACCACGGGCTTTTCGAGCGAGAGAGCTTGGCCCCTAGCCGGGCCCGCGATCACGGACAGCGAGATGACTTTGTGGGTCGGCAGAAAAAAGCCTTGCGCGTCCGGTCCCAGAAGGGCCCGAGCGCCGGGCCCGCCGCCGCTCCGGGCAAAATCCGGCAGGGGCGAGAGCACTTGTGTGCTGTCCACACCATGTGTTTTGACGACGGTGTTCTTGCCACAGCGTGAACAACGAAATTGCACCCGCGGATAGCCCCCCGTCTGTGCGTCGTTGAGCGTGTGCAGCGTGCCGCAATGGGAGCATTGAGCTTGCATCCCCCTTACAGTACACCGCCGGCGGAGGGAAGAGGTCGAGGCGTCGCGGGCCTGTTGCGGCGCAGGCACCGGTCCCCGAGTACGGCCGCCCGGCGCACAATCGGCAAGGCCGGGCGCAATCTCAAGCTTTGTCCACGCGGGAAACAGCCGGGCTTACTGCACGAATCCAACGTTTGACGGCGGCACGGGTGTGGGCGTCTCTCGAATCGGGCCATAGAGCGCCTCGAACCGTGAGACATTTTCTCCCAGAGCACGCCACAGACGCTTCGCATGAGCCGGGCTCAGAATTACGCTCGCAGCAAGCTTGCCGTGTGTCCCGTTCGTGAACACGTAGATGAAGTGCAGCGTGAACTCCTCGGGGTTGTGGTGAATCATGACCAAGTTGCTGTATTGCCCGAGCAGTTCTTTCTCATCAGCTTTGATCTGCACTTGCGGTGCCTGCGGCGTTTGCGGCGATTGCGGGTCGGACATGGCCCCTCCTTGGATTTGAACCCGTCACCCTACCATAAACCTGCGCGGCGGGGCAGCGCTGCTGCCGCGGAACAGTACCGGCCGCGAACAAGATACGCCCGCCCGTATTGACCACCGCCAGCATTAAGTGTAGTTTATCCAAAGAGTTTATGTGGGTTAACTATTTTGAGTTCAAGGCGAGCATGGGTCGCACGGACGCTCGCGCTTCCGCATCGCGATAGCGCGTAAGGATAACGCCGTTGGCCAAACCAGTCGCCACAGCGCCAGCAGACGCAGCCGCCAAATCCTCGTTACCGGGCGCTCCCGCAGCCGCAATGCCCGGCGTTTCCACTCCGCCCATCACGCACGAGGACATGGACCGGGCGCGTGATCGACGGCGCGTCTTCCTGGCCCGCATTCACAAAGGTGCCTTCGGCAACCTCCGTTTGTTGTGGCTCCTCATCGGACCCGGCATCTTGGTGATGCTGGGCGAGAACGACGGTCCGAGCATGCTTTCCTACGCCGCGACGGGCGCCCGCTACGGCATCGGCTTCTTTATTCCCTTCATCTTCCTGACCTTCGTCATGGCGCTGGTGGTGCAAGAGATGACCGTGCGCCTCGGAGCCGTTACCCACCGGGGACACGCCGAGCTGATCTACGACCGGTTCGGGCCATTCTGGGGCCGCTTCTCCATGATTGACTTGATGATTGGAAACTTCCTGACACTGATCACCGAATTCATCGCCATTCGCGCCGGGCTCGGCTTTTTCGGTATCCCGCCCTGGGCCGCGGTCCTCGGCACGCTCGCGGTTCTTTACATTGCGCTGATGACCCATCGCTATTGGACATGGGAGAGGATCACGCTGGCGGCGGCCATGTTCAATCTGATCTTCGTCCCCGTGGCCCTGCTGGCACATCCGCAATGGGGCGCAATAGGGCATGCGCTGGCGCGCTGGTCGCCGCTTCCGGGTGGCGTGAACAAAGACATGGTCCTGATTCTGCTCGCCGATATCGGCGCCACGGTCACTCCCTGGATGCTCTTTTTCCAGCAGAGCGCGACCGCCGACAAAGGGCTGACTCCCCGCGATATTCGCTTCGGCCTTACCGATACGGTTCTGGGCGCAGTGCTGGCGGCCACCGCGGCTGTGGCGACCGTGATCGCCACCGCTCCCTTGTACCTTCATCACGTGAGCGCCGCCAATCTCGAGGCAGCCCAGTTTGCCGAGGCGCTTCAGCCGTTCATCGGCCACTGGGGCGCCGCGTTGTTTGCCCTCGGAATTTTCGAGGCTGGAATGGTCGCTTGCATCACCATCTCCACGTCCTCGGCCTACGCCTTTGGCGAGGTTTCCAGGCAGCCGCACAGCCTGAACCTGCCGATGAGTCAGGGCAAAGCCTTCTACGGCGTCCTGTTTCTCGAAGCTGTGGCAGCTTCTGCGCTGGTCCTGATTCCCGGGCTGCCGCTGGTTTCCGTCGTGCTCGTGGTGAACGTCATCGCCGTGCTGGCCATGCCGCCCGCTCTGATCTTCCTGTACATGCTGGTGAATGATCGCGAAATTATGGGTGAATTCGTCAGTCCGCGATGGGCCAACGTTTTGGCGAGCCTCGTCGTAATTCTGCTGGTGGCTGCCGGCATACTGTACGGGATCAGCGTCATCGCGCCCAACCTGTTTGCTCTGATCGGAGGGAAATAGCGTGTCCGAAGCACACGAATCCGACGCCCATCCGGCAAGCGCCGAAAACTCCGCGTGGGTGATGCAGTCCCTCGAAGCCGGCCAGTTGTCGTCGGCAAAGGCCAAGCATTACCCGCGCAGGCCGCTCAAGCCAAGCGAGGCCATTCTCTTCTGGGGGCTTCGGATCTACCTGCTCTTTATGCTCGGTGTGGTGATCTACCAAGTCTGGACCACGGCTCGTTAGACCCAAACAAATGCAGCGAGGGCAGCCCCAAGGAACCAAATATCGCTGGCCCATTCTGCTCTTGAGCCTCGCCTTGTCGCTGGGCGGGACGGCTTGCGATAGCGGCCCGGATTGGGGAATGCCTGCGTCGGCCAAAGATACTCCCGATCCGGTGTCTCCCACCGCCCAGAACTTGGCCTCGGCCGGGACGATCTACGCGGACCGCTGCGCGCGTTGTCACGGCGAGCGCGGCGCTGGCGACGGCCCCGACGCCAGCTTGTACAAACCTCTGCCCGCGAGCTTGACCGATGACCAGACGCGTCAAACCACCGACGGTGAGCTATTTTGGAAGATCAGCAAAGGCCGCCGGCCCATGCCAGGGTACGAGAGCGAGCTGACAGTGGAGCAGCGCTGGCAGCTCGTGAACCTTCTGCGCACCTTCGCCGCAAAGCCCACGGCCGGGCAAGCAGCGCCCGCAGCGAAGTGACTCGCAAAGATGTGCCGGGTGAGGGATCGAGAAAGTGGCAGCCGCGGAGCGTCGCGTCACTCCGCTGCCGCTTCCGGCTGCCGCAGTCTCGATTGAATCTGAGCTCAGCGCGAACTTACTTCACCTGCGCGAGCGCCTGCGACACTTCCTTGATGTCCGGCACCACGGGGATGTCGTAATTCTTGACCCAGGAAACCTTTCCATTCTTGTCGATGATGACGATGGCGCGCCCGGTGATGCCCTTTTCGGCGAGATAGACGCCGAATTTATCCGCCACGGCTCCGCGCGGATTGAAATCCGCCAGCAGAGGATACTGGATGCCCATCTTTTCGGCGAACGCCTTGTGCGCCCAGACGCTGTCCACGCTTAGGCCCAGCACTTGCGCGTTGAGCTGCTCGAGTTGCTTCATATCGTTGACGACGCAAGCGTGCTCGTTCGTGCACACCGGGCTAAAATCCAGCGGATAGAAGACCAATACCACGTTCTTCCCGCGGTAGTCGGACAGTTTCACGTCCTTTTGGCTCTGGTCTTTCAGGGTGAACTCCGGTGCGGGCTGCCCAACAGCAATGGCCATGATGCCTCCTGAGATTGGGATCGATTGCATCCGGTTGCCGCAGGGCTCGCCCGCGTGCAACAGGAGCACCCCATCATAGCCGATGCCCCGCGGGGTGACGAATTCGCGCGGGCCTCAAACGCCGGGTTCGCCGATCCGATTGCGTCGCATTGCGATATAAGGGTTAGCCTGGAAACCCATGGCACAAAAGCATTTGGCGGTCAGTCAATATCAGTGCTAGAACTAAGCAGTACGATTTCTACAGGTTTTTGTAAAGGCATGGAACCCTTCAACCCGCATAATAGCCGTCGCAGGTGGCGATCCGGCGTCCCCCTTCAAGTCATTATCCTGCTGTTGACGCTGGCGGTGGCCGTCTTCACCCTTGCGCTCTTGCGGGTGCGCGTGCGCCCTGGCGAGTCTCCGGCCATCTGGTTGTTTGCCTGTGGGCTGCTTGCCCTGCCGTTGCTGCTCGGTGTAGCTGCGATTTACCAGCAGATTCATAACGATCAGCTTCGGAGCGAGTGGGGCGACGAACTCATGCTGTTCCGGCTGATCCGGGAGAACGCTGCGGACATGATTGCCGTCGTCGACGTCGACGGGCGCCGTCTTTACAACAGCCCCTCGTACGAGAAGGTTCTCGGCTATTCGCCTGCCGACCTCGAACGGACCGATTCGTTCGAGCAAATTCACCCCGAAGACCGCCAACTCGTCAAAGAGGCGGCGCAAAAGGCCCGGCAAACCGGACAGGGCGCCACGCTGGAATACCGCTTCCGTCACAAGAACGGCAGTTGGAGACTTCTCGAGTCCACCGCAAGCTTGATCCGCAGCCGCAGGAATGAGCCAGACAAGTTCGTGATCGTGAACCGGGACATCACCGCGCGCCGGGAAGCGGAGAAGGCGCTGCGGGAGAGCGAACTCCGCCAGACTCACAGGATGGAGGCAGTAGGACGGCTCTCGGGCGGCATTGCCCACGACTTCAACAACATTTTGGGCGTGATGATCGGCTATACGGACATCCTGGACATGCGCCTCCGCGAGGATGATCCGGCGCGCAAGACCGTCGAGGAGATCCGCAAGACGGGACAGCGCGCGGCCGCTTTGACCCGCCAGCTTTTGGCCTTCAGCCGCCGGCAGGTTCTCGAGCCCAAGGTCCTGGACCTGAATGGGGTGGTCACGGACATCGAAAAGATGCTGCAGCGCCTGATTGGCGAGAATATCGAGTTGAAGACCATCCTGGCGCCTACGCTGGGGCTATTGCTGGCCGACCAGGGGCAAATGGAGCAGGTGATTCTTAACCTTGCCGTGAACGCGCGAGACGCCATGCCGAAGGGAGGAAAGCTAACCATCGAAACGGCCAATGCCGTCCTGGACGACACCACCATTCGCCACATGCCGACCGCGCAGCCCGGGGACTACGTGATGCTCTCGGTCAGCGACACCGGTATCGGAATGGATCCCCAGACCAGGGCAAAGATATTCGAGCCATTCTTCACGACCAAGGAAGCGGGTAAGGGTACCGGACTAGGCCTGGCTACGATCTATGACGTGGTAAAGCGTAGCGAGGGTCACATTTGGGTCTACAGTGAGCTTGGAAAAGGAAGCGTCTTCAAGATCTATTTCCCTCGGGTTCGGGCGAGCGCTCCGCTGGCGGCCTCCGAAGCTCGTCGATCGCAACCCGGGACCGGCAACGAAACCGTCCTCGTGGTGGAGGATGACGAATCACTCCGCGAGGTCACGCGCGACCTGCTCGTGCAATCCGGATACCGCGCCTTGCAGGCCAGCAACGGCGAGCAGGCGCTGCAGGTTGTCGAGCGCCATCATGGCCCGATCCATTTGCTTTTGGCCGACGTGGTGATGCCGGGGATGAGCGGCGCCGCCCTGGCCGCGGAATTGACCCGCTCCCATCCTGAGATGAACGTGCTGTACATGTCTGGCTATACGGACGAGACTGTTGTGCGCAATGGGGTCCTGGAGCCAGGTATCCTCCTGCTGGAAAAGCCCTTCACGCGCGAGACGCTCATCGGCAAGGTGCGCGATGCCCTGGGCCAGCCGCTTGCCCGGCCGGAGAAGGCGGCCGCTGATTCCGCCACGGAGTTGCTGAAGCCATCGGCTAGTTAGGGAATGTCTCCTCCGATGGTGATTCGGCTTTTTCCGCGGCGTTCCGGGCTACGCATAAAACAGGTTCATTTCGGCGGCTCAGCCTCATCAAAGAAACGTGTTGCACCGATCTGTTTAATGTGTTTGATCTCCGCATCCCCTTGCCTTTAACTTAGATCGTGCCGTACCCGGCCGCGACGCTGACATGGGAGGAGGGCCGCTCAATGCTCCAATCCGATTCTGAAACGCACACCTGGGATGAGGAACGATTCGAGCGCTTGTTGCGTCTGGCGGCTTCCTTGCAGAATTCGCTGGAGGGTTCGCGCAAGGCTCCGAAAGAAACTCCTGTGCACGCCAGGATCGAATCTCGTGCGTACGAGATCTACCTCCGCCGTGGAGCCACCCACGGCCGAGCCTTGGACGACTGGCTGTCCGCCGAACAGGAAGTCCTCGCGAAATACGGCGAAAACGACCCCAGACTTCGTGTGGTTCTTGCCTTCGGGCTCTTAAAGGGCCTGTGAGCCGCTGGGCCCGCGTCACCCGGTTGCGCCCGGCGTGGGCCTGCCTCTTGGCCTCTTCAACGGAACGTCGCACCAAGCCTTAAGCATATTCACGTTCACTTTCGCTCACCTGACCAGTTCTGCACAGTCCTGAGTCGAGACGCCCTAGCACTTCCTGCCGTCCGGGAGTGTGCTCAATCATAAACCCTCGTTCACGTAAGTTCATCGATGAGTTACCTCGCCGTAACACGATTCGCCTACGGTCAGCAAGCAGGAAGATCGAGAGGAGAACTGCATGCTACCGGGTCGAACGAAAGTGCACCTCCTGCCGTCCGAACGTTCCGTCATCCGCGCCTTTCGTTCCGGGGTTTCCTTGCACAGCCACACGGAACACTCGCGGGAGCGGCTCGGCGCGCTGCCTCGTTACCTGCAGCGTATGCCCGTTGTATCGCAGTTCGTGCGTTGGGAGATCGAGCGTTACCGGGCCAGGACGGGCGAAGTTCCCGACTTCTCCCGCGCCTATTGGCGTGGGCCGGTCTCGGCCCGCGCGGCCCATGACCTCGAATGCGAGCAGATCGAAGGGCTGGGGCTCGCCGCCATGGTGTCGCTCACCGACCACGACAACATTGATGCCGGTCTGCTGCTTCATTCGCTGAACTCCCGACGAGCGCGATTCCCATTTCGGTCGAGTGGACCATACCCTACGAGCGATCCTACTTTCATGTGGGCGTGCACAATCTGCTTCCGGCGCGAGCGGCTTGCGTTCATGCAGCGGATGGCCGAATACTCGCAAACGCCAAGCGCCGGCCGTCTCTCGGGCCAATTCTCGAGGAACTGACCGCCGACCCGGCTGTGCTCATCGTGTTGAATCATCCTCTATGGGACATGGGCGACATCGGATCTGGCGCGATCCTCGCGTTGGTCCATGCAATTCCTGGGGATGCCTATGGAACGCATATTCACGCGCTCGAGATCAACGGTCTGCGTTCCTGGAACGAAAATCTGGGAGTCGTCAGTTTGGGACAGCAGGTCGGTTTCCCCGTCGTCGCCGGCGGAGACCGCCATGGCTTTGAACCCAACGCGATGATCAACCTCACGCGCGCGACCTCCTTTGCGGAGTTTGCCGAGGAGATTCGCGTCGAGCGGCGCAGCGACATCGCCGTTCTGCCGCAGTACCGTGAGCCGCTGTCCTCCGCCATCTGCTGACCGCCTGGGATGCGGTGCGCGAACACCCGCACTCGACCGAGCCGGCAACATCTGGGTCGCCCGCGTTTTTGTGCTCTGCGACGATGGCATCGAACGGCCGCTTTCGCAGCTCTGGACACGAGGGAGCGCCGCGCTGGATCGATCCCTGCTTGAACGTCATTGGCCTGCTGGCCAGCCCGCCATTGCGCGCTCCGTTTCGGCTGATGGCACCCGTGGCCGGGAGCGCGATGCTGTGAGGGCCTGGCCCCGCGTTGCATTTTTCTCCGATTCCTTTCACGGCGTCGACGGCGTGGCCACCACTTGCCGCAATATCGTCGGCGGCGGCGCGCCAGCGCGGACTATCCCTGCTGGCGATTCACGCGGGGGAGCGGACGCGTCACTCGCGCGAGGGCTCCGTCGAATTTCTGGAGCTGAACCGCGGGCCGTTTTCATTCAACTTGGACCTGCATTTGCGGTTCGATTTGATGTTCGCGCGGCACTATGAGCGCGGTCCTTAAAGCGGTGCGCAATTTTCGCGCCGATGTGGTGCATATCACCGGCCCGGGCGATGTGGGCATCACCGGCGCGCGCGTGGCGCATGCCTTGCAATTGCCTTTGGTCGCTGCCTGGCACACCAACGTGCACGAATTTGCCGGCCGCCGGCTCGGCATGCTTGCCTCGCGACTTCCCGAAAGCACCCCGGCGGGCCTTGACCTCCGCGGCCGAAGAGTTTGTGCTGTGGGCCTGCCTCCACTTTTACGGAATCGCCGATGCCGTACTCGCGCCCAACCAGGAACTATGCGCTTTGATGGGTTCACGCACGGGTAAGCCAGTCTTCCTCATGCGCCGCGGCGTGAACTCTGAACTGTTTTCTCCGGCCAAGCGCGACGCGCGTGACAACATCTTCCGCCTGGGATACGTCGGGCGCCTCTGCCCGGAGAAAAACGTCCGCTTGCTGGTGGACCTCGAGCAAGCTCTGCGGCGCAACGGCATTTCCAACTATCGCTTCCTCATCGTTGGCGACGGGAGCGAGCGCGCCTGGCTCGAGCGCAAGCTCATGCAGGCGGATTTTACCGGAGAGCTGCATGGCGAATTGTCTGGCGCGCGCGTACTCGAACATGGACCTGTTCGTCTTTCCATCCGAAACGGACACCTACGGCAATGTCGTGGCGGAAGCGCAAGCCTCCGGCGTCCCGTCGTTGGTGACTTCCAAGGGCGGTCCGAAGTATCCAGGTGCGAGATGGCGTTACGGGATTTGTCGGAGTCGATGCGCAGGATTTCATCGCCAAGGCCATGCTTGTCGTGGCCACTGCCAAAGGTGCACAAATCGCTCCGGGAAGCGACGCGGCTCGCCGCAGCACGCGGCACGGGATGGGATAATGTCCTGGACGATCTCGCGGACGCCTATCAGGCGAGTTTGCAATCCGAGAGCGTTGCGAAATCCCGAGCAAGCTGCGGTCGCGAGTTAGCAAAGTCGGCTGCAAGTTCCCCTTCGCTGCGGGAAGCTCGACAGAACTGAGGCCCATCTCATGGAAGATGTTTGGACAAGGAAGCGCTGCCGTCCTCTGGCGCTGGGGGCGCGAACTCCGGGGGCGCGGCGGCAGGCTCTCCGCCCGGCGAACCCGGTTCGCGGACCGTGGCGGGGGTTCTGGGAGATCTGGTGCGCGATCCGGCGCGCCATCTCCTTTCCCGGTGGAATTGGAAGTCCGCCCTATTAAGTTCGCTGCTCCGGGCCGCCATCTTTTTCAGCACGAATCTCGTTGCCGGCTGGCACGCCGCGCTGGGTGCAATGGGCGCGGAACTGGCGCTGCGCTCGGTCACTTCCGGCTTCTACGGCGCCGTCACGGAAGCTTTTGCCTCCGCTCGAGCCTCCCTGGGCAGCCATGATTGCGACCATGCTCTTGCTCCCGTTCGTGGCGCATTCGTTGGAATTTCTCGTCCACTCGGTTGCGCCACACGCCCCAGCTCGGCTTAAGCATCGCGGCCTCCGTGGCTTTCACCGCCGTTTCGACGGCATTCAATCTCTACGCCATGCAGCGCGGCGCGCTCATCGTGGGCCGTGGCAGCCGCCCTCTTCGCGAGGACTTGCGTTGCGTCCCGCGCCTGGTCCTGGCGTTTCTCATGGCCGGTCCACGCTTCCTTGCTGCCCGTGCGCTGCCAGGCAGTCGCCCCCGATGAAGCCAAGTCCAACCGCGTCCGCCGCGCCGATCAAGACGCTGCACATCACCAACTACTACCACTCCTCTTCGGGCGGCATTCGTACCTTCTACCACGCCCTCCTCGACGCGGCTGACCGGCATCGCCGCGAAGTACGCCTGGTCGTGCCAGGTCTCCGGGACGGAGTGGAAGACGCCGGTGCGTACGGGAAGATCTACACGATCAAGGCGCCGCGCTCGCCGCTGTTTGACTCTCGCTATCGCCTGCTGCTTCCGCATCTCTACGCGCTGCCGTACCGCTCGCGGCTGCGGGAAATCCTTCGCCAGGAGCAGCCGGACTTGGTCGAGGTCTGTGACAAATACACGCTCTGCTTCCTGCCCAGCGTGATCCGCAGGGGCTGGATCGCGGGCTTCGCGCCCCGCGTGGTGGTGGGGCTCAGTTGCGAGCGAATGGACGACAATGTTTCTGCGTTCCTATCGTCCGGGATGCTCGGACGTCGCTATGCGAATTGGTACATGCGCCGCGTCTATGCGCCGCGCTTCGACGGTTACGTTTCCAATTCCGATTACACTGCGGGCGAGCTCCGAGACGCCCTTGGTGAAAACCGCGTGCGTCAGCCTGTCGCCGTTTGCCCCATGGGCGTACAAGCAGACGGGCTGGGCCCGCATCTTCGCGACGAAACCACGCGCCGCGCTCTTCTCGGCCTTCCCTGCAATGCGCATGCGGCTCGGCAGACCAGACTCCTGCTCTACGTGGGCCGCGTCTCGCCGGAAAAAAATCTCGAGCTTCTGCCCGAGATGATGGAGCGCTTGGCCTCCGATCCCGCCTCGAATTACCGCATGCTGATCGCCGGCTCCGGACCCTCCGAGCACTCACTTGCGGCGATGGCCGAAAGCCGCGCGCCGGGCAGGCTTCAGTTCTTGGGCCAGGTGGCTAACCGTCATCGCTTGGCTCAAATCTACGCCAATTGCGACGCGCTGGTTCATCCGAATCCGCGGGAGCCCTTTGGCATCGCCCCACTCGAAGCGATGGCTTCCGGACTGCCCCTCGTGGCGCCTCGCCAAGGCGGAGTGCTCTCCTACGCCAACGACGAAAACTCCTGGCTGGCCGCCCCTTCCGGCGAAGCCTTCGCCGCCGCCGTGCGGTCTGTCTTCTCCGATGACGCGGCGCGCGCCGCAAGAGTCGAAAGCGCCCTAAGAACCGCGCATGCCTTCAGCTGGCCCCGCGTCACAGCCCGCATTTTCGAAGTCTACGACGATCTCTACTCCCGCCTTTCCTGACCCCTTGAGGCTGCGCCCACCCGCATGCCTGCCGCCGCGCCAATCTGCTAACATCCCCTCATTGTGGCTAGGGTAAAGCTGGAACAGGCCTATCCGAAGATCGCCTTCCGCTGGCGCTCGCGGAACTGGTGGGCGCGCCTCACGCGTGTGCCCCCCGAGTGCGAGCACCTCGAACACGGCGCCGAATGGATGGCCACGTACGCTCCCGATACCCTCTATTTGCGAGGGAAGGCGTCATTGCGCCGGCGGCCTGCCCGGCCCGAGGTCTCCCTCTGCCGCGCCTGCCTGCTCAGTGAACTGGAAACGGAACTCTCCGGCTACAGCGGCCGCGTCGTGGCCTTTGAGCCCGACGGCGAGGCCTTCACGCAGTATTTCTTTGTCGGCGCCGAGGAGTTTACGGCTGCGGGACTGCTTCCCGACGTTGCTTCCGCCATCGCGCGGCGTCTCGACCAGCCGGGCGGGGATTGCGTCGTGTGCGACGCTTCGGCCTCATGGCTCTGGCTTTCGCGCGAGCAGGTGGCCAGCCTAGACGAGGTGCCGCGCATCGCCATGGCCCGCGGCGAACCGCTTTGCGCCCGGCACGGTGCGCAGAAACTCTGCGCCGCGTTGACCACCGTCAGCGAAGCCAATCTTTTCTACATGAACTCGCCGTATGGCGAATCGGGAGCCTACCTTTGGATCTAGCGGGCATACTAGGCTGGATGGAATGACGCGGCGATGAATCTGCGCGAACTGGTCGAGAAATATCGGGCCCTGGCTGGCGACTTCGGCCGTCCGCTGCCCTTAGTCGCTTTCGGGCTCGCGCGCCCGGAAGCCGAGCGGCTCTTCGGCGCGCTAGACGAGGACTACCACATCAGCCGCTTCCTGCACTTTTCGCTGGACCCGGCCCTCGAGAACACTCCGGACAAGACCTACCAGATCAACGGTTTCGCCCAGTCCCATCTGTCCCTGGACGCTGCAATCGAGCAAATCCTGTAATCGATTCAGCGGAAGCTTGGCGCCTCGATCAGTCGGCGCTCGCTGCCACGCCCAGCCTGCTCACAAGTTGATCGTGTTCCTGGCGCAGCTCGTTAGGGAAGTGGTCCCCGAATTTCCGGAAGAATGCCGCCGTCTCCTCGTTCTCGCGAGCCCAATCGGAAGCATCCACCCGCAGCAACTCGTGCATCGTCTCGTGCGAGATATTCAGCCCGTCGAGCGTGAGCGCATCTCGCGTGGGCACATATCCGATGGGACTCTCCGTCGCTTTCCCTTTGCCTTCCACGCGTTCCAGAATCCATTTCAGCACGCGCGCGTTGTCCCCGAATCCTGGCCAGAGAAACTTCCCGTCGGCGCCCTCTGCGGAACCAGTTCACGTGGAAAATCTTCGGCGGGTGCGGAATCTTCGCGCCCATATCCAGCCAGTGCTGGAAATAGTCCCCCATGTGATAGCCGCAGAAGGGCAGCATGGCCATGGGGTCGCGCCGCGTCACGCCGACTGCCCCGGTGCTGGCGGCGGTCGTTTCCGAGGCCATCGTTGCGCCCACAAATACCCCGTGCTGCCATCCAAAGGATTCGTAAACCAGCGGCGCCACCCGCGCCCGCCGGCCGCCAAAAATGAAAGCCGAGATGGGCACCCCGGCGGGATCTTGCCAGCGCGGCGAGATGCAGGGCGCCTGGTTTGCCGGGACCGTGTACCGCGAATTCGGTTGCGCCGCCGCGCCGTTTCCTGCGGAAGCGCTGCGCCCTTGCCAGTCGATCAAGCCCGATGGCGGCGTGCCGTCGATGCCCTCCCACCAGGGTTCGCGCGACGGCGTCATCGCCGTATTGGTGAAAAGGGAATTGCTCTTCAGCGCAGCCATGACGTTCGGATTGCTGTGTGCGTTCGTGCCCGGCGCGACGCCGAAAAAACCGGCCTCGGGATTGATGGCGTGCAGATAGCCGTCCGATCCGATCTGCATCCAGGCGATGTCGTCGCCAATGGTCCAGACCCGGTACCCGCTGCTCTCCAGCGCCGACACCATCATCGCCAGGTTCGTCTTGCCGCAGGCGCTCGGGAACGCCGCCGCCATGTACGTGACTTTCCCGCTGGGATCTTCCAGGCCCAGGATCAGCATATGCTCGGCCAGCCAGCCTTGCTCGCGCGCCATCGCGCTGGCGATGCGCAATGCGAAGCATTTCTTGCCGAGCAGGGCGTTGCCACCGTAGCCCGACCCAATGCTCCAGATCAGCTTTTCTTCGGGGAAGTGCAGGATGAATCGCCGGTCGGGTGAGAGGTCGCCCAGGGAATGCATGCCCGGCACAAAGTCAGGGCTGTTTCCGATGTGCTCGATGGCCGTATTGCCGATCCGCGCCATGATGCGCATGCTGGCAACGACGTACGGACTGTCGGTCACTTCCACGCCGGCCCGCGTAAATGGCGAGCCGGACGGGCCCATCAAATAAGGCACGACGTACATCGTCCGCCCGGCCATCGCTCCGTCGAATAGCTTTCCGATCTTTTCCTTGGCCTCGGCCGGGGCCATCCAGTTATTGGTCGGGCCCGCATCCTCTTTCCGCCGCGAACAGATAAACGTCACGTTCTCGGTGCGCGCCACGTCGTTCGGATTGCTGCGGTGCAGGTAACAGTTTGGATAGCTGCTCTCATTGAGCCGCACCGTCTTGCCTTGCTCCAGCAGCGTCTCGATGTTGCGTTCGTTCTCGCGCTCTGATCCGTCGCACCAGACGATCTGCTTCGGCTTCGTCTTGCGCGCTACTTCCTCGACCCACTGCTCAACTGGTGTGGACAAAATATTCTCCGTTTATGTTGGGGCCTGCTTCGACCGGCCCGCCGTTCCTCTGAGCCATGTTGGAAGGCGCCGCCCCGGCGCCTCGATGGCAAATACGACCCATTATTCACATTCTATCCTCGCGCCTTCCTGAATCGCAAGGAGTTGCGCCACTGCCCCCCCCGCCCTTGCCGCGGGGAGCCGGGTGTTATACTGCATCCGAATCGTGGAATTGCCGAGACGCCCCGAAATACCCTGAAATGTACGCGCAACGATTTCGCGTCGAAGTAATCGTCGCCGGCCAGCGGCGGCCATGCCCGCTCGATTGGCTCGACGCCTTTTGCATGCGCAATTTTACCGGCTCCGCGGAATTTGACGATACGCTTCCGCTCTCCGACGGCCTGCTCGAAGCTGGCTTTCGCGTGGCGGGCCCCAGATTAGCGCTCGCCTTGGGCGAATGGCTCACCAAACGCGGCAAGGGCGATGGCCAGCCCGTCGAAGTCGAAGTCCGGCCGGCCCCTGGCTAAACCCGCCAGCCTCATCTGGTTGGAACGGAGTTGCCCGATCTTCGCTGCGGTGCCGGCCCCGCCAGCCGTTCGGTTGCCCGCTGCAGCGCCTCGTGAATCCGCGGCAGTGCGGCGGCTGCGGCTTCTTCGCCCGCCGCGACCAGTTGGGGCGTCTTCACGAAATCATCCCACGCGAACTCGCGCACCTGGGGTGAAATCACCACGTCCGACTTCGCTTCCCACGCCTGGTCTGCCTGGAGCCGCACGATGCTGAACGATCGGCCGATCACGTCGATGACCGTTCGGGGCCGCTTCACGCTTTCGGCCTCCAGCACCACGGAAATCACCACGTCCGCGCCCATCTTTCGCGCTCCCTCGACCGGCATCGCCGCGGCAACAAACCCATCGACCAGCAGTCGTCCCTCGTACTCGACCGGCTGGAACAGCGCCGGATAGGCGGCCGAGCCGCGCAGCGGCGGTCCGATCGGGCCGCTCGAGTAGTAAACCGGTTCGCCGCTCATCAGGTCGGTGGCCACGATCGTGAGTGGGTAGGTCAACTCTTCAAATGTTTTTACCCCGAGGAAATGCTCCGGATAGAACTCCAGCCGCTCATTACTGGCCAGGCCCATCCAGGAAAATCGCCATTGTCCGAAATTGCCGAATTTGATGGCTGCCGCCTTGCGCACGACCTCATCGAAAGGCAGTCCGCTTGCAAACGCCACACCCGCCAGCGCACCGGCGCTGGTGCCGACAATGCAATCGATAGGTATTCCGTGTTGTTCGAGCGCATGCAGTACGCCCAAGTGGGCAATGCCGCGCGCAAACCCGCCGCCCAGCGCCACGCCAACCTTGGGCTTCCGCGCGGACCCGCGCGCCGGTACACGCTCGGCATACGCGAATTCGCGCACCCGCTCCACAGTGCTTCGCAGCCAACCCATCCAGTCCCTCCACTTCATCCCTGACTACTCTCGGGTGTGGGCTCTACTTGGAGCCCACGTAATAACGGGTGTGGGCTCTACTTGGAGCCCACGTAATAACGGGTGTGGGCTCTACTTGGAGCCCACGTAATAACGGGTGTGGGCTCTACTTGGAGCCCACGTAATAATTTGATACTTTACGCGTCTTGCGGGATTCCGAACGCCTCGGTTGACCCGCCCTTGCCCCTTCTGTAACCTTCCGTAGCGCCCTTACCCTTCTGCCACCACGGAAGTTCGGGCTTCGCGAGGCTGCTCGGATGAAACAAACCATCGAACGCATCGAAAAGGTTGCCGTCCTCGGCGCTGGCACCATGGGCGCCAGGATTGCGGCGCATCTGGCCAATGCCGGAGTGCCTTGCTGGCTGCTGGATATCGCGCCCAGCGAGCTCACGCCCGAGGAAAAAGCCCGCGGCCTCTGCGCTCTCCGATCCACGCGTCCGCAATCGCATCGTGCGCGCCGGCTTGGACGCCGCCCTGAAGTCCCGCCCGGCTGCCTTCTTCACGCCGGCTGTCGCCGCCCGCATCACCATCGGCAATTTTGACGACAATCTCGCCTGGTGCGCCGAAGCCGATTGGATCATCGAAGCCGTCGCCGAAAATCTCGAAATCAAGCGCAAGCTCCTTGATCGCGTCGCCGCCGTTCGCCGTCCCGGCGCCATCGTCACCACCAACACCTCCGGCCTCCCGATCCGCCAAATCGCCGACGGCTTCGCCGCCGAATTCCAGCAGCATTGGGCCGGCGCCCATTTCTTCAATCCGCCGCGCTACATGAAGCTGGTCGAATTGATTCCCGGCCCGGTCACCCGGCCCGAAATTCTCGATACCCTCGCCGATTTCTGCGACCGCACTCTGGGCAAGGGCGTCGTGCGCGCCAAGGACACGCCCAATTTCATCGCCAACCGCATCGGCACCTTCGCCATGCTTCAGGCCATTCGCCTGATGGGGCAGCTCGGCATGACCATCGAGGAAGTCGACGCCTGCACCGGCCCGGCCATCGGCTGGCCCCGCTCGGCCACTTTCCGCACCGCTGATATCGTCGGCCTCGATGTGCTGGCGCACGTCGTGCAAAATATCTACGAAAACGCCCCTGATGACGAATCGCGCGAAGTCTATCGCATTTCGCCCCTGGTGGAAGACATGGTACGACGTGGCTGGCTCGGCGAAAAGTCCGGCCGCGGCTTTTATCAGCGCGTCAAAAAAGGCGGCGACAGCGAAATTCTGACGCTCGATCCTGCCAAGATGGAATACCGCCCGCGCATCAAGCCCCGCTTCGCCTCGCTGGAAGCGGCGCGCGGCATCGAAGGCGTCCCCGACCGCTTGCGTGCAATCCTCGAACCGGTGCTCGCGGGCCAGCCCGGCGACAAGGCCCAGCAGTTCATCTGGAGCCTGAATTCTGAAACGTGTCTATACGCCGCGCGCCGCATCCCGGAAATTTCCGATTCGATTGCCGACGTGGACCGCGCCATGCGCTGGGGCTTCGCCTGGGAACTCGGCCCCTTCGAGTTGTGGGATGTTCTGGGCGTCGAGCGCATGGCCCAGCGCCTCCAGCAGGAAAAGCGCGAACTGCCCCCGCTCGTCACGCGCCTGCTCGCCTCCGGCAAAAAGAGCTTCTATGAGTCCACGCAAGGCGAGCTTTCGGCGTTCGACCCGGCCTCGAGCGCTTATGCGAAAGTCCCCGAGCCGCCCGGCATCATTATCCTGAAATCCCTTCGCGACCGCTCGCGCGAGATTGCCAAGAACGCCGGCGCCAGCCTCATCGATCTCGGCGACGGCGTCCTCTGTTGCGAATTTCACGCCAAGATGAACGCCATCGGCGACGACATCGAGGCCATGCTCCAGGCCGGCGTGAAGCGCCTCTCCGAGGACTTCGACGCCATGGTGGTCGCCAACCAGGCCGTGAATTTTTCCGCCGGCGCCAACCTCTTGCTGCTTCTGGTCGCCGCCCAGGAGCAGGAATGGGACGATCTGCACCTCGCCGTGCGCCGCTTCCAGAACACTAATCTCGCGCTTAAACACGCGCCACGCCCGGTCGTCGTTGCGCCGCAAGGCCTCGCCCTCGGTGGCGGCTGCGAAGTCTGCCTGCACGGCGCCCGCATCCAGGCCGCAGCCGAAGCCTACATCGGCCTCGTCGAAACCGGCGTTGGCCTGATCCCAGCCGGCGGCGGCTCGAAGGAAGTTCTTATCCGCGCCGAACGAACACGCCGCGGGCGGCGAGGACCTCGACCTGTTCCACGCGCTCAAGCCCTTCTTCGAGACCTTGGCCATGGCCAAGGTCTCGACCAGCGCCGAGGAGGCGCGCGGCTTCGGCTTCCTCCGCCCTGGCGATCTGGTCTCCATGAATCGCGATCGCCAGGTCGCCGATGCCAAAGCCACCGCCCTCGAACTGGTCCGCGAAGGTTATCGCTCGCCTTGGCCGCATCCCGACGAGCCCTCCATCCGCGTTCTCGGTGAGCAGTTCACGGCCGGCGCCAAGCTCGCCATCTTCGGCATGCAGCGCGGCGAATTCATCTCCGAATACGACGCCCACGTTGCCCGCAAGCTCGCCCACGTCCTCGGCGGCGGCGAACTCAGCGCCCCGCAACTGGTCAGCGAACGCTACCTCCTCGATCTCGAGCGCGAAGCCTTCGTCAGCCTCTGCGGCGAGCGCAAAACCCAGGAGCGCATCGCTCACACCCTGAAGACCGGCAAACCCCTCCGCAACTGAACCTCGCGCGGGAAGCCGCAAACCCCACGAAAAGACTCCCTCCCGTCCCATAGCCGGTCAGTGCTGGACTGTCCTAAAGGGCAGGTCGTGGGCCAGTGTATTTCACGCGGCAATCGAAACATAGATTTCCTGCTCTGGGCGAGGACCCTTGCGAAAATGGAGCCAGTTCGCTCAGGTTCTTAAACTCATCCGGAGTGGGAGGAATCGCATGGACAGGAACCAGAAACTTGTCGGAACTATGCTCAGCCGGATCGCCCCAGTATCGGCGATTCTGCTCTTGATCGTTGGCGCCCTTGTATTGACGACGCCCTCGGCGTGGGCCGCTTTTGACACGTATATACGAATCGTCGGTGTCGACGGCGCGTCCAAAGAACCGGCGCACATGAATTGGATCAGCGTCTCATCGGTGGTGGCTCAGGACTTGAACGGCGATGCCCAGGCCGACCGCGAATCCTCCGCGCCTTCTGTCTCCGAACTCACCGCAAAGCCGACCGCAGCAGGAGCGGCAAAGGCCAACATCGGGTCCTCCAGCTCCGGCGCCGGCGCTGGGAAGGTCGTCGAGTCACGCGAAGCCGCGAGCGGGCTAGCGAGCGGCAAGCGGATGCACAAGCCCTTCACCATCACCAAGGAAATTGACAAGTCTTCGCCCCTGCTGGCGCAGGCCTGCGCCTCCGGCAAGCATTTCCCCGAGGTCGATGTGGACATCGCCTCCGCCCACTACAAGCTCATGGACGTCATCATCAGTTCCGACACCAAGTCCAGCGGCGGCGACCGTCCGATGGAAAGCATCTCATTCACCTATCAGAAGATCGAAATGACGCGATAAGCAGCCATAAAGCTAACTGCCGTAGTCTCGGGGCGGCCCGTCGAAATGACGAGGCCGCCCCTTTTTTGTGGGCGCAGACCTGCCGATACCCTTTGCCAATACACCCTGCACCTTACTATTGACATTCCAGGGTGGTGTATCCTAGCATATATGAAGTATTGAATATTCGCATGCCACAACAACTGGCCAATTTCAAGTCGGAGTTCTTCAAGGCCCTGGCGCATCCGGTCCGCATCAGGATCCTGGATTGCCTGCGCGACGGCGAGAAGGGCGTGAACGAGTTGAGCGCGATGCTCCAGATCGAGCAGGCCAACGTCTCTCAGCAGTTGGCCGTCCTGCGCGCTCGAAATCTGGTGATTGGACGCAAGGCCGGCAGCGGCGTCTTTTACTCCGTTTCCGACCGCTGCATTTTCAAACTGCTGGATGTGGCCAAGGAGATTTTCAACAACCACTTGATCGAAGTGCGCGACATGCTGCGGGAGAATCGGCAGAGCGTCGTAGCTGCTGCATCCGTTTGTTGCCGTGCCCCTTCAGGAAAGAGCGTAGAGAACTCTAGAGAGAGTCGTACCGAGAACAGAAGATGCGAGAATGGCTTCCGAAATCGATCGTGTGTTTGCAGGACTATAGCTGGCGAAAGCTTTCCAGCGATGTCCTGGCGGGTGTCACCGTGGGCCTCGTGGCCCTGCCGTTGGCCATGGCCTTTGCGATTGCCTCGGGGGTCCCGCCGCAGGCCGGACTCTACTGCGCCATCGTCGCGGGATTCCTGATCTCCGCGTTGGGAGGATCCACCACTCAAATCGGCGGCCCGACCGGCGCCTTCGTCGTCGTGGTTTTCGGCATCGTCGCCAAGTACGGCGTGGACGGCCTGTTCATGTGCACGCTGATGGCGGGCGTAATTCTGGTGGTTCTTGGCGCCACGGGACTCGGCACCGCTGTGAAGTTCATCCCACGGCCCGTCGTCGTCGGCTTCACCAACGGGATTGCGGTCATCATCGCCAGCACTCAGATCAAGGACTTCTTCGGCATCAAAGTCGATAACGTCCCCGGGGAATTCCTGGGCCGCATGGAAGTTCTGGTTCGTCATTTTGGCTCTTTGTCGCCGCTCGAGACGGGCCTCGGCATCCTCTCGCTCGCCGTGATCCTCGCGTTCACACGCTTCGTGAAGCGCGTGCCCGGCACGATCGTTGCTCTGTTTGCGGCTACCGCGCTCGTGATTCTCTTCAAGCTGCCCGTGGAAACCATCGGCACTCGCTTCGGCGGCATTCCCTCGGGCTTTCCCGGCCTGAAGATTCCGCGTTTTCATGTGGATTTGCTGCGCCCGCTGTTTGCGCCTGCGATGACTGTCGCCATGCTGGGCGCGATCGAATCCCTGATGACCGCAGTCGTTTCCGATCGCATGAGCGGAGGCAAACACAATCCCAACGTCGAGTTGGTCGGTCAAGGCGTCGCCAATATCTTCTCCCCGCTCTTTGGCGGCCTGCCTGCCACTGGCGCGATTGCCCGTACCGCCACGAACATCCGCTCCGGCGCCAAGACGCCCGTCGCCGGCATGGTCCACTCCTTGACGCTGCTCGCGATTGTGCTCTTCGCCGCCCCCCTGGCCCGCTTTATTCCCATGGCGGCGTTAGCGGCCATCCTCTTCGTCGTCTCCTACAACATGGGAGAATGGCGCGAAATCCCCGAGCTTCTGAAACTCTCGAAACTGGAAATCGGTACCTGGCTGGTCACTTTCGCTCTCACGGTATTCGCCGATCTTACGGTCGCCGTCGAAGCCGGCATGATTCTCGCCGCCCTGGTTTACATCCGGAAAGTCACATCCACGACCACGGTATCGGAAGTCACCGACGACTATCTCCAGGAGGGTCACGCCCACATCCTGCAACACAAGGACATCCCTCCCTACGTCGCGATCTTCCGCATTCACGGCCCGTTTCTGTTCGGCGCCACGGACAAGATCGAGACAATTACCAGCCGCCTTTCCGATCTGCCTCCCATCGTGATTCTGCGGCTCCGCAACATGACGGCGATCGACGCGACTGGCCTGCAATCTTTGGAAGATCTCGCCGACCTGGTTCACGGCTCCGGCCGCGGTTTTATTCTTTGCGGCGCGCGCGAACAACCCGCGCGTCTCATGCGCCAAGCCGAATTCGAGGACCACGTCGGGCAGGGAAATATTTGCTTCAGCATTGCCGATGCCCTCGAACGGGCCAAGGCGCTCTACCTGGAGCTGGACCAATCGAGTTTGCTGCCAGTGGGCGCGGGCAGCAGCCTTCCAGATTGATCGCGCGAGCCCGCCCGGCCGAGCGAGCTGATCAACTCCCCGCCGCATTCACGCGCAGCGCATTCTCCCCTTGCCACAAGTGCCGCCGGTTGTGCGCGGCAATCAGCGTGAACGCTGAATACACGCTGTATTTCACGTTTCGAGCAAAGGGCGAAGTGATTTTCGCCCAGCCCAAATCCAGCCCCCGCGCCGAGGCCAGTTGCTCTTCCAGTTGCCGATTGAGCGCCGAGAATTCGCCAAAAGGCGCCGCGGCGTCGTTCACGTCAATCGGCTGAAACGCCGCCCCCGTCGGCAAACGTATCCGCGACGGCGGCTCCAGCCAAAACTTCAGCAGCCGTGCGTTCCACTCCAGGCGAAATGGCCCGCTGCCTTCGAGCTTCTTCGAGCGCAGAACGCCCAGAGCCTCCTCCAGCCGCGGCAAATAGGCACGATTGCTCAGATTGAGGTGTTCGATACACTCGGCGGCGCACCAGCGTCCTTTGCCGGGGCGTTGAAGCAGTTGCGAGGCCGTATGCGCGGCGGCGAGTGCCGACGCACGGCGTGAGGTTTCCCGCAGCTCTCCGATCAACGCGTCAATCTGTGAAGCCGCCGTCCGCCACACGCGCAGTGTACAGCAGCCTCCACTCGTCACCCAAAGCTCGGGTGGCCGTGCGGCTCGCTTCAGGAGCGGATCATCTGCAGGAAGGAGTCCACGGAAGTGGAAAGCTCGTCGGTTTGCGAGGAGAGTTGCGCGGAAATCTCGTTCATTTCGCCGATGCTTTGCGACATTTCCTGCACCACCGACGCGGTGTCGTTCACCGTCGTGCGCATCTTGTCGATTTCGCCGCTGATCTCTTCGGTCGCGCTGGCCGTCTGCCGGGAAAGATTTTTCACTTCCGCGGCAACCACCGCGAATCCGCGTCCCGCCTCCCGCGCGCGCGCCGCTTCGATCGTGGCATTGAGCGCCAGCAAATTCGTTTGTCCGGCGATTTGCGAGATCAGTTTCACGATGCCGCCGATCCTCTGGGAAGCGTCGGTCAAACGTCCGATCACCGCATTCAGTTGATGCTTCTCGGCCTTTCCGTCTAACCCGCCCGCTTTGCGTCCCGGCTCGCTCTGGTTCGCGGAATAGTTCGCGCCGCCGTCCTGCGTTTTCCCGTTGGCCGCCTTCGTTGGGTCTCCCGCGGCCACGGTCAGCCTTTGCGCCGCGGCGCTCACGCGCGTGGCGGAAGTCGCCAGCCCCGAGAAGACGCTCTTCACTGTGCTTTCGAATTGGTCCGCCAGTTCCCGCCGTCTTTCCACTGACTCCTTCAGCGCTGCATCCCGCTTCATCGCTTCAATGTCCTTGTTGATCGTTTCGCTGGCGCTGCGAAACGCCCCCAGCATTCCGCGCAGGATCACGCGCCGGTAGAATTTGCCCTGGCTGGCATGCTCGAGAGAAGCCCGGGCCTCCCGCAGAAACGCGTCCGTCATGTCCAGAAGGTGATTGATCCCGTCGACCAGCCGCTTGGTGTCGCCGCCCTCCGGGCAATGCGTCAGTCGCACTTCCAGATTTCCCGCGGCCGCCTCTTCACACACCTGGGCGGCTTTGGACAGCCATTCCTGCCGCTGTAGCGTATCCTCCGCGATCGTCGGACTCTGCACTCCCATGTTTGCGCCCCGTCCGTGGCGCTGTCCCCGGTTCACACCGAAAATATGAACTCGTCGTAGCTCACTTTCTTCTGCTCCACGACGCTCCGCAGCATCTCGCCCGCCGCGGCCATGCCCTCGCGCCAATCCGCGTGCCTCTTCTCTTCCGCAAGCAATTGCTGGTAGAGGCCGTTGAAAATCTGCACTTGATGCCGTTGCGGGCAGCGCCGGTTCGAGTGGTAACCAATGATTTTTCCTTGCGCGTCCAAGGTCGGCGTCACGTGCGCGAACACCCAATAGTGGTCCCCGTTTTTCGCCATGTTCTTTACATAGGCGAAAATTTCGTTCCCCGATTCGATCGTGTCCCACAACAATTTGAAAACGCAGCGTGGCATGTCCGGATGCCGGATCATGTTGTGCGGCTTTCCGAGCACCTCTTCCTCCGTGTATAGCGCCACGTCCAAAAACGTACGGTTCGCGTACGTGATGATTCCTTTCAGATCGGTCTTGCTGACGATGATCTCCTCATCGCCCCAGGTGCGCTCCCGGCCCGTTGGCTGAACGAGTGTTTCCTTCAAGCAAGTCTCTCCTTCATCGCATGCCCTTGCTCATCTTTGAATCTATCGTCCGCAACGCATCCTCACTTTAGGCCAAAGGCTTCCCCCCGGTTCCTTCGCGGGTCTTGCCCTTCGTCCCATTCCGCGGCACTTGGCTCCGCGCTCCAAGAGCGAGTAAGCTCACCGCTGGAAAAACCACTTGAACGCCCCAGCGATAGGCCTCTTGTCCGGCGGTTTAGTTTTTCTCAGCATCATTCCCTACGCCATCCGGACCTACGAAGGAAAGATTCGCCCGGTCCCGACGAGCTGGTCGCTCTGGACTCTCATCGGTCTCGCGGTTTTGCTTACCTACCGGAGTGCTGGCGCGAGCGCCAATGTCTGGCCGGCCGTATTCGGCTTCGTAAACCCGGCCCTCATCACGATTCTCAGTATTTGGCGGCAGGAAAAATGGAAGAAGCCGAATCTAGCGGAATGGTTCTGCTCTGTGTTCGGCGTCGCCTCGCTGGTTATGTGGATTTTCTTGCACCAGAGCCGCGAGTTGTCGCAGTACGCGTTGCTCGTGGCCATCGCCGCGGACGTATGCGCCGCCCTCCCCACCATCAGCTTCGTATGGGCCGAACCCGATCGCGACCGCCCCTTTGCCTGGCTCCTCTACGGATTCGGCTACTTCCTGGCCATCTTCGCCGCCCCGGACAACACCTTCGCGAACTGGGCCCTGCCTCTGTACATGACCGCCATATCCTTCAGCATCGCCCTGCCCCTGGTCCTTCACCGATTGCGCCAGAATCTCCCGCTCACAGAATGGGTATAAGCCCAGCCACGCTGCCAGCAACCTTCGCCGCCAGAATTCTCCCTGGCTCGATGCGCCGGCACCCTCCCCTCTTATGAGGAAACACCTCCGTCGCTTTTGACCTCACTGACATTGGCGCTCTCTATGCCGGTCACGGCCGCGTCGATACCCAACATATGGGCGATATTCAGTGCATTGGAATGGGTCAACAGTCCGCGGCGCAGCTTGTAATCGAAATGCAGGTTTCCTCCCTCGCCCGAATCTTCGAAAAATACGTTCTCTCCCGCCAGGTCCGTGGTGGCGATCTCCGTCAGAGCCAGATCGTGAGTGCTGATCACGCCGATGGCGTGGCGCAGTACCAACGCCCGGATAACCCATTCTGTTGCGATTCTGCGGTCATGGGAGTTTGTGCCGCTCATAATCTCGTCGGCCAGATAGAGCAATGGCTTGCCTGCGGCCACATCGATCATTCGGCGCAGGCGGCGCATTTCCGCGAGAAAGTGCGATTGGCCATCCACCAGGGAGTCTTGAATTCGGATTGCCGCGCCGATCGTGAGCGGCGATATGCGGAGCTTCGTGCAGCGCACGGGGCCGCCCATCCATGCGAGTACGGTGTTCAGCCCGATGGCGCGGATATACGTGCTCTTTCCCGACATATTGGACCCGCTGACGATCAGAAATTGCGTTTCGCGCCCAAGCTTCACGTTGTTTCGGACCGCGATGTTTTCGTCCAGAAGCGGGTGCCCTAACCCCTCGGCCTCCAGCGCCGGGCCGTTTTCCAATATCTCCGGAAATGTATCCTGAGGGTGCTCGTACGCGTAGGCCGATAGCGAAATCAGCGCCTCGAATTCACCAATGGCCGCCAGCCAATCCAGCATCGCAAAGCCGTAACGCTGGCGCCATCGATCGATCGCCATCGTGAATTGTGTGGCCCACAGGAACACATACGACTCCGCCGTGAAGTACGGATCATCGCGCTGCTTGAGGAGCCATATGAGCCATCGCAAGCGGCGTACGTGCGCGCTGGCCTGTTTCACGCGATCCGCAACGGACGTCAGCTTTGCCGCCGAGAAATGCTCCCGCTCTATGATTTGAAAGATTTCGCTGACGATGGGAAGTTCCATCGAAATCGGCTCCACGCTTTCCGAGAGCGACCGCACCCGGCGAAAAAAGGCCGCCCCGTACGCCAGTTGCAAAAAACACACCATCGTTAAGTCCTGGAGCAAACTTGGTCCATCGATCCGCCTGGCCCAATACAGAAGCGGGAACACCAGAAAAGAAAACGGCAATACGAAAGCGATGGCGCGACTCCAGGCCGGAAATGGCGGCGACTTTTCCGCGGCCCAGGTGCGGAACGTTCCTGGGCGGCAGTTCGTGGCCTTGATCGCGCCCGCCATGGCCAGCGCTTCGCGCAAATCGTGACGCTCGCGAAGTTCGGAGATGGCGTTCTGTCGGGCGAGCGCTTCTTCCCTGTTGCACGGCGCCTTCATCCAATTCGCCAGGGTTTCGCGGCCCGCCTGCGTCCGGGCGGAACATACCATCTGAAAGAGTGAGCCACGGCCAAACAGGTCGAGATCCGCGGCATAAAAGTGGTCGGGATCGCCAAACTCGGTTCCTTCGTCCAGCGGTTCCCAATCCCGTGTGAGCCGGGCGATTCCGGCGTCATAGTATTCACCCAGCCGGAAGAGTCTCAGGATCTTGTTCTGCAGGCGGCGCGATTTTAGGAAGAAAAATCCAGCGACGGGGGCCAGGGGCAGCGCCGTCCAAAGAGGCCAGCTCTTCGCAACCAGGGATTGGTAGATCGCAAGGCACGCGAATAGGCCCAACATGACCAGGCCCATGTTAAAGGATTGCTTCCGCTGGATCGCTTCGTTGGTGGCGGCTCGCACCTCGTTGGCTCTCTGTTCATAGAAAAGCAGGGGGCGCGACGTCTGTTGGCGGACCGTAGTCGGCATTAAAGCCATACTATCACCGCCACTCCGGCTCAAAAAGCTGGCGAATCTGATGGCTGCCACGCAATTGCGTCGGAGAACGTAGTTAACTTCTGCGCACGGAAAGCTCTCCCGCGGCTTTTCCTCGCCGACCAGTTGAACCCGCCCGCCCCACGGTGTAACCTCGATTTCCCCTTCCCATGACCTCGCAAACCCGAACTCGTGTCGGCTTCCTGGCGATTGCGCTGCTGTCGCTCTCGCCTTCCGCCGCTCGCCCTCAAAGTACGCTTCCCCCTCCGCCGCGAGGGCCCAAGCACCCGCCCATTTCCGCCAAGATTATGGCTGCTAAATATGTCTACCTCGATAACGAAACCGGATATGCCGCCGTCGGCCGCGACACCCTGCGCGAGCTGCAGGAATGGGGACGCTTCCAGGTCGTCGGCCAGGCGGATGCGCAATTGCTCATGGTCCTCTCCACCGAGGAGTTCATCGACGATGAGCTCCCGTTGAATGGCGGTGACTTCGACCCCGAGGCCCTTCATCTCCCGCGCAAGCCCCAGAACGCCTTCCTGACCGTGATCGACAAATCCACCGGCGACCGCGTATGGATCGACTCCCGCCCCTGGGGCGGCCTCCTCACCGGCCAGAACAGCGCCGGCCGCCGCCTGATCTCCCGCCTCCGCAAACACGTCGAACATCAGCACCCCCCGTCCTGACGCGAGCTGCCACTGAATCGTTGATTGCCTTAGCTTGCGATTGTTGCACATTATAAAGTACAATGTACTAAACAAGGTACAGGGTGGCTGATCATTGCGCAAGAAACACGTGGGTTCAAGCATCGATGACTTCCTCAAGGACGAGGGCATCTTCGAAGAGGCTCAGACACAAGCGGTTAAAGAAGTTGTTGCCTGGCAGCTCGCCGAAGCCATGAAGAAAAAGAAAATCTCCAAGAACAGAATGGCCACGCTGCTAAAAACGAGCCGCACCCAAGTCGACCGTCTCTTGAGCGCCAAAGACGACATCACGCTCTCCAGCCTTCAACGCGCCGCGGCCATCGTGGGCCGCCGCGTCACCATCGAGCTGGTCTAAGACACTAGGCTCTTGCGCTCAGTAGTAAAATAGAAGATGTGGTCGTCAAAGGAGCCTTCCGACATGAGAGTTGCCAGGCGCGTCGAGCAGAGAATCGGTGCAAAATGTAAGTGCTTTAGAATGATATTCATGTGGGTTGCTATCGGCGTAAGTCCCCTGGAATGATATTCATGTGAGTTGCCCGGGGGTGGGGGGCGCAGTTTGCATCTATATAAACAGAAAGCACTTGTAGATTGCGTTTCAGCGCAGAAAGCGCTGGCGAGCCGCATCTAATCGGCAGCATACTTCGCTGCCCGCGAAACATGCAGAGGGAGTCGCTCCCATGAAAGAAGCAGTAATCGTCAGTTCGGTTCGCACGGCGGTCGGCAAGGCCGGCAAGGGCACGCTACGCACCACGCGCCCGGATGATCTAGCAGCAATCGCGATAAAAGCAGCCATCGATCGTGTCCCCGGACTTGCCCCCGGCGAAATCGATGACGTGATCATCGGCTGCGCCATGCCCGAAGGCGAGCAGGGCATGAACGTCGCGCGCATCGCCGCCTTGCGCGCCGGTCTGCCCGTCGAAACCTCGGCCATGACCGTCAACCGCTTCTGCTCCTCCGGCCTGCAATCGATTGCTATGGCCGCCGAGCGCATCATGGTTGGCGGCGCAGACGTGATCCTCGCCGGCGGCACCGAATCCATGACCATGGTGCCGATGGGCGGAAACAAGGTCGCGCCCAATCCCTGGCTGATGGATCACTACCCGGACGCCTATCTCTGCATGGGCCTCACCGCCGAAAATCTCGCCAGGAAATACAGCATCACGCGCGAGCAGGCCGACGCTTTCTCCCTGGCCAGCCATCAGAAAGCGCTCGCCGCAATCGCCGCGGGCAAATTCAAGGACGAGATCGTCCCCGTCGAAGTTCGCACCACCATCGTTTCCAACGGCGACGGCCGCGCCCCGCGCGCGAAAACCTCCACTGCGATTTTCGACACCGACGAAGGCCCACGCGCCGATACCTCGATGGAAGCGCTCGCAAAATTGAAGCCCGCCTTCCACGTGCACGGCACGGTGACGGCCGGCAATAGCTCGCAGATGAGCGACGGCGCTGCCGCCTCCGTCGTCATGAGCGCCGAGCGAGCCCGCGCGCTCGGCGTGAAGCCACTCGCGCGCTTCGTCTCCTTCGCCACGGCCGGTTACGCCCCCGAAGAGATGGGCCTCGGCCCGGTCTATGCCATCCCCAAGGCGCTCAAGATCGCCGGCCTTACGCTCGACCAAATGGATGTGATCGAGCTGAACGAAGCCTTCGCCGCGCAATCTCTTTCCGTAATCAAAGTGGCCGGACTCGATCCGGCGCGCATCAATGTGAATGGCGGAGCGATTGCGCTCGGCCATCCGCTCGGTTGCACCGGCGCCAAACTCACAGCCACCATCTTGCGCGAACTCGAACGTCGCCAAGCGCGCTATGGTTTGGTTACCATGTGCATCGGCGGCGGCATGGGCGCCGCAGGAATCTTCGAGCGCGCCGCCTGAGCGGCAGCACAACAGTCCTGGAAACGAATCGATCGCGCGAGAACTGACAGGAGCAATCGAATATGGCCACCACGACAACTCTGAAGGCCGCGCTTGGCGGCAGCTTCCTGCTCGAATCGCCTCGTCCCGAGGACGTCTTCACACCCGCCGAACTCACCGACGATCAGCGCCTGATCGGCCAGACCGCCGAGGAATTTGTGACCAACGAAGTCACGCCGGTGATTCAGGAACTCGAAGAGAAAAAGCCCGGCTTGATGCCGCAACTGCTCAAGAAGGCCGGCGAACTAGGCCTTCTCGGCGGCGGCGTCCCCGAAGAATACGGCGGGACGGGCCTCGATCGCATCTCCTCCACCTTGCTATCCGAAAAAATCTCCGCCTACGCCTCCTTCAGCGTGAGCTTGGGAGCGCACGCCGGCATCGGAACGCTACCCATCGTTTATTTCGGCACCGAAGAGCAGAAGAAGAAATATCTTCCGAAGCTTGCCACCGGCGAATGGCTGGCCTCCTATTGCCTCTCCGAGCCGCAGGCCGGCTCCGACGCGCAGGCTTCCCGCACGCGCGCCGTGCTCTCGCCCGATGGCAAGAACTGGGTGCTCAACGGCCAGAAGATGTGGATCACCAACGGCGGCTTTGCCGACGTCTACGTCGTCTTCGCCAAAGTCGACGGCGAAAAATTCTCCTGCTTCATCGTCGAGCGCGGCTACCCCGGCTTCACGCCCGGCGCCGAAGAAAAAAAGATGGGTTTGCACGGCAGCTCCACCGCGCCGATCTTTTTTGAGAATTGCCTGGTGCCCAAGGAAAATCTGCTGCATGAAATCGGCCGCGGCCACATCGTCGCCTTCAATATTTTGAATGTCGGCCGATTCTCGCTCGGCGCTTCCTGCCTCGGCGGCGCGAAGGAAGTGCTCGGCGCGGCTGCGCGCTACGCCCGAGGAACGCACCGCATTCGGCCATTCCATCGGCCAATTTGGCCTGATTCGCGCCAAGCTTGCGGAAATGGCCATCCGCATCTACGGCCTCGAATGCGTCATCTATCGCTCCGCCGGTTTGATGGAGCGCGCCATGCAGGCGGGCGATTCCGGCCTCGACCCAATCAAGCACACCATGAAAGTCCTCGAGGAATACGCCATCGAATCCTCGATCGCCAAGGTCTACGGCAGCGAAGTCCTCTCGTACGTCACCGACGAAGCTGTGCAGATTTATGGCGGCTACGGTTTCCACGAGGATTATCCAGTGGCGCGCGCCTATCGCGACACGCGCGTCGACCGCATCTTCGAGGGCACCAACGAAATCAATCGCCTGCTCATCATTCAAATGCTGATGAAGCGCGCCCTAGGCGGCACGTTGCCGCTCCTCGCCGCCGGAGCGAAATTGCAGGAGGAAATCCTCGCGGGCCCATCGCTAGAAGAATCGCCCACGAGTCCTTGGGCCGAAGATGAGCGCATTGTCGCGGGCGCGAAGAAAGCTTTCTTGCTCGCGGCCGGCGCCGCCATGCAGAAATACCGGGAAAAGCTCGCCGACCAGCAGGAAGTTGTTGGAGCGCTCGCCGACATCGTTCTCGAAATCTTCGTCATGCAATCCGCGCTGATCCGCGCGCAAAAAGTTGCCGCATCTCGCGGGGCAGCCGCTGCCGCGGGAGTTTCCGCTGCCGCGCGAGTATTGCTCCACAATGGCGCCGACAAAATCGAGATCGGCGCGCGCGCCGCGCTGGCCGCCGCAGTCGAAGGCGACATGTTGCGCACGCAACTCGCGGTGCTGCGCCGCTTCCTCAAGCGCGAGCCCGCCGACGTCATCGCGCTGCGCCGCCAGGTCGCTGACGCCGTGCAAGCCGCCGACCGCTACCCGTTCTAATCTAGCGGTTCTCACGGCAACCTAGTCCCAGGACTACTAAGGCCTCCGTACCGTAGGTTCCGCAGGCCCCCGCGTGTTCTCCTTGTTGTGCGCCTTTTTTCTTGCGCTCGCATCTAAACCAGTGACGTTCCCTACGTGCCTGAGTATTCGATGAAGCAGTGGGGGAGAGGACCCAGCCAGTGAATTCGTTGAAGTGGCTTCGCAACAGGAAAACCCAGAAGTGGTTATGGTTAGGCCTTGCCGCATTGATCGCCATTCAGATTTATTACGTACGCGAAATGCTCGCGGCCCTGTTTATCTTTTGTCTGGTGTTCGGTTTTGGGGCAGTGGTGGCGTTTGTCTTGTTTCTGTTTGACCAGGCCAGCCAGCGTACTGTTGAGTGGGCGGAGCCGCAGGCTAAGCGAGCTGCTCATGCGGCGCGGCGCGGTTTGGTGCACCTCGAAGAGGAGATCAGCAAGAAGCTGCCGCACCGTCCCGTCGGTGCGTGACGCCAGAGCCGCGGGCGCCAGAAGTTAGAAAAAGGCCGCGCCGCCATCCACGTTTATCGATTGCCCAGTAATCGCGCTGGCTTGGTCGGAAACCAGAAACACTGCTGCTGCCGCGATTTCGTCGGCTGTTTGCCCGCGCCCTTGTAAGATCGACTGCAAGAAGCCTGCGAGCTGAACTTCCTCGCTCACGCCCAACCGTTCCGCCAGCGTAGCTCCAAGATCCTTTGACATTTTTGTTTCGGTCACCGGGCCGGGGCAGATTGCATTCACACGCACGCCGCGCCGCGCAGCCTCGGCTGCGGTGACGCGAGTGAGTCCCAGCATGCCCGCTTTGGCCGCGGCGTAAGGCGCGCCCCAGGGGAACGCCGACTTGGCCGACAGGCTGGAGATATTCAGAATCGCGCCGCTGCCGCGCGCATACATTTCGGGAAGGACGGCACGCGTCAGCAGAAACGTGGCGCGCAAATGCACGGCGATCACGCGATCCCATTCCTCCGTGGCAATTTCCTCGATCGGCCTCACGGGGCCATAATCCCCGGCGTTATTCACCAATATATCGACGGGACCGAGTTGCTCGCGTGCCGAGGCAATGATGTGTGCGCACTCGGCCTCGCGCGAGACATCGGCGGCCACGTGCGCCGCTCGGCCACCGGACTGGGCGATTTCCGCGACGACGGCGCGAAGCTCGTTTTCCGTGCGCGCGGCGATCAGCACGGCTGCGCCTTCCGCGGCAAAACGCCGGGCAATGGCGCGTCCGATGCCTCGTCCCCCGCCGGTAACGACGGCGACTCTTCCTGCCAGCAACATGCGACCTCCGGGACCCGCCGACTGGATTGGCGTAAAAAGAAAAAGCAGGATAGCATCGCGTCACGGAAAGCCCAAATCGCGTGGCGAGGCGAGGCTGAATAAGGTATCATTCGTGTTTACAGGGCGTTAGCCGAGGTGGGGGATTGTCAAGTCAAACGACGAAACCGAAGAAGTTGCTGCGCGTTGGCCCTCGTGGCTTCTGTGCCGGCGTGGTGCGGGCTGTGGACATCGTAGAGCTAGCGCTACAAGCGTATGGCCCACCGGTTTACGTGCACCACGAGATTGTCCATAACCGCTACGTAGTGGACCAGTTGCGGGGGCGCGGGGCGATTTTTGTCGAATCCGTGGATGCCGTGCCGGTCGGCGCGGTTTTGATCTTCAGCGCACACGGAGTGCCGCCGACGGTGCGCGAGGAAGCGCAGTTGCGCCAGCTCAGGGTAATCGACGCGACCTGTCCTCTTGTGACGAAAGTGCACCTGGAGGCGCTGCGATTCGCACGCGAGGGACGCACCATCATTTTGATCGGGCACAAGGATCACCAGGAGATCGTCGGCACATCGGGGGAAGCGCCCGAACAGACGGTGGTGGTAGATAGCGTGGAAGCCGTCGATCAACTCAAGGTCAAGGACCCGAATCAATTGGCCTATCTCACGCAGACTACGCTCAGCCTTTACGACACCCGCGAGATTGTGACCAGACTGCGCGAGCGATTTCCGCAAATCGCCGGTCCGGCCTCGGACGACATCTGCTACGCGACGCAGAATCGCCAGGAAGCGGTCGAGCACGTGGCGCGCGACGTACAGCTTATCTTGGTCGTAGGCTCTCCCAATAGCTCGAATTCCAATCGCCTGGTCGAAGTGGCCGCGCGTTCGGGGGTTCCCGCAAAGCTGATCGACGATGCCAGCATGATCCAGCCGGAGTGGCTGGAGGGGGTAGAGAGCGTTGGACTGACGGCTGGGGCGTCGGCACCCGAGGTGCTCGTCAAGCAGGTGAGCGACCGGCTGGCGCAGCACGGTTACACGGACCAGCACGACATCGACCTGATTCGCGAAGACGTGCGGTTTGTGCTGCCGTCCGAACTCGCGGCGATTACGACAGTCGGCGGAAAAGCTTAACGGGCCCCGAAGCAACCAATTTTGCCGGGGCTGCAAGTACAGCCCAGACCCGGCGGAGTAGTTTTCGTTTGCGGAACCCAGGCCGCGTCCCTCGAAGCGAAGGAGAGGATTCTTGGCGGTCAAGATTGTCCGTCAGCCGAAGAATATCGCCCTGCTGGGCGCGCCGACCAGTGCGGCGTCGCTAGCCGCTGGGCACGAGCGCGGACCGCAGGCGCTGCGCGCCGCCGGCTTGGTGGCGCGGCTGACCGCAGCCGGATTTGCTGTGCGCGACTATGGCGACTGCGCCACGCGAGTTTCCGCCCCCGACGAAGAGCATCCGCGAGCGCGCAACGTCGATCAAGCACGAGCAGCGGTGGAGGAACTCCGTCCGAAAATCGAGTTGGCAGTGAAAAGCGGCGCACTGCCTCTGGTGCTCGGCGGCGACGATACGATTGTGCTGGCGACTGTAGCGGGATGCCGCCGTTACTACCGTAACGTCAGCCTGATTGATGTGGATCGGTGATGGAGGCCTGAACGTGCCGGCGACGACGCCCTCGGGATGCGTGGACGGCATGGTGCTTTCGCACGTGATCGGGCGCGGCGCTCCCGAACTGGTGCGATTTTGGGGCGAACCTCCGCTGGTGCGCGAGCCGGACGTCGCACTGTTCGGTGTGGAACGGCTGGATGAGCCCGAACAGCAGTTCCTGACCGACAGGCCCCTGCGCCGCTATTTTGCGGCTGACGTGCGGAGCAAAGGCGCGGCGGCTGCCGCCGAGGAAGCATTAGAGCGCACGCACGGCCGCGCCCACGAGTTCGTGCTGCACATCGACCTGGACGTCATTTCCGGCGACGATTTCTCCGCGACGAACCTTTCCGCGCCGGGCGGCTTGCGATTCGACGAAGTCCGGCAGGCGCTGGCCGTGTTCGCGCGCCAGCCGACGTTGGCCGCCATTGAGGTATGCGCCTACAACCCGGCGCTCGATCCAGAAGGCGCGGCGGCGCGCCAAGTGATCGAGTTGCTGGTCGAGGTGTTGAGCCCCCGTCTCGGGGAAGGGCCCGCAGCCGAGGAGGCAACGCAGGCCGATGTCCCTGCTGCGTCTGTGACGAGCGATCCAGTTGCCGCAAGCGCCGAGAAGTCATTGGCCGAGGAACCTCCCGCGCCTTCCACCGCGCCCGCTTCGCCCGAAGAAATATCGGCCCCGCCTGCAGCGGACTCCGTTACGCCCAACGACGGCGAAACTTCATCCAGCTAGCTAACTTCGCGGCATTCCGTTTTCATTCGCGACGGAAAAGCGCAAGACAAATGGGGAGGGAGACGGAAACCTCCTTCTGATTTATATTGGTGCGCCGCCCGGCTTGTGGGCGCAGGGGGAGATGCCGAAATGAAAGCGATTCTTGTTCGTGAGTTTGGCGCGCCGGAGGTGATGAAGCTGGAGGAGGTCCCGACGCCGAAACCGGGTGCGGGTCAAGTGCTCGTGCGTATCCGGGCGGCGGGCGTGAATCCCTATGACACCTACATGCGCGCCGGTATCTACGCGATAAAACCGCCGCTGCCGTATACGCCGGGTGGCGATGGAGCGGGCATGGTGGAGGCGGTGGGCGAGGGCGTCAAGAAGGTGAAGGCCGGCGATCGCGTGTACCTCGCGCATCCCATCACCGGCACGTACGCGGAATATACGCTGGCGCTGGAATCGCAAGTGCATCTGCTGGCGGCGCGGGTTTCATTTTCGCAGGGAGCAGGCGTGTACGTGGCCTACGCCACGGCTTACTACGGCCTGTATCACCACGCGAAGGCGCGCGCTTCGGAAACTGTTTTGGTGCACGGGGCCAGCGGCGGAGTGGGCATTGCCGCGGTGCAAATCGCGCGGGCCATGGGGCTAACGGTGATGGGCACGGCGGGGACTGATAAAGGGCTGGAGTTGGTCAAGAGCGAGGGCGCTCACTACGCATTCAATCACCGAACGGCGGGATATCCGGATGCAATCCGCGAGGCCACGGGCGGACGCGGCGTGGATATCATCCTAGAGATGCTCGCGAATGTGAACTTGGGCGCCGATTTGAAACTGCTGGCGCGTCGTGGGAGGGTGATTGTGATCGGCAGCCGCGGGGATGTGACCATCACGCCGAGAGACCTGATGGCGCGGACTGCGTCGGTGCAGGGCTTTACGCTCTGGGGGATTTCGGAAGCGGACGAGGCGGACGTTCACGCAGCCATCGCGGCGGGCCTAGAGAACGGAACGATGCGGCCCGTGATCGGCAAGGAATTGCCGTTGGGGGAAGCGGCGCGCGCTCACAAGGAAGTGATGGAACCGGGCGCGTTCGGGAAGATCGTGCTGGTGCCGTGATGCACCGTTGGCGCGGATACATCGTTGCACGATGTATCTAGGCGAGTAAAGACAACCGGAGTATACTGAGCGGGCCTAGAGACCGTACGAGGTTCCGGTGCCTCGTTCAAGGAGGGAATTCATGAAGAAGATAACGCTGTTGGTCGCCGCGACCATAATGCTCGTGGGGATCAGTTTCGCCGCCCCGAAGGATGCAACCTACACGGGCGAGATCATGGACAGCCACTGCGCCATGGTGGGCAATCATGGCGGCAAGGACGCCAAGACCTGCACGCTCGGATGCGTAAAGGGCGGCTCGTCATTCGTTCTGTACGATGCTTCCAAAAAATCTGTCTACCAATTGGATGACCAAACCAAGCCGCAAGCGTTCGCCGGACAGAAGGTAAAAGTCATGGGGACGCTGAACAAGTCCACGAAGACCATTCACGTCACAAACATCGAAGCAGGAGCGTAGCTGTCGGCACGAGGGGCTGGTTCCCCAGACCGGCCCCTGTTTTTCCGGAGGGAATGCACCCGGTCGCGCCCGCCCGCTAACGGGTGCGGCGCGCAAGCAGGAGATGCAGGGCTGAGCGTTCCCACAGGTCGGGAATGCAAGAGACCTGGTAACCCAAGCCCGACAGCTTTTGAGTAATCCATCCGACGTTGCGGTTGCGATCGAGATCGTGGACCTCGATTGTCAGGTTGCGAATGTGCGCTGCGAGTTCCGGCGTCAACCGGTTTAGGACCTCATACTCCCCGCCTTCGCAATCGCACTTCAGCAAGTCGATCCTGCCGGTGGCGGATTCTTCTAGCACGCGATCGAGCGTAACGGCCTCAACGGTCAGCGTGTGAGCACCTGAAGCGGTGCCGCCGGCAGCCAAGAATCCCCCCGTGCTCTCCGTGTGAGGCTGGAACTGGAGCTTCCCTTCTTTCCCCGCAACGGCCGCCTCGCGCACGCTCACGTTGCGAAGGCCGTTGCGCTGGAGATTGTCGCGCAGGAGGGCACAATTTTCGGGATCGGGCTCATAGCAGGTCACGCGAGCTCCAGGGATCTGCGCCAGCACCAGCGCGGTCACGCCCACGTTGGCGCCGATGTCCACGATGATGTGATCGCGATGCGGCTCCCACTCGAGTTTCTTGAGCTGGTAGCAGTCGTGGTCAACCACTTCCGCGATCATATCGTAGAGAGCCGTGCGGTAGTTCGCCCGCGCCGTGAGCGTACTCCCGCCGTACGAAAACGTAAGAAGCTGTTCTTCGATGCACCGCGAGGGACGGAAACCGTAGGTGTAGACATAAACGGTCATTCGGTCACGGACAAACCGCCGGATTGGCGGAGGAAGCAGCCTGGAAAGTTTCATAGAGAATGTTCGGTAAAATCCTGGCAAGTATAGCACCGCAAGTATGGGAGGCCTGACGAGGAGGGCGTGTGGGGTCGAGTCCCAGCTATCCGGAGCCGCACGGCCAGGCAGAGCGTGCCGGGGTGTAGAGCCGCAGTCTTATTTGGGTTCCGCGCTAACGGTAGAGCACATAGCGAAATCGCCCGTGCAGCCAACCCTCATTCGTTGCACCGCTATACTTGCTCTCCACGTGCTCATCCAGAACGTGCGCGTAATGGCCCCCGAGGCGAGCGATTTCCTGTTCCAGCCGATTGCTGGCCTCGAGCATCAGGTTTTCGTAACAGCGATTCCATAGCTCGTCCGCATGAGCCAGGGTGTGCGGCACACGCACACTTGCTGCTTCGAGCGTGTGCTCGCCGATCGGTTCGGCGTCGAGCGGGGGCAACTCGCCATGCCAATAGACCGGGGAGTGCGGGGGAGCAGGGGACGAAACCGGCGAGACGCGGAGGTTTGTCCGGTCGTCGGGACCGGCGCGTCGTGGCCTTTCGGCGCTTTGCTTGAATCCTCCGCGCCTCGTCAGCTCAGACTTAGTCGCTTCATTCAACATGTTCGCCACGTCCCACCTTGGTTATTTTTACATCCCGGCGGCGGATAGGTCGGTGACTTAAATCACGTTGTCCTGTGTGTGCGGAACCGCCCCTGGCAGCACTTTCGCGTCACCGGACCCCGCGAGTCATACTTCCGACGCCAAAGCCTAAGTGTTCGGCACGCGTTTTCCAGCCGTGGGCAGAGGACCGCTTGCCGAGTGTGCAGCATTTCGGGCACACTTACAGTGGCTGACGAAGCAAACTCGCTCCGTTGGCCGGCTTCCTCAGGACTCTCACACGCAATCCGTTCCGGCAGGCCGGCATTCAGTGCGGAGGCCGCTTGTACCCGAATTCACGGATGATTCAACGGCTGGGATACGACATTCGCTTCGACGTGCCTTCCGCTGCGGCCATGGTGACGTTGCTCAGCGTGCATCCGTCCCGAACCATGGATCTGTGTGCCCCCGACGTATTGTGCGTGGAGCCCGCCGTACCGATCGACAGCTTTCTCGACAGCTTCGGCAATCGTTGCAACCGGTTCGTGGCGCGGCAGGGCCCACTTCGTCTGACCAACACAACTCTGATTCATGACTCTGGCCTGCCGGACGCCGTGAACTTCGGGGCCCGCGAGATTCCGGTTCAGGAATTGCCGTACGAGGCGCTGCGCTATCTGTACAGCAGCCGCTACTGCGAAGTCGACAGGTTCGCGACCGTCGCGGTGGAACTGTTTGGGGGATTGCCGCGAGGATGGTCGCGGGTGCAGGCCGTTTGCGACTGGGTGCACTCCCGTGTCGTTTTCGGGTACCAGTTCGCGCGCCCGACGAAGACGGCGGCGGAGGTTTTCGCGGAATGCTCCGGGGTGTGCCGCGATTTTCAGCACCTGGCGGTCACTCTGTGCCGCGCTTTGCACATTCCGGCGCGCTATGCGACAGGATACTTGGGAGACATCGGCGTGCCGCCCGCCGCGTCCCCGATGGACTTCAGCGCGTGGTTTGAAGTGTATCTGGAAGATCGCTGGTGGACGTTCGACGCGCGCCATAACCAGCCGCGCATCGGACGGGTGCTGATGGCCACCGGACGCGACGCCTCGGATGTTGCCATCACAACATCATTCGGGATGGCGAATCTGACGCAATTCACCGTGATCACCGAAGAGCTGCCGCAGCAGGAAGCGAGCGCCTTTTACACTGCCGGATGAGAACGCGCGCCTTGCAGCGGGGCCGGCAGGCTCGACGAACGATCTTAGTGTGTGATATCTAGCATTGGAAGAACGACCTGCCGATCACGGCCTGCGGGAAGAGTTTCTTCGAAGGAGGAAAGGGCCATGCGCAAGCAAATACTGGGTATCGGGCTCGTCGCGGTCACGCTGCTGATGGCAATCTCATTTGCGGCTCCGCGGATCTTCGGACAAGACGCGGATTCCAAGGATCCCTTCGTTGGCACGTGGAAGATGAATCTCGCCAAGTCGAGTTCGGTCGGGGCCGACGGCGCTCTTGTTCATCCCACGCGTCCTGCTACTCGAATCGTGGCCGCCGAAGGCGACGGCTACCGCATGACCACGTTTGACGACGCCAATCCTGCCGCGGCGCGGTCCTATTTCTTCCGGTCTGACGGTAAGGAATATCCGGATCCGCACGGCCCGGGAAGAGGCGAATTTGCCAATCATTGGCGTCTCAGTCCGTATGTAATGGTGCGCCTGGTGAAGACAAACGGAAAGCCTACGGAATGGGTGATCTACGCGGTGTCCTCCGACGGCAACGAGCTGATCACCACCGAGTGGGAGCCGGCCACGCCGGAAAAACACATGATCCAGTTTTACGACCGCCAAAAGTAATCGGCGCGTTGCGCGTTGCACGCAAGAAGGCTAGTTGGACAAATCGCCGACGAGCTTCATGTACTCCAGGATATCCGACGGCACGCAGAGCTGTTCATCGAGTTCCTGATCCGGAATCCACTTGTACTTGCTGGTGCCGAGCACAAAAGGCTTTGTGTACATTTTCGGGTCGTCAACGGTCACTGTCACCTGTAAATCATTGTGGTCCGGGCGCGTGTAGCGTTCCTCGACGCGCGCATCAACGCTATGTGGATAGCCGCGGGGATCGAGCCAGGTCTTCTCGTCCAAGCCGGTCGTGTCGATAACGAATGTGTTGTCTCCCTCCCAATGACCGACTGAGTAGCCGTAATATCTTGGATCGACTGCGCCTTTTTCTGTTGCGCCCACGTTCTTGGGTAGTGCTCGCCCGTCCGTCCAGACTTCGCGCCATACCCGCTGCATCTGGTAAAACACCATGACCCTGTCAGACATCGTGGCGAACCCGAGGCCACGGACTTCGTACACGGAGTTGTAGGGAAACCCCATCGGGTCACAGGTCTTCACAAAGTTGTCATTTGTGGTCTTGACGTTAAACTGCCTTTCGGGCTTGTTGGCGGTGAACAGTTGCTTGCCCAAAGGCGTCATCGAAGGCGCATCGCCGGGTTGGGCTTGTATTGGCCCCGTCCAGAACCCGCTCAAATCGTGCGCGGGAGCGGGTCCACCCGGTCCGTTATTCAATTTGTTGTAGAGGACGTTGCCGCCGTTGCCGCCTGTCTGGGCCAGTGCAACTGGCGAAAAAGCCGGCGCTGACGCAAGAGTACCCAACGCTAGGGCAATGATCGGGCCGGTTAAAGTGAAGGGATGTCGCATTTCACAATGCTCCGAAAACTCTTGGAGTTCTTCGTTCTACTAGACGCGCGAAACGGGATCGCCCTAGTGAGCGGGCGCGTCTGGCACTCCTTTATCGCTTCCCAATGTGCTGTCCCGCAAGGTGGAGCCGTCGGCCAGCACGATTTTATTGATGCGTCCGACAGGATTGCCGGTCTTGGCCTGGAATACGTAAACGGTGACGACGTCCCCGGGCTTCAGCGAATTCCGGTTCCAACCCATCTGATTCATCGCCGATGGACTGCCGACTTCGGCGGCCCAGCGTACCACGTCGCCTTTCTCATCCATCGCGTCGAAGGCCACAATACAGTGAGGATTGGCCCAGATGAGTTTCGCTACCGTGGCGTTCTTCAAGACGACTAGCTTGTCGGTGTTCAGCGACGAGTTCCCGTGATGTGCGAATAAGGGGCCGCAAAGCGCCAGAAGGCCAACGACGAAGAAACCAAGAGTCAGGGGCGTGCGTTTCATGCGGGACCTCCCGAGGCAGGGATTATGAGGGAGCGACACGTTGAGATCAACCACTTAACCTCGACCTTCGGCAGATAGAATCGAAACTTGCAGAAGCCTCAGTGCGCCTCAAGGGGAAACGGCAGCGGCGGACTTCAGCCAGTGCTCCATCTGGCTGTGATCGACCAAGCCGGCCTGTTGCAGCACCACGCGGCTACCATAGAGAACGACGAAAGTGGGTATCGCCTGCACGCTGAAGCGAGCCGCAATTTGCGGGTACCTCTCGGTATCAACCTTCAGGACTACCGCCTTGCCCGCCATGTCCGTGGCGGTTCGCGCTACTTCGGGAGCGGCAGCTCGACAAGGCCCGCACCACTCCGCCCAAAAATCCACGAGTATGGGAACCGAGGCGTTTTGAAGAACTTCATCGAACAGGGCATCGTCGGCCGCGAGCGGTTCCGCAGTGGGCGGTAACGGCGCCTTGCAGGCTCCGCAACGGCCAACGCTCGCTAGATACTTGGCGCTAATCCGATTCCTTTGCCCGCAATGGCTACAAGCACGGATGACAGGCATTTGTCACCACCCCGGTACTAAATTGATCGTTGCCGCTCGATGCGGCGCGATGAGCAAGGTCTCATCGAAATCTCTACAAGCCGATAAACATCCACCCACATCATATAGGCGAAGACGGTCACGTGTCTCCAGAAGCCATGGGGCTGAGGCGAATGAGAGAGTTCGCTGCTACACCGCGCAGCTCGCTAATGTCCTAATGGTTTCGGCCGCAAACCCACATGCAAATTCCCACTGCCTGCTCTATGATACGTAACTGCAGATGGACCGGCCACGCGGGCGTGGCGGAATGGCATACGCAGCGGACTTAACACACCTTGAGTGCTCGCTGGGAAACCGGCGATGCAGAACTGCTCAAATTCGGGGAAACCTTAACTGGCGATCCCGAGCCAAGCCTGAAGAAACGCTTTTCAGGAAGGTGTAGAGACTAGACGGGCAGCGCCTAACCTCCAGTATCGCGGAGTAAGGTGAAGGGATAGTCCAGACCGCAAACCTGCGATGTCAGGGCGGCGAAAGCCGTAGACGGTAAGAAAATCCGCAGGGCCGCAAGGCCCGTGTGGGTTCAACTCCCACCGCCCGCACCACCGCCGTTCCTGTCTGGCCGTGTAGCGATCCGAAGCGCTGAAAATAAATTTCGTTAATCCTCCGAACTTATCTCGTCTGCCTCGTGTGTACCTTTCGTCCCCCGGCAAATACAGGCTTGACGCGCGAAGCGGTTAGGCATAGCTTCGCCGATATATGAGCGAAATGAAGCTGAAAGTGAACGGCCAGTCGCGGAGCATCGATGTCGATCCGGCGACGCCGCTGTTGTATGTGCTGGGCGAAGAGCTGGGGCTCAACGGGGCGAAGTTCGGCTGCGGGCTGAGCCAGTGTGGGGCTTGCACGGTGATCGTGAATGGGCGGGCGACGCGCTCGTGCGTGACCGCGGTCAAGACCGTGGAAGGAGCGGAGGTCACCACGCTCGAAGGCATCGGGACGATCGAGAAGCCGCACCCGTTGCAGAAGGCGTTTATCGAAGAGCAGGCCGCGCAATGCGGGTTTTGCACCAACGGCGTGATCATGACCGCCAAGGCTTTCCTCGACCAGAATCCGAAGGCCGGCAAGGAAGAAATTCAGCAGGCGATGTCCGGCATATTGTGCCGGTGCTTCACGCACGTACGCATCTGGGCGGCCATCGAGAAGGCCCAGAAGGAGATGGCGCGATGAGCGTGTCTCCCAAGACGAGCCTGCCGGTAGCGACCAGCTTCCGGATTCCCGCGGAGAAACGGACTGCGCCCGCGCATGTCGCGGCACTGACGCGCGAGGCGCGAGCAGCCTTGCGCGACGCCGGATTCACGCGACGCCGATTTTTGCAGGGTGCCGGCGTCCTGCTGGTGAGCTTCAGCATGCGCGGCCTGTGGTCCACCGACGCCGAGGCCGCGCAGTTCGAGGGCGGCGAAGTTGGGCCGCCGCACGATCACCTCGATTCCTGGATCGCCATCGGAACCGATGGAATCGTGACGGCCTACACGGGCAAGGAAGAGATTGGCCAAGGCATCTCGACAGCGCAAATCCAACTAGTGGCCGAGGAGCTTTGCGTCCCGTTTGGACGCGTGAAGCTGATCTATTGCGACACCTCGATGACGCCGGATCAAGGCGTGACCTCCGGCAGCCAGTCGCATCCCGTGAATTTCAACCGCACCAACTTGGCGCAGGCGGGCGCGACGGCGCGCCAGGCACTATTGCAAATGGCGTCGAAGCGCTTGAACGCGCCCGTCGAGCAGCTTGTGGCAGCCGATGGCTCGATCAGCGTGAAGGGCGACGCCACGAAAAAGGCGAGTTACGGCGAGCTGATCGGAGGCAAGAAGTTTTCCATTCAGCTCGACGGCAAAGCCCCGAGAAAACCAGCCAGCGAATGGACGGTGCTCGGGAAACCGGCGCGACGGCCGGACCTGCCGGGATTGGTGACCGGGCAATTCGAGTTTGTCCAGAATGTGCGCCTGCCGGGGATGCTGCACGGTAGGGTGGTCCGTCCGCCGAGCGTGAACGCGACGGTGGCCCATGTGGACGAAGGCTCGGTCTCGGAGATGCCCGGCGTCGTCAAAGTGGTGGTCAAGAAGAATTTCGTCGGTGTGGTTGCGGAGAAGCCCTGGCAGGCCGTGCAAGCTGCGCAAAAGCTCGCTGTCACCTGGACGCCGGGGGCGCAACTGCCCAAGCACGCGGACCTGTACGAATTCGTGCGCAACAACAAACCGATGCGCGACACGCTGGTGGTGAACTCGAAGGATGTCGAGCCGACCATGGCGCGAGCGGCAACAGTGGTGAAGGCGACCTACCACCATCCTTACCAGATGCACGGATCGCTGGGCGCTTCGTGCGCCGTGGCGGACGTGCAGGGCGAACGAGCGACGATCTACTCGCCGACGCAAGCGGTCTGGCACCAGCGAGCCACCTCGGCGATGGTCCTGGGCCTGAAACCAGAGAACGTGCGGGTGATCTTCCGCCGTGGGTCGGGCTGCTACGGATGCAACGGCGCCGACGCGGTGACGTATGACGCGGCCCTGCTGTCGCAGGCCGTGGGGAAGCCGGTGAAGGTGCAGTACTCGCGCAAGGATGAAATGGCCTGGGGAGAGAATTACGGTTTCGCGTTCGTGATGGACGAGCGCGCCGGGCTCGACGCCGAAGGCAATATCGTTGCCTGGGACCACGAGAGTTGGTCGCCGGTCCATGGAAACCGGCCGGGCATGACCACGCCCGGGAATGTCGTTAGCGGCATGCTGGCGGGGTTTGAGCCGGATCCATTCGCGGCGCGATCGCCGGCCCCGGAGCCCGCGGCGTACAACAATGGCAATAACGCCGTACCCTCGTACTTCGCCGGCAGCGTCGGCGGTTCACCCAAGGGTACTGGAACGATCAAGTCGGAGCGGTCACTTGTCCACAACAGCCCATCGCCATTTTTCACCGGCCCGCTGCGCTCGCCGGCGCGGCTGCAAAATACGTTTGCGCACGAGTGCTTCATGGACGAGATTGCCGCGCGCGTCAAAGCCGATCCAGTGGCCTTCCGGCTGAAACATTTGAGCGACACACGACTGAGCGACGTGCTTCGGGCCGCGGCGAAGACGGCCAATTGGGATGCGCGTTCCTCACCCAAAGCGCCGCTTGGCCGCACCGGGATGGCCGCCGGTCGCGGGGTCGCTTGCGTGGCGTATGAGGGCGACAACGGATACGCGGCGATGGTGGTCGAAATCGAGGTCGATCAAGACGCCGGAAAGATCAGCGTGAAGCGCATCGTCGTCAGCAACGACAGCGGGCCCATCTCGAACCCCGACGGGCTGCGCAACCAGCTCGAAGGCGGTGCGCTGCAAGGTCTCAGCCGCGCACTCGGAGAAGAGGTTACCTGGGACGATGAGAAGGTGACTTCGGTGAACTGGGCCAGCTATCACAGCCTGCCGCTGGGATTCGACGTTCCGAAAGTCGAGGTTGTGTTGCTAAACCGCCCCGACCAGCCCGCGACCGGCGCTGGGGAAACGTCCATCACACTGACGGCCGCCGCCGTGGGAAACGCGATCTTCGATGCCACGGGAGCGCGCATCCGCGAAATTCCGTTCACGCCGGAACGCGTGAAGGCCGCGCTCAATCAAGCCAGCTCGCGGCTCTAGCAAAGATGGCTTAGAACGCCGCCGCGCCGGCTTCGGCAACGGCATGGTCCTGAGCCCCGCTGCCGCCGCTCACGCCGATCGCACCCACCACTTTTCCATCCCGCTTCAGCGGGATGCCGCCCGCGAAGATCATGATCTTGCCATCATTGGAAGCGTGGATCCCGAAGAACTGTCCGCCAGATTGCGAATGCTCGGCGAGATCCTTTGTGGCGATATCGAAGGCGCGCGAAGTGTAGGCCTTCTTTTGCGAGATATCGATACTGCCGATCCAGGCCCCGTCCATCCGCACATGCGCGACGATGTTACCTCCGCCGTCCGCCACCGCGATGTTCATCGGTTGTCCGATATCCGCGGCCTTCTTTTCCGCCGCCGCGATCACTCTTCGTGCGTCTGCCAAGCTGACCATCGTGCCTCCCCGTTGAACGATATCGAACGAACCTAGCCCTCAAAACCGCGGCAAGTATGGTAAGTGCACGGGGCCGGGAAGGCAAAATGCATCATTCTCGCCTTCAGCCACGTTCACGACACTTCACGATCATTTCCAATTGCAACAGTTCGTCAGCAACGGCGCGGACAGAACAGGGACTGTTACCGATTGTTTGCCGTCTTCGGCCAAACCACGCCTTGGTCCTTCTTCGTGACCGGTGCCATGCCTTTGTAAACGAACTTCTGCACGCGCTGTCCGTGGTAGGTCTCGGTGGTGAAAATATTGCCCTTGGAATCCGTGGCGATGCTGTGAACAGCGTAGAACTCGCCGGGCTGACGGCCGCCGTCGCCAAAACTGGTCAGGATCTCCAGCGTGTCGCGCAGCATGACGTACACTTTCTCATTCGCTCCGTCGGCGAGGTAAATGTACTTCTGCTGTGGATCCTTGGAGAAGGCGATATCCCACACGGAACCATCGCCCAGCGTTCTCTTGGCGACGAAGGCTTCCTTCACGAACGTGCCGTCTTTCTTGAACACCTGAATGCGGTCGTTGGAGCGGTCGCAGACGTAGAGCAGTCCGTCATCGGCAAGCTGGGCGCAATGCACCGGATTGCGGAATTGCTGTGCCGGCGGAGCGTCGGGATTGTAGGGTCCGAGCTGAGTATCGTCCGGTTTGTGGCCGTAGGCGCCCCAGTGCCGCTTGTACTTTCCGGTGTCGGCGTCGAACACGATCACGCGATGGTTGCCATAGCCATCGGCTACGTACAGTTCATTGGTCGCCTGATCGATGAACATCTTGGCCGGTCCTTTGAGATTGGCGATGTCGTTGCTTCCCTGGCTCTTGCCCGGATGGCCGATTTGCATCAGGAATTTGCCGTCCTGCGTGAATTTCAGGACCATGTTGTCGTTGAAGGGGCCGCCGCCGGGCACCGCCTCATTCGCGGGCGTGCCCTGGGCATTCCGGCCATTGCCCCCGATCCACACGTTGCCTTTGTAATCGACGGTGATTCCGTGGTTCGATAGCGGCCAATCGTATCCCTTGCCGGGACCTCCCCAGTGGCCGATCAGATTTCCCTCCTCGTCGAACTCCAGCACTGGCGGAGCCGGAAGGCAACAGGAAGAGCCTGGCGGATTCGTTAACTCATAGGCCTCTTTGGGATCGAGCGAGCCGCCCCGGTGGATGATCCAGATGTGGTCCTGGGCGTCCACCGAGACGCCGATCGTCATGCCCAGCAGCCAGTGGTTGGGCAAGGGTTTCGGCCACATGGGATCGACTTCAAATCGCGGCGCCTGCAAGCCGGTGGATTGGGCCGCCACCTTTCGGTCGACCATGACCGAAGCGGCTCCGAGCGCGATCAACAGTCCCAACCCGATGAGCCCCAGGTAGAAAGTGCGTCTCATAGTTCTCCTCCTTCACTTTGCGTCTCCAAGCGATTTCCTGTCGCACCAATCTCTGGAATTTTCTGCCCCAGCGTTGCGCGTGGTGGCCGCTCTGGCCATGGCCATTCGCGAAGTCCAAGCTTCCACGCCAACCAAATCAGCCCGCCAACGAGCACCATGAGCGTTAGCCAGTGCAGAATTGTGGCCAGCATGGAAGTGTCGAGCAGCGGCCAGGCGAATCGATACTCGCTCAGGCGCCCCGCCCGCTCGGTCGTCCAGTGCCATGCCGTATCAGCTACGAGCGCAGAGAGAATAATCGTGCCCGTTCGTTCCGCGACCGCGAACCGGAAGAAAACCTCCAGCAGCGGCACCAGCAAAGCAAGCACCAGCAATTGCCCCAACTCGACGCCGATATTGAAGGAAAGCAGCGAAGCGAGCAGGTGCGATCCCGCGAATTGCATCGTCTGGCGCAGCGCAAAGGAGAAGCCAAACCCGTGAACCAGCCCGAATCCGAAAGCCATCATCCATCGCCTCTGCACGCCCGCGCCTCCCACGATATTTTCCAAAGCCATATACACAATGGAAATGGCGATGAGTGTTTCAATCAGCGGCGGGAACCACAGCGCATCGGGCGCCAAATTGTAGGCGCTGGCAAGCAACGTCATCGAGTGCGCGACCGTGAACGCGCTCACCACCGGGATCAGCGCCCGAAAGCGCCGGAAGGGGATCACCAGACAAAACAGAAACAGGAGATGATCCGTTCCTCCGAGGATGTGCCAGAAACCCAGATCAACGAAGCTCAGCGCGGCCTGGTACCAGCGCGGATCCAGCCGGACGAGTCCCGGATCCCCGGTGAACTCGAATGCCCGGACTGTCTGGTTGTTTGGCAGGAAGCGAACCACAGTAACCACTCGCAAGCCCAGTCGCGCCAGCGTCGAATGCACCGAAAACTCCTGTGGCTGGGATTGAATGGGGTATTCGAGCAGCACATCGAGCATGGCCTGGTTCCAATAGAGTTGCGTGTCAACAGCAAGGCGCGGCCCCTGGAGGTGTGCCCAAGCCGCTTCGTATGACTCGAATGATCTATCGGACGGCAGCGATACGCGCACTTCGTTGATTTGTGGTTTCGGCAGTTGCGTATCGCCCTGATAGAACTCGAGGGCCTCCGAAATCCAGACCGTGGCCGCTTCCCTGAGCGAAGGCTCGATTCGGTCCAAACCCAAATAGCCTGGACCGTGCTCAGGAAATTCCGTGTCCCGCATTGCGTTCAGCGGGACCCGCACCAGCACGAAAAGCCGCTCGCTGGAGGGTTTTACAAACGCTTGCACCGTCACATCGTTGGGAATGTCATGAGCGGACGCGCTGTGGGGCATCGCCAAAAACAGCGCGGCGCAAAAGATCGCCAGAATGCGAACTCTGGTTCTTTGCCAAAGGAACCCGGCAGAGGATACGTGCCCAAGCAGATTCATTCGCCTGTCTCCTAATACGGAATCAGGTCCATTCTCAGGGCTGGGATTTTCGTTTTGCCTCCCACAACAGACACGCACTCTACACCCATTGGCTAAGTAAGATGAAACGTTTCTATTCTCCGAGGGTATAATCCAGCCGAAAAACGGCCCCGCCTTTCAGCCGCGTGAATCGGACGAGGTTCTGCAGGCGCCGTCGTGGGGCGCGTTTTCGCCGTGCGTTGAAATTTTGGAGGTTCAGTGATGCCAAATGAAGGTCGATCTAGCTCCAGGATCGCGATAGCCATTGCTATGGTCGCTGTGATCGGAATGTCCGCAGCGATGGCGCATGCTCAAGCCGATCCACAACCCAACAATTCGCTACCGAATCCCTATCGCACGATCGAAAACTGGGCGATTCTCCCTGCTGGACGGACGTGGGGATCGACGGCCGGAGTAGCAGTCGATCGCGAAGGCAACATCTGGGTGGCTGAGAGATGTGGTGCCAACACCTGTGCCGGTTCAAACCTCGCGCCAATTCTTGAGTTTGATCCCTCCGGCAAACTCCTGACGAGTTTTGGCGCAGGCATGTTTGTGTTCCCTCACGGCATCACCGTGGACAAGGACGGAAACGTCTGGGTCACCGATGGTCAGGGTGCGAACGGAAAGGGCCACCAGGTTTTCAAGTTCAGTCCGAACGGAAAGGTCTTGTTGGCGCTCGGCAAGGCCGGAGTGGCTGGGGACAGTGAGGACACGTTCAACCAGCCGTCGGCGGTCGCGATTGCCGCGAATGGAGATATTTTCGTCGCCGACGGACATGGCGGGGACAGCAACGCGCGCATCGTGAAATTCTCGAAGGATGGAAAATTCATCATGACCTGGGGGAAGAAGGGTTCGGCCCCCGGCGAATTCAATATACCGCATGGCCTGGCTTTCGATTCCAAGGGACGGCTGTTCGTCGCGGACCGCGGCAACAATCGGATTCAGATTTTCGACCAGGATGGGAAATTCATCGACCAGTGGAAGCAATTCAGCCGGCCTAGTGGAATTTTCATTGGCAAGAATGACGTCATCTACGTCGCCGACTCCGAGTCAGGCTCGGTAGCTCCGGATCATTCCGCCTGGAAGAGGGGCATTCGAGTTGGAAACGCCAAGGATGGCTCGGTGACGGCATTTATTCCGGACCCGGTGGAACATGCAACCACCACGAGCGCGGCAGAAGGCGTCGCTGCGGATGCGAATGGAGTCATCTACGGAGCGGAAGTCGCCCTGAAAGATGTAAAGAAATACGTCAAGAAGTAGAACGCGAGCTGCGATTGGCCGGTGGGGGCGTTGAAGGGACAGGAATGGTGAGCTAAAGCAATCGAGAGTCGCTCGATTGTTGGGTCGTATACGGCGTGCTAAGATTCGCACGAAAAGTGAGCGATTCGGTTGGCTTACAGCCGACTGAGGATTCCGAAAAATGCAAAAGCCGTCGACAGGCTCAATGTTTCTGGTGATGGCGCTCGTTTCTTCGCCTGTTCTGTTCGCTCAGTCGGGGGCGCCCTCGCAAGGTGTCGCGCAAAATCCCCCGCGTCTCTACCAGCAACTGGCCAAGGATACGAGCACGGGAGGGCCTGCCCCCGTTCGCGATCTGACGGGAGTCTGGGCAGGGGTTACCCCCAAAAAACTAGAGGCCCCTCCCATGACGCCTTTGGGGCAGAAGATGTTCAACCTCAACAAGCCGGAGGGCAAGTTTTCGCTCGCTTTTACGAATGACCCGTGGAAGACTTGCGATCCGTTTGGGTTTCCTCGCGCGGTCCTTAATGAAACCATAGGCATCTCGTTCGCGCAGATGCCCGGCCGGATATTGCAATTGTTCAAATATCAGAAAATATGGCGCGAAATTTGGACGGACGGCAGGGAACTTCCCAAAAACGTCGGGCAGCGCGGCGGACCCGACCCACGGTGGTACGGATATTCCATCGGCCGCTGGGACGGGGACTACACGTTCGTCGTCGAGACCACGGGCAGCGATGACAGAAGCTGGGTCGATGGCGACGGTTATCCGCACAGCGTCGAGGCGCACTTCGAGGAGCGCTATACGCGCGCGAATCACAACACGCTGGATATGACCGTGACGATTGACGATCCGAAGATGTACACAAAGCCCTGGCTGATCGCGAAGAACGATTTCAAGTGGAATCCCGATCAGGAGTTTGAGGAGCAGTTGTGCGTGCCGTCCGAGGGCATCGCGTACATCAATACCATCGGCATTCCCGCCGGTAATTCGTCCGGCGTCGCGCCGCCGAAATAGGTTGGCGCAATCGCAATTTCCTCGCCAATCTCTTCGACAAGGGGGGGCTCCAATGTTGCGAAATCTCTTGCATTTAGGTATGGCCATGGCGGCAGTGCTGCTATTCTCCGTGGCCGCGGCCGCGCAAGATACAGCCCAGAAATCGGAAGCCGGGAAGAGTGCGTCCAATGCTCCTTCCCGTGACGTTTCGGGTATTTGGAATGGCGTTGTGCATTCGGACCTGCTCCCTGCCGACGTAACGATGACGCCTTGGGCACAGGCAAAATGGGCGGCCGTCGGAAATAAAAGTCCCCAGGACCCGCACATCAAGGAGTGCGCGCCCATCGGTCCCACCCGCTACACGGGTTACATCCATCCCCTCGAGATCATTCCGGCCGCGGACCGCATCTTCATTTTCTATGAGAACGATCACGTCTATCGCGCGATCTGGATGGACGGTCGCGCGCTTCCCGCGGATCTGCCCATTGGCCCCACCTACATGGGTTACTCCGTCGGTCACTGGGATGGCGATGACTTGGTCGTCGAGACCGGCGACCTGAACGACAAAACTCTGCTCGATATCGACGGCCATCCGCACAGTGACGCCCTGCACCTGACCGAGCGCTACCACCGCGTGGACCATGACAAGCTGACGATCAGCACGACCTTCGACGATCCCAAGGCCTATTCCAAGCCCTGGACCGTGCCCATCGACTATAGATTGCAACCGAAGTGGGAAATCTGGGAGGACTTCTGCATCCTGGAAGAGCAGCAGAAGTTCCGCAACACGATCATCAATCCCGGCGGTCTCACGAATGTGCCTGTTCCGGTGGAGTCCAAATAGCTGAACGGTCTTCCGAGGGGAACACCTGCTGCGCGCCGCTGACCCGCATCGTCTGGCACAACGCGAAGAGCGTTGGAAGAATTGATGAGGTGCGCGGGAAACGTGCGCATGGGATCGTGGGAAAATGAGTGACGGCAAACAGTTGTGTCCCGAACGCGCTGAGCAGTACGATGCGCGAGGCGCAGCTTCACATTTGGTGTGCAGGTTGATCGCGGGAAACATCGTCGACGAGAACGGCCTCTACCAAAGGCGACGCGGGTTCTGTTTTCATAGGCCCAGTGGCCGGAACGTTCGCAGATGAGGGAAGGAGCTTTCGATGGATACGACGCGACGCGGTTTCCTCAAAACCGCGGCCACGGCGGCAGGTGCGGCGGCGATGACACACGATCTTGCACACGCGGAGGCCCACGATCACCAAGTGGTTCCCTCGGACCCTGCTCTGCGCACAAAGGCGCTGGAATCGTTGCTAGTCGAAAAAGGGCTAGTGGATCCGGCTGCTCTGGATACCTTGGTCCAAACCTATGAGGAAAAGATCGGGCCGCGCGATGGCGCGCGCGTCGTGGCCCGCGCCTGGGTCGATCCTGCGTACAAGAAGCGCTGCTGACGGATGCTGATGCGGCGATCGGGGAGCTGGGCTACGGCGGAGAGCAAGGCGAGCACATGGTGGTCGTTGAGAATACGCCCACGGTGCACAACGTGATCGTCTGCACGCTTTGCTCCTGTTATCCCTGGGCGGTCCTTGGCCTGCCGCCGGTGTGGTACAAATCCGACGCCTATCGTTCTCGAGTGGTGATCGATCCGCGCGGCGTACTGCACGAGTTTGCGCTGGACCTGCCGGACGGTGTCGAGGTGCGCGTGTGGGATAGCACCGCCGAACTGCGCTACTTCGTCCTGCCGGAGCGGCCGCGAGGAACCGAGAAGCTGAAGGAAGAGGAGTTGGCTGCGCTCGTTACACGGGATGCCATGATCGGCGTGGCCAAGGTCACGCCACCGCAGAAAGAAGAAGAGAAATGAACGGCGTGCATGACATGGGCGGGATGCACAACTTCGGCCCGATCGAGCGCGAAGAGAACGAGCCTGTCTTTCACGAGCCGTGGGAGGGTCGCATCTGGGCGTTGCGGCAAGCGCTGAAGCCGTGGCGCAAATGGAACGCCGACGCTTCCCGCTACACAATGTCGATGATTCCTCCCGCTGAATATTTGAGCATGAGCTATTACGAGCGGCAGGCTGCGGGGCTGGTGGAGCTGCTGGTCGCGAGTGGCCTCGCGACGCGGGTGGAAATCGAAAGCGGGAAGCCGGCGCCGAATTCGCCGAGGGCAACTCCGCCGCTCACGGCCGATCAAGTGCCGGCGGTGATCGCCAAGGGTCATCCTTCGCGGCGGGACGTGAGCGTCCCGGCGCGTTTCCATGTGGGCCAGCAGGTTCGCGCTCGCAACATCAATCCTGCCGGCCACACGCGCCTGCCGCGCTACGCGCGTGGCAAGGTCGGCACCATCGATCGCGACCATGGAGTATTCGTTTTCCCGGACACCAATGCCCACTTCTTGGGTGAGAAGCCGCAACACGTTTACGCCGTGCGTTTCGCTGCGCGCGAGCTGTGGGGCGAGCAGGCCGCGCCGCAGGACGCTGTCTATGTCGACCTGTGGGACGACTACCTTGAGCCAATCTGATCGCCTGACATCCGGATCGGATCCTTCCGTGGGGGCCGATCGGCTCGCCGCGCTGCCGCGCCTGCCGCGAGACATGGGAGGGCCGGTTTTTGCCGAGCCCTGGCAGGCCCAGGCTTTTGCCATGGCGGTGAAACTCTCCGAGCAAGGCCATTTCACCTGGAAGGAATGGGCCGCCGCACTGGCCGATGAACTCAAGGCTGCCGCGGATCGCGGAGAGCCTGACGACGGCTCGCGTTACTACGAGTACTGGCTTGCTGCTTTGGAGCGCTTAGTGGCTGCAAAGGGTTTGAGCGATCCGGCAGCGCTGCTGGCCCGCAAGGAAGCTTGGGCCGAAGCCTATCGGCACACGCCTCACGGCAAGCCCGTCAAGCTGATCACGCACTCCGAGTGATTCCGTTCAGCTCACTTTTCTTTCGCCTCTTCGACAACCACGCCAGTAATTCTTATTCCTGCGATGACCAGCCTGTGGATACTATCGCCAGCCGCCCGGGTTCCACTGCGAGAGCCACCGAAGGCTTTTAGAAACACGTCGATGATAACGGGGCGGGCATCTTCCTCGGTCGGTGACGGAGCGGTGTCGTAATAGACCGAGCAGCGTAAATGCGCGGGCGCGTTGCCCATGTTGCGGATTTGCACAGCCAATGGGCAGCCCTCCGGCGTACAGGGCCGATCGGAGCGCCAACGGTACTGGATCGAACGGTGAGCCGGACCCTCGGGCGTCGTGGCCGGTTGCCACGCGCTCCAAGAGGAAGCAGCGGCGTGGGCGCTGGCAGTACCCGCCGCTAAAATTAACAGCAGCGAAACCGGGAGCCACATTCGGAGGCGCATTGTCTCGCTCCTTGCCGGTGCAGGACTCGCGGCGAGTTGGGCTACTCGAATTGCTTTCGGAAGGCCGCGAATTGCTGCTGCAAGTCCGAAACTTGCTTCCGAAGAGCAGCGACTTCATCTTCCAGTCGTGCCACGCGCTCGCCGCCTGCGTTTCCGTGAGCGATTTCCGCTTCGGGTATTGCGCGCGGCGTCTCGGGCGGCACATCGCCCGATAAGAGTTGAGCGTAGCGCGCCTCCTTGGTGCCGGGCTGGCGCTGGAGCACTTTAACGACAGGCGGCTCGCGTTGTGCCAGACGCTGCAGCGTCGATTGTACCTGGCCCAGATCGTCAAAATGGTGCATGCGCTCGGCGCGACTGCGCAGCTCGCCGGGCGTCTGCGGGCCTCGCAAAAGCAATTCGCAAAGGACGGCGATTTCACGGCGATCGAAATTGAAGGCCTCCTGCAGCCGGTGACCGAATTTGGCCACGCGGTTGTCGATGGCGTCGGCGGGTCCAGCCAGGCCCTCTTTGTTCAAACTCCGCAACGCCTGGCTGACGGCGTTTTCGTCGAGGTTCATCACCGGATCGCGATTGGATTTCTGATTGCAGGCATTGACCAGTGAGTTGAGCGAAAGCGGATAGTATTCAGGAGTAGTCAGCTCTTTTTCGATCAGTGCGCCCAGGACTCGGGTTTCCACGTCGCCAAGGATTTTCACGGAGCAAAATCATACCGTAAATTTTGCCGCGGCATGGTCCGAAGAAGCTTTAACCGGCGGCAAAATAATGGATCGCCGCAACAAGAAATATGTAAAAATGACAACCTCGGCAATCGTATATCGTTGATGGTGGAGGGAACCGTGAAACATATTCTTGCATCACTCGCTGGATTTGCTCTCTTGATCGGCGTTTCGGCCGGCGCACACGCCCAAACCGAAACCACTCTATTGGCCCCAGGCTCCATGCGTAACGCAATTAATAAGATCATACCCAACTACGAAAACAAGACAGGGAACAAGGTCAAGATAGTGTATGCCGGTGGTCTGACCACTCGCGCCTCGGTCGCCAAGGGGGAAGGTGGGGATGTGACCCTGATCATCCCGCCTTACTGGGCAGCGCTGGCCTCGGGCAATATCGATCGCAGTACGATCACAACGGTGGCAAGTTGCCTTCTCGCCGTCGTCGTGCCGCATGGCGCGCCCAAGCCGGATATCTCGTCACCGGGAGCGGTGAAAAAGTCCCTGCTTGCGGCGAAGTCTATCGGCTATTCGGATCCCGATTTCTCAAGCTCAGGGACGGCAGTCGCCGACGTGATCGCCAAACTCGGTATCAACGATCAGATCGTGGCCAAGAGCGAGGTTCCGATGAGCGACGTTGCCATACGGAAGGATCTCAATAGCGGCAAACTCGCGCTCGGAATACTTTACATCAGCGACATTCGTCCGCCCGCAGACGAGTTCGATGTCATCGGGATTCTGCCGCGAAAGCTCGCACCGCCCAATCCGATTCTGGGGTTTGTGACTACCAAGGCGAAAGATCCTGCAGCCGCCAAGGCGCTCCTGGACTACTTGATTTCTCCAGACGCACAGGCCATTTTCAAGGCGGAACAGTTCGATCCGCATTCACCATCCTAGAAGCCGCATAAACATTGTGTGTTAATCTGGGTCTTGACTGTGGGTACCAGTTGTGCTACCATTGCTGTCAGTCAATCGCACAAGGGAGCCGCCCAGATGCTACCCAGAGTCACCTTGTACCTGCGGTACACCAAGCAGCCATACTCCAGAGTTGATTTCAAAAACCACAAGCCGATTGTCCCGAAGGATTACGATGGCGTGTTCTATTTGCGTCTGTCCGAAAACGGGAAGCGCAAATGGATTTCATTCAAGACGCTGACCGAAGCTCTAACCCGACAATCGAACATCGAAACCAATCTCGACCGGGTTCGCAAAGGAATCGCAGCCATTGCCCGCAGTCGAGCCCGCACCGGCTCTCACAGGCAAGGATAACGGCACCATCGCCGCCACCATCGCCGAATTCATCGCATACAGCGAAGGCCGGGAGCTGACTGGCGCAATGGCGCCGCCAACGGATTGGCTCGCTAACTCCGTAGTGGCCTACCGCAAAGCAGCGCAAGATTTCGCTGCATCATGTGTTCAGTTCGGTGCTGTGTACATGTCGGAATTCCAAGACGAGAAGCGAGGCGAGGCTATCCTGCTTCACTTCAAGAATTGGCTGCGCACCAACGTCGTACGCAAGGGAGGCAAAGCCGCATACAACGACGTTCGGAAGTTCCGGGTCGCTGGTCAGTTTCTTGCCCGGAACGGAATTAAGATGAAGGCTGATCGGAACTTCAATCCCCAGGACCCAGGATTGGTTGACCATGTAGATGTTCCCCGAGTGAAAAAGCCCAACGTCAATGATGTCGTGTACTACACGCCTTCTGATATTCAGGCGATGCTATCGGCGGCGGACGGCGTGCACGAGGAGAAGACTGGGCGCCTCAATTACAAGGCTGACGATTTGAAAGATTTGGTCTTCGTTCTACTCTGCACCGGCATGCGAGATGAAGAGGTTCAGCATCTCTGCTGGAGCGACATCAATTGGGCGAACGGTGACGGCAAAATGAAAATTATCGTCCAGGACAAGCCCCAGTATGATTGGCGGGTGAAGGACGCCGAGAAACGCATTGTCTCGCCCGACAAGAATGCGATTCTCAAAGCTCGGCTGAAAGCTCGGCAGGAAGGGCGTGGCGCCCGTGTGGATCGCAGCGGCAGCGAATTGGTTTTCCCAGTTGTGTGGGCACGCCGGATGGTAATTTGGCGCTACGCATCAACACGTTGCAGAGGCTCGCCGAATCCGGGAAAAAGCCCTACGTGTTCAGCCGCCCAGAAACTCATGCGCATATCCTACACAATTTCAGAAAATCATATGCCAGCTATCAAATGCTCCAGGGTGTTCCTGTCCGAAACGTTCAGCGAGACCTGGGTCACAGCGATCTGAGCACGACCGAGCGCTATCTCGCCATCATTGATGACGACGCCGCCGACGTACGGGCAGCGTACGAGCGAATCAAATGAGCAAGTGCCAGATGGTGCCAAGAAACTGCTTGATTTTCGATAGTACTTGTAGTAATATGGTTCTGCAGCTCTCACGAGATTGCCGCCAATTATCCAGTCATGGCGTCATAGCGGACTCCAAGCCGTAGAACTGGCGTGACAGCAATGCTAGGGTTAGGCTGCGGCAGAGAAAAGACGCAGCGGGGTCTTCCCCAGAACTTTCCTCAACCCTCAGACGCCGTAACGATAATGCGGCAGCGATAGCCCGCCAAAGCATCGCCTTACCAATCAGGCAAAAAGGTAAGGCGTTGCCATGCATCCCAAAAAGTCAGTAGCACCCCCCGTTTTCCTTTTATCCGCCGAAGTTCAAACTTATTTGCGAATCAGCAAGCGTACGCTTCTCCGCATGATTCACGGCTACACCCGTGACGATGGCAGCCGTGTGCGTGCCGTACTGCCGTTTATCAGACGGGGCAGTCGTCTCCTGTTTGCTAAGGCTGCAGTTGAAGACTATCTCCGCAGACGAACGGTGCAGGCATGAGTGTCACCTTGGCGGAACTGGACCCCGTCACCCGCCAGCGGGTCCTCGAACAGATTCCTGACGCCGCCGAATCCACCAGCATGGCGGTAGTCGAACCAAAACAATACCCATCCTACTCAGAAGCCGAGAATCTCGCCCGCCGTGTCCTTGCCCGCATGGATAGTCTGGCGGCGAAGTTGCGTAACTTGGAAGCGGACATCCGTCAACTCTGGGTTGAGTTCGACAAACTACAAGACGGCGAAACCATCCTCGGTTGTGCAACCAAGAAAGAGTTTTGCGAAAAGAAACTGCATCGCACCCCTCGGGCGGTCCAATATATGCTCGCAGGCGGGAATCCCGACAACGCCAAACCAAGCGAAATAATTTCGCCTTCCCCGTCAGCCGCCGAGATTGAAGTGCCTGCACCCGCCGAGCCTGAGCCTGAGTCGCAACCATCGCCGAAGCCCGAACCAACTTTAGAAAATGTGCTCAACAAATTGGTTGAGCGTATTGCCTTACAACCGTACGGCTATTACGCAGCCAAGTTCAAGACGTACCCCGAGCAACACACAACTGATTTGGCGATTATTGAGGGAACAAGACTCGACATTTGGCAGCGGATTGTCGAGATTGGGCAGGCAAAACTGCGGGCGCACAAAGAAGCGACTTCCGTTCTCACCTCGCTGGAGAACATCGGACAATGATTCTCCACGAAATTGAACGGGCACTCACCAAGGCATCTCCAGAAATCAAAACTCGGATATGGGAGACGTTCCGTCAGTACCACTACACACCCGAGCGATGGAATCCTGCGGCCAGAGTGTTCGTAGCGACGGAAGTTTTCGACAACCGAGATGTGATTGTCGGCATGTCTGCGGCTCTGGCCTCGCCATCCGGCACGCTCAAGAGTGCGTGGTGCTCCCACAAAGTCGTGGTCCTGCCGCTGGGGCTGCACTCAGGCGTATGGAATTCGCCCGAGCGCATTCTCCTACCCGCCTTCGACCGAGTCCAGATGTGGCGGGCAATCGCAGATGCGGAAGCAGCGCTGTTCCTCGGGATCGGATGCCGGTACTTCTGCAATGCGGGCGATGCGCCGCCTGAGTTGATTGCGTATCGAGATGATGTTGCCTCGGGTTGGATTCCCACGCCAAAGAATGGCAAACCACCACGAGACAGCGGGCACGGCAAACGGTTCGGGAACAAACCTCGGGCCACAAACGCAGCAGGACTCGTGGTCAGCCATGAATATGTTGGAGGAGGCAAATTTCAACCGTCTTGAAGCACCAAAAAGTCTCAGTGATGGAGGAACGAAAATGACTGAACTACATGTTGTGATTTTTCGAACGACGGAGTTGGCGAAGAAAGCGGCTCAGCGATTCGACGGCTGTGTCGTGCAGGACCCGTTTGAAGAAACACAACCGCAGCGATCTTTGAATTCTGAAGATGATGCGACGTTACAGCCGACGTTAGTGGCGGAAGGCGCCGAGTAAGCGCAGCCGATGACTGAAAAATGCACCAAAAATGGAGCAATGCGAGATCGCCAATGAAATTGCGGGTTTTGGAACAGCCGAAACTTTAAGACTTATCTTCCCTTAAGTATGCACTACTTGCTTGCTGGCTGCCTATTCGGTGCGTTGGATCGTGCTGGGGGCTCCGGTAAGGGCGTAGGGCGGTTTGAAGATTGAAAATCCACGAACGGAGTATAGCAGATGAGTAAAATGATATCAAGAGAAAATCTCAAGGTTACGTCCGTCGCCGTAGTGCCGGATCACTGGGCTCAACTCCAAGAACTGGCAGCGAGCCAGGGCTCGACGGTTGCCGGTTTGGTACGGCGCCTCATCGCTTTGGAACTACGACGGGCAAGAAAGACCGGGGAATTCGAGAGCTAAACGGTATTAGGGCGTTTCCGTGCGCCATGCACTTCTCACGGAATTGATGGAGAGACTGCCAATGATCGGAACAATTGTCAAATACGATAGAACTAAGGGCTATGGCTTCGTCATGCCTGACGATGATGGTGTGCCTGACCATTTTATCATCCCTAGGTTTTTAGCCGATGTGAAGCATCCCCGCTTCTTGATGAATGGCTGGCGGGTCGAATTCGACACGTTTGAAGGTGATCGGGGGCTCCAAGCTCACAATGTGCGAATCGTTTCGAAGACCATTGCGGTCCAGCGCAGTGCGCCGATTGGGGGCAACCGATGAGAGCCCGCCAACGATGCCATCGAGCTATAGCCAAGATGTTTCAACGCCGCTTGAAGAAGAGCGCCGCTAAAAATCAGTCCACGAAATGCAGCCAACAGGTTCGCAACATTCCGCTGGAACGCTATCGCTTGCCCAATGATGGGCGGAAATGGAAACAAGCTACTCGTAGTCGAAGCGAGTTCTTGGTTCGCCTTTCTACCTACGCTAATGGGGATGGCACATTCGTGAGAGATGGCCGAAATTATTCTCCCAGTCTGGAGACGCTATCGAAGCATGTCGGACATGGGTCTTACTACAAACTCACCGACGATTTGCGGGCTGCGGGTCTTCTATCTTGGGCTCGGGTGAATCATTATGACAGGCGCATTTATACCATCCATCTCACAGAACAGGTCCAGGATTCGACCGAAAACAGGTCCAAGATTGATGCTGAAACAGGTCCACGATTCACCGAATCAGGTCCAGCATTCGAAAAAACAGGTCCAACATTCGACGAGAATAGCCAAAAACAGGTCCAACATTCGCAAATAACAGGTCCAGCCACTGACAGCATCCGTCTTTTTCCGTCAAAAGAAAGAGCCGTCCAACCAACCGTCCAACCCAGTATGGATGGCAGGACGGCTGGCGGCAAAAGCATTTTCGGAAGCGGACCAAATGCGCCGGAAGCGGACAAGGACGAACCATCCCTGACCGAAGAATTGATGCTGGATCATCTGCACAAGAATCATGCGAAGCTCTGGGACGTTTTGGATGTCCAGACTACTGGTCTCTATGAGTCTCTTGGCCTGCCTCGTGTTCCGAATTTAACAGGGTCCAAAAAACTCTTCGACGCCGTACGCAAACATGGCATCACTCAGGTTGACCAGTTGCCGATTCTTTGCACGGCCTATGAGATTTTCTTCAACTACAAGTACATTGCCAGTTTCGACGCTGTGAGTCGAGCAGAAGAAAAAGTTAATGTCGATGCGATGGTGCGTGTTCCTGAACCCATCCATTGTCCTTTTGCTGTGTTCCGCAAAGAACTTGGCGCTTGGCTGGATGAAGCTCGAAAGCAACTTGAAGAAGTTGGTGCGGGGGTACAGTCATGAGCAAAAAAGACTGGAGTCATGAAACTGGTTTCTTGTCTCGAATTCAGGCGGATGAATTGTACGCTCGCTTGGTTGACTTGCCTTGGGTCGAGACGGAGCTTCGCTTCGGTCTTTCATACGGGCGGTGCGGCATAAACTCCGGCGAGACCACTGAGATTCCTTCATTCTTGACCGCCGTTGCGAATCGAGTCACAGCCAAGACCCAAGTGCCAGTGAACTATATTCAGATTCATCGCTTCGGACCTGAGCATGATGTGCACCCACATGCCGATCCGAGCGGCATGACGGTACCGATGGTGACAGTTGGGCAAGAACGAACCTTCCGAGTTAGCGGCACGATGCCTGACCAGTATTGGCGCATGCCGCAGTCGCAGCGCTCGGTCGAAGCTCACACGCCGGAAGACGAGTATTTACTGCGGCATGGTGACCTGCTTATTTTCAATGGCGGGCGCACGCTGCATTCGATGTTTCCTGCGACGCTGAAGCAGGACCCTCGGTTCAATCGGAATGGATACGATTGGAGATTTAGCGTGTTGTTTCGATGGACGACACCAGCAATGCGAAAGTTTGGTGTCGGTGTTTGCAATCAACATGGGCAAGCTGAAGAGTACGCCGCAGCCGTGAAAGAGTTTCAGGATCAGCAGCAAAAAAGTTTGTTCTAAGAGCAGAAAGAGAACAGTGAAATGCGTGTACCAAAGGGTTTGACCATTAAGCAGCTTCAAGACCGAGCCCGACCGACGAAGCCGCAGACCGAGCGGCAGAAGTTTCTGATTCAACTTCGACAGTCGCCGATCAATGAAGTGACGATGCGCTGGGTGCTGAACCACGCCGAGGCGAATCAGGAAGAACGGAACTGGGCAGGTAGTTGGCTCCACACGCATGGGTGGCTGTGATGAGAACGACTGGCCTAAATCGAGTTGAGCATCGAGCGGACGGCGTCACTGTAATTTTTCTGCCGTATCGTGGCGGTGTGAAGCGATGCCTCGTGTGGACGAAGGACTACGCCAAGATAAAATTTGTGCACTGGACCGCCGTCTATCAGAACCACATCAAAAGCTGCTATGCAGGAAGCCATGGTGGGATTTTGATGCACCGTCTGCTCTTGCCCGAGGCTGCTGTGGTGGATCATCGGAATTTTAACGGCTTGGATAATCGGACCTACGATGCGAATACAGACACTGGGAACATCCGTCCGGGTAGTTCGGTCGCCAATTCACGAAACCGCCATAAATGGCGCCGTAAAACGAGTTCACGCTACAAGGGTGTGAGTTGGCATCGCCGCATGAATCAGTGGTCCGTCCGCATTGTAGTTGATGGGCATCGTCGCCTCTGGGTGGGTGCATTCGATTCGGAGATTCAAGCGGCTCGTGCGTATGACCGTGTTGCGAGAGATGCTTTTGGTTCGTACGCTTTGCTTAATTTCGGGTCGCCGAATTGCCGACGCAGGGTGCGATAGTGCCAGCGCAGCGAGCCATGCTGGAAGGTTTCCGCTTTGGGCGACTGCAGGTTCTTCGCTTCGTTGAAGTGAAAGATCGGCACGCATGGTTTGAGGCGCAATGCGACTGCGGAAAAATTGTAACTGTCAGAGGGTCGGAGTTGACTTCGCTGACACGACGAAAATGCGGCAGTGACTGCACGTTCAAGCCTCCTGTTGTGGCGTTCAAAGTTATGATCTTGACGCATCGGGGCGCTGAAAATCATTTCGAACCGGGGAGAGAATCATGAACAACAAACCATCTTTCGGCACGCACATGCGAAATGTGAAGACCGATTTAACCGGCAAACGATTCGGCGAATGGTTGGTGATCGAGCGGGCGCCCAACAGTACCGCCAGTGGTGGAGTTCGGTGGTGGTGTGAATGCTCATGTCCTGCGAAAACTCATCGAGCGATAGAGTCGAAGTCATTGGCGGCGGGAATATCAACCAACTGCGGATGCAAGCGGCGGAAAAAGTTTCGAAACGGAGAGGAGAAATAGTCATGTTTGATTGGAAAAACGAGTTGGGTAACTTGATAAAACCTGGAGCATCGGCGGCGCCACCGGTTGTTGCGCCTGCGCCGATACCAGCCGCAGTTATCGAAGCGGTGAAAATTCAAGATGCGCAAAATGCGGAGCCTCAAGACGATCTGGCTCTGCAGATGGAATCGGAGCGGGCGCTTCAAACTCAAGATGAACAACTCATCCCCAACCACTTCCTGGCAGAAACGCCGCAGGTTTATCAGCCCGTAGCGCCGCTCGTGCCCGAAGGTGATGAGAAACTTCCGCCGAGGACGCCGGAAGAAATTCAATCGCTGATCGACGCTGGTGAAACGCCGGAAGCTCGGAAGATTCGCATTCTTTCAGATAAGGCCCGAGCCAGATTTCAGAGAGAACGAAGATGAGAAGTTTTCGTGCTTACGTTCGGGCTGCTGCCGAAGCTATTTGGATCCCAGGCAGCCGTTAGCGTGGTGCAGACACACTGCATTCTCAGACCGCAAACGGCTGACTAGACAAGAACGGGAATTCCCCGTAGTGCCCACCTAAAAGTGCGCACCTCTGAAATTCATCAGAGGACGTGCGCCAGTGGTCTACTTCATTCAAGATAGCGTGCAGAAGTTCATCAAGATAGGCCAAACACAGCGGAAGAGTCTTGTGCATCGCTTAATGGGCTTGCAAACAGCAAATCCTAATCCCCTCGTCTGTTTAGCGACAATTGAAACTGAGAATGATGACCGCAAGTACCATCGAATATTCCAGAAAGCTCATCATAGTAGAGAGTGGTTTCGCCCTGAGCCTGAGTTGTTGGAATTCATCGCATCCTTGCCGACAACTGAGTGGGTCGGGTACATCTTGCCTGCGGTTCGTAAAATGGATTCAGAATCGATACCGAGTCAGTGGCCCAAAGTCGGCAATCGATATCGGTACAGCGGCATAAAGCGGGCGGGCGGGATGCGATACGGTTGCTGGGTAGAGATAGGCCGACCGAATACCTAAAAATTCAGTCAGGCGCTGCGGCGTGCGGTTGGCACTTCGAATGGGCCTGGGCGCCCTGATTCTTCGGCAGCATAATTTCAAATGGACACCAGCCGCCTCAGTGCTCTTGCAATCTCATGCCCGTGAGTCAAAGTTGTAGAGAAGGCTTAGAGAGTGTTCGCACAGTGGGAACGCATGGGAGTGGGCAGGCGGTCTAGGAGATGCTGTTGTCCTATTCTTGGGGCTTGCTGCGGTCGCAATTTGTGGCTGTGGTCGTCGTAGCGGAATCGCAATTTTTGTTGCGGTCCGCCGTCAGATTTCTGCTGGGTTTCGTGGTGCGAAGCACCGAGCATCGTGAAGATTTTGCATGGCGTGAGGATCATGGGTGTCAGGCGCCCGAGCACTTCGAAATCAATTTGCGATGACGAAATGTCGTCATACGGTAAAAAGCGTGCAAATCTGACGATATGTCGCCATAGTTAGCAGCTAAGTTGCTTAGAATCAGAGATGCTTATGTTTATATGGGCATTTTCTTACTCCTCCTGTGTTATCAATCAGTTGGATGTGGTGGGTGATAGCACATCCGCGGTTCTAATCCATGCTACCAATATGCGGAATGAAGACTTCCGCTGTGTCGGTAGCACGATGACAATGCGATGACAGTCGCTTGCAAGTAGTTGACTGCGCTGTAGATGTCCGGACACCTCGCCTTGACAGGGGAGCGTGCAATGATTTGGTCGGCGATTTATTGAACGCCCCACCGTCCAATTCGGTCGGGCCGGTTGGTGCTCGAAGCCGGTCGCTATGGAGCGCAGCATTGCTTGCAAGTTGCTGACAACGCTTGGGATGGGCGCGGCGGTCCCTTTTGGAAATCGTCCAGCCGAGCCAGAACGCCCCAAGGACGTGGCTGCCGAGCGGCGCTTGTGTTCTGTTTTGTGGTTGGCTACCCCGCTATCTCTCGTCGCACTAAGTCCTCGCTAAGTCCTTCGCCTACAAGGAAACAAATCAGGCATGGTCTGCGCCCACCCGTGGCAGCGAACAGCCCCGAGGGACCGCTCACAAGCTCGGCATCCCAGGCAGGCAGTAGAAACCCCAGGGACCGACCTGCAGCGCTACGGTCGGCCTGCGGAGATTGGGGCTCGCATTCACCGCAGAGTCGGCCACCTCGCCGGGGATCATCCCTCGACGGATCGTATTCTCTGCCCGATATTGTGCGTCTCGACCGTGGCGTGCGCTCATATGTGCATCGCCGCATAGAATGCGGGTCCCGCTACTTTTTATCGCTGACACGTTTGAAGTTTTTGACTTCCCATTCCTTATATAGACGCTGCGCCTCCAGATGTGGGCTTGGTGCTACTTCCACGGTGGAAATGTTTCCTCTCAAATGTTGCCTTCCGTGGACGCTACCCGGAGTCCCCTGGAGCGCAGTCCGTCTTTCGAAAAGGGAGACAGATTGATGGCTGTGTATTTCATTCAGGCGGGCGACGCTGACGGGCTCATCAAAATCGGCAAATCCAAGAACGTCCCGATGCGGCTGAACGAACTGCAATCGGGAAGCTCGCTGCCGCTCCGGGTTTTGGCGGTCATCGAGCATGCGGAAGACGACAAATTTTATCATCCCCGATTTGTTCAGGACTGGGTCCGGGGCGAATGGTTCAAACCATCCCAGACGCTTTTGAGTTTTATCAACAGCATCCCGAAATCGAAGTACACCGGCTTGGCGTATCCCCCTACGGGGAATCCCGCTATTGAAGAGTTGCAGCCGAAGGGTGTTGACCAGATTTGGAAAGAAGCCGAAGAGGCTCTGGCGGGCAATCCACATCAGGACGATTTGTTGGCGGCCTTCGCACTCTTAAATCCGGTGGAGTTCGCTCGGAAGATGAATTCTCTCGGAGTTTCGATTGCCGTGAAAAGCAAGCTACTGCCGTTGGCCGTTCAGTCCGGGGGGCCGTGTGAGCAGCAAGAACAATTCTTTCCGAAACTCTTAAAGCGGACACAGGCGAATTTTTGGCGGCGGTTATCGGTGGAATCGGCTGAACGGGAGAACGCTTATGCCGCGGTCTAGCCTTTGCGAGTTGGCAGAGACGATTGAGTTCGGGCGGCTGTCGCCGAAGATGTCTGTGTGGGTTCTGACCTATCTGCAGCATTACATTGACACGGGAATCTTGGACACGCTTCTGGCAACAAACGCCGCATATCAATGTCAGTCTGAAAAGACGGCTCGGGTCTTCGGATATCAACTGTTGGCCAATCCGAAAATTAAGGCGGTGTTGCATCGGTTCTTTGATGAGGCGCAGGAACCTGCGCCCGTTCCGATGGACCCGGAGCGCAAGAAGCTCATTGTCCTAGTGCGGAAACAACTTCGAGCAGCCGAGCCTGGGTCTGTAGCGGCACAGCGGCTGACATCGCAACTGCAAGGTCTGATCCTCGGCGGTCAAGAGGAAGAGACGGCGAAGTCGGTGGCGGTTTCGAAAGCGCAGGTTCCTGCCGATGCGCTGGAGACCTGGAGTGATCCAGTGACCGGCGTGGTCATCGGATATCGAGATTCGAAAGGTGAGGCGGTGCAATTGTGATTGTCGATAGCACACCAGAATGGGCTCGTGGCGCCGTCAGCAGTTTGACTCCTGTGGGAGTTGCCAAGGAAGTAGAGCGCCCGGTGCGTCCACACCCGAAGCGCAATCGACCGGTGACGGAAGCGGAGGCAGCAGCAAAGCGAGCATTCGCTCCAAGTCTCCGGGAGAAGCTCGCATCTCGTTTAAGTTTGCTGGAAGAGCCTTGTTGGCGGTTGCATCAGTGGCAAGTTGCTCCGGGCGGCTGGCAGAGTTCCTCGGGAGTTCTTTTGCCGTTCGATGAGGCGCAACGCCGGTTCGAGGAGCGATGTGCGGCGCTTCGCATTAAGCCGGAACAGGTCGAAACATTTTTCAATCAGCCTTGTGATTCGCTCGACGAGATTTTTTATGAAATCCCCGAGGGAGCGCACAACACTCTCTTTTATCTGCCGCTCGAAGAACGTGTGCAGATTTTGCAAGCCGTCATTGTTCCAGGGGCAACGGCATCTTCTGGGAAACCCCGATCAGTGAAAGAGGAGAAACATCATGGCGTGGGATAAAGAAGTTGAAGACGCTGAACGTGTTGGTGCCCGAGGCGAAGCGGCTGTGGGCAGCCCAAAAGAAATTGTGGCTCGGCTCAAAGCGAGTTTGCCCAGGGGTACAGAGACCGAAGGTAGCTTTAAGCTCGGCGGCACCGTGCCGAAAACAGGCGCTTTTTTGTTGCATAAGGGAGAAACCGTGATTCCAAATCAAGATTCCACACAAGCACCGGCAGCGCCCGCCCAATCAACGGCGCCGACCGCAACACCGGCGCCCGCATCTTCGGACGATGATTCCACCGGCAAAGGCCAGCCCGTTCTGTTGCACAAGGCGTATTCCAAACTTCAGGAATCTCTCACCGAGCTTGCGGACGGTATGGGTGTGCCGAGAACAGCGACGATCCCTCACATAGATGGTCAGTTACCTGCTGACCATATCAAAGCAGTTGGAAGTGTGCTTGCCAAAGCCGGGGGATTGACGGCGAATCTTTTGACCGCTTCGCACTCAGCCTACGGGAAGAATGGCGGTGTGACGGTTGCCCATTCTGCGCATGTTCTGCGGCAGGCCATCATACCGGCAAAGAGCGAATTAGCGAAGGACGCAATTGATGCTGGTAAGAATTTTGTGAACAAAGCTGCTTTGCTCATCGGCGATGTTGATGCAATCAAAACTGCGAAAGATCAGTTGTCGGTGCTTGGGCGTTTCGACGGACAAGGTATGTCAGTCCAGGACTTGATGGTGGCACTGATACATATTCCGGTTCCAGTCATCCAGGCTGTCGCTCGTGCGCACGACCGAACTAAACCGGGCGGCCCGCATCCGCTTCGAAGGGGCGCTCGACTCTGAGAATTCACAACAGAAAAAGAAACGGCAGTTAGCAGTAGCAGGATAGGAAAACGAAAAAGGAAAAAAGAAAATGGCTATCGACCCGAACGCCTCAATGCCTCAGCCGAGTGCTCCAGCATCATCCGCACCGGCAGTGCCCGCAGCGGCTCCTGTTGCCGGAGCGCCCGATATCGCAGCGCCCGCACCGGCTGCTGCTCCCGATTTGTCTGGATTGATGCAGCCTGGAGTCGAGAGTACATCCGAATATCAAGGTATGCAGACTGCGCAAGCGAATCAAGCTGCAGCAACGAAGAGGGCAGCGGACTTGGCGAATGCGCCGCTTCCGGCAAACACGCCCCATGGACGACTTCTCTCGATGATCCAGGGTTTGTCGATTGGATTGAGCGCCTTTGGAACTTCCATCGCCACCGGAGGCCGAGAAGGTGGCGCCAAAGAAGTCGCCGAAATCCAGGGCGAAGAACAGCGCCAGCAATTGGAGAAACAGCAAGGTGCCATGGCGCAGCGAAATGCGCAGGTTCAACAGCAACTCACGATTGCAGGAACGAATGACGCACTGGTCCACTCCTATCTGAATCTGATGACCGTGCCGATGGAAATGGACAAAAGTCATGTTGAATTGGAATCTGCAAAATTGGGTGTGACCGGGCAGCAGTTGGACATTCGACAAAAAGGTCTGCAGGACTACATCACGACCGGCGATCCAACGATGCTACAGCAAGCTGGAATCGCAGCCCCAACCGGTCCTGGTGTGGCGCCTGCTGGCACGAATATTCCGCCCGCAGCGATGAACGCATGGAAGAACGCCACGGATTCCGCAATCAGCGCATATCCGAATGATCCGACCATCAAACAGTACGCCGCTGTCTTGGCCGACTCAAATTCCACATCTGTGCAGATGGCGCAGGCAGCAAACGGTGCAAAGAATCGTATGGAGGCGCTGGATAAGGGCGCCGCCTCTCGAAAAGCTCAGGCTGAAGCTTCGACTGCAGAGACCACAGCAAAGTACGCCGGTCCAAAGACGCAGGCAGACATTGCCAAGGCTCGGGCGCAGGCGGCATCGGCGGACTCAAGTCGTACAAAAAATACTTTCGAACTGGGGCAGGAACAACGGGAAGCTCAAGACCTTGCGACGCCGGATGCGGTCGGATTCTCCAGCAAGCTCACGCCGAAGGAATACGAGAAGCGGTACGACGCCTTCACGAAGTCCAAAGACTATCAGACCCTCAGCACGCTGAAGGGAAGCTATCAGCAATTCAATGACACGCTGAACCACATTGCGGCAACGGGCGACATGAATGGTGCAGAGTCCGTGGTTGGGCTCTTCAACGCCATTGGCATCTCGGCGACTCCGCTGGCTGGCAAGGGCTTCCGCATCAATGCGAACACGGTCGAGGAACATCAGGAAGCTCGTGGTATCGACCAAGCGGCATATCAGAAACTTCTTGCACTGAAGAATGGCGATGTCATCACACCACAGCAACTGAAGGATTACGCCAACATTTCGGCTGGTGTTTATTACAACAGCTACGTGAATGCCGCCGACGAAGCACATCGTCAGGGTTTGCCGGTTGATTTCTTGCCACAAGGCGGCGGTCAAACTCTTGACCCAATCACGGCTCGGATTTATACGGACGTGGTTTTGCACACGAACCCTTCGCTTGCTAAGAATCCGCAAGCGCTCAAGGACGCTATTAAATCCGCTGTGACGTTGAACGGATGGAGGCTGTAAACCATGGGAAACGCTCTTGCACTACCCGCATCGCTGCAGCCGCCTAAACCGCCAGCCAATTTAGTTACTGGGAGCAACACCCCCGGCCCGTCTGCGCAACCAGCACCCGCACCTGCGACGGCGTCGGCAGCACCAGATGTGCTTGATGCCGCCATTGCTACGTCGCTGGCGAAGCAGCCGACTTCGGCGTCCCAAAACAATGGAGATGTCTTAGATGGCGCCATTAGTGATTCTCTCGCTGGTCGCCCCATGGGCACGTCAACGCCAGCACCATCGCAACCTACTTTTCTCCAAAATGTAGGCGCTGGGGTCAAAGAAGGCGCTGGCGATGTTTGGGGTCAGATTGAAAATCTTGGCTCGCTGTTCACTGTTCCAGGTGCGACGGCGGCGCTGAAAGGAATTTGGAATCAACTGCCTCCCGTCGAACTTGCGGACAGTGTGAAGCAAACGCTCCCGCTGATCGACACATACGAAAAATCCCGAGCGAGTGGCGCCTCAGTCGGCGATTCACTCAAGGCGGTTGACGCCACGGCACGGCAGCACCAAGCGAATATCTCAGCCCTGCCCGGAGCGATTAAGACATTTCGGGAAAATCCCACAAGGGAATCAGCTAGAGCATTGACCGATGCAACAGCCCTCGCAACTTCATTTTTGCTTGGGGGTGGGGTAGCCGATACCGATACCGCTATTGCGGGGACAATTGCTCCCGAAGCTGTTGCGGCTCCTGGGGCGGCGGTCCCCGAAGCAGAAGCTGTTGGTAGCCCGAGTTGGCTTGCCCGAAATAATCCATTCAGGCGCACGTTCTACAGTCCCACGGCTGCGGCACAACCAGAAGCTCAGGCGACCATGCGCATGGGGGCGGCGACATCGGCACAAGATGCGGGCGTGACGGTTCCGGTCACTGCAACTCCGGGCGCAGGTATCCGAACCTTGATGGAGAAGCCGATTGCCGAGGCAACTCAAATTGAAGATCAACTGTATACGACCGTCAACAAAGCGGCGGGCACGGACATGAAGTCTCTCTATGACCGTCAAGAGGAACTACAAGACGCTATCGATGACCCGACCAATATCCACAATAAAGCGGCGCTTCAAGCAGAATTGAAGACAAATCAGACTCAAATCATGCTTGGAGAATCAAACATCCAAAAGAGCCTGGGTACGGATGCGCCGAAACTAATCGGTCAGGCCAAAGCTGCGACCCAGCAGCGCTTTGCCATGGAGACCGGCGACGCCAAAATCTTCAACAACGAAAGCGTAGTGAATGGGAATGTGGCTCACGGTTCTAATGAAACCATCAACGTAAATGCTGCGATCAAGCAGGCCGAGAATCTCGACAAGCCATCCAAATTTGCGCCGAGAGGCACGCCGACACGATTGGAACAGATGTTGGGTAGGGATGGGGCGGCGAAGTTTAAGCAGGGCTTATACAACGCTCAGAAGTCCGGTCAAACCGTCATGACTCGCAATAACATTCTCAAACTGGTTGGGCTTGGTGGCGGATTAGAAATTTTGCATTTGGTTACGAGATAAAAAGTACGGTGAATGGAAATGGCACTGCCAAACATAGGGTCAACACCACGAGAGCTTCGCTACAACCGCTCGCATCAGGCGACGGCGCCGAACCCAGCTAATGCACTTCGGCGTGCGGCGATTGCGACGCAGAATCCGAAATTCAGGGATCAGGCGTTTGATTTCCTGCAGCGGGCGCCTTTAACGGATGACCAGCGAGCGGACATTTGGGATTTGTTTCATTCATCGACGAGCGCAAATGAGTTGAGCGATCACCTCAAGGAATTACCCCTGCCCGCAGCATTGAAGCAGGACTTGGTTCAGGCGAAGTTGAAACCAGCCATCGAGCCGGATGATTCAGAGAAGGTTATGGCAATTCTGAATCACATGAAAGCAATGGACCCGAGGGTCCTGGAAGTGGCCGAAAAACATCCGCATGTACTCAAGGCTGTAACGGATGCGGCGCACGGAGGAGCAGCAAAATGAGCTACACAACAGATACGTCCGAGAAATTAGAAGCGGTTTTGACGACATTGGAGTCAACGGTCGCAGAGGAAATTCGACATGCATTCTATCTGCTGGAGCCGGTGCCGTTTGCAAAATTGATGAACGCCCGAGGGCTCTCGATCCCGATCAAATCGAAACTTCTACCTCTCAAGGTGGAGCTTCCTGTGTATGAGGGCGTGGACTTATCACCGCTTTTGGAGCGGGAAGCGCAACGGCTCTGGACCCGACTGGCTGCGGAGTTTCCGAATGCGTAAAGCATTTATCAACGAGACGGGTCATACGTATGGTCGATGGTTCGTTGAAGGTTTTGCTGGATTTTCCAAAGCGACTCGTTATTCATCTGGGAGCGCTCGATGGCATTGTGTTTGCGAGTGCGGTACTGAACGAGTGGTCTTGGGCTACACGCTTCGAAATGGAAGTTCAAAAAGTTGTGGCTGTCTTCAGAGGGAATTGGCAGCAAAGCGGTTGGCTTCTGTCGAGAACTACAAAGAACTTGCACCAGGACGAACGCAAAGAATGTGGGCAAGCGGGATTCGGCCTCGCACTTGGAAGAAGCAGCACGGAAAGATTCAAGCAGGCACGGACAATCCGAATTATCGGCACGGTCGTCGGTGCAAGCAGATCGAGGAGAAAAGATCGTGAGCAAATATCCATACACCGGCCCCAGGAACCTGAGCGGCGGGTTGCCGCCGTCATCGCCTGAGTTGGATGCGGCAATCACCAAGGCGAATCCGCAGACGGCTAGCGAGCTTCGGGAAGTCATACTACAGACGATGGCGAAATTGGGAACACCGATTCGGACTCAAGACGCTGAGTACAATCAGCGATTGGTCACGGAAGAAGACGCAGAGCGGCGCCGACAGATAATCGGCTCACCAGCAGAGGGACCAGCACCCGCAGTCGCTTCCTTGCCCGCCACACCAGCGCAGCGTTCACATTATCGGGTCGCATATCCCAGCGGAAATATGAGAGTGGAACTGTATGGAGTCAGTGAGCAGGACCTAGACGAACAGGAACGCCGCATTAAGGCCTTGTACGCCTAAACAAATTTGTAGAAGTGAGCATTAGATGTTTTCGGAGTACCTGAAGTTGCCCAATAGGGCAGAGGAGAATCACCATGTCGTATACCCCAGAGCAGTCAGCACTGAAATTAACGCCAGATCAGGAAAAAGCAATTAGTGAGATGAAATCATCCACTGAGATTTCAGCCTATCTCATGGATCAGATGGTCGAGCAGGGGCTGGCTGCTCGTGAGTGGGACCCGACGATACTGCGACCAATTGAACAAAAGCCTGTGGGTCTCACCAAGAGCATCACGGTCAATGGCGTTCGTCATGTCGTAGAAGGTAAAAATGAGCAAGAGCTTCTTGCGAACGAGAATGCAATCCTGCATGCGGCATTTTCTCAGCCTGCGGCAGCGGCTGCTGCAGTGAGACAACCCGCCGCAGCGGTGGAGCAGCCTCGTGATGCTGCCGGTCGTTTTGTCGAAGCGGTGCCCGTTGTTGTGGACGAAGCCACCAAGAAGGCGCTGTCACTGAAGCTTCAGCTTGGACAGATATCGGTCGCCGAATATCTGGAGCAGTCGGGTGCGGTGAACGAATATCTGGAATCGCAGGGTGTTCCTTTGACCGAATTGCAGACAGCGGTCAAAGAGCGCCAGGAGACTCGGTTTACTCAGGACTGGGTGGAAGCCGTTGAAGCCTTTCGAAACAGCGCCGAGGGCTTGGATTGGCCGGGGTCACAGGAGAACCTGCTTACCATTGGCCGCATCATAGCGAAAAACAATTTGACCGACGCTGAGGATAAAACAGCGGCGTTGATTGCTGCTTTCAATTACATGAAGGAAAACAATCTCGTTGCGGATACTCCCGAGTCTCGGGCAGCAAACGCCAAAGCCGAGATGGAGGAGAAGGTGAAAAACGCCACTTCGATGTCTGAACTTCTGGAGGCGGTTGGTTATCGGGAGAACTACATGCGAAGTTCGGGAGTTTTTGGACGATAGCACCGGAGAGAACCATGTCCTTAACGGAGAAGTGCTCAGTACAAAACTGCACTCAGATGGGAGATGCAGGATGTGGTTTTTGTCAACGCCACTTGGACAAATTCAAAGCCGCATGTCTTGCGAAGCGAGAGCCTTCATCTCCGATGCGAAGCTCGCTAGCCGCATCGGTGATGTAAAAAAACTGAAGCCCCCCTTCACCGGCTTTCGTCTCCGCTGCGGCGACTATCGCGTCTTCTTTGATCTGAAAGACGACAACACCATCGAAATCACTGCCGTCCGCCACCGCAAGGACGCCTACCGCTGATCGATTTTTCTCGGAGATGTGCGCTCGGGGCGTTGAGCGCAGAGAGGCATCAGCCTCTCATGGCTGGCACACTCCCGCAGCGGAAGCCGCTGTCAAGGGCGAACGAAGTGAGCCGCGCCAGCGGGCCTGACCCTTGACGGCGGCGAGAGCGGCGGGAAGTTTTTCGCGTTGGTTGCGATGGCGAGATGTGCGGCGCGCGGCGCTCTACAGCGCCGGAAATTTCATAAGTCGCTGATTTCCTTCTGGTTCCTATACAGCAACCAAAGTTGCTGTGCAGCACCCATTCTGGGGTGACGTGTCATATCCACTCCCGGCGCGTATGCGCCGCGCTTTAGATTTCCCACTCAGGAACGAAGAGCGCGGTCAGCTATTCCCTTAACCGGATGGTGCGCCGCTTCCCGTTTTGCCCACGTTGTCAGGCACCATCCGGTACAATCACTCCACAGGGCTAAAAGTGAGCCGATAATGCAAAGGACCAAACGTATCCAGAACCCGCGCCCTGGCGATCCGAGAAACTGGTTTTGCGGGGATGGAAGAGCCCAGTTCAGCGAGTCTCGGAGCAACAACGCCGCAGTCCCCAGAATCGCAAACAGAATGCAGGATAGCTTCAGAGTTTCGCGCCAGAGGTGATGCCGGACCTCGTCAGACCTGTATAGTTCCACGAGGCGCATCACACTAGGGTCATCCACGTCAACATCGTGCATGTTCTGCTCGTAGAAGACCCCGCGATAGGGCCGGTGGGGTACGGAAGACCAGATGAGGGCCGCAACGGCGGGGCAAACCCATGGTCCCAACAAATACAGAAATCCGTTGTGGTCAGGATTGGCCGTGATCGGACCGTAGAGGAAAAACGCCGCCAACGCGATTCCGAGAATCCTGAACCCCTCCCCGTTTCCACCAATAAACATCAGCAGCCCAGGTGAAATCTTGCGTCTCAGCCCGGGAGGGATTGTCGCTTCACTAGTGGCACGCATTCTTCCTCCCACTCAAGCTGACGGCCAAGCCTAATCCTCCGGAAATGGCTGCCTGGTCGTAGGCTTGTATCGCCCTCGGGCCAAAGGTCCGCGGGCTGGTAAGGGCATTGAAGTTTTGGCCTCCCTGGACGACCGGCCCAAGGGCTACTCCCGCCGCGCCAAGCAGTGCTCCGTCCGCGGCGCCCTCAATCACGCACTGCGCACTCAAATTTCCGTTGATGCCCTCATTGACCCCCGTGTCAATCGCTCCGCCTACGGCACCTCCAACCGCGCCGTTTAGGAGTTGTCCAGCTAGTCCGGAACCAATAGTCGGCGCCAGCGCCTCTCCGACAAGCTGTCCCGCTCCGATACCCGTCAATCCCGCCAGTATTCCGGTGCCTGTACCGCCCGCGATCGCGGCGATCAGCGTAAGCCCACGATCTCCCTTATGGTAAGCCTCGATGCCCGCGACCGTACCCCCGATGCCACCTCCAATGAGTGCGATGATGCACGCCGGACAGTTTCCACTGGGATCGGTTAGATATGTCGGATCGTTGAAAGAATAGGCATACAGGTTCGCATTCCCGCCCAGGAGTCCAATTCCATCTTCCGAGGCAAACCGCTGAAGTGTAGGGGAATAATAGCGTGCGCGGTAGAAGTAGAGTCCCGTGCCATCGTTTTCTCGGCCGGTGTACTGCTCGGGACGGACCCTGGGAAGAAATCCTAACGAGCGATACCTGTCCCGCTCGAAAGGTCTCGGACGGAAATGTCGATTCCGCCGCACTTGACAGCTTGGAAGTCAACCGACGCTGGCTGCCGGTAGGTGATCTCCAGATGCGAAGGTGTTAACCAGCTCAGCTTCAAGTCTACCGACACCGCATCCTGTGATAGCTGGAAAATCTCGATGTTGTCTTGTCGGCCCTTAACTTGCTTTAAAGATACGGTGGACAGGATGCCTGCCGCCCCAGGTCCCCCGTATTGGTCAGTGTGTGCAATCGCAACCCACTGCCCATCGGGAGAACCAGATTCCGTGGACCAAATTGTCTTCACGTCTTTGCTGCAGCTAGATAGAAAGAAACACAGCACAGCTGCTAGTCCTATCGCCACGCGGATCACAAGGCGGCTACTTTTTGGGGCGGTCATCGACGCTCCTTCGTCCCTCTCGACTCACAGGTGGCATGTGGTTCCATTCTGCTGGTCGTTAAATCCGTTCGTAATGTTCGTCACGTTTGCTTGCGGCGTGAAGGGATAGTTAGGGCCAGCCATCGGAGTGCCCACTGGATATTGGCTCCTGTATTCTGCGTAGACGTCTGCTAGGGCAAGAGCTTGATCAAGCGTGTAGCCCGCAGCATTCATGTAGACACCGAAGGCATAGTTGGCGTAGGAGGGCCGTCCCCCATAACTAACTTGCGCATCGAGGGCACCGCCTCTGCGGAACTGACTGAGGTTATAAATATTTGCGAATGTATTCGATGCCCCAGCCTCCCCCGCATGCTGATACTCGCTTGGTGGTGGAGCGTTACCCGAATAGACGCAAGGATCTCCGGGCGTCAAGTTATTTGGGTCTGCTCCGTTATTGCTGCCACCGTTGCCATTGCCACCGTTCCCGCCACTCTTCTTGTCGTGTCCAAAAGGATCAATGAAGTTGACGGGGTTGTTTCCAACGTAAGCGTAGAGATCGGGTCCGCTTCCCGACATTCCGATTGGGTCTTCGCTGACGAACCTCTGAAGTGTCGGCGAGTAGTACCGCGCCCTGTAGAAGTAGAGGCCTGTGCCATCGTTTTCTCGGCCGGTGTATTGATAGGGGTTGGCCGAACTACCGGAGGTGACCGTCGTGTTGCCAAAGGGCTCATAGGCATACGCGGCTAGGCTGCCAGCAGAAGGGTCAGTCAGCGCTATGGGGCTTCCCAGCGCATCCGTTAGGAAGTTCGCCGTCGATGTGGAATCCGTCCGGGTGAACACTTCATCTGTCCCGAGGCCACCCAAGATGTTCGCGGTTGGGGTTGTACCGGACAGCTCTTGGACCGGATTCGCCCCGTCATAAAGGTAATTGGTCGTCGCAGAGGAAATGGTTTTCCCAGTGCGTCGACCGTAGGCATCGTACTGGAAGCTGTCCGAGCCAAAATTCATCGAAGCCAATTGATTCCGCGCACTCCAGGCGTAGGAATTGCTCCCGTCGCTGGTCATGTTGCCGTTCAGATCATAATAAAGCGTTGCGGTACCCCACTGCGTGAGCTGATTGTTGGCGTTATAGCTGGCGCTACTTACCGGCATCGGCAGCCCCGTCTGAGCGTAGCTCCCACCCAAGCTCGTCCGCCGTCCCGCCAGATCGTAGCCGTATGTCAGCGTCCCCAGAGTTGTGCCACCGTTCGTGTACGTGATCCCCGTCAACTCCGAGCCGTCGTCGTAGCCATAGCTCATCTCGACACCGTTCGGCAGCGTCAGCGTGCTTCGCCGATTCGCATTGTCGTAGGTGAATGACACCGTAGGGGTACCCCGCGTGATCTGTGTCAGCCGGTTCGCGTTGTCGTACGTGTAGTCTACCGCCGTCTGCCCGGTGACTGTCATGCTGGTCCGGCGGTCAGCTGCGTCGTAACCGTAACCCACCGTTCCTTGTGAGCTGACTTCCTGGGTCAGCCTGTCCAGGTCGTCGAACATGGGCGTGATCGTCCCGGCCACCGAGTCCACAACGCTGGTGTAGCGATTCCCGTCATCGTAATAGTAATTGATAGTGCTTTCGTAGGAAGGACCCGAGGTCGTTCCAAATCCCGCAAACGTCCTGCGATTCAAGTTGTCATACGTATAAGTGGTTATTTTGCCTCGCTGATCAGCAAAGCTGGTCAGATTGCCAGCCGCGTCGTAGCCGTAACCCTCGCTATTCCCCAAGGGATCGGTACGCGAGATCAGACGATCCATGCTGTCGTAGCCGTAGTTGGTCGTGTGGCTGTTCGCATCGGTCACGCTCAGCAGATTCCCATTGCCGTCATAGCTGAACGAAGTGGCGTTCCCCTGAGGATCGGTCACGCCGGTGACTTCATTCAATCCGTCGAGTGTGTAACGGGTCACTTCTGCCAGAGGATCTGTCACAGACAATAGCCGGCCCGCCGCGTCTAGGAAGCGTGTTGTCGTGCGTCCGAGCGGGTCAGTGATGGACGTCAGGTCGCCAAAATCATATCCAAACGTGGTCGTGTTGTTTAGAGCGTCGGTCACTGTCACCGGCTGTCCCGAACTATTGTAGGTGAGCGTCGTCACGTGACTGAGCGGGTCAGTGATCGACGTCACGTTTCCGTTCGAGTCGTGGCCGAAAGAAGTCGTATGGCTCAACGGATCCGTCACGGTGTAGAGCTGGTTGTGGGAATATTCATACGTGAAATACGTTGACACCGCGTTTCCGGTCCCGCTGAGTCGCGTCACCTCCGTGAGGTTGTTGTTTGTATCATAAACGAACGCGGTCGTGCGGCTCAGCGCGTCCGTCATCGATTCCACCAAGTTATCGGGGAAGTATTGATACGTAGCCGTTTGCGCTCCCGTCTCTCCGTAGGCGCGCGTATCACTTGTGATGTAGCCCGTATCCCCAAAGACCACCCGACGAACGTGGCCACGCTGGTCGGTGATGTCTACCTGCGAGATCAGTGGTCTATAACCTTCCTCGCAACCGCTGCACGCTCGGAAGCCCGCAATGTCAATGCTGGCGCCACCGCCTGTATAGCCGATACCAATTGCCACATAATGAACTTCGCTCGTGTAGGAAGACAACGTCCAGGCGAACTGATAGGTACTGCCGTCGGCCATAGTTTGCTTCGTCACACGACCATTTGAGTCGTATTGATTTGTGAGGTAGAGGATTCCTTTGGGATCGGTGATCGTCAGCATGTTGCTGTTTGTGTCGTAAGTGTAGGTGGTGACCCCGCCGTTGGCGTCCGTGACGGTGGAAAGTCGCCCGCCGGTGTCGTAAGTGTAGGAAACCGTGCGCCCAATGTTGTCCTCGGCCTGGGTGACCCGATTGCTCGTATCGTAGGTCAGGGCAATTGAGCGCCCAGTCGGGCTGGCGATCTTGGTGAGATTCTTGCTCGAATCGCGCGTCAACGTGACGGTATTCCCATTTCGATCAGTAATCGAAAGCAGAGCAGCCTGCTGCCAACTCGTTGTGAACGATCCGTCGGGAAACACATATGTGGTCCCGTCCTTCAGCGTCAGGGTCCAGCCAGCGCCATTCCAATGAATAGTGGATCCGTAAAATATCGTTCGTGTCGAAGAGTGAACATACACGGCGCTAATGTAATCGGTGCCGGAAGATGTCCGGTTGTACCGGATGCGTTGACCGTCGGCGAGAATCAGCTCCTGGTAGGTGTAGGGGCTTGTATCGCCTACTAGAAACATGTCGTAGGAATTCATTGTTCCCACGCCGAAGGCGCGCGACGTCGAGTCCGCGGGCCGATATGTTCGTGTGAGCTCTATCGGATTGACATCTGCAAGCGTGAGGTCCGTTTTGCGGTAGACAAATAATCCACTCGATAGGTCCACAGGCTCACCAACTTCACAGCCCGGAGTGAAGTCATTTTCTTTCACCTTTGGTTTGTTATTATCCTGGCACCTGCCCGCAGTTGCGTCCGCAAAACTGGGTGTAGCGACCATCGCTCCGGTGAACTCGTAGATTTCCACACCCGTATCTGGAATGATTTGGCTGCGATCCGCCGATACGGTTCCGTGGCCGTAAACGTACCAGCCCTTCTGATCAGGGTCATAATTCCAGAAATCAAAGCGCGTCCCAGCCGAGGAATTGTAGGTATTGGGATAATACAACTGCGCCCCCGGATAAGAGCCCGGTGACCCTTGGAGATACGCTGCACCCGGCTGGATCGTGAAGTAGATGGGGACCCGAACGCCTTCAGGCAAGGGGAAAGGGGGCTGCCTTAACGGAATGGGGGTGATGCTGACTTCCGTAACCACCTTGCCGCCGTGGTCTATGATTGCCGTCCCAGAAGGGATATGGAGCTGCAATCCCGGCAGTGATGGGTTCTCGATGACGATCGGGCCAGTGGTGGGAGACGGGATTCTGACGGCATGTGCGACATCCAACTCGGTCATCCAAATCGTGTACGAGAGAACGTTGGTTTTCCCGGCCGCTATGTCCACACCGATTTCATAAGTGCCATAGACTGCCCCTCGATTGTTTGCCGTTCTTCCATCGACGAACAGAACATGATGGCCGGCGGACAACGATTTCAAGAGGAAGCGTCCGGTGTCGTCGGTCTTAGTCGCTACCTTCTGATCCTCGACCGTCAAGGTCAAACCTTCAACAGGGAAGCCGTTCAATTGAAGCGATTGCCCTGCAAGGGCGGTTACACCCCGCGGAGCCTGGAGCGGCGGCAATTTCTGCCATCGCGTATCTACTCCGTTGCTACCGGAGCCGCCGCCGGGGCCAAACGGAATGGTGGCCTCTTCTGGCGTGCCAGCCGTCGTAAAACTGATGATTGTCTGCGCGAGGGCGCTGCCGTTTATGTCCCTCAATCCAGAAAGAGTCAGCCCGTAGTTTGTACCAGGCAGCAAAGGACTTTGGGGAGCGACGAAAGCCAGCATTCCATTCTCGGCGGGAACCACGTTCACTGAAACGCTCCCGGCGGGCCCGGAAAGCGTGAGGGTCCCCGAGGTTACGGTAGTTACCAGTAGAGGCTTCGAAAAGCGCAACGCGATCAGTGCATTGACAGAGACATTTTCAGAGCCGTCGGCGGGAATTGAGTCCGCGACAACAGGCGGATTGGTGCTCACCTGATATTGCTCTGTCTCGATGATGGACCTGAGCGCCGCCGGATCGAAGACTTCTCCAAAATTGACTGTAGCACCGTGACTGTCGGTTCCGCCCCACAGGAGGACATCTCCGCTAGGCAGGAGCGTTCCAGTCTGGTCGTGGCGAGCAATCTGCAGAATAGCGGAGGAACCCGTTCCAGCCAGGCTCTTGGAGTCAGCCAACTCAGCCGAGTCCAGCGTCTGCCCGTTGTCCGCAACGCCCCCAGCAATCAGGATACGACCGTCGGTAAGCAGGGTTGAAGTGTGATGGGCACGCGGGGTCAGGCCGGGAGCGTTGACTGTTGTGAAAGTGCCGGACGCGGGATTGAAGATTTCCGATGTCGTCACCACCCGACCGTTGGTTCCAATTCCACCAAAAACGAGCACGGTTCCATTCGGCAGCAACGTAGCTGTATGCCATGCGCGTGGCTGTAACAGCTTTTGAGAGAGAGGCGTCTTGGTGCCTGTGCTCGCGTCCCTCATGTAGGCGGCAGCTACCGGTCCATCTAGGTCTTCGCCTCCCAGAATCAAGAACCGCCCGTCGGGCATCAGGGTAGCTGAAGTGCCTGCCCCGGCCGCTTGTGTCGGCCGTGAATCAGCCTTCTGGGCACGCCTGCCCCAGGACGGCACCAAGATCATGGCCGCAAGAACGAGCGCGGCGAAACCCAAAACACCAAATTTTTTCATTTGGAACTTTCGTCGCACTGGGATCACCTCACGGACTCGTCAGGACAATGGTTACGCTGCCCGTACCACCATTGTCCGGTTGGATGAAAATGGTGTACGTGTCTGTTGCGGGCAAGGTCTGCGGGCCCGGGCCGAAAAAATATACCGATTGACTGGTCGAAGCGAGGACCGTTGAGCCTTCTTCGAGCCCAAGGGTGATGAACCCAGCACTGTTAGGATTAGTGGAAAAGGTAACCGACTGGCCCATCGTGCCGCTAAACGTTAAGTATCCATATTGGCCGGGCGTCGATAGCGTCACTGTCACGTTGGACCCGTTAGGCGTGATAGTTCCGGTCGAGTCAACTACGTTGTACAGAGTCAGTGTCGTGGTTCCGGCAGCGTTCAAATACGGATCAACGAGGATGGTGTACGTGCCAGTCGATGGGAGTGTTATACGTGAGGAAGTGAAAGTGGTCGTCGGCGCCCCTGAATATATGGCATTGGTCGCGTTCGCGGAGCCGTCTGGGTTATAGAGCGTAACGTTCGAGTATGGGCCGCCCGCATAGCTTCCCGAGTAGCTGGCAGACAAATCGAGGAAAACCATTTGGCCCGCTGTACCACTGAAGGTGTAGTAGCAGTTCTGTCCGGGAGCGGTATTTGTGGCGTTTACGGAAGAGCCGCTCGTCGTCGGCGTGATCGTACCAGTCACGTCAGTAATTCCGTAGAGGTTCATGGTGACGCTGCCCGTGTTAGTGGAGGAAGCGGAAAGCATGATTGTGTAGGTGCCCGTCGAAGGCAGCGTCATCGTGTCGATGTATGGCAGCGGGTAGCCGCAACAATCACCGAGGCTACCGTAGCTGTAAAGCACCGATCCGGAAGGACTGTAGATTGTTGCGCCGAACGCATTTACTGTCTCGGCTGTGAAATTCACACTGATTTTCTGGCCTGCCGTCGCGTCAAAGACAAACAGTCCGATCGTTCCGGAAGCGCTGATCGTCATTGTGACGTTCCCATTCAGCGATATGCGCCCGGTTTGCACGACGTTCGACGCCGTGTACGAACCCGGCGCAACGAAGAAGTCTCCGCTGCTCGTCGTATTTCCAGCAGCGGTAGCGACAGAAATGTGCCCGGACGTAGCTCCCGAGGGGACGCTCGAAGTCAACGAAGTGGAACTAGCACCGGTCGTGAAAGCCGCAGCGCTCTCGTAGTTGAAACGGAGCCTATCATTTGCCGCTGTGGTGTCGTAGTTTGTGCCGGTCACGCTAATCGACGTTCCGGGGGTTCCAATCGTCGGCGAAAAGCTGCTGATGGTTGGCGTTCCCGCACTCGACGGGACAACAAAGTTTATTGCACTGGTTCCAGTTCCGTTGGGGCTGGTCACGCTGATCGTGCCGGTGCTTGCTCCCGAGGGGACCGTGGTGGAGATCGAGGTCGTGGTCGCGGCAGTAACCGTCGCTGCCGAGCCATTGAAGGTGACAGAATCCGAACTCGTCGTGGTGCTGAACCCCGTTCCGTAAATCGTGACGGCAGTGCCGACCGGTCCCTGCGACGGGCTGAAGGAGATTACCGAGGTCTGTGCCGACGTTCCCCTTGTGATGGCAAGTAGATTTCCGACTGCGTCGTAGCTGTAGCCGGCGGCCTCGCCCGCAGTGTCGACCACACCCACGAGACGGTTGAGGGAATCATAAAAATAGGTGATTGGCAACGTGCCTATGGCATCTAGACTTAGGTTCTCTGTCGTGGTGTTCCCGGTCGTCACGCTCACACCGTTAAGTCCAAGCGCTACGTACCCTGTCGCGGACGCAGAAACGGAGTAAGAACCAGCACTTAGGTTCCCGATAGAGTAATTGCCCGAGCCGTTCGAAGTCGCTGTGGAAATAGGTTCGCCGCCCTGCGTCACCACAATCGAAGCTCCGGAGATCGCAGTTGTTCCATTCGATTGCGTGATCTGCCCCGCTATCGTTCCGGCGCTGCCAAGTGTTTGGTTCAGCGTTGCTCCGCTACCGGAAACGGAGACTCCTGTCTGCAACGTCGCTCCGAACCCTGAGGCAGAGAACGTGACATCGTAAGATCCTGTCTGGAGGGCGGAGATGGTATAGGTTCCGCCACTTCCCGTGGTCGTGCTTGCCTTGGTGGTGCCGTTTTGAAACACTTGAACTGACGCGCCGCTTATTCCGGTCCCGCCGCTTTGCGTCACGGTGCCCGACAGTGTTGCAGTCACACCGAAGACAGCACCTTGGCTAGGAACTCCCGACACGGTCACGACTACTTGTCCGGTTAATGCTCCGGTAGGAACCGTCACCCCGATACTGGTAGCGCTCCAACTGCCGGCCGTTGCTGACGTACCATCGAAAGTGACCATGCCACTGGAGCCGAAACCCGTCCCCGTGATTGTGACTGAAGTTCCCACCGCCCCCGAGGTCGGGGAGAGACTGGTGATCACCGGCAAACTGATCGTGAAGCTGATCCCGTTGCTGGAGTCCCCATTGGCGGTCACGACGACGTTACCGGTCGTCGAGCCGACAGGAACCTCAGCAACAATGCTGGTAGAACTCCAAGTGGTAACCGACGCAGACGTCCCGTCGAGCGTAACCGAGCCGTCAACTGCGGTTTGCGCGGAACCAAAATCGTTCCCGGTGATCGTTATGAGATTACCCGCGAAGCCCGATGTCTTCGAGAGACTCGTGATACTCGGTGGAATCTGCTCGTCCGGTCTGCCCTGGACTGGTGTATCAGACGAGGTTCCGTACGTGGTCGTTGTGGGGCTTGAAGGACTGCTGCTAGGAATGATGTACCAATTGCCGTTTGAGGGGCGAAAGACAGCGAAGTCGGTCTTCCCATCGCCGTCGTAGTCAGCCTGAACTGGGATGTCCCCACTCAACCCCCAGGACTGAGTGATCGGAGTACCTGGAGTACCCGACGGAATGATGAACCACTGCCCGCTCGACGGCCGCCAAACAGCGAAGTCGGTTTTCCCATCCCCATCGTAGTCGCCTGGCACGGGAACGTCCCCAGTCGCCCCCCAGGACTGAGTGATCGGAGTGCCGGGATTGGCCGACGGGATGACATACCAAGCGCCGCTTGACGGTCGCCAAACAGCGAAGTCCGCTTTCCCATCACCGTCATAGTCGCCGGGCACGGGAACGTCTCCCGGCAACCCCCAGGACTGAGTGATCGGAGTGCACGGATTGCTCGACGGCATGACGTACCACGCCCCGGTCGACGGCCGCCAAACAGCGAAATCGGTCTTCCCATCGCCGTCGTAGTCGCCTGGCACTGGAACGTCCCCGGCCAACCCAAATGACTGAGTGATTGGAGTGCCCGGATTACTCGACGGGATGATGAACCACTGCCCGGTCGATGGCCGCCACACTGCGAAGTCCGTTTCGCCATCGCCATCGTAATCGCCAGGCACGGGAATGTCCCCATTTAACCCAAATGACTGAGTGATTGGAGTGCCGGGATTGCTGCTGGGGATTACGTACCAAGTGCCGTTTGAGGGACGAAAGAAGGCTATATCCGCTTTCCCGTCGCCGTCGAAATCGCCGGTCGTCGCCGCAATGCCTCGCGAACTCAGCGCTATTGCAGCCGCACAGATCAGAACCAACGCGCTAATCCTCGGCGGTAAGTACATTTCCCTACTTCCTTCCTCGGCCACCTAGTCTGAACGAACCTAGCCAGCCTGCGGAAACACCAATCCGGAGGACCGTGCTAGACAATCTCCCGAAAGCGGGTAGCCCTCCTCTACATTCTGCGACCGGACCTCACGACATCGCTTACTCGGCGTGCCGCAGCAACAGAGTTCTCCCCACAAAGTTAACTGTTAGGCGCACATTCACACAGCGAACGCGTCAAGGTCATCTTCTTGACGCAATTGTTAGTGCGCGCCCAAACACACACGCACTCACCGGCTTCCAGCCGCAGCGATAGACCAGAATCTTTTCGGTTCAATTCCCAGAAATGACCGGCGACATTTAGCTGGAATTACCGCGCATGTCAAGTTAAATCTGCATTACTACTGATTACTTGACTAGCTGTTACAGCAAGTCACTTTCGATGAGCGCGATAAGCTCTGGTGGCTGGTGTGGCACGCAACAATTCCATCTCCAAGGCCCGCAGAATGGTCGGCAGGAGAAAAATCTCGAACGAAGTTCGAGATTCGATCTTTCGCATGGTCGTCGAGAACCCGACCTGGGGAGCGCCCCGCATTCACGGTGAGCTTCTCGTGCTCGGTTTCGACGTTTCCGAAAGAACCATTTCCCGCTGGATGCGCCGAGCCCCGAGAGATCCTGAGCCCGCGAAGCGGTGGTTGGCTTTTCTCCGTAATCATCGGGAAGCAATCGCGGCCATGGACTTCTTCACCGTCCCAACCGTCACGTTCGGGCGTGCTCTATTGCTTTTTCGTTATTGAGCACGGTCGGCGGCGCATCCTGCACGTCAACGTCACCAGACATCCCACGAGCGTCTGGACTGTGCAGCAACTACGCGAAGCCTTCCCCTATGAATCGGCTCCTAAGTTCCTCATCTTTGATCGGGACGCGAAGTACGGCTTGGAAATCCCGATAGCAGTGCGCTCGATGGCGATCCGGCCGATTCGTACCTCGTTTCGAAGCCCTTGGCAGAACGGAATTGCGGAGCGGTGGGTGGAGAGTTGTCGGCGCGATCTGCTAGACCAAGTCATCGCCTTCAACGAGCATCACCTGACGCGGCTGCTCTCCGAGTATGTCCGCTATTACCACGAGGACCGAACTCACCTCGGCCTGGGAAAACAGACTCCGGCTGGCAGAATGCGCTCGCTACATCGGGGCGTTGTGATTTCGCACGCGCGACTAGGCGGTTTGCATCATCGCTACGACCGAGCTGCCTGAATCCCGAAACTTCGGGGTAAATGCAGTTTGGGCTTGCGAGTGGGCAAGTGCACGGGCGCGACCCCAGATCCGCTTCCGCTGAGAGATACCTGCTCCAATCCGTTCAATCTCGGCCCAGAACACACCACAGTATCCGGTACTTTCAGCGCAGATGGAGTTTTGGCGAGGGACACCCGTCTTCGGGGGATAATGCCACCACGGCGTGCTGCTTTAATCTCGGCTATTTCGTGCTTTTGAGCTGACGCAGGTCGCACGCTCTGGTCGCAGGAACGCATCGCGCGAACCCCCGATAAATCCCATTCTCGACAAACGAGATCATAAAATGTATTTAATGTGTGACGCAGATCACAGACCTGTGGGCATCGTGCGACTAGCCTTCGAAAATGCGGTTTCGATTTCGAACGGCCGGGCGAGACCATGAATTCGGTGATAAGAACTGCGCTGGGTGTGCCAATACGGCAGGCAAACGCCACCCACGCCAGCACAAGGAATACAGCGGGGAAACTTGTCTCGGACTGGTGCACGCGGAAGAATTTGTTGGCAAGACTGTTCGCATGTGTGATGTGTGCCACACGGACCCTGGATTCCTCGAAGAATGATTGGCTGCGAAATGACAGCCAGAACGAAAACGAGCCTAACCAGAAGCCGTCGTTGGGAGTGTGCCGAGGAAACGAAGGTATATCGGGACGATGTACAAGATCTTGAAGCGACTTGGGACTGGAGAATTCATACAAGTGGAATCTTGCAACACGCTTGAACAAGCGATGCAACTCGTGGAAAGACTCAAGGGCATCTGGCCCGGCAAATATGTGGTTCGGGATGCAGAAGGCAACGACGTGGGCTATTATACAGAAGAGCAGTTTTGAAGTGAACGTAACCCCAACCACCAGCCCTCACACATTCCCGAATAATAGGCTGCGAGCGGAGCAACCAGTTTACACAGTGCGGACTCAGTAGCGTTCCACAGTGGTGTGGAATGGGATTCGAGGCAAGCATGGCGCCTAGAAAAGAACCATCGAAGAAAGTTATTGATAAGCACGCGAAGTTTCTTGCGAAGGAACACATCGAGACAGTGACTGTGCAAGAAGTGAGCAGCAAGGAAATTCTTTTTAGCGGCTCGACAAAAACGGTACCACGAATTGGTGAGACGTTGAAGATTGCTCAGAAAGATGGCTATAGAAGGTACATTGTTCAGAATCTGGAGCACGGGTTCTCGTCTGGAATGGAGGTTCACGAGATTCGGGTTCTAGCAGGCTGCTGAAAAAACCAGCAATTTTGTGACAAAGCAGAGCAGAGCGCATCGAATGCCATATGCGTGGACACGATCAGCAGCAGAATCACGTCTTCAGCTACATATCGCCGGAGCAGCGAGTGCGCAAAGATCATCCGCTGCGGCCGATCCGCACCATGGTGGACGAAATCCTGAAGCAGCTGTCGCTGCAATTCAGCAGGATGTACGCAAAGGTAGGCCGCCCCTCGATTCCGCCGGAGCAGTTGTTGCGAGCGCAACTGTTGCAGATGTTGTATTCGGTGCGGAGCGAGCGGCTGTTGATGGAAGAGATGGACTACAACATTTTGTTCCGGTGGTTTGTGGGGCTGAATTTGGACGATCCGGTGTGGGACGCGACGGTATTCACGAAGAATCGCAACCGATTACTGGAGGCGGAAGTGGCGAAGGAATTTCTGGCGCGGGTGGTGGGGCAAGCGCACCAGAAGGGATGGACCTCGGACGAGCACTTTACGGTGGACGGCACGTTGCTGGAAGCCTGGGCCAGCTTGAAGAGTTTTCAGCTGAAGGAGAAAGAGAAACCGGATGCGTCTCCGCCGGAGGATCGGGGGAATCCCACGGTGAATTTTCATGGGGAGAAGCGCTCGAACCAGACGCACGAATCGAAAAGCGATCCCGAAGCGCTGCTGGCACGCAAAGGATACGGCAAGGAGGCCAAGTTGAGCTATAGCGGAAATCTGCTGGTGGAGAATCGTAACGGATTGATCGTGTCGAGCCTGGTGTGGGAAGCCACGGGCACCGCCGAGCGGGATGCGGCGATGGTGATGCTGGGGCAGCTTCCGGATAGCGGGCGCGTGACCGTGGGCGGCGACAAAGGCTTCGATACCGCGGATTTTGTGCGCGAGTGCCGGAACATGGGCGTGACGCCGCACGTGGCGCAAAACCTGGGGCGAAGAGGCGGCAGCGCCATCGATCCTCGAACCACGCGACACGCGGGCTACGTCGTCAGCCAGAAGAAACGGAAGCGCATCGAAGAATGCTTTGGCTGGCTGAAGACGATCGCCTTGCTGCGCAAGGTGCGCCATCGCGGGACCCTAATGGTGGACTGGCTGTTTACCTTTGCGTGCGCGGCTTACAACCTGGTGCGCATGCGGAACCTGATAGCCGCCGCGGTTCCCGCGTCGTAAGTGCGCGCCGTAGTGTCTCTGTTACGGTGCTGCAACGCGTAACGAGGAGCCCGCAGGAACCGAGAATCGACTCACAACACAAAAGGCCGCGATCAGGAAAAAGAATTTGCCCGCTCAATGCGATTTTTCAGCAGCCTGCTAGTGCAAGAGGAGGAAAATCTCGCGCGGCTGGCCGGAGTTGAACCGGCGACCTAGCGCTTAGGAATCCTGGGTGTGCTGGAGCCTGGGTGAGTAGAATCCGCGCCGGAGGTGCTTAGGGAATGCCTGCCGATGAATGGGCCAACATGCTAGCCGATAAGCGTGTGGCGGTGTACACATCGAACATCGCGCCTGGGAGGGGCGGCGTAGTTACGGCCCGCGTAGGGGATCTCACGGTCACGCAACACGTTTCTGCGCCGATGACACGGCAAGAGGTAGAAGCCTTTTTTACCCCAACGCTTGCAAAGCCTTCAACCCGGAGGCAGCCGGGGCCATGGTAAGCTCCACCGCACGGAGGCTCAGCCGTGGCCGATGATTGCTATGTGGTGATGACGGTGGAATGCTAAACAGAAGGTTCATGTTGCTACTGGAGTCGCACAGACGGGCAAGCAGGCGATTCAATGCATCAGGTGCAACAATCATTTTGACGTATCGGTACCCGATAGGATTATTCGCGGACTGAGGGCGATATCCCGGCGTCCAATTGCCCACGCCTCCGTCCGGTCCTGTCCGAGTCCCAATCACGTTGTTTCTGCATTGTTATCTTCAATTTGAATTTCCTCGGGTAACTCCGCTTCTATCTCACTATCTAATGGTTCCTCCGGTGGGTTCCCCCGAACGCCAGTCTCAAATAGTTCTCCCGTGTCACTGGGATTCCGAATTTGTGCAGCAGCCGCACGGTGCCGTCCGGTTTGGCGACGGCAATTTCTGGAGAGCCGCTTTTAACGCCGAGCGATTTCAAAAACTGCAAGTCGGTGATGGTGAGATGAAATCCGGGTTTGCTCATGGCTGTTGACTCCTAGCCGAAGAAATCCCAGGGATTGAGCACGATCAGCAGCGGATCGATTTTTCGAACGAGGCCGATATTCTCGGCGGGGATGTCATGTAAGGTGCCATCCGATGCCCGGAGACGGATATGGCCTTCGGGTATTGGGTCCATCTTTCTGTCCAAGACCTTCCCGTGGTTATCTTTGGGAATCCAAGGCGCAACTCCGCACGACATGAGAAACTCTCGGTCGCTCTCTGCGAAGATGCCGTCCAGATATCGGCGGACAACAGCCTTCTCTTGTGCCGTCATGAGTTCCACCGTTCGAATGGTGTCCGCTCCCAGTTGTTCAGTCGTCACGTTTTTCATGGCCGCTTCTTTTTGTGCTTTAGCCCTCGATGCCGCATAGCGGGCGCTTCGGGGAGTGTATTCGGACATGAATCCTCCTCAGCGTCCGTCAACGAAGATGACTCCGGCTCGAAGGGTTACTCGACCACGTCCAGTGAAGTAGGCACGAGGTTGGGGTCCACTGGCATCGAACACGGTTTCGGTCGGGACATTCATCACGATTTTCTTGCCATTGAACGTGCCGTAGTTCGTGTGGATGGTCCACACATTGGGATTGCGGCTCTGCAAGTTGGTGCGGTTGACGTGAGCGCTGAACCTGGGGAAGTGCATTACGCCACCGCCTCGGGATCAATGGTGAGGTTGATAACTCGCTGGGAAATACGTGGGATACAATGCGAATCAGCGTGCATGGTTCCTCCTATCAGGAACGGTGCTGCGTTAGGGACTGCTAGCGATTGGCGTCGCTGGCGGTCCCGCTTGTTACGTTGTTACAGTCTCAATTTTTGACCCGTTCCTTTGCAAACCAAGCAAACTCGGATGCGCCCTTTGGCTCCGTGACAAGCTGGACATGTTGGGTCCTCGGCTCGGCATTCATTGATGGCGGTTCTGAGACGGTCCAACAACCGTTTGTCAGCCTTGTCCATGTTGCCGTTCTCGTCGAGCCCGATGCGCTCGAATCTGTCCGCCAATTTCTCAGCCAATTCAATTGCTCGGGTGGTTTTGTCGAGTTGAGATTGAGTCGGAGCTTTCATTTCTTTTTCGCTTCTCTTCGATTCAGGTACTCAGTTACAGCCTCTCGAATGAGTGCGGAGACGGGAGCGAAGGTCGTATCCCGGATTTTCTCCAACGCCTTTACCTGCCAGTTGTCCAGCCATATGTTGAGTTTCTGGCGGTCAGTGGTTTTGTTGGATTCATTAACCATACCCCATAGGCTACCACGGACATCTGTGGGTGTCAAGAACAGCCTAGACAGGGTACGATAGTACCATAGGAACCCACGGGTGGTGGTGGGTATACTTCAATCATCGAAAGCAGGGACATCGCAACACCGCAACAAACAAGTCCCCATCGACGATAGGAGCCCACCGAAATGCGAACCTTCAATCATCAGAACCCACTGACGAACCAAGAAATTCAAGCGCTCGCACCTTCCGTCTTTACCCAGCAAGCGCATCATTCATTGAGCGACCGATATTCCTTCATCTCTACCGCAGAAGTGTTGGACGGGCTGCGGGGCGCCGGTTACGAGGTTTTCGCAGCGAATCAATCCCGTGTTCGCTTGCCCGACAAAACTCTCTTCGCCAAGCATGCCCTGTCCCTCCGTCTCGCAGGCACCAGCCTCGCCAACGTCGGAGACATCGTTCTCGGCGTACAACTGACCAACAGCCACAGCGGCAGTGCAGCATTCTCGCTTGCCTTCGCTTTGCTGCGGCTGGCGTGCTCCAACGGTTTGATTGTGGCGGATAGCACGATTCAATCTGTCCATCTTCGTCATACGGGCGACTTGGTCAACCGGGTCGTGAGCGGAACCCAGGACTTGCTGAGCCGTGGACCCGAGGTGGCAGAGACAGTGAAGCTTTGGAAGACCATCGACGTGGCGCCCAATGAAGCATTGCTCCTCGCCGAGCAGGCTCATTCGCTGCGATTTGATGAAGAGTCAAATCTGGCGAAGGCAATCTCCCCGGAACATCTTCTGACGGTCCACCGCCACGAAGACATCGGCACGGATTTGTGGACTCGTTTCAATGTCATCCAGGAGAACGCCATTCGTGGCGGGCTCCGAGGCCACGCCATCACGAACACGCCCGAGGGTGGCCAAGAAGTTCGCCGGGTTCGCACCCGCACAGTCAAGGGCATCGATCAATCCAACAAACTCAACCGTGCGCTGTGGCAAATTTCCCAGCACTTTGCTGCGGAGAAGGGAGCCACCATCGCTTAGTTGGTTTCTGGATAGGGCTGGGCAACTCCCAGCCACTTCCTGAGCCCAATCTAGCGAGGAGATGACATGACGACGAAACCCAGCAAACCCAAATATGCAGTCTTGGTTCCGAAGAGCAGTGGCATTGCTCACACTTCCGGGGTCGGGCAAATCAAGCTCTCTATTGTTGAAATTCTGGATGGCGGTTCCCTCCGTAATCCAGGGAGCGACCACGGATTCACGGACTTGATTTTCTCAGCGCAGTGGGATGACGCAGGGAAATTTCCAACGGACCAAGTGTATGCCTTCACTCTGGCATACCGAGATGTGTACCATGTCGAACTTCGTGATGCTCAGCGCATGGCGAAGGTCTTGGCCCTTGCCGAGAAGAAGCGCTCCAAGTGGACAGTGAATCCACGGACATTTGGGCAGTGGTTGGCTCTGACCGCTGCGGACCTGGGACTGGTGGGTGTTCGGGAATCTCGGCACAGCCGTGGTCTGTCAAGCTACTCGGAAAATGAGTACTTCGAAGTGAGTTTGCGGGAATTGCAGGTTGCTGTGGACGACGCCATCGCCACGGCTCGTAACCTCGGCGCCCCACAAGAAAACTTCACTTTGTAATCCTGCGCACCGCAAGAAAAAATCTTAAATCCTGATAGGAGGAACCATGAGCACGAACGCCAAGCCACACATCAAAGACAACAAGCATTTCGCATCGGTTCTCCGTCGCCGGTTGGAGAGCCATCACGCCAGTGACACGCCCTTGCGGGAAATTCTCGCTCGTCTTTCGGATGCGGAGTTGGTTGAGGCGTATTTAAGAAATGAGGCTCAAGGTAGGGCACATGCGGCACGACGTGCAGAGAAAACAGCAGAGGCCGAAACAAGGGTTTTGCCGCTGCAGGCGCAGGCTCGTGCCATTTATGCGAAGTGAGGTAAGCCTCCTGTGCCCGGTGGATTTTCTCATTGCACTCAGTTGCCAATTGTTGAGCCTTGAGGCTTTCCTGCCCGTGGAGGTGGCGGGTGTGGGCGAAATGATCCCATTCTTCACGGTGGTGTTGTTCTTCCCGCCGTCCGTCACGACGGGCGGGTTTCTTCTTCTCTGCAAATGATGTACTTCGATTGCATTTGGTGCGCATCGGGCACCTCAACTAGCGTAGTGCCCTGCACGCCCGTGATGGCAAGCGCCACTTGCATCGCCTCGGCAGCCTTGCGGCGGTGTGCTGTCGCATCCTTCGGGTCAGTGACCCAATCATCTGTCCAATCGGACCGCCTACGCAGGTACGTCTTGGTTGCCACTGTCCGCTCCGTGTGGGGAAGTCTAGCACGGTATGTTGCGTGGTAAAATCCGCCCCGGAGGTGCCCTGCGATGGCAAAGTTTGGATTGAACAACGAGGCATCCAATAAACTGGAGGTTGGGCTGTCGAGCGGAAAGAAGATTCAATTTCAACTAATCCACGCTCCAGAGCCTCCAATCTGGGCGGGCAACAAGGATGGCACGAAGGAAGAGTACTACGTTCTTCAAGAAGGGGGCGCCGAACCGAACCTAGTTCATGTCACGGCTTGGAGCCCTTTGGCAATCAAGCAAGTGGATATAAAAAGCGGAACCGGTGCAGAACTTTGGAAGCGAGTTCAAGATTATTTGAGCGAGTCTGCAAGCCGTTTGGAACCGGGTGGGGCTTCTGGTGTTTTGGCCGAAGGGGGTTCCTGCGGCTCCGCAGCCGACAAAGCCAAGTGTGTCTCCAGCCCAGGTAGGCCATTGGAACCATCCTGAAAGGGAATAACAACACGGTCAGGAGCCTGTGAGCCAGTGCCTCAGATAAACCAAGAATAGAAACACCAAATGAATGCCGTCCAGAAGAGCCGCAATTCCCGCCATCAGAATGGCTGGCACTACCCACTTGTTATCATCCAATTGTTTGATGACGGCGGTCCATTCCTGAAGCTGTGCCGCCGTTAAAGGTGCTTCTTTGGCCGGGTTTGCAGAACTTGCAGAAATCGTCTTTCCTTCTTTAGCCGACATGTTGGGTCACCTTGACGATGAAGCGACCGTTGTCCATTTTTATCTTCTGAAGGTCCCATCCGGTGACGTGTCCGCCAGTTATGTGCTGTTGCCGGTTCTGGAATGTTGTGACATAACCGTCAACCTCGTCTTCGAAAAACTCTGTCGCAAACTCTTTCGTGGGAAGCAGCGTGAGAACCTGCTCGACTAATCCAAATCCGATATACGGGACGTTACTGAGGTGGATGAGAGGCTGCACAACGAGGTAGAGTTCGTTGCTGTTGGGCATTCGCACCGCCTTGTATTTGGAATGGGGAACATGCCACGGAGGAAAACTCTAACACATCCGCCAGTCTTGCAGGTGTAGGACAGTTGAGACATAGGCGCCCGGAACCTCGATTCTGCCCAGCCAATTCGCCGCTGTTCTGTAGAATGCCAGCCATGACTAATGAGCATGACAACGTTGTGCTCTGCCCAGGAAGCGATAAGCCGATTGGAAGAATGCCATATCCGAACGACACAATTCTGTGCGAGGTGTGTTCTCAAGAATGTCGGGTTTCTCGCCGAACGCCAAAGGAAAAGCAGGCTGGTCTGCAAGATACGTATTCGCCACACTTCCAGAATCTAGACCGCTAGCAGGCTGCTGAAAAATCGCATTGAGCGGGCAAATTCTTTTTCCTGATCGCGGCCTTTTGTGTTGTGAGTCGATTCTCGGTTCCTGCGGGCTCCTCGTTACGCGTTGCAGCACCGTAACAGAGACACCACGACCCGGAGTTACTGCGCTCGAACCGCAGCGGCCATCAGGTTGCGCATGCGCACCAGGTTGTAGGCCGCGCAAGCGAAGGTAAACATCCAGTCCACTTTCAACGTCCCGCGATGCCGCACCTTGCGCAGCAACGCAATCGTCTTCAGCCAGCCAAAACATTCTTCAATGCGCTTCCGTTTCTTCTGGCTGATGACGGTAGCCCGCACGTTGCGTGGTGCGCCCATCGATGGCGCTGCCCCCTCGTCGCGCCACGTTTTGCGCCACGTGCGGCGTGATGCCCATGTTCCGGCACTCGCGCACAAACTCCTGGGTATCAAAGCCCTTGTCGCCCCCCACGGTCACCCGCCCGGTTCCCGGAACCTGCTGCAGCAGGGCCATCGCCGCCAAGCGCTCGGCGGTGCCCGTGGCTTCCCACACCGTGCTGGACACAATCAATCCGTTGCGATTCTCCACCAGCAGATTTCCGCTGTAGCTCAACTTGGCCTCCTTGCCCGCGCCTTTGCGCGCCAGCAGCGCGTCGGGATCGCTTTTCGATGCGTGCGTCTGGTTCGAGCGCTTCTCCCCATGAAAATCCACCGTCGGATTCCCGGAATCATCCGGTGGAGAGGAATCCTTCTGGTCCTTGGGCTGAAAACTCTTCACGCTGGCCCACGCTTCCAGCAACGTGCCGTCCACGGTGAAGTGCTCGTCCGAAGTCCATCCTTTCGTCCGCGCCTGCGCCACCACCCGCGCCAGAAATTCTTTGGCCACCTCGGCTTCCAGCAACCGGTCGCGGTTCTTGGTGAACACCGTCGCGTCCCACACCGCATCATCCAAATTCAGTCCCACAAACCAGCGGAACAATATGTTGTAGTCCATCTCTTCCATCAACAGCCGCTCGCTGCGCACCGAATACAACATCTGCAACAGCTGCGCGCGCAGCAGCTGCTCCGGCGGAATCGACGGGCGGCCCACTTTCGCGTACATCTTTTGGAACTGCGGCGACAGCTGCTTCAGGATTTCGTCCACCATGGTGCGGATCGGCCGCAGCGGATGGTCGTTGCGCACTCGCTGCTCGGGAGAAATGTAGCTGAATACGTGATTCTGCTGCTGATCGGTTCCTCGCATGCGCCATTGGACGCGCTCTGCGTTGCTTCGTTACAAACTTTTAGAGTTTTTCAGCAGCCTGCTAGAGCCCCGTATGTAAGGGTTTTCCGCCCGCCAGTCTGCTACCAATTGCTACCAGTGTCGTCGTTTTCGTGACACTCCGTGACATTCCGTGACACCTCCGAAATGAAAAAAGCCCAGCAAAACTGCACTTTATGCAGTATTTACTGGCATCTGGAAAGGTTTGGACGGAACAGTTCGATCCGCGTAGCTAAGTAGTTGCAAACTGCGATCTGAGCCGCTGGAGTTCCAGGGAGTGGCTTGTGCGCCGCAGTGCGCCCGGCCCCAATTCTTCCCGCAGCCTACTGCGGGGAAAAAGCCAGCAGTACATTCCCGGGCGCGCCCGCGCCGAATATGTAACCGGAGCCCACAAAGAGCATGCCGCCTGCAACGGTCGGTCCCGGGGCCTGCATCGACCCACCTTTTGCGGCAACTCCGTTGACGGTCTTGAAGTCGCGTGCCGTGTTGAATTCCCAGAGAGGATGGCCATCCTCCGTGGAAAAAGCCCGCAGCACGCCGTCCCACCCGCCGGAAAAGACGACGCCGGGAATTTCGCTCAGTGCCGCCGTTTCCCCGAAGAGCCCGCTGGGGTCCTTTACTTCCACGGGCGTGAACCATTTTTTCTTGCCGGTGGCAAGATCGACGGCGGCCACGCCGCTGGTCTTCAATCCAAAGTATGCGGCTTGCTCGTCCGCCGCTCCGCCAAACGTAATCATCCCGAGCGCCAGCTTGTCGACGAGCTGCGTCTTCCAGAGTAAAGCTCCGTTGTGGTCGGGATCGTGAGCCCAAACCATTCCGCTCTTCTGTCCAGCCACCAGAATTCTGCGTCCGTCCGGAAGCGTCCGCAGGATCGGCGAGGAGCCAAAGTCATAATCCGGCCCCAGTGGATCCGGACAATTCTTGGAAAAGCTGGTGGCACCCGTGGAGCTGGCGCCGGTCCCACAGCCCGCGAGCCAGGCGTCGTCCCCGGTATCCTGAATCGACCACAACACCTTGCCCGTATTCATATCCAAGGCCATGACGGCGTCGGTCGACTTGGGTGCTGGATAGATGTACGCATCGCCCGTGCCGATGTAGAGAGCGTGGAGTTTGGTGTCGATGGTTGGTGAATTCCACACCGCGCCGCCCGCGGGAGCCCAGCGTTCGGCGCCCGCCGCAGTCTTTCCAATCAATTTAGACGCTTCCGGGATGATGTAGGTTTTCCAGATTTGCTTGCCCGTCTTCGCGTCGACAGCCACGACGCTGCCGCGGAATTTGCAGCAGGGATACGTCGAACTAAACCCCCCGGTGCGCTCTTCCGACGAGGCAACCGGAACGTACAGCCGATCCTCATAGAGCGTTGGGGCTCCGGTGAGTTGGGCCACGGGGTTGTCTTCTACTGTGACTTTCCAGAGCAGTGCGCCGGTTGCGGCATCGACCTTGTATAGATTCGCTCGTTGATCCCCAAAGTAGAGCGCGTACTTCGCCGCGCCCTCGCCTTTCATGGGCGCAATGTTGATCGCATCGCGCATGCCCGCGTCCGCTTGGAACGACCAGTAGACACATCCGGTCGCTGCATCCAGCGAATAGACCGTGCCACTGTCCGAGCCGACGAAAACGCGGCCGCCGGCGAGCGTCGGCTGACTGTAAGCCTCCTCAGCTCCGGGAAAACCGAAAGCCCATTTCAGCTTCAATCGCGGCACCTGCTCGGCTGTGAGTCCGGCAGCCTTCGCGGATTGGAAGCGAGCATTCGTTGTGGGATCGATGCCCCAACCGCTCCACATCGGACTCGCTGCAAGATCGCCCAAGGGTGGATTGCTCGCACACCGGTTTGGCATCCGCTTCGCGTCGGCTATCTCCGCGATGCCCAGCTTCCGGCCGCCAAGATAAGCGGCGATCAGGCGCTTTTCATCATCAGTCGCTTTGAGCGCCGGGTGCGAAGGCTTGCCGATCGCGGCATAGACCGCTTCAGCCGTCATTCGCCGCAGCTTCGACGCATCCGTCGCTTCCTTCGGGTGCCCCGAGCTCTGATGGCAGGAGGCGCAATGTTGCTCGAACGTCCGCACCCCCACCGATGACTGCGCTGACGCAAAGTCGACCGCCGCCACCAGAGCCACGATCAGAGCCGCCAAAGTCCAGGAAAATCGCCGTATCATCGAACGCCTCCAGGGTCATGCTTTCGCTCGCAAGAATGTACTATCCGCGGACCGCGCACTCAACCCTTATGCGACTCACGTTGCAAGGGTCGCCGCGCGACCGCCAAGACGACAAAATAGCAGCTGATGAGAAGTCTTTCTGTGACAGCTTGCCCACAGCGTGGGCGTTTAGTGAGCCAGTGGATCGGGTCGCACTTGGAAGTGGACCACCTTCGGGTACGTTCCCTTGCCGGTCTCGCTGTGGAACGGCGTGCGCGTGCCCCAAGTCGTCCAGACTCCCCGGCCTTTCCATCCGGCCTTCGCATCGTCGATGCGGCCGTCCATCCCTTTTGCGAAGAAGCCCATGGGATAGGGCACGCGCATAATCACGAACTTCCCGTTTACCATCGCGACCAGGGAATCCGAGGAATTGCCCGTGATGATGGGGATATTCTTGCCCAAGCCCAGCGTGTCGTACGTATCGGACCAGATGTAGTAATGCGAGTCGGCGCTACCCGAGAGGTCCAGATTCTTGAACTTTGGCCCCGGCGTCTGGTAGAGCGTCCAACCCTCCGGGCACTGTCGGCCAGTTGCCGTCGGCCCATTCAACGGGCCTTTGCACTTGCGACGGTCGAAGCTGGCCATGTGGCCGCTGGCCAGCGCCACCCAAGCGACTCCGTTGCCATCGACGTCCATGCCGCGCGGCGAGAAGCCCCACACGGGAGCTTTCGGGTCGTTCCAAGGCACCTCGTAGTATTCCGCGAGGGCCGTTTCAGGCGGATTGGATCCCGGGTTCAGGCGGACGATTCCGCCCGGGAAGCCTAGCACCGAACCCCAAACTGTTCCGTCCGGTGCTATGCCGAGCCCATAAAAGGCGGCGTTCAGGCGCGTGTCCTTCGTGGGGTCGGTCTTCGTATTCACGGCCTCGGCGCCGCCCAGACTTTCCCCAGTGGCCCCGACGGCCACGTTTTGCTCGCCTTCCACATAGGCGTCCCGTTTGCCGTTGCCGTTGGTGTCCAATATCAGTGCTGTCCATCCCTGCGATTTCGCCGCGTCGTGTGTCTTGTCCCACATCTTGGTATTGAGCCAGCCCACAACCCCGCCGCCACCGCCGCTGCTCGTCCACAGCGTATCGTTGGCGTCCCGAGCGAACATCAAGTGGTGCGTGCCGAAGCAAGTATCGATCATCGAGATTTGTTTGGTCGCCGGATCGTACACTTCGAGCTGGCGGCCGGACCTGTCAGTGGGAGTGAGCTTTGCCGAAGGAAGGTCCGACCCCGCCTTGCAGAACGCCGGGTCAGCGTTGCCTCGGATTCGAGCTGTAAACCACAGGCGCCCGCGCTCATCGAACATGGGATTGTGAACCGTGGTGTGGCTATCCCAGATCGCCTCGTCACCCCAAATCGGCGAAGGCTGGAACGGTTGCGGCTGGCCAGGTGTGTCTGGATCGCGGTAGGGAACCTTCACGCGGTCGAGCGTGAGGTGCACCGGATCAAGCACGGGCAAATAGTCGCGGCTTTCCTCGGGTGATCCGTAAATCAAGCCGTTGGCGTTGACAGTGGGATTTCGCTTGTCCGTCGAGATTTCGTCGTGCAGATAAGCCTTCGGATCTTCCCAATCCCATTGCGTGATCACGATGTTCCGTTCGATCCCCTGTGGCCGGGGCGGCGCCTCGGCGGGCAATTCACCGTGCGCGATGCGCGTTGTCCAATCACCCCACAGCTCGGTGGCCCGCTTGACGCCGGTTCGCGTCAGGCTGTTCATCATCTGCCCGCCCGCCTGCCCGGACTGGATGCGGCGCAACCACGCGTGCGCTGGATCGAGGTTGCTGAGCATGGCCGGAATTGTGCGCGTGTACTCGTTGCCAAGCTGATGGCAAGTTTCGCATCCATCAGTCTTGATCATATCCATCCACTGGCCTTGGCTCTTGATCGTCGGAGAAATCCCATTCCCCCCTTCGCCCGTCCCCGGAAATTCGTCCTTCTTCGGCACGTTCAAAAGCGAGTACCAATAGTTCGCCGGATAGTATTGCGCGGCGGTCTTCTTATCGGGCGCCACGGTTGGTTTTAGATCGACCAGCTTTCCCGGCTTGGCCTGAACCTTGGGCGAGTCCACAAGCCCATAGCCGCGCGCCCAGACGGTGTAGTTGGCCGCGGGCAAATCCGGAATCACGTAGCGGCCGCGGTCATCGGTCACCACTTCTTTGATGTAGCGCGTCGGCAGTTCCGTCGTCTCCGCGATTACCCACACTCCCGCTTCGGGCCCATTGCTGCTGGAGACCACGCCGCCGATATCGTTCGCGCTGATCGAGACCGGCGCATTTTGTTGTGCACCGACAACCGTCCGGCTGGTGATCAAGCAGCCGGCGATGCCGAGAAACAGTGCGCCGCCGATCGAGAGAAGTCTCGCCATGCGCATGGTAGATACCTCCTCGCGCACCTTATGATGCGCGGTTGTGAGAGGAACGCTTCAATGGCCCCCCTTATACACCCGTCGGGCTTCCGAGTTAACCAAATTGTTCGCCGACAAAGATCATCGCGGCTGCGGTCTGTCTCAGGAGCCCCCGAAGGCTGTGAGCGGCGCAAGCCCCGCGACGGTCCCTGTGTGGCCCGTGGCGATGAACTTCACATCGGCTGCGTGTGGTTGCAACTCCTGCGCGAGATGCCTGAGCGAAGCCTCGCCTTGCGCCCGATCGGTGCTGAAGATCACGGACGGGCCGATGATTTGCTGGTTGGACTTGATTTGCACCGCGTCTCCAATAAAAAGCACGCCCTCGGTCAGGTACGCGGCGCTGCCTTCGGTATGCCCCGGCACAGCGTAAGCGGTGACTTGCAGATTGCCCACCATGAAGGTTTCGCCATCGTCGAGCGGATGGGTCACGTTAAAAGGCGTGGCATTTTTTCCGCCGCCCATTTTGAACACTGGTCCATTGTAAGGCTCCTGGCCCGCGGCGATAGGCACCTCGCGCTTCAACGCATAGATTGTCGCTTTCGGAAACAGCGGGATGGCCGCAATGTGATCGGGATGCGAGTGCGTGAGCAGAATAGCGACAACGTTATCGGGGCTGCCGTGCCGCGCCTGTAAATCTTGCAGCAGCGCCGTGCCCTTGCTGTCCGCGCCCGAGTCGATCAGCACAATCTGGCCGTTCCCCGCATCCAGAACATAGGCGCTCGAGTAGCCGGCCTGCACGCGGTCGATACCATCACCCAATGCGGGTCCCGCCGTCGCCGCCTGCAGGCCGCCGAATAGAGCGACACCCGCGATCACGATCACGACGATGACGATTCCCAGCACCAGGCCGATGATCTTGAGCACTTTCATGGCTTGCCCTCCATTGGCACCTGCTGATTTGACTCGGGCCTATCGGCTGAAACGTTGTTGCGCGGGATTGTAGCACTGTCCGAACGTTGCGCCGCCACTCACCTCGGGCGTAGAGTAGGGCCCCGCGAGCCGAATAGACCGGAGGATCGCTCCATGCCATATGTGAGTACGGATTGGTTGATGCGGGCCGCCGTATCGTCATTTGTACTGACGTTGTCTGTGGCCGCTCTTTGCCCGGCGACTTTGGCGCAAGCTCCCCCGCACTATCAAGTGGATCCTTTCTGGCCGAAAGAGTTGCCGAACAACTGGATCGTCGGACAGATCGGCGGAATGGCGGTCGATCGCAACAATCACATATGGGTCCTGCAACGTCCCCGCAGCAACACTCCGGACGAGATTGGCGCTGACCCGAGTTCACCGCGCGCAGCCATGTGTTGCGTTCCGGCGCCGCCGTACTCGTCTTCGATGCCGCTGGCAACCTTTTGAAATCGTGGGGCGGCCCGGGCCAGGGGTATGACTGGCCCGATTCAGAACATGGAATCTTTGTACAGCGGGATGGCACCGTGTGGATCGGCGGCAATGGTCCCACCAGCCGCCAGATCCTTAAGTTCACCAACGACGGGAAATTCATCAAGCAGATCGGTCATCCGTTCAAGGGGCCGGCAAACAGCGCGGACACCACGGAACTCGGCCAGCCAGCCGGACTCGAAGTGGATGAAGATGCACATGAGCTGTACATCACCGATGGCTACTTGAACAAGCGGGTCATCGTCTTCGACACCGATACGCTGGCATTTAAACGCATGTGGGGCGCCTATGGAAACACACCCAACGATGCCGACCCTGGGCCGTATAAGCCCGACGCCCCGCACGACCAGCAGTTCCGGTCTCCTGTCCACTGCGCCAAGATCTCCGGCGACGGACTTGTTTACGTGTGCGATCGTTCCAACGACAGAATTCAGGTGTTCTCGAAGCAGGGCAAGTTCATCAAGGAATTTTACGTTCACCCGCAGACGCGAGAACCCGGCACCGTATGTGACATTGCCTTCTCACACGACCCTGGCCAGGCGTACCTCTTGGTGGCCGACGACACGGACAACGTGATTTGGACGCTCCGCCGTAGCGATGGATCCGTGGTTGGGATGATGGGGCACGATGGCCGCAATGCCGGTCAGTTCCACGCGATACACCAGCTCGTGTCCGATTCCGCGGGAAACCTTTATACGGGTGAGGTCGAAACCGGCAAGCGACTCCAGAAGTTCGTCCTTGTGAAATGAGTAGTGGAGCGCCCGCCGTCGAAAATGGCATTACCGACGGCTGCTCCTTTGGGAACGGGCCTCGCTCTGTCCGGGGTGGCTCCTCGAACGGCTCTCTGGACATCGCAAACCGAATGGGGTATATCCGTTATATAGATATATCGACGCCACGGCCATTCGAGCCGGACGGGTGGATTTCCAATATGTTGAAGCCGAATGATCGGTTCCGACCGCTTCCGGACCTGCCAGATGGAGGAGAATGAAAGTGCTGAAAAAAGCTCTCGGCCTCATGACCCTTTGCGCTTCCGGAGTGTTGGCGCTGATCCTTTTGCCCGGCGTTTCGCATTTCGGTCTGCTCCATGGGCAAACGGCTCAGCCCGCCGCCTCCGATGCGGCGAAGAAGACCGTCCATTTGACGCGCGCCCCCGTGCGAGTCGTCGAAGACACCTATTCTTCCTTCAGCGCGGTCGCCGAAGACCTCAACCGCAATGAAATCATTACCGAGGACGAAAACCGCGACCAGATCGTCGTCTACGGCCGCCTGGACAACACGCCGGCTCAAGCGACCATGACCGAGCCCAAGCGCGTCATCGGCGGACGCAATACCAAGATCTCGGAAAATTGCGGCCTGTATATCGATCCGTTCTCCGGCGACATCTACTCCGTCAACGGCGACACCACGAACTACATGACGGTTTGGACTCCCGAACAAAGAGGGAATGCGACTCCCACGCGCGCCCTGAACGTTCCTCACCGCGCTTTCGCGGTTGCAGTGGACGAGCCGGACAAGGAAATGTTCATCACCATCGAGGCGCCCGCAGCCGTCGTGGTTTATCCCAAGGACGCCAACGGGCAGCAAGTTCCTCTGCGCATCCTCGAGGGTGACAAGACCCTGCTAGCGGACGCTCATGGACTTGCCGTGGATCCAAAGAATGGTGTGATGTATGTCGCCAACCAGGGAGCAACCGCCAGTAACACGGGTGACGGCGGCTGGACTCACGACCTCAAAGCCGCCGACGGGTCCGGAGTCGAATGGATGCCGGACACCGACCGCTGGCGATTTCTCGTGCCCGGTACCGGCACGTTTCTGCCGCCTTCGATCACTGTCTATCCTCTGAAAGCCAGTGGTGACACCGCTCCCATCCGCGTGATCCGCGGGCCGCACACGCACCTCGATTGGCCGGCGCACATCTCTCTCGACGCGGAGCGCAATGAACTTTACGTCGCCAATACCGTCACCAACGAAATCCTGGTCTTCCGCTCCACGGATAATGGCGACGTTGCTCCGATTCGCATTATCCATGGTGCTCACACCGGTTTGAGCCACCCGCACGGCATTTTTGTGGACACCAAGAACGACGAAGTGGTTGCTGCCAACTTCGGCAACCATTCGTCCACGATTTACCCGCGCACGGCCACGGGCGACGTCGCTCCGCTCCGCACCATTCGAGCGGCTCCTGCGAATGCCCCGGCCCCGATGTTCGGCAATATCGGCGCGCTCACCTTCGACACCAAGCGAAACCAGGTTCTCGCTCCCAATTGAGTGGCCTATCCGCAGATCGCGGCATTCGCCAGTTTGGCGAACGGTGATGTGGCTCCGGTCAGGAGTATGGCAGGTCAGCCCACACAGATCAGCCGCGCAGGCCACAATATTGTCTACGATCCGGTCAACGACGAAATCTGGCACACCAATCCCGAAGCGCAGGCCGTTCTCGCGTTCCGCGGCGGCGCCAATGGTGAAGAGCCGCCCGTCCGCATCATCCAGGGCCCGCACACGATGCTCGCCTTTCCCAACTACGGCGTTGGCGTCGATGCGGTCAACAACGAAGTCTACGTAGTCGAAAAAGAATACATCACCGTCTATCCCCGCACGGCCAAAGGCGACGTCGCGCCCACGCGCATCATTCGCGGTCCGGATACCGGTCTGCAGAATGCTCGCGCCATCCTCGTGGACACGGCTCGCAACCTGCTCCTGGTCGGCACCAATAACGGCATCGTGATCTTCGACCGCACGGCGAATGGTGACGCCAAGCCTCGCGCCATCCTCGCCGGCCCGCAGTCGGGAATCCGGGCCACGCGTGCTGTTCCCATCAACGCCGCCGGTACCCTCTCGGAAGCCGACAAAGAGGCCTACCGGTCCGGCAATACCGGCACAGCCATCCAAAGCATGACCATGAGCAAGGGCTACTTCGTTGCGCTCGTAGGTGGTGGGGGCCGCGGGGGAGACGACGGTGGTGGCGGAGGAGCACGTGAAGAGGACCCAGGAGCAGCCGCTGACGCTGCCAGGGGCGCTCGCAGAGGTGGCGGCGGCGGCCGCGGCCCCGGCGGCGGTCCAGGAGGCGCTTGCGCCTGGAGCCTGGACGATTTGGCAGCCGCCAAGGGCAAGGTTGACCTCCCGCCGAACTACGTCTTGAGCGATCCGACCGGCGCACTTGGCGGCGGCCGCGTCACCCTAAATCCGAACGGCAAAGAAGTCATCGTCGGGCAGAATAAGCTCGTTTCTTATTCCTTCCCGGAGATCTTCTAGCGTTTTTTCCCGCTCTTTTTTGAGCTGGGGCTCGGCATTTGCGTGCCGAGCCCCAGCGTCACTTCCAGCTACGCGAGACACTGGCTTACTCAGGGCGGGTTATTCCGTGAGGTTGGCGGGCGCGCCAGCGCTACGCGCGTACAAGTGCGGCGTTGACCCGCTCGGGCGAGAAGGGAATTTCGCGCAGGCGCACGCCCGTCGCATCGAAGATCGCGTTGGCGATGGCCGCTCCCGTGGGCACCGATCCCACTTCGCCGACCCCCGACGAGTCCACGCCCGGCTGATCGATCAGGATCGTCTCGATTTGCGGGATGTCCGCAAAGGTAAGAATGAGATACGAGCGCCAGTCCGTGCTGGTTGCTTGCGCGCGATCGAATTTCACCTCTTCCAACAAGCAGCGGCTGAGTCCCTGAAGGAAAGCGCCTTCTAGCTGGTTTTTCATCGATTCGGGATTGATGATCCGCCCGCAAGTTGCGGCGATCGTGGCTTGGCGTACGCGGACCTTCCCGTTGTCGCGATTCACTTCCACTTCCACCGCGGCGGCCGCCACTTTACCCGGAGTGCCGTGGCAAACTCCACGGCCGGTGACCACGCGCGCGCTAGCATCCACTTTCTGCGGGTAAGGCCGCGGCTGCCAGCCTGCCTGCTTGGCCAGCGCGCGCAGCACCGCAATCGAGTCGGCATCCTTCAAGTGGCGTAGACGAAACTCAACCGGATCCGCCTTGGCCGCGAAAGCCAACTCGTCGATAAACGATTCCACGGCGAAATCGGTCTGATAGTCGCCGGGGCCTCGGAGCGTACACGCGCGAAAAATCTCCGGCACGTAATGCGTCACCCTCCGATCGCTCGCGAAAGAATAAAGGTGGCCGCCCGGCCCTCCCGAAAGCCGGTCATGCCCCGGATTCGTGCCGACCAGCCGCCATGCCAGCATATTGCCGGCCTCTCCCGTCGAGTGGCTCGGCGACCAGCCCTCCAGCGAAAACGCGATCACGTTGCCGTCAGCATCGAGTCCGGCCTGCATATCAATCAGCGCCGGCGGACTCTTCGGCTCCCAAATATTTTCTTCTTGGCGTGTCCACTGCACCCGCACTGGCTTGCCGACGGCCTGTGAGAGAAGTGCCGCGTCGGCAACAGCGTCGTCGCAGATCAGCCGCCCATACGAGCCCGACCCTTCCACCCAGATCCCATGGACCTTCTCCACCGGCAGGCCAAGCATTTGCGCCAAGTCCCGGCGATTCCCGTGAATCCATTGCGAGCCGGACCAAAAGGTCGCTTCTCCTTCGTGCACATCAGCTACGGCGCAGGAGGGCCCAATCATCGCGTGATTCTGCACCGGCAACTTGTACGTCGCCCTGATCACTTTGGCCGCGCGCGCCAGCCCTGCATCTGCGTCGCCGGTGTTAGCGGTATTCGTCTTGATCAGCTTCGCATTTCGCATCCACTCAAATTCGTCCTCAGGAAGCCGCTGCGCCTCCGACCAAGTCGCCTTTAGTTGCCGCGCCGCCGCGATGGCCTGCTCCTCTCGCTGCGCCACGACGCCGAGAAAATCTCCTCGGCGCACCACCTTGATTAATCCCGGCACGTTCCGCACCGAACTTTCATCGACGCCAAGCAGCTTCGCACCGATCGCCGGCGGCCGCACGGTCCGGCCATGCACCATGCCCGGCACGCGCACGTTGTGGACGTACGGAAATGTCCCGGTCACTTTTGCAATGACGTCCACGCGCGGCAGCGACTGGCCGACATAGCGAAAATTGCCGCTCTTCACCGGCGCGCTTCCGCTCAGCAAAGGTCCCCAGTTATCACCCGGATCTTTTGCCTCGATCTTCGCGCCGAATCTCTTGCCTCCAATCAATTCGCCGTAAGAAATCCTCCGCGACGCATCTCCCTGAACGCGAATCAAGCCGTCCTGCACCGTGAACCTGTCGGCCGAAACCTTCCATTGGTCGGACGCCATCCGTAGCAGGATTTGCCGAGCCTCCGCCGCGGCCCGTATCAGCGGCTGCTGCCCGCGCCCGCTATTGTTGCTGGCGGTAGTCTTTCCTTGGTCCGGAGTCAGATCCGTATCGCCCATGACGATCTCGACGCTCTGAAACGTCACGTCCAGCTCGTCCGCGATCACCTGCGCGAACGAAGTCCGCACCCCGGTGCCCATGTCCACTCTTCCCGTGTAAACCGTCACCTTGCCATCGGCGCCAATCGCAATCCACGAATCCAGTTGGTCCCAACTCACGGATCTCGCCGCAGGCCGTGCGCCGCTCTCGCCGGTCGCGTCTTCCACCGCGGCCAGCAAACGCCAGCCAGCGCCATGCGCACTGACGCCAATAATCAACGCCCCCCCGCCCTGCTTCAGAAACTCGCGCCTGGCAATCGTGCTCATGGCTTTCTCATGCTCCGTGCCGCCCGCTGCACCGCGCGAATAATCTCAAGATGCGTCCCGCAGCGGCACAAAATCCCGGAAAGCGCCGAGCGAATCTGCTCCTCGTTTGGCTGCGGCACGCGATCCAGAAACGCCTTGGCGTTCAGGATCATCCCGCTGATGCAATATCCGCACTGCGCCGCCTGCTCCTGCCGGAACGCTTCCTGAATCGGATGCATGTGTTCCGGCGTGCCCAAACCTTCGAGCGTCACCACCTCTATATTCAGCACCGCCGACACCGGCGTCACGCACGACCGCGTCGCCCGGCCCTGCACCAGCACCGTGCACGCGCCACATTGCGCGAGTCCGCAGCCAAATTTCACCGCGTCCAATTCGAGGTCATTTCGCAGAACGTAGAGCAGGGGTGTGCCGGGGTCTACATCGACGGAGTGCGTGCGCCCATTGACGCGCAATTCAATCGTCACCGCAACCTCAGGGGCAGCTTAGTCAGCATAGTGTATCAATCCCAGCCTTTGCCTGCGTCAAAACAAAATCCCAAAGCATTCGCGCCGCAGCAGCCAAGCAACCTATGCCATGATGCTAACGCCATGCGCATCAACTTCCATCGCCACCGCGCCCCGGGCGCAGAGCGGCACGCGCTTTGAAGCTCTCCGTCCTCGACCAGTCGCCCGTCCCCGCCGGTTTCACTCCGGCTGACGCCTTGCACAATACGATCGATCTCGCGCGCGCCGCCGAAAGCTTCGGCTTCGAACGCTACTGGATCGCCGAGCATCACGCGATGGAAACGCTGGCGTGCCCCGCGCCCGAAATCCTCATCACGCGCGTCGCCGCCGAAACTTCCGCGATCCGCGTCGGCTCAGGCGGCGTGTTGCTGCCGCACTACAGCCCTCTGAAAGTAGCCGAACAGTTCCGCATGTTGCACGCGCTATATCCCGGCCGCATCGACCTCGCCATCGGTCGCGCGCCCGGCAGCGGCGGACTCGAAGCCTATGCCTTGCAGCGCGAGCGCAGCCCGCGTCACCAAGCCGAAGATTTCCCCGATCAGATCATCGAGCTCGACGCCTTTCTCCACCATGACTTCCCGCCGGAGCATCCCTTCAGCCGCATCAAAGTCTCGCCGGACATGCCCGGCTGCCCGGACCTGTGGCTGCTGGGTTCGAGCACGTGGAGCGCTGAGGTCGCGGCGCAGCTCGGAATGCCCTACGCTTTCGCCCACTTTATCGGCCCCGAGCAGACCGAGCGCGCGCTGGCGCTCTATCGCTCAAACTTCAAGCCATCGAAGCGCCTGGCGGAGCCGCGAGTCATCGTCGCGCTGGGCGCGATTTGCGCGGACACCGAAGCCGAGGCCACGCGCCTATCCGCGAGCACAAAAGTTTTGGTTCGAGGTTTTCGTCTCGGAGGCGAACGGCGGCCCGTGCCGCCGCCCGACCAAGCGGCACGAGAACTCGAGGCCCTCGGCGAGGGAGCCGACCCATTTACATGGGATGCGAGCGCGTGGCCCCGCTATATCGTGGGTTCAGCGGCGCAGCTCAAAGACAAGCTCGCGGCAATGGCCAGCGATCTATGCGTGGATGAATTGATGATCCTCACCGTCATCCACGATCACCAAGCCCGGCGGCGCTCCTACGAGCTGCTCGCCGAATCGTTCGGTCTCGCCCGCCGCAGCGGTAGCGAAGTCGAAAACGCGCCCGGCTAGCGGCCGCGCTATTTGGTTACGTCGAGCAGTTCTACGTCAAAGATCAGAATGGCATTCGGCGGAATCACGCCGGCGGCTCCTTGCGCGCCGTATCCAAGGTCCGCGGGAATGCGCAGTTGCCGCTTGCCTCCGACCTTCATTCCCGACACGCCCTCGTCCCAGCCCTTGATCACTTGCCCCGCTCCCAGCTTGAACGAGAACGGCGTCCCGCGGTCGACCGAGCTGTCGAACTTTTTGCCGTTGGTCAGCCAGCCCGTGTAATGCACTTTGACCGTCTTGCCCGAACTCGCCGCCATGCCCGTGCCCACCGTGATGTCCCAATATTGCAGCCCGGAAGCGGTCGACTTCCCCTTGCCCGTCACTTTCGTCGGGCTGGAGTTGTTGGCGGTCTGTGCGCGCCCGGACACCGGCGCGAAAGCGGCAAACCCTACTACCAGTAAGAGTGCGAATAGCCTTGGCTTGATCATGGTCCCTCCTCGGGTCATTCGCCGCATGATATACCCACCCGGCCTCACCGGGCCACTATCGAGGATGGGCACGATCGATTCCAGTCATTTCCCGGCGGCAGAAAATGGTTCGCAAGTTGTACAATAACGATACCCTGGGGAGTCGGCAAAGAGGGTGGGAGGCTCATTGTCCAGCGTAACTACGCTTTTGGAACTTTTACAAGTAGCTCCGGAACGCGAAACCGCGGCGATTCTGCCGGAGTCCGGAATCCGTGTGACCTACGGCTCCCTGCGCGAGCAGGTGCTGGCGATGGCCGACGGGCTCGCCGCCGCAGGCATCGGGCGCGGGCACCGGGTCGCCATCGTGCTGCCGAATGGCCTGCCCTCGATCGTATGTTTTCTGGCCGCTTCCATTGCCGGAACTGCCGCTCCGCTCAACTCCGGATATAAGGAAGAAGAATTCAGCTTCTATCTCGACGACACAGCCGCGCGAGTGTTGCTTTGCCCTCCAGACGGCGCCGAAGAAGCCCGCAAGGCCGCTGCCGCGCGCAAAGTTCGAGCCTACGCAGTCCAGATGGACGAAACCGGCTTCGTCCGCCTGGTGGACGCGCCAGCGCGCAACGGTCACAGCCTCGTGCCGCCGCAGCCCGACGATATCGCTCTCGTCCTGCACACCAGCGGCAGCACGGGCCGGCCCAAGCGCGTGCCCCTGCGCCACAAGAATCTGGCCGCCTCCGCCCATAACATCGTAAAGACTTACGATCTCTCGCCGAACGACGTCTCGCTATGCGCCATGCCGCTCTTCCACGTGCACGGCCTGGTGGCCTCGACGATCTCGACGCTGCTTTCCGGCGGCGCCGTCGTCGTCCCCGGAAAGTTCAACCCCCTTTCCTTCTGGCGCACCGTGCGCGACAACAAGGTCACCTGGTATTCGGCCGTTCCCACGATTCATCAGCTCCTTCTTTCCCGTTCGGGCGGCGAAAAACCAGCCGGCGCCGAGAATCTCCGTTTCATCCGTTCCTGCAGCGCTTCTCTGGCGCCCGAAATGATGCTCGCGCTCGAAGGCGCATTTGGCGCTCCGGTCCTCGAGGCCTATGGCATGACGGAAGCCTCGCACCAGATGTGCTCCAACCCGCTCCCTCCCAGCGATCGCAAGCCGGGCTCGGTCGGGCCGGGCACCGGCGTCCGAGTCAGCATCATGGACGCCAAGGGCAAGCATCTCGCGCCAGGCGAGCGCGGCGAAGTCGTGATCCAAGGCCCGAATGTCGTCTCCGAGTACGAGAACAATCCGGAAGCCAATGCCGCCTCCTTCACCGACGGCTGGTTTCGCACCGGCGATCAGGGCTTTCTCGACGCCGACGGCTATCTCACGCTGACCGGCCGCATCAAGGAACTGATCAACCGCGGCGGAGAGAAAATCGCGCCGCGCGAAATCGACGAAGTGTTGCTCCGGCATCCTGACGTGGCCGAGGCCGTCGCTTTCGGCGTGCCGCACGCCGCCTGGGGCGAAGAAGTCGCCGCCGCCGTCGTCTTGCGCGAGCCGCAGACCGAGTCCGCCATCCTCTCCTTCTGCCGCCAGCACTTGGCCGAGTTCAAGTGCCCGAAGAGCCTCTACATCGTCACCACAATTCCGCGCACCGCCACCGGCAAAATCCAACGCGGCGTCGTCGCGGCAACGCTCGCGGGAGCGAAGAAGTGAAATTCCTGATTGCCGGCGCCGGCGCGATTGGCGCCTACGTTGGCGCCCGCATGGCCCGAGCCGGCGAAGACGTTACGCTCTTCGCCCGCGGCCCGCATCTGCGCGCCATGCAGGAGCGCGGCGTCCGCGTGATCAGCCCCGAAGGCGATTTCATCGAGCGGCCCAGAATCATCGGCGACCTCGCTGAGGCCGGGCCGGTGGACGTCATTTTCCTCGGCGTGAAGGCCCACGGCCTGACGCAACTCGCGCCGCGAGTCGCGCCCCTGATTGCCGCCGATACGACGGTCGTCAGCACGCAGAACGGCGTGCCCTGGTGGTATTTCCAGACTAGCGCGGGCGAATTTTCCGGCCTCCAGATCGAGCGCGTCGATCCCGGCGGCGTGATCGCCAAATCCATCCCGCCGCAGCATGTCGTCGGCTCCATCGTCTATTTTTCCACGGAAATCGTCGAGCCCGGCGTCGTTCGCCATACGGAAGGCAACCGCATCTCGCTCGGCGAGCCCGACGGCTCGCGCTCCGAGCGCAGCCGCAAAATTGCCGAGGCCCTCATCCGCGCCGGCCTGCGCTGCCCGGTCAGTGCGCGCCTCCGCAATGAAATCTGGGTCAAGTTGCTGGGCAATGTGGCCTTCAATCCGATCAGCGCGCTGACCCATGCAACGCTCGTGCAGATGGCGCGCGATCCGGAAGTTTCGGCGCTGGTCCGCAACATCATGGTCGAAGTCGAGGCCGTCGCGGCCAAGCTCGGCATCGAGCTTCCGGTTTCCATCGAGCAGCGAATCGCCGGCGCGGAAAAAGTCGGCGAGCATAAGACCTCGATGCTCCAGGACCTCGAAGCGGGCCGCCCGCTGGAACTCGAAGCCGTCGTCGGCGCGGTCGTCGAGATCGGCGAGCGCCTCGGAGTTGCTATGCCGCACACGAAATCGGTGTATGCTTGCACCAAGCTTTTGGAGAAAATGTCCGCGAAAAGGCCGCCGGAGCCAGCGGCCCAACCGGTTCCCTCGGTTGGCGAGGTTCTTTCCGCGACAGGACGGCAACGATCATGAACCGTTGGGTACGCCTCAGCGCCGCGGTAGTCGCGATGATGATGATCGCGAACCTTCAGTATAGTTGGACGCTCTTCGTCCGTCCGCTCATGGGCGCGACAGGATCGAAGCTCTCCGAAGTCCAGCTCGCTTTCACCCTGTTCATCGCTTTGGAGACGTGGTCCATGTCTCTATCCGGCTGGCTGATCGACCGGCTCGGCCCGCGCATCTTCCTTTCCTTTGCCGGCGTGCTCTGCGGATTCGGCTGGGCCGCCATGGGGCACGCGCACACGCTGACCGAACTCTACGTCCTGTACTCGCTGGCCGGCTTCGGCGCCGCGATGGTTTACTGCGGCTCGACCTCCGTCGGCCTGAAGTGGTTTCCCGACCGCCGCGGTCTTGCCGCCGGCACCATCGCCGCGGGTTTTGGCTCCGGGGCCGCGCTCTTTATCTACATCATTGCTTACCTCATCCGCACGCAAAGCTACCGCGCCGCGTTCCTCTATACCGGCATCGCCCAGGGTCTATTGATCGTCTGCGCCGCGCAATTCCTGCAAAACCCGCGCGCCGGATCGCTCGCCGCGGCGGCAAAGCACTTGGCGGCTCGCGTGAAAGTTCGCCGCCAGACCGAAGACTTCAATTCCTTCGAGATGCTGCGCACGCCTCAGTTCTACGTTTTATATTTCGTGATGACCCTGATGGGTGTGGGCGGCCTGATGGTCACGGCGCAGCTTGCGCCGGTCGCCGCGACGATGAAGATTGGCAGGGCCGTTCTGACGCTGGCTCTGACGCTGAATCCGATCGCCAATGGAGCCAGCCGCCTTTCCTGGGGCTGGGTTTCCGATCACTTCGGCCGCGAGCGCACCATGGCGGTCGCGTTTCTGCTGCAGGCGGTCAGTCTGGTTAGCGTGCTCACACTGGGGGCCCGCTCCTCGGCGTGGTTTATCGTCTGCCTGGTGATGGTCTATTACACCTGGGGCGAAATCTATTCGCTGTTTCCTGCGACCTGCGCCGATTATTTTGGCGCGGGCTACGTCAGTTCCAACTACAGTTTCCTCTACAGTTCCAAAGGCACCGCCTCCATCATCGGCGGCTGGATCGCCGCAGTCCTGTTCGAGAAAACGGGCACCTGGAACACAGTTTTTTACGGCAGCGCTATCTTCGCGTTGATATCTGCGGTCATCGCGTTCCAGTTGCGCAAAATGCCCCTGCCAGTGAAAGCCGTGCGGGCGGAGTCGGTGGTTCCCGAAGCGGCCACGACCCCAGAGGAAGTTTGAGCGTCGCTTGCTTATTGGGAGTAGGGTCTTGATAGGCCCATGATGGACCTCGGCATGAAAAGCCCCGGGGGATGTTCTTCCACGCGGTTGCTCATCCGCACACCGTAGTGGCGGTGAACGAATGATTCAATTTCCCCTAAATCAACTTCGGTAGGCCGATCTTCTTTCCGCTTTGCAACGCGGTACTTCCCATTGGTGTATTTGTGCGGAGTAACTCGAAGACCAATATTTTTTCCGCGGCGCACTATCGCGTATAGATTCGCCACGGCAATTACTCTGGCAGCCTTAATCCGCCGCCGAAAGTTCCGTCCGCGAACTACGCTCGGCCTTTGCCGCAGCCCGCGCCTTGCGCGCTTTCGGAACCGAAGGCCTCGCCGCCGGAGCATCCTCCATCGGAAGGCGCGTGCGGCGAATCTTATCGTAAGAGTAGAGAGCGCCAGCCACAGCGCCGGCCGTAGGCACAAGCCCAATCTCACCCGCGCCCTTCGCGCCGTAGCCGCCAATCTCATCGGGCACTTCCACAAGGATCACGTCAATCGGCGGCGTATCCTTCGCCTGCAAAATCCCCAGGTCACGCAGCGCCAGCGTCTCGGGCACTCCGCCCGGCGACTCCAGTTTCTCGGAGAGCGCGTAACCCAAGCCCATGTGCACGCCGCCTTCAATCTGTCCGGCGCAACCCTTGGGATTGATGGCATGCCCCACGTCGTGAGCGGCCACCACGCGCTTCAGGTGTCCGTCGTCATCGAGAATTACCACCTGCGTGGCGTAGCTGAACGTCAGGTGCGTGGTCGGGTTCAGCTTGGCTTCCGGCGTTCCCGGCTTGGTCGTGAAGTTGCAAACGTAATCGCCGCGGTACACTCTGCCGACCAGCTCCTCGATCCGCGTATGCTTCAGGTCGGCCGCCAGTTCCGCGCCCGCTTGTCGCGCCGCCGCGGAAGTCAGCGTGGTGCCGCGCGACGCCCAAGTCTCCCCGGCCTTCGAGCCGAGGTCCTTGTCCCACCCCACCATGACCTTGTCCGGAGAAATGCCGCTCTCTTCGCAGACTACTTGGCGCGTCGCAGTGAAAAGTCCCTGGCCCATCTCCGTGTGGCCCGTGCGCACTTCCAGATTCCCACCTTCCAACACCTTGATCGTGACGTGCCCGGCGTCCACCATGCCGTTCCCCAGGCCCGTGCTCTTGATGCCGCAGCCGATCCCGGCATACTTCGCGCTCTTGTAAATGTCCTTCACCGCTTCCAGCGATTTCCGGATGCCGGCCGCGCTTTCCCGCATGATCTGGCCCGTGCAGAAGGTGCCGCCGGGATCGAGAATATTGCGCTCGCGGATGTCGTAGCCATCCACGCCGACTTTCCCGGCGAGAATGTCCATACAGCCTTCCATCGCGTACTGCGCCTGGTTGCTGCCGAATCCGCGCATGGCCCCGCTCACCGGATTATTGGTGAAAACGGCGGTCGCCTGAATATCCACGTTCGGCACGCTGTAAACACCCGTCGCGTGGCACGCTGCGCGCAGCAAGCACTTCGCGCCCGTGCTCGAATAAGCGCCGGTATCGCCGATCATCCGCGCTCGCACGGCCAACAAGTGGCCCTTGGCGTCCGCGCCGACGGTGTAATCCAGCGAAATGGGATGCCGCTTCGGATGAATGAGCGTGGATTGCTTGCGCGTCAGAACGCACTTCACGGGACGCTGCAAGATCAGCGCAGCAAGCGCTGTCTGCCCCTGAATCGTCAGGTCCTCTTTGGCCCCGAACGCGCCGCCGCTGGACGCCAGTTCCACTTCCACATCCTCCATCGGCAGCTTCAGGATTCTGGCAATGTCCTTGTGGTCGTACGCCGAGCCTTGGCTCTGCGAATAGACTTTGACGCCTTTTCCTTGGGGCAAAGCCAGGGCTGCCTCCGGCTCGAGAAATGCCACTTCCACCGTCTGCGTCTGGAAGCGCTGCTCGAAGACGATATCCGCCTTCGCCAGCGCCGCGTCCACATCGCCGCGCGAAAATGCCGTCGTATCCAGGTGGTTCGGATGCACATGCAGGTTGCCCGGCGCATGAACTTGAGGCGCATCGGGTTTGAGCGCTTCAAGCGGATCGGTCACCGGCGTCAGCACTTCGTAATCGACCACTACTTTTTCCGCGGCCTTGCGCGCGTGAAACATGGTGTCCGCAACAACGAAGGCCAAGACATCGCCGATGAAGCAGGTCGTTTCGCCGATCGCCACGAAGACCGGCAGGTCCGACATCATGATGCCGGTGCCGCGCTCGCCGGGAACGTCAGCAGCCGTAAAAACTCTCACCACGCCGGGCATGGCCTCGGCAATGGATGTGTCGATGCCCTGAATCACGGCCTTCGGGTGCGCGGTCAGTACCGGCGCGCCATATAGCATTCCCGGAAGCTTCATATCGTCGATGAAGGGTTTCTCGCCCGAGGCTTGTTCGATGCCTCGATAGCGCGAAGGAGATTGTCCGATGCCGTTCTGGTGAGTCTTTGCGTATTCCGGATTGCGTTTCAGCCCGAAGTCTTCGCCAAAGTAAGAGTGACGCCGCGGTTCGGAGCGCGGAAGTTGTTTGCCGTCGTTCCACGCTTCGCCAGCCGTCTGAATGCCGTCCAGGATGCGCGAGTAGCCCGTGCAGCGGCAGAGATGCGCCGACAGCCCTTTTGCCACCGCTTCGCGATCATCGGTCTCGCCCTGCTTTAACATGGACGAAGCGCGAACCAAAATTCCCGGAATGCAGAAGCCGCATTGCACCCCGCCTTCCATCACGAACGCGTCGCAGAGCACGCGGTGCATCTCCGGCTCGATCCCTTCCAACGTGGTGACTTCGTGCCCTTCCATCTGCTCGGGTTTGCGCAGGCAGGCCATCACCGGCCGTCCATCCACCAGGACGGTGCAGCAGCCGCAAGTCCCCTCCGGCGCGCAGCCATTCTTGGCCGAGATGATGCCGCACTCCTCTCGCAGCACCTCGAGGAAGTCCATTCCTGGCTCGTACGATGCGGTGGTCGGCTTGCCGTTTAGGTGGAAGGTTATCTTGGGCATAGTTAGGGTCTTATGCGCCGCCGCTGAAATAGGGCGAGGCATTCATCGGTCGCGCTCCCTCTAGATTAGCGCACCTGACCAGCAGTTTCAATCACGGGCGGCGAGCTAGTGCACGGCGAAAGGCAGGGTCACGGTTTGCTTTGTGATGTGTTCGGTGACGTGCTCGAAGACGTCAATATCGAAAAGCTGCCCGACGTGATTGCCCGCCAAATCCTCGATCCCTGTATCCACAATGAGTTGGTAGTCGCCGGCGCGCCACGGCTGCTGCGGCGTAAAATGCCACTGCGTTTCGTGTTCCGCGGTGCTTACCGCTCCGCTCACGCTGCCTCTCGCATCAGTCACGGTCAGCATCCGCTGCAGCAGCGCGTAATTCATCGGCCGGGTGAAGTCCACCACGAGTGGCTCGGAGGTCCCCGCTTTCGGAGCGACCACGCGCCACTTCTGCGGATCGGGCGGAGTCCTTTCCGCGGGGCCGCCGCGGAAATTCTTGCGGAAGCCTTCGACCAGGGGTACGCCGCGCGCGTCCTGCCAATCCTTATCGATCGCCAGCGTGTAGCGCTTCCCGTCGGCGATCGGTGGACCCATTGCCGTGTTGGAAGTGAGTCCTCGCTTGATGCGCCCGGGATCGAACGTCATCGTCAGCCGCTTGTAACTCGGATCCCACAGCTCTTCGCCGGGAAGAAAGACGCCGGGCAAGACCTTGCCGTTTTCATCGAGCACATGCAGGTACGCGCCAGCTTGGCCGCGGCTCATCGGCGCTGAAAAATAAATGTAGAGGCGCAATTGATTGCTGGGCCAGACGTCGCCGGAAGGATAGACGTGCTCGACGCGGGCCAGCGGAGTCGTGTCGCGCGGAGGCCCGTCGAAATCTCTTTCCATAAGGGCGCTGCCGTCGGGAGGATGGAACACAGCGCGATAGTGCACGCCGGGCGCGATCGGAAAGCTGGGACGGAAAACGAGCGTGCCGGATTCGACCGAGTACGAGCCAAGCAGCGCAGGAACATCTCCGGCGCCGGCATACACCACGAAAACAGAGGCCCAGCCTTTTGCGGGAGCCGCCGACGGGGCATTCCAGCCGGCAACCTTGAAGACGCTGCCGTCGAACTGGATCGAGAGGGATTGCGCGGTTGCGGTCATCCCCAGGAAGAGGATGACCGCAATTCCGGCAAGCTTACGTTTCAGCAAGGTGCGCTAACTTTTACTTTCGTGACTTAGGGCAACGCAATCGTCTGCAGGTTCAGCGGTCCCTGCGGCGCGCCTGGAGCCCAGGGCATGCCGGTGAATTGACCGATGAGAAGCAGAGCGTTGGAGTCGTCCAGCCGCGCGATGTGCTGCACGCCCTTGAGATCGTTCAGCGAATCGTAGGGAACGCCGGCGATGTTCGAGGGCGGGTTGGGTACGACGGGCGAGTCGATCTTTTCGTAGGAGCCGAGGTCATCGGCCTTGAGCTTCATGACGCCGCGGGAAGAATTGGCGACGAGGATGTATTCGTGGCCATCCTTCTTGTAGGGAATCATGTCCAGCGGCTGGTTGCCGGAGCCGAGGTCGGCGATCGTCTGGCCCTTCACTTGTGCGCCGGGCTTCAGGTCGCTGACAGGGATCTTCACCAGCGGGGTGCAGGTATAGGCCGCGAGAATGTATTGCTGGCCGGAGATCGTGTAGGGGACGAAGGTCCGAACGGGAGCCTGCGTCTCATAGCGTCCATGCGATGCGTGCCAGATCTGCAGCGTGGCGCCCCTGTCCGCATCCTTGAACGGGTACGGGATGGAGCGGAGCGAAGAGGACCACTCTTCGTTCGACAAGCCGGCGACCAGCAGGTTGCCGTTCACGTAGTTCATGTCGGTGATCGTCAGCATGCGGGGATCGCCGCCGCGAGCGGTGGGGTTCGACACCGGCGCGTCGGCGAGGCTGACCATGGCGCGCTTGGCGTTGTCGAGCGAAACGTTGGTGACCGCGCCGGAGGCGTCGACGCGCACGATCAGAGGCGTCGCATCCGGGCCCCTGCCGCGGGCGCCGGAGAGATAAACGTTATGGGAAACCGGGTTGACCTTGATGTCGTTGATGGCGATCTGATCGGCAGGCACGCCCACGAGCGCCGCGATCTTGGCATCGACGCCCTGCACGTTGATCGAGGCCGCCTTCATGGCTTTCTTGTCGCCCGTATCGATCGCGACGACGGAGCCGCCGACGGAATCGCCGACGAAGAGGATGCCGTCCGGTCCGAAGGCCAGCGGGCCAGCGGACTTGAGTTCAACTTTCCCTGAAGGCAGGTCGGCCACAGGGCTGGCGGGCTTGCGGGCTGCGGTAACACCGATCGCCAGCGCAGCGGTCATGCAGAATGCCACCGCAGAGCTGACAAATGTAATTCGGCGCATAAGATATTCCCTCCTAAAGATTCAAACTGCGAGGCCCACGGGTATAACACGGTGGGGTGTCAAATGCACTCCTATTTTTCTCGCGGGTCGCGAGATGCCACCGCGCACGGCCAGCTCTTCTGGTCGGCCTTGGATGACACTGGCGTGGAGTGGCGTGTCAGGCCGAAGATTGCAATCGAGGGCGGATCGTCGTATGTTGCCGCATGTTGGGAAACGGACGAGTCTTGAAGGAAAATCTGGGCTGCGGATTAGTGGAATAGGGGCGCAATTATGGCTAGGAAGAAGGCAACAGTCGCTCGGCGAGAGTTTTTGAAGGGGGTAGTGGCAGGAGCGGGGACGCTGGCGGCTGCAGTGGACCCGCTGGCCGCGAAGGCCGCTGCGCCGGCGGCCGAGCCGGAGGCTGTGACGGCTCGTTCGATACCGCCGGCTCCGGCGATCGAGAGCGATCCGCCTAGCGATGCCGAAGTGCTTACCATTGGCCGGTCCGGATCGGATTTCATGGTCGATTGCATCAAGGCGCTGAATATTGAATATGTTTGCGCGGTAGCGGGATCGAGTTTCCGAGCGCTGCATGAGTCGGTGATCAACTACGCAGGGAACAAGAATCCGGAGTTCATCACCTGCTGCCATGAGGAATCGTCGGTGGCCATGGCGCATGGCTATGCCAAGATCGAGGGCAAGCCGCTCTGCATTTTTGCGCACGGGACCGTGGGCTTGCAGCATGCGGCGATGGCGCTCTACAACGCGTACTGCGATCGCGTGCCGATCTACATGGTGATCGGCAACAACCTGGACGCCACCATGCGCGACGCGAATTATGGGGAATGGGCCCACAGCGTCCAGGACGCGGCGGCCATGGTTCGCGATTATACGAAGTGGGACGACCTGCCGGTGTCGCTCGAGCACTTCGCCGAGTCCGCGATGCGCGCTTATAAGATTGCGATGACGCCGCCGATGGGGCCTGTGTTGCTGGTGGCCGATAGCGAGCTGCAGGAAAACCCGATTCGCGCGGACGCCAAGCTGACGATCCCGAAGCTGGCGGTGCCGACGCCGCCGCAGGGCGATTCGGGCGCGGTGAAGGAAGCGGCGCGAATGCTGGTGGCGGCGGAGAACCCGGTGATCGTGGTGGATCACACGGCGCGGACGCAGGCGGGCATCGAGAAGCTGGTCGAGTTGGCGGAGGCGCTGCAGGCGCCGGTGATCGACCAGGCTGGCCGGATGAACTTCCCGACGCGGCATCCGCTGAACCAATCGGCGCGCCGCGGGGCGGTGGTGGCGAATGCCGACGTGATTATCGGGCTCGAGGTGATGGACTTCTGGAGCGTGGTGAATTCGTTCCACGATCAGGTGCACCGCAGCTCGCGTCCAATCATGAAGAGCGACGCGAAGCTGATCAGCGTCACCGCCGGCGATCTCTACACCAAGGCCAATTATCAGGATTTTTACCGCTACGAGGGCGTTGATCTGGCGATTGCGGCGGATTCGGAGGCGACTTTGCCGTCGCTGGTCGAGGAGACCAAGCGGCTGATCACCGCGGATCGCAAGCGGGCGTTCGCGGATCGCGGCGCCAAACTAGCCGCGGCGCATCAGAAGGCGTTCGAGGCCGCGCGAACCGAGGCGACCTATGCCTGGGACGCCAGCCCGATCAGCACGGCGCGCGTGAGCGCGGAGCTGTGGGAGCAGATCAAGGATGAGGATTGGTCGCTGGTCTCGGTGCTGCGGCATTTCAGCTGGTGGCCGCTGCGGCTGTGGCCGTTCGAGAAGCAATATCAATACATCGGCACGCAGGGCGGCGGCGGAATCGGTTACAACGCGCCGGCCACGGTGGGCGCGGCGCTGGCCAACCGCAAGTACGGGCGGCTCTCGGTCAGCATTCAGGACGATGGCGATCTGCTCTTTGCGCCGGCGGTGCTGTGGACCGCGGCGCATCACCGCATTCCGCTGCTTGAGCGTGATGCACAATAACCGCGCCTATCACGAAGAGCTCATGCACGTGCAACGCATGGCCAACCGGCACAACCGCGGCATCGACCGAGCCGGAATCGGCACCACGTTCGAGGATCCCGGTCATGGATTACGCGAAGCTCGCGCAGAGCTTCGGCGTTTACGCCGAGGGGCCGATCACCGAGCCGAGCGAGCTAGCTCCGGCGATCAAGCGAGCGCTCGCGGTGGTGAAGAGCGGTCACCCGGCGCTGCTCGACGTCGTCACGCAGCCGCGCTAAGCAAGACAATCCACATACTACAGAAGGCGCGCGGTGCGCGCGCCTTCTTGAGGCACACTCGCGCGAGTCGCGCGAGTGACGCGACGGGCACGCGGCGTTGCGTGGCGCGAAGCATGTGGGCCATAATTCGCCCGCGCCTGCGTTTTGGTTTCGCTTGGGCGCCCCGGAGTGCGTAGTGGCGACGAAGTTGACAGAGACGACTGGGACGACGGGCGCGATGGCGGCTGACAAGCCTTGGAGTTCGACGGCGCCGCCGAGCGAGTTTCGTCCTTATGTGCCGCCTGAAACGATCCTGCCGGAATTTACTCTGCGCGCGGTTGTGCTGGGAGTGCTCGCTGGGCTGTTTTTCGGCGCGGTGACGGTGTACGTCGGGCTGCGCGCCGGGCTGACGGTGTCGGCGTCGATCCCTATTTCAGTGCTTTCCATCAGCATCCTGCGGGCATTCGGCAAAGTTTCCATCCTTGAAAACAATATTGTGCAGACGACCGGTTCGGCGGGGGAGTCGATTGCCGGAGGCGTGATCTTTACTTTGCCGGCGCTGATTTTTCTGGGCTTTCCGCTGGAGTATTGGGGCGTATTTTTCCTGGCGCTGATCGGCGGATGGCTGGGCGTGCTGTTCATGATTCCGCTGCGGCGGCAACTGATCGTGAAGGAGCACGGCAACCTGCTCTACCCCGAGGGCACGGCTTGCGCGGACGTGCTGGTGGCGGGCGATCGTGGCGGATCGTTCGCGAGCCGCGTTTTTTGGGGCTTGGGGCTGGGCGCGGCGTATTCGCTGCTGATGAATTCGATGGGCTTCTGGCCCGACACGCCGACGTACGACCCGAAATGGCTGCCGGGCGCGTCGTTTCGCGCGAACGTCACGCCGGAATATCTCGGCGTGGGCTACATCATCGGCCCGAAAGTGGCGGGGATTATCGTCTCGGGCGGCGTGTTTTCCTGGCTGGTGCTGATGCCGGCGATACGATTTTTCGGTTCGCTGGCGCCGGGACAGGCGCTCTATCCCAGCACGATTCCGATCCCGCTGATGAGCTCCGACCAATTATGGGCCAGTTATGTCCGGCCGATGGGCGCGGGAGCTGTGGCGGCGGCGGGCGTGATCACGCTGGCGAAGACGCTGCCGACGATTTGGTCGGCGCTGCGCGCGGGCATCAAGGATGTGCAGGCTAGCCGCAGCGGCGAGCCGGTGGCGGCGGTGAGCCGCACCGAGCGCGACTTGCCGATCAAATTTGTGCTGATCGGCGCGCTGGCGATCGTGGCGATGATGTGGGGCCTGTTGACGTTCCGGCCGATTCCGGGCGCCGAGACGGGCATCGGGGCGAACCTGGCGGCGGCGGTCTTCGTGGTGGTGTTCGGGTTTTTGTTCGTGACGGTGTCGTCGCGCATCTGCGGGCTGATCGGCAGCTCGTCGAATCCGATCAGCGGAATGGCAATTGCCACGCTGATGGCGACGTGCGCGATGTTCCTCGTGGTGGGCTGGACGCGAGGGAGCTACGCGGTGCTGGCGCTGACGATCGGCGGCGTCGTGTGCATCGCGGCGGCCAATGGCGGCGGCACGTCGCAGGACCTCAAGACCGGCTACCTGGTGGGCGCGACGCCGTACAAGCAGCAGATCGCGCTGATGATTGGCGTGATGGCGTCGGTGTTTGCCGTGGGCGGCACGCTGAAGCTGATGAACGTGGGTCTGGCGGAGTACAAGCCGGTGCAGATCGCGGTGGACGTGGCGCACCTGCCGGACGGCACGCAGGTCGAGCAGCAGAACTACGCGTATCAGGGGAAAGACTACATCCTTATTAACGCGCTGGGATCGAGTGTGGTGCCGGATGGGAAATATTTGTATGACCGCGGGAGTGGGCGCATCGAGATTCAGTGGGTGCAGGGCATTGGCAGCGATAAGGCCGCCGCGCCGCAAGCCCGCCTGATGGCCACGGTGATCAACGGCATCCTGAACCGGCAACTCCCGTGGCGGCTGGTGCTGCTGGGCGTGTTCCTGGTGATTTCGATCGAGCTGCTCGGCGTGCGTTCGCTTCCGTTTGCCGTGGGAGCGTATCTGTCGATTGCGACGACGTCGGCGATCTTTGCCGGAGGCGCGGTGCGCTGGCTGGTCGAGCGCAGCCACGGCAAGGGTGAAGAGAGCGAGGTGGGTTCGGGACCACTCTACGCGAGCGGATTGATTGCCGGAGGCGGCATCTTCGGGCTGTTTGGCATCGTGCTCGCGCTGCTGCAGGATCAGGAGTTCCGCTACCATATTTTTCCGCAGGGCTTGTTTCAGATCGGGCCGAAGATTTTGGGCGGGTTGGCGGCGAGTAATGCGCTGGCATTGGGGATGTTTCTGCTGCTGTGTGCCACGCAGTTTTTCTTTGCACGCAAGAAGCTGGACTAACAGGGCTGCTCACATTGCTCGCCCCGCTTGCGCCAGGGTAGTAGGCCAGTCTCCGATAATGCGTGCCGCAGGACTCCGCCGCTGGACCTCACGATCCACGCGGGCACCTTGTTGCGTCCAGAGCGGGAGAAGCGTAGCGTAAGATGCGCGCTGCTATGGCATTGGAAACTCAATTGAAGAAGAATCATGCGGCTGTGCTGCGGCCTAGACTCCCTCCGCATATTGCTGCCGAGCTTGCCGACATTGAACCTAGCATCGACGGCGGCATCAAGTATTTTCCGTGCTCAGTTTCGCTAAAAGACGGCAGGACTTTGGATCGAGTGATCATCGTCTCGCAGGCTTCGTACATTGGCCGTTGGGGCACCTATCCAGAAGACGACCCGAACAAGAACTCGATCCATATCGAGGATGTCGCAAGTGCTGCGAAAAGCCCCTCTCGACTGCCCGCGCGGTTCGCCAATCTCTTGTATGAGAGTTTCCGTCCTGGCAGCGACTACATTGCGTTCTGGGTTGTCTTTTCAGACGGTACACGGAAGACGTTCTTGGCCGGGGCCCTGGTTGATTTCGTTGACTATCCAAAGGGCAAGACGACAGCTGACGTCGTGGACGCGCAACCCAACGTGCGACCAGACCAGAAGACTCCTTACGTACCGGAAAGCGTTTGGTGTCTTTATTCTGACGACGAAACTGACCGTATCCTCCGTATTGGGCTCGCTAATCCGATACAGCCAACCGGGCTGTCTTTGTTAAAACGTTTGACGGCCTACTATCAGTGGTGGAAGCTTCGCCGTCTTCAATCGAGGATCAAGTAGAAATATCCCGGTAACGAGGACAACCTGATCCCAGCCTGAACCCCCGTTGGCCACCGCCTGGTAAGTCGTCCCACTACCTGCGGTCAAATGGACAATCTTGACGTCTCGACGATTTTTGCTAGATTTCTGATATCGCTTCGGCGACAGGTCGGTCGGAGAGGAGATCGCGATGGCTGGCAAGGCACCGGTACGAATTTGGGTGGGCACACGGAAGGGCGCGTTTGTATTTACGTCCAAGGACCGCAAGAAGTGGGAGGTGGGCGGGCCGTTCTTCGCGGGACAGGAAGTGCATCACGTCGCGCAGGACCCTCGCGATCCGAAGCGGCATTACGCGGCGGTGGGGAATGCCTGGTTCGGCCCGCATCTGCACGCCAGCGCGGACCGCGGCAAGACCTGGCAGCTTTCCGAGAAGGGCCTCGAGTGCAAAGGCATCCTCGGAAAGATGTGGCAGGTCACCGAGAAGGGAAGCGAGATGAAGGAGGTGGCCGACGCGCCGCTCAAGCGCATCTGGAATATCACGCCGGGCGCGGCCGACGAGCCAGGCGTGGTGTATCTCGGCGGCGATCCTGGCGTGCTCTTTCGCAGCGGCGACTACTGGCGCGACGTGGGAGATGGTGGACGGCTTGAACCATCATGCGACGCGCGCGAAATGGAATCCCGGCGCGGGCGGGATGATGGTGCACTCGATCGAAGCTCTCGGCAAAGGACGGCTGGTGGTGGGAATTTCGGCGGCGGGCGCGTTCCGCTCCAAGGATTCGGGCAAGACCTGGGAGCCGTTTAACGGCGACGTGCTGGCTGAATTTGATCCGGACAAATTTCCCGAGGTCGGCCAGTGCGTGCACAAGTTGAAAGCGCACCCGCGGAAGCCCGAGGCGCTGTACCAGCAGAATCACTGCGGCGTATATCGCGCGGATTTCGGCGGCGGAGAAATGGCAGGACATCACCAAGGGCCTGCCATCGCGATTCGGATTCGCGCTGGCGGTTCCGGCGGCGGAGAAAGAGACGCTGTTTACGATTCCCATCGATTCGTCCGAGGAGCGCTTTGTTCCCGGCGGCAAGCTGCGCGTGGCGCGCAGCCGCGACGGCGGGAAAACCTGGAAGCTGCTCAGCAAGGGACTGCCGAAGCTGAACGCGTACGTGCTGGTTCTGCGCGAAGGGATGACGTCCGACGACCGCGATCCGGCGGGCGTTTATTTTGGGACTTCGTCGGGACACTTGCACTACACGCGTAACGCGGGGGATTCCTGGCAGGTGCTGGCGGAGAATCTGCCGCCAATCTATGCGGTTTCAGCGGCGCTGCACTGAGCTCTGAGTTAGCGCGCCAGAGCGTTGCCCCCGGATTGCATTGGGGGCCGCTGGAAAGAGTTTCATGTTAAGATTCGGCATCCTGGGAATGCCCTTTGGAGGAGATCCTCATGAGTGCAAATTGGCTGCAATCGTTGACGGCCCGGCGATCGTTTCTTAGCCGGCTTGGTTTAGGAGTGGGTATCGTGGGAGCGGCAGCGGTAGGCGCGCCCGGGGCGATGGCGGACGCGCCGTCAGCCACGTCGGAAGAGACGTTTCGGCCGGCTCGCCACGCGCAGGATGACTGGATGGATAAAATCCCCAGCGTGCACCGGATCGTGTTTGATTGCATGACGCCGGATGCCCTGGCGTCGGCGCATGCAGTTCGCGGGCAATTACTACAATACGAACGAGGCGACCTATGGCGTGAAGCCCGGCGATCTGGCGGTGCTCATCATCGCGCGCCACAAAGCGACGTCGTTCGCTTACAAGGATGGGCTGTGGGCCAAGTGGGGCAAGCAGTTCGTCGAGCAGTCGGAATATAAGGACCCCAAGAGCAGTGAGACGCCGAACGTCAATCCATTCGCGCAGCCGGGCGACGGGCAAACGGGCGTCGCGGGCCGCATGGATGGGCTGATCAAGAAGGGCGTGCAGTTCGGCGTGTGCGCGACGGCCAGCCGCGGCATCGCGGGGAGAGTCGCCAAGGCTACCGGCGGCGAGCAGGATGCGATTCTGAAGGAGATCGGGGAGAACCTGGTTCCGAATTCGCGTCTGGTGCCGGCGGGCATCGTGGCCATGAGCCGCGCGCAGGAGCACGGCTACACGTTGGTTACCCCCAGCTAGTCGTCGATCCCTCGAGTGATTCGCCGGCTGTCCACGCGTTTGCCTCACGCGCACGGACAGCCGGCTTTCTCATATGGCGATCGTTAGGCCGCCGGAGTTTCGCGCTCCGATATGCTGTCGAGCTCGGCAACGGTGCGCTTCAATTCTTCGACGATTCGCCAGTCAGAGCACGTTTTCTATACACCTTGATGAGTTCGTCGAAATACCAGAGCTGCTCTTTGCGGCCTCGCTTGAAGCGCTTCCAGACTTCCGGTCCGAAGATTCTGTAGTCCTCGAGGATGGCGCGGGCGTTGTAGAGTTTGTCCGCTACGGAGACGAGGAGCGTGGCTTCCGGCTCGTTCCATAGCCGCGCGATGTACGAAGCTTTGCGCGATTCCCACGGCTCTTTCCTGCTACTGTCTTCCTGGAGGGTGTCCGAGCAGCCTTCGACGATCGTGGCGACTTCCTTGCCGAAGTTGGCTTCGATGTCGTGCAGCCGAGGTATGCCGCCTTCGTCCTCGACGGCATCGTGCAGGAGCGCCGCGATAACCATATCCTCGGTGACGGGAAATGGCACGTGGCCAGCCTCTCCGAGCACCAGGGAAGCGACGCCGAGCAAGTGCGCCATGTAGGGCACGCGCGATCCCTTCCGGTAATTGACGTGAACCTGCCGGGCGTAATCGACGCCACGCGAGAAGCGTGTATGTCAGGTGGAGAAAACTTTCAGAGTTTTCCATTTTCTCCTCGGAAAGGATCGCGGGGCATGGCAGCGGGACTTTTGATGGTCAAGCTTGCATCGCGACGCCATCTGCTGGCGATTCCGCGCGATCCATTCCTTTCCATGATTTTTTCATTTCTTTTTCCAGCTTCATGATTTGGATCAGATGCTTCGGATTGAGCGGCAGCGAGGGATAGTAACAGTTGGATTCGTGCGTGCAGAAGCAGCCGGCGGCGGCTTTTTTGCGGCGCGCCTGCATCGCCGGGGAGAGCCAAAGCTTGCGGAAATTCCAGTCGTAGTCGCGTAAATTGCCGACGGGCTCGAGGTTTTCGCAGGACGAGACCGTTCCTTCGTCGTAGATTACGCCGCCAGCGGTTCCGGCGTAACAGGTGAGCTGGGCCTGCTGCGTCGCCTGGGTTTTGGCGATCAAGCCGTGCATGTAGACATCCAGGGCGGCTTTGAAGAAGCCGTTGTCGCCCGCGTAATGATTCTTGATCGCGCCGCGGCGGGAATCTTCCTCGATCGTGGCGGCAAGTTTCGCATAGCGGGCCTGATCGATGACCAGCTCTTTGAGATCCGCCGCGGGAGGACGAATGTAATTGATGTTCACTTTGTCGGGCTTCAGCTCGTACTTCAGAAAGTCGTACCATTCAAAAATGGCGTCCTGGTTCGAGTTCATGAAGCAGGTGCAGGTCTGCACGTCGAGCCGGGGATATTCCCGCTTCATGGACTGGAGCCGGCGGGCCGTGTCGATGACGATTTCCCAGGAGCCGGGCTTCTGGCGGATTTTGTCGTGCTGCTCCTTCAGGCCGTCAATGCCGAGAGCCATGGTGACATTTAATCGAGGGCATTCCTCGAGCATGCGGATGACGTCGGGAAAGATGCGCTTCTGAATCTGGCCGTTGGAGGTGATGTAGATCGATTCGAGCTTGTTGTTTTGGTAGAAGGCGCGCGCGATTTCCGGCAGGTCCTTACGCGTGAAAGGCTCGCCGCCAGCCAGAACCAGGACGCCCAGGTTGCCGCCGAGGGTTTCGGAGATTCTTTCAATTTCGCGCGTTTTCATTTGCAGCTTCTTGCGCGGAGCGTCATCGAGCTGCTCGGTGAAAAAGCAGTGGGTGCAGCGCATGTCACACACGGAAGTGACCAGGATATTCAGCAAGGCGGGCGAGAACGGCTGTCCCAGAGCCAATTTCGCGTAGCGTTTTAGAAGGTCTCTCATCGAGCTATTTCTTTGCGCGGCGGAGATGCGCGCGATCTTTTTCGTTTTCCTCGCACGAGTAGGACATGATTTCCGTGTTCTGGCGCGTGATCGGCAACGTGATGGACCAGGGCTCCGTGTAAAATTTCGGATCCTCGAACGTGACGGTCCACTTGATATTGTTATCGCCGGTCTTTTGAAAGCGCTCGACCAGATGTAACTGGTCGCTGTGCTGATGGCCGGCCGTGTCAAGCCAGGTCCTATCGTTCAGCCCGACGGTGTCCACGATCAGCGTGTCGCCTTCCCAGTGGCCGATGGAATCCCCGAACCAGGTGAGGTCCACATCGTTCGGATGGCTGCGTCCGTCCGTGTGAATAATGCGAAAGGTGCGCTGGTTTTCAAAAAGGATCGTCAGAACGGACGGGGTCTGCACGATTTGGAAGGGCATGATGCCCGCCTGAATCCCGCGCGCCGGACCCATCGGCAAACATTGGGTCAGCGGGTCATCAATCTCGTCCTCTTTGGCGAAGAGCGCTGCGGCGTATGGCGTGAACGGAGGTTGATGTCCCAGGGGCTTCGAGATGTCCGGCGTGAACGGCGCCGACCAGACTCCATTCAGGTCCGGCTGGGCCGCCGGGCTGCCCGATGCCGTGCGGCTGCCGCAGGCGAGAAGAAACGGCAGAACAGCGAACAACGATGCGGTGCAAACGGTCAGCGCTCGGCTCCGGTGGGTGCTCGTTCTCATTTTAGTTCTTGGGGTAACCATTCACGGCTCCGGCGCCGGCAGCTACTTCCCGGCCGTCCGGAAGAACGACCGTCGTGCAAGCCGCCAAATGGGTGCCATCCTTGGCGCGATAACCCTTGACGGTGATCTGATCGCCCGGCTTGATCGTGTCCTTGCGCCAGCCCTGCCGGGAAAGCACGTTCGGCGGGCCACCCTCGACCGCCCAGTTCACCGGCTTGCCATCTTTGCCCTTCACGTCGACATAAAAGTAGATGTGCGGATTCATGAATTCCATCTTGGTGACCACGCCCGCGAAAGTTACGGGCTTGTTCTTATCGAACTCGACCGAGAATCCGTGGTGCGCGAAAACGGGCGCCGAAACAGCAAGCAGCACGAAGGCCAGGGCAGAAGCAGCCGACGACATCATCTTCCTCACAGGTGCACCTCGAAACGGGAGTCTGGTTGGCACATCGTACGCTTCTCTTGCCTGCGGGACAACGAGCTTGGCGGCGGTGTCGCCGCAAAATGAGAATGTCCGGTTTGTGCAAAGTAGAAATGTCCGGTTCCATGGGTGGCCGAGGGGCCCATGGAAACGGAGCGAATCACGTTGAGTCAACGAGAACGAGACCGATTGAAAGTGCTGCACGAAGTGGATCAGAAGCATCTGACGCAGGTCGCCGCGGCCAAGCGGCTGCAAGTAACCGACCGCCACGTGCGGCGGATGCTGCTGGGCCTTCGCCAGCGTGGCGATGGTGCGCTGGTTCATGGACTGCGCGGCCGCCCCTCGAACCGCCGGCTGGCGGCCAGCTCGAGCAGAAGATTCTGGCGCGGCTACGCCAGCGGTATGCGGATTTCGGCCCCACGCTGGCCGCCGAACACCTGGCCCAGGAAGGTTTCGCGGTGAGCCGGGAGACGCTGCGGAAATGGATGACCCGGGCGGCCTTGTGGCGACCGCGCCGCCAACGTGTGAAGGCCGTGCATGTGTGGCGCGAGCGCAGAGCCAGTTTCGGGGAGCTGGTGATGCAGGACAGCTCGCCGTTCCGCTGGCTGGAGAATCGCGGTCCGGCTTGCCATCTGATCGCTCTGATCGATGATGCCACCAGTCGCATCTGGGGACGGTTCACCGAGCACGACACGACGGAAGAGAACCTGCGAACCCTGCAAGGATGGGTACGGCGCTATGGACGTCCGCTGGCCCATTACACCGATAAAAACAGCATCTTTCAAACGGCCGGGCCGCAGCCGCTTGCCGAACAACTCCGGGGAGATCCGCTGCGCACGCAGTTTGGGCGAGCGTTGCACGAATTGGGAATCGAATGGATCGCGGCGCACAGTCCGCAAGCGAAAGGGCGTATCGAGAGGCTCTTTGAAACCCTGCAGGATCGTCTGGTGAAGGAGATGCGGCTGGCCGGGATCGACAGCATCCCCGCAGCCAATCATTTCCTGGAAATGCGCTTTCTTCCCGAGTGGGAACAGCGCTTCACCGTGACGCCGCGTAGCCCGCGCAATGCCCATCGGCGACTGGGGCCGGAGCATCGCTGGAAGAAATTTTGAGTGTGCGCGCGGCGCGCCGGGTGGCTGCAGACCACACCGTCAGCTGGGATGGACATCGCTGGGGAGTCCTGCGGGAAGAAGTTTGTGCGGGACTTCGTGGAGCTGCCGTAGAGATCGAACGGCGATTAGACGGAAGCCACTGGTTGCGCTACCGGGGCCGCTATCTCCACCTGCGTCCCTGCCCCCAACCGCTGCGGCCGTCCGCAAGTCCTTCCGGCCTACGGCCTCCAGGACTCGCGGAACGAACACTGCAACCCCAAAACAAAATCAAACCCAAATACCATGTGCCCCCAGACCACCCTTGGAGAAAACCATGGAAGCGGACATTTCTACCTGGCGGAAAACCGGACATTTCTACTTTGCGTTGACAGCCTAACGCCTCGCGTATCGATTTTCGCCGAATGGGGACAGCCGGAAAGTGAACCTTGTTTAGACGGTCTCAACGGGTCTTCTTGCAGGATATTTCGGGCGGGCGGTCCCTAGGAGGGCGAGGATGCCTTGAGGGTGCCCTGTTCTCGCCGCCGGCGAGGACAGGGTCTTTCGCTCGTTCGAGCGCACCGTCAGCCTCCATCCGCCGTTCTCATACTCATCAGTAACTGCCCTATACATTGACCTCCATGTTATAATGTCCCATGTTCGTTATCCGCCTGCGGGCTGCACTTGTAGCCCGCGTAAAACAAACAATGGTCTGGGCTGTGCTTGCAGCCCGCCAGAAACCAACGAAAGCGCTACCGCACGACGCGGCCTCTGCGCATCCCCTCGCCGCCCTCTTGCTCGCCACATCGTCTAAATTTCCCCGCGCGGACAGCACACTCGAACCACGCAAAATGGACGCCCTTTGTTTTGATATTCTTACAAGTTCCTTTTGCCGCAACCCACCTGTTTTGATATTCATACAAGTTGCCCGGGGGTGTACCCCCCTCCCTTTTATCTCGCTTTATTTCAGTCAATTACAAAACGCCCCAGCGCGCCGGGTGCGGGCTGTACTTGCAGCCCGCGTAAAACATCGCCCGGGCTCTACTTGGAGCCCACGCAAAATACCGGTCCGGGCTCTACTTGGAGCCCACGGGAAAACGGGTGTGGGCTCTACTTGCAGCCCGCAGGAGAATTGGAAGCGACTTGAGTAACGGGTGTGGGCTGTACTTGCAGCCCACGAAATAAAATGAACACTTACGCCAAATCTGCCGCTAACCCCTGTGGAATGCGCACTTACAAAATCATTGGACTTAAAGCCTCCTACAATGAACACTTACAAAAAAATGGGGGGACGGGGCGATTATCTGTTAACCAGCATGCGGTTTGCACCAGCCGGTGCTCCGCCGCCAAGCTCGTGTCAACGCAAAGTAGAAATGTCCGGTTTTCCGCCAGATAGAAATGTCCGCTTCCATGGTTTTCTCCAAGGGTGGTCTGGGGGCACATGGTGTTTGGGTTTGATTTTGTTTTGGGGTTGCAGTGTTCGTTCCGCGAGTCCTGGAGGCCGTAGGCCGGAAGGACTTGCGGACGGCCGCAGCGGTTGGGGGCAGGGACGCAGGTGGAGATAGCGGCCCCGGTAGCGCAACCAGTGGCTTCCGTCTAATCGCCGTTCGATCTCTACGGCAGCTCCACGAAGCCCCGCACAAACGTCCTCCCGCAGGACTCCCCAGCGATTGCCATCCCAGCTGACGGTGTGATCTGCAGCCACCCGGCGGGCGGCGCGCACACTGAAAATTTCCTCCAAGCGATGCTCCGGCCCCAGCCGCCGATGAGCATTGCGCGGGCTACGAGGCGTCACGGTGAAGCGCTGTTCCCACTCGGGAAGAAAGCGCATTTCCAGGAAATGGTTGGCTGCGGCGATGCTGTCGATCCCGGCCAGCCGCATCTCCTTCACCAGACGGTCCTGCAAGGTTTCAAAGAGTCTCTCGATACGCCCCTTCGCTTGCGGACTGTGCGCCGCGATCCATTCGATTCCCAACTCGTGCAACGCTCGCCCAAACTGCGTGCGCAGTGGATCTCCCCGGAGTTGTTCGGCAAGCGGCTGCGGACCGGCCGTTTGAAAGATGCTGTTTTTATCGGTGTAATGAGCCAGCGGACGGCCATAGCGCCGTACCCATCCTTGCAGGGTGCGCAGGTTCTCTTCGGTCGTGTCCTGCTCGGTGAACCGTCCCCAGAGGCGACTGCTGGCATCATCGATCAGAGCGATCAGATGGCAAGCCGGACCGCGATTCTCCAGCCAGCGGAACGGCGAGCTGTCCTGCATCACCAGCTCCCCGAAACTGGCTCTGCGCTCGCGCCACACATGCACGGCCTTCACACGTTGGCGGCGCGGTCGCCACAAGGCCGCCCGGGTCATCCATTTCCGCAGCGTCTCCCGGCTCACCGCGAAACCTTCCTGGGCCAGGTGTTCGGCGGCCAGCGTGGGGCCGAAATCCGCGTACCGCTGGCGTAGCCGCGTCAGAATCTTCTCCTGGAGCTTGGCCGCCAGCCGGCGGTTCGAGGGGCGCCCGCGCAGTCCATGAACGAGCGCACCATCGCCACGCTGGCGCAGGCCTAGCAGCATCCGCCGCACGTGGCGGTCGGTTACCTGCAGCCGCTTGGCCGCGGCGACCTGCGTCAGATGCTTCTGATCCACTTCGTGCAGCACTTTCAACCGGTCTCGTTCTCGTTGACTCAACGTGATTCGCTCCGTTTCCATGGGCCCCTCGGCCACCCATGGAACCGGACATTTCTACTTTGCACAAACCGGACATTCTCATTTTGCGGCGACACGCGAGGCGTTAGGCTTGAGATTGGGGGCGCCTTCGGCGTAGGATGCCCTCGTGAAAAGCTCAATTCGGGAAACGGTGCTGTTGGTGTTAGTCCCCGTGGTAATGCTATACGCGCAGACCGCATCGAAGCCTGAAGATGGTTTCGTGGCTTCTGAAAAGTACACGAATGCGTTTTTTGGCTTTTCATTGCCCCTGCCAAAAGAGCCCGCCCTTCGCGAGATCCCTGCTTCGTCTAAAAAGGACGACTCCCGCGACTTTGTGTTCGGATTGCAAGCGCTAAGAGACGCCGGTATCGGTATCTTTGACAGGCCGAAGTTGACGATCTTCGTCATTACCGCAACTCGGCCCGGCAACGCCTCATCGGAAGAAGCCCGGAAGGCGGCGTCGGGTCCAAATGGGAAAATGGTGAAGCAAATCGAAATTGGTGGGAAGGAGTTTTGGGAAAGCAAATCCGAGCAAAAAGTGCCGGAAGGCAAGATGTGGGAGATTGCGTTTGCCGTGGCACTGAATGGTTACGTGTTGCAGTTCAATGTCGAGTCATTTGATGAGAAGCTGGCGGAACAGTTCGAGCGAAGCATTGAAGCTATTTCTTTCTCGGACCCCGCTGCTGCGGGGACGGCTGGACCCGGCAGCCAATTCTATAATCCGGCGACGCCCCTCACCGCAAATACCACTGGAGTTCCTTCCAGCGGCGGGATCGGCAGCCAGGCAGATGAGAGGGCAAACGCGCAAACACCTCCGCCACAGATTGGACCTGGGCGGGACGCGAGCGCGGCAGTAGGAGCAAGACCGGGCGAGTTCTATGACAAGGAACTTGGTCTGCATTTCAATTATCCGGTTGAGATGCAAACGGTGGATCCCAGTTCCGCCATGGAACGGGGGCATATGAACATCTACGGTGTCTCCGGTGAGAACGATCCCGAGCATCAGGAAGCGGAGCGCTGCATGCGTCCTCTGCTATATACGCAACTGCCAGAGGACAAGGCCCCGCGGCGAGCTGGCAACCTCGACGGAGTTTGGGTAGACGACTCGAAGGAGTACAAGGAATCGCGCAAGCCGGAGCCGATCTTTGCGAACATATTGTTGATCGAGGTGGTCCGGGATTGTCTTCCTGAGAAGCTACAGAAGAACGAGAACGACGCTTTGGATAACGTCGCGATGAGCTTTGTCTCCCTGCCCGGGCTTCAGAGAGCGCCGATGCCGCTGTGGTATGAGGTTGCCAATCAGAAGATCCATATGAATTCCAGCGCCGGGCGGCCGGAAGTCAATGGCCAACTCTCTCCCGTGGCTATCGTAGTCATGTCCATGGCGACACAGTGGCGCGGTCACCTGCTGGCGTGGGTGTTTAGCTCGAACGATACGGAAATCTTTAATGAGATGACGAAAAGCCAGGTGCAGTTCGGCAACGGTCCCTTGGGAACCATGTTCGCGGGAAACATTGGACCTAAGGGCTCGGGCGCTCCAATGAGCATCCTTCCGAAGTGAGACTCGGCTACGTTTGGGTGATGGCTTTGTTGCTTGTTGGGAGACGCATCTAGCTCGAAGATATCCTCGCCCTCCTAAGGACTGGCCGGTGGGCCACGTATCGTTTTTGTTTCCGGTGGGTGTATAGTTTCGAGGGTTAAATTCAAGGGAGATTCGGGCGGTGAATTGTCGCTGATCTCTCGAAAAAGGGGGGCTTCCGTGAGGAGTGAACATCCGGTCATGGTGGTTCTCGTGGCGAGCTTGTTGATTGCGAGCGCTTCGCTATTGGCAGCCCAGGGCAAGACGGACTACGACACGTCCAAGCAGCTCAAACTGGAAGCTACGGTCACTCGCTTCGTATTGACCGATATGCATGCGCAAGTCGATTTCGACGCCAAGGATGAGAAGGGCGCGGTGCAGCACTGGAGTTGCGAAGCGGACAACGTCAACACCGACTACCGGTTCATCTACGGCAACGATCAAGGGTGGGACAGGCTCACCTTCCAACAGGGAGATATGGTGACGATCACCTTCAATCCATCCAAACAAGGAACCAAAGGCATCGGCCTTTTATTGCGGGCCGAACTAGCGGGCGATAATGTCGTATTCCGCGTGAAAAAGTAGGTCGCCACGCTTCGCAGGCGTTGGAAGACTACTCACTCCGGTCCGGAATTAACCGCAATCAACTGTAACTATTGGCTTGCGTTGGCTTCCGGGGATTGAAGCTTTGGGAGTGGGTGTGTCAGAAGAGTCCGGAATGAGCGCATGGACAGATGTGTGCCGAACCGAGTGCCCATAAACCAGTTGCGGAACGATTCCAGGGCTGGTGAGTCGAGCTGCAGGACTTTCCCGGCGATCCAGGATTCTCGAACGATTGCCGTGGTGCGCGGAATGCGCAGGCGCTCGTATTTGCGCAGCGCCCCTTCAATGGACGCGGTTCTACTCAGGCAGTCCGCCAGGACCACGGCATCTTCGAGCGCCTGACAGGCGCCTTGACCGAGGTTCGAGGTCGAAGCATGCGCCGCATCGCCCAAGAGAGTAACGGCGCCACGCCCCCGCCATTTCCGTGGCGGCCGGTCCAGAATGTCATTTTGCAGAATCGCATCCTCAGGAGTTCCTTCGACAATTGCAGGGACCGGAGCGGCCCAATCGCGGCATAGCGCCAGAGCCTCTGCTTTCGTTTGGGTGGTTCCCGGAGGCGCATTTTTGGTAAGGAACCAATAAAGCTTGCCAGGGCCACAAGGCCAAAGCCCGAACTGCGATCCCGCGCCGAGGACGAGCAGCGCGGAGTGTTCCGGCAAAGCACCGTTGTCTGGACGGATCGCGCGCCAGCAGGTGTATCCCGCATAGCGCGGCGGTTCCGCTCCGTACAGCCCATCGCGAATTACAGAGGAAATCCCGTCCACTCCCACGAGAACGTCGGCCTTGATGCGTTCGCCGCTCTCGAGGATCGCGGTCTCATGATCGAAAGCGACGCAGCGCGCAGCGGTTCGCAGCGAGGCCGACGGCAGCGCATCGAGCAGGATGTTTTGCAGCGCGGCGCGATGGATGCAGACACAAGGCGCGCCGGCCGCGCGGCTGATCGCGCCGAGTTCGTCCTGGGCAATGAGAACACCGGCGGGCGTCCGGACCAAGATTCGTTCAACAAGCGAGGCGGAGGCCATCACCGGGGCTTCCAGGCCGAGTTCGCGAATTGCATTGACGGCGTTGGACCAAACGGAGAGGCCGGCGCCGACCTCGCGAATGCTGGTGACGCGCTCGATGACAAGTGCTTCGATGCCAATCCGGCGCAGGGCCACGGCAGCCGCGAGTCCGCCTATGCCTGCTCCGATGATTGCGACGCGCACCGGATCAAGTATACCCGGGAGGTTGTTTTCGCTAATGAATCGCCGGCTTGAGCGGTTGACGGGCAACCCGCAGTAGCGGATTTGGCCCGTCGCCTCGCTCACGATCGGCCAGGAAACGGCAGAGGCCCCGACGGTGCTCGCCGGGGCCTCGGTCAACGGGCTGGATCTAGCTGGCTGTTACAGTTTTGAGACGGTGCCGCTGGCGTTGTTGGTCACCCAGACGAAGACGCCATCGAAGGCAACCATCGCGGGGAGAGAGCCGGTTCTGAACGTGCCCACGGTTGAGCCGTCGCTGCGTAACTCGGTGACGGTGCCGTCGCCGCGGTTGGCCACCCAGATATTGACGCCATCGAAGGCCAGTCCCGTGGGGCCGGTTCCGACGGGGAACGTGCCTAGATTCGAGCCGTCGCTGGCGCGCAGCTCGGTGACGGTGCCGTCGCCGCTGTTGGTCACCCAGATGTTGGCGCCATCGAAGGCGACGCCAACGGGGTTGGTGCCGACGGGAAGCGTGTTCACGATCGAGCCGTCGGCGGCGCTCAGTTCGGTGACAGTTTTGTCGGTGTTGTTGGCCACCCAGATATTGGCGCCATCGAAGGCGACGCCCATGGGGTGGGCTCCGACGCTAAAGGTGCCCATCACCGATCCGCTGCTGGCTTGTAGTTCGGTGACGGTGCTGCTGCCATTGTTGGCCACCCAGAGGTTGGCGCCATCGAAGGCGATGCCTTCGGGCATGGCTCCGACAGTAAAGGTGCTGAGCAACGTGCCGTCGCTGGCGCGCAGCTTCGTGACGGTGCTGCTGTTTTGGTTGGTCACGAAAATGTGAGAGCCGTCGAAGGCGATCCCGTACGGGTTGCTTCCCACGGCGAAGGCTCCAAGAACCGCGCCGCTGCTGGCTTGCAGCTTGGTGACGCTGCCGCTGCCAGAGTTCACCACCCAGATACTGCTACCATCGAAGGCCACTCCTTGCGGCGATGTTCCCACTTGGAAGGATCCGTTCGCCTCGGCTGCCGGATACCAGTGCATCAAAGCGGCCTTCAGGCGATCCGGTCCGGGAGGCCCGGGGATACCGGGTATTCCTTGCGGACCCGTGGGACCAGAGGGCCCTTGTGGACCGGCACTTCCCGCTGCACCGGCGGGGCCGGCAGGGCCAAGGGCTCCCGTGGGACCAACGGGACCAGCCGGGCCGGCAGCTCCGGCAGGGCCAGTTGCGCCAGCAGGGCCAGTCGCGCCAGCGGGGCCAGCAGGCCCGGCAGGGCCAGCAGCTCCGGTGGCTCCGGCAGGACCAATGGGACCGATGGGACCAGCCGCGCCGGCAGGGCCAGCCGCGCCTACGGGTCCTGCAGGTCCAGCGGGACCAACAGCTCCGGCGGCTCCAGCAGGACCAATGGGACCGATGGGACCAACTGGCCCGATGGGGCCAACTGCGCCAGCGGGCCCGGCGGGGCCAGTTGCGCCTGCGGGGCCAGCAGCGTCCTTGAGGCCCAGCGGGTCCCTGAGGTCCGGCGGGCCCTTGAGGGCCGATGCCGCCCGGTCCTGTCGATACGAGGGGCAGCAATGTAACGCTCAAATCGTTGTTGCCTTGGTCGATGTCCACAACTCGCGTGTCGGAAGCCCATTGGGAGTTCGGCACGAAAACCACCACGGTGTGTTTACCGAGGCGGAGTTCCATGCGTACGGGCGTAACGCCGTTCATGTTGGCACCGTCGATCGAAACGCGCGCGCCCGAAGGGAATGAGGTCACCTTCAGTTCGCCGACGTCTCGCCTGTTGTCCTTGTCCTTGTCGTCATCCGCGCGCGAGTTGATGCCTGCGTTTGCGAGCACGAGAAAGAGAGCGGCGACGATTGTGGACACTCTCAGCGGTATTCGCATGGTGCTCCTCCTGGTATGCATCTCAGAAATGGTCAAGCCAACGACGACAGATCGAATCCGTTGCACCGGCGACTTGAAGGGGTAATCTCCGACCCTCAGAGAGGAAATCCGGCTGACCGGTCGGACCCCGCATCACCGATTGCGAGGTGAGTAACTAGCAGAACCTGTTCATCACGCCTGTATTGCGCCGCACGAGCGAAGGTGTCTCCCTGTTGATCGCAGTGGCCGCGATAATCGGCATGAACGCCGCGGCGATGAACGAATCAAATAATGAAAACATTCTCCGTGCGCTCCGCACGCTTTTCTGTGGCTTTTTGCAGCGTGTCCGAAGCAGACATTGCGCATTTAGGCAGCACCAGAATTGCCAAAGGAATTGCCAGCACGGATCTTGGCCCAAGTGGCGCTATTTCAGTAGATTAGCCCGAGTTAGAAGAAGCTTATTTCGAGGGAAATTCGGTTCCCTCGCGTCGCTAATGTCACCGAAAGTGACGGTTTGAAACGGAAACTACCTACGCGATCGTCCCATGCCAAAACGGTGATCAGCAGCCCAAAAAATGTGCTGCTCCGTCTTCATTTGCCAGTATCATTACAACTCAGTTCGGTGTTTCAGGTGAGGTGAGGGGATGATTCAACTCAAAGTGAACGGAATTTCGCGCTCCTTCAACGGCGATCCGAATATGCCGCTGCTGTGGTATCTGCGGGATATTTTGCAAATGACGGGAACCAAATTCGGCTGCGGGATGGCGCTCTGCGGCGCGTGCACCGTGCACCGGAATGGCGAAGCCATCCGTTCCTGCTCGACGCCGATGCAGGGCGTTGCAGGCGCTGAAATCACGACGATCGAAGGGCTGAGCCAGGACGGTATGCATCCCGTACAAAAAGCCTGGATCGAGATTAACGTGCCGCAGTGCGGCTACTGCCAGTCCGGGCAGATCATGCAAGCGGCGGCGCTGCTCAAGAAGAACGCCAAGCCTAGCGACGCCGAGATCGACGCGGCCATGTCCGGCAATATCTGCCGCTGCGGAACCTATCAACGCATTCGCAAGGCAGTGAAGACCGCCGCGGGCGAGGTGAGCGCATGAACGTAGAAAACATGAACGCCGTCGAAAATTCCAGCCGGCGCGGATTTCTGAAGGGCGCGGCCGCGGCTAGCGCTTTCGTCCTGGCTTTGCGCCTCTCTCCGCTCTCGGCTTGGTCCGCCGAACCTTCTGCTGGTCCTCACGCGGACCATTCGGTCTTCCATCCGGATGTGTACCTGGGCATCGATTCCGACGGCACTGTGTATATCGTTGCGCATCGCTCCGAGATGGGCACCACGAGCAGGACCTCGCGTTCCGCTGATTCTGGCCGAGGAACTCGACGCCGATTGGAAGCGAGTGAAGCTCGAGCAAGCCATCGGCGACGAGCGCTACGGCGACCAGAATACCGACGGCTCGCACTCGGTGCGCAGCTTCTACGACGTGATGCGCCAGGGCGGCGCCAGCGGCGCGCTTGATGTTGGTCCAGGCCGCGGCGCAGAAGTGGGGCGTGCCCGCCGAGGAGTGCACGACGGAGCCGCATGTGGTGGTGCACAAGACATCGGGCCGCAAGCTGGGCTATGGCGCGCTGGCCTCTGCCGCCGCAAAGTTGCCGGTGCCGAAGAAAGAAGAGTTGCAGTTCAAGCCCAAGAGCGCCTGGCGCTACGTCGGGCAAGGGCGCAGTCCGCTACGACCTCACGAGGTCTGCACCGGCAAGGCCGTCTTCGGGATGGACGCGCGGATGGAGAACATGGTGTACGCCTCCATCGAGCATCCGCCGGTGCTGGGCGGCAAAGTGAAGTCGCTCGACGACAAGGAAGCGCTGCAGGTAGCCGGCGTTCACCAGACGGTGCAGATCGATCCCTTCCAGTCTCCTTGGGGCTTTCAGCCGCTGGGTGGAGTGGCCGTGATCGCCGATAACACCTGGGCGGCCTTTCAAGGGCCGCAAGAAGCTGAATATCACCTGGGACAACGGACCGCACGCCTCCTACAACTCCGACGAGTACAAGAAAGACTTTGCAAGAGACCGCGCGCAAGCCGGGGAAAGTCATCCGCAACGAAGGCGACGTGGACGTGGCGTTCGGCGAAGGCGGCAAGATCATCGAAGCGGAGTATTACGTGCCGCTGCTGGCGCACGCGTCCATGGAACCGCCGGTCGCCGTCGCCGATTTCCGCGACGGAAAAGTGACCGCGTGGGCGCCCACGCAGAATCCGCAGGAAGTGCAGAACACCGTTGGCAAGCTGCTGGGCATCCCCAAGGAGAACGTGATCTGCCACGTCACGCTGCTGGGCGGCGGATTCGGGCGCAAGTCCAAGCCGGATTATGTGGCCGAGGCGGCGGTGCTGTCGAAGAAGCTGGGGCGGCCCGTCAAAGTGGTCTGGAGGCGCGAGGACGACATCAAGTTCGACTACTACCATAGCGTCGCGGCGACTGTATATGAAGGCGGCGCTGGACGATTCCGGGAAACCGACGGCATGGATGCAGCGCTCGGTATTTCCCCCGATTGGCTCGATGGACGACGCCAGCGCGCGTTTTGGCGCCGACGGTGAAATGGGTTTGGGCTTCACGGAAGTGCCGTTCCATATTTCCAACCTGCGCGTCGAAAATGGGCCGGCCGAGGCTCATGTGCGCATCGGCTGGCTGCGCTCGGTGGCCAACATCTATCACGCGTTCGCCATTCAGTCCTTCGCCAATGAACTTTCTTACGCGGCCGGGCGCGACCCGCTCGACTACCTGCTCGATCTGATTGGGCCTCCGCGCGTGCTGGATCTGAGCGCCACGAAATATCCCAATTACGGCGCTTCGGTGAAGGATTATCCAGTCGACATTGGCCGTTTGCGTCACGTCGCGGAGCTGGCCGCTGAAAAGGCAGGCTGGGGAAAGCGCAAGATGGGGAAGGGGACGGGCCTGGGCATCGCCGTGCACCGCAGTTTCCTGACGTACGTCGCGACGGTGGTGGAAGTGGAAATCAACGACAAGGGCCAACTGCGCATTCCCCGCGTGGACACGGCCGTGGATGCCGGACTGCTCGTCAACCCGGAAGCCTCGCGCAATCAATTCGAGGGCGCGGCGGTGTTCGGGACCAGCATCGCCAAGAGCGGAGCGATCACGGCAACGAACGGCGTTATCGATCAATCGAACTTCAACGACTATCCGGTGGCGCGGATGAACGAAGCGCCCTACCAGACGAACGTGTACTTCGTGGATAGCGACGCACCGCCGGCCGGTGTGGGCGAGCCCGGCGTGCCTCCGTTCATTCCGGCGCTTTGCAACGCGATTTATGCCGCGACCGGCAAGCGCATCCGCGAACTTCCGATCGGGCGGCAGAGCCTCGTTTAGGGGGCGGTGCGGCGTTCGAGACGTGTCGGGTTGGGTCTCGCTGCGCGCAAAATTGGCTGGCGGCCACCCGCTTCGCGACCCACCAAATTTGCTCGAGCCGCAAGCACGGCCCGTCCTTGTTTCACGCGGGCTGCAAGTAACGAACATAGGTATATAAGTTACTTATGAGTATGAGAAGGGCGCAGGAGGCGGGCGGTGCGTTCGAACGCACGGGCAAGACCCACGCGTAACACCGACGCGTGGGGCATTCACTCCGGTCCTCCGGCCCAGGGCTGCCCGTCACTTTCAAGACATTCTCCACCCGCAGCTAGGGAAAGCCTTCCGCGAGATTGCGGAACCGGGAGGGGTGTGGGCGGAACTTAGGATTCAGTCGCGTTAGCGACTCGCGTGTGATACAGCTCTGCGCCTGGAATCGTCGGCCTTTTGGCCGTAAGGAGGCGAGTTCATTTTGGACTTTAATTATCCTGATCGTTGTCGGTACTTACCTGGTAGTGAGGTGGGCGAAGAAAAAGAAAGAGCAACAAGAAAGAGAAGAGGAGGAGCGGGAAAAACAGGGGCGGCCATCGTAGGGAGCCGCTGTCGTCGCCTAACGTCATGATCTGTGTTCGATGGGCAGACGGTGCGTTCGAACGAGCGAAGACCCTGCCGACCTACGTGGGTTTATTCCCAAAGCCGCGTTTGGTCTCCTGTTAATCGGATACGCTATCCGCAAAATAAAAGACGGTTGGCGTACTCGATGATGTCCGGTGGAACGACAATTGACGCCGCCGACTCCCGATAAATGCGATTCGCGTCACGGGGGAACGATGCGAACGCCAGATGACGATAAGAGACTTACCAGGCCCTATCCGAACGATGCTAAGGGCCGGTCCGAGAATACCTTCCGAGTGGTATCAGGGGTATACGTTGAGACCTCCGCAATGAAAGTAAATCCATCGTGACGTTTGGTGGGCTAGCGGATCAACCGGCTTTCCCAGACGTGTGCTAGCAGCTCTTTGAGTTGGGCGAAGCGCTTGGGCCCAAGCTCAGCGCTCCATTCGCGCTCGATGTCTCGGAGGATGTCGTAGATTGTTGAGTATGCGGCGCGTCCGCGTTTGGTAAAGCGGATAATCCGCGCCCGACCCTCTTCGGGCGCGTCCGACCGGACGATATAGCCGAGAGCTTCGAGGCTCCGGAGGAGCTGGTTCATGGCCTGTTTGCTCATGCCGGCGCGCTCGGCGAGCACGCCTGGGCGAACCCCGTCCGGACCGGGAAATTGCAGCACCGCCATATGCGGCACGCTGAGCTCCCTGAAACCGGCCGCGTTGAGCTCCTTGATGATCCGGCGCTGAATCGCCTGCGCTGGAACGCGCAGCAATGCCCCGATGAGCATATCCTTGGTTTTGACCGTTGCGCTTGACATTTGAGCTTGACATCCTCCGTAAACTGCGTTTACAGTCTAGCATAGTAAATGGCATTTACTGTAAGGAGGAGCGCACATGACACAGCAGAGCATCCATCTCCACGTCAATCCTTCCGACGAGGCCATCCGCCTTGGGCCGCTCGCCGTTCGTTTCCTGATCACCGCAGAGAACTCGAGTGGCAGCATCGCGGCCTTTGAGCTCGTTATCCCGGGCGCGCAGCGCCTGGCGGCTCCGGCCCATAGCCACGATCACTATGAGGAGACGATCTACGGCATCGACGGAGTGTCGACCTGGACTGTGGACGGAAAGCAAATTGACGTCGGGCCGGGGCAGGCACTCTGCATTCCACGAGGAGCGATTCACCGTTTCGATAACAATGGAATCCAGGACGTGAAAGCACTCTGCGTGATCACGCCAGCCGCGATCGGTCCGCAGTATTTCCGGGAGGCCGCCGAGGTGATCAGCGCGGCGGCCGGTGGTCCGCCGGACCGAGCAAAGATGGCGGAAATCATGCGTCGCCACGGCCTCACTCCGGCTCCGCCCCAGGCTGGATGACGGCGTACTCGGAATCCCTACCTGAATCGGATAGGGCCTGTGAAACGCATTATAAAAGGGCGCCCCTTTGCAGTAGGTTTTGATTGTTCGCATCAACGCCTACAGGAAGGAGCGCCCTCGTGAATGACACCAAGTATATTGGGCTGGATGCCGCGCCCAACGATCGGAAATAGGTTACGCGAGAGCCTTGCCGTACAGTGCCAGCAGACGGCTCCATGCTTTCTCGGCCTGCGGCTCGCTGTAGACGCCCGAATCCGGCGGACACCAGCCGTGCATGGCCGGATAGACTTCGACTTCCGCGGACAGCCCGGCCTTGGCGAAGGTTTCCTTCATCACGTCCTTTTCGGTGGGGGCTTGCTTATCGTCGTTTTGCGCGATGGCGACCAGGAACTGCGCCTTGGTCATCGCGGCCTCGAGATGCGGACTATTGGGCATGGCGGTCACCAACCCGTTGCCGCCATGGAAGGAGGCCACGGCTCCGACGCGGTCCGGCACGGCATACGCGGTGCGAAAGGCCATCTGCCCTCCCATGCAATACCCCTGCGTCCCGATCTTGCGATTCTTGGCAACCGAGGGCTGCTGGTCTAGCCATCCGACGAATGATTTCGCGTCCGTCACATGAGTGGTCTCGTTCAGACTTTGCGCGAGCGGCAGTAACTGCGGGATCGGAGTCGCCGCGCCCTGAGCCGAGGTCGGAGCTTTCTGGGTCCGGTAGAACGGATTCACCACCAGCACCGAATAGCCCTCCTCGGCGAGCCGCTTACCCATCTGGCGGAATGCCGGCCGCAGCCCGAAGATATCCGGCCACACCAATACGCCGGGCGCGGTGCCAGAAGATGGATGGACGAAGTAGCAGTCCGCGGTGCCGTCCGGCGTCTTCACGGTCACCTCTGATTCGGTGACCGCCACGGCGTCGGCTACCGCAGGCAACAGCATGGCGACGCCTGCCGCCAACAGGACGCCGAACTGCTTTCGCGTGATTAAACCGAGGCCTTCCAGCCGTTCCAGATCCTCTGCAGAATGATCTCGATCGCACATAGGTTCGCTCCTTGTTTTTCGTTTCTCACCGGCGCTGGCTCGCTGGGCCTGGTTGCGCGGTAGACCGCGAGCGCACCGTCGTGTTTTATCCGGGATTTCGATTTCGCGCTTGCGGATCGTTCGGTCACGGGGATTATAGCTAAAACCGAACAAATCGCCGATAGGGTGTTGGGGTCCATTGGCTGGAGAGTCTCGCTGCGTTTCTCCACGCACCCGTTCAAACGCCAACTCGATCGCTGCTCACTTTCCCGCGGCAGGGTCTCTGACCTTCTCGTCGAAGCTCTGCTCCTCCGAGGGTACACAGTAAGATTCGTCAAGCACAGTCAGGCCCTTTGGCAATTCCATCTTGAACATCTTCTGGCCTGACCAGGAACCCTTGTAGACTTTGGGATCTTCGAGAGTCATGCCGATCTGCAGGGTCGTAGCATCGGGATGGCGGTAACGCTCAACGATCTGCATCTCATCGCTATGCGGATAACCATTCGAATCCAGCCACGATCTTGCGTCATAGCCCGTCGACTCCACGACGAGTGTGTTGCCTTCCCAATGACCGACAGCCCAACCGTACCAGCGGGGATCCAAGTCGTCCGGGAGCTTGCGGCCATCCGTCCAGATTTCGCGGATTCTGCGACCCTGCTCGAAGATTTGGACGATCTTGCCTGGAGTCTGAACGACCTCGAACACCCCGCCCGCCTGTCGCGGATAGCCCAGAGGATCGCACTTCGCTAGCGGGTCGTTGCCAAACGCTGGGATGTAGTGACCGGGGGCCGGCGTACCGGTTCTGGCATATTGCGACGGCTTATTCGCATCGAACATTTTCTGTCCCAACGGCGTGAAGGGGGGCGCTTCTTTGTCCGGGAGCAGAGCTCCGCCTCTTCCTAACCAAACGCCGGACAGATCATGGGGATCATAAGGTGGCGTTGGAGCCGCTTTTGCCGCAGCGGAAGACTGTGGGTCTCGATGTCCGTCGGCCGTCGGAAAATATACTTGCGCCGCGCCAGGCGATGAAAGCAGCAACATTCCCCCGAAGAAAAGCAACAAGATCACCCACCGATCTCGCATTTTAGACCTCCGGATGTCTCGATTTCGCCCCTCGACTCAGCCAGCGTGCCTACTCGGAAAAGGCACGGTCACCCAAGCATCGTGAGCCGCCAAGACCGCGCCGCTGGGTCCGCAACGGCCACAGCGGGAGCTGCCCTCTAAGCAGCTAGCGTTTTTATGATGCTGGAATATAGTTGGGACCCTATTTAGGGTCCTCGACCTCGCCTTCAATTTTGGCTCCCGGGGCATCACTGCCTACGCCGCCCTCGTGGTTACAGAGGCACCATCCATCGGCGAGTACTGCCTTCCCAAAGACCAACACCGGCGCGCCCGATTTCGAAGGGTTACCCGTGACAGTGATCGTCGTTCCTGGCGCAAACTTCGCATTGAGCTCCTTCTGGGAATGGCCATACGATCTCAAGTTCGGCGGACTCCTCATTTCCGCGGCCCAATGTACGACTTTACCCTGGTCATCCGTGACGTCGAAATATAGTTGGGAATGCGGGTTAGCGAATGCAAATTGTGTGACGGTTCCTTTCAGAACGATGACTTTGTGGATGTCGTACGATACCGCGGTTCCGTGGTGTGCGAACAGCGGAATACCGAAAATCAGAAAACCCACGACTAAGCCCAAAAATGCTGCAGGCTTGTTCATGTTACGCCTCCGCAAGACCTAATGGATATCAGAGCGTCGTTTCTATTCCGCCTCTTCTCGTTTTTCTTCCGTTACAAAAAGATGCAAATTTGGTTTTCACCAGGATTACCGATTTGGACCTCTGTCTCGCGCATCATACGCTTCTCTTCTTCGGCGCGGTAGACCCAGCCATGAAAGCAAAAAAAGGGAAGGGCCGGCGAAGTGCACCGGCCCTTCCATCGTTAAAGTAAAACCCTCTGCCTGCGTCGCGTTCTAGGGCACTAAGTACGTGGTCGTGTAGGAAGCCGAATTCCCATCGGCATCCTGAACCTGAACCTCCCAATTGTAGGTCTGCCCAACGATCAGGGGCGAATTGGGGTTCGCCGAGCCGTCGACGTTGTATTGAACGCTGGTTGTGGTGCTCGGAATGCCGTTGCTGTGGTTCGGATAGTTCCAGTTCTCGTTGTCGCTACCGCCATTCACACTCACTTCGTAGACATAGGGAAGGAACGCTGGCGGAGTTGTGGGCGCACTCCACGAGAGCACCGGAACAGTGGGAGACCCAAGCCCGGTTGTGATCATTGTCAAGTTTTGCGGAAACGAACTGGAAGTCAGCACGGCGGTCACGGTGGCCGATAGGACCTGCGTGGACCCGTCGGAGAAGGTCACCAGGAATTGATAGGTGTCCCCCATGTTTGGACTTACAGAGTTATTGAATATCGGCTGGTAGTCGCTGTTCGGGGTTGCGGTCATATCGAAGGGCACGGCCGCGTTCGGCCCAGAGAACAGTGTCATCGAAATCGGGAGTTTGGTCCCGAAATCGATTCCCAAGTTGATGCTGTAGTTATCGCTCTGGAAAGAAAAACCGTTGTGACTGGTGGTGACAAACATGGTCGCAGCGACAGTGTTTGCCCCGCTGACCGCTCCCAGGGCGATGGTCTGATTCGTTATGTCGCCCCCGACGACAAGAGGCGGAGGGCCGTTTGAACCGGAAAAGTTCGTGACATCTCCAACGTCCACGGTCCCATCCGCGTTCTGGTCCATGACGCCGAAGATCTGATAGTTGCCACTCGGAATGCCCGAGACGCTGTAGGTCACCGGCGAACTCGCAGGCGTGGGAAACCTTTGGAAATAGACGCCCAGCGTCTGGCTGAACAGGCCCACATACAAGGGGCCCGAAGCTGTTCCGGTGAAGGTGACGGTGCCCGAAACAGTGTTGTTTCCGCTGGTGGCTCCGATGAGCACGGGCCCAACAATTGAGGAGGGGGTGCTTTCTCCGTTGCCGTTAACCGCGGTCATCTTGAAGTAATAATTGGTGGTGTCGGCTAGCCCAGAAAGAATATAGAGGTCGTCCTGGTTGCCGGCCTTAACGGTCACGGGAGTGAGGTTCGACGCATTCGTGTCCGTACCGTAGTAGATCTTGTAGGAAGTAGCGATTTCATCATTGTTGGAATCGGTCGAGTTGTTAAACGCGATGAACGCCGCGCCGCTAGACGGGAACACATTGGGGGCCGACGGCTGCTGGGGCGCCAGGGGCGTTTGTGCGACGACGGTCATGTTGACACCTGTGACGTTTGACGCGAGCGCAAAGGTAGACGAATTACCCGCCGGGTCCGAAGCATTTGCTACTCCGGTGTTCATCGTGTCTATTTCCGCCCGCACGAAGTAATTCGAGCCTCCGCCGCCACCGGTGGCCGGAAGACCTCGAATCGTATATGCAGTTCCGCCTGGGCTGGGCGCATTCAGCAGGGTCGTTCCTCCTATGGCGTTGCAACCCGAGCATGGGTAAACGTTGATGTAGGTAGGACCGGCCTGTGCGCCCGAATAAAATACCGTTCCCGAGATGCTATAGGAGGTCAGTAGGGAAGCGGCGCTGAAGTTTTGTGTATAGTTGGAGTTAATGTCGATTGTCGGAGCCACGGGACTAAAGTTGTAACCGGCCAGCGAGGGAGTGATGGTGTAAGTTCCGGCGGTCAGATTGGAGAAGCTGTAGTTCCCGTTAACGTCGGTTGTGGTGTTGGCGCCGCCGGTGATGGTTATGGTCACGCCCGAGACCCATGCTCCGGTCACGGTGCCAGAAAGCGTGCAGTTCGACGTGCAAATTGGCGCGACCGTGAAAAGCACTCCGTTGCTGGCCTGGCCGCTGACAGTCACGACGACATCACCAGTCGTTGCGCCGCCGGGTACCGTCACCATAATGCTCGTCGAAGTCCAGGAGATCACCACGGCGGAGGCGCCGTTGAAGGTGACTGTGCTGCCTCCTTGTGTCGACCCGAAGTTCGAACCGCTGATGGTGATCGCAGCTCCAACCGCTCCCGAGGCCTGGCTCAGGCTAGTGATATCCGGCGCAGGAGAGTTGTTTTCTCCAGCCGGCTCCTGGGTTGGCTGATCGTTTGGAAGTCCCCATGAGGTTGTTATGGGGCTACCGGGGTTGGCCGAGGGAATGATAAACCACTGTCCCGTGGATGGGCGCCACACGGCCATGTCCGTCTTCCCGTCGCCGTCGTAATCCTTCGGCACAGGAATGTCCCCATTCAATCCCCACGACTGAGTGATCGGTGAGCCGGGATTGCTCGAGGGGATGATGAACCACTGCCCGGTGGAGGGCCGCCAGACGGCCATGTCTGTCTTCCCGTCGCCATCGTAATCGCCCGGCACAGGAATGTCCCCATTCAACCCCCACGACTGAGTGATCGGAGAGCCGGGATTGCTCGAGGGAATGATGAACCACTGGCCGGTGGAGGGGCGCCACACGGCCGTGTCCGTCTTTCCGTCGCCATCGTAATCGCCCGGCACGGGAATATCCCCATTCAAACCCCACGACTGAGTGATCGGAGAGCCGGGATTGCTCGAGGGGATGATGAACCACTGCCCGGTGGAGGGGCGCCAGACGGCCATGTCGGTCTTTCCGTCGCCATCGTAATCGCCCGGCACGGGAATGTCTCCGTTCAGCCCCCACGATTGAACGATCGGGGTGCCCGGATTGCTCGAGGGGATGATGAACCACTGGCCGGTGGAGGGGCGCCAGACGGCCATGTCGGTCTTTCCGTCGCCATCGTAATCGCCCGGCACAGGAATGTCCCCGTTCAACCCCCACGATTGCGTGATCGGAGAGCCTGGATTGCTCGAGGGGACGATGAACCACTGCCCGGTCGATGGGCGCCATACCGCAAGGTCCGCTTTGCCATCCCCGTCGTAGTCCCCCGACGTCTTCGGCGGAACGGCTTGCGCCACTGTGGAGCAGAGCAATATCAGCGCAAGCGCGAAGCTGTAAGAGTAAGCAAGCTTCCTTGCGCGGTTGTAAAAGCTCCCGCGTACAGCAGCCAAAAGAGAAGGCCAGGCACTCGCCATGTGAAATCCTCCTGGGGATAACTGCTCAGATTTTTGCGAACTCATTTTGTTTTCGGCACTCTGACGACCGAGCTAGAGAGAACGCCAGCGCAGCTCCGCCGCGTTTCTGAATTCTGTAGGTAGGCGTCGACTATACAGGCGGTTTGGTGAAAATCGAGTAGTACCTTTGGAAGGGATGTAACCAAACGATTACGGCGTAAATGTACTTTTGGGGCGCGTGGCGAGTGCGGGTGTCCTGGCTGCCAGGGAGTGGTCTTTTTTTCAAGCCCGTGTATGCTGCCCCGCACGGGCTTTGACGGGGTTCTCTACGTTACCCCCAAAAGACCACACACCCTGGGAGGCGCGAATCCTTTCGCCCGCGTCCCAGTCCTCCGACGCCACGGGGCGCTCGTTCTTACCTCGAGAGTTGACTCCGGCCCGCACGAGGGTCCAGCAAAGCGACGAAAATGCACCACTGCCCAAGGCATCGACCACCGCTTGTTGCTCCCGGTCGTTCGCCACGAGATGCCGCCGCCTGAGAAACGCATTACCGCTGACTGGCTTTTTTGCTGCCCGGCCACATTCCGTGAAGCGGACTTACCAGGACTTGGCCTCATCAGGTTGAGCCAGACAGAGTCAGTAGAATAATGCGACAATCGCTCAGGGCAAATTGATATGCGAGCGATTGATATTTTTCTTCGTGTCCTAACCACAGCCACCGTAATCGGTATGTTCTTCTTGCCCGGAACACTTGTGGGGGAATTGTTCTGCGTTTCTATGTTTGCGGTCGGTCTCTGGGCCGTGATGTTTCCCTCTGGCATCATCGGTTGGGCGAAAACAGCTCACCCTCGGCTCGACCCATCCAATGAATCACTGTGGTGGGTCTCCAGGCTCGTTGGTGCTGGTCTAATCGCTGTGGCACTATCGGCTGCAATTGTGCTGGTTTTCGGATAGTTTGCCAGTCTTTCTCCCACCCAAGTCAAGACGTGATTCTCGCCAACTGGAAATCGGCGTTTCCCACATGACGATAAGAGGACTTCCCAGGACTTGGCTTGCTATGAGTGCTTAGTTGTCCCCATAAATATCCGTTCCCTTGAAATGCACGGGATTCACAATCCACCCAGTTAGCCCGTTGTGATTTCTGACGTGCACCCACCAATCCCGGTCAGGTTCGGAGGCGGGCGAAAAGACGTCTTGACGAGTACAATCACTCTCTAAAAGGAGAAAGTGCGTCGCACCGTTGTACCAATAAAGAGCATAGCCTTCTCCATCGTCATAGAGCTTGTAGAAAACCGTCCCGGCAGGCACATCGGTTCCCTGGCAACTGACATCTTGAAGTACTTTATAGATGCTGGCTTTGCGCGTAATTACTCTACCGCTAAGCGCGGTTATCTTTTCGCCAGGTTGGATTGTGAATGTCACGGGCGAGGCTACGTTCGCATCTCTTCGTGCTACGACCCTGGCCTCGGCAGTCCACTTTCCGAGTCGACAGCCCTCGCCGGGACACACGTGATCGATAATGAATGGTAGATGCGGTGGCCCATTCGGTTGACGCTGGGGCCACGACGACCCAGGCGCGAGCAGAAGGAATGACACGAAGCATACAGCTGCGAAGGACCGCACTCGAAGCATCTTTCCTCCGGAGCCTCGATACTACGCTACCAGGGTGCCTGTCTTCGGGGGAAAACGCGCCAGCGTGCCATGGGCGACACGGAAGAACCGCGTCGGCGTTTCTGTTAGGCCAAGTCCTGTGAAACGCATTATCGGAGACTGGGAATTTAGGGCAGGCGAAGGAAAACGCGACGAAAACACCCAAGACCCGCGCCTCTCAGTGTGTGTGGTCTTTTGGGGGTAACGTAGAGGACCCCGGACGGGCTTTGACACTGTGGGCGGGTCACCGTAGACTCGGGGGACATGAGTTCGATTCCGGGGTTTCGCCGCGGCGGTTTGCGGATGGATGGCTGGGTGACACCGGCAATCCGCAATCTCGTGCTGATTTGCACGGGCGTTTTTCTGATTCAGACGATGCTGGAGTTGTTTGCCAGCCCGCTGGTGAACGCGTGGGTCAATCACTTCTTCGGACTCGCTCCCTGGTACATGGTGCATGGGCTGCGGATTTGGCAGCCAGTCACCTACCTTTTCATGCATGGCGGGCTGCTCCACCTGCTCTTCAACATGCTGTTCCTGTGGATGTTTGGCGTGGACCTGGAGCGCGCCTGGGGCAAGCACCGCTTCTACGTCTATTTTTTCGTCACGGGAATTGGCGCGGGGCTGATCAACGTGCTGATCAACCTTGTGGCGGACCCGGAAGGCGTGGGAACGCGCGTGGCCGGCATCCCTTTTTCGTCCACGATACCGACCATCGGCGCTTCGGGAGCGATCTACGGGATTTTGCTGGCGGCGGCCATCATGTTTCCGGACCGGCGGATCTGGCTGATACCGTTTCCGGTGCAGATTCCGATGAAGATTTACGTGATCGGCGCGGGGGCCATCGAGTTTTTCTCGACGCTGGGGACGGGCGGCGACAACGTCAGCCACGTGACGCATCTGGGCGGGATGCTGATCGGCTATCTTTATTTGCGGCGGGGTTCGTGGTTTTTCCGGGCGCGTAACGGCATGTCGGACTGGAAGCGCAAGCGCGCTCGCAAGAAGTTCGAGGTTTATATGCGCAAGCACCGCGATGAGCCGACGGATCGGGACCGCTGGGTGAACTGAGGGGTGGCTGCAGGCCTGAAGGCCCAATGGAAGTGCAGGCTTTATGTCGGGGCTGCAGCTGAAGCCCCGATCCCCTAAGAACCATCAGGCAGTGCCATCAATAGGCGAAAGCCCACTTCAGCGGCGGCTTTCGCTCGAAGGTCCGATAGGCTGCGGCGTGGTGGCATGCCGCAACAAACTCCGTGACCAAGATATTCCATGTATACATTCTCGCCAGCCAATCCGGGGTCTTGTATACGGGTGTGACCGCCAACCTGGAGCGGAGGATATGGCAACACAGGCGGAAGGAGAACCTCGGGTTCACCCGGAAGTACAACGTTAAGAAGCTTGTGTGGTTTTAGGCGCACGGCAGGGCTAGGAGCGCCATTGCCCGCGAAAAGCAGATCAAGGGATGGTTGCGAGCCAAGAAGATCGCTTTGATCGAAGCAAACAACCCGCAATGGGAGGATTTGAGCGGCCGTCTGCGAGCGTAGTTTCGCGATGCGAGAGCAAAACCGAGAGAGATTCTTCGACTGCATGGCGGCCCGTCCCGAGGAGCGGGACGGATGGAGAAGACGCCGCCATTTCGCTCAGAGCCTGTGACTAAATTGCCGGCGTTAGGCGTGCGTAGGCACTGCTGAGCGAGATTTTTGCTGCCGCCGATGCTTGCGCCCGTACGTGTTCTGCTCAGTCTTCCTTGGCTATGCTCCTTGGTGTTCGTTATCTCAGCACAGCCGGGCGAAGTGCATGACGTTGTAGGCCAGCGCGCACCACAGGGCCACGCATCTGGCTTTGTGCAGGCCGCGAACCGTGATTTGCGTCAACCCGCGATAGCTTCGCAGGTCGGCTTGACCGTTTCGCTGGTCGCCGCCCGCTGCCGGTAAATTTCCTGCCCTGCCTCGCTGGCCATGCGCTGTTTCCAGGCGTCGGAGCGCTGCGCTGTCTGTTCGCTTCGGCCTCCAGTTCCCGGCCGCGATTCCTCTGCCGTACGCGCTCCCTTCGGCGGCACGAACAACTCCACGCCCTTGCTCGTGCGCGCGCTCGATGTCCCGGTTGCGCAAGTAGCCGCCGTCCAGCAGTTGCTGCTGCACCTTCTTCCCGCTGCGCCGCTCCACCTGCTCGCGCATCGGTTCGCTCAACCCCGCCGAGTCATACGCTCTCGTTGCTCACCTCCACGCCCACGATCGCACGGCTCTGCGGGTCGCCCGCCAATTGCACGTTGAACGCCGGATTATATCCGCCGTTGGGCATCTTCATCACCCGCGCTTCCGGATCCGTCGTGCTCACCCGCAACTCCTGTTCCCGGATCTTCTGCCCGTATTCCCCTTGACCGGCTCGCTCGGCTCTTTCCGCCTGCCGCTGCTTCAGCTCCGGCAACTGCGCCATCGCCTGTTCCAGACGCTTCTGCCTCTCCTGCGCCGCCCGCCGCTGCGCGCGCTTCTTCTGCGCCGCTGCGGCCGCCAACTTCTCCGGCTCCTCCACTTGCCGCCGCAACTCCTCCACGTGCTTCTGGCTTTCCGCCAGCAATTTCCGCAGCCGCTCTTCCCGCCGGAAACTGGCTGCCCCCGCGCTCACCCGCACCCGCACTCCGTCCTGGCTGATGCGGCTCACCGTCACCAGTTCCTGATCCACCAGCGACGCGATCACCTGCGTGAACAGCTGGTCCAGCGCGGCCCCGTGATCGGTGCGAAAGTCCGACAGCATCCGGTGGTTCACACTCACCCCGCCGCACAGCCAGCGGAACGGCACGCTCTCCTCGCAGCGCCGCGCCAACTCCCGCGCCGACCCGATCCCCGAATGCAGGCATACAGCCACAACGCCACCAGCAACTCCGGATCGGTCGCGTCCCGCCCCGCCACTCCTTCCCGCGCTTGGATCGGCTCGCTAAAAGGCCGACAGATCCAGCTTCGCCACCACCATCCGCCACCGTGCGCACGCCGTGCGCCGGCCGGCACCAAATCGTCCGGGCACTGCGCCACCCAGGCCATCTGCCGCCGCTCCGGCCTCCGCAACCGCACTTCCCCCGCTGCTTCCGGCACCGCCCCTGCTCTGGCATCGCTCATGCCATCCCTTATAACCGCAAACCAACTCAATCGCACAAAAAAGTCACAGCCTCTCAGAATGACGCCGCTTGGGTGTTGGCCGCGGGGACGGAATATGATTGCCGACGATCGGCAAAGCGAAGCGGCTGCATGGTCGACGCAGGACTGGAATGATGGTTGGTTGCTTATCGGGGCGATGCTTGGAAGAACCAGACGGCAACCCCGCTTGGGTGTTGGCCGCGGGGACGGCGCGGTTGAAGCCTGCGCCGGCACTCGAGGCACCTGGGCTAGGTGCGCGCGGCGGTGCCTACGATGTGGAATTGCATGAAGTTGGTGGTGCCGCCGACGCCAAAGGGGATTCCGGCAACGATGCCGACGATATCCCCGCGGCGCACCAATCCTTCTTCGAGCAGGCGGCGTTCGGCATGCGCGGCCATGCTCGCTACGCTCCGTATCGCTGCGCTTCTTCGCGGCGTCACCCCCCAGAGCAGGGAAATGCGGCGGCGCGTTTCCTGGTTGGGCGAAAAGGCGATCACGGGCCGGGGAGAGCGGTACTTGGAAATGAGCCGGGCGCTCGAGCCGGTTTCCGTGAAGACGGCGATAACCTTCATCTCCAGTTCCTCGGAAGCGTGGCAGATCAATTCGGCGGTGGCATCGGCGATGTTCGTGGCCATTTTGCGGCGACGGCTCGGAACGCGGGCCATGCTGGCTTCGGCCACGCGAATGATGCGGTCCATCATCTGAACGGCTTCGATGGGGTAGCGGCCCATGGCGGTTTCGGCCGAGAGCATTAAGGCGTCGCTGCCGTCGAAGATGGCGTTGGCGACGTCGGAGGCTTCGGCGCGCGTGGGGCGGGGATTCTCGGTCATCGATTCGAGCATTTGCGTGGCGGTGATCACCGGGACGCGCGCTTCGCGGGCGCGCGCAATCACGGCCTTTTGCACCACGGGCACGCGCTCCGGGCTCATCTCGACGCCCAGGTCGCCGCGGGCCACCATCACGCCGTCGGCCACGCGCAAGATGGCGTCCAGGTCTTCGATGGCTTCCGGCTTTTCCAGCTTGGCGATCACCGGCGTGTTTTTTCCGTTGCGCGCCACAGCCGCTTTGGCCTTGAGTATGTCATCGGCGCTGCGCACGAAGCTTACGCCGATGTAGTTCACGCCGCAGCGCAGGGCGAAAGCCAGGTCGTCGAGATCCTTTGGCGTCAAGGCGGGGGCGCGGAGATGCACGCCCGGCAGGTTCACGCCTTTGTGCTCGCCGAGCAGTCCTCCATTCACGACGCGGCAGACGATTTCGTTGCGGCGGGTGGATTTCACGCGCAGTTCGATCAGGCCGTCGGAGAGCAGGATGCGGTCGCCGCGGTGCACCTCGGAAGGCAGCGGCCGGTAGGTGGTGGAGACGCCGTGGCGGTCGCCCGGGCGCTGCAGCGCGGAAATCGTGAAGAGCTGACCGGAGCGCAGCAGCACGGGCTTTCCGCCCTCGAGCGCACCCGTGCGGATTTTGGGGCCCGGCATATCGGCGAGGATGGCGATGGGCCTTTGGTGGCGGCCGGAGGCGGCGCGAAGGAGTCTGACGGTGGCGGCGTGTTGGGCTTGCGTGCCGTGGGAGAAGTTGAGCCGGGCCACGTCCATGCCGGCGCGCATCAGGCGGTCGATCATGACGGGCGAGCGGCTGGCCGGGCCCAGGGTGCAGACGATCTTGGCCCGGCGGGGCTGCGGCGGCGGTTGGCGGCTATTTGGCGGCGGCGAATTCATGAACGGTATGGTAAAGGAACTCCACTCCTGTGCGGAAGCTGGCGATCGGGATTCTTTCGTCATCGGCGTGCATGCGCAGCGTATCGGCCTCGGTGAGCGGGAAGGGAAGCAAGCCGTAGGCGGCCACGCTGTGGAAGCGAAGCTCGGCCGAGTCGGTGGCGCCGGTCGATAAGAATGGGACCACGACGGCGCCGGGAAACTGCTGCGGTGCGAGACGCTCGATGAGCGTGTACAGGTCGCTGTTGAGCGAAGAGGGTGGCGCAACCATGCCGGAGTCGGGCTCGACCTGGAAATGGATTTGCGGGTCGTTGACCACTTTTTCCATTTGCAGGATCACGCCCTCGATGGGATTGCCGGGCAGCAGACGAATATTCAGGTTGGCCCAGGACTGCGAGGGAATGACGTTGACGCGCACGCCGGCGCGGAGCTCGGTCGGAGCGATGGAATCTCGCATCATCGAGTTCCACATCGGATTCATGTCCGAAAGGCGCTTGGCGGCTAGCTGGAAACGCTCGGGCATATCGATCAGCGCCCGCATCCACTTGCCGGTTTCTTCATCCTCGATGGGCGCGAGCTGTTCGAAGTAACGCCGCGTAACGGTGGTGAGCTGCACCGGCGTCTCCATCGTGCCGATCTTCTGAATGGCCGCGGCCAGGTGCACGACGGAATTATCCGGCAGCGGAATCGAAGCGTGGCCGGAGGTTCCGGTGGCCGTGACGGCGACGTTGTAAGAGACTTTTTCGCTGGCCTGGATGCCGACGTACTGCACCTTGCCGTCCTTCAGCACCACGCTGCCACCTTCGTTGATGGCGAAGGCGCAGGCGATCTTGTCCCAGTGCTTTTCGATGACGGTCTTGATGCTGGCTGGGCCGCCCTGTTCCTCGTCGTCATCGGCCAGGAAAATGACGTCGCGATTCAGGCGCGTGCCGGTGCGTTTCAGCTCGACGATCGTGGCGAGATTTGCGGCGAGCATGCCCTTGTCGTCGATCGCGCCGCGGCCGTAGAGGTAGCCGTCCTTCACGACGGCGCCGAACGGGTCCACGCTCCACTTGGTCTTGTCCACGCCGACGACGTCCAGGTGCGCGACCAGCAGCAATGCTTTGGATGGATCGGGCAGCGGGCCAGCCTGCAAGCGGCCGACGGTGATGCTGCGCCCCGGAGCGATCTCGATGACTTCGTTGGGGATGTTTTCTTTTTGCAGCACGGCTGCCACGTACTTGGCGGCCACGGCTTCATTTCCGGGCGGATTGGTGGTATCGATGCGGATCAGATCAGAGAGCCAGCCTTGCGCCTCGGTTTCGAGTTGCGTGAGGTCGCCGGCCCCCGGCGCGGACGCCGGAATGGCGGCTTGCTGTGCGCGGCTCACGGCGTGCGTCGCCAGAGCCAGTCCCGCACAAAGCGTTAGCAGCGCGGCAAATCGACGCAACATTTTCTGCTCCCTCATCATCTTCTTCCGCATGCCCCTTTCCGCGTGGCCGCCCGCCGGGTTGCGAATCGGCGGATGACGACCGCGAAAAACGATGGTAACACGGGCTCGGTGGAGGAACGGTTGCGGTTCTGCGGAAGTGTGACACAATTGAACATCCCGGCGTTTCGTGGCAGCATCCAACGTTAGAACCGATGCCAGGAGGCGAACAGTGATGCGACTACTGCTGCGTTTCGGCATGGCCCTACCCTTGTTTTTTGTGGCTTTCCAGTTGCCTGGGCTCGGGCAGAGTCCCGCGCAGCCGTCGCCTCCGCCGCAACAGGCCCCGCCCCCGCAGCAGTCGGAGACGCAGCAGCCAAACTACTCGATTGCCGTGACCGTGCCAGTCGTCAACGTGGACGCGGTGGTGACGGACAACGACGGAAATTATGTCAATGGCTTGAAGAAGGAGAACTTCCGCATTCTCGAGGACGGAGCGCCGCAGCAGATCAGCAATTTTTCGACGGGGGATGCGCCGATCACCATCGTCATGCTGCTGGAGTTCAATATGCGGGGCTTCGGATACTACAACTATACGGGGATCACCTGGGCCGATCAGTTCCTGAGGCAAATGAGGCCCAACGACTGGGTTGCGCTGGAGAGCTTTTCCATTCGGCCGAACGTGGAAGTGGATTTCACGCATGATCCGCGAGAAATCGAGCAAGCGCTGGCCTCGATGCAGATCCCTCCGGCGTTTATCGAAGCGAATCTCTTCGACGCAGTGGCGGATGTCGTCGACCGGCTGCGCGACGTGAAGGGCAGGAAAGCCGTGCTGGTCCTGGCTTCGGGCAAGGATACCTTCAGCAGGCTTACCTTCGACAAGATACAAGCCAAGCTGAAGGAAACCGACGTGACCATCTTCTGCGTCGGCGTGGCCGAGCAGCTCGCCCTGCAAGAGGAGATGTTTGGCGGAGTGGGAACGAACAGCCTGGGTTTCATACAAGCCCAGCAGCAACTCAAAACCTTCGCGGCGCTGACGGGCGGGCGTTACTGGTCGCCGAGATTCGATGGGGAAGTTCCGGGCATCATGGCGGACGTGGCGAACAGCCTGCGCAACCAGTACAGCCTGGCGTACACGCCGACAAACCAGGCCCTGGATGGGAAGTATCGCAAGATCAAGGTTGAGCTACTGACTGCTGATGGCGCGCCGCTGACGGCCATTCCCAATGCCAAGGGGAAGAATGTGAAGGTGCAGGTGTACGCGAGGCAGGGATACACGGCGCCCAAGAGCGCAGTCAATTGATCGAATGACTCGCGCGTCTTACCTGCGCGTCTTGCGTCAATAGCCTCGCGAAAGATCCACGCGATTCCGCAAGGGCCGGCCGCTGAACCAGCGATCCAGATTGTCGATCAGCAATTCCGCTTCTCTCTCCCAATGACGCTCTGTGACTCCACTGATGTGCGGGGTGATCAGCACGTTTTCGAGCGACCAGAGCGGGCTTTCCGGCGGCAGCGGCTCCCGCGAGGCGACGTCCAATCCAGCGGCGGCTATGGCGCGCGCTTGTAACGCGGCCACAAGCGCCGGTTCGTCCAATATCGAGCCGCGTGCGACGTTGATGAGGATAGCGCTCGGCCTCAGCAGCGCCAACTGCCGAGCGCCGATCATTTGATGTGTCTCGGGCGTTTCGGGCGCCGCCAGCACGACGATATCGGCCTGAGAGAGCGCGGCATCAAGCTCGGTTGCCGGGAAGGCGCGCTCGGCCAGCGCCGGATCCGCAGTGCCGGAGCGAGTGACGGCCCAGATGCGCACGCCGAACCCGCGCAAGCGTTCCGCGACCGCGCGCCCGATCGCGCCGAAGCCAACGAGCACAGCCGTTTGGCCCAGCAGCTCTCGCGGCCGCGCGCTCCCGTCCCAGATTTCCTGTTGCGCCCAGCGATGCTGAAGCTGGTGGCGCATGGAGCCGGGAAAATCCCGCAGGAGAGCAAGAATCATGCCGATGATGTGTTCAGCCATCGGGATGGCGTGCACGCCGCTGGCGTTGGTCAGGACAATTCCCGACTCGCGGAACTCGGTATACATCAATTGGGCGACGCCGGCTGCGGTGCACTGCAGCCATTTCAGGCGGCGCGCCGCGCGCAGCTGCTCAGGGCGAAGAGAGTAACCCACGAGGATATCGGTGTCGGGTAGTTCCGCGACGAATTGTTCGAGCCCCGACGCCTGAACGACGCGCATCTCGGGCCAGCGCTGGCCCAGACGCTCGGCGAGCTCGCCGGGCGGACGCCAGAGAGTGAACTTGAGGTTGACGAAAATAAGCAGCTTGGTGTCCGCGGGGCGATGGGGCATGAGCTGCTGATCTGTTGGGCCGCTCATTTCGAGTAAATGCGAAGGTCGCGGCCGGTCATTTCAGTGGGCTCGGGCAAGCCAAGCATGCCGAGAAGCGTGGGCGCGACGTCGCGCAGTGCGCCGCCCGGTTGGATGCGCGACGGGCCGTCTTCTTCGAGCAAGATGAACGGCACGGGATTGGTGGTGTGGTAGGTGTGCGGCCCGCCGGTGACCGGGTCAATCATGGTTTCGGCGTTGCCGTGGTCGGCCGTGATGATCCAAGCGCCGCCGCGCGGGCGCAGGGACTGGAAGATGCGGCCGAGGCACTGGTCCACGGTTTCCACGGCCTTGATGGTCGCTTCGAGCTTGCCCGAATGGCCGACCATGTCGGCGTTGGCGAAATTCATGATGATGGCGTCGAATTCGCCTTTCTCGATCGCCTGGATCACGGTGTCGGTGATGCCCGCGGCGGACATCTCGGGCTTCAGGTCGTAGGTGGGCACCTTGGGCGAGGGCACCAGGATGCGTTCCTCGCCGGCGAAGGGCTTTTCCACGCCGCCATTGAAGAAGTAGGTGACGTGGGCGTACTTTTCGGTTTCCGCGACGCGCAAGTTGCGCATGCCAACCTCGGCGAAAACCTGCGCGAGGATATGTTCGAGTTTTTCGGCGCCGAAGAGGTAGCGCAGCCAGGTGAAGCTCTTGTCGTACTGCGTCATGGCCACGAAATCGAGATTTTTCGGCCGCGCGGGATCGGAGAATTTGTCGAAGCCCGGCTCGGCAATCGCGCGGGTCAATTGGCGCGCGCGGTCGGCGCGAAAGTTGAAGAAGATGACGGCATCGTTATCGTGGAAGGTGGCCACGGGCGGAGCAGTGGGATTCGCGCCCGTGGTGATCACCACGGGAAGGACGAACTCGTCGGTGACGCCTTGCTCGTAGCTGCGGCGCAGCGCCTCGACAGGATCGTCGAGGCGCGTTTCGGCCTCGCCATGCACGACGGCGCGATAGGCGCGCTCGACGCGCTCCCAGCGGTTGTCGCGGTCCATGGCGTAGTAACGGCCGGAGAGCGAAGCGATGCGGCCGACGCCCAGCTCGCGCATCTTCTGCTGGAGCTGGCGCAGAAATCGATGCCGCTGTTGCGGCGGCGTGTCGCGTCCGTCGAGAAAGCAGTGGATGAAGACGCGCTCGACCTTGTTTTGCTGCGCCATGCGCAGCAGCGCGAATAGGTGCTCGATGTGCGAGTGCACGCCGCCGTCGCTGAGCAGGCCGATCAGGTGCAACTGTTGTTCGCGCCCGCGCTGCATGGCCCCGAGCAGCAGATCGTTGTGGAAGAGCGCGCCGGTGGCGATGGCCTGGTCGATGCGCGTGATGTCCATCTGCACGACGCGGCCGGCGCCCATGTTCATGTGGCCGACCTCGCTATTGCCCATCTGGCCTTCGGGCAGGCCGACGGCCGGGCCGGAGGTGTCGATCAGCGTGTTGGGAAATTCTGCGAGCAGCCGGTCGTAATTGGGCTTGCGCGCAAGGGCGATGGCGTTGCCCTTGGTTTCGGCGCGAAAGCCCCAGCCGTCCAGCACGGTCAAGACGATGGGTTTGGGACGCTTGTTGGTCATATTTCTCCGAGCGGTGAGATTATGCGACGGAGAACAATTTGGTCAATCGGAAGGAGTTTGGGTGTATAACGTGCCGGCAAGGCCCCTAAGAAGGGAATCCCAGCGGAGGTGCTCTCATGTCCGTGAAACCCATTCCTGACGGCTATTCTAACGTCACTCCTTACCTGATCGTTGCAAATGGCGCCGGCGCAATCGACTTCTACAAGCGGATTTTCGGGGCCATCGAGGTGATGCGTATCCCGGGACCGGGCGGGCGAGTGGGCCACGCCGAACTGCGCATCGGCAATTCGATGATCATGCTCGCGGATGAAAATCCGGAGGCCGGCGTGCGCGGCCCGCAACCCGGTGGCCGCCCACCGGTTAGTTTTTTGGTGTATGTCGAGCAGGTGGACGCGGTGACGGCGAAAGCGGAATCGGCGGGCGCGAAGATCGTGCGGCCGCCCAAGGATCAGTTTTATGGCGACCGCACGGCGACTCTGACGGATCCGTTTGGTCACGAGTGGACCGTGGCGACGCACGTCGAAGACGTGTCGCCCGAGGAGATGCAGAAGCGCGCCGCCGCTTTGGCGGCGACGGCCGGCCATGCCTAGCGCGCCAGGCGTTGAAGAGCCATGGGGTGTTGGTCTGCAGGAATGAACTCAGCGGCGTTTTTTGTTAGACTCCCAGCAAGAGCAGGGATGCAAGTTCCGGAACAGCCCGTTCCGGCTCAGACGCGAAGGAATGGAGGGCCGCATGCGAGGAAACGCCGCTGTATGGTCGGCCGCGAAATATGCGTTGCCAGTGGCTTTAGGATTTGCCTGGGTCGCCGTCGCGCAGCAACAGCCGACGGCTCAGGGTCAGGCCGGACAAGCGAAGCCTAAGGTTTTTGCGGTGGGCCGCTTGGGCGACGAACCTCCCGAGGAGCACCGCCCTGCGCTGTTTTTCCGCGAAGAGTGGAAGAGGATGCCCAAGGATGAGGAGCATGTGTTGACGCAAGCCGACCTCGTGAATCAAGACGTCGAGGTGAAGATTTACGGCGACCCAACTGGCATCCTGGAAGTGCAGCACGCGCGGCCGGTGGGCGAGCCCACGATGGCTTGGACGGGACTCTGCAAGAGCAACTGCGCGCTGGCGCTACGGGACAAGAACAATTACGTCGATCTGACGGGTTTTGCCAAGATCAAATGGCAGAACAAGCAGAGCGGTTTCCATTTGCTGCGGCCGATCCTCAAGCTGGCCGATGGGACCTGGCTGGTGGGAGACCACGCGGACGCCGACAGTGCGGATTGGCGCGTTTCGGAAATAACCATCCCGGACGTGCGCTGGCGAAAATTGGATATTAGCCAGGTTACGGAAGCGAACAACGGCGCAATCTGGATCGATCACCCGGACCTGAGCAAGGTGGACGAGATTGGTTTCACCGACTTGTCTCGGGGTACCGGACACGGCGGGGGCGGTTCTTCGCGAGTGACTTGGATCGAGGTTTACGGGAACGCAGTGCCACGAACCACGCAGCAAAGTTCCGCGAAGTGAGGTAACGAGGCGAAGTCATTGGCGCCGTCCCAACTTGTTGGGACGGCGCTTTGTTTTAGGCGACTCGCGGGGCGAGGGCGCTGCGGCCGGGGAATCGCGCCGCGGCGCCTAATTCTTCCTCGATGCGCAGCAACTGGTTGTACTTGGCGACGCGGTCGGTGCGCGAGGCCGATCCGGTTTTGATCTGGCCGGCGCCCATGGCGACCACAAAATCCGCGATGAAGGTGTCCTCGGTCTCTCCCGAGCGGTGCGAAACCACGCTGGTGTAGCCGGCGCGGCGCGCCATTTCGATGGCCTCGATGGTCTCCGTTACCGTGCCGATCTGATTCAGCTTGATGAGAATCGAATTAGCGGCGCCCTCTCCGATGCCTCGCTGCAGCCTCGCGGTATTGGTGACGAAGAGATCGTCGCCGACGAGCTGAATCTTTTTGCCCAGCTCGCGCGTGAGGTGCTTCCAGCCGTCCCAATCATCCTCGGCCAAGCCGTCTTCGAGGGAAACGATCGGGAATTGGCGAATCCAGGATTCCCAGAAAGCCGTCATTTGCTCGGGCGTGCGCGATGATTTGTCGGATTTCTTGAAAACGTAGCGGTTGCTGGCGCTGACGTAGAATTCGCTGGAAGCGGGATCGAGGGCCAGGAAGAGCTGTTTGCCCGGTGTGTAACCGGCGGCGGTGATGGCCTCGAGAATGACCTCGATGGCCTCTTCATTCGATTTCAGATTCGGAGCGAAACCGCCTTCGTCGCCCACGGCCGTGGAATAGCCGCGTTTGTGCAGGACGGTCTTGAGATTGTGGAACACCTCGACGCCCATGCGCAGGCCTTCGCTGAAGCTGGTGGCGCCCAGGGGCATGATCAGGAATTCCTGAAGGTCCACGGAATTATCCGCATGCGCCCCGCCGTTCAGGATGTTCATCATCGGGACGGGCAGGATATTCGCGCTGCGGTCGCTCGAGAAGCGCGCCAGGTAGCGATATAGAGGCAGGCGTTCGGAGACGGCGGCGGCGCGAGCCGCGGCCATCGAGACGGCGAGGATAGCGTTGGCGCCGAGTTTGCTTTTGGTCGGCGTGCCGTCGAGTTCAATCATGCGGCGGTCCAGCGCCTTTTGATCGGAGGCATCGAGGCTAGCGACGGCGTGCGCGATGGCGGTGTTGACATTTTCGACCGCGCGCAGCACACCTTTGCCCAGGTAGCGGGACTTATCCCCGTCGCGCAGTTCCAGCGCTTCGTGCTCGCCGGTAGAGGCGCCGGAGGGCACCGCGGCGCGGCCGCGTGAGCCGTCTTCGAGAATCACGTCCGCTTCGACGGTTGGATTCCCGCGTGAATCCAGGATCTGCCTGCCCACGACGCGCGCGATCTTCGCCATGCTGCCTCCGAGAATAAATTGCCAAGGGCATTCTAACCTGCGAGTGACGCTCCGCGACAGCCGATGCGCAGGTCCCGTCCGGCCGAGGGCCGCGACAGCGGAAACGGCCGAGGTGGTCTATTCCGGCTCTTCGAGCATGGATTCCTCGCGGACCACGATCACGATGCCGCTATCGGTGACTTGATAGCGCTGGCGGTCGGCTTCGAGGTCGTAGCCGATTTCCGTGTGCTCGGGCAGCACCACATGGCGGTCAATGATGGCGTTGCGGATGCGCGAATAGCGGCCGATGTTGACGTGGTTGAAGACGATGGAGTTTTCGATTTCGCAATAGCTGTTGATGCGCACGTCGTAGCACAGGACGGAACGTTTCACGCGGCCGCCGGAGATGATCGAGCCGCTGCCGACGATGGAATCCAGGGCCGCGCCCATGCGGTCGGCGTCGGCAAAGACGAATTTCGCGGGCGGCCATTGCTGCTGCCAGGTGCGCAGGGGCCAGTTCCGGTCGTAGAGGTTGAAGGTCGGCGAGACGGACACCAGGTCCATATTCGCGTCGTAGTAGGCATCGACGGTGCCGACGTCGCGCCAGTAGGGCGGCCCCGGGCTATTGCGATCTTCAAAATTGTAGGCGAACACGCGATATTTCGAGAGGATCTGCGGCAGGATATCGCGTCCGAAATCGTGACTGGACCGCGGATTTTCGGCGTCGGCGATCAGGATGGGGATCAAGAGTTGGGTATTGAAGATATACACGCCCATCGAAGCATTCACTTTGTCCGGATGCAAGCGGGAGCGCTTCGGCTCGGCCGGCTTTTCCTCGAAGCCCAGCACGCGCCAGTTCTTATCGGTCTCGATGACGCCGAAGCGGCCGGCGGCCTCGATGGCGTCGATCTCGATGGTGGCGACGCTGACGTCGGCGCCGCTATCGGCGTGCTGCTGCAACATTCTTCCGTAATCCATCTTGTAGATGTGGTCGCCGGAGAGGATGAAGGCGTAGTTCGAGCGCTCGCTGCCGATCGAGTAGATGTTTTGATAGACGGCGTCCGCGGTTCCCAGGTACCAATTCGTGGAAACACGCATTTGCGGCGCAAGAATCTCGATGAATTCGCCCAGCCCCATCAGCGAGGACCAGCCCTGGCGGACATGGCGGTTGAGGCTGAGCGCTTTGTATTGCGTCAGGACGAAGACGCGCCGCAGGTCGCTGTTAATGCAATTGGAAAGGGTGACATCAATGATGCGATAAACTCCGCCAAAAGGGACGGCGGGCTTGGCGCGGTCGCGCGTCAGCGGCCAAAGCCTCTCGCCCTGCCCCCCTGCCATGAGGATGCCGATGGCATCGCGCATCAGTGAAGTGGCCACAAAGACCTCGCGCCGGAATGGGTTAGCTGCTTCGGCGAAGCGCTATTCTACCAGCATGGGCACAGTTTCAGGCAGGCTCGACACAACGGGTACACGCCCGGTCGGCCGGAGGGAGGATTGGCGAAAAGATTTCTTGACTTAGGAGGCGGCCTTCGCTAGAACAGGCCCACCAGAGGCCTCCTTTCGAATCGATTGTCCAGAAAAGCGGGCTCGGGGCCTATTGCCCAAGCAGTGATGGGAGGTGAGTTTCTGCGTGGCTGAAGTCGTCATCCAGGAAGGTGAGTCTCTTGAAAACGCTTTGCGTCGTTTCAAGCGCAAGGTGCAACAAGAGGACATTATCAAGGAAATAAAGAAGCACAGCTTTTACATGAAACCCGGTGAAAAGCGGCGCACCAAACAGGCGTTGTCTCGCAAACGCCTGCGCAAGAAGCAGAGACGCGAGCAGGACTAAGTGTAGAAGCAAGCAGTCGGGCCCTTGGGTTTTCCTAAAGCATCTTCGGAACGGCCGGCTTGCGGGATCGCTGGCAAGTCTGACTTCTCCGAGGATGCTTTCGGCCCCCCAACCAGCGTGGGGTCTCGGAGCAACCTATGGAGTACCAGGACAGGATTCTGAAGTGCGCGGAATGCAGCGCCGAGTTTGTCTTCACCGCCGGCGAACAGATGTTTTTCGCCGACAAGGGATTCAAGAACGAGCCCAAGCGGTGCAAGGCATGCAAGGCGCGGCGCGCTGACAGCGCGGGTCAAGGGAACGGATACCAGCGAAGCGAAACCAAGACGACCTGTTCGCAATGTGGGAAGGAGACCACGGTCCCCTTCAAACCGACACAGGGTCGCCCGGTTTACTGCCGTGAGTGCTTTCAGTCGCGGCGGTCGATGGGCTCGCCAGCTTGACCTTCGAGAGAAGGCTTTTCTGATTCTTGGGCCGATCTAGTCTGGAGCGCAAGCTCCTCCGCGTCGGACCCGAGTTGTATCTGACGGGACCGACAAGAATCCCCAAAGGGCTATTCGCGGCCTCTCGGCGGGTATCAATGCCGAGAGGCCGTTTTTCTTGTTCATGTTTTCTTGCGTTTGCCGTCTGCGTCGCCGGTGGGGCTTGGCGGGCAACCCTGGGATTCCCGGCTGAATTGTGAAAGAATCCCCGCAGGGGCGATTGCGGCCAGGACCCCGGCCGCGGAGTAGCGCGGCCCGAACGCGATCTGCTTCGAGGAGTGGCTCATGCCCGATGACTCCGCTTTGCGGCAACACTTGGTCAACGTCTTGAGCGGCCGTGGCGCTCACGCTGATTTCGACCAAGCTATCGCCGGGCTGCCGGTGGCGCTGCGCGGCAAGCGAGCCAGAGGCGTGCCCTTCACGCCGTGGAGACTGCTCGAGCACCTGCGGATCGCGCAGTGGGACATTTTGGAGTTCAGCCGGGATGCGAAGCACGTTTCTCCAGACTGGCCCGCGGGCTATTGGCCGAAGGGAAACGCGCCGCCGAGCGCGAAGGCCTGGAACGAGAGCGTCAAGGCGTTTCGTCGCGATTTGGCGGGAATGCAGGCGCTGGTCAGCGATCCCGCGACCGATCTATTCACGCGAATCCCGCACGGCGACGGGCAGACGATTCTCCGCGAAGCCCTGCTGCTGGCCGACCACAATTCCTACCATCTCGGCCAGCTCATTTTATTGCGGCGACTGCTGGGCGCATGGAAAGATAAATAGTCATGCGACGAGCGATCTCTTTCGCCGCTTTGCTGTTGGCCGCCGGAACATTGCTGGCGCGGCAAGAGGGCGCGCCGGCGTTGCCGGGTTTTTCCTCCAAGGCAGCTCAGGCCGAGGAGCAATGGGAGCAGAAATTCCGCAGCATTCCTTCGACCGACAATCTGCGCGAGTCCATGAAGCTGCTCTCCGCCCACCCGCACCAGGTCGGCTCCCCCTACGATAAGCAGGACGCCGACTGGCTGGCCGCGAAATTCAAGGAGTGGGGCTGGGACGTTCACGTGGAAACATTCCAGGTGCTGTTTCCGACGCCCACGGAGCGCGTCGTCGAACTCGTCGAGCCCACCAGTTTCCGGGCGAAGCTGGCCGAGCCGCCGCTTCCTGAAGATCCGACGTCGAACCAGCAGTCCGAGCAACTCCCGCCGTACAACGCCTATTCGATCGATGGAGACGTCACCGCACCGCTGATCTACGTTAATTACGGCGTGCCGGCCGATTACGAGCGGCTGGATCGCATGGGAATCTCGGTCAAGGGCGCCATCGTGATCGCTCGTTACGGCGGGTCCTGGCGCGGCATCAAGCCCAAGGTCGCCGCCGAACATGGCGCCGTCGGCTGCCTGATTTATTCCGACCCTCGCGACGACGGCTATGCCCAAGGCGATGTATTCCCGAAGGGCGCGTGGCGCCCGCCGGACAGCGTGCAGCGCGGCAGCGTCATGGACATACCGCTTTATCCTGGCGATCCGCTCACGCCGGGAGTAGCCGCCACCCCTGACGCCAAGCGCCTGGACATGAAAGACGCCCAAGTGCTCACGAAGATTCCCGTCCTGCCGCTTTCCTATGCCGACGCTCAGCCGCTGCTGGCGGCGATCGGCGGCGCGGTCGCGCCGGAAAGTTGGCGTGGCGCGCTGGGCATCACCTACCACGTCGGCCCCGGCCCCGCGAAGGTCCATCTCCACGTGAAATCCAGCTGGGACTTGAAGCCGGTCAACGACATTATCGCGACGATTCCGGGCTCGAGCGCGGCGGACGAATGGGTCATTCGCGCTAACCACTACGACGCGTGGGTAAACGGCGCGCGGGATCCGGTTTCGGGCTTGGTTGCCGAGTTGGAGGAGGCGCGGGCGTTCGGCGAGATGCGCAAGGCGGGGTGGCAGCCGAAGCGCACGATTATCTACTGCGCCTGGGATGGCGAAGAACCCGGCCTGCTAGGCTCGACGGAGTGGGTGGAAAAACACGTCGCGGAACTCGGCGAGCACGCCGTCGCCTATATCAACAGCGATTCCAATGGCCGAGGCTACCTGGAGGTTGCCGGCTCGCAATCGCTGCAAACCTTTGCCAATGGGGTCGCCAAGGATATTCCTGATCCCGAGATGGGCATGTCCGTCTGGAGGCGTAAGCAGTTGCGCTTGATCGCCGAGGCATCCTCGGAGGAGGAACGCAACCAGGTGCGCGGCAAATCCGCCTGGCCCATCGACGCGCTCGGCTCGGGTTCCGACTATACGGCGTTTCTCGACTTTGCGGGCGTGGCCTCGCTCAATCTGGCCTATGGCGGAGACGAGGAAAGCAACGGCGTCTATCACTCCGCGTACGACGATTTCTACTGGTTCACCCATTTCGACGATTCTACTTTTAGTTACGGGCGCGCGCTGGCGCAGACCGCTGGCACCGCGGTAATGCGCCTGGCCGATGCCGACTTGCTTCCGTTTAACTTTGGCGATCTTTCCACAGCCGTGGAAGGGTACGTGGCCGATCTCAAGAGGCTCGCCGGGCGGGAGAGCGCCGCAATCCGTGAGCGCAATCGCGAAATCGCCGAGGGCCTGTTCAACGAGCCGTCCGAACCCAGCCATCCCTCCGTGCCACCGCGTCCAGAGTCGGAAGCTCCGCAACTCAATTTTGCTTCGCTTGATTCCGCGCGCGATGAACTGGCTCGCGCCGCCGATCATTATCAGCGGAGCTGGGGACAGGCTGGACAGACGGCTGGCACGTCTTTGGCGTCTGGGGCGTCTGGGGCGTCTGGTGGTTTGGACAAGGTGAACGAGGAACTATTGCGCACCGAGCACGCGCTGATCGACCCGGACGGGCTACCCGGCCGGCCTTGGTACAAACACCAGCTCTACGCGCCGGGCTTCTACACTGGCTACGGTGTGAAAACAATTCCCGCCGTGCGCGAAGCCATCGAGCAAAAGCAATGGGCCTTGGCTCAGCAATCGATCGGCACCGTTGCGAAAGTGATCGCCGACGAGGCCGCCGCCATCGAACGCGCCGCGACCGATCTCGACGCTGCGCTACGATAAAAGGCCAGGCCGCGCACACCAGCAAAATCGCGCCAATCGACCCAATCGCCCCAAATTGGATGGACACACCACGCATACGCCGACTGCGTCGCGCCGAGTTGCCGGCCGATACGCTCTCGCTGGCTCGCTACCTCATTGGGAAAATATTGGTACGCGAAAACCCTGGAAGCGTTCTGAGCCCCAGACTCGCCGGGCGCATTGTGGAAACCGAAGCCTACGTGATTGGCGACCCCAGCGGACACGCGTACCGCGGTGTGACGCCAGCCAACCGGTCGCTCTTTCTCCGGCGCGGTCACGCCTACGTCTACTACATTTACGGCTCCTGCTTTTGCATGAATGTCTCGAGCGAATGGCCTGGGATCGGCGCGGGCGTGCTCCTGCGCGCGCTCGAGCCGATTGCGGGTATCGCTGCCATGCAGCGCCGCCGCGGGAGCGGCGCGGCTGCGTGATCTAGCCCGTGGTCCGGGGCGTCTGGCCGCCGCTCTAGGCATCGACCGTAGATATGACGGCTTGGACCTCTGCGCGCGCGGGCCGCTCTGGATCGGCGTCACGTCGCAGCCGGCCGGGGCCATCGGCGAGAGCGTGCGCATCGGTCTCACGCGCGAAAAGGATCGCGTTTTGCGATTTTATGAGCGCGGCAATCCGTTTGTGAGTGGCCCGCGTCGGCTGCGCGCGTAGCGCAGGATGCCAACGCGCCTGTTGAGGTGAGGCTGTCTGCCGCCAATCTGCGCGGTGCGAATTGCCGGTTTACAGATGCTCCAGCGGGCGTCCCAGGAGCGCCAGGGTACCCTGTCTTAGCTGGACTCGCAGGTGCACTGGACCGACCCTCAGGAATTTTCTTCCATAAAGGTCTAGCGCACGACGCCAGAGAAGGCTTAGCACCAGGAGCAGCAGTCCGACCACAAGAAACGCGTAGGAGCGCCTTTCCAGCAGGAGCGTCCAGCGGATCGATTCGTCCCAATGGGGAAACCATGAATCGAGCACCCGCTGCAAAACGCTTCCGACAACCGGAATGGTGGCGAGATGAATGTGCTCAGTGCGGTCATACGCGTAACTGGGATCGTAATGGGCAATGCTACTGGTCGCTGCGCGAAAAGTGTCCGGTTCAGCCATTTGGTCCTTGGTCAGCAAGTGGCCCGAGGCATCTCGAGGCAACACTCGAAAGGAAGGATCAGCCACGATCCAGCGCCCATTGATGCGGACTTCCGCGACGACGTGATTGGTATTGCCGGTGGGACTGAGCAGCAGGAGACGGCGAGCCTCCAAGCCGCTGGCGTCGGCCAGGTTCACAAAAGCATTCGTGGCTGTGCCGCAGACGCGAAGAAGTGCCGCGTAGTTAAGGGTGCTCACGGGGTCGCGGTCGCTGGGACTATCGGATGGGACGACCTCGTTTCTTGCGGGGCCTCTGTCCATCCAGGCGAGGATGGCCGCGACCCTCTGTTCCGGAGACGCCGCATAGGGCACGATGGCGTCGGAAAATCCCCGCAGATATTCGCGGGTCGAAAATTCCCAAAGGGCGCCGTAGAAAGATATCAGAACGAAACTCACGATCAGAATATTGCTCGCACAGCCTAGAACAAAGAACCAAGGATGACTTCGAAGTGTAGGAGTGGCGAGGCGCGGTTCATCGCCCATAACGTGTGAATAGCATACACAAGTGGGATTAACAACCGTTTTTCGAAGTATTATGAGGAACGTCACGACGGCAGCGCTGAGGAGGTACCTTCCGCGTGTTCATCGGCAAATACAAACAAGCAAGCTCGCAGCGACTGGCTTAGTGGCGGGCGGCGATTGGTGCGGCGACCTCGTAGGCGCGGTCGGGGCCGAAAACTAAAACGCCTTTCAGAACGGGAATCGGTTTCTGAAGCTGATCGGATTTCTTGAGGGTGATCTGGATGCCCGTTTTCGATGATGTCACAGTCTGCGGGACGTCGTTGTCCAGTTGATCTTCCTCCAGCGGGAAAAAGGAAGCCTTCGTTTCCGGAGAACCGGTTTCCACGGACAAAACGAAATTCTTGCCGTCGTCGCGAGCCTGGGCTTTCGCGCCGGCCGGCAACGGCTTGGGCAGGCGGGCTTGAGCGTCCTCGAAAAGCTGGTGCGTCGCGGCCGCATCGGGTGTAGCGCCCTTGGCTGATGGAAGCAGCAACTCCGCATGCGCCTTGGCTGGAATGCAGACCTCGCGGCAGATGAGATATCTGACGTCCGCAGCCAGTTTGGCGGTCGCGCTGGGGCTGTAATCCGCCGGCACCTGGAGCGGGACCGAGAGCAAAACCCGGCCTTGGTAGCCGTAGTCAATGACGCTGCCGGTGATCAGCCGCACCGGAGCCGGCCAGCGGATATCTCCCGCGCGAAAGCCCTTCGGAAGATTCCACTGCACCCGCGGCGCCTCGCCGGAGTCGCCGGGATTCACCCAGTAGATGTGCCAGCCCTGTTCCATATCGAAGAAAAGGCCGATAGACCCCGTTTGGCCTGGCTTGAGCGTTCCGTTTTCGGCCAGCAGCGCAACCTTGGCGTGCGACACCGAAAAGGATTGCGCGCCCGCGGTGAGTGCGCACGCGATGGCCAGCGTCGCCGCGATCAGAGCATTACGAGTCACGACGCACCGATCGCCTTTGGGCCGAGGCAGCCTTGCGAGTACTTCCCGTCGGGTTCTCCGCCAGTAGCTGCTCGACCAATTCGCGTTCTTCGCGCTCCAGCCGTTCGTGTTCCTCGCCGGTGGCCGCGCTGGCAAAGCCCGCGTGCACGCTGCGGACGCGCCCATCGCGCCCAATGAAAATAGTCGTCGGGTAAACGCCAAAATTGACCAGTTGCGGCAGCTTGCTGGAGACTTCGTCCGGCGTGCCCGGCACGAGCATGGGAAACTCGACGCCGTAGCGCTTGATGAACGCCAGCACGCGGGGCCGGGCGCGCGCCAGATCCGGGTCGAGCTCGAAATTCAGGCCGACGACTTCAAGGCCTCGCGCATGAAATTGCTTATATAGCTCGATGAGAAAGGGCACTTCGTCGTGGCAATTCGGGCACCACGTCCCGCCGATGGAAAGCACCACGGCCTTGCCGCGAAACTCCGCGTCGGCGTCCGACACCTTGCGGCCGTCCAGCGCCAAGCCGCTGAAGTGGAACGGGGCGGTCGGATCTTTCACGCTCGTAAAGCGCGATGGGTCGGGCGGTTCGGGAAGGCCTTTTGCGAGCGCTTCGTTGGTGCGCGCGGCCCGGTAGGTAAACTTGCGGTCGAGTGTGATGCCCAGCGTGCCGTCCGGATTGAGCTTGGCTTGCAAAAGAAGGGGTCTTTCGCCAGCGAAATGACTCAGCACCAGCGTGTTTCCGTTCCATCGGCCGGTGAGCGCGCCGCTATCGCCCGAGGTCTTCAGAATGGCTCCGGTAACGGCCGAGCCCGATTGACGGAGATAGAGCCGCCAGGAGACATCGAGCTTGGAACCATCCGGGGCCGTCCGGTACATTACCCAGTTGCCTGCGATTTGCGGTGTTGCGTCTGTGCTGGGGGCCACCGGAACGAACCGGCGTCCGCGAATTTGCAGAGGCGGTGCGTTGGTGCCGTTGTTGCGGTACGTCCCGCTGAATTGGCCGCCGTCGAAAGTCGCTTCCAATGTCGTGTTGAGGAAGTCGTATTGAAGCGTGAGCATGCCATTCTCGAAGGCGCCCGACGTCGAGCCGACTTTCCGATCCCCTTCAAAGAAAAAGCCCTGGACCTGTGCGCCATTTTGCGCGATCTCGAATCGGAAGGGGATCTCCGCCTGGTCGGCGACTACCGCAACCGCGTCCCACAACCCCGAAATTTTGGGGCCTCGAATCTGAGGAGCAGAGGTTACCGGCAGAGCGGTTAGCAACAACGCCGAGACGATCAACGCCCGTCGCATGGCGGTGATTATATCACCGCGATTTCGGTTTGAGCGCATATGCTTTTTCAGGCAAACGTTGCCGGGCAGCCCGGTATGCGAACCCCTCCGCGGCAATTTGGGCTCGATGGTCTCGTTTAGGCTCCCTCCCCAGGGGCGTTTCCTTGACTTCACTTGGGCGATCTCTATAATGACATTTCGGCTGTTGGTGCCGGCAGGGGCGATGTTTCTAGACGTCAAAGAACTCGCGGTACACAAAATCCGGCTGCGGCAGAGCTATGCGCCGGGTGCGGTCGATTACCACACCGCCGATTTTCGCCAAGTGGAGCCTCTGGAAGTGAGCGCCACGGCCGAACTGGTGGAAGGGCAGATCCGCATCTCGGGCGAGCTGCACACGCGGCTCGAACTGGTTTGCGCGCGTTGCCTCGAGCCGGTATTCGAGGAAGTCAGCCGCGATTTTGATCTGTTTTACCGGCCTCTGAAGTCGATCACCCGGGAGGAGGAGGTCCGCCTCAAGCTGGATGACACGGAGATCGCCTTCTTCGAGGGCGATGGACTGTTTTTGGCCGATGTGCTGGCCGAGCAAGTTCTGCTGGCGATCCCCATGAAGGCGATCTGCCGCAGCGATTGTCGGGGTCTGTGTCCGCAGTGCGGTGCCAACTTGAACACCGATGAGTGCCGCTGCGAGGCGCATGCGGCTGATATGCGACTCGCTCCGTTGGCACGCCTCAAGCAGGACTGGTTCAAAAAGCAATAGCAATACCGTGTGAAACGCCATAGAATCCCCGCGCAATAGCGGGATTCGTTCGAGGAGTACGTATGCCCAATCCCAAACGTCGTCATTCCAAGAGACGCAAGAATCAGAGGCGCGCGCACGACCATCTCACCGCGCCCGCGGTAACCGAGTGTCCGCACTGCCATGAAATGAAGCAGCCGCACCGCGCCTGCCCGCATTGTGGGTACTACAAGGGGCGCGAAGTGATGAACACCTAGGCTGGTTGCCAGTCCCCGAGAGCGTGCCGTGACACGATTCGTCTACTGTGATTTCCCTTGTCCGCGCCTGCTGGCCGGCGGGTAGGTCTGCAATGATCACCATTGCTGTGGATGCGATGGGCGGTGACCACGCCCCTAAGCCCGAAGTCGAAGGCTCCGTGCTGGCGGCCCGCCAACTTGACGTGCGCATCTTGCTGGTCGGCAAGCCGGCGGAACTACGGCGGGAGCTGGCCAAGCATTCGGTCAAGAGTTTGTCCGTGGAGGTTGTTCCGGCGACCGAAGTCATCTCCATGACCGATTCGCCGACGGTGGCTTTTCGCAAGAAGAAAGACAGCTCGGCCCACGTGGCGGCGCGCCTGGTGCGCCAGGGGCAGGCTGACGGCATGGTGAGCGCCGGCAACACCGGAGCGGTCATGACGGTGGCCAGGTTTGTACTCGGCACGCTGCCTTCGGTGCAGCGGCCGGCCCTGGCAGCCCCGCTGCCGACGAGCCGCGGTGGCGTGACCATACTTCTGGACGTGGGCGCGAACGTGGACTCGAAGGTGGCGCACCTGGTGCAATTCGCGGTGATGGGCGAAATCTACTACCGCCTGATTTTCGGCGTCTCGCGCCCCAAGGTGGCCTTGCTGTCGATCGGCGAAGAAGAGATGAAAGGCAACGAACTCATCGCGGAGGTTCACCCGCGGCTGAAGGAATTGCCGCTGAACTTCGTGGGCAACGTCGAAGGACGCGAGATATTTTCGGGAAACGTGAACGTGATCGTGTGCGACGGCTTTATCGGCAATGTGGCTTTGAAGGTAAGCGAGGGCGCCGCGCAGCAGATCTTTTTCTTGCTGAAGAAGGCGCTGCAGAGCACTATGGCTTCGAAGGTGGGCTATGTGCTTTCGCGCAACGCGTACCGGCAGTTTCGCAAGAGCATTGATTATTCCGAGTACGGCGGGGCGCCGCTTGCTCGGAGTTCGCGGGGTTACCGTAATCGGGCACGGCGGTTCGAACGCCAACGCCGTCAAGAATGCCGTGCGTGTGGCGGCCGAAATGGCGCGCACACGGCTCAACGAGCGAATCGAACAGGAGTTGTCCGCGCTGCCGGTTGCCGTGGAGGCCTAGCGCCGCGCTGGCCTTACGCGAAGGGAGCTATAAAATCCACCATGGGCCGACTCGCATTTTTGTTTCCAGGGCAGGGTTCGCAGTATCCCGGCATGGGGCGGGAGCTGGCGGAATCGTTTCCCGTTGCTCGCGCGGTGTTTGATGAAGCCGACCGGGCGCTTGGCTTTTCCCTCTCCGAGCTGTGCTTTTCCGGCTCGGAGGAGGCGCTCAAGCTTACCGAGAATACCCAGCCGGCGATCCTGACGGTTTCGGTTGCCATTGAGCGCATTTTAGAAGAGAAAGGCATTCGGCCGGATTTCGTTGCTGGGCACAGCCTCGGTGAGTACTCCGCGCTGGTCGTCGCCGGGGCGCTTTCGTTTGCGGACGCGGTGCGCCTGGTGCGCAGCCGCGGCAAATACATGCAGGAGGCGGTGCCTGCCGGGCGAGGGAGCCATGGCCGCGATCCTGGGCCTGCGACCCGGACAGGTGGCGGAGATCTGCCGCAAGGCGAGCGACGGGCAGGTGGTCGGCCCGGCCAACATTAACTCTCCGGAACAGACGGTCATCTCAGGCCACGCCGCGGCGGTCAAGCGCGCCGTCGAGCAAGCCTCGGCCAGCGGCGCCAAGCGCGCCGTCATGCTGGCGGTTTCCGCGCCCTTTCACAGCGAATTGATGCGGCCAGCGCAGCAGCGCCTGGAGAAGGACCTGCGCGAAACCTCGTTCGGGCCGCTGCGCATTCCGCTGGTCACCAACGTGGACGCCAGCATCATCACCAGCGGCGACGAAGCCCGCGGGGCGCTGGTGCGGCAGGTGACGCTTCCCGTGCGCTGGGAAGACTCCATGCGCGAACTGATCGAGGAAGGCACGACGACCTTTGTCGAGGTCGGCCCGGGCCGCGTGCTGAGCGGGCTGCTTCGCCAGATCGAGCGCTCGGTACATTGCTTCAACGTCGAAGACTTGAAGTCGCTGCAAACGCGCTCTCGAACGATTGGTGCAGGCCCAGGGGGAAGCGGCCGAGGCAGCCTAGCGGCGGCCTGGCCAATCATCATGTTCAGCCTGAAAGATCGAGTGGCGCTGGTCACTGGCGCCTCGCAGGGAATCGGCCGCGCCACGGCGCTGGCGCTGGCGGCCGCCGGCGCGCGAGTCGTCGTGGCGGCGCGCAACGCGGAGAAGCTCGCGGGCGTGGTGCAGGAGATTGCCGCGGCGGGCGGCGAGGCGCTGGCCGTGCAGATGGACGTCGCCGACGCGGAGCAGGTCAAAGCGGGCTTCCGCCAGGCCCTCGAACGCTTCGGGCGTCTGGACATTTTGGTGAATAATGCGGCCATCACGCGCGACGGTTTGGCCGTGCGCATGAAAGCGGACGATTGGGACGCCGTCCTGCGCACGAACCTCACGGGCGCGCACCTGTGCATCCAGCAGGCGCTGGCCGTGATGCTGCGCCAGCGGCACGGCCGCATCATCAACGTGACTTCGGTGGTCGCGGAAACCGGCAACGCCGGCCAAGCCAATTACGTCGCCGCCAAAGCCGGGCTTGATCGGGCTGACGCGCGCGATCGCCACCGAGGTGGCTTCGCGGAACATCACCGTCAACGCCGTCGCGCCGGGCTTCGTCGTTTCGCCGATGACCGATCCGCTGCCGCAGCAGGTGAAGGATGGGCTGCTGGCGCGCATCCCGCTGGGGCGCATGGGACAGGACGCCGAGATCGCCGCGGCGATCGTTTTTCTGGCCAGCGACGAGGCCGGCTACATCACCGGCCACGTGCTGGACGTCAATGGCGGCTTGCGCATGAGTTGAAACGCCGCAACGCGCGGACGAGTTGACCTTGTTCTGACGCGGTGACTAGAATGAGCCGGTTGCTCACGGAGCAGGCGAAACGCGGATTGCGCCCAGAGCGCGACCCAGCGCGATACATATAGCGGAGGCAAACAGAATGGCCAGCGTCGAAGAACGCGTGAAGCAGATTATTGTGGAGCAGTTGGGCGTGGATGAGGCCGAAGTGACGCCTACCGCGTCGTTTGTGGACGATCTGGGCGCCGACTCGCTCGACACCGTCGAGCTCGTCATGGCTTTCGAAGAAGCGTTTGGCATTGAAATCCCCGACGAAGACGCCGAAAAGATCGCCACGGTCAAGGACGCCATCGCCTATATCGACAAGCACGCCCAAGCCAAGAAATAAGCATTCCGCCCGCCTGATTTCACACGGGAGAATCGCGACGTTGAGCCGCCGGGTCGTGGTAACGGGTGTAGGTCTGGTCTGCGCGCTGGGCATCGGCACCGACCAGGTCTGGCAGAAGCTGCTCGCCGGGCGAGAGCGGCGTCGGCGCCATCACCCATTTTGACGCCACCGCGTTCGACTGCCGCATCGCCGCCGAGATCCACGGCTTCGATCCGCTCGTCTGGATCCCCAAAAAAGAATCTGAAGAAAATGGGCCGGTTCATCCAGTTGGCCATGGCCGCCACGGATTTCGCCATGCGCATGTCGGGCCTGCGAGATCACGCCCGCTATCGCCGACGCCGACGGGCGTCTACATCGCCTCCGGCATCGGCGGATTCGACGTCATCGAGCGCGAGCACTCCAAGCTGCTCGAAGGCGGGCCCGGCCGCATCTCCCCGTTTTTCATTCCCGCGGCCATCATCAATCTGGCGTCGGCGTGAGTCTCGATCCGCTATGGCGCGCGCGGCCCGAACTCGGCGACGGCCACGGCCTGCTCGGCTTCCGCGCACGCCGTCGGCGATTCTTTCCGCATCATCGAGCGCGGCGACGCCGAAGTGATGATCTGCGGCGGCACTGAAGCCGCGATCACGCCCATGGGCATCGGCGGATTCGCCGCCATGAAGGCGCTCTCCACGCGCAATGACGAGCCGCAACGCGCCAGCCGTCCGTTTGACGCCGAGCGCGACGGCTTCGTCGTCGGCGAAGGCGCCGGCATTCTGATCCTGGAATCGCTCGAGCACGCCGCAGCGCCGCGGCGCGCGCGATCCTGGCCGAGATCGTCGGCTACGGCATGTCCGGCGACGCCAACCACATCACGCAGCCCGCCGAAAACGGCGACGGCGCCTACCGCGTCATGCGCGCGGCGCTGCACGATGCCGGCGTCGCGCCGGAGCAGGTCGGCTACGTCAACGCGCACGGCACCTCCACGCCGCTGGGCGACGCCATCGAAACCATCGCGCTCAAGCGCGTCTTCGGCGACCACGCCAAGCGCTTGGCCGTCAGCTCCACCAAGTCCATGACTGGCCATCTGCTCGGCGGCGCCGGCGGCCTCGAGGCCGGCATCAGCGTGCTCGCGCTGCGCGACCAGATTTTGCCGCCGACGATCAACTACGAGCATCCCGATCCGGCTTGCGACCTCGATTACGTGCCCAACCACGCGCGCAAGGCCGAGGTCGAGTACGCCCTGTCGAATTCGTTTGGCTTCGGCGGCACCAATGCCGCGCTGCTCTTCAAGCGCTGGGCATAGCATGCCGGTGCAGCCATGAAAATCGCCGTCTGCGTCAAGCAGGTTCCCGCCAAGGACGCTCCGCTGCGCATCGCCGACGACGGCGTGTGGATTCGCGAAACCGATATCGGCTTCGAGATGAACGAGCCGGACAGCTTCGCGCTCGAAGAAGCGCTGCGCCTCAAGGAAAAGCATGGCGGCGAAGTCGTGGCGATTTCCATGGGCCCGGAGCGCGCCAAGCAAACCATCAAGGAAGCGCTGGCCAAGGGCGCCGATCGCGGCATCCATGTCGCCGACGACAAATTTTTCCTGCTCGATCCGCTGGGCGCCGCGAAATCGCTGGCCGCGGCTCTGCGCAAGGAATCTTTTGACCTGATCCTCACCGGCTTGCAGAGCGATGATCTGGGCTTCGGGCCAGACCGGCGTTCTGCTGGCCGAGTTGCTCGGCCTGCCGCACGCCACCATCATCATGCAAATCGAAGTGCAAGAGGGCCGCCTGAAGCTCAAGCGCGAACTCGAAGCGGGCTGGTTCCAATGGGTCGAGCTGCCGCTGCCCGCCGTGCTCAGCATCCAGTCCGGCATCAACAAGGTGCGCTACGCCTCGCTGAAGGGCATCATGGCCGCGAAGAAAAAGGAAATCGTCACCATCCCGCGCGAATCGCTGGGCGTCGCGCTCGAGCCCACCGAACGCATTGAGCGCATCTACGTGCCGCAAAAAACCAAAAAGACCGAATTCATCACCGGCACGCCGAAGGAAGCCGCCGCCAAGCTGCTCGAGAAATTGCGCCACGAAGCGCGCGTGCTCTAATGAATATCCTCGTCATCACCGAGCAGCGCGATGCCAACTGGAATCCGGCGAGCTTCGAGGCGCTCGCCGCGGCGCAGCAAATCGCCGCGCAAACGCAAAGCACCGTCGCCGCAGCAGTCATCGGCAAAGGCGTGCGCGCGCTCGCCGATGAACTCGCCGGCTACCAGCTCGACGCAGGTCCTCCTGGTCGAGCACGACCTCCTCGAGCGCTACACGCCCGACGGTTTCACCATCGCGCTCGCGCAAGCCATCGCCCAAGCCAAGCCCGATCTCGTCGTCCTGCCGCACACCTATCAGGTGCGCGATTTCGCGCCCAAGCTCGCGGCCTCGCTCGGCAAGGGCATGATCGGCGACTGCATCGGCTATCGCTACGAAAACGGCCGGCTGATTTTCGTGCGCCAGATGTTTCAGGGCAAAACGGCCGCCGATGTGACCTTTTCCGGCTCCGCGCCGTGGTTCGCCTCGTTGCAAGCCGGCGCGTTTCGCGGCGACCAGGCCGCTCGCGGCGCCTCACCGGCGCCGATCGCGACCGTCACAGTCGATTTGCGCCCCGAACAGATTCGCACCGTGCCGCTCGAACTTTTCCGCGAAGCCAAGCAGGCCGTGGACCTCACGCAGGCGCCCATCCTGGTGGCCATCGGACGCGGCATCAAGGCGCCCGAAAATATTCCCATGGCGCGAAAAACTCGCCCAGCTCATGGGCGGCGAACTGGCCGCCTCGCGTCCCATCTGCGATGAAGGCTGGCTGCCCATGGATCGCCAGATCGGCAGCTCCGGCCAGACCGTCTCGCCCAAGCTCTATCTCGCGCTCGGCATCAGCGGCGCCATCCAGCACGTCGTCGGCATGAAAGGCTCGCGCACCATCGTGGCCATCAACAAAGACGCAAACGCCCCCATCTTCGAGGTTGCCGACTACGGCATCGTCGGCGACATCTTCGAGCTCATCCCCGCCTTGACCGAAGCGCTCGAAAAGAAGTAAGTCTCTCGACGTCGCACTTGTAGAATGGTACTCTACCTAACGCCCGGGCGAATACAAAGCGAATGAATGATCGTCATGGCTGGCCCGCTCAAGTTCGACGAAATCGGTTACTGGTCAGAGCTCAAGCTCGACATCCTTAAGGAGTATGCGCAGGCTTACTCGACAATCCTTGCGGCGCAAAAGAATCCGCCACTCGAGCACGTTTACATCGACGCATTCGCTGGCGCCGGCGTACACCTCTCAAAAGGTCAGCGAGGGTTCGTGCCCGGTAGTCCACTCAACGCGTTGATGGTGCAGCCTCCTTTTCACGAGTACCATCTCGTAGACATCGTTCCCGAGAAGGTGGCAAACCTTAAGGACCTAGTAGGCCCACGCGCGGACGTTCACTTCTACCAGGGTGACTGCAACGATATTCTCCTGAACAAAGTATTCCCACGCGTGAGATATGAGAATTACCGGAGAGGTCTCTGCATCCTCGATCCTTACGGTCTCGACGTCGATTGGAAAGTGATCGCATCCGCTGGGGAAATGAAAACCTTGGACATGTTTTTGAATTTTCCCGTGATGGACATGAATCGCAACGTATTATGGCGTAACCCGGAACGTGTCGAAGAATCCCAGAGAGAACGAATGACCGCCTTTTGGGGTGACGATTCGTGGAAGCGAGTCGCGTATCGCACTGATACCTCTCTGTTTGATGAACCCGAGAAGCAATCCAACGAGTCCATTGCTGAAGCGTTTCGCTCACGACTCAGAAAAGTTGCGGGCTTCGCGAGGGTTCCGCCGCCGTTGCCGATGAGGAATTCTATGGGCGCTACCGTGTACTATCTGTTCTTCGCATCGCAGAAAGCAACCGCGGAGCACATCGTACTTGATATCTTCGAAAAGTATCGAAATCGAGGACTGCGCTAATGTCACTTGGTTCGGCAATCGAGTGGACGGATGCCACCTGGAATCCCGTGCGGGGTTGCACGAAGGTAAGTCCGGGCTGCAAGCATTGCTACGCCGAAACTTTTGCGGAACGCTTCCGTGGTGTTAAGGGGCACCCATACGAGCAGGGATTCGATCTGCGATTGGTCCCCGAGAAAGTGGCCGAGCCTTTGCGTTGGCGTTCTCCAAAAATGATTTTTGTAAATTCAATGAGTGATCTCTTCCACGACGCCGTGCCCGAGGATTACATCGAAGCGGTGGCAAGAGTCATGGTCGCCGCCAACTGGCATACCTATCAGATTCTCACGAAGCGATCGGAGCGCTTGCGGCGACTTCTCAATTCGAGGCTCAGCTTCGCAGCGATCCAAACTCACATCTGGTGGGGAGTGAGCGTCGAGAATAGAGAACATGGGCTGCCAAGGATTGAAGATTTGCGGGGCGCCTCCGCCACAATCCGTTTTTTGTCAGTCGAGCCGCTTCTAGAAGATGTCGGAAAGCTCAATCTTGACGGAATCAATTGGGTGATAGTGGGTGGCGAGAGCGGTCCAGGCGCCAGACCGATGAAAAAGGAATGGGTCCTTTCCGTTAGGGATCAGTGCCACCGCGCTGACGTACCGTTTTTCTTTAAACAGTGGGGCGGAGTCCGCAAGTCCGCCACCGGCCGCAAGCTGGACGGCAAGACCTACGACGAATTTCCTCGTAGGTCGATTCACCCAGTGCCAAGCGCCCAGGAATGTGCGGTGCGAGCGTCGCAGTTTCAAGACCCACTGAAAACGGGCGACCTCGTGACCATCAGTTCCGACCGCCTGGAGCCTGCGCTTTACTGACTCTGAACGAAGGTGGAGAGGTGTGCTAGACTCCGTTTAGGGCCAGCTCCATGGGCATTGAGAACTACAAGATTGTGTTGTACCGCCAGGAAGACGGCTCCTGGGTCGCCGAAATTCCGTCCATTCCCGGATGCTACGCGCTGATGCCCACGCGCGAAGAGGCCCTTGGGGAGCTCTCGTCCGTTTTTGGGATGATCGCCGAGGAGTACCGCGAAAAGGGCCTGCCCCTCCCAGCCGACACTACCGAAATCGTGCATGCCTAGCGCCACTGCGCGCGAACTTCAAGCCGTCGCGCGCAAAGTGGGTTTCCTCCGAACTCGTCAGACCGGCAGCCATGAACGATGGAACCACCCCGACGGGCGCGCCGCAACGATTCCTCTTCATGGGGGCCGCGAGATAGGTCCGCCTCTTTTCTTTAAGATTCTGCGTCAACTCGGAGTTACCCTTGAAGAGTTCCAGCGGTTGCGTTGAAATCAGCGGGGCGAAATAGTTGACCATGCCAGAGCGCGAAAAACTCGAGGCGGATGTACTCATCGTAGGCGCTGGCCCGGCCGGCTTGGCTTGTGCGTTGCACCTCGCCCGCCTGATCAAGCAGCACAACGAATCCGGCGTCAAGCCTGCGCTTTCCCCCGAGAATATCTACGTACTAGAGAAGGCGCGCGAGTTGGGCGCGCACGAGCTATCTGGCGCCGTCATGGACCCGCGAGGCATCGCCGAACTGGTTCCCGATTTCGCGCAAGCCCCTCCTTTCGATACGCCCGTCACAGACGACGCTGTTTTTTTCCTGAAGCACGAGCGCGCCTACAAACTGCCCATCACGCCGCCGCCGCTGCGCAATCACGGCAACTACGTCATCTCGATCAATAAGATGGTGAAATGGCTCGGCGGCCTAGTCGAGCAGGCTGGCGTCAACGTCTTCACGGAATTTGCCGGCGCCGAGCTGATCTACGAAGGCGACGGCATTGCCGGCGTCATTACCGGCGATAAGGGAGTGGACCGCAGCGGCAAGCCCAAGGCCAACTTCACGCCGGGCTACGAACTGCGCGCCAAAGTCACGGTGCTGGCCGAAGGGCCGCGCGGCTCCCTCACGAAGGACCTCGTCGCGCGCAAGAAACTCGACGGCATCAATCCGCAGCTTTACAGCATCGGCGTCAAGGAATTGTGGGAAGTTCCCGAAGGCCAAGTCGTGCCGGGTTTTGTGGCGCACACGCTGGGCTGGCCGCTCGATTCCAGCATGTATGGCGGCGGATGGATCTACGGCCTGCGCGAGAATCGCGTTTCGCTCGGCTTGGTCACCGGCCTGGAATACCACAACCCGCGTTTCGATCCGCGCGAGGCCTTCCAGGAATTCAAGACGCATCCGGTGGTCAGGCCGATCTTGGAAGGCGGCCACATCATCGGCTACGGCGCGAAGACCGTTCCCGTCGGCGGCTGGTATTCCATGCCGCGCACATATGTGGACGGCGGGCTGATCGTCGGCGATTCCGCAAGTTTCTTGAATTCGCAGCGGCTCAAGGGCATTCACATGGCCATTAAGAGCGGGATGCTTGCCGCAGAAACAATTCTGGAGGCTTTGCGCGCCGGCGACGCCTCGGCCCGCACACTCGCCGCATTTCCCCGCAAGGTCGAGCAGAGCTGGGTCGCCAAGGAATTGCGCGGCGTGCGGAACTTCCACCAGGGATTTCAGCACGGTCTCTGGCGCGGCCTGGCGCACGCGGCGGTGCAGTATGTCACGGGCGGGCGCGGACTGATCGATCCTATGCGCGCCCCTGCGGGCTACACGGAGTATCACAAGCTGGCCGGCGCCGGGCCCGCGCCGCCGCGCATGAAGGGTGATGGCGTGCTCACCTTCGACCGCCTCACCGACATCTTTTATTCCGGCACGCGCCACACCGAGGATCAGCCCGGTCATCTGCTCGTTGCCGACACCAACATTTGCGTCGGCCCTTGCGTGACCGAATACGGCAATCCCTGCCAATACTTCTGTCCTGCGGCGGTCTACGAAATGACCGAGGAGCGAGGCGTGCGGCGACTGAAAATCAACGCCTCGAATTGCGTGCACTGCAAGACCTGTGACGTTGCCGACCCGTACCAGATCATCACCTGGGTACCGCCGGAGGGCGGCGGCGGGCCCAATTACGAAGGAATGTAACGAAGTTATGTGACGTGGATCCGCGGCCCCTGGGCAGCCGCATCGTTTTTCAGCTTATTGGCCCAGCAGGCCGTACACGGAAAGTTCCCCTTGCGTGCCTACATAGACTTTGCCGTTGGCGACCGTCGGAACGGCGAACTTCACGGCTAGCCCTGCCGCATCTGCGCTGTTCGCCGAACTGTTGTAGATTTCATTGCCCAGATTCGTCGCGTCGTAGGCGCGCAGGATGGCCGGAGTAGCCGCCGCGCCGTTCGCTCCCCAGCCGCTCGAGTCGATGATCCACGCGATGCCATTGTTCGTGCCATTCGCGGAGATGACCGGCGTCGGCGGAGGAAACGCGAACGTCTCCTGGGAGAGCGTGTTGGCCACGGCCGTCAAACCGCCGTTGCTGAGCGGGAATGCGCTGAGGTTTTGGCCTGTCGCCGTGGTGTAGAGCGAGCCCTGCCAAAACAACGGCGTGCTATCGATCGCCCCGTTCAGATTCAGTGTGGCCAGCACCTTGTCTGGCCCGCCCGCGGTGAAGCCGCCAAGATTGTCGCGGTTCACCAGGTAAAGAACGCCGGACTCTCCGCCGATCACCGCCAAGCGTGGCGGTCCGCTGGCTTGGTCAGGCAGCAGCAGAACGCCGCTCGAACCCAAATTCTGGTCGCTCGTAGTGAGGGCCAGCTGATTGAATGGCGTGAACCGGTCCAGAACCGTGAAGTTTTTCGCGGCGGCGTTCACGCTCAGCCGCAGCAGCGTCTGCGCGTATTCGGTGTTCGGAGCGGTCGCGTTCTTCGCGTCAAACACGCCGTAGCCCGTGGCGTCAAAAATGGCTCCGCTCGCGTCGATCGAAGGAGCGGCCCCGGACTGCGCGATGCCGCCCTCCGAAGGAGAACTGTTGGGCGTCGTGTTGAAGACCGCGACCTGGGCCAGCGTATTGGCGTCATAGGCCAGCAGCCATCCGTGAAAAGGATCGACGTCGCCGTGCGATCCGAATGCGACATACACATTTCCACCGGAGAGCGTGAGAGCCGCGCACTGGTTCGCGTGCAGGGGATCGAAGGGCACCTGGCCCTGTCCGTTGTTTTCGGCTCCGCTGCCGGAAACAATCGCTTGGATCACCACGGGGCTAAATGGTTCTTCGTTGCCGGTGGTGACGTCCAGCGCGTGCAGCCGCTGAACGTAAACCAGCCCATTCGCGGTGCTTTCCTTCGTTTTGGAGACGACGTAGAGCATGCCGTTCGCCGGGTTGATGACGGGCGTTCCGGTGATGCCGATTTCGGGAGTGATGTCGTTCGTCCCCACGTCATTGCTGATCCCGCCATCCGAGCAGGCGCCACCCATCATGAAACAGGCGGGCACGGCGGAGACGCCCAGCGCCGGGTTGAGGAAACTCGTCTGCCAGATTTGCTGGCAGGGAGATGCGTCGGCGTCGAATGCGAAGACGCTGTCGTTTTCAGTGGCCACGAAGACGACGTTGTGAAGTCCCGCTGCGGCCACGGATACGTTCTCGGCGTAAAGCGGTTGCGCATAAACCTCGCCGTCCACAGGGCAAGCGAAAATCTTGCCAAACTGCCTCTTCGTGCTGTTATTGATCGTCGCCGGCGTAAGAATGGTTTCCTGGCTGTTGATTCCGGAAATCATCGTGTCGTTTCGCCAGGAAAAAACGCCGAAACTCAGTGGCGCGTCGGCAACCACGATGATCGGCGCGGAGCCGAAAATCGACGCGGCGGCGGCGAGCACAGCGGTCACGGCTACTTTAGGAGGGTTCGGCGGATTCATCGGCCCCGCGTAAAGTCCTTGCGGCGTGATGGTCCCGACGTTCAGATTGCCGCCGGGGATCGAATTCACTTCCCAGGTTACGGTGGGATCGCTGGCGTTCTGCACGTTCGCGCTAAATTGCACCGTGCCGCCGGTAGCCACCTCGGTCGCCGGAGCGGAGACGGTAACCGTTGCGGCAGGCGGCGCGGGAGCAGGCGGCGGGGCGCCGCCTCCCGTTGCCGCGCAGGAGATCAGACCGAGCGGCGCAAGCAATACGCCGAGCAAACACGCGGCGCTTTTCCAGCCAGCCGGAGGACGACGGCTCCCAAATGAAGTTGAGAAAATGGTTTCCGAGTGCATGGGAAAAATCATCCCAGGCAGATCCGCCGAGAGTGAAAGATGTGAGCGAACCGCTGAGAGGGGGCGAAAGTAGCACTCGCTAACGAAGGGGGTCAACGAGACAGATGACCCGCGACATAAGACTTACGACTCGTGGCGACTAACGCATTGGGGATTGACAACGCAGGCCCAGCAAAAAGGCGCTCCGGCTGGAGGTCGCGTGTCTATGGAAGGATTCGTGCGAACCGGTCGGCCGGGATGCGATTAGCTGTTTGTACCGCAACCTACACCAACGCAGTGGGCTGCGCCATGGCGCCGGTGGAAAATGCCAAAGACCTTCGCGAACGGGCCGGGCTTTTTCTCTTTCGATCCGCTGTCCACAGGGCTTTCCGCTGCGCGTGCACGGCGCGGTTGCGTAGGCGGGGCAGGTTTGACGTCGCCCTGAAAGTCGATCTTGGGTTGTAAGCGTGCTTCTTCGGTGAGCATGATCGTCGGCGGATCGGCAGCGGGCGGCCGAGGCGACCGGGCATCAAACGTCAGCGGCACGGTGATGCGATAAACGGGAGCGTCGCTCGGCAGGGGCGGCGCGGGCGGAGGAGTTGCTGCCTGGCTGACGACCGGTTGTACCGGAGGCTTTACCTGCAAATTCATCGCAAACTGCCTCTTCACCGTATCGGCCACCACGAGTAGTTCGCAGCTGCACGCCTGCGAAGAGTTGCGAACTGCGTTGAGTTCGCCGCCCGTGAAACTTACTTGGCCGCCTTGGGGCACGAGCATGCCCTGGCCAGCCAGTTGCTCTTCGATGCGCAACGCGCCTTGCGCTGGAATCGCGCAGAGCTCTCCGGCTTGGCTGAGCCCGATGGTAAGGTCGCGCGGACCCGACCCAATGGCCACCGGAGTGGCGACAATCAATGGCATATAGATGGTCAGCGGAGTCGCGGAAGTCAATTGCGGATGCACCTCGCCATAATCGAGGGCGAGTGTAATCGTGCCACCGGCCTTCAGGAGGGTAAGGTGCGCCGGGCCGCAGACGGCAATCGTGTCACCATCGTCCAGATCGATTCGCGCTTTTCCGGAGCGAACAGTGATTTCGCTGCCGCTGGCCAGTTGCGCGGAGCTGCGGCCGTTGGCGAGGTCGACGCTGATCGCGTTCTTGACGGTGACGTCATCTCCCACCAGGCTGCCGATGGCCTCAGGCGCGGGCGCCATTTGGGCGCGAAGCGGCGCGCTCCCGCCCAGCGCCGCAAAAAGAGCGGCGGCGCCAAGGAGAGCGAAGACGCGGCAAGCGCGGATTGTACTCGGAGTTTGCGTCAACACTGCATCGTCGCGCATCAATCGATACTCAGCGTCATAGAAGGCCAGAGGACGATTCGCCTATACTATACGCCGATGACGGATGCGGCGAAAACCGGCGCGGAGCCTGAAGATCAACTAGCCCGGCCTTCCGCGTCCGCCTCTGACGTACAACTTCAACCGCTGCCGTTTTCCAGACGCTTACAGGTGCCCATTCTCGGAAACGTCGCCCACGCGTTAGTGCGGCTGACCGGCCCGACGCTGCGCTACGACATTTCCGGGCTCCAGCAGATCGAACGGACGCATGCCAGCGGCCGCCAATGCATCTTCGCGTTCTGGCACCGCGGGCTGATCCCGCTGTCGTGGTGGGCGCGGCGGCGCAAAATCGCCATCCTGAGCGGCACGAACTTCGACGCGCAGTGGGCGGCGTACATCACGCTGCGCTTCGGCTTGCGCCGGGTCCTGGGCAGCTCTTCGCGCGGCGGCATGCGCGGAATCGTGGCCATGGCGCGCAGCATGGCCGAAGGCTACGACGCGGCGTTCACCGCCGATGGGCCACGCGGCCCCCGCTATGTCGCGAAACCCGGACCGGTGTTGCTGGCGCGGCGCTCGGGCGGCCCGATCATTTGCGTGCACGCGTACTGCCAGAGCGCCCGGACGCTCGAGAAGGCCTGGGACCTGTTTCAAATTCCCTATCCGTTTTCGCGCGTTGCGCTGATCTTCGGTCCACCCATCGAAGTGCAGCCGAACGCCGATCGGGACTTGATCGACAGCAAGCACGCCGAGATGCAAAGCCTGCTCGATCGCGTGCGCGACGCCGCAGAGTCCTGGTTTACGCTGCCGCCTGCCGAGCGCGAACGGCAACGGTCGTTCTGGAACGCCTGACCGGCATCGCCCGACGAACGGCTGCGTCAAAAAGGCCGCAATTCGCGTGCGTGCTCGCACGCTCGTCGAAATTCGTCAAGCGCTGGCCATGCGCTTCAACTTTTCCACCAGTGCGACAACCTGGCGTTGCGTTTCCTCGAGCGTTCCGGAACTATCGATCTCGTCGTCGGCTAGCTTGCGCTTTTCCGCGAGGTCGAGTTGCGCGGCGATGCGGCGCTGGGCTTGCTCGCTGCTCATGCCGCGGCCAAAGGCCGGATCGGTCAGGCGAGCGAGCTGCTGCTCGGGCCGGCACCAGACCACGATCAAGCGATCGAGCTGCTTGTAGTAGCCCGCCTCGACGAGCAGGGCCGCTTCGATGACGGCCACGCTGTGCGGATCGGCTTCTTCGAGGCGGCGAAGCTCTTGCGCGCGCGCTTCAAAAATGCGCGGATGGATGAAGGATTCGAGCTTGGCGCGGCGCGCGGGATCGGCGAAGACGATGGCGCCGAGTTTGGCGCGATCCACGCGGTCGCCTGGGCCGAGAATCTCGCGGCCGAATTCGCGGACGATGTCGTCGTAGGCGGGCTCGCCGGGCTCGATCAGGCGATGCGCCAGCTCGTCGGCGTCCAGGACGTGGCAGCCGAGTTCGCGCATCATCGCGGCGACGGTGCTTTTGCCGCAGCCGATTCCGCCGGTCAGTCCGACGCGCAGCATCGGGTCAGCTTAGCGCACGGCAGCGGCAGCGCCGGCGGCCTGGCCGCGACGCAGGCGCGCCGCCCTCACCGTATTGCTCATGAGCATGGCGATGGTGAGCGGGCCAACGCCGCCGGGAACCGGCGTGAAGGCGCCGGCGACCTCGATTACTTCGGGATGGACGTCGCCGACCAGGACCGAACCTTTTTTGCGGAAGCTTTCGATTTTCTCGGGGAACTTCGCGAAGATGCGCTCGGCTTGCGCGGCGTCGGTGATGACGTTCTGGCCCACGTCGATGACGGTGGCGCCGGGGCGAATGTATTCGGTGGTGACCATGGCGGCGCGGCCCATGGCGACGACAACGATGTCGGCGCGGCGGACGACGTCCTGCAAGTCGCGCGTTTTCGAGTGGCAGACCGTCACCGTGGCATTGGCGTGAATCAGGAGCAGCGCCATGGGCTTGCCGACGATGTCGCTGCGGCCCATGACCACGGCGTTGGCGCCTTCGAGGGCGATGCCGCTGCGGCGGAAAATCTCCATCACGCCGAGCGGCGTGCAGGCCACCAGATTCGGCCGGCCGGCGACGAGTTTGCCGACGTTGATGGGATGAAAGCCGTCGACGTCTTTTTCGGGAGTGACGGCGTCGAGAATTTTCTTGGCGTCCACCTGCGAGGGCAAGGGCATCTGCACCAGGATGCCGTCGACGTCGTTCTTGCGGTTGAGATCGTCGACGACGGCGAGCAGTTCGGCGGTGGTAATCGTAGCTGGCGGGGTGATCAGGAAGCTGCCCAGTCCGAGTTTTTCACAGGCGGCGATTTTGCTCTTCACGTAGAGCTGAGAAGCGGGATTTTCGCCGACCAAAACGGCCGCCAGGCCGGGGCGGATGCCAGCGTCGCGCAGGCTGGCGATTTCCTGTCCGAGTTCGGCGTAGATCTGATTGCGGATGGCATTGCCATCAAGAATGCGTGCGGTCACACAATTTCTCCCAGAGCGTGATTTAGTGGTTGCAAGTGAATGATAACACGGGGCGTTTCTCGGGGGTGTACCCCCTCCCCGGTAGTTTTACAAAAGAGTGCGCACGCGCATGAAAACAGGTCGGTTAGGATTCGCTCGGGTGCAGAAGAGCGAAGCAAGAGTGCGCAAACGCTTGAAAGGAAAGCAGAAAAGAGATTCAAGAGTGATTCGATGAAAAGCGGCCAGCGAAATGGGAACCGGCAAGCGCTTTGCAGGGTGAGGCGTGGGAACTTGATTACGACGGTCACGATGCAGAGTAGCATGAAAGGCACTATTCGTCGATGTGAGTATTGATCGTGCATTCGAACGGACTGTGGAAAGCGTGGAAATGTCGCTCTAAAGGTGAACAGATCGAGGGGCACCGGAGCAGCCGCACTTCCCAAAAAGCGGCAGCCGATGCGGGAGGTGGTTTCGTTACCGCTGCATGGGCATGCTCATCAGTTCCGCGATCCATTCTTCCAGAATGCGCTGGTTTTCTGGGTCGACGCGGGTGAAGACGAGTCCCATACCGAGTTCCGGGCTGGCGTAGACCACCCTGGCGAAAGCCGCCACGGTCGCGTCTTCATGGGAGAGCTTGATTCGTACGGCGGTTCCCTGCGGGAAGGGCTGGGACGTATCGACGCCACAGCCAAACAGGCTCAAATCCTTGGTGCGTTCATGAATCTGCGTGTGCGACTGCAGATCGGTCAGTTCAATATCGACGGCGAAGAAGTAGCGCGGCGACAGCCGAGTCTGTTCCCGTTGCACCAGGCCCTTCCTCCGTTTCCAAGTCGTTTACACTACCATAGTTACGTTTCGCTATGTGTAATATCATAATTGCTCATCAAAATCTGCGGAAATTATCGGTTCCAGTGCGGGGAGAGGGAACGGGCAAATCCCGACCCTCCGCAAATCAAAGGGTCAGGCACCCGGAAATGCAAAATCGGCTCACTTGTTTCCAGTACCCGTAGATTTTTTTTGCTAGTCAGACATAGGGACTAGAGCTAGTATCCAGCAATTATGAAACAGCCGACCGATATTTCCACGGCCCGTCGTGAATTTCTGAGGTTTTTGGCCGCCAGCCCTTATGTTGCCGCGCTGGGCGGGGTAGCCGCCTTTATGAAGGAAGGGGTCTTTGCCCAGGACACGCCTGGGGGTGCTCCGACGTCATTGCGAAGCCGGCCGACGCGCTGGACGTTTTTGATTTTGAGGAAGCGGCGCATCGCAAGGTGAGTCCGGGCCATTGGGCCTACATGGCCAGCGGCGTGGACGATGACGGGACGCTGCGCGCCAATCGCGAAGGGTTCAAGCACATTGAATTGCGTCCGCGCCGGTTGCGCGACGCGACCAAAGTTGACATGCGCGTGGAGCTGTTCGGCACCACGTACAACAGCCCGATCTTCACTGTGCCCGACCGGCGGCGAGAAGTCGTTCGGTCCGGGCGGCGAATTGGACGTGGCCCGTGCCGCCAAAGCGCGCGGCACTTTGCAATTCCTTTCCACGGAGACTTCGACTCCCGTGGAAGAGGTCAACAAGGCTTTGGGCCGGCCGGTGTGGCAGCAGCTCTACGCGCCCAGTACGTGGGAGGCCTGCGAAAAGATTCTGCAACGCGTGGAGGCGGCCGGGTGCTCGGTGATCGCGCTGACCGTGGACAACACGACCGGGCGCAACAGCGAAACCTTTCTGCGCACGCGGCCGAAGGACGTGAAGCAGTGCACGACCTGCCATGAAAGCGCAGCCGGGCCGAGCGTGGCGGAACGGCCGATGTACAACGGCATCAACATGACAGGCGTGATGATGCAGAATCCGGCGATGGACTGGGCGTTTGTCGACCGCATCCGAAAATCCTGGAAGGGGAAGTTCCTCATCAAGGGAATCGACACGCGCGAGGACGCGCGGCTCGCTATCGATCACGGCCTCGATGGGATCCTGGTATCGAACCACGGCGGGCGATCGACGGAGACCCTGCGCGCAACCATCGAGGCGCTGCCCGAAGTGGTGGCCGAAGTGAACGGCCGCGTTCCGGTGTTCGTCGATGGCGGCTTCCGCCGTGGGACGGATGTTTTTAAGGCGCTGGCGCTGGGCGCCAAGGCCGTGGGCATCGGGCGGCCCTTCCTTTGGGGATTGGGGGCGTTTGGGCAGGCTGGCGTCGATCGCGTGCTGGAAATCATGCAGGGGGAACTGAAACTGGCGATGGGGAATTGCGGGACGGCGACGGTCGCCGACATCAACCGCGCGTACGTTACTTCGCAGGATTGGAAGCTGTAGGCCGGCGGCTAATTTCCTACCGCCTGAGGGGCTGTCTCGCGGTGTGCGGATCTAATCCGCTGCTTCACGGAGCGTGAGGGTTTTGGCGCGGTGCGCACCTCCAGGCGAACGCCTTCCGAGCGCTGCAAATAAGAGACGATTTCAAACAGGTTGCTGGCCGTTGGGTTTCCGTTTTGTCCAAACATTCGGTGAAGAGTTTTTGCGTGAATTTTGGTTCGCGAGGCCAGTTGGGGAAAGCCGATCGTGGCATTAATGTAATCGCGCAGCAGTTCCTTGCCAAGTCTCACCTCTCCGGCAAGGAGGCTTTCGATGGCTTCGCTCAGTAGCCCCTTCCGGAAGGCCGGGTCGCGTCTCACGCGAGCTTGAACCGTTTCCCTGAAATCTCTTGTCAGCGCCATTTCAGTCCTTTCGTTCTTTCTTTTGCCGCTTGTAGTCTTCCCATCGTCCCATCGCGCGCCGGATGTCGTCCTGCTGGCGCTGTTTGGTGCCACCTCCGAGGAGGATCACGATCTGGTGGCCTTCTTTTCCGAAATACACTCGATAACCGGGACCGAAATTGATCCTGCACTCGTGAACTCCGGCTCCGACGCTCTTCATCGCGGATAAATTCCCGAGCCCGACGCGATAAATGGCGGTGGTCACCTTCCGTGAGGCCTCCACGTTCAGCCCGTGAAACCAGTCTCCAAATGGGCTGCGGCCGTTTCGGTCACGATACTCGCGAATTTCGAGCATCTTCGATATGGTAACATATACGTTACCAATGTCAATGCGTTGTGACGCGGAGAATGCGTGAAGAGCGGCCGCCATTTGCGCTATGCTCTATGCGGCACATGCAGCGAAGGATCAGCCATCCGGGAGAACACTTGGCCGAGGAACTTGCGGCACTGAAGTTGAGCGCGGCCGAGTTGGCGCGGCGGATCAAGGTGCCGACCAATCGGATCACGGAGATACTGAACGGCCAGCGGGGAATCACGGGCGACACCGCTCTGCGTCTGGCGCATTTCTTCGGAACGAGCGGGGAGTTTTGGTTGAATCTGCAGAGCCTCTACGAATTGCGTATTGCGGAGCAGAAGGCTGGAAAATCCATCAAGGCTCTGCCGACGCTGAGGCAGCGCGAACACGCGAATGCGTGAGCGTAGCGATAGCCGAAAGGCAGGAAAAACCGGCCGAGGGATTCCTCAACTGCATGGCGGCGCGTCCCGAGGCACGGGACGCAAAGCAAGGCTGGCCGCCATTGCGCTCGGAATGACCGTTGGTTGCTGTCGCGACGATGTTTCGAAGCACGAGGCCAAACGCCCTAACGTGGGTTGAGCATCAAGCAAAAAAGCTGAGCTCGCAGTGATCGGCCGATCAGGCGTTCTCTTCCGCTTCGGCTACCAGTTCGAGGTCGTTGTCCTTGATCCACTCGTTGTCGGCTTCGTCCTTGCCGAATTGGATGTTGTAGCGCGGCTCCATGTCGCGGATGTCCACGACAGCGCCGACTTTCTTGTGATCTTCGGCTTTTCGGACTGTGTCCTTGAGATGAAACATTTGGGTTCCTCCACTGCGGGTAGAGTCTAGCACGGCGCGAGCTGAGGTGCGGTTCTACGACCCGGAAGTGGCGAACCGTACTGAGGCTGATGGAATGCACCGAAGGGCAGTCAGAAAAGCTGGTGACTTCCAGCACCGCGTAGCTTGAGCACGATGCGGGCTTGGTTGAGCGCGGCCTCGATGGCGGTGCAATCGTCCACAATCCAATCCGCACCGGCTGAGCGCAACGGAGAATCCGTGTCCGTGGTTCGAAGGGCGATTACACGCGCGCCGGCGGCCTTGCCGGCGCGAATTCCCGCAGGGGCGTCCTCAATCACAATGCAATCGCTTGCCGTCAGGCCCAGTGTTGCCGCGCCTTTCCTATACGGCTCGGGCGCCGGTTTGCCGTTTGTGACGTCTTGAGAAGTGGTGAGCACTTTGGGTAGTGGCAGCCCGGCCGCCTGGATGCGAACCATTGCCAGAGTTCGCGTGCAGGAAGTTACGATCGTCCACTTGTCGTGCGGCAGTTTCCCTAGCAGGTTGATCACGCCGGGCAAAGGCACCAGGCCCTCGACATCTTCGATCTCTCGCCGCTCGACTTCGCGATTTGCTTTTTCGTAATCGTCATTTGGAAGCAGTTCGCGCACGGTCGTAAGGCTTGGCCGGCCAAACGCTCGGCGCACGGTGTCTTGCGGGTCGAATCCGTGCTCGATGGCCCAGGAACTCCAAACGCGAGCGACCGCCGGCGTCGAGTCCACCAGGACTCCGTCCAGATCGAACAACACACCACTACATAGGATTTCGGCCAAGGAACTTAGCCTTAGACGGCGCGATGCTTGGTTGAAGGTGATCGCTTGGTGCGGTCACTCAGCGGGTCAGTAAATATCGTACTGCTCCCAGTGGAGCGTGGGGTCGGCTTGGATGATGGCGCTCTTGCGCGTGAGCTGCTCGAGTTCTTCGATCAGGGCGGCTTCGCGGGTCTTGAGCGCTTTGGCGATTTCCGGATGGACGCGCAGGGTCAGGCTGGTGGAGTCCAGATCGGCGGACATCTTGCGCGCCTCGGCTTGTATTTCGTAGCAGATGGTGGGAATGGATTTGACCATGCCCGAGCCGGTGCAATAGGGGCAGGGCTGGCAGAGCACGCGTTCGAGGGCTTGTTTGGTGCGTTTGCGCGTGACGGTGACCAAGCCGAATTCGTTGAAGCCCAGGACTTTCGAGGGTGCGCGATCGGTGCGCAGGGCCTGCTCGAGCGCGATCATGACTTTTTCGCGGTTGCGGCGTTCCTCCATGTCGATGAGGTCAAGGACGATGATGCCGCCGAGATCGCGCAGGCGAATCTGGCGGACGATTTCCTTCACCGCTTCGAGATTGGTCTTGACGATGGTGTCCTCGAGGCGCGTGGAGCCGCGGCCGACGTACTTGCCGGTGTTGACGTCGATGGCCACCAGCGCTTCGGTGTGATTGATGACGATGTAGCCGCCGGACTTGAGCCAGACCTTGGGGCGCAGGGCTTTGTCGAGCTCCTGCTGGATGCCGAACTCCTCGAAGATCGGCGCTGTCTTCGTGTAGAGCTTGACGCGGCCGACCAGCTTGGGCTGGAAGCGGCTGACGAATTCAACGACCTTGCCGAACTCGTCCTCGTTGTCGATCCAGATGGCGCTGTAATCGTTGCTGACGTAGTCGCGCAGGATACGCTCGACGAGATTGAGATCGCGATGGAGCAGGGAAGGCGCCTTGCGCGGCTCGCCTTGCGCGAGAACTTTTTCCCAGGTGCGGCCGAGGAATTCGACGTCGGCGCGAATTTCATCTTCGGGCGCGCCTTCGGCGGCAGTGCGGACGATGAAGCCGCCAGGGAATGTGCCCTTGGCCTCGCCGACCAGGCGACGCAGACGCGAGCGCTCGTCGGCCGAGGCAATGCGGCGCGAGACGCCGATATGATTGACCGTGGGCATGTAGACCAGGAAGCGGCCGGGAAGCGCGACGTGGCTGGTGATGCGCGCGCCCTTCTTGCCGAGCGGCTCCTTGGCGATCTGGACGATGATCTCCTGGCCGGCCTTGAGCATTTCGGAAATGAGTTGAGGCCGGCGCTGGGGCTGATGGCGATGATCCTGGCGCGGCGGACGCCCGCCCGGGCCGCGTTGCGGGCGGCCGCCACGGCGCATGGGGCGTTGGAAGCGGGCGCGCTGCGGCTGGGAGATGCGTGCGCTCATGGGTTGCGATTCGGGCTGCATGTCGGGCTGAGCGTCGGAGGGGAGCGAGGGCTCGAGTTCGCCGGCTTCGGCTTCATTTCGTGCTCGCGCCCGGGCGCGGGGCCGGCCATGGCTTCGGCGGCTTCGAGCGCGAGTGCGTCGATGCGCTCTTCGTCGTCGAGTTCCGAGGGCGAGAGGTCCGGCTCGTGGTGGTCTTCTTCCTGCTGCTCGACCTGTTCCTGCGCTTCGCTTTCGGCGACGAAGGCTTCGGTCTCGGCGTTGGATTCCGGCGCTGGGGGAAGCTCCTCGTCGAGGGGGCCGACTTGTTCGTCGGCTTCGGCTTCGGCGGCGGCTTCCTCGTGGCGGGCTTCGGCAAGCTGCTCGGCCAGCGCGGTGGCTTCGTCTTCGGAGAGGTCGGCGACGCCGTGGGCGCCTAGGACTTCGGCGTGATGGGGATGCTCGTCGTGATGTTCGATGTGTTCTTCGGCGGCTTGGTGCGCGCTCGCCAATGGCATTTCTGCTTCCGCGGCAGCTTCGGCGGAAAGCTCGGTGAGCGGCTCAACCGGAGCCTCGGCTTCGACGGCTTCGGCGTGCGTTTCGGGCATGTCCGCGTTGTCCGCAGCGGAGGGTTCTTGGGGCGCAGCGTAGAGCGACGACGGCAGTCCGGACGCTGTGGCTTGCTCTGAAGCGCCCGCGGATGCTTCGGTCGATTTTACCGGTGCAGGAGCGCCCGGAGCGCGATCTTTGTACTTGGCGAGCGATTCGCCCGGAAGAATGACGGGCGTGTAGTCGGCGGGCGGAGGAGGCTCCTCCGCGGGCTGATACGGGCGCGGCGTGAAAGGCCGGGGCGATGCGTACTTGGACGGCGGAAGGTCGCGTCCGGGGCGGCGATCGCCACCACCACCACCACCACCACCGCGGCGCCAGCGTCCGCCACGGCCGCGACCACCACGTCCGCCACCGCCGCCACGATCATGGCCATAGCCGCCGCCAGGGCCGCCGGGGCCCGCCAGGCCCGCCAGGCCCGCGATCCTGCCGCTGGAATGGCCGCGGCTGAGGCGTGAAATGGCGGGGCGGCTGAGGTGCGACGCCGCTTTCTGAAACGGGTGCGGGCGGCAGAGCTTCGTTGCCGGGTTCTGGCGCCGAAACCGTCTCGGCGGGCGCCTCCGCGGGGGCTGCAGCCGGGGGCGAGAACACCGCGCCGCCCTGCTGCTCCATCTTTTCGATTTTTCCTTCGACGGGTGCTACGACGTGGTCGTAGTCCTCGAGATTTTCGAGGAAATCGCCGACGTAGAGGAAGGCGTCGCTATCGAGGCCGATTTCCACAAAGGCCGACTGCATGCCGGGCAGCACGCGCGTGACGCGTCCTTTGTAGATGCTTCCGACTAGGGCAAATTCTTTTTCACGCTCGATGTAGATTTCGCAGAGCAGACCATCTTCGAGAATGGCGACCCTCGTCTCATGGGGGGCCGCAGAAATAACCAATTCTTTGGGCATGAAAGCTCCTCGGAGGGCATCGCGACGAGCCGAATGGGGGCGCTAGGGCGCAGCCGTCCCGGCCGGGCCAGCAGGTCCGGAGAAACCGGCAAGGGTGCGCGGTGGGTCTCGTACACGCGATGCAACCTCAAAATCCGTTTTGCAAAACCGCTACTCGCGGGCGCCACCTATTTTTTCCGTGGGCTGCAAGTACAGCCCACGCCCGTAGCGTAGCTGGCCGCGAGCCAAAATAGCAAATCGCGCGGGCTCAATTGACGAAGCGCCGCAAGCGGACGTTCATCACCAAGCCGAGCGCGAGAAAAACGAACAGCGTGGCCGACCCGCCGTAACTCATCAGCGGCAGGGGAATACCGGTCACCGGCATGAAGCCGATGACCATGGCCACGTTCACCAAAACATGAAATCCTAAAATCGCCGCCACGCCCATCACCAGAAACATTCCCTCGCGATCCTTTGCGCGTTGTGCGTTCTGGATCAGGCGCAACAGCAGGGCCGCATACAGTGACAGCGCCACGAAGACTCCGGCAAAGCCGAGTTCCTCGGCCAGCGCCGCCATAATGAAATCGGAATACCGGACCGGCACGAAACCGAGTTGATTCTGGCTTCCGTGGCCCAGTCCCTTGCCCCAGAAACCTCCGGAGCCGACGGCAATTTTCGATTGGAGGATCTGGTAGCCCGAACCCTTGGGGTCTTCCTCCGGGCGCATGAAAGCGGTGACACGTTCTTTCTGGTAGGGCTTGAGCACGTGCCAGGCGACCGGCAGCATCATCGCTGCGGCGAGCACGATGACCACCATGTGTTTCCATTGCAAGCCCGCGAGATAGGCTCCCACAGCGGCCACCGGAACCAGCACCATGGCCGTGCCGAGGTCCGGCTGAAGCAAAATCAGGCCCAGCGGCAGTCCCGTTAGAACGCACGCCTTGAACAAATCCCCCAAGGTGAGACGGTCTGTGCGCACATCGGTAAAGAAGCGCGCCAGCACGACGATTATAATCAACTTCGCGAGTTCCGACACCTGGAAAAACTGGCCGAGAATGGGCAGCCAGCGTTTGGCTCCGAATCGCGTGTGACCGACCGCCAGAACCGCAACCAGCGCCATGATGCCGATGAGGTAGAGAATGGGCGCCTTGTCGAGAACGGCATGGTAGTCAAGACGGGAAAGCAGCAGCATGCCGACCACGCCCATGCCGATCCAGGAGACCTGTTTCCACTGCATGCCGGCGAGATGACTGACGTGAGTGGACGACCAGATTTCAAGCAGACCCAATCCGCAGATGGCGAAAGCGATCGCCAGCAAGGTCCAATCGTATTCGCGAATCCCGCCCATTTGTTTCATCGCTCTGTTCCGTTCATTGTGTTTCCGACGGCCCTTCCGCGATGGGAATTGCCGGAGGGGTCTGCTCGGCCGGCGAGGCGGGAATAACGGATTTGTCGGCAGGCTGCGGCGCGGCCGGTTTGCTGGAAGGCTTGGGCGCTGGAACCGCGCTTTGCGATGCGGGCGTAATGGATTTCGCAGCGGCTGGCCGCGCTGGCGCCGTAGCGGGGTTCGACAAAGGGGAACTGCCAGGCAGTAACTGAGTGGTTAGCTGCTGGAAGTTGCCCTGCTTTTTATCGTAGTACGCTTTGACGATATCGCGCGCGATGGGCGCGGCGGACACGGCGCCGAAGCCACCGGCTTGCACCAGCACCGTGACGACGATCTCGGGATTGCGCCGCGGTGCAAATCCCACAAACCAGGCATTGTTCTTCGTTTGCGTTTCTTTTCCGGCCAGCCCTTTACGATCCGCGCTAATCACCTGGGCCGTGCCCGTCTTGCCGCAGAATTCGATGCCTGGCAGCCTGGATGCGGCGGCCGTACCGTCTTCGTTGACCACGCCCCACATGGCCTGGGTAATGAAATCGGTGGTGGATTCGGAGATGGGAAAATCGATTTCCGGTGCGGGCTGATTGCTCATCAGGAGATGGGGCTGACGAAACACGCCGCCGCTGGCGATGCCGCCGATGGTATAGGCAATTTGCATCGGAGTGACCACCGTGGCTCCCTGGCCGATGGAGACCGAGATGGTCTCGCCCGGATACCACTTCTGATGGAAGACGCGTTCCTTCCATTCCTCGGAAGGCACCAAGCCGGAATCCTCACCGGGAAGGTCCACGCCGGTCTTGCGGCCAAGACCGAGTTTCGTCGCATAGTAAGAGATGCGGTCGATGCCCAGCCGCTGGCCTACATTATAGAAGTAAACGTCGCAGGATTTCACGATGGCCTTATGCAGGTCCACCTCGCCATGATCTTTTTCGGCGTCATGAAAAACGCGCCCGTAAAATTCCGCGTAGCCCGGACAGAAAACCTTGTAGTCCTCGGGAATCGCCTTGGACTCCAGCATAGCCGCAGTCATGAAAATCTTGAACATCGAGCCCGGCGCAAGTTGCGCCTGCACCACGCGGTTGAGCAGCGGGTGGTCAGGATCGTCGTTGAGATGCTGCCATTCATCCTTGGAGATGGCGACGGCGAAGTCGTTGGGGTCGTACGCCGGGTGGCTGGCCAGTGCCAGGATTTCGCCGGTGCGTGGATCCATGGCGACAACGGCGCCCCTCTTGCCTTGCAAGTCTTGCTCCGCGACGGCTTGGAGATCCGCGTCAATCGTCAACCGGATGGGCTTGCCGGGAACCGGATCGGTTTGCTCGAGGCGGCCGACCTCGCGGCCGACGCTATTCACAATGACGCGCCGCTGGCCGTCCACGCCCATTAATTGCTCGTTGTACTGCTTTTCCAGGCCCGTTTTGCCGACGATATCGCCAGGCTTGTAGCGGCCCTCAGATGCGTCCACCTCGTCCGCGCTTACCTCACCTACGTATCCGCTCACGTGCGCCAGGAATCCTCCCTGCGGATAACGGCGGCGATGCACCATGAGCATTTCCAGCACGGGCACATCGCTGCGATGGGACTCGATGAAGGCGATGTCCGCCGGGCTGGCTTCCGGCTTGATGACGAGGGGCTGGAAATGCGGCAAGGATTTCGCGGCGTCGATTTGCTGCTGCACGTCCGCGAGCGGCAGGCTCAAACCTTCCGCGATTTGCGGCAGCAGTTTTTGGACTTGCTCGGCATCGTCGCGCAATAGCAGGACGCTGAAGGACGGATAATTGTCCACCAACACGCGGCCGCTGCGATCAAGCATCGAGCCGCGCGGAGCAATGACGGGGATGGTGCGGATGCGATTGCGCTCCGCCAGTTGAGCGTAGCGATCGGAATCGACGATCTGCAGGCGCCAAAAGCCGAAGAGCAGCAGCCCGATCAGCCCGACGATTACGTAGGAGATGACGGCCAGCCGCGTTTGCGGCAGTTTGCTTTCTCTCTGAAACGCGTTAGACAACGCCACTCCGCGCTGCCCCGAAATCAATCACCACCCGATCATCCTCAAAGCAGGAGGTGACCGGAATGACGCCATTTACAACCGCAGGACAGCGCGAAGAGGGGGCTTTCAAAGCGCCGACCATGCCTCTCTCGAAATCTTCCTAAACCTCGCTCACGGTAACACTTGCAACGAGGGCGTGCAACTATCTGCGCATCTTTGGACCCAGGAAGTTAACCCCTGCACGGAGGTTCAGGTTAAGGGCCAGGTGGGGGGTACGGCCACTGGGGGGCCAATCAAAGCTGGCCAAATCACGTCATTTTCGATGGTGGATGGCAGGGCTGGGGTTGGTTGCGGTGAGCCATTTAATCCGCCAGGTATACGGCGGCTCACCGCACCAAGTAATGCGTTTGCTAAGAGGCCTTGTTGGCGTACCAGTTGAGCAGGCGAACGTCGATTCCGCTGCCCTGCAGTTTTTGCGCAAAAATCTTGGGATCGGAACCGTTCGGCGGCGGGCCGTAGTGATAGGGAATCACGACCTTGGGATGAAACTTCAGCACGGCATCAGCCGCTTCCTCGGGTGACATGGTGGGGCGTTCGAACATGCAGATGAAAGCCACGTCGATGTTCTTGAGCGCAAGCATTTCGGGAATGGCTTCGGTGTCGCCGGAGAAATAGAAGCGCTTGCCGCCGTAGGTCAGAATGAAGCCGTCGCCGCGCCCCTTGGTATGAAACGGTTCACCTTGGGGATTCTTGCGGACCATGTTGTACATGGGGATGGCTTCGATGGTCCACTTCTCCCATTTCGTTTTTTCGCCATTGGCGAGCGGCTTGGCATCGGTGATGGTCATTTTGACGGAAGGCGGCGCGATGATCTCCGTGTCAGCCTTGCTGAGCTTTTTCACGGCATCAGCGTCCATGTGGTCACCGTGGATGTCGCTGATGAGAATCAAATCGGCCGGCGGAAGGCCGGTGAAGTCGGAGGGTTTGGCGGGGTCCACGTAGATCACTTTGCCGCCCGCTTCGATCATGGTGCTGGCGTGATAGATCGGCGTGATGTTGACGTCGCCGGCAGAGGTTTTGAAGGTTTGTGTTTGCTTCAGAAATTCCGCGTGCAGGCCGAGGCCCGAGACGGCCAGAATCGCGACGGCCAGGAATAATTTCGTTTTCATGGTTGCGCTCCTACGGGATGGATTCTCGCTGGACGGGGGCGATGCTAGCACAGCCTACTTGCCGCCAGCAATGGCCGCACGGCGGCGCCTTCAGGAGTTCTTGCGGAGTCGATCGAGGAGCGGAAACAGCGCGACAGCGAGGGCGGCGTTCACGAGAGATGCGGTGAGCAGCCTGACGGTGAGATAGGGTTGCTGCTGGGCCATCAGGACGCGGGAAATCAGGACCAGCACGGAGTTGTGAACGTAGAAAAAGAAAAGCGTGAACATGAAGCGGCTGAGCGGGTGCTCGACGTCGATGCGGGCGCCGAGGGAGGAGGCCATAAATCCGACCAAGGTCTTGGCGATGCCGTAGAAGCCGATGGGTGTGTGGCTCAGGCTGTCTTGCAAAAGACCAATCACCATTCCGAGGAGCAAGCCGCCCGACGGATTCCGGCGGCTGAGGGCGAAGTAAATCGTCACCAGCAGCGGCAGCTCCAGCAAGTCCGCCCAGCGAAAAGAAGCGCGCAAGGAGGCTTCCAGCAGCAGCGCCGCAACGACCGCAATGGTCACCGCGCCGGCATAGAACTTATGCACTTCAACGTGCTGTTCGCCGATTGTGTGCGCGTGGGCTTCCATTTGGTCAGTTCACCGAGTCGCGATGCGGAATCGAACGCGTCGAACGCCGAGCGTTTGCGTTCGTCAGCGTTGTGGCCATGCGGGATGCGCCCATCGTCGTAATCTCCATCATGGATGGCCTGCAACCGGCGTGGGCTGCCGGGAAGCCGACGCCCTGGCCACGGGCGCCGCGACCGGCGCATTGGCGGCCTGGGTGTCGGCGGGTTTCTTAGGCTCGAGTTCCTGGCGGCTCAGCAAGACCAGCACTTCCTCGAGGCGGTCCAAATGAGCCGCGGGCTTGACCAGAACTTCCTGGAAGGTGCCGTGAGGATCGGGCTTGGTTTGCGCAACCGTTCCGACCGGCAAGTCCTTGGGGAAGATGCGGTCCTGGCCGGAGGTGAGCACGGCTTCGCCGGGTTGTATTTTTACGTCGTTGCTGACGTATTCCATGTTCAGGAGCGGATCGCCGCTGCCGCGCACCGGACTCTGGGTGCGTGTGCTGGCCAGAAGCGCGCCCACGCCGCTATCGCGATCGTTAAGCAGCAACACCTGGGAGGTGTCGGGGAAAACGGCAACGATTTTCCCTACGACGCCCTCCGGCGTGATCACGCCCATGTCGCGCTTTAGACCGTCGCGCGTGCCGCGGTTGATGAAAACGACGTCGGTGGTCGCGTCAGGACTGCCGCCGATCACACGCGCGGCCAGCATGGGCACGGCGCCATGCGCTTCGCGGAATCCCAGCAACTCCGCCAGGCGGTCGGCTTCGGCGGCGCGGCCTTCGAGTTCGGCGTTGCTTAATTTCAAGCGATCCAGTTCCTTTTGCATGTCGTCGTTCTGCTGGCGCAGGTGGCGGAGGGCCACGTAGTTGTTCCAGACGGCGGAGATGCCATCGGTGGTCCAGGCTGCGGTGCGGCCCAGCGGAGCGACCATCTCGACGGCCCAGATGCGGATTAGGCGCACCTGCGTGCCGCGCTTGATCTGGATGGCCAGCAGGAGCAGTTGGACGGCCAGCATGGTGGCCAGCAGAGTGAAGGAACGGTGTCGGCTCGGTACCGCCAGCATGATGATGTACGCTCAATCGCCGCGGATTCTCTTGCCGCGCGGCGCGCTTTCAGTCGATCGAAACCAAACGCAACAAGTGGAAATCGCTCAGCATTTTTCCGGTGCCCAGGACGACGGAAGCCAACGGGTCGTCGGCGATGGAGACAGGCAAGCCGGTTTCTTCCCGGATACGCTTATCGAGATTGCGCAAGAGCGCGCCGCCGCCGGTCAGGACGATGCCGCGATCGCTGATATCGGCGGAAAGTTCGGGCGGAGTGCGTTCGAGCGCGACGCGAATGGCATTGAGGATGGTGGCCACGCATTCGGAGAGGGCTTCGCGGATTTCGCTGTCATCAATAGTGACCGTGCGCGGCACGCCCTCGATCAAATTGCGGCCTTTTACCTCGATGGTGAGCGGCTTTTCGAGCGGGTAGGCTGAGCCGATCTCCATCTTGATCTGTTCGGCGGTGCGTTCGCCGACCAGCAAGTTGTATTTGCGCTTCAGGTAGTGCATCACGGCTTCGTCCATCTCGTTGCCGGCCACGCGCACCGAGCGGGAATAGACGATGCCGCTCATGGAGATCACGGCGATGTCCGTGGTGCCGCCACCGATGTCGACGACCATGTTGCCGGACGGTTCCTCGATGGGCAGGCCCGCGCCGATAGCCGCGGCCATGGCTTGCTCGACGAGATAGACTTCGCTGGCTCGCGCGCGATACGCGGAATCCTGCACGGCGCGCTTTTCCACCGGCGTGATTTCGCTGGGCACGCCGATGACGATGCGCGGGTGGACCAGAACGCGCCGGTTGTGCGCCTTCTGGATGAAATAGGTCAGCATCTTCTCGGTGACCTTGAAGTCGGCGATCACGCCGTCCTTCATCGGCTTGATGGCCACGACGTTGCCGGGCGTGCGGCCGAGCATGTCCTTGGCTTCGCGACCGACGGCCACGACCTCGCCGCTGGTCTTGTTGATGGCCACGATCGAAGGCTCGTTGACCACGATGCCTTTGCCCTTGGAGAACACCAGCGTATTGGCCGTGCCCAAGTCGATGGCCAGATCAGACGACAACAGACTGAAGACCGAGCGGAAGTTATATCCATTCTTATTAATCATTAGTTTTCATTGGTCCGAGCCGATGCTGGCCCCGGCTTCCACATCGCGCAGCGGCGATCCCCCTCGCTATGGAATCACAATCGGCACGCGTTTCACAGCCGTGCCTCCCCGGCGGTTTTGTCCGATGATGACAATCTCATGGCTTCCGCGCGTGAGCGACTGCGTAAAGTAGCGGAAGCGCCCGTCGGTCTGAATATCCACGACGGCTTGGCCATCGATGATCAGCGCGGCGCCTGGATCGGTGTGTCCAGTCAGCTCGACGATGCTGCCGTGGATTTCCGGAGAGTCAATATCGAGGAGCATCTCCTCGCCCTTGCCTTGCGCCACCAGCGTGAACTGGAACGGTTCAGCGGGAGCGCTGTCGCGCTTATGCGCATCGGTGGCCGTGACGCTCCAGAAGTAGTCGCCGGGTTCGAGCCCGGTCAGGTCCGCAGTGACGGCCGTCGTGTTTTTCTCCGCGACGATTCGCGTGAACATGGTGTTGGTGCTGACGCGCAGATCGTAGCTGACCGCTTCGGCGACCGGTGCCCATGCAAAATGCACGGTGGCGTGCTTGGGGTCGGGCTCGATCAGCGGCTCGAGATTCACCGGCTCGGTCAGATCCGGAGGCGCCAGCACCGTCGTCTTGGTGACGGGGCCGTTGTTGGCGAAGGTCACGCGCTCCCACTTGCCGATTTCGACGTGCTCGTTGCCGACCTGCATGTTGGCGGCGCCGGCCGAGATGGTGATCTGGTTCTGGTCCGTGGAAGGATCGCTTTGCACGGCAGCACGGCTGTTCTCCTGCAGAGACGCGCGGGCGTTGGCGAAGGAGACCTCAGCCTTGGAGCGCGGCGATTCCCATGTGCCGGTGGCCAAGTCCACGGCGCCGGAGCTGATGTGTACCGCGACACTGGTGGTGCGGTCGTTGTCGATGGCGTTTTCCTCGACGGTGACGAAAGAGTCGTTCTTGACGGTATATGTGGTGCCGTCGACGAAGGTGATGCGCGCGGCACCGTCCCCACCGGTGCGAACCAGATCTCCTTTATCCAGCGTGGTGTGATAATCGGCGTTTTCCCAGTTCACGGAATTGAACTTTTTCACTTCCACCTTGCCGTCCAGATTGACAAAGCGCGCCTGATTGGTCAGCGGAGTCAGGGCGCCATCCGGCGCGGCTCCCAGTGTTTTCGAGAGCCGTTCTGAGATGCCGCTGTACCAATCGGGATGGATCAGATAAGAGGTTGCGAGCACGATGGCCAGGATCAGCGAAATGTAAATGGCCACGCTGCGGTAGGTCACCGCGTGCCAATACACCTCCACGCGCGGTATGCGGGAGTCTTTCGCCGGGCCGGTTTGTCGTGGGTGGGACATCGCAAAAAACTGCACTTTTTGTGCTAGAATTCGAAATCTAGCATAGCGTTATAGGCGTCGCAAGGCGGCCCTGCGTGCTGTTTCTCCGGCCACAATAGGCATGGCGTATTCCGCGCCGCTGGCTCGGACCAGCCAAGTTGACGTTCGGAGTCGTGCGGACCCGTTCCGTCATCTATAGGGTATACGGCTATGTATAGCGGTTGGTCGGCCGTATAATGTTTGGGAAGGGCGCGAATAACCGCGGGAGGCCGGTTGGTGTTGCCGGCTAATTTGGGAAATCGCGCTTCTGCCGCGGAGGTTCTTTACACGTGTCTAACTCGAAGCCTAAACAACTCGGCGTGCGCATCATGCTGGGTTTCATTGTCGGCATACTTGGCGCCGGCATGTTGATTTACCTGATTCCCCAGGGCACGGCCGACACGCCCACCGCGGACATCGTGGCGACAGTGGGCAACGATCAGGTTACCGTCAACGATGTTCGGACGCAGCTGACCCGCATCCAGACCACCGGGGCCATACCGCCGGCGCTGCAATCGCTCTATGCGCAGCAGGTGCTCAATCAGCTTGTTTTTGCCAAGGAACTGGAGATCGAAGCGCAGCGCCTGGGCATTCAGGTGACCGATCAAGAGCGCGCCGACCGCATTCGCGAGCTCGTTCCCACGGCTTTCGTGGGCGACACCTTCGTAGGGCTGGACCAATACGCGGCGCAGATCCAGCAGCGCGCCAATATGACCGTGCCGGAGTTCGAGGACCTCATCACGCAGGGCATGATCGAGGAGAAATTCCGCCAGCTCGTGACGGGCGGAGTCACGGTGACGCCGCAGGAGATTCAGGATGAGTTTCGCCGGCGGAACGAGAAGGTGAAGCTCGACTACGTGGTCATCAAGCCGGACGATCTGCAGGCAAAGATCATGCCGAGCGAAGCCGATCTGACGGCCTACTTTGAAAAGAATCGCGCTCGCTATGCTGTGCCGGAGCGGCGCACGGTGCGCTACGCCCTGCTGGATATGGAGCAGCTCCGCGCCCGCCAGGCGATCTCCGACGAGGAAGTTCGCACCTACTATAACGATCACATCGACATGTACAAGCTGCCGGACCGCGCGCACGTCGCCCACATCCTGTTCAAGACCGTGGACAAAACGGACGCGGAGGTAGCGGAGATTCGCAAGAAAGCCGATGACGTTCTGAAGCAGGCCAAGAGCGGGAAGGATTTCGGGGCACTGGCCAAGCAATATTCGGATGATACCAGCAAGGACAAGGGCGGCGACCTCGACTGGATCGTTCGCGGCCAGACCGTGCCCGAATTCGAGGCCGTGGCGTTCAGCTTGCCCAAGGGATCCATCTCCGACATCGTGAAGACGCAGTACGGCTTCCATATCATCAAGGTGATCGACCGGGAGAATGCCCGCACGCAAACGGTCGATGAAGTTCGCCCGGCGATCATGGCCACCCTGCAGCAGCAAAAGGCGGAGCAAGCGGGTCAGCAAATATCCGACCAGATCGCGTCCGATATCCGCACCTCTGGGCGGATCTCCCTCGACGACTTGGCCAAGAAATACGGCATGACCATTGGCGAGACGCAGCCCCTCGAAGCCGGCGCGACGATCCCCGCCATTGGCAACTCGCCCGAGATCGCTGACGACGTTTTCCGTCTGCGTCCGGGCGACGACAGCGCGCCGATCGTAACCGATAAGGGCTACGCGGTTTTGACCCTCAAGGACGTGCAAGCGGCCCATCCGGGCACGCTGGCGGAGCTCCACGATAAAGTGCTCGCTGATTACCGGCGGGATAAGTCCGTGGAGCTAGCCAAGTCCCAAGCCGACGAACTTGCCAAACGAGCCAAGGGGGGTGAGGACCTGGACAAGGCGGCCAAGTCGCTGGGCTTCGATGCCAAGAGCAGCGAGCTTCTCGCACGCATCGCCAGCGTGCCGGACGTGGGCCCAATGTCCGCGCTTCCTTCAGCGTTCACGCTCGCGAATGGCCAGACTTCCGATCCCACCTTCCTTGGCGCAAACTGGGTGGTTTACCGCGTGGTGGACCATCAACAGCCGAATCCAGCCGACCTCACAGGCAAGACCAAGGACGATATCGAGCAGCAATTGCTGGATGGGAAGCGCGAAATGGCTTTCGAGGCTTTCCGGACGGCGCTCGATGCGCGGATGAAACAGGCGGGCGAGCTGAAGATCAATGCCGACAACCTCAAGCTGATCGAGAACGCCAATCAGACGCCGTAGCCCCTGTAATCTACAGATATAGAAAGACTTAATAATTAATTGCGTGAGTCTTGCCTTGTTCTGGCGGGCTGGGCTACAATTTTGCCTGTCCGCAGAGCAGTGCCCCTTCGCCAGGGGGGTGTTTTCCCGACGTTATCGCAGTCTCGCCACGCAGGTTTGCTCGTGAAGTGCTCAATCGATTTCGGGGCTTTCCAATTGCCGGTACTGTTGCGGAACTTTGCTCACGGGTGCTTTTGGGGGACAAAATGCCAAAGACGCCAAAGAAGAACAATCATTGCAATGAATATAACTGCTGTATCGAAATGAACCAGAACGGCAAGTACTGCGTGCGCATCCATGCAAAGTTTGCCAGGCGCGGATGGGTGCTTCCTGTCTATTTTCTGGTGTCGAAGCTGGATCGCGCCGTGCGGAAGCTGGAGCAGGCGATCCAGTTTCTGCAACGGGAGGAAGACCGTCTGTGGTTCTGGGGCGTAGACCGCTCCGACGACCCCAATGTATCCGCCGAGATGCTGCGCGAGTCGGGCCTCCATCTGGATCGTCGCGCGGAATTCCCTCGGCGCAACGAGCGGCTGGTGGTGCCCCCGGAAAGGCAGGTACCAGCCTTCCTACTGGAGCCCATGCGGCGCAGTCTGGCGGATTCGATCGGATCAACGCGCTAGCTTGGATGCTTTGAAGCGTAACGGTGCGCCTGTCGTTGCAGTGAGGCGGTCAGTTCTCCCGCACGATGATTTCGCCCGAGCCGATCAATTGTTCGTTGAGCCAGAGGCGGTAGCGGTAGGTTCCGGCCTTGGTTCCAGCGCGGGCCGGCCCGCTTAAAAGGCGGATGCCGGCGGGCGCCTGGAAAATGTTCGAGGAGAACGGGCAGCGGTTTGGATCGAACTCGACCTTAAGCTGACCTTCCGTGGCGATCCACGATACTTGGTCTGCGGGACCGAGCGTGGTCGTCTCCGGGATCACACCCACCAAAACAGTTTTTTCAGCCATGGATTGCGCGGCCCTCGCTTGTTCGCCGACTCGTGACGATAACACAGGCGCGCCCTCAGCGAGAAAACCCAAGAGAAGGAAATGCAGGCGCAGAGTACTGGATCGGTCCGCGATCGTGCGGATTGTCGGGAACCTGGCGGTTCGATATCCTCCCGAATCGCGGGGCGTCAGATGTCTCGTGCGGCTGCCTCTTGAGCGAGCAGCCTCTGCGCCTGAAGGTCTCCGTTGCTGGCCTCTCTGAAAGTCTGCCAGGGAACTTCTAGCGCCTCAGCGATCGCATCCTTTACGTAACCGGTGATAAGCACGGTATCCGCCGGGGTCCATTGCCCTGGCGTTGATTTCTGAGTTAGAGGCGCAAGCGCCGCCGCAGGTGTGCTTGCCGGTGTCGGTTCTGCTTGGTTTGCGCTGGCTACACTGGCTATGGGATCGATCATTTGCAGAGGCCCCTTATTGCCTCGCTAGGTGATCGGCTGAAACCAGCAAAACTTTAAGGGAGGCGCACGCGGAGCGTGCCTTTCCCGTTATACACCTGCCATAAAATCATGGCTCCGGCGCTGCCTTACTTGGAGAATGGAAGCGGAGGCGGTGTTGCCCTTGCGCCGGTCAATTGTGCTTTGCGTCTTGCTCGGAGCGCTTCTCCTGGGCTGGCTGGGCTGGCGATACGCGTCATCGCGCGGGACGCTTACGGAAGCATCCGGGCCGGCCATCAGCAAGGAGCCGGTCACTTTCGTGAGCCGCACGTTTGATCCGGCCAGTCCGCCGTCCGATATGCCGCCCCTGGCTTTCGGAGAGTACGCTGAATGCGATTCCCACTTCCTGTCCAACGCCAGCGTCGGAGGAGAGACTCGACAGACGGATGCCACGCACGCGACCGTCACAATCACGCGCATCACGGTCACTTTGCAGCTCAACATCACCACTTGGCTGCCGGCGCAGGTGTCCCAGCACGTGATCGAACATGAGGAAGGCCATCGCCAGATCTCGGAGTATTACTATCAGGCTGCCGACAAGGTCGCGGAGAGAATCGCCGCCAGCTACATGGGCAGACAAATCGACATCGCCGGCACTGATCAGGATGCCGAATCCAGCAAAGCGCTCCAGCAAGCGGCCACCGATATCACCGACGAATATGGCAAGGAACTGAACCCCGAACCGACGCAGTCGCTCTACGACTCGATCACCAACCACGGCGTGAATGACATGGTCGCCAAAGACGCCGCGGCTTATGCCATCCGCAACGTCGTGATCGACTCGCCTCAGCCGGCGGCAACCCCAGGAAATTGATCGCACCACGCCGACGCTTGTCTTTGAACCCGGCTGCGCGGTCTCGCCACTACGTGGATACGCGAGCGAGCTCAGTGCAAGTCCTGATGGCGTTGCGCTCCGATCCGGTCCGGTGTATGTTGCCCGCCAGCGTGGAGCTTGAGATAGAAATGCCGACCCGAAAGGATTGATCCCCTCGGATTCCCTCGCCATGAGGCTTTTGCAGACGGCCAAAGCTTGTGTTCTATCCCTGGCGATGATGCCGCTCGTTGGAGCGGCCTTGGACTTCGACCTTTCGCGCTGGATCGTCCTGATCGCAGCGGCCGCCATGCTGCTGGCGATCGGGATTTACGTGGGCTTGCAGACGATCCGCTCGAAGCGTGATTACCACTTGCCGCCCCCGGAGCCCAGCGTGGGCGATCGGGTTTCAAATCGCCTGCTGGTGCTTAGCTCCGCCGCGGTTCTTGCCGTCTACGGCGCCGGATATTTTAGAACGCGCTCGGCTGCGAATGAGCTTGCCGCGCGGGTCGCCCGGCAGGTGGCTGCGAAGGCCGCTCTTGTGGTCGTGCCGGCTCCGCCTTCCGCTCCGGCTGAATCAAGCCAGGCTCCGGAGGCCGGCTCGCGACCGCGCAAGAACGCATCGCAACGCTCGGCGTCCACATCGGGCACGTCACGCGCTCCGGGCGACGGCGATCCGCCTTCAACGGCCGATGGCTCGTCATACGGAATAGGCACGCCAGCTCAGGTTCCGGCTTCTGCATCAAACGATTCTCGAGCGAATGACGAGCAAGGCTCGGCCAATTCCTTCTCGGCGTCTGACTACAAGCCTGGCTTGCGACTTAAGGACGGGAGATATCAGGGCCGGGGGACCTCCCCGCACGGCGACATCATTGCCGAGGTTGTCATCCAGAAGGGAAACATCGTTTACGCAGGGATCGCGGACTGTCTGACGCGCTATTCGTGTTCGGTGATCAAGCATTTGCCGGAGCAGGTGGTCGTGCGGCAGAGCATCGAGGTCGATCTTGTGTCCGGAGCCAGTGAAAGCACTTCCGCGTTTCAGGATGGGATCGCCGCTGCGCTCGCCAGATCTCAAGCGGCGGTATCGAGAGCCCAGCAATGAGCGCAACCGTCTATCGCCGCACGGAACCGCTGATGGGTACCCTGGTGACTATCGATGTTGTTCGTCCTTGCGAACCGCATGATTCCGAGCAGCTTGAAGCTGCGGTCGAGAGAGCGTTTGGCTGGTTTCAGGAGATTGAAGAGCGTTGCACGCGCTTCGATCCACGGAGCGAATTGGTGCGGCTCTCGGCGTCGGTTGGCGTCGAGGTTCCCGTGAGCGCCATCCTCTACGAGGCGGTGCAGTTTGCCTTGGCGATCGCCGAGGAAACCGGTGGAGCTTTCGATCCTACGGTTGGCTCCGCGATGGAGACGCGCGGGTTCAACCGCGAGTATCGCGGCGGCCGTCTTGTCCGAAACGCTCCTGCGCGCGGCGGTTCGGCAACGTATCGAGATGTGCGCATCGATCCTGCTCGCAAGACGATCATGCTGCTTCGTCCGCTGCTGCTCGATCTCGGCGCCGTCGCCAAGGGGCTGGCAATCGATATGGCTTCGCACGAGCTTCGCCCCTTCGAGCATTTCGCGATCAACGCGGGAGGAGATGTCTATGTCGGAGGGCGCAATCGGGAGGGGCGGCCTTGGTCGGTGGGAATTCGCCACCCGCGCGTTCACGAGGCCTTGTGTGATTCCCTGCGCGTTTCTAATTGCGCGGTGTGCACCTCCGGCGACTATGAGCGCTGGAGCCCCGCCGAAACGGAATCCGGAGCCGAGGCTGGCGCCAGCCATCACATTCTTGATCCACGCTTGGCCCGTTCGGCGCGCGAGGCTGCAAGCGTAACTGTGGTTGCGCCTACCGCGATGTTGGCCGACGCGTTGGCTACCGCGGCATTTGTTCTTGGTCCTGCCGAAGGCATTGCGCTGCTCGAGCGCCTCGGCGTGGATGGGTTCATCATTTCGCCTTCGTTCGAGCGGCATGCCACACGGGGGATGCGCAGTGATTACGAGCTTGGCGGTGCAACGATTCTTCCGGACGCCGAAGGGCCTTCTTCTGATTGTTCTGCTGGCTCTGACCGTATTGGCCGCGCCGTTTGAGGGCATCAAGCTGGTCTGGCCCGGCCTGCTGTCGAGCGTGGCCGTCGCTAGCCTGATTGATGTCGTCATCCTGCGGCTGAAGCGGAATGATTGGGAGTTCCCTAGCGGCGCAATCCTCACGGCCTTGCTTGTCGCGATGGTCCTGAGTCCACGCGTGCCCTGGTACGAAACCGCCTGCGCCGCTGCCATCGGCGTTCTGAGCAAGTACGCCTTTCGCACCAAGTCGGCGAACGTATTCAATCCCGCTGCTCTGGCGCTGGTGATCGTATTTTACGTATTTCACACCGCGCAGAACTGGTGGGGAGCACTCCCTGGCGTTACACCGTATGCGTTGGTGGCCCTCTTTGCTACGGGCGTGTTCATTACCGACCGGGTGAATAAGATGCCCTTGGTGCTGGTTTTCCTGGGCGTCTACTATCTGCTCTTTTCGATTACGGCGTTCCTGAGTAGTCCCGGCCAAGTGGCCGAGATTTTCCGACCTCCCGATCTCCAAGCGGTTTTGTTCTTTGCTTTTTTCATGCTGACCGATCCTCCGACTTCTCCGGTGAAGTACACCGATCAGATTGTTGCCGGCGTGCTGGTTGCGGTGGCCGGTTACGCTTTTTTTGAATTGCTGGGCGCGGCCTGTTTTCTGCTTGCGGGAGTGCTCGTCGGCAATGTTTGGGAGGCTCGCCGCAGGTATTTTTCCGCTCGCGGCCTGGCCAGTAGCCTCGCCTCTCCTTTCGGCGGCTAGTGGTAGTTGGGCGCAGTCGTGCGCGTCGCAGTGACGAAGATCACCGATCGCCAAACGGCGCGAGTCGTGCGAATAACCGCAATTCGCTCGCGAAGAACCTTGACGCTTCTCGGATGTGAGCCTACACTGAAACTGTAACTCCTCAGAGCGCGCCGACAGCCTATCTCTTTTGTTTGTCTCTGCGCTCGCGGAAGGCGTCCGCGACAGACGTCTCGATACGCTCAAATGAAGGGAAGTGGCTGAATGGCTTTCGGCGTGATCACTCTCAAAAATGGGGATCGCATTCCCCTGGTTCGCTCGATTCCGTTTTTTGTCGTGCACTTGGCCTGCATCGCGGCATTTTTCCTGAAGTTTCACTGGTCCTATCTGGTGGTTTGCCTGGCGCTCTACTATGTGCGCATGTTTTTCGTGACCGCCGGCTATCACCGTTACTTCTCCCACCGCTCGTTCAAAACCAGCCGCGTGTTTCAATTCATCATGGCGCTGATCGCCACCAGCTCCACGCAGAAGGGCGTTCTCTGGTGGGCCGCCAATCACCGGCACCATCATAAATATTCGGACACCGACGACGACTTGCACTCGCCCTCGCTGCGCGGTTTCCTGTGGTCGCACGTGGGCTGGATTCTTTCCGACCGCTACAACAAGACGCGCGTCGAATTGATCCCGGACTTCTGGAAGTACCCGGAACTGCGCTGGCTCAACAAATATCACGTTGTCCCGCCCATCGTGCTGGGCACTCTAATGTACCTGATCGGCGGTTGGGGCTTGCTGGTGTGGGGCTACTGCCTCAGCACCGTGATCCTCTGGCACAGCTCGTTCACTATTAACTCGCTCTCGCATATTTTCGGGCGCCAGCGTTACAAAACCCCCGATTCGAGCAAGAACAACGCGGTGCTTGCGATCGTCACCATGGGCGAGGGCTGGCACAACAATCATCATCACTATATGGCTTCGGCGCGCCAGGGCTTCTTCTGGTGGGAAATTGACATGACTTTCTATGTGCTGCGCGTGCTCTCGTGGTTCCACATTGTTTGGGATTTGCGCGAGCCGCCTCGGCACATCCTGCTCGGCGCGGAAGCCAGCTCATAGACCTGGCCTCGCACGCGCAAAAACGCTTTGGAGTTTTCAGGCGCCCCGGCCTTCTGGCACGGGGCGTCTGCATTTAAATCGCGGGTGCCGCGAGCTTCGGCGCCTCAGCGAATTCTGCTAATCTGATGTGCGGCCGTTCGTCTCGCTTATCCGGTTTCGAGACGCCGCGCAACTTCTTTCCGAGAGGAATCAGCCATCGTGAATGTCACCAGCGTAGCCGGCCTGAAGCGTGTGTTCAATTTCAATGCGGGTCCCGCGGCGCTGCCGCTGCCCGTGCTCGATCGCGTCCGCGAAGAGTTGCTGGACTGGCACGGCACCGGCATGTCCGTGATGGAGATGAGCCACCGCTCGCCGGAATTCGAGGGCATCAACGCCGCAGCCGAAGCGAGCCTGCGCAGGGTGCTTGGCATTCCCGCGGAGTATGCGGTGATTTTCGTGCAGGGCGGCGGAAGCATGCAGTTCACCATGGCGCCGATGAATCTGTGCCTTCCGGGCAAGCCCGTGGACGTACTGCACACGGGCGCGTGGACGGCCAAAGCCATCGCCGAACTGAAAAAGGGCGTCTTGCATCGCATCGCGGCCTCGAGCGAAGCCGTGAAATTCATGCGCGTTCCGCGCGGGGAAGAGATCGCGCTTTCGCCCGACGCTTCTTACGTCTACCTGTGCAGCAACAACACCATTGAAGGCACGCAGTGGCCCGCGTTTCCGGAAACGGGCGGCGTTCCGCTGGTCGCCGATATGTCCTCGGACATCGCCTCGCGGCCGATCGAGGTGCAAAAATTCGGCCTGATCTTCGCCGGCGCGCAGAAAAATATCGGCCCCTCGGGCGTTACCGTAGTGATCGTGCGCAAGGATTTGGCCGAGCGCGCCGACAAGAATTTGCCCACGCTTTTGCAATACCGCACGCATATCAAGGAAAAGTCCCTCTATCAGACGCCGCCGACCTTCGCGATTTACGTCGTCGGGCTGGTGCTCGAATGGATCGAATCGCTCGGCGGCCTGGCGGCCATCGAAAGGCGCAACGAAGCCAAAGCCAAGCTGCTCTACGACGCCATCGATGCCAGCGGCTTCTACAGTTGCCCGGTGGAAAAGAGCTCGCGCTCAAAGATGAACGTTGTGTTCCGGGTGGCCGGAGGCGATGAAGCGCTCGAAAAGAAGTTCGCCGAGGAAGCGGCTGCGGCAGGAATCGTCGGCACGCCCGGGCACCGCTCGGTAGGCGGCATGCGCGCCTCGCTTTACAACGCCGTCACGCCCGAAGCCGTGGAAGCCTTGGTCAGTTTCATGCGCGAATTCCAGCGCACACGCGGCTGAAGGCTCCGCGCTCCCGCTGGACCGCGATCACTTCGCTTGCAGAATTCCGTCGACGGCTTCGACGATGTGCTTCGCCGAGATGCCGAAGATGTCGATCAGCTCTTCGGGTTTGCCGGAATGTGGCACGCGATCCACGGCCAGCCGCTTCGCTCCCGAGAGCGGAACCCCGGCCTCAACGAGTGCAGTCAGCACGGTCTCACCCAAGCCACCCTCGTAATAATGGTCCTCGACGGTCACCACGCGTCCGCTGGTGGCGCGCACGTTTTCCGCAAGCGCCGCGGCGTCGATGGGCTTGATGCAGTAGAGATCGATCACGCGAATCGCAATCTTGCGCGCGGCGAGCTGGTCGTAAGCCTTGAGCGCTTCGTAGAGTGTCACGCCCGCGCCAATCACCGTGACGCTGTCGTTCGCGCTCTTTCGCAGCACCTTCAATCCCGGCACGGGGAATTTTTCCTCGGCGGTATAGAGCACCGGAGTCTTCGGCCGCGAAGTGCGGATGTAGCAGATTCCGGGACGCCGCGCCGCCTCCTCGGTCAAGCGCTCGGCGCAAACGGCGTCGCTGGGATAAAACACCGCGGCGCCGGGAATCGCGCGAAACGAAGCCAGATCTTCGAGCGCCATTTGCGACGGGCCATCCTCGCCGATGGAGACGCCGCAATGCGAGCCGCACAAATTAATGTTGCTGCGGCTGATCGCGGCCATGCGCACCTGGTCATAGCCGCGTGAGAGAAAGCAGGCGAAGGTGTCCACGAAAGGCACCAGCCCCTGCGCCGCCATGCCCACGGCCAAGCTCACCAGATTCTGCTCGGCGATGTAGCCCTGGATCAGCTTATCGGGATAAGCCTTTTGCAGCGTTTCGGAAAAGGTCGAATTCTTGACGTCTCCATCCACCGAATACACTTTCGGGTTTACGGAGGCGAGATTTTTCAGTCCGGTGCCAAAAGCCTCGCGCGAAGCCGCCATTTGCCCCAGCGCGTAATTCGGTGGCGGCGGAGCAGGGAAGTCCGGCGGAACGGGAAGCGACTTGCGCGCATAGGAGCGCCCGTCATCCTTGGGAATCGGCGGAATGGTACCGAGTTCCGCGAGCGCCTTTTCAAGCTGTTCGGGCGAAAGCGCTTTGCCGTGCCAGCCGTCCTTATCGTTCAGGAAGCTGACGCCGTGGCCTTTAAAGGTGCACGCGATGATCGCGGTGGGGCGGCTGCGCGTCGAGCGCGCCTGATCGAGCGCGGCGGTGACGGCGGCGATATCGTGGCCGTCCACAACATGGGTGGCCCAACCCTCCGACTCGAATTTGCGCTGGTAGACGCCGGTATCGTGTCGATACATGGTGCGCTCGCTTTGTCCCAGCGCATTGACGTCGGCGATCGCGATGAGATTGTCGAGCGCGTAGTGCCCGGCGAAGGCTGCCGCTTCCCAGACCTGGCCTTCCGCCATTTCGCCGTCGCCCATCAGCACGAAAACGCGCGCGGACGATTTCTCGATCCTCGCGCCCATCGCCAAGCCCGCGCCCACCGAAAGCCCCTGGCCCAGCGAGCCGGTGGCGGCGTCCACGCCGGGAATGCGCGGCGTCGGGTGACCTTCGAGTTCACTCGAAAATTGCCGCAGCGTCATCAGGCGTGAGACCGGGAAGACTCCGGCCTCGGCCAGCGCGGCGTAGAGAATTGGCGCGGCATGCCCCTTGGAGAGTACAAAGCGGTCGCCCGCGAGCGCATTGGGATTGGCGGGATCAAATTGCATGGCGTGAAAGAAAGTCGCAGCCATGATTTCGGCCGCGGAAAGGCACGATGTCGGATGACCCGAGCCCGCGGCCGTGGTCATGCGCAAGGAGTGAATGCGCAGGATGCGCGCTTTTTCCCGAAGAGCGTCGAGCGAGGTCAACGTGCTTCCAGCCTGTCCGATTGCGGTCATCTCTAGGTCCTCCTACTTGCGGCCTGCGGCGCGAAGCGGCAGACGGGGCGGTTATTGTACCGAACCGTCCAACCCGGCGCGAGGCAACTTTGTTCGCCGGCCATCGCTGGCGGGCGCCAGCGATGCAGCGCAGCCATGTGTGGTGCACCAGATTGCACCATTCGTTCTTGGGCGCGCTAGCGCACGATGCGGCGCTACTCGAATGGATGCTTGGCGGCCCGGGACTGGCGCATGATCTTTTTCGCTTCGCGGCGCGACTTTGTGGGTTGCAACAGGGCGTCCCTTAGGCGAAACTATATTAGGTACACCGGGTGGGTTGTCAGCGGTATAGGTCCGCCTTCGCCGTTTCGGATTGTGAGCGTAAGACCCCGCCGGCGGTAAACGGCAATTCAGGTTCTTTAAGGGTTGGCATGACAACGCAAAATTTTGGTGAGTTACTACCGCCCGCGCGGTTGATCTTGACGCCCGGGCCGTCTTCCTTGCACCCGCGGGTTTTACGCGCGCTAGCGACCCCGATGGTGGGTCACATGGACCCCTGGTTCATCGAGATGATCGGCGAGGTGCAGGTGCTCCTCCGCCAGCTATTTCAGACCGAAAACCGCGTGACGCTGCCGCTCTCGGCCAGCGGTTCGGGCGGCATCGAGACCGCCGTGGTCAACGCCCTCGAGCCGGGCGACGAAGCCATCGTATGCGTCAATGGGGCCTTCTCCGAGCGCATGGCCATCATCGCCTCGCGCATTCATGGCGTTACCATTCATCGCGTGGAAGCCCCGCTGGGGCGCACCGTCGATCCCGACGACGTGCGCCGGGCGGGCAAGGGGCGGAAGATCAAGTTCGTCGGCGTGTGCCAGAGCGAGACCTCCACCGGGGTGATCACCCGCGTCGATGGGTTTCGCAAAGTCGCCGATGAATTGGGCGCGCTGCTGATCGTGGACGCGGTGGCCAGCCTGGGCGGCGTGCCGCTCGATGTGGACCGCCAGCGAATCGACATCTGCTTCAGCGGCTCGCAAAAAGCCATCGGCGCGCCTCCCGGTATGGCGCCGATTACCGTCGGCCCGCTCGTCGAGCAGATGCTGCGCGACCGCAAAACGCCGGTGCAGAGCTGGTATTTCGATCTGACCATGGTCATGGATTTCTGGGGTAAGGATCGCGCCTATCACCACACGCCCCCGGTTTCGCTCATCTTTGCGTTGCGCGAAGCCCTGCGCATCCTCTTCGAGGAAGGCCTCGAGGCCAGTTGGCAGCGCCACCGCCAGAATCAATTGGCGCTGATCGCCGGAATCGAAGCGCTGGGCCTCGACCTGTTTGTTCCCGACTCGGAGGACCGCCTCCCGACCGTGACCAGCGTGTGCATTCCGGAAGGCAAGGGCGACGGGCGCGTTCGGCGACAATTGCTGGATGAGTTCGGCATCGACATTGCCGGCGGCATCGGCCCGCTCAAGGGAAAAATCTGGCGCATTGGTTTCATGGGCCACACCAGCCAGTCCAAGTATGTGTTGATGTTCCTGGCAGCGCTCGAAAAGGTGCTTCTCGACCACGATTTCCGGGTTTCTCCGGGCGCCGGCGTGGGTGCGGCCATTCGTGCCTATTCGGTCGCGGAAACGGCCGGCGTCGCGCAGCGAAAGTGAGCGGCGCCAAATAGCCCATGGCGCAATCTATCGCGAATACGACGATTCCGAACATCGGCGCCATGAGCGAGTTTGTCGCTCCGTTCGATGTGCCCTCGAAGCTTACCGACGAGGCCTACCACGTTCGCTTTTCCCATCTCTGGAACGGCATCGCCACGCGCCATAGCGACACCATCGACACCAAATTTTTCGTGGATGGCCGCGGCGTGGTGGTGGGTCTTGCACATACCGGTTTCGAGAAGTTCCGCACGCTCCGCGGACGCGCCCTGACTGATCGCGAAGCCTGCTTCCTCGCCGCCGAATACCTGCGCGAGCGGCTCGAGCAGGAAGACGAGCGGCCGCTCTACGATGTGTCCGAAGCAGACGTGCTCCGCTTGGCCGATCAGCGCGGCATCCGCTGATCCTGTGCAACTGACTCCTGGCTGACCTGCCTGCGCTGGAAAACGAAGCCACCACAAGCAATATGGTTCACCACGGAAGAGCCACAGGTGTATGAATGTGGGATCGCGTTCGTTTCGCGGGAGGCAAAATGAAGATGCCAGCTTATGTTTGGCGCGGTTTGCGGCGTGCGTCCCGATGGAAGCGAATCGTGCCTGGCGCTTTGCTGGCGGCTGCCGGGTGCCTGCTCTGCGCTTCTCTTGGGCTCGGACAGGCCGGGAAGACCAATCCATCCGTGGCAGGCCATGCCGTACTGACGGCCGGCCAGGTCCACAAAAATCTCAAGCTGCTCAAAGGGATTCCCGAGGACGAATTCATGGACACGATGGGCTTTTTCTCCGCGGCTCTGGGCGTCGGATGCGAGTTTTGCCATGGCTCGGACAGCATCGGCAATTGGCAGGGGTTCGCCGAGGAAACTCCCATGAAGGAAACGGCGCGCAAGATGATGCGCATGGTCGACGCGATCAATAAAAACGACTTCGCAGGGCAGCGCCTGCTGGATTGCTATTCCTGCCACAACGGCGGCCAGCACCCCAAGCTGATTCCCACCCTGGAGGGCATCTACGACCCGCCGCCCCCGCCGCAGCCGGACGTCATCACGCGCGGTCCGGCCTCACCCACCGCGGATCAGATCCTGGACAAATACCTGCAGGCGCTCGGCGGCGCGCAGCGCCTTGCCGCTCTCACCAGCTTTGTTGCGAAAGGCACGGTTCAGGAGGTCGGCGAGCTGGATAAGAATTCAGTGGAAGTGTATGCCCAAGCTCCCGCTCGGCTCAGCACGATCGTGAGGAAGATGACCGGCGTGACCACCACCGTTTGCGATGGCAACGCCGTCTGGATCGCCGCGCCCTACGAAGATGAGCCGGTGCCGCTGCTCCCGCTGAGCGGCGGAGCGCTGGACGGCGCCAAGCTCGATGCGCAACTGAATTTCCCGGCGCAGATCAAGCGATTGCTCACCGGCTGGCGCGTCGGGTATCCGTACAGCATCGGCGACACCGAGACCGAGGTCGTCCAGGGCTTCACCGCCGCGGGCTCTCCGGTGAAGTTGTATTTCGATCCGCAGTCGGCCTTGTTAGTTCGCCAGGTGCGCTATTCGAGTACGGCCGCCGGCGCTCTTCCCACGCAGGTCGATTACAGCGATTATCGCGAGGTCGCCGGGGTGAAAATCCCCTTTCGCGTGATGACTACGTGGGCCGACGGGCGAACCCTCACGCAACTCACGGATGTTCAGCCGAACGTGCCGATCGACGCCGCGAAATTCGCCCAGCCCGCGCCTGCTCCGCGCTCGAAAGCCGCTGAGCGCTAGCGCGACGTCTGCCACGGCCAATGAGATCTCGGGACCAGATTCGAGAAAGCCGTTTCTCGGGAGTTGACACACCGAGTGATCTTTGAGGAAGTTGGACGTGACCAATGAAAAATCGGGCTGTCGAAATTCACGATTCCGCCCTTGAGGCCATTTCCGTCCGCGATGGAGCGGCGGTGCTCCATTTCCGCCGTGTGTACATCCATGAATCTATAGGTACACCGGGCGTTGATGCGGGAACCGGTTGGGTACAGCAAGCTCTGCTGCGGATAGGCGACGCGGCTGTCACGAGGTCATTTTCCAAATTTCCAGCGGATTTATTGGACGGACACATCAAGCTAGGTGACGCGGTTCTAAGAAACGAGATTCCTATTCCCCTAAGCCACAAAGGAATCGTCGAGCTTCGCTTAGAATCTTGGAACGAAGAAGTCGTTCTGATTACAGGTAGTAGCGCCGAACTGGAACTGATTGGCGAACCGAAATATGTGGAAGAAGTCCCATAGTAAGGCCAAGTCTCTATAGGCCTCCCCGCACCCATTACTTGTTCGCGCGCTCGATGGGAACGCCTCCCGGGCTGTGCTAGAGTAGCCCGCGTACAAGCCACTCATGGCCACAAAACCAGCCACTCGCGCCCTGGAACTTTTGCCGGAACAGCTTCGCTGGCGCTGCGATCCGGAGCGCATCCCTTACGACACCACCGCGCAGGCTGAGCCCATCGCCGGTCCCGTGGGTCAGGACCGCGCCTTGCGCGCGCTCAAAATGGGAGTGGAACTCGCGGCGCCCGGCTACAACGCCTTTGTTTGCGGCCTTTCGGGCACCAGCCGCGGCGGCATGATCCAGCGCATGATCGAGGAACTGCGGCCACAAACCAAGCAGGCGCCCGACCGCTGCTACGTCAACAATTTCAAGAACCCGGACCGGCCCCGCCTGCTCACGCTGCCGCGCGGCCAGGCCAACGGCTTCAAGAAGGACATGCAGTCGGGCATCGAATTCCTGCGCCGGCGCATTCCGCAGGTCTTCGAGGGCGAGCCCTTCCAGCGGCAGAAGAGCCGCATCGTGGACCGCTACACCGTCCGCGAAAAAGAGCTGATGGACGATTTCACGCGGCGTATCGCGCGCGAACAGTTTGCCCTGGGCCACATGCAAGTCGGCGCCGTCGCGCTGCCCGAGATTTTCCCGGTGCTCGAAGGCCAGATGGTGCCGATCGAGGACGTCCCCAAGATGGTCCAGGAAGGCAAGCTCGAAACAGACCGCCGCCGAAGAGATCGAACGCAAGTACGAACACTTCCGGCAGGAATTCACCGTGGTTTACCGCAAGACGCTGACCCTTTCGCGCGAGCTTTCGAGCGAGCTCAGCTACCTCGAACAGGAAGGCGCCTCGGTGCTGGTGGACGGCTTCATCGAGGAGCTCAAGGAAAAGTATCCTGTGCCGCAAGTCGCCGAATACCTCGAGGAAGTCCGCCACCACATCCTCGACAATCTGGAGCCCTTCAAGGAACGCGAAGGGGAAGAGGAACCGCCGGGCGGCGGCCCTCCGAACGAGGGTCCGCCGAAGCCGCCGCCATCCGACCGCGACCCGTTTCGCGTTTACGGCGTCAACGCGCTGCTGGCGCACAACGAGGAAGACACCTCGCCGGTCGTCTTCGAGACCACGCCGACGCATCCGAACGTGTTCGGGACCATCCAGCGAAGCTACGATTCCCGGGGCGTGTGGACCTCGGACTTCATGGACCTGCGCGCCGGCTCGCTGCTGCGCGCCGACGGCGGATTCCTCATCATGTACGCGCTGGACGCGCTGAGCGAGACCGGCGTGTGGCGCACGCTGAAGCGCACGCTCAATCACTCCAAGATCGAAATTCAGCCGATGGAATTGTTCTTTCCTTTCGGCACTTCGGCGCTCAAGCCCGAGCCGATTGACCTGACCGTGAAAGTCATTCTCATCGGCGACCCTGGCATGTACGAGCTTCTCTACACCGTTGAGGAGGAATTCAAGAAAATCTTCAAGGTGCGCGTGGAGTTCGACGAAGAAATGGAGATGAGCGACGACGTCATCCGCCAGTACAGCGGCCGCCTGAGCAAGCTTTGCGAGGACGAAGGCTTGTGCCCGTTCGATCGCACGGCCGTGGCCGCGCTGATCGAGTACGGCGTGCGTCTGGCGGGACGGCGCAACAAAGTCACGGCTCGCTTCGCCGATCTGGCCGATCTGGCGCGCGAGGCCTGCTACGTCGCTCGGCAAAAGGGCGAAGCGCCAGTCACGGCTGCGCACCTCAGCGCGGCGCGCGAAGCCAAGGCCGAGCGGCACAACCTCATCGAAACGAAAATTCGCGAAATGATCGCCGATGGCACGCTGCTGATCGATACCGAGGGCGCGCGCACCGGCCAGGTCAACGGCCTGAGCATCATGGAGATCGGCGGCTACATGTTTGGCAAGCCGGTGCGCATCACGGCTTCGGCCGCGCTCGGCAAGGCCGGGCTCATCAATATCGAGCGCGAGGCCAATCTCAGCGGGCATCTGCACGACAAGGGCATGCACATCATCGCCGGCTTCCTGCGTTCGCAGTTCGCGCAGGATAAGCCGCTATCGCTGGCGGCCAGTATCTGCTTCGAGCAGTCCTACTCCGGCGTGGATGGCGATAGCGCCAGTTCCAGCGAGATCTACGCTCTGCTTTCAGCGCTCTCCGGCTTGCCGCTGCGGCAGGACATCGCCGTCACCGGCTCGGTCAGCCAGCAGGGCGAGGTCCAGCCCATCGGAGGCGTGAATCAGAAGGTCGAAGGCTTCTACGACGTCTGCCGCATCCGCGGGCTAATCGGCACGCAGGGCGTGCTGATCCCAGTGGAAAATGTCGAGGATTTGATGCTGCGCGACGATGTGATCGAGGCCGTGGCGGCCGGAAAATTCCATGTCCATCCGGTAGCCCGCATCGAAGAGGGTATCGAGATTCTCACCGGCGTCCCCGCCGGGCGACGCGATACCCGCGGGCATTTCGAGTCCGATTCGGTCTTTGGCCGCGTGGATCAGCGCCTGCGCGAGATGGCCGACACGCTCAAGCAATTCGAGTAGCGCTGCGCGTTCACTGCGCCGGCGCAAGAAATCCCCGCCGGGAATTCACGCGGTAGTCTCGCCCCGCTTGTCGCCCCGGCAGGCCTGCCAGCTCCACGCGGATCGTGTGGTAGCGGCCGTCGGTAACTGCCGCGTTGAAGCCCAGGCTGTACTGGTGCCGCAGCAGGCCTGCGATCGCGCGGTAGGCATTCTCGAAATCGCGCGGTTTTCTTGGAAAATAAGCGCGTCCGCCGGTTTCCTCGGCGATGGCTTCGATCGCCCGGGTGGACTCCGCGAAACTCAGTTCTTCTCCGTTCGGAGCTTCGGTCTTCGGCATTTTTTTCGTGTGCGGTCCCGCGTCCCGCAAGTCGCCGCCGAGCGCTACGGGAATCACCATTACGTTACTCTGCCGCATCTTCTGCAGCAGTAGTTGCCAGGATCCCGAGCCTGAACTATCGAGGCCGGTAGTCAGCGCGACGATCGCTCGCTTGCCGTCCGTGGACCCAACCCAATCCAGCGCGCTGGCCATGCTGGCGTAGAAGTTCAGGTTGGCCATGCCCAGCCCGTAGTTCGCCGACTGGAGAGCAGCCCACGCTTGCCCTTTGTCAGTCGTGAAGTCGAGCAGCAGCCGCGGAGCGTCACCGTAGCTGGCTACCGCGACGCGGTCATCGGCGCCCAAGCCCGATAGAAGCGCTGCGGCGGCGGCAATGTGTTCGCCCCGAAGCAGGTAAACAGCGGGACCTGTCTCGAGAAGGATCAGCACCTGCGCCGGTTCTTCTTCCGAGGCGAAATACTCGATGGGTTGTTCGACGCCATCGACCAGCAAGCGAAAATTCTCGCGCGAGAGTTTGCTGACGAATTCCCCTCGCGCGTCGGTTACCGTCACCGGCACGCTAACCAGGTTCACGTTGACGGAAATTTGCGGAACGGGCGGCGAATTGCCCGGCATCGCCTCCGGCCCCCTGGCTGGGAGCAGAACGCCGGGCGAAGTCAGAAGCAGCAAGCATGCGCTCGCGATCGCGACCAGTGCATGCCGGGCGCGCACGGCGCGCGGCTACTGCGCTTTTGCGGGAGTCGTGGTCGCGGCCGGCGGAGTTGCGGGAGCAGCCGCCGCCTGCGTGTTGTCCTTCGGCGTGGAGAGATACCCGTTGATGTGGTCCTTGGTGACGTCGAAGACCACGATCTCGTAAGGAGCGCGCGCGCCATGCACGTAGAACTGCACCGGCTCTTCCGCCGTGCGGTCCTTCTTTTCAATCGACTTGTCGTCGGCCACCACGGTCATGGTGTACTTGAAGTGCTTCGGGTCGACGCTTCGAAGGGTGATCTGAATCGGCCCCACGCGTTGCGGATTCTTCGCTTTCGCCAGGTTGAACTCGAAAATGTTGCGCTCGCCGAGCCGCCGCAGCGCTTCCAGGTCGTCCCGCGTGCGGGCGATGAGTCCGCTTTGCACGCCGAGGTCCCCGACGGTCGAGGTCAGCCTGGCTTTGGTGTCGTCGAGGTCTTTCTTGGTGGACGCGATGTCGGTCTTGGCGCCGGTCAGGTCGGTTGAGACTGCCCCGATCTTGCTGTCGGCCTCCGTCTTCACCTGTCCAATCTGTGCGGCGAGCTGCGCGTTGCCGTCTTCTTGCTGCTTCTGGATCTGCTGGGCGAGAGTGCGCGCCCGCGCCAGCTCATCCTGGGTCAGCCCGAGTTTTTGCGAGGTGACGTCGAGTTGGGCGCGCAATTGCGCGATGCGCTCATCCGTCTGCTGCATCTCTTTGGTGAAGAGATCGTTCTGGCTCGCGGCCTTGCTATTCGCCGCGGCAACTTCATTTTCGAGCTGCGTCCGGGACGTGTAGCCCGCATAAACCGCTCCCGCAAGCGCAAGGAACAACACCACAACGACGAGCGGCACCCAACGCGGCGTGGCTGCTCGCTCGTAGTTCTCGGGTTCGGGGACGCCTGGTTGGGGCACATTTGGTGTGATGCTCATGAGCTCTCTCCTCGGAGATCAGCAATCAGGGCCGGAACGTCATACGACTCAGATTATTACCGAGTCCCTCGGGGTTGTCCATGCCGACCGCCGGTTTTGGAGGCCGAGCCGCGGGGCCAGCGCGCTTCCACGCTCGTCGTCAATCCACCCCGTGGTGTGAACTCGCCGCGCACGACGCACCACACGGGCCGCGCCGCAGCCACGATGTCCCGCAGGATGCGGTTCACTGCGTTCTCGTAGAAAATGCCGAGATTGCGGTACGCCAGCAGGTACAGCTTGAGCGATTTCAGCTCGAGGCAATGCTTGCGCGGCTGGTATTCGATGGTGATCGCGCCGTAGTCGGGCATTCCAGTCTTCGGGCATACCGAGGTGTACTCGGGGAACCGCGTACGGATGGAGTAGCCTGGAAACTGGTTCGGCCATGTCTCCAGCTTCGGGAGCTGGGCACGAATCCCCGCTCGGGCATGTTCCTCGCTGTAACCGCTCATGATGTCCGCTCCTTGGCTGCGGCCGCTCGCCTCTACAATTTGGCGAATGGTGATTTTACACGTGTCGGGCGCTTCGCGCCGGTCTTGCGGCTCAACGAGGGTTCGAGTATCCTGTAGTCAGGCGGGAGCTAATAGCAGGAGCTTTGAATCGTGCTCTGTCCCCGTTGCCGCAGCGAGCGGTGCCGCCGTTCGAAGCGCCGCGGAGCCAAGGATCGTTTGATAGGCACTCTGGGGCTGCGCCCGTGGAGATGCCGTAGCTGCGAGCTTCGCTTTTACGCCTGGTCGGTCGCGTTGCCGTTCGTGCTCCACGCGCACTGCGGTAAATGTGGCAACTTCGATCTGCGGCGCATTTCGGGCGAACATCTGGATGGCTGGAGCGCTTGGTTCCTTCGGTTGGCGCAAGTCCCCGCTTATCGATGTGCGCCTTGCCGGCACCGTTTCTTTTCGATACGGCCCGCCGGTCGCATTCGATCGTCAGAAACACCGCAGGTTGAGCCCCAGACTGCTTCTCCGGGTCAATCTGGCGTAGCTTCGGGCTAAAGCTCCGGCTGTCTAGGCCTGCTCAACGCTCGCCGCGGGTTTGTCCTGCGAGAAGAAAATGCCGCAGCAATGTTTGAAACGAGAGCCCTGCTCGCGGCAGTCTATATCTTAGGGTCGTGGCTCTGCTTCACGGTGACTGGAAACCATGTGGATTGTTAGACTCGCGCTCGACCGGCCATACACCTTCGTGGTGTTGTCTCTGCTCATCCTCATCTTGAGCGGGGTGGCCATTTATCAGACCCCCACCGACATCTTCCCGGCCATCAACATTCCCGTCGTCGGCGTGGTTTTACAGTACACCGGCCTTTCCCCGCAGGACATGCAGGACCGTCTAGCCAGCAACCTTGAACGCACCCTGACGACCGTGGTCAGCGATGTCGAACACATGGAAGCACAGTCCTTCCATGGCGTCTCTCTCATCAAGATTTTCTTTCAGCCGGGCACCGACGTGTACGCGGGCATGGCGCAAATATCGGCTTCAACGCAAGGGGCGATTCGCTTCATGCCCCCGGGCGCAACGCCTCCCTTCATGATTTCCTACAGCGCCGCGGACGTCCCGGTGCTGCAGATTGGAATGAGCAGCAAGACGCTTTCCGAGCAGCAGGTTTTTGACCTGGCGATCAACTTCCTGCGCATCCGGCTGGCGAACATCGAAGGTGCGGAACTCCCCGCTCCTTACGGCGGGAAAAACCGGCTGGTCAGTGTCGATCTTGATCCGCAAAGACTGCTGCAGCGAGGACTCTCGGGCACCGACGTGGTGAACGCGGTCAATAGTCAAAATCTGGTCATCCCGCAGGGCACGGCGAAGATCGGAGATCGCGAGTACGACATCGAACTGAATAGCAGCGCCAAATCCATCGCCGAGCTCAACGACGTGCCAGTCAAGATCGTGAACGGCGCGATGGTTTATCTGCGCGACATCGCCTACGTCCACGACGGCGCCAGCTTCCAGACCAACATCACGCGGCGCGACGGTCAGCGCGGCGTCTTGCAGCCCATTTTGAAAACGGGCAGCGCTTCGACCCTCGACGTTGTGGAAAGGATTCAAAAGGCGCTGCCAAAAATTCGCGAAAGTCTGCCGCCCGAACTCCAACTGAGCCCCGCCGCGGATCAGTCGATCTTCGTGCGTGCGGCCGTGAACGGAGTGTTGCGCGAAGCAATCATCGCCGCGGGTCTGACCGCCGCGTTGATTTTGCTCTTCCTCGGCAGTTGGCGCAGCACCTTGATTGTGGCCATCTCGATTCCGCTCTCCATCCTGACCTCGCTGCTGATCCTGAGCCTGCTCGGCCAGACCATCAATATCATGACGCTGGGAGGCCTGGCCCTGGCGGTCGGCATCCTGGTGGACGACGCGACGGTCGAGATCGAAAACATCAATCGCTTGCTGCCGGAGGGCATGCCTCTGCGCGATACGATTTTGACCGGCGCCCAGCAGATCGCTGTCCCGGCCTTGGTGGCTACGCTCAGCATTTGCATCGTCTTCGTGCCCATCTTTTTCCTGAAGGGCATACCCGGCTTCCTGTTTCGGCCGCTGGCGGAAGCTGTCGTTTTCGCCATGCTCGCGTCCTATTTTCTCTCGCGGACCCTCGTGCCTACCCTGGTCATGTACCTGTTTCATTCGGAACGGAAAAGAGAGCGTACCCGCGGCCCACAGACGCCGGGACTTTTTCGCCGCTTTCACCTTGGTTTTGAGTCGGCCTTCGAGCGCTTTCGGGAACGCTACGTCGTCATGCTCGAGTGGTGCCTCGCTCACCGCGCGCTCTTCATGGTCGTTTTCTTGGGATTTTGCCTGGCATCTTTGCTCTTGATTCCCATCCTCGGCGCCGACCTCTTTCCCACCGTGGATGCCGGCCAGATTCGGCTGCACCTTCGCGCCCCGATCGGCACGCGCGTCGAGGAGACCGCCAGCATCTGCGATCGAGTCGAGCAATCCATCCGCCGCCAGATTTCGCGAGACGACCTCTCGGGAATCATCGACAATATCGGCTTCCCCATCAGCGGCATCAACTTGACCCTGAGTGACAGCGGCGTCATCGGAACCTCCGACGCGGAGGTACTGGTCTCTCTCTCCCAGGACCACCGCACCAAGCCCGTCGACTACATCCGCACGTTGCGCCGTACTCTCCCGCACGAATTTCCGGGAGTCGAGTTTTATTTCCAGCCTGCCGATATTGTCAGCCAGGTCCTGAACTTCGGGTTGCCGGCGCCCGTGGATATCCAATTCGCGGGGCAAAATGTTCGGCAAAATTACGATCTGGCGCGCCAGCTGTTGCCTTTGCTCAAAGCCGTCCCGGGCGCCGCTGACGTGCATATCCAGCAGGCCTACAATCAGCCGCGGTTGAACGTCGACGTCGATCGCACCAAGGCCGAAGAAGTCGGCATGACCCAATCCGTCGTGGCCACCAATGCTCTTACTTCGCTTACCTCGAGTTTTCAAACCGCGCCCAATTTCTGGCTGAGTCCCCAGGGCGTCGAATACGTCCTCTCCACCCAGACGCCGCAATATCGCATGGACTCGTTCCCGGACCTGAGCAGCTTGCCGGTGATCGGAGGGACAGGCGGTGCGAGCGCCGTCACGGGCACCGGTGCCGTATCCGCGGGCATTTCCACCGAGCAGTCACAGCTTTTGGGTAATTTGGCGACCATTTCTCGCGACGCAGGGCCAGCCGTCGCCTCGCAGTACGACATTCAGCCGGTCGTGGACATCTACGCCAGTGCTCAGGATCGCGACCTGGCGGGAGTCAATAGCGACTTCGCGCGCATCCTCGCCAAATTCAAGGACAGGCTGCCTCGCGGCACCACCGTGAACGTGCGCGGGCAAGTGGACACCATGACGTCATCGTTTGAGGGATTGGCGATCGGCCTGATCTTTTCCGTCATCTTGGTTTACTTGCTGATGGTTGTGAACTTCCAGTCTTGGGTCGATCCGTTTATCATCATCACGGCGCTGCCGGGAGCCCTCTCCGGAATCGCTTGGATGCTGTTTCTGACGGGCACAACCTTGAATGTGCCTTCGCTGATGGGATCGATCATGTGCATCGGCGTGGCCACGTCCAACAGCATCTTGCTGGTTACCTTTGCGGCCTCACAGATGAACGAAGGAAAGAATTCGGTCGAGGCCGCCGTGAGTGCCGGATTCACCCGGCTGCGGCCGGTGCTGATGACCGCTCTGGCCATGATGGTCGGCATGATTCCCATGTCCCTGGGAATTGGCGAGGGCGCGGAACAGAATGCTCCCCTGGGCCGCGCTGTGATCGGTGGCCTGCTGGTGGCCACGGTGGCGACGCTGTTCTTCGTTCCCGTTGTGTACAGTGTGTTGCGCCGCAAAGGCTATAAGGAATTGTTTGCCGAGTGAAATCGCCGAGCGTCATTTGAGGAGTTCGCAGTTTTCCAGGAGAAAGAACGGCCCATGAACCGAAATGCCAGCGAGACCACTGAGCCGGCCGTCAGGGAGACGGAAGAAAAGTTCGGTGGCTCCGCGCCCTCGCCCACGCCCAAGGTGTTTCTGTACACGATTCCCGCGCTCGTCCTGGTCTTGTTTGCCTGGCTGGTTTTCTCCAAGGTGCAAGCAAGGCAGCGCGTGCGCGCCGAGACCTTTTCGGCCGCGGCGGATGCTGGTGACGTCCCGGTTTCAGTGGTTCACCCGCAGCGTTCCAGCGTGGTTCAGGATCTCAATTTGCCGGGTAATGTTCAGGCGTTCGTGGAAACCCCTATCTATGCACGAACCAACGGTTATTTGCAGAAATGGTATGTAGATATCGGCGGCAAGGTGAAGGCCGGCGATCTGCTGGCTTCGATTGATACCCCTGAAATCGACCAGGAGCTCGCGCAAGCCGAAGCTGCAGAGCTTCAGGCGCAAGCCAACTTGGACCTGGCAAAAACCACGGCGGATCGCTGGCATAACCTGCTGAAGTCCGATGGCGTTTCCCAACAGGAGGTTGACCAGAACGACGCTGCGCTGAAGGCGCGCCAAGCCGACCTCAACGCCGCTTCTGCCAACGTGCATCGCCTCAGGGATACGCAATCCTTCCAGAAGGTCACCGCGCCCTTTACCGGCATCATTACGGCTCGGAATGTGGATATCGGCGCTCTCATCTCCAACGGAACCTCACAGGCCCTCTTCCGGTTGGCACAGATCGACGTTCTTCGCGTCTACGTCAGCGTCCCGGAATCTTCCTCTCAGGACATTCGCCCGGGAATAGAAGCCGACTTGACCGTTGCCGAAATCCCGGGCCGGGTCTTCAAAGGGCAGGTGATTCGTTCGGCTGGCGCCATCGACCCGGCATCGAAGACGCTCCTCACGGAAGTGGATGTCCCCAACCCCAAGGGAGAGTTGCTGCCCGGCGCTTACGCCCAAGTCCTGTTTCATCTAAAAACTGGGACTCCGCCACTGACCATCCCTTCGAACACGCTGATCTTCCGGACCTCGGCTACGCAGGTGGCCGTCGCGGTGAACGGCATGGCCCGTTTGAGAAACATCACCCTCGGCCGCGACCTTGGCAACACCCTTGAGGTGATCTCGGGTCTTGATCCCGGTGATGCGGTCATCTTGAATCCTCCAGACTCGCTCTCTGACGGCGCGGCGGTTTCCGTTCAGCAGTCTGAAGACGCACCGCCTGCGGCGGTCTCGGGCGCGGCTCGCTAAATATGACTATCCGCCTGAAGGATCTCTATACCTCTGCTCGTCGGGTCGTCGTGGGTGGGCTCGCCACGGCACTGTTTCTGCTCGCCGGCTGCACCGTGGGACCCAAGTACCAGAGAGCCTCCGTCCCCACTCCGCCTGCGTTCAAAGAGCCGCCGCCCGCGGGATGGAAGGACGCGACGCCGCACGATGAAATTTCCAAGGGAAATTGGTGGGAAGTCTTCGGCGATCCTCAGTTGAACGATCTGGAAGCCCAGGCGCTGATGGCCAATCAGACTTTACAGGCCGCCGTTCAGAGCGTGTTGCAATCTCGCGCCAGCCTTGCCGTCTCGCGGTCCCAACAATATCCGCAGGTCTCCGCTCAGCCTTCCCTGAACGGAGGGCGCGTCGCCGGAACCCGCCCGACGGTCCCGGGGATTGGAGAGTCTGCCTACACTGATTACGAACTCGCCCTTCCGGCGGATATCAGCTACGAAGTCGATTTGTGGGGCGGCATTCGCCGTTCGGTGGAATCTGCGAGGGCGCAGGTACAAGCCTCGGTCGCCAACTACGAGAACGTTCTGCTCACCGTCAAGTCCGACGTCGCCGAATACTACGTGATGACGCGTTTCATCGACGAGGAGCGCGTCGTTCTGAAGAATAACATCGACCTGCAGCAAAGGGCCCTGGATTTGACCCAAGCTCGCCACGAAGGCGGCGTGGCCAGCGGCCTGGATGTTTCCGAGGCGGAAACCCTGCTCGACACCACGCAGGGTGACTACATCGGTTTGGGCGTGCAGCGCGCGCAATTTGAGCACGCCCTGGCGGTTCTCTTGGGCAAGCCCCCGGCCGAATTTTCCCTTCCCGATAGTCCGCTCGATCTCAAGCCGCCCGCCATTCCACCCGGATTGCCTTCCGATTTGCTCGAGCGGCGCCCGGATGTGGCCGCGGCCGAGCGAACCATGGCAGCCGACAACGCGCAAATCGGCGTGGCGCGCGCCGCTTTCTTTCCGGCTCTTAATCTCACTGGAAGCGGTGGCCTTTTGACGGGAGATCTCGGGAAGCTGTTCTCTGTGCCGGCGCTGGTCTGGTCGGCCGCGGCGAACATGGCCGCTCCGCTCTATACCGGCGGCGCTCTGCAGGGAAATCTGGCCCGCAGCCAGGCGAACTACGATGAGGCAGTCGCCAACTATCGCGAGCAGGTCTTGACGGCTTTCCAGCAAGTGGAAGATGCGTTGGCCGGCCTGCGCGTCCTCGAGGGCCAAGCTGCTGCCTACGACAAGGCTGTGCAATCCGCCCAGCAGACGGTGGACATTTCCACGTCCCGTTATCGCGAGGGCTTGGCGAATTTCCTTGAAGTCATCACCGCGCAAGTTACCCTGCTTTCGAACCAGCGCGTCGCCGATCAGATTCTCGAACAGCGCCTGCTCACTACCATCGAACTCATCCAGGCCCTGGGTGGCGGCTGGCAAGATTCCACGATCTACTCCACCGCGACTTCGCTCACCAGCACTCCGCCGCAACCAGCGCAGCCCACTCCCTCCGGCGCAGCCCCAACACGCCAGTAAACCGGCGCTGTGTTCACCGCTGTCAGTCTCATTGGCCAGCTATTGCTTGTGGTAGCATTGCGATGCCGGGCGCGGCAGCCGCCTGCCGGAACGCAGGATTGCGCGGCAAGCTCAGCAGGTTGGCAAAGAGCCGATAGGCGCCCGGTACACCATCCGGCAATTGCCGGTACAGCGCGAAGGCCACGTACACGTAAACGCCCTTTCCGTATTTCGTGTACACCAGCCCGCCTTTTTGCGGGTCCTGATCCGCATCGTGCGTTTCGAGTGGCGCTTCGTAATGTGCGTCCCAGGATTTCACGAAGCCGTGGCCGCGCTCTTCCACCCAGCCGGTAAAATCCTTCGGCGCAATCTGGTTCGGCCAGTTCAGCACGGGACTTTTCGCGTCAAGGAATTGCATCGCCGAGGTTTCGTCGACCACCCGCTCCGCGTTGTTCGGCACGCTCAGGGGATACGGGCCGTAGTTGTGATCATACTCGCCCGTGTTGTACTGAATCACCACCACCCCGCCGTTCTTGACGTAATCCAGCAGCCGCCTGTTGTTCGTCGCCAGTTCCGGCCGCGCCGCATACGCGCGTACGCCCAGAACGATCACGTCGAACTTCTGCAAATCGCCTTGCGCCAAGTCCTGACGGCTCAGGAACTCCGTCTTGATTCCGATGTTCTCGAGCGACGATGGCACGTCGTCGCCCGTGCCGGTTACGTAGCCGACGCGCAGCCCCTGCGCCACCTTCACGTTCACGCCCGACGTCCGATACGTCGCCGGCAAATATAGATTGTACGGACGCAGCCCCGAATAGCCGGTGCTCTTGAATCCCTCGCGATACTCGTGTCCGCCCGATTCCGCCAGCGCCGTGACGGTGTAGGGTTTTTCCTCCAGGCGATCGGGAAATACCTGGAAGCCGACGTTTTGTTCCTCGCCCGCCCGCTCCACGGAAAATTGGGCCGTCTCCGGCTCCGCGCGCCACCCCGGTGGCAGTTGCAGCCGCACCGTTCCCTTCGAGCCTTCGGTCGCTTCGCTGTGCACCAGCGCCGAAAGCGCGAAAGATTTTTTGCCCAGTGGAGTAATGCCGGCCTGTGGCGCAATGCGCACGGAAACCGCCGGCGTGACCATCAGCGGGTTTAGCACCACGCCCTGTCCGTTCTCCCGTCGCACCGTCTGTACCACTTGTCCCAGGCGCACCGGCACGCCTTGATAGTTGAACTCGGCCCAGGCCGCCAGCGGGTAGGGAGTCAGCGACAGATTGCGGTAGCGCGCATCCAAAATGTCGTAATACGGCTGCTCGTCATTCGGCCGCGTGAAGTAAGGACGCGTGGCCTTCGCGTCATCCGGCACTTTCGCGTCGATGCGCTGATCGATTGCCGCGCTGGCGGGTACCGCGGCCGGAGCGGGCGATTCCGGTGCGTTCGTCCACTTCTCGTCGCTCGGCGTCTCCAACCACACGCGATTGAGCGTGAGCGCGCTGGGCTGCGGATTGTCGAGGTGCACCGTAACGGCAAATTCCTGCCCGGGAATCGCATATGCGAACGACTCCGGCGGCCCGTTGTTGAAGAAGTTTCGCCCGCCCGGTGCGCGCCTCGGCCCGGCCGTGGCGTCGAGCGAAACTCCCAGCGCCAGCACAATCGCGTGCTGGAACTGCTCCTGCTTCAACCCCAGCTCGCGTAGCACGTCGTACTTCGCCTGCTCGCTCAGCGTGCCGGCCGAAACCTGCGCAGCCAGCGCGTTCGTTTGTTTCAGGCCGTCCGCCAGCACCGGCGCGATTTTTTCCGGGTGCGCGGCGGCAAATTCGCTCATCGCTTGCTCGACCAGCGAGTTGACGCGCCCCATTCCTTCTTTCAAGAATCCGTTATCCTGCCCGTGCGCCAGCTCCGCGATTCCGGCGAGCGAAACGTCCACGCCGTCAAAGAACGACTGCTCTTTGTCGCCCGTCGGCATCCGCGACGCGTAGCGGTGAAAAGGAGCCTGCTGCGGTCCCGCGAACGGCACGGCGCCTCCGCCGTTTTGCGACTTTTGCAGCGCCAGTCCCTCACGCTCGATTTGCAAAAAAGTTTCGCCCAGCACCGGCGAAAAAGTCCCTCCGGGAATTTGCAGGGTAGTCGCGGGCACGCCGTCATCCCACTTCTTCTCGATGAAATTGTAGAAGCGCACAGGGAGATACCGTTCCGTGGCCGAATCGTACAGGCCCTTCTCGCTCACCGCTCCCACCGGCGTCCGCGCGTACATCTTCAGCGGCGACCACGGCCGCAACCCCTCGCGAAGCTGCTCGGGAAACATATTCGGGTCACCCGCCGCGTCAAACGCTTCCTGCGCCATCTGCCCAGCCACCGCGTGATGCCCGTGCCCGTCGCTCGGCCCGCCCACGAACACCGACATGATCACCAGCGGCCGCGTCATGCGCACCACGCGCACCACGTCCGCCAGCACTCGATCGTGGCCCCACTGCGCCAGCGCCTCCTCGCGCGCCTTGGAAAAACCGAAATCGACCTCCGTGCCCCAATATTGTTCCGCGCCCGAATAACGGTCGGCGGCCAGCAACTCCTCGGTCCGCACCAGCCCCAGCGCGTCCCAATAGTCGTCGGACATGACGTTCTGCCCGCCCTCGCCGCGATTCAGAGTCATGATCGCCGCGCGCGTGCCCAGCCCGCGCGTCTCGTACGCCAGCATGCCTCCGCCGGCGTTCTCATCGTCCGGATGCGCCGTCACCAGCAGCAAACTCGCCCGCGTATGCAGCTTCAGCAGCGTCTGCCAAAGTCCCGCCGCGCCGCTATCGGTTTTGAGTGGCCAAGCGTCCGGTGTGGGCGCCATGGACGGCACGGAAGTAGTGGGGATCCACGAGGGTACAGACGCCGAGGAGGCTGCCGCCGTCGAGGGCCCTTGCCCGCGCGCCGGTCGGGAAAGCGCCGCCGCGACCACCGTCGCCAGCGCAGCCGCCAGCAATCCATAAACGCGAGCCTGCCTAGCAAAACGGGCTGGTTGCATCCGCCTTCTCCACCGCGCCGGGAAGCGCCGCATATCTGCACAGGGCGGGGAATCGCACCCCGCGCACCGGCCATATTATCAGGGTATCCCAAACCCAGTGCAATTCAGTCTGGGCGGCTCCGGGTCGTATTTTCACCAGCATCGCAACGTGCGCGCGAGCCTCGCGCAGAAGGGAGTTTTGGCCCGCGAATCAATACGCGGTATCGAGCCGCGTGCGGCGGCTAAAGAGCTTTACGCAGATGGCCGCCGCACATAAGGCCAGCAGGAAATTCCTGACGAAGCTGGTCACCAGCACCACTGCGAAGTGTCTGCGATAGAGGAAGGAGGCGCTCATCATAGCCCGCACCGTGTGACTCTCGATCACAGCCGGTACCAGGCAGCCCGTCAGCACAGCAAGCCATAAGAAGGCGCGCCAACCTGAGTCCTGCCACGTCCACAGCCGAAACCCCTCGCTCCGAGCCCATCGATCGTAGACATACAAAAGGACCCACATGCCGGCAATGGACGACAGAACCTGCAAAAAGAAATACGGGTGAATCCTCCAAATTGGCGCTCGAAGAAACGAAACTCGCTCGACCATCCAGCCGTCGCTATGCGTGAACGAATCCCACGCCACGTGCATCTCCGCGCCGATCATCAACCCGCACAAAGCCATCAGCACGCTCCGCACGGACAGCGTGGGCGCCTCAATCTTGCGCTGCAGCGCCTCGCGGTGCGGGTTCGGCAGCAACGAGGCGATTTCCGGCGCGATCCAATAAAAAATCAGCAGGATCACAATGCCCATGGGAAGAGACAAATAGAGCGCTCCCGGCCAGGTGTGAGCGTTCTCTTTGTAACTGTCAGGCATCGGCAAGTAATGCCCGGCATCGGGAACCATGCTTCCCACAACCAGCGGCGCCAAGGAAAGCCACCGCTTCCAGCGGGAATGAACGGGCAGGACCGCGGCGGGATGGGCGAAGGTGAACGGCATCGTTCCTATTAAACTAGCAAGTCCCAGCCTTTTCAAATTCCAGCGCCCAAGCGGTTTCCACCCCCGCTCTCGCGTTCCCGCGATCGGTGTCCTTTATTGTGCCGCGTTCGGCCCGAGCGGATTGCGGATAGACGCCTTTTGCAGCACGGTGGGGAAGGGCGCGGGTAGCTGGGAAAGAGGCGGCTGCAGGATGCTGATCGTTACGCTGGTGTAGGTGCCGGTGTAGAACTGTGGGTCGCTGGCATTGTGCTCCAGGGTCCAGTCAACCGAGGCGACTACCGAGCCGTTGGAAATGACAAAATCCTTCCCGTGGAATACCCATTTGCTGATCGTGTTCCCGAGCGTGTCAAGGAACGTCGGCGAATCGAACATCGTCGATCCATTGCAGTCGGTGATCGTGTTCGTCGACGTATAGTAAGGGCTCGGCGCCGTGGCTGTGTCGGTAATCCAATTCTTCGTCGTGACGCTCGTGGGGTAGCAGCGCTGCGGGATTGTGATGTCGGGCTTGCAGCCCGGATCTCCGTTCAATATCTTCGCGACCAGATGGTTGCTGTTGTCGTAGGCCTCGCGGTAAAAGAACTGCGCAAAGCGCGCATTCGGGATATTCGCATTCGCGTGTACCGTGATGCCGTTGCAGGTCTCATGACGCGGTCCGCCGTCGTCGCATTTCCTCGCGCCTTGCGTGCCCGTCATGGCGGTTTGCACCTCCACCATAGAGGACGGATAAATCTGGGTCGCGGACGTCGGTGCGAACGTAAGGTTGCCCATGTCCGGGGTGGAGGTGAACAGCGGTTCACCCAAACTGGAGATAATCGCTTCCACCATGTCCACTGGGTGACTCAGCGGGTCCGCCAGCGGGCTCACCGCGGCTGGCGTATTCAAGACTCTGGGCTGATTCGCCCCCGTGAAGACCGCAGGCTGGTCCGTCGCCGACATGGGCGCCGAGATGCCGCATGTTCCCATCGTAAAACTCACCAGCATCGGATCGCCGCCGGCGGGATTGCTCACCTGGCATGGGTTCGTGGACGTGCATTGCGTGGGATCACTTTCGTCGAATGCCGAGAGCTGCTGCACCTTTCCTTCTCCATCGTCGTCCATGACCGTAACGTGCACCGCCCGGTTCGTGCCATCCAGCAGCACGCCCGGCGTCCGGAACGATTGCGTGCAATCATGCGAATTCTTGCAAGTGGGAGTGCAGGCTCCGTGTGAGCCGGTCGCTGCAACCGGAGTTATGCAGACCAGCAGATTTGGTTCCACCGCTTTCAAATTTCCGGTCACCAGCCCGCAAATAATGCAGTGTCCTCCCGTGTCGGGAACTCCAGGAGAATTCTGAATCGAAACCTGCTGAATTAGAAGTGGCCCCGTAGGCCCAGGCAAAGATGGATTCGTCGGCGCAGGCGGAAATGCAGGCGGCGCGGCTGGCGGTGCCGCAGGTTGGGCCGGCTGCGGCGTCGCGGACTGGGGAGTTGATGATGGCGCCGGCTGTGCGGGTTGGGGCGCTGCGGGTTGCGGAGTTGGTGCGGACCCAGGCTGCGCCGGCTGCGTCCCAGCCGGCTGACCCGGCGGTCGAGATGGCGGACGGTATGGCGTGCTCGTAGGTTGTCCCGGCTGCGCCCCCGCCGGTATCACGGGCGTAGCTGGCGCCGGCTGAGCCGGCGGTGTGGTCGGCGTAGCTGGCGCCGTTGCAGGCTGCGTCGGCACAGCTCCCGCCAGCGTCGGCTGCACGTACGCCGTATACTGAAACGTATTGAGCGAGTTCGCCGCGCTGTTCGAACCCGTGACCGCCAGGATATAGCTTCCCGCCTGCGAGAATTTGTAAGTCAGCGTCGTGCAGGCGCCCGGAGCCACATTCGTTTGCGACGCCAGCGGCTGCGCGGTGGTGGTGCCGGCCGAAATCACGGCGTTGCCCGCAAACAGATCAAATGTCGCCGCGCTCGCGCCGTTGCCGAGCGCGATTTGGATCGTCAGCAGGCCGCCGCTCGAATAATTCGCAAGATTCAGCGCATACGGGGAAAAATTCTGCTTCCCCGGCCCCGGAGCCAAAAATATCCCGCTCCCTTGCGTGACCAGCGTAGCGCCCGTCGGCTTCGCCGCCCCGCATTGCGCCCGCAAATCAGCCGCGCCACTCCCAAAGCCGAGAACCAAAGCGAGCGCAGCGAAAACAACACGCGCAGCCGCGTCGAGCAGCCCGCGCCCAGCCGAGCCGCACCCGCTCCGAATCCCACCCTCTCGAAAATCCTTCAAGCTCTTTCACGACCGGTTCCTGGCCGCCTAGTGTATCGCATCTCGCCAGCCCGATCCCGTTAACTCTATGGGTACCCCTTTTGGAAACCAATCGGCGCCAGCGGTTGACTCCGCCCCAAACGAAGAAGAAAATTCGCGCATCCTGTGATTCGCCTGGACAACGTCACCAAGGAATACGATGCCCCCTCGGGCAGCCAAGCCAACATTGTGGCTGCCGACCGCCTCAATCTCGAAGTTCCCGCAGGCGAGATATTTGGCCTGATCGGACCCAACGGCGCGGGCAAAACCACCACGCTTAAGATGATCTGCGGCCTTACTCCTCCCACCGAAGGCCGCGTCACCGTCCACGGGATTGACGTCGAGCGGCGCCCCGAGGACGCGCAGCAATTCATCGGCTACCTCGCCGATTTCTTCTCGCTCTACGACGATCTGAAAGTTTGGGAATACCTCGATTACTTCGCCCACGCTTACAAAATGGATGCATCGGCGATCCCGGGCCGCATCAACGAAGTTCTGCGCCAAATCGGGCTGGAGGCCAAGCGCGACGCCCTCATCCACGGCCTTTCCCGCGGCATGAAGCAGCGCCTCGGCATCGGCCGCGCCATCATCCACGATCCTCTTCTCCTCGTGCTCGACGAGCCGGCCGCCGGCCTCGATGCCCAGGGCCGCCTCGACTTCAAGGATTTCCTGCGCGCCTTTCACAGCCAGGGCAAGACCATCTTCATCACCTCGCACATTTTGTCCGACCTCGAAGAGGTCTGCAGTTCGGTTGCCATCATCGAAAAGGGCCGCCTTCTGCGCGCCGGGCCCCTCGCCGAAGTCATGCGCGAAGGCCAGGCCGGCCGCCGCATTCAAATTCGCCTGGCCTCTCCGGGCCACGATCTCGCAGCAGCGCTCGGAGGCCGCCCCGGAGTCACGGTTCTCCAGATCGCCTCCGAATCCCTCTCTGCGCATTTCTCTTTTGCAGGAAGCGACTCCGATCTCGCCGCGCTCGTCGCCGCTTTGGTTTCCGCGGGCGCGCCGATTTGTGGTGTGCAGGAACTTACTGAAGGACTCGAGCGCCTGTATCTCCGTATTTCCGGCGGCGAGGTCTCGTGAACTTCTCGGGCGTGCTGCCTGAAATGGTCCGCAACATCCGCATCCAGTTGCGGCCCAGGCGCATCCTCGCCGTCGTTCTCATTTCCTTCCTCGGGTCGGTCACCGCCTTCGTCTATTACGCCTATTCGCCATCCCGCAACCCAAGGGACTTGCTCAGTTTCCTGGTCAATGTCGCGGTCACCGCGCTCGCGATTGGCGGAGGGATTTATTGCCTGCAGTCGATCCATCGGGAAGTGGAGCTGAACACATTTGATTACCAGCGCATCACCCGGCTGACGCCCCTCGAATTGGTCCTCGGTAAGCTGCTGGGCGCTCCCTCCTTGATGTATTTCATCGTGCTTTGTCTCGTGCCGGCCACGCTGCTGGCCGCCTACCTCTCGCACTTGGCGGTTTCAACGCTTTTCGCCGTCTACATCATCTTGCTGCTCGGTTCGATTACGCTGCACGCGCTCGCTCTCGCGATTTCCGCGCTGGTCGGCCGCGGTAGTTCCGCGGGCGCCATCATTTTTTTCCTCCTGCTGGTCCAAATGCTCGCGGTTCTCGAAGGGAACCGCCAGGGCTCGCTTGCGCTTCAAGCCCTGTCGCCATATTTCGTGAATCAACTACTGCCAAGTTTGACGCGTTACCAGCCGGGTGCCGCGCTGCCCCCCGGGCAAGATTTGTTGCTGGGTCACGCTGTCCCCCACATCCTCGTCCTCCTCGTGTTGTACGTTACGTTCACTGCCTGGTTCTTGCTCGCGCTGGTCAGAAATATCAAGCGCGATCCCGCGTTCTACGAAATCTATTCTCCGCTGCAGGGCTTTTTGTTCGTCCTCTATCTCCATCAGATCGTGCTCGCTTTCTTCCAGTGGACCCGAGTCCGTTTCGTCTACCCCCGCGGCGGCCCCCAGCAATTTGTCCCATATCTGGTGACGCCCGGCGACGCCGAATTAGAGTTTCTGGCCATCAGCCTGTGGCTCTTCGTCCTCTTCGGTTTCGCGCTGTTGCGCAATCGCGAGCGGGTGCGCCGCAGAATTCGAAAGTTCGGCGCCAAGGCCGCCGGCGTTTGGGCCGCCCTTTGGCCCGCTCCCTATTTGCTATTGGGTTTCATCGGGACCGGTTTCGCGATGATCGCCATGATCCAGCACGAATTGCACCCGGACGCTGGGTGGCGTCTGGACATGGCTCTCTTCGAAGTGTGTTTCTTGGCGCTCTGGATCGCCCGGGACGGCCTGTACCTGCAATGGATGAACCTCCGGCGCGGCCGCCGCCCCCTGGTGACCGCGATCATCTACATGATCGTTTTCTATTCTTGCGCCAGCGCCTTAAGCGCGGCATTCGGTCTGTATAGGACCCATCCCTTGCCGCTTACCTGCTGCCCTGGAGCATCTTCAGCATCGATCTCACCATGGACCAGCGTCCGAAACGCCTGGGTCGGCGCGTTGATCGCCTTGGTCCTGGAGTCTTTCGCTTTCGTGGCGTTGCAACGTCGCGAGCTAACCAAGCTCCGCGAATCCTCCCTCTCCTAAAGTCGCCTTGTCCAACTCCGGCGAATACGCCATGATCGCCATAGGCCGATCGCATGCACCGTCACGAATCCCTTCATCCCCTCAGCGAGCATCACCATCACGTCCTCGTCCTGTCGTTGGAAATCCGCCGTGCGTCCGAATCGCCTGAGCCGGAGCGCGAAAAAAGACTACGGCAGCTAGCGGAATCCCTGCTTCGGTTTTGGGACGAGAGCGGCCACACCCACTTCGCCGAGGAAGAACAGGTGCTTCTGCCCAAGTACGCTCGTCACATCCGTCTGGACGAGGACCCCGAAATCATGCGCATGCTCGCGGACCACGCAACGATCCGCGCAAAAATCGAAGACGTGAGGGAATCTCTGGGCGCCAATTTTGCCCCGGAGCCAGTCATCGAGCTAGGCCGCATGCTCCACGACCACGTTCGCCTCGAAGAAGATCACATCTTCCCCCGCATCGAAAAGGTCCTCGCCGAGGCCGAGCTAACTTCAGTCGGCTCCCACCTCACTCGCCTGCACGGAAAGAACTGACACGCCTGCTACGCACCCCTCGAACGTAGCCGACGCAGAGCCTCCGCTCACCTTGACGCCATGCTAACCAACCACCATAGTGGCCACCCATGTTCCTCGGCCACTTCGCTCTCGCCCTCTCCGCCAAAAAAGCCGCGCCCAAAGCCTCCCTCGGCACGCTCGTCCTGTCCGCTCAGTTCGCAGATTGCCTCTGGCCCGTCCTGCTCCTTCTCGGCGTCGAACAGGTCCGCATCGTTCCCGGACTCATGCGCGCCAGTCCCTTCGATTTCGTTTCCTACCCCATCTCGCATAGCCTCCTCATGCAGTTGGTTTGGGGTCTTCTGTTCGGCGTAATCTACCTGCTCTGGCGGCGCGATCTCCGCACGGCCTTGATCGTCGGTGCGTTGGTGCCGACGCACTGGCTGCTCGATTATTTCGCTCATCGTCCCGACATGCCGCTCTACCCGGGAGGAGGCCCGAAAGTCGGCCTGGGCATGTGGAATTCGCTTCCGCTCACGCTGCTTGTCGAATACGGGTTGCTGATCGCCGGCGTGGCGATCTACCTCACTTCCACGCGCTCAAAAGGCGGGCACAACATCGCATTCTGGTCACTCATCATTTTCCTGGCACTCGTCTACCCTGCGTCTCTCTTCGGCCCTCCTCCTCCGAGCGTTCGCGTCGTAGCCATCAGCGCCCTGGCCATCTGGCTCACCATCCCGTGGGCCGCCGCCGCCGACCGCTACCGCGAACCCGTACCCTGGCGCGGTTCGAGCGCCCGCCTTGCGTAAGTCCCGCATTTCCATGGCCTCCCGGGCGTTGCGTCCTCAGTAAACAATTGACGCGCATGTTATAATGTGTCATGGTCGCACCACAAAATCGTCCCACCATCTCCACCCCACATACGCACTCGGGCCATTTTTCGCGCTCTCTTGCCCTCTTTTCGAAAAGTGCATCCTTTGTTTTCAGTGCCTTACGAAACCCTATGTCGCAAGGCCGAAATTCAACTCCCTTGTTTTCATATTCTTGCGAAACCATTTTCCCGCAACCCCCGTCTTTTGATAGCGATGCAAAACGCCCGGGGGTACCCCCCGATTCATGCCGCCAATTGGGCAGTCAACTTTTTGGACCATTCCCAATTTGGGCGTGGTCGGAGAGCGGAAGGCGAATGCCCGGAAAAAAATCTCGGCATTCTGGAAAGGCGAGCCTCGGTGATAACATTGGTCAAAGACTGTCTAGGCAAGTTCTTCGTATTCCGGGTGTTGGGGTGAGACTCGTATGAAAATCGGCATCACTGGCTATCCTACATACGGCGGCTCCGGCGTCGTCGCCACTGAACTGGGCATGGAACTGGCCGCTCGCGGCCACGAAATCCATTTCATCAGCTACGCCTTGCCGGTGCGCTTGGATCCCGCCAAGGAAAATATCTTCTTTCACGAAGTCGAAGTCACCAACTATCCGCTCTTCGAGCACGCGCCCTACACACTCACTCTCGCCGTGAAGCTGCTCGAAGTCGCCAATTCCGCCGGTCTCGACTTGCTCCACATGCATTACGCCATTCCGCATTCGATCAGCGCGCTGCTGGCGCGCTCCATGGCTGTCCCGCGGCGTCTTCCTTTCATCACCACGCTGCACGGCACGGACATCACGCTCGTCGGCAGCGATCGGAGTTTTCTCCCGATCACGCGATTCTCGATCGAGCAATCCGATGGCGTCACCGCCATTTCGCACTACCTCAAGAGGAAAACCATCGAGGAATTCGACATCAAGCGGCCCATCGAAGTCGTGCCCAATTTCGTCAATTGCGATCTCTATTGCCGCCGCGACGATCCCGAGCAGCGCGCCGAATGGGCGCCCAATGGCGAGCCCATCGTGATGCACCTCTCCAACTTCCGTCCCGTCAAGCGCGTCACCGACGTCGTCGAGATTTTCGCCCTGATCCGCGAAAAGATGCTGGCCAAGCTGGTCCTGATAGGGGACGGCCCGGACCACGGCGCCGCCGAATGGACCGCTCGCCAACGCGGAATCGAGAAGGACGTCATCTTTCTTGGCAAGCAGGATGAAGTCTACAAAAAGCTCGGCCTGGCCGATCTTTTCCTGCTGCCGTCCGATTCCGAATCCTTTGGACTGGCCGCGCTGGAAGCCATGGCCTGCGAGGTCCCGGTGATTGCCACCCGCGTGGGCGGCGTGCCCGAAGTCATCGAACACGGCGTGGACGGCTATTTGGTCGAGCCTCGCGACGTAGGCTCGGCCGCGCGGTACGCCATCGACATTCTTTCTCGGGCCGATCGCGGCAGGGAATTGGGCCAGCTCGCGCGCAAGGGCGCGCGCCGCAAATTCTGCTCGAACGACATTATCCCGCTGTACGAAAACTATTACCGCCAGGTCCTCAGCGGCGCAGCGGCGGCAAGAGCCTGAAATGACTAAATCGAACGCACCGGCAAATTCGTCACATCATCGACCTGCATCACTTCCTTCACCAGAAACGGCTCGGCATACTCGACGCCAGCCATCTCTCCGTAGAAGCGCGCCACTAGCCCGACTTGCTGCACCAGCCGGTCCAGCGGCAGAAAAACTTTCGATCGCTTTTCGCGTCCCTTGGGCTGGAATTGCGACGTGTACGCGTAGATCGCGCGATTGCGCCGCGCGAACTCCCGCGTAATATCGACGACGAACGTCGGCCGCACCGTGCGGTCGTAGATTGTCGCATACAGGATCTTGAACGGGCGGAACGCCTCGCCATCGATGTCCAGGCGCTTCAAGCCGGCGAGGAAGCAGCCCTCATAGCCAAGCTGCGAAGCCGTGTAATGATCGGGATGCCGCCCGGTCGCGCACGGAAGAATGACGGTGCGCGGTTGCAGCGCGCGAATGCGCCGCGCGATGGCCAGCTTGTAGTCCATGCGCAGCTCGAGGTGCGCGTCGGGCAGCCCGAGATTCTCGCGATGCAGAACGCCGAGCAGCCGCGCAGCGGCTGCCGCCTCGCGCCGCCGGATGTCCACCGATCCGCGTGTGCCCATTTCGCCGCCGGTCAGATCGAGTATGCCGACGCGGCGCCCGCGCCGCGCCATCTTGATCAGCGTGCCGCCGCAGGTTAGCTCCACGTCGTCGGGGTGCGGGGCGATCGCCAGCAGGTCCAGTTTCATCGTGCCTCCTGAGTGCAACGAGCGGTCTCGATTCTAGGCAGCGCGGCGCAGCGCGTCAAAGCCCCGCAAGCGGTTGACAGAGCGCGCGGCCTTAGTATGCTTGCCCGGCAACTTTTGCCAGCCGAGTTGCGGAGATCATTTTGGCCACGACGAGCGGCAAAGAACAGCCCGGTGATCACTCTGCGAGTCAGCGCGCAGACGCGCCCGCGGCGCAACCGACAGAACTGATTCGCGGCATGGGTCTGGGCGGCGCCGTCTCGCTGAACATGCTGGACATGATCGGCGTCGGCCCGTTCATTACGCTGCCGCTGGTGGTTGCGGCGATGCACGGACCGCAGGCGATTCTCGGATGGGTCGCCGGAGCGGGGCTGGCGATGTGCGACGGGTTGGTGATCGCCGAGTTAGGCGCGTCGATGCCCAGGGCGGGCGGCTCGTACGAATACCTCAAGCAAATTTACGGACCCAAGAAATTGGGACGGCTGGTGTCTTTTCTTTTTATCTGGCAGTTGACGTTTAGCGCGCCGCTTTCGATAGCCTCCGGCTGCATCGGGCTTTCCGCTTACGCGGGTTATCTCTGGCCCAATCTGCGCACCGTCGTGGCGCAGCGCAGTTTGCATATCGCCCTTCCGCTGCTGGGACGGCTGGAAGCCAATATCGTGATCACCCCGGGAACCGCGGTTGCGATGGGAAGCTGCCTGCTGGCCGTCGCGCTTTTGTACCGACGCATCACCGGCGTTGGGCGAGTGTCGAAATTTCTCTGGGGTGGTGTGCTGCTCACGCTGGCCTGGGTGGTGTCTGCTGGCGTCACGCACTTTCATGCCGCGCAGGCTTTTAGTTTTCCGCCGGGCGCGTTTACCGCGTCCGCGGATTTCTTTACCGGGCTGGGCGCGGCGATGCTCATCACCACCTACGATTACTGGGGCTACTACAACATCTGCTACTTGGCCGGCGAGGTGGAAAAACCGGAGCGCAACGTTCCTCGCGCCGTGCTGATTTCGATCGTTCTCGTTGCCGCGATTTATTTGTTGATGAATATCAGTGTGCTTGGCGTGGTCCCCTGGCAGCAACTTGCGGGGGAGAGCGGCGCGGACGCGCGGTCGTCGGTGATTGCGGTTTTCATGCGGCAGATTTACGGCGGGTGGGCGGGGAAGGCCGTCACTGCGCTGATCATTTGGACTGCGTTCGGCTCGGTTTTCTCGTTGCTGCTGGGCTACTCGCGCGTGCCGTATGCCGCCGCGCTGGACGGCAACTATTTCGCGGTCTTCGGCAAGCTGCACCCGAAGTACCGCTTTCCGCACATCTCGCTGCTGGTGCTCGGGGCTGTCGCCACGGCTTTCTGCGTCCTGCAGCTTGCTGATGTGATCGCCGCGCTGGTGGTTATCCGATTAATCATGCAATTCCTGCTGCAGGAAGTCGGCCTGATTATTCTGCGCAAGCGCCAGCCGGAAATGCCCAGACCCTTCCGCATGTGGCTCTACCCGTTCCCAGCGCTCCTGGCCACGGCCGGATTCCTCTACATTTTATTTTCGCGTCCGAATTTTCAGAAGGAGATCCTCTACGCAGCGGTGCTGCTGGTCGCCGGACTGGCGCTCTACTTTGTGCGTGCCGCGCGCCGCCGCGAATGGCCTTGGCAGCCAGCGGAGGAGGCCTGACAAAATGATCAAAGGATCGAGCCTCGGCCGTGTGGCGCCGTGATCGCCCGGCGGAGGCGTGTGGGGATTATGTATAATGTTTGCCCGCGGCGGTATGGTGCAAAGGTTAGCACGCGGCCCTCTCAAGGCCGAAATCCGGGTTCGACTCCCGGTACCGCTACCATCCGACGTGCCATTTCGATGGTCGTTCATGCAAATGCCGAATCGGCCCGCGGCGGCCGCCTCGCGTGCGAGTTTCATTCCCGGAGTTAGTAAGGAGGAAACATGCGTCTGATCGATGAAAACACAGTTACCGATGCCGTCCTCGAACAGATGGCGTCCACATCCGATGCGCGCTTGAAGGAAGTGATGGGGGCGCTGGTGCGGCATCTGCACGCCTTCGCGCGCGAGGTGGACCTGAAGCCAGAGGAGTGGCTGGCGGGCATCGCCTTTCTGACCGCGGTCGGGCAGAAGTGCACGCCGCACAGGCAGGAGTTCATCCTGCTCTCGGATACGCTGGGCCTGAGCACCGTGGTGAACGCGCTGCACGACAAGCGCATGGCGGAAACCGGGACCAAATCGAGCATTCTCGGGCCCTATTACCGGCAGAATTCGCCGCAACACAAACTCGGCGAATCGATCGCGGGCGAAACGCACGGGCAGCGGATCGGCATCTACGGACGCGTGACCAACAAGAAGGGCGAAGGCATTCCCAACGCCTCGATCGAAATCTGGCAGACCGACGAGGAAGGCAACTACGACCTGCAAAAGACATCTGCCGAGGAGATGGATTTGCGCGGTACGTTTCACACCGACTCTGACGGCCGCTTTTATCTGCGCAGCGTGCGCCCGCGGGCCTACCAGATTCCGATGGACGGGCCGGTCGGCAAACTGCTTCAAAAGCAAGGCAGGCATGGCTACCGGCCGGCGCACATCCATTTCCTGGTGGGCGCGCCGGGATATCGCGAGGTGGTCACGGCGGCCTACATGGGCACGGACGAGTACCTGCAGTCGGACACGGTCTTCGGCGTGATGCCGTCGCTGGTGACGGAGACAAGCCCCAGCGACGCTTCATCGCCGTTCCCGGAGCTTCCGAGCCTGCGGTTTGACTTCACGCTGGCGGCGCAAGCGAAAGGCGCCGGGTCAGGCCGCGTTGGCGCGGACGCATCGAAGATCGGCGCGTAGCGAGCAGCGTTGTTTTGGACTTTGGGAGTGGGCTAGTGGGGACGGTTTACGCGGGGACATCGGGTTGGGCATACGCGACGTGGAAGCCGGATTTTTACCCGCAGAAGCTGGCCTCCGCGAAATTCCTGGGCTATTACGCTACGCGGCTGAATTCCGTTGAACTGAATTACACTTTTCGGCGTTTTCCCACCGAGAAATTGCTCGCGGGCTGGATCGCGCAGACTCCAGCCGGCTTCAAGTTTGCCGTCAAGGCGCATCAGAACATCACGCATATCAAGCGGCTGCGCGGCGCCGAGCAGTTTACGGCGGATTTCCTGACGGCTCTGAGACCCCTCCAGGAAGAAGGCAAGCTCGGCCCGGTGCTGTTCCAGTTGCCGCCGTTCTTGAAGTGCGATCTTGCGCTGCTCACGGAGTTTCTCGGGGGACTGCCGAAGACCGTGCGCTGCGCGTTTGAGTTTCGCCATGTGTCGTGGTTCACCGAGGAGGTGTATGCCGCGCTGCGCAAGGCCAATGCCGCGCTGTGCCGGGCGGAGAGCGAAAAGCTGGAAACGCCGGAAGTCGAAACGGCCGATTTTTCCTATTTTCGGCTGCGGAAGGAAAGCTATTCGCCGAAGGAGCGCAAGGCGCTGGCGGAAAAAGTAGCTCGCTTGGCCGAGCGAGGCGACGTGTTCGTGTTTTTCAAACACGAAGACACGCCGGAAGGCGCGCAGTACGCTGAAGCGTTACTCGCGGCGGGCAAGACGGGGTAGTATTCGCGGCAAATTCCTCCGGAAAGAAATGGCGCCTTGCGGCTCGTAAGGCCGCCCGCGGCTGAGCCCTTCGCGGCCGGTGCCGCCAACAAAATCACGCTACAATATGTCTTGGCCGCGCGACCATCCCTGGCCAGCTTCCCATGGACCTCTTGCCCGCCAACGGCGACGTTTCCACTGCGCTCGATTGGGCTCACCCGATCGTCCGGGAGTGGTTCCTCGAACGCTTTGCTACGCCCACTGAGCCGCAAGAGGCGGGCTGGCCGCACATCCTGGCTCGGCGAAGCACCATTATTTCGGCTCCCACGGGCTCGGGTAAGACGCTCGCGGCGTTCCTCGCCTGCATCGACTCGCTGGTGCGTAAGGCGCTGCGCGGAGAACTGACCGATACGACCGAGGTGCTGTACGTTTCGCCGCTGAAGGCGCTGGGCAACGATATCCAGAAAAATCTCGAAGTGCCGCTCGGCGAGATTTTGCAAAAGGCGGGCCAGCAGGGCTTGCTTTTGCCGGAAATTCGGGTCGGTTTGCGCACCGGCGACACGCTGATGCATGAGCGACGCGCCATGCTGCGGCGGCCCCCGCACATTCTGGTGACCACGCCGGAATCGCTGTACATCCTGCTGACCGCGGAATCGAGCCGCGAGATGCTGCGCCACGTCGAGACGGTGATCGTGGACGAGATTCATGCGGTGGCCGACGACAAGCGCGGAGCGCACCTGGCGCTTTCGCTTGAACGCCTGGAGGCGTTGCTGGAGCGGCCGCCGGTGCGCATCGGACTCTCGGCCACGCAGAAGCCGATCGAGCGCGTCGCGCAGTTTCTGGCTGGAAGCGGGCGGCCTGCGCCCGTCGTTATTGACGTCGGACACCGCCGCGCCATGGATATCGCCGTGGAGGTACCTGCCAGCGAGTTGAGCGCGGTCGCCTCAAACGAAATGTGGGGGGAGATCTACGACCGCCTCGCCGCGCTGGCCGGGGAGCACCGCTCGACGCTCGTTTTCGTCAATACGCGGCGGCTGGCCGAGCGCTTGTCGCATCATTTAGCCGAGCGCATTGGGAAGGAACTTGTTGCCGCGCATCATGGCAGCCTGGCGCGGAAGCTGCGCTTGGCCGCTGAGCGCAGGCTAAAGGCCGGCGAATTGCGCGTGCTGGTGGCTACGGCTTCGCTCGAATTGGGCATCGACATCGGCCACGTGGATTTGGTTTGCCAGATCGGCTCGCCGCGCGCCATTGGCGTGGCCTTGCAGCGCTTGGGACGCGCCGGACACTGGCGCGGGGCTGTGCCGAAGGGCCGCTTGTTTGCTACCACGTGCGACGAATTGCTCGAATGCGCAGCTCTGGTGCGCGCGATTCGCCGTGGCGAGCTTGACGAGTTGCTGATCCCCGAGGCGCCTCTCGACGTTCTCGCGCAACAGGTAGTCGCGGCGTGCGCGGCGGAGGAATGGCAGGAGGACGATCTCTTTGCGCTGGTGCGCCGCGCCTATCCCTACCGGGCGTTGCCGCGCTCGGATTTTGACGCGGTGCTGAGCATGGTGTCCGACGGTATCTCGGCGCGGCGCGGGCGCTACGGCTCGTATGTTTTTCGCGACCGCGTCAACCATCGGCTGCGCGGGAGGCGCGGCAGCCGCCTCGCGGCGATCACCAGCGGCGGCGCGATTCCGGAAAATGCCCTCTACACGGTGGTGGCTACGCCTGAGGACGCCGTGGTCGGCACGGTGGACGAGGATTTCGCCGTGGAAAGCCTCGCGGGCGACATCATGCTGCTCGGGAATTCCTCGTGGAAGATTCGGCGCGTCGAACGCGGGCGCGTGCTGGTGGAAGATGCCCAAGGCGCGCCGCCCAACGTGCCGTTCTGGCGCGGCGAAGCGCCGGGGCGGACCCCGGAGCTTTCGGCGCAGCTCGCGGAACTGCGTGAGCAGATCGGCGAGTCGATTTCGGGGGATAAGGCGAATCCCGCTGCGCGAAGCGCGGCGATGGAATGGCTGAAGCGTGAGTGTGGGCTTGAAGATGCGGGCGCTGCACAGGCCGTTGACTACATTTTGATGGGGCGGACCGCGCTGGGGGCGATGCCTTCGCAGACCGTGATTGTCGCGGAGCGGTTTTTCGACGAGAGCGGCGGAATGCAACTGGTGATCCATGCGCCGTTTGGCGCACGCATCAATAAGGCCTGGGGGCTGGCGCTGCGCAAGCGCTTCTGCCGGTCGTTTAATTTCGAGTTGCAGGCCGCCGCGACGGATAACGGGCTGAACATTTCACTGGGCGAGCAGCACAGTTTTCCGCTGGGCGACGTATTTCATTATTTGCAATCCGGGTCGGTGAAAGAAGTGCTCGAACAGGCGGCGCTGGCGGCGCCTCTTTTTACGGTGCGCTGGCGGTGGGCGGCGGGACGATCACTGGCTTTGCTGCGCTTCCAGGGCGGCAAGAAAATTCCCCCGCAGATTCAACGCATGCGCGCGGAGGATTTGCTGGCTGCGGTGTTTCCGCAAGCAATCGCCTGCCAGGAGAACATTGTCGGGGACATCGCCATTCCCGATCACGTGCTGGTGCGCGAGACGATGAACGACGTGCTCACGGAGGCGCTGGACCTGGAGGGTTTGCAGCGCGTTCTGGGGGATATCGCGGCGGGACGGATTCGCTGCCTGGCGGTGGATACAGCGACGCCTTCGGTTTTTTCGCACGAGATACTCAACGCGAACCCGTACGCGTATCTCGACGACGCGCCGCTTGAAGAACGGCGCGCGCGGGCCGTCGAGATGCGCCGCGTTTTGCCGGCGGAGATGGCCTCGGAGGTCGGACGGCTCGATCCAAGCGCGATTGCAGAGGTGCGCGCGGATGCGTGGCCGGACGTGCGCGACGCGGATGAACTGCACGACGCGCTGATGACGCTGGTCGCGGTGCCGGAGCTGGATGGGGGCGGGCTTGCTCCGGGAGCAAGCCCGCTTGCGGAAGCGCTGGCACGATCGGCGCCCGAATGGCGCGGCTTTCTTGCGGAGTTGGCCGCGCAGAGGCGCGCGGGGCGCGCTGTGCATGGCGGACGCGGCTACTGGGTGGCGGCTGAAAGAGCGCAGCTCTTTCGGCTGGCTTTCCCCGGCGCGGAGTTCGAGGCGGCCTTGCCCGATGTGGGCGAGGGCGCGGCTTCGCCCGAGGATGCGTACTTCGCGCTGCTCAGCGGCTGGATGGCGCATGCCGGGCCGACGACGGCGGAGGAGTTGAGCGCATGCCTTGGCATGCCTGCCGCCGAGATCGACAAGGCGCTGCTGCGACTGGAAGCGAATGGCTCAATCCTGCGCGGGCAATTCACCGAGTCGCGTCAGCGGGGAATCGAATGGTGCGATCGGCGGCCTCTCGCGCGCATTCACCGACTCACCGTCGGTGAATTGCGCAAGCAGATCCAGCCCGTAACGCCAGCGCAATTCATGCGCTGGCTATTGCGCTGGCAACACCTCGCGCCTGGGACGCAAATGGCCGGCGAGCGGGGAGTGCTGGAAGTTCTCGGGCAACTGCAGGGCTATGAGGCTCCGGCGAATGCCTGGGAGCGCCAGATTTTGCAACGGCGCATTGCCGGCTACACGCCGGAGATTCTCGATCAGCTCTGCCTGACGGGCGCGGTAGGCTGGGGACGCCTGTCGCCACATCCGGCGAGCCTCGCCGTTTGGAATGCAGCCGGCGCGGGCCGCCGCGTCGTGCCCACCAGCGTCGCGCCGGTGGCGTTCTTCGTCCGCGAGGACGCCGACTGGATGATGCCGGGCCGCGCTCACGACCCGCAAGCAGCCGAGCGGCTCAGTCCCGCGGCGCGCGAAATTTATGGCTTCTTGCAGCGGCGCGGCGCGTCCTTCTTTGCCGACATTGTGCGCGGCACCGGCAAGCTCAAGTCGGAGGTTGAGACGGGTCTTTGGGAGCTGGTCACTGCTGGGCTGCTCACTGCCGACGGCTTCGACAACTTGCGCGCGCTAATCGATCCGAAGCGGCGCGCGGGACAGAGCACCGGCCGCACTGCGCGACCCCGGCACAGCACCGGGCGCTGGTCGCTGCTGTACGTCGATCAGACGACGGACCGTACCGCCGCGCTGGAGGCCATGTGTAACGTGCTTCTTCGCCGTTACGGCGTTGTCTTCCGCGACGTGCTCACACGCGAAAGCATCCTGCCGCCCTGGCGCGAGCTATTGATCACGTTGCGCCGGCTCGAGGATCGCGGCGAGGTGCGGGGCGGGCGGTTCGTGAGCGATTTCGCGGGCCAGCAGTTTGCGCTGCCGGCAGCCGTTGAATCGCTACGCGCGATGCGCCACGATCCCTCTTCCCGCGAATTGGTCACCGTGTCGGCGGCCGATCCCTTGAATCTGGCGGGTATCCTCGTTCCAGGGGAACGTGTGCCGGGGAACTCCGGGCGAACCGTGACCTTCTCGGATGGCGTCTTCGCTCGCGAAGACTGGCCACGGGCGACTGGCGTCCTATCCGCCGTGATTTGAGCCTGGGGAAAGTGCTATCGTAGGTGATCTAGATCACTTTTCGGTGCGTGTTGCCCTTTATAGCGCTAGAATAAAGCAAGGAAGGTCAATGCCATGCTCATCAAAAAAGCAAGTGATATCAAGTGGTCCGAGGTTACCCCCAAGAGCGTCTATATGAACCGGCGCAAGTTTTTGGCCGGTGCCGCAGTCGCGGCTGGGGCCGCGTTCGCCGCCGGTCCGGCATCGAGATGGCTCGATCCGGAGACGGCGCAGGCAGCGGGTGCGAAGCTGGCGGTGGCGTCGAAGAGCCCGTTCTCCACCACCGAAAAGGAAACGCCGTACCAGGCAGTAACCACCTACAACAATTTCTACGAATTTGGCACCGACAAGTTCGACCCAGCGCGAAATGCCAGAAGCTTCGTAACCACTCCCTGGTCGGTCAGCGTCGAAGGCGAAGTCGCCAAGCCCCAGAAATTCTCCGTGCAAGACCTCATGGCGCTGGCGCCGCTCGAAGAGCGCATTTACCGCCACCGGTGCGTGGAGGCATGGTCGATCGTCGTGCCGTGGATTGGCTATTCGCTGAGCGTGCTGATCAATAAAGTGCAACCCACGGCCAAGGCCAAGTTCGTGCAGTTTTTCAGCGACGCCGACAGCAAACAGATGCCGGGTTTGCGCGAGCCCATTCTGGATTGGCCGTACCGCGAGGGTTTGCGGATGGATGAGGCGATGAACCCGCTAACGACGCTGTGTTTCGGCTTGTACGGCGAAGTGCTGCCGAACCAGAATGGCGCGCCGTTGCGCACCGTCATTCCCTGGAAGTATGGCTTCAAGTGTACCAAATCGCTGGTTCGCGTGAAGTTCATGACCTCTCAGCCAGAAACGTCCTGGAATACCGAAAGCCCGACCGAGTACGGCTTCTACTCGAACGTGAACCCGAATGTGGACCACCCGCGCTGGAGCCAGAAGACCGAGCGCCGGCTGGGCGGCTCCATTTTTTCAACCGCCCGTCAGCCGACGCTGATGTTCAATGGCTACGGCGACCAGGTCGCCAGCATGTACAGCGGGATGGATCTCCGGAAGAATTTCTAGCCGCGTTCCCGAGCCGATACGCGGAGCCGCTCATGGACATCAACCGTTACGTCAAATGGCTGAAGGTACCGGTGTTTCTGGTGTCGCTCGGCCCGGTGGCGGCGCTGGCTTACAAGGCCTATCACGATACGCAATTTCCCGATGCCGTGCCGCTGCTCAGCGGGAACCCCCAAGCGTTCATCCGCAACTCGACCGGCTTCTGGACGCTCGTCTTCATCTGCATCACCATCGGCATCACTCCGGTCCGCCGTGTTCTGCACCAGAACTGGCTGATTCGTTTCCGCCGCATGATGGGCCTGTTCGCGTTTTTCTACGGCAGCCTGCACTTCGTGACCTATTTTTTATTCGACACCGGGGTCAATTGGGGCGCGGTCGCAAGCGACGTTTACATGCGCCCGTTCATCACGGCGGGATTCGTCGCCTGGCTGCTGATGGTGCCGCTGGCGATCACGTCCACGGCTGGCTGGGTGCGGCGCCTCGGCGGGAAAAACTGGCAGAAGCTGCACTATCTGGTTTACATCACGGCGATTGCGGCGGCGCTGCACTACTGGTGGCTGGTGAAGGCGGACGTCACCGTTCCGCGGCGCTTTGCCGTGATTGTGGGGCTATTCCTTGGCTACCGCGTGGTGGCTTATTTCCTGAAGAAGAGAAATGACGCGTCTATGGCTCGATCCCGCGCCGCGAAAAATGCGGCGCCGAAAATGCCCCTCGCAAGCAAGCCCGCCGTTTCCCCAAGAACCGGAAGTTCCCTCGGCGACGCCGGCGCGGACAACTGATCAGACCGCTGTTTCCGTACTGGCGCGAATCTGCTGCCAGCGCCGCGGACGCTTCTTAGCGTCCAGTACCTTCTTGCGCAGTCGCAGCGACTTCGGCGTGACTTCAACGTACTCGTCGTCGGCAATATATTCGATGGCCTGCTCGAGGCTCAGTTCTTTGTGCGGGATCAGGCGGATGGCCTCATCGGCGCTCGATGCGCGCATGTTGGTCTGCTTCTTTTCCTTGGTGATGTTCACGTCCATGTCGGCTTCGCGCGCGTTATCGCCGACGATCATGCCTTCGTACACTTCGATGCCAGGCCCGATGAACAGCTCGCCGCGCTCCTGCAAATTCCACAGCGCGAACGCCGTGCTCGCACCCGGGCGGTCGGCCACCAGCGCGCCGGTGAGGCGCGTGGCCATTTCGCCTGCGTACTCAGTCCAGCCGGCCAGGATGGAGTGGATCAACGCGGTGCCGCGCGTTTCGGTGAGCAACTGGCCGCGCAATCCGATCAGGCCGCGCGAGGGGATACGAAATTCCATGCGCACTCGGCCAGAGCCGTGATTGACCATCTCCACCAACTCGCCGCGCCGCGTACCCAGACTCTCCATGATGATTCCGATGTAGGCCTCCGGGCAATCCACTACCAGCATTTCCAGCGGCTCGAGGCGCTTTCCATTTTCCGTGTGGACCACGATCTCCGGTTTACCGACCATCAATTCGTAGCCCTCGCGGCGCATCGTTTCGATCAGGATGGCAAGTTGCAACTCGCCGCGGCCGAGGACGCGGAACGATTCAGGCGTGTCTGTATTCTCGACGCGAATCGAGACGTTGGTGAGCAGCTCTCTGGCCAAGCGCTCGCCCAGGTCGCGTGAGGTCAGCCACTGGCCTTCGCGGCCCGAGAGCGGAGAATTATTGACGGTGAAGACCATGGCCAGTGTGGGCTCGTCAATCCGCAACGGCTCGAGGGGCGCGGGGTGTTCGGGATCGGTGATGGTTTCACCGATTTGAATGCCCTCGACTCCAGCGATGGCCACGATATCTCCGGCCGAAACCGTTTCGGCTTCGTCGCGTTCGAGGCCCCGGAAGTTGTATAGCTTGGTGATGCGCGTGGTTTGCAACGAGCCATCCAGCTTGGCGATGCCCACCAGTTCGCCGCGATAGAGCGTGCCCTGGAAGACGCGCGCGATGGCGATGCGGCCCAGATAGTCGCTGTAGTCGAGATTGGTCACCTGGACTTGCAGGACGCCTTGCGGATCGCCCGAGGGAGGCGGCACGGCGCTGACGATGGTCTCAAAGAGGGGCCGGAGATCCTGCGAATCGTCTCCGCCCGATTCCGTCCATCGACGGTGCGCCACGCCCGTTTTGGCGTTCGTATACAACACCGGGAAATCGAGTTGATCTTCCCGCGCGTCGAGATCGATAAAAAGGTCGTAGATCTCGTCCAGCACGGCAGCCGGGCGCGCGTCAGGACGATCAATCTTATTGAGAACAACGATCGGCGGAAGCTTGGCCTGCAGCGCCTTTTGCAGCACGTAACGAGTCTGCGGCAGGGGACCTTCGCTGGCATCCACAAGCAGAAGTACGCCGTCCACCATGCGCAGGGCGCGCTCGACTTCGCCGCCGAAATCGCTGTGCCCGGGGGTGTCCACGATGTTGATGCGCGTGTCGTGAAAGAACAGCGCGGTGTTCTTTGCCAGAATGGTGATGCCGCGCTCGCGCTCGAGGTCGTTCGAGTCCATGACGCGCTCGACCACCGCCTGATTGCTGCGGAAAATGCCGCTCTGACGCAGCATGGCATCCACGAGCGTCGTCTTGCCATGGTCGACGTGCGCGATGATGGCGATATTCCGGATCGCCGGATTCCGGGCAGCGGCATTTTGAATGGCGGTCTCTTGAGTGTCGCCGGACATTTCTGTGTTCATTTCCAGTGTTTTCCTAGTCTTCTCCCTCGGAAGTCGATGCACGTATCCAAAGGGTCTGCTTCAGGAGCGACGGACAAAAGGGCCGGAAGGGCAGCCTCGCAGCCACAATGCGACGGGCGACTGAGCACAACCGATGCACACCTAATTTAGCACGCTCGGCGCGCTTCGCGCCAATCAGGAGGCCCGGAGGGTAATGGGTCGGCTTCCGAGAGGAGGCGTCCGACCTTTCCGATTCCCGATGTTGCGGCTCGGCCCGGCACGACCTCCGAGTGCGAGCCAGTCGGCCAGAGCTAACTGTCGCGCGCCCCGTTTGTGAGTCCCTTCGTGCAACTGCCCCGCTTTGGAGGTTCGTCGGCGTCTTGACATCGGGTCTTAGACAACAGACGATCAGTCCAATGACAACCATCGGCCGCCTTTCTCTGGCTATTGGCGTGCTCATTGCCCTGGTCTTCGTCGGGACGGCCGGATTTCATTACATCGAGGGCTGGGCGTGGTTCGACGGCTTCTACATGACTCTGACGACGATGGCCACCGTGGGATATGGCGAAATTCATCCGCTGTCCCATACCGGCCGAATCTTCAATTCCGGTTTGATTGTAGCTTCCGTGATGGGGGCTGGTTTCACGATTGCGACGTTCTCACAGGCGTTGCTAGAATTCGAATTCGGAAAGATCTTTGGCAAGCGCCGCATGGAACGCGAAATCTCCAAACTTTCGGGCCACTACATCATTTGCGGCGCCGGGCGCGTGGGACGCACGGTTGCGCGCGAACTGCGAGAACGCGGGAAGAATTGCGTTGTGATTGAGAAGGATCCGGCGCGCGCCCGTTGGGCCGAAGAGGAAAAGATTCCCGTGATCGTCGGGAATGCTTCCAGTGAGGAAATCCTCGAGAAGGCGAAAATTGACCGGGCCAGCGGGTTCGTTGCGGCGGTCAGCTCCGACGCCGAAAACCTGTACATCATTTTGACGGCTCGCGGTTTCCGGTCCGATTTGCAAATCATCGCCCGGGCCAGCGAAGAAGAAGCCACGCGGAAGCTGCTGCGAGCCGGGGCCACGCAGGTGCTTTCGCCTTATTCCTTCGTCGGCCGGCGCATCGCGCAGCTCTTTCTGCGCCCAAACGTCCTTGACTTCATCGATACGGCTTTCGGCACCGAGCGTCTCGATATCGAAATCGGAGAAGTTAAGATTCCCGAGCACTCCCTGCTCGCCGGTAAGAAACTGGCGGATTCGATGATTCGCCAGCAGGCGGGCGTGATTGTGCTAGCCGTCAAGGATGCGCACGGGAAAATGACCTTTAATCCCTCGGAAGAATCCGTGATTCGCGGCGGCGATTGCCTAATCGTGATTGGCGGCGATGACCGACTGAAGAAACTGGAAGCGCTTGCCGACGCTCCAGCCGTAGCGTCCTAAGGGCGGAACAGGTACGATGTCGATCCGGACCGGGCGTGCCTACTCTTTCTTACCCTCTTGCACAGGCTTGTACGACGGTCCGATATTTCCGCCGGGTCCCTAGTTCGTCGGTTACTGCCGCTCCCGGGAAAAAACTCCTCCGGGATTCCGCTTTCAAGCTCGAGATAAGTGCACTGCTTGCTGAGAGCCTTCTAGAATTTATCCCGCAGAAATTCCACAAGAAGATAGCCGATCGCCGCAGCGATACCGGCGATCATGAAATTTGAAGTGGTGAGGACATCCGCCAGCGCCGCGCCGAGGCCCTGCTTTTGCCCGATGCCGGAACGTTCAAATTCCCCCATCAACAAATTCGAGTAAAACAGAAAGATAATGAACCCGACCTCGATCAATCCCCGGGATACCTTTTTCATCGGGCGGAATTATAGCCCCACGGTCAGGATTTGCTGAAGCCAATCGCGTCCAGCAGGTGGCGGCCCGAGCATTTCTGCGTCGCGTACCCTCGCCGGAGCGAGGAATTGCTCCTTTCTCGTCTCGGGCATTCCGAATGACGCATTCGAGCGTATCCCCTTGTCTAATATTCGCGACCGGGAACGGCGAAATGAAAAGTACGCTGGCACGCACGAGCGCCTCTTTCCGGTGACATCGAAAGGAACCGGCAGGAAGAAAAGTCGCCGAATGGCTAAAGGCAACCGGACAAGCGCCGATCAATACCTTGTGACCGTCCCAGATATCGGTTCGTGGAGCCGTGAGGCACAGGGCGTAGCTGAACCCGTAGTGAACCGGCCATCCCTGCCAGCCCCGCCTCTCGAGGCTTTTCGTCGATGAGCGAGACCGATAACGAGATCGTTCAGGAGTTTCTCGTCGAAAGTTACGAGAACCTGGACCGTTTGGATCGTGAGCTGGTGTCGCTGGAGAAAACTCCCGGCGATACTGAAATCCTCGCAAGCGTTTTCCGGACGATCCACACCATCAAGGGCACCTGCGGCTTTCTGGGTTTTTCCAAACTCGAAGCGGTGGCACACGTCGGCGAAAACCTTCTCAGCAAGTTGCGGGACGGGGTGATTCGACTCAACCCGAACGCAACCACCGCGCTGCTCTCGATGGTGGACGCGGTGCGGCAGATGCTGGCCAGCATCGAAGCCACCGGCCAAGAGGGTGAACGCGATGATGCCGCATTAATCGCCAGGCTCACCGCACTGCTTAAGAGCGATCCGGCGGCTGCGTCCGAGCCAACGTCTGCGGCTCCGGTGCCAAACATGGGTGACCTGCTGGTGGAACAGGCCGGCGCAAGTCGCTCCGACATCAAATTGGCTGCGGAGAAGCAGGAACAAGGCGATCCCCGCCACTTGGGTGAGATTCTGGTGGAAGAGGGCGCCGTCAAGCCCGCCGATGTTGTCGAGGCGCTGCACACGCAGCAGGCAGCACGGGCACAGGCTAGCGTTTCCGAAAGTACCATCCGCGTTGACGTGGCGCTGCTGGACAAGCTGATGAACCTGGTCGGCGAGTTGGTGCTGGCGCGCAACCAGATCCTGCAATTTTCAAATGCCACCGAGGATGCCGGCATCGTCGCACCCAGCCAACGGCTTAATCTGATCACCACCGAGCTCCAGGAAGGCGTGATGAAGACACGCATGCAGCCAATCGGCAATATCTGGAGCAAACTTCCAAGAACTGTCCGGGACCTCGCCGTGAACTGCGGGAAGGAAGTAGAGATCGAGATGGAAGGCCGCGAGACCGAACTCGACAAGACCATCATTGAGTCCATCAAGGATCCGCTGACGCAAGTCATGCAGCACCTGGATGACATAAACGAAGTCGGCAGAGGCATCGCCGTGGCCTTTGTGGCCACCCTATATGGGGTGGGCGCCGCCAATCTCATTTTGCTACCCTCCGCCGGAAAATTGAGAATTCGCATTCTCGAAGAGCAGGTGATCCGCGAAATGATGCTGGAAGGGGTGATCTCCATCATGGAAGGTATGAACCCTAGAATGCTCGAGGCCAAGCTCTTCAGTTACTGGGCTGATATGCCCTCTCGCGCGCAGGGGCCGGGAGTTGCCACATGAGAAAAAACAAATCCCCTGCACGCGTGAATCATGATCGATGGTTGGTTTCCTATGCGGACTTCATTACATTGCTGTTCGCGTTCTTCGTGGTCCTCTACGCATCCTCTCAGGTGGACAAGAAGAAAGCGGGCAATCTGGCGCAAGCTATCCAGGGTGCCTTTCAACAGCTTGGCGCGTTTAAAGAGTCCAATGCAACGACTGCTTTGCAAGCCGGTCAGGCCGCAGAAAGCGACAACCTAGCTGCCGAACTCAACGAGGCGATGAATCCTGCAAAGGAAAAGCTGACAGGAGACGTCGAAACCCAATCGTTGCACGATGCCCAACTGGCAATCCAAAAGGCTCTCAGTCCTGAAATTGAGAGGCATGAAGTTTTCATTTCGATGCGGCCCGACGGGCTGGCCATCAGCCTGAAGGAGATTGGCTTTTTCGACAGCGGCACTGCCACCATCCGCCCGGACGCGCTCGACGCCGTCTCGCGGCTGGCCGTCGTCCTCAAACAGCGGCCCGAGAATCTTCGCATCGAGGGTCACACCGACGATGTGCCGATTCATAATTCGCGGTTTACTTCCAATTGGGAGTTATCGGCCTCTCGAGCCACGGAAATGATCCGTTTGCTGATCACGCAGCACGCACTCGATCCGGGTCGCCTGTCGGCGGCTGGATACGCTGAATTTCACCCTATCGCCTCGAATAGTACCGCCGCGGGTCGCGCGCAGAACCGCCGGGTCGACATCGTGGTTCTCACGACCCTTCAGCCCGCAAACTCCGGCTCCGGTGAGTCGGACGTGCCGCCTGTGCCTGGGCCGTAAGAAACATCGCTCTACTGTGCCTGAGGTCGACGGCCAAAGCCGCCCGGACCGCCCTGTTGCAGCGTGTAACCAGCAGGAACCTGAAAGAGCGAGGCGTCCGGCTCATTTCGGTTGATGTTGGTCACCGTCGTCGTCGTGTTGCCTCGGGAAGGGTCCGTCGTTTGTGTCTGGATATCGATGCTCAAATCGGGTGAGTACCAGCGTTCGGTCGTGACCTCCAGTGGCTGATCATTGCCGAGTTGGCTGTGTGCGGGCACGGTTCGGGTAAAACGTGTGCCCTTGCAAGACAGTCCAGCGATGGTCTGAAATCCCAAATCCGTCGTGGCGCCGGGGTTCGGATTGCCGTCTCGAAAGCGCGGCGCATTACCCGCAGGCGGCTTTCCGGTTGGGCGCATGACCTTGCGGTAGATCTTATGTTCAATATCGAGTATGTAATCCACGCCAGCGACCGGATCTCTGATGATCACAGCCTTGGGCGAATTCCCCGAGCCGGAAACAACGCTCGGAAGGTTCACTTGGCTGTACGTACGCCCTTGGCTGTCACGGCAGACTGTGCTGGTTGTGCTGCGGTGAATTTTGTTGCCATCGGCAAGCGTCTGGGAAAATTCTTCGGTTACCTGACCGCAATAGGGCGCGCCGGTCACCACTTTGTTGCCCGGGCCTCCCGCGAAGCCCAGAAAACCGATGCGGTTCTGCGGTCCCGGGCCCGGAGCGTTTCGTTGTGCTCGGCTGCTTCCGGAGGCAAATGCCAGGGTCACAAAACAGCATGTGAAAATAACCAACCATCTGCCTCGCATCTTCTTCCTCCTCGAGCGAATCGGCCGAATGCTCCCGAAATTACCAGCTCACCACTCGTATCGCTTGCGGTGTTCCGTCGTTCGCGATAATCAAATCGGCGACGAGTTGTTGGTCGCCGCTGTCCCCGACCGGGAAGCCCAAGCTCTCCAGGTCTTCACCGGATAAGACCACCCGCACGATCGCGTCCTCGTTTAAGGAAGCGAGATCATATGTGCCGGACAGTGGCACAAAGGCGTCCGTACTTTCGTCGTTGGCCACGGCCGCCGTTGGAGACGACTGCTGCGGCGCGGTCGTCGTGCTCACCCGCGATCGCGATTCCAACGAACCATCTGGTAGACCCAGTTGCTTCGCAGTCGCGGCTCCCGAGGGATGCGGGAGCGGTTTGGGCCGGTCGGCGAGGACGGTTACGAGAACGATCGCAGCCGCCACGCCGGCGATGCCCGCGGACCACCGTCGCAGCTGTGACGTATGGGCGCCGGTATCTTGACGCTTCCGGAACGCCAGCAACAATGTCTTTTCCAGATGAACCGGCGCCGCGTCGGCGGCATGACGCGCTGCCAATACCCGCAAATCGTTGTTCAGCGATTCGGCTTCCTCGAGCAAAGCATCGCAGGATTCACACTCGTCTGCATGGCCGAGGGCTCCCTCCAGGATCGCAACATCCAGGGCCTCATCTCTCGCCAAAGCTTGTGCTAACGCCTGAAATTCTTCGCAGTTCATGATTTGTTCCTCGCCAACTTCATCTGCGTCTGGCCAATTTCGTTTTGCCCTCGCCCGCTGTGTGTTCCCCTGGCTTGCGGAACTCGCGTAGTTTTTCCATTAGGAGGTTGCGCCCGCGATGGAGCCGCGAACGCACGGTGCCGAGCGCGCAGCGAAGGGCAGTAGCGGCCTCTTCGTAGCTCATTTCCTGCAAATCACAAAGCACCACCGCCTCGCGATAATTCACCGGCAGGCTCAGAACTGCCTGGCGTACCCTGCCAATCATTTCGTTACGCACGGGATCTAGCGCCGCCACGACCAGATGCGGGTGCTGGACATTCTCCGGTGGTTCCGCCCCGTCAGACTCGTTGCCTCCGGGAAATGCCACGAAGACTCTTTCCTTCTCCAGTCGCCGGAGCAGAACATTTCTGCTGATGCCCAGCAGATATGCCGAAAGGGTGCCACGTGCCGGGTCGAAGCGGCCGGCATCCCGGATGAGCGTCAAGAACACCTCTTGAGTCACGTCTTCCGCGACCGACGGGCTCCCACTCATATGCAGCGCAAAGCGATAAACCGGACCCTGACAGCGCTGATACACCGTGCGAAACGCGTCCTCATCACCACCGTCCATGCGGCGCAGAAGGTAGCTATCTGATTGTGTGATCGGTCGCACGATGGACACGTGTCGCGCCTTAACCTCTAATTGTATTCCCGGCGTGGTTCTGCGAAGTTCCACTTTTAATCCCTGGTTATCTGATGCCGTTTCCGTCCTACCTGGCGATCTCCTCTAGGCGCAGCCGATTCGTCTTTGGTCCCCAAACGCCGATTACCAGGACGATGATCAGCATGCCCAGTGCAATCAGCAGGAACACGCCCGCGTTCCCGTAGTGCCTCAAAAAGAATGCAATCACGAAGCTGCTGAAAATGGCGCCCAAACGGCTCCAGGAGTAGACGAAACCAACTGCCTGCGCGCGAATTCGCGTCGGGTACAGCTCGGACTGATACGCGTGGAAGGCAAAGGAAAACCAATTGCTGCTTAGAGTGATGAGCACGCCGAACAAAACCACTCCGACGGCAGCTGTCTGCGCCGAGAAGAGGAGGCCAAAGATTGCGATCAGCGTGGCCATCCCGGCAATCTGCCACTTGCGCTCAATCTTGTCTGCAAACGCTCTGCCGAGCAGGGGGCCGAAAGGGCTGGCGATGGCCATGAGGAATGTATATTCAAGCGATTTCGGCGCGTTCACTCCCTTGGAAAGCAGAAACGTCGGAGCCCAAGTCGCAAAGCCGTAAAATCCAAGAGTCTGAAACAATTGAAAAATCGACAGAACGATGGTGCGCTGGCGATAGGGCCTGCTGAAAATTTCGCGAAAGCCTCCACCGGACGACGGTTCTTCCTCCTGGTCCAGAATGGGCGGCTCCAAATCTCTTCCGGTTTCGCGGCGCACTCGTTCTTCGATTTCCTGCATGGCGCGATCCGCCTCTTCCTGGCAGCCGTGTTGCTCGAGCCAGCGCGGCGATTCAGGAATGCCCCTGCGGATGAACCACACGAAAATGGCCCCGAGAGAGCCGATGATCACAACCCAGCGCCAGCCGTCGAGCCCCAGAGGATGGCGCGGCACCAAAAGCCAGGACACAAAAGCAACGAACGGCACCGCCAGGAATGTAAGGAACTCGTTGAACGCAAATGCCCGACCGCGAGTCTGCTTGGGTACAAGTTCCGAGATGTACACGTCGATCGTTACAAACTCGACTCCAAGTCCAACGCCCGCGATAAATCGCCACAAATCGATGGAAGTCGCGGTCGACTGAAAAGCCATGATGAAGGTGGCTGCCGAATACCAGAGGAGCGAAAAGCTGAAAATCGCGCGCCGGCCGAAGCGGTCCGCCACGCGGCTGAACAGCAGCGTGCCGACGAGCATCCCCGCAAAGAGCGAAGCAATAAAACTGGCGAAGCCTACGCCAAAGAAGCTTTTGGTGGTGGGCGTGAAGATCCCGCTCTGGTACAGAGCCGGAGCGATGTAGGCGGTGAAGAAGAGATCGTAAAACTCGAAGCATCCTCCCAGCGACAACAGGATGACGAGATGGCGTATGTAGCGAGAGTCCGGCAGACGATCGAGCCGTGCCGCTGCCGTTATCCTCTGAGTGGAAGTCGCGTGAAATGCAGGCACGGCATTTCCTCAGCGGCGCGCAAGGGCGAAGTCGAGCGCAGCAGAGCGCAGGTGAGGATGCCTCATATCGTTTTGTCCTTCGAGTAGCAGAGGCGCTCGAGGTTGCATTCGGCGCAACGCGGTTTGCGGGCTACGCAGACCTTCCTGCCGTGCCAGATGACCTGATGGGAGAACAAGATCCACTTGTCTTTAGGAATGATCTGCATCAGGTCCAGCTCGATTTTCTTGGGATCGGTATTGCGCGTAAGATCAAGCCGCGCGGAAAGCCGTTGCACGTGCGTATCCACCACGATGCCTGCGGCGATGCCAAAGGCCGTGCCGAGCACAACATTGGCTGTTTTTCGCGCGACGCCGGGCAGCGTGAGAAGTTCGTCCATCGTTTGCGGAACCTTGCCGTGGAACTCCTCGACGATCTTTTTGCTGGCGCCTTGAATCGATTTTGTCTTGTTGCGAAAAAAGCCGGTCGGGCGAATTTCGGTTTCCAGCTCTCGCGGATTCGCATAGGCGAAATCCTCGGGCGCCCGATATTTCTGAAACAGCGTGCGCGTAACCTCGTTGACGCGCACGTCGGTACACTGCGCCGAAAGGATGGTGGCGATCAGTAGTTGGAAGGCATTGTCGTGTTCGAGGGCGCAGGTGACTTTCGGGTAGGCCTGATCGAGTTTCGCCAGAATGGCAGCGACGCGCTTGGGAGTCGCGCCAGCAGCGCGCTCGGCGCTCGCGCCGCCGCTCGCCGGTTTGCGCGCCACCTTGCTTTCTCTTGCCCTGGGGGCCTTCGGCTTGGCTTTTGCTGTCTTCATTGCTTTTGCCGTTTTGGTCATGGATGGGCGGCGACTCCAACGGGAGTAGTGGACAGAAACTCCTGGAGCTTGCGGAACGCCTGGCCGCGGTGGCTGTAGAGATTCTTTTCTTCGCGGGTGATTTCAGCAAACGTCTTGTTCAGGGACGGAAAATAGAATACCGGGTCGTAGCCAAAGCCGCCTTCCCCGCGCGGGGCATCGAGGATCTCGCCCTCGGCCGCGGCGGAAAATACGGCAAGGACTTGGCCGCGCTCGGCCAGCGCAATGACGCAGACGAACCGCGCACGGCGATCGGCGCAATCCCGGGCGCGTAGCTCTCCGAGCAGTTTGCTCACGCGTTCGGCGTCGGATGCGTCCGGGCCAGCGTAGCGTGCCGAGTGCACCCCCGGCGCGCCGCCGAGCGCGGGAACGACCAGGCCAGAATCATCGGCGAAGATGGGCTGCTGCGCGAATTGACTGTAATGGCGCGCCTTTCCGGCGGCGTTTTCGGCGAAGGTGGGGGCCGATTCCTCGAACTTCGGAAGCTGGTCGAAACCCGGCAATAGATCGAGTTCCGCCACGAGGTCCGCACCGCTTGCGGCCATCGCGGTATATTCGCGGAGCTTTCCAGGGTTCGACGAAGCCAGTAGCAAGGGAATCGCGCGGCCGGGCTGCGCGTGCGGGCTCTCGGTTTCGTTCGCGCGAGCCATTCGGGAGGCGGTGCCGCCTTCAACGACGTTTGTTGTCATTTCAACGATCTTTCCCGGCGAAGTTCATGCGGATCAGAGAGCGCTGCTGCTCGGCGAGCTTGCCGATGCCTCCGGCGGCGAGCCCGAGCAGCCGGTCCAGTTCATCGCCGCCGAACGGCCGGCCTTCGGCGGTGGCCTGAATTTCGACGAAGCGGCCCTTGCCGGTCATGATGACGTTCATATCGACTTCGGCTCGCGCGTCCTCTTCGTAGCAAAGATCGAGCGTCGGCTCGCCATCGATCAGGCCGACGCTGGTCGCCGCGACGGAATCTTTGAGCGGCACTGATTTCAGCATGCCTCCCGCAACCAAGCGCTCAAAGGCCAGGGCCACGGCGACGAAGCCGCCGGTGATCGAAGCAGTCCGCGTGCCGCCGTCCGCTTGAATGACGTCGCAATCCAGCCAGACCGTGCGCTCGCCGAGTTTCTCGAGGTCGGTCACGGCGCGCAACGACCGGCCGATCAAGCGGGAAATTTCGAGGGTGCGTCCGGACTGGCGGCCGCGCGCGGCTTCGCGCGTGGTGCGCTGCTCGGTGGCCCGCGGCAGCATGCCGTACTCGGCGGTAAGCCAGCCCTTGCCGCTGCCCTTCAGGAACGAGGGCACGCCGGCGTCGATCGTGGCCGTGCAGATGACGCGCGTCTGGCCGACTTCGATCAGGACGCTGCCTTCGGCCACGGTAATAAAGTCCGGCGTGATTTTCACGGGGCGCATCTGGTTCGGGGCGCGTCCATCGTTTCGCAAATTGGCTCCTGGACTCCGACTGAATGGGGATTCGGCGCGGCTCAGTTTGACGGGCGCGGCAGCAGGTGTCAACAGCAGCGGGTGGGTTGCATTTTTGTAAGTGCGGAGGGCAAAGGGTTTAGGCGCAGAGAGGTGTACCCCCTCCCGGGTGCTTTTTTCAAAGAGTGCGGAAGCACCTGAAAAGAGGGAAGTTGACGGATGGGCGAGAGCAGAAGAGCGCAAAGAGCGTGGGCAAAGAGTGCGCAACACGCCGAAAATACGGGGTATGGCGTTGATCGCTCTTTTTGCGTCGGTGTGTTTGCGGGCAATTGAGGTCGATGCCGTGCGGAGTCGCGCAGGCGTGCTAATCGATTTTCTAGAGGCGGCCAGCGGATTGCGATGTCTGCTTCCCAACAACATAAACCATTATAACATGGGTGTCAATAGACAACATATATTTACCTAGGAGTATTCGAACGCCAGCCGGCGGAAACGGCCGAGTCGATTGCCCGAAGGAGCGAAAGGCCACAGCGAACCCCACGACGGGCTTGCGTAGGCGCGTTCGAATGCGGGGATCAGTGGCCGGCGGCCCAGGCTGTTTTCGCGAAGCTCAGGCCGAAGAGGAGGGCGGAGAAAATGACGATGGTCGGACCGACGGTTGGCAGCTTGAAAACGAGGGTGTTGAGAAGAAATCCGGCGACGACGGAGATTATGCTGATCGCCGAGGAAGCGATGAGGAAGTTCGAAAGCTTGTCGGTGAGACTCCGGGCCGTGGCCGCGGGCAAGATGATCAGCGCGCTGGCGAGCAGCGTGCCCATGAAGCGGAGGCCGACCAGGATCGTCAGGCTGAAAACGAAGAGGAAGTAGAGATCGACGCGGTCCACGTTCACGCCGGTGGCGGCCGCCAGATCGGGCGAGAAGACGCTCAGTGCGAGGCGGTCTTTAAGCAGGAACAGAGAGAGCACTACAAATAGTGACGCAGCCAGGCCCAGGAGAAAGCCGAATAGGGATACCTGTTTCAATTCGCCGAACAGGGCGTCCACGAGGTCTTCTTGAGGCGTCACGGCCGCGCCGATGGCCAAGCTGGCCGCGAAAACCACGCCGATTGCGGCATCGGTTGCCAAGCCTGTTCTTTTTTGCAAACGCCAGACCAGGAGCGTTCCCAGGAATAAAGTTGCGGCCCCGCCGATGAGCGGATTCACCTTCAGAAGAAAGGCGACGCCGAGCCCGGGGAGAGCCAAATGAGAGATGACGTCGCTGGCCAGAACCATGCGCTTCATCAGTGCAAAGCAGCCGACCAGGCCGGCAGCCAGGGCGAAGAAGATCGCCAGCAACAGAAGCAGTTCTTGGCCTGCTTGCATACTCTTGTGGTCTCCTCAGGTCCTATTCGTTCTTGTGCGGGTGCGCTCTCATGAACGCGGCTCTAGTAGCCTTCGGCGTGCCGGTGGTATTTGGCCGGAGCGCCATAGAGATTCTCGAGCATTGCCGGCGTTAGAACTTCCGTCGGAGGCCCCATACACGGGTGTTCCTTGCTGAGGCACAAAACCATGTTGGCGTAGCGGTAGACGACGCTCAGATCATGAGAGACCAGAATCACGGTCATATTCTTTTCGGTTTGCAGCGAATGCAGCAGTTCATAGATCCGCTCTTCGGTGAGCTCATCCAGGCTCGCAGTAGGCTCGTCGAACAACAGCACGTTTGGCCGGCCTAGCAGAGCGAAGGCAATCAGAGCTTTCTGAAACTGGCCGCCGGACAAGTGGCCGATATTGGTGTTCAGAAGTTCTTGCGTGAGACCGACCTCGGAGAAAACCTGTTCCAGTTCTTTCGTGGGCAGCTTGCGGAGCGCTGCCTTAGCCTGCATAAGGTCCTTCAACTGGAGAGGCAACTGCCGGTCGGCGGCAATTTTCTGCGGGACGTACCCGAGCCGGGCGCCTTGGCTCCAGCGAATTTCACCGTGATAGGGGATGAGATTCAGGAGCGCTGTGAGCAAGACGGTTTTTCCGGAGCCGTTCGGGCCGATGACCGCGAGGCAATCTCCGGCGCGCACCTGAAAGCTCAGGTCGTGAAGGACGACGCGGCTGCCGAAGGCGACGTTCAGCCTGGTGACGGAGAGCAGCAGCTCCCCAAGCGGGCTCGTTGGCGTGCTGATTTGTCCCATAGGTTCGCGCGCGTGATGGACGATGAGCTGTGCCGAAATAGGGCGCGTCGCGGGTTCCTATCTTACCTGAGAGGCTCGCGGGGCGAGAAATGGCGTCCTCGGAATCTTTGCGGGCGAATGATCAAAGGCTCTTTCCGGCGGATACACTGCCAGAGGGGTTCGGCTCGTTTTGTTGGAGAGTGACAATTGAAAACGCCTCAATACGCGGCCGGGCCGACCGGTTTGTCGCCGGCGAGAGTGACGCGATGCATCACGCGACGATGGCCGTGGTAGTCGTTGACGGGGTTATGCTGCGCGCAGCGATTGTCCCAGAAGGCGATTGAGCCGGGCCGCCAGCGGAAACGGCAAGTAAATTCCGGCTGCACCTGATGTTGGAATAAATGCTGCAGAATCGGCGCGCTCTCTTGTGGCGTCATTCCATCGAAGCACGTCGTGTGCGCGATATTGACGTACAGAGCCTTGCGCCCTGTCTCCGGGTGAACGCGCACAGCAGGATGGGCAGCGACGTATTCCTTCTGGGCGTCGGCGCGTGCGCCATCTTTCATGCGGTCTTCGCGCGTCTTCGAAACATCCGCCTTAGCGGAACTGTTCAGCGCCACTAAGCCATCCAGAACGCGCTGCATGGCGGGCGAGAGAGTTTCATAAGCCCGGAACATATTGGCGAAGATTGTGTCGCCGCCAGCGCTGGGCACTTCGCGGGCGATCAGCATGCTGGCCATGGGTGGCACTTCCAAATACGCCGTATCCGAATGCCAGATACCGCCGAAATTGACCCGCTCGTGCTCGAGTTTCACCACCGGAATGATCTGCGGGTAGTCGTCCAAACCCTTTAAGAAGGGGTATTCGATCACTTTGCCAAAATACGAAGCGAACCTCAGAAATTGCTGCGGAGAGAGGTTTTGATCGTGGAAAAAGATCACCAAGTGTTTGAGCCAGACCTGCCGAATGGCGGCGACGTGGTCGGCGGAAAGGTCTTGGGAGAGGTCGAGCCCGGAAATAACCGCGCCCAATGAACCGGCAACCGGCTCAACACTGATCGAGAGACTTGTTGAGACATTCATAACGTTCCGCCCGGGTTTGTTTAGCCGCAGGCACACTTATACACCCGAGTTCCTTTCGAGTGAAATCAATCTGGCTAGAATGGGTAACTGGACTTCCCTTTGCCGCAAATTCCTTGTGTCCGGCGCGGGCGAAGCGTTACGATTCGCGAATCGGAATTGATTTACAAAGCAAGACACCGAAGCCGGAGGATTGCAACATGCGAATTCGCTTTGCGATTCTGACTTTCGTCTTGATGGCAGGGCTCTGCGCCCCGGCTTTCGGGCAGATTTACGGTCCGAGCACGGTGGGAAGCCGCTCGCCGCAGGCCAAGAAAGCAGCGGCGGCAGCGCCGAAGCCCGCCTATGACCCGCGCGACCTGTCCGGCGTTTGGTGGGCCAGAGGCAACAGTCTGCTGATGGGCAATCCGGTGCCGGACATGACGCCGTTGGGACTGAAAATGTTGGACACCCATAAGCCGTACACAGGACCTCGCAGCGTGCCATACGCTTTGTCGAACGACCCAGTGGGGAACTGCGATCCATTGGGTTTCCCTCGAATCATGTACACGAATAACCGATCTTTTGAATTGGTGCAGACTCCGATCGAGATTGTGCAAATCTTCGAGTGGACCCACGGAAGCCGGGAAATCTGGCTGGACGGAAGGAAGATTCCCGAGGATGCAGACCCGCGCTGGTACGGGTACGCGGTGGGCCACTGGGATGGAGACACCCTGGTGGTTGACTCGGGAGCTTACAACGACAAGACCTGGCTCGACTCCGTGGGCGATCCTCACAGTGAGGATATGACGATCCAAGAGCGCTTCGCACATCCCGACGCAATGACCATGCAGATCACGGCGACGCTCACGGATCCGAAGGTTTATACAAAGCCCTGGGTCACCGCGAAACCAGAGGTGTACCAGCTGCAATTGCCCAAAGGAGTCACGGAGCTCGAGGAAGCCTATTGCGTGCCTTCAGAAGAGGGAAGCTTTAACCGGCTCGTACGGGATGCCGCCGACGCGCCGGTGGGGAAATAGTGTAAGCGACACCCGCTGATCCGATTCGCAGAGTTGTGCCTGCCTTCCCACAAGTGCCGCACGGACGTTGTCCGTGCCACTCCATGCTGACGCTTGCCCACACAATCGTTTATTTTTGACTTTAGCGAGTGACGACGGGAATTCGCGTCGCTAGTGCGAAGCGGTCTTGGCGCCCGTGGGATCGGCGCCCGTGGGCGATGGCGCCACGGCGGATGTACCCGTCGAATCGGGAGCGGCGACCGGGAAAAAGCCGGTGAGGTCCAGGTGGCCGGCAAGTGTTTCGGTCTCCTGGCCATGGATGAGAATTTTCAGTTGATGCACCTGGATTACTCCGGCGCCCAGCGTGCGCACGATGGAATCGACGGCCATTTGCTCGCTGAGAATGCCCGACGGCGTTTCGGTGCCCAGCGCATCCGAAAAATCGGCAATGGCGGTGCCGTCCGGCAGCAAGTAGAACTGCAGCAGCGTGGCATCCGCGGGGAGCGTGCTTTGCGCAGGCGTCGGCGCCTGCGTGATCAGTGCGGCGATGAGTTGTTTCGAGCGCTGCACAGGATCGGCGGAGAGCGGAAGTTCGACTTGGGTGGGCTCAAGCATACCGGACACCGTGGGTGAGGCCCAGAACAGTTGTGCGGTCACGCGCGTGTCCGTGGGCGTCGAAATCGGCGACTGAATGATCGAGCGGCGCTGCTGCTCCGCGGTTGCGCTGGCGCGCCTTAGTCCGAGCACGCTGCGAACCAGCGTGGGGATCGACATCACCGCGAAAATCAGGACGACCACCACGACGGCTACGGCGATTTTCCAAGCGCGGGACATCAGTGTTCCTCTCCCGAAGCGGCGGTTCCAGCACGCAAAAACGAGCGGAAATCCACGACCGCGCGAGCCACGGCGTCGGCCAGAGGCTGGCCCACTTGCGCGAGCTTCTGCGCGTTTGGAACGGCGACGCTGGAGACTTCGATGGCAATCGCGGGGGCGGCGACGGTGCGCAATTGCCGCACGGGAGCTTCGAGGGGCAAGTCGGGCGATCCTTGGAATTTTTGCGCGAGTTGAATCTGCGCCAGCTCAGCCAGTTTCTGACTGCGGATGACGTAGGGTTTTTGCGCGAGGTTCCATTCCATCAAGCCGGGATGGCGCGGCCCGGAAAGAGGCGCGAAGAGTTGCGTTTTGGACGTGAGGGTGGCGTCGGCAGGATCGCCGGGGGCCTGATTGGGGAACAGGTAAGAATAGGCCCGCGCGGTGCCGACGGGGCCAGTGGAAGAGACGTGCAACGAAACGAAAACGGCATCGGCGATGGAATTGATCAAGGTCGAGCGGTCGTCGAAGGAGGGCCCTTGATTGCCTTCGCGTGTCAGAACTACATGAAAACCTTGCGCTTCGAGCGCGACGCGGGTGACGCGTGCGAAATCCAGCACGACTTCGCTTTCCAGTACACCGCTCGGGCCGCGCGCTCCGGAATCGGAGCCGCCGTGCGCCGGATCGAGCACCACAACGCTGAGTGGAGAGGGCGCTGGCGATGCAGGCGCGGCGGCTGCTGTGGCGGGGGCAGGCGGCGGGGCAGGAGTTGGTGCTTGCGCTGAGACGGACGAGGTCCCAACGACAGGCAGCGTCGCTGCGACAAGGATCAGCAGCAGTAGGGCGGGCAGAGTTCTACGCACAGGGTCGAGAATAACAGAATACTCGGGAGCGTGTTCAGCAGGGGCGGCTTTGCGCGCGCCTCTGCGGGCGATGCCGTCGAGAGCAAAGCTACTGCGCAGAAGTTTTCGCAGGTGCTCCGCCCAGTTGTGCGACACGGTCGTGCCACATCTTCTTGTCCTTGTCGAAAGCCGGCTGCGCCAGGGAGGTGGCCATGGTGAGCCATGAAGTTCCACCGGCTTGGTGGTAGGCAGCTTTCTGAAGCGTCCCGTCCGGGGACACCAGGAAGAAATAGATATCGAGGCCCTGGTTCAACATCATGAGGGCGTCGTATGCTTGGCGTCCTGCATTTTGGTGAGAATCAAGCCCCGGCCTACCCTCTGGCCGTTTTCGGTCGTGGGCGCCAAGACGATGAGCTTGTCCGGGTTGCCTGCACAGGCCTGAAGCAGGTTGCAAACGGGCGGTGGAATCAAATTTTCGGGGGCATCTTTCCACACGATGGTGTCCTTCTTGGCCATGACTTCCTTGAACAGATTGTATTGGCCCGCAGTCTGAGCGGCGACGAGCTGGCCAGCCAGCCCCAGGACGGCGGGAACGGCCAATAAGAACAGAATGCGCGCAATGGATGAATGGGATGTATGGCTCTTCACGGCTGGTAGTCCTCCTTACCCAAGTTCATGCGTTTGAGACACCCGGGATAACCCTCTAATTCCAAGCTGCATTTGTTTCTCGACGAATAGTATCTATGATTTGCTCGGGGCACTGCAAATATTTTTGCGGCTACAACGCAAAAAAAGAGCTGCCTGCGGATACGCAGGCAGCTCTTTGGTTTTGTGGCTAAAGCTAGTAACTCGACGCTGGCTTGTTTTGTCCATCCGACGGTTTTTGGCCAGCATTCTGAGCGGCTGGCATCTGTTGCTTTTTCGGAGGCATCACGTCACCGAGGATGATCGGCTTGCCGACGATGTTGTGCGGAATGTCGTCGTTCAATGGCATCGAGTGGCTGAGATCCTTTTCGTTGGTGCAGGTTACGTCCTCGTAGAAGTGCTCGCCCGGGACAAGGTGCATGTGGTGGACGGTGTGGTAAGGACGAGTGAAGACTTTGGGATCTTCAAAGACCATGTCGACGTCCATGTTGTTGGAGTCCTTGCGCGTGTATTTCTCGATCACGTGCAGGGCATCGCTATGGAAGGCGCCAGTGCCCTCACCCGAGGGGAGCCAGGCGATGTCATTGAAGCTGGTGATGTCGACGACCAGCGTATCGCCCTCCCAGTGGCCCACGGAGTCGCCCATGTAGGAAGGGTCAGCGCCTTCCCAATGCGGGCGTCCGTCTGTGGGGAAGACGCGGTACATGGTGTCGCGCTCGTACAGAATGGCCATCTGGCCGGGCGTCTCAATCACCATGATCGGATGCGCACCACCCAAATTGCGCGGGTAGCCGTAAGGCAGGCAGTGGAGAAGGGGATCGGTGTCGCCTTTCTTATATAGCTCCCGCACCTTGGCAGCTGCCTCGGGCGTATAGGGGTATGGATTGTCGAAGTAGGCGTCCGAGACGAGATATCCTTCAATCCACATGCCGGAGAAGTCCGGATGGCCGTCCGCAGTTCGCGGAGTCGGCTTCACCGGCAGGTCCGGTAATTTGTGGGGCGCATCCTGTGCGGCCGCCGGAATTGCCGGCACTACCGCCAGCGAAAACAGCGCCGCAGCCAGGATCGCAGCGATACCATACTTACCCAGGTGTGCCCTCATGTTCGCACCCCTCCCTTAAGCTTTAGAAATTGCCGAGACAGACAGGCCGCCCGCGGAGTGCGAAGCCTGACGACAGCGCACTCCAGGGGCGAGGCCAAAACTACATGGGAAATGCTTTGCCGTCGGGCAGAGTCATCTTATGGGCCGACATGTTCTTCGAGCCGTCACGGGCAGGATTGCCTTCCATCGTGACCGTACTGCCGACCAGCGACGTGAGAGTGGTGCGCTCGACTCCGTCACGGAACAAGTGGCCTGGAGGTGCACCTTCCGCGGCCCAGTGGGTCACGGAACCGTCGGCTTCCTTGATGTCCACGTAGTACCAGTTGTGGGGATTCTGCCATTCCACCTTGACGAGCGTGCCCGTCACCTTGACCGACTTGTTGACGTCGTATTGCACAGCAGCGGAGTGATGCGCCAATGCGGGCATGGCCGCAAAGAGCAAGCCGAGAGCCGCCGCCAAAATGCCGCGGGATTTGGAGTTCATCGATGGCACCTTTCGATTGAAGTTCGAAAAAACTGCACCCTGGGGAGACTTTACGCGTTCAGAACGGTCATTGTCAAGCGAGCCGCTGGCGAGCGAAGGGCAAGAATTCGGCGGCCGTCAAGGGGCGCGCCGGATGACCGGCGCCCCGCTTGGCGGACCATTTACTCGATTGATATTGGACGGCGGTCGCGACCGCTAATCGATGCCACAGCAGCGGCACTTCTCCGGACGCAGAATCTGCTCCTCGGAAAGGCTGAGCTGATGAATGACGAAATTTCCCGCTTGCAGGGCGGCGGTGTTCCCGGCATCGGTCAGGTAATCGCCGACCAGTTCGAGCGCGCGATACTTCGACGGGGCGACCAGGTAAAAACTTTCTGTGCCGTGCACGTCCACTTCGTAGATGTTCATGGGATGCCCTCCTCGCCCAGCATTCTCGCGGCTGTCGGCGGAGCTTCGCGCTGTCCGTGATCAGCCAGCGAGGTGACGGGCATCACATTTGGTTGCTGATGTGGAACGCTGGCACTTGCCGAACGGCGGCTAGCCCTCACTCGCCATTTGCAGAGTTTCTCCGGGAAGGGCACTGAGTACGAGCCTCGACGGCCTAGCGCGATCGGTTCCACCGGAGTTGCGGACAGGCGAAGTATGAGCGGGCAAGGAGTGTGATCGATGCGCGGCCGGCTTGCGGTTCATTTCCTCGGCACCAGCGACCGGCGCGGGAATCCGCTCGATGCGAATACCGAGTTTGCGTTCGAGATCAGCCAGCTCCAAGCGTTCACTGGCCAGGAATAAAGTAGAAGCAACGCCCTGGCTGCCTGCGCGGCCGGTGCGGCCAATTCTGTGGATGAAATTCTCGGCGTCCTCGGGCAAGTCGTAATTGATGACGTGCGCGATGTCTTGCACGTGGATGCCGCGAGAGGCCACGTCGGTGGCCACCAGCACGCGATGGCGGCCCTGCTGGAAACCGGCGAGGGACTTGGTTCTTTGCGATTGCGTGCGGCCGCCGTGAAGCATGGCCACAGCGAAACCTTCGCGCTCCAGACTGGTGGCCAGGCGCTCGGTTCCGCGCTTGGTGCGCGTGAAGACCAGACAACGGCCAGCCTCCGCGGAGAGCAAACGTTGCAGCACTCCTTGCTTGCGATCGAGGGTCACCTCGATGGCCCTTACGCGGACATTTTCCGAGGGCTTGAGTATGGACCCGAAGGCCAGGCGAACCGGGTTCTTCAGGTAGTCGCTCACCAGATGCGCCACGGAGGCCTCGAGCGTCGCGGAGAAAAACAGCGTCTGACGCTGCGCGGGCAAGGTTGCGGCAATCCTGCGAATTGCCGGAAGGAATCCCATGTCCAGCATGCGATCGGCTTCATCGAGAACGAAGATGTTTAAATTGCGGAAATCGACGAGTTTGCGCGTCAGGTAATCCTGCAACCGACCGGGAGTGGCGACGATGATCTGGGCTTTATTGCGAATGGCCCTGAGCTGCTTTTCCTCCGACAGTCCGCCAACGACCAACGCCGCTGGCGGGAGGCGCTTGCCCCGCAGTTTGTCATATTGTTCGGCAACCTGCATGGCGAGTTCGCGCGTGGGAACGAGCACCAAGGCCGCGATTCCCGGCGTGCGCCGCTGAAGAATTTGCTCGACGATCGGAATGAGGAAGGCCAGCGTCTTGCCGGTTCCGGTTTGAGCGGTGGCGAGGACGTCTTTGCCTTCGAGCGCCGGAGGAATCGCGGCGGCCTGCACCGGGGTCGGTACCGAAAACCCGGCTGACAACAAGGTCTCCTTCATGTGGGAGGAGATCGGTAGTTCTGAAAAATTCTGCATTTTGTCTTTTCTCTGGAGGAGCCGTTCCGGAGGCGTGCGATTTTGCACACGCTCACACCGGCATCGGTGGCCAGTTCTAGTTTTAATTTACGCGAGAGATACGGCGAAGAAACTGAAGGCGGGACTCTTGACTTACAAGTGATTTCAGCGAGAGCAACCGCGCAACCCGTGCTTCCAGCGCAAACACACCATATCACATGTAGCTGCGATCAGCAAACGTTTTACGCTTTCAGCGTGTTACGCAACACTTTCAGCGATGCCGGCCCTCAGCAACTCGGCGCACTGCTTGGCAGGAACGGGGCGGCTGAAATAGTAGCCTTGTCCCTCGCCACAACCCTGGACCTGAAGGAAGTTGCGTTGTTCGCGGGTCTCCACGCCTTCGGCGATGACCCGTTGCTTGAGTGATTTGGCCATGTGAATCATTGCCGTGGTCATGGCGGCTTCGTTTGCTCCAGCACTCGTGCCGGCGCCGATCTTGCGAATGAACGACCGGTCGATTTTGAGGGCGTTGATGGGAACCTGATTCAGGCAGCTCAAGCTGGAATAGCCGGTGCCGAAGTCATCGAGGGCCAGTTGCACTCCGAGGTCGCTGAGCGCCCGCAAAGTTGCGGTGGCAGATTCGACGCGATTCAGGAGAACCTTCTCGGTCAGGTCGAATTCGAGGAAGCGAGGCTGCAGGCCAGTCTCCTGCAGAACCGCGCGAACGCTTGCAGGGAAGTCCTTGGCTCGAAACTCCGTCGCGGACAGGTTCACCGCCATGGAAACCGGCGGCAAGCCCTCATCGAGCCAGGTTCGGAGTTGCGTGCAGGCTTCGCGCAGAACCCACTGGCCGATGGGCACGATCAGGCCGCACTCTTCGGCCAGAGGCACAAACTGCGAGGGCGCAATAAGCCCGCGGTTTGGACAAAGCCAGCGGACCAGCGCTTCGACCCCGTTAATTTCTCCCGTCTGAAGATCAATCTTGGGCTGGTAATGCAATAGGAACTCGCGCCGTTCCAGGGCGCGGCGCAAGGGGATTTCCAGGGACTGCCGTTCGGCAGCACGATTGTTCATGTCCGCCCGGCAGAACTCAAAATTGTTGCGCCCATTGTCTTTCGCGCTGTACATGGCATGATCGGCGCTTTTGAGCAAGCTCTCGACGTCCTGGCCGTCGGTCGGATAAGTACTGATCCCGATGCTGGCTTGAACGTACAGTTCGTTGCCGGCGATGTGGTGTGGAAGCGACAGTGCGTGGAGGACCTTTTGCGCGCTGATGGCCGCATCCTCGGCCCGCGCGATCCGCGGAAGCAGGATCACGAATTCATCCCCGCCCTGGCGGCTCACGGTGTCCGACTGCCGCCCGCAAGCGACCAGGCGCTGTGCGACCGATTGCAGCAGCTCGTCGCCGACGAAATGTCCCACCGAGTCGTTGATGCTCTTGAAGCGATCCAGGTCCAGGAACAGTACCGCGAGCTGCTCGTGGTTGCGTTTCGCGGAGGCGATAGCCTGGTTGATGCGGTCGGCCAGCAGCATGCGGTTGGGCAGGCCAGTGAGAAAGTCGTGCTGGGCCAGATAGGACATTTTCGACGTCGCGGCCCGAGTCGCGCTGACGTCGCGGAAAATAATCACGGCGCCAGTAACCTTCCCCACGCGGTCGCGGATGAGTGTGGCGGACTCCTCGATGGGACATTCCCGGCCGTCCCGCCGAATCAAAACAGGATTCACGCCCAATCCCACGGCGCTGTTTTGCGCAATCGCGAACTCCAGGCGGTTGTGGACCGCCTCGCGCGTCGTGCCATTGATGATCTGCAGCACTTCGGAAAGCGGCCGCCCCAAGGCTTCCTGCCGGGGCCAGCCCGTCATGTTTTCGGCGATCGGATTCAGAAACGTGATCTTTCCGGAGATGTCCGTGCTGAGCACTCCATCTCCGATGGCGTTGAGCGTGACGTGGGCTCGCTCGTTTTCGCTGAACAAGACCTCCTCGACCTTTTTGCGCCCGATCATATGACGCAGCGCGCTCGTCAGCGTGTATTTGTCGAGATGGTCCTTCACGAGATAGTCGTACGCGCCACGCTGGATGGCCTCATTTGCAAGGCCCACTTCGTCCAAACTGCTGAAGATCACGATCGGAAGATCAGGCGCTGTGGCAAAAAGATTGTCAAAGGTCGCGAGGCCCTGGCTATCGGGCAAGTTCAAGGCCAGCACGACCAGCCCGATTCCTCCCTTGCCCAACAGCCGCAGCCCGTCGGCGAGTTGCCCAACCCATTCCACGTCGAAATGATCGGCGCTGGGGTCGTCGAGAGCGTCCAGGATGAGCTTGGCGTCGGCGGCGTTGTTCTCGATCAGCAGCAGTGTGTTGTTCTTATCGGTGTTCATGAGTATTGGCGGGGCGCACGAGGAGTGCGAAAGGGGAAAGGCCGGGTGAGTGAGCGGCCGCTCGGTCCGCTCTCTTTTCAGGGCCGAACGCTGGATTCAGCGGCGAGTTTCTCACGAACAACTGCTCGCAACTCCTGTGCCACAGCAGCCGCACTTTCAGTCCCGCACTGTGGCGCGGGCGCATAGGCGCAAGTAGCTGATTTCAGAAGGCGAAGGCGCCTTGTACGAGGCTCTCACTTCGCTAAGCGACTCTGCCTGCTCCCGAGGGTGCCGTACTGGGAACCTTTCGCGTCCATTTTGGGGCTAGGCCAGAGTGCGGACGCGACCGCAGGAATACCGGACCTCTCTGTAGTGGGTTTCCTGTATTGCGGATCGAGCAGAGGAAGTCTACGATCCTGCTTCATTTGAATCCACAATGCCGCCAAAATCTAAATCCAAGTCCAGATCCAAACGCAAGATCGTGAAAACCGCGCCCAGAATCCTCATCGTGGACGATAACGAGTTCATGCGATGGGCCATCAGGAACCTGATTGCCAAATCGCGCCCTGGCTGGGAAGTTTGTGGCGAGGCTGCCAACGGCGCTGACGCCGTTCGAGCCGCCACGACACTGAAGCCTGACGTCGTGATTCTCGATGAGAGCATGCCCGTTATGAGTGGACTGCAAGCCGCGTCGCGAATGACGAAACTGGGACTGCGGGCGCGAATCCTTTTACTCACAGCTTTTGAACCGAAGGACATCGGCGTGGCGGCGGAATTGGCCGGCCTGCCTTCCTATCCGTATGTAGACAAGTCCCGCAGCGGCATCGACCTTCTTCCGCTGGTGGATTCGCTCATCGCCGAGGCTTAGCAGCGAGCGAACCGGCGGACGGGTTCACTTCGTACCAGGCATTTCTATCGCAGGGAGACGGAGTGATCCCGATCGACTTTGCTCGGGCCTTTGAGGCGAGAGGCTGAGGTCGAGAGCGCGTGGATGCCCTCATTGGAATGCGGCCTTCGAGGCCTTCCGGCTGAAAAAGCAGTCAGGGAAAGAATGCGGGTGGGAATCGATTCCCACCCGCACGGTGTTGCGTCGTCTTCTGCCGCTTCCTAGTACGTGATCTTCAAGCCGAACTGGATGTGGCGCGGCCCGCCGGAACCCAGGATGGGGTTCTGGTTCGCCACATCAGGTGTTTGCGTAATTGCTCCGAGAGCGCCGCCGCTCGGATCAATGTTGTTAGAAGCCGGAAGCGCCCAGTTCGTAAAATTGAAGATATTAAAAAGCTCGGCTCGGAACTGCACGCCGATGCGTTCTTTGAACTTCCAGTCTTTGGAGACCGAGAAGTCGACGTTGTAGTACGGTGGGATGCGGAAGATGTTGCGGTTCGCGTTGCCAATGGTTCCATAAGCAGGAGGCGTCAAAATGCCGCCGCCGGCAGTGACGTAACACCCGATATTGCTCAGCGAAGCTGCCGCCAGTCCCATGAGGTTTGCATTGCCGGCGTAGGGCGCCTGGGCGGCAGTCAAGCATTTGGTCGCAGCGGCAGCCCCGGTGAAGAACGGGAAGGCTGTGTTCCCTGCCCGGAATGAAGACTTTGGTCCCGTGTAGTTCCAGGTCTGCTGCGAGTTATCGATGGAGTCGTTGAACTCATTCGTTCCCACCAAGTCATTCGTTACATCGGCCGGGAACCAGGGTAGGCCGCTCTGGAGGCTGACGATTCCGGCGAGCGTCCAGCCCTGCAACATCTGCCCGGGAGACTTTATCCCCGGGATGTTGTAGGTCGGCGAGAAACTAAAGCGATGTTCCACGTCGAAATCGCAAGGACCGTAGTTCAGGTTCGGATTGTACGCATCAATCGGGTAGACCTGCGCACTGGTATTTTCCCCCGACAGGATGTCCAGGCAGCGCGAGAAGGTGTACGAAGTCAAGAAAGATAGCCCATGGGTAGCTCGCTCGCTGGCCGTGATTTGCAAGGCGTTGTAGTTGGAATGATCGGAATTGTTCAATTGGACGATGTTGCTCAGGAAGGGAAACTTCGTGCCATAGGGACACGCCGTACAAACCACACCGCTCCCAACTTCCTTCGCGGGGTTCGCGGAGCACTTGTCGTAGGGGGTAGGATCGCCAGAGCTCCCTAGGCAGGTAGTTACGGCGGCTGCATCCCAGCCGGCACCGATCACAGGGGAATTGATATCGACCCAATCGGTCTGATTGCCGCCATGAGTACCGACGTAGGCGACGTCAATCGTCAGATTGTTTGTGATGGCTCTTTGAATATCGAGGTTCCAAGCTACGACGTACGGCTGAACGAAATTGGGATTGACGCCCTGGGTGCTGCACTGCGTGGGTTTTACACCGGCTGTCACAGTGTCGATGCCGGGGGCGAGGCAGGTCGCACCACTGTATTGCTGGCCGTTGATCGTTGATGCCTGGCCAACCGGAAACACCGCAGCGGTTGCGTTCGGCTCGATCACTGTGGGCACCCCCAGGTAGATGTTCGTGGGGGCCAGGCTTAGCGACGAGATGCTATGGGCGTTTAGCGTCGTGTTGCTGTTGTTAATGCCCAAAAACGGGATGTTCGCGCCGAGGGGAGAGATTCCGACGTACTCCCCAACCAGTTCGGGCTCGCGCAGCACTGACGCTGCGGCTCGCACGACGGTCTTACCATTGCCCTGGACGTCCCAAGCCATGCCGACTCGGGGTGAGAAGGCCTTGAGATAGGCGTTGAACATGGGCGGCATTCCAGCGCCTCCGACCTGAACAACGGGCGAGGTGCCGGCAGCAACATTGGGGTTGAAGGTGGCTTCGTAGTTGTTTCGCTCCGTGGGGCGGCCCTGGTATTCCCAGCGAATGCCGAGGTTCAAGGTGACCCGCGGTTGTGATGCGGTAGTCGTCCTGGAAGAACGTTCCAAACCAATTGGCGCGCACGACTTCGTTCGGATTTCCGATCAGAATCGCGCCGTTCTGCGGGGCCCCCGTCAGGAAGGTCGCTCAGTGTCTTGAATTTGACCGCGCCGTTCGCTTGATTATAGGAATTGTTGTCATAGATGACGTCAATGTACTGGAAGCCGAATTTGAAAGCGTGCTTGCCGCGCAAGTACGAGACGTTATCGGTGAAGCTGGCATTGCCCTCGGGCCCGCGAATACCTGTCCGCCGGGCGGCGCCCAGGAAACCACTGGTTCCCGAACCCAAGCCGCTGATGGTGATTTGTGGCATGCCGCCGTAGGAAACCGGCGTCTTTTGTGTGACGCCGCTGTTGAAGCCGTAACCCGTTGGCCAAACCGGCTGCGTGAAAACGTTTTGGTCCACCGACAGCGTGCTGGCATTCAGGTAACCGTAACCGCCCCGGGCCTCGTTCACCCATGCCGAGTTGGGAGTCCAAGTCCAAGCGGCGTCGTAGAGCGAGACGTCGCCAGGAACGTTCGACTCCCACTGGGGCGTAAGTTGTCCGTTGGTGCTGTTGGCGGTCTGATAAGACTTTGAGGTGTAATAAAGGCCGTTGATGTGGTGATGTGTGCCAAGGGCATAGTCGATCTTGGCCAGACCGTTATTGAGAGGACCGACGGTGACGAGATTCGGTGTAAATTGCGCAGATGTTAGGTTCGGATTCGCGGGAAACAGATTCTCGTGCGTCGGAGACGCCGCTTGCGGTATGCAACTGGTAATGACCCCGCCGCTCGTCGGGAAGTCCGGCCATTAGGGCGCTTAGCGCGTTTACGTTTCCGGGGTTCGCCATATCGCCGGTTAGGTGTTGCAAGCGTCAACAAAGCTCTTATTTGACTCCCGCGCCGGCAACGCTGGTCGGGACGAGAACTACGACAGGATTCGTCAGGTAAGTACGCAGGCCCTCATAGTTCACGAACAAAACAACTTGTCCTTAATGATGCGGCCAGCCGCCGGTGGCGCCGAACTGCTCGACCTCTGCATCCGGTATCGACGGCACGGTCACTGTGGATTGGTAAATGGCGTTGCGAGCGTCGAAGGCCTGGGCGTCGCGGCCGAAGGCGTATGCCGTGCCGTGGAGGGATTGGTCCCGGACTTTACGCCGACGTCAATGACCGAGCCGGGCCGCCAGCCGTATTCGGCCTTGGGGTTCTGCTCGGTGTTGAATTCCTGGATGGCGTCGATGGGCAGGAGCGACTGGGAGTCGCCGACGCGGTAAGTGGCGTTGAGCGTCATGGCGCCAGTGCTCGGTGCCACGAGCGGAATGCCCTCGACGAGAAGCAGGTCGGTGCCGCTACGCCCGCCGTTGGTGCTCTGACGGCCGCCGAACCCGCCACCGGGAGAACTATAGACGCCGGGGCGAAGCTGCAGCAAGCGGGTGAAGTTACGCCCGTTCAACGGCAGGGCATTGATATCCGCGTTGCTGACGGTGCCGCCGAGCGTGGCGTCGCTGGTATTGATCTGCGGAACCTCGGAGGTGACGGTGATGGTTTGGGTTTGTGCGCCCGGCGTCAGCGTCAAGTCTATACGAATCGTTTGGCCGACCTCGACGAGCACGTTGGCGTGCTCGGTGGTCTGGAAGCCTTTGGCTTCGCCACGAACGGTGTACATACCAGGATTGACGTTGGCGGCGAGGTATTGTCCCGCGCTATCGGTGGTCAACGGGCGCGTAATTCCGCGAGCCGTAGTCAATGACCGTTACCGTCGCGCCAGCAATGGCGCCTCCCGTTTGGTCGAAAACGCCGCCTTGGATGTTGCCGTTGCCGCCCTGCGAGAATAGTGGAAGAGACAGGAACAAGCCGGCCAACGCGGCGAACAGTCCGCGGACCTGCCTCGCCGACTGCCGACACACTTCTCGCGGTGCACAAAACAATCTATGAAATTCACGGCGACACACCCCTCGGAATGAGCAACGGCCGATCTGCGCCCCCGACGGCGCGCCCGACTAAGCAGTTTGCTACGCGCGTTTATACATCCCGCCGCGAATCGCGTCAATCTTTTTTGTTACGAAGGCCTTCCAAGCCCACATTCCGCAGCGTAGGTATCACAATGCGATCATATCGTCAAACGATATGCGTGGTTCCTTCATGTCATGAGGCGATATGGCCCGTTGCAATAGTAGGGGAAATTCCATCTTTCGAGCGGGCGATGCAGGGCGCATACAGGATTTACCTGAGAAAAAGGAATGATCGAACTGGCGGAAGCGCGAGGCCGAGAATGTCGGAGCCGCGGAGAATCGCTCAGCCCATGCCCGTTGAAGCCGCTCAAATTGGTGTATTCTGCGCAACGATCGCAATGGCAGAGGGTAGAAGAATAGCGAGCCGTTTCACGTTATATTGCTTACGAAACGAATTTGGCGGCAGATGGAGGAAGGAAATGACTCGTCATGAATTAACCATCAAAATTGAGAGCCTAAAGCGCGCCTCTGGTTTGAGCTGGAAAGCGATTGCCGCGGCGATTGGTCCCGGCTCAGCGGTTCTCTACACAGCCGCGCTGCTCGGACAAATGACGCTGACCAAGGACGAGGCGGAGCGGGCCGCGAAGCTCTTGGGACTTACCGCGGAAGACGCCGTTCTTCTGACGGAGCCTCCCCATCGAGGCTCGATTCCCGATCTCCCACCCACAGATCCCCTCATTTATCGCTTCTATGAACTCGTTCAGGTCTACGGAACGACGTGGAAGGCTCTCATCGAAGAGGAGTTTGGCGACGGAATTATGAGCGCGATCGACTTCCACATGGACATTCAACGTGAGAAGAATCCCAGTGGCGATCGCGTCAGACTCAACCTGTCGGGAAAATTCCTGCCCTACAAGAGATTTTAGTCCGGATTATGGGCGAACGTGGTTGAAACAGACGCCACCTGTGCCGCGAGTTCACGCACCCATCTCGGCTTGGAACCAGCGCCGCCGCATCGGTTTCAGTGCGAACTGAGCGAGAATCGCCGTGGCGAAGTTCATCGCGATAATCAATTCAAAGACGGGAATCCAGGAAGCGCTTGCTTGATGCAGAAGGGCTGCGATCGGGCCGCCAAGAATGGAGCCCAGGCCCTGCGCGGTATACAGGAGACCGTAATTGGTCGTGGCGTGTTGTGATCCATAAGTGTCTGTCAACGTCGACGGGAACAGCGAGAAAATCTCGCCCCAGCCAAAGAACACCACGCCGGACATGAGCACAAATATGGCGGCGTCTCTCCGCATCAACAACCAGATCGTCATGGCCAGCCCCTCGAGCGCAAATGCAATGACCATGGTGTTCTCGCGACCGATGCGGTCGGATACCCAGCCGAAGAATGGGCGAGTGAGGCCGTTGGCCAGGCGATCGATCGAAAGCGCCAGGGGCAGGGCCGCCAGGCCAAACACCAGCACATCGGCCATACCGAAATCCCTGGTGAAGGCGCCCATTTGCGAGACCACCATCAGACCGCTGGTCGACATCATGGTCATCATCGCGAACATCAGCCAAAAAATCGGAGTGCGCAGCATTTCGGACGGCGTGAAGTTACGAAGGGCTTGCTTTGCGGACGGCGCCGCCGACGGCGTGAGGTCACGCGCGGTTGCTTCCCTCGCCGCCTCCGGACGCTTAAGCCCTTGCGCTGCAATCAGCCCTACAGCGCCAAAAATCACACCGAACTCGAGGAGCGCGTGGCGATAATCCGATGCCCTGATGATCTGAGAAATCGGAAAGGTGGTCAGGATGGCGCCGAAGCCGTAGCCCGCCGCGACAAGGCCCGTCGCCAGTCCGCGCCGATCAGGAAACCACTGTGCAACGTGACAGACGGTCCCGACATAGATAATGCCCGTCCCAATTCCGCCCAGAACCCCATACGTAAGGTACAGCCCGGTAATCGTGTTCGCGCGAGCAGCCAATACCCAACTCAGCGCGGTCAAAATCGCGCCCACAGACAGCAGCGCGCGGGGACCGAACCGATCGATCAAGAATCCTTGCCACGGGGAAAGAAACGTCTGCAGGACGATGAGAAGCGAGAATGTTACCTGGACCTGGGCGAGGCTAACCCCCAAGGAGTCGGTCAGTGGCTTCGTAAAAAGCGCCCACACATACTGTGGACTCGAAATCGCCACCATGCAGAGGAGTCCAAGTACAAGCTGGATCCACCGGTTGCCGCGACTACGAGTATCGAATTCACCAGAGGGCAGGGTTCCCCACTTTTTCTGCACAGGAAGTCTGGCAGCCGGAACATGCTGAAAAACAAAGTGCTAAAAATGGTGGAGGCGGGGGGAGTCGAACCCCCGTCCGAAAAGCGCTACGGCCCGAAGACTACATGCTTGTCGCATTCGATTTGTTTCGCCGGCCGCGCTTGGAACGCGCAAGACGCGCGACTGGCTAGTCCGATGAATCTCGCCGAATCACCACGGACCGAGGTTCTCCGGCCAGCCTGCTGTGTGACGCCTCTTACCGAGCCCGCAGGCGAAGCTCGGGGAGACGGGCTACGCTAGGTTTGTCTAGGCAGCCAAAGCCAACTCAGTGTTGGCAGTTCTGTTTTTCCACCCGATTGCGGACAGGTGGCGTCCGGCATGCCTTCGGGTCGCGACAGCTTCCGTCGAAACCGTGTCGCCCCCTGCTAACAGTATACGCTATGGACTCGCGTGCGGCGTGACGGTGAGCGCCGGAATGCCGGAAAAGCCGCTCTGGGCAGGCTAGGGCCTACCTGGTCACGCCCGCTGCATATCTCTGTTGACAAGGGTTTTACGGGCTCCCAATAATCAGTATTCAGGCAGACGGAGCGCCACGCATGACCCGCAACTCGAGCGAAGTCGAGCAGGCCGTTTCGAGGACACTGCGCGACAGTCTCGCTAAGCTTCAGCAAACCAGCGGCGAACTGAATCAGGCGGTCAACGATCTTGTGTCCGCCTGTGCCAGCGCTCGCCCGTCCAATTCGCTTCCGCCGATGCTGCGCGCGCGCAGCGCTGCGGCTTCGCTGGCCGCTTCGCTAGAGGTTTTATCGAAGTTCGTCATGTCCTCGTTGCAATCGGTGTCTGTGCCAGTCGAGGACGAGCTACTGGCGAGCATGCCGCGCATAGCTGCCCCGGCTGTGACCGCCGAATCGGAACCCGTTGCGCCGTCAGTTGCGCCCGCTGCATCCACTGAGGCTGCCGAATCCGTCGAAGTTGTCGAACCCGCCGAGCGCGCTCAAGTCGAAACGGTTGCGCCCGCGCCTCCCGCAGAGCTGCCGCTTGCTGAACCCGCAACGGATGTCTTGCCGGTCGCCGAGATTGCCCCTACACCCGCCGAGCCCGCGCTTGCTCAGCCAGAGTGCGCTGAGCTTGCGCCCCCGCCTGCCGAACTGCCGCAGCCGGAGCCGGAGTTGGCGCCAACTGCCTCCTTCGTGGAACTAGAGCTGACGCCCGTCGCGGAGCTATCCCCCGCAGATTCGTCAACGCCCTCCGCCGCATCATACAGTGAGGAACTACCCCCGGAGGCTGCGGGATTTGACGTTTCAGCGCTGACTCCGGAACAACGGGAATTGCACCGGCGTGCCAGCCGCGTGGCCAAGGTTTCCATGCAGGACGTCAAGATGCTTCGCCCTGTTGACGTTGCCCTGGGCAGAGAGCACAAAGATCTTTGCGTACGTTTGCGGGACGACATTGAGAAAGCACACAGGGAATACGACCGGCGATTTCACGCCATCATGGACCACCCCGTCGATTACTTCTATGACTGGATGGTCGAGATTCTGGGGGGCGGCGATCCCCAAGCTTTGGGCGAGTACCCGTATCCCTCGCCGGTACTGCGGCGTTAACTTGCGAAACGCACATGCTGTCGGCGCACGGCCAATGAATCCCGCGAGGGACTCGCGAGCCGATCGCTGCATCTCCTCCGCCCTTCGATCCCAGCGGCTTCCTGCGTTAGGCTTGCTCGCAATATGTCTGGCGGCTGGTGCTTTCAGCCCGATTGCCGGAGCCCAAACCAAGAGTCACTCCGCCAAGGCGCGCGCGGCCAGCAAGTCGCAGTCCAGCGCGGCATCCGCGAAGGCCTCTTCACCATCCGAGGGCGTAGAAGAGCAGGAACTCGAGCGCCTGGCGCGCCCGCTGCACGACAAGCCGAGCCTCGTTCTCTACACCGAGCTTGCGCAGTTCGCGGGAGCCCACGCCAAGACCGCGCTGGGCGCCCGCGCGGCGCTGGCGCTGGCCTACTACGACTTCACGCGCAACAATTTTTCCGATGCGCGAGCCTGGCTGGACAAAACTGCTTCCGATCCGCTGCTCACCGACTACGCGCTCTACTGGAAGGGAACCAATGATCGCGCCTCGGGCGCCAACGATGCCGCCTTCCATGAGCTTGCGCAGTTTCGTTCGACGTATCCAGACAGCGTGCTGAGCGATTCGGCCGTGGACGGTCTCGCGCGAGCGGCGCTGGCCATCGGCCGCCCGGATGACGCCGTCGCCGCTCTGGAGGCCTACGGGAAGACGACCACCAAGGCGTCGCTCGTCCTCCTGCGGGCCCAGGCGCGCGAGAAATCCGCCGAAGCCAAGAACGAAATGCCGTTCGCCGCGACCACCGATTATCTCGATGTGATGTACCGGTTTCCGGTGAGCGACGAGGCCAGAACCGCAGCCCAAAGAGTCCCTTACTTACAGGCCGAGCTTGGCGAGCAGTTCCCGGGCGTTCCGCTGACCAGGGAAACTGCTCGCGCGGAAGCTTTTTATGATGCCCGTCGCTGGAGCGATCTGCGCGCCGCCTATCAGCAGCTTCTGCCAAAGCTTTCCGGCGCGGCTCGCGATCGCGCGTCTCTTCGCGTCGCTGAGGCAAACGCCCAACTTGGCGGCGGTCCCGCTGCGCTGGCCACGCTCACGGTGACCGACCCGGACGTGGACGCGGAGCTCCTATTCGCGCTTTCGCAGGCCTATCGCTCAGCGCAGGGCAGAGTGCTGTGCTGCGGCAGATCCAATCCCAGCCCGGAGATGTTCCAGGTCATCGAGCAGCTCGCCGCGAAATATCCGCAGAATTCCTGGACCGCCGAGGGTCTGTACGCCGCCGGTAACTACTACTGGGCGACCCTTGATCGCGACCACGCGGTGCAGTTCTACCAGCGCATGCTGGCGGCTTTCCCAACCGGACCGAACGCGAATGTCGCGCGCTGGCGCATCGCTTGGACGGCCTACCTCGAGCGGCGGCCGGACACCGAAGCGCAGCTCGAAGAGTTTTTGCGCCAGTATCCGACTTCAGGGTTCGTCGTCGATGCGCTGTATTGGCTGGGCCGCGTGAACGAACGCGCCAATCAGACGCAGCGCGCCAGCTCGTTTTACACCGAGGCCGAACAGCGCTTCCCGCAAACCTACTTTGGGCGGCTTGCTGGCGAACGCCTCCGAGTGATCGGCCCCCAGGCGGCTGACCCGGTGGATTTTCTCTCGCAGATTCCTCCGGCGGCGCCGCTCGATTCTTTCAATACGCCGTTGCCGCAGACGGCGCACGATGCCTGGCTGAAGGCGCAGGCGCTCGAGAGCATCGGCTTTGACACTTCGGCGGAGCTTGAGTTGCGCGCGGCATACACAGTTACTCGCGCGCCGCAGTTGCTGCTGTTGGCCGCGCAAGCAGCCGTGGCCGCCGGTCAGTACGGGGTGGGAATCGTGGCCGTGCGGCAACTGGTGCCGCAGCTGGAAGCGCGACGCTTCGATGAAGTGCCTGTGGAGGCCTGGCGTGTTGCCTATCCCATGCCCTACCGCGATGCTGTCGAGCGCGAAGCGCAGCGCAGTCGCCTGGATCCTATGCTGGTTGCCGGGTTGATCCGCCAGGAGTCGGCCTTCAATCATGAAGCGGTGTCCTCCATGGCCGCGGTCGGCCTGATGCAACTCGAACCCAGCACTGGCGCGCGGCTGGCGCGCAGCCTGCGCCTGGGGTATTCTCGCTCGCGTCTGTTCGACCCGGACTATAATGTCCGGCTCGGCACCGCCTATCTGTCCGGCCTGATCGAGTCCTACATGACTCCGGAGGCCGCGCTGGCGGCGTACAATGCCGGGGAAGACCGCGTGGCCGAGTGGACCATGGGCCAGAACTACGAGGAGACTGCCGAATTTGTCGAGTCCATCCCATTTACCGAGACCCGCGAGTACGTGCAAATCGTTTTGCGCAACGCCGAGCTCTATCGCCAGACCTACGCGAACACCGCAGCCACCGTGCCGCCCGCTCCGCCCGCGCCGAAGCGTCCCGCTACGCACCACGGCTAGCGCGCTCGCGTCCTTTCCTACGACCGTGACCGGCCTCGCCGGCCGGAAGAATTCATGAGCGCTCCCGAATCCAGGCTGACGAAAACCGCCTCGCCGGCTCAACCTTCACCGGAAAAAATCGTCCAGACCGCGCACAAGGTGCTCTCCGCAAAAGCCGAGCGGTTCACCGAATCGGTGATCCGTGAGATGACGCGCTTGGCCATGCAATTCGGCGCGGTCAACCTCGCGCAGGGATTCCCCGATTTCGCGGCGCCTGCGGAAATCAAGGAAGCGGCCCGCGCGGCCATCGCCGCCGACGTCAATCAGTACGCCATCACCTGGGGAGCAAAAGACCTGCGCGATGCCATCGTCGAGAAATTCGCGCGCACCCAGGGCGTCACGTTCGATCCGGAACGCGAGATCACCGTGTGTTGCGGCTCGACCGAAGCCATGATGTCGTCGATGATGGCGATCATCAATCCTGGCGACGAGGTGGTCATCTTCGAGCCGTTCTACGAGAATTACGGCCCGGACGCGATTCTCTCCGGAGCGACGCCGCGTTTCGTGCGTCTGCATCCGCCGGACTGGAGCTTTGACCGCGAGGAATTGGCGCGCGCTTTCGGACCGAAAACCAAGGCCATCATCGTCAATACGCCGAACAATCCCACGGGCAAAGTGTTCACCCGGGAAGAACTCGAATTCATTCGCGATCTCTGCGTGCGCTGGGACGCCTTTGCCATTACCGACGAGATCTACGAGCACATCCTCTACGACGGCGCAAAGCACATTTCGCTGGCATCCCTCGACGGCATGCGCGATCGCACCATCACCATCAACGGCATGTCCAAGACGTACAGCGTCACCGGATGGCGCGTCGGCTGGGCCATCGCGCCGCCGGAAGCCACCAACTCTATTCGCAAGGTGCACGATTTCCTGACGGTCGGCGCAGCGGCGCCCCTGCAGGCCGCCGGCGCCATGGCCCTGCGCCTTCCCGAAAGCTACTACCTCCGCCTTGCCGATAGCTACCGCGTCAAGCGTGACCGCATGCTCGGCATCCTCGAACAGGCGGGGTTCGTTTGCTTCAAGCCGGCGGGCGCCTACTACATCATGACGGACATTACTCGCTTCGGGTTTGCCGACGACGTCTCGTTTGCCCGCTACTTGGTCGAGAAGATCGGCATCGCCACGGTCCCGGGTTCGAGCTTCTGCAACGATCCGGCGGACGGCCGCAACCTGATTCGCTTTACCTTTTGCAAGACCGAAGAGACGCTTTCCGCCGCCGCGGAAAAGCTCTCTCATTTGCAGCCGCGGTAGGAACGTCGTGGCGCCGCTGCAGGATCACAAGCGGTGTGCTAAAATGCGCCGCTCGTAACAGGAGAACAGCCCGCATGGCCATGGAATTTGATTTGATCCCGCCCGATACGCTCGTCGAAGAAAACGGCGAAGGCGCGCCAGTGGACATCACCGCCAGCGCGACCCGCACGTTTTTCTGCCACGATGGTGATCACCGATCAGATCGAGCAGGAGTCCCTCGATCTTTCCATCTGGGGATCTGCGGACGGTGCGAACTGGGGCACCCATCCCATCCTGAAGCTGCCGCAGGGGTTTTATCGAGGCGAGACGCGAGCTGTGCTCGAGTTGTCCATGCGTCCGGAAGTGAAGTTCATCCGCGCGAAGTGGGATCTGAACCGCTGGGGCCGCGTGGCTCCGACGCCGATGTTCCGCGTTGGCCTGCACTTGCTGGAAGTTCCGGCCATGCCGAGACAAGTTAGGACCGAAGCAGTCCCCGCTGCACAATAGAAGCCGCACAATAGAACCAAGCAAAACGAACCCGCAAAGTAATCGTCAGGAGTCTACTGAGGGGCTGGCACTTCGTCGTCTGCGGAGCTGTTATCTGAGCCCGAGTCTGCCGAGTCTGACTCGGCTTGCGCGGCAGCCTGGGCTTTTTGCAGAGCGGTCTGAATCTGATCTTGGATGTGGCGCGCCTGATCGGCGTTGGCGCCGTTCGGATCGAGTTTAAGGTACGCGTTCAAATCCTCAAGCACGGCGGGATATTTGCGCATGCGAATATGGATGTTCGCCAGCAGCAGTTGGATTTCCGGCCCGTTGGGCTGAAGCTGTGCCGCGGCCTGGGCTTCCGTCTCGGCTTCGGCGTCGCGGTTGAGTCCATAGAGCGCGCTGGCCAATTGGAAATGCCCCTTCCATGATTTGTCGTCGAGCTCGGTGCCTTTTCGGGCGACCGGTTCGGCATCCGCAAAGCGCTTGGCGCTGATATACAGACTAGCCAGGACGAAATACGCATCGGCATATTGCTGATCGCTCACGTCGATGGATTTTCGCAACGCTTCCTCGGAGCTGGCTGCATCGCCGAGCTGTACATACGCCACGCCCATCTCCGCATAGGCCTCGTAGTACCCCGGATACTCCTTGATCGCTCTCTGAAACTGCGTGATGCTGCCTCGATAGTCGTTCGCATAGAGCAGCATCATCCCTTTCTGCATTAGCTCGCGCGCCTTGCGAGGGATGGAGAGTTCCCGCACCGAAACGACGGGGCCAGCCGACTCGCCGCTGGGAGCGTTCAGTTTACGAAGCAAAATCTGCAGGCCCAACACGGAATCTTCGACGGAGACTTGCTGATCGATGGGCTGGTAGCCTGTTTCATTGACGACGATTTCGTATGCGCCAGAGTGGAGGTCGTTGAAGTTGAACTCTCCCGAGCCACTCGTAAAGGCCGAGGCCACCGTCGGTCCACCAACCTCACGCAGCTCTACTTTGATGCCGTCGGCCCCTCGGGCATTCGTGGCATCGCGCAGCGTCCCGCGAATCGAATATCTAACGGATCTGTGCCTGCCGAGGGAAATCGAAGGGGAGTCGTCATCCTCCTGCGCGGCGAGATGCGCTAGAGGCACGCACATGGCGACGATCAGAAGAACGAGGACAATGCGGAGCGCCGGTCGCATGATTACCCTCGAGAGGCGGATGTGCAAATTTTAGCATCCGCTCCGCCAGCGAACAAGCCAGCCGGCACTGGGGAAATCGGTCGGCCAGCAGGCCGGCGGAAAGCGAGTCTTATCCGGACTCTTCAGCTACTGCTTCGCTCCTGCGAACTCGGTTTCCGGCATTAGAACAGTCGAGAGCGCTTGATCGAGCTTTGCGGCCGAGCAGTTGCCGGTTCTTCTGACCAGGACATGAAGTGTTCGCGAACCCCAGACCGGGTGCAAGTTTGCCTCCGACTCATTCCGTAGCAGCGGACCGAAAGACAGGTCCTCATACTCGGCGTGTATTTCAGGAGAGGCCAGCACGGCCTGGGCAAAGATGTCGAACGTAAAAATCACGTCGGGTTTTCGTTCCCGCACAAAACGCGGCGGTATTGCGCCGAGGCCGGGATGACTTCGTTCTTGAGGCACGGCCATGGGATGGTACTTGATCGCGGCGGGCGAGGCGATACCAACTCCGTCGGATATATAGCCTTGAAAGCTGTATCCCAATGCGCCAATTTCGGACGTCATCAACTGGGATTGAGGGCAAATCTCGTGCATGAGAGCGCCGGCGGCCAGGTAGACGTGTACCCTTCCAGATTCATCCAGCACCGGAGAGCCAACAGGGCGTTTGGCCAAGGCTGCGCGAGCCACGCTCACGGGATATGCGTATACGTTGAGAAATAACGTGCACACCAGCAACAGGGCCAGAACAATTTGCGGTTTGGAACGCTCCATCGTCGTCATCAGAAGAAGCCCGACGAGAATCGGGCACCAAACTAGGGGCTTATACCACTCGAAAATAAACGCTCTGCCGAAAATGTAAAGCAGGCCTAGCGAAATGCCCCATAGCATTAGGCCGAGCGCAGCAATCCGCAATGGCTCCCGGCGCGCGGGGTGCTGCAGTGGCTCCGCAAGCCATAGGCCACACAGGACCAGCATCAACAGCAAGAGCACATCCTCGAAATTTGCGAGAACCAGGGGGTGAGGGACGAGGTTGCCCAACGTGTCGCTGGCGGTCAGAACGTACACGTGGTTCTTCGCCGCGATGGCGCTCGGCAAAATCGTCCCGAATTCTTTCAGGAGCCAAGCCGAGAACGCCCCGGCAATCACGCCCGCCGGAATCGCGCCGTATCTCAAAGCGGTGTGCGTGGCCAGGCAGATGAGGCCGGCCACGACAAGGGGGACCGCCAGTTCGTATCGCGTGAACGCGGCGAGCGTGAGGAGAGGCAAGGCCCAAGGGCTGGACCGGAGAAACGCCACGACCGCCAAGAGAAGCAGCGCAAGAGCAAGCGGCGATTCCATCCCAGGAGGAGAATTGCTCAGGCATGCCATCACCGTCGCCGGCACAAATAGAGCCGCCGCCTGGTAGGCTTTGCCCTGCGAACTCACCTGGCGCCAGGCCAGCCAGTAAGCAGCGGTAGCCGCCAAGGCCACGAAAATTGCATTCCACATCCACAACACATTTCTCCCACCGAACACGAGCCCGTTCAGGGCCAGCACGACTGTCCAAACGGGAGAAGACGTCACCATGACAGGTTCGCCGAGATTGAAATAGGGATGCCCCGTTCGGATCATGTTCTGCGCAATTCGCAAGTGGATGTAGGCGTCGTCGCTGAGATCGAGCCGGAGTTGCCAGTCGAGAAACAGCATTAACGCGGTCGAGCCGGCAAATACCGCAGCGAGCATCGCGGTTGGCTGCGGGGCCGCAGGAGTCGTGGAATGTGCTGGACTGTTTGCTGCCGGAGCAGGCGGAAGCGGCTCTTTGAGAATGGTTGGGGCGCTCATGAAAGTGTGGAAGAGGTCAGTATGAAGGGTCGCGTGCGTGATTGCCGGTTCGGAATCGCGCCTGTTCCCTAAAAAGCAAGAGCGGCTGGGCAAGAGCTATTTCAGGCCTGCATTTTGCGGCGATCGTAACCGAGGGAGCGCCTGTAGAGTATGAATAGCCAACAAGAGATGCTGGCGCGGCTTCGTGGGCCGGACCGCCGGCTCGCCGCGGGGTTGGTCCACGGGACAAGCGCGCCCGCGAGCGTCTCAGCTACGCTTCACTTTTGCGCGGTCGCCGGTGCGGCATCGTATACGTACTTGAGGACGACGGGAACGGAGATGCTGCCGTTGTCGATCGTCATCGTCTCCGTCATCTGGCGGCCATCGAGGGAAAGCTCGAAGGTGCGCGTGATGGTGCCGCGAGGCGGGCGCTTTTCATCGTAGGTCAGATGCCCCGCGTCCGAGCGTCCGGCAAACTCCTGAACTTTGTCGTCCTTGGATTTGCGCAGCTTCCTTCCGTCAGTGTAGAGAACTTGCTTGTGGTCTTGCGCGTCAACAAAATCGAACTCATTGTCCTTCTGCAGGATGGTAAGTGAGTCCGCCGGCAGCAAGCCTTCCAGTCTTTTTTGCCGGTCCTTGTCGGATTCCCATCGGTGAGAGGGCGGAGTCGCCGGCATGGAGGGCATGCCGCCCATTCCGCCGGGCCCGATGCCGCCCATACTACCGATGCCACCCATTCCGCCAGGGGCGCCCATGGTCTGCGGGTTGGCGTTAGGTGGGCCTCCGGTCTGCCCGGCGATTGGAACGCTCGTTCCCGTGTCTCCTAGTGGAATGTTGTCGTCGCTCACGAGCTTCTTCGCGGGATCGTCGCTCTGCGCGCGGTTGAGTTTCCACGTTCCCGCCAGGGCTTGCCCGTCCGTCGCGTGGCCTGTGGGAGCCTGCCGCGCGTCCTGCACGGCTCCGGACGCCGCCCCTCGCGCCGGAATCACCGAAAGCGATAGGCAGGCGATTGCGCCGAAAGCCATGAGCGAGATGAGAATGTTCTGGAGTTTCGCCTTCACGCTACCACCTGTTTCTAGGCTTGCATCCCGCTTAGGCATAGCGGCGGGGACACCGCAATCACTGGTTTCTCGCGATTAGACTTTCTTATATTAAGCTGCGGAAAACGCAGGCACAATGCCAAGGTATCTATCGCATCTATCTAATTTTCAGGGGATCGGTCGGACCTGCGTGAATGGATCGTAACTATCGTCGCATGGCCATGGTGTTGTGCCGGGCGAGAATCGGTGCCAAAATGCCGCCAATGTTCACAAGCCCTGGCAATTCGCGTCGGCGTTGAATCGATAAAGATAGGAGCCATCATGAGACGTTTGCTGCAGGCGGCTTTGGTTGCAGCTCTTGTTTTGGGTGCATCGTTCGGCGCGCACGCTCAGACCGAAACCACTCTGATCGCTCCGGGCGGTATCAGAGCGCCGTTTGACGAGCTTATGCCGCGCTTTGAGAAAAAGGCTGGCCAAAAGGTGAAGGCTACCTACGGCTCCGGTCTCGGAACCAGGAAGCAGGTTCTGAGTGGCGCGGCGTTCGACGTGCCCGTCATACAACTTCCCGACTCCGACGTGCTCGCCTCGGGCCAGGTTGTGAACGGCAGCGCCACGCCGCTCGCCAGCGTTGCCGTGGGAGTGGCAGTGGCGCATGGCGCGCCGAAGCCCGACATCTCCACGCCCGAGGCCGTGAAACGCATGCTGCTCTCGGCGAAATCGATCTCTTATCCTGACCCGTCTGGCGGAGCGGCCGCCGGAGTCAGCTTCGTCGCGACGCTCAAACAACTGGGCATCGCCGAACAAGTGCAACCGAAAGTTAAGATCGGCAAGGGCGGCGCGGACGCGATGACCAAGGTCGCCCAGGGTGAAGTTGAAATTGGCCTGACCTATGTCAGCGAGATGGATGTGCCCGGCATCGACATCGTCGGGCCACTGCCCGAGAAGATCTCGCCTCCCACCAGATTGGAAGGCTTTATCTCCGCCCACGCGAAGGACGCGGCGGCAGCCAAGGCGCTTTTGGACTTTCTCTCCTCCCCGGAGGCTGCGGCCGTGTACAGAGCGCACAAAATGGAGCCTGGCCGCTGAGTGATCTGGATGTTGCCGCATTTTTGTATGGGAAGCTCGACGATCTGAAGATGGAAGCTAACCGGAATCTGAGGGAGTGAGCCATGAAGAATCTTCTCACGACGGCCTTGGTCGCAGTTCTTATTCTCGGCGCCTCCTGTGGCGTTCGCGCGCAAGACGAAGTAACCCTGGTCACTCTGGCCGGCATTCGGCCGCCGATGGACGAGCTCCTGCACCGCTTTGAAGCAAAGACGGGCCAGAAAGTGAAGACGGTGTATGGCCCAGTCGGCGCGACCCGGAAGCACGTCGTGGACGGTGATGCGTTTGACTTGGCGGTCGTGCTGGACCCCGATGCGAACCTGCTGGCCTCGAGCAACATCGTCTCCGGCAGCGCAACCACGGTCGCCAGCCTTATCGTTGGCGGCGCTGTGCCGCATGGGGCGCCGAAGCCCGACATCTCCACGCCTGAGGCGCTGAAGCGCACGCTGCTCGCCGCGAAATCAATATCCTATTCCGACCCGTCGGGCGGATCGGCTGCCGGGACCAGCTTCGCCGACACATTGAAGACGCTCGGCATCGCCGAACAAGTGCAGCCGAAGATCAAGATCGGCAAGGGCGGAGGCGGGGCCATGGCCAGCGTCGCTGACGGCGAAGCTGAGGTTGGCTTCGTCTTCTACAACGAAATCAACGAGCCTGGCGTGGACGTGGTCGGGCCGTTGCCCGCGCAGGTTTCGCCGCCGCTTCGCTTGGTGGGTCTCATCTCCTCGCACTCGAAGAATCCTGCGGGCGCCAAGGCGCTCGCCGAATTTCTTTCCTCTCCGGAAGCCGCGGCGGTTTTCAAGGCACACAGAATTCTGCCCGGGAGCTGACCAGCAAGGCTCAGGCCGAGAGGTCGACCGTCTGAAGATATGCGGCGACATTTGCGCGCCAGCGCAACTGGGATTGAATTTTGGCCTGTAGTGCCGTCGCTGCTGCCGGTTCGCCGTGCACGAGATGAAGTTGGCGCGGCGGCGCAGGCAAACCCGAAAGCCAGCGCAACAACTCGCTTTGTCCCGCGTGCGCCGAAAATTGCCGTAAGTTGACCACCTCCGCGCGCACGGGGATCATCTGGCCGTGAATCTTCAAAAATTTCGCGCCTTCCTCGAGGATGCGGCCACCGGTGCCTTCGCCCTGGAAGCCGGCGAGCAGGATGCAGTTGCGCGGATCCGGAAGCCGCTGGATGAGGTGATGCATCACGCGCCCGCCGGTGGCCATGCCGCTGGCTGAAATGATGACGGCCGGCGTGTGCACATCGTTGATCTGCTTGGATTCCTCGACGCTGCGCATCAGATGCACGTTATGGGCGCTCAGCGTTTTGCCTACCGCGTCGCCGTCCTGAAACTGCGGCCGGCAATCCTCGCGATGCCGCAGGTAGATGTCCGTGGTGCTGATGGCCATCGGACTATCCATATAAATCGGCAGGTGCGGAATCAGGTTCGCGTCTTCAAGCTTTCGCACGTAGTACATCAGCAGTTGCGTGCGGTCGACGGCGAAGGCCGGCACCACGACGACGCCGCCGCGTTTGGCGACGCGATTGATGACGTCGGCCAGGGCTTGCTCCGCGGGCGGATCCGAAGGATGCTCACGATCGCCATAGGTTGATTCGCAAAGCACCACGTCGGCGCGTGGCGGCTTCTCGGGGTCGTACAGAATCGGCTGGTCGTAGCGGCCCAGGTCGCCCGAAAAAAGCACGGTGATTTTCTGATTGCCCTCGGTGATCTCGATCTCCAGACTGCAAGCGCCCACGATGTGGCCGGCATTGTGCGCCCGCACCAAAAATTCCGGGCTGATGCGGTATTCGCCGAGCCGCGGAATCTCGCGAAACCGCTCGAGCGCGGCGAGCGCCTGGTCCTGGGTGTAGAGGGGCAGAGGCGGCTTGTGCGAGCTGCGGCCCTTCTTGCCGGCGTCCGCCGCATCTTCTTCCATCAGGTGCGCGGAGTCGGGAAGCAGAAGCGCGCAGAGTTCCTTCGTAGCGGCATCCGCGAAAACCGGCCCCCGGAAACCATCGCGCACCAGGCGCGGCACATAGCCGGTGTGGTCGATATGCGCGTGCGTCAGGACCACCCAGTCGATTGTCGCGGGGACCTGCGGCAAAGGAGTCCAGTTGCGCTGGCGCAATTCCTTGCCGCCCTGGAACAGGCCGCAGTCCACCAGCAGCTTTTTTCCATTGGCTTGCACCAGATATTTTGAGCCGGTGACGGTGCCTGCGGCACCGAGGAATGTGAGTTGAGGCATCGGTCGGGTATTGTAAACGAGGACTGTTTGTTTTCCTCGTAGGAATGATTTGGGTTTGTGCCCGGCCCGCCTCTGCCGGCAAACCGTCGCTCAATGCCCGGCTGGCAGGGTCCAGATGTCAAGCACGCCGGTGGACAGGTGTTGATTCGCGTCTCCCTCTGGAAGGGCAATCTTGCCGTCGACCACTATGGGGCTGTTCCAGTGTCCGCTGCCACAGGCGAGTGTGGTTACCAAGGTTCCCTTCGCGGCATCGTAAACCCGCAGACCGCCTGATGGGTTGTATACGAATAGCAAACCGTCGGCTACCAACGGACTGGTTCCACCGTTGTTGTTCTTCCATTTCTGGACGAGCTTGCCGTTTTCAAGAGTCCAGGCCGCGGTGCCGCTGTCGTCAGCCGCGAACATCCACGTCTCCGATCCATGGAGCCACACAGCAGCGGCGGTCAGCATGAGGTCGCCCGCCGGTGTAGACACGGTCTGCACTTCGTGGCCCTGATGCGCCTCGATGCCGGCCATAGCCTTCATGCTGAGCAGATGGATTTTCCCGTCCTTGCCTCCTTGCGCCAGGAAATCGCCGCCGAGCAGCACCGGCGAGGTCGATCCCACGTCGAGATCGCGGTCGTTGAGCTCGGCATTGTTTGCCGGAGTGTAGTTGCCGAGCATTTCGGTGGCGTCAGGGTTGAGCTCAATGGTCGCGTCGCCCCAAGCCGTTTTGCCGTCGTAAGGGCCGTTGCCGGTGGACACGAAGATATTTCCGCTGGAATCGATCACCGCGCCGGCACGGCCCCAAATTCCCGATTGGGTGTCATGGCACGAGCTGGGATCGAGCAAGACCGGGCGGTTACTGCAGAGCGAGTTCCATACGTGGAGCAGTTTGCCGGTTTGGGCATCGAGAACCGCCACGTGACCCTGGTAGGGCGGCCGATCGCCGACATAGCCGTCGGTGACGGCGACGATGTGGCCGTGAAACTCTCTGAGCGGCGACGCGATCTTCTCGCGTGCCGGCAGCAAAGTGATCGCGGTTGTCCAGAGCACGTGCCCATCAGAGATCGCGAGTTTCTGCACGGTGCCATCGGGCGCCGCGGCATAAACATTCTGGCGGTCGGGATCAGCGACTGGTGTGCTGTTGGTAATCTGCCGCGAACCTTCCCACGACTGATACTTGGGCGGGGTATATTCCCAGAGAACGGAGCCTTGATTAGCGTCCACCGCGATGGTCTTGCCGTAGGTGGTGGTCATAAAAAATGCGTCGCGTTTGGCGCCCATCACGTTCACGCCGCGAAGATAGATAACCGAGGCGTCGACGGTACCGTCCAAATGGATTTGGTGGCGGCTCAACGACGCGACATTCGCGGCGGTGATGCCGGTTACGCTGTTCGACGAGATGGAGCTGGCTTGGTCACCCCCAAACTGAGTCCAGTCGCCTGCGCCCTGCTGACCGAAAGTGGCCACGACCCCGATTCCCAAGACGATGAATAGAAAAGGAAGAGACAAGCGCCAGATAGCGCAGACAGTCGCAGGTTTTTCACATGCAGTCATAACCAGCCCCCAAGCCGAATAAGCTCCTTAGGATGACAGCACAGGGCTCGACGCCGGGCGATCACGCGGCTGGCCGCTACTGCACCTGGGTCGTCATTGGCTTGCTCTTATCGACAATCAGTATGGCCAACCCTCGGACGGCGGTCTTGCCAGGATTGATCGCTTCGTGGACTTCTCCCTCAAGGATCGAGAAGGTCGCGCCGGTCTGGTAAGTGGCCGTGGGCTTGCCCCGGCGCTCCATCGTCCAGGGGCCTTGCAGCACGTATTCCACCAGCGTACCCGGGTGCGTGTGCCATCCTTCGGTCGCGCCGGGTGGCAGGGTGGTCTGAATCATCACCGTCTCCCATCCAGGCATGGACAGATCCTGCCGCATGAGTATCTTGCGCTCTACCCCCTGGGGTTGCTGCTGCGCACGGGCCGGCACGGGCGCCCATGCGGCGATGACCATGATGACGGCAATAGCGGCGAGCGCCACAGCGAAAACCGCGGAACGGATGTGTTTCTGCACAGTGTTCCTCCTCCCTATGGTGCGTAGGCGCACGGGCGGCCGAGTATAACGCCGTTTGGCGAGTTTTAGCGCGAGGGACAGAAACCGCCGAGTCCTAGGAGATTGGCGTTCCCAGGGGAAAAACCCGGTTATTGGTTTGTGCGGTAGATGAAGTTTTGTGGGCCGTCGAGGACCTTGAAATCCGCGGGGACGGTGAACAGGGACGGATCCGGTTCGGCGCGCTGGATATTTGTAAGCTGGAACGTTTGTTCGCCCATGCGGGGATCGCTGCGCTTGCTGTAGACGATGGTCTGAAGTTCGGGCGACGTCCAGACTTCGGTCACGATCTGGATGGGTCTATCGTTGCCGATTTGACCGGCGGGGATGGTGCGCGTCGTGCGCACTCCGTTGGCGAGAACGCCGGCCATCGTCTGCGAGCCGAGATCCTCGGTGCTTTCCTGGTCGTTACTCGCCGCTCCATTCCTTTGGATGAAGATCGCCGTTGGCGGCAGCCCGGGTGGGGGTGGACCGCCCGTCGGCACGCCATCCCGCATTTGAATGATGACTGGGCCGGGACCTCCCGCGGCGCCTGCGTTCGCGGCCAGGGGCGGCAAAGGCGGCGGACCGGGCATTTTCTGTGCGATCTTGTCGGTCAAGTTCAATGTGTAGGACGTCTGCGCCACGGGGTCGCGGATGAAAACGAGGTGGGGCGCGTTGGCGGCGGAAAGATTGCCGATCATAGGCAGAGGAGCATCCTGGCGCGTGCGGCCCTGCGAATCGCGCGCGATCGTTCCCGTGAAATTTTGCACGATGCGGTTTCCGTCGGGCAGAGTCTGGATCGATTCGTTGGTGATGGTGGCGGAGTAGGGAGCGCCCACTACGGGAGCGCCGCCTTTGTCGAATGGCGCTACGCCAGCCGTTGCAACCGCAGTGCCGCTTTGAAAGAACACTTGTCCGCCCGCTTGCGGTGCTTGCGCGAACGCACAGGATGATGCCGCCAGAACGAAGAGCAAAGTGCGCTTTATCATTTTTATCATTGGTGGTTCGGTCCCCCTTCAAATCCTGTGAGTTGAGGCTGCAGGCGAAGCCGCTGCGCCGATCCATCGGCCGCGATACTGACGTCCGCAACAAAGTTTATCCCTGGCGGGAGCGCCCCTGGAGGGAAAATTGCCTCGCCGGGGATGGCGATCTGGATGGCCGGCTCGCTGGGCGGCCAGCTTGCGCTTGCTTGCGCATCTTGGGCATGCTGCGCGTGCGCCGCGGCGAAATGGCTGCGGGCTCGCTTGACCGACGGGGTATGCGCTGTCCGTGGAGCGGCCGAAGGGGCAACGGCCGCCGCTGCGCGTGCAGCTGCCATTGCTGGCGCTGGCGTCGGCGAAGCGGGCACAGATCGTTCCGCTCGCATATGCACAAAGATCACAAGCAGCAGCGCCACGCTTGCCGCCGCGCCTAGCGCCGGAGCCCAACGCGGCAGCCCGCTGCGCGTCTTCGAGGTTAGCGCTGCGTCGCAGTATGCGCTTACCATGCCGCTTACTTTCTGATAGGAGTCGAGCCGGCCGCGGCATTCGCTGCAGACAAGAACGTGCTGCTCGACCGTAGCCGTCTCGTCGCCGGGCAGCTCGCCATCATGCCAGGCGATCAACTTCGTCGAAAAGTCACACATTGCATTTCTCCGCTAATTTCTTAATCGCGCGATCGATTGTCTCCGCCACCGTGGAAGTCGGTATGCCGAGGACTTCGCCGATTTCGCGATAGCGCAGCCCTCCGGCGCGCAGCAACAGGCATTCGCGTTCCGCGGCTACGAGCTGGCCGATGGCTTTGCCGAGCTGCGCGAACTTTTCCTTCTCGAGCACGGCTTGCTCCGGCGTGGCCTCAGCCGAGGGCGAGTCCATTTCGGCATCGAGCGGCGTGCCGAAACGGCGGTCGTATCGAGTCTGCTGATTCCTGGCCCGATTGTGGGCGACGCGAAACAGCCAGCTGCGGATGTTTTCCTTCGAGCCGCCCGCCGTCAGATGCCGGTGCAAACTGAGAAAGGCCTCCTGCACCACGTCCTGCGCCTCGTCCATGGAGAGCCCCAGGCAGACCAGGTATCGCAGCAGGGGTTTGCGCAGTTCGCCGTACAGAGCCGTGGCCTCGCAGGCGCCGCTGGCAAGATGCGAGAGCGGCAGCGGAAAAGGTAACGAGTCGCCACTCATATGTCCCTCGCAGTCGGGATCCTCGCCATCGTACCTCTAGGGATAGAACAAACCACAGGGGTGATTTTCCGGTTGAGAGTCGAGGAAGATGCAGGAAGGGTTACGGCGCGGTCGAGGGAAGCCGGAGGGAGCCGAGGGTTCGAATTCGAACCCCCGGCTCTCACCGCGGTGCTTAGAAGCTCAGCTTCAAGCCGAACTGGATCGTGCGCGGTCCGCCCGATCCAAGGACGGGGTTGGTGGCATTCAGAGTTGCGTTAATCAAGCCGAACTTAGCGCCTCCGCCAGTGGGACTCAGGGCGGAGCTGGTGGGGAGCGAATAATCGGAGAAGTTGAAGATATTAAAAAACTCCGACCGGAACTGCACGCCAAACCGCTCCTTGAATTTCCAGTCCTTGGTGACCGAGAAATCCACGTTGTAGTAAGGCTGGCCGCGGAAAAAGTTTCGGGGCATGTCGCCGATCGTTCCATACGCCGGCGGAGTCAGAATGCCGCCGTTCTGCATGTAGCATCCATTGTTGTCCAGCGCCGCCAAGGCAAGCCCCATGAGGTTCGCGTTGCCAGCGTAGGGGGCCTGTGCGGCAGTGATACATGCTTGCGGGATAGTCTTGCTCGTGCACTTTGACAAGAGGCCGTAGCAAGGAATTGCCGCGGCACCGGCCGTAAAAGCGGACGCTGGACCGGTGTAGTTCCAAGAAAAAGGCACGCTGGTGGCATTGCTGCTCGTGGCTGCGAAAACCTCGCCGGTTCCCGAGAAGTCGTTGGAGGAGTCCGCCGCCCACCAGGGAACGCCACCCTGGGCAATAAAGATCCCGTTAACCGACCAGCCCTCGAGCATCTGCCCCGGCGCCTTGTGGCCCGGAATCGCATAGCTTGAGGAAAAGGTGAAACGGTTCCGAATGTCATTGCTGCTGTTCCCGTAGTTTATGTTGGGGGTGTAGACGTTCATTGGCCCGGCCGTGGATCCCTCGCCGGAGACATCGTCAAGCGCGTGGGCAAAGGTGTAACCGGCAAGAAAGCTTAGCCCGTGCGACGTGCGCATGGTCGCGGTCACTTGCAAGCCATCGTAATTGGAATGGTAGGCGTTCCCCGTCTGGTCGATGTAGCTCAGGTAGGGGAATTTGGTGGCGAATGGCGCGCCTGCCGCCTCATTGGCCAAGAGCGCAGTCGTTACGTTGTTGTTCACCCCGCTGCTGTTTTTGCCGAGGCAATGGTCGTACGGTTTAGCATCGCCGGCGCTTGCCAGGCAGTAGGCTGCGGGAGTCATTCCCCCAGTCAAGGCATTTACCCCGCCGGTCCAGCCCGTCCCGACGCTTGGCTGATTCACATCCATCTCCTGGCTTGGTATGTCCCAGGAATGGTTGCCCACGTAGGCCACGTCAATCGTGAGGTTATTGGTAATCGCGCGCTGGATGTCGAGGTTCCATTCGGCGACGGGAGTGTCTGGAATGAAATTGGGGGTCTCGACGTTAGCGGAGCAGGGCACACCGGAGTTGGGCACGCCGTTCACGGTCGCGCTAGTTGGCAGGCAGGTGACCCCTGTATATGTGGTGCTGTTGTATATGGTGGGTACTGTGCCGGGAAATACCGGACCGGTTGTGTTCCATTGAAGCTGGTTAGTGTTGAGGAGAAACAGGTTCGACGTGTGCTCGTTGATCGCCGTTCCGCTGGTATTGATGCCGGCAGGATTGGCGGCTGTATTTACTGTTGGGTAATTAGCTCCGAACGGCATCGTATTGACGATATCGCCTCCACCTAGGAGGCCGTACACGATGCTGCCGCCGAGGCGGACGACTGTCTTTCCGTTGCCCTGGACGTCCCACGCCAAGCCAATGCGAGGCGAGAAGGCCTTCGAATCAGCGCTGTACAATTGCGAGAGGGGCTCGCCGGGGCCAGCTTGCTGAATCGCCGGAGTCGTCGCTGGGTTGACGTTGGGATTGAAGTTGCCTACGTAGTTGTTGCGCTCGGAAAACGGGCTAGTGTACGTCCACCGCAGACCGAGGTTCAGGGTGAGCCTTGTCTTCACGCGCCAATCATCCTGGGCGAAAAGTGCATAGTTGTGGCTGCGCGCATTGATTTGCGGATTACCCAGAAGGATCTGGCCTCCGCCATCCACTGAGCCGGACAGGAACGACTGTAAGCTGTTAAATACAAGGTCGCCGTTGCCCTGGTTATAGGTGTTGCCATCGAAAATCGCGTCCAGATATTCAAAGCCAAATTTGAAAGCGTGCTTGCCGCGTAGATAGGAAAGGTGCTCCACGAGATCAATGGAGCCTTCCGGCCCCCGCACGCTCGTCTTATTCCCCGAGCCCAAAAAGCTGAAAGGGGTGATCTGTATTTCCGGCGATCCGCCATAGAGGGGAAACTTGGTCAGATCAACGCCAGTGGGGATGCCATAGCCGTTCGGCCAGGCATTCGCGGGATTCACGTTGGCGTCCGTCGCAAGGGTTTGATTGCGCAAGTAAGCCAATCCGCCTCTGAATTCATTTACCCACGTGGAGTTGGGAGTCCAAGTCCACAGGCCGTCAAACGCGTTGGTAGTCGCGGGAACAAAGGTTCCCCAGATTGGCGAGACGGGGCCGGCCACCTGCTCATTCTGCTGCGCCCTGAAATACATGCCGCTCACTTCGTTGTGATCGCTGATGTGGTAGGTACCCTTGAAGACTCCGTTGTTTCCTGGGCTGGTGCTTATTAGACCCGGGTTAAAGGTGTTCGAGGTCGTGGTGTTGAACGGAAACAGGCTCTCAAAGGAGCTGGTGCCCGGCTGTGGTGTGCAACTGGATATCGCCGTGCCGGCCCCGTTCAAGGGCAAACCAATCACCTTCGCGCTCAACACGCTCACGTTTCCGGGATTGGCCAGGTTGTTCGTGAGGGCGTTGCACGCGTTCACCACGCTCAACTGGTTGGAGAGGTCCGCAGGATCTGGAACGTCCTCTGGGATCGTGGCGGGGGTTGTGGTTCCTGCCAGCCAGTGCAGACCTTCATAGCCCGCAAACCAGAAGATCTTGTTCTTGAGGATGGGCCCGCCCGCCGTCGCGCCGAACTGTTCCAGTTCAAGCGGGACGCGCCCCTGGAACAAGAACGGGTTAGCTGCATCCAGCGACGTGTCCCGGCCGAACGCATAGGCTGTACCGTGGAGAGCATTGGTACCTGACTTGAGCCCGATATTGACGATCGAGCCGGCCTTCCAGCCGTATTCCGCCTTCGGATTTTGCTCGGTGTTGAATTCCTGGATAGCGTCAATCGGCAGAAGGCTGGTGGAATCCCCGGCGCGATAGCCGGAATTCAAGACGCTGTTTCCCGTGGAGGCGGCGAAAGCAGCGATGCCGTCGACGAGTTGGAGGTCGTCTCCGGTGCGCAGGCCATTGGTGCTCGCCGTTCCCGAACTGCCTCCCACCGAGGTTACAACGCCAGGACGAAGTTCCAGCAGGCGCTGGAAGTTGCGGCCGTTTAAGGGAGGGCAGTCATCACTGAATTTTCGACCGTGCCGCCCAGGGTCGCATCCGTGGTGTCAACCGCGGGCGCCTCCGAAGTGACCGTTACCGTCTGCGTTTGCGCGCCAGGCTGCAGGGTCAGGTCCACGCGGATGTTCTTGCCGACCTCGACGATCACGTTGGCGTGCTCCACCGTCTGAAAGCCCTTCGATTCGCCGCGGACCGTGTAAGAACCGGGGATGAGGTTCAAGGCCACGTACTGCCCGGCGCTATCTGTGACGTACGGTCGCGAAATGCCGCGGGCCGTATCGATTACGGTCACGGTGGCGCCGGCAATGGCGCCGCCCGTCTGGTCGAAAACAGCGCCTTGGATCGTCCCCACGCCGCTTTGCGGAAACGCAGGAACACACAGAAGCAAGGCACACAGCGCAGCGGTCAGCGCGAGCATCGCTCCGCGACTGTCGACGCGCTCAAACCGATCCAGCAACAATTTTGTGAACTTCACAGGACACCCCCTAGGATTGTGACATCGAACCCTCCACCCCCGCGGAGAGTTCAAAAGCTTCGCGGCTTTATACATCTTGTTTAAGAAGGAGTCAACGGCCTTCTGTTAGAGAGCCAGTTACCCCTGGAGAATTGGCTGCAGGCTCAGTGGGAGGAAGAACCGGACTGCCCGCCGCACTCGAGCTGCGGTATTGGTATAGCCTTGCCTCGTCTTCAAAAAAGAAAGGGACCCGCCGGGTCCCTTTCCTGTCTGGCGGTTTCCTTCGTCTAGAACGTCAGCTTCAGGCCCAACTGCATCGAGCGCGGAGCGCCCGAGCCGAGCACGGCGTTGGTGAATCCCGCACCGTCCGGGGTTGTGCACGAGCAGCCGAACTGACCGCCCGCGGAGGGATCAGTTACGACCGGCGTTGGTGCGTAGTCGGCGCGGTTGAATAGATTGAAGAATTCCGCGCGAAAGTCGGCGCTATACCGTTCCTTGAACTTCCAGTTCTTGCCGATCGACAGATCGACGTTGATATAGGCAGGGCTGCGGAAGTTGTTACGGCCTTCGTTACCAATGGTTCCGTACGCCGGAGGAGTCAAAACGCCCAAGCCCTGGACGTAACAGCCGAGGTTCGTGAGCGAGGCCAGCGCCAGGCCCTGGAGTTGGGGGTTGCCGGCATAGTTGCTCTGCGAGTCGGCCACGCAAATGGGATTGCTCGCTCCAGCGAAGAAAGGAATGCTGGACGGACCCGAGGTAAAGGCCGAGCGAGGTCCGTTGTAGTTCCAGAATTGAAAGGGCGTACTCGCATTATTGATTTCGCCCGTTCCGACAATGTCCGTGGACTGGTCGTCGGCGGTCCAAGGCGTGCCGCTAAAGACCGCGATGATCGGGCTGATGGACCAGCCTTGCAGCATCTGCAGTGGCGACTTGATGCCGGGGATCTGGTAGACGGTCGAGAAGGTGAAACGATGGCGACTATCGGTGTCGCTGTTGCCGTAGATCAAATTCACGTTGTGAATGTCCGCCGCCACGCCATTGTCGAAGCTGCCTCCGGAAAGCATGTCCAGGGCATGAGAGAAGGTGTAGCCCAAGAGGAACGTCAGCCCGTGGGAAGCCCGCTGCGTCATGGTCACTTGCAAACCATCGTAGTTGGAACGGGCCAGGTTCGTAATCCAGTTGATGTTTTGAATCCAGGGGAACTGGGCGTAGGGCGCGCCATTTTCTTCCAGCCCCGTAATCGCTTTCGTGGTTGCTCCGCTAGCACAGTTGGCGGTGATATTTTGCAGGCAGTACGCTGCAGGGCTAACACCTCCGGGCAGCGGGCCGCCCTGTGCTGCGGAAAGACCAGTTGTCGGAGTGTTCCAGCCCCAGCCGACCGGCGGCTGGTTGATGTCCATCTTGTTTGCCTCGCGGCCGTGGTTGCCAACATAAGCAACTTCGAGAGTCAGGTTATTGGTGATCGCGCGCTGCAGGTCGAGGTTCCATTCCGCCGCCCACGGTGTGTGGTAGTTCGGATCTACCGCCGCAACGAAGGAGCAGGGTGAAGCCGCAGAGCCCGTGGTCGTAGCGTAAGCGGGCAAACAGGTAACTCCCGTATAGTTGGTGCCGTTGTAACCCGTGACTGCGCCAGCCGGGAAGACGGGGCCCGCTGTGTTCCATGTAATTTGGCCGGCCGCAAGATTAAACTGCTCGGGGGTATTAGCGTTGATCGCCGTGCCGCTGTTGTTTACGCCGGCGAGCGGGAAATTCGCTCCGAACGGGTTCAGGTCAATGAGTTCTCCGAGGAGCGCGCCATTGTAAATGATGCTGGCTCCGAGGCGGACCACTGTCTTGCCATTTCCCTGGACGTCCCAGGCCATCCCGAAACGTGGCGCGAAATTGTCGTACTGAGGGTTATACATGGCGGGCATGCCTGCCCCGCCGACTTGCTCGACGCCGGTTACGGAATTGGGGAAGAAGTTGCCGATATAGTTGTTCCGCTCGAACGGGCGACCGTCATACTCGTAGCGCACGCCCAGGTTGAGCGTCACTCTCGGAGCCACGCGCCAATCGTCCTGAACAAAGCCCGCGTAGCGACGGGCTCGGCCCGCCGACGTTGGATTGCCCACAAGGATCGTGCCCTTCTGCACGGTGCCCGCGAGGAAATTCTCCAAGCTCCTGAATTGGACCTTGCCGTTGCCGTAGTTATAGGGATCGTTGTCGGCAATTCCTTCCAGATACTCGAACCCGAACTTAAAGGCATGCTTACCACGCAAATAGGAGACGTGGTCCACGAAATTGGCCGAGCCTTCCGGCCCGCGGTTGCCCTCGCGCTGGCCTTGTCCCAAAAAGCCTGTGAGGCCGCTAATCTGAAGTTTCGGCATACCGAAGTATTGCGGGTTCGTGATGCCCGAAGCGATGCCATAGCCGGCCGGCCAGGCATCCGCAGGGTTCACGTTGTGGTCCACCGACTGAGCCTTGAAGTGGAGCAGCGCGAGGCCGCCCCGGAACTCGTTCACCCAGGTGGAATTCGGCGTCCAGACCCAAGTGCCATTGCCATCTTCGGCGCGGGTGAGTTGCTGGTTTTCCCAGATGGGCGAGATCTGATTGGGATCTAGCTGAACGGTCGCGTTGTTATAGCCGATGAAGAAGAACCCGCTCAAATGGTTTGTGGGGCTGAGGTTGTAGTCCAGCTTGGCGAGCCCGTTGTAATTCGGGTTTTGCGTGAGCAGTGGAGGGGCATAGGAGTTCTGCTGAGTCGGATTGAATGGGAATAGGTTTTCATGAGTCGGCGACGCGGCTAAGGGGGTGCAACTCGTGGGAGCCCCGGTGTTGTCGAGAGGAAGACCCGCGATCAGCGCACTCAGGTGGTTAACACCCGCGAGCCCGCCGGGAACGCTATTGCACGCGTCAACCATGCTCAGTTTCACGCCGTTGCCGGGCAGGTCGGTTGGGATCGTGGGCGTCACCGCGTCTCCCACGGTGTACTGCAGCTTCTCAAAGCCCAGGAACCAGAAGGCCTTGTCTTTCACAATGCGTCCGCCGGTGGTCGCGCCGAATTGTTGCAGGCTGATCGGTATCGGGGCACGACCGGCGCCGGTAAGCGGGTTAGTCGGAGGAAAGAACGGGTTCGCCGCATCGAGTCCAGTCGTTCGCCCAAATGCATACGCCGTCCCGTGAATGCTGTTGGTGCCCGCTTTCACGCCAATGTTGGTGACAGCGCCATCCCTCCAGCCATATTCAGCCTTGGGATTTTGCTCGATATTGAACTCCTGGATCGCGTCGATAGGCAGCAGGCTCGCCGCATCGCCTTGGTGGTAGGAGGTGTTCAGGACGCTTCCTCCACTTTGCTCGGCTTGCGTGACCAGGCCCTCGATCAGCGTCACGTTCTCGCCGCCGCGCAAGCCGTTGCTGCTTTCCTCACCGGTGCCGCCGCCGATCGAGCCGACGACTCCGGGACGCAGTTGCAGCAAGCGCTGGTAGTTGCGGCCGTTTAACGGCAGAGCGTTGACTTCCAGGTTGTTGACCGTGCCGCCCAGCGTGGCGTCCGTCGTATTGACGTCGGGCACCTCCGAAGTCACCGTTACAGTCTGCGTCTGAGCGCCGGGCTGCAGCGTAATATCCACGCGAATGTTCTTGCCGACCTCAACGAGGACGTTGGGGTGCTCCACCGTCTGGAAGCCCTTGGCTTCGCCACGCACCGTGTAGGTCCCAGGAGTCAGGTTCGCCGCAAAGTACTGTCCGGCGCTGTCCGTGGTCAGCGGTCGCGAAAGACCGCGGGTCGGGTCGAGGATCGTCACCGTGGCGCCCGCAATGGCGCCCCCGGTCTGATCGAACACCCCGCCCTGAATCGTACCTTGATTGCCTTGCGAGAACAGCGGAACACAGAGCAGCAAAGCACCGAGCGTCGTGGCCAGCGCAAGCATCGCTCCGCGACTGACAACACACTTCGCACGGTCCAACAATGAAATGAAATTCACTAGGACACCCCCCTATAATTTCCCAACCCTCCACCCCCAAGCGGAGAGTCCGGAAGTCTTGCTGGGCGGGGTTTGTACACCCTGTTTGCAAGCGAGTCAATACTATTTTTCCGGTATGCGAGGGGACGGTCGTTTCCGAGGTGTTTTACGGACTAAAACGCAGTCTGGGGCATCCAGGGAAGTCTCCGGCGGAGACTTGCTTACCACGAAGGCTGCCCCGACTCGCTCACTGGGGAACTTCCTCTTGGCGAGGAGTTCGCCTCGATATCTGGACTTTTGCCCGAGGGCTCTCGAACCTCGCACTCATACCGCGTCAGTCGTCTTCGCGTTTTCCCAGCACGAACGTGTCGAGGGCGACCGTGACGGCTAGAGATGCTGCTGCGGCTAACGCCAAGCCATAGAGCCTGACTTGCTCTGCTCTCGTCAGATACACGGCCCAGCTCCCAGCATACAGCGCGTGAATCTGGCCGGAATCTTGGTTCATCATGGTTGGGCGTGTGGACTGGTACTGACGCCACAGAGAATACGTCGCGATCGTAAACAACAAGAATGCGGACAAAAGGACTGCTCGGGCAATTCGAAAGAAACGCCGGCCCTCGCCCGAAGACGTATTTGCCGCGCTTAGCTTGGACGATTCCATAGGCAACCCTACACCTTGGTTTCTCTGCTTCGTGCTCAGGATTGTACTTTATTTTTCGGTGGCAGGGCCACGGGCGCTGTCTGGCTAACACCGAATTGCGCCAATCGGCAGATTGGCGTTCCGAGGAAATCCCCCCAGGAAAAATTGGTGGACCCGGGGGGATTCGAACCCCCGACCTCCTCGATGCCATCGAGGCGCGCTGCCAACTGCGCTACGGGCCCATCGCAGGCAACTGCGCAAGTTTTATAACACCCGGGCCCTATGCCGTCAAACCGAGTGGCAGGAGGTGGTTCACCTGTCGCCAGCCATTGCTTCTGACGGCATAAGGCGAGACAATAGATGGTAATGGCGGAAACATTTTGCGCCCGACTGGTGTCTGTATTACTAAGGGCTGCTGCCGCACAAGGTGTTCTGGCGAGGTGACGTAGGTGTCTGACTGGGCCCATGTACTTCCTTGGTCGGAGCAAGAGGCCGAACTGGCCACCGAGCTGCGAAGCGGCTCGGAAGCGGCCTTCAACTGGCTGGTGACCCATTACCACGGTCCGGTCTATGGCCTCGTCAGGGGGGTGCTTTGCGACTCCAGCGAGGCGGCCGACGTCACCCAAGAGGTCTTCCTCAAGGCCTTTCGCGGTATCCACGAATTTCGCGGCGGCAGCTCGCTCAAGACCTGGCTCTACCGCATCGCGGTTCGCGAGGCCTTGAACCACCGGCGATGGGCGTGGCGCCACCTGCGCCAGCAGATCTTCATCGACGACCCGGGCGCGGAAGACAACGCGTGTTTTGAACTCGAGGATTCCGGTCCGTCGCCTTTCGAGGCGCTGGCCAGTCGCGAGCTTCAGCAGGTTGTGCAGCAGGCGCTCAATGGCGTGGCCGAAGTCTTTCGCGCTGCCGTGATCTTGCGAGACCTTGAGGGGATGTCCTACGAAGAGGTGGCCGAAGTGCTGGGCGTTTCCGTAGGAACCGTGAAATCGCGAATCTTGCGGGGACGTCGCGCCCTGCGCGAGATTCTCGAGCCGCTTTTTGCGGCCCAGCGGGAGAGCCCGCGGGAGACCCCAGTATGAGCACCGGATTTCAAATCGCTTCCCTGCGAGGTTGGTTTCTCCAGCGGAGGTCCCGACCTATGAACTGTGACATGGCACGAGAGCTTCTGCCCGGATATCTCGACGGCGCTTTGCCGGAACAGGCTGCCGCCGAAACACATGCACGCCTGGGGCGACACCTCGATGAATGCGTGGCCTGCCGCACGGAACTGCAGCGCTATCGCGCATTGTCGAGGGCGATGTCGGGTTTGCGTCCCGCGGCGCCTCCCGCGGAACTGGGTGTGGCTATCCGCGCTGCGGTCTCGCGGGCGCGCGCGAACAGCGGGTTCGCCGGGCGGATGCGCCGCTGCAAGACGCGCCTTGAATTGCTCCTCGGTAACATTCTCGAGCCGCTGGCGGTGCCGGCGAGTGGTGGTTTGGTGGCGGCCTTGGTTGTCTTTGGCATCGTCTACCAGGTGCTTGGTGTGGGAATGCCGCTGCGGGCCGCAAAATCCGATTCGCCCACCAATTTGCTGCAACCGGCGCGCCTGGAAACACTGGCCGGATTCGAGACGGCCAGCCTCGCGCAGACCGATCGTGCTGGTGAACAGCATGGGTTGCTGGTCGAAGCGACGGTAAACGCCCAAGGCCAGGCGGTCGATTACCGCGTCCTTTCCGGGCAAGTGGATACCGCCATGCGGCGCCAGCTCGATCAAGTGGTGCTCTTTTCGCGCTTTCGTCCACAGATGAATTTCGGCCGGCCCACTTCCGGGGGGCGTGTGGTCTTGAGCTTTAGCCAGATTCGCGTTCGCGGCTAGGAGCGTGAACACCTCGAACGTTTTTCGACTGCTGATTTCTTGACGTTGACGTTGTCACTCTACCCCTGTAAATTGACTTCAGGTTGTGCTGGGCGGGCTGCGCGTGCCGCCGCTGAGCGCGCGATTGTGTGGCAGGCCGCCGCAAAAGGAGGGGGCGATTTCCTTCCGAGAGAGTTTTCATTTGCCGAAACCTCGGATCTCATTTCTCGGGGCGTTGCTGGCATCGCTGGCGATCACCGTGCCCGTTGCTGCGCCGGCGCGCGCCGCGCAGTCTCCGTCCGACGTTGCAGGTCCGGTCGAGGCCACAGCCAGCCCGCAGCTTTTTGCCACGCTTTCCGCGCTCTATGCCGTCGGCGTTGATGCCGGCAAGACCTCCTCGGACAGCGAAGCGTCGTTTATCGACGTCCGCTCGCAGTTGCTCGCGGTTCATGGTCCGGCGACCGATGCGCTTCGCCAGTTTTACCGCGACCATGCCCTAAGCGATCCTGCCGCGACGATGTCTCGCTTCATCACATTTGCCATGGTGGCCGGACCGCCGCCGAAGTTTGCGTTGCCGGCAAACCGGGCGAACTTGCCTCCGGACGCGCTCGCTCTGGACGGTTTTTCCGAGATCCTGGCGAACTTCTATCAGGAAGCGCAGGTCGAGCGGCTATGGCGCCAGGTGCAGCCTGCCTATGAGAAAGACACTTTGCTGTTGCGAGAGCCCCTGGGGCGCATCGTGCTTTCCGGAACGGGTTATCTCCGCGAGTTGATTCGTCCGGGTACCGGCACCTTCACGGCCTATGCCGAGCCGTTCGTTGGCGGCCAAACTCAGTTTCGCACTTCCGGCAACCAGTACGGAATTATCGTGGATCCGGCGTTGAATCCCGCCAATTCGTTTGACGCCATGCGTCACGCCTTCCTCCACTTCTTGCTGGATCCCCTGCCCATTCGTTATCAGCAACAAATCGCGGCGGATCAGCCCCTGTTTCTCATCGGCGCCGGCGCGCCCCGCATGCCCTTCGATTTTCGTGACGACTACTCGGCTTATTTCACCGAGTGCCTGGTGCGTTCCGTGGAACTGAAGCTGCGGCGGCTCCCGCCCGAACAACTGGCCCAGGAAGTGAATCGTGAGGACGTTGATGGCTTCGTTCTGGTACGGCCGATGCTGGCCGCACTGGCGAAGTTTGAAGTTTCCGAGCCGCCCATGAGCCAGTACTTCCCGGAACTGATTCACTCGATCGACGTCTCTGCCGAGCGCAAGCGTCTGCAAAGCGTCACGTTCGCTCCGGCCACCGATGGGCAGGAAACCGAGGATACGCATTTCGCTCACACTGGGCATGCGGCCGCGCCCCCCGCGTCTGCGCTCGATGCGGCGCTCGCGGAGGGCGAGCGGCAAATCGCCGCAGAGAATGCCCCCGCCGCAGCGACTGCGTTTGAACGAGCGCTGGCCATGCAGCCGAGCCAGCCGCGCGCGCTCTACGGCCTGGCCATAGCGTCGCTGTTGCAGGGAAACGCCACACGCGCGCGAGAACTGTTTGGCCAGGTTGTCGCCGGGGCGTCCGGCGCGCCCGGTATCAATCAAGCTGCGGCGCATTCCGATCCCGTGGCTTTGGCTTGGTCGCACGTGTACCTCGGAAGGATGCACGACCTGGACGGCGATCGCGATCAGGCGTTGGCCGATTACCGCGCCGCGCTTGCCGTGTCCGGCGTGCCGGAGGAGGCCCGCTCCGCGGCGCAGCGGGGAATTGAACAGGCTTACCGATTGTCGGCGCCCAGTCAGCCGCCTGGATAAAACTGGATAATGCAAAAAAGAGGTACGGGACAATTCGATGGGTGCGGATTTGAAACATCTCGATTTGCTCCCCGGGACCGCCGAGTTGGTCATCGCACGGCCGGCCTCGGAAACTTAATTTAAGGACAAGGAGAACTTAGATGAAGTACGCAATCGTAAGAGCCGGCGCATTGGTCGTGTTGGGACTATTTGTAGCGGTGGCAGGCTCGGCGCAGCAGACGGCACCCTCGTTGAGCCAGCCCAAACCGGGGCAAGCTCCAAAAGGTGGCAAGCAGCCGACGGTGACCAAGGACGAAAACAACGCCTACAAGGCCATGTACAACGCTCGGACTGGCGATCCCGCGCATCTCATCGAACTCGGCGAAGCATTCGTGGTCAAGTATCCGATGAGTGTGTATATCGGGCCCGTATATGGGATGCTCACCGCCGCGTACCTGAACACCAACCAAACCCCCAAGATGATCGATGCGGGCACGAAGGCGTTGGAGACCGATCCCGACAACGTCGATGTTCTCCCGATCCTGGCCTGGGCGATTCCGCGAAGCGCCAACGGGAATTCGCCGGCGAACACCCAGTTGCTGCAGAAGGCGCAGGAGTACGCGCACCATGGGCTGGACTTGATGGCAACCTTGGAAAAACCCAAGGATATGAGCGACGCGGACTTTACCAAGTCGAAGAACGAAAAGACCGCGATGTGCCACGACGGTCTCGGCGTGGTGGACATGAAGACCGGAAAATATGATGACGCCATCACGGAACTCACGCAGGCCATTCAGCTCAGCGACGAACCGGATCCGGTGGACAATTACTTGCTGGGAATGGCTGACGTGAATACCAGCCACTTCACCGACGCCATCGCGAATTTCACCAAGTGCGCCGCCGCCGGCCCGATGCAGTCGCAATGCAAAGGCGGCATAGACGAAGCCAAGAAGAAGTCGCAGAATAGTCTCGAGGCGCCGAAGTAGTCTGGGAAGCGCCGCCGATTCGGCTGCAGACCGGCGGCGCCAGACCATGTCCGAACGCTCCATGTCCGAACGCTGGCTCGAACAGGTGGATCAAGCTATCGGGTACTGCTTCGGCGACGCGGCCTTGGCCGAGCGCGCCTTGAGTCACCGGTCAGCCGTGGCGGACAGCAAGGCCGTCGCGGATAACGAGCAACTCGAGTACCTGGGCGACGCGGTGCTGGGGATGATCGTGAGCGAATACCTGGTCCGCACGTTCCCGCATTGGAGCGAGGGGCAACTCTCGAAGAGCCGGGCAAGTCTGGTGAACGCCGCGTCGTTGTGCGCGGCGGCCAAGCGTCTGGGACTGGGTGAACACATGCTCCTGGGCCGCGGGGAAGAGAAGACCGGCGGCCGGGAAAAGCCGGCACTGCTCGCGGACGCATTTGAAGCCGTGCTCGCGGCGATCTACCTGGACGGCGGTTTCGAGGCGGCGCGCGCCTTTGTTCACCGCGCCTTGCTGCAGGACGCCGTTCAGGCCGAAGGCCCCCACCTGGGCCTGTCCGACCACAAGTCGGCGTTACAGGAGTTGCTGCAGGCGCGCGGTCTTCCTCCCGCGCGATACCGCGTGGTGCGAGAAACCGGCCCGGACCACCGCAAGACGTTTTGGATCGAGGTCAGCGTCGCGGGTTTGCTGGCCGCGAGCGGATCGGGATTGAATAAGAAAGAAGCAGAGCAGTCCGCTGCCGCGCGGGCTCTCGAGATGCTTGCGCGACACCGGAGCGACAGGAAAATGAGCCACGAGATCGCGCAAGAAGCGGGAGTTGCCGGGCACGAGGTCGCCGCAGCGCGGCCCGAAAAGCAGGAAGGCGCGTCGCTGCGTGAGTATATCGAGTCGCTGCTGGTTACGGTCATCCTGGCGCTGTTCGGAACCACCTTTGTCGTCCAGGCGTTCAAGATTCCCTCGCAGTCCATGGAGCCCACGCTGCTGGTGGGCGATCATCTCCTGGTCAACAAATTCATTTTCGGCGGGCGCGGGCACTGGTACGACACCGTCTTGCCGTATCGGGCCGTTCATCGCGGCGACATCATCGTTTTCAAGTTTCCCTATCAGGATCATCCGCACTACGTGAAACGCGTCATCGGCGTGCCCGGCGACCGCATCAAGATCGTGGATCAGCAGGTGTATCTCAATGGCCAGAAGCAAAATGAGCCGTACGCGTACCACGATCCCGCGGCGGCCTATGATCCGTTCCTATATAATTTCCCCCCGGCCAGCCGCGACGAACTGCTGTTCAGCATGCAGCCGGAGTGGTCCCAGCAAATCTTTCAGTACGTGCACGACGGCGAAATCGTCGTGCCCCCCGGCAACTATTTCGCCATGGGGGATAATCGCGACCACAGCTGGGACAGCCGTTATTGGGGTTTCGTCAACCGCGAGGCGATCATGGGTGGCCCGGTGGTCATCTACTGGTCGGTGGTAACCGCGGAGGACGATGACACCGAGCCGCAGCCGGCCAGCTCCGTGCTGCGAGACCTATTCGACACACTGATTCATCTGCCGACGCGCACCCGTTGGAAGCGGATGTTCCACAGCCCCAGCTGACCGCACTCGACCGGAAATTGATGCAGGTGGGCGCACGACCTGCCGCTGTTCAGCGTCTTACCACGTTTCATTGCGGGCTCTTGAATGGCTGTTAGCCCGACGCTGCGGCGCGATCCGCGTCCAGCCCTTTGCTTCCGTCGTCTCTTCTGCCACAATTCTACCTTCGCCATGAGCAAACGACGCTGGTTAGGCTTGGTTTTGGTGGCGGCGATTCTGCTGCTTGCCAAGGCCGGCGTTTCCGGCGCGCTGGAACACGGCTGGGCTCGTCGTTCTCTGCTTGCGCGTCTCGCAGCCAGTTTTGGGCGGCCGGTCGATGTTGGGCATTTCCAAATCAGTTTGCTCAGCGGCTTGCGGCTCGAGGCCGATTCCGTCACGGTAGCCGAAGATCCGCGCTTCGGGCAGGAGTATTTTCTGCGGGCGGAGCAGCTCACCGCCGGGCTGCGGTGGACAGCCCTGCTGCGCGGACGCATCGAGTTTGGCGTCGTCTCCCTCTCTCGGCCAAGCCTCAATCTGGTGCGCTTGCCGGATGGAAGCTGGAACATCGAAAGCTGGCTCCCGCCCGCGAACCAGCCGTTCCCACCCGCCGCAGCCGTGCGGACCGACGAAAGCACGACCCTGGGCCCACCCGTCATTTCTGCTGGTCGCGTCGCCGCTCGCCTTTCGCGGCTGGACGTGAGCGGTGGGCGGATCAACTTCAAGCTCGGTGCGGAAAAGCTCCCGTTCGCGCTCGTCGATGTGACCGGCTCTCTGGAGCAGGACAGCTCGGGCCGCTGGAGCATCGATCTCCAAGCGGATCCGATGCGCGCTCCCATCCCGCTTCAGAACGCGGGCACGATGCGTTTGCAGGGCACCGTAGCAGGCACCTCTGCTCGACTTCGCCCGGCGGCGTTTGCGCTGACCTGGCAGGACGCTTCGCTTGCGGATGCGCTGCGCCTGCTGGACGGAACCGACCACGGCGTTCGCGGAGCATTCTCCGCCCAGCTCTCCGCGACCATCGCCTCCCCCACGGTTGCGACGGTCTCCGGAAGCGCCAGTGCACAATGGAACCTGCGAGGGACGCTGCGCCTTTCAGGCGTGCATCGTTGGGATCTGGGCGAGAGTCCGCTTGATCCCGCCGTCAATGCGATCCTGGCAGCCGATTGGCGGCCCGGCGAGTCTCATTTGCAGGTGACGCGCTGCGTTGTGGAAGCGCCTGCGTCTCGCCTTAACGCGACTGGATCGCTTGACTGGTCGCATGGCTTCGACCCCAGCGTGCAACTGGTCGCCTCCCATATTGGGCTTGGCGACCTGCTGGCCTGGAGGCGCGCTTTTCTGCCGGGCATCGCCGATGATTTGTCGGTCGATGGCTCCGTAACACTCGACGCTTCTATGGCTGGCTGGCCGCCGCGTCTTCACCAAGCCGGCGCCAGCAGTAGTGGCGTCGTAGTGCGAGTAAGGGCGCTGCCCGGGCCCCTTCGTCTCGGGAGTCTCGATGCCACTCTGCAGAGAGGAGGGCTTGTTTTCGGCCCGGCTTCGGTCACTCTGCCGGGAGTAAGGGATGTGACGCGAAATGCGCCCGAGCCCGCGCCCGTTGGCGCCCTGCAGATCGCGGGTTCGCTCGGCCCCGCCCATCCGGGTGATTCACTCCGCGACTGGCGCTACCGGCTGGCTCTTTCTGGCGACACGCAGCGCGCGCAAGACCTCATCGCCTTGGCCGGTGCGTTTGGCCGCCCGACGAACACGGAATGGTCGGTACAAGGTCCGGTCTCGCTGAAACTGGCTTGGACCGGTGCATTGCATCATGGAACCTCGGTCGCCAACGGAACTTTGGAGTTTCACGATCTTCAGTTGAGCAGCGTTGCTCTGAACCAGCCGCTCCTCGTAGGGGAGGCAAGCGTCGCGCTGAAGGGCGGCGAAAGAGATATCCATCTCGGCGCGGTGCAGGCTCTCGGCGCGCATTGGACCGGCTCGCTACGCCGGCGTGTTCCAGACGGCGCGTGGGATTTTGATCTTTCCGCCGATCGGCTGGATCCTGGCGACCTCGAGAGCTGGCTTCGTCCCGGCCAGCCCGGACTCTTGGGCCGCATACTCCCCTTTACCGTGTCGCGCAATTCGGCTTTGTCGCGCGCCGCAGCCTTTTCGCGCCTGGCGGCGCGAGGCCGCTTGCGTGTCGGGGAATTGCTGCTCGCGCCGCTTCGTGTCGGAAAGCTCGATGCCGACGCGGAGATCGACGGCCGTCGGATTGTCCTGCGGCGCGCCGAAGCGGACTTCTACGGCGGGCGTCTGAGCGGCGAGTTGAACGCGTTGCTCTCGGCCGACCCTTTCTATTCCTTTCGAGGACGCGTCGACCGCGTGGACCTGGCATTGATGACGAATGCCAGCTCGTCGCTGGCGGGACGATTTGCCGGGTTAGCATCGGGCGAACTCACGCTCGCGGCTCGCGGCGTTGGACGGGAGTCGCTCGCGGCATCGCTCGATGGTGAGGGCGTGTTGCGTGTTCGCAACGCCATCGTGCGAGGGCTCGACCTCAGTCCAGACCGCAGCGTGGACCGAGGCTCGGATCAAATCCCAGGCCAAAAAGTGCTGCCGCCGGGAAGGTCAGGCGATTCCGAGCCCGCAACGGAAACTCGCTATAGCACCGCCGCGGCCACTTTCCACATCGCCGGCGGCCGCGTGCTCATGAACCAAGTCCTGCTGGTAGGCCGCGATGAGCAGCTCGAGCTCGATGGAAGCGTGAGTTTCGCGCGACAGCTCGATTTGCGAGTGCGCCCCATGCCTCGTGACTTGACCCCTCGCGATCTCACGCGCACTGCGGAAATTGAAACTCAGGATAACGATGCCGATGCCTGGGCGATCGCTGGCACTCTCGACGCGCCGCGAGTTCGGCTGCAAACTCCCGTTGCGGGCGCACGCGAACGAGCCCTCTCGACGGGTGGCCGTCGCTGAACCGCGCAGCGATTCCCGGCGCTACGCTCCGTCGAATCGGAATGATCCCGCCCTGCGCCGCTCTCGCGATCCTGCTGGCGATTGCCAACCAGGCTCCGGCCGCAGCCCAATCCCAGCCGAAGCACTCCAAGAAAAAGAACGAGCCCGCAACTGCCGCAGCCGCGCGCCCAATGCTCCAGCCCAAGCTGGTGCCGGGCGAAGTGATGCGTTACCAGGTCGAGTTTCAAACCACCAGCGATACGAAATCCGGCGGAGCGGTCCAGGACCCCGAAGGCCCGTCCCACGTCGTCATCGTTTGGGATGCCACGGTTCGCCTCGAAGTGCTCGACGGCCCTGCCGACACCAGCAGCAACCCGCCCGCTGTCCCAAACGCAAAAAATCCAGCTGCGAAAAACGCCGTCGCGCAAAGCGCGCCGCGCAAACTCCCGTCCACGAATACGCTCCGCCTGCGCACGACCTATGAGAGATCCTCCGCAACGGTGCAATCCGATACGCCCGATCCTCAGGCCGACGCCATCGTCAAGGAATACCAGCAGCTCGAAGGACGCTCGATCGAGTTCACGCTTGGCCCGAACGGCAACGTCTCCTCCGTCAGCGGCCTCCAAGGCATTTTGGCCGACTCCAACACGGTCCAAGCGGCCCAGCAGTGGATGGCCCAACTCTCCGCAGGCAGTTCCGCGCCGGCTGCGGGCGTTGTTCCTGGAATGACGTGGAGTTCCGAGCAGTTGGCCGACTCCTTGCCCCTCGCAGGCTTGGCTTGGCGGACCGATTCCACCTATCTGCGCGATGAGCCGTGCCAGCCCGCGCTTGCTTCGAGCACAGCGGCGGACCAGCCCGGTGATACCTGCGCCGTCATCCTCATGAGTCTGACGCTCTCTCCTTCGCGATCGAAAGGCGACTCCACGCCCGAACAGTTTCGCCGCAACGGCCTGCAAAGCTCCGGGCATTGGACGGGCTCGGGCGATAGCTTGAGCTACGTCTCGCTGCAAACCGGCTGGGTGGTCAGCGCATCGCAGACCAGCACCCAGGAAATGGACGTGGATATAACCAGTGCGCTGGGCGCCACCGTGCACTACGGCGGGACGGTGCAAACGCACTCGCAGATTTCGCTTCTCCCGCAAGCGCAGCCGGCATCGCCAGTCCCTCAAGCCGCGCCCGCGCGCTAGCGCTCCCGCCGCCCGCCCTGCGCGCTATACTCCCTGCGCTATACTGTAAGTTTCCGTGACTCGCGAAATTCCGAGTGGGCGTATCCTATGAACTTCACACTCGCCAGCGACTATCAACCCTGCGGCGATCAGCCCCAGGCCATCGCGCAACTCGAGCGCGGCATCGAGAGCGGCGACAAGCATCAGGTCCTGCTCGGCGTCACCGGCTCCGGCAAGACCTTCACGATGGCCAAGCTCATCGAGCACGTGAACCGCCCCGCGCTCGTGCTGGCGCACAATAAGACGCTCGCCGCGCAGCTCTTCAACGAATTTCGCAACTTCTTCCCGCAAAACGCCGTCGAGTATTTCGTCAGCTACTACGATTACTACCTGCCCGAAGCCTACCTGCCGGCCTCGGACACCTACATCGAAAAGGAATCGACGATCAATAGCGAGCTCGACCGCCTGCGCATGAGCGCCACGCGCTCGCTCTTCGAGCGCCGCGACGTCATCGTGGTCGCCTCGGTCTCCTGCATCTACGGCCTGGGATCGCCCGAGGCCTATTACGGCATGCTGGTCATGCTCGAGCCCGGCCAGCGCACCTCGCGCGAAGCCTTGCTCCGCCGCCTCGTCGACATCCAGTACGAGCGCGGCGAAGACCTGCGCCGCGGCACCTTCCGCGTGCGCGGCGACATCATCGAAATTCAGCCGCCCTACGAGGACCGCGCCTTCCGCATCGAAATGTTGGGCGACCAGATCGACGCGCTGCGCACCATCGATGCGCTCACCGGCGAAGTCCGCGGCGAGCCGCTTTCGCGCCTGCCCATCTATCCGAAATCGCATTACGTCATGCCCGCCGCGCAGCGCGAACGCGCCCTCCGCACCATCCAGGAGGAGCTGGCCTGGTGGAAGCCGGAGCTGGAGAAGCAGGGCAAATTCGTCGAGGCCCAGCGCGTCTGGCAGCGCACCATGTTCGACATCGAGATGATCCGCACCATCGGCTATTGCCACGGCATCGAGAATTACTCGCGCCACATGTCCGGCCGCCTGCCCGGCGAAGCGCCGCCGACGCTGCTCGATTACGTGCCGCAGGACTACCTGCTCTTCGTCGACGAATCGCACCAGACCATTCCGCAGGTCAAGGCCATGTTCCACGGCGACCGCTCGCGCAAGCAGATGCTGGTCGACTACGGCTTCCGCATGCCCTCGGCGCTCGACAATCGCCCGCTCACCTTCGAGGAGTTCGAGCATCGCACCAATCAAGTCGTCTACGTCTCCGCCACGCCTGGGCCGTATGAGCTGACGCGCTCGGCCGGCGTTTTCGTCGAGCAGGTCATTCGCCCCACGGGCCTGGTCGACCCGGAGGTCGAGGTCCGCCCCGTCAAGGGCCAGGTGGACGATTTGCTCGAAGAGATTCGCCTGCGCGCGCACAAGAATGAGCGCGTGCTCGTCACCACGCTCACCAAACGCATGTCCGAGGACCTCGCCGAATTTATGGCCGAGGTCGGCGTGCGCTGCCGCTATCTGCACTCGGAAATCGAGACGCTCGAGCGCGTGCGCATCCTGCGCGACTTGCGCCGCGGCGAGTTCGACGCCCTCATCGGCATCAATTTGCTGCGCGAGGGCTTGGACCTGCCGGAAGTGTCCCTGGTGGCGATTCTGGACGCCGACAAGGAAGGCTACCTGCGCAGCGCCACGGCGCTGATCCAGACCATCGGCCGCTGCGCGCGCCACATCAACGGCCGCGCCATCCTCTACGCCGACGTCATGACCGGCTCGATGCGCCAGGCCATCGACGAGACCGATCGCCGCCGCGCCAAGCAGCTCGCCTACAACGCCGAGAACGGCATCACGCCGCAGAGCATCATCAAGTCGCTGGATACGCAGCTCGCGCGCGTCAGCGAAGCCGACTACGTCACGATTCCCGCCGACGATCTTCTGCCCGAGAAAATCACCAGCGAAGAGGAACTGCTTCAGGTCATCGGCCAGATGGAAACGCAGATGCGCGAGGCCGCCAAGAAGTTCGAATTCGAGCGCGCCGCTTCGCTGCGCGATCGCATCCGCGCCCTGCAGCAGCGCGAACTCGGCGGCCTCTTCGCCGCCCTCGACTTGACCAGCGAGAGCGCGCCACCGGCTTCGCCGGCAGCGCCCCAAGCCTCACCGGCCGCCGCGGCCGCTCCCGCGCCCGCCGCGCCCCCGGCCGCTGCCGCGTGCCGCGAGCGCCCCACCCAAAGCCAAGCGCGCCTGACAGCAAATTTCTTTCGAGGACTCCATGCAGAAGAAGCAAAAGATGAAGCCGCGCGAGAAGAAAAAACGGAAGCGCCCCGCTATACGCTCGGCGAGCTGCTTGCCCGATGCAATTCCAAAGCTCAGCGCCGCCAAGAGGAACGCGAGTGGCTCGCTGGCAAGCCCGTCGGCCGCGAACTTATCTGACACCCGGGACACGTAACTTCAAACCGACCCTCGCCGCAACAGCATCCACACCGTCATTCCGGTAGGCTGTGACTCTTGACCTCCTCGCGAAGCGTCTCATGCAACCGACAGACACGCCTGCGTCCGTTCAAAGCGAGATTGGGAAGCACGTGGCCTGGTGCTTCCAAACATCGTCGCAATCAGCAACCATCGGTCATTCTGAGCGGAATGGCGGCCTTTTTTCCTGCGTCCCGTTCCTCGGGACGTGCCGCCATGCAGTCGAAGAATCCCTCTTCCTCCGAGCCGTTGCTCCGCTTCAGATCTCTGCTTGCGCCAGCCTACACCGACCCGCGCCGCAACTCCTCCATCGGATAAAACGTCCCCCGCCACACCACGCCCCCGCGTCCCAGCGTCACAATCGCCGACCGCACCACAATCCAGGAAAGAATCGCCATGCCCAGCGGGTCGGTGAACGCATACCACATCGAGACCTTCGCGCTCCGGCAAGCCCCCGCATGAAACGCCAGCATCACCGCCACCGAAATCGCCGCAAAAACACGCACCCAGCCGCTCCCGAACGCCAGCCCTATAAACGGCACAATGCACGCCACAAACATCTGCGCGAGATGAAACAGCGACAGCGGCACCGAAAAATTCAGCGCCGCGAACATATTCTTGGTCAGCCCGCGCACGATGTTGCCCGCCCCGGAATACCAACGCAGCCAGACCAATTCCGGCGCCACGCCCAGTCCCGAGCGAAAGCCTGCGTTCTTGATCAGCTTGCCCAGCTTCATGTCCTCGACCACTTCCATCGCCAGCCTGCGATGTCCTCCGCAGGCGTCGTAAGCCGCGCGGCTGACAAGTTGAAACGCGCCAATCCCGATGTATCGCCGCGAACGCGGATTCGCCGCACGCCAAGGCTCGTTGGCGAGAATGAATCCCACGCTGAAATAGGTCAGCGTGACGATCTCCCAGAACCCGCGCATGTCGAATCCGGAAAGCAGCGCCAGATGGTCCCACTTGCGATCGCGCGCCAGCCGCACGGCGCGCCGCAACACGTCCGGCGCGAAATGCACGTCAGCATCGGTAAAGAGCAGCCACTCGCCGGTAGCCCGCTCGGCTCCCAGCATCAACGCATGCGGTTTGCCGAGCCATCCAGGAGGAAGCTCGCTCACTTCAATCACCTTCAGCCGAGGATTCGCTTCCGAAAATTGCCGCAGAATCGCGCCCGTAGCATCCTGCGAACGGTCATTCACAGCAATCACTTCATAGCGCGGATAGTCTTGCGCGAGCAGCGTCGCCAGCGCCGACGGAAGCTTTTCCGCCTCGTCGCGCGCCGCAAAAATCACGGAAATCGCAGGAGCCTCGGCGTCCGTTACGGGCAGGGGATCGCTGAGCCGCGGCACACGAGCCATACCAAAAGTGGCGCGCGTCGTCTGCACAATCCAAGCCGCAGCGATCGCGCCAAATAGCGCCGTCCAGAAGTAGTGCAAAGGAAGTCGTTCCCCGAATGAACGATGGTCGTACAAACCATGCTATCACGAGGAACCGCGCCGAAAACTCGTCTCCCTCGGGCGTGTGTCGCCGGCCAATAGCCTAAGAAAAGACGATTTCACAAGATTTGGTTCTGTGATTTCGCTGTAGACTATCCGAATATGTTTGACCACGCGCTAGGAGAGTCTGGCGATGCTTAGCCCTGGCCTCGCGGATGAAGTAAGGTTCAGCCTCGGACCATTGATCGGTTTGAAATTGTCGCGCATGTCGCGCGCCGCAGATATGAGAACCATCCAATTTGGAGATACGGAAGTACGTAAGAGCGGCGCTGTTGTAGGCCAATACGCCTTGCACGTCCAGTGCCCCTGGCGATTGGAGAACGATGCTGGCGTAATTACTGGAAGCGATGACCTGTACGAACCATACGAAAGAACCGCGCAGGATGGGGAGGCATTTGATTGGGAAAAGGGGGATAGTCTCCAGGACAGAGTTTTGCGCGATCTTCTGGGCTACGATGCAAATACCAAGCAAATCGTAAACTCAACAAATCTCTTGACCGTGGAAGCCGTCGAAGCAGATTCATCTGGTGGCTTCTGTTTGAGCCTATCGGGAGGTTACAGGTTCTTGGTTTTTCCGCATGGTACGCGTCGTGAGGCTTGGCGGCTATTCAGGCCGAGCAAAGACGAAGCCGAATCCACAGAAAGACACTTTGTCGTTCCGCACGAAGATTGAATGGCCTCGCTCGAACGCCCTCGCCTAAATGAATGCCCTTGTCCGTTTGTAGCGTTCGAACGCGCCACAGGCTCCGACAGAGTACTGCGTTCGAACATGGTACTGTAAAGTAATCATTATTGACACGTTAACATTTCTGTGGTAGTTTGAGCCGTGACGCTCGCAACCACCCCTCGCCAAGCTTCGCTTCCCGCGCAACGCGCGCTTCCCCGCGCACAAGAGAAAGAGCTTATCTCCCTGTTTTCAATGGCTTGCGCGCTCTTTGCTCGCTCTTTTACCGAAGAGCGAAAATCAACTCCACTGCTTTCAATCGTTTGCGCACGATTTTGTAGAAATAGGGGGTTCTCGTACGTGCCTGGAGAACTAGCTGAAGAATTACTTGAGCTTCGGCGCCTGCATTCTAGCCGCCAAGCCGCCGCTCGCCTGTTTTCAAATCGCTGCGGTGATAGAATCGGCTGGCAATCGTGCGTGACGAGGAGAAAACCCGACCATGAGGAGAAGCACTTGAATTCATTGCACATACCCGTGGAGAGCACGGACTTACCGAACGGCCTGCGCGTGGTGATTGCGCCGGATCGTGCCGCTCCGGTCGTCACCGTCGGCGTCTACTACAACATCGGATTTCGCCTGGAGCCGCGCGGGCGCAGCGGCTTCGCGCACCTGTTCGAGCACATGATGTTTCAAGGCTCCGAGCATGCCGGGAAAATGATGCACATCAAGCTGATCAATTCCTCCGGCGGCGTGCTCAATGGCTCGACGCACTATGACGTCACCAACTACTACGAGGCGGTGCCCTCGAATGCTCTCGATCGCGTCCTGTGGCTCGAAGCCGACCGCATGCGCGCGCTGAAGGTTGACGACGAAAATCTGCGCAACCAGCGCGACGTCGTCAAGGAAGAAGTCCGCGTTAACGTGCTCAACCAGCCCTACGGCGGTTTTCCCTGGCTCGACATGCCGCCTGTGGCTTTCCGCAATTGGCCCAACGCGCACAATTTCTACGGCGATTTCGCCGACCTGGACGCCGCCACGCTCGGCGACGTGCAGCAATTCTTCCGCACCTACTATGCGCCCGAGAACGCGGTCCTGCTGATTCTGGGCGACGTCACGCCGGAGGAAGGCTTGGCCCTGGCGCGCCGCCACTTCGAGAGCATTCCCGCCGGGCCGCCCCGGCCCGCCGCCGACGTCAGCGAAGCGCCCTTCGAGGGCGAGCGCCGCGGCGAAGTGGAGGAAAAGTTTGGCACGCTGCCCGGCATCGCCATCGGCTATCGCGCGCCCGATCGCCGCACCCCGGACTGGTACGCGCTGGCCATGCTCGATCAGGCGCTCTACGGAGGCCGCGCCGGCCGCGTCTATCGCAAGCTGGTTCTCGAACAGCAAATCGCCGTGGACACCGGCGGCGGCATCAACTATCCGGTCGGCGACCTTTTCGATTACAACGGGCCGACGCTGCTGGTCGGGCGCCTGCTTTACAAGCCAGAATATTCCCCCGAACAGGCGCTCGCCGCGCACGACGCCGTGCTCGAGGAAGTCCGCCAGCACGGCATCGATCGCGATGAACTCGAGCATTCCAAAGTGAAGTTTCGCTCCGACTACGTCTCTTCGCTCGAAGGCGGCCACGGCATCCCGCGCTACGGCTTGATGCATTACGCGGCCTGCTTCACGCTTTTTGACGGCGATCCGCACCTGGTGAATTCGATCCTCAACGGCTTCATGGACGTCACGCCCGAACAAGTACGCGCCGCCGCGCAGAAGTATCTGGACCCTAAGCGGCGCGCCATAGTCATTCGCCGCCCAACAAAGAAAGGCGCTGCCTGATGGCCACCACTCCCAAGACCAAAATAGAGTCGCCCGAACTCGACGCAGCCGTTCCTGCGCTGGGTCCGGAAAGCGCCGTCATCTGGCCGCCGCGCACGCGTCACAAGCTTGCGAACGGCCTCGAAGTGGTCCTGGTCGAATCGCACGCCATCCCGAAATTTACCGGCATCCTCTATTTCCGCAGCGGCAATGCTGTCACCGCGCTGAAGACGCCCGGCTTGGCGGAGATCACTTCCGCCGTTCTTCGCACGGGCACCGCGAAGCGCACCAGCCGCCAGATCGAAGAAGATTTGCGCCGCATGGGCGCCGACCTCGGCACCAGCGCCGGTTCGGACACCAGCGCCATTTCCTTCTCCGGCCTCGCCGAATTCTCCAGCGAGCTGCTCGTCCTGGTCTCTGAGCTTGCCCAGCAAGCGTCATTCCCAGTCGAGGAATTCGAGCGCGAGCGCCGCCAGATGATCGAAGGATTGCGCATCGAGCGCACCACGCCGTCGTTCCTCGCCAGCGAGCGCTTCCGGCGCGTGCTGTTCGGCAAGCATCCCTACGCTTTCATCTCGCCCACCGAAGCCCAAGTCGAAGCCTACCGGCTCGATCAGCTCTCCGATTTCTACAACGCGCAGTACCGTCCCGACAACGCGCTGCTAGTCGCCGTGGGAGATTTTTCCTCGCCCGCGATGCGCGGCGAAATCGAACGCATCTTCGGTTCCTGGACGCCCGCGGAAGTCCCGCAGCCGCCCAATCCACCGCTGCCGGAGCTGCGCGGACGGCACGTTTACTTCGTGCACCTGCCGGAAAGCGTGCAGACGCAAGTTTTGCTCGGCAATCACGCCATTACGCGCCAGCATCCCGATTGGCTGCGCCTCAGCTTGGCCAATTCGCTCTATGGCGGAGCATTCAATTCGCGCCTGGTGATGAACATCCGCGAGGACAAGGGCTACACCTACAGCCCCGGCAGCGGCGTGCATGCGTTGCGCCAGCATGGCTATTTCAGCGTGCACGCGGCGGTGCGCAACGACGTCGTAGCAGCTTCGCTCAGCGAAATCTTCTACGAAATGGACCGCATGCGCGCCCTGCCCGTCGGCGCGCAGGAGCTCGACGACGCCCGCAGTTATCTGAGCGGCGTTTTCTCGCTTGGCCTCGCCACGCAGGACGGCTTGGCCGGCAAGTTGTCCGGCATCTACCTCGAGCGCCTGCCCGAGGATTACCTCGAGACGTACCGCGACCGCATCCGCGCCCTCACTGCCGAGGATGTCCTCGCGGCCGCGCGCAAATATCTCGACTCGGCCAACGCGCAAATCGTCATCGTGGGCGATCGCGAGCAGGTCGGCGATCCCAGGCCGCGCTTTTCGGCGAAGTCACCGAATACGACGCGCAAGGCACGGAAGGGAATTGAAGTGCCCGCGCCGCAGGAATCCGAATCGCGCGGCGAGAGAGACGAAAGCGGAGACCAGCCGCAAATCGGATGCCTCGCGTCGGTGATCAGCGGACCAGGAGTATGGCTGCTCTTCGGCTTGTTCGTTCTCGGTTTTCTGATCCTGGTGGTGGAGTCGAAATTTACGCTTCCGGCCGCCGCCGACTATGCGCTGAAGGGTGTGGGCGGCGCGTTTTGCCTCCTCGCGGTTGTCTGGCTTCGCCGCCAAGCCCGCAAAGCAGGGCTCTCCAGGCGCGTGAAGAAAAATGAATAAGCAGAAGCTGTCGCGAAATAGCGCGTTAGCTGCCCGGATGCTGCTTCTGTTGTTCCTCGCCGGTCTGCTTTTCGCGGCGGCGCGCCAGCCAAGAAGAAGCCGCCGTCCACGCCTCTCGATCTGAACTCCGCAACGCCCGAGCAACTCGAGCAGCTTCCTGGCATTGGGCCGACAGCCGCGCAAGCCATCGTCAACTTCCGCACCAAGAGCGGCCCATTCCGCCGCGTCGAAGACCTGCTGGCCATCCGCGGCATCAGCCAGCGCAAGCTCGATCAAATCCGCCCGTACGTCACGGTCGGCGGATCGAAGCCTTCCAAGCCCTAGGTAGTTGACTGGGACTAGAACCGCTGGTGGCTCACGCGCCCTGGCGTGATGGCCACGGGCACTTGGTCGGCGATCTTCAGGCCATAGCCTTCGAGCGCGACCACTTTGCGCGGGTGATTGGTCAGAACGCGCAGCGAAGTGAGGCCGAGGTCAGCCAATATCTGCGCGCCGATGCCGCTTTCATGTTGCAGCAGCCGCTGCCGCGCCGGGTCTCCGTCGAATTCGCCCCGGGTGTGATACACCACGCGCGCCAATTCGCCCGATCCCGGTTCACCTTGTTCGATGGCATAGCCGCGCCCGGTGTGGTGCAGGTAGACCATTACGCCGCGATCCTCGCGCGAAATCGCCTTCAGCGATTCCGCCACCATTTCGTGGCAGTCGCACGTCGTTGACGCGAAGACGTCGCCGGTCAGGCAGTGCGACTGCACGCGCACCAGGGGCGGCGCGCCTTCGAGATTTCCTCGCACCAGCGCGATGTGCTGCTCGCGATCCACGTCGCTGGCGTAAACGATCATCCGGAAATCGCCGTAGCGCGTGGGCAAAACCCCTTCGGCCACGCGGCGCACATAGCGCTCGTGACGCATCCGGTAGCGGATCAACTCGGCCACCGTCAGCAGCTTCATGCCGTGCCGCTTGCAGAACTCCGCCAGTTGCGGCAGCCGCGCCATGGTGCCGTCGTCGTCCATGATTTCGCAGATCACGCCGGCGGGATACATTCCGGCGATGCGCGCCAGATCCACGGAAGCTTCCGTCTGCCCCGCGCGCACAAGCACGCCGCCGCGCTTGGCGCGCAGCGGAAAGATGTGGCCCGGCCGCGCCAGGTCCGCCGGGCGCGTGGCCGGATCGATGGCCGCCAGAATCGTGGTGGCGCGGTCGGAGGCGCTGATGCCGGTGGTCGTTCCGCGCCGCGCGTCGATCGACTCGGTGAACGCCGTCCCGAGCGCCGAGGTATTGATTGGCGACATCGGCGGCAGGTGCAGCTCGTCGCAGCGGTCCTCGGTCAGCGCCAGGCAGATCAGCCCGCGGCCGTACTTGGCCATGAAATTGATCTGTTCCGGGGTGATTTTCTCCGCGACCAGGGCTAGATCGCCCTCGTTCTCGCGGTCTTCGTCGTCCACCAGAACGATCTGGCGGCCCTGGCGAAGCTCCTCGACGGCCTGTTCTACTGTGGCAAACTCAATCGGCATGATGCCCATCCTGACGTACCCCTGCTGCCCCATTCATCCTAACGTACCCATCGTAGCGCAGCACATCCCAGGCGGAACAATGTGCCGCGAAAGAAAAAGGGGCGCTCCGGCACTTGCGCCGAAACGCCCCCAGACCGCGCCTGCTCCGCCCAGAACAGCGGCGGGAACGAGCGTCGGATTTAGTACATTCCGCCGCCGCCCATGCCGCCCATTCCACCGCCGCCGTGTCCGCCGCCAGCGCCGGCCGCCTTCTTATCGTCCTCGCGGATGTCCGCCACCAGGGCTTCGGTGGTGAGCATCAGCGCGGCGATCGACGCCGCGTTCTGCAGACGCCAGACGGGTGACCTTGGCCGGGTCGATGACGCCCATCTTGACCATGTCGCCATATTCGCCCGTTTCGGCGTTGAAGCCGAAGTTGTCGTCCTTGGATTCGCGGACGCGGCCGATCACCACCGCTCCCTCGTGCCCCGCGTTCAGGGCGATCTGGCGAAGCGGCTCTTCGAGCGCCCGCTTGACGATGTTGATGCCGGTGAGCTCGTCGCCTTCGGCCTTGAGCTTCTCGAGCGACGGAAATGCTGCGCAGCAGGGCCACGCCGCCGCCCGGCACGATGCCTTCCTCGACCGCGGCGCGCGTGGCGTGCATGGCGTCCTCGACGCGAGCCTTCTTTTCCTTCAGCTCGGTTTCGGTTGCCGCGCCCACCTTGATCACCGCAACGCCGCCGACCAGCTTGGCCAGCCGCTCCTGCAGCTTCTCCTTGTCGTAGTCCGAGGTGGTTTCCTCGACCTGCGTGCGGATCTGCTTGACGCGGCCTTCGATCTCCGACGTCTTGCCTTCGCCTTCGACGATGGTCGTGTTGTCCTTGTCGATGGTGATCTTCTTGGCGCGGCCCAGGTCCTCGAGCTTGACGTTCTCGAGCTTGATGCCCAGGTCCTCGGTGATGGCCTTGCCGCCCGTCAGCGTGGCGATGTCTTCCAGCATGGCCTTGCGGCGATCGCCGAAGCCCGGCGCCTTGACGGCCGCGCACTGCAGCGTGCCGCGCAGCTTGTTCACCACCAGGGTCGCCAGCGCTTCGCCTTCGACGTCCTCGGCGATGATCACCAGCGGCTTGCCGGTCTTGGCGATCTGCTCGAGCAGCGGAAGCAGGTCCTTCATCGAGCTGATTTTCTTTTCGTGGATCAGGATGCGGGCGTCTTCCAGCACGCACTCCATGCGCTCCGGGTCGGTGACGAAGTAGGGCGAGAGGTAGCCGCGGTCGAACTGCATGCCTTCGACCACCTCGAGCGTGGTCTCCATCGTGCGGCTTTCCTCGACCGTGATTACGCCGTCCTTGCCAACCTTCTTCATGGCCTCGGCGATGATGCCGCCGATCTGTTTGTCGTTGTTGGCGCTGATCGTGCCGACTTGCGCGATCATGTCGCCCTTGACGTCGCGGTGCAGCTTCTTGATTTCCTCGACGGCCGCTTCCACCGCGCGTTCGATGCCGCGCTTGAGCCCGGTCGGGCTGGCGCCTGCCGCCACCGTCTTCACGCCTTCGCGGAAGATGGCCTGCGCCAGCACGGTTGCGGTCGTGGTGCCGTCTCCGGCGACGTCGGAAGTCTTTGACGCCACCTCGCGCACCATCTGCGCTCCCATGTTCTCGAGCGGGTCCTGCAACTCGATCTCTTTCGCTACCGTCACGCCGTCCTTGGTGATGATCGGCGCGCCGAACTTCTTCTCGATCACGGCGTTCCGGCCCTTGGGACCGAGCGTGATCTTCACGGCGTCGGCGAGTGCATTGACGCCGCGCAGAATTGCCTGACGGGAGTTTTCACCCGTCACGATTTGCTTTGCCATGTTGCGTATTCCTCCTCGATCACTCGAACGTTCTGGATTTGTATTCCTTGCTCATTTCGCCCCGGCGCGAGCCGGGCTGCGTTACTTCTTCGACGAAGCTGCTTTCGCCGCCCCGCCGAGCTTTGCCAGGATCTCTTCTTCGCGCAAGATCAAGTACTCCTCGTCGTCCAGCTTGATCTCACTGCCGCTGTACTTGCCGAACAGAATCCGGTCGCCAACCTTGACGTCCAGAGGGATGCGTTCGCCCTTCTCGATTTTGCCGGCGCCTACGGCGATCACTTCGCCTTCCTGCGGTTTCTCTTTCGCGGTATCCGGAATGATGATCCCGCCCTTGACGGTTTCTTTCTCCTCGATCCGCTTGACCAAGACGCGGTCGTGCAGGGGAGTCACGTTAACGGACATATTTTTCTTTCCTCCACGTTCTGTCGTTCGGGGTTTTGCCGCCAGAGTGCTCTGCTGCGGATTAGCACTCTCACGAGGCGAGTGCCAATATAGGCATTCAACCGCTCCATGTCAAGTCTTTTGCGCACTTTGGGCTGAACCCTGCCAGCGCCCGGGGATAGCTGTATCCTGTTTATTATGTGTATTTTAGCTTTTCGAGCCTATAAGTTTCCGAGGGACTTTTGTCTCTTCCACAGCCCACCAGGGCTCCTTAGCACTTTATTTTTGCCGCTTGAGTGAAGCACAATCATGGGTGCGCAGATACGTTGCGCCGAGCGCCAGAGCTGCTAACGTGAGCGACCACTACATCGAATTTCGCAACGTTTCGAAGTCCTTCGACGATCACCTGGTCCTTGACAACGTCAGCTTCACCGTCGATCCCGGACAGACCTGCGTCATCATGGGCCGCAGCGGCGTCGGCAAATCAGTAACGCTCAAGCATATCCTGGGCTTTCTCAAGCCCGACTCGGGGCGCGTCATCGTCGCGGGCAACGACATCACCGACTGGCCCGAGAGCCGGCTGGTGCCGATTCGCCGCCGCGTCACCATGGTCTTTCAATCCGGCGCGCTCTTCGATTCGCTCACGGTCGCGGAAAATATCGCTTTTCCGCTCACCGACGGCGTGGGATTCGATACCGACCAGATCGACGCCCGCGTCGCCGAACTTGCCAAGACGCTGGAAGTCTCCGAAGACCTCGATAGGCTCCCATCGGAATTGAGCACCGGGACCAAACGCGCCGTGGCCATCGCCCGGGCCTTGGCACAAAATCCCGAAGCCATCCTCTACGACGAGCCCACCACCATGGTGGATCCTTTGATGGCGTCGCATACCAGCGATTTGATCATGAAGCTCAAGACCAGCCTGCACAAGACCTCTGTTGTGGTCACCCACGATACTCACTTGGGAAAGAAAGTCGCGGATACCCTGGTCTTCCTCGAGGAAGGACGGGTGGCTTATTTCGGCCCCTGGGCCGGCTTCGAGGCCTCGCAAGACCGCTTCCTGCGCAATTTCCGCCTGCAAGACGAACTCATCCCCGCGCTAGACGCCACTCTGTCATGAGCAAGGGGAAGCCCGACTGGTTTCAAGAAACCGGCGACTTCTGTCGCAGCGCGGGAATAACGATCATGGCTTGGGGCCCGGAAACGCTGGTCGTAGAGGCGAAATCTCCGGAGCGCGCCAAAGAAATCGCCGCTCAGCTAGCTCAACTCGGTTTCAAAGCTGTGGAGGACGAAGGCGATTCCTCCGCGGGCATGTTGACCCTGTCCCGCAATGCGTCATAGCGCCCCCGCCGGCGAGCCCGGATGCTCCTGCTGGCGTTTCCATTCCTTCTCGAATGTGGCATCGCGCTCGGCCACATATTTCTTATACCCATCGGGATCGATGAGCGTATTTCCGCCTCCCGCCTTCATCTTTTCGTATTTGGCCTTCAGCCCGAAATATGCTCCATGCGCGCCCAGGAAAAGATCGCACGGCAAACTCTTGAGCACGGCAAACGTCTTCACATAATCCTGTGCGATTTGCGGGTAGTCCTTGTTGCCCACCAGAATGTACCCGGCATTCACGTTGGGGCTCCCGATGATCACCGCGTTTAGCGTTTTTCCGCCGTCCTGCACCTGCATCGTCCACGTCGTGCAGCCTTTGGTGTGGCCGGGCGTCAGCCGCCCCGTCAGCTTCGTTCCGCCCAGTTCGACCGTGTCCCCATCGTGCAGGGTGCGATCGACGTGCGCGCCAGGCCTGCCGGGAGCCGTGCTCTCCTCCGCGGGAACGTCAGGCTCCATCACCATCAGCTTTGCGCCCGTATCCCGTTGCATCAGGCCGATGCCTTCATCGTGATCGCTGTGCGCGTGGCTGATCAGCAGAATCTTCGTGTCGGCATACTTGAACCCGAGTTGCTCGATGCTCTTGCGGACGGTCGGCACATCCTCGAGAAAATCCGAATTGATCACAATGTTTCCCTGCGGCGTGTTGATGAGGTAGACGGCCAGATCGGCCGTGCCAACATAGTAGAGGTTCCCGGCAATCTTGAACGCCGGAAAGGGCCGGTGCCAGTCGTCATTGGCCTGCGCGTGCAGGCGCGTGTTCCCCGACGCCAATAGGATCGCCGCAAACGCGAATGCCAGGAAAAAAGATCGCCGCATCATGATCGAATCGCCTCCTCTAGTTGTTGCTCGCCCGCCGGTGCCGCGAGTATACATCCGCCAGCCCGCCTAGCGGGAAGAGGGGCGAGAAGGTGGGTGTTCGAGTTCAGCGTTCCAGGTGCCTGCCGCGCCAGAATAATCCAGAAACACGCCCTTCATGATTCGATTGCTCATCCATTTGCCGAGGAGAGAAACTTTCATCGGCCGCCCATCGGCGGTTTTCAGTGTGGCGTCAAAGCCGAACATGCTTCCGTCCTCGTGACCCTGACGCATCGCTTCCGTCTTTCCGTCCGCAGCGATAACGTTACCGTAAGAGCAGCACCCGTCCAGGAAATTAAACGTTGCCTGTATGTCTCCGCGAGCTGAAATGAAGTGAGCGGTCCATCTCTCCACAGGCGGGTATGCGGGGTCAGCGTTCAGAACGGGCAGAAGCTCAAACACATCCACGACGCCCGGCTGCTCCAGAAATGAGACGTGCGGTCCGAGAATTCGATAGTTGAAAGTTACCTCGAAGCTCCCGGCGTCGTGTTCGTCAAACGTCCAAGTCCGGAGATTGGCCTCAGCGGCCTCCGCCAAAAGCGGATCGCCGCTTTCCTTCACGACTTTTGCGATGCAGTAGGTGCTTGTGGTGACCCGCAGCCGCACCTGCCCTTGGATTTGCGCCTCGAACGGAAGCCAGGGATAGCCCGGCTGCCTGTGCTGCGTAACCTCCGGGACGGCCATGACATTTTCCTCCGCGCTGGGCGGCGCCGAACAGGTGTCCGGCGGAGGTGGAGCGGCTGGAACGGCCGTCCACGTACCTGGGTTCCCCCAATCGTCGAGAAAAACGCCTTTGATCTTGTCCCCCGTCTTCTTCCCAATCAGGGAGAACTTGAGCCGCTGCCCGTCGGGGTCTTCGAGCGCTGCATCGAATCCGATCATGCTTCCATCTTGGTGAGTATTGCGAAGGGCTCGTTCCTGCGCGAAACGCCCTAGCGCGTAGCCTTGCAGCCAAGGGCCATAGGTCCACAGGGAAAGCGGCGCTTCCAAACTGCCATTCGGGCCTTTCAGTTTCGCGGTCCAAGATGTGGGAACGGTATAGCTGAGCTTGCCTTCGATCTCATTCGACTGCGTTACCTCGATATCGACAGTGCCGGGCTCTTTCAGAAAGCTGATCCTGTTCGTGTCGCTTAGAATTTGAAAGTGAAAGGTCACGTCGAAAGTGCCCGGATCATGATCCACGAATTTCCAGGTCCGTACGTTCGCCGTCGCAGCCTGAACCAGAAGGGGATGGCCGTCTTTGGCCGCGACGTTGATCACGCTGTGGCCGTCTGTCGTAATCCGCAGGTGAACCAGCCCGCGGATTCGTGCATTGCGCGCCAACGGAGGATAAAGCACCGGTCCGTGTTCGATGACCTCGGGCAGCGCTCTTACGGCGTCTTGGGCGTTCGCGGGCGCGGCAGCAGCCGCGAACAATGCGAGCGGCAATGGAAGCTCACGAAGTCTCATGAACCCAGCCGGATGTTTAAGTCGGTAGCTAACGAATTATAACTCCCAAAACGATGGTTGGCGGCGATTGCGGAGAGCGGCCATCCGTTTCTGGTAAACAGCCTCGCCGTGGATCGTTCCCAGATTGGGACTTTCACACTCTTTTTGTGATCGCCCGCGCTCGAAAGCCCGCAGTCTAGTTCGCGATCTAGCAGATATTGATTTTTTCGATGGAACCCACCGGAACTTTGCCTTCGCCATTTCTCCGACGAGCCCCTAAGATATTTTCAACCATACGACACCCCTGGAAGCAGCCGAGGCTACCTCCCCTGGGCTGCTTCCTTTCTTTTTAGGGCTGGTCTTTTAGGATTAGCTGAAGCACTGAGGAACGCCGTCGAGACAGCGGGATGTCCTTCTTCGATTCACAGCGAAACCCGGAAGCGAAGTAGATGCCCCACCCATTTGTTATAGCGGGCGGGGAATTTCACGAGCGCCGCCCGCCCGCTTGTTCGCTTATTGCTCGGCCGGCGCGTCCGTATCCTTCGCGCCCTTGCCGTTCTTCTGGTCGTTGATGTTCTTGATTTCCGTTTCCTTGAACACCTGCTGTTCCGCCAGCGTGCAGAACGACTCCTGAATCTCCCACTCCGGCCCTTCCCGCAACTCCCACGTTCGCGGCCCGTAGGTCCAGGACTTCGTGTACGCCTTCGGATCGTCAAACGTGAGGCTCATTTCCAAGTGATCGTGGTCCACGCGCTTGTAGTCTTCGGTCAGGTGCAAGTCGTCGCTGTGCACATGACCCACCTGATCGAGCCAGGTCTTGTCGTTCATCCCAATCGTATCGACGATGAAATCATTCCCGCTCCAATGTCCCACCGAATAGCCCATCCATGTCGGCCCGAACGGCAGATCCTCCTTCTTCGGGACCGGCCGGCCATCGGTGTAGATCACCCGCCACATGTGATTCGCCTCGTAAATCATCCAGGTCTTGCCGGGCTCCTGCACGATCTCCCACGGGTGGATGAACACCAGCACGCGCGGAAAGCCCACCGGATCGCAGTTAAAAAGCGGATCCGCGAGCCCGCCCTGGCCCTTCCCGCCGTCCTGCGACAGCCAATACTGGCGCGCCCACGGCGTCATATTATTTTCGGCGACGTCCTTCGGGACGTAGTTCACCCCGCCCCCTCCGCCCGGGTTGTCGGCGCGAGGCAGCCTGTAATCCTCCGCGTGGGGTATCGGCACGCGTGCCGCATTCCAGACGCCGGACAGATCGTGCGGATCATACTTTGCCGTGCTCGGCGCCTTCTTCGCCGCATCCTGCTGCGGCATTTGCGCCAGCAGCAAGGACGGGATGGCCAGCGCCGCTCCCAAAACGACCATCGACTTCAAAACGGATGACCACCTTGCAGTATGTCGCACGGCGAACTCCTCCTGAGGGATAAGAGCCAATCTATGCTTAGGATACAGCAAAACGCAGCGCAAGAGAGCCACCAGATTCGGGCGGTCAGCTACAAACCGATTCGAGCCTGCACACGCTGCGTGAATACTGACGTAAGCCGCGCCCCGATCGTTTCCTTTTCGTCGTTCCTTCGAAAGACTTGACGGCCTTGCTTTTGGCCCCGTACTAGGGTAAATACGGCCCCATCCCGGGGGGAACACGGCCCAATGATCCCTCGCACAGAACGTCTCCTTGCGGTTCTGCCTCTCCTGATATTTCTCTCGCCGCCTGTCCATGCGCAGACGGCCTCCAAACCGAAAGCGACGACTGGCCAGAAGACGGCGGCGGCGCGGCCTCCGAAATATCCCGATTCGGCGGACGGCCTGAAGCTGCTTCTGCAAGATGTGCTCGGGTCCGGCAAGCTGGGAGGCAGCCCCAAGCTCGCGGCGTTCGTCTATGACCTGGAAATACCCGATTACGCGAATTGGTTCCCCAAGGCATTCGGCAAGGAGACCGGCGACGCGTGGGCGAAGAGCTACGATGGCGCCACGGATTTCCTGACCGTCGAGCTTCAGGCACTGTTCATTCGTCTCGCCGAGCAGAATCTGGAAATCGTGACGCGAAAAGTCAGCGGCGCGCCACAATCCGATGCGGAACAGCGCGCCTTGCAGCGGTTTCAGCAGCCGGTCGATGTCTTCTTCGCGGGCTCGCGGCCGCGGCCGGACGCTAGCGGCGATTCGGCCAGCGCGTCCGATATCTTGATTTCTCCGCTCGGCTACTTCTGGTTCATCGATGGCAAGTTTCGTTGGGACCCCACCAACCCGATCGGGAACTTCACCATGGCCGCGCCGAGTTCGGACGAGAACTCGTCGCCGGACGCTGATTCTTCAGCCTCGGCCAGCAACAGCGGCGGCCCGTCGCCAGGCGCTACCGAAGCGGGCAAGAATGGCGTCAGCTACCCGAGTTGCCGCGAATGTCCGGCGCCGGTCTATACCGCCGCAGCCCGCGCCGCAAGATTTGAAGGAACCGTCGTGCTGCGAGTCGTCATTCAGCCCGATGGTACCGCCACCGACATTCAGGTCACAAAAAGCGCCCCTTACGACCTCGACGCCAACGCCATCGACGCCGTGAAGCGCTGGCGCTTCAATCCCGCCATCGGCCCAAACGGCAAGCCCGTCGCCGTCATCACGCCCATCGAAGTCACCTACCTCTTAGCGCCTTAGTGGGCACCCCCCGTCGCGCTTACGTGTGGGTTTCGGCCATTCGAACGCCGCGGTCGTCCTTCATTCGAACACATATCCGAAAAGTATATATTGACACTAATGTACACATATGCTAGCGTAGCTCGTGACCATCGAACACTACCCGCTGCTCACTCCGGCGCTCTCGCCAGCCATCAACCTCCGCACTGTCGCTTCTTCGAGTACCCCTTCACTTTCTCGCTCGCTGCTACGCAAATTCTCGTTTTTCTCGCCCCTTTGTTTTCATATCGATACAAAACCCTTTTGCCGCATCCCTTTTGTTTTGATATCCATGCAAAACCCTGGGGGGTGGGGGTGCATGCCGCCGCAAAATGCGCCCCATTCCCAATATGGGATCGCACGCGACGGTATAAACTTCGCCGGATGACACGGTGAGCCAAACCCACCCCATTCCCGGCCCTCGTCCCAATCTGCCCCGAGTCATGGGCTTGTGGGATGTCTTGCTCTTCAACATCGCCACGGTCCTGGGGCCGCGCTGGATCGCGGCTGCCGCGCACAATGGCCCCTCCTCGATCAGCCTGTGGCTTATCGCCGCCGTGTTTTTCTTTGTGCCCACCGCGCTGGTCATCGTCGAGCTCTCCAGCCGCTTTCCCGAAGAAGGCGGACTCTACGCCTGGTCGCGCGACGCCTTCGGCGAATTTCACGGCTTTGTAGCCGGCTGGACCTACTGGGTCTACACGTTTTTCTACTTTCCGGGTCTGCTTTTCGCCAGCGCCTCCATGGCGGCTTACATCGGCGGCATCGGCTCGGTCGGCTTGGCGCAGAGCCGCACGTTCCTGCTGGTTGGCTCGTTCTTGTTCCTGCTCGTCGCTGTGTATCTGAATATCATCGGCCTGCACGTCGGCAAGTGGCTGCAGAACGCAGGCGGCGTCGGCACGTATGTGCCATTGCTCATGCTCGTTGTCGCTGCCGCGCTCGTCTGGCACCGGCAGGGCTCCGCGACGCACTTCACCTTTGCCGCCATCCTGCCGCGCTGGAATTGGGACGAGGTCAATTTCTGGCCGCAGCTCGCCTTCGCATTCACGGGACTCGAACTGATCTCCACGATGAGCGAAGAGGTCCGCGATCCGCAGAAGACGCTGCCCAGGGCCGTGCTTGGCTCGGGCGTGCTGATCGCGCTGATTTACGTGATTGGCACCGTCGCCGTGCTGGTCTTGCTGAATGACGCGGCCGTCGATCCGAAGAGCGGCGTCTTCCAGGCCATCACGGCGGCGTCTGCGGTCCTGAAAATAGGCGCCTTCGGCGTAATCGCGGCGCTGCTGGTTACCATCGGCAATGCCGGTGGCGGCGTGGGAACCACCATCGCCGGAGTGGCCCGCGTGCCCTTCGTCGTGGGCGTGGATCGCTACCTGCCCGCCGCATTCGGCAAAGTGCATCCGCGCTGGCAAACGCCTTATGTCGCGATTCTGGTCCAGGCGGGCATCTCCGGCGCGGTTCTGCTGCTGAGTCAGGTCAATGAAACCACGCTCGGCGCCTATCAGAAACTCGTCGACGCGGCCGTGATTCTCTATTTCATTCCGTTTCTCTACATGTACGCGGCGGCCATCAAGCTGGCCTATCGCCCGGACCGCGAGCGAACTCCCGGCGCCGTACTGATTCCCGGCGGCAAGCTCGGTGTATGGATCGCCTCGGGCCTCGGGTTTCTGGTCGTTTTGCTGGGCATCGTTCTTTCGCTGATTCCGCCCGGGGAGACGGAGAACAAATTCAATTTCGAGGTCGAGCTCATCGCCGCGACCGGGTCTGCCATCGCGTTGGGTTTGCTCCTGTACTACCTAGGATCGCGAGAGAAATCGCGCGGGGTATAGGGCAGCTTACGAAAATGCACCGGGGCGAAACGCCGTTGCCGACATGGGCGTCTCAAGGGTGTATCATCGGCGTCATTAAAGGCTTGCATCGAGCCAGTGTAACGAGGAGGGTAGAATGAATTCCAAGCGGCGCAATAGCGACAGTGTGAATTTCGATCGGCGCATGTTCCTGGGCGGAAGCGCAGCCGTGGCTGCGGGTTTGTGGATGGGCGGCAGTTTCTTGCACGCGCCCAGCGCCTGGGCCGTTGATACCGGCTCCTCCGCAGGGCCGATCGCCGAAACTACTGCTGGAAAAGTGCGCGGACGCATGGAGAAGAACATCAACGCCTTCCGCGGCATCCCTTACGGTGCCTCGACCGAAGGCGCGGCGCGCTTCTTGCCGCCGTCGAAGCCGCAGCCCTGGACCGGCGTTCGCGATGCGCTCGAAGTCGCGCCCAAGGCGCCGCAGGCTCGCGCCGGAGGCGGTCTGGTTCCCGAGTACGCCCCCATGGATTGGTCCGGGCCGATGAGCGAGGACTGCCTCCATCTCAACGTCTGGACGCCGGGCCTGAAGGACAACCGCAAGCGGCCCGTGATGCTCTGGCTGCATGGCGGCGGCTACGCCAGAAGCTCCGCCAATAGCGACCTCTATAACGGCACGAATTTCGGCACCTCCCACGATGTCGTCGTCGTCGGCGCCAATCATCGCCTCAATATTTTCGGCTACCTCTATCTGGCCTCGACAGGCGATCCGCGTTACGCGAATGCCAGCAACGTCGGAATGCTGGACATCATTGCCGCGCTCGAATGGATTCGCGACAACATCTCTAATTTCGGCGGCGATCCCAACAATGTGACCATTTGGGGCCAGTCCGGCGGAGCCGGGAAGGTCAGCACGCTGATGGGCATGCCGGCGGCCAAGGGCCTGTTCCATCGCGCCGTCGTCGAGAGCGGCTCGGCAACCGATTCCGTCTCGCAGGAGGATGCCGCCAAGTTCGCGCAGGAAGTCCTGGCCAAATTCAATATCAGCGCGAGCAACGTCTCCGCCATCCAAAACGTTCCGCAGGACCAGTTGCTGCAAATGATGCTGACGCGCGAGGGAGGCCGGGCGCTTGCTCCGGTGGTCGATGGCCACACGCTGCCTGCGATTCCATTCGCCCCGGCGGCTTCGGATATTTCCGCGAATATCCCGCTGCTGATCGGCTCAAACGAAACCGAGGTCACCTGGAACGCCAATACCGACTACACGCCGCTCGACGATTCGGCTCTCCGCGCGCGTGTGAAGAAAGTCGCCAAGATCGACGACGGGCAAGCCGATCAACTGCTCGCCGTCTATCGCAAAGGTTTTCCCAAGGCGAGCGACCTCGATCTGGCCCTGATCATCGACAGTGACTATACCTTCGCGCGGCCCGGCATCGACCTCGAATCCGAGCGCAAGGCCGCCCAGGGCAAGGCGCCCGTGTTCAAGTATTACTTCCGCTGGTACTCACCGGTGAATGGCGGACACATCCGCGCGATGCACACAATGGAGCTGCCCTTCATCTACCGCAACTTTGACGTCTCCAAAACGGAAGTTGGCGACAACATCACGCCGGAAATGGTGGCCCTGTCCGACACCATGAGTCTGGCGTGGACCACCTTCGCGCGCACCGGCAATCCCAATCACAAGGGCGTGCCCAATTGGCCGGCCTTCGAGGCGCAAAAGAAAGCCATGATGATCTTCAATACGCCGGTCTCCAAAGCGGCCAACGATCCTTACCGCGAGGAGCGGCTGATAAGGCAGTCGTTCACGACGCAGCAGTCCAAGCTGTAAGCGGCAGGCGAGCGAGTTTCGCAATCCTGTCCGCAAAATGAATCGAGGAGCGAAGAAAATGAAGCGACAGCACGCAGCTTGGGCGGTATTGTTGGCGAGTCTGTTTTTTCTCTTGGCGGCGCAATCGGCGTCCGCTAGCGTGCTCGATAAAGCCGACAAGATCGGCAAAGTCACGCTGCACTACAAAGTAGTCCTCCCCAACGGCTACGATCCGGCCAAGGCCTATCCCACCGTGCTCGCTTTTCCCGGCGGTGAGCAGTCCATGGACACCGTCGAAGGAACGCTCGAGCGCAACTGGAAAGACCAGGCCGAAAAGCGCGGCTACATTGTCATCATTCCGGCGGCGCCCAATGGCACCCTGTTCTTCGAGGGCGGCGAGAAAGTCTTTCCCGAATTCTTCAACGTGATTCTCTCCAACTACAACGTCCTCGACAAAAAGTTTCATATCGCCGGCGTTTCCAACGGCGGCATCAGCGCGTTCCATATCGCGGCCATGTACCCGCAGTATTTCTGGTCGGTGACCGGCTTGCCCGGTTTCTTGCCCCAGGCCGCGCCTGAACGAGTCAAGGCGCTATCAGGCCTCTGCATCAACATGTACGCGGGCGCGCTCGATCCCGATTGGGCGGAGATGGAAGCGGAACAGGCCCAGGTATTTCGCAAGCAGGGAATGAAGGTCGAGATTGCCGTCGAAAAAGGCCAGGGCCACGTGATGGAGACGCTTGGTGGCGCAGGCGCAGCGCGCCTTTTCGATCAATTCGAGGAAGCCCGCAAGGGCGGCTGCTTGCTGAAACAGTAGCGAGGTGACCAAGGCGAGCAGCGCAGTCTGGGCGCCCCTAATTGCAGAATGTGCGCCGCGCTCACTGCGGCTTTTGTGCGCGCAGATTGAGCCGGCAATAATCCACCTCAAAAGGTGGATGATCCGCAGCCGCTAGCCGCGCGAGCGCTTCGAGAAACTTTTCGCGCACCTCAGACGAGCGAATGCGTTCGAGGTGGGTGCGCAGCACGACAGTCTCGAGGAACCTGCTGTATTCGCGGCCGTCCCCAAAAGTGGCCGGCGCTTGAATGATTTCGGTCTGCACTTCGACGAATCCAGCGCGCCGCAGCCGCTCGGCAGTCGTCTCGGCCGTCGCAAACTCCCAGGGATTTTCGTAAGCCGCCAGATACTCGGCAAACGGCGGCGTCGCGGAAAGCCTGCCAACGCGCGCCAGCAATTGTGCCGCGTTCCCGTCTCCGCCGCACTGCGCGCACAGCCAGCCGCCGGGCCGCAAGGCTCGAAACAGCGAGCGAAACAATCGCTCGTGGTCCCGCACCCAATGAAACGACGCGGTGCCGAAGATTCCGTCGAATGCGCCGTCGAACGGCAGAAATTGCAAATCAGCTTCAACAAACGCGACCCGCTCCGCGAAGCGCGGCTGCAAATGTTCACGCGCCGTACGCAGCATATTCTCCGAGAAATCCACCGCCACGACGCGGCCACGCGGCAGCAGATTCAGCAGTTCGGCAGTGACGCGTCCCGTGCCGCATCCGGCATCCAGCACGGTTTCATCTCCGCGCAAGGAAAGCCATGACAGCACGCGCTTGCCCCAGAGCAATTGAGGCTCGGAGAGCTTATGGTAGGCGTCGGAGTTCCACTCGCGCGGCTCTTGGGACATTGGCAGCCGGGAATCAGAAGCCTTCTTCGATCAGGCGCGCGGCCGTGAGGCGCGATGGGGCGGTGGCGCGGCGCGTGTCCAGCAGTTTTTCGACGTATTTCGCGAGGATGTCGGCTTCGAGATTCACGGCGTCTCCGGTGACCAGCGCTTGAAGATTGGTGTTTGCGTAGGTGAAGGGAATGATGGCGACTTCGGCGATGCCATTCGCGAGGCTGGCGACGGTGAGACTGATACCGTCGATGGCGATCGAGCCTTTCAGCACCACGTAGCGCTCGACTTCGGCGGGAAGGCGCACGCCGAACCACCAGTTTGGTCCTTCGGGCGCGAGCCGGGCGACGCGGCCGATGCCGTCCACGTGCCCCTGCATGAAATGGCCGCCGAATTCCTTGCCCGCCGTGAGCGGCCGTTCCAGGTTGACTCGCGCGCCCGGCTTCATCTCGCCGAAGGCGGTGCGCTTCAGCGTTTCAGAAGAAAGATCGGCGGCAAAGATTTCGCCCGCGCGTTCCACGACCGTGAGGCAACAGCCATTCACGGCGACGCTGCCCGCGACGGCCAGCGAGCCTGCCAGAGGTCCGGCGTGAATCCGCAGGCGGCCGCCCTCCGGGCCCTTCTCAATCGACTCGATCCGCCCGACATGTTCAACGATGCCCGTGAACAAAGTTTGCTCCTCGCAAACGTACATTCTAACGGATCGCGATGCGGCACAAGATAAAAGTGGACAAAAGTGATTGGCGGTAGGATGCGCTAAACTATGCCGGGCACCGGAGAAAACGACCGAACATGGAAACGACAATCGAAAGCGCGAACCAAGTACGCTGGGATCTCAGCTCCCTCTATAAGGATATCGACGATCCGCGACTCGACGCGGACCTCAGCAAGCTCACACGAATGGCCAAGCATTTCTCGGCGACCTACAAGGGCAAGCTCGCGGAGTTGCTTGGTCCAGCGATTAAGGACTACTCCGAGATCGAAATGCTGAGCAGCAAGATCACCTCGTATCTTTTCTTGCGCGAGAGCACGGACCTCGCGAATGCCGCGATCAAGGCCAAGCACGCCCGTTTTCAGCGGGAACTGAGCGCTCTGCAGGGCGAGCACCTGACGTTCTTCGAGCTGGAACTGGTGCAACTCAGCGATGAGACGCTGGAAGTCTGGTACGAAGACGACGACTTGGTTGCCAAGCACCGCCCGTGGATCGAGCACGTGCGCCTCTTCAAGCCACACTTCCTGAGCGAGGGGGTCGAGTCGGCTCTTGTGAAGCGCTCGCCGTTTGACTCCAGTTCCTGGAGCGAATTTTTCGATGAAGTGGAAGCGGACCTTCAATTCAACTTTCGCGGCAGAGCGGTGAACCTGACCGAGATGATGCACGTGATCACCGAATCGAAGGACGCCGAGGAACGCGCGGAAGCCATGAAATGCGTGAATGAGGGGCTGGCCGGGACTTTCGCGAAATATTCGGCGCAGACGTTGTACATGGTCGTGGGCTTGAAGGCGGTCGAGGACAAGGAACGCGGCTACTCCCATCCGATGGACGTCCGCAACAAGTCGAATCGCATCCCGGACTCGGTCGTGGATGTGCTGCACAATGCCGTAACCACGCTGGGCGGCCAACTGACCCGACGCTATTACAAATTGAAGGCGCGCCATTTGGGGCTTTCGGTGCTGCGCTGGAGCGACCGCAACGCTCCGATGCCGTTTGCAGACATGACGGTGATTCCTTTCGAGGAGGCGGCGGAAATTGTCACGACTTCATATGAGAGCTTCAGCCCTACGCTGACCACCATCGTGAAGAGCTTCTTCTCCGATCGGCGCATTGACGCGCCCGTGGTGAAGGAAAAACGTCACGGCGCGTTCAACTCCTCCCACGTGCTGCCCGGGGGCAAGCCGGTGTCCTACACGCTGCTCAACTATTTAGGGAGCAATAAAGACGTGATGACGCTTGCTCACGAACTCGGACACGGCGTGCACGGCATTCTGGCTGGCGAGGCGCAGGGGCCATTGATGTTCCACGCGCCGACTGCTTACTGCGAAACGGCTTCCGTCTTTGGCGAAATGACGACGTTTAGTTATCTGAAGGACCGGCTCACGAAACCTGGAGACAAGCTTTCCTTGCTGGCTCTGATCATGTCCAAGATCGACGCCACGATTAATACCGTGGTGCGGCAGATCGGTTTTTCCAATTTCGAGCGGCGGCTGCACGGCATGAACGAGTCTTATACGAAATGGGAGGAGGCACGGAAGCGTTCGGTCGAAGAGTTGGACGTCATTTGGCTCAAGACCGCGCAGGAGCTTTACGGGCCCGAAGGCGAAGTGTTTACGTATGAGAATTGCGAGCATCTGTGGTCCTACATTCCGCACTTTCACAGCCCGTTCTACGTGTATGGGTACGCTTTCGGGGAGTTGCTGACGCAGAGTCTGTTTGCGGCGCGCGAGCGCTTGGGGGCCCGGTTTGAACCTCTCTATTTGGATTTGCTGCGCTCGGGTTCCACAAGGAATGTCGTGGAACTGCTCGAGCCGTTCGGGTTGGATGCTCGGAGCCAGTCATTCTGGAACGATGGCATCAAAGTGAGCCTGGGCGCGTTGATCGAGGAGGCAGAGGAGATGTCCCGTGCGCTGGGCGTGATTTAGCGGCTAAGTCTTTTGCGGGTACCCTTCGATAGCAAAATCCGGACCAAAATGCTCGATGCGGACATCGGAAAGCGTATTCACGCTCGGACGCTGTCGCTGCAATTCGGCGCGGCTCGCGGACGAGCCAGCTAGGATGGGCGCGTAGAAGAGGCGCACTTTGTCGACTAGGCCTGCCGCGAGGGCAGCGTTATTCAGTGTCGCGCCGGCTTCGAGTATGACGCTGAGGATGTCGCGGCGGGCGAGTTCGGCGAGGACCTCGTGCAGGTCGAGGCGCAAAAGCAGCTCCCGCGTCCGCTGGCGAGTCCTCGGGATCGCAGAGCCTGCCTGAACGCAGACGACTTCCACACCGGCGTGGCGCAGCACCCGAGCGCGCTTGCTCGATGCGCTTTCGTGAGTGAAGACGAGGACGTCGCCCTTGGCGCTGCGCGCGATTTGCGAGCGCGGGCTGAGGCGCAGCGTCGAGTCGAGGATCACGCGAAGCAGCGGGCGGCGGCGCGGCAAGCCGGTGCGATCGGTGAGCAAGGGGTTGTCGGCCACCACTGTGCCGATGCCGGTCAGAATGGCGTCGGAAGCGTGGCGCATGCGCTGAACTTCCGCGCGCGAGGCCGGGGATGTAATCCAGCGCACTTCTTTTTTGCCGCGCTGCTTGGGCAGGACCAGATGGCCGTCGAGAGTCATCGCGGTTTTGAGCGTTACGAACGGGCGCCGCGCCGTGATCCATTTCGAGAACGCTTCGTTGAGCTGCTGGGCTTGGCTCTCCAGCACACCTGAAATTACTTCGATTCCCGCTTTGTGCAGTTCCCGGAATCCGCGGCCGGCGACCGCTGGATTCGGATCGGCCATGGCGGCCACGACGCGAGCGACACCGGCGGCGATGAGCGCGCGCGTGCAAGGTCCGGTGCGGCCGGTGTGGCAGCACGGCTCGAGATTGATGTAGAGCGTTGCGCCGCGGGCCGCGGGGCCGGCGGCGTCCAGGGCGATGATTTCGGCGTGGCGCAGGCCGTCGTAGGTGTGAAAGCCCTCGCTGAGGATGCGATTACCCTTGATGAGCACGGCGCCGACCATGGGATTCGGGCTGGCCAGAGCCTCGCCGCGACGAGCCAGCTCCAAGGCGCGCGCCATCCATTTTTCGTGTGCGGCGTTGGCGGAGTCTTTAGGCGGCATGAAGTTTCATCGGCCGGGCTGCGGCTGCGGCTGGACCGGCTTCAGTCGAACAGGGAATTGACGAACGTCGGCGCGTCAAAGGGCACCAGATCCTCGGCCGTCTCGCCAGTGCCGACAAAGCGCACCGGCAATCCAAGCTCGCGCACGATGGGAATGACGATGCCACCGCGCGCGGTGCCGTCGAGCTTGGTGAGGACGATGGCGGTGACGCCTGCAGCGGCGGTGAACTCACGCGCCTGGGCCAAGCCGTTTTGTCCCGGTGGTGGCGTCGAGCACGAGCAGCACGTCGTGAGGAGCGCCGGGAACGAGTTTGGCCGCGGTGCGCTTCATTTTTTCGAGCTCAGCCATGAGATTCGATTTTGTGTGCAGGCGGCCGGCGGTATCCACGATGACGGCGTCAACATTGCGCGCTTTGGCCGCGGAGAGAGCGTCGAAGACCACGGCGGCGGGATCGGCGCCGGGCTTTTGATGGATCAGCTCAGAGCCGCTGCGTCCGGCCCAGATGGCGAGTTGCTCGGTGGCCGCGGCGCGGAAGGTGTCCCCAGCGGCCAGCAAGACCGTCGAGCCATCGCGGTGCAAGCGGCAGGCGAGCTTGCCGATCGTGGTGGTTTTTCCTGTGCCGTTCACGCCAACGACAAAGATGACGCGCGGGCGCACATCGGAAACGGCCCCATTGGTTTTTGTGGGAACGGCTTGCAGGATGGCGAGAAGGTGCTCTTTGAGGGTGCCGCGCAGGTCGGTGGAATCGCGCGGCGTCGCGCTCACCGCTTCGCGTGCGGCGTCGAGCAACTCGCGCGTTGTGCGTGTGCCGAGGTCAGCTGCGAGCAGGGCGTTTTCCAGGCGGCGAAGCTGCTCGGCGTCGAGTCGGCGGTCGCCCCCGAACAGGCCCTCGACGCGAGAGGCGATTTCGGAGCGCGTCTTATCGACCGAGCGCTTGAGCCGATCGAGAAGGGAAGGCGCCGGTTTGTCGTTGCCGAAAAGGGTGAGCATGAAGCGACAGGCATGGCCTCGCTGACGATTCTAGCAGAAGCGGCAGCAAGCGCGGAGCGGCGCGGGAAACGCGGGCGAATCAAACTTGAACGACAGTGGTTCGGAGACGAATCTGGCCGGATTGCACGACTAATTCGAGTGCGTCGACGACCGAGGTATCAAATTTCGAGCCCGATTTCTTGCGGATGAGTTGAAGAGCTTCTTCCAGTTCGACGGCGGATTGATACGGGCGGTGGGTGGTCATCGCATCGAGTGTGTCGGCGACAGCGATGATGCGCGCCATCATGGGGATTTCGTCGCCCTTCAGGCCGTGCGGGTAGCCGTGGCCGTCCACGTGTTCGTGATGAAGTTCAATGCCGGGGAGCATGTCCTTGAGCTGCGCGACTGGGCGCATGATGTTGGCGCCCTTGGTCGGATGCTGCTTCATGATGTCGTATTCCTCGGCGGTGAGCGCGCCGGGCTTCTTGAGGACGCGGTCGTCCACGCCGATCTTGCCCACGTCGTGCAGCAGTGCAGAGATGCGCAGTCGGTCGAGTTCCTCGGCGGAGAGGGATAACTGGCGGCCGATCAGCAAGGAGTAGCGAGCCACGCGATCGGAATGGCCGCGGGTGTAGGGATCCTTTTCGTCGATGGCCGCAGCGAGCATTCGGATGGAGCCCAGGAAGAGTTCGCGATTTTCCTCGGCGGCCTGCTTTAGCCGGGCGATGTAATTCTCGATGTCGTCGGCCATGTTGTTAAAGGTTTCGGCCAATTCGCTGATTTCAGCGGCAGCGACGCGGGCGACCGGAGTACGCTCGTGAAACTCGCCGCGGCTGATGGCGCGCGTCGAGGCGGCCAGCGAGCGAATGGGCGTGCTGATGCCGACAGCGAACAGATAGCCGAGAACGAGGGCGCCGAAAGTGACCACCATCACGAACGTCAGCGCCTGGGCGTTGAGTTCGCTGACGCCGGCGTCGTCGCGCGCCTTATCCAGGCTGCGCTGGGCGACGACGACCCATCCCAAGTCCGGAATGGTGCTGTAGGTTCCGATCATTTCGTCCTTGTGGCCGTCCTCGACCGTGGTGAATCGCTGGACCGTTTCCGTGGTGCGCAGGCCGACGGGCAGGGAAGCCACCTGGGAAATGATGTAGGAGTTGGAACGAAGGTCGGCGCCCGGCACGAATTGGTTGGTATTGGGATGGGCGATGACGTGCCCGTTGTGGTCCACGATGAAGACCGTGCGCCCACGCACGCTGGCTTCGGTCAGCCGGCGGAGGATACTGTCGAGGGAGATGACGGCAGCCAACATTCCGCTGAAGTGGTCGTTGACTTGAAGGGGGACGGCCATGACGAAGGCCGGGCGGTTATTCGGACCGAGTGCCAGCGGATCGCTGCGGAAGACCACCGACTGGGCGCAAGCCTCGAAGGCGCGCTGGAGGGCCTTGCCCACGAAGGGGTCCTGGTCGGCGCGGAAGTTGCCAGCGCCAGCGCCCTTGGCGTCGTTGCCGACGGCGGTCAGATAGAGAACGCTCGGAGTGCTGGCGACGAAGTTTTCCAGCAGGCGCGTCACCTGAGGCTCACGTACGGGATCGTTGATTTTGTCGAGCAAGCCCGTGATGGAGAGAATCTGGCGCTCGCTGACGAGCTGCTGATAGAGGTTGGCGTCGAATAACTGGATCTCGTCGCCCAGCGAGCGGGTGACTTCGGTCTGCTGGACGCTTTCGGTGTCGGTCAGCTTTTCCTGGCTAAGCCGCAGCACTTGACGGTGGTACAGGCCGATGGGAACCGCGCTGACCAGCAGCATCGCGCCCAGCACCAGGAAGAGCAGGCGAGGGCGGTGCAAGGCAAGCGACTTGGAGGCTTTCCGGACCATTGCTCGACCGTGAGATCATTGTACGGTCGAGACCGGCTGGGCAGAAGAAACGGCGCCATGACAGTTGGCCGAAGTGCCACCACCTGTCCTTTGGTACAGGTCGCAAGTGCAGCATCCGAATTGTGAGTGTGGCACGCCGCTACGCAACTGCCACACAGCAGTGTGCGCAGCGCTTGGCGGCGATGGGAATTTCGCTCAAGCATTCCGGGCAGCGCTTGGTGGTGGGGTCGGCCGGCGGCTCGTGGTGCGCGCGCGCCATCAGGGCGTTGACCGGCAGGACCACGAAGTAGTAGATGGCAGCGGCTACGATCACAAACGAGACGACGGCATTCAGGAAGTCGCCGTACAGGAACTTGCTGCCATTAATCGTGAAGGTAAACGCGGAGAAGTCGGGTTTGGCGGCAATAGCAGCGATCAGCGGCGTAAGCAGGTCTTTCACCAGCGCGCTGACGACGGTGCCGAACGCCGCGCCCACGACGACGCCGACCGCCAAGTCCACGACGTTCCCTCTCAGCAGGAATTGCTTGAATCCACCCATCGCTTGCCTCCTGTCTATTTTTCGCTGCATTAACGCAGCAACTAAAAGCCCACTTGATCGACGGGCTCCGAACTGATGCGCGCAGTGTATCAGGGGACGCGTCCAATGCGTGTATTTCTAGTGCGGCGCCCCTATTCCTGTTTGAGACGGCGTTCCATCAGTTCGCGGATGGCGTCGCGCGGAGCGCGGCCATGATGCAGCACGGCGTCCATCTGCTCGGCGATGGGCATTTCCACGCTGTGCTTGCTTGCCAGCGCAAGGACGGCGGCCGTTGTGCCGACGCCCTCGGCGACCATGCGCATGCCCGCGAGAATGTCCGCCAGGCGGCGGCCCCGGCCCAGTTCGACGCCCACCGAACGATTGCGGCTGAGCGTGCCGGTGCAGGTCAGAACCAAGTCGCCCAAGCCGGCGAGGCCGGCGAGGGTATCGCGGCGGCCGCCGAGGGCGACGGCTAGGCGCGTCATTTCGGCCAGGCCGCGAGTGACCAGGGCGGCGATCGAGTTGGCGCCGAGGCCGAGTCCAGCGCAGACGCCCGCGGCGATGGCGATGACATTTTTGACCGCGCCGCCAACTTCGACGCCGATGATATCGTCGTTGGTGTACAGGCGAAGCGTCGGACCGGAGAACTCCTCCTGCACGATGGTGGCGATCTCGGGCCGCTGCGAGGCGATGACCACGGCTGTGGGGTCTCCGCGCGCAACCTCGAGGGCAAAGCTAGGCCCGGAAAGGGCCGCGAGGCGCGGCGCGAATCTGGCGCGAGTAACGTCCGCGATGACTTCGGTCATGCGCTGCAAGGACTCGTGCTCGAGGCCCTTGGTGGCGCTCACGAAGATCATGTGTGGATCGAGGAACGGCAATGCCGCTGCGTAGGTGGCGCGAGCATTCGCCGAGGGCATCGCTCCGAGGACGATATCCGCGTCGGCCAGCGCTTCGCTCATCTCGGCGGTGGGCTGGATCTGGTCAGGAAGGCGGATGCCCGGCAGATAGATTGAGTTTTCGTGGGCGGTGCGGAGCGCCTGCAAAACGTCGGCTCCATGGACCCAGAGCGAGATATGGTGCGGCTGGCGGCTGCGCGCAAGGGCCACGGCCAGGGCCGTGCCGGAGCTTCCGGCACCGAGGATGGCGATTTTTCTCATGGTCTTTTCACGTGCCGCCTGCCGTAAGACACCCGTGTGCTCATCGCCTTGCGCGGCCTACGTAAACTTGCGGCTCACTGCCTTCGAGCAGCCGGACAATGTTCGCCCGATGGCGCAGAATGACGATGACCATGGCCAAAGAAACACCGGCAGAGAGAGTGACGGGCGGGGCGTGCCGGGGCGCGTAAAGCAGATACATGAGTAAGGGCAGGGCTGCAGCGGCAGAGATCGAGCCGAGCGAGACGTAGCGCCAGAATACCACGACCAGGATCCACACAACGATCGCGCCGACCACAGCTTGCCAGCAAATCGGCAAGAAGACACCGGCGCCGGTGGCCACGCCGCGTCCGCCTTTGAAACGGAGCCAGACCGGCCAGACGTGACCGATCAGCGCAAGCAGAGCGGCAAGCGTCATCCAGTGGATGTTGCCGTCGGTGACACGACCGGTCAGCCATACTGCGAAGTAGCCCTTGGCGCCGTCGAGCAGCAAGGTCAGCACGCCCGAGAGGATCCCGGAGACGCGAGCCACGTTGGTGGCGCCGATGTTGCCGCTGCCGCGTCTGCGGATGTCGCCGCGTCCGCTGACCAACACGATGAGGTACCCGAACGGGATCGAGCCCAGCAGATAAGCCATCGCCGGGAGCAACCACAAGACCGCAGGCTTGGCGGTGTCAATTACGAGGGCAAGGATGGCATCCAAGATCACGAGTCTCCAGAGAAATTGAAAGTTGCCAGGCGAGTATACTCGGCGCCAGTAGGTCGGAGCACGCTTTGGTAGAGGCAAAACTCCCGGGCGGTCGTGCGACCAAATTCAGGGCTACCCAGCTTTGCGGCCGCCTCGCGCAGCGGCTCCAGCCCTTTGGGTGAGTTGAGCCTCGCCAGCGTGACGTGGGGACGGAATTCGCGCGCTTCGCGAGAGACGCCGAGGGTTGCCAGGCACTCGTCTACGGCTGCGGCCAACTTCGCAAGCGCGGGCCCACCTTCGACGCCGGCCCAAAGAACGCGGGGCCGCCGCGACTCTGGGAAAAAGCCCACGCCCGCGAAATGTATCTCCACAGGCGCGATACCATGAATTTCAGCGAGCGCGAGCTGAATTGCTTCGGCGCGCTCGGCGGGGACCTCGCCGATAAATTTCAAGGTGAGGTGCGCGCCTTCGAGGCGGACCCAGCGCGCGGCCCGGCAGATTTTCGACAATTGCGAGGCGCATTGCTTCAGAGCGGTGCGCACGTCCTCCGGAATATCGAGGGCAACGAAGAGGCGCACGGGCTTAGCTCTGCGTGCCGCCGGGCCGGCCCGGTTGCAATTGCGCGGCGTGGAGGAAGTAGCGGCGGACCATGTCGAGCGCTGTTTGCGACGCGAACCAGCGAATGCGTTCGCGATCGCTCGGAAAGCGACCGACGTGGTCTTTGACTCCTGCGGCATCGGCGAGCGCGATGTGCACCAGTCCGACGGGTTTTTCCGGTGTGCCGCCGCTGGGGCCGGCGATGCCGGTGATTCCGATGCCGATAGTCGCGCCGGTCCGCAGACGAATGCCGTTGGCCAGCGCCTGCGCGACCTCCGGGCTGACCGCGCCGCGTGCTTCGATGAGCGCAGCGGGAACATCCGCCCAGGCGGTCTTGAGTTCATTGCTGTAGCAGACCACGCCGCCCAGGAAGTAGGCGGAGCTGCCGGGAATCCGCGTGAGCCGCTCGGCCAGCAGGCCTCCGGTGCAGCTTTCGGCGGCGGCGATGGTGGCGTGATTTTTCGTTAGCTCCGCCGCCACGATCTCCTCGAGCGATTGCCCGCTGACCGTGAAGATGCTTTCCCCGAGTTTGAGCGCGATCTGTTTAACAAGTTCGTCGAGCATCCGCTCGGCGGCCTCGGAGTCCTTCGACCAGGTGCGCAGATGAATCTGAATTTCGCCGAGCCCGGCGAGAATCGTCGTTTGCACGTCGCCGTAGTTTTTGTAGATGGGCGCGATGCGTTCGTCGAGATCCGATTCGGGCACGCCCACGGTGCGCAGTTCGCGTGCGTGCAGGCGCACGCCGCCGGCCAGCCGCGCGAGGCGTGGTTCGACGTGCTCGATGAAGATGCCTTTCAATTCGTGGGGCGGGCCGGGCAGAAGAATTACGATGTGCCCGTCGGTCTCGATCCAGAGGCCCGGCGCCGTGCCGCGCGAATTTTCCAGGACGCTGGCGCCCTCGGGAACCATGGCCTGGCGGGCATTTCTCTCGGCCATTGGCCGTCCCAGCCGCTTGAAGCGCGCTTCGATGACGCGCAGGACGTCATGGTTGAGCGCTAGCTTGCGGCCGAGAGTGTCCGAAAGCGCCTCGCGGGTCAGGTCGTCCTCGGTGGGGCCGAGCCCTCCGGTCGCGATGACCAGGTCGGCGCGCGAGAGGGATTCCGTGAAGGCGTCGCGAAGCTGTTTGTGGTCGTCGGCGACCACGGTCTTGCGCTCGACCGCGATGCCCAGGCGGTTCAGTCGTCCGGTGACGTACAGGGAGTTTGTGTCCATCCGGTCGGGTGTAAGAAGCTCCGACCCGACGGCGATGATTTCCGCTTTCATCAGAGCGGCAGGGGCAGGCCCTCGACGTCCCAGTCGAGGCTGAACAGAGCGTTGGAGCTGGTCAGAATCGCGCGCCGGGTGGGCAACAAGGCCAGGCCAACCAAGCCGCTCCCGCTGATCACCACGTCGGCCTCCGCGCCATTCGGACGGATGCGCACAATACCACGGCGGCCGCCTTTCGACGCCGCCACATAGAGATTGCCCTGGCGATCGAAGGCCATGCCTTGCGGCCTGCCCAGCCCTCGATAGAAAAGACTGATCTCTCCCTGATGATTGATCCGGCAGATGTGATCGAAGCTGGAGGTCGTGGGACCGGAGACATACAGTTCGCCGTCCGGACTAAAAGCCAAGTGATAGGCGGCAATGGAGGGCTCCAGCGTGGCAAACACGAAAACCTGGCGATCCGGGCTGATCTTGAAGATGGTGCCGCTGCGGTCTCCGACGAACAGGTTATGCTCGGCGTCAAACGCCAAGCCCGTGGCGATGCCCATGCCCTCGATCCACAGTTCCGAGCGGCCCTCGGGCGTGACGCGATGAATCGTGCCGTCGTTGCGGCAGGAGACGTACAACAGACCCGACGCGTCCGCAGCCAGGCCTGTCGGGTTCATCATCTCGGTCACGAACGGCTTGACCTGATGAGCGGGCGTGATTTTGTAAAGTGATACTGGGACTTTCTGCCCGCGCTGGCCGCTGAAGGTCACATAGATGTTTCCGTCAGCATCCACGGCTGGGTTCCCGACCGGATGCAGATTATCGGCAATCTGCAAGGCGACATGGATCTCAAACAGGTTGCTGTCGCCTCGTCCCGTGGATACTCGCACGAGATTGCCGGCGGAGTCTTCCGGCACCTGAGCCACCAATTGACTCTCTCCGGCGATCAAAAGACCGCCCTCGGCTTCGCCAAACATTACGCGCGGACGAGAATCACCATTGGCTGCAAATCCGCTGCCGGCAATGAGGATTTCGCCGCCGGGAATGGCGGCATCGGGTGTGATTCGTTCAATGCGCGGCTTCGAGTTGCTTTCCAATGTTCTTCTGCGTGATCCCTGGCTTGGATTTTTCCGCCGAGGGTGTCACATGCCCAAGCGCCGGGCGACCCAGAGACCCAGCGCGGCGTACAGGCCTGCGGCCCAGTCGTCCGCCATGATGCCGAGGCCGCCGGGCAGGGATTCTGCTTGCCGCGCGGGAAATGGCTTCCAAATATCGAAGGCGCGAAAAAGTATAAAGCCCAGGAGCAAATATTTCCAGTTCAGCGGCGCGAGCGCCAGGGCGTAGGTGAGATGCTGGCCGGAGACTTCGTCGATGACCACGAACTGTGGATCTTTCTGAGCCGTGAAATTCGCGGTGCGGTCCGCCGCCCAGACGCCGCCGGCGGCAAGCGCGATAGCCACCGCAGCAGTCACCACCAGCGTTCGCGAAGCGGACGGCAGCGGGAAGTAAAACAGCGTTAGAACGTGGATCAAAATGCCGGCCAGCGAGCCCCAGGTGCCCGGGGCTTTGGGTAGGTAGCCGAGTCCCAGGCTGGTGGCGATGGCCAGGGCCACTTGCGGTTTGCGTTTTCCTTCAGTGCTTGGGTTCATGCGGGTCAGCGTCGCTCGAATCAGGCTGGCGCGAACCCGGTTGGCCGGACTCGTCCTCGTCGAAGAGCGGTTCGGAGACTACGTAGCGTTCCGCGGCCCAATTGCCGAGGTCCAGTAGTCGGCAGCGCTCGCTGCAAAAAGGGAAGTCAACGTCACGATCCGAGTCGGTCGGCCTGCGGCAAATCGGGCACTGGTGCTTCATGGATGACCCCCGAGATTGCGTGGTTGGGGCGCACCTGGCTTCCGCAACGCCGGACGGCAGTCAGGCGAGCACGCGCAGCGCAGCCCCCGTCGAGATCGTTCGCGCGGGAGCGACGAGAGACCCCTCAATCACGGGCAATGCTTCACGCACGTGGATCACGCGGCCAACCAGATCGTAATCGTGCGACCCGGTAATCTCAACGGTGACCATATCGCCGGAAACCGCAGCGCGCCCGCCCGCCGGCGGCTCTAGATCGTTCAGATATACTTTGCCATCAATTTCCGGCGCCATTCCTTCGAGGCGCGCTTCCCAAACCAGTTCGGTATCCCTCGACGGTCCCTCCACCAGGGCCGTGAGTTTCTGACCCACGAAGCGCCGCAACCGACGCGCCGAAATGCGGCGCTGCATGGACATCAGACGGTCGCGCCGCTCGGCGATCGTGTCGGCATCCACTTTCGCGCCTAGCGCGTGGCTGGCTGCGTTGTCCACGTCGGAGTAGGCGAAGACGCCCATCCAATCGAATTCCGCCGCGCGCACAAACTGCTCGAGTTCGCGGAACTCGGCCGGCGTCTCGCCGGGAAATCCGACGATGAACGAGGTGCGCAGCATCACGCCGGGAATCGTCGCGCGAATGCGCTCGATCAGGCGCAGGAAGGCGTCGCCGCTTGATCCGCGCTTCATGCGCGCGAGCATGCTGCGGCTGGCGTGCTGTAGCGGCATGTCCATATATTTCACCAGCCGCGGATGGCTCGCCAGGGTATCAAGCAACTTCTGCGTGACGCGATTGGGATAGGCGTACAGGAAGCGCACCCAGTCGAGGCTTTCGACGCCCGCGAGGCGTTCTAGCAGCGCGGCGAGGCCGTCGCGCAAACCGAGATCTTCGCCGTACGAGGTAGTGTCCTGGCCGATCAGCGTCACTTCGCGCACGCCTGCAGCGGCGAGGTTTTCCGCCTCGCGCACGACGGACTCAAAGCGACGGCTGCGGAATTGCCCTCGCAGTTGCGGAATGATGCAGAACGTGCAGGGATGGTCGCAGCCCTCGGCAATCTTGATGTAGGCGGCGTGGCGCGGAGTGGCCAGAAGGCGCGGCGTGGCATCGTGGTAGAGAAACGCGGGCGGCGCGGCCTGTGGCGCGCTCAATTCGCCCTGGACCGCTTGGAGGATTCCTTCCACCTCGTTGGTGCCGATGACCGCGTCCACCTCCGGGATGCGCTCGCGGATGGCATCGCGATAGCGCTCCACCAGGCAGCCGGCGACAACCAGACGGCGCGCCCGGCCAAATTTCTTGTGCTCGGCCATCTCGAGGATCGTGTCGACCGACTCCTGCTGTGCGGGCTCGATGAAGCTGCAAGTGTTGACAACGATGACGTCGGCTTCGTCGGCGCGCGGGGTAATCTCATACCCCTGGCGTGCCAGAATGCCCATCATGACCTCGCTATCGACGAGGTTTTTCGGGCAGCCCAAGCTGAGAAAACCAACTTTTGGTGCGACCGGCGGCATAACGGGTACGGGAAGCTCTCCTTGCGCGTGTGCCTCGGCAATTCTAGCACATGGGCGGATACGCCCGGCCTGTGGCGCCGCGGACGCACCTTGCAGCGGGTAGATTGAAGAAACAGCAGGTAAAGTGACCGGTTGGGCTGAGGCTACTTGGGCGACTCCGATATGCTTTGCAAATCCTTGAAGTTCAGGAAGTCCTCGCAAACGTATTCCTCGAGGTCCCAGCCCGGCTTTAATTCGAAGATTTCGTGCGCGACCCAAGGTTTGGTATAAGCCTTCGGATCGTCGATGGTAATGTCATCGATCATAACGTCGTGACTTGGTCGCTGAATGCGCTCGACCAGGTGCAGCGACTCGCTGTGCGGATGACCGGCTCCATCCAGCCAGGTTTTGTCGTTGAAGCCGATCGTGTCCGCGACCAGGGTATTGCCTTCCCACTTACCGATGGAATGGCCCATCCAGGTAGGGTTCAAATCCTGGGGATGCTGGCGCCCGTCGGTGAAGATTTCGCGTACAAAGTGGTCGTATTCGAAGATCATGACCACCTTGCCAGGAACCTGCAGGATTTCAAAGGGCGCCCCCAACCGCGTGCTGTAGATCCGCGGCACGCCGGGCGGGAAGCACTGGATCTGCGGGTCGTTCGTTGCCGCCAAAGAGGCGCCGTTCGCGCCGCCGTTGGGCTTGGCGGCCTTGAATTTCGCCATCGCCCACGGGGTCATCGGGGGGATCTGGCCGATGGACCCAACGATCTCGCCCAAGGTGTACTTGCGAGCCTTATCCGGAGCGGTCCGCGACCGTCTCCAGACTCCCGAGATGTCCGGTGCCGAAGCGTTTGACGCTCGTTGGGGCGCGGCGGTCTGAGCCAGCGCGCTGTGCGAACCGAAGAGCACTACCAACGCCGCAAGCGTCAAACCCGTTCGGCGGTTGCGCATGAAACACTTCCTCGTCCGCAAATCGTCAGAGTGACCGGAGCGATTCCTATTGTTGCGCATAATCCTCGGCGCGCTCGACCGAGAGCACTTTGCCATTGGGCAGCACCAGGCTGCTGAGACGCATGATGTAGGAGCCGTTTTTCGCGGCGTTACCCGTGATGCTGATCTGATCACCCGGCTTCAGCGTATTCTTGGTCCAGCCGTACCTGGACAGGCTGGCCACGCTCACCGCTTCGGCGATCCACTTCTGTGTCTTTCCGTCTGCATCCACGACATCCAAGAAAATTTCCGAGTGCGGGTTAATATAGCGGAACTCCGTCACGGTCGCTTTCAGCGTGGTCAGTTTCTTCGAGTCGTATGACGCCGCGCCATGGTGCGCGAAAATCGGAGCGGAAACCAGGAAAGTGCCGGCCGCCAACACAGCAAGAGCTAAGGGCTTGACTCGCATGCGCGACCTCCATTAGCGGGCACTGTTTCACGCCGCGCTGTGGGTTGTCAACCGGGATTTCCCTTTTTGGGCCTCCTGGCCAGACAAACTTATCCTCGAGCGCGTGGTTTCAAGCACTCAGCCATTTCTTCACCGCTTGGCTTGGTTCGAGCGGAAAAGCTATATCTTGGCAGGTGACTTCGCGGGATTCGGCGACAAACCTACCTCCGCCGACGCGGAATGGTGATTGGGCGGGTCCTGCTCCCCGTCGTGCCGAAACAACGAGATCTGCTTGCCTTCGCTATTTGGTGACCAAGACCTGCTTGGCAATCTTGTTTTTGATGGACATGATCGCGCTCACGACGCCAGTGGAAGCCAACGAGAATTCACTTTTGCCCCCGAGAGCGACTTCTTCGGCGACGGGATGCCCTGAATCCGCTTTGCGAACGATCTCCGCCGCGGCCTTGTGAAACTGTGCGTGCTGGGAGCGCAGAGAGTTGAATTCCGGCAAGTTTGAGTACTTGGCGCCTTGCCCGGATATCCATTTTCCCAATTCGCATTTGTTATCCAGAGCGATCTCGGCCGCCGACAGACTGCCGTCGGGCGAAGCTATGTAGGTGCGAAGCTTGGCCTTCCACTGGGTGTGTGACGCGATCGCTTGATCGAAGTCCATGTTTTCCTCCAGGTTGCCCGGCGTGCCAGGGCGGGCGAATCAAACTTCCTTCAGCGTCCCTATCGGCATGGAGGAAAAGTGCTTTAGCACGAAAAATTACGGTCTGGCCCCGGGGACTCTTCCAGGGATGTGTTAGTCAGTTCGCTAACCCTTCCATTTCCTGGTGCGCTTGGCGGGTATAATCTGAATACGTGATCCCCGCTTCCTACAAGCCGAGAAATAAGTTCATGGAGCTGGCTGTCGCCGAGGCCAAACGCGCCGGTGATCGAGGCGACTATCCGATTGGCGCGGTCATTACACAAGTCCTGGGCAAGCGGGAAGTGGTCATTGCCAGCGCGGGGAACCGGGTAAAGACCTCAGGATCAAGCATCAAACACGTCGAGCTCGAAACTCTCAAGTACGTATCCAGTGGCTATGGCCGCTACCTGCACGACTTTGTCCTCTATTCCACACACGAACCGTGCGCTATGTGCGCCGGCGCGTGCGTGTGGTCCAGGATTGGCGCGGTCGTATATGGCGTTTCCCAGGAAGACATCGCCGCCTACGGCCGCAAGTGCGGCACGGAAGACTACAAGTGGCGGGCTTGTCTGATCTCGTGCCGACTGGTCCTCGAGAAAGGTGATCACCCAGTGCCCGTGATCGGCGGATTTCTTCGAGAGAAATGCCAGAAGCTGTTCAGTTACCGAGGTAAGTAACGTGGGAGAAGCCGCGGGCGGCGGTGCTTAGCGCGCCGCGGAATGGTCACGCCACGTTCTCGTCTATGGCTTATAGCGATGGCTTTGGAGCGCGGCTTCCAGACTGGCGAGGAGTGCGCCGAAGGTTCTCGCGTCGGCTCCGCGCCCTCCGAAACGCGAATCCTGATAGAGCGCAGTGAGCTGCGCCACCGGAGCTGCCGCTCCGCCATCCGAGAGAGAAGCGGCGAATTCCAGGGGCGTTTGCGCTGGCGATTTTCGCCAGCCGCGCCGCTCCAGCAGCAACAACATGCGCCGGTAAAAAAGCGCGGCCGTGTGAGGCGGCAGTTCCGCGCCGCGCGCCCGCAGATTCCATGCCAATAGGACGCGCTCGCGCAGCGTGCGGCTTCGCGCGCACAGGCTTGTGACGATCAGCGCAAGCAGAGAGAGCGGGAACCACAGGGGCGCGGAAGCCAGGCGGTTCTGCCAGGCGCGCACGCGCTCGGCCCCGGCGTTGCGGGCCTGCTCGAATCTTTCGCGCCAACGCAAGGTCCAGTCTCGCGAGGCGCGCTGCAAGGCCTGCGCCAGCGTGTACTGGTGAAAGAAGTCGTAGTTGATGATCCACTCGCCCCATTGCAGCTCGAACCAATCCACATAGAAGCCGAGCCGCGCAAAAAGTCCGGCGGGCGTGTCCTGGCTGGGCGGGGTGGGATCGAAAGTCAGCCAGCCGTACCCGGGGAAGAACACCTCCACCCAACTGTGGGCGTCACTCGCGCGGATGATGTAGTCGCCACCAACGCTGTTGTACTCGCCGGGCAAAAAGCCGTTGATGTAGCGCGCGGGCACGCCAAGACTGCGCAGCATCACGGTCATGGCCGTGGCGAAATACTCGCAGTGGCCGGCGCGCCGCTGGAATAGGAACGAAGCCAGCGGATCGGCGGGTGGCGTGGCGGAGAGTTCGAGAGTGTATGCGTAATGGCTGCGGAGGTATGTTTCGATGGCGCGCGCCTGGTCGTACGGGGAGGCTGCGCGGCCCACGATCTGGCGAGCCAGCGCCGGTACACGCGGATCCACCTTCGGTAGCTGCAGGTACAACGGGCGCAAGTCGTCGGGATAATTCGTCCCGGCGGATTGCAGCAGGTTCGCAGGAATCTCGGGAACCGCGGAAACGGCTTCGTATTGAACGTTCGAGAAGTTGTGGAATGGATTCGAGATCGATCCCGTCTGGTCCTCGACCAGGTAGGTGCGGCGCAGCGCGGCCCCGCCGGCGTTGGTGTCTGTAACGAATTGCCCGCGAATGCGTTGCGGCTCGGCAGCCACGAAAAGCGCGTCGGAGGCCATCGGCTCGAGCAGGACGGTGTAGCGCAAGGGCGACGAGTAGTTGCGCTGGCCGGTCTGAGTTTGCTTGACTTGGTGGTCGATGGACAACCAGCCGTCCGGGCCCTCGCTCAACGCGAACGGCTCATGCTCCTGGTTGTACCAGCGGTGTCCATCGAATGTCGTGAGCGCGATGCCGCGCCAGTGCATGCCTTGCGCCGCCTTGGGGTCGCCTTGGACCTCGATGCGCATGACCACCGAGCTGCTGCGCTTGATCTCGCCGATCTGGCCGAGTTCGACGTCGTCGCTGAAGCCGGAGATCAGCGACGGCTGCAGGTTGAAGCCGGACATGTAGCCGGCCGTGAAGCGCGGAATCACGAAGAAGATGGTGGTTCCAAGCAGCAGAGCCCCGGCGGCAATCGCGCCCGAGGTGATGCCCAGAGCCTTGTTCAGCCGGCGTGCCGCAGGCGTGCCCGTTCCAATGGGCGTCGAGGCTGAACCTTCGGCGCTGCGCTGCATCTCGAGGCTGATAAACGTGGAGATGGAAAGCGCCAGGAAGAGGAGGAAAAACAGGAGAAACATCGTGTCGACGGTCAGAATGGCCGCGGCCAGCATGCTACTGAAAGACAGTAGCGCCAGGAACAGGTAGTCGCGCGTGCTCCGCGCGCTGAAGAGACGCACGATCGTCGCAAAGAGCATCAAGTGGATGGCCGCGAGCAGGGCGGAGTAGAGCGCCGGATTTTGCGCGTCGCTCGCCAGCAGGCGGGAGAGCCACCACAGGTCCACGGGGAAGAATGCAAAATAGCCGACGACTAGCCAAGTGGCGGCGCGAGGCGACAGTTCGGCGGGGAAGCCGCGCCACCAGCGATAGCCTTTCACCAGCAGCGCCGCGGGCGGCAACAGAATCGAGACCAGGTCGAGTTTGCCGGTGGATACCAGGGTCAAGACGCTCACCAGCAGCATGAGGTATAGCGAAATCTGAAAGTAACGGGTGAGCGCGGAAGTCCTGGGAGCGGCAAATGCGGATGCGGTGACCATGGCCTCACATTAGTCTAACATCACCCGGCTTCAGGCTCCCGCTGGCAGCGCGAAACGGGTACCCCGGGCATCCCGGGGGCCTTGAATGGCTCGCAGGGCAGAGGCGGAGATCTTCTGGGTGGCGCTCGAGATTGGCAGCCGATCGAGTTCGTCAAGCAGCGGCGTGCGTGCGCCGGGCACGGCCGGCAGGCGCTCGACGCGCACTAGGAACGGCAGAAGCTGGATGTCACGAAATGTGACGGTGTGCCGCGCGCTTGCCAGGGCCTCGATGTCTGCGGCCGGAACGCCAAGCGAGCGCCGGAGGTACTCGCCGAGCACCCGCCTAAGGTTGCGGCCGGCCGCGACGGCCGGGAACTGCCACAGCCGCGAGAATAGCGCTCCACCGTCCTCGTCACGCAAAACCAAGGTGCGCCCACTCGGATCGAGCAGCACGGTCGCGGCCAGGCTCACCCGCGCCGTCTTGGGTTTTCTGCGCGCTGCGGGCAGCGAATCGGCCACGCCAAGGGCTCGGGCACGGCACCAGTGCGCCACGGGACACTCCTTGCAGCGTGGCGCGCGCGGCGCGCATACCGTGGCGCCTAGCTCCATCATGGACTGGTTCCAGTTGCCGGGCGCTTCGCCAGCCAGCAAGCCGGATGCCGCACTGGCAAGACGTTTCCAGAGGCTCGGCTCTCGGATTTCGCCCCTAGCAGCGGCCAGCCGAACCAATACGCGGGCGACATTGCCGTCCAGCACCGCGAGCGGCTCGCCGTAGGCGATGCTCAATACCGCAGCCGCGGTGTACTGCCCAACGCCCGGCAGCGCCAGGGCCTTCGCGAGGTCACGCGGGAACTTCCCGCCGTGCTGGCGGACGATTTGCTTCGCGGCGCGATGCAGGTTGCGAGCGCGACTGTAATAGCCGAGCCCGGCCCAGCTGCGCAGCACGGAGTTGAGGTGCGCCCGCGCCAAGCTGCGCACCGAGGGAAAGCGGGCCAGGAATCGCCGGTAGTGGGGAACCACAGCCGCTACACGCGTCTGCTGCAGCATGATCTCGGAAAGCCAAATGCGATAGGGGTCGCGCGTGCGGCGCCAGTCAAGATCGCGTCTGGAGCGTTCAAACCAATCGAGCATCTCGCGACGGAATCGCGGCAGCTCTTCGGCGGAAACTGTCAACAAAGCCTTGGGCATAGCGTGGCAAAGATAATGAACCACGATATTGTCGCATGATTGTCGGACGGGTGAGAGCGACAGGACTGCCTGGCTGCAATTCGCCGAGCCTATTCTGCGAGGAAAACGACGTAAGACGAACTCCAAAGGCTGGCGGGAACGGCCTCGCGCGGCTGACGGGTCACAATAATCTTGAAGATGTCCGGCTCATCCGCGAGTTGATCGAGGAACGATCGGCCGGCCTCGACGGGCAGCGGCGCCGCGGCCGCCAAGTGGCGCAGAACGCTGTAGATGGAATCGCTGGCAGGGCCCATGGGCGTCGCGAATGTGCCGCTGCGAAACGCAAGCACCGAATCGATCTCGTGGAAATGCCATGCCAGGCTGGCGCACAACGCCACGCCGCGCTCGAAAAGCGGATCGGATGTGTCCCCGCTGCGGGCGGCGATCGCCAGCGGAACGAACGGATCGAGCGCCAGCAGCACGCGGCGATCGTCGTCGCGAGTGAACTCGCGCACCTGCAGCACGCCCGTCTTGGCCGAAGCCTTCCAGTCCACGTGGCGCGCGCTGTCCGAGGTTTGGAAGTCGCGGATGGCGTAGAGGTCCTGGCCCCGGCCACGCAAGAAGCTCTCAAGTTCGCCAGCCACCAGAGGGAGTATCTCGGAAAGTTCTCCGGTTGGTTCAACCGGCGGGTAGACCACGGCCTCGACGCCGGAGGCTACTCTGCGAGTTTTTTCCAGGAAACCGAAGGGGAATCTAGTTCGTAACCCGAGAAGCTCCTGTCGGTAGATTCCTCGAACCGGAAAGCGCAACTCAATGCCTTGTTGCACAGTTTGCTGGCGCGGCACATAGGGGAAATAGACCGGTGTGGTCAGAATCTCATTCTCGGGTTTGGCTCCTTCACGCGACCTTCCGACAACCCCCACGAGCTGGAGCGAAAACGACGGAATCCTCTGCTTGTGATTGATGAGCTCGGCCAAGGCCAACACCGGGCGGCCGGCGAAGATGTGCTCCGGCAAGACCATCCGCACCTCGATGCCGCTCAGCACCAGTTGCGAAATGATGCCGGAAATCAAGATTCCGGCGAGCAGGCATGCCAGCACCATGAAGAGCAGATTGTTGCCGGTGTTCAGCGCCGCGAGCGCCACCACGAAGACACCACCAAGGTAAACGATGCCTTCCTTGGTCACGCGATAGTCGATGCGGTACGCCAGCCAGCGCAGCGGCGTTCGCCGTGCCAGTGCCGGCACCAGGGTGAACATGACCCAAGCGGCGACGGCCAAAGACGCCATCGCCGTGACCCAGGCGAACGTCACTTTGCCGCTTTGCGCGGCGGCCGTGGAAGACAGCGCTAACAGAAGAGCGCCGGCCAGTTCGGCCATGGCCAGGAAGAAGGTGCGCCAAGCGGCTCGGTCCACGCGGCCCGAATTGCGGTCGGACTGGCGAGAGGAAGTCGCGGAGCTACCGGCATCGCTTTTCTGCCGCCGGCGCGTGAACGAAAAAAAGCCCATTAGAGTGGAACGGGTGTGGTTTCGAGAATTTCCCTGAGGATGGTTTCGGCCGGCGCCGACTGTTTCTGCGCCGCGGCATAGCGCGTATTCACGACCACGCGATGCGCAAACACCGGTAGCACCAGTTGCTTGAAGTCGTCCGGAAGGCAGAAATCGCGGCCTTCGAGGAAGGCTCTCGCTTGCGCGGCGCGCTGCAACATCAGCGAACCGCGCGGGCTCACGCCCAGCGTCAAGCGCTCGGTCTGGCGAGTACGTTCGATAATCTCTAGCGCATAGTCGAGCAGGCTGTCGTCCACGCGCACGCCCTCGACGGTTTCCTGCATGGCCACTACGTCGCTAGCCTCCATCACCGGCTCGCTGGTGGTTCCAGCGTGCGCTCCCACCCGGCTGCGCAGGATGTCTTTCTCGCTCTCCCGCGAAGGATAGCCCATGCGGATGCGCAACAGGAAGCGGTCAAGCTGCGATTCGGGCAGCGGATAGGTGCCGTGGTGCTCGATGGGGTTCTGGGTGGCCAGCACCATGAACGGTTGCGCCAGAGGGTAGGTGCGGTTGTCCAGGGTCACCTGCGCCTCATTCATGGCTTCGAGCAACGCCGATTGGGTTTTCGGCGTGGTGCGATTGATCTCGTCGGCCAGCACGATGTTGGCGAAGATTGGGCCTGGCTTGAACTCAAAGCGCTGGTCAACCTGGTTGAACATACTGATGCCGATGACGTCGCTCGGCAACATGTCCGAAGTGAACTGTATGCGCTGGAACGTGCAGCGGAACGAATGCGCCATGGCCTGCGCCAGCGTGGTCTTGCCCACGCCGGGCACGTCCTCGATGAGCAGGTGGCCTTTTGCCAGCAAAGCGATCAGGGTCAGCCGGATGGCTTCGTCCTTGCCGCGAATGACGCGGGCGATGGATTGTTGCAGCTGCGTGATCAGATTGGTGGCGGTCGTGGTCATAAGTGAAGGGTCACCTGCGCCGCATCCTACGGCGCCTCGTCGGTCGGTTGACGGTCGATTGACGGCACCTGCTCCATCTGTTACAAACGGCTTAGTGCTGTGCTGACTTGTGGGCGATTAGCTCAGTTGGTTAGAGCGCTCCCCTCACACGGGAGAGGTCAAAGGTTCAAGTCCTTTATCGCCCACCATTGGCTTGTTCGTCCGCCTGCCGGGTCCCGATCTGCGAATCCCCATTTTGCCACTTTTTTCGGTTAGCTTCGCAGTGTTTGATTGGCTACGTGTGTCGAACCAGTTGGCCCGCGCGGCAAGCAAGCGCCCGAGCATCGGAGTGAATAAAGCGCCAGCCATGTGCAAGCTAGATATAATGACCGCCTAGCAGGTTCTGCGCGCCGCCGAGAGGAATTTCACAATGACCACGCTGTTTCGTTTTTTGCAGTTTTTCACGCTGGGTGCGTGGATCGGCAGCATCTTGTATTTCGGCGCCATCGTAGCGCCTGCTGCGTTCACAGTGTTCTCGAATCAAGATCAGGTCGGCGCGCTCGTAGGAGTGACGCTCAGCCGGTTGCATCTGATGGGCATCGTCGCCGGAGTGATCTATTTGATTGCCACGGCGGCCCTGGAGCGCTCGCCGGCAGCGCTGTTGCGTCCGGCGCCGCTGCTGGTGTTGCTGATGGTTGTGCTGACCTTCGTTTCGCAGTTCTGGGTGATCGCCTCGATGGACGCATTGCGCGCGCAGATGGGCTCGGTGTCGGCGACGCCGGCCACCAACGCGCTGCGCGCCTCGTTCGATCGCCTGCATACCATTTCGGTGCGCCTGGAGATGGGCGTGCTCCTCGCGGGACTCGCCGCTCTGTGCTGATCAGCCGCAAGCCCGCGCCCTGAGCGCCTGAATCCCCCGCTCGCGTGTGCTACCATGCGCGGGCCATGCAAACTGGAATCATCGGACTTCCCCAGGTCGGCAAGACCACTCTGTTTCGCATTCTGACGCGCGCCCATCTGGATGAAAAATCGGCGCGCGCGGCCACGCACATCGGCGTCGCCCGCGTTCCCGAGCCGCGCATCGATCAGCTCGCCGCGCTCTACAAGCCGCGCAAGGTGACCTACGCCACCGTCGATTACGTGGACGTGGGAGGCATGGCCGAGGGCCGCGCGCGCGATTCCGGCGTCCTCGCGCCGCTGCGCGAAGTGGACGCGCTGGCGCACGTCCTGCGCGTCTTCGACGATCCCGCCGTGCCGCATTCGGCCGGCAGCATCGACCCGCTGCGCGACGCCGTCACGCTGGACCTCGAACTGATGCTTTCCGACCTCGATCAGATCGAGCGCCGGCTCGAGCGCCTGGAAAAAGACCTCAAGAAAAAAAAGGAGCCGGCTGCTGGAGCGCGAGCAGGCTCTGCTGCTGCGCTGCCAGGAGTCGATTTCCGCCGAGCGCCCGCTGCGCGAGATCGAGTTCACGCCGGAAGAACGCAAGATCCTCACCGGCTTCATGTTTCTCTCGCAGCGTCCCATGCTCTACGTGCTTAATCTGGGCGATAACGAAGTCGGCGAGCTGGAAACGGCCGTCGCGCGCCACGGCCTAGAAAAGCTTGGGCACAGGCGCACAGAGCGCCGTCGTGCCGATTTGCGGGCGCATCGAAGCCGAACTCGCCGAGCTGGACGAAGCCGCCGGCGCCGAATTGCTCGCCGCCTACGGGCTAAAGGAATCGGGTCTGCACCGTCTGGTCGCAGCCACCTATCGCCTCCTCGGCCTGATCTCCTTCTTCACCGCCGGCGAGCCCGAAGTGCGCGCCTGGACGATTCGCCGCGGCACCACCGCGGTGAAAGCCGCCGGCGTGATTCACACCGACATCGAGCGCAATTTCATCCGCGCGGAGGTGACGCGCTGCGAGGACCTGCTCGCCGCGGGCAGCATCGCCGTCGCGCGCGAACGCGGGCAGGTGCGCCTCGAAGGGAAGGAATACGTGGTGCAGGAAGGCGATACGATCCTGTTCCGCCACGGCGGTTGAGGGCTGACCGGGCCCCGGCCTGGTTTGTGGCCCCGATCCTCGTGGAGGAAGTTTCAGTAAGCTGTCTCATTTTCAATGACTTGTGTGCTGCGCGCCTCCTAGTTATTGCCCCATTCGTCCCCGTCATGTTCCCGCAACTTTTTGACAGCGCAAGGGTTGGATAGACTGTGGAGGCTATGGCCAGGTCCGACGTCCAACTGATGCTGGACGTAAAAGCCGGGGACGAGGTGTCCTTCGAGCTTTTGCTCCATCGTTATCGGACACCCTTAGTCCATTTCCTCTATCGCATGGTTGGCGACCAGGCTAGTGCGGAGGATTTGGCGCAAGAAGTGTTTCTGCGCGTCTATCGCGCGCGCGAGCAGTACGAGCCCAGCGCCAAGTTCACCACCTGGATGTTCCGCATCGCCACCAATTTGGCGCTCAATGCCAAACGCGACGGCCGCTACCGCCAGCTCGAGGTATCGATCGGCCAGCCGAGTGGAACGCCAGGTGAAACGGATACAGGCCATCCGGCGTCGGTAGAAGTAGCAGATTCGCAGCCGGGCATCGAGTCGGAATTGATCGCGCGCGACCGCACCGCAATGATTCGCCGCGCCATCGAAGCGCTGCCTGAGAAACAACGTGCGGCCGTGCTGCTGCACAAGTATCAAGAGATGGGCTACGATGAAATCGCCAAGATTCTGCAATGCTCGGAAAGCGCGTTGAAATCGCTGCTATTTCGCGCGTATGAGACCCTGCGGGTGCAGCTCGCGCCGCTCGTCGAAACCACGCGCTCCGCGACCCAGCCGAAATCGGGAGAAGTGAGGACGTCATGAACTGCCAGCACACGGAAAAGAATCTGATCGCCTATCTCGATGGGAAGGCCACCGCGTCTGAGCGCCGCAAGGTCGAGACCCATCTGGCGGAGTGCGGCGAATGCCGCGAGCGCGCCGAACAGTTCCGCTTGCTTTTTGGTGTGCTCGACGAATGGCCGGCGCCGCCGCCTTCGGCAGGTTTCGATGCCAATGTGTTGGCGCGCGTGGCGCAGGCTCCGGCGCGCGGCGGTTTCTGGGCTTGGCTAATGCCATCGTTGCCGTCGCCGCGTGCGGCCTTCGCGCTCGCGGCCGTGGTGCTCTTGTCCGTGTGGCTGTCGTCGGTGCGGCCGAGCCGTCCGTCTCCGGTTGTGGTGGCGCAGGGCAGCGGCGAAGCCGACTTCAAAATGATCGAGGATTTGCCGGTGCTGGAGGATTACGACGTGCTCTCGAATTTCGACGCGCTCTCAGACTTGCCCGCGTCGACTGCGCCGGCGGCGCAAGCTCAACCGAGGCTGTAGGCAGGAACGCACGAACAAAAGGTCCATGGCCAGACGCATTTTCCAACTCGTTTTCGGGCTGCTGGTGGTGATGCTGGCCGCAGGTTCGGGCGCATGGGCCCAGCCGCGGCGCCAGCGCCCAGTCCCGCCCCGGCTGCGCGCCGTGCCGAATGCCAATAATCCCAAGCCCGGCGAACGCCGGATGCTTGCGATGCCACCGGCCTGGGTCGACCGGTTGCGTCAGATGACCCCGCAACAGCAGGAACGCTTCTTCAATAACAACGAGCGTTTCCGCGAATTGCCTCCGGAACGTCAGGCGCAAATCCGCCAGCAAATGCAGCAGTGGAATCGCCTCTCGCCCGAGCAGCGCCAGACCATGCTCAATCGCCAGCAGGTCTGGGACCGCCTGACGCCCGAACAACAGGGCTACGTACGCGAAACCCTGTTGCCGCAGTGGCAAGGCACCCCGCCAGTGAGGCGTCAGGCGATACTCGGCAAGCTGCGCCAGCTCCGCGGCCTGGACGATGCCCAGCGGACCGCTAAGCTCAACGACGAATCGTTCCTCGACGGCCTGAATCCTCAGGACCGGCAAATGCTGCGCGATCTTTCCAACCTGCGCGTCGGCCCTGGGGAAGCCGGTGGGCCGCCGGCTGAACCCTAGCCTGCGCCCTTTTTTTGCGCCTCCCAGTAACTCATACGAAACTTCCGCGCAAGATTTCTCCGGCAACTTCCTTGCTACCTGTCTTGATCCGGGCGAGATTCTCCACCATCCCTTGTGGTGCTTTGTCGATGGGGGACGCCGCAACAAAATTTTCACAAGTTTTTCTGAATAACTGACATTTCCCTATTGACAAGAAAACTGGAACGGCTACTATGCGTGGCACAAAGTGGTAAGAAGTGGCGAAAAATAGAGTGTAGTGAAGAGAAGTGGGTCGAGCCAAAAGGGCAGTAGCTAGGCGCCTAATCTGTTTTTTGGCGCTCGTGGCGGTTCCAGGGAATGCTGCGTGGCAACTATCAGGCGAGGGTCGACGAAAAGGGCCGGTTAAAGATACCGGCGGCCTTTCTGGAGTCGCTGCGCGAATACGGCAACCAGTTTTTTGTGACCAGCGAGAATGGCGAGTTTGTACGCATCTACCCGATGCGGTTTTGGAACGAGATCGAGGAGAAGCTGGCCAAGCTTTCGTCGCACAACAGGACGAAGCAGAAATTTCTGACACGCATGAACTACTACGGCCAAGTCGTCGAGCTTGACGGACAGGGACGATTGCTGATCCAGCAGGTGTTGCGGGAAGCGGCGCAGATGAGGGGCGAAGTCGATGTGCTCGGCACGCTCACGTACCTGGATGTTTGGAATCATGCGCGGTTCCTCGAGACCATGAGCAAGAGCCCGATTACGGAAGAGGACGAGAAGACGTTGGACGCGTTGGGCATCTAGCGTTGAGCGCGCAGCACACGCCGGTGATGGCCGAAGAGGCCGTGCGCTGGCTGAGGGTCGACCCCGGGGGGTTGTATTTGGATGCGACGGTGGGGCTTGGGGGCCATGCGCTGGAAATTGTCCGGCGACTGACCACCGGGCGGCTGGTAGGGATGGATCGCGACGCGCGGGCGTTGGAAATCGCGCGCGAGCGATTGAAGGAATACGAAGAGAAGGTGACTCTGGTGCACGCGAATTTCTCGAAGATCGACGAGGTGGTTCGGGAGCTGGGATTGCCGCTCCTGGACGGCGTGCTGGCGGACTTGGGAGTTTCGAGCATGCAACTGGACACGGCGGAGCGGGGCTTTTCCTTCCGATTCGCCGGACCTCTTGACATGCGCATGGATTTGGATGAGGCGACTGCGGCCGTGGACATCGTGAACGAGGCCGCTGAGAAAGAGTTCGCCGACCTGCTCTATCAGTTGGGTGAGGAGCGGGATTCCAGAAGAATCGCCAGAGTCATTGTTCGTGCGCGGCCGATCCGCGACACGCAACATCTGGCAACGGTTGTGGCAGGGGCACGTACTTCAAGGGGAAGGCAGAAACTGCATCCCGCGACAAAAACGTTTCTGGCGCTGCGGATTGCGGTGAATCGAGAGTTGGAGGCACTCGGGCAGTTTCTAGATCGCGTCCCTGCCACATTATCTCCGAAGGGGCGGTGGGTGGTGCTGTCGTACCACTCGCTGGAAGACCGCCTCGTCAAGCAGCAATTCCAGCGGTTGTCTCGCGAAGGCGTTTTGCGGGTGCTGACGCGCCATGTCGAGCGGCCGTCCGACGCCGAAGTGGCCGCGAACCCGCGAGCGCGAAGCGCCAAGCTCCGCGCGGCGGAGAAACTGGAAGCAAGTTTCGATGCAGGTTCGGATGAGGCGGTGGCGGCATGACCGAGTTTCATACATTAAAGCCGATCGATAATTCCCGCTTGGTGCGTCCGGTGGCGCCGTATCGCTTGCGCGAGACGGCGCGCCTGCTGGCGCTGGGCGGATTGGTCGCGGCGGTGGCCCTTCTCTATGCCTGGCAGCATTTTGCATGTATCCAATTGCGCTACCAACTGGAGTCGCTGAAGTCGCAGCGTGCGCAAGCGGCTGAGCTGAATCAGGAACTGAGGCTGGAGGTGGCTGGCCTGCGCGCGCCGTCGCGGATTGACCAGATTGCCAGGCGCCAGCTTGGACTCACCGCGCCGGCGGCTGGCCAGGTCGCGCCGTTTGAAGTTCCGAGCGAGGCGGTCCTCGCCGAAATGCGCCGGACCAGCTCGACCCGCGCGCAGTGAGCAGCGCGTCATCGCGCGAACCAGCCCGACAGTTTAACAACTTTGTGCGAGCGGGAGTTCCGGGTACTCGAATGGAATCGCGCAGTTCTTCGACCCGGCTGTTGATTGTCGCCGCGGTGCTGGCCCTGTGGACGGGCGTGTCGCTCGCTCGCCTGGGTTATTTGCAAATTTTCCGCTACGCAGACTTCCTCGCCCGCGCCGAACGGCAACAGCAGCACTTCGTCGAAATCAGCCCCAAACGAGCCGATATTTTCGATCGCAACCTGCACGCGCTGGCCATGAGCGCCGCGGTCAACTCGTGCTTTGCCGTCCCCGTGGAAATTGTCGATCCGCAAATGGTGGCGCGGTTGCTCGGCGGCATGTTGGGAGTTTCGCCCGACGAGATGGAGGCTCGCCTGGCCTCGTCGCGCTCCTTTGTATGGATCGCCCGCAAGTTGCCTCCGGAAACCGTGGCCCGCATTCAGGCGCTCAATCTCCGCGGCGTCTATTTTCAGCCCGAGGATCAGCGCTTTTATCCCAAGCGAGATCTTGCCGCTGCTGTGCTCGGCTATGTGGATATCGACGAGAAGGGCCTCGGCGGCATTGAGTACGCGCTCGACGATCGCATCCGCAGCAAGCCGGGGCGCATGCTGATCCTGGCCGACGCCAAGAGCCGTTGGTACGACAGCAGCGACAAGACGCCCGCAGCCGGCACCAGCGTGGTCCTCACGCTTGACGAAAATATTCAATTTATGGCCGAAAGAGAACTGGCTGCGGCCATCGCGCAGACTGGCTCCAAAGCCGGCACCGTGATCGTGCAGGACCCCTCGAATGGCGAGATCCTGGCCATGGCCAATTGGCCCACGTTCAATCCCAACGCGCCCGCCGAAAGCAAACCCGAATCGCGCGAGAATCGCGCCATTGCCAATCTCTACGAACCCGGCTCGGTCTTCAAAATCGTGACGCTCTCAGCCGCTATCGATCAGGGGCTCACCAATCCGAATGATGTTGTCGACTGCCAGATGGGCGCAATCTACATCGCCGGTCATCGCATCCGCGATCATGAACCTTTTGGCCTGCTGACGGTCTCGCAGATTCTCGCGAAATCGAGCGACGTCGGCGCCATCAAAATCGGGCTGCGGCTGGGCGCGCCGAAGTTCTACGACTACATACGCGCTTACGGTTTTGGCAGCTTGACGGACGTGGACCTGCCTGGCGAAAACCGCGGTTTGCTGCGTCGGGTGGAAAGCTGGACGCCTGTTTCAGTGGGCTCGATCTCCATGGGCCAGGAAGTCGGCGTGACCCCGCTTCAGATGGTCAATGCCGTCTCGGCGATCGCTAATGGAGGGCTGCTCTATCGGCCGCACGTGGTGCGCGCCTTGCGCACCGCCGACGGAGACCTTATCCCCGAAAACGAGCCTGATCCCAAGCGCGTGGTTCGCGAGACCACGGCCGCCACTATGCGCAGCATGCTCGAGGGCGTGGTGTTGAACGGCACCGGAAAGCTCGCCCGGCTCGACGGCTACACCGCGGCTGGCAAGACCGGCACGGCGCAGAAAATCGATCCGGCGACGGGCCGCTATTCCCCGACGCAGCTGATCGCCTCCTTCGTGGGCTTCGCGCCCATCAATAATCCGGCGTTGACGATTCTCGTGCAGCTGGATTCACCATCGATGGGCTCTCATATGGGCGGGGCAGTGGCCGCCCCGGTTTTCAAACGCGTCGCCGAGCAGGCGCTCGCGTACCTGAACGTGCCGCAGGATGAAGCGATCTCGCCTAAGACGCTGCGTGTTTCCCGCGGCGCCGCGGCCGAGGCTGCGCCGAGCGACATCGCTGACTTCGATCCCGTGCAAGTAGAGTCACCCGATGTCCAGGAAGCGAATGCTGAGCCTGTTCCTCCCGCCCCGCCCGCCGTCTCTGCGTCCGTTTCGCCACCTACGGTTGAGTTGGCCGAAGGCGATGGGGTGCAGTTGCCTAGCCTGGTAGGCAAAACCGTGCGCCAAGTGACAGAGATCTGCCAGAAGTTGGGTTTGAATCCGGTGCTCGTCGGGACCGGAATCGCGCAACAACAGCAGCCGGACGCGGGCGCCGTCACGCGCCACGGTGGCTCCGTAACGGTTTGGTTTGGCCGGCCGCCAGAGCTTGCCCAGGCGCGAAATCAGAAGGTCGCGAAATGAGCCCGCGGCCACAAAGGATCCACTCATGAGGGTGCTTACATTGCGCCGCGAGAACCACGAGAAATTGAGCCGTCCCACGGGGACGCCTATACTGGACTATGACGGAATGGAGCTGAAGGACCTATTGGTCGGTGCGGGCGCGCTGGAACTTCCGGCCGGCCGAGACGTTGAAATTTCCTCCGTCGCCTTCGACAGCCGCCGCGTCTCGCAAGGCTCGTTGTTCGTGGCCATCGAGGGCGAAATCACCAATGGGAATCGTTTTATCGCCGATGCCGTCGGCCGCGGCGCGTGCGCGATCGTCAGCGAATTGCCGCCTCCGCCAGGGCCGGCTTGGGACGCGCTGTTTTCAGAAACTGGCGCGGCAACGGCTGGCAGCGCGGGGAGCACGCCGGCAATTCCTCCCAATGTGGTTTGGACTCGTGTTACGGATGCCCGGAAGGCTCTGGCTTCGATCGGCGCCAATTTTTTTGGCCGTCCCGCGGAAAAGCTCCAGCTGATTGGAATCACGGGCACGAATGGCAAGACGACCACGAGCTTCCTGATCGATGCGATCGTTCGAGCCGCGGGCCACCAGGGCGGCCTATTTGGCACCATCGCCTATCGCACTCCGAAAGAAGCGCGTCCCGCCACCACCACCACTCCGGAATCTTTGGACCTGCAAGGCTTTCTCGCCGAGGTCGCTGACGCCGGCGGCACGCACGCCGTGCTCGAAGCCAGTTCTCACGCGCTGGCGCTTGATCGGGTTTGGGGTTGTCATTTTGCAGCCGCGGTCTTCACGAATCTCACGCGCGACCATCTCGATTTTCATCACACCTTCGAGGAGTACTTCGCTGCCAAGCGTCTCCTGTTCGAAGGCACCGGCGCGGGCGCCCCCGAAGCAGGCATTATCAATGTGGATGACGCCTACGGCCATCGCCTGGTGGGCCTCGCGCGCCGGACCATTACCTACGGCCTCGCTCCGGGCGCCCAGGTGACCGCGAAAAAATTCTCCCTGGGCTTTTCGGGCCTCGAATTCATGGCCGAAACGCCGCAGGGCAAGATTGAAGTGCGCTCGCGTCTGGTGGGGCGAATCAACGTGTACAACTTGCTCGCCGCCATTGCCACGAGTCTGTCGCTCGGCTTTTCCCGCTCAGGCTATCGAGGAGGGCATCCGTCGACTCGAGTCCGTGCCCGGCCGCTTCGAGCGCATCGACTCGGGCCAGCCCTTCCTGGTCATCGTCGACTACGCGCACACCGACGACGCGCTGCGCAATCTTTTGACGACCGCTCGCGAGCTTCATCCCACCGGCCGCATCATCACCCTGTTCGGATGTGGTGGCGACCGTGATCGCACCAAGCGCCCGTTGATGGGGGAGGCCGCCGGCCGCATGAGCCAGGTGGTCGTGCTCACCAGTGACAACCCGCGCAGCGAAGACCCGCGCAACATTATCAATGACACCCTGGTAGGCCTGCAGCGCACCTCGGCCAAGCTTCTGGTCGAGCCCGACCGCGAGCGAGCCATCGAGTCGGCGCTCGATGAGGCACGTTCCGGCGACATTGTGCTGCTTGCCGGCAAAGGGCATGAGACCACGCAGGTGCTCAAGGACCGCGTGCTCGAGTTCGATGACCGCGAAATGGCGCGCAAGTTTCTGCGCCTGCGCGGCTACGGTGACTAAACCAGGAGACGTCGCGAGCGGTGAAACCCGGCCCGCTGAGCTCGTTGAGGATCATATGTGGTGGAAAGTGGAAGAAGTTGCGCGCGCTCTGGGATGCGCGGTTTCCCCCGGGCTCGACCCCCTGGCCCGGCTGGCCGGCGTCTCGATTGATTCTCGCACCGTGGGTCGAGGCGAGTTGTTCGTGGCCATACGCGGGCCTCGCTTTGACGGACACGCTTTCGTCGCCGCCGCTCTGGACGCTGGGGCGGTCGCAGCCGTCGTTGCGAACGATCGTCTGGCCGGTTATCCGCCGGCGATTCGCGGCAAGCTCTTCGGCGTTCCGGACACGCTCGCGGCGCTACAGGAGTTGGCGCGAGCAGTGCGGCGCTCCTGGGGCAGGCGCATCGCGGCGGTTACCGGATCGGTTGGCAAGACCACCACGAAGGAAATCCTGGCGGCTCTGTTGGGCGCGAAGTTTCGCGTCCTAAAATCCGAGGGCAACCTGAACAACGAATACGGATTGCCGCTCACCCTGCTGCGTCTCGATCCTGCGGATGAAGCTGCGGTGATCGAGCTGGGCATGTCCCATAGCGGCGAACTGCGGCGCTTGGCGGAGATCGCCGAGCCCGAAGTTGGCATCGTCACGCGCGTCGCGCCCGTGCATCTGGAATTTTTCGCATCCGTGGACGAGATCGCGCTAGCCAAGCGTGAGCTGATCGAAGGACTCTGCGGGCCCGATCCCGTCGCCGTGCTCAACGCCGACGATCCACGCGTCGCGCGTTTCGCCGCGGTCGCGCGCGGGCGCGTCCTGACTTTCGGCATCGAGTCCCCAGCGCAATTCCGCGCCGAAAAGATCGAAGAACGCGGCGCCGAAGGCTCCGCCTTCGATTTCGTTTTCCCCGGCGGGCGCGCAAGACTCTCGCTTCCGCTGCCCGGCCGGCACAGTATCGAAGACGCTTTGGCCGCGCTCGCCGCCGCCAGCGTTTGGGGAGTGGGAGCAGCTGAGGCCGCCACGGTTTTCCCGCAGTTGTTGCCCGGCGAAATGCGCGGACGCCTGCTGCGATTCGAAGTCGGCTTTGCAGTGATCAACGACAGCTACAACTCGAACCCGGTCGCGCTCCAAGCCATGATCGATTTGCTGGCTCAGACGCCGGGCTACAGGCGCCGAATTCTGGCGGCCGGCGAGATGCTTGAGTTGGGACCGCAAGCCGCGCAGTTGCATCGCGAGGTTGGTCGCCAGGCCGCTGCCAAGAAAATCGACTGGGTTCTTGGTGTCCAGGGCCAGGCCAATAAAATCGCCAGCGGCGCGGCCGAAGCCGGCGTGCCGGCGGCACGCGTGCGATTTTTTGCCAACTCGGCCGAGGCCGCCGCGTTCCTTGGCGAGATGCTGCAACCTGGAGATTTGCTGCTGGTCAAGGGCTCGCGCGGCGTGAAAATGGAGCGCATCGTCGAGGCTTTGCTCGAACAATACGCGCCAGTCGGCGATCTGCCCGCCGGACCTGCGGCCCGGCAGGGACACGGCTGATGGTTTACTTCCTAGTTTTCCACGCGTCGCCGGCCGTGGCTCACTATCTGAATGTGTTCCGCTACATCACGGTGCGCACGGCGCTAGCCAGTCTCTCGGCTCTGTTTCTGGGGCTGGTGGCGGGCCCGTGGACCATTCGGCGTTTGCGTCAGCTGCAGATCAAGCAATTCATCCGCGAGGAAGGCCCGGCCAGCCACCAGGCCAAGGCCGGCACGCCCACCATGGGCGGCGTTCTGATCGTGGCCGCAACGCTGGTCCCGACGCTCTTTTGGGCTGACCTGGCTGATCCCTTCGTGCTCCTTGCGGTCTTTGCCATGCTCAGCTTCGGCGCGATCGGCTTTGCCGACGATTACACCAAGGTCGTCCGCCGCCACAATCGCGGCCTCACCGGCAATTCCAAGCTCATCCTGCAAATTGCCGCGAGCATTGCGTGCGGCCTCGTTCTGTTGCTCCTGCGCGCATACGGCATTTACTCGACGCAGCTCGTCGTGCCGTTCTTTAAGAAATTTCACCCCGAGCTGGCCTTTGCATCTTTGCTAGGCCGCCCGCATCTCTGGCTCCTGGCGTTTCTCCCGTTCTTGGTATTTGCCTCGCTGGTCATGGTGGGCTCATCGAACGCCGTCAATCTCACCGACGGCTTGGACGGGCTCGCCGTCGGCTGCGTGGTGATTGCCGTGGGCGCGCTGACGATTTTGACCTACGTCACCAGCCACGCCGGCTTCAGCTCCTATCTCGACATCCAACATTTGCCGCAGGTCGGCGAGCTGACCGTGTTTTGCGGCGCGCTCATGGGCGCCTCGCTGGCCTTCCTCTGGTACAACGCGCATCCGGCCGACCTTTTCATGGGCGACGTCGGCTCGCTGGCCATCGGCGGCGTCATCGGATTGATCGCCGTGTGCATCAAGCAGGAAATTCTCTTGTTCTCCGTGGGCGGCATCTTCGTGGTCGAGGCCGTCTCCGTGATTTTGCAGGTGGCCTCGTTTCGCCTGACCGGAAAGCGCATCTTCCGCATGGCCCCGCTGCACCATCATTTCGAGCTGGCGGGCGTGAGCGAATCGAAGATCATCGTGCGCTTTTGGATCGTGGCATTGATTTTTGCGCTGTTCTCGCTGACGACGCTCAAATTGAGGTGATGTGTTGCGGCCGGGAATCGAACTCGAAGGCAAACGCGTGCTAGTCGTCGGGCTGGCCCGCACGGGCGTGGCCACGGCGTTGTTCTGTGCCGCGCGCGGCGCGCGCGTAACAGCGACCGAGGCACGCGACGCCGCGGCGCTTGGTGAGGCTGCCCAGAACCTTCGCAACGCCGGCTGCGTGCTGGAACTCGGCGGCCACAGCAACGAAATCTTTCTAGCACAGGACCTGATCATCCCCAGCCCCGGTGTTCCGGCGGCGCTGCCCGGTTTGGCCGCTGCGCAAGCCGCGCGCATTCCTGTGTGGAGCGAAATCGAACTCGCCTGGCGCTTCTTGCGCGGCCGCTTCGTGGCCATCACCGGCTCGAACGGCAAGACCACGACCACCTCTCTGGTGGGCCACATTCTGCAAGGCGCGGCGCTGCCCGTCATCGTCGCGGGAAATATCGGCACGCCGCTGATTGCCCGCGTGGAAGAATCCACCGAGACCAGCATCACGGTCGCCGAAGTCAGCAGCTTTCAACTCGAGCTGATCGACACCTTGCGTCCGGACGTCGCCGTGCTGCTCAATCTGACGCCCGACCATATCGACCGCCACGGCTCGATGGAAGCCTACAGCCGCGCCAAAGCGCGCATCTTCGAAAACCAAACCGATCGCGACGCCGCCGTGCTCAACGCCGACGATCCTCTCGTGACGCAGTTCGCGCCCGCGCGGCCCCACACTTATTGGTTCAGCCGCACCAAGCGCGTCGCCAGCGGCGCTTTCGTGCAAGACGGTCAGATCGTATTCCGGCTGGATGGCGAAGACGTCGCGCTGCTTAGCCTGAGCGACATCGGCTTGCGTGGAGAGCACAACGTCGAGAACGTCTTGGCGGCTGCTTCGATCGCATTTTTGCTCGGCGTCGAGCCGGCAGCCATCGCCGCAGGCGTGCGCAGCTTTGCCGGAGTCGAACACCGCCTCGAGTTTGTCGCCGAAATCGGCGGCGTCAATTTCTTCAACGACTCCAAAGCGACCAACGTGGACGCCGCCGCGAAAGCCATCGAGGCTTTCCCCGGCGGGCTGCTCGTCATTCTAGGCGGCAAGGACAAGGACGGAGACTTCGCGCCGCTCGCCGAGCTCTTACGCCAGCGCGCCCGCCAGGTTTTCCTGATCGGCGCGACGGCGCAAAAGATCGAAGCCCAGCTCGGCGGTGCCGTGCCAGTGGCGCAAGCGGGAACACTCGATCGCGCCGTCGCGCAAGCCTTTGACCTCGCGCGGCCGGGCGACACCGTTCTTCTGGCGCCAGCCTGCGCCAGTTTTGACCAATTTGAGAATTACGAGCATCGCGGCCGCGTCTTCAAGGAACTCGTGCGCGCGCTCGCGCCGCATATTTCGTCTGCCGCGGTCCGGAGGAATTAAGGCATGCCACGCAAGCTCGAAACCGATCGCTGGCTGTTCCTGATCACGGTGGCTCTGTCCGTGATCGGCGCGGTGATGGTCTTCAGTGCCTCGGCCGTGACCGCGCGCGAACAATACGGAAACGGCTACTACTTTCTGCTGCGGCAGCTCGTGTGGTTTGCGCTGGGCCTGGCCGGAATGTTTGCTTTGATGAACGTCGATTATCGCAAGTTGCGCGAGCCGCAGTTCGTTTTCCCGTTCCTGTTCACGGTTCTGCTCATGCTCATCGGCGTGTTTTTCCTGAGCGCGTCTCACGCCACGCATCGCTGGTTCCGCATAGGGCCTGCGAGCCTCCAGCCTTCCGAGCTAGCCAAGCTCGCCGTGATTCTCTATCTCGCGTGGCTGCTCGAAATGCGCAACCGCCCACGCAGCTTCGGCGTCAACGACGTCCGCCACACGCTGGTTCCAGCAGCGGGCTTCGTGCTTCTGATGCTGGGCTTGGTTCTCCTCGAGCCTGACCTCGGCACGGCCCTCGAAATTTTCCTGATCGCCTTCGGCATGCTGTTCGTCGCCGGCCTTTCGGAGAAATATATCCTGGCTTCCGGGGCGGTGGCCGTTCCCGGCATCTACATGGCCATCGTGCACGTCTCCTATCGCCTGCAGCGCGTGATGGCCTTCCTGCATCCCGATGCCGATCCACAAGGCCGCGGTTTCCAGTTGATGCAATCCTTGATCGCCGTGGGCTCGGGCGGCTTTTTCGGCGTCGGCCTGATGGAGAGCAAGCAGAAGCTCTTCTATCTTCCCGAGGCGCACACCGATTTCATCTTCGCCGTGCTGTGCGAAGAGCTCGGCTTCATCGGAGGCGCAATCGTTCTGACGCTGTTTGCGGCCTACGCCTGGCGCGGCCTGCGCGCCGCCTTTCGCGCCCCCGATGACTTCGGCCGCTTCCTGGCCGTCGGCATCACGGTGATGGTCGCGACGCAGGCGCTCATCAATCTCGGCGTCGTGCTCGGCATGATGCCCACGAAGGGCATCCCGCTGCCGTTCATCAGCTACGGCGGCTCCAGCCTGTTCGTCATGCTTCTGGCGACTGGCGTGCTCCTGAACATCAGCCAGCAGGGGGCCTGAGAGCGAATGCATTTGGAGAAGCGGCGGAGCCAGGGAACTTGAAACTGCTGATCGCCGGTGGCGGCACGGGCGGCCATGTTTTCCCGGCGCTGGCCGTCGCGCATGAATGGCTCAGCCGGGACGCCAGCAGGGAAGCGCTGTTCGTCGGCACGGAGCGAGGAATGGAGATGAAGTTGGTACCGCAGGCGGGTTTGCCGCTGGAGACCATTCGGTCCGCCGGTCTGAAAGGCATGGGACCCTTGCGTCTGGCTCGCAATATCTTGCAATTAGGCCCGGCATTCTTGGATTCGGCGGCTATCTTGAACCGCATCGTTTTAACGCGGCGTTCGGCGTCGGCGGCTATGCAGCCGGCCCGGTGATGCTCGTCGCTGCCATGCAGGAATTGCCCAGCGTGATCTTCGAACCCAACGCCGCGCCCGGCTTCACCAATCGCGTCCTCGCCAACCTCGCTCACGCGCATCGCGACCGGTTATCCCTCGGTCGCCGAGCGCTTGGGCAGCAACGCATTTTTTACCGGTTGCCCCGTGCGGCCGGAATTTTTTACCATCGCGCCGCGCCAGCCCGCCCCTCCCTATCGCATTCTCATCACCGGCGGCAGCCAGGGCTCGTCGGCGATCAACCGTGCCGTTTCGGAAGCGCTGCCCCACTTGCTTGCCCAAAAAGAAACTGTCCGCTTTATCCATCAGACCGGTCAGCGCGACTATAATGCTGTTCGCCTGGCTTATACGGAGCGCGAGTTCGACGCCGAGGTGGCTCCGTTCTTCGCCCAAATGGCGGAGCGTTTTGCCCAGGCCGACTTGATTGTCTGCCGCTCCGGCGCGGTCACCGTGGCCGAAATCGCCGCAGCCGGGCGCGCCGCGCTCTTTATCCCTTTCGCCGCCGCGACCGACAGCCATCAGTTGCGTAACGCCGAGGAGATGGTCCGCGCGGGCGCCGCGCGCCTCATCCCGGAGCCCGAGCTGAACGGCGAACGCCTCGCGCGGGAGATTCTGGCGTTGCTCGGCGATCCGCGAAAGCTATCCGAACTCGGCGCGCGCGCCCGCCAGATGGCGCGGCCGGACGCGGCCCGGAAAATCGCCGACTTGATTGAGGAGATTGCGCGGCCATGATGGTCAGCTTCCACAATTTCAAGCGCATCCACCTGGTCGGTATCGGTGGCATTGGCATGAGCGGCATTGCCGAGGTGCTGCTGACGCTGGGCTACGCCGTTTCCGGCTCCGACGTACGCTCCTCGCCGGTTACCGAGCGCCTCGAAACTCTTGGCGCGCAAATCCATGAAGGACATCGCGCCGAACACGTGCATGGCGCGCACGTCGTCGTCGCCAGCTCGGCGATCTCCCGTGACAATCCCGAATTGGCCGAAGCTGTGCGCCTGAAAATTCCCGTCATTCCGCGAGCTGAAATGCTCGCCGAGCTGATGCGCTTGAAGCACGGCATCGCGGTTGCCGGCGCGCACGGTAAGACCACCACAACGTCAATGGTTGCGTCGGTACTCGCTTCGGCCGGCCTGGACCCCACGTTTGTCGTGGGCGGCCGCGTAAATCAAGTCGGCGCCACGGCTCGCCTCGGCCGCGGCGACTACATGGTCGTCGAAGCCGACGAGAGCGACCGCTCATTTTTGTTGCTGGCGCCGGTCGTCGCCGTGGTGACCACCATCGACCGCGAGCACCTCGATCACTACGGCTCACTCGAAGAGATACAGGACACCTTCACGCAGTTCGTCAATCGCGTACCGTTCTATGGCGCCGCCGTGCTTTGCCTGGACGAGCCCAACGTGCAAGCCATCGTCCCGCGCGTCACCCGTCCGGTCATTACCTACGGCACCTCGACCCAGGCCGATCTGGTCATCGCCGACGTTCAGCTTCAGGGGCTCTCCAGCCGCTTCCGCCTGATCTATCGCGGCGACGATCTCGGCGAATTTCTTTCTCCCCGGCCCTCCGGGGATTCACAACGTGCGCAATGCCGCCGCAGCGGCTGCCGTCGCCCTCTTCCTCAACGTTCCGGCGGATTTGATCCGCGCGGGCCTCGAGAATTTCACCGGCGTCGGACGCCGCTTCGAGGTCAAGGGCGTCATTGGCGGCGTCACGCTGATCGACGATTACGGCCACCACCCCGTCGAGATTCGCGCCACGCTCGAAGCCGCGCGCGGCTGCGGCTACCAGCGTCTCCTGGTGCTTTTTCAGCCTCATCGCTACACGCGCACGCAGCACCTCTGGGACGATTTCTGCCGCGCCTTTAATCAAGCCGACGTGCTGGTCATCACCGACATCTACGCGGCTGGCGAGCCGCCCATCCGCGGCATCACCGCCAGCGCGCTCGCCGATGCCATCCGCGCCGCGGGACACAAGAACGTGGTCTATCGCGCCACCTTGCACGAAGGCATCGAGTATCTTTTGCGGGAAGTTCGCCAGGGCGACGCCGTACTCGCCATCGGAGCGGGCAACGTCAATCGCGTCCTCGGCGAACTCGCGATTTTATTGGGAGCCGAGCAGCCTACGGCCAATCGTCATGCGATTTAGCGATCCCAAAACACTCGAAGCGTTGCCGCGGCTCGGTGTGGAGCTCCTCGCAGGAGCCTCGCTTGCCGAGTACACTTCGCTCGGCATCGGCGGCACAACCGACTTGCTCTTGATCCGTCAGCACGCCGCGTTGCCTGAGCTGGTATCCCTGCTCCGCGAGGCTGGCATCCCGTATCGGTTTCTCGGCGGCGGCACCAACCTCCTGGTCCCCGACGGCGAGCTGCCCTGGGTGGTTTTGCAATTGGCCAAGCAGGACCCCGAAGTTCGTCTCGAGGGCAATATCGCCTATGTGGACGCCGCCGCGGACCTCGGCCGCACCGTCACCTTCTGCGCCAAGCACGATTTGGGCGGTATGGAAGGCTTGATCGGCGTGCCCGGCACCGTCGGTGGCGCACTGCGCATGAATGCCGGCGCCTATGGCATGCAGATCGGCTCCTACGTCCGCGAGGTCGAAACCTTCCGCGCCGCCGAATGCCGGATAGAAATCCTCAGGGGAAATGATTTGTCCTTCGAATATCGTCACACTTCTTTCGCGCCCGATGATATTATGCTCGCGGTGAAACTGGAGCTGCCCTCCAAGCCGTACCGCGAAATTCTCCAAGGGATTCGCATCTGCAACGAAAAACGCCGCGCCAGTCAGCCGCTCAATCAAAAAAGCGCTGGCTGCATCTTCAAAAACCCGCCAGGAAAATCCGCCGGTCGCATGATTGACGAATTGGGCCTCAAGGGTTTCGCCGTCGGCGACGCCCGCGTCAGCGACCGCCACGCGAATTTCTTCGTCAATGCCGGCCACGCGACCTGCGCCGACATGCTCAAACTCATCGGCGAGGTGCGCGAACGCGTCCTCCAGACCTACGGGGTGGCCCTCGAAAACGAGGTCATCCTGTGGGGTGACGATGCCCGCGAGATGTTCGCCAAAACGCCCGAGGTGATCGCGAACCCCAGGGGTGATCGCTAAAAGATGATCGCCAAAGATAGCCCCGAAGTGCTCGCCAAGAGCGCCATGAATGCCGAAACCGAGCTCTATCCGCCCGAAGCCTTGGCGGATGAGGAGCCTCGCTACCTCCGCCGCCAGAAGCCGGTCGAGATTCGCCGGCGCAAATTCGGTCGCCGCAACTGGCCCGCGTATCGCCGTTGGCTCTTTGCCGGTGCCTGCCTCCTGGGCGGAGGGTGGCTAGTCTATGTCGGCGCGCGCTTCTTCCTGTTCTCGCCGCGCATCGCGCTGGCCTCTGAGGACCAGATCGAAGTCACAGGCAATCGCTATGTCAGCCGTGCTCTGGTGACTGAGAAATTCGCGCCGGATTTCGGCAAGAGCATCTTGCAGGTCCCCCTCGATGCGCGCCGTGCATCGCTCGAAGCTATTCCCTGGATCGAGCAAGCCAGCGTCGAACGGGCCCTTCCCAACCGGCTGCGTGTCGAACTCACCGAGCGTACCCCTGTCGCCTTCCTGCGCGCTGGCAATCAACTCACCCTCGTGGACGAAAACGGCGTCATCCTGGATCGCCCGCTTGAAGGTGATTTCCATTTTCCAGTGGCCACCGGTTTTGACGAGACCATGCCGCGTCCCGATCGCGAGAAACGCATGCGCCTATTCGTCACGTTCATGAACGAGATTGACTTAGCGCATCCAGGTGCGAGCGACCAGGTCAGCGAAGTCAATTTGGCCGACGCGCAGGATCTTCGCGCCGCGCTCGCCGGCCTTCCGGGCCTGGAAGATGAAGCGCCCGTTCAGGTGCATTTTGGCGACGGCGATTTCGGCAGCAAATATCGGCTACTGCTCGACAATATCGGCCAATGGCGCGCCAGTGCCGGGCGCGTCGAGTCGGTGGACTTGCGCTTTGCGCGCCAGGTGGTGGTTAATCCCGAGCGTGACGTCGCGTTGCACGCTGCGCGCGCCACGCGCAAGCCTTAGCCGCCGGTCGCGGAGATGTCGCATAGATGACAAGGAGCAATGGATTGTCGAAGAAGGATCGCTACCTGGTGGCCTTGGACGTTGGCAGCACCAAGACCTGCGCGCTGATTGCCGACCTCGAAGGCGGCCAAACAAAATTTCTGGCCATGGGCGCCGCTGAATCCAAGGGCAACCGCAAGGGCCTGATTGTCAATCTGGACGCTGCCGCCAGTTCCATTCGCCACGCACTCGAGGAAGCCGAAGGCGTCGCCGGAGTGCCGGTGGAATCGGCGGTAGTGGGCGTCGCCGGCAGCCACGTCCGGGGCGTGAATAGCCGCGGGGGCATCGTTCTCTCCGCGCGCCCGCGTGACATCGAGCGCGAAGACGTGCGCCGCGCGGTGGATGCCGCGCGCGCCATCAGCCTTCCGGAAGACCGCGCAGTCCTGCACGTGCTCCCGCAGGATTTCTGGGTCGATCGCCAGGACAGCATCCGCGATCCCATGGGAATGGTGGGGCAAAAGCTCGAAGTCAACGTGCACATCGTCACCGCGTCTGCGGCCGCCACGCAAAATATCGTCACAGCCGTCAATCGCGCCGGGGTGGTGGTCACCGACACAGCCCTCGAGACCCTGGCCGCGGCAGAAGCCGTTCTCACGCAGGACGAGCGCGAACTTGGTTGCTGCTTGCTCGACATCGGCGGCGGCACCACGGAATTGCTGGTTTACTCCGGCGGCGTCGTGCGTCACGCGGCGGCCCTGCCGGTTGGCGGCGACCACTTCACCAACGACCTTGCCGTCGGACTGCGCACGCCCATTCCCGAAGCGGAAAAAATCAAGCGCCACCACGGTAGCGCCTGGCATGAACTTCTCAAGGAAGACACGGCCATTGAAATCGCCAGCGTGGGCGATCGCCCCCCGCGCACCGTTTTCGCGCGCATGCTCAACGAGATCATCGAGCCGCGAGCGCAGGAATTGCTGTCCCTGGTGCGCGACGAACTCAAGCGCGCAGGGCTCGACACTCAGATCCCCGCGGGCCTGGTCCTGGCCGGTGGTGGCGCAAATCTTTCCGGCTTGGTCGAATTGGCCGAACACTTGTTCTCGTTGCCCGTGCGCATCGCTGCTCCGCGCGGCCCCGAGGGCATGCCGGAATCGCTTTCCCGGCCCGAGTACGCAACCGCAATAGGCCTGCTGCTGTACGGAGCGCATGCCCGCCGCACGGCGGCGCAGCGTCCCGCGACGTTTGTAGCGAAATTGAAAAGCATGTTCGCTGGCCAGTGAGGGGATGCGTCCGGCCGGCAACATCATGGGGGAGGCAGAATGACGCCGAAGGAGTCTGGCATCAGAATTTCGTTTAGCGAGGAACGTCCCGCCGGGGCCAGGATCAAAGTCATCGGAGTGGGAGGCGGCGGATCGAATGCCGTCAACCGCATGATTCGCGCCAAGGTCGAGGGCGTCGAATTCATTGCCGCCAATACCGACTTGCAGGCGCTCAAACTTTCGCAGGCGCCCGTCAAGCTGCAGATCGGCAGCAAGCTCACCAGGGGCCTGGGCGCCGGAGCCAATCCCGAGACCGGGCGCAAGGCTGCGCTCGAGGACACCGAGAAGATCATCGAAGCGCTGGAAGGCTCGGACATGATCTTCATCACCGCGGGCCTGGGCGGCGGCACGGGCAGCGGCGCCGCGCCCGTGGTGGCTTCGCTCGCGAGCGAGCTGGGCGCGCTCACCGTGGCCGTCGTCACCAAGCCGTTCGCCTTCGAGGGTAAGCGCCGCCTGATGCAGGCCGAACACGCGCTCTCGGAGCTGGTCGGCTGTGTTGACACCGTGATCGTCATCCCCAACGAGCGGCTGATGGAAACCGTCGAGCGCGGCACCAGCTTCTTTGAGGCGTTCCGCATCGCCGACGACATCCTGCGCCAAGCCGTGCAAGGCATCAGCGACATCATCACCATCCCGGGCATCATCAACCGCGATTTCGCCGACGTGAAAACGATCATGCAGGGGCAGGGTTACGCGGTCATGGGCACGGCGGTCGGTTCGGGCACCAACCGCGCCGTGGATGCCGCCAATCGCGCCATCTCCAGTCCATTGCTTGAGGACAATTCCATCCAAGGCGCGCAGGGCATCCTCATCAACGTCACCGGCTCTTCGAGCCTCTCGCTGCACGAAGTCCACGAGGCCTCCTCGATCATCCAGAAGGCCGCGCACGAAAACGCCAACATCATCTTCGGCGCCGTAATGGACGATGCCATGAAGGAATCCGTGAAGATCACCGTGATCGCCGCCGGTTTCCGCGACGTGGGCCGCAAGCAGCAGCGTCCTTCCTTCATGCCCAAGACGTGGAAAGCCGCGCGTGAACCCGAGCCCGAGCCGCAGCCGGTGATTGTCGAGGAGCCCGAGCCGGCGCCGGTTACCGTTACCGCTCCGATTCACGAAATCGTGCAGCAGTCGAGCACGGACGACCTCGACGTACCGACGTTTCTGCGCCGCCAAGCCCAGAAGGCCTGACTTGCTTACCGCCGGAGCTCCCCTTACCAGGGACGTCGGCTAGAAAAGCGCTGCTCCGGTCGTTTCTGTGGCTTGGGTCTTCCTGACGTTCTTCGTCGGGGGAACCGAGTATCCCGTTCTCCTGGATTCTTCGTTGAAAGAAAGCAATCCCGATCAGACATCCGGCACTCTGCCCACGTCTTCCTGACCATCCTCCGATGAAAGATCAGGGGCGCGTCGGAGATGAGGTGTGAGGTTAAATCCCTAAACGCAGTTGTCGGCTGATTTTGGATCCTTTGCCCTTAGCCTTCACCGAGTACAGTTCACGGTCCGCAGTTTCCAGGAGGCTCTGGACCGAAATGCCGTTATGAGGGTATGTCGCGGTGCCAGCGCTCAGGCTTAGCTGCGGCGTTTCCACTTCGGACGCAAGATGTTTTTGGATGCGCGCGGCGACCCTCCGCACCGCCGCTTCATCGGTTTCCGGGAGAACGAGTGCAAACTCATCGCCTCCGTAGCGAGCCGCCGTGTCCACCGATCGGCAGTGCTGGCGGAGAACAGCGGCTACGCGACAAATGGCTCGGCTGCCGGTGACGTGGCCATATATGTCGTTGATTTGCTTCAATCCATCGAGGTCCATCAGCAGGACGGAGAATGGCCGGTTGGTCCGTCCGGATCTCTCCAGTTCGCTTTGCAGAACTTCGATCAGTCTTCGGTGATTGGATAAGCCTGTCAGGCTGTCGCTCGTTGCACGGTCCCGGGCTTCGCCAAATAATCGCACGTTGTCCAAAAGCGTCGCGCCGGCCAGGAGTATGTAGCTGCATGCGTTTGTGGTCTGCGCCACCAAGGCAGCTGCATCGAGTTGCTCGGCCGATTCTGACGCGACGAAGTGGCAAATCGCATTGATACCCGCAACCCAAAGCAGCGTGGCGTCGAACGCTGAAAGACTGCGGCGCTTGCTCCGGAACAGGACGACCGTAGCGGCAAGAAAAATTCCAGCCGGAACAAGTTCCCCTGGATGCGGCAAGACGCTGCCGGGTCGAATCGCCAGTTGTCGGAACGCCAGAAAGGTTATGGCGATCAAGTACCCAGCGGCAACGGCCGCAATCATCACGGCTAGAACGATCTTCTTCGGTTGGCGCGGCCACGGCAGCCTATCCTCGATGGTATAGGCCGCGAGCAGGAGCATAGCCAGCAGGGTCTGACCGATCATCCAGGAAAGTGAAGAAAGGGAGGATCGATAGTAAAGAGCAACTATGCTGAAGAGCTGCATGAAGCCGGCCAGGGTAAATCCTGAGCCGAGGATCAGAGATACGCGGTCGCCGGTGCCGACGAACCGAACGAGAACGTTGGCTGCAATGCCAAAGCTCAAGAAGGCGGATATGACCTGGACGCTGGCCCAGAGCATCGGATTGAACACGATGTCGATCTGTCGCAGCAGATGGCCCATCACGATGAAAGCGATTGCCGCGCAGCCGATGGCCACCGCTGGCAAGGCACGTCGGGTGTAGTTCTCGGGCGGTTTCACACGCAGGTCAAATACCTTAGGGTCGGATGCATGCCGGGCAGGGATTTAGTTTACACCAGCCCCAGGACCAGCGGAAGTTGTCAGGCCGCAAAAAAAACAGATTCCGATAATCCCTCCCGCTCAACCGGTCCTGATGTTTTATGACGCTTAGCAGCCTTCTCCCCGAAAGGTACTCGCCAGCGGCAGGCTTCCTTCGATCACACCGCGAGCTTCAGAATTCCGGCGTCGGCCCCGGCCGGCCGACGACTTTTTCCGCCGCAATCGTGGACGGCGTGGTTCCCTTGGGCGTGGCGAAAAGCCAGCCCGCGATGGACACGATGCTGTTGTCGTTCAGCCCAGCGAAACTATCGGGAGTGAGATTGGCATATGCGGTTTGCGCGGTGGTCTCCACCGTGACCTGAACGGGTGTAACGGGGGGACTGGCGCCGATGGGGGTTGGTGGCAGCAGGAAATTTGGGAACGTGGTGATGGTAAAGTCCGGCGAGTTGATGCTGTTGATCTTGGCGGTGATCTCGCTGGGTTCGAGAGTCACGGCGCCGGCCGTGAAGGCGATGCGCGCCGGAGGCCCAACCGGGCCCATGGCGCCGGTTCCGGCGGAGCTGGCTACGGAGGCGGGAACGACCACCACCTGCACTTCCTGGCCTACCAGTAAATCAGCCGCGCTGGCAAAGCCCAGCCCATCGGGTATGGTGAAGCCGTCGGAATCAATCGCGTAGGTTACGCCGCTGGCCGGCACGGTAACCGCCACACGATAACCCCAAGGCAGAGCTGTCGCCCCCGGCGGGTCTTTCGGCCCTCTCTCCAGAATCAATTGCATCACCGTGCTGGTTCCGGAGGTGCTCAACGAGGCGATGATGCCCTCCGCGACCTGCTGGCCGGCGGGTTGCACGAAGGCGACTTCGTCGGCCGTCAAGACTCCGCTGCCCATCAAGCTGACCATGACTTTCACGATCTGCCCCGGAGCGAGACACGAAAAACCTTGCGTCATGCAGTTCGTGCCGGAGGGGAACTTGGAGTATGTGGTGGAGCCGTTCACGTCGATGACGAATGTGCGGTCGTCACCCGACGAAACGGTGAACTGATTCATGCCCACCGTCTTGATCGTGCCGGTCAAGCGGCCGATTGCGGTGAGCGGCGCTCCGGCGCCGACCTGCGCCAGGCGATCGAGCGAAACGCCACTCGACAGATTCACGGAGAGATCCGTCTGAATGATAGCGTTCAGGGGAACGTCGAGCTGCAGGCCAACCGGCGTGTCAGCCGACAAAGTAACCGGGAAAGGCGCGGTAGAAAACGTCTGCGTGAGGTTGGTGGTCAACGGCGTAATCGTGCACACGGTATTGTTCGCGCAGGCGTTGGAGCCGGTGCCCACGGTCGCGCCCGAGCCGTTGAAGATGGTGAGCTGCGGATTGGGGGCGAAGGTCAGCGTGAGGCTGCTGTAGGTCCCCGCCGCCACGTTGGCGCTACCCAGGAAGGCCACATCGGTCTGCAACTCCGACACGTTGACGGGAATGGACGTGGTGCCGCTGCCGAGCAGCGAGATGTTCCCCGGCTGCAGGACCGCGCTGGTGACGCTCAGTTGAAAGAAGAGCACCGCGACGCCCGCCGGCGGCGTGTCCGTCATCGTGAGACTGACCGGGACTGTGCCGGCACCCCCTTCCGTTAATGAGCTACCTCCCTGGCTGCCGCATCCGGTCACCACTAGCGCCAGAATGAGCGCAGCCGTCAAAGGAAACAATACCGTTTTGCGCATTGCGAACCTCCGTCGGACCGATATCGTGCTCGGGGATGGGATATTTATACACCAGAGACCCTCGTCAAGTCCTGATGAGTCGTCAACCGGAGGTGCCGGCGGAGTCCGAATCCGCCGTCTAATCGTTTGCGGGGGATAATTGTGGCGTTAGCTTATTACGTCTGGGATTTGCATTTTCGTTACTCGATGCGAAAAAAGGAAATCATTAGGAAGTAATCCGCGATATAGCATATGGAGTGGGTTATCGAGAACGAGGTCGGACGCCCTGAAAGACAACTCCGCGAGTTTAGAGCGCCGCGACCGGCATCTGGCCACATTGGCCTGCTTGGCGCTGCTGGTTATAGCCACGGGCACAGCGCTGCTCATGTACCCTCTGGTTTTCTTGCGCCAGGACACTCCGTCGGACAGCACTTTGCGTATCGCCTTTTCTGGCTTCTGCGTGCTTTGTGCCCTTCTCACCGCCTACCTTTGGGACAGCCAGGCGACGATCCGCCGTCTGCGCCGCCAGGTGGAACGGGACAGCAAGGAGAGGCTGGCGGCGCGCCAAGAAGCCTATGAAGAACTGCTCAAGAGCATACCGAAGCTGAGTACCTTCGAGGATCGCCTGCCAATGGAGCATTGGCGCTCGACGGCGACCGAACAGGAATTGTCCATTTTAGTCGTCAACTTGCAACTGCCGGCCGACGCGTCGTCTGCTGCGGCACGCATTTCGATCCTGGGAGACGCGGCCAAAGCCATCTCTCGCAAATTAAGCGATCAGGATTCCATCTATCTCCTTGGCGAGGCGTGTTTTGGAGCGGTTCTGCCAGGCGTTGAAGCAACTGCCGCTCGATCCGTTGCCTCGCGTGTTGCCGAAGGGTTGATCGATACCGCAGGCGTAACCGGACGGTTTTCCCACAAGATTGATATTGTCAATTTCCCTCAAGACGCGTCGAGCGCATACGATCTGCAGGAAGCCGTCTGCGCTCTGATACCTCTAGACAGCTCTAAGCAGGAACTGGCGGAAGCTCTCACGTAGGCTGCCTGTTCTTCGCCGCAGACCCGCCCGGATATGCCCGGTTGCAGCAGATGTTGCGCCGAAAGACAATTCTGTGCTACTAGCTGACCAACAGGAGGCGTCGCATGAGACTTAAGCTCCTACCATCTATCTTGCTCGTGGCTTTTCTGGTCGGCTATCGTCCACTGCTCGCGCATCATGGAACGGGCGTGGCCTACGAACCGGAGAAATTGGTCACCCTCAAGGGAACCGTTACGGACTGGCTCTGGACCAATCCCCATTGCGGTCTGCTCTTCGATGTGGCCGACGCCAAGGGCGTCGTGGCGCATTGGGGCGCCGAAATGGGCAATCCCCACCAGATGTCCGGCGCGGGATTCAGCAGGGAGACATTCAAGGCTGGAGACAAAGTAACCGTCACCGGCCACCCCGCCCGATCTGGTGCCCCGCGCATGACCCTAGACCACCTGGTGCTTGCTAATGGCACCGAACTGTCGTTCAGGGGGCTGAAGGGCAACGGCGATCGCGACAATTCCAGCCAGTAGAATGGACGGCACGCCTCCGGACGCGGCCAAGCAATCGACCTATGCATGGAGGTTCCAGATGAGCAATCGCATCCTGAACACGGCGGTGATTTTTGGGGTAGCGCTGGCCCTTGCAGGCCCGACTTTTGCGCAGACATACGGAACGAAGGGATACGCTCCCGGCGCGTGGCCCCCCGACGAATTGCCGAAAGCCCTCTCCAACGCGAAGCCCTTTGACCCGCACGACCTCTCCGGAGTCTGGTCGATGCCCACCAAGGGATTCGAGAAGCACTCGCTCACTTCAAAGCCTTTGGCCCTGGAACACGTCCCCACTGAAATGAAGCAAACCTCCGTTCCCCCGCCAATGACCCCTTGGGGAAAGGCCAAGCTTGACGCCACGAAGGTCAGTTATGGCCCACGCTCCGTTCCCCCGGGAACAGGCAATGATCCCGTTTCGACCTGTGATCCACTGGGTTACCCTCGCGCCCTCTGGGAGGCGAATCTGCGGCCCTTTGAATTCGTGATGGCTCGGGATCGCGTCTTGCAGCACATGCAGTATCACGACATCTGGCGCACCATCTGGACCGACGGCCGCGCACTGCCGAAGAATCCCGATCCCGCTTGGTATGGATATTCGGTCGGCAAGTGGGAAGGCGACACCTTTGTCGTGGACTCCAACGGTTACGACGAGCGCACCTGGATCGACCATTTTGGCAACCCGCACAGCGATCAGATGCGCCTCGAGGAACGCTTCCACCGGGCCGATCCCGACACCCTCGAAGTCAACATGGTTCTCACCGACCCGAAGACTTACACCAAGCCCTGGGTCAGCGACCTGATCACTTTTGTCAATCCGAAAGCGGCCATCTTCGAGGAGATCTGCGCGCCGTCAGAAGAGAACGTTTTCAACGACCGCATCCGTGATGCCGCCGTCGGCAAATCAAAGCCCTAGCCGGATCGAGCGGTTCGAATTGGCATTCACGCAATGGATTTGCTGGGCCTCGCTTGGCCCGCCCACCAATCGATGTGATTTAGGGGCTTCGCCATGATCCGTGCCCGGAGTCGCGTGTGGTATTATGCGCGGCGAACCGCCAGGAGTGTCACTTGTCCAGCGAGATGATATGGAGACCGGCGTGAGCAACACGCAGACGGATGAGCGTATTGCGTATGCGTTGCTGCGATTTGTTTTTGGCCTGAATATCTGTTTCCACGGCTTGAGCCGTTTGCTTGCCGATCACCAAGCCTTCCTGGCATATCTCACGAAGTCCTTGGCTCCCGCGGCCCTCGTTCCGAAGGCCACGATTCCGGCTTTTGCGGCTGCATTGCCATGGATCGAGCTGCTCCTCGGGTTGTTGTTGCTTCTCGGCTTGTTTACGCGCTTCGCGCTGATTGCCGGATTTCTCGTGATGATTTTGCTCATGGCCGGGATCACGCTCGCGCAGGATTGGACGACGGCCGGCCTGCAACTCATCTACTGCCTCCTCTATTTCATTCTCCTGACGTTCCTTAACAGGAATCACTTTTCTCTGGATTCGCTGTTTCAGCGACCCGCAGCAAATGGCCCTGCGTAACATTCAGTCCTTCAGCGCCAAGATAACTGTGTTATAAGGTTGCGCATAACGGGTCAGAACGGAAAATCCGTCGCAGTGCGCATGCACGGTTTTCCCAGCGGCTTCAGCGCACCGGTGCTTTCAAGCTGCGCGCGCAAGCAATGATGAGAATCGGGAGGACGCCGGTATGGATCCGATCAGACGCAAAATCCTGGCAACAGGCGCCGCGGCCACGGCAATGACCGCCGTGCCGGGACTGTTTGGACAGCAGACTACGAAAGGAGTAAGTGCCATGTCCTTTTACGAAAAGGGTCCCGTTCGCATCCACTATGAGGAGTTTGGTTCCGGCTTCCCTCTGATGCTTATTTCCGGCGGCGGATTGAATTCGACGATCGCCGGCTTGAATAACCCCTTTGACGTGCTCGGCGAATTCAAGGGAGAGTACCGTTGCATCGCGGCGGACCTGCGCAACGCCGGTTCCGGTCAGTCCTCTGGTCCTCTCGAGGTCGACCGGCCGTGGGATTCCTACACCGATGACCACATCGGCGTGATGGATCATCTTGGCATCGATAAGTTCATGGTGATGGGCTTCTGCATCGGCGGCCCGTTCATCTGGAACCTCTTGAAGCGCGCGCCTGATCGCGTGGTCGCAGCCGTGCTGGCTCAGCCGAGCGGTTGGCGGCCGGAGCTGCCCACCTATAATTACGACAACAACATGAAGGTGTGGGGTCCGGATTTGGTCAAGCGCCGGCCTGAAGTCACGATGGACATGGTCCAGAAATTTCTGTTCAACATGTACGGCAACCACCCCGACTTCGTCTACACCGTGACGCGCGATTTCGTGAAGAGTTGCCAGACGCCCGTGCTGATCCTGCCGGATGATATCCCGCCCCATCCGTACAAGGTCGCCATGGAGGCCGCGATGCTCGCGCCAAGAGCCGAAGTGAGCATATTCCCGTGGAAGGAGCCCAAGGAGCGCATTCCACTCGCGGTGCGCCAGATCCATTCCTTCCTCCGGGCACATCGCCCCGCGTCTGTTTAGAGTGGTATCCATGCAAACGCGGCGGCGGCCGCCAGTTCTACAACGCTTGGCCGGGGCGCTAGAGATTACCCTCAGCAGCAGTTGAGCCTATTGGATCTTCTATACCGGAGGAGAACATGCGGGCTTCATCGAAATGGTTGCTGGCACTCGGCCTGATTCTAGCTGGTGTGCTCGGGACGTACCGGCAAGTGGCGCACGGCCAGGGCAATACCGCAAGCACAGTGACACCGGCGGACTATCTGCAATGGCGAGCGAAATTCAAGAACTGGGGCCGCTGGGGACCGAACGATGAGCGCGGCACCAGCAACCTAATCACCACCGCGAAGGTTCTGCAAGCGACCAAGCTGATCAAAGAAGGCCTGGTGATCTCACTGGCGCATCCCGAGCCGCAGCATCCCGAAGTGGACGTTCCGGAAAGCGGCGTTTTCCACCGGGTGACCAACGGCATCACCGAGACCAACACGACCGACACATATCAGGTCAGTTATCACGGCCAGGCGGTCACTCACATGGACACCTTCTGCCACTTTTTCTTTCAGGGGCAGATGTATAACGGCTATTCGGTGAGCGACAACATCACGCCCGAAACCGGCTGCAAGAAAGACAGCATCATGGCCTGGAAAGACGGCGTCGTCACCCGCGCGGTCCTCTACGACATTCCACAACTCAAGGGCGTCGACTGGATCGAGCCGGGAACGCCGATTACCCGCGCGGACCTGGAAGCATGGGAAAAGAAATCCGGGGTAAAAGCCGGGCCCGGTGACGTGATTCTCCTGTACATCGGACGCTGGAAGAGGAGTGCCGCAAAAGGGCGGGTGAGCGGCGTGGTCGCCGGCTATTACGCCGACGTCATTCCGTTCATCAAGGAGCGCGAACCTGCATTCATCGGCCACGACTTCAACATTGACTGGAGTCCCAGACCCGGGTGGGGAGCGGAACAAGGCATCCCTGTCAATCCGATCCATCAGGCAGTGCTTAACTGGATGGGCGTCAACATCATCGAGAGCCTGGACATGGAACAGGTCGTGGCGACAGCCAGACGGCTGAAACGCTACGAGTTCATGCTGACCTTCGCGCCTCTTCCGGTGGAGGGCGGCACGGGATCACCAATCAATCCGCTGGCGATCTTCTAGTCCGACGCCAAAGAGGGAGGTAGATCGACATGCCGGCAAAGATGACTCGTTGGGTTCTGCGTAGCATGACGGTTGTGGCGATTGCAGCCATTGCGCCGGCGTTTTTTGGCCCCGTCGCCTTGCGGGCGGAGGATTCTGCTGAGGTCAAGGAGCACATCGCAGCCGCCAGAAAGCTTGCCGGAAAAGAATGGGCTCCCGTGGTTGACTTCCAAATTAAAACGGCCGAAGAGGTCGTGGCCATGAATGTCCTGCCCAGCCCAAAGTCGCCGGAAATCGAGCCGAGGAAGGTTTTTGACAACTTATATATTTTGGGCCAAAAAGCCGTCAGCAACTTCGTGATTACCACCCCGGATGGGCTCATCCTGATCGATACCGGTTATGACGGAAACACCGAGAAGATTCTTCTGCCGCAACTGCGAAAGCTCGGTTTGAAGCCGGAAGATATCCGGTACATCCTTCTCACGCACGGCCATGCGGACCACTTCGGCGGCGCGAAGTATTTCCAGGATCACTATGCGAACCTCCATGTAGCCCTTTCGGCCAAGGATTGGGATTTCATTCCGAGCCAGGGCAAAGGCGCCAAGCCCACCCGTGACTTGATTCTTTCAGAAGGGCAGCCATTCACTTTCGGCGGCGAAACGATTACGCCCGTCGCTCAGCCGGGACACACCCCAGGGTCGATGTCCTTCATTTTCCCGGTGACCGACGGAGGCAAACGTCACATGGTGCTCGTCATGGGCGCGGTCCAGCTCAATCCCGAGGGCAGGGACGCAGCGTACCTCCAGCAAATCGATGCCTCGCTGACGCATGTCGCTGACGTTGCGCGGGCGATGCACGTCGATGTGGAACTTGCGGTTCACCCGATCTGGGATGGTTCCGAGAGCAAAATGGAGAAGATCCTCACGCGAAAGCCGGGAGAGCCGAATCCATTCGTCGTCGGCGAGAAGAGCCACCAGCGGCTGATGAAAGTCCTGCACGAGTGCATGCAAGTTCAGATCGGCCGCGCAAGCGCCGGCAAGTCGTAAGCTAGATCTGGAGCTTGTTCTGCCTACGTGAGCGGGCTCGCGCGAGCCCCGCAAATGTTCGTCGATTCCGGATTTAGTCCCTGATTTCGCGCAGACGGCCGGTCACGACGTCGTAGACGAATCCCCGCAGAGCGACCTTCTTTGGAATCCAGGGATGGGTACGCAGCTTCTGCAACTGCTGGCGGACGTTTTCGTCGAGGTCCTGAAAGGCATAAAAGCGTGCCGGAGCAATCGCCGCGGTTCCTGTGCTGTTTTCAATTCGCGCGCGAAGATCCTGCTCACTGGTGCGCATCAGGCCGCAGTCGGTGTGATTGATGACCATGAACTCCTCGGTGCCCAACAGATAGTGAGACACGAGCAGGGATCGCAGGCTATCGTCCGTCACGATTCCGCCGGCGTTGCGGATGATGTGCGCGTCCGCCGTGCGCAAGCCCAAGGTGCGGATGGAAAGCCGGGTATCCATGCAAGTCAGAATGGCAAGCTTGCGTTCGGGACTTGGGGAAAGGCGGCGCAGTTCGTGGGTCCGCGCATAGACTTCGTTCGCTTGCAGGATCTCATCGATTACGCTCATGGTCTGGAGTTTAACAAAGTGCGTTCACAATCAGGACCTTCGATTTAGCACTCGTCGAGTCAGCGAGCGCGGGAGTGATTCCTCTGGGACCTGCGGCGCGCGGCCTTCAGCGAGCGGCGGGAGGCATGATCCCTTCCGCGGCAAGTTTGCTGTGGCCGGCGGGGCCCGTCAGCACCGCAACGAAGTCTTTGACCGCCGGAGACATGTTGTTGCGGTGCCACAGCGAAAAGTCCGTGGTCAGCGCAAACTCTTTGGGAAACGGCCCGGCCATGGCGTCCGGGCTGGCCTGCAGAACCTCGCTGGATTGCGATACTCCGAGGTCGACTTTTTCGTCGAGGACGAGACGCATCGTGGCGATGCCGTCAGGAGCGAACGTGATTTTCCGCAGGACTTCGTCCTTCACTCCCAGAGCTTCGATCACTTTCATGAAGTGTGTTCCGACCGTCGCTCCACGTGCCGGGTCCGACACGGCGATGCGCTTGGCGGCGAGCAGCGCAGCCTTTAATTTTTCCGGGCTGGAGACATCGGGCTTGGGTGATTTGGGAGGCACCGCCACGCTGGCTTCTGTGCTGCCCACAACAGTGCTGGTTCCATCGCGGAGCGCGCCCTTGCTTTCGGCGTCGCGAATCAGCGGCACGGTCGTGATCAGTAATGCCGCTTGGGGATCTGCCTGAAACCTTTGAGCCGTGGCCCCGGCCGTATCGAAAATCAGCGTGACCGTGTTGCCCGTCGCCTTTTCGTAGTCGGCAGCGATGGCCGTGAGCGGGTCCTTTACGACGGCAGCGGCATAGACTTTCACGGTTTCGCCAGTTGCCGATTGTGCGCGCACGGTGCCCGCCGTCAGCGCTGAGACGAGCAAAAAGGCGATGAATACTCTCATCTTCATAGCCACCTCCCTGGACCTGAAATTCAAGTTGTAAGATAACATGCTGCGACGGCCCAGCCATGGATGGCTTGACGCTTGCCGCTTTAAGGTGCTGAATTGCTGGGGCTGCCATTCTGAACCGCAAGGAGCATAGCTCAATGAAAAAGCAAAGAACCATCCTGATCGCTCTCGTTCTCGTTGCTGTCGACGTGGCGTTCCCACTCTTGGCGCAGGCGCCGAAACCGACGTGCAATCACTGCTCGGCCACGTATGTTCCCAAGATTGAGCTGGACGCCTATGCCCAGCGGGCGATCAAGAACAAGATCATTGATCAGCAGGTTCGCTGCGTGGATTTGGGGAAGGCGCAAGTCGGCATTGGCATGGTCTACCGCGGGAAACTAACTCCAGGCTCAGGCGGTGACGCGACAGTTGCCGAGCACGACCAGGTCAGCGAGGTTTACTACGTCATTGAGGGCTCCGCGACGCTGCTGACAGGTCCGGACCTGGTGGATCCGGAGCCGAGGCCGAATACGCTGGTGACCGTCCGGGAACAAAATGGGCCCGGCTTCAACGCCAAATCCATCAAGAACCCGGAGACTCACGAGCTCAAAGCCGGGGACATGATTGTCATTCCGGCGGGGACCGGCCACTGGTTTACCAAGATCGACGACCACATCACGTACGCGATGGTGCGCATCGATCCTGACAAGATTCTGCCCCTGAAGAGCGAGGCCCAATCGCGAGCTCACCTGAACACCCCCTACACGCCCGGACAAGGAAACTTCTGAGAGCAAAACAGAAGCTGAGGATTTCGTTTTCATTTGCGAAAGGAGTGTTTTCCCGGTCTCCAAGCTGCGTTTCAGAAACCGATCCATGGGGCCCCGTCGAGACCATTAAAATCCTCGGAATTGCCCGCTTTCCTCAGGGCATTCTTGAGCGTGCGAGAAGCCTCCGGCCTTTCGGAGGCTCTCCGAAATGGCGTGTTCTTATCGAAAACAGCCGCTGTCCTCCGGCTCTCATGAACCCTGCAATCTGCTGAATCCGCGACGCCAGCCCGTACAGCTGGCGTTGGCATGTGACTTCACCGGCTGGCCCAAGCAATAGCTGCGCGCCCCGATCTACCTGTCGAGTAGAACACTTGTAACTGTGACTGGCGTCACCGTTGCCTACGGAGCGACGAAGTAAACAATGAAGTGCAGGCAGGGGCGATGGTCGACGCAGTGCGTTGAGGCTGGTCTGGATGAACGTGCAATCGGGGAAAGAGTGTTGTGAAACGGAACGAGGGTTTGAGGCCGGCGTGGAACTCGATCAGAGAGAGTTCCGCGGATGGGGTAAAGGAGAGAAGTCATGAGGCAAGACATTGATAAGGTGACGCGTGATGAAGATTCATCGCTAGAGCGAATCGGATTCGCCAGCTTGTTGGGCGCGGGAGTTCTGCTCCTTCTTCTTGGATTCAATGTTCCCACGTACGCACAGCAGGACCAACATGGACAAGACGGTAAGGCCCAGAAGCAAGAGCAGCAAGCTAAGCCTGAAAAGCAACAGCCGCAACAGGGTGCTCAGCAGCAGGCACAGCCTCAGCAGCATGCTCAGCAGCATGCTCAGCACGGCACAGCCACAACAAATGCTCAGCGCAGGCGCAGCAGCAACAGCAGCAGGATCAGGCGAGACAACAGCAGCAACGTGGCCAGCAGCAACAGCAACAGGATCAGGTCCGGCAACAGCAGCAACAGCAAAGGGGGCCAGCAGCAACAGCAACAGGATCAAGTCCGGCAACAGCAACAGCGGGGCCAGCAGCAACAGCAAAGGGGGCCAGCAGCAACAGCAGCAGGATCAAGTCCGACAACAGCAACAGCGGGGCCAGCAGCAACAGCAACAGGATCAGGCCCGACAACAGCAGCAACGGGGCCAGCAGCAGCGGGCCCAGGAACAGCGGCCGGTTGGTCGACCTTCACAACAAGGGCAACGCGTGCAGCAGGCTGAAGAGCGAGGGGTTTGGCAGCAGCATCGCGCAGTTAGCTGGCAGTCCGAACACCGCACCTGGCAGCAACGCGGAGGCTACGATGGTTACAGGATTCCAGATGCCCGCTTCCGCGGCTATTTTGGTGCGGGTCACGCATTTCGCATCTACAGCCAGCCTCTGGTAATTTTTGGCGGCTATCCCTCCTTTCAGTTCGGGGGCTTTTGGTTCAGCATTCTCGACCCGTGGCCGGAATACTGGCGAGCCAATTGGTACGACAGCGACGATGTGTACATCGATTATTCCGCGGACGGCTACTACTTGTACAACCGCAGATATCCCCAGGATCGGATTGCGGTCGAGGTCTACCCGGGCGAAAACTACAGCCAAGTGTGGATCACCCGAGCGCTTTATGGCACCGGCAAGCACATCGTGGACGTTACGGCCCAGTTGAACGCGCAGATTCGGGATGGAGAGTTGAGCATACCTGTGACGAACGCATTCATGGGCGGCGATCCCTATCCGAATAGGGTCAAAACGCTCTGGGTTTGGTACACAATCGACGGCCAAGCCGGGCAGGTGACTCTAAATGAAAACGATTACCTGCAACTGCCGCCTGGCAGCTAGCTCAGGCGAGCGGTGAATTTGTGTCGAGGGCTCACATGGGCCTGTATCAGGCAAGCTAGGCCGGGTGGACGTGAGCCCAGTTCCGAGAAGCCGACACGGTCCCTCGGGAACTGGCCCGGCACCCGGCTGACTTGCCCGGCTGAAACCCGGCGCTAGAGGAGATTCTCGGGTTGAATTGACGCCGGACGAGCACTAGTCGAGGTAGACTGGCGCCTCGCGAGCGCGTCATGTCGGAAAATGTCAGCGAAATTGTTCTACTGCGCAGCTCACTCCCCGATGAGTTGCTGGCGGAGGCGCGGCGGCTGCCGGAAGTTGAATGTTGCGGCCTGCTGGCTGGGCGCGACAGGGTGATCTCGGCGATTTTACCGGCGCGTAATCTGCTTGCCAGCGCCACTGCTTACGAGATCGAGCCCGCCGACCTGTTTGGGCTTTTTCGGCGTATGCGTGCCGAAGGGCTCGACCATTTGGGCATCTACCATTCGCATCCGCGCGGCGACAATGCGCCGTCGCCTACCGACATAGCGCGCGCCTTCTATCCACAGGCCGCCTATTTCATTCTCTCGCCGCTGGCGAACGCCGCTCGGCCTGTCCGCGCCTTCCGCATTGTGCATGGGCAAGCGCGCGAGCTGACGCTCCAGGCCGTCTAGCGGCGGGCGGCGCGGCGCGCCCCGCTAGAGCACGCCGTCGTATGTCTCGCGCACCAATTGCGCGGCGCGTTCCCAGGAATAACTGCGGGCGCGCTCGTAGCCATTGCGGATCAGCGTCTCGCGCAAAGCCTGGTCGGTGAGGATTTGGCGGATGCCCCGTGCGATGTCGAAAACGTTTTCTGGGTTCACCAGCAGCGCGGCGTCGCTGAAGACTTCCGGCAGCGAGGACACGTTCGACGTTAGCACTGGAGTTCCATGCGCCATGGCCTCCAGTGGCGGCAGCCCGAAGCCTTCGTAGAGGGAAGGGAAGAGGAACGCGCGTGCTCGCGCGTAAAAGACGCGCAGGACCGATTGCGGCACGAAGCCCAGAAAGCGCACGTCCTCGCGCATCCTGGCGCGGACGACCGCGCGCCTCAGGTCGGCGTGCCGCGTGAGCGCCTCACCGATCACCAGCAGCTTGAGTTGCCCCAGTTCGGGATGATCGCGCAATTCTTCTTTCACGACCGAAAAGGCTTCGATCAGGCGCGCCAGATTTTTCTGCGGCTTGATGTTTCCAGCGTAGAGGACGTACGGGGAATTGACGGCGTGGCGTTCCAGAATACGGTCGGCGTCCGCCGGCAGCGCCTCTTTCAGGAAACGCTCGTCCACGGCGTTGTAGACCACGCTGATTTTTTCTTCCGGCACGCCGAACGTGCGCGCCAAGTCCCGTCGCGAGGCTTGGGAGACCGCGAAGATGTGATCGGCGCGCCGCAGCGCCCGCCGCGCAAAGAAAAGCCGTCCGGTTTGCACGGGCGGAGCCGCGCCTGCCGGCGGGTTCAGCACGTCGCTCAGATCGTGGATGGTCAGCACGAGCCGCGCGGGCACCATCGCCGGCGCGTAGAACCACGGCATGTGCAGCACGTCCACGTTCGCTTCGCGCAACAGCCAGGGCAGGTGCAGGTGCGTATGCAGGCTGCCGGGCTCGTGCCGGTAATTGAGCAGTTGGAAATTTTGCGGGAGCGGATCGAACTCCGTCAGGTGCCGCTTCTGCCCGATGAGCAGGTACTGCGAATCCTGGTCCAGCCGGGCGAGCTGGTTAACGATGTTGATGATGTAGGTGCCGAGGCCGTAGTCGCCCGCGCGGCGAATGTCGATAGCCACGCGCATCGGCCGGAACGCTCAGCTCTGCGCGCGGCCGGTTTCGCCGCCAGCTTCTTGCCAGCGCCGCGTGTAGATGGGGAACGCGCCTGCCATCTCTGCCACTTCGCCGCGAACACGCTGCTCGGTGGCGGCGTCGCCCAGATGCCCGAGCGTTTCTCCGATCCAGCCCGCGATGCGCTCCATCTCCGGCTCGCGCATGCCGCGCGTGGTCACCGAAGGGCTGCCCAGGCGGATGCCTCCACCGGTCATCGGCGGCGTGGGATCGAAGGGAATCGAGTTTTTGTTCACGGTGATGCCCGCGCGATCGAGCGAGGCCTGCGCGTCCTTGCCGGTCAACCCGCGAGAGTAGAGGTCGACGAGCAGTAGGTGATTGTCCGTGCCGCCGGAGACGATGCGGTAGCCGCGTCGCGCAATGCCCTCGGCCAGCGCCTTTGCGTTGCGCACCACTTGAAATTGGTACTCGCGAAATTCCGGCTGCGCCGCTTCCTTCAGGCACACTGCTTTTGCGGCGATCGTGTGCATCAGCGGACCGCCCTGCGTGCCAGGGAACGTGATGCGGTCCAGCTCCTTCGCCCACTTTTGCCGGCACAGCACCAACCCGCCGCGCGGCCCGCGCAGCGTCTTGTGCGTCGTCGTCGAGACGAAGTCGGCGTGCGGCACCGGACTCGGATGCGCGCCCGCGGCGATCAGGCCAGCGATATGCGCCATGTCCACGAACAGAACCGCGCCCGTGGCTGCGGCGATTTTCGCGAGCCGCTCGAAATCGATGATCCGTGAATAGGCGCTGGCTCCAGCGACGATCATTTTTGCCTTGTGCTCGATCGCCAGCCGCTCGATTTCGTCGTAGTCGATGGTCTCGGTGTCCTTGCGCACGCCGTATGGCACGAACTTGTATGTCTTCCCGGAAAAATTCAGAGGGTGTCCGTGGGTCAGGTGCCCGCCATGCGCCAGGTTCATGCCCAACACCGTGTCGCCCGGCTGCAGCGCCGCCATGTACACGGCGATGTTGGCCTGCGTGCCGGAATGCGCTTGCACGTTGGCGTGCTCGGCTCCGAAAAGCTGCTTGGCTCGATCAATCGCCAGTTGCTCGGCCTGATCCACGAATTCGCAGCCGCCGTAGTAGCGCTTGCCGGGATAACCCTCGGCGTATTTGTTCGTCAGCACCGAGCCCATGGCTTCGAGCACGGCTTCCGACACCAGATTCTCCGACGGAATCAATTCCAGGCCAGTCGCTTCACGCTGGGTTTCCTGCTGAATGATCTCCGAGATTTCCGGGTCCACGTCGCGTAGCGGGCGGTTCATGCGCTCGAGGGCTTGCCGGTACTCTTTGTGCCTTACAGTTTCGCTCGTCGTGGTCATGCTTTGCGGTTCCGCTCCTTATCGATTTGCGTAATCTTGTCGATGCGCCTTTGGTGCCGCCCGCCCGCGTATTCTCCCGCGAGAAACTCCTGCACCACCTCCAGGGCTTGCGCCTCGGTAATCACCCGCGCTCCCAGCGTCAGCACGTTCGCGTCATTGTGCTCGCGCGCCAGACGCGCCGTCGTCTTGTCGTGCGCCAGCGCAGCCCGGACGCAGCTGATCTTGTTCGCGGCGATGGACATGCCGATGCCCGTGCCGCAGGCGAGAATGCCGAAATCGCTTTGCTTGCCGGCCACCCGTCCGGCCACCGCCGCGGCAATATCCGGATAGTCCACCGACTCCTCTGACCACGTGCCGGAGTCATGCACACTGTATCCCGCCGCCACCAGATATTCCTTGATCCGCGTCTTCACCTGGAACGCGGCGTGATCAGCGCCAATCGCAATTCGCGGTTTCTCTGAAGAATTCGTCACGACGGGAACCAGCAGCGATCTTATCGGTTGTCGCCAGCCTTTGCAATCCGCGAACGCGCCGAGCGATCCCGGATCGATTCAGCGCGCACTGGCGCGCGTCAAACCGACCTTTCCCATCGGTCTGACTTAATTTACGTGGGCTGCGAGTGTAGCCCACACACGTGTAGTATAGGGACCGCCAGTTCGCAGTCGGTTGCCTTCTGCGCCTTTGTTCGGCTCCGCCACGAGTAATTTGCGGCAGGGACGCATTAAGCGTCCCTTAAGGTCGCTCGGATTACTTTGCACTAACGCGATAGCCGTCAGGAGCAGGCCGCGCAAGCTCGGGGGGAGCCTGACCGATCATGGATGTTCGCGCCTACTACGGGAAACATCGCAGATTCACCCTGCTCGCGGGGATGGCGCTGGCCGTATTCCTGGCTTTCGGCTGGTTCCTGAAGACCCGTTCGGACACTCCGTCTTATCAGACTGCCCGCGTTGAGCGCGGCGCGATCACTTCCGTCGTGCAGGCCACCGGCACGATCAATCCGCTGACCACCGTCCCGGTTGGCTCTTATGTTTCCGGCACGGTGCTTTACGTCTTCGCCGATTTCAATTCGCGTGTGCAAGCCGGCCAGGTGTTGGCGCAGCTTGATCCCGAGGTGTACAAGGCGCAGGTGACGCAGGCGCAGGGCAGCCTCGACAATGCCGTAGCCAACCAAAAAAATCTCCAGGCCAACGTTGCCGCGCAGCAAGCCGCCATCAAGAACAACGAAGCCAATGTTGACAAGATGAAAGCGGCCGCCAAGTACGCGCAGGTGAACACCAAGCGTATTCTGGATCTCGCCGCACGGGGCGTCTTGTCCCAGGATCAGGGCGATCAGAGCCAGTCGGGCTTGAATGAAGCCGATGCTGACGTGCGTGCCGCCGAGGCCCAGCTCAATCAGTCGATCGCGCAACTCGATGAGACGCGCGCCCAGCTTGAGCAGGCCGCAGCCCAGATCACCACCATGCGCGGCGCCCTGGACCTCGCCGAAGCCAACTTGCGTTACTGCACGATCGTCTCCCCGATCGACGGCACGGTGGTCGCGAAAAACGTCACGGTCGGCCAGTCCGTAGCCGCCTCTCTCCAGGCGCCTGTGGTGTTCAGCATCGCCCAGGACCTGACGCGCATGCAGTTGTACGCGGCCACCGACGAGTCAGACACCGGCAACATCAAGATCGGCACCGAGGCCACCTTTCAAGTGGACGCTTTCCCCACGGAGACTTTCCGCGGCCGCGTCAGCGCCATCCGCCTGAACGCCACCACCATTCAGAACGTGGTGACTTACAACTCCATCATCGATTTTGAGAATCCCGACGGAAAACTGCTGCCCGGCGAAACCGCCTATGCCACCATTCCTACGGGAGATGTTTCCGATGTGGTGAAGATTCCCAACGCCGCGCTGCGATTTACGCCGGCGCTGCCGCCGCAGGAGCTACAGCGGCTCTATCGCCAGTACAAGATCCCGGCCAGCGCCACAACGTCGCACCTCGGCGGTTTTCAGGTTGTCTGGAAGGTTGAAGTGAACGGCGAGATTTATCCGGTGGCCGTTCGCGTCGGAATTACCGACTACACTTTTACGCAGTTGCTCTCCGGCGATATCAACGTTGGCGATCTGCTGGCCACCGGCGCGGGCGAAACCGGCGCGGGCGCCGCGCCTCCCGGCGTGCCGCAATTCGGCGCTCCGCCGCGCTAGAGGCAACGCCATGCCAGAGAATATCCTCCAGCATCAGGCCGAGCCGGAAACGGCATCCGGCGTCCAGCCCACCATCCGCGTCGAGAATCTTCACAAGACCTACGATCTTGGCGAGGTGCGGGTGCACGCGCTGCGTGGTGTATCGCTCACCGTGCAGCCGGGCGAGTTCGTGGCCATCATGGGCGCTTCTGGCTCGGGCAAATCCACGTTCATGAACCTCATCGGCTGCCTGGACCGCCCCACGCAGGGCGTCTATTATCTGGATGGCCAGGACGTTTCCCAGCTCTCGAAACTCGAGCTGGCGCGCATCCGCAATCGCAAAATCGGTTTTGTCTTCCAGGGCTTCAATTTGCTCGCGCGCACCTCCGCCCTGGAGAATGCCGAACTGCCGCTGGTGTACGGCGGGGTACCGGCCGCCGAACGCACCCGCCGCGGCCTCCAGGCGCTGCGCGAAGTAGGCCTGGAAGGGCGCGAGGGACACTATCCTTCGCAACTCTCCGGCGGGCAGCAGCAGCGCGTGGCCATCGCCCGCGCTCTGATCAATCACCCCTCGATCCTGCTTGCCGACGAGCCCACGGGAAATTTGGATACGCGCACCAGCGTCGAAATCATGGACATTTTTCAGAAGCTGAACGAGGAGCGCCGTTTGACCATTCTGCTGGTGACCCACGAAGAGGACATCGCCCGCTACGCCAAGCGCGTGGTGCGTCTTCCGCGACGGCCACTTGCGGCGGGACAACCCCGTTGCCGAACGCGCCCAAGCTGCGCTAATCCTGCCGACGCTTTCTCAGCTAGAAGAAGACGATCTGGCGCCGGAGCGCCCGGAAGGAGACTTCACCCATGAATCTTCTTAGCGTCTTGCGGCTGGCCATTCGCGCCCTGGGTCGCAACAAGCTGCGCAGCAGCCTCACCATGCTGGGAATCATCATCGGCGTCGGCGCTGTCATTGCTAGCGTGGCGGTTGGCGAGGGCGCTTCGAGCCAGATCCAGCAGCAGATCAGCAACCTCGGCGACAACATGGTTTGGATCGAAGCGGGAGGACGCAGCGTCAACGGCGTGCGCACCGGCACGCAGGGCACCAAGACCCTGGTCCTCAATGACCTGCACGCCATCCAGCAGCAGGTCCCCCTGGTCTATAACGTCAGCGGAAATGTCGACACGCAAGCTCAGGTGGTATACGAAAATCAGAACTGGTACACGCAGGTGCGCGGCGTCTCTCCCGGTTATCTGTCCGTGCGCCGCTGGACCATTTCGCGAGGCGGCGTTTTTTCCGAGGATGACGACGAGCACTCTGCGAATGTTTGTCTGCTGGGCGCCACCGTCGTCGAGAACCTCTTCGGCTCGGAAGACCCCATCGGAAAGACCATTCGCATCCGAAGCGTGCCCTGTCGCGTCATCGGCCTGTTGGCGGCCAAAGGGCAGTCGCCGACTGGCCAGGACCAGGACGATACCATCATGATGCCCCTATCAACCATGCAGAAAAAAGTCAGAGGGATTGACTGGCTGGACGATATTCTCTGCTCGGCCGTCTCGCCCGCCGCCAGTAAGCCCGCCGAGCAACAGATCGAAGCGCTGCTTCGCGAGCGTCACCACCTCCGGTCGGATGAGCCCGATGATTTCAATCTGCGTCATCCTGCCGAATTGGCGCAGGCCGGCGCTGAATCGCAGCGCATCATGACCATCCTGCTGGCCAGCATCGCTTCCGTTTCGCTGCTGGTCGGCGGCATCGGCATCATGAACATCATGCTGGTCTCGGTCACCGAGCGCACCCGCGAAATCGGTCTGCGCCTGGCCATCGGGGCCACCGAGTCCGACGTGCGCATGCAATTCCTCGGCGAAGCCACGGTGTTGAGCTTGTTGGGCGGAGCCATGGGAGTGCTGCTGGGAGTCGTTGGCTCGTCGGTCCTTTCCACGGCCCTGCAGTGGCCCACACAGATTCCCCTCCCGGCGCTGTTCATCGCCGTGGTCTTCTCGGCGATGGTTGGAGTTTTCTTTGGCTACTATCCGGCGTATAAGGCGGCGCACCTGGATCCTATTGAGGCGCTGCGCTATGAGTAGTGTCCGTCAAGCGGGGCCACGCTGCGTGAAAGGCCGAGGTGCCATGAAAAGCATCTGCATTGTTTTGTTTCTGCTGTTCGTTTCCGTCCCGGCAGTTTGTTTGCGAGCGGCGCAATCGGCCCAGAAGTCTTCCGCGGCTCCCGCGGATGAGTTCTTCATCATGTCTTCCGTGGACCCGGCCAAGAACCAGCTCCTCCTTAAGCACCCCACGGAAGTTACCGAACTCGTGCGCGTCAGCGATGCGACCATCTACGTCGATAAGGATGGCAAGCCACTCCACCTTGCCGACCTGCGCGCCGGCGACACCGTTTACGTCACCCTGACGCGCGCCGGCAGCATTCCCCTGGTCACGCGCATTCGCAGAGGCCCCATGACTGTCGATGAGTTGCGCCGCCGTTACCTGCACTAGCGCCCGGTGCCAATCGCGTTTCCGTCCTTTTAGCGCTGGTTTCATCCGGCCTGCAACTCGCCCCGCGTGCTCACGATCACATCACGCTGGCATGAATGTCACAGACCCACCCAAAGCAGAAGCGTACAAACAAATCAGAAAGGAGGACGGATGTAAGCGGATGAGAAACGATCTAGTAGCTGCGAAGCGGTGGGGCGCGGAGCATTCCGACCAAGCGCCAAGAACCTTCGACGCACCGGTCTGACGACCGGAAAGCACTCCGCGCCTCACGAATTCATCTGAGTTGCGAGCCTCCGGCCCGCCCGGCGAATCGGCCAACTATCCCGCCGCTGTCATGGAACCGGTGCTGTGGGTGTATACTCCCATCGTCTACTCACACACCTTCCGCCGCGCCCGCCTCGGGCGACGGTTCCTGTGCCAATAGATAAAAGAGAAAAGCTCGATTCGAGCCACACATTTGTGGTCTCGCTCGGCCACAAATCAAAAAGGGAGTCTCCGTGAAAAAACTGTACGTAGGCAATTTGCCGTTTAAGGCTACCGAACAAGACTTGGTCGACTGGTTCACGCAAGCGGGCGTTACCGCACCCACCATCACGTTGGTTCGAGACCAAGCCACCGGACAGCTTCGTGGTTTCGGTTTCGTCGAGGTGACCAACGACGAAGAGGCCGCTCGTGCGGTGCAGTCGCTGAATGGCCAGGACTTGATGGGCCGCAACGTGGTCGTCAATGAAGCGCGTCCTCGCGAGAGCGGTGGAGGCGGCGGAGGCGGCAGAGGCCGAGGCGGCTACGGCGGCGGTGGCGGCGGGAGAGACAGCGGCGGGCGCGGGCGGGATGGTGGGGGCCGCAACCGTCGTTACTGATTGAATTTCAGAGTTGGGTTTTCGCGTCAACCAACGCGGGCCGCCCCTTCCATGTTTAGAGTGGCGGCTCTCGCTCGGAGACTAACTTTTCTCGCAGGGTGAGCCTCATGCCAATCACTCTCGCGCTCAGGGAAGCGGCGAGAATTGGCCTTCGCGATCTGCCAGCGGGCGCAGCGCCCTGCCGCCGCTGACCCAGGCGCGGAAGCGGTCCATGTAGATGTACACGACCGGCGTGGTGTAGAGCGTCAGCATCTGGCTGATCAGCAAACCGCCGACGATCGCAATCCCCAACGGTCGGCGCAGCTCCGACCCGTTTCCTCCACCGAGAGCGATGGGAAGCGCGCCGAACATCGCGGCCATCGTCGTCATCATGATCGGCCGGAAGCGCAAGACCGAGGCCCGGTAGATCGACTCCTCGGGGCTGAGGCTTTCCGTCCGCTCCAAATCGATGGCGACGTCGATCATCAGGATGGCGTTCTTCTTCACAATGCCAATCAGCAGGACGATGGCGATCAGAGCGATGATGCTGAGCTCGGTCCGGAAGGCCAGCAATGCCAGGAGAGCGCCGACGCCCGCCGAAGGGAGCGTCGAGAGAATCGTGATGGGATGGACATAATTTTCGTAAAGGATTCCCAGCACGATGTAAACGGTGACGAGCGCAGCCAGAATTAGATAGGGCTCAGTGGAAAGGGAATCCTGGAACGCTTGCGCGGTGCCTTGAAACGAAGGATGAATCGTCGGGGGAAAAACCATCGTGTGCAGCGCATCCTGCACCGCGTTGACGGCCTGCCCCAGCGTGACATTCGGGGCTAGATTGAAGGTCAGCGTGATTGCTGGGAATTGGCCTTGGTGCGCCACGGTGAGTGAGGTCGTCGACGACTCGAAGTGCGTGAACGCGCTGAGCGGAACTTCCTGGCCGGTGCTGGACTGCACGTAAATGTTCTGCAGCGCGTCGGGGCTCTGCTGGAAGCGCTGTGCGACCTCCATCACAACGTGATACTGGTTCAGCCCCTTGTACATGGTTGAGACTTGACGCTGGCCAAAAGCGTCGTACAACACGCTATCGATCGCCTGCGGAGTGAGGCCGAGGCGCGAAGCCGTGTCGCGGTCGATTGCCAAGCCGGCTTTCAGAGCTCTGCTCTGCAGGTCTGTACTGACGTCCTGCAGTTCCGGGACGCTCTTTAGCTTCTGCTCGACAATGGGGGCCCAGGTCAATAGGTCCTGCACGTTGTCGCCTTGCAGCGTGTACTGGAATTGCGCATTACTCGACCGCCCGCCAATCTGAACGTCCTGCTGCGGCGTCAGCACGCAGGTCGATCCGGGAACCGTCGCCAGCTTTGGCCGCAGCCGGTTGATCACTTGCGCGACGCTGACTTTTCGCTGCTCGAGCGGATACAGAGAGATGCTGATGTAGGCGCTGTTCGACGATTTCACGAAGCCAGAGACGATGCGAACCGCGGGATCGGCCTTCATGATCGCCAAGTATCGCTGCACCCGGTCCTGCATGGTTTGAAACGAAGTGTCCTCGCTGGCGCGGGCGTTGCCGTTGATGCGGCCGGTGTCCTGCTGCGGGAAAAAGCCCTTGGGAATGACGATGTAGAGATACACCGCGAGGCAGACCGTGCTCAGTGCAACTCCCAGCACGATCCGTTGGTGACGCAGGACAAAACCAAGGCTGGCGGCGTAGCGATTGTTGAGCCACTTGGACCAGGCATCGCAGGCGTTGGCGAGCCAGCCATGTTTGCGCTCCTTTTCCGATTTCAGGAACTTTGCGCACATCGCCGGCGTGGTCGTCAGCGAAATGACCATCGAGAACGCCACGGCCAGGCTCAGCGTGACGGCAAACTCCCGGAAGATTCGCCCGACGATCCCTTGCATCAGCAGAATCGGGATGAAAACCGCGATGAGCGAGGTGCTCATCGAAAGCACGGTGAATCCGACCTCCCTCGCGCCCTCGAAGGCGGCTTGCTGCGCGGAGAACCCGCGCTCCAGATAGCGCGAGATGTTCTCGATCACGACGATGGCGTCATCCACGACGAAGCCGGTTGAGATGGTGAGCGCCATCATCGAGAGGTTGTCGATCGAGTAGCCGAGCAGGTACATCACGCCGAACGTGCCAACGAGGGACAGCGGCACGACTACGCTGGGGATGAACGTCGCCCAGGCGCTCCCCAGAAAGACGAACACGACCCCGATCACGAGCAGGACGGACAGTACCAGCGTCAGTTCCACATCCCGCACCGACGCGCGGATCATCATGATCCGCTCCTCGGTGATGTCCAGGTGAATCGACGGCGGGACCGATGCCTGCAGCAGCGGCATCAGTTTTTCGACGCGCTCGGTGACGTCGATTATGTTCGCCGTCGGCTGGCGGTAGAGCTGCACGATCACGGCGGGCTTGCCGTTCACGAACCCGGCGTTGCGAATGTCTTCTTGGCTGTCGACCACCATCGCGACGTCCGAGAGGCGCACCGGCGCGCCGTTTCGATAGGCAATGATCAGCCGGCCGTAGTCTTTGGCGAGGAAGAGCTGGTCGTTGTTGTCGAGCAGGAACGTGTGCGCCCCGTCAGAAAGCGCGCCTTTGGGCATATCCGCATTTGCGGCGGCAAGCGCCGCGCGCACTTGGTCCATTCCGACGCCGAGCTGCGTCAACTGCAGGGGATTCACTTCCGCACGCACGCCTGGGAGGGAGCTGCCGCCGACGGTCACCTGCCCGACGCCGGGAATCTGCGAGATCTTCTGCGCCAGAATCGAGTTTGCTGCGTCGTAAAGCTGCGGTGTGGTAGCGGTGTCCGAAGTCAACGAAATCGTGACGACGTCGATTTCGGCCGGATTCACCTTGCGCCACGACGGGTTCGTCGGCAGGTTGGCCGGCAATTGCCCGCGCGAGGCGTTGATGGCGGCCTGTACGTCCCGCGCGGCGTCGTCCGCGTTGCGATTGAGGTCGAACTGCATGGTGATGCTGGTGCTGCCGAGCTGGCTCAGCGAAGTCATCTGGGTGATGCCGGCGATGCGGCCGAACATGCGCTCGAGCGGCGTCGCGACCGCCGAAGCCATCGTCTCGGGGCTGGCGCCCGGCAGGCTGGCGTTGACCGTAATCGTCGGGTACTCGACCTCGGGCAGCGTCGAGACCGGCAGAAACGGAAAGGCCAGTGCGCCGAAGGCGAATAGGCCGATACTCAGCAGGGAAGTAGCTACCGGCCGCTTGATGAAAGGAGCCGAGATATTCATCGTCAGTCTCGGGTACTAGCTCCGGCTCGCCACATGAGGAATTTACGCCCTATCATAGCCCAGTGCGTAGCTCAGCGCGGGGGGAAATGGTCCGTCGGTGATAACGAAGCTTGAAACACTCCGACTCTTCTTGCGGCCCCTGGAATTGGCCGACGCTGGACAAGTCCAAATCTTGTTCCCGCATTGGGAGATCGTGCGATATTTGAACAGCATTGTCCCGTGGCCCTATCCGCCGGACGGCGCCTACACTTGGTACCGCGATCACGCTTTGCCCGCTATGGAGCGCGGTGACGAGTGGCACTGGACGTTGCGCCTCAAGACCTCTCCTCAAAATGTGATTGGCTGCATCAGCCTGATGCGCAGGGAAAACCATAATCGGGGATTTTGGCTGGGCCTGCCCTGGCATGGACAGGGACTGATGACCGAGGCCTGTGAGGCGGTCACCGATTATTGGTTCGACGTGCTGCAGTTTCCGGTGCTGCGCGTCCCGAAAGCCGTCGCGAACATCGCGTCGCGCCGTATCTCCGAAAAAACCGGCATGCGCGTCATCGCGACCGACGAGCACGAATACGTTTCAGGCCGCCTCGTTCAGGAGCTGTGGGAGATCACCGCCGAGGAATGGCGCGCCCGCCGGCAACAGCAGCGGCCAGCATCAGAGAACTAAGACGGGTTCATCGAGCCAGCCTTCTCGGTCCTGGCCCTGGACGCAACATCTGCGCCTTCAAGCGTGCGAGTCGCGACGCCTTGTCGTTGACCCGGGCAATGATTTCCCTGGTGCGGATGTTCATCGCGAAGCACTCGTTGCTAGTTTGCTTTCCGCGCTCTTCCAATATCTTTGGCACGTGTCGCGTACCCTGGACGCGAGTCAGAAAACGTACCGAAGTATCAGGCAACTTCTCGAAGATGTCGAAATCCGACTCCATGTGGTCACCCCCGCTACCACAACCTTACACCCACTCCAGCCCCAAAAGCGAGCGCCGACCCTGTTCACTCGCCTTTGGCAGCCGGCCGGCATCCGGCGAAGCCTCCATCGTCGGGCCAGCGCCCTTACGCCTTCTTGATCGCCAAAGCAGACACAATTAAGCTAGCCGGGCTCAGGCACTCTGGCCTGTACTGCATTTATCAGATCTGCGAAAAGGGACGGGGAGGTCCACATGCGCGCAATCACAATCTGCTTCGCTCTGACGTTCATCGCCATAATTGCTGTTCAGCCATTGGCCGCGCAGTCATCTGCTCCGGCAACGAAAACGTTCGCTTCTTCCTCGGACATCCAGGCGCTGGCCGCCAAAGCAAAAGCCGAGCACAAACCCGGCCAGCCGACCGTCCCGGAAAATATTCTGTCGCTCGCGCCCTACAACGTGAACCTCGAGTACCGCACAGCCGTCGGTCCCTCCGCCGTCCACAAGCACGAAGCGGAACTTTTCTACGTCCTGCAAGGCACGGGCACCATCGTCACGGGAGGCAAACTCGTCAACGAAATGCCCGTCGACGCCGAAAACCTCACCGGCACAGCCATCGAAGGCGGCGCGTCCCGAGCCGTCGCCAAGGGCGACATCATCATCGTCCCCGAGAACACGCCGCATTGGTACAGCAAGATCAATGGAACGCTGATCCTGATGTCATTCCACGTCCCGCGTCCCGTCCCCGCCGCTCACTGACACTGGCGCGGACGGAGGCGTCCTGTGAGCGGCGTTTCGTCGCTCACTGTGGTCCTGCGCCCCCCGCCTGCGAGCGTCCCCATCCCATCGGTCGACCGGCGGAGTTCATGGCGCTAGCGTTGTCTTTGCCTGGTTCTTCGGGTTGTTTGCCCCAGGTCCAATAGAGCCCCAGGTAGGCATAGTTTTCGCTTTGCCCCGCCACGGTGTGGCCATACGCGAACAGCAGTTGAAATCCCGGATCTCGAAATTTGTAGTACCCGCCTACGTCCAGCAATGCGGCGGATCGGATCTGCGGTGTCGCCGGCCCCTCGGCCCCGTGATAGAAAACCTCCCCGCCCAGCGTGAGCTTCTTGCAAATGTCGCGTTGCACCAACCAGCCGGCAAACGGATAGTTTTGATAGCCGGTCACATGGGCTGCGTGGTCGAAGAGCGTCTCTCCGCCCCCGCCATATGTGGTCCACGGCCCCCAGCTCTTCTGCGCCCACAGCGGCACTTTGTACCAGGTGCTGCCCACGCCCAAGCCCTTGGCCGCGTTGCCGCTCGGAAGCTCAAACATGGTGAACGTCCCGATCTGCGGACGGTGCTTGCTTTCCTGCACGAAGCGGTATTTCACTCCCGTTTCAATATCGCCCAAGCCGATCGCGCTCGGCCCGGTTCCCGCCGGAGCGAAGCTCGGATTATTCGACGGCAGTATGGCCGCCAGCGGAACGATGATGTGAAGATGCACGTTTGGCAGCGCGCCCCAATTGAATTCCACGGCCGGCCCCGCCGTATCCATTTCCACCGCCGTCCCGTCCGCCGACGCGAACGTATAAAACTCGTAGTTCTTGTAGTCGATCGGTTCCGGATCGTCCGTTTCAAATGGTGGGCCGGCCCACGCCGCAGCCGCGCCAAGCAGCATAGCCAGCAATAGAGCAACGGCCATTGAGCTTCTGAGCCGCCGCACCGAACCCCTCCCCAACGCTCTTTTCTTCTCCGAAGCTTTTCCCTGGATGCTGCGAGCTCACATTCGAAATCGTTCGAGCCGAACGCAACTCGGAGTATACTGCCGCCCGTTACTGATACTAGCGTCGCGAACAGGCTCATAGAAGTAGAGAGCGGCGCCCTCAGCCACTATCTGCGAGAAAAAGGAGCGAAAAAATGGGATTCATTGCCTGGATCGTCGTAGGTCTCATCGCAGGATGGCTCGCAGGCAAAGTGATGAAGGGGGGCGGCTACGGCGTGCTGGCTGACATCCTTCTTGGCCTCGTCGGCGGCGTTGTCGGAGGCTGGGTTTTTGGTCTGCTCGGCGTTTGGCCCGGAGGTGGAATCATTGGCTCGATTCTCGTAGCCTTCGTCGGCGCGCTGATTCTCGTCTGGCTCTCGCGCCTGCTGAAAAAAGCATAGTTTTCCGCGCGCGGTTTTCGCCAATCGCACGCGCGTGCTAGTCTTTCCCCAGAGCCTATGAACGACTTCCTCTCTCTGCTCTCTCGCCACGGCTACAGCATCATCTTCGCCACGGTTTTTGTGGAAGCCATTGGGCTGCCGGCGCCGGCTGCCCTGGCCTTGCTGGCCGGCGGAGCCGCTGCGGCATCCGGAACCCTCCACACCCCAGCGATATTGTCTCTAGCCGTTAGCGCACTACTTATTGGTGATTCATTACTTTACCTGCTTGGCAGGCGCACAGGCTGGGCCCTATTGGGTTTTCTTTGCAAGGTTTCCGCCTCGCCGGAAAGTTGCATCCTGCGTTCGGCGGAATCGTTCTACAAGCGCGGCAGGTCCACCCTGTTGATCGCCAAGTTCATTCCCGGTGTGAACAGCATGGCCCCGCCTTTGGCGGGCAGCATGAAGATGCCTTTTGCCCAGTTCCTGGGCCTGGATCTCGCGGGCGCCGCCTTCTATGCGCTGGTCTACGGCGGCATTGGATTCCTGTTTCATGATTTTCTTGCGGTGATCACGCGCGGCGTTCGAACGGCGGGACACCTGGCCGAGAGCCTACTCATCGCCGCCGCGATCGCGTTCGTCGTCTATCGCATCTGGCTCTACCGCAAGCATCGGGTCTACCGCGTTGTGCCGCGCATCCAGGCGATGGAATTGGCCAGCCAGCTTCAGTCGGAAGAAGCCGGAAAGATCCTGCTGGTGGATGTGCGCAGCCACGGCTATTACGATCCAGGCGCCACCCGCATTCGCGGCTCCATCCGCCTTGAGCCCAATAATCTTTCGCAGGAAATCGCCCGGCTTCCCAAGGATAAGGACATCTACCTCTACTGCACTTGACAGCGCGAAGCCACCAGCGCCCGTGTGGCGCATATCCTTCGCGAGCAGGGATTCAACGCTTTCGTCATCGTGGGCGGCCTGGCAGCTTGGCGCAAAGCCGGCCAGCCCGTCGAGACCGTGCCCGACAGCGACCTGGTCCATCTGCCGACGTTCAGCCGTTAGTTGCGCGCCTCCCGCCCCGGACACAACGAGTTTGCCAACTCCGCTCGGGCGGCCACCCCAGAAGACGCGCACCGCGTAAAAAATCGCCCGCCTCGCGCGGCCGTCCGTGATCTGCAGACAACGACCAGCGAGCTAACCATCACCAGATAAGTAACTTACGCCTCGTATTTTCCTGCCCGTTTTGGACGCGGGCGTGCTCTCTTACGGGTTCTAGCAGTAGTCAGAAAGGGGGAAATCCTCGCCATGAGAGCAGTGCTTTTCGCTTTTCTCGGGGTCGGCGTTCTTCTTCTGACGCCAGCGCTTACCGGAGCGCAGCAAAGCAAAATCATGGGGGAGTTGCGATTTTCGGGCAACAAAACGGTCAAGGACTCCGGCGTTTGGATTGACGGTCAATACGTCGGCTACGTGAATGAGCTCAAGGGTGACAACGCGATCTCGCTCTTGCCGGGTAACCACGAAATCATCGTCCGCCAGGCGGGATACAAGGATTACACCAAAGACATCGTAGTTGAGCCCAGGCAGGTGCAGTCCATCGCTGTTACGATGGAAAAAGATCCCAGGGCTATCTATCCTACCGGCGGCAATTCCGCCGAATTGAAGCTCGATATCGCGCCGGCACGCGCCGCCGTGTTCGTGGATGACCGCTACATCGGGCACGCCAGTGATTTCGGAGGCTACCACGTCATGGTGGTGACTTCCGGAAAGCATCGCGTCAAAGTCGAGCTTCCGGGTTATCGGACCTTTGAAACCGAGGTAAATCCCCTGCCGGGCCAGAAAACCGAAATCAAGACCGGGCTCATAAAGGGCGGCATCGAGCAGGCCGGAGCGCTCATCAAGGAGTGAATCGTAACGTCCGGCGCGGCTCTTTTTTTCGTACAGGTCCGCACGCCCGGTCCCCAATTGCCCTTTCGATCAGTAGCGATGGTGCCCGCCTTGCGGCAGCATGTCCTTTTCAGCCAAGGGACGACCCTAACCGCTGCGATGCCCGCCCCTCACCCTAGCTCTGACGCCAAAAAAGATAATCCACTGCGCCCACTTCAACGCCGCGGCAGTCTGCCCCTCCCGAAAGCCAGTTGTACAAGCCGCTCCCAGTGGCGCGTTCTGCCTGGAAAGGCCCCCGAACGCCTGTCTCCCTACTACCAGCTTAACTGCGAGTTCGGAAGCCCACTCATGCTGTCCTGGAGAGATGAAGGGAATGAGCCGGTATACCTCTGCGAAGAACACGTCAAAGATTGGGGAAATACCGCCGATGCTCGCGCGAGTGCCAAACAACCATCCGGCAAAACAGACCGGGAAAAGCAGGAAAAGAATGATGCAATAGAAGCTCCGCCCGCGGCTCAACCCGTCGCCGCTCCCCAGAAGCCGCCCCTTAGCGAATCCAAAACAGCTCCTCCCAATGCGAACCCCTCCTCGGAAGCTCCCCGCAAGACCACGAAACCCACAGAGCCTCCCACGGAACGGTGCGCCGCAGTCGATCGGCTCATCTCCGATCTCTCCGCGCAACTTGAAAATGTCTTCTCCCAATCAGGGACCGCAATCAGTGTGTCCGAGACGATCGACGCTCCACTCGAACGGGCCGTCCTTGAAGTCATCGGCAATGAGTCGATGACCGAGACGCAAAAAGACGCCGCCGTTCAGCAACTCGGCGCCTTGCAGGAATCCCTGAAGCAAGACGCAGGCACGGAAATGACCCTGCTCATAGCGCACCGGATCAAAGAGACGGTGGGGAACCGCCTTAGCGGAGAGAGCAGCGTCGTGGAGGAAGCGAAGCCGGGCTATCGCGCTGTCAGTAATAGTCTCGAAATCGCAATCTATGCCGCGGCGCCCAGGTCCAGACATCTCGAGCAACGACTCGTCAACTTGCGTGCAATGAAGGCCGAATTGGAGAACTCACCCCAAGCAAAGACGCCGGCCCCCGCAGTCGCGTGAAACCACCCGGCCCCCATGCCCATAGCCTGGGCCAACGTCCGGGTTCAGAAGTCTGTTCGTTCAGAATTGAGCCAGTAGTTCGAAGCTGCTTTAGCCTGCCACAGGATGCAATGCCCGCTCGACACCTTTGGGATCACGCGCGATGACGGTTAGGTAGGCTTTCGCTGGTTGGTCCGGCTCTGACCGTCCCTGTTCCCAATCCCGTAGCGTGCCGAGAGGGATATGGTAGCGCGCGGCAAACTCCTCCTGGGTCAGCGCGAGCGCACGGCGCAGGGTCTTGACGCGCGGAACGCGACGCAGTTGGCCTGGACGCACGCGGTCGAGCGGCGGGTTCTCACGGTCGCGGGCCGCGGCAGCTTCAATTTCCGAAATGGTCATCGGCGCCAGGGGTGGAGCGTCGAGGGCTTCTTCGGTTCCGTTTGTCTTGACCCGGACGAGCCCGCCTTCACGTCGCATTTTCGCGATGGTAATAGTCTTGCTCATCTTTTGTCGCCCGCCGGGCTGAGATAATTCGGATGCGTTCCTCCCGCTCGGCATACACGATGGTTAGTAGCTGATTGCCGCCCGTTCCCAGCAGGATGATTCGTTCCTCGCCGTAGGCTTCCCGCAAGTCGATCCACTCGACCGCGAACCTGTCACGGAAGGCGAGTGCCGCCTGAGCAAAACTCACTCCGTGACGGCGAAGATTCTCGGCGGCCTTGCGATCATCCCACTCGAATTCCAGTTCCATAGTACGGGATACCAGTAGTCACGTCAAGACTCTCGTTTCCCGGGCACCGACTACGCGCCCGCCTGGCGCTTGGGTGCATGCATCGCCTTCATCACCACGGCCACAAGCACCAGCGCCGCCGTGCACGCATTGGCCCAAATCACCGCAGCCGCGTGAATAATCAGCCCATAAGCCAGCCATAGCAAAGTCCCTGTGAGGTAAAGAAACAGCATAGGGTAGGAGAGATCGTCGCCGCCCTGCCGCCTGATCTTCAGAATCTGTGGAATAAACGCTGTGGTTGTACAGATTGCCGCTAGGGCCCCGATATACCTCAATCCAGTCGCTCCCGTCTCCTGCGTTTCGCGGTAAGCATCCTAAATACCATAAACGCGCGCCGCTCAAAGCCCGACTTTCCGCCTCGGTTCCCTGAACGGCATCAGGTCATCCGAAGCCCACTGTACGTTCGAATCGCCCCGCACAAGTAACCTACTTATACTATTGACGCCGATGTTATAATGTCTCATGTTCGCACGAACGAACATCGCCAGCGCTCGGAGTCTCCATCCAGCCTGCCTAAATGTGGTGCAGTTTTGTAACTCCTTTAGAATGATATTCATGTGGTTTGCTCCGCCCGTAAGTGGCCTGGAATCATATTCATGCAGTTTGCCCGGGGGTGTGGGGGTGCGTTTCCTAACTTATTCAAAACGCGCATCATCCAAAGACAAGCAAGACAGGAGTAGAATGCCGCCAGACCTACGCACGAGGACTGGAGGTCGTCCATGAACCGAACGCTAGTGATCATAGTTTCAGGAATCGCGATTTGCGCCGGCATCGCCGCGGCTCGCGCCGTGCCTCAAAGCGATGGCTCGCGAACCGAGTTGACCGGCCAGGCGGCATTTGCCACAGCGGAACTGGAAAAGCCCGGAATCTTTCGCCATATCACCGTGGCCGATGTGGCGGCGCCATTCGCCACGCCCTCCGCCACCAACCAGAGCGACATCGTTCCGCGTCCGGCAAACGCCTGGCCGCAAGCTCCCCCAGGTTTCAAGGTCGATTTGTTTGCGACTGGGTTTGCCGTGCCGCGCGAGTTGCGCACCGCGCCGAACGGCGACATTTTCCTGGCCGATAGCGGGCCCGGCGAGATCAAGGTCCTTCATGGGGTGACCAAGGACGGCAAGGCCGAAAGCGTCACCGTGTTTGCGACGGGCCTGCATCGGCCGTTTGGAATCGCCTTCTATCCCCTGGGTCCGAATCCGCAATACGTGTATATCGGCAACACGAATTCCGTTGTGCGCTTTCCCTACACCAATGGCGATTTGAAGGCGCAGCGGCCCGGCCGAAGTCATCGTGAAGACCCTCCCAAGCGGCGACTCGTCCGATCCGAATGGCGGCGGCCATTGGACCCGCGATATCGTTTTCTCCCGTGACGGCAAGAAAATGTTCGTCGCCGTTGGCTCGCACTCGAATGTCGACGACGCCGATAATAATCCTGCCGAAGTCAATCGCGCCGATGTGCTCGAATTCAATCCTGACGGCACCGGCCAGCGCATCTATGCCTCCGGCATCCGCAACTGCGTTGGCGAGGCGATTCAGCCCGAAACCGGTAATCTCTGGTGCTCGACCAACGAGCGCGATCTGCTCGGCGAAAATGTGCCTCCCGACTACATCACGCACGTGCAGGAAGGCGGCTTCTACGGCTGGCCCTGGTATTACACCGGGGGCCACCAGGACCCCCGTCACGCCGGCAAGCATCCCGAACTGAAGGATAAGGTCATCGTGCCCGACGTTCTCCTGCAACCGCACAACGCTTCCCTCGGAATGCTCTTTTACGAGGGGAATCAGTTTCCCCAGGAATACCACGGCCAGATTTTTGCTTCCGAGCACGGCTCCTGGAACCGCAAGACGCGCGCCGGATATGAGGTCATTCGCGTGCCCATCGAGAACGGCAAGGCCACCGGCGAATACGAAGATTTCATCACCGGTTTCGTGACCCCGGATGGGCAGGTCTGGGGACGCCCGGTCGGCATCGCCGTCGCCAATGATGGCGCTTTGATCTTCAGTGACGACGGATCAAAGTCGGTCTGGCGCGTCAGCTACGTCGGAAAGTCGAGTGGCGACTAGCATGGCGCTGGAGTTCACCACCTCGTATCTGAAGGACGCGATCTCCCTCTTCCATCAGTCCAAGGGATTGGGAGATCGCGCCATCGCGCAAGCGCCCGATGACTCGCTTGCCGCCACGCTGGATCCCGAGTCGAACTCCATCGCCACCATCGTCAAGCATCTCTCGGGCAACATGCGTTCGCGCTGGACCGATTTCCTCACCACCGACGGCGAAAAGCCCACGCGCAACCGCGACGCCGAATTCGAGACGCCGCCGAGAACCCGCGCTGAAATCGTCGCCTTGTGGGAGAGCGGCTGGAAATGCGCCTTCGACACCCTCGCTACGCTCACCGACGAAAATCTCACGCAAACCGTCTACATCCGCACCGAGCCGCACTCGGTGATGCAGGCCATCAACCGGAACCTTACCCACACCGTCTATCACGTCGGGCAGATCGTCTTTCTGGCCAAGCATTTCGCCGGAGACAAGTGGACCACGCTGACCATCCCTCGCGGCCGGTCAGACGATTTCTTCGCCCGCGTCGCAAGGCGCGAAGTTTCCCAGCGCTGACTCGGAGATTTCGGAACCCATAGGAGGACGCCATGCCAAGATACGGAAAGGCTGCCAGCGAGAGCGTCGAAGAAGCCCTGCACAAGGAAAAGCAGGGAAGGCTTCGATCCGGTAAAGGCGGCAAAGGCGGTAAAGTAACCACCCGCGCGCAAGCCATCGCCATCGGATTGTCCGAAGCACGCAAGAAGGGCGCCAAGGTTCCTGCAAAGAAGTCTTAATGCGCTCACAGTGGCGCGGTTCGTTTCTGCCGCGCTTCGTAATGGCTGGCTCGGGCGCGTTTGTTGACAAGCTTCTGGGCGTCCAGTAGCCTTTGCGTTTCTCATTTCGCACAGAAAGGCAACATGGCCGACCAGAAACTGCCGACGCGCGCCGAAGACTTCTCCGAATGGTACAACCAGCTCGTCCTGAAGGCCGAGCTGGCTGATTACGCGCCGGTGCGCGGCTGCATGATTGTGCGGCCCTACGGTTGGGCGCTCTGGGAAAACATCCAGCAGCAGCTCGACCGCAGATTCAAGGCCACCGGGCACGTCAACGCGGCGTTTCCGCTGTTGATCCCCAAGAGTTTCATCGAAAAGGAGCAGTCGCACGTCGCCGGCTTTTCACCCGAGCTCGCCGTGGTCACCATTGGCGGCGGCGAAAAACTGGAAGAGCCGCTGGTCATCCGGCCGACCTCGGAAACCATCATCGGGCACGCTTACGCGAAATGGATTCAGTCCTATCGCGACCTGCCCGTGCTCATTAATCAGTGGAACAGCGTGGTTCGCTGGGAGCTGCGCACCAAACTTTTCCTGCGCACGCTGGAATTTTTCTGGCAGGAGGGGCACACCGCGCACGCCACCCTCGAAGAAGCCGAAGCCGAAACCCGGCAGATGCTGGACATCTACACCGACTTTGCCGTGAACGAAGCAGCCGTTCCCGTCATTCCGGGACGCAAGTCGGCCTCCGAGCGCTTTGCCGGCGCCGACCAGACCTATTCGATCGAAGCCATGATGGGCGACGGCAAGGCTTTGCAGGCGGGCACCTCCCACAATCTCGGCCAGAATTTCGCCAAAGCTTTCAACATTCGCTATCTCGATCGCGAGGGCGCGCTGCAATTTTGCTGGACCACATCCTGGGGACTCTCCACGCGCTTCATCGGCGCCATCATCATGGTGCATGGCGACGATCAGGGACTCGTCCTGCCGCCTCGAATCGCTCCGACGCAGGTGGTCTTCGTGCCGATCTTCAAGACCGACGAGGAGAAGGCGCTGGTGTTCGACGCCGCTCGCAAGGCCAGCGCAGCCCTCGTCGCCGCCGGCGTTCGCGTGCGCACCGACGAGCGCGATGGCCTCAGCCCCGGCTTCAAGTTCAACGACTGGGAGATGCGCGGCGTGCCATTGCGCATCGAGATCGGCCCGAAGGACGTGGCCAAGGGCACGGTCGTCCTGGCGCGGCGCGATAAGCCCGGCAAGGAAGGGAAGTCCTTCGTCCCGCAAGAAGGTCTCGCGGCTGCTGTAACCAGCGCGCTCGAGGAAATTCAGAAAGCATTGCTCGATCGCGCCCGCGCTTTCCGCGACGCGCATACGAGCGAGCCCAAGAATTACGAGGAATTCCAAGCGGCCGTGGAGAGCGGCTTCGCCCTGGCGTTCTGGTGCGGCAGCGCCGATTGTGAAGCGAAAATCAAAGAACAAACCAAGGCCACCATGCGCTGCATCCCTCTCGAACAGCCCGGCGGCAAAGGAACCTGTGTTCTTTGCGGCCAGCCAGCCACGGAAAAGGGTATCTTCGGCCGAGCCTACTAGCTCCGGGCAGTTCAACCGCCCGCAAATCAACAAGTTGGCCGCGCTCCAGGCGGCGACGTTACTGGCAAGCACCATCCGCCAGCCATTCTCTCGACACCCCTAAAATGCCGATGCTAGCATCGCTCAGAAGTCTCTGGAGAGGTAGACGGTATGAATGGGAGAAGCGTTCCCGTCGGTCAACGCGGCGAAGGCCGGCTCAAGGCCATCATCTGGCTGACCATCCTGGTCTCCATGATCTACGTGGGCATCATGGTCATTCCCGTCCTGGTCAACGAGTACGAGTTTCAGGACGCCATGCAAACCGTGGCGCGCTTCGCATCGGCCAACCGCCAGTCAGCCGATGACATCCGCGCGGCTTTGGTGAAAGAAGCGAAGTCGGAAGACATTCCCCTCCAGCCCGAAGACATCCACGTGGAGAGCCAGGCTGGCAACGTGCGCATCAGCGCGCACTACAGTGTGACGGTGGATCTGCACCTCTATCAGTGGACCCTGAATTTCAGCCCGAGCGCGAGCAATAACGCGCTGTAGCTTCCGCGCGGCGATCGGCATGCATTTTCATACCCAGCCCAGCGCTCGTCAGCTATACTTTGAATTGTTGGTTCTTGTTTGCACCGCGAAGTTCGGCCGCCTCTTCCCACCCGGACCGTGCCGAGGGCGGAAGATTCGGCGCGCCTACCAGCTTGGCCGCAGATAGATCGATCGGGCTGCTCGTCCGTCCCGCGCATTTTCGGACGGACAAGCTCGCGGAGGGACATCGCGTGCGGGTCCGCATCAACCGGGGATTTCTGCTTTCGGGGCTAGGGCTGGCCCTGCTGGGCACGCTTCTTCGCCTGTGCTCCTGATTGGCGCGGGGGTTGTCTCCTACTACTGGTACATTTACGGGCGGATGATCGATGAGCATCTGGCCGGCCACATCGATCAGACCACTGCGCGCATCTACGCCGCGCCCACCCGCATTTCCGTCGGCCAGGCACTTTCCGCACCCGATCTCGTGAGCGATCTGCAGATGGCGGGCTATGGCACCGCCGAGGTGCCGGGCGCGCCCGGCTGGTATGCAGCGAAGAGCGACGCCATCGAGATTCATCCGGAAGCGGACTCCTACTTCGGCCGGGAAGAATGCGCTGCGGGTGCAGTTCGCCGGCCGCAACATACAAAGCCTGCGTCTCTTGGACGATGGCTCCTCCCCGGACCAGCGCGCAAATCGAACCGCAACTCCTGACCAACCTTTTCGACAGCTCGCGCGAAAAGCGGCGACGCGTCCGCTTTGAAGACATTCCCAAAGTATTGCAGGAGGCCTTGCTTTCGGCCGAGGACAAGCGTTTTTTCGAGCATCCTGGTTTCGATTTGATTCGCATCATGGGCGCCGCTTGGGCCGATCTGCGGCACGACGCTCGGGCCCAGGGCGCCAGCACGCTGACGATGCAATTGTCGCGCAGCTTCTTCTTCAGCACGGAGCGCACCTGGCGGCGGAAACTGGCCGAAACCATGGTGTCGCTCGAACTCGAGCACCGCTTTACCAAGCAGCAGATTTTCGAGCTCTACGCCAACGAGATTTATCTGGGCAACCGCGGCAGCTTTGGGATCCACGGTTTTGCCGAGGGCTCGCTGGCATACTTCAATAACGACATTCACGACATTACGCTCGGCGAGGCGGCGTTTCTGGCGGGCATCATCCGCGCGCCGAACCGCTACTCCTCGGCGGACCAGCATCCCGAGCGGGCCGTGGAGGCGCGCGATCGCGTGCTCACTCAGATGGTCACGAACGGCTACATCACGCCGCAAGCAGGCGAGCGACGCGAAACGCGCTCCGCTGCAGGTGGTTCCCGGCGGCCTGGGGAACAGCGATGCGCCGTACTTCGTGGACATGGTGAAGGACCATCTGCTCGATCGTTTCTCGGAAAACGAGCTGCTCTCGCGAAGTTTCCGCATCTATACGACGCTCGATCCGGGACTGCGAGCGCGCCGCCACGCAGGCGATCTCCATCGGCGTCGCCAACATCGATCAGCAACTCGCGCGTCGCTATGCGCGCTGGGAGAAGCAGGGAATGCCGGCGATCGCGCAAGTCGCGCTGATCGCTCTCGATCCGCACACCGGAAAGATTCTCGCTGTCGTCGGCGGGCGCGACTACGGCAAGAGCCAGCTCAATCACATTGTGGCGCGGCGCCAGCCCGGCTCGGTGTTCAAGCCTTTCGTTTACGCCGCTGCGTTTGACAACGCGGCCGAAGGCCTGCAGCCCGTGGTGACGCCAGCGACGACCGTCGTCGACGAGCCCACCACGTTTGATTTCGACGGCCAGGAGTACACGCCGAATAATTACGGCGAGAATTTCCACGGCATGGTGACCGCGCGGGAAGCCCTCACGGATTCACTCAACGTGGCCACCGTCAAGATCGCCGAGATGATCGGCTATGGCCGCGTTGTGGACATGGCGCGGCAATTGGGCCTCGATCCCGGCATTCAGCCGACGCCGGCGGTGGCGCTGGGCGCTTATGAAATGACTCCGCTCGACGTGGCCGCTGCGTACACGGTTTTTGCCAATGGCGGAGTGCGGGCCGAGCCCCTGTTTATCGACCGCGTGGTCAGCTCGGATGGCGCCACGCTGGAAAGCGGCGTGGTCAAGACGAAACAGGTGCTGGACCCGCGCGTGGCGTATCAAGTTACCGATGTGCTTGAGGACGTCATCGACCATGGCACGGGCGCCTCCGTGCGCGCGCGCGGCTTTACCGGGCCGGCCGCAGGCAAGACGGGTACTTCGCGCGATGGCTGGTTCGCCGGGTACACCTCCAACTTGCTTTGCATCGTGTGGGTGGGCTTTGACGACAACCGGGACCTGGACCTTTCCGGCGCGGTTTCGGCGGCGCCCATCTGGACCGAATTCATGAAGCGCGCCACGGCTCTTCCGGCCTATCATGACCTGGAGGACTTCGACCCTCCCGACGGCGTGACCGAAGTACAAATCGATCCCCAGACGCAGGAATTGGCCACGCCCGCTTGCCCGATGTCTTACAAAGAAGTTTTCATCACGGGCACCGAACCGACCGAATTCTGCGATCAGCGCAGCGGGTCCCTGCTGACGCAGAATCCCCCCGGTGTCGTGGCTGTCGCACCTTTTTGGCGGCGACAAGCCGAAGATCGATAATGGCGCCAGCGAGCTGCAAACCCCGCCTTCGCCGCCTGCACCGGGAGCGCGACCTGCCAGGAAACCGACGAACGCCGCGCAAGCCGAGTCGCAGGAACCGGACAAGAAACCGGGCCTGCTGCGTCGGATTTTTGGTATCTTTGGAGGCAGCAAGACGGATCAGGAATAGCCCCCCAAAGAGTTGGACCTGGCACGTAACCCTGATCGCCTCCACGGAGGGTAGTCACCATGAGATCGCGCATGCTGGCGGCGCTCCTGAGTGCGTTTTTCCCTCTGGTGTTTTTGTCCGCCCAACCTCCCGGTTCTGCTGCACCGCAATCGGCATCGGCCAATCAGGCGCCGGAACTACCGGCCTCGCCCAAAGAAAGAGAAGAGCTCCAGGCGCGAATTCACATGGCGCGGAAGGAATATCATGAGGCTGAGTTGGTGTATGCCAAGCTGGCGAGGGAATATCCGCACGACCCTACCTACCCCAACGCCATCGGTATCGCCAGGCAGCAACAAGACGATCTGAAAGGCGCGGCGCAATATTACGATCGCGCGACCAAAGTGGATAAGAAGTATGCCACGGCGTATAGCAACCTCGGCACGACCTGGTATGCGCAAAAGCAATACGGCAAAGCCATTCGCTATTACCAGAAAGCTATCGCCGTCCAGCCGCAGGTGGCCGGTTTCTATACCAATCTCGGTTACGCCTATTTCGCCCAAAAGAAGATGCCGCAGGCGTTTGCGGCATTCCAAAAGGCGATGGCCATTAACCCCGACGTTTTTCAGCAGAACGACCGGAACGGCGCGGTGATGAGCTACCAATCCGTGGCCGATCGCGGCCTTTTCGATTTCATGATGGCGAAATCGTACGCGCAGAAGGCTGACGCCATGAACTGCGCGGTGTATCTGCGGAAGGCGCACGATGAGGGCTACAAAGCGACGGAAAAGGATCTGGCCGACAAGGCTTTTGACATGGTGCGCGCCGACCCGGACGTGAAGAGCGAGCTCGACCTGCTGCAGCCGCCGCAAAAGAGTGCATCGTCCGCGCCGTCCGGCGCCTGACTCCGGCCGCAACCCTCACAAGCTCTCTGGCTGTGCGCGTTCCGGATCGAACCTAACAGGCAATCAAGAGAGCGGTTGCCCCATCAACTTCGGCGCTCTGTTACAATGACTAGCAAATGCAGCAGCACAGCCTGTTTACCGGCGTCCCTTCCTCTAGTCCTCAGGTGGGTAAAGTTTCTCAGCGGGAGCCGCGATGATTTGCCAAATTGAACGGCGAGCCTTGCGCGCATTGGCGCGGCCGTCGGCGCTGCTCGCCGCTGCGCTTTTCGCAGCGGTTTTCCTTATGGGAGTCGCGCGTGCGCGGCCGCCGCAGGGCGCCGCGGCGGCAGGTCCCGCGGCGCGTGTGATCGAGCTGCGCATCGGCGATGAAGTCGAGCCGATCATGGCCGAATACATCGACAACGGAATTGAGCAGGCCGCGCACGAGCACGCCAGCCTTGTGCTCATTACCATGGACACTCCGGGCGGGCTCGAAACTTCCATGCAAGACATTATTTCGCACATTCTCTCGTCGCCCGTGCCGGTCGTGGTGTACGTGTCGCCGACCGGCTCGCGCGGCGCCTCGGCGGGCTTCTTCATTCTGCTTTCGGCGGACATCGCAGCCATGGCTCCAGGAACGCATGCGGGCGCGGCTTCGCCTTTGTTGGCCGTCGGCGGCTATCCAATCACTGTGGACCCGACGCTCGAAAAGAAAATCATGAACGACGCGACGGCCTTCTTGCGCAGCTACTCGGAAAAGCGCGGCCGAAACCCGGCCCTGGCCGAGACGGCGGTGACCGACGGTAAGGCGTTCACTGACGACGAAGCACTCAAGGGTAAGCTCATCGATCTGATCGCGAAATCGCCGGAAGACCTGCTGGCGCAACTCGATGGCCGCACGATCACGCGCTTCGACGGCTCGATGACGAAACTCGATCTCCACAATCCGCAAGTGCGTCGCCGTGGACATGTCCGCGCGGGAGCGTTTCCTGGCGCGGATCGTGCAACCCGACATGTTTTTCATTCTGCTGATCGCAGGAGTGCTGGGGCTCTATGCGGAGTTCACGCATCCGGGCATGGTGCTTCCTGGCGTCGTCGGCGGCATCGCCATGATCCTGGCTCTCTTCGCGATGCATATTCTTCCCGTGAACTTTGCCGGCCTGCTGCTGATTCTCGCGGCGCTGGCACTGTTTATTCTGGAGGCAAAGTACACCAGCCACGGCGTTTTGGCCGTGGGGGGTGTGGTGGCGATGCTGCTCGGAGCGCTCATGCTGATACGCTCGCCGCTTACCGGCGCGGGCGTGAGCCTGGGTGTGGCGCTGGGCGTTACGCTGCCATTCGCAGCGCTGACGGTTTTTCTCATGCGCATGGTCCTACGCACGAGAAGCTGGAAGCAAACTACTGGTCGGGAGCAATTGACTGGTGCCCCGGCGGAAGTCACCGAGGCGATCTCCGGCCCAACGGACGAAGGCATGTTTGCGGGGATGGTGCGCATGCACGGCGAACTGTGGCGCGCGGTGGCCTCGCAGGCGATTCCGGCGGGTGCGCGCGTGCGCGTTTTGCGCGTTACTGGGTTGACGGTACAGGTCGCGCCTGCGGATGAAGCCGTCCCCTCACGATCATAAAATTTCGGCGATAAGAGTTCGGGCCACAGGTGTTCGGTCGTAGAATTTCCGAAAGACGCAGGGCATTGCAACGGGCCGCAGGGCAGCGCCGCTTGGTGGCTGTTCAAGGAGAAGCGCTATGGACTTTGCCAATTTCAGTTTTACCGGGATTCTAGTCGCCTTGGTAATTTTCCTGATCTGGATCTGGAACTCGCTCTACGTCATCAAGGAATGGGAACGCGGCGTGGTCTTGCGGCTGGGGCGCATGCTCCCGGACCCCAAGCCGGCCGGGCTGCGGCTGGTGTTTTGGCCGATCGAGACGCTCTACCGCATATCGCTGCGGATCGAGACGCTGGACGTTCCGGCGCAGGACATCATTACGCGGGACAACGTGTCCGTTAAGGTGAACGCGGTATGTTATTTCCGCGTGGTGGACGCCAACCTGGCATTGTCGCAGGTGCAGAACTATCTCTACGCCACTTCGCAGAAGGCGCAGACGACCTTACGCAGCATCGTCGGCCAGTTCGAACTCGATGAGATTCTCGCCGAGCGCGAAAAGGTTAACAGCAAGTTGCAAGTCATTCTTGACCAGGATACCGAGCCCTGGGGTATTAAAGTAACGAAGGTGGAAGTCAAACAGGTCGATATCCCGGAGCAGATGCAACGGGCCATCGCCCGCCAGGCGGAAGCCGAGCGCGAGCGCCGCGCGAAAGTGATTCACGCAGCGGGCGAATACGAAGCTTCGACCAAACTTGCGGAAGCGGCTGGAGTCCTCGAGACGCAGCCCGCAGCCATCCAACTTCGTTATCTGCAGACGCTGACGGAAATCGGGGCGGAGAAGAACACGACCATCGTATTCCCACTGCCGATCGACATCATCAATGCGTGGGTGAAGCAGCTCACGCCGGGGAAATAATGGCGGGAAGAAAAGGCGGAGATGGCGACATGGTGCTTGGTGGCCGCCACCTCATTGGGATTTTTGCTTTCCTGGTAGTGATTCTTGGCGTCGTTTTTACCCTGGGCTATCTGCTGGGACGCAGCCAGTATGATGCGCAGCTCAATCCTTCCGTTGAGGCGGCGATCCGGCAGGTGGATAAGCTCACGGGCAGGTCGGAGAAGCCGGAGAAAGCTGCGCCGGCGAGTAAGACGTCGGCCGGCGATGATTCCGCCGAGACTGCCGCGAATCATCCCACGGATTGGGACTTCTATCATTCGAACGAAGAGCCCAAGGTCCCAGAGCGCCTGGAAACGCCGCCCAAGCCAGTTGCCGGCAAGCCCAAGCCTGCCGCCGCGCCAGCGACGCTAAAATCGGCGGAGCCAAAAGCGGGGGCCGCGCCGATTCCGTCTAAGACGGAAGTGACTTCTGCCAAGACTCCAGCAGCTCCGGTCAAAGTTGAGGTTCCCGTCAAGACGCCCGCGGCTGCCGCGAAGAATAACGGATCATCGCGTCCTGTTGCGCTGAACACGCCTCCGATTCCGAAGGGCGCGACCGTTCTGCAGGTGGCGGCGCTGGTGCGCGAAGCAGACGCGCTGGCCTTGGCGCAGGCGCTGCAGCAAAAGAAGTTCCCCGCGTTTGTGCTGACGCCCGGCGATGACCACTTCTATCGCGTCCAGGTAGGGCCCTACGGCGACCCGCAGTCGGCCAACACGGCCCGGCACGCCCTCGAAACCCAAGGCTTCAAGAGCATCGTCAAGCGGTGAACAAGAAGCTGTCGAATTTCTCGGTCGGTTCCCTCCTAACGTGAAAGCATGACTCAGGTACATGCGTCGGTGAAGGCGCCGAGGGGTGTGGCCGCCCTGCGCGACCTTGTCGCTGAAGACATCGAAGGCATCGTGCGCTACTGGTTTTCTAGTAGCGACGAGTTCCTCGATTTCATGGGTATTGACCGGAAGCGCTTGGGCACGATGGAAGAGACCCGACAGCGCTTCCTTCGCGCGATTCGCAACGGCGACCCGAACCAGAAAACCTTTGCACTGGCGGTCACACTCGACGGCGAGTTGGCCGGTTACACCCTGCTCAATCGCTATTCGGCAGAGACGAACTATTCGCACTGGCACATCACGCTTCCGCACTTGCGAGCCACTGGCATTTCGACGGCGCTCTATCCGTACCGGATCAAGACCTATTTTGACCTGGTTCCGATCGAGCGCTTGATTCACCAGACCCGTACCCGGAATGCGGCCGTGAACCGGATGCTCGATAAATACGTGCCCGCAACCGAAACCCGTCACGTCGAACAGCCTGATGGCGTCGCGCTGCCCGGCGACTTTCACATGCGCTACGTGCGGCGCGCAGACATTCCGAAGCTGTTTCTTAGGGCAGCCGAACTGCGCAGCGCAGGGCAGCGCGGTACAATGACGACGTGACGCGAGCTCGCTTCCGCGTGTGGCGCATCCTGCTCTCTCTCGGCGCCGGATTGGCGCTGGCGCTTTCCTTTCCCGAATACAACGTGCCGGTGATCGGATGGATTTCGCTGGCCGGACTGCTTTTTGCTTCGCTCGATGCGGGAATTGCCGAAGCCGCGCTTTGTGGATTTGTCTACGGCGCAGTTTTCTACGCGTTCGATATTCCTTGGGTCGGGACAGTGCTTTGGAAGTACGCTCCGATGCCGCTGTGGCAGGCCGAAGGCGTCCTGACGCTGCTGATTATTGCGTTGTCGCTGTTTATTGCGAGCTGGAGCGCGCTCGTGGCATGGATCGCGAAGCGCAACGCAGGGCTGGCGCTGTTTGCCGCGCCGTTTATCTGGGTCGTGCTGGAACTTTGGCGCACACGCCTTCCGCAGATCGCGTTTCCCTGGAACATGCTGGGCTTTGTGGCGTCGCACAGCTTGGCCGTGGTGCAGATCGCTTCGCTCACCGGGATATACGGGCTATCGGCTCTGGTTGTTGCGTACGACGCGCTTCTGGTTTGGGCGCTGCGTGAGACTTGGGAACGCGGACTCCGGAATCGCGCAACGATTATTTTTGCTGGCTGCACCCTTACGCTCTTCGCGGCAGTCCTGTTCGGCCCGAGCCTTGTGCCGCGCGCGCCCGCGACCAACGTCGCGCACCTGGTGCAGACCAATTTGCCGCAGTACAGCGACTTTCCCCCGAATTGGAATCAGATGCACGCCGCGGACATGGCCCAGATCGACAGCATTTCCATCGGGGCCGGGCAGAAGCAGCCGGGGCTTCTGGTTTGGCCGGAGGTGCCGGCGCCGTTTTCGCTAGAGGACGCGCGCTTTGCGCAGCACGCCGAAACCATTGCGCAACTGTCGGGGAGCGATTTCCTCTTGGGCGTCGTCGATTGGAAGCCCACGGGCAAGAACAGCCTCGCGCCCTACAATAGCGCCGCGCTTCTGGACCCACAGGGCCGCGAGGAATTCCTGTATGATAAAATTCACTTGGTACCATTCAGCGAGTTTATCCCCGGGCAGGATTACATTTGGCTGGCCAAGTATTTGTCCGGGCTAGTGGGGAATTTCCACTCGGGCACGCGCCATATGGTGGGCAAGTTGCCCGGCGGCACGTTTGGCGTGTTCATCTGTTACGAGGCGATCTTTCCGGACCACGTCCGGCAATTTGTGCGGAACGGCGCCACGCTGCTGATCAACGTCTCGAACGATGGATGGTTTGGGCGCTCGGCGGCGGCGGCGCAGCATCTGGCGCAGGCGCGGGTGCGAGCCGTGGAAAATCGCCGCTGGCTTTTGCGCGATACCAACAACGGTTTCACGGCGTCGATTGACCCGTACGGGCGCGAGGTGGCGAGCATGCCGACCGACGTTCGTGGCGAACTGGATGCGCCGTACGCGTTCCGCAGCGATTTGACGCTGTACTCGCGCTGGGGCGACTGGATCGCCTGGCTTTCGATTCTGATGACGGCGTTGTGTGTGGTGGCGGCTGCGTTCGCGCCGCGGGAGCAGCCTGTACTGGAAAGAGCAGCCACACGACGAAGAGCGCCTGGACGAAGAAGAACGAAGGGATAATCCGATGATTGTCGAAGACCTGGAACACAGTTTCGAGCAGTTGCGTGAACGCATCGACCTCGTGCGGAGCTATCTTTGACGTTGCTCGCCACCGCGAACTGGTGAAGAAGCTCGAAGAGCAGACCTCGCAGCCAGACTTCTGGAACGATCCCGAGCAAGCTCAGAAAATTCTTCAACAGCGCCGCGTATCGGAAGACCGGCTGAACGCGGACGCCAAGCTCACCCGCATGGCGAGCGACATCGAGACCTACCTGCAAATGGCCAAGGAAGAGACCGACGCAGCGCAGCGCGAAGGAATCTTGCGCGACGCCGATCGCGAAATTACCGCCGCCGATGTCTACGTCGGCGAACTGGAGACGGCCACACTTCTCTCGGGCGAGAGCGATCGCTTGAACGCGATCCTGACCATCAAGCCCGGCGCCGGCGGCACGGAGTCTCAGGATTGGGCGGAAATGCTGCTGCGCATGTACCTCCGCTGGGCCGAGCGCAAGGGCTTCCGCACCACGGTCATGGATGCGCAGCCCGGCGAAGGCGCTGGGCTGAAGTCGGCCACGGCGCGGATTGAAGGCGAGAATGCCTACGGTCTGCTTTCGACGGAGACCGGCGTGCACCGTCTGATCCGTATTTCGCCGTTCGATCAGCAGGCGCGCAGGCACACTTCGTTTGCTTCCGTGTTCGTCATCCCCGAAATTGACGACCGCATCGAGATCAATATCCGCCCCGAGGACCTAAAGGTCGATACGTTTCGCGCGGGCGGCGCGGGCGGGCAGAACGTCAACAAGGTCGAGACGGCCGTGCGCTTCACGCACATTCCCACGGGCATCGTGGTGCAGTGCCAGGCCGAGCGCAGCCAACACAAGAATCGCGAGCTGGCCATGAAGCTCCTGCGGTCCCGGCTGTACGAGGCGGAGATCGAGAAGCGTCAGGCGGCCACGCGCAAGCTCGACGAAACGAAGCGGGACATCAGTTTCGGCAGCCAGATTCGCACGTACACGTTGCAACCCTATCGCCTGGCGAAGGACCACCGCACAAAGTTTGAGATGGGCGACGTGGACCGTGTCCTCGAGGGCGATATCGACCCATTTATTCGCTCCTTCCTGCGCGCGAGGGCCAGCAGTTCGAACGGGCACCCGCCTGCTGCCGCACCGGATCGCCCGGATGAACAAGATGATGAATAAGGGGTGACGCAGGACTCGCTTTCATGCCTACACCAAAACAAACCGACTTCCCGCTACCACCCGACTTGCCGCGGCCTATCGACGACGGCGCCGCTAAGCACCTCACTGGCATGGGCATGCGGGAAGTCGCGCTTCCCGCCACGGACGGCAGGATCGTCGACCTTTCCAAGCTGAGCGCGCCGAGAACCGTCCTCTACTTCTACCCAATGACTGGCGTCCCCGGAAAACCTCTGCCGGACGGATGGGACTTGATCCCGGGCGCTCGCGGTTGCACGCCGCAGGCTTGCTCCTTCCGCGATCATTCCGAGGAACTGGCGCAGCTCCATGCAGACATATTCGGCTGCAGCACGCAGACCACCGCTTACCAGAGCGAGATGGCTAATCGGCTCGGCTTGCCCTTCGCGATTCTGAGCGACGCCGAATTCAAGCTCTGCGACGCTTTGCGGCTGCCGACCTTCGAGGTCGATGGCGTGCGCCTCTTGAAGCGCCTGACGCTGATCATTCGAGACGGGCGAATCGAGCACGTTTTCTACCCCGTCTTCCCCTCGAATGAAAACGCCGCCGAGGTGGTGCGTTGGCTGCGCATCCATCCGATTGCGGGCGCGGATTCCGACTCCGTTTCTGCGCGTTGACGGCGCGAGAGTCGTATGTTAGCTTTGCCATTCGGGTTTTTTCGTCTCGTGACACGTAATTCATTGAGTAAAAAGAGATTTCCCCTCGAAGGAGCCGTCGTTTGAGCCAGAAAAAGCGCAGTTTCCTGTTCACTTCCGAATCGGTCACCGAAGGGCACCCGGATAAAATTGCCGACCAGATTTCCGACGCCGTCCTGGACGGCGTGCTGGCCCAGGACTCCATGGGGCGCGTGGCCTGCGAGACGCTGGTGACCACCGGCTTGGCGATGGTGGCCGGGGAGATCACCACCTCCGCCGTCCTGGATTACAGCGAAATCGTCCGCGGAGTCATTCGCGACGTCGGCTACACGCGCGCGAAGTTTGGCTTTGACGCCGATACGTGCGCGGTCATCTCCTCCATCAAGCGCCAGTCGCCGGACATCGCCATGGGCGTGGACACCGGCGGCGCGGGGGACCAGGGCTTGATGTTCGGCTATGCCTGCGATGAAACCGACGAGTTGATGCCCTTGCCGATCACCCTGGCGCATAAACTCGTGCGGCGGCTTTCCGAAGTGCGCAAATCGGGGCAGGTGAATTTTCTGCGGCCGGACGGCAAATCGCAGGTCACCGTGGAATATGTAGACGACCAGCCCGTCCGCGTGGACTGCGTGGTGGTCTCGACGCAGCACAGCGACTCGGTGCTCGAATAAAGAGCTCTACGACGTGATTCTGCGGCAGGTGATTCAGCACGTTGTGCCGGAATCGCTGATGGATTCGCGCACCAAGTTCCACATCAATCCCACTGGCCGCTTTGTGGTCGGCGGGCCGATGGGCGACGCCGGGCTCACCGGGCGCAAAATCATCGTGGACACCTACGGCGGCTACAGCCGCCACGGCGGCGGAGCGTTTTCGGGCAAGGATCCAACCAAGGTGGATCGCTCGGCCTGCTACATGGCGCGTTACGTTGCCAAAAACCTGGTGGCTGCCGGCCTCGCCCGTCGCGCCGAAGTTCAGCTCGCCTACGCCATCGGCGTCGCAGAACCTGTCTCCGTAATGGTCGATAGCTTCGGGACGGGCACGATTCCTGACGAGCAGATGACCGACCTGATCCGTGCCATCTTCTCGCTGACGCCGCGAGCGATTATCGAAACTTTGGACCTACGCCGGCCGATCTACCGGCCGACGGCCGCCTTCGGCCATTTCGGCCGCGCCGAGCCGACGTTCACTTGGGAGCGGTCGGACAAAGCGGAAGCGCTTCGCAGGGAAGCCGGGTTGCGCACGAGCGAAATCGGCGCGCGCCGGTAAGACACTACACATCTTAAAAACAAAGACTGGGAGGAATTCCCGTGGCCATCACAAATGCGGTCGGGGGCGACGTCAAAGACCTCGCCTTGGCCGAGCAGGGCAAGCGCAAGATCGAATGGGCAAATCAGCAGATGCCCGTTCTGCAACTGATCCGCAAGCGGTTCATCAAGGAGCAGCCGCTCAAGGGCGTTCGCGTTTCGGCCTGCCTGCACGTCACCAGCGAGACCGCCAACCTGGCGATCACCCTGCGCGATGGCGGCGCCGACGTCGTGCTCTGCGCCTCGAATCCGCTCTCGACGCAGGACGAAGTGGCCGCCTGTCTGGTGAAGGACTACAACATCCCGACATTTGCCATCAAGGGCGAGGACAACGAGACTTACTACTCGCACCTCAATGCCGCTCTCGATCACAAGCCGCAGCTCACGATGGATGACGGCGCGGACCTGGTGACGACGCTGGTCACCAAGCGCACCGATCTTATACCGGCAGTCATCGGCGGCACCGAAGAAACCACCACGGGCGTCATCCGGCTGCGCGCAATGGCCAAGGACGGCACGCTCAAGTATCCAGTCATCTCGGTGAACGACGCGCTCACCAAGCACCTCTTCGACAATCGGTATGGCACGGGCCAGTCCACGCTGGACGGCATTCTGCGTGCCACCAACCTCTTGCTCGCTGGCCTCAAAGTTGTCGTCGCAGGGTACGGCTGGTGCGGGCGCGGTGTGGCTATGCGCGCCAAGGGTCATGGCGCCGACGTGATCGTCACCGAGGTGAACCCGACGCGCGCGATCGAGGCCGTGATGGACGGTTTCCGCGTAATGCCCATGCCGGACGCCGCGAAAATCGGCGACATCTTCATCACCGTCACCGGCGACAAGTCCGTCCTTGCCGCGGAACACTTCGAGCGCATGAAGGACGGCGCGGTGATGTGCAATTCCGGCCACTTTAACGTCGAGATCGATATCCCGGCTCTGGAGCGAATGTCGAGCGGCAAGAAAGTCGCTCGGCCATTTGTCGATGAGTACGCGATGAAGGATGGCCGCAGGCTGTACTTGCTCGGCGAAGGCCGCCTCATCAATCTGGCCGCCGCCGAAGGTCACCCCGCCGTGGTGATGGACATGAGCTTCGCCAATCAGGCGCTCTCGGCCGAATATCTCGTCAAGAACGCGGCCTCGTTGAGCAAGCAGGTCTACGCCGTTCCTGAAGACATCGATAAGCAGATTGCCAAGCTCAAGCTGGAATCGATGGGCGTGCAGATCGATAAGCTGACTCCCGAGCAGGAGCATTACCTGGCCTCCTGGTCGGAGGGCACGTAGCGGTTCGCGCTTTTGGAGACCGCGTCACGGCCAATCCTGATGCAGGAATGGGCCAATCTGGCGCTTGAAACGGCGCGTGTGCGCGGCGCCAGCTTCGCCGACGCGCGGGTGATGGACATCCGCCTGCGCAATCTCTCCACAAAAAATGGGCAGGTGGGCACGCTTTCCGAGCAGGAATCGCTCGGCATCGGCGTGCGCGCCCTCGCCGACGGCTCCTGGGGCTTCGCTTCCACCGATCGGCTGACGCGCGAAGGCGTCGAGGCCTGCGCCGCGCGCGCCGTAGCCATCGCGCGCGCCTCCGCGCTGGCCAAGCGCCATGACGTGGTCATGGCGCCCGAGCAGGCCTACGTCGACACCTGGCAGAATCCCTTCATCAAGGACCCGTTTGCCATTCCGCTCGACCGCCAGTTGGAACTGCTGCTGGCCGCCGACCGCGAGATGTCCCGGGTCAAGGGCGTCTCGGTGGCCGAGACCTCCATGGAGTTTCGCCGCATCGAGCAGTGGTACGCCTCTACGATCGGCTCGCGCATCCATCAAGTCAAAATGAGCTCCGGCGCCGGAATCGTGGCCATGAGTTTTGCCGGAGACGAGATTCATGAAGCGCTCCTACCCCGCAAGCTTCGGCGGCCAGCATCAGCTCGGCGGTTACGAACTCATCGAATCGCTCGATCTGGTGAGGCACGCGGCGCGCGTCGCCGAAGAAGCCGTAGCGCTGCACAAGGCCGCGCCGTGTCCCGAGGGCGAGCGCACCATCATTCTCGAAAGCTCGCAACTCGGCCTGCAAATCCACGAATCCATTGGCCATCCCATCGAACTCGATCGCGTCCTGGGCATGGAAGCGAATTTCGCGGGCCTGAGTTTCCTCACGCTCGATAAGCTCGGAAATCTGCGCTACGCCTCGGACATCGTCAACGTCGTCGCCGATGCGCGCCTCGAACACGGCCCCGGCCTCGGCACCTTCGGCTACGATGACGAAGGCGTGCCCGCGCAGTGCACCGACATCATCAAGGCCGGCCAGTTCACCGGCTACCTCACGAATCGCGAGACGGCCGCTGCCATCGGCCTTCCCCGCTCGGGCGGCACCATGCGCGGCGAAAGCTGGAATCGCCTGCCGATTATCCGCATGACCAACGTCAGCCTGCTGCCCGGCACCTGGGACTATGACGCTTTGATCGCCGACACGGACGATGCCCTCCTGATGGAGACAAACCGCTCCTGGTCGATTGACGATCACCGCTACCACTTCCAGTTTTCCACCGAGATCGGCTGGGAGATCAAGGGCGGCAAAAAAGGCCGCATGATCAAAAATCCCAGCTACAGCGGCATCACCACGGAGTTCTGGAATAGTTGCGATGCCATCTGCTCGCGCGACTACTGGACACTTTGGGGCACGCCAAACTGCGGCAAGGGCCAGCCCATGCAGACGATGGGCACCGGCCACGGCGCCGCGCCATCTCGTTTCCGCAATATTCGCGTGGGAGTCGCGCTGTCCAAGTCATGAGCCCGGCACGCAAATCCAGTCCGAAATCGCGCAAGGCCTCGGGCAGCTCGGGCCGCAAGTCCGCCAGCCCAGCCGTCGCCGAAGCGCACCTGCCGCCGGAAGTCGATCTGCGCCGCTTAGCCGAGCGCATCCTGAAGCTCTCGGACGCCGACGAGACCGAAGTCGAAATCGAAGCCGCCGCCGACGCACTCACGCGCTTCGCCAACAACACCATTCACCAGAACGTAGCCGAGCAGACGCTCAGCGTCTCCGTGCGCACCGTCTTCGACGGCCGCACCGCCCGCGCCACCACCAACAAGACCGACGAAGAATCGCTACGGCGCGTCGTGGCGGCCTCTGGCACGCTGGCGCGCAGCCAGCCGAAAAATCCCGACCTGCTACCCATGCTCGGCGAGCAGAAATACGCCAGGGTCGAGCGCTACTTCGCTTCGACCGCTGCGGCGACTCCGATCGATCGCGCCCACGCCGTCGCCCGAGTCTGCGCCCACGCCGCTAAAAACGCGCAGACCAGCGCCGGCATTCTCTCCACCGGCGCCTCCGCAATGGCCCTGGCGAATTCGCGCGGCCTGTGGGCCATGCACCGCCATACGCGCGCCGAATTTTCCGTCACCATGATGGACAACGACTCCTCAGGCTGGGCCAAGGCTAACGCACCCGATCTCCGCAGCCTCGACCCCGAGGCGCTGGCCGCATCCGCCAGCGAGAAGGCCACGGCCTCGCGCCATCCGCGCGAGGTCGAGCCAGGACGCTGGACAGTAATCCTCGAGCCTTCCGCCGTCCTAGATCTGGTCGGCTCCCTCTTCTACGATTTCGCGGGCACCGCCATTCTCGACCAGCGCTCCTGCTTCAATAAGCGCATGGGCAAAAAGCTGATGGGCGACAACGTCACCATCCATGACGACGTCACGCACCCGCTGCAGTCGGGCCCGCCGTTCGATGGCGAAGGCGTGCCGCGGCAAAAGGTTTTGTTGGTCGATCGCGGCGTCCCCAAAAATCTCGTCTACGCGCGCTCCACCGCCAAGAAGATGAAAGCGAAACCCACCGGCCACGGCCTCCCGCTGCCCAATCAAGACGGCGAAGCCCCGTTCAATCTCGTTTTCGACGGCGGCAAAACCTCCGTCGAGCAAATGGTCGCCTCCACCGACCGCGGAATCCTGCTGACGCGCATGTGGTACATCCGCGAAGTCGAGCCTTACGAAAAAGTTCTCACCGGGATGACCCGCGACGGCAGCTTCCTGGTCGAAAACGGCCGCATCGTCGCCGGCATCCGCAACTTCCGCTTCAACCAAGGCATCCTCGAGATGCTATCGAACGTCGAGCAAATGGGCCCCGCCGTACGCGCCGCCGGCGAAGAATCCTTCGAGATGGTCGTCCCCGCCATGAAGGTCCGTAACTTCCACTTCAGCGAAATCACCAAGTTCTAAATTGCGCGCAGCGCGGACGGCTACGTTCTCCTTCACTTTCGCCCGAAATTGAGTTGGGCTTCGGCCTCTCGGCGCATGGCTTCCATCCATTTGATGAGGGGATACTCGGAGGGCCTCCCTCCGAATATCGAAAACGAAGCAGAGCTAGAGATCGATTCGAACAGCAGGGTGTATCTTATGCAGTCTATACACAAGCGGTCTTCAAATGCACGGGAAAGCAGCGACGCATTGAATTGCTTCGCGATTCCTTTTAGCGCGCGCCCCGGATCTTGAATAACGACGTGCTGAATGCGAATGGATGACGCAATTGCCGCGGGGTCGTGCGTTTGTAGCCGAGCTTCCAATTTTTCTATCTGCTGAGATATGGGCGCCTCGCTTTTCGGCAAGCCCCAGACCTCGTATCTCTCGTCTTTGGATCCCTGGCCAAAGATCAGGATTTGGAATTCACTGTAGATCGCTGGCCCATACGTATATCGGAGCATGATGCTATGGGAGTTAGAGGGGAATTCGCCGTCTACAATGGACGGGAAAAGCCGCGAGACGACGGCGTCGTAGAGTTCAGCGGCGTCCAAGTCAGTTCGCGTTTGCGCGGACGATCTGATCGCTCCGCAGATCACGATGATCAAGAACGCGACCGACATCACTGTTCGCGGAGTTTTGATGAACCGCCACCTGAGCGCCGGGCCTTGATCGAAACGGAAAGGCATATTTCGCGGGTGCCGCAGACAACTCTTCATAGCCCAGAATGTAACACGCGCCCAATATCAAGACACGAGCCATGATATCGGACCCGAATCGGTGTATGATCTCCCGCACGGATCGCGGCGAAGCGTGGACCATAGCGATCGGAGGAGAACCAGCCCATGGATGAACTTTCGCGTCGAGCAATTCTAGGCGGAGCGGTAGCGGCCGCGGCCGCGGCGATCTGGACAGAGCCGCTGCGCGCTCAACTCGTCTGGCAAAAGGGCGATTGGCATTCCGACGAGTTCGACAAACTCGTCCATTCAACGCGGAAGGTCAAGGTAGCCCTGCACACGGACACCATCGGCGACGGCCGGCTGCTCCGCATGCCCAGGAATTGCCTGAACGGCCTCCATTTTGGCCATGGCCTGCCGCTCGACCAGATACAGATCGCCCTGGCGCTCAATGGCAAGGCGAACCTGATCAATTACAGCGACGAGATGTGGCAGAAGTACAAGCTTGGCGAGTTCGCGTCGCTGAAAGACCCCAAGACCGGCCAGCCCGCCGTCCGCAACATCTTTTACACGAAGAAAACGCAATACTCATCCCAGGATCCCAGTAACGACGATTCGCCCTACCAGGACGGCAGCATTCAGGCGCAGCAAGGTCGCGGGATTGCGTTCATCAGTTGCCATACGGCGGTTGAAGAAGCGTCGGCCGCGCTCGTCAAACAAAATAATCTGTCTGTTTCGGTGGAAGACGTGGCCAAGGATCTGGTGGCCCACGCTTTGCCCGGCGTGATCGTGGTTCCTGCGCTCGCCGCAGCCATGGCCATCTTGCAATCGGTCGGGAATTACGGCTACATGGAAGCGTAGCGGCGATCCGGGCAATTTGTTCGATCTCCCAGAGATGCGAAGAATTAGCGGATGCAATGGCATCGGCCTGCGCGAGTTCCTGGTCGCGTCCACACTCGTTTTCGTGGGATTGGTTTCCGGAGCGCTGATTTTGTCAGCCGCGAGTGGTTCGCGTCCCGCGTCGGCGGCTGTCCAGGAGCAGGGCAAACGCAGTGCTTCAGGCACGGCTAAAGCGGACGCAAGAGCCGCGCAACTGTTCGTGCGCGACTGCGCCCACTGCCACGGCACAACCGGCGATGGCAATTCCCCCGTGCGCGCCACCTTGCATCCTCGTCCTTTGGACCTGACGCAATTCGAAGTGACCGATTCCTACGTTTTGCAGGTTCTGCACAACGGCGTCCCCGGATCGGACATGCCCGCCTGGCACGTCTCTGCCGAGAAGGACCTGCGCGCGGAGGCGGCCTACACTGCGCATCTAGCGCATCCGGATGCGCTCTCCGAGCAGGATCAGTATGCGCCGCCGGAAGCGCTCGCCGAAGCGGGGAAGCGTGTTTACGAAGCCCACTGCGTGCGTTGCCACGGCATGAGCGGCAACGGCGATGGTCCCGACGCGCGCAAAAAGCTGCCCAGGCCGCCGGGCTTCGCGGGAATGCGGCCATCGTTTGCAGGGGCCCGGCAGGTCGTCCAGAACGGCGTCGCTGGTACAGCGATGCCGTCTTGGACGCTTCTGACGCTGCAAGAAATTCAGGCCGTTACCTATTACATCCGGTCGTTCTATAATGACGGTACGGCAAAGCGAACCACGACTGCCACGACGGGAGCGCAGCCATGATCCGAACCCGAGCGCGCCATCTACTGCCGGCCTTATTCACCAGCGCCACCCTGCTGATCGGCTATGGCAGCCTGCAAATGGTTCCGTCCGCCCTTTCGCAAACGCAGCCGCCGCACGCCACGCGCGCAATTGGCCGCGACGACGCGGTGACGAGCCAGCCCATCGCCCGCACCTGGACGCCTCCCGACCTCTCGAAAATTCCCGCCGGCCCTGACGGCGAGAGCATCCTGCTCGGCATGCACATTTTTGAGCAGACGCCCCGCTACGCTCCCAACAACGTCGGCAACCAACTCAGTTGCGGCAGTTGCCATTTGGCGGGAGGGACCATGAGTTACGGCATCGCGCTCGTGGGCGCGCCCACTTGGTTCCCGATGTACAGCGAACGGGCCAAGCGCGATATCACGCTCGAAGATCGAATTCAGGAATGCGTCACGCGCAGCGAAAATGGCACGCCGCTGCCGCAAGGCGGTCGCGAAGTGACGGCGCTCATCTCCTATATGACGTGGATCACGCAACAAGGAGCAGCCGAAGGCGTCGCTCCGGTCCGCGGCGTCGACGCCAAAGTACCTGTGCTGCAGGGTGACGCTACGCGTGGCGAGGCCATCTACAAGGAGCAATGCTCCGGTTGCCACGGCACCGATGGCGCCGGCGTCCCTGGCATCTTGCCCGCGCTATGGGGCCCCGGATCGTACAACAATGGCGCCGGCATGAATCGGCCCGGTAGAATGGCCCCCTTCGTCCTGCACAACATGCCGCAGAACAATCCCGGCAAGCTCACGCCGCAACAAGCCTGGGACGTCTCGATCTACATCGCCAGCAAGCCGCACCCGCAGTACAACTCAGCCTACGACAACTACTGATACGAGCGCAGGGGTTTCCGGGATGTCATCCCGAAGCGGAGCGAGGGATCTGCTTTTGGTTTGCTTGGAGTCGACGGCCGGGCTGCGGCTTAGCCTCAGCGCTGCCGCGTCTTCGCCAGCAAGCGGATAATCTCGAGGTACAGCCACACCAGCGTGACCATCAGCGCGAACGCCCCATACCACTCCATGTACTTCGCCGCTCCAGCCTGTACGCCCGTCTCGATGAGGTTAAAGTCGAGTATCAAGTTCAGCGCCGCCACAATCACGATCACGACACTAATCGCGATACCTACCGGCCCCGCGTCATTGATCAGCGGCACGTGCCGGCTGAAAAGGCTCAACACCATATCCGCCATGTAGACCAGGAAGATGGCGCCGGTCGCGGCGATCACGCCGATCGTGAATTTCCGCGTCGCGCGAATCAGCCCGGTTGAGTAGGCGACCAGCATCACTGCCGTGGTGGCGAACGTCAGGGCCACCGCCTGAATGGCAATGCCGTGGTATGCCCGATCGAGGGTCGAGGAGATTCCGCCGAGCGCCAGTCCTTCGAGAAGTGCATAGATGGGAGCTGTAATGGGCGACCATTCCATCTTGAAGGTCGTCACCAGCGCCATGATCAAGCCGCCGATAATGCCGCCGATCATCCAGGGAATCGCGGCTTGTGGCGCCTCGGAACGAGCCAGGCCCCAGGTCCAGGCCGCGCTAACCACCACGCAGAGCAGCAGGACGCCGGTCTTGTTGACCGTGCCCTGCAACGTCATCACCTGTCCGTCCATGGCCCGGTGGGCCTCGAAGGTCCTCGGATTCAGCGTGGGATTCGATGTGCGAACTGGGTCAGCCATCGTTAAACTCCTTTTCAGTAAGCTTCCAGTTTAGTGTACGCCTTTGGCACGTCCGAGGCGACTGCAAATATCGTGAAACGACTGGTTATCGCGATGAATATTGACCATCCGTAGACCTTTGCTCGGAGCCTGAGCCGGCGAGTCTACGCTCCGAGCGCCAGGAGTGCGGCCATGAAATCAGCCGCGCTGACGACCGGCGCCATTCCCGGAAACACCTTCCCGGTCAGCACCCGATGCACCTCCGCGTCACCGTCGCTACAGCAATCGCCGATCACAGTCATCTGATAATCCAAATCCGCGCCGGCACGAACCGTGGAAAGCACCACGCCGCTGGTCGTGATTCCGAACATCACCAGGTGATCCCGGCCGTATGCGTTCAGCACCGATCGCAGGTCGGACGCCGAAAATGCCCCCACTCGGCGCCTCACCACCGTCACCTCGCCCGGCTTCGGCGCAACGGCGGCATGAATCCCCGACCCCGGTCTGCCCTCCTGCTGGCGGCCCGAGGCCCGCAACTCGCGAAACATCGTTTCCGCCGGAAGCTCGGGATAGCCCGGCCGGAACCAGATGACCACGTGGATCACGGGTATGTGCGCGGCGCGCGCTCGGTCTAGAACTTGCGCAGCGCGCCGCAAAAGGCCGCTGTCCGAATTGAACTTGGCGATCACATCGCTTTGGTAGTCCATGACCAAAACCGCCGCGCGATTCGGATCGATTTGAAGCGGAGCCTTGTCTTCGAGGCATGACCCCTTTTTGCCTGCCGTCGCCGCCGAGCCTCAGGGGGTTTGCGATGCCGCGTAGGCAGCCAGGTCAAGAATGTCTTCGTCCGTTAAACTTGAGACCACCGACTGCATCAGTTGCGCCGACGTTCCGTTGCTTGCGCCGGTCTGGAAGTTGTAGAGCTGCCGCACGAGAACGATGGGGTGCACTCCTGCGAGCCTTGGAATGGCTCCCATCCCTTTCAGCCCGTCCCCGTGGCACGTCGAGCAAGCGATTGTCTTGCCGCCGCCGGTCTTCGCCAGCGCCTCGCCCTTCGCCAGACTTCCCGTAGGCACATACGCGATGAATTGCGTATGCGGGTCGCGGCTCCTGGCAGCAACCACGTCCACAGGCACCTCGATAATGCGATTGCCGATCGGCTCCATACCGCCTCCGGCGGCCACAAAGCGCATGCGCCCCGGGCCGAGGTACGTGACGGGCACGCTGTCGGCTTCCACGACCTTCACGCCCGGAGTGGTCTTCTGCGCCGCGAAGTACGCTGCCGCCGCCCGAACGTCATCCCCGCTCGTGTTTTGCGCGATCGTATTCATGCGCGCCGGATCCTTGCGATCGCCGCTCTTGAAATCCGCCATCTGCTCGATAATGTACGCGGCCGGCAGACCCGCGAGGTCGGACGACTCCGGATGCCCGTGCCCGGACATCAGATGGCACGAGCCGCAGGCAAACCCCTTGTTCGCGGCGCCACTTTTAACGATGTCGGGCGCCGGGCCGTGTTCGTCGGGATACCAATCCGGCGCATTCGAAAGGTCGTCAATCTGCGCCTGCGTGTAGGACTTGGTGCTGCCCGGCAGTTGTCTTGGCCCCGCGCTCTCCGGAACCGGCGGTTCGTTCTTCTCCACCATCGCCGGGAAGGCCCAGGACAAGTTCTTGCCCGCTGGAGCCTGGGGCGGTATGGCTCTGGTCGCCAGCGCCAGCAGCAAAACGATTCCAACAACCATTCCGAGAGCGCGCAGCAAGTTCCGCATGAAATCCTCCGCGGGAGTCTGGCAGGCGCACAGAGTGCGCCGGCTCGAATGCGGCCTATTGAAACACGCCTCTCCGTGCAGATCAATGACTAACGCTGGCGGCCTACGGCGGCAAGGGCTTCGCTGTTTCGAGGGTCCATCAGCAAGCAGCTTTCAAATTCCTTTTGCGCTTCCGCGGAACGTCCGGCCGCCCGGTAAAGCCGAGCCAATTCCAGATGCGCGTGCGAATCAAAGGGATTCAGCGCCAGCACCTGTTGCCACGCCGTTTCCGCATTCTCCGGGGCGTCCAGCAGCGTGTCGGCTTCGGCCAAGCCCGCCCATCCCTGCTCGGTCCCGTCGCTGGCCACTGAGGCCAGAAATTCGGCCTGCGCCTCTCGCGGCCGCCCGGCATCGAGATAGAACTGGCCCAGGACGTTGAGCACCTGGGAATCGGTCGGAGCAATCTCGGCGGCGCGCTTCAGTTCGTCTTCCGCCTGCGCGTTTTCTCCCATCCCCACGTACACCCGGCCCAAATAGACGTGCGGCGTCGCGAATTGCGGATTGACCGCGATGGCCTTCTGCAACGGGGGAATCGCCTCGGCATATTTCTTTTCCTCGAGCATGGCCAAGCCGATGTTGGTCAGCGTTTCCGGTGAATCCGGCTGGTACGCTAAAGCGATCTGCAATTCACGCATGCCCTCTTCATGATTGCCCGCTCGCCATACCCCCATGCCCACGTCCGCGCGCAGGTAGGAAGCCTCCGGGTAAACGTCCAGCGTCCGGCGATCAATCGTGCCATCGTCGATCCAATAGCGGTTTCGCGCCACGACCTTGCCGGTGAAGAGCAGCGCCACCAGGCTCGCTGCCACGCCGACGACCCAGCGCTTGGCGTTCATCCCATCGCCCGCGTTGCGCCAGCACCATAAAATGCCTCCCGCCGCCAGCCAGCAGAATCCCACCGACGGCAAATACAGGTAGCGCTCCGCAAAAACGATGGCGGCCAACCAGTGCACATTCAGGACCGGCGCCAGCGTCAAGAACGTCCACAGCAGCGCGAAGACGTAAATCCGGCTCCGCCGCCACTGGTACGCGGCAAATATCGCCGCCGCGCCCAACACCGCCACGCCGAGCAATACCCACGGATCCAGAAACGATGTGCTCTTGTGAAACGGATAGAACGCCACCAACGGCGCAGGCCACACCAATCGCGCCGCGTACCTGCCGATCGAGGCCAACCCGGTGGCTACCGTTTCGAATGGTCCTACGTCCGCGTGCAAACCCGCTGGCACTTGTCCGCCCAGCACCAGCCACCGCGCGACAAGGTACAGCAGCCCGACGAGCCAAAATCCCGCGTATCGCGAGACCTTCTTCTGCCAACTGCTCTCGCTGCGATCGGCGCGGCAGAAATATTCGTATAGGGTTGCCATGACCGGCAGCGTCATGGCGATTTCCTTCGATAGCGTCGCCACCAGAAAGCTGCCCAGCATCGCCGCCTGCGTCCCTATCGCGCGCCGCCCGTGCTCGCGCCCCAGCCGCAGGAACAGCCAGAAAGCGGCCAAATAGAAGATCGATACTTCGAGGTCGGAAACCGCGCCCAGCCAGTCCACCGCTTCCGTGTGGATAGGATGCAGCGCGAAGAAAGCCGCGGCAATTAGCGCGAAGTTCTGGTCGGAGACCAGTTCGGCCGTGACCGCATACACCAGACACACGATCAGGCAATGCATGAGAAGACTAAAGAGATGAAAACCCGGCGGGAACAGTCCGAACAATTTGTAGCAAAGCAGAAATTCCAGGCCGGTCACCGGGCGGTAATAGTTGCGGATCTCCTGTTTTCCCTTGCCATGAAACGCCAGCACGGAAGTCGAGAGCAGCGTCCCAACGTATTTCACGCTGTGGACGTACGGATTCCGCTCGATCTCGGTGTGATCGTCATACACGAATCCATTCGCGAGCGAGTTGGCATACGCCAAAAACGTGAGCAGAAGCAGGCACCCCAGCAGCGTTCTCCGGCTGTTTCCGGTGACATCGTTTAGTGAAAATCCCATCCCTCGTTTCGCTCCGCAAATCAGTCGGGGCAGACCAGCAAGCCCAGTCGCAATCCAGCGACACCCAGCCATCATGAGCCCCGAATATTTCTAGATTCGAGGGGACGATTGCTACGGTCAATGGTACGCGGGCCAATCGGTTGCTAAGAATGAAAACCCGCGAACTCAGCCTCTGGCAGGGCCTTTTTGCTCAAGGGCGCTGGATCTTCTTCTATGTCCGGCGCAGGTAGTAGACATAGCCCCCAAATGCAAATGTTAGGTCGGGAGCGGAGTTGTAAAACGTGCGCAATTCGCCTTCCAACCACCGCACAGCGTCTTCGAGCGATGCTCCGGCTTGATCCACGGCCGAAATCACCGTGCTCTGAGTAATGAGGTGCTCCACAAGCTGGTTCATCGTAAGAGGTTCGGGATGAGAATATTCTTCGTATCCCGCAAACGCGAATCCCTCCGGGGCGAACTTCCCCTTTGCGTTCAGTGGCTGCACATTTCTGGGAGGTTGAGGAAAGCGTTTCTTAAAGCTTGCGATAAACCATTTCACGAACGGCGATTCCTCCTCGGCCCCCCAGAGGAAGTAGTCGTCATAAATTACGGCGCAGGAATCGGACTTGAGTACCCGGAATGCCTCCCGAAACGGTTGGATCACGTTCGTCCAATGCAGCACCTGAGAAAATGTGATCAGGTCGAAGCATGCATCCGGGAAGTCCAGCTTCTCGGCAGGCATCTGGCGATATCTGATTCTGGGATGGAAGTAGGAGGCTCCCAGCATCCAGCGGGACGAATCGATCGCATCTACGTGCTCGGCGATTTCCAGAAGCGCTCGCGAAGACATTCCAATCCCGCACCCGACATCCAGCGCGCGCTCGACCTTTCGCGTCAGAGACAGTCTTTTTCGAATTCTCTCGATCACCAGGGGATGAAAGAAGAGACGGCCCTTACCATAGCGCTGCGCCACGGAACTCGCATCGAATGGGTTCCTCACTTCCGCCATGCCGCACCCCAAATTTCTGAATTCATTTAGCGCGCCGGAAATCGTTCTGATCCCGGGTGTAGTGCTCTGCGGCCATGAAATTTCGAACTTAGAGTTCACGGAGAAGCGCGGCTGCTGGAAAATCGCTCCCGAAAAGCCTATCCGCAGTTGGCGCACGCTCCGCGCCCCCGGCACCCAGGCCGATCCGCATTTCGGACAATAGGTCGGTTCCGCCGGTGGCGGAGGCGTCGAAGACCGAGATGGAGCAGATGAGGGCGCTGCGTAAGGCAGCGGCACGTAAGGCGAACCCGGCTTCCTGCGGCCTAGCGACATAGCAAATGCAGCAATCTCAGTGATTCGAAGTACGCAAAAAGAGAGGATGAAAACGAACCCGAGGATGTAGGACAGCACCTTTCCGATATCGCCCCAGAAATAAATCATCAGGACGGATGCAACGAACCAAAAGACAAAAGCCTTTAGCCCGTCCTTCGCGATTCTCCAAAGTGTCCCCATGGTGACTCCTCGTCCCGCAGGCCCAGCGTCCCCGAACCTGCCCGAATGGCCCGTTATTCTATACCTGATTCCTAGCCCCAGGTTAGCGTCCGCCGGACCGCACGGTGGCCGGGTGGCGGCCACGGTCCTTGCCGCCGCCATTGTGTGTAAATAATGTTTGAGTAAATATACCAATCGACCCGCGTGGTATACTCTCCTCTGTTCGTTACCACGGGTGCGGATTTACTTGCGGCCCGCGCAAGTCAGGATATCGTTTCCGCACTGCGGTGCCCGTCCTCGCCGCACACCCACCGTTGCAGCGGCCAGCCAGGCAGACCGCTCCTGGCGCTCCACAACCCGTGCTCTGGCTCGACGGGTGTGGCCCTACTGGGAGCCCGCGAAGAAGCGGGAAGTAATCTGAGCAACGGGTGTGGGCTCTGCTTGCAGCCCACGCACAATAGAGTTAACAGTTACGCAAAATGCGCCGCTAACCTCTGTGGAATGCGTACTTACAAAGAAACGGGGGGAGAGGAGCACTTGTTGTTACCCAATTGGTTGAACAGACGACAAGCAAGGCCTAACATGGAGTAATTGCCACATCTAATTCGCCATGGACCGACGTAGATTCTTCTCGATGGCTGCCGGAGCAGGCGTGGGTGTTCTGCTCCCGCTATCCCTCTACCACTACCTGATCGAAGGGACCAACGTCGAGCACGCCGGCGTTCGCGACTACTTGAACGACGGGCCCGTGGCGGCCCTGCGCGCCATCACGCCCAACGACGATTTCTACCTCACTTCCTCGCATGGCGAGCCGCGCGTCGATCCCGACAAATGGTCGCTCACCATCGACGGCCTGGTCGACCAACCGTTGCGCTTCAGCTACGACGAAATCCGCAAGCTGCCGCCCTTCGAGACGATCCTCACTCTTGAATGCATCTCGAACCCGGTCGGCGGCGGATTTGTGGGCAACGCGCTTTGGCACGGCACCCCGCTGCGGCCGTTGCTGGATCGCGCCGGCATCAAGCCGCAAGCCAAGTACGCTGCTCTGTACGCCGCCGAAGGCTACTCCACCGGCCACACGCTCGAACGCATCCTGCACCCGGAGAATTTTCTTGGCATGGGAGATGAACGGCGAGCCGCTGCCGCGCCGGCACGGTTTTCCGCTGCGCATCTTCATTCCCGGCAAGTACGGCATGAAGATGCCGAAATGGCTCACGCGCATCGAATTCGTGGACAAGGAATATCTGGGCTTTTGGGAATGGCAGGGCTGGTCGAACAACGGCGAACGCCAGTTACAAGCGGTGGTCGACGATCCCTACGATCACGCGCATGTTTCGGGCACGAATTTCGTCATCACCGGATGGGCCATCTCGAACCAAGTCGGCGTCCGCAAAGTCGAAATCTCAACCGACGATGGCGAGACCTGGGACGAAGCACAAATCTTCAGCAATCCGAATCCTTCGCAGGTCTGGGCCTTCTGGAAATACGTCTGGATGAATCCGCCCAAGGGCAAGCACACCATCGTCGTGCGCGCCACCGATGCCAATGGAAAGCTCCAGGTCTCTCGATCATCGGGCGAGTGGCCCGACGGAGCTACCGGCTATCACCAGGTAAGAGTTGAAGTTTCCTAGGCGTGAGGAGTCACGGGCGTTGCAGGCGCGGCGGGATCCGCGAATTGAAGGCTGGCGATGGCTTTGGCGATGACGTTTTCCTGAATCTGCACAAGTTCGGAATTCGCGTCCGTCATTGCCAGAATCGTGAACACATCGCCGTCGCGTTCGAGCGTCACCAGAATCACTGACCACTCGCGTTTGTCTGCCTCGCCGCGGAACTGCCGCTCAACGGCGGGCACGCCAGCGACTGTAATTCGTTGTGGCGGCATCGGCCGGTAGTTCTCGTACACTTCCTCGACTGCCTTCTCGGTGGCGGCAGCCTGAAGCTCAAGCGTCTCGTGAGCGCGATCCCGTCCAATAATCAGTAGCGTTGATTGGTCGCTGGTTCCGAGGGCGGCAATCGCGTTGGGCAAAGCCGCGCGGGCAGAAATGATCGGCTGCCAGTCGGGCGCCCGGTACATCTGGAAGCCATAGGTCTGGTTGATGTACAAGCTCCCGCGTACCATTTCCCGTACCGGAGGCGGCTCGGGGGCCTCAGCGGGAGCCGGTGCTGGGACCGTAGCCGCAGCGGCTCCGGCTGGAGCGGCTGGAATTGTAGCCGTCGAAGATGCTGCTGGCTGTGTCATAGAGGGCGACGCCGGCGCGGCATTCGTCGCCGCGGATGGTGCGCTTGCCTGTTGCGACGCTGGCTGCGGCGAGGTCGGCTCCTGCAATGAACGTTCAGATGGGGATTGCGTTTTCCCGCCGACATACGCCGCTGGCTTGGCCGGCGCGGGCTGCGATTTGGGCTCCGCTGTTTCGACGAGTTTGCCGGGTGCAGACTGTGACTTCACCTCGGTTAAGGCGGCTGGGGCCGGATTTGCTTTTGCCGAGGTGGCGGGCTTGGTTGCCCCGGCAGGAGCGGTATCTTCCGCCGGTTTGCCCGGAGCAGATTTCTGTGCCGCGGGCTTCGCTTCGGCCGGAACGGTCGGAATGATCTCGGCGATGCTGTCCTTGCGGACCATGGCGAAACCGTACGCGGTCTCGACCTTGAATGCGCCGTCCTCGAGGCCAACGATGTTGCCGACGATCTTCGAGCCATCCTTGAGGCGAATTTCGTCGGCGCGCGCTCCGGCGGCAAGTGCGAAGATCGACAGGGCTGCGCAAAGGATTCGCTGCATATCGCGAACGTATCAGAGGCCGCCGAGGGCGGCAAGGAATCGTAGGAACGTGTTGTCCGGCTGGGCACTTACCGGAAAGTACGCACCGCGCCGTCCGCCAAAGTTGGTTCTGATAGGATAGGCGGACCGCGGCGCCGCGGCGAACTTCGCGGCGCGCGTGCGCTTGATAGGAGAGGAAGATCAGCAAAGCGGGTATCGGAGTGTGGGTGATCGCGCACCGCGGCGCCTCCAGCGAAGCGCCGGAAAACACCATGGCGGCGTTCCACCGGGCCGTCGAGGCGGGCGCGGAATTCATTGAAACTGATCTACAGCTATCCCGGGATGCGCGGCTGGTCGCCCTGCATGACGACATGCTCGACCGCACCACGAACGCTCATGGGCCGGTGTCTGCGAAGACGCTGGAGGAGTTGAGACAGGTCGACGCCGGATCGTGGTTTTCCAGTGACGGGGCTCGCGGCGCATCGCCAGAGAGCTTCGCCGGCCAGCACATTCCCACCCTCGATGAGATTCTGGCTTTCGGCCGCGAGCACGACATCGGGCTCTACCTGGAAATGAAGACTCCCGCGGTGAGCGGCGCCGAGCACACGTTAGTGGGCGCTTTGCGCGATTCCGGGGAAATCATGCGCACCGTGGTTCTGTCATTCGATTTGGGCCTGCTGGCAAAAGTGCGGCGTCTTGAGCCACTGATCGTCGTAGGGCACTTGTGCGACAAGCCGGCTCCCGATGCGGTCCGCAGGGCAGTGGAAATGGGAGCGCGCCAGCTTCTGCCTCGTGCCGACGGCGTGACAGCCGAGTTCGTGAAGGAAGCACACGCCAGCGACCTCAAGGTGGTGACCTGGACGGTCAACGCGCCGGAGCAAGCAAAGGCGCTGGTGGCCGCCGGAGTGGACGGAATCATCACGAATTACCCGCGCGAGATGATCGCTCTTCTCGCCTGCGCCTGATCGCGCGACGCGCGCGCTTCCTTTCAGGCGCTGCGCCGCTGAGCTGCCGTCAACTTGAAAAGACGCGAGAAGTCGGGCAGCGTGAGCTGCTCGGCGCGCGCGTTCGGCGCGATGCCGGCCTCGCGAAAAATTTCCGCGGCACTTTCTCCATTCACGAGAGCGCGCAGATTGTTTCGCAACATCTTCCGCTTCTGCGCGAAGCATACCTTCAGGAATTCGGCGAAGCCACGTTCGTCCGCAATCCCAAGCGCGGGCCGCTCGCCGGGAGGTCGCAAGGCCACCAGAGCCGAGGCCACTTTTGGCGGCGGGCGAAACGCTCCGGGCGGAATGCGCAGCATAATTTGCACCTGCGCGTAGAACTGCACGATGGCGGAGAGATACGCGTACTCGCGATGACCTGGCTTCGCCACGAGGCGGTCGGCAACTTCGAGTTGCATCACGAGAAACGCTGCATCGAGCTGATCGGCCTGCTCCAGCAGGCGGTGCACGATGGGCGAGGTGATGTAGTAGGGAAGATTGCCGTAGACGCGGAAGCGCTCGTTGCCCGCGAGTTCCGCAAGATCGAGCGCGAGCACGTCGCCAGACACCACCGAGACGTTGCCGAGCCGCGCGGCCACCTGTCGCAGCCGCGGGAGCAGCCGCTCGTCGAGTTCGATAGCCACCACGCGGCTGGCGTGCTCCGCCAGCAACTCGGTCATCTCGCCGTGCCCGGCGCCGATTTCGATCCAGATGTCCGCGGAACGATCCGCGTGGAGGCGAGGCCGGCCATCGGCCGGAATTTCGTCCGCCGAACCAAAGATGGCGCGGATGATGCGCTGACAGCTCGCGCTGGTGAGAAAGTGCTGTCCGAGAGGTTGGCGAGACACGACGGCCGCAGTGTAACAAGTCCAGCAAACCGGCGCTTTGCGGCGTGGCCTTGACCGCGCCGCCTTGACGGGGTTGCAGCGATTCTGTACCGTGCACAATTCGATTCCGAGGGCGCATGCGCATCCTGTTTGTTGCTTCCGAAGGGCTACCGTTTTCAAAGACGGGCGGGCTGGCTGACGTCGTCGAGGCGCTGCCGAAGGCGCTGGCCGCGGGCGGGCATGAGGTTGCCGTGGTTTTGCCCCGCTACCGCAGCACGCAGGCAAACGCCACGGTCGTGCGCGGTATCGCCGTTCCCATGGGCTCGTCCACGCGTCTTGTGGCCATCGCCGACGGCGGCTTGTTGCACGGCGTGCGCTATTTTTTTGTCGATGATCCGGAATACTTCGACCGGGAGCAGTTCTACGGCACGGGCGGCCTCGATTATCCCGATAATGCCGAGCGCTTCGCGGAATTTTCCCGCGCCTGCATCGAGCTGGCCAAGAGCGTTTGGGTGCCGGAGGTGATCCATTGTCACGACTGGCAGAGCGCCCTGGTGCCGGTATTGCTGCGCACGGTTCACGCGGCCGACGCGGCCGCGCGCGCTCTTCCCGTGGTCTTCACGATCCACAACATGGGCTACCAGGGCCTGTTTCCGAAGGAGGCGCTCGCGAAGATTGGCCTGCCAGAGTCGCTTTTTCGCCCCGATGCGCTGGAGTTCTACGACCAGGTGAATTACCTGAAGGGCGGCCTGATCTTTTCCGACTATCTGACGACTGTCAGCCGGAAATATGCGCAAGAGATTCAGACCGCGGAGTACGGTTGCGGCCTCGAGGGCGTGGTGCAAGGACGCGGCGAGCGCCTCGTGGGGATCCTGAATGGCGTGGACTATTCGGTGTGGAGTCCGGAGAACGACGCGCTGATCGCGGCGCGCTATTCGGCGAGCGACATGGCGGGCAAGCGAACCTGCAAGAAGGATTTGCTGGCGCAATTCCAGTTGCCAGTGGAGAATTTGAACCGGCCGCTGCTGGGAATCGTTTCGCGGTTCGCGGATCAAAAAGGTTTCGACCTGCTGGCTGAGGTGGCGGCCGAATTGCTCGACGAGGATCTGGTCCTGGTGGCGCTCGGGACCGGCGAAGCCAAGTATGAGAAAATGTTTCGCGAATTGGCGCAGAGTTTTCCGGCCAAACTCGCCGTCAAGATTGGTTACGACAATACGCTGGCGCACAAGATCGAGGCGGGCTCGGACATGTTCCTGATGCCTTCGCGCTACGAGCCTTGCGGCTTGAATCAGATTTACAGTTTGCGGTACGGTACGGTTCCGGTCGTGCGGGCCACCGGCGGGCTGGACGATACCATCGAACCGTTCGACCCCCAGAACGGCAGGGGCACGGGATTCAAGTTCGAGGAGTATACAGGCGCCGCGCTGCTCGGCGCGGTGCGGCAGGCGCTGGCCGCTTTCGGGAATCAGGCGGCGTGGCGCCGTTTGCAAACTAACGGCATGGCAAAGGATTTTTCCTGGCGGGCTTCCGCGGACGAGTATGCTCGATTGTACGAACGGGCGAGAACGGCGCGAATCCGGGAAGTGGCCAGCGCATCTAACTAAAAGTGGTTCCGCGCACGCGGGGCCCGAGAGGAAAAGGGACGATGGCGGATAACATTGTGAACGTAACGGACGCCAACTTTCAGGCGGAAGTGATTGACGCGAGTAACACGCAGCCGGTGATGGTGGATTTTTGGGCGGACTGGTGCCGCCCCTGCCACATGTTGTCGCCGACAGTTGCGGAGATCGCGGCAGATTACGCGGGACGGTTGAAGGTGGTGAAGCTGAACGTGGACGAGAACGTCAGTTCCGCGGGCCGTTTCAACATTCGAGGCATCCCGACGCTGCTCATTTTCAAGGGCGGCCAGGTCGCCGAACAGATCGTCGGCGCGTATCCCAAGGATCAGATCACCAAGGTCGTCGATCGCCACTTGAACTGACGCGGTTTGCCGGGAAAGCTTGGAGCGCCCATGCGGACGCCAAATCCGCCGGGCGCTCCTTCTATTTTATTGAGTTACTTTTTCTTTCTTCTTGCTGATATCGCAGAGCAGATCGGAATGGATGTTCATGCCGATGTTGGTCATGTTGTAGACGTGTTCGCTGGCCACCACCCAGACGATCTCGCAGATGGCGCGTTCGGAATAATGCTTGGAGAGGCGCGCAGAAGTTTCCGGGCTGACTTTTTTGTCTTTGGTCAGCTCGGTCACGTAATCGAGTGCCGCGCGTTCGGCCTCGGTGAATAAAGGGCTGGTGCGGTACTCGTCGAGCGCGTCGAATTTTGCCTGGTTCATCGACGCCTTCACCACGAAGTAGCGGCCGATATCCATACAGAATTCGCAGACGTTGATGTGCGCGACCCGCTCGCGGATCAGCATGGTCAGTTCGGGCGCCAATTGAAGTTGTTTGTCCAGTTTGGAGATTTTCGCGTACCAAAGTCCGAAAGCGAGCGGAAGCCGCGCGGAATGGACCTTGAGCGGCGTGACGACTTTTCCAAATTGCCGGCGCGTCATGGCGTAGACAATTTTCATCATCAACCCTTGCGGTTTTTCGATGGGAGGGAGAAGCGTATCCATCTGCAGAGTATCCATTTTCGGCTTTGCCTTTCTCCGGAATTCTCCAGTGGTGCGTGGCTGCTAGCAGGCCACATCTTATTCGATGCCCGGAAATCGAAGATTTATTCGCAAAATAAAATCGCCGCCCTGTGCGTCCCGCTTGAAAACGCAGGGCGCAGAAGGCGGCGATTGTTAGGCTCGGCCGAGGTAGGGCTTCTTTAGCTCCCGCTCGGCCCTGTCGCGGTCGCGGCCTGGGCCAGCGACCTAGTAACGGTCATCCGCGTCGTGGTCGCTGTCGCCCTTGGGGGCCGCGAACAGATCGGACATGACGTTGGTTGCCGCATCGCAGGCGTGGTTCAAGCACGGAAGTCCAAAACCCGCCTCGAGCGATTTCAGTAGAGAGAAGCTGGTGTAGTAGGTACCACTCTGCACTCCGGAATTATCGCCCGCATAGTTGGTCTCGACGGTGAGGACGACCTTGTTCTGATTCTGCGGCGGAAACAGGCCCTGTGTGGCGTTCAGCAGTCCGCTGTAGTCGTTCTCATCCCAAACGATGACGATGGCGTCGCGGCCTTCGTTCCATACGCGAGAAGCCTTGATCGCTTCGACTAGCCGCTCGATCGTCACATCGCCTCGCAGGATCAAACCGGGATTCAGGCCGACGAATGTTCCGATGGTGAAGCCCGCCGGTGGAAGGCCGGGATCGAAGGCGCACAAGGCGTCGCCGTTGCCACGTCCATGTTGGTCGTCGCATTGGTTCGGCGCGATGAAGGCAAAAGACGGCGCCTTGTCCTCCGCCAAGTCGGCATACAGGCCGCGGGGGCCATCGAAGCCGACGACGTTATTGAGATTGTTGTTCCACGAACCTTCCTGCACGCTCTTGAAATATGCAAAGGGATTGTGCTTCACCGCATAGTCCTGCACGTAACTCGACGAGGTTAGCGGCGCGAGATTCTCGAAGTTGGTCAGGTTGCTCACCGTGCCGTCGCTGGAGTTCACACCGTAGGGGGAACCGAGAGGAAGATTTTCCTGATAGCTCTTCCAGCTCAGGCCGTGCTGCGCGAGCTGGTCGCCGATTGTTTTGCCAACTACCGGAGCCGCAGGCACGGACTTCACGCCGTCGAGGTCCGCCAGGAAATTGAAGGTGCCAGGCTCTGTTTCGTTCCAGTTGTCAACGGCGGGTGTTGTGGCATCGGTGCCCCTTCCGGAGATGGGGCAGATCGAGCTGGTTTCGATTTTGATTGGGGGGGTGCCAAGGTCATCGTCGGCGTTCACCAGGCCGGAAGCGATGTTGGGAGTGCAGGTTGTGCTGCCCCAGTTGGGGGCATTGTCGCTGCGGATGCCGAAGTTCGATCCTCCGACGACTTCCAGATAGTTGGTCAGGCTGGGATGCCCGACGGCGAAATAGTTGGTTGCGAGATTCACTTTCTTGTTTGCGATCAGGCTATTCAGGTAAGGCTCGTTCGGATTGTTCAGCACCTGGAAATAACCGTGGTTTTCCATCATGATCACGAAAACGTGGTCGAGATGCGGCACGCCTTTGGGGACCGAGCCTTCCGTCGCTGTTTGCGCGAACGCCGTGCCCGCAAAGGACGCAGCGAGTAGACACACCAATAGCAGCTTGTTTTTCATGAACCTTCCTTTTGTCCTCCGGAGAGGAAAATGTCCGCCCGACAGGGACGTGCCAGGCGCGCGTACACTAGGCGAGACGTGTTACGGCACGGTTGCTGGGCGGCTAAAATTCGGAGACGGAAAATGAGTGGCTATTCACAAACGCCGAACGCACCCAAGAATCTCGCGGCGCATCCTCCTCCGGCCAGAAGCTGAAAATGGGTAGTGTCTCGTTTGATTTGGGGTCAGGTAACGAGGTAACGCGATTTGTGGCATCATCGGGGTATGCCAAAGCGTCCCCGCGACCCGAATCAGCTTGCCAAATTTATCGTGGATATTGCGACTGGAGAAATCCAAGACGTTGTATCAGATGAAAAGAAACGCCCCACTGTCAAACGTGGTCAACCCGGAGGCATGAAGGGTGGTCCCGCCCGGGCGGCTAAACTCACACCGACGCAGCGGAAGGGAATAGCGATACGTGCTGCTAAGGCACGATGGAAGGCCAACGAAAACGAACCGGCTAGCCTGCTTAATTCACGAGAGCTGAGAATTTGTCTTCTGCAATTGAATTTTCGGTCCTTCGGTGATTCACGAGCGTGTTTAGGCCCTGCCGAGCGAGCAGAGGTGCCCTCGGCACAAGAGAAGAACAGTTTTGAGGAAAGGTCCACCCAAATTTACGGACACAGAGACGAATTCGGAGACGGCGGAATAGGTTAGCTGCTGTTGAAGGCCCAGGCGAGTTCGCGGAACAGAGCTTGCCATGGCCAGCCCGTCGCCAGGTGGACGCGGATGCAGCGGGCAGTCTGGCGCACGCGAGCGCCGATTTTGAACAGGCGTGCGCGCAGAGTTTCAATTTGCGCCGAACGCCACGGCTGGGGAAGTTGCAGCAGACGAAACAGGTTGACCAGGTTGTACGCGAAGCCGTGGAGGAGCAGACGGAAGGCGTTGGCCAGAAAGCGGTGGCAGCTGAGCCGGTCGGCGTGAAAGCCGTTCTTGAACTCCTCGATGCGGTTTTCGCATTCGCCGCGATCATTGTAAAAGGCGAAGACCTCGCAAGCGCCGCCGGCACAGTTAGTGATGAGGAAGCGCAAGTTGGTTCCTGTGGCAGTGTGCTCGGCCTTGTAGCAGATGCGGCGCTGGCGTGACCAACTGCCGGCACGATGGCGAAAACTGGAGAAGCTGCGCTGCGGGATTTCGGTGCGGCGATAGCAGCGGGCCAGACGTTTCTGCCGTGGCTCAGCGCGGCGCTGAAAGACCGCGTTGGCAGCAATGCCCAATGCATACTGGATGCCGAAAAACTCGCAGAACTGGTAGAGCAGTGGCAGAGCGAAACCGGCATCGCCTCGCAGCTTGATCGGGACGCCGGGAAAAGCGGCTTCCAGTCGCGGCACCAGCCGCAGCAGCATCGGAACGATACGGGCATGACTGGAGGCATTGCCTGGTCGCAACCGTACGGCCAGCAGGCATCCCGTGTGACGCTCGAAGATGAGCATGGGGTGGTACATATGCTGGTCGTAGGCCCCGTTGAAAATGCTGAGTTGCTGCTGACCATGCGTGGGATCGTCGGTGGAGTCGATATCCAGCAAGATTTCGCCGCGCTGGCGGATCTGCTTTCCGCAGAGGCGAATGAACTGATCGAGCAGGGCATCGTTCAAGAGGACCAGGTCGCGGGCGGAAGGCGCATTCTCCCAGCGACTGAGCGTGGGCTGGGAGCCGAGCGCTTCTCCCAGCTTCTGATCGGCGACAATCTGCAAGGTGGGATCATGACGCAGACGGTCGGCATCGTTCGCATCCTCATAGCCGGCCACGATCTGATAGATGCGCTGCCGCAACAGCGCCAGCGAGTGATGGCGTACCCGTTCCTCATCTCGCGGGTCGCTGAGGGGTTGGACCCAGTCGCGGGTCAGATGATGGCGTTGGTCAAAAGCCCGCAGCGGCAGCAGGCCGGCGTCACTGGTGATTTGGCCTCCGGAAAAATCACAGTGAACGGGACGATGGCGGTAGAAGGAGAAGCGGAACTGTGATATACGACGAGTTGTCACTTTTGGGATGCTCCAAAATGGTGTACTGGGTTCTCAGAAAACCCAGTGTTCATGCACCTTTTAGAGCATCCCTTCCTTTTTCGCCACCGAAATCAGCGAATAATCCGGGCTAGCCGATAGCGTTGAGCATGTCTACAAGCCCCTGCCCATTTGTAACCTGACTCTCCAAGCCATCCATGAAGGCGAAGGGGACCAGAAGCGGATTGCTGAACCTGTATCGGTATCCCCACGGCTGGCCATCCCGTTCTAATACGTGTCCCCGCTTCTCTTGGCAAAATTCAGCCAAGTGATTGCTAAAAGTTGCGATGGTAACTTCACGATTCAAGATACGTCTCAAGGGCTCCACCACAGCGGTCGGATTGAAATAACCGAGAGGCTCCTAGAACGGGCTGCCGCCAAAGCACAAGCGAGTAAAATCGGGCGATATAAGGCTGTCTTGTGGGAACTTCTAGTAGCTTTGGTATGGCTGTCGGTTACTGTTTGTTCCGCTTGTTTAACGGCTTTTTTCAGAGCTTCAAACACATCCTCTCGCTCAACAGTTGTTAACGACAGCCTCTGGGCGGCCGATCTAACCGCATTCAGGCCGATCAAATGGGTATAGTGCGGCAGTCCTTGAGAGATGTGCACGATAAGGTTCGCGGCATCGGGAGAAAACTTAATTCCTAGTGCGGACTCAGCTTTCTGGAGAATAATTCCAAGATGTTCCGGTTTCATTCGCTTCAAGGGTATCTCTATCAGAGCGCGATTAATCGAACCGTGGTTCGCAATTAGGTTTCCCACCGTTTCTGCTACGCCAACCAAAACGACGGTGCAATCCACTACGAGGTCTTGAAGCGCTTTAATTAGCTCGGTGAACTGCTTAGAAATTGCCGCAGGGGCTTGATCAAACTCGTCAATGATGAAAACAGCCCCGACCGCGTGTGAGAGCACTTTTCTTGCATGGTCAATGCCCAGGTTGGCAGGCAGCATGAAAGCCGCAGTGGTCGATTGACCGTCTGGCCAGTTCAATTCGTCGAACGCCTTGTGCCAAATCGTGGAAAACGTATCCGCGCTGTTCGCTACAATTTTTACGACTAAACGCTCAGGAACTGCCTCGGCGTCTTCATTCGTCATCCCAGCTCTATCTAATGCCCAGATCGTCGGCTCAACGACATTAGCCAGTGATGTTTTCCCCACTCCCCGTTCGCCGTAGACAACGACATGGAGACCGGCTTGATGTACAGCGTCCGTGACCTGCCCCCCGTTTTTGGTCCAGTCATAACGAAGCTCCCAGGGTTTTCGGTTCCGCTGCAACGGTTGAAATGGGGCCGCCGTCGTCGCGGCTGGGGGAAAGTGGGAAACGCGTAGCGTTTTCCAAGGTGGCGAAGCCACCGTCTTTTCCACAGCCGTTGGCCGCGGCAAATTCTTGGGGCGTCCTGTACCCCAACGAGCTGTGCGGGCGCACCGTGTTGTAGTCCACCCGCCAGGACTCGATCACCTCCCGTGCGTGTCGGAGATCCACGAACCAGTTCTGGTTCAAGCATTCATCCCGGAACTTCCCGTTGAAGCTTTCGATGAATGCGTTCTGCGTGGGCTTGCCACGCTCGATGAAGTGCAACGCTACTTGGTTTTGATAGGCCCACTGATCCACGACGCGGCTGGTGAACTCGGTTCCATTGTCTACCTGGATCACAGCCGGTGTTCCACGTCGCTCCCGCAGCGACTCCAGTATCCGCACCACACGCAGACCGGGCAGCGACGTGTCCGGCTCGATCCCCAGGGCCTCTCGCGTGTAGCCATCCATCAGGTTCAGCGTTCGGAATTTCCGCCCGCCGGCCATTTGGTCATGCGTGTAGTCCATCGTCCACAGTTCATTCGCACGCGTCGGAACTGCCAACGGCACTCGTGCTTCCGCCCGAAATCGCTTGCGCCTTTTACGCTGCATCGCCAGCCCTTCCTCCCGATAGAGTCGATAGACCCGCTTGTGATTGACCAACCACCGCAGCGTTCCGTCCTCGGCCTTCTCCCGTCGCAGGAAAATGTACAGCCGCCGATAGCCGAATCGCGGACGCTCGCCTGCCAACTCCCGCAGCCGAGCCCGCAACGCCGCTTCGTTCCGTTCCTTCCGCCGGTACCGCCAACTCCCGCGGTGCAGCCCGATCAGCCCACAGGCGCGTCGCTCGCTCAGTCCTGCTTGTTCCCGCACGACACGCACCGCTTCTCGCTTCGCCCGCGGGCCTACCACTTTTTTGCCAGCACCACCTTCAGCGCATCCAGGTCCAGCGCCTGCTGCGCCACGATCCTCTTCAGCCGTCCGTTCTCTTCCTCCACCTGACGCAACCGCCGAGCCTCGTTCACTTCCATGCCCCCGTACTTCGCCTTCCAGTGGTAGAACGTGGCTTCACTGACACCCACCCGGCGGCAGAGGTCCTTCACGGGAACTCCGGCCTCCGCTTCTTTCAACACCCCGAGGATCTGCTCTTCACTAAAGCGGCTTCTTTTCATGGCGCTTCTCCTCTCGTGGTCTTATACCCGGAGAAGCTACGTTTTGGCTGGACTAAATTTCGGGGAGCAGGTCATCCGAAATGCTTTTCAATTCATCCCACCGACCGGCAAACAAATCCTTTGTCGTAATCGGAGTTCTCGGCTTGAATACCTGAATCGCCCTAGCCGAAAGGGCGTCGGCCTTAGCCAGCAGCTCATTCATACCTTCATCCATGCCCTAAGTTTAGCACGTATGCCTCTAAGTCTGACAAGCACTTCTATAAGTTGAAGTCATAAGTCTGGAACTTAGTCCTTGACACTGACCAAACGCGTCAAGCATAATGTTCAGTATGAACCGACTACCACTGGAGAAGCGAACGCAGATTTTAGGGCTATTGGTTGAGGGTAATAGCCTTCGCGCTACAAGCCGTCTTGCCGACGTTTCCATAAACACCGTGACTAAGCTACTAGTCGATCTCGGAGCGGCGTGCGCTGAGTATCAGAACCGTACACTCCGCAATTTGACCTGTAAGCGGATTCAATGCGACGAAATTTGGGCCTTCTGCTATGCCAAGGCGAAGAATGTTCCCGCCGACAAGCAGGGCCAATTTGGGTACGGCGATGTCTGGACGTGGGTAGCGATTGACCCCGATACAAAGCTGGTGCCTAGCTGGTGCGTTGGTAGCCGTGGAGCAGCAACTGCCCATGACTTCATGCACGATCTAGCGGGGCGGCTGGCGAATCGGGTACAGCTAACGACAGACGGCCACAGGGTCTATCTGGAGGCCGTCGAGAGCGCCTTCGGAGCCAACATCGACTATTCCATGCTAGTGAAGGTTTACGGGGCGGATTCGGAGCCTGACACGCGATACAGTCCGGCAGAGTGTATCGACTGCCATGCCGTGAAGATCAACGGGCATCCTAATCCCACCCATGTTTCGACTAGCCACGTTGAACGTCAGAACCTTACCATGCGAATGAACATGCGGAGATTTACTAGGCTCACCAATGCTTTCTCGAAGAAAGTCGAGAATCACGTGGCGATGGTGGCGATTCACTTCATGCACTATAACTTTGCTAGGATTCACAAGACCTTGAGAGTCACGCCAGCGATGGCCGCTGGAATAGCGGAACACGTTTGGTCCCTAGAGGAAATCGCGCTTCTGGCAAACTGAGACACTACCTGAAAATGGCGCGCCTTGCCTTCGCCCGAGGCGGCGAGTAGGATAGTTAATTCGTCACGTCTTGGAACCCCTACCTTTGTGATCCGGTCAGGAAGCCCTTGGGCAGAGTGCGGCCGGAACGAGGACCCAGGCGTAAGAGGCTAAATGAAATCGATCGTGGTGGTGGGCGCGCAGTGGGGCGACGAGGGTAAAGGCAAGGTCGTGGACTATATGGCCGCGTCGTTCGACTACATCGCACGATGCGCCGGCGGGCATAACGCCGGCCACACGGTGATCTACGATGGCAAGCGATTCGTTTTGCAATTGATTCCTTGCGGCGTGCTGCGTCCCGGACGGCACGCCGTGATCGGCTCGGGCGTGGTGGTGGATCCGGCGGCCTTGGTTGCGGAACTGGATACCTTGCAAGAGGCGGGAATCCTAATCGACGGCCGTCTGCACCTGAGCAACCGCGCGCACTTGATCTTCCCGTACCATCGCCAGATGGAATTAGCCAGCGAAGCGGCCCGCGGGGCGTCGAAGATCGGCACCACATCGCGCGGCATCGGCCCGGCCTACGAAGACAAGATGGCGCGGCAAGGGCTGCGTGTTGCGGACTTGCTGGAGCCGGAACGGTTCCGCGAAAAGCTCAGCCAGGTGATCTGCCGGAAGAACGCCATCTGCCGCAGCGCCTACGGCACGGAACTCGAGGTCGAGGGTTTGGCCGATAAGTATTTGGCCTATGCGGAGCGATTGCGGCCCTTCGTGGCGGACACGACGGTGCTCCTCAATGGCGCTTTGGATCAGGGCAAGTCGGTGCTTTTCGAGGGCGCGCAGGGCACCATGCTGGACATCGACTTCGGAACCTATCCCTTCGTGACGTCCTCGAACGCCACGTCCGGAGGCGCCTGCACCGGTTTGGGCGTGGCTCCAACGCGCATCACGGGCATCGCTGGCGTGACCAAGGCGTACACCACTCGCGTTGGGAGCGGACCTTTTCCCACCGAGATGCCTGACATCGAAGCCGGAGAAGTGCGCAGCCGGGGCAACGAGTACGGGGCGGTCACGGGCCGGCCGCGGCGCTGCGGGTGGCTGGACCTGGTCGTTCTGCGCTATGCGGTGATGCTGAATGGCATCGCGTCGCTGGTGGTGACCAAGCTGGACGTGTTTGACACGCAGCGAGAGATTCAAGTTTGCGTCGGATATCGCTACAAAGGCTCGCCGGTGAAGGAAATGCCCGCCGTGGCCGAAGACCTCGCGGCGATGACGCCCGAATATCGCACCTTGCCCGGCTGGCTCACCTCGACCGAAGGCAAGCGCAACGGCGACAAACTTCCTGGCGTCGCCGCGGATTACCTGAAATTCATCTCCGACCAACTGGGCGTGGAAGTCGGTATGATTTCAACCGGGCCGGAACGAGATGCGACCATGGTCCCGCCCGGGTCCCTGATGGCCTCCTGGCTCTGAAGGCGGAAGATGCTGCTTTCGTATACCGCGGCGCGGCAAAAAGTCATCGAAATCGCGCAAGCCCAGCGGCATCAGCCTGCTCGTGAAACCATGGACCTGCCTCGCGCCTGCGGGCGCGTGCTCTGCCGATCCGGTCGTCGCCGATCGCGACTATCCTCCCTTTGACCGTTCGACGCGCGATGGATTTGCCGTGCGCGCCGCCGATCTCGCAGGGCCGGGCGCGACCCTGCGCCGCGTCGGTGAAGTCAAAGCGGGAGACAATTTCGATCGATCCATGCAATCCGGAGAATGCGTGCAGATCATGACGGGTGCGCCGGTTCCGGCCGACGCGGATGCTGTGGTCATGATCGAGTTCACGAAGATTGCGGGCGATCAGGTGACCTTTGACCGCGCCGCCACAGCAGGGCAGAACATTGTGCCCAGGGGCAGTGAAGGACGAGCCGGGCAAGAGTTGCTGGCTCCGGGAACGCGGCTGGGCTATGCGGAGATGGCCGTGGCGGCGCAAGTGGGCGCGTGCCGCGTCGGCGTGTTTGCGCGGCCTCGCGTGGCGATCCTCTCGACCGGCGATGAAGTTGTGGACATGACCGCGACGCCGGGCCCGTTTCAGGTGCGCAACGGCAACGGGCTCTCGATCGAGACGCTGGTGACGCTCGCGGGCGGGCTGCCCGAACAGATCGGCAATGCGCCGGATGAAAAAGTGGCGTTGCGGCGTTATATCGAGCAGGGCCTGCGCGCGGACGTGCTGGTGCTGTCCGGCGGCGTGTCGATGGGCAAATACGATTTGGTGGAGGAGGTTCTCGCCGAACTTGGTGCTGAGATCTTCTTCGACGGGGTAGCTATTCGCCCGGGCCGGCCAGCCGTTTTTGGCCGGTGTCAGGGGAAGCTGGTGTTCGGGCTGCCGGGGAATCCGGTTTCGACGATGGTGACCTTTGAGCTTTTCGTGGTGCCGGCGCTCGACGTCCTTGGCGGTACCAGCGCGCGGCCCTTGCCGGTGCTGGGCGCGCGGCTGACGAAGGCGGTCCACGAGAAGGAAGGCATGGCGCACTTCTTGCCGGCGCGCGTCGAGCAATCGAACGGCGAACCGCAGGTTTCCGTGCTCCCGTGGAAAGGTTCCGGGGACATCGTGACGATCGCTCGAGCAAATGCATTTCTGGTGGTGCCGGCGGAACGGCCCGACTGGGCGGCAGGGGAGTGGGCGCCGGTGATGTTGCGGCGCGGGCCCGAGGGCGGTCGGTTGAAGCGGGCTGGGCAGAGCTGCGGATTCGGGCGAGATCAATGGCGAAACGGCTGACCCATTTCGGCAAGGGTTCGCGAAGTTAGCGATGGTGGACGTTACCGCGAAGGCGGTGACGGCACGCGTGGCCCGGGCGCACGGCTTCGTGCGCATCGGCCGGGCAGCGCTGACGCAAATCAAGCAACGCAAGACGCCCAAGGGCGACCCGCTGGAGATCGCGCGCATCGCCGGAATCGCCGCGGCCAAGCGCACCGCCGAATGGATACCCCTTTGTCATCCCCTCCCGGTTACGCACATTGATGTGACGACACGGCTGTGCAAAGATGGTGTGGAAATCAATTCGCGCGTAACTGTAGCGGCCCAGACGGGCGTTGAGATGGAGGCGCTGGTGGCGGTTTCCGCGGCTGCGCTGACCATCTACGACATGTGCAAAGCCCTCGATAAGTCCATGGAAATTACCGACATTTATCTCTTGGAGAAGACGGGCGGAAAGAGCGGGCCCTACCTCCGGAAGACACCGCTGAAGCGATGACTGCCGCCGCCAAAGACGTGCGCGTGCTCGTGGCGGACGATAACCCGCTGGTGCGCGATCTGATGGTCCACGGGCTGCAACCGCATTGCGACGTGCTTGTGGCCACCGACGGCGCCGACGCCTTGCTGAAGGCCGTGGATGAATTGCCGGACCTGATCATCACGGATTTCAAGATGCCCGGGCTGGACGGGCGGCAGCTTTATGAAAAGCTCCGCGCGCGCGAGGCCACGCGAAAGATACCGTTTATCTTTGTAGCCAGCCGGGGAGACATCGAGGAGAAGCTGCGTCCGCTGGTCACGGCCGAGGATTTCCTGCCCAAGCCATTTTTCGTCGCCGATCTGGTGCGTTCGGCGAAGAGGGTGATGGACCGGCTGCACCTGGAGAAATTGCAACAGCGTGCCGTGAGACCGGGCGTTATTCAAGGCCGCATCGAGGAGATGGGCGTGGCCGAGTTGATGCAATCGCTGGAAATGGGGCAAAAGTCCTGCCGCCTCTCCCTTCGCCGTGGCGACGCTAGCGCCGAGCTGTTTTTTTCCGCCGGGCAGTGCAAACACGCGCGTGTCGGTGAACTGGAAGGAGACCCCGCCGTGTTCCAGGTGGTGCATTGGACCGATGGCGAATTCGAGATCGATTTTGGCAGCACTTCAGACCGCACCACGACGACGCGGTCAACGACCGGCCTGCTGATGGAAGCGATGCGGCTGCTCGATGAAGCGAATAGCGATAAGGTCGAGCGCTAGTGCCGAAAATGCGCGTCGCACTGATCACCGTAAGCGATTCGTCGGCCCAAGGCGCGCGGCCTGACGGCACCGGGCCGGCGCTCACCGAGCGTTGCCGGGAGCTTGGCTGGCAGGTGGTCTCCACGGAAATTCTTCCCGATGACCGCGCGACGCTCGAGGCGCGCCTTTCCGCGCTGGCCGATTCCGGCGCCGCCGATTTGATTCTTGCCGCGGGCGGCACAGGGATCGGGCCGCGAGACTCCACTCCGGAAGCCACTGCCGCGGTTTGCACAAAGCTTTTGCCGGGGCTGGGCGAGGTCATGCGCGAGAAGGGGCGCCACCTGAATGAGCGAGCTGTGCTCTCTCGCGCGATTGCTGGCCTGCGCGCGCGAACGATTATCGTCGACTTGCCGGGCAGTCCGCGGGGCGCGCTGGAATCGTTCGACGCCGTGCAGGGTGTTTTGGTGCATGCGGTGGAAGTGGTAGGCGGCGCACGCCACGATTAGCGGGATTCGCTCGCCAGCGGATACTTCTTCGACTTGTTCGATTGACCCCTGCCGGAATCTATCTAACAATGTTTGGCCTATGAGCAACCCCCTTTCTAACAAACGTTTGGCCGTGCTAGGCACGGGGAAGATGGGCAGCATTCTCCTGCGAGCCTTCCTCGAGAAAAAACTGATTGCGCCAAAACAGGTTGCGGCTACGGTTCGGCACCAGGAGCGCGTCGAGCCCCTGGCCGCCAAGCTAGGCGTCGCGGTGTCCACCGATAACCGCGCCGCCGCGCGCGGGGCCGACGTGATCCTGCTCGCGGTCAAGCCGTCGTCTGTCGTGGAGGTACTCGAGGAGATTCGCGGGGAAGTCACTCCGAAAACCTTAGTCGTTTCCGTGGCGGCGTCGGTGCCCACGAAACTGATCGAGCAGCATCTTCCTGACCGCGTGCCGGTGGTCCGGGCCATGCCCAATACCCCGTGCGCTATCGGCGCGGGCATGACCGGGGTGTCGCGCGGCAGCCACGCCGATGCATCTCACGTGGACCTCGCAAAAGCGATGTTCGAGGCGGTGGGCAGAGTGGTTGTGGTGGACGAAAAGCACATGGACGCGGTCACCGGGCTTTCGGCGAGCGGGCCTGCATTCGTCTACATCATGCTGGAATCGCTGGCAGAGGGTGGCGTGAAGGTCGGCTTGCCGCGAGATGTCGCCACGCTGCTCGCCGCGCAGACCATGTTGGGGGCTGCGCGCACGGTGCTAGAGACCGGCGACCATCCCGCGCTGCTGAAGGACGCCGTCACCACGCCGGCCGGTTGCACGATCGACGGCATCCTCGAGCTGGAAGAGGGCAAAGTGCGCGTGACGCTGATCAAGACCGTAGTGAAGGCCACCGAGCGCGCTGCCCAACTCATGTTCGACAGCTAAGGCGCTAAGGTTTCCTGCCGTCGCGTATGCGATCGGACTCGTGGGCGCTCGTTGGCTGCGGCCCGGCGGTTGTGCTAGGATGTGCGGGGAAAAATTGCGATGCCCAGGCAATACATTCCTATCTTGTTGTTCGCGGCGCTGGCTGCAGCCTTTCCCGGCGTAACACTCGTCCTTTTCAAGCTGATCCGGCCGGATTCGCGGAACATTGGCGCGAAGCTGAAGCCCTACGAATGCGGCGTTCCGGCGGAAAGCGATTCGCGCGGGCGCTATTCGGTGCGTTTCTACATCATCGCCATTCTGTTTGTTATTTTCGACGTCGAGACCGTGTTCCTGTTTCCCTGGGCGGTGCTTTTCTCGACCCGTGAGGAGGGCTTCCGGCTGGCGCCCTTGTACGGACTGGCGAGCATGTTCGTGTTTCTAGGGATCTTGATTGTTGGCTACGTCTGGCTGTTCCGAAAGGGCGCTCTCGAGTGGGTGTAAGTGCAAGTTTGAAACATTCTCTCCCGTTTCCCGGCAGCGTGAGCGGCCGGGATTTTTTTTGCGCCGGTGATTTTTCGGCGAAGCCGTTGACGCCGTTTTTGAGCGTGTGTTAGAACGTACGGTTTGATCTGTGCGGACTGTGCGCGTGGTGTGCGCCGGCCGTCTCCCAAGTCCATGACCAGCGACTCTGACGACAAGCAGACTCCGGTTCCGCCCGAAGGCGAAAAGCCTGCGGCAAGCGGCGCGCCCGCATCCGGCGCAACGCCTCCCGCTGAAGCGGCGGCCAAGCCGCCCGCTCCTCCTGCTCCCGCAAAGCCGGCTGCGCCTGCTGCGCCAAAGCCAGCCGCACCAGCGGCTAAACCGGCTGCACCGGCAGCGCCGAAGATAGCTCCGGTGGCGCTCGACAACGATCTGGTCAAGCGGTATCGCGCGCGGTTCGGCGATGGGGTGCGGGAAGCCTGGCTGGATCGCAATCAAGCCATCCTAGTCGTGGGCGTCGAGAATCTCCTGGAGATTGCGATCTACACCCGCGACGAGGAACAATTTGACCTGCTCGTCGATTTGACGGCCGTGGATTGGCCCAAGCGCGAGAAGCGCTTCGACCTGGTGCTGATTCTCTATTCTTTCGAGAAGAACGAACGATTGCGGATCAAGGCGCACGTTGGCGAGGGCCAGCCCGCGCCCAGCGTCGAGAGCGTTTGGCCCACGGCCAACTGGCTCGAACGCGAAGTCTACGATATGTTTGGGATCGTCTTCGACGGGCATCCCAACCTGAAGCGGCTGTTGCTGCCCGAGGAATGGCAGGGCTTTCCGCTTCGCAAGGACTACGACATTCTTCAGCAGGACGAAGCCTGGGTGCGCGAAAATCTGGGCATCGAGAGCGGGCAATAGCCGGTGGCCGACACACGCATGCCTGGCGGCGCGAACGTCGAGACCACGGTCCTCGGCGCCGACGAAATTATTCTCAACATGGGGCCGCAGCACCCTTCGACGCACGGCGTTCTGCGCGTCAAGCTGCGCCTCGACGGCGAGAAGGTGGTCGGGTCGGAGTGCGTCATCGGCTACCTGCATCGCGGCGTCGAGAAGATCGCCGAACACCGCAGCTATCAGCAGTTCGCGCCCTACGTCGATCGCATGGATTACGTAGCGGCGGTCTCGAATGGCCTGGGCTACTGCGAAACCATCGAGAAGCTGCTGGTCGTGGAAGCCCCGCCGCGCGCCAAAGTGATTCGCACCATCCTCACCGAGCTGCAGCGGATCGCCAGCCACCTCTTTTGGCTCGGCACCCACGCGCTGGATATCGGCGCCTTGACGCCGCTGTTTTATTGCCTGCGCGAGCGCGAAGAGATCCTGAAGATTTTCGAGAAGTATTGCGGCGCGCGGCTCACCACGCACGCCTTTCGCATCGGCGGCCTGCAGTACGAGGCCTACGATGAATTCGAGAAAGAGGTCGAGCGCTTCTGCGGCACTTTCGACAAGAGGGTCGACGATTACGAGGCGCTGCTCACCCAGAACCGCATCTGGGTGGGGCGGACCAAGGGGATCGGCGTACTGAGCGCCGAGGACGCCATCGCCATCGGCGCCACCGGTCCGGTGATTCGCGCGAGCGGAATCAAATGGGATCTCCGCAAGGCCATGCCTTACGCGGCTTATGACCAGTTCGAGTTCGACATTCCGACCGGGAAGAACGGCGACACCTACGATCGCTACCTGGTCCGTCTCGAGGAGATGCGGCAATCGCGCCGGATTTGCCTGCAGGCCATCGAGAAGATCCCGGCGGGGCCGATTATGGGGAAAGTGGGCAAGGTCCTGAAACCACCGCCCGGCGAAGTGTATCACTCAATTGAAGCGCCCAAGGGGGAGCTGGGCTACTATGCCGTGAGCGACGGCACCACGCAGCCCTATCGCGTGCGGATTCGCCCGCCGTCGTTGATCAATCTCGAGGCGCTGGATCAGATGGTGCGCGGCCACCTGGTGGCCGACGTAGTGGCTATTATCGGCACGCTGGATATCGTGTTGGGAGAAGTGGACCGGTAGCGCAGTCGGAGATTTGACCGCAAGACGGAGTTTCCGTTTCGCATGAATGTGAACGCTATTTTCGAGGCGGTAAGGCCATTCCTTCTGCCGGTGATATTTGCGCTGGTCATCGTGGCTCTGTTGCCGCTGGTGGCCGGCTATATCGTGCTGGTCGAACGCAAGGTGATGGCCGACATGCAGGTGCGGCTGGGGCCGATGCGCGTGGGCCCGCACGGGCTGTTGCAGCCGATTGCCGACGCGCTGAAGCTGCTGATCAAGGAAGACATCATCCCGGAGAGCGCGGATAAATTCATTTTCTGGGGAGCGCCGCTGATTTCAGTAACGGCGGCGATGCTGGCGCTTTCGGTGGTGCCGATCGGTCCGTTCTTTCAAATTGCGGACCTCAACGTGGGCTTGCTCTTCATCCTCGGAGTGAGCGCTCTGGGCATCTTCGGCATCGTGCTAGGCGGTTGGGCGTCCAACAGCCACTATTCGCTGCTGGGCGCTTTGCGCAGCGCGGCGCAACTGGTGAGCTATGAGACGTCGGCCGGGATGGCCGTGGTCGGCGCGCTGCTGCTGGCGGGAACGCTCTCCACGCGGGCGATCGTGCAGGCGCAAGCCGATTACGGCGTTTGGTTCGCCTTCGGGGCGCCCATCGGATTTTTCATCTACCTGGTGGCGTCAATCGCGGAAACCAACCGCGCGCCGTTTGACATGCCCGAAGCCGAATCTGAACTTGTTGCCGGCTACATGACGGAATATAGCGGGTTCCGTTGGGCTCTCTATTTCCTCGCGGAATACACCAACATGGTCGTGGTCTCGTCGATCGCCACGATGTTGTTCCTGGGCGGCTGGTTGCGGCCTTTTTCCGGGACGCCTTTCTTCAATTTTCTAGATTTTTTTCCGCCCCTGATGATGCTGGGAATCGCCGGGTATTGCTTCTATACCGCGCCCAGGCAGCCCGTTCAGGTGCAGAAACTCTTCATGGTCGCGGTGGGCCTGCTGTGCGGCGTAGTCGCGCTCATTCTCGCCGCGCCTCTCTTGGCGCCGGCCGGCACCCTGCTCGCTGCGGCCAAGCCCGGTCTGCACGGAGCGTTCTGGTTTTTGCTGAAGGTTTCGAGCTACATCTACGTTTTCATGTGGCTTCGATTCACGTTTCCGCGCTACCGCTTCGACCAGTTGATGAAGCTGGGCTGGCAATTCCTCCTCCCGCTTTCGATCGTAAACGTCGCTGGAATCGCGATAGCGCTGACATTGCATCGCGCGTTGGGATGGCCGCTGTGGGCGTCGTTCTTGGTCACGATCGTGCTCACGCTGGCGGCCGCGGCCTGGCTGGTGAGGGTGGGAGAGAGCCAACCTACGGGGATTGCAGCAGAGGGAGAAATGGCCGGCGATGCTTGATTCGGTGGTCTTTTACTTCTTCGCGACGCTGACGGTGATCTCCGCCATTCTGGTGATCACGCGCCGCAACGTGGTGCACAGCGCCATATTTCTGGCGACGGCGCTGTTGGCCACGGCAGGCATCTTTTTGTCGCTGCACGCCGAATTTCTGTTCATCGTGCAGATCATCGTCTACACCGGCGGCATCACAGTTCTGTATGTCTTCGTGATCATGCTGGTGAATCTGGACGTGGCCTTGCATCAGGTGCAGTTCAACCGGCACTGGCTGGTGGCGTTGATGCTGACGCTGGTCTTGGGCGCGCAAGTGATCCTGGCGCTGACGCTAAGCCGCGGGAGCCTCTATACGCTGCCGCCGGCTGCGGTCACGGCGCTCGAACCGAATACCGAGCAGGTCGCCTGGTCGCTGTTTCATACGTACATGCTGCCGTTTGAGCTGGCTTCGATTTTGCTGCTGGTGGCGATGATCGGAGCGGTGGTCATGTCGAAGAAGAGGGTCTGAGAGATGGTTCCGATCGGACATTACCTGTTTTTGAGCGCGGCGCTTCTGGGCATCGGCACCGTGGGCGTGGTGACGCGGCGCAACGTGATCATCATCCTGATGTCCGTCGAGCTGATCCTGAACGCCGTAAACATCAATCTGGTGGCGTTTTCGCGGCTGGTCGGCTCGGTTGAGGGACAAGTGTTCGCCATCTTCATCATCACCGATGCGGCCGCCGAAGCGGCGGTTGGCCTCGGCATCATCATCGCCTTTTTCCGCAATCGCGAGACGGTGCTGGCGGATGAAATGGACATTTTGAAATGGTAAGGGCTGCAGTGGTAAGCGGCGCGGCGCCGGGTTCCGGGGGAGCGAAGGATTCGCATGCCATCTGAATATTTTCTGGCGCACATCTGGCTGATCCCGCTGTTCCCCCTCGTGGGAGCGGCGCTGATGCTTTTCATTGGCCGGCGCCTGCCGAATAGCGGCGTGAACGTGATTTGCGTGGGCAGCGTTTTCCTGTCGATGACCTACGCGTTTGGCGCCGTCGCGCAATTGATCATGCGGCCCGTGGCGCAGCGCGTAGTCGAAGTGGTGCTCTTCGATTGGGTGCCGGCCGGCGCCATGCACACTACGGCGGGCCACCTGGTGAACTTCAACGCGCAATGGGGCATGCTGCTCGACCCGCTCTCCGCCGTAATGCTGTGCGTGGTTACGGGCGTCGGCTTTCTGATTCACGTCTATTCGACTGGCTACATGGGGCATGAGGGCGGCTACTACCGCTTCTTCGGCTATCTCAATCTTTTCATGTTTTCCATGCTGGTGCTGGTGCTGGGGAACAACCTCCTGCTGCTCTTCGTCGGATGGGAGGGCGTGGGCCTGTGTAGCTACCTGTTGATCGGTTTCTACTTCCTGCGCAAATCGGCATCCGACGCGGGCAAAAAAGCATTCATCGTCAACCGCATCGGTGATGCGGGCTTCATCTTGGGCCTGTTTCTCCTCGTTGGCACGCTGGGCACCTTGCGATTTACCGAGATCGGTCCGGCGATCGATGCGGGCGGATTCACGGTGGGCAGCGGCGTCATGACCGCGATTGCGTTCCTGCTGTTTGTCGGCGCGACAGGGAAATCCGCGCAGATTCCCTTGTACGTCTGGCTGCCGGACGCCATGGAAGGCCCCACGCCGGTCAGCGCGCTGATTCACGCTGCCACCATGGTGACCGCCGGCGTGTACATGGTCACGCGCATGAACGCCGTCTTCCAGCTCGCGCCCATGGCCATGGCTGTGGTCGCGACGATCGGCGCCATCACGGCGCTCTTTGCCGGGAGCATGGCGCTGGTGCAAAACGATATCAAGCGCGTGCTGGCCTATTCGACCGTTAGCCAGTTGGGCTACATGTTCCTGGCGCTTGGCGTGGGCGCGTTCACGGCCGGCATCTTCCACTTGATGACCCACGCCTTTTTCAAGGCGCTGCTCTTCCTCGGCTCCGGAAGCGTCATCCACGCGATGTCCGGCGAACAAGACATGCGCAAGATGGGCGCCCTATGGGGCAAGATTCCGAAGACGGCGTGGACCTTCCTGATAGCCACGATCGCCATCTCCGGAATTCCGCCGCTTGCTGGCTTCGTCAGCAAGGACGCCATTCTTGGCGCCGCGTTCGACGCGCGGCCGTTGCTGTGGGTCATCGGATTCGTCACGGCGGGAATGACGGCGTTCTACATGTTCCGGCTCGTGTACATGACGTTCTTCGGTGAGTCGCGCGTGTCGCACGAGGCCGAACACCACCTGCACGAATCGCCTTCGTCGATGACCGTGCCGCTTATGATTCTGGCGTTGCTTTCGGTGGTTGGCGGATGGATTGGCTGGCCGGAATCGCTGGGCGGCAGCGATCACTTCGCGCATTTCCTTGATCCGGTGATCGCCAAGCATGCCGAAGCGGCGGCCGGGGCAGAGAATGCCGGCTTTGGCACCGAGTACGCGCTGATGGCGGCGTCTGTGCTGGTGGCGCTCTTTGGAATTTGGCTGGCGCGACGATTGTATCTGCAGCACCCGGACGTGCCCGAGCGCCTGGCGGAACGTTTTGGCGGTGTGTACCGGCTGCTCTACAACAAATACTACGTGGACCAGATTTACGACGCGATGTTCGTGAATCGCACCAAGGATTTGGCTACCGCTCTCGGAGCATTTGACCTCGGCGTGATCAATGGCTTGGGCGTGGATGGCGCTGGATGGCTAACGCGCGCCCTATCGCAAGTGTCGATGGTGTGGGACTCCTGGATTGTGGATGGGCTGGTGAATCTGGCGGCGCGCATCGCCTGGGTCTTGAGTATTCCGGTGCGCATGCTGCAGAGCGGGCGCGTGGGGAATTATGCGCTCTTGATCGTGCTGGGCGTGATGGCCGGGCTTTTCTACTATTTACGCGTCTCCGGCATCACGTTGCACAGCGTATTGCCCTAAAAGGGGTATTGCACTAGAAGGCGAGGAGCGGGATGGAATTTTACAGCAATCACACACTGACCGTGATTTTGTTCACGCCGCTCGTGGGAGCGATCCTGCTGCTATTCGTGCCGCGCGAAAGCGAAAACGGCCACCGCGTGCTGGGCAATTTGTTTGCGCTCCTGGGCTTTGTGGTTTCCCTGCCGCTGGTCTGGAGATTCAACGTCGGCGTGCCTGGCTACCAGTTCCGCGAGTCCGCCAACTGGATTCCCTCGATCGGAGCGCATTACACGCTGGGAATCGACGGCATCAGCTTCTTGCTGGTCATGCTCACGACGGTGCTCGGGGCGATCTCGATTCTTTCGTCTTGGAGCGCCATCAAGATGCGGAGGAAGGAGTATTACATCCTCTTCCTGCTCCTGCAGGTGGGCATGCTGGGCGTTTTTATGTCGCTCGATTTCTTCCTTTTCTATCTGTTCTGGGAAGTGATGCTGGTGCCGATGTATTTCCTGATCGGCGTCTGGGGCAGCGACCGCCGGCTGTACGCAGCCATCAAGTTCTTCCTGTACACCTTGGCGGGCTCGGTGATTATGCTGCTGGCGATTCTGACGCTGTACTATCGCGCGCACGAGGTCACCGGGCAGCCGTTCACTTTCGACATTCCCACCCTGCTGGGCGTGGTGCCGCAGTTTTCGACGGCCTTGCAGGTGTACCTGTTCTGGGGATTCTTCTTCGCGTTTGCCATCAAGGTGCCGATGTTCCCGTTCCATACCTGGCTGCCGGACGCGCACACCGAAGCTCCCACGGCTGGCTCCGTCATCCTGGCCGGCGTTTTGCTGAAGATGGGCACCTACGGATTCATCCGTTTCTCGCTGCCGCTGCTTCCCACCGACCCTGCCGCGCGGCACAAGATCGTATCGATCCTGATTGTCCTCTCGCTGATCGGCATTATTTACGGCGCGCTGGTCTGCATGATGCAAAAGGACATGAAGAAGCTCATCGCCTACAGTTCGGTGAGCCACTTGGGATTCTGCACCCTGGGAATTTTCGCGCTTACGCCGATGGGGCTTTCCGGCAGCGTGATCCAGCAGATCAATCACGGAATTTCAACCGGCGCGCTCTTCTTGATCGTCGGCGTGCTGTACGAACGCAGGCACACGCGCCTCATTTCCGAGTACGGCGGGCTTTCGACGCCCATGCCGAATTTCGCCGCCGTCTACATGATCGCCACGCTCAGCTCGCTGGGCCTGCCGCTGCTGAACGGCTTCATCGGCGAATTCACGATCTTGAGCGGGATTTACCAAGTCAGCTTGCGCTTCGCGGCTTGGGCCGTCATCGGCATCGTTTTGGGCGCGGCCTATCTGCTGTGGCTTTACCAGCGCGTCATGTTCGGTCCGGTCACCAATCCCGCTAATGAGCATCTGCCCGATCTGAATATGCGCGAATATGCCACGCTGATTCCGCTGGTGATTCTGGCGTTTTGGATTGGCATTTACCCCAAGCCGCTCTTTACCGTGCTCGATCAGCCCGTGCGCCAAATCATGGCGCAGGTGAACCCGGACTACTACAAGACCGCGGGAAACTCCGCGCCCCAAGGCGGGAAAGAGATCGGGCAACAGACCGTGCAACCCGCGGCGGCCGCATTGCAGGTGCCGCTTGAGCGCAAATCTTCCTTGGCCAAGGCGGAGACCATCGGCAATAAGTACCTGGCGCTGGCCTCTAGCGGTGCAGCGAGCCTCCTGGCAGGAGGAAATCGCTAACCCGTCCCATGAACGCCCTCGCTCACGACTTTTTCATGATTCTGCCGGAGGTGGAGTTGGCCCTGTTCGGGCTGGCCATCCTGCTTCTCGACTACCTGTTGGGCCCGAGGGAAAAGGCGTTCAATGCGGTCGTCGCCATGTTCGGCGTCGGATTCAGCGGCTATTCGCTCTTGAGGCTGCGCGCGCTGGGCCCGGACGCCATTGGCGGTTTTGACGGCTCCATCATCGTGGATCCGTTCTTTCTGTACTTCAGCTTGATTTTCCTGATCGCCACGGCCCTGATCATTTTGATTTCGGTGCGCTACCTGCAAATCGAGGACGAGCACCACGGCGAATACTACGCCCTTCTGCTATTCGCCACCGTGGGAATGATGTTCATGGCCGGCGGCTACGATTTGATCGTGCAGTTCATCGGCCTTGAGACCATGGCGATCAGCTTTTACATCCTCACCGGATTCTTGCGGCATCAGAAGCGGTCGAATGAAGCTGCCGTGAAATATCTTGCTGCTGGGCGCCTTCAGCTCTGGCCTGCTGGCCTACGGTTTTTCGCTGCTCTACGGCATCAGCGCCATGGCCGACCTGAGCGGCCCTGGCGGGCTGCCGCTGCAAGTGCCACGCACAAACCTGGACGTGGTGCGCACGGCCCTGTCTTTGCGCGGCCCGGGCGATTTGCTCGTGATGCTTGCGGTGGTCACCGTAAGCGCTGGCCTTTTCTTCAAAGTGGCCGCCGTGCCCTTCCATCAGTGGGCTCCGGACGTGTACGAAGGTGCGCCCACGACCGTCTCGGCCTACGTCAGCGTAGCGTCGAAGACGGCGAGCTTTGCGCTGCTCCTGCGCCTTTTCCTCTACGCCTTCTGGCCGGTCCGGGGCGACTGGGTTGAAATTATCGGCGTGGTGGCGGTGCTGTCGCTCACGGTTGGAAATCTGGCCGCCATCACCCAGAGCAACGTCAAGCGGCTGCTGGCCTATTCCTCGATCTCCCACGTCGGCTACATTCTGCTCGGTCTGGTGGCCGCGCTAAGCGGGCCGGACGGGAACGAGACGGGTCTCAAGGGCATCGCCTTCTACCTGTTTGTTTACGCCTTCATGACCATCGGCGCCTTCACCATCGTCATCGTGCTGCGCAGGCAGGGCCTGATCGGCGACGAAATCGAAGACATGAACGGTTTGATTCAGCGCAGCCCCACCGCAGCCGTGCTGCTGCTGATTTTCATGCTGTCTCTGGCGGGCATACCGCCGCTGGCGGGCTTCGTTGGCAAGTACTACATCTTGCTTTCGTTGATTCAGACGCAACACTATTACCTGGCGATCTTTGGCGCGCTCTACATCGTTCCCGCGCTGTACTACTACTTCCGGATCGTGGCCCACGCCTGGCTGCGCGAACCGGCCAATGAGATCCAGCCACACGCAACGGCAGGCCAGTCCGTGGCGCTCGCCGCGATGTGTGCCGTGACCATCGCCGCCGGGATTTACCCGGAGCCCTTCATTCGCCTGGCATCCTATTCGCTGGTGCTTCCCGCCTCACTCTTTGGCCGCTGAAAATCCAGCTTCGCCGCCTCCTCGTCCGCCGGATGGCGGTCCTGCAGGACTCGCTCGGCAACTTGCCAACGTGTTGGACCTCCCATTCGTCCTGGTCGGCGCTGTGGTCATTGGTGCGGTGCTTGGCTATTTCCTCGATCGCCGGCTTGGCACTTCGCCCACGTTCACGTTGATCTTGGGTGGCCTTGGATTTGCTGGGGGGATACTGGAAGTTTTGCGGCGGCTGACCGGCAAGCGGGGAAGTAATGCCCGATGAGCCTTTTGGCAGTGCGACGCTCCGGCGAGTCGAATGGCTGACGCTCGTGCTCGGAGGCTTGGGCACGGCGCTCGCGGCGTTGCGCTGGGGATGGCGCGGCGCGCTCGGCGTAGCGATGGGCACGGTGATCTCGTGGGTCAATTTCCGCTGGCTGAAGGGCGGCGTGCACGCTTTTGGCAAAGCCGCCACCGAACTGGCCGGTTCCGAAGCCGCGCGCGTGCCGAAGCGCGCTCTCGTGAAGTTCATCGGCCGCTTCGCATTGTTGCTCGTCGCTGTCTATGTTATTCTGACTCGTTCTTGGGTGCCCCCCATTGCATTCTTTGCGGGCTTGTTTGCTTCGGCTGCGGGTGTGGTTGTAGCACTCGTGTATGAATTGCTCTCGTCCGGCGTAAAGCAGAGCGTCGGCAAGGGGTTGTAGAGCGCCGCCGTTAAGCGCGCATTTCATTACTCGAATTGGAAACTCGATGGAAGAAAACATACTGGGAATCACCAAGCTCGTGAACGCGCTGCTGGGAAAACCAGCATTGGCACTGCTTGCAGCGCTCCATATTCAGCCCGCTAATCCGCAATATCCCATTCCCAATCATATTGCGATGGAGCTGCTGGTATTTGCCCTCGCGGCTGTGTTCTTTCTCTGGCTCAAATCCCGGTTATCGGTTGATCACCCGGGCGGAACGCAACAGTGTGTCGAGGCTTTGCTCCACAATTCGATGAACCTCGGCGTGCAGGACCTTCTGGACAACAATATCGGCCATGGCGCCGACCAGTACTTGCCCATGATTGGCAGCATCGGATTGTTCGTCCTGTTCGCGAACCTGATCAGTGTGGTGCCGGGGCTGGCCTCGCCGACGGCGGAGACCTCGGTGCCGCTCGGCTGCGCGATCGTTGTTTTTGTTTATTACAACTGGTGCGGCCTGCGGAAACACGGTCCGTTCGGCTACGGAAAGCATTTCCTGGGGCCGACGCTTGCGCTCTCGCCGCTCATGGTGGTGATCGAAGCAGTCAGTCACCTTGCTCGGCTACTTTCGCTCACCGTCCGTCTTTGGGTGAACATGATGGTGAGCGAAATGCTCTACGTTATTTTCCTGGGGCTGACCGTTGGCCTGTTCGCGTTTACGGCCAATGCCAGCCCGGCGGGCTACGCGCTGGCGCCGGTGCCGATTCTCTCCGCAATTTTCATCATCTTGCACATTTTCGTGGCATTCGTGCAGGCGTTCGTCTTCACGATTTTGCCCGTCATCTACCTCAGCGGGGCGGTGGCTGAGGGACATTAATCGCGGCATCATCCGCTGTCTCGCGTGAGCCCGGCTGTACGAGGATGTCGGGAACCACCTCCGAGCGGCTATTTCATAACGTAAGGAGAAACACCACGATGAGCACGACGACGAGGAAGTTTCTATTGGCGCTGTTCGCGATTGCTGGCGTCTGCCTGCTCGCTCCAGGGGCGTTCGCGCAGACCACCGGCGAAGCGGCAGCATCGGCGACCAACTGGGTTGCCATCACGTCCGGTTTTGCAATGGCCATCGCTTCTGCGGCTTGCGGTTATGCCCAGGCGAAAGCCTCTTCCGCAGCCTCGGAAGGCATGGCGCGCAACCCCGGCGCAGCCGGTGTAATTCAGAACATGCTGATTCTTGCGCTCGTTCTGATTGAGTCGATGGCGCTGTACACCTTCGCCATCATTTTCGTCAAAGTGAAGTAAGCCACCCCGATCGAAAGTTCGGCTTCCGAATGGGCCCGCGGGCGCACGGAAACGTGCCTCCGCGGGCCTTTTTATTTTTAGCCGAGAAACGATCCGGCCCGGACGGGTAGCCGTCAGTGCAGCGGCAGCGAGAGCGCAGCCTGCGTCGCGAAGCCCATAACGCGTCCCGGGAATAGCCCGAGGTAAAGCGTCCCCGCCGCAGCCGCCACCAGCACCAGCGTGACCGCCCAGGGCATGGGCGACGGCGCCCAATCCTGATTCGGCTCGCGCATATACATCACGACGATCACGCGCAGATAGTAGAACGACGCGAGGACGCTATTCAGTCCCAGCAGCACGGCCAGCCAGACCAGGTGCGAGGCCAGCGCGGCGTTGAAGATGTAGAACTTCCCGAGAAACCCCGCCGTGATGGGCAATCCCAGCAGCGAAAGCAGGAACAGAGAGAAGCAGGCCGCCGCCGCCGGCTGGCGCGAAGCCAGTCCGGCGAGGTCGTCGATTTCCACGTGCCGCTCGGACGCCCCGCCAAGTTGCGCGACCATCATGAACGCCCCCAGCTTCATCAGCGCATACACGGCAAGATAATAGAGCACAGCCGCCACGCCCAAGGCCAGTTGATCGGAGGCCGCCGCAGCGGCCAGCGCCACCATGATGTAGCCGGCGTGCGCGATCGAGCTGTACGCCAGCATCCGCTTGACGCTCGTTTGAGCCACAGCCGCGAAATTTCCCACGCACATCGTCAGCACCGCCGAAATCCACAGCGCCCAAAACCAAAACGGCCCCGCTGCCACCGTCGTCGCCAAAATTCGCAGCAGCAGCGCAAACGCCGCGGCCTTCGGCCCCGAGGACATCAAAGCCGTCACGGGAGTCGGCGCGCCTTCGTAAACGTCCGGCGTCCACACCTGGAACGGCGCCGCAGCCACCTTGAACCCGAGTCCCACCAGGATGAGCGCCAGGCCCAGCCTGAGCAACGTGGGCGCGCCCGAAAAGGTTGTCAGCGTCGCCTGCCCAAGCAGCGTGCTGCCGGTCGCGCCATAGACCATGGCAATGCCATACAGGAAAAATGCCGTGGCAAACGAGCCCAGCAGGAAATACTTCATGGCCGATTCGTCCGAACGCGGCGAGTCGCGCCGATAGCCAGCCAAAATGTACGTCGAAATCGAGCTCACCTCGAGTCCAACAAAGGCAGTCATGAGCTCGCCAGCCGAGGCCATCACGCCCATGCCTGCGGTGGCAAACAAGACCAAGGCGTAGTATTCGCCGTGCTGGATATGCTCGCGTTCCAGATAATCGGCCGAACCCAGCACAACCAGCAGTGCCACCACTCCGACCACCACATGCATGAAAACGCTGAAGCCATCGATGTGCAGAAGCCCCGAGAACGCCGTGCCCGGATGAGCCGCGGGAAGCAGGGTTGCAGCCAAGGCCAGCGCGGCGCCCGCAGTGGCCAAAAACAAAAGGATGCCGCGCCGCGCGCGTCCAAGAAATGGCTCGACCAGCATGAGCAGAATGCCCGAAGCGCACAGCACCAGCTCCGGTGCCAGCCGCAAAAGATCCTCGCGCGCCGGGACCATTTAGCGGCTCCCCGTTTCGAGAGCAGCAGGCTGCGGGCCGGCCGCCGAACGCGCGTTGTAGAGCTGCGGGCGCTGCATCAGATCGATGACGTTGCGCGCGGAGGTCTCCGTGCGGCGCGTGAATCCCGCTGAGCCGATGCCCATCCACAGAATGAGCGCCGCCATGGCGAAAAGCACGCCGCGCTCGCGCAGATCGAGATCGGGCAAGGTGCGGTTGCGTTCCTGTGTGACGTCGCCGAAGAACACACGCTGATAAGCCCACAGCAAATAGAGCGAGGAGAAAATCACGCCGAGCGCGGCAAAGCTCGCCCAGACTGTGTGACGCTCAAAGGTACCCGCCAAAATCAGAAATTCGCCGACAAATCCATTGAGCATCGGCAGCCCCGCCGAGGACAGCGAAACGAAAAGATACAGCGCCGCAAGCACCGGCATCGGTGTGGCCAAGCCGCCGTATTCGCGGATCAAATGGGTGTGCCGGCGGTCGTAAAGCGTGCCGACAAGCACGAAGAGCGCTCCGGTGGAAACGCCGTGGTTAAGCATCTGGTAGATCGCGCCCTGCAGCGCCGTCGGCGTAAACGCGAAAATGCCCAGCACCACGAAGCCGAGGTGGCTCACCGAAGAATACGCGACCATGCGCTTCAGGTCCGTCTGAACCAGCGCGACCAGCGCGCCATAGATGATTCCGATGATCGCCAGAACGGCGACGTAGGGGGCCAGGCGATGAGCCGCCTCCGGAAACAAAGGCACGCAGAAGCGGACCATGCCGTAAGTCCCCATCTTGAGCAGCACGCCCGCCAGGACCACCGAGCCGGCCGTCGGCGCTTCGGTGTGTGCGTCCGGCAGCCAGGTGTGTAGCGGAAAGAGTGGCACCTTGATCGCAAACGCCAGGAAAAAAGCCCCGAACAGCAGCATCTCGGTGCGCAGCGAAAGCGTCAGTTGGCCGGTCGTAAGCATGGCCTGGATGCGCGGAAGATCGAACGTGCCGCTCAGTTCGTACAGCCAGACCATGGCGACGAACATAAGGATCGAGCCGATCATCGTGTACAGAATGAATTTGAGGGCGGCATAGACGCGCCGTTCGTGTCCCCAGATGCCAATCAGAAAATACATGGGAATCAGCATGACTTCCCAGAAAAGGAAGAAAAGTATGAGATCGAGCGAGAGAAACACTCCGACCATCCCGGTTTCGAGTACCAGCAGCGTGATAAAGAAGCCCTGCGTGCGCTGTTCGATCGACTTCCACGACGCCAGCATCGCGACGGGAACCAGGAACGTCGTCAACAGCACCAGAAACAGGCTGATGCCGTCCACGCCAAGATGGTAGTGAACCGGCGGCGCGGGAATCCAGTCGTACATCTCCTCGAATTGGTAGGACGTTGATCCGATTGCGAAGCCTCGCAGGAGAAGCAAGGACAAGGCGAACTCAATGAGCGCAATCGCCAGGGAAATGCGCCGTATCCAGGTGTGGTCGTCGAAACGGACCAGAAGCAAAGCCGGCACGCCCGCCAGCGGCAGGAAGATCAGCAGCGAGAGCAAGTGGGACGGCGCCATTTCAGCCTGCCATCCAGACCAGCACGATGGTGAGCAGCACAGCCCCGAAGACAACCCAAGTGGCATACGAGCGCGTGTTCCCCGAACTCAAGTGCCGCACGCGTTCACCAAGCTTCTCCGCGTCATGTCCGATACCGTTGACCGCGCCATCGATCACGCGCTCGTCGATGCCTTGCCACAAGACGCGCGTCGAAAGCCACAGCAGCGGGCGCACGATTACGGCGGCGTAAAGCTCGTCGACGAAGTACTTGCCGGAAACAAGGCGATAGGGTGCGGCAAGGGACAGCGCAATGCGGTCCGGAAGTTCCGGGCGGCGGATGTAAAGCCACCACGCGGCGAGGAAGCCCACCAGGCCGGCGATCACCGGCGCGCCGAGCAATGCGGCGAGCAGTTCGTTCCCACCGGCGCCCTGACCGGCCGCGGCGGCCTCGCCAGCGGCGCTGCCAAAAACCGGCGCTAGAAAACGCTCGAATAGATCCACTCCGCCAAACAAATGCGGCGCGGCCCACCATCCTCCAGCGACCGACAAAACCGCCAGCACCACCAAAGGCACCAGCATATTCGCCGGCGATTCGTGCGCATGCTTGTCATGCTGATCGTAGCGAGCGCCGCCGTGAAACGTCAGGAAAAGCAGCCGGAACATGTAGAACGACGTGATCCCGGCCGTCAGCACGCCCAGCCAATAGAGGAACGGATTGGCGTAGGCGCCGTCACGCGCCGCGAGCAGAATCGCGTCCTTGCTGAAGAAACCGGAAAATCCCGGCGTGCCGGCAATCGCCAGCGTAGCAGCCAGCATGCAGCCGTAAGTCCAGGGAATAGCCTTCGCGAGGCCGCCCATCCGGCGCATATCCTGCTCGCCGCCCAGCGCGTGCATGACGCTGCCGGCGCCGAGAAACAGCAGGCCTTTGAAAAAGGCGTGCGTCATCAGGTGAAAGACGCCTGCGCTAAACGCGCCGACGCCGCAGCCCAAGAACATGTAGCCCAACTGGCTGATGGTCGAGTAGGCGAGCACTTTCTTGATGTCGGTCTGCACCATGGCAATCGTCGCGGCAAAAAAAGCCGTGAGGCAGCCGATCACGGCAACAGTCATCATCGCGGCGGGCGCGTGCAGGAACAGCACGTGCGAGCGCGCCACCATGTACACGCCCGCAGCCACCATCGTCGCCGCGTGGATCAAGGCGCTCACCGGCGTCGGGCCTTCCATCGCGTCGGGCAGCCAGACGTAGAGAGGAATCTGCGCCGACTTGCCCGTGGCGCCGGCCAGTAGCAGCAACGAGATCGCCGTCAGGACGCCGTGCCCGCCGGTTTCAGTCGGCATCGCCGATGCGTTCTGAAAAATCGGCGCGAAATCCAGCGTGCCGAACTGCCGAAACAGCAGGAACAGCCCCAGCAGAAAGCCAAAATCGCCGATGCGGTTCACCCAGAATGCCTTGTTGCCGGCATCCGTCGCGGTTTTCTTCAGGAACCAGAACCCGATGAGCAGGTAGCTGCACAGCCCGACGCCCTCCCAGCCGACAAACAGCAGCGTGTAGTTCGCGGCGAGCACCAAGGTCAGCATGAAAAACATGAACAGGTTCAGGTAGCAGAAAAAGCGGCGGTACCCGGCGTCTTCGGCCATGTAGCCGGTCGAATAGAGATGGATGAGCCAGCCGACGCCGGTCACCACCAGCAGCATCACGATTGTGAGCGGGTCGACTTGCAAGGCGTAGTCCGCGCGGAACGTGCCCGCGGCGATCCAGGTGAAGTAAGAATGCGTCCAGGGAATTTGGCTGGCGTCGAGTTGCGCGAACTCACGAACCAGTTCGGCCGCCGCGATCAGCGAAAGCCCCGTCGAGCCCAGCGCGACGCCATTGATCGCGGCGCGCGGCCAGCCACGGCCGAAAAAGCCGTTGATCGCCGCGCCAGCGAGCGGCAGCAGCGGAATGATCCAGAGATATTCGAGCACGAACATTGATCGTCGCTAGAGCTTGAGCAGATTGACCCGTTCGACGTTGAGCGACTGCCGGTTGCGCGCAATCAAAATGACGATGCCTAGACCCACCGCGGCCTCGGCCGCGGCCACCACGATCACGAAGAAGACAAACACCTGTCCTTGCAATTGGCCGAGGGCGCGGCTGAAGGCCACGAACGCCAGGTTCACGGCATTCAGCATCAGCTCGATGGCCATGAAGATCGTGATGATGTTCCGCTTGAAAATGAAGCCAATCACGCCGAGCCCAAAGAGCACGGCGCTCAGCGCCAGGTAATAGGAAATCGGAACCACCGCTATCTCCTCCCGAATCCCGAGAATCGCTCCAGACGCCCCCGGCGGATTCTTCGGGCCGCTTCTAATGCCTCCGAATGCGAGTGCCCCTACTCGTCCCTTTTCGCCAAAACCAACGCCCCCACCATGCCGATCAGAATCAGTATCGACGTCAGCTCGAAGGGGAACGCGAAATCCCGGAAGAGCAGCAGTGATAGCTGCCGCGTCGCGCCCTCGGGCGTGGGTTGCGCCACCAGCGGCGCCGAAGCGCGAGCGATGCGATAGGCCAGCGTCAAAAGCAAAAGCGCGGCCAGCGGAAGGCCTGCGTAGCGCGCGATATGGCTCAGGTTGGTACGCTCTTCGACCCCGGCGTTCAGCAGCATGATCACGAAGATGAACAGCACCATGATCGCGCCCGCGTACACGATCACCTGGATCGCGGCGACAAATTCCGCATCCAGCAAAAGGTAGAGTCCGGCCATCGCCGCCATCACCACGATCAGCGAGAGCGCGCTATGAATCGGATGCCGCTGCAGGATCAGGTTAACCGCGCCAGCGATGGCCACCGCCGCCAGCACCAAAAAGATGGCCATTTGCGCGTTCATTTGCGCGCCACCACAGCAAGACTCGTCAGCACGACGTTGAGCAGCGTCAGGGGCAGCAGAAGCTTCCAGCCGATGGCCATGAGCTGATCGTAGCGAAAGCGAGGCAGAGTCCAGCGCACCCAAACGTAAACGAACAGGACGATGAAGACCTTCAGGAGAAACCAGAACGGCCCCTGCACCACGTCGATCACGCCGCCGCGAGAACAAATTTCGGCCAGCGCGCACAGGACCAGACCCAACGCAGGCAGAACCACGCGCCCCAGGGTCGTGATGTAGCGGAGGCCGTGGAACACCAGGGCGATCCCGGCAATCGCGAACAGCGCGGTCGGCAAATAGCGGGTCCAGGCCAAGGCTGGCACCTGCGGAAACGGCGATAGCCAGCCGCCGAAGAAGAGGAGTGTCGCGAGGCAGGCGACCGTAATCATGGCGGCATACTCGGCCATGAAGAACATGGCAAACCGGAAACTCGCATACTCCGTGTGATAGCCGGCCACGAGCTCGGATTCCGCTTCGGCGAGGTCAAACGGGAGGCGATTGGTCTCCGCCACCGCAGCCATAAAATAGCAAAAAAAGCCCAGGATTTGCGGCAGCGTGGGACTCAGCAAATTCCAGCGAGGCAGAAAGTGCCAGCTGAAGCCGTCCTGCGCGCGCACAATTTCAGACAGGTTGAACGTGCCCGCCAGCAAGAGCACGCCCACCACCGACATCGTCAGCGACAGCTCGTAACTGATCATCTGCGCCGAACTGCGCAGCCCGCCAAGCAGCGAGTACTTGTTGTCCGACGACCACCCCGCCAGCGCCACGCCGTACACGCCCATCGAGGTGATCGCGAAGACCATCAGGAGCCCGACGTTGACGTTCGCAATCACCAGCGGCGTCTCTTGGCCGAAGATGCGGATCGGTGCTGGGGCCGAAGGGAATCAGCGCGATGGTCGTGATAGCCAGCGACAAGGTCAGGAACGGCGCCAGGGAATAAACAAAGCGGTCGGCGCCCTCCGGCGTCGGGTCCTCTTTCATCAGGAACTTCAAGCCGTCAGCCATTGGTTGCAAGAGCCCGTGTGGGCCAACCCGGTAGGGCCCTATGCGGCCTTGGATGTGCGCCGCTATTTTGCGCTCGAACCAAACGATGTAGGCCAGCGAGGTCAGCAAAAGGAAAAGCAATACGGCGATCTTGACCAGCGAGACCAGGAGCAGCGGGTATCGCGCAAAGAGTTCGTTCACGATTGTGCTTCCGCTTCCCGCAGGCTCTGGATCATGTTGCAGTAGCGCGTCAGACTTCCGCTGGTGAACAGGGAATCTTCCGCCGAAAGAATCGTTCCGCGGGCGAAGTCGCGCGGCGTGTGGCCGTTCAGCACCACCAGCGGCGCCGATGGTTCGGCGGCTCCGGTGAGCAGGCTGGCCCAAGACACGTCGTATCCCGCAACGTGCCGGCGAATTTCGTCGAAGGCCGCCTCCGGCGTGCGCAGCCGGATGGGTTGGCCCACGCCGTGACGCGCCAGTTGGTGCGACAGAATGCGCAGAATGTCAAAATCCGAGCGCGGCCCCATGAAATCGCCGCCCTTGCGTACGAGCTGAATCTCGCCGGCCGTATTGGTCATGGTGCCGTCTTTTTCGTATGCCGAAAGAGCCGGCAAGACGATATCGGCGAGCCGCGCGGTTTCCGATAGGAACAAGTCGTGCACGACCAGCAGGTCCAGCTTTCCCAGCCGATCCGCGTCGGCAAGATGCAGCATCTTCGCCGGATTCGCGCCGACGACGTAGAGCGCCTTGAGGCTGCCCGCGATCGCGCCATCCAGCATTTGCCGCGCAGTCAGCCCTGGCTTCGCGTTGATGGGCGCGCCCCAGAGCTTGGCGTAAACCTCCCGCGCCTGGGCGTCTTCCAGGGAAGCGTAGCCGGGCAACCGGTCGGGCAGCAGTCCCATGTCAGCAGCGCCGCGCGAATTGGCGTAGTCGCCCAGCGCCATGAATCGCGTGCGCTTGCCTTCCGCGGCGCGTGTTTCCGCCAGCTTGGCCAAGTGATCCAGAGCCGTGCCGTAGAGTGCTGCGCCGAATAGGACGGTGAGGTCGCTTTCGCCGGCCAAGGCGGCTGCGAAATCCTGGGCCTCCAAACGAGATGAAGTGCCATGCGCCAGCTCCGCCATCGCGGTGGCTTCCTCGCCTGGAACGACGGCGAGGCTCAGCTTTGCCAGTCGTGTCAACTTGATGTCGCGAAAATCAATCACGTACAGTCGCGCGCCGTGCTGACGAATCGCGGTGCGGATTTGCCAAGCGACCAGCGGATTCTGCACCGTCGCGTCATTGCCAATCAGCAGAAACGCCGGCGTCGCGACGAGATCGCGCATGGTCGCGAAAACAGACCCGGCGCCCGTTTCTCCCGCGTTCTTTCCAAGCGTTGTGACCAGCCCCGCGTAGTCGGCTGTGCGGTGATGATCGATGTTGTTGGTCCCGATGGCGGCGCGGGCGACGCGCGCAAGCAGATAATCTTCCTCGTTTGTCGTGTGGTTCGAGCCGTAAAAGCCCACGGCTTCCGCCCCGCTTTGCTCTCGCACGCGCGCCAGCCGAGCGGCAATCTCTTCCAGCGCCTCTTCCCAGCTCGCGGGCTGCAGACTTCCGTTGCGGCGCACCAGCGGCTGCTTCAGCCGCTCCGGATGCCGTGTGAAGTCGAATCCAAAGCGCCCCTTCACGCACAGGAATTCATTGTTGAAACCCGAAAGGTCGCGGTTGTTCGCGCGCAGGATTTCGTGATTGCGCACGCTCAGCGTCGTCTTGCAGCCGTTCGAGCAGTGCGCGCACACGGTGGAGACGTACTCCATCTCCCACGGGCGTGTGTGATAGCGATAGGTGCCGCTGGTGAGCGCACCGACCGGACAGATGTCGATGCACATCCCGCACTCTTCGCACTCCAGATGATCTTCGCGGTTCGGGATAATCACCGAATGGACGCCGCGCTGCCCCACGCCCAGCGCTTTGACGTTCATGCCCTCGTCGCACACGCGCACGCAGCGAAAGCACAGAATGCAGCGCGGGGCGTCGTAATAGACCAGGTTGGACCACTTCACTTCCGGCGTGTGCAGCTTTTCCTCGACAAACCGGCTGTGCTCGGCGCCATAGCGAAAGGTCATGTCCTGCAGTTCGCATTCGCCGCCCTTGTCGCACACCGGACAGTCCAGCGGGTGATTGGTCAGCAGGAATTCGAGCATCGACTTGCGCGCCGCGTGCACCTGCGCGGTATCGGTGTGCACGACCATGCCATTGGTAGCGACCAGGGTGCAGGCAGTTTGCAGCTTCGGCGCCTTTTCCACTTCCACCAGGCACATGCGGCAGGCCGCTTGCAAAGAGAGTCCGGGGTAGTAGCAGAACGAAGGCACACCGATGCCTTCGCGCCGCGCCGCCTCGATCACCAGCGTTCCCGGCGTGACGCTCAGTTCGCGGTCGTCAATCTTGAATTTGATCTCGGCTGTATCGGCCATGTCGTTGCGGCGGCCTTAGCGGGCCGCGGCCAGCGTCTCGGCTGGTTGATACGGGCACCGGCCCGTCAGGTGTTCCTCGAATTCGTGGCGCCACTTCTTCACAATGCTGATCGTGGGCATTGCCGCGGCGTCGCCCAGCGGGCAAAACGTCTTACCGAGCATGTTTTGGGCAAGTTCGCCCACCAGGGGGATATCTTCCGATCGCCCGCCGCCGGCGTGGATGCGATCCAGCATCTTGCGAAGCCATGCCGTGCCTTCGCGGCACGGAATGCACCAGCCGCACGATTCGTGCGCGTAGAAGTGCATGATACGCCGCGCTAGGTCCACCATGCACGTCTGGTCGTCAATCACGACCACTCCACCCGAACCCAGCATCGAGCCCGCCTTGGCGAGCGAGTCGAAATCCATCGGCACGTCGATCTCGTCGGCTTTCAGCAGCGGACAAGAACTGCCTCCCGGAATCACCGCCTTCAGTTGCCGGCCGTCCGCGATGCCGCCCGCCACTTCCTCGATCATCCGCTTGAGGTTGAAGCCCATCGGCAGTTCGTAGATCCCCGGCCGGTTGACGTGGCCCGAAATGCAAAACAGCCGCGTGCCGCCATTCTTCGCCGACCCCAGGCCGGCATACCATTCGGCGCCGCGCCGCAAAATTTCCGGCACCGAGGAAAGTGTCTCCACGTTGTTGATCACGGTCGGCGAGCCGTACAGTCCCACCACGGCCGGGAAAGGCGGCCGGATGCGCGGGTATCCGCGTTTGCCCTCCAGCGATTCCATCAGCGCCGATTCCTCGCCGCACTCGTAGGCTCCCGCGCCGGTGTGCGTGGACACGTCGAAGTCAAAGCCGCTGCCGAGGATGTTGCTGCCGAGAAATCCTGCCGCGTAAGCCTCCTCGATCGCCGCATCGACGATGTCCAGAACGTAGCGATACTCGCCGCGAATGTAGATATACCCGCGATGCGCTCCCACCGCGCGCCCGGCAATGATCATGCCTTCAATCAATTGATGCGGCGCCAATTCCATCAGCGGGCGGTCCTTGCACGTGCCGGGCTCGCTCTCATCGGCATTGCACAGGATGTACTTTGGCTTTGCCGACTCCTTCGGAACGAAGCTCCACTTCATGCCCGTGGAGAAGCCAGCTCCGCCACGGCCGCGCAGATTCGATTTCTTCACTTCGTCAACGATCTGCTCTGGCGACAATTCGCGGAGCGCGCGCTCCAATCCCTTGTAACCCTCGTTTCGCACGTAGACGTCGAGTTTGTGCGAGTCCGCAACGCCGAACAACCGGCTGATGACCGGCACTTCTGCGGGATGCCGCTCGTGAATCGCGCCAGTAATAGGCGCGGAAACGGGCGGGTTCCGTTCCTTGTCGAGCTGGTCGAGCAATTGATTGGCCCGCGAGGGGTTCAGCCCCTCGTAGAAATCGTAATTCACCTGTAGCGCGGGCGCGCCCGTGCAGGCGCCGATGCACTCCACCTCTTCGAGCGAGAAGACTCCGTCCGCGCTGACTTCCTTGTGGCCGATCTCCAGCTTTTTCTGGATGAATTCGTAGAGCGCATTCCCGCCGCGCAGCATGCAGGACACGTTCGTGCACACCTGCACGTGATATTTTCCGGCCGGCTTGCGGCGAATCATCGAGTAGTATTCCAGCGTTTCGCGAACTTGCAGAGTGTTCAGATCGAGCCGGTTCGCGATCTCCGCAATCAAATCGTCGCTGACGAAGCCGAAAACGTCTTGTCCATACAGCGCCATCGGCACCAGCGCCGAGCGCTTGATCGGATAACGCTCGAGCAAAGTCTGGAATTTCTTTTCGAGGGCTGGTGGCAGTTCCATCAGCGGTCCACTTCTCCGAGCACGATATCCGTCGTTCCGATGCAGGCGATCAGGTCCGCCACCAGGCTTCCCTCGGCGAGTTCCGGCAATGCCTGCAGGTTCACGAAGGACGGCGCGCGCACCTTTACGCGGCACGGCTTGGCCGAACCGTCGCTCGCCACGAAAAATCCCAGCTCCCCGCGTGGCGACTCGATCCGCTGGTAAACCTCTCCCGGGGGCGGAGCGAACCCTTCGGTGAAAATCTTGAAGTGGTAGATGAGCGCTTCCATTTCCGTCTTCATCTCTTCGCGTTGCGGCGGAATGACGCCCGGCACGTCGGCCTTGATCGGGCCCTCCGGCGGAAATCTTCGGCATGGCCTGGCGCACGATCTTCAGGCTTTCCCGCATCTCCGCCACGCGCACCAGGTACCGCGCGTAGCAATCGGCCTCGGTCCGCGTCGGCACATCAAACTCAAATTCCTCATAGCTCGAGTACGGGAAGAACTTCCGGACATCGTAAGCGACCCCCGCGGCGCGAAGCATGGGGCCGGAGACTCCGAGCGCAATCGCATCTTTGGCTTCGAGCACTCCGATGCCCCGCGTTCGCAGCCCCCAGATCCGATTGTGCGTGAGCAACTCTTCGTAGTCGTCGATGCGAGCAGGGAGCATGTCGGCGACGCGGCTGACCCGGTCCAGCCAGCCCGGCGGCGGCTGCAGCGCCAGCCCGCCGATGCGGAAGTAGCTGGTCATCATCCGCTGGCCGGACAACAACTCCAGAATTTTCAGGATCTCCTCGCGCTCCCGAAAGCAGTACAGCATGACCGACACCGCGCCCAGGTCCATCGCATGCGTACCCAGCCAGACCAGGTGCGACGCGATGCGCGTCAGCTCCGTCAGCAACACGCGAATGTATTGCGCCCGCTTGGGAACTTCGATCGCCAGCAGCTTCTCGACCGCCAGGCAATAACCGAGGTTGTTCGAGAGCGGCGCCAGGTAATCGATCCGGTCCGTCAGCGTAATCGCCTGCGAGTAGGTCAGCGCTTCGCAGCTTTTCTCGATTCCCGTGTGCAGATACCCAATTTCCGGGCGCGCCTTTACGACCGTTTCGCCGTTCAGCTCGAGCAGCACCCGCAACACCCCGTGGGTCGAGGGATGCTGGGGGCCCATGTTGAGGACCATCGCCTCTGCCGGTCCGACGGCCGTCTGAACGGTCGTGGTCATCAGCGGAAGCCCTCGACCGGATAATCTTTGCGCAGCGGATAGCCCTCCCAATCGTCAGGCAACAAGATTCGGCGCAGGTCCGGGTGGCCCTCAAAGCGCACGCCGAAAAGGTCGAAGACCTCGCGCTCGTGCCAGTCGGCCGTTGGATGAATCGCGGTCACCGAGTCCACCACAGGGTCCGGCCCGTCTGCCCGCACGCGAAGGCGCAAAGTCTGCTTGTTGGGGATGGAGAGCAGGTGGTAATTCAACTCGAAACGGGGTACGCCTGGAAATCGGTCAACCACCGAAATGTCGGAGAGAAAATTGAACTCCAGGCCAGGCTCGCTCTTCAGGTATTCGACGATCCGGCGCAGATGCGCGCCAGCCACGACCAAGGTCAACTCGCCGCGGAACTCAATGACTTGGACGACCGCATCTGCATCCCACGCGCGTAGCCTCTGCACAACAGGGCTTTGCTCCGCCGTCGCTGAGTCCGTCACGAGGTGTGGTCCCGCTGCGCGGCTGGCCGGTTCCAATCCAGCGCGCCTTTCTTCCAGAGGTAGACGTAGCCCGCCAGCAGGATCGCGATGTACACCAGCATCTCAACGAATCCGAACCACCCCAGGTCGCGATAGACAAAGGCCCACGGATAGAGGAAAACAGCCTCTACGTCAAACAAGATAAAGACCATAGCGACCAGGTAGAACTTCACGGTAAACGGTTGCTTGGCATCTCCCGTGGGCGTGATGCCGCACTCGTAGGCCTGCATCTTTGTCCGGTTGGGTCGATGGCGGCCGATCGTGGTCGAGAGCAGAAGGATCACGCCCGCCAGGGCCATCGCAATCAGAAAATGGATCAGCAGCGGAGCGTATGATTGAGCAACATTCCCCATGATGGATGCGCAAGCTATAATGACGCGCAAGCTATAATGATGCGCCAGCTATAATAGCGACGCGTAGCCGGTCGGTCAATGCGGTCCATGACCGGTGATTTTATGTCGACCGATTCATCTGCTCCTGATTTTTAATGCTTTCGCCATGACCACCGGTTTCAATTCTAATGTCGAGGTTGGGGGTGCGGTCTATCATGTGCAGACCGAGGATCGCGGCCTGCAGCACCCTTTTGTGGACACTGTGGTGCTCTCCGGCGGTCGGGTCGTTTACCGGCGCACGGTCGGTTATCAGGATTTGCTAAGCGGGGCCGCCCTGGACGAGGCCGCTTTGGGCGCGCGGATCGAGCAGCAGCACCGGGAGATCCTCGAAGGTGTGCGCGCCGGCTCGCTCCCGCTCGACGAACGTAAACCCGTCGCCGTCGCGGTGAGATTGTGCAATCCCACGTCCTGGCTTGTTGCTGGGCAGGCCGCTCTCGAGATCGAGGTCCTCTCGCGTCCTGAGCGGCGACCACTCGCTGGTGCCGACGTGCAAGTACGCATCGAGGGCGTAACAGAAGGTGAGATGTCGCAATTCGGCTCGCAAACCGGTGTCGACGGTCGTGCCAGACTGCGCTTCCGCATGCCTCAGCTCTCGGACCACCCCAATCCGGCCTTGATCATTCAAGTGCAAGGAACCAGCGCCCAAGACCAGCTTCGTTATCGCCTCAAGCCCAAACCACGCGGTGCTGTGCCCCCCGCCCGATGACGCCCGATGAGCGCCCGGTGAAGGAACGATGAGCGAGACCATCCTGCTTGAGATCAATGGCGAGGCTCGGGAAGTTCCTGGCGGGCTCAACGTCACGGGTTTGCTTGCACATCTCGGAATTTCCTCCGGCCGCGTGGCCATCGAACGGAACCGGGACATCCTCCCGAAGAGCCAGTGGGACGAGACCCCGGTGTCTGCCGGGGACCGCTACGAAATTGTGCACCTGGTGGGTGGGGGCTAAGTCTTGCGTTTGCTGGCTGCTAGGTATGCCTTCCAGGGCTTCCAATAAAACTTCGGCCAGCCCTTGCTGACGCCCTGGTGATCCTGCGCTGGCACGTTCACATGTACCATGTGTACTTTCGAGCCGCCCGGCGCCTTGCTGAACTCCAGCACCAGGATCGAGTCCGGATCGTCGCGTTTGAATGCGGTCGAACGCCAGGCTTGCACGATCAGGCGGTTCGGAACAATCAGCAGGTTCCGTCCGCTGAGCGACCCTTCAAACGCCCCGAAGCGCCCTCCCTCGCGACGGGAGATCTGCGCCCGTGCCCCTGTCGAGGCCGAATGCTTAGCGGAATCCATGTACATCTCGAAAAGGATCTCCGGAGAACAAGGAAACTTCACGGTCTGTTCAATGGGCGGCTTCATCGCGCTCCCTCCCTCGCTGGCTTTTTTCTGGGTCTTCAGATCGCTAGGTCTTCAGATTTTGGTGAGCAAGTGCCCGAGCTTGGCCCGTTTGGTCTTGAGGTAGGCGCGTGAAGCATTAGCGCTGCGCGGCTGGCAACGCACACGCTCGACCACCTTTACGCCGTAGCGTTCCAGTTGCGCGACTTTGTCGGGGTTGTTCGAGAGCAAGCGCACGCGGCGCGCGCCAAGCAGCAGCAACGCCTTGGCCGTAAATTGGTAGTTGCGCGAATCCGCGGCAAATCCTAGCTCCTCGTTCGCTTCCACCGTGTCCATGCCGCCATCCTGAAGCTGATAGGCCCGCAGTTTATTGAGCAAGCCAATGCCGCGGCCTTCTTGCGGCACGTAGAGCAAAAGCCCCGCGGGCGCCGCGGCGATTTTTCGCAGCGAAAGTTCGAGTTGGGCGCGGCAATCGCAGCGCTGCGAGGCCAGCACGTCTCCCGTCAGGCATTGCGAGTGAATGCGCACCAGCGGCACCGATCGAGCGCTGACGCGCCCGTGGCGAAGTACCACCAGAGTCTCTTCCGGCGTCCGCCCTTCGATGCCCAGGATCGTAAAATGCCCGAATCGCGTCGGGAGCGCGGCCTCTGCCACGATGCGAAGCCGTCCAGCTCTGGCACGCCCGGAGGCGCCTCTTTTTGCCTTCTGTTTGGCCATGATTCGAAGTGTCGTAGTATAACAGCCGCCTCACGACCCGTCGCTTTACATTCTCCGGGCGATTGGCTAACGTAAAGTCCGACGCGCGCAATGCCGCGCTCCAGCGCATGGAAACGCTTCTTTTCCGGCCAAGATCTGCTTTTTACGCTGCTCATGAAGGTGGGCGTCGCCGCCTCGCTCGCCGCGCTGCTGGTTCGCTGGGAAGTTTTTCGCAAGGTGCTGTTCACCGAAGTTCGCGATTCCGATCTCAAATTGAAGTTGATGCTGTTCCTGACGCCAGCTCTGGCTCTCGGCGTCATGCTTGCGACTGATCGGCTACCCTTACCGCTTCGCCGATCTGATGCTGGAGGGTTCCTTCCTGCTGGGCTTGCTCGGCGGACGCGTGGTCGGCCCGCTCGGCGGCTCCATGGTGAGCCTTCCGGCGTTCCTGCACCACGAGTGGCTCTCGACGCCCATGGCAGCGTTGCCGGCTTGGTGGGCGGCTTGATCCGGCAGGTGATACCGAACAAAGAAGGACATCTGGAATTTTGGGCCGTTCACTTTTCTGAACGTTCCTCGCTCGCTCTCGCGATTTGCGCGGCGCGGAGCGCCCATGTGGGAAATGCTGCCGCTGGCGGGCTGTGTTGGGCTCGAACTTGGCCGGCTGGCGCTGGGCCACGCCACCAAGCCGCAATGGCTCTTTTACATCGACGCCCGGAACTGGTGGTCCGTCGCTCTGCTCGTGCTGGCGACCATGATGGCCGTCGCCGTTCCCATCAAGATTTGGAACAACACGCGCATCCAGATGAATCTCGAGCAGCATCAGCAATTGCTGCTCAAGGCGCGCATGGACGCGCTTTCCAGCCAGATCAACCCTCATTTTCTGTTCAACACGCTCAATACGGTCTCTTCGTTGATTCGCTACGATCCCGATCTGGCGCGGGTCGTGGTGCTCAAGCTGAGCAATATCCTTCGCCGCCTGCTGCGCAAGCACGAGACGTTTGTGCCGCTGCACGAAGAGCTCGGCTTCGTCGACGACTACCTGGACATCGAGGTGGCGCGATTCGGCCGCGACAATCTGCAGATCTTCAAGCATGTGGACCAGAGCACGCTCGAAGCGTTTGTGCCCAGCATGCTCCTGCAGCCCATCGTGGAAAACTCCATCAAGCACGGCTCTGGCGGCCAAGCTCGATGGCGGCCAAATCACCATCCGCACTTCTTCGCTGATGGCCGCTTGGTCATCGAAGTCGAGGACAACGGCGTGGGCATTTCGCGAGGACCGCATGGCGCAGGTCTACGTGGACGGCATCGGCATCAGCAACGTGCACGAGCGGCTGCGCGTGCTCTACGGCAACGACTTCCGGATGGACATCTCCAGCAGCGAAGGCCGGCACGCGCATTCGCATCGAGGTGCCGGAGTTGGTATACGGAGATGAGGGGCGTCACTGACGCGGTTCAGCCCCTGAGCTTGGCCGCCGAACCCCGTATCGGCCCCGCGCCCTGCCATCCTCTGCCAGGCCAGGTTGCTAGGCGAGCGTTGCCGCCCGTTGCGCCGCGCGTCCTCGCCATCCTTGTACACGTACTGGATGACCTGCTTATAGACCAGCAGATTTGGGCTGCCGAAGCGAGTCAGCTTGATGCAATCGCGGTCGTACCATTCGATCGTGCCGTGCAGCTCTTCGCCGCCAATCAAGACGATGGTCATGGGCGTGCGCCCCTGCATCTGCTTCACCCAATAAAAATTCTCCGCATGCGTTTGCTCCGGCGGCGCGGGCTTCTTGTGTGGCTGCGGCCCGGCAGCGACGGTCGGACGTGGTGCGGCTTGTTCCTTCACTTCGGTTAAAGTAGGACGAAATAACTTGCGATTTACCATCACTACTCCTTCTAGCTTTTAGTGGACAGATATATGAGTGCGACCCGCTCGCTGGTATGATGCAGCCAAGCCCCGCTACGTTACGCCGTCCGTATTGAGCCCGAAATTCTGGATTAGCGGTCTGACGACAAGCGACATAGCCACCGCGTCCAGACCCATTTGCCTGTTGATATTCCGCCGCAGCCGGCCGCACAGTTCGTCCAGACCTTGCACGGCCTGCGCTACCCACACCGGGTCCACCCGCCTGCTCAGGATGGCCAGTTCCTTGCCGAAGATCGGATTGCGAAGCTTCGGTTCGGCGCAACCGGCGGAAAGCTCCAGCAGGTCCGTGAGTAGACTATAAAACAGTTCGAGCACGGTTTCAAATGGTACTCTCTGCCCCTTCGCGAGCTGCGCGGTTTGCGCAAATAGATCGCTGAAGGAGCGGCCTTCCGCGGCGCTCCCCAGGACCCGAAGGACCAGCCGCCTCAGCTCGGTCGCTTCCGCCAAATCCAGCGACACCGCCTCGCCCGGGCTGCCCTCGGCGAGTTGCGCCGCGATTTTCCGCTCCGCGGGAGCGATCTGCGTGCGATCGCGCAGAATCTGTTCGACCGATTCGGTCTGCAGCGCGGAGAAAATGAACTGCAAGCACCGCGAACGGATGGTAGGCAGCAGCGCGTAGGGATTGGTGGTCAGCAGAATCAGGGTCGCCGTCTCCGGCGGCTCCTCCAGGATCTTCAGGAAAATGTTGGCATGGTCCCAGCGCATGGTTTCGACGCCGTCCAGGATAAATACGCGGCGTCGCGCCACGGGCTTGAAGTACGCGGCGCGCTGCACGGCGCGCAATTGTCCCACGTGCAGTACCGGCCGCGCCACGGGGCTCTTCAGGCGCACAGGGTCGGGCACGATGGCCCACACGTCCGGATGCGTCTCCAGGATCAGCGGGACTCGCTCGACCATGGCCGCGTCGGCGCTCTCGCCTCGCTCCGCAAGCCCTTGCGAGATCAGCGGAGCAGGATCGGCCAGCCGGCCAATGCTCCTGCACGTGTCGCACTCCCCGCAGGAATCGTCGCGAAGCCGCTCGCAATTCGCCGCCTGCGCAAACATCCGTGCCAGCGTGAATTTGCCCACGCCTCGCGGGCCGGCAAACAGCATGGCGTGCGGCACGCGTTCGGTGGCCAGCATGCCTGCGCAGGGCCGTCACGATTCGCGCATGGCCGAGAATTTCTGAGAAGGGCATGATCGATCAGAGAAAAAAACGAAGCCGTCTTAGGCTTTTACGATACCGCCAGATGCAACACTGAATCCACCGCGGCGAGCACCGCCCTGTGGATTTCCTCGACGGACTTCAGCGCGCCGGCTTGCGCATCGAAGCATTCGACGGTGACCCAGTTTGGTTCCGTGGCCAAGCGGTCGTACACCTGAGCCGCCCGCTCCAGATGCGTCAGGTCCGATTCCTGGAGATCGTGGCCCAGCGCCGTATACTCTCGTGGCGCCTTTTTCCCGACGAGTCGCTGCGCTTCGGATGCCCCCAAACGCAAGTAAATCACCAAGTCCTCGACCGGCAGACTGTATATGCCGTACTCCAGCTGCCGAAGCCAGGCCATAAATTCTGTACGCCGCTCTGGCGGCATGCGCGCGGTCTGGTGCGCCAGGTTCGACGCCACATACCGGTCGGTCAGTATCGTCTTGCCCGCCGCCAAAGCTGCCTCCAGCTCCGGCTTGGCTTCAAATCGGTCCCCGGCGTAAAGCAGCGCGGACAGGTGCGCGTCGATCGTCTCCAGCTTCCCGAATTCGCCATTGAGAAAGCTCGCGATCAGCTTGCCGAACGAAGAGCCATAGCGCGGAAAACTGAACGGAACGTAGGAAATGCCCCGAGCCGCAAACGCCCGTCCCAGCCATTCTGCCTGCGTGTGTTTGCCGGAACCGTCGATCCCTTCGATGGCAATGAATGTTCCGCGCGAGGCCATGTCTGCGGGCTAGTCTAGCCGTACTCCCTGCGGCTCGCAACCGCCCTTGGCCACGAGCCCGCCCGACTCTGTTAGAATCCCCTCCATGGCAGAGCCAGCGAGCATCATTGCAGAGAATGTGGCACGAATCCGCGAACGGATCGAGCGAGCGGCCAGCCGTGCCAGTCGCCGTCCCGACGAGGTCACTCTCGTCGCCGTCTCCAAAACCATCCCCGCCGAGGGCATTCAAGACGCCTTTTCCGCCGGCGTCCGCCATTTCGGCGAAAGCCGCACCCAGGAGTGGGAAGCCAAGGCCCCGCTTTTGGCGAACCTGGACGCCACCTGGCATTTGGTCGGCCACCTCCAGCGCAACAAAGCCGCGCGCGCCCTCAGCCTGTTTCATGAGATCGATTCGCTGGACTCGCTGCCCCTCGCCGAAAAACTGGAACGCGGCGCCGGGGATGGCCGTCGCCTACCCGTGCTGATCGAAGTGCGGCTCGATCCCGCCGCCAAGAAAGCCGGCTGCGAACCCGAGGAGCTTCCGCGATTGGCCGAAGGGCTCCTGCTCATGCCGCATCTCGAACTCCGCGGCCTGATGACCGTGCCTCCTCTAGTGGGCGAGATCGAGCAGGCGCGCCCCTACTTCCGCCGCCTGCGTGAATTACGCGACGGCCTCGCGAGCCAAATCAATTTGCCCTTGCCCGAGCTTTCCATGGGAATGTCGCGCGACTTCGAAATTGCCATCGAAGAAGGCGCCACGCAGATTCGCGTTGGCACGGCCGTCTTCGGCGCTCGCCCGCCCAAGCGATGAATCCGCCAACGAATTCGCCCATGAATTAGCCCATGAATCCAATCGTCCGTTGATCTCATGATCGAAGTAACGCCAGGGCGCCGGCCACGTCTCCTTTCTCGTCCGCGTGCAGCCCCGCGCCAGCCGCACGGAACTCGCCGGCGAGTGGCAAGGCGCCTTGCGCATCCGCTTGGCCGCGCCGCCGCTCGAGGATCGCGCCAATGAGGCTCTCCGCCGTTTCCTGGCCGCCCGTTTGAATGTGCCGCTAGCCGCTGTTAAAATCGCCCGCGGCGAACGCAGCCGCAATAAGCGCGTCGAAATCAGCGGCGCCACGATCGAGCAAGTTCGCGCGATGGCGGCGGCCTCCGCCGGACAGGCCGGCCCCAACCAGGAAAGTCAAAGACGGGGAATCCATGCCGCAAATTGACGCCATTCAAGCTGAGCTGCGATCCACCGGGCTCGACGGCTGGCTCTTCTACGATTTTCACCACCGCGACCCGATTGCCGCTCGAGTGCTCGGCCTCGAACCCGGCATGGGCACCCGCCGCTGGTTCTACTTGATTCCCCGACGCGGCACCCCCCGCAAGCTGGTTCACCGCATCGAATCGGGCGCACTGGACGCCTTGCCCGGCAAAAAGTTCGTCTACGCCAGCCTCGAAGAACTGCGGAAAGGCCTGGCGCGCCTCCTCGCCGGCTGCCGCAAAGTGGCCATGCAGTATTCGCCGCGCAACGCCATTCCCTATATCTCGCTGGTGGACGCGGGCACCGTCGAATTGGTGCGCGCGCAGGGCTGCCGCGTGGTGACTTCCGCCGATCTCGTGCAGAAGTTCGAAGCTGCCTGGAGCGCCGACCAGTATGCTTCGCACATCGAGGCATCTCACGTGATCGACCGCGTGACCCAGGAAGCCTTTGCTTTCGCCGCCGCCTCCGTGAAAAACAAATCCTCGCTCAGCGAATACGTCTTGCAGCGCTGGATGCTCGAGCAGTTCGCCGCCGCATCCATCGTCACCGACGATCCGCCGATCGTCGCCGTCGGCCCGCATTCGGGCGACCCGCACTACGAGCCGCATGCGGAGGGCTCGTCGCCCATCCGCAAGGGCGATTTGCTACTCCTCGATGTTTGGGGCAAGCTGGATCGCGTGGGCAGCGTGTATTACGATATCACCTGGGTCGGCTACCTGGGCGCCTCGGTCCCTGAGAAAGAGGCCAAGATTTTCACCATTGTGGCCGCCGCTCGAGACCGCGCCATCGCCTTCGTCCAGCAATCCTTGGCCGCTGGACGCGCTGTCAAGGGCTGGCAGGTGGATCAAGCCGCTCGCGAGGTCATTCGCAAAGCCGGCTATGCCAAGCAGTTCGTGCACCGCACCGGCCACAATATCGGCCAGGACGTTCACGGCAATGGCGCTAATATGGACAGCCTCGAGACCCACGATGACCGGCGTATCCTGCCGCAAACGTGTTTCTCGATCGAGCCCGGCATCTACTTGCCCGAATTCGGCGTGCGCAGCGAGGTTGACGTCTACATCGATGGCGCCGACGCGCGCGTGACCGGCCCGATGCAAACCGGCATCTTGCCGCTCTTGAGTTGACAGGCGAGTTGACCGGCGAGTCGAACGACGACGAGTTGAATCCTATGGCCGAAACGGAAAAGACCGCAGCAGCAGCAAAAGGGAATCAGCCGCTGGCCCTGTTCGCCGCCGCGGCGGGATGGCTCGTGCCCGGCCTCGGCCATCTCCTCCTCGGCAAGTGGGGCAAGGCCATTGGCTATTTCCTCGCCGTTGCCTCCCTGGCCGTCGTTGGCCTGAAGCTGCGCGGCAACGTCTTCACCTCCGGCGGCGATGCCTTCGGCACCCTCGGGTTCCTGGCCGATCTCGGCGCCGGCGTCTTTTATTTCTTGGCTCACACCATCGAGACCGCCGGCCCCGACGTTTCGCGCGCGGCCGGCGATTACGGCACCCGCCTCATCGCCACCGCCGGCGTCCTGAACCTGCTCTGCGTCCTCGAAGCCTTTCAGATCGGCTTGCACCGGGACGGCAAGTCCTAATCGCCCATGCCCAACCACTTTCAGATCATGACTATTTTCGCCCTGGCGGTTTCCCTCGCCTTCGCGCTGCTTTCCAAGCAAGGAGCACGGGAACGCGCCCTCTATTTCTTCTGGGCCTTCCTCGGCTTCATGGCCGTCGCCATCGGCATCGGCTGGCTCATGTACCCGTTTTCCCACTGAAACACAGCACGTTTCACCTTGTGACGCGCCCGGTTTGACGCTTTTTTGTGCGCCATGCTATCTTCGCTTCCAAGCCTTCCTCGATCGAGCCGAGGTAGCTCAGCTGGTAGAGCAGACGATTCGTAATCGTCAGGTCGCCGGTTCAATTCCGGCCCTCGGCTCCAACCATCCCTCATTCCAATCAATCACTTGCGGGCTTCTAGTTGGGCTGGATATTCCGATTCGTTGCAAGGTCATTGCAAGTTCCGAGTTTTTCGCCGAGTGCGTCCATCGCGCTGACCTGCGATTCCGTCACGCTCTTGACGTACACATTCATGGTGAGGCCCACGTTGCTGTGCCGTAGGATCGCCTGGATGGATTTATCGTCGACGCCGAGCGCGTGAAGATTGGTCGCCAGTCCTCGGCGGAAAGCGTGCCAGCCGTGCCAGGCGAGCGTGGCGTCGAGTTCAAAAGGATGGCCTTCCGGTTTGTGATCGGCCTCCGCCTTCCGACACCTCAAGCATTTTTCGATGGCAGGGGTAATCACGCGCCGCGCGAGGTTGTCCAGGTTCAACGGTTTTCCGTTCCCGGCTTGGAAGATAGGCAGGGACGGCTGCGCCAGTTTTCCCATGCGAAGCCTGTGGTCTTCGAGCGCATCCGCCAGTTGCCGTACCACCGGGATCGGCGCTCGGCTGCGACGGGTTTTCGGTTCCCCCCTCGATGCCGTTCCAAAACGAGCGCCGCACCCTAAGTTCCTTGCCGTCGAAGTCCTGCCAGCATAGGCCGAGCAGTTCACCCTTTCGCAGTCCGGTGAGGGCGGCGGTGAGAACGACCGTGCGGGTCGGTTCGGCTAGCTGGGCGAGTATGGCTTTTATTTCGGGCAGCGAATATGCGTGTGTATCTGGTGGCTCGGGGGCGTGCGGAATGCTGACATCCTGGATCGGATTCACGCCGTCTAGGATGCCGAGGCGCTCGGCCTGTTTGAACGCACCGGATAGAAACGCCTTGATGTGGCGAAGGGAACTTCGTCCCAGGCCCGTTTGCTCGGCGATCTGCGCAAGCATGGTCTCCCCATGGACGGTGCGAAACGCCGCAGAGTCAGTTTGCCCATGCGAGGCTTTAGATGATTCTGCCAGACCTCCCGATATTGTTTTAGAGACGCGGGTCGCAATTGCTTTGTGACGTATTCGGGCAAGTAGATGCGCTCGATAAAATCAGAAACGAGCATAGTGCTCTGAGGATTCAAAAGTCCCGCATTGATTGGGACGAGCAGTTCATCGACGAACAACTTCACGTCTTTCTTCGTCCGGTGATCACCGCCGTAAGGAACCGGCAACTTCTTGCACACCAATTTCCGCTTGATGGTGCCGTCATTCTGGAGAAAGTCGTCGCAATAACGGAGAAACCAACTCTTGCCCCTATGAAAAACGTAGCCCTTTTGTTCTCGCATGGCGCACCCCCTCAGGGTTGCAATAGTTTTTCCCTTGCGTATTGTCGGACCGAAAGGCCGGAACGCTTGGCAGCCGCACGCAGCTTGCGGTATTCGTCCTTGCTCAAGCGTTCGCACAGCACCACGGACAACCTCTCGGATACTGGCTTCTTCGGCCTGCCGCGCTTCATGCCATTTATTGTATACAGTAAATCGAAGCCGTCAATAGGGAACTTACTCGGCACTCTTACGCAGCCAGGCGCAGACGTCCGGCCAGGAAAACCGTAGGTACCGTCCACAGCGCAGAACCGGCAGCGGGTTGCTGCCGCGCGTCCCGCGAGCGCGGCTCTTCTCGTATACCCAGTGGACGCCAACCTGTAGCCGCTCGGCGAGTTGCTCTGGGGTCAAAATGTCGGCTGGTTCCAGTCGGGTTGTGCTCGTTTCGCTCATCTTGCTTGCAACGACCTTGCAACGCGCTACCTAACTCACTGAATCCAAGACCCGAAAACGCGACTAGCCGTTAAAGTAACCGCCGTTCAGCCCCCTCTACATAGCCCGCGTTCTGATCCATAAAAAATTGGGCAACTTCACTTCGCAGCACCCGGCTAGAGGCCTCCCAACCATGCGATTTAGCCTTCCTGGGCCGATTCCCTTATCCGGCCGCTAGCGTCCCTCGAAAACTCAATAAAAACGGGGGTTTTTGGCCCTCGATTTTTGGCGGTTAGGACTTCGCTGAACCTGCTTGTTGCACGCCGCCGAGCAAAATCGGCTTCCCGCCCTTAGATGAGTGATTGTCGCCGGGTTTCCGCCGCCGCCGTTCCCACACCTCGGGTTCGAGCAATACCGGCCACTTGGCATCCCCTGATTAATCAACTGCCGGTACAGTTGGGGTTGCTGCGCTTGCAGCCACAGGATGAGACGTTTTCCTGTGCCCAGCCGAGCTGATCTGTCTCCCAGAACATGCGCATGGTAGTTCCCGTGGCAAACGTCGCCGCACAGGCGGGACTCCAGCGACGTATAGGGCTTATCCAGCGAACAGCCACACCAGCGGCAATGCTGATTGCCGAATAGCGCGGTTTCGATGCAGGCGGCTGAGCAGAACGATCCGGCCAGCTTGGGCACGCGATACACCTTCCCGTTCGGAAGCAGCCCACACCCTTCGCAGCCCCGACAGTCGGCGTCCCGTAGATCGATCTGAAAAACCTCAAAGCTCACGATCATGTGAACCAACCTCCTGCGCTTCGTTGTCGTCGGCTTCGACTTCCACTCCTCGCACTTCAGTACAGTGAAGCGTCTTATTGCCCCGTACTTCACTGGATAAAGAGAGGTGTATTCCTTTACAGGAGCCTGCGGGCTTAGCAGTGGTTCCCTGGAGACGAAGTTGCTTTTCCCTTGAGGTACGGGCTCGCTTACGAAACTCGCGCTCCCTCTCAATTTCATCTCGATGCACCCGGCGGCGCTCATTCATCAGGCGAAGTAGGTCAGGGTCTTCCAGGGTCAACTGGTAGGAGTTACAGCCTCGCACGACGCCAACTAGGTGATTGGGTCGAACGTTCAGTACATGTAAGCGTTGGAAGCCAGAGATTGCCTTGGCGATGCTCGCTGAACTTCGCACCCCGCTGTAGCGCATTAAGCCGAGATAGCTGATGGTCGTCAGCCCCGTTTCGGTATCCCGGAATGCGGCCAGCACCGGCAGGATGGCCCGCTGGGTAGGGGTCAACTCCGACCAAAACCCAGACCTCACAAGTAGTTCAAATTCCGAGCCGGTGGTGCCCACGCGCCAATTCGGAAGCCATCGTGACCGTGGCCCAATAGGGCTTCCCCGTTTGGCCTGGGGTACTAGAAAGTGGTCGCAAATCCATGCAACAGCCGAAGCAAAATCGCAGGCGAGGACACCCATCAGCAGATCGATGTTGGAATGACCGCCGAGCTGGTCGCAGACAAAACAACGCACACGATTTTTTCGCCGGTGGAAGTAAAGCGATGGGTTGGCATCTCCATTTGCGTGATTGTCGGCTCGCCAGCACCGCGCTCGATGGCGAACCACATCAAGGCCAAGCTCCCGGGCAACGTCCTCAATAGGAATGTTCTGTTTGATCCAAGCGAGGTCCGGTCGGTGTTGCACAGATGAAGAAGTGGACGGGATGGCGTCCAAACTCATTTCGTGGAACCCAGGTCGAACAACGGCAAACCGGTAGGGCGGCGCTTTCCTTGTCGCTCGTACCAATCACCCGATGACCTTTCGGGTAGAAACTCGGGCAAGGGCTTTAGTTCAAGTGGCTCGCTGACGAGGACGTATACGACGTAGCGTTCGCCTTCGCGCTGCTCGGAACGAATGACGTAACCCATTTGCTGCAATTCATGGATTCGAGCGCCACATTGGGTGAAGTGTTTCTCGAAGATCAGAACGGCGCGTGATATTCCGCTTGGGCCTGCGGCCCGCAGCATTCCGAGAATTTCTTCTCTTTGGGTTGCGGCGAATCCGGGCCTACCGCGAGGAATCAGGTTTATGGTACGGTTTGGCATCGCGTTAATTTCTTTCGGGCCGATGGACACCCCATGTCGTCGGCCCCCAAAACTCGATTACAGTGAACTGCTCCTTTCTTTCTTCATCCCTGAGTTCCCGCTTCCATAGAACTCGGAACGTGTCTACGAAGCCTGTATTCCCGCAGCCACGCCAAAAACGAGTCCCGGTCAATCAGCAGCCTTCCGGCGATGCGTTCTGATGCGAAAGATTGCTGCCGTGCCCGGTCGTAAATATAGGCATCGCCACAGTCGGCGATTCTGGCCGCCTGACGCGGGTTTATGAACCGCCTCAAGCCTCTTGTGCTCATGGCAACGCTCCTTTACGCGGAGCAATAAGCACGCTCCACGCTCACGACGCTATTTGTTTTGGATTCAGCAGATTCTTCCCGCCCTACAGCATGGCGGAAGCCATAACTTGCGCTTTCAGAGGTTGTTCCCTGGCAGGAGCCTCTGTACGCCTTCGCCCGATTCACGAGGGCCGGTGCGGCTTGCTGATTGCCCGATCCGGTTGTCCTCTACAAACCGTGCTCGATTCCAGCCGAGTAGCCGGAACCAAGCATCACTATCATCGTCATTTATCGCAGAGAAGTCAAGTGATCGTCGCAGCCGGGGGAAGCCCGTCGGAAACCTCCTCAAGCAGTCGCCGGGGCAGTTGCTCTTAGCATGAACGCGCGATCTACTCTCAGAATTTCAAGAGTGCGGAGTCCTTCGACCGTCACGGCGAGAGCAGAAATGTCTTGGAAAATGACAGCCGGCTAATTTCAAAAAAGGAGGCGGCTGCCGATGTTTTTAGATGACCGGGTCGTCGTCAACGATATTGATCCGCGCCGATCCAATTCTGGTCAAATCGCCAGGCGGGGAATCTCGCGTAAATCCTGTCTCAAGAATTATTGTCTCCCCGAATGATGGAGAGCCTTCCTTCTGCACCGTTCCGATTAAGAGAAGATGGACGAAATTACCGTGTGCGGGACCAAGGACTATGTAACGTTCCGTTCCTCGGGCATCCATCACTACATGACCGACCTTGACTGGAGAGCCGTCCGAATATTTCATATTTTCTCCTGCGCTCACTTTGCGGCAGCGATCTTATTAGCGAAGTAATCGGCCTTATCTTGAAGATAATAGGTTTGTCGGTCGGGGAGTAGGTTGCACGCGCCTTGCAAACCCTGAGCCTCTGGCTTCCTAATATCCAGGGCAATTACGGTTTTGCGTTTCAGGTCAAAAATTGTCTGCGATGTCACGCATATGCTTGAGTCATCAATCGCGATGATTTGATTGGCATCCCACTGAACTACTTTCAGCCAGTCTGTGCTCACATCCAACAACCCATTCGGTGAGAGCGCCATCGCCTGTAAACAGAATGCCTCAGTTCCCACGAGGTCTTTTCCGCCGCGGCGGTAGCAGGACAGTTCGGTGACCGCTTCTACCAATTCATTTTTCTTTGTTGGATTGTCGGGTCTCCAGACGCCGTTGACAGATGCCCCGCCGCCGTCCTTATCCACAAGCACCTCAGCCAGTTTTGGCTTTTGTTGCGCCCAAGCGCTCACACAAATAAGCAGGATGATGGCGAGAGTCTTTTTCATGGCTGGGAGAGCCTCCCGTGGCGGATTCTACCACGCTGACCCCGGGTGGGCCTTTTGGGGTGGTGTGTAGCAAGGAATCGTGTTTCCTTCGCTGTCCTGTCCAGGGGGGCGAAAAATGAGAGCGTCTTCCTTCAATGGACATTCTTGGAATTGTGAACTTATAGTAAGGAAACTCCCAATTTGATTCCGTGAAATGTCGGGGCCTGTTTTGCTATTTCCAATTCGGGGGTCGTTACTGTTGGCTTAGAAGCGGACTTTGGGCTGGCCGCCGTTTGCGCCGCCAGAGACGATCCCCAAAAACAGAACATCGGCACCAAAAGAAGCAGGGCTAGTAGCCGTCTTGTCATGGGAGCACGTCCTGTTCAAGTAATCACGTCGTATTGCGAAGTATAGCCCAAAAGCGAGGGCGTCGCCGGATTGCTAGTCGAATCGAGTTCGTGATATGCGCAGGACGAAAAAGACAGGCTGTAGGGGATACGCTGAGACGCAACGAAAAGGACCTGCTCCGATGACAAAGCGACTGGCGACGATATGCCTTGTGGCGATGTTCTCAATTGGGTTTGCTGCTCGGTCGGTTCGGGCGCAGGACCCGAGCGCACCGACGCTGAAAGGCATTACTGCGGTCGCGGTGTTGGTCGAAGACCTGCCCGACGGTGCGAAGTTGCTAGGCTTAACGCGAGACGCGATTCAAACGGACGTCGAATTGAAACTGCGCCTAGCGGGAATGCGTGTCGTGACACGGCAAGAAGACCGGAGCCTTCCAGGAGGTCCCTTCCTGTGGGTTAGTGTCAATCTGACGTCCGACGCCCAGGCTGCGTCAATCAACATTGCGCTGTGCCAGAACGCAATATTGGAGCTGAACTATGAATTAGCACCTGCTGTACGAACATGGTTAACGAGTCGGTTGATCGTGCGCCCGACCGGTCAACGTATCCGTGACGACGTCAAAGACGACGTCGATGAGTTCCTAAACGCGTGGCTTTCAGTTAATCCGAAGAAGTAAGCTTCTGGTTTTCCGCTTTTTTCCTCGCGGGGTAGCAATGTTCACTCGTTCATCGGCCCCACCCCCAAGGCCATCGGTGACGGCTGTAATCTCCTCGATGCGGCCCGGTGAAGTCCGAGATACTCAGCCGCCTCGGGTCTCGACCCGGCTGGGAACCAGGAGGCTTTGGGGTGCCACCGGAGCGGGTTCTGGTTCTGCAGCTGGCGCGGACGGCATCGAGGGCCACGACGGCATCGAGGGCCACGCCAGCACGGTCTTCAGCCTTAGGTTGTGCCTCCGCATCAAGCGGTACATCGTGCGAATGTGCAAGCCCAAGCTTTTCGCCGCTTCGTCCACACGTCGATACTGACGTAGAGCACTGACAATCACCTCTTTTTGCGTCGGAAACGCTGTCCTGTCGCTCAATTCGACCTTCCTTTCCACGAGGGCAACTGCTTTATCTTCAAATAGCCGTGTCAAAAGCCGGGTGTCAAGGGCACATCCAGTTGAGACGCGCTTGATCTCCGCATAAACTGTGCCCAGCACTGGGATTCCCAGGGAATTGCTGCGACACGCAAAAGGTGTGCTGCGGAACTATGACCTCAACACCGTCCAACGCTTCCAACCGGCCTGACCCGACCAGAATCATCCTGAATGAGAAAATCGGCTTCGAGGAGTTGATCGGACAAGTTGATGCAATCGAAAAGCTAAAAGCATTCGGTGATCTTTATCAGGCAAGAAACGAGGCTCCAGAACACATTCTGCTTTTAGGCCCAAGTGGAATGGGCAAGCGCACGATAGCAAGGGCCTTTGCGAAGCGATACCTCGTGGGCCTGCGCGAAGTTGAAGCAAGCCGCATTCAAAGAACGGGAGACATGACCGCGATTCTGACTTCCCTGGAAGTGAAGGAAGGTTTTTCAATTGTGGACATCCAAGGCCTGCGAGCACCTATCGCACCGGTGCTTTCCGAAGCTCTTGAACACTACACGATACAACTGGAGATCGGAAAAGGTGTGGGAGCCAGGATTACCCAGCTCTATCTAAGCCGGTTCACGTGCATCGCCACGGCACCTCAGGAGGCAGACCTACCAGCGGCCTTGCTCAAACATTTTTCGCTTAGGGTTTCACTCCGCAGGTATTCAACTGCTGAGTTGGAAAGCATCTCCGTGCAGAGGGCCAGGAATTACAACCTCAACATCACTCCCGGTGTTGCGTCTTTGATAGTGAGTGCCTGCGAGGGGACTCCCGCAGGTGTCGATTCGCTAATACGACGCCTTACGCGCCTCGGGAAGGGCAGCTTGAACGAACAAGAAGTTCTGCAAATGTTGTCGGCCTTCGGCCTGAAGATACCGCGTAGCGGCACCACAGGCGACGAGACTAATCTGGACAAGCTGACGGGGTCGAGTTTAGAGGGTCGTGACAGCACTGCTTCATCGTATGGGATTTGAGGCAGAAATGACCAAAGCAAGCGGCGACGGCGGCATCGATATCATCGCAGAACTGCAGAAGCCGCTGATCGGTGGCAGGTATTTGTTTCAATGCAAGCGATTCTCGCCGGATGTACAAGTGGGAGCACCCGTTGTCAGAGAGTTCTACGGCGCTGTTAAGGCCGACCCGCGAGCCGTCAAAGGCATCTTTATCACAACGTCAGGTTTCAGTACGCAGGCGAAGGAATTTGCCGAAAGGCTCCCGCTGGAACTGATCGACGGCGAGCGCCTCGCGGAGTTATTGTCGGAATATCCGGTCTAATCCAGTTGAAAAGCGATACCTTCGTGGGCCTGCACGAAGTCGAAGGTAGGTCTTCGGAATAGGGGATGGTTCCAGAACCAATGAATCGAGCTGACGACAAACCACAGGATGCTGAGGGCGATAAACAATATCCCGACCATGCACCCGAGAATCCTCCACTCCCCTTTTATGCGTTCGAGGTCCTTCGTTCGAGGCTCTTGCAACTCCGCATTTATACGTTCGAGGTCTATTTTCATTTTGCTGTGAACTGCGCTTCGACTCCCCGAAACAAGCCGCTGGCCTTGGTCACGCTTTGCACCCCTTGCCGTCCGTATGCCGCCGAGAAACCGTTGTCCGCCATGGCTCGCCGAGGTTCTTGCCGTCGTTGAGGTAATCTCGGGCCACAGCACGATGCCGCTCCGTGATCTTGACGGTCTTTTGTCGTCGCATCGTTCTTTTCCAGGGAATCATATACCTGTCAGCCGATGTGTAAGTGGAAGTTCTCGGTTAACGTCTTGTGGGCATGGGATGTTTGTAATTCGGTTGCATGAAAGCGACTGGTTTCGGGTTTGCGGTGTCGCTGGCTGACGGTCGAAAGCTGTTGCAAGTTGCGTTGCAAGCTGCGCTTCCGACCAAGCCCGAAAGAGCACGAAAAGCGCCAAACGCTGTACAATGAAAAGAAACGAGTTAGAGAAGAAGCATCTAATTCGTAATCGTCAGGTCGCCGGTTCAATTCCGGCCCTCGGCTCCAACAAATTCAGCGCCTTACTAAGAATCACATAATATACTGACAATACCGCGCCCTGTGCTATGGTGAGGGCATGGGATTTCCAGCGGGAGTACGCAGAGATTTCGAAGCTTTGGAACAGAGGCGGATGCGGGCGGCGCGGCTGCTGGAGAAGGGATACAGCCAGTCGGAAGTGGCCCGCCGGGTGGGCGCGCACCGGCAGTCGGTGAGCCAGTGGGCGGCCGAATTACAGGAGAAGGGCCGGGCTGGGCTGAAGCGAGCCGGTCGGGCGGGTCGCAAGCCGCGGCTCGATGCCGTCGCCATCCGTAAGATCGAGCAGGGATTGAAGCGGGGACCGGAGGCGTTGGGCTACACCACCAGCCTGTGGACCTCGGCGCGGGTGGCCCACCTGATCGAGACCGCATGCGGGGTCGACCTATCATCCGGGCCATGTCTGGCGCATTTTGCGGCAGTTGGGATGGAGTTGCCAGCGTCCGGCAGGCCGCGCCCTGGAGCGGAACGAAGAGAAGATCCGGCAGTGGAAGCAGAAGCGCTGGCCGGAGATTAAAAAAAAGCCCAAAACGAGCGGCGCACGATCGTTTTCATCGACGAAAGCGGATTGAGCGAGCGCCCGCACCGCTGCCGCACCTGGGCGCCGAAAGGACAGACGCCGGTGCTGCAATATCACTTCAACTGGAAGACCCTGTCGGCGATGGCCGGGGTGACCTGGTGGAACTTCTACTTCCGATTGTTTCCGGGAGCCATCCGCAGCCCGCAGATCATCCTGTTCCTTGCGCATCTGCTGCGTCATATCCCCGGCAAGTTGCTGATCGTCTGGGACGGACTGCCGGGCCATCGCAGCCGCGCGGTGTGGGATTTTGTGCGCGAGCAGCGGGGACGCCTCTGGCTGGAGTTCCTCCCGGCGTACGCGCCGGAACTAAACCCGGTCGAGTATCTCTGGGCGCACTGGAAGCAACACGAGTTGCCCAACTTCTGTCCGCAGACCTTCGGACAGCTCAGCGCTCACGCTCGCCGCGCTCTGCGCCGCATGCGCCGTCGGCCCACTCTGGTCTGCGCCTTCTGGGAACAGGCGGAACTCTTTCCGTTGTAAGTATATTATGCGAATCTCAGTAGATTGGATGCCTGCCAAGATTCCGCTCCGGTGGTGAAGCGTTTTACGTTTAGGGATACACGATCATTCTAATATTCGGCAGTTAAACCATCGGCGAAACAGTTCTGCTCAAATCCTTAAGAAAGGGTAGAATCCGCTCTATGAGACCTATTTTTGTGAACGCCCCTCTCTTGATTCTGACCGTGTTTTCGCTGACCGTCAGCTTAGTCGCTCAGGACGAGAAACCTGAGCCGCCGAAGGAGGGGGATCCCACTCATCGAGGTTGCATTGTCGTCGAGGCACAATCGAAAGGAGGCGAGGTCGCAGGCTATATGTTCGGGTTGGGATTAGGCTCACTCTTTGGCTATCTCTACAGCAAAAATATAAAAGATGTGAAGCCTATCGAGAAGTATGAAGAAGATTTGGCGAAATGGAAATCAAAGCAAGGCCCGAAGCCGACCCCTCCGGAGCTCAGTCTCGCAACCCTGACGGTATTAAACTGGACGGGCGTCAAAATTGTTCCGCTCCCTCATAAACCCACCGATGCGCAGCTGCAAGCTGCGATCGATGCGTGCGATGCTTTTGGAAAGTGAATTAGCCGTTGTCCCTAACCTAGATGAGGCTCGACTTCCCGCACCCAGTTGTCCCCGGTGACCTTTCCGCGATAGGGCCTGGCAAGTCTTCTTCTCGGAAAATGCCGACTAGCTTTCCTGCTTATCGGAAGGCGGGCGACGCTTGTGCCTGGCGAAAGGGTCAAAAACGAAATTCGTAGCGGTCTTGGTGCCGCTTCTCATCACTGTGGTCCCTTGCAAGCCACTGTTCCAGTTGTTCCTTCAAGTGCTGCATGGGTCTTATCGCAGCGATAGCGTTTTGGATGCCAAATTGTTCCCCACAATCCTTACACGAAACGATCTCCGTATTCGGTCGTTGGGCCACCTCGCTCTGGCTTAGCTTTACCGCAACGGGCCACAGATGCTCACCGGGATGAAACGTTTTCTTGTATTCGAGTGGCATTTCTTCAGCACTGCGGACGCTAGTCGTCAGTTACTGCACTTCTCGACTTCCCAACACGAGCACCATCGTAACAAGTAACAATGCCGCCGATTATAAACGGCCTGCAAAGCCATTGAAATTGTGATGCCGTCAAGCCCGCTTCAAGGCACTGGCTTTTGGTCGGCGTCGCCCAAAGGGCGCCTGTTCATCCTACTTTCGGCTTTATTTTGCCGAGTCTGCTGCTCGCTTCATCTTAAAGTTCTTTACGGCCAGAGCGAGGTCGCCGTTAGGATCGGTGCGGCTTCGGGAGCTGTCCCAATTGATCTCGATTGCGCCTTTGACGTGCGCTCCGTCCTCGATCGTGATCCGCGACGTGGCCAGATCACCCGTTACGGACGCGTCTCTCCTGACATCCACTCGATCCTGCGCCATCAGATTTCCCTTCACATCGCCGAACACAACGATTTCTCTCGAATGGATGTCTCCCAGAATCTGAGCGCCTGGCCCCAAGGTCAGCCGATGGTTGCCGAGCGAGATTGGGCCCTCGATCTTTCCGTCCACTTTGAAATCCTCGTCGCCGTTTATTTGTCCTCGAATCTTGAGTTCCGGGCCGAGATAGGACGGCGCCCGCACAGCCGAGCTTGCATTGCCGAAACTTGTTGAGGGAACACTCTGCGTATTTTCACTCATCGGTATGATTCCTTCCCCTGGGCAGACTCCATGATAAAGCGATCTAAAATAAAACACTGCAGAGATTACAGCTATCGGCCAAGATTATGAGGTGGCAGCACCCACTGAATCGAGGGCGCCAACTTGCGCCGAGCGACAAGTCGCTCATAAGAAGGGCTAGTCCATTCGAGGAGAAGCCCCGTTCGGTGGTAAAGTGGGTCCCGAAGCGTAAAAAACGCTGGCTGCCTAAGCCCCTTCAGCATCGGGTGGAAGAGAAATGCGTTATTTAGTGCGAGCACGCGTCAAGCCTGGGTTCGAGAAGCGGCTGCTCGAAGCAATTGAGCGCCGGACGCTAGGCCGAGGGTCCATTGCTGGAGGCGAGTATCTCCGGAATATGAGCGAAGCCCGACAGATGTCTGAGGGAGAGGTTCGCTGGGTTGAGGTCTGTTTTTGCCCGACGCCGCTGCAAGAGGAAACACCGTATTGGGAGGAATTTTTCGAGTTAGTCAAAGTGCAGGATGCGCATGACAGGCGCCAGTGCCGTGATTTCAACGGCACTGAGCCCTGGGCCTGTGGCGATTGCGACTGCACGGCACGGTTGGAGAAGAAGCTGAGCATCCAGGGAGACTCTTTTCTTGAAAGCCTCGCCACTTCTAATCAGCGCTGAAACCCAAGTCCGTGAAGTCTTCTTACCGAAAACAATTCCGGCCCTCGGCTCCAACCAATTCACGAGCGCGCCGCGCGAAAACGCAGCTCCGGATCCTGCCGCACATTCTTCAGGTTCGGCCCTTGCAATTCCCCTGACCCCAAATCCACTCGCCAATCTTCCGTGAATAGCGGAGCGCAATTCACGTCCACGTACTCGGCATGCAGCCGAGGCCCGTCCAGCGACAAGTTCACGTGCCCGTTAAATCCCACATTAATATTTTCGCCATTTTCGTAGCGCCGATTGTCCCAGGCCAGCCACGGGCAATCGAGATCGGGCAGCTTCCCGCGTTCGACGGGCATTCCGCCATGTCCGATGCAGCGCCCATGCGCCTCGATTCCGCCTGGCACATGGTAGCGGTCATAAATCGCCAGCTTATGCTCATGACCCCAAAACCAGATCACCGGCCTGTGAATGACGCCGCTCAGTTGCTGCGCCGGAATCTGATACCAGTCGCTGAACGCCGAATAGCATCCGTGATGCGTCAATAGAATCAGCCCGCGTCTGTCGCCATCCGGGTTCACCGCGTTCCGCAGCCAGGAGAGCAGCGCATCGGGAAGCGCGCACGTTGGCTTGAACCATTTCGATTTGCGCAGCCACTTGCTCTTTTCGAATACCGGCATCTTGCCCCAGTCAAACCGGGTCGCGTTGTACCCGGTATCGAGTCCGAGGATTCGCCAATATTTATTTTCCAGGCAAAAGAAGCTGGCCCATTGCCCGCTCCCCCAATCGCTGTCCGCTTTCCGCGGCCCCATCTTCGGCAAAATGGCCTCGAAGTATCCCTGGCCGCGCGCGTACATTTCATGGTTGCCGCACAGCGCAAAGCTGCCGAGTTTGCCCATCGGCCATTTCACCGGCTGATAGGGACCGGTTGCCTCGCCCAGAAAATTCTCCTTGATCTCGATTGCGTCTCCGACAAAGTACACATCGCCCAAATGAATCGTGTAGTCCGGCCCGAATTCCCGCACGCAATCCGCCACCATCTCCGCTTCGTTCGTTCCCGTTCCCCAGTCGCCCACCAGGCTCAGAGTCGCCCGATCCCCAATGGTAAAGATGCCCGTGCCCGCGCCAGCCGCGGAGTAATCGAGAAACGCGTGTCTCTTGTGAAACCAGTACCGCACCACGTGAGGAATCCACGCCGCCAGATGACTCGGCAAGAAAGCGCTGATCGGATCGTACGCGCTTTCCGAGTAGCGCGAAGCTCCAGCCCGAAAATGCGAAGCCAACCCCGTGTGCAGCAGTCCCGCGAAGTTGCTGAGGCGTTTGTGGCGAGCCTTGTTCCCGTGGCTTCGGTCCCTGGTCATCGGCTGCTTCGCCGGCTACTTTACCTTAAATGCCGATGAACACCAGCCGCTGCGGCCGACAAACTAGAATCCCCCGCGCCAAGCCAAGTACAGGACGATCAGGATCAGCAGGGCCACCCCGCTAATCGGATAAAAGCCCCATTTTTTGCTGTGTGGCCAGATCGGAAGCGCGGCCACGAGGGCTACCAGCACGGCGACCGAAAGGATTGCGATCAGTGCCATTTGTCTGGCGGCTCTCTTTCTTAGATTCGCCTCGTGCGCCGCGCCGCTATGCTGGCCTGAGCAAGCCGGGCGCTTGCGTGCGCCCCCGGCGCTCCCTCTCTCCAGCGTGCAACTAGATACGCGCAGCGTGACCGCGACGCCCCAAAGTCCCGCACCAGATGCTTCGCGGCCTTCCAGATGACCACGATCGTTGCGATCACCAGACCGAGCAGCACGAAACCCACCCCGAGAATGACCATCTCGGGCAATACCTCTCGCACAATGTAGAAGTACATGTCGTTCGCCGCGCTAGACGCTCCTTGAAGCCCCCCGTCCGATATGCATCAGCAGACTCACAAGGAACATCACGAGAAAAATGAAGAAGCAAATCTTCGCAATTCCAGCGGCGGCGAAGGCCACAAACCCAAATCCCAAAGCTCCAGCAATCAACGCAACCAGCAAGAAAACCAACGCGTAATACAGCATTGTTTCCTCCTCTGCTGCCGGACTGCGCCGGGCCAGCCGGCGTGCAACAAGAACACAGCAAACGGCTCACCAGTTGATGCAGCCCGCTAAGTACCAGCAGACAGAACAGAAACGCCGAACGACTCAGCAATCCGCTGTATGACGGTACCGTGTAATTTTGCCTATGCTTGGCATGCGCCTTTTCGACGGACAATGGAATCGAAGTGACAGCGAGCGTCAGCCTCGTTTTGTTGCGGGGCGATGCTTTTGTCCCACGGAATTACTGGTACTGTACGGAGTCGAGGTAAAGCATGGCGGCTGCCCATCGAGTCGTAATCATTGGCGGCGGTTTCGGCGGACTGAGCGCGGCCAAACGCCTCAAGCACGCGCCCGTGCAGGTCACGCTCCTCGATCGCCAGAATTATCACCTGTTCCAGCCGCTGCTCTACCAAGTTGCCACCGGCGCTCTCTCCCCGGCGAATATCGCCGCGCCGCTGCGCAACGTCCTCAAGAATCAGAAAAACACACGCGTTCTTCTCGCCGAAGCCATCGGGATTGACGTCAAGGGCCGCCGCGTCATCCTGAGCGACGGCCAAATTCCCTACGACACCCTCATCGTCGCCACCGGCTCCACGCACCAGTATTACGGCCATGACGAATGGGAGAAATTCGCGCCTCCGCTCAAAACCATCGAAGACGCCACCGACATGCGTGCCCGCATCCTGCTGGCCTTCGAGGCCGCCGAGCGCGAGCAAGATCCCGTAAAGCGTCACGCCTGGATGACCTTCGTCGTGGTCGGCGGCGGTCCCACCGGCGTCGAGCTCGCCGGCGCCCTTGCCGAAATCGCTCACGACACCCTCAAGCGCGATTTCCGCGACATCGACCCCTCGCAAGCCGAAATCCTGCTGATCGAAACGACTGATCGCGTGCTTCCTCCGTACCCGCCATCGCTCTCCGAATCTGCTCGAAAAACGCTCGAGCGCCTCGAAGTCAGCGTTCACACCGGCGCCACCGTCATGAATATTGACGAAAGCGCAGTCACCATTCGGAATAACGCCGGAACCCGCACGATTCCCACCCACACCGTTCTCTGGGCCGCCGGCGTCCTCGGCTCGCCGTTGGGCCGCGAACTCGCCGACGAAGCCGAAGCGATTTTGGACCGCGGCGGACGTCTTGTCGTCGAGCCCGACTTCACCGTCCCAGGCCACCCCGAAATCTTCGTGATCGGCGACCTCGCGCATTTCAATGACGCCGCCGGCAAACCGCTCCCCGGCCTGGCCCAGCCCGCCATCCAGGCCGGCCGCTACGTGGCCAAGGCCATCGAGCGCAGGCTGCGCGGCGAAAAAATCGCGCCCTTCCGTTACTTCGACAAAGGAAACCTCGCCGAGATTGGCCGGAACGCGGCCGTCGCCGATTTAGGCTGGCTTCGCCTAACCGGCTTTCCCGCCTGGCTAATCTGGGTTTTCGTTCACCTCCTCTACATCGTCGAATTTCAAAATCGCCTGCTGATCCTCGTTCAATGGGCCTGGCTCTACGTCACCAACACCCGCTCCGCTCGCCTGATCACCGGAAAAAAGCCCCTGCCCCTGGATCTGTAGGCCGCTGGAAGCGCGTACGCCGGGTTCACGCCCCGCGAGCCACCCCGCTTGACGTTTGGGGAATCCGTTGTGTCGAGGGCAGGAGGAGCATTACAATGCGCCAGAAAGAGGTCAAATCGGAAATTCCAGTTCAGACCGCGAAGATCCGAAATTGCCAAATCGCTAAGGAGTGTCCAAAGATGCGAAGCCGTTTTGTTAGTGTGCCTTTTGCCGTTGTGGCGACGCTGCTGCTTTCTTCAGCCGCCTTCGCCCAGATTTACGGACCCGCCTCCCAGGGGAAACGCTCACCCAGTGACAGGAAGGCCGCGGCGGCAGCGCCCAAGCCAGCCTATGATCCGCACGACCTGTCGGGCGTTTGGTGGGCCAGGGCTGACGGCATATTGAATGGCGGGGCCTGGCCGAACTACACCGACGACGGGAAGAAGCTCTACCAAACCCACAAGCCCTCGGCTGGACCGAACGGTGTTGCGCCGGCTCTTGGAAACGACCCGATCGGACATTGCGATCCGCCCGGTTATCCGCGCAACCTCGAACTCAACGAGCGACCCTTCGATATCGTCCAGCTCCCGAATAAGATCTGGCAGATCTTCGAATGGACGCGCGCCAACCGCGAAATCTGGCTGGACGGCCGGCAGATTCCCGCGGATGCGGATCCGCGGTGGTACGGATACGCCGTCGGCCACTGGGACGGAAACACACTGCTCGTGCACTCGGCCGATTACAACGACGAGACTTGGTTTGATCGAGAGGGCCACGCGCACGATGAGAACATGACCATGGACGAGAAATTCGTGCACCCCGATGCCATGACCCTCCAGGACACCTTCACGATTACCGACCCAACGGTTTACGTGACGCCTGTGGTGAGCCAGCCGTGGGTCTTCAAGTTGCAACTGCCCAAGGGCGTCACCGAACTCCGAGAAGAATATTGCGTGCCTTCCGAGGAGGAGTCGTTTAACGAGGACACCCGGAATCGCGCGGCCGGCACCGCGAAGCCTGTAGAAGTGCGGTAAGCGTTCCCCGAGAAAGCGCTATACCCATCGAACTCCCCCGGCAACATCGCCGGAGGGAGTTCGGTGGGGCAGTTCCCCCGCTCGTCACCGCCCGCTCTCTTCGCTGATCCGCTCGCTGCGCCCAAAACTCGCAACGCTGGTTTCGTTTTCGCCTGCCGGGTGCCCCAGGTTTCGCACTCCGAAACCTGGGTCTTTCTTCCGCCCGAGAGAATACCCTTGCAGTGCCACGTCCCGCGCTGTATAGAAGAACGCCGGGTGCCCCAGGTTTCGCATTCCCGAAACCTGGGTCTTTCTTCAGCCCGAGAATACTTTTGCAGCGCCGCGTTCCGCGCTGCATGGGACGCACTCCGTAATAGCGTAAGGGGCCGCAATCGAGCGCGCATGCCCGATCAACAACCAATCAACGGAGGAGCGCCCGCGGAACGCCGCCGCAGCGAGCGTTTCCTTCTGGACGTCTCCCTGCTCGTCCGCGGAGAATCCGCCGAGCAAAAACCATTCGAGGAGCTGACCTTCAGCATCTCCATCAGCACCCACGGCGCCCTCGTGGTCCTGGCCCACAAAGTAACCGTAGGCCAAAAGCTCTTCCTCAAGAACCCCGAAACGCAATACGAAACCGAAGGCCGCGTAGCCCGCCTGGGCGCCCCCTACGGCGGACTCGCCCAAGTCGGCATCGAATTCCCACACCCCGCCCCCGAACTCTGGACCCTCGCCTCCCCACTGAAACATTAGAAGCCGTCTCAGAGATGGTCTTTCAGGGGGTCGGAGCTTCAGCTCCGACATAAAAAGATCGGACAATTGGGCTTCAGCCCCCGAAAAAATTCCGGGTTCCGCGGTACTGCATCCGGGCCCCCAAAGGATCGCTTGCGCATCATTCGTCGAAGAGAATAAACCCGTGATAGTACCCAGTGTCACTGTCCCCGCGGTGAGGAACTCGATCCTCGAAAAGCCAGTTTCCGATAATCCCTTTTTGGCCAAGCTAGGTAGAATCCAATTCAAGAAGTTGAAGATCGTCACACGCACCGTCTGAAGCTGGGCTCCTAGGGCACTGCGGGCATGCCTAGCCTTTGGCGAAACAGGGCCAACCGAGGGTCGCCACGTAATAGCGCGAGCTCCGGATAAGTCAAATATGGTCCAACTCGGGGGTCGTGGATCGCGGCCATTTGTTCGAGGGCTTTGAAAATGCGGTCTTTGTCGCCGAGGCCTGCATAAACAAACACGTGAACCCAGGGCCACTCGGGGTAGCGTTCTGCGACTTTTGCTGCTTCGTCACGGCGACCCGCCTTGGCGTAAACAAAACCGAGAAAGCCTGGTGAGCCTGTCCCGTCCTGATCCTGTTTCTCGAAGATCCCGGTCGCCTCTTCCAATCTGCCCTTCTGCAGCAAGGCACGGGCGTAGAGCTGTTCCGCAGCATTGTCGTCCGGGTGGGAAATCAAGGATGCGACGGCAGTTATCGAGCACCTCATCGTAGCGGCCGGCACTGACGAGGACATAATTTAAGGAATCCTGGACTTGCACTGACAATGGGTCCAATTCGACAGCTTTGCGCAATTCCCGAACCGCCTCCTCCAGTCTCCCGAGCGGGAAGAGTAACGAAAAAGCGAAGTCTCTACGCGATTCCGAAAGGCTCGCGTTTAGTTCGATGGAACGCCGGAAGGCTCTCTCCGAGTCCTGCCAACTGCGGTCGCGCGAATACACCAATCCCATGCTGGCGTAAGCGTCAGCCAGCAGCGGATCAAGTTGCAGCTGCTTTTTCGGCGGCTGCACGCATCTTCACGTAGGCTTCATCGGGTGAAAAAGAACGTGGGGTTATCGACAACCGCCCGTAGGCAGAGGCGAGCCCGGCGTACGCGGGGGCGAACGCGTGGTCGAGCGCGATTACTTGCTCGAACAAACTTATGCCCCCTAGCAACTGGTCGCGACCTTCGGGAAAAACTGAATGATTGCTCAACGTTTGAGCCTTGAGATAGAGGTCGTACGCTTCAAGGTTGGTGTTGTAGCGCCGCTGGCCCCGTCCGAGCTTCAAGCGCAACTCGTTCACGATGGAACGGGAGATCTCGTCCTGGATGGAAAAAACATCCTTCAATTCGACGATCGAAGCTATTCGACCAGACCGGAAAGTCATCAGACACTCGGATCAACTGGGTGTTGATGCGAAGCTTATCGCCGGAGCGCAGGACAGACCCTTCCAACACGAAGGTCACGCCGAGCTCAGCACCCACCTCATGGATGTTGCGCGGCTTGTCTTTGAAGAAGAAAGAGGATGTTCGTGATTTAACCTCCAGTCCATCAATCACGGAGAGATTACTGATGATTTCATCCGTCAGGCCGTCACTGAAGTAGTCACTATCGGGTTCCGAGCTCAAATTTTTGAACGGAAGCACTGCGATCGTGTAGTCTCCGTGCCTCTGCCGAATCAACCACCATGAACCAATGGCCAGGACTGCAAATGAAACCATCGCAATTGCAACATTGCGCCGCTGCACAAAGGCCCGCGGCTTTAGGCCAGCCGGGCGAGAAGACAAGTCTTGAACTGTAACTATCTTGGCTCGTTCGTCGTCAACGGCACGGAGGGGTGCGTCTGGTAGTTCAGAGGCTGGAAGAGCAGGCTCCGCGACTTTCAGACGCTCGGCCAGCGACGAAACCTTTGGTACACCCGCGACCTCCACATCTTCAACCGGCACAATCAGGCGATATCCCCGTCGAGGTAGAGTCTCCACGTATAGAGGTGCTCCCGCCTCATCGTTCAGGGCAGCGCGGAGTCTCTTGATCGCATTGTTTAAGCCCACATCGAAATCGACGAATGTGTCTGAGGGCCAAAGCTTTTGGTGAAGTTCCTGCCGGGAAATCATTTCACCGGGCCGTTGGAGCAACAAGACTAAGACCTGAAAGGGTTGGCCTTGCAGCTTCACTTTCAGTCCATGTTTGCGTAGCTCGCAGGAGTGCAGATCCGCCTCAAAAGGGCCAAACCGTACCCGACGCGTTTGTGCCGGCAACTGCATGCGGAGGGAAATCTCAGAGAGACTACCACTTTTTCACAATTTTGGCGAACGAGTTGGAGCGAGTAGGTATCCATCCAAATGATTTAGTATCAATCGGTTGGCAAGACAGAATCATCTTACATTTGCGCTATCCGCATTTCATTGACGTCGACGAACCCACGGCACGAGACTGGCCCGATCATTTTTGAGCTCGCGAGTATCCCGCTTGCTTCCACGGGAACGGCAAGAATGGAGTAAAGGAGACAATCGTGTGGAGGCCAACCCCTTATTTTCTGTTTTTGCTCCTTGCCGGTTGCGGGGGCGGCAGAAGTCAGTCATCGATCAATCAGCCTGCATCCAGCCCTGTATCAAGCAGCCCTAACCCCGTCCCGACGATCAATACTCTCTATCCAAGCTGCGCTCCCGCAGGAGAACAGTTCGTTGATTCAGTAGATAATCAGTTGGTGGTAGTTGGGCAAAATTTTGTGGCCAGTTCAGTCGTGCGCTGGAACGGCAGCGACCGGCCGACCACTAGTAGTGGCATTAACGGACTGATTGCTGAGATTTCAGCGAGTGATATTGCCGCAGCCGGGACAGCCGCGGTCACAGTCTTCAATCCTGAGCCCGGCGGGGGTAGCTCGAACTCGTTGACCTTCACCATAACGACAGGAGCAGTTGATCCGCAATCAATCGCTGTGGACCCTACCGGAAAGTTCGCCTATGTAATGAATGGCGGCTGCGGAGGAGGCGTTGGCGCCTACGTGTCCATGTACACGATCAACCCCACTACCGGGGCTCTGGCATCCATAGGGCCACCGGTGACAACTTACGGCTACGGTATCTACGCCGAGTCCGTGACCGTAGATCCTTCTGGCAAGTTCGTCTACGTGACAAATTCAGGGGATGTGTATGATTACGACGGCGAAGCTGATGGCAACGTCGCGATGTACACCATCGACGCCACGACCGGGGCCTTAACCTCCACAGGAACGATAAACGGAAATTGTCCGGGATTGTGCTTTCCCTCGTCGGTGGTCGTGGATCCATCCGGCAAGTTCGCTTATGTGGCGAATGGGAATACCCCTGGATCGGCTGGCAGCGTGCTCATGTACACGATCAACGCCACGACTGGGGCCTTAGCATCTATAGGGACGATCGCCACCGGAACGGACCCTGTCTCCGTGGCCGTAGATCCTGCGGGCAAGTTCGCTTATGTGACGAATTCCAACTCGAACGACGTCTCGATGTACACGATCAACGCCACGACTGGGGCCTTAACATCTATAGGGACGATCGCCACCGGAACAGACCCTGTCTCAGTGGTCGTCGATCCTGCGGGCAAGTTCGCCTACGTGGCAAATTGGACGGCGTATCAAACTGATCGTCTCGATGTACACGATCAACGCCACGACTGGGGCCTTAACATCTATAGGGACGATCGCCACCGGAACAGACCCTGTCTCCGTGGCCGTAGATCCTGCGGGCAAGTTCGCTTATGTGACGAATTTCAACTCGAACGATGTCTCGATGTACACCATCGACGCCACGACCGGGGCCTTAACATCCACAGGCGCGATAGCTGCGGGACAGTATCCTAGCTCGATAGCCATCCATCCGTCCGGAAAGTTCGCCTATGTGACGAATTCCGGTTCAAACGACGTCTCCATGTACAGCATCGATGCCACCACGGGGGTCTGGACTCTCATAGGAACGATAGGTACATGAGCATGCAGGGTGGACGATCTACACGAGGAGACTCCGAAATTACGGATTGGTTCTGATAAGTCGTGCCGGCTCAACCGGTCGATGCAACACTCTCCAGATTAAATTGTTCTTTTCAAAGGCCCTGTTTTCCGGACGATGTGAGATATACCCGGCCCACTCCAACGCAGTGAGCCGATTTAATGCGGTGTTTTGAGGCCCGGCAGTTATTGGGTGAGATCGGCGGCGCCTTCGGTTTCAAAGCGCATAACGTCTTTCATTTAAAAGGAGGTGTTGCACTGACCCCTTGAGATCACCCCTCTTCTCGTCATGTGGGAAACCCCGACTCCAAGATGACGATCAGGACTGGGTCGCCAGGCAATCGCGGCTCGGAAGGCATTGCTTGCGGCAGCGGCGATGGGATATCCTCGGCTAAAGTCAAAACGAAGAAGGTATTCGCTCTCTGGCGATTCGAAGGAGGGGTTGTTTTATGCGCATCCGACTCTTAGGACTGGCCGCAGGCATTATTCTTTCGGCGAGTTTATTCTCCTCCGTCGCGTGGTCGCAAGCGAACCAGGGAGGCGCGGGCGCCGCGGCAAGACAGGGTGCGGCTAAGCCGGCATCGGCTCCAGCTCCCGTGCGCGACTTGACCGGAGTGTGGGCCGGTCCGGTGAACGCGGGTTGTTGCGCGGCGCCGCCCATGACGGAGCTGGGACAGAAACTATTCAGCGCCAACGAGGCGCTGATTGGGCGCGCGGGCGTCGCGGCCGGGCTTTCCAACGATCCCTCGCAGAAGTGCGATCCGTCGGGCATGCCGCTCGCTGTGGTTTGGAATGCCCGGGGGATGCAGTTCATTCAAGCGCCCACGAAGATGGTGCAGATGTATCAGTACCAGAAGACTTGGCGCGAGATTTGGACCGACGGGCGGCCGCTGCCGAAGAACGCGGGGAGCGATGAAGCGAACGCGCCTGATCCGCGCTATTACGGATACTCGGTCGGCCACTGGGAAGACGATTACACGTTCGTGGTGGACACGGTGGGCATGGATGACCGGACCTGGGTGGACCATCTGGGACATCCGCATAGCAGCGAGCTAAAGGTGCAAGAGAAATACACGCGGATGGATCACGACAACATGCAGAACGTGATCAGCATCGACGACCCGAAGATATACACCAAGCCGTACGTCGAGACAACGGCGTTATGGCACTGGAACCCGAAGCAGGAATTCGAGGAGCAGTTGTGCGTCCCGTCGGATGCGCAGGCCTATCTGGATATCATCGCCGGTCCGGCGGCTGCGCCAAAGGCTAAGTAACGAATCGAAGCTTCAGGGCTTAAGCCCCTCGGACGAGCGGGTTCCGCGACGATACGATTTCGGTTCTGTCCCATCTTCAACTCGTCGAGCCACTGCGTGGCGCTCTTGGGTCGAGTCAGTGCCCGCGAAGTCCTCTTATCGTCATCCGGGAACCTTGATTCCCAGTTGCCGATCCTGGGCGGGTGGCAGCACCCTTGAGAGAGTGAGAGAATTTTGTCGGTGGCCCGTCCTCGCCGCAGGCGAGGGCAGGGGCTTTGGCTGTCATCCCGAACCCGGTCGCGTGAAGTTGGCGAACGGCGGCGAGGGATCTGCTTTTACATTCGCGGCGACCCATGTTTCGCGCGAGCCAGCAGCAACTCCTACTCCAAGTGTCCCCTGACAGAGTCGTCGTCATTGAAGGGAAGAGTGCCAGCCCTCTTTCCCCTGAGGAAGCCCCCTGCTTGGCAGGGGCCCTGGACTTTAGTGGCACAGACACTCCTGTCTGTGCGCCTTTACAACGCCAACGATTCCCACAAATCCCGAACCAACCCAGATCGCAGAAAAAAGATTTCGAGCTAAAAACAATTCCACCCAAGCTCGCGAAAAAGCCGGTCCTCACGGAGCCCGCGACGTACTAGACGAAGATGCGGCTCCGGCCGCGAAAAACCACACGACGAGAATCCCGTTGACCAGGGCTGTGGCATACCATGCGGTTAGTTGGTGCGCGTGGGGAGCGTCAGGATTTGCGGCGCGTCCAGGTGCCGGAGCGCTCGTAATCGCCGCCTTGGCCGGAGGGCGCGGTGAATCGGATAGTGCCCGGCGAGGCGAGCACGGCCTCGATGCGCAGGAATTTTCCGTGTGTGTGGATTAAGCGGCCCGAGAGTCCATTCGCGGGCGCGGCGCCGCTCGGAAGCTCGGCTCGCGCAGATGGCGCAACCGCGGAACGTTCCTGCTCGCGGCGCCGCTGTTGGGAATTCTCGTCTGTCATTTTCTCCCGACCATGAGGATCGTAAATCTGTCATCCCGTCGCAGGCCTGTGGCTTTGAACTAGCTGCATTTTAGTCCGCTCCTAAAACGAGCACGGCGTGTTCTCATGGATCGTGCTTGACAAGTCCTCTTATCCGATTGTGGGAGTCACTGCTCCCCTCGTTCCAGCAACTCTTTTAGGCGCGATAGGTCTTTGCGATTTGCTCGCCGCATGGCAAACGACATGAAAGGAGCCATCAGTTTGGAGAAGCCCGTCGGGGAGCCATGATTGCGCAACGTCATGCGCGTTCTTCCATCGCTGATTGAATCCCACGTATACATCGTCTCCATGGGGAAAGGTCCTTCCGAAGTTCGCATGGTAAGCCGCTTTCCAGGGATGAACTCAACGATCTCATAAACGTAGGCGAGACGCCGCCCCATAAAATGCGCAACAAAAGCAACCTGCGAACCCACAGACAAAGGCGGCTGGGTCTTCCATTCAACCGACTTGATATTCACATACCAGTTTGGGGCATTGTTGGGGTTTGCAGCGTAAATGGCCACCTCTTGCGCGGATCGCGCAATGGTGATTTGTGTGCTGACATCAACGGCACTCATCCTGTGGCCTCCCATGGAAGCCCTTCGATTCGACACGCACACTCCAACACAGCTCAGAGAACGTTGCAAGGCGAGCGGCTTGGTCGAATCGTCGAACCAAGCCCCGTGAGTCTTCTTCACGGAATGTGCCCCGGCACCCCAAAGCCAGTTAGCGAGAATGCGTTTATCAGGCGCTATCCCAAGACTGTTGCCAAAAACATCAACGACAGAGCCCTCGGTAACCCTGTTTGGCGCGGTCCCGACATACAATCAGGTATATGGCCGCACGCAAGTTTGGTTCCCTATGTCTCCTGTTTTTCGCTGTGTCGGCCGTATGTTCAGCAGAGCCATGCAACGTGATTCATGGCCGCGCAAATTTTTATGGCGGCGACGGCCAGCTTCGCATCTGGCATATTGGAACCCACCACACATACGAACCCGATGAAGCCTCTTGGGACCGGGTCATGAAATGGCTCGAAGACGGAGTCCCGGCGAGTGAGAAGGCTAATTACGCTATCCCTGCCTCAGCGGTCTATCTTTACGCGGACTTTCTCGTCTGCCCGATTGAACCGTTCAAGCAAGGAGCCGTGCAGCGAGCAACCATCAAGAGCGCTTCCCACAGGCGCTACGTGAAAGTTGAGACGGCGATCGAACGCTGACTCCCTCCGGGAGGCCATGAAGTCTTTCTCGTCTGTTCAGTAGCATGGCAAATGCCTCGCGCGCGCACGAACGCCCGTGAAGTTGGGGTTCTCAACGCCTGTGAAGTCCTCTTACCGGAGACTGGAGTACCAGGAACCCGCCGCTGGTAATGCCGTTTTCCAGGCGTGGTCCTTTCTCTTTGTCAGTCTTGTTTACTGGCAGAACGGAAAGACAAGAGGTGCTCCGGCCACTCGCTGGAAAAGTAGCGTTCGGGTGTCGGCGTGGTCACGTGGCGAGCGGTCGCGCCCTGCGTGCGGCCACTCAGTGAGTGACGGGTAGCCCAACGACGATGAGAACCGCATAGTCCTGCTTGCGGCAGCCGTTCACGGCGGGCATGGCCGCTCCCGGATTCACCGGAAAACCCTTGGTCCGAACGTTCGCGGGCGAGCACGAGTTGTTAGCCGTCGCCGGCGTGTAGCGTGCGGAGCGGCATCCGAGATGGGTAACATCGTAGAGGGTCGCGCCGTCGGCGAGTTCCCACCGCTGATTGCCGTCCTTGTCCTTGGGCTGAATTGTCAGCACGGTCGTCACCTCGCGGTCGCCCGTGACGAGGTATTTCCCAGGGGGCAGCGGAAAGCTCGGCTTCTCCATGATCAAGCCGTGTTCCTCCAGCCACCAGTCCGCAGGGTCGAATTTCCACTGTGCCGGCGCCACACCGCCGGCCGCCTTCAATTGATCGTAGTGGTCCAGCTTGCAAGCGCGCGGGCCCGGGTCCTGGTTCCAGAAGCCCCATGATTGCGCGCCGTTGCCGGAGGTGGCCCCGGGGTCTCCCAACGCCGCGATGAACTGCGGCTCGATGCGCTTGAACTTCGAGAGGTCTACGCCTGACGCGTGAACCGGCTGCTGCAGGCCGGCCGCCAACATGAGGAATCCCGTGGAGAGGAGCCGGCGGCTCAGGGACGGCACGAGCTGGCGGACATTCATGCGATTGCTCCGATTGGACGATCTGATGACATCCTACACCCACGCTCGCCATATTGCTATTCCTGAGAAGTCCGTATTCCGCCTGATAAGTCTGGTGGTCTCAATGGGTCAGTGCAACAGCTCCTTTTAAGTGAAAGACGTTATGCGCTTTGGCCGAAGGCGCCGCCGATCTCACGCAAGAAGTGCCGGGCTTCAAAACACCGCATTAAACCGGCTCACTGCGTTGGAGTGGGCCGGGCATATCTCACATCGGTCGGAAAACAGTGCCTTTGAAGAGAACAATTTAATCTCGGAGTGTTGCATCGACCGGTTGAGCCGGCACTTCTTCTCGGAATCTGGGGTACCAAGACTGTGGAAAAAGCCAGTTGCCGAGAATCCCGTTTCACAGGAGGTGGCTGATCGGCTATCTGAGTCCTGCGCGAACTAGGTCGCACAAACGTAAAGGGACTAAGATTGTTTTCGATGCCCATCAAGAACGAAATCGCCGTCGCCACGATTTTGGCGGCCGTGCTGCTATCGCTCCCGGTGCGAGCGCAAGTTCAAGCGATCCCTACCGGCGGTTGTCCGGCTAAGAATCTCCCCCGGTTCGAGGACCATCCCGCCTCGGCCCACTACGATGGCAAGGCACACGCCCCGATCCTTGCTACTGCGTTAGACCGCAAATATAGGACCATGATCCGAACAGCCGCGTCTCAGGAGGCGAACTTCGCCGACCATTTTTCCGTGGTGCACTGGGGCCTTGGAACGGGCGTCACAGGGTTCGTAATCGTCGATCTCAAAACGGGGATAGTCTACGATCCTCCGTTCGAAGGGGTTGGCCTTGATCTGCGACGGAAGGGGTCGGTCCCGTGGGTGCCGCCACCCGAATGGCAATGCTACTCAAACCAACTCAACTATCATCCAGACAGCACTCTGCTGGTCGTCGAAGGTTGCCTTCTTGGCGGCAAGCGGTGCGGAAGAACTTACTTTGTGATGGAAAATGGGAAGGTCGAGCAGGTCGGTTACGACGCGGACCGATAGTCTGAGGGCCATAGAAAACTATTCGACAAAACGCCCCAATTTTCGCGGACTCGGAAGCCAGTGCCTGTGAAGTCCGCTTCTCGGAATGTGGCCTGGCGGTGGAAAGCCACTATCCGAGAATCCCGTTTGTGAGGAGTTGGCCGCTTCGGCGGGGAGATTGGTTCATACCGGTTGGCCGTCCGCCCTGCACATGTAACATTGAGCACATTCTTCGCCTTAGTACTAATAGTCTATCTCCTCCGCCTGCCACGTTTTGGAAGATGGCAGTGAGTTGCAGTGGGTTCGCGTCCTGGCAGAAGGCGGCTAAGTTAGTTTAAGCAAGAAAGCGCGCCCCGTTTCAGCCTTGTCTTACCGGTTATTTCTACGAGAGTCGTCGAGGGGAGATCTAAAATTGAGCTTCCGGACCAGGGCCACGGCAACAGCTTTCTTCGCGTTAGCGCTGGTTTCTACGCCGCACGCGCAAACGCAGGCGCCGGCACAAACGTCGACCCAAGCGACGGCCCTGCCGCCGGACAATGATCTCAATGCACTTCGCGAGGCCGCCGCTGCGGGTGACGCCCAGGCGCAGTTCGCATTAGCGGACGACTATTTTGGCGGCGTCGGCGTTGCCCAGGACTACGGTCAGGCTGTGATCTGGTTTCGCAAGTCTGCTGCTCAAGGTTATGCTCCTGCGCTGAACCAGTTGGGCTACATGCATCAACATAAGTTTGGCCTGCCGCGAGGATTACAAGCGCGCCGTGAACTACTACCGTTTGGCCGCGAACAAGGGCAATGCGCTCGCGGAGTACAATCTGGCGGGCATGTTCAGAGGCTGGCCTCCCGTCCGGCGTGACTATAAGCGAGGCCTGTGATTGGTACCGCAAGGCGGCGGACCAGAATCTCTCGGATGCCGAGAAGGAAATCGGCTATTTTTATCGATGGGGATGGGGGGTCAAGCGTGACTATGCTCAGGCTCTGGCCTGGTACCGCCGGGCCGCCGGCCACGGCGAGCTCCGATGCCGAAACCAGCTTGGCTTCATGGCGGAGAAAGGATTGGGCCAGCCGCAGAGTTACGACCAGGCATTCTCCTGGTATTACAAAGTCTGCAGGACATGGCAACGACGAGGCCATGGAAAACATTGGCTATAACTTTGAGCACGGCGTTGGTGTGGCGGTGGACTATGCCAAGGCGATAACTTGGCTTTACAAAGCCGCCGCCCTGGAGAACAGCGATGCGGAGAACCAGCTCGGTTGGATGTATCAGTACGGGCAAGGTGTGAAACCCGACGATGCCAACGCCGAGGCCTGGTACCAGCTTGTCTGCCGATCAGGGCAACATACGAGGCCAGAACAATCTCTCTGCTTTGCAAGAAGAGCTGGATGAAGACGGTGGAGGGGAATCGGCCAACGAGCCTGTGAACGATCCTGCTATTGAGATCGTGCAGCGCCGTGCGCGCATTCGGGATCTCCGTGCCCAAATCACAGGGTTGGAAACCGATGCCCTGGCAGAAGACAATTCCGCCGACGAGCTTGCACATATGGGCAACAACGGTAAGAAGAAGAACGGCGGCATCGCCAAGGTTATGGATGCGTTCGGAACAGTCGTGAGCGAAAAGCCACGTCTCGACGCATCGCAGCTTCGCGAGCAAGCGGCCAGCCTGCGTGTAGAACTGGCTAGACTCGAATCCCTAGACAAGTCTTCCGCCAACGTCCTCGTCCCCTAAGGTCCTCCACTCTTCCATCGGCGCAGCGCGTAGCCAAAGTTGAGGCCAAGTCCTGGGAAGTCGGCTTCTCGTCATCTGGCCTTCGCGGTGCCAGTGGGTCGAGTGTGGACGCTTGTGGCATACTCAAACGCATGAAGCATCGATTTCTGCTGCACGCCTTGAATCATACGATTTTGGTCGTAGACATCACCAGCATCGGCTTGCCGACGGGAATCATTGGTGATGAGGGTGAGGCGCGGTCATTGCCTTCCATTCGATTTAGAACTTGGCATGAGGCGGAGCGACATTTCCTTGGGCTGGGTGCGAAGCAGAAATATCTTGAAGCTGTTGACGAATCTCTGCGGAAAACTAGCACCGCTGTCTTGACCATTACCCGAGACTAATCAGGCCGTTGTCTTCTCCTTGGCTCGGTGAACTTTCCCAACGCCTGATAAGTCCTCTTATCGTCATCTGGCTTTTGCTCGATTCCCACATGACGATAGTCCCGTCAATCAGGGCGTGACGGTTGCGCACAGCATGACAGGGTCTTCCAAGGCACATCGAAAGGAGACCCGCTATGATGTGGTGACTGAAGAGAGGGGACGTGGTCCGAGCCCGCATGGATATTAGCGCGTCAATCGTGGCCGTGTTTCTTTCCGCTTTAGGCGCGATTGCAGCCGCTGCCGTCAGCTTCCTGCTAGTCCTCTTCATATGTGCGCGTTTCGTTAACGGCGAGAATTCTTACGGTCTTACAGTAATCGTTGGGCTTACGGTTGCGCCTATTGCCAGCGTAGCTGCTTTCGTAATTATTTTTCGGAAGATACGTTCCCTTGCTACCTAGGCCGCTTCAGGGCCTGAGAAGTCCTCTTCTCGGAAACTGGCCCGGAACCCCGAAAAGCCATTTAACGATAATCCCGTTCATCAGGATTTACAGCAGATTTGTGAAGAAAGCCCAGCACGCAACCACAACGAAAAACATGAACACGCAGACAATTATGATCGTCGAGAGTTTGTATGGTCTTGTGGGGAATATCGTCGGACCAACCCTAGGATTCTCTCTCGCCCACTGTCTCGCCAACTCCAATTCAACCTGTCGAAATTCTGCCATGATTCGTCTATGTCGGCTGACGAATCTCTGCCAAAGTGTTTTCATTGTGAAAGTACCGAACCTGATTTTATATCCAACTTTCGACCAAATCCTAGGGCTAGGCAGAGCAGGGCCAAGTCCTGCGAAGTCGCCTTCTCGGAATCTGGGGTACCAAGACTGTGGAAAAAGCCAGTTGCCGAGAATCCCGTTTATCACGACCCCAAAATGTCACCCACGCTATGAGAGAGGCTTCAGGAATAACGAGCTAGGAGAGGTTATTTGTGCTCCGATTGGCGCGCAGGGTCCTTTTGGAAATCAACGGCTGGCGGCGGGGGCGGGCCTAATCGGTTAAGATTGGCTGGATTAGGGCCGCAACTTCTCCTCCAAGCAGATTCGTCCACGTATTGCTCAAAATATACGAGGTACCACTGGGAACTCATACGACGCACCAGGGACACCTCGCACGGTATCCCTTCGACCTTGCCTGCTTGATCGTTCGTCGCCGCTTTCGAGAGCGAATCAGAGGGATCGAAGACAAGAAAGACGGAAGTGTCGCTTCCGGCCCACCCCCAGCCATCCCATTCGATGTGCCTCAGGTCTCCATTCTTTGAAGCAGGTTCAGCCAGAACCGCGTTCCTATATCCATTCGACCAGAAAAACCATTTAGCCCAAATGTGTACGGTCTCCTGGTGAAAAAAGAGCGACGCAGATACCGCCCCGAAAACCACTACCAATAACGCGAGTGGCAGGTTTTTCCGAACAGCCGCGTACATCAGCACGCAAATATCGACAACGATTAGAGCAGGCGCTACCAAAAAAATGTAGAGAACGTCTGTCCCGTTGAGATTAGCAATCAGCGGAGAGAAAACCAGGAGAGCCGCCAATGTGCCGATGAGCACGGAGAACGCAGCTCGCTTTGGCCATCTGCTCGGGGAAGACATCATCCGGCGGTCGCCTCACGGGTTCGTCGCATCCGATACTCTCACCGACGGCAATTCGCAATCCATAGTCCGGTCGTTCCTTACGCGAATTCGCCAACAGGCAAGCCGGAGCCGGGATAGTGTGGAATGAGATGTGGAACTCGCTCAATCCCGGTGAAGGATCGTTACCGGATGTCGGCCCGATAAGGATTGGGCCTGGTAAGTCTTCTTCTCGTCATGTGGCCCGAAACGGATGCAGACGCCGCGCGCGGAAAAGACCCTAGCGCGTTTCGGGGCTTTGCCAACCGCATTCCTCGCGCTCAGACACGTAGGGCCGGGGCAAGCCCGGATTGAACCCCACATCGGGATTGTAGGAACCACACTTTGGGCACCGTTCTGGGCGTAGCCCACCCTGGCGCCCCCACGGCGGCCTCGCCCAAATCGGCATCGAATTCCCAAAACCCGCCCGCGAACTCTGGACCCTTGCCTCCCCGCTGAAACATTAGAAGATCACGCGCAGTCCCAACTCCCCGGCCATTATCTTGTCGACCACCACAGCAGCCCAATGAAGAGCATTTGCATGGGCACGCGCAGCCACAGACGCGTAGCCGGGCGGCCTCCCAGCGTCAAACGCTCGCGCGCTGCCTTGATGTTCGCCGGGAACATCGCCACGAGCAGAAGGATCAAGCAAATACCCGCGAGCGCCGCGAATCGAGGTGCCAGCAGGCCCACGGCGCCAAGAAATTCCAGCGCGCCCGTGAAGTAAATCACTGCGAGCGGATGTGCAAAAATCTTCGGAACCATGCTCGCTTGATCGTGCTTCATCCGCGTGAAGTGCGAAATGGCAGTGAAGAAGAACATCGCCGCCAAAGCGTAACGCGCGGCATCATGCCAGGTGCCAAACAGTGGCACGCCGAACGCGCCCATTGCGCGGAAGACCAGCCAGGATCCCAAAAGCACGAATAAGACAATCATCGGAGGTCGCATTCTGACCCATCCGGCTCGCCAATGCCCGCTTTCTCAGCCTCTCGCCATTCGAAACGACGCAACCGGCATTCCTCCTGGCCTCTGCGTTCGAACGGTACCACACAGTAATATATTTATATTGACATAAATATCAGTCTGCGCTATCCTCTCGTATGACTCCGCAACGCCCCGCCTTTTTCCGTCAATTCTGCGCCTCCGCGCCTCGCTCATTCCACTCGCCCATCCCGTTCGACGCCCGCATCCTCCCTTGCGCACACAACGCCAAAATGCATCCCCTTTGTTTTCACATTCATGCAAACTGCTGTCGCCGCAACTCCCCTGTTTTCACATTCATGCAACTTGCCCGGGGGGTACCCCCGCATCCCTCACTTCGAGGACCAAAATGAAACCCAAGAGAACTGACTCCGATCCCTTCTCCCGCTGCCGCCACACGTATGTCAATGGCAGGCGCTGCCGCCTCCCGCTCCCTGACAGAGACTCCGTGTTCTGCACCCGTCACGCCAACCTGCCCCAGAAACAAACCGACACCGAAGACACCGCCAGCCTCGTTGCCGGCCTCACCGAATTCACCTCCGCCGAGCCTGTCAACGAATTCCTCTCTCGCCTGCTTCTCCTGCTCGGTCAAAATCGCATCTCGCCCCGGCGCGCTGCCGTCCTCGCCTATATCGCCAACCAGATTCTCCGCACCATTGCCGCCATGGACCGCGAAGACGAGCGCGGCCTCAGCTCCCCCGGGGACAGGCTCATGGCCTACCTCAAAAGCATGCCCGCCACTCCTCACGTAATCGAATGCGTCGCCGCGGAACTGGCGCGTGCCCAGCGTGAGTGTGCCGAAGCTGCGGAAGACAATTCGCCTCACTCCGCCGCGTCAAGAGGCAATTAAATGGCGCTCGACAGGAAGGCAGATAGGAAGGCCAAACCGGCAAATTCCCCGCGCACCCGGCAACTTGACAATTCCAGTCCGCCCACACAAACTGTGGCCATGAACGAGATACTACGCAGCATGTTTTTCGTCGATTTCTGGAAGGGTCTCTCGCTGACCTTTCGTTCTCAGAACCCCAAGAATATCTATACTGAGCAGTACCCGCTCGAGCGCCCCATGGTCGCCGAGCGCTATCGCGGCGCGCCCCGGCTGAACATTAATCCTGACACTGGCGAGACCCTCTGCATCGCTTGCAATCTCTGCTCGCTGGCTTGCCCGGAGAACCTCATCGTGGTCGGCTGGCAGCGCGACGAGGCCACTCGCCGCAAAGTTCTGACGACGTTCACCTACGACACTTCCCGCTGCATGTTCTGCGGCCTCTGCGAGGATGCTTGCCCCACGGATTGCCTCGAGCTGACGCAGGATTTTGAGATGGCCAACTACACCCGCGAAGGCGCCATTTGGGACCGCCACCGGCTCGAGGAAGGCCCGACGCCGGCGCGTTATGTCCGCTGATTCGCCGCGTCCGCGGCTGAGCCGCTCAGCTTCTGGATTTTTCCATGGAGCTGCGTAAGGATCCCATCACGAATAGCTGGGTCGTCGTGGGCGATCAGGGAGCAGCTCCTCCTCCCGACGCCACGTGCCCTCTGTGTGGGACGCAGTCGGCCGGCCCTGTGCTGCTCGCGCTGCCGCCCAACGGCACGCCCCAGGTGCGCGTCATTCCGCACTTCAATCCCCTGTACCGCATCGAAGGCGAAGCTGCCCGCAGACCGGAAGGCATTTACGACCGCATGCGTTCGGTCGGCGCTCATGAGATCGTGATCGAATCGCCGGACCACAATACTTGGCTGGGTCGGATGAAAGATGAAGAAATCGAACGCGTCCTCGAAGCCTACGCCCAGCGCATCGTGGATCTGAAAAGAGATTCCCGCTTCAAGTACATCACCGTCTTCCAGAATCGCGGCGCTTTGGCCGGCGAAGAGTGGACGCATCCGAACTCGCAGATTACGGCAACAATGTTTGTCCCGCGCCGCCTTCTCTACGAGTTGTCCTCGGCCCGTGCCTGGTATGAGGAGAAGGAACGCTGCGTCTTTTGCGACATTCTCCGCCAGGAAGAGAAGCAGGGCCGGCGCATCGTGGATACGCAGGGCGACTACGTGGCCTTTTGCCCTTATGCTTCACGCGTGCCCTTCGAGGTGTGGCTGATGCCTCGCCGCCATAGCCCCGTCTTCGAGCAGCCGCAACCCGGCGCGGGTTCAGGCCGCCGCCAACTCGCGGCCTTGCTCGGTCGAGTCCTGCGCCGCCTCGCGCACGTCACCGAAGCCTATCATCTCGTTCTGCACACCGCGCCGAACATGGTTGCGCCCAAGGGCGAGATTATGCCGTACTGGACGACCATCGCCGAAGACTTCCACTGGCATTTCGAGCTGCTGCCCATCGTCGAGCGCCGCAGCAAGTCCTACAGCATCAAGGAGGTTTACTTCAACGCCCTCCTTCCCGAGCAGGCCGCTGAGCGCCTTCGCCAGCTCGATCCGAACGTATGACGGGCGCGCAGCGCGGCGGCATATTTCTTCGTTTGTTGTTTTTGATTTTTCTTGTGGTGTTGTTTTTCCTGCTCTATCTCGTCCGGCATCCTCTGCTGCGACTCGCTGGCGGATGGTGGGTCGTCGCGGATCCTCTTCAGCATGCCGACGCCATGATTGTTTTGGGCGACGATAATTTCTCGGGCGATCGAGCCGAGCGTGCCGCGGAATTATTTCAGGCGGGCTGGGCGCCGAAGGTGGTGGCGAGCGGGCGCATGCTGCGCCCCTACGCTGGCGTGGCGGAACTGATCCAGCGCGACCTAGAGGGCAGGGGAGTGCCGGCGGCGGCGATCATACCTTTCGCCCATCGTGCCGAAAACACCTTAGCCGAAGCGCAGGCGCTGCGGGACTTCGTGGCGCAGCAGCACTGGCACCGGGTCCTCGTGGTGACCTCGAATTACCACACGCGTCGCGCACGCTACATTTTCCGCAACATTTTTCCCTCGGACGTGGCGGTCCTGGTAGAGCCTGCCCGCGATTCCGACTATGATCCCGACAGTTGGTGGGAAACGCGATCCGGCCTGAAGCTGTTTTTTACCGAGAGTGTCGGTTACTGCTACGCAATGTGGGAGTTGCGGCAAGCCCGGACTGTCCAGACCGCCGTCAGTGGCATCGGCCTGACCCCCGGAACCAGCCCCGGATGACCGGCCGAGCTAGTGCCTTCTAGGCCTCATTCTTGCCAGATGTGCAATTCTTTTCAGTTTACAACCACGCACGCCATGTACTATATTCCGTGCCCCGGTTCTCCTGGTCGAATACCTTCGGGTTTCGACCCCCACACTGGAGGTTTCCATGTGGCGAAGGCAAGAACAACCAAAACCTTCTTCTCCGACTGCAGAAGCTGCTGCAGGATCAGCACTTGGCGCGCCTGAACCTGTGGCTACGTCCCTGCCACCTTCGCCAGGTTCCAGCAAGACAACCCAGAATGCTCCCGCGCCTGGCTCGCGCTTGATCGGCAGCCTGACGGTTAAAGGCGAAATCACCGGCACGGAAGATCTCCTCATTGACAGCCAAGTTGACGGCCGCATCCTCTTGGACGGAGCAACGGTCACCATTGGTCCGAAGGCTCGCGTAGCCGCGGACATTGAAGCTGGCGAGATTGTCGTTCACGGCGATGTGACGGGCGGATTGCAGGGCCGCGAGCGGGTGCGCATCGGCCCCACGGGACGGGCTTCGGGAGACATTGTCTCGCGCCGCATTCTCGTGGAGGGCGGCGCAGAGATTCACGGAGGCGTGGAGGTTACGCGAGGCGACGAGTCGACCGCGCTTCGCGCCATCGCTCCCACAAGTACTCAGGTAGCTGTTCCGCGCCCCGCCCACTCCGTGGAGTCTCCAGCGAAGGAGCCTTCGGCTGCCGCCTGAGTTCACCATGAGCCTACTCAATAAATTCCGACCGGTTCGCGACCCTTTGCCCCAGCCCGTTCGCAGTGTCCGTAGCTCCAGCACCATGACCCCTTTACACGCTCCCGTGAATGGCCCGTCCTCCAGTCGTGCGCCGCAGCCTGGCCGTTTCTCGAATGGACTCAAGGAGTTCCTCTGGCAGCTCGAGGACATCGGCCGCGGCAACCTCCTGGACCTCGGTCAGGTTTCGCAGAACACGTTGAACTTTTTCATCGAACGCAACTTCAAGGTCTATACCGAGGATGTCCTGGTCGCCTGGCGGGATTTTGTGCGAGCCGAGCAAGAGAACTTTCAGCAACTTCCCATTGGCGTCGAAGGTCCGGACAGGTCGCATAGCGCTCGCGCCGAGCGGTTTCTCGCCAGTAATCTGAACCACCCGAAGGACAGCTTCGACGCCGTTCTGCTGTGGGATGTTCTGGACTATCTCGACCGCGAGACGGTAACTCGCCTGATGGCGCGCCTTTCCACGCTGGTGCGCGATGCAGGCGCAATCCTGGCCATCTTCCACACGCGCATGCCCGAACAGTTCTACCGCTACCGTGTTCTGGACGCACTCAATCTCGATCTGGTACAGGTATCAACGATTGTGCCCCCCCAGCATATCTACCAGAACCGGGAAATCCAGGACCTCTTCAGCCGCTTCCGCACTTCCAAAACCTTCGTCGCCCGCGACCAGCTCCGCGAAATCGTATTCGCCAAATAAGCGTGCCTGCCATTTGAATCCCCGGGGCGGAATACGCCCCCGGTTGGATTGGTTTCCTGTAAGGAAATTCTAGGCGTGCTTCTGCAGCAGCGCGCCGGGACGAGTGGCTGTGGCCGTGGCTCGCGGCGACGGGTTCTCCAACAGGAAAGGATAGGCAAAAAACATGAAGACGGTGAAGGTGAAGGAGAAGAACAGCCAACCTGCATTGAGATGGGTCGCGATAACCCAGCGATCTGAAATGACGTTGCCAACCAGCACCATCAGGATGATGCGCAACGCGTTGGCCGCTACCATGGCGGTGATTCCTGCAATATAGCTCAGTAGGGCGCGGGACTTGTTGCACCGCCCCCATTCGATGAACATGACCAGTCCGAAGAGGCAATCGAAGAGCGTGATGCCATCAGCGCCAAGACATCCGAAGATGATTTGAACGTCCAAGTGTGGGCCGAAAATCAATGGCTGGGGCCCCGCGGCATACCGCAGCGAAGGGATGAAGAGGTGGGACAGGTGATAGACCAGTGCTCCGAGCACCGGAGAATAGTAAGCGGACACCAATTGAAACATGCGATAGGGAAAGAACGTGAATAGCACGACCAGCGCGGCGATCAGTTCGTACCTGAAGCGCAGCACGAAGTCCCGCCGAGCAGTCCCAGGAAACAGGGCCAAGGAAGGAAAGAGAACCAGTAATTTTCCAGCGACGAAAGCGCTGGTGACGAGCGAGTAATGCGAAGCCGCGAACTGAAGCGGTGAGGCGAAGAGGAGGCCCGTCAAGACGATCACACCATGCAAGCTGACAAAGGCTAGGAGGCGCCTCCAAGAGATCGGAGCAGTGGCCGGGTGCAACTGCGTTGGATCGTTCTGCCGGAAGGACAGGAGCAACAAGGCCGTGACGGCGAGAAGCGGCGAGCTAGAATACCAGCCGGGCGCCAGCGCGTAGTCGCAGGCGATGGCGATGAGCGTGAGGAAGATGGCAGAGCGAAAATTGTCACGGCGACCAAGTTTCAAGAAGAGTCTCCCAGGCAGATACAGATGGGGCCTCCGTCGCGCCTCAGCGAATCGCACGAGCGGAGCCCCATCTCCCGAACGGTATAGCCGCCGCGAGGAGCAGCGGCTCATTACCCACTAGTTGGACTTCGCGTAGCGGCGGCGCAGGACAAGGTATCCCGCGAGACCGCAGAGCGTGGCGGCAAACATGCCATAGTTCGGCATTTCCGGCGCGCTGACCCGACCGTGATTGTGATCGCCGAATCCTGGATCCCACCAGTTGCCGAAGCCTTGCGCTTGGGCAGCCCAGGGGAAGAGCAGAAGGGCGAACATCGCAGTGGTAGCGATTTTCTTGGTCATCGTTTCACTCTCCTTGGGACCAGTCTGTCGCTTGTACTCGAATGCTGCGACCGGCTGGCTCAATAGAATGTTGGGTGTTGGGGTCAGGCCGGCCTATGGACCAGAGGGACTAATCAGAAAATCAATCGTTTTGGGAGTGCTAGTACTCCGGCTCGCCGTGCTCTAGAGGAGCAGCTCGAAAGACCAAGATCCTCGACAGGGGAAAATCTCGCGGCGAGGGGGCCGGCGATCGGGATTCGTGTTGCGCGAAGCGGGAAGCGCTTGCATTTGGTCTTGCGGAGGAGTAACAGTGGAATTAGCTCTAGAGCAGCGGAGGAGGTATGACTCCACCGGACTTAGAGCGAAACACAACTTAAAAAGCACCGCTCTTGCGGTGCGAGCCTGCGGCGCCTCATCGAGGAGCCGCAACGCAGGTTCAAAAGTGACGCAAAGGGGAGCCGCCGGGTTCCCCTTCGCGTTTTTTAGGCTGCCGCTCCAACCTGTCATACGAGTCGCCTGCCAGCAGCGGAAACGATGTCGGAGACCGTCCCTTATCGCGCGCCCGGTATTGCCGGGAACGTCACGCCTCTTCGAGAGCCTTGAGCACGGCTTGATTCCAACCGGCTGCGCCCGGCGCCTCGCCGTGAATCCCGTTTGGAAGCCGGGAACTCAGTACCGGGTCTAACTCCTGGCCTCGCCGCGGAAGCGCTACGGCGTGGTCCGCGGCGGAAAGCAGGGGCAAGTCGCGGGCGCGGCTTCCGATGGCTACGGAACGCAGGCGCGTGTGCAGGGAGTCGCGCAGGAGCCGCATCAAATGACGAAGGGCACGCCCTTCGTCATTCCCGGAACGCAGCTCCCAGAATGGCTCGCCGCGAATGGCGTCCCATCCGCGCGCTCGGGCTTCGCTCTCAAACTTGCTTAGGGCGGCCTCCGAGCTTCCCGCGAAGAAGAAGCGCTCGCTGAATTCGCGCTGCCGCGCCAGTTCCGCCTGGCGCACGGATTCGCCGGTGTTGCGGGCGATTTCCCGCGCGGTCATTTGCGAATATCCGACGATGCTGGCTCCAGTCTCCTCGGCGAGATCCTCGGCCGCCGCCACGGCATCGGCGTACGGGCGGCCAAAGGCCACGCAGAAATACCGCCCTTGGCGGACGGCGCCCTCCAGGCGCTGCGAGAAATAGCCGTCTGGAATAAACAGTCCGCCGCCGCTTTCGGTGATGAAGGGATGCCCATGTTCCATCTTCCTGCGCAGAGGCTCGATCTCCGCTCTCGTGCCGGCGCTCACCAAGACGAGTGGCACGCGCCGCCGCTCGATCTCCTCGAGCGCTTCGGCCGCCGCCGACCAGGATTGGGAAGGGGAATCGAGCAGAGCGCCTTCGACGGCGGTGAAAATGACGCGGGTAGGCGGGAGCATTCACCGCGTAGTGTATCGCCTTCGTGCCGGACGCGCTGGCGCAAAAAACAAGGCGGCGAGGGAAACTGCCCCTCGCCGCCGTTCTATTGTTTGGCTCGTTTGAAAAGCTTAGTCGCCAGTGCTTGCTGACGTTGTGGCGGGGCTCTTGGGCATGCTCACGTAGCCCGTGATCTTGTCCTTGCCCACTGTATTCACCACGAATTCATCCGCCTGATGGCTGCCCTGGGGGTAGAAGATAATCGGTTCGTTGACGGTGCGCTTGCCCTTCTCCGTGCGCACGTCGTCGACGGTCAGAGCGACGTCGAACTGATTCTTCTTGGTGTTCACGCCTTTCAGCTCAACCGTGACGTTCCCTACCTTCTGGGGCTTGTTGCGGCCGTTGATGGTGAACTCGACGTAGTCGCGCTCGCCCATGCGGCGCAGGACGTCGACCTCATCGTGGTTCTTGGCGATTAGCGTGCCCAATTCGCTGCGGGCCATCGAGAGGTCGTTCTTGGTCCCGGCCAGATCGGTCTTCACGGCGGTCACATTGCCGTTCGTTGCGTTCAAATCGTCCGAGCTCGCCTTGGTGGAAAGCTCAGTCTTGACGTCGCTGACGTTGGTATTTACGTCTGCAATCTGCTTCTGAGCATCGTCGCGAATTTGTGCCGCCTCGTCGCGGGCGGTCTTGAGTTCGCCCTGCGTAAGCCGCAACCGTTTGGTCACGACTCCGAGATCGCTTTGCAGCGCGGTAGTGGCCGCTTCGGCCTGCGCCTCTTTCTGTTCCACGCTGGCGATCTTCTGGTCAGCGTCCTGCGCGGACGCCTTAATTTGGCTGCCCACGGCCGTTTGGACATCCTGCAACTTCGTGGACTCATTCCAGGCCATTCCCACGCCCGCGATGGAAACGATAGCCAAAATCACGATCGCCGATACCAGCCATCCCGGCGTCTTTGCTTGCCCTGCTTGTTCCGGATTCTCGGTCATGGTCATGTCTTTTCTCCCCCAAAAAATATCTGAACGATCTAACCTCGCCCCCGAGGTTTCGACATCGGACTCAGGTTATGCACGCCAGCAGCCACTGCAACCACAGGCCTCTCGTCTTCGGAACCTATTTATAAATAAGGAGATGCAGGCACCGGCGGGCCCGCCGGACCACCGACGCACACAGAAATCTTTACTCGGCAACGTAACTTTCTCTCGGTCAAAAGACGTACATTCGACGGGGTTAATCCAGTGTGGCAGACGGCGAGGTCATTTAGAAGCAGAAGCCAATTATCGGGTGCGCGGCAGCCCTATTAGCCCTCTTGTCACTTGTCGGACCGTAGCGGTGCACCGTCCAGAAGGCCGCGGCTGGACAACTGCGCCAGCAATTGCACGGAACTCTCGAAGCGGATGGCATCGAGGCCAAGGCGCTGAGCCGCTGTTGCATACTCTCCGATGTCGTCGATGTAAAGGGCCTCCGCGGGACGGACCGCGAGCGCGTCTAGTGCAGCGGAGTAGATGGCGGACGAAGGTTTGCTGGCGCCAACCCGGCAGGAGTAGACGCGCACGGGGAAGTGGTTCAAGAAGGCAAAGTGGCTTTCCAGGTGGGCGGAATGAAGAGGATCGGTATTCGAAAGCACGGCCAGCCGGTAGCGTTTGCCAAGCTTCTCGAACAATGCCTCATCGAGTATTAGCTCGGGATCGAGTGCGCGGTTCCACACTTCGCAGAATTCGGCGTAGCCAATGGTTACGCGCAGGCGCCCCGTCAAATGCTCGTGCCAGTCGTGCGGAGTCATACGGCCTTCTTGCCAGTCTCCCCAGCGAGGGTCCGCCTCAATGGCGGACCAGACTTGCTGCGGAGAGAGCGTTTTCAACGCGCGAGCGCCGGAGTCAGGCGGAACGAGAGCCGCGAGCGGCTCGATTAGGCGGTTCAGGTTGATGCGCACGATCACCCGGCCGATATCGAAGATGATGGCTTTTGTTGGCACGGAACCTTGTTCAGGACGTTTGAGGTTTGACGCGGCAGAAGAAGGTTCGCGGCCAGGCACGAGGGTTCCCTGCGAGCTTAATCCTGTTGAGATTCGCCGACCGGAAGCGCCGAGGCATTCGGGGCGCGGCGAAGACGCCCGCGCGAACCGGCAATGATTGCCGGCAGGAACGACAGCACAATGACAGCGGCGATCACGTAATGGATCCGCTGGCCGATATTGGGTATGAACGAGGCCAGGAAGTAGCCCCCGAGAATCGTGCTGCCAACCCAGACGCAACCGCCGATGATGTCATAGGCGAGATAACGCGCATAGCGCATCCCGGCCGCGCCGGCCACCGGCGGGCAGAAGGTGCGCACGATGGGCATGAATCGCGCAAGGATGACCGTCTTGCCGCCGTAGGTTTCATAGAACTGGTGGGCGCGCTCGAGATGCCGCCGCTTGAAAAAGAGCGAGTCCTCGCGCCGATAGAGGGCCATGCCCGCCTGCCGGCCGATCCAATAGCCCACTTGGTCGCCGGAAATTGCGCACAGTATGACCAGCGGGAGCAAAGTGGCGACATTCAAAACATGCGCGGCCGCGAAAACTCCGGCCGTCACCAGAAGGGAATCGCCAGGAAGAAAGAAGCCGAAGAAAAGCCCGGTCTCGACAAAAACGATAGCGCAGACCAGAAACGCTCCGCCCCACTGAATCAGGCCTTGAACGTCGTAAACCGTGAGCAACAAGTGCCGGAGGGAATCGAACATGGCCCCGCTTATTCCGGTGGAGTCAGCGCCCGCGCCAGGGAGCCGCGAGCCCGCATACAACACGGTAGCAGAAAAGAGTAGGGTCTCCGCAGCTTTCTTGCCAGCAGAGACTCAACGCGGCAATGAGCACGGCCAAGCGTTCGGTGGAGATCACGGCGGCAACCTCCTCAGTAAACCGTAAGAAGTGGCGACCCTCAGAGCACGATGCGTACAGGATGCGCCGCGGATCGGTCTCGCTCAATCACCCGCACGCACCAGCGATGCGGTACGCTCGTACCGCCCTCGCCTTTCGTCGCCATTTCCGCCGCGCCGCACCGCGCGCTGTGCTTGATAGACCAACAGTACCTTTCTCCCAGTGGATTGAAGCCTCTGTACTATTTCTGCCGATGTGCTTGATCGCCAGAATGCAAGTGACGCTGAGGGAGGCGCCACGAGATGCAAAGCCAAGTGCAAAGCGCTTTCGCGGTTTGGGTGGGGCAGCCGGTGGTCCTGCAGGTGGCTTCGGCCGATTTTCATGTGCCCTTGCGAGGGATCATCGTAGGCGAATCCGATGAGGCGGTGCGTTTCCGAATTGGCGAGAGCTGGGACGTGGACATTTATAAATCGATGATCCTGGCCGTGGAGGAAGACGAATGGACAAACGACATCACCTAACCGAGCGGCGCGCCCGACCCAGATCCCAGGAGGGCTCCGAGACGCACACGGAGCCACGACAGAAACTGATTCATGAAGACCGCGCGGCCGAGTTGCTCGGAGTCACGACGGAGGAGTTGCGCCGGATGTCCAGCGAAACCGGCCTAGGCCACGCGCAGTACGAACAGGGTCAGAAACAGGTTGTCTTTACGTACGCGGAGCTTTACCGGTTGTGCCGCTCCGCCGTGCTGGTTGAAGATTGACCTTCTAAACGAGTTTCATCCGGCCCCCCCAACGCCCCACGGCCCCGGGTTCCAATTCCCCCTGAGGAACCCGGGGCCGCCTTCTTTACCGGCCTTTCCGGCTACGGATTCGCTTTCGCCGCGCGAACGCACAATTTGTTTGACACCTCGCAGCCCGGTCCCACAAACTAGTCCGGCTTCGACTGATTCCAACAATGAATTCAAGGCTCCGCCGCGCGCGCCCCGGCGAGTCGCACGAGCGCATGTTTTTCCGGCGTGCACTCCGATAAGCTGGAACGGCGCGAGGCCGCCAATTCATGCCTGAGACCCAGAAACCCGCGAACATCGGAGCGTTCCACGCCGTCGCCGCGAGTTTTCTTGGCTGGACGCTGGACGCTTTCGATTTTTTTGTGGTCGTTTTCCTCTACGACACGCTCGCGGCGCAGTTTCACGTTTCCAAAGCGCTCATCGTCGGCACGGTGTCGTGGACCTTGCTGATGCGGCCGGTGGGCGCGCTGGTTTTTGGGTTGCTGGCGGACCGCTACGGGCGGCGCAACCTGTTGATCGCCAATGTGATTTTCTTTTCGGTGATCGAGCTGTTCTGCGGATTCTCGTCCACCTTCGGTGTCTTTCTTTTTCTGCGCATTCTCTACGGGATCGGCATGGGCGGCGAATGGGGCGTGGGCGCCTCGCTGGCCATGGAGGCGATTCCAGTTCGCTGGCGCGGCATCCTCAGCGGAATTCTGCAGAACGGCTACGCCGTCGGCTATCTGCTCGCGGCGCTGGCCTACCGTTTTGCTTTTCCGGTATGGGGCTGGCGGCCGATGTTTTGGCTGGGAGGCATACCAGCGCTTCTCGCTCTGTATATTCGATCGAGTGTTCCGGAGTCGGCGGCCTGGCAAAAGCACCGCGCGCCGTCGACGTCCGCCGTTCTGCGGATCGTGGGCGAGCAATGGAAGCTCTGCGTCTACTTGGTTTTCCTGATGACGTTCATGATGTTCCTTTCGCACGGCACGCAAGACATGTATCCGGATTTCCTGCGCACTGAGCACGGAGCGTCGATCGCGGCGATTTCCTACATCATTATTCTGGGTAACATCGGAGCCGTCGTCGGGGGGATTATCTTCGGCCAGCTCTCGAACGTCGCGGGACGCCGGCTGAGCATCGTTCTGGCGCTGGTCCTTTCGCTGGCGGTGATGCCGCTCTGGGCGTTTGGCAGCACCCTGACGATTCTGGCGCTGGGTTCGTTTTTGATGCAGGTGGGCGTGCAGGGAGCGTGGGGAATCATCCCGGCGCATCTCAGCGAGCTTTCCGCCGACGCGACGCGAGGGTTAGTGCCCGGCCTCGCCTATCAGTTGGGCATAGTTCTGGCTTCGCGAACACCGGTCGTGGAATTCACCCTGCGCGATCGGTTCGGTTACAAGTGGGCGTTGGCCGGATTCGAGATTGTGACCATGGTCGTGCTCGCGGTGACGATTTCGCTGGGTAAGGAGCGCCGCGGCCGCAGCTTCCTGGAAGCTGAGGTTCCTGACGCTGTTGCGCCTGACTTGGCCGCGAAGTAGTGCCTGCGTTTTCTCCTAACGAAAATATAGTTTAGGAATGCTACAATTCGAGGCTGCACGAGAACGCGCCCGTAGCTCAGCTGGATAGAGCGTCTGGCTACGAACCAGAAGGTCGGGGGTTCGACTCCCTCCGGGCGCGCCACCTTGCATCGCGATCTCCCCCAGCTACTTCCACGCCGCGTAGACCGGCTCGCCGACCAGCTTCGAAGGATCCGCGCCGGCACGCGGGCGGAATTTTTGCGCGCGGCCGTTGCCGACTTCAGCGATGTAGAAGTTGCCGTCCTGATCGACGCTCATGCCATGCGTATTGAACAGGCCCCCCGGATTCTCCGATAGCGTGCCCCACGCATAGAGCAGGTGCCCATCGAGATCGTACTCGACGATCTTGGAATCGCGGTCGTCCGCGGCCCACAGGTGGCGATCCGCGGAGATGTACAGGAAGTTGACCGACGAGTATTTGTCCAGCGGCCACTGGTCGAGGAACTTGCCGTTCTCGTCGAACACCTGGATGCGATGATTACCGCGGTCGCAGACGTACACGCGGCGCGTCACCGGATCGACAGCGAGTCCGTGCACCACGTTGAAGTAGCCCGGCCGCGTATCGTTGGGCGGATTGCCCTTTTCGCCCCAAGCCAGCAGGAACTTGCCGTTCTTGTCGAATTTTGCGACGCGCGTGCCGTTATAACCGTCGGCGACGAACATGGTGCTATCGGGCAGCCAGGCGAGGAACGTGGGACGGTTGAAATGGGTGGCATCGGCCCCGGATTGATCGGGGGTGCCGATGGTTTGCAGGAGTTTCTTGCCGTCATTGCTGAACTTGAAGATCGCTTCCTTGAAATCGTCCACCACCCACACGGCTTTGCTCGGGTCATAGGGATTGATGTAGATGGCATGGGGGCGCTTAAAGAAAGAGTCCCATTGCGTCCACGATTCGACGATTTTTCCGTCTGAGTTCACCACGACGAGATTGTGTTCCCAGCGCGCGTCGACGCCGAGTTTGCCCTTCCAGTTTTTGTCGGAGTCCTCGGGTCTATCGCCGGGGCCGCCGCCGCCCGGCAAGCTCGCCACCGGACCTTGCGACGCGTTGCGGAAGGGCACCTCGCCGGTCGGGAACGACAGGCTTGGCCCGAATTGCGGAACAGGCGTTTGCGGCGGCCGCGTCAGCAGCGGCTCCTCGCCTCTCTGCAGGATAAAAACGCGGTCGGGGCTTTCGGCGAAGACGCTCTCAACGGCGCCCCAGGTCCATTTCTCATGGCCCGGCAGTTGCGACAGCGGTTTCGGCCAGTCGGCGACGGCATCGTATGGGCCGGTGATGTCCTCGCCGCCCTTCGCGCCCGGAACGGCCGCGAAACCCTCACCCGGCTTCGTCTGTCCGCGGACGGTCATGAGGCGATTACCCGCAACAAAGCCCAGAACAAAAAAAGCGGCCAAGCCCAGCAAAACGAGTACGCGCTCACGCATGGGTTGCCTCCATCCAATAAACGCTAGTTGTAGGTTTCAGAGATGGCGTAGCGATCGCAAGTCCCAAGCGTAGCTTACAAGGATGTTGCCTTGCAGCGGTCCTTGCTGTCCACGTCTGGATCTTCGATTTGGCTTGCGTTCTCGCGCATCCTACTCCTCTTCCGTTTTCGACACAACGAATGTGCCGCCTGTGTCGCCGCAAAATGAGAATGTCCGGTTTGTGCAAAGTAGAAATGTCCGGTTCTATGGGTGGCCGAGGGGCCCATGGAAACGGAGCGAATCACGTTGAGTCAACGAGAACGAGAGCGATTGAAAGTGCTGCACGAAGTAGATCAGAAGCATCTGACGCAGGTCGCCGCGGCCAAGCGGCTGCAGGTAACCGACCGCCACGTGCGGCGGATGCTGCTAGGCCTGCGCCAGCGTGGCGATGGTGCGCTCGTTCATGGACTGCGCGGGCGCCCCTCGAACCGCCGGCTGGCGGCCAAGCTCCAGGAGAAGATTCTGGCGCGGCTACGCCAGCGGTACGCGGATTTCGGCCCCACGCTGGCCGCCGAACACCTGGCCCAGGAAGGTTTCGCGGTGAGCCGGGAGACGCTGCGGAAATGGATGACCCGGGCGGCCTTGTGGCGACCGCGCCGCCAACGTGTCAAGGCCGTGCATGTGTGGCGCGAGCGCAGAGCCAGTTTCGGGGAGCTGGTGATGCAGGACAGCTCGCCGTTCCGCTGGCTGGAGAATCGCGGTCCGGCTTGCCATCTGATCGCTCTGATCGATGATGCCAGCAGTCGCCTCTGGGGACGGTTCACCGAGCAGGACACGACGGAAGAGAACCTGCGCACCCTGCAAGGATGGGTACGGCGCTATGGCCGTCCGCTGGCTCATTACACCGATAAAAACAGCATCTTTCAAACGGCCGGTCCGCAGCCGCTTGCCGAACAACTCCGGGGAGATCCCCAGCGCACGCAGTTTGGGCGAGCGTTGCACGAGTTGGGGATCGAATGGATCGCGGCGCACAGTCCGCAAGCGAAGGGGCGTATCGAGAGACTCTTTGAAACTCTTGCAGGACCGTCTGGTGAAGGAGATGCGGCTGGCCGGGATCGACAGCATCGCCGGAGCCAACCATTTCCTGGAAATGCGCTTTCTTCCCCAGTGGGAACAGCGCTTCACCGTGACGCCTCGTAGCCCGCGCAATGCCCATCGGCGGCTGGGGCCGGAGCATCGCTTGGAGGAAATTTTCAGTGTGCGCGCCGCGCGCCGGGTGGCTGCAGATCACACCGTCAGCTGGGATGGCCATCGCTGGGGAGTCCTGCGGGAGGACGTTTGTGCGGGGCTTCGTGGAGCTGCCGTAGAGATCGAACGACGCTTAGACGGAAGCCACTGGTTGCGCTACCGGGGCCGCTATCTCCACCTGCGTCCCTGCCCCCAACCGCTGCGGCCGTCCGCAAGTCCTTCCGGCCTACGGCCTCCAGGACTCGCGGAACGAACACCGCAACCCCAAACCAAAAGCAAACCCAAATACCATGTGCCTGCTGAGCACCCTTGGAGAAAACCATGGAAGCGGACATTTCTACCTGGCGGAAAACCGGACATTTCTACTTTGCGTTGACACGAATGTGCCGCCTGAGGCCGCTGGGTACCAATAAGGCATTCGAATCTGGCCGGACAGGAATACGTTCGAAGGGGCGGGTAGGCCTCTTTTCCGGGGGAAGGGCAGGGATTTGAGATACACGGCGAAGAGGCAGGCGCACGCCACTGCTCCGCTGTTATCAGTTCGGCGAGCTTGAGTTTCTCAGCCCTTGTTGCGAGATTCGCGCGGGAAGACCATCCTCCGGGTCAATGTGGTTCTTTTCCAGGAGGATGCCTTCGGAGTGCTCCATTTGCAGCAGTGCCTTGGCATATGTGTCACTGGCCTGCACTTCCGCCAGCTCGGCGGCTAGGAGGTTTCTCTGCGCCAGAATCACGTTGTAGGGCGCGGAGAGTCCCGCTGCCAGCCTCCTTTGTTCGGCATTCAAACTTTGTCTGCTGAAGTCCAGGGCTTGCTGTGCCGCGCTCACTTGTACTTTGGCTTGCATCAACGCGATGATCGCGGTGTGCACGTCCACTCCGATCTGGTTGTGGGTCCTTTGCAGCGATATTTCGTCCTCGCGCTCGTTCAGGCCCGCGCGAGCATTGTCTGCCCGGGCGCTGCGATTCCCGATAGGAATGGTAAGAGCAAAACCCGCGGCATATTCCGGGTTCTTCAAGTGGAAGAACTGACTCAATTCCTGGGCGAGACCTCCCTGCACCAGGATGGGAGCGCCTCCAGACGGATTGACAACGTATTGGTTCCCGGAAAGACCGGCCGTGGCGAAGAGTCCGAACGCATTGAAGGTTGGCTTTAGAAAGTTACGCGTAACCTTGAGAGCTACTTGATCGTTCGACACATTCCCTTGCGCCTGAGGCAGCTCGGGACGATTGCGTTCCGCCGCGGACAGAGCTTCGTCGAACGCCGGGACATCGGAGTCCTGCGGTTCCGGCAGTGTGTCTGTCGCCACAATCTGGGCGTCTCCCAAGGCGTCCGTGATTTCCTCGCTGAAGAAAGTTTTGAGGGTCAATTCCTGTTGCTGCATGTTAGTTTGAGCGACGATCAGGTCTCGCTGGCTCGAGGCCACTTGGGATTCCGCGGAAACCACGTCGAGGGGCGCCAGAACTCCAATCTCAGCTTGTCTCTTGTTGATCGCATACAAGTCCTGGGCGGCTTTCAACGCTTCCTCGGTTGCCTTGACTTGTTCTTGGGCAGCCACCAGGTCCCAATAGGTGCTTTGGGCCTGTAACAATATGGCGCTCACTTGCTGCCGGTACCATTCGCGGGTGATCCCCACGTTGGTTTTTGCTACGGTTTGGAAGCGGCGGTTGACCTCAAAGCCAAACCCATTCGTCAGTTGCTGGACGACATTCATACTGACTCTGCTGATGACATCAGGGTTGTAGATGAGAGAGAGTTGGTCGCTGTCTTGGCGTTCGTTACTCATTTGCACGCTGAAGCTGGTACCTGTGGTAAAGGCCTCTTCCCAGCCGAACTGATAGAACGCCGTGCTATTCGTGACGGATGGAGATCCCGCGACCACTAAGGTGTTCAGCGGACTTGCCGTGCTGTCCAAACTGACATTGAATAGAAAAGCCGGATCGTACGCGCCGCGGGGAGAGATCGCTATGCTTCGCTGCAATCCGCTGACCGAACCGGTAACACCAATGCCGCCGAGTCCTGCCAAGCCGCCTACTCCCGCTCCGATGGCTGACGAGAAGAGTTCGTCGGGGATGATTGCCCCGGACCCGACAACGCCTCGAGCGGCCTGTCCTGCGTTGGCGCGCAGAAGATCCGCTTCGGCAAAGTAAATGTTATAGCGATCCACGGCAATGTTCAGGTTGTTCTCGACCACGGCCGCCGCGAGTTGAGAAAGAGATAATTCTATTTTCCCCTCGAGAATCATCTGAGAAAGAGTTTTTGTGTTGTGCGTGTCAGGCAGCGGAATTTGCCGGACCCTGTAAGGCATGAGGACCTGCGGGAACGCTTTCGGGTTCCTGCTATAGTCTGGCGCCTCGGGCTGGACGGTTTGAGCCAGGGATGCTCCGCTGGCCAGAAGAAGAGCCAGCAGAAGAGAAAAACAAACTTTGATCCTCCCTGAAATCCGCGAGAGGATTCGCTGTTTTCCGGGGGATCCTGAGGGCGTGGTAATGCTCCAAGTGCTTGGCATGCTCCTAGAGCCTTACCGGCCTTCCAAAGTAAATCCCCCGTGGAAGGCGGGGGCGGGCATTTTGGTGATGGTGCCACTCAATGCGTCGTTAAATGTCATTCCATTTCGTTCGAGCATCCTCCCTCGGGCCTGGTCCATGGCCACCAACGCTTTCGCGTAGGTGTCCACGGTCTGCACCTCGGTGTACTGGGCTGCAGTAAGATCGCGGGCACGGAGAATAACGTTGTAGGGCGTGGAAGCTCCAGTCGCGAGCTTCTTCTGTTCCGCGTCCAGAGTTTCCTGCGCCAGGATGACGGCTTCGTGCGCGGCCTCTACTTCGCTCTTCCCTTGAACCAGTCCGACCATGGCTTCCCGGACGCCTAGCTCGGCTTGATTTCGCAAACCCTGCAAGGTGAATTGCGTCTGTTGCATTTCGAGTTGAGCACGCAAGTTGTCGGCTTGGGCCGCGCGATTCCGGATGGGGAGGATCAAACTGAGTCCTATGGAATATTCCGGAGAGTTGCCATCAATCATTTGGCTGAGGGAGTTCGTTACGCCGGCTGGAACGACGGTACCCGGCGCGAGGGGACTGGATGTCGTGCCCGCGGTTTGGCAGGTGTTCTTTCCGGCTACCGTGCAGTTGCCTTGCAAGCCCGCAGCCGCATATTGACCGAATACGTTGGCCGACGGCAGCAGGTTATTCGCCGTGTACTGAGTGGAGATCTTCTCGTTCTGGACGTTCATCTGCGCGATCTGTAAATCCGAGCGGTCGCGAAAGGCTTCGGCCAGAGCGTCCTGTAGAGTCGGAATGTCACTATCCCGGGGGATCGGCAACGAGTCCGTGGGCACGATCTCCGCCGCGTCCAGGTTGGGGTCTATTCGTTTGCTCAAGAGAGTCTTGAACTGGATTTCTTGATTTTGCAGGTTCGTTCTGGCGATCACCAAGTCCCGCTCGCTAGCCGCCACCGCAGATTGGGCGGACACTACGTCGAGCGGAGCTAAGACGCCGAGTTCCATTTCTCTCTGCGTGTCTCGATAGAGGCTTTGGGCTGCGGCCAGGGATTGCTCCGCTACCTTCACGTCTTCCTGGACTTCAGCTATGTCCCAATACGCGTTTTCCACCTGCACGATCGTCTGCGTCAGTTGAGTCCTGAAGATTGACCCGGAAATGTTTTCATTGTTCCGGGCGACCAATATGAAGCGTTCATTCGGCTTCAATCCCAGGCCACTCAACAGGGGCTGATTGAACCCCACAGACATGCGGGTCGCCACGACCGGATTGAACAGCAAGCTTTGTTGGGTGGAGGAAGAGCGCAACCCGTTAAGACTGACAAAATAGCTAGTGCCGGTCGGCAAAAGTTGCGTGTAGCTGCCGCTATAAGAAGCGGAGTAACCAGTTACCGAAGGAACGCCAGCGACCACAGTCGTATTGAGGGGGGCCACGGTGCGATCCCAGCTAAAGTTGTAATTGATTGTCGGATCAAAGGTTCCCACGGGAGGGATGTTCACTGCGCCGCCACCGCCTGTAATGCCGCCCGCGTTACCGATTCCCCCTCCGGCGACCGATGTACTGACTCCGAGCCCGATCGCTCCAGCGCTCAGGCCCAGGGGAATTGTGGCGCCCGAAAAACCGCGCGCTGCCGAGCCGGATTCGGTTCTAAGGAGATCCGTCTGGGCCATCGGAACCACTTGCCTCTGGACGGAGATGTCCAGGTTATTTTCAATCGCCAGTGCCAAGGCGTCCGCGAGGGAAAGTTCCAGCTTGCCATCGTGAATCAGGTTCTGAATCCGCGGAGAATTCTCGAGCGAAATGGCAGGGATCTCCTGTGGCTTGTACGGGGCGATAACATGAAGCAAGCGAGGCGCTTTCGAGTAGTCCTTCACCAGGGCCTGACCGTCGGGAGCTTGGGAAGGCGGCTCCGACTGCGGAGGAGTATTTGCAGAAGCCTGATTCTGCCCCGAGGTCGAAGCCGGCGGCTGGGCTTGGGCGCCAGCTTGCGGTTGCGGCTGTGAAACCCCAGGTCGGTTTTGTGCGTGTGCGGGGGGCAGGATGGCCAGAGCCGCAAAGCCCGCGAGAGTGGTCGCAGCCATAGACCAGCGGAACCTTGTAGTCACGCTGTTTCTCCTTTGTTTGTCAAAGCTTGTCAGTTCAACAATCCGGAAACTATGGCCTATCGCACGTGGGATGCCGCATCGTCCTGATGCCGACATCATCCGTCAATTTTGTAGTCCGCGAGTTTCTTGTAAAGCAGGCGACGATTGATTTGTAATCGATCGGCGGCGTCGGTCTTGTTCCCGGCGGATTCGCGCAGCGCCTTTTCGATGAGAGATTTTTCAAGTTCCGCCACGGCTTTGTGAAATGGCAGAGAGAGAAGGTCCGACTTGCTGCCGTTCGAATGATTCGGCGCGGGAGCCGCGCCGTCGATGGGAAAGTGGCTGGGCATGACCACGCGACCGCGAGCCATGAGAACTGCCCGTTCGACCATATTTTCAAGCTCACGGACATTGCCGGGAAAGGAATATGTTTGCAGCGTCAGAATCGCCTCGTCTGAAAAGCCAACCGCGGGGAAGCCATTCTTCTCGCTGTAGATGCGGAGGAAGTGTTCGGCCAGCAGAGCGATATCCGACCTGCGCTCCCGAAGGGGAGGCACGGAGATGCGGACTACATTCAACCGGTAGAGCAGATCTTCCCGGAAGACCTGTTCACGCACACAGGCTTCCAGGTCGCGATTGGTCGCGGCCAGAACGCGGAAATCGCCATGCATGGTCTCCGTGCCGCCGACCCGCTCGAAGGTATGCTCTTGCAGCACCCGCAACAGCTTCACTTGAAGATTTGGCGGGAGCTCCGCGATTTCGTCCAGAAAGATGGTTCCAGTCTCGGCCATTTCAAACCGGCCGGTTTTTCTCGCCACCGCGCCGGTAAATGCACCTCGTTCGTGTCCGAACAACTCAGATTCCAGAAGTTGCTCGGGAATGGCCGCACAATTGACCACCACGAAAGGCTTTTCCTTTCGCTGGCTGTAGTTGTGAATAGCCTCGGCAACAAGCTCCTTGCCGGTACCGGATTCTCCGCAAATCAGGACGGTTGAGTCGGTTTCCGCGACCTTTCCAACCATTTTGAAAACGTCCATCATGGCGCCGCTCGAGCCAATCAGGCGGCCTGCTGCAGGTGGATTGCCGTTGGAAGCGCGGGCCCGCAACTGCGTCAGTTCGCGATCAAGAGACGCGTGGGCCAAAGCGCGCTTAGCGGTCAAAGCGATTTCTTCAAGATCGAAAGGCTTAGTTACAAAGTCATAGGCCCCGAGACGAACGGCCTCAATAGCGCTGTGACTGGAACCAAAAGCGGTAATGACGATCACCGGGACGGATTCGAGGCGCTGATTGCCCCGGACGTAACGCAGGACTTCCTCTCCGCCGACGCCGGGCATTTTCCAATCGGTGAAGATCAGCCCGGGAACGCACATCGTGAAGCAGTTCGATGGCTTCCGCACCATCGCCAGCCTCGAGGGTTGCATAACCCCGCGTGCGCAAGATCTCGGCCAGCGTTTTGCGGAGGTTCGTTTCGTCGTCAACGATGAGAATTGTTTCGCTCATCAGATGGCGCGCTCAGATCGCCCGGATCGCGCTCTGCCCTTCGAGCACGGGAAGAAGGATACGCACGGTCGTGCCGCACCCTTGCGCGCTGACAACATGGATTTCGCCGCCATGGGCCTGGACGAGTTCGTGACAGATGGACAAGCCTAATCCAGTCCCGGACGACTTCGTGGTAAAGAACGGGTCGAATACTCGTCCGAGAACGTCGGCACAAATGCCTTGGCCCGTATCGTTGAATTCCACGCATGCTTCAGCAGGATTCCCTGGCGTAGCCGAGCCCCGTGTCACGTTCACGCAAAGCGTCCCGCCGGTCTCGGACATGGCGTCAATTGCGTTCTGAATGACGTTATCGAACACTTGTGCCATGCGGCTTTGGTCCAAACGGACCGGGGCCGGGCTGTGACTAAAATTGGTAACAAAACGAATGTCGTGTTGCAGCGCCAACTCGTTAAAGTGTTCAAGCCGCTGTCCAACCAAGGAATCCAAATCGGTGGGCGCTGCTTGAAGATGAACCGGCCTCGAAAAACTCAGCAGGCGATTGACCATACCGTTGAGGCGTTCGATTTCTTCGAGCGCGATAGAGCAGGACTCCTTCACCCCAGGGCTTCCAGAGGCTTGGCACATCTGCACTCGCAAGCGAATTGTCGCGAGGGGATTGCGAACCTCATGGGCGACCCCGGCGATCAGACGCCCCAGAGCGGCGAGCCGTTCGGCATGGCGTAATTGGTCCTCGATTTGCTTTTCCTTCTCGATCTTTTCTCTAAGGGTGGCTCCCAATCGGTTGATCGCTCGCGCGATCTGGCGAATTTCATCGGGATCGTTGCCGGTCGAAATCTGAGAGGCCAGATTGTCCTCGAGGGATTCAAGGCCACCCTCGATTTTCAGAACGCCGTTTTGCAAGTTGCGGACCACCAACAAGGTCAGGAGAACGCAGGCCAGAGCCGCCAATCCCAATCCGACCGCGATGAGATAGGCTCGCAGGCGATTCGCTCCGGGAAGAGTGGAAAACCGCTTCAAAGTCCATGCCGTGCCCACGTAGTCGCCTGCATCCACAATGGGCACGGCCTCGATGAGAACGACGTTCGAGAAGCCAGTGAGCATTTGCCCCGCCGGTTGGTGCATCGAGGCCACGGATCGAACCAAGTCAAGGATCGCAGAGCGCTCCTCGCTCGGGGCGTCTTGCCCTACCGATGGATCCGGAGCTAGGCCGGCAGAGAAAGAGAAACCAATCAAGGAATCATTGGCCACCGAGTAAAAACCGCCTTCGACCCCGTCCAGCTTCTGGAGGACGGCGTGAGTGATCGGCGTCAGGATTTCTTGCGAAGATTGGGCGGACGAGTTCTTTAAAGGGGATAACTCATGACCGCTTTGCCCAAGGGCGTCTCTGTTCGAGTACGCTCGCGCCAATTCATATGCCGCTTGGGACAGGCCTTTTCTTTCGTCGGTGAGGACCGCCGAGCGAGTGTACTGGGAAGCAACTAAACCGGCGAAGAGCACGGCGCCGAGCAGAACGGCGATGAGCACTCCCAGCAGGGTGATCTGCCAGCGAAAACTAAGCCTCGAAAGTGAGAGTCTCAAAGCCACTGCAACTCCCTGAACCATCTTATTCTGCCAGAGTCGGCGGCACAACGGCGAGCCGCAGAAAATACAGTATCGGAGAGACACGAGCCGAGTTTCAACGTACAAAGAGCCGTTCGTCAGCTCGGATCCCGCGTCAAACAGTTTGCTCTGCATAAGTGCTCCGCCGAGCGGGCGACCGCCTCCGCCGCCTGGGCGAGCTCGATGGCGTCTTCGATCTTTCCTCGGTAACAAAAACAACGTGCCTGCGCGTACAGTATTCCAGCTCGCACAACGAGCTTTTCGATCTGTGCGCAATCCGCGGTGGACGGTGAGGCACCGTTCAACAGCAGCCGAATGCGCGACAGGAGTCCTTCGACTCGCTGCAACTGATCCAGCGCAAGGGTTGCGGCGTTGATCGCCGCGATCGGGTCCTGGCAGGAGGACGCGCTATTTGCGTCGTCGCTGCGCCACGGTATCGTTCTCAAGATCAGGATTTCGGCGGCGTGAGAAAGGAACCTGGAAGCCATGGCAAATTGCTCCGCTCCCGTAAAGTTTCGCGCCTCGGTTCTGGATAACGCCTGTTCGTACGTGTGCAAGGCTTCGTCAAAGAGGCGGTAACCGACGCGCGGTCCCTTTGCGTTTACGACGAGTAGATAAGTCAGAAGTACCTCAGTGCGGTGCAGACTGTTCAGGGCCCGGTCCATCCCTTCTACTATGCTTTCGCGCGGATCTTCCGCTCTTGCTGAGCCGGCGCATGGCAAGGATTCATTGGTAGCGCCAGCGAAATCGATGGCTTGGGCGGCCGTATTATAAAGCGGTTCGAGTGCATGCCGAATCCCGGAATCAGGCCAGTGGAGGGGAGCTGACGACGCGCTCCCAGGCGTGGGCACAGCCGTGAGGGGCGGCATCGCCGACAGTTGGGAAAGCGGGGCAGAGTCGAAGTTCACAGATCGCCGAGAGTCGAGGCTGGTAATCGTCGTCGCATCGACGCAGGTATCTCCCAGGTGTGTGACGCGCACCGATCCGTCCACTAATACTCTCGAACCAATGGACAGGATCTCCATGACGCTGTCCGCCAAATCCGCGGAGAAGCAGACACGCAGCCCCCGGTCAAGAATAAACCCGTTGACCTCACCCGTCAGGCTGCTGACGAAGCGGCAAACCCTTCCGCAGACCGTTTCCGTCTCTCCGCAGGTCAAGAGAATGGACGGTGATTGTCCCGAAATGCCTCCATGTCTGGTCTTGCCCGTCAGCGGTTCTCTATTCAACGGCCGAACCTCCGCACTAACCGAAGGCACAAGAAGGTGATCGCGGCAGACCCCAGCGCGACCAGAAATCGGAACGTCCCGAAGCTCATGATCGTCAGCAAGCCTCCCAGCCCTTAAGAGGCGAGGAATCCATGAATTGAGTGCAATTGCGATGCCGCCCGCCAGGCCTCCCCTATCCCAATAAATCCTTTACCGAAGCGGGTTTTTCTCTGGGAGTGTGCAGAAACCGAACAAAAATTGTGAACAAAGCGAACACTTTCAAAATGCCAGCCTTCCGTGATTAGCATTGGTCGGCTCGAAAAATCATCGATCCCCAATTCCAGGCGACATCCTTGCGATTCTTGGATTTAGCTGATTACCTTTGCTCGAGTCCCGAAGCCAACCAGTGCCATTGGAAAGACATCCAGCCAAGTGGCCGCAGGCATGCTCTAGTCACGAACGGATCGAGCAGGTTAGCTCAGCTGGCAAGGAGAAGCCTTGAGCCGCGAAGAGAGCTCATCAAAGACCGCTGCCCCCGAGGATCGCGCGGCACTCGAAGAGCTGTTTTTGTCGAACATGCCGCAGTTCTATCGTGCCGCGGCGCGCATGCTCCAGAACCCTCAGGACTCTGAGGATGCATTGCAAAATGGCCTGCTCTCCGCGTTCCTTCACCTCGACCAATTCGAGGGCCGCAGCAGCCTTTCTACTTGGGTGCACAGCATTGTGACCAATTCCGCGCGCATGCAGTTGCGGAGGCGGAGTCGTTCGCGCACCACCTCGATCGACGATGACATATCCGACGAGGATAGCTGGCGGTCCGACGATGTTCTCGTCGATCCGAAACCCAACCCGGAAGAAGAATGTGCTCAGGAGGAGCAGGTTCGCATGCTCAGGGAGAGGATGAGGCATTTATCGCCTGCCTACCGGACCGTCGTTCAGATGTGCGTCGTTGAGGGATTGTTGCGACGAGAAGCTGCGCAGAAGTTGGGAGTTCCCTCGGGAACGGTCAAAGCTCGACTGCATCGCGCCTGTGCGCTGCTGGCAAAGCGAATACAGACGTAGATGCTTGTGGCGTTTGGGATCAGCCGGTTCATCAATGCAAAATAGGTTCATCAGGGCAAACATGCCTCAAAAGCGAAGTAGCCAAAAAAATCTGGCTGGAGAACGAGACACGCGAGAATTGCTTGAGGGTCTGCGTAAAGACATCCTCATGCTGCTCCTCGAGACAGAGGGGCTCGTCGCATTCCGGGCGGAGCAGCACAGGATTAGAAACACAGGAAAGTCCCAACGATGCGGCCCGATCGAGGCCGATTGACGCGAATCAGCAGAAACGACGAACGAGTGCATCTCAGGGCCGGTCGGTTGGGTTTCGAAGCGTTGCTGATACGGCGGTGAATAACGAGATGCCGCTCAAGCGGGTCGAACAATTGAAGATGAGCACAGCGCTCGGCTCGCGTCTATCCACTGACGGGATACAATCATCCAACCGTCATGAACGCAAATCAATTGGTAGCCCCTGCGGCTCCAGCGGGTCTCACGACTGCGGAAGTGCAGGAGCGGTTTCGCCAGTTTGGCCCGAATCGTGTCGCGGAAGAACGCCGCCGTCCGCTGCTCTCCTTCCTAGCCAAGTTTTGGGCGCCCGTGCCCTGGATGCTCGAAGCCACCATTGTGCTGGAGATTCTGGTTCGCAAGCGGGATGAAGCTGTCATCATCGGCGTCTTACTCCTCTTCAATTCCGTACTGAGTTTTGTCCAAGAAAATCAGGCCAATCGGGCTCTAGCCCTGTTGCGCGGGCGGCTCTCGGTGCAGGCGCGCGCGCTGCGGGATAGCCGCTGGCAGCTTATTCCCGCTGAACAGCTTGTTCCCGGGGACGTGATTCATGTGCGCCTGGGAGACTTGGCCCCAGCGGATACTCGCCTGTTCGACGGCGTTGTAGAGGCCGACGAATCGGGTCTGACCGGCGAGTCCTTGCCCGTGGAAAAATCCGCCGGGGCGATTGTCTATGCCGGTTCGCGCCTCAAACGAGGCGAAGCGAGTGGGGAGGTGGTCGCAACCGGACAGCATACCTACTTCGGCAAGACTGCGGAATTGGTGAAAGCCGCAAAAACCGCGAGTCACTTGCAGGAGATTATTTTTGCGATCGTGAAGTATCTGGTCATTCTCGATGCCGTTCTTGTTGCGGCGCTGCTCGTCTACGCTGGATTTGCGCACCTGCCGTGGGCGGAAGTCTTGCCGTTCGCTTTGATCCTCCTGGTTGCCTCGGTGCCGGTGGCGTTGCCAGGAATGTTCACGGTGGCGACGGCTCTGGGCGCGCTCGACATGTCCCGTCACGGCGTGCTCGTGACGCGTCTTTCCGCCATCGAAGAGGCGGCGGCGATGGATGTATTGTGCACGGACAAGACCGGAACGATCACTCAGAACCAGCTTGCAGTGGCGCAGATCGTTCCGATGGGAGGTCGAAGCTCGGAAGAAGTGCTGCGGATGGCCGCTCTTGCTTCCGACGCGGCGACTCAGGATCCAATCGATTTGGCCGTTTTGGCAGCAGCAAACGCGAAGGGGACGCTGGACACCGTTCCACGGAGGATCCAATTCATCCCGTTCGATCCGGCCACCAAGCGCTCCGAAGCGATCTATGAGCAGCCGACAGGCAAACTACGCGTCATCAAAGGCGCGCCGGACGCGATTTGTTCCGTGGTTGGCCACGCTGAAAGTGTCACGGATGAAGTCACACGGCTCGCAGGCCGAGGCGCACGCGTTCTTGCTGTGGCAGCTGGGAGCGAAAACTCGCTGGACCTTATAGGCCTCCTTGGGCTGGAAGACCCCATTCGGCAGGATTCCAAAGCGCTCGTGCAAAATCTGAAGGGCATGGGTGTACGGGTCATTATGGTGACTGGAGATGGACCCGCGACCGCCCGCGCCGTCTCGCTACAGGTGGGCATCGGAGACCGTGTCGGCTCTGCCGAAAGCTTGCGCAATGGCACCGGGTCCGCAACGGAACAATACGACGTTTTCGCCGGAGTTTTTCCGGAAGACAAGTTCCGCCTGGTGCAGGGGCTTCAGCGGCAAGGCCACGTCGTTGGCATGACGGGCGACGGCGTGAACGATGCCCCCGCCTTGAAGCAGGCGGAAGCGGGCATCGCCGTTTCCACAGCAACCGATGTGGCCAAGGCCGCAGCGAGCATCGTCCTCACGGAGAGTGGCCTCATGGGCGTGCTCCGCGGCGTCGAAACCGGGCGCCGAATCTATCAGCGCATGCTGACGTACACGCTCAACAAGATCATCAAGACGATTGAAATCGGCATTTTTCTCAGCGTCGGCGTCATTCTTACCGGAACATTTGTGATTACCCCTCTTCTTGTGGTTCTGCTCTTGTTCACCAACGATTTTGTCACGATATCCATCGCCACCGACCACGTGTCGGTTTCGCCGCAGCCAGACCGTTGGGACATCCGCACTCTGATGTCCACCGCCGGAGCGCTCGCTGGCCTGGTTCTGATCCTTTCTTTCGCCGTCTTTTTTGCCGGCAGAGACGTCCTTCATCTCCCGCTTGGCCAGCTCCAGACCCTTGTTTTTCTCATGTTGGTCTTTACTGGCCAGGGCAACGTTTATCTCGTCCGTGAGCGCAATCGCCTCTGGCACTCGCTCCCCAGTCGCTGGCTCATCTTCAGTTCGGTCGCCGACGTTGTCGTCGTCAGCCTGATGGCCACCAGCGGTATCCTGATGGCCTCCATTTCCTGGTCCCTAGTTGTTTCGCTGTTGGCCATCGTGTTGATGTTCCTGCTGGCCATCGATGGTCTGAAGGTTCGCATCTTTCGGCACTTCGGCGTGCGGTAAGAGGCCCCCAGGGGCGCGAATTCGCTTGCGAGTGTGTTAGGATTGCCGCCAGGGAGGTGTCCGATGACTGGAAAATGGCTGCAATCGTTGATGGCTCGGCGTTCGTTTCTTGCTCGGTTGGGTATGGGCGCCGGTGTTTTGAGTGTGAGTGCTGTCGGTTCTTCCGCGGCGCTTGCGGATGTTGCGGGATCAGACGCAGCGTGGCATCCGGCTCGGCACGATCAGGACAACTGGCTCGACCAGATTCCCGGTGTACACCGCTTCGCGTTCGATACCACGACGCCGGCCGGCGTTGACGCGGCCCTGCGGTTTGCGAATAACTATTACAACGTAAACCAAAACGCCTACGGCGTGAAGGACACCGACTTGGCCGTCCTGATCATTGTACGCGCCAAGTCCACCTCGTTCGGCTACAGCGACGCCGTGTGGGCCAAGTATGGCGCGCAATTGTCGGAACAATCCGGATTCACCGATCCGAAGACCAAGCAGGCGCCCACGGTAAACTTTTATGCGAAGCCGGCCGATGGGTCGGGAGATCCGATCTCCGGCGCCATGCAGGCCCTCATCAAGAAGGGCGTTCATTTTGGCGTCTGCGCATCGGCTACGCGGAACATCGCTGGACGAATCGCCAAGGCCACCGGTGGCGAACCTGACGCGATCATCAAGGAACTGAGCGCCAATCTGGTCTGCCCGAACGCGCGTATGGTTCCAGCGGGAATTGTCGCCGTGAATCGCGCGCAAGAACGCGGCTACTCGCTTTGCAGCCCCGGCTAATCGGCGCTGCGCGAACTTTCTGTTTCGGCAACCTAGTTTATCTCGACAACGCTAGAGGGTGGGTGTGCCCGGTCGTGCGGTCTTGCGTGGCGAGATAACCATTGCGGCCAACCCGCGCGCCTCTTCACACGCACGAGGGAGAGTTGGCGGCTCGGCCGCCGTCTCCTATTAATGTGAGCCTTTCAGTTTGATTTCGGCGGTGTCACCCTTGATTTCCATCGTGGTGCCAAAGGGCTCTGACGCGTCGGCCAGCCGCTGGAGGATGTAGCCCGCTCTCGCGCCCGTGGCCGGCGAGGGCAGGCCGCGCGTATCGAGGAACTGGTTGTTTGTGTACTCGCTGTGGACATCGGGCTGGCCCTCGCCCAGCGGGTTCATGACGATCGGCCGGAACGAGATCGATTGCAGGTTCTTCCCCTGAAATTGCACGTAGGCGACAGCGCTCTCCCAATTCATCGGTTCATCGATGTAGGTTAGTGTCGGCGGCGTATTGAAAATGAAGTTGCCCAGATCATAGAGGATAGGACGGCCGTGATAAATCTCGACCCCGTGCAGCAGCGGCGCGCCATGCATCACGATGATGTCCGCGCCGGCATCGATTTCCGCATGCGTCCACTTCTTGAGCCAATCGTTCGGCGCCAGCCGTTCCGGCATCCCTTCGGTGAAAATCGTCGCGAACGAGTGATTTGAGAAGACGTGGTTATGTTGGTACACGATCACGATGTCAGCATGCTGCCGTGCGTCACGAATGCTTTGCAGAATGCGCTCGCGAATCCTCCGGATTCGGCGTGTTTGCAGGCGCGCCAGGCAGGTCTTGCGTCGCCTCATTTTCCTTGTCGCCGGCTTCGACGCGAAGCTCATTCACGCCCGGCCGGTCCGCCGTGGCGCTTCCTCCCGGCGTAATCAGGCCGGACGCGCTGGCGATCAGAGCAATCGTGCCCTTCGGCGTGTGCAGATAGCCCGGCGCCACGGCTTCGGCCACGTTGTTTCCCGTGCCGGCATGAACGATCTTCCGGCTGTCCGCTTCGCGGATCGTGTTCTGAATGCCGGTCACTTTCAGATCGAAGGCATGGTTGCCGGAGAGCGCCACCAAGTTAAAGCCGAACGTCTTCAGCGCATCGAGCGCTTCCGGCGGAGTGAGAAATCCCCGGCCCTCCTGGGTCGTCTGGCCTTTTTCGGCGACCGCGGATTCCAGATTCGTGAACACCACATCACCCTTCAGCAACCCCTGGATGACCGGCACTTCCGCCGGCGCCGTCGCGCGCAGATCCGACCGCATCATCGACTGCCCCGCCAGGGCAATCGTGATCGCGTCGGACTGCGGCCGAGGGGCAGCGCCCACCGCGCACACGATTGCGAACAGCACCGTGAGGCTCGCTGCTCCCGCCAGCCACCGGCGAGTCTTCAACCCAGTCCTCGACCCGGAACTCGACTTCGTTATCATTCGTGCAGCCCTCGCGTTTTCGTTTGAGCGCTTGACCTACTCGCGACTCTGCATAACGTACACCCGCCCCCGTCCGTCCGCAATGTTGCAGACAGGCTCTTCGGGTGTGCGGCTTCTTGGCTGGTCTGGGCCGCCGAGGGATCTCGCGGCCTATTTCTTTTCGGATATTTCGATCGAGGCGCGGGTGGTCTCCCAATCGAGGCGCATGGTGCAAGCTGTTCCGGAGGGATCGAACGCAATGGCGAAGTTCTCGACCCGTCCGGGCAGCTTGCCGACCTTCATATCAGTCCGCAGGAGGTCATGACTGGCGCCAGGGTAGGGTATTCCCCACTCGCCCGTCATTTTGCTGATAACCAGCTGTCCATTTGTCGGGATTAGGCACCGTGAACAGCGTGTATTTCCCCGCAGGAACGAGCTTACCGCCGATCATCAGGGCAGCCGTGGTGACAAACGTCGTCGCCTCATTCGCACCGGCGCGCCAAACTTCTCCGTACGGTACAAGGTCACCGTAAATTTTTCGTCCTCTCATTCGCGGACTCGCGTAATTCACCGAGATTGTCTTGCCGTCTGCGAATTTGCAAGCAGCGGTCGCCGGCGGACTGAGAATCGGCTCACTGTTTTCCTGCGACCGGCTTGCCGCCGGCGCGATCGCAAGACTTAGCAAAAGCAATGGAAGCATTACTCGGCGTCTGAGCATTGAGTCCTCCGTGCAAATAGGATGCAAGTTGCTGACTGAGAAGGCAAGCTACACGGACCTTTTGGGATGGCCGCCGCGCACCGCTGCGGCTTAATGACCGGGTAAAAACAAGTCAGGCCGCGTCCAATTCTCTCGACGCGGCCTGTTTGATTTTCGCGGCTGGGCGCCGATGTTACGCCCAGCTGAAGCCTTGCTTCGCGATCGGTAGTGAGCGGATCCGCTTGCCGGTGGCCTCAAAGATTGCGTTGCAGATGGCCGGAATCGACGGCGGTAGAGCTGGCTCGCCGAGCCCGGTCGGCGGATACGCGGTATGAAGAAAATCCACCTGTATCTCAGGCGGCGCCTGCGTCAGGCGCGTTGGCTGATACTGATGGAAGTTGGTCTGCACGGCGTGGCCTTTGTCGATGGTGATCTCCCAGTTCATCAGGTGGCTCATGCCTTCGATCACCGCGCCCTGCGCCATATTCTGGGCGGCGCCGGGATTGACGATCTGGCTGCCGATATCGGCCGCCACCCACACCTTGTGAACCTTCACTTTGTTGTTGGCATCGACGCTCACTTCCGCGACTTCGGCAAAATACCCGCGGTGAGACCACTGGAACGCGACGCCCTTCGCCGTGCCCTTCGGCAGGCTGCCGCGGGACTTCCAGTCCGATTTCTCCGCGACGAGTTCCACGACGCCGCGCATGCGAGCCGCGTCAAAATCGGGCTCGCCGGGATTGGGCTTGGCGGCAGGAATGCGCGGCGCCGCCAGCAGCTCCAGCCGGAATTCGACCGGATCTTTGCCAGCCGCGTGGGCCAGTTCGTCTGTGAACGATTGGAACACCCACGAAAACGCATTGCTGCGCGGAGCGCGCATCGCAAACGTCGGCACCCCGGTCGGCATGAGCGAGCACTGGAACTCGAAGTTCTGCAGGAACGTGCCCGGGAATTCGTTCGATGGAATGTTCGCCGACTGCGGCAAACGTCTGGCCCTCGCCGAAGCTCACGAAATGATTCCGCCAGCCGACGAGTTTCCCGGAGGCGTCGAGTCCGCCCTTCAGGTAATGGAAGCCAGCCGGGCGATAGTGGTCGTGACGCAAAGTCGTCTTCGCGCGTCCAGAGCAGCTTGACGGGCACGCCGACCTCCTTGGCGATCCAGGCGGCCTCGAGCATGTAATCGTTGGTCAGGCGCCGGCCGAAGCCGCCGCCGACGCGCATCATGTGTAACGGTGATGTTGCTTTCCGGGAATGCCGAAGCAGCTGCGCGACTTCCTGGCGGCCAGCCTCGGGCGTCTGGCTGGGTGACCAGAGCTCGAGCTTGCCGTCCTGGAAATGAGCCACGCAATTTTCCGGCTCGAGCGGCGCGTGCGAGAGGAATGGATAGGAATACGCCGCTTCCACCACCTTGGCCGCGGACTGCAGCGCCGCTTCGGCGTTGCCGTCGACGCGCAGCGGAAACGCCGGCGGCTGCTTTGACAGCTCGTCGGCTTGGCGCGCGTAACCTTCGCTGCTCTGCTGCGCGGTCGCCCCTTCGTTCCACGTCGACCTTCAGCTTCTGCCGCGCGACGCGGGCCTGCCACCAGCTATCGGCAACGATGGCGACGCCCGCATGCAAGCCGGTGAGCTTGGTTGTTCCTTCGACAACGAAGGCATGGCGCACGCCGGGCATGGCCTTGATCTCGTCGAGGTTCGCGCTGACGACTTTGCCCGCAAAAACCGGGCACTTCTCGTACGTCGCCCACAGCATTCCGGGAAGCGTGAAGTCGATGCTGTAGATCGGCTTGCCGGTCACGATGCTGTGCGTATCGACGCCGTGGGTCGGCACGCCGATGATCTTGTAGTCTTTCGGGTCCTTCAACTTGACGGACTTCGAGATCCGGCGGCGTCAGCGTCGCGGCCTTCGCCGCGAGCTCGCCGTAGCTCAGGGAGCGCTTCGACGCAGCGTGCATCACGCGGCCCGACGCCGTGGAGCACTCCGATTCCGGCACGTTCCAGGTTTGTGCGGCGGCGGTGACGAACATTTGCCGCCCCGCCGCGCCCACTCTGGCGCAGTGGATCCCAGTTCATCGGCGTCGCCGTGCTGCCGCCGGCGTTCTGCCGGCCGTATTTCGTCTCGTCGAGGTCGGCCTGCTGGATCTTCACGTCCTTCCAGTCGACGTCCAGCTCGTCCGCGATGATCATGGGCAGCGAGGTCTTTACGCCCTGCCCGATCTCCGGGTTCTTGGCCGTGATGGTGATCACGCCGTCCGGCGGTGATGTGGATGAACGCGCTGGCCACGTAGTTTGCGGCAGGTGGCGCCTGCGCCGCTTGCCCGAACACCTTGCTGACGGGATCGACGTAATAGGCCAGCAGCATGCCGCCGCCGGCGAGCGCGGTGACGCGAAGAAAAGAGCGGCGATCGAGGAGTGTAGTCGTCATGGTGCTCTGGTTACTCCTTTCCGACCGTGTTCAGCGCGGCTTCGTTCGATGGCAAGTTGCTGCTGGTCAGCGACGCGGCCCTGTGAATCGCCTGGCGAATGCGCAGATAGGTTGCGCAGCGGCAGATGTTGCCGTTCATCGCCTCGTCGATCTCCTTATCCGTGGGCTGGGGAGTTTTCGCGAGCAAAGCGGAAGCCGACATCATCTGGCCGGCCTGGCAATAGCCGCACTGCGGAACGTCGATCTCCTGCCAAGCAAGTTGGACCGGGTGCGTGCCGTCCGCCGATAGCCCTTCCACGGTAGTGATCGGCGCATTCGCCGCCGCCGAGACCGGCGTCAGGCAGGAGCGCACCGCCTTGCCGCCCAGGTGCACCGTGCACGCGCCGCACTGGCCGATGCCGCAGCCATACTTCGTGCCGCGCAGGTTCAAAACGTCGCGAAGCACCCACAACAGGGGCATGTCCGCAGCCACGTCGACTGTGGAGGAGCGCCCGTTTACCGTCAGTTTGAAGGCCATTTTATCCACTCCGGAACTGCCAGGGTTACGAGACAGGAGCACGTTCCCAAGACACAGAACTCGCTGAATCAGAAAGCCTTACAGCCAGCCCAGCGTAGACCCCGCCGCCTATGGTGTCAAGGCGGCTGGATCGAGTGCGGGTTTGGGCCGCAGACCCCAGCGAAAGGCCACAGCGATCGCAGGCAAGCAAGATGGATGGCGCTTGCGAGCGGGTAGCTCTAGAATACGGGCGGAGAGATTGATGTCCGCTCAAACCATGGCCTCCCGGTACCTCGGAACGAACGGCCCCCAAGTGTTCCCGATCTCGCTGGGCTGCATGGGCATGTCCGGCACGTACGGGCACGCCGACGAGAACGAGAGCATCGCCACCATTCACGCTGCCATCGAGCGCGGGGTCAATCTGATCGACACCGGCGACTTCTATGGCATGGGCCACAATGAGATGCTGGTCGGCCGGGCGCTGAAAGGCCGCCGCGACAAAGTGCTCATTTCGGTGAAATTCGGCGCTCTGCGCGGCCCGGACGGAAGCTGGCTCGGTTACGACGCTCGCCCGGCCGCCGTAAAATCGTTTCTAGCGCACAGCCTCAATCGCCTGGGCGTGAGCCACATCGACGTCTACCGCCCGGCGCGCCTCGATCCGAATGTACCGATCGAGGAAACTGTCGGCGCCATCGCCGACATGATCAAGGCCGGGTACGTGCGCGCGATCGGCCTCTCCGAAGTAGGGCCGAAAACGATTCGCCGCGCGCATGCCGTTCACCCGATCGCCGATCTGCAAATCGAGTACTCGCTCATCAGCCGCAGCCCCGAATCGCATATTTTCCCGCTGCTGAGGGAGTTGGGAATTGCGGTCACCGCCTACGGCGTGCTCTCGCGCGGCCTGCTCACCGGCTCCAGGCCTGCGAGTAAGAGCGATATTCGCAACCACTTCCCGCGTTTCGTCGGAGAAAATCTGGTGCGCAATCAGCGCTTGATCGAAGCACTGAGAAAGCTTGCAGCGGAGAAGGGAATCAGCCCCGCGCAGCTAGCCATCGCTTGGGTCCTGTCGCGAGGCGAAAATATCATTCCGGTAATGGGTGCGCGCACGCGCGCCCAGCTCAATGAGTCTCTCAGCGCACTCGAAGTCAAGCTGTCCGCGGCGGATTTCAAAGCGGTCGAGGAAGCCATCGCCGCGTCCGAAGTCGCCGGCACACGCTACGGCGAGCCGCAAATGAAGCAGCTCGATTCGGAACTGGCCGGCTAGCGCGGCTTCGTCAGCGCTTCACCGGATTGCCGTACACTTCGATCCAATCGACGCCGCTATTGCCTTGGGCGCTGTGGCCGGCCCCGCCCATCAGGTCGGAGAAGCCGATCTCATCGATTTTGCCGAGGTCGATGGAGTCCCGCCAGATCGGCTCGCCATTCTTTCGAGGCGATTCCGCGACTGTCGTGGGATCGAGTTCCCGCCAGCGCTGGATGTCTGCGAAATAGAACTCGCTTTCGTGCCAGTAGGTCGTGCTGGGCTCGCCGTAGTCGGCTACAAACATCTTGCCGTCGGCGAGTTTCACAACCGGGTGCAGCACGTGCAAACCGCGCGGCCGGATACGCCAGCGAATGTGTGCCGGACCGCGGAGGTCGAGATAATTGTTCTTCTCCTTCAGCATGACGGCCCAAGGGCCGCCGGTCACGCCCGACCACACGTAGCTGGTGATCTGGCCGGGATTTGCGGCGTCCTCTTCGTTGTTGAGGCGCAGGCCGGTTTTCGGGTCTTTTCCGGGCTTTGCGCCCGGCCCGTAAAGCTCGAGCTGCAGGTTCGAATTCGTCAGCGAGTCTGGACCGAACGTCAGGTCATTCGGCACGCCGCTCTTGAAATCCTCGCGGAAGAGCAGCATGACGGATTTCGGCTCCGGCCCCTGAGCCGTTTGCGCACGCTGCTGCGCGAAAGTAGCCATCCCAAGCCCCAAGACGAGCCCAAAGCCGGCGAGTAGCGGGAGGGCGCACAGGTTTTTACGCATCCGGTTTCTCCTTTTCCGTTGGTTTCCGTTGGTCGGGATTCCCGCGTAGTGTTTTACCACGAAGGGCGACAGATTTGCTCAGGCCGCGGCGATTACCGCGTCAGTTCGCGGATCATCTGGGAGAACTTCGGATAATCCAGCAATAGAAGCTCCCGGTTCGCCACTTCAAAATCCGCAAATTCAAAGGCGGGAGCGACTGTTGTGCCGAGCAGGGCAAATTTCCCTCCCGGCCGCAGCCTGGAGCCCTGCCACGCACCGCGCGGAACTGCAAGCTGCGGCTTCATGCCGGCATCGAAATCGCTTCCGAGCGTGAGAACCTCGCCCGAGCCGTCCTCGCGCAAGCAAAGTAGCTCAACCGGATCGCCAAGATAAAAATGGTAGACCTCATCGGAAAGCAATCTGTGCATCGCGGAGAATGTTTCAGGCGTCAGCAGAAAGTAGATGGCCGTGCTGAAACCTCGGTTGCTTATGTAACGCTTGGGAAGGCACTCGTGCGCCAATTGTTCTGTAGACCGATAGGTCTCCGCATAGAATCCACCTTCGCTCGGCAGCGGTCTCAGATCTAACATCTGTTTCAGTCTATCGATGTCCATACGCCTGGCGAAGTATCACATCCTTCTTGATTTTTGAGTACCCATCGGCGACGCTTTTGTCCGCTCGTTGTGAGCGAGGGGGCTTCGTGGAAACAGAATATGCATTCGAGATGTCGACCTCCGCCATCCGCTTCGGTTTCGGCGTGACGCGCGAGTTGGGCTCGGAGTTGTCCGATCTTGGTAGGCAAAACGTGCTGGTCTTCACCGATCCTCTCTTGCGGAAACTGCCGCCCGTGGCCACCGCTTTGCAATCGCTGGAAGACAACAAGATTCGCTTCTCGATTTTCGATCGCGTGCGCGTCGAGCCCACGGATCAATCTTTTCTGGAAGCCATCGCCGTCGCGCAAGCCGGCGATTACGACGCCTTCGTCGCCGTGGGCGGCGGCTCGACGATGGACACCGCCAAAGCCGCCAATCTCTATAGCTGCTATCCCGCCGATCTGCTCGAATACGTCAACGCGCCCGTCGGCAAGGGCCGCCCCGTTCCCGGCCCGCTGAAACCGCTCATCGCCATTCCCACCACGGCCGGCACTGGCAGCGAAACCACCGGCGTTGCGATCTTCGATTATTTGCCGATGCACGCCAAGACCGGCATCGCCAGCCGCCGCCTGAAGCCGACGCTCGGCTTGATTGACCCGGAGAATACGCGCACGCAGCCGCCTGCGGTAGCCGCCTCGGCAGGCCTGGACGTGCTAAGCCACGCCATCGAATCCTACACCGCGCTGCCATTTGGCAAGCGCCCGCGGCCTGAGCGCCCGGCGCTGCGCCCTGCCTATCAAGGGTCGAATCCCATCAGCGATGTTTGGAGTCTGGAATCGTTGCGGCTTGTGACAGCCTACTTGAAACGGGCTGCGGCGGACCCATCTGATGACGAGGCGCGCGCTTCCATGTTATTGGCTTCGGCTTACGCGGGAATCGGCTTCGGCAATGCGGGCTGCCATTTGCCGCACGGCATGTCTTACCCCGTGTCAGGACTCGTGCGCGACTACCGCGTGCCGGGCTACACCGTGGATCATCCCTTGGTGCCGCACGGCATCTCCGTGATCCTCAACGCGCCGCCGGTCTATCGATTCACCGCGCTGGCGTGTCCCGAGCGTCACTTAAAAGCGGCCGAAATTTTGGGAGCAAAAGTTTCCGGCGCGCGACTCAAGGATGCCGGCAAAATTCTTGCCGATCACGTCGTCAAGCTCATGAACGACCTGCGCCTTCCGAACGGTCTCCGCGCGCTCGGCTATCAATCGGCCGACATCCCGGCGCTCGTGGAAGGCACCTTGCCCCAGCACCGCGTAACGAAGCTCTCGCCGCGGCCCTTCGATCGCGACGATCTGGCGCGGCTCTTCGAAGAAGCCATGGTCGCCTGGTGAAGAGTCAGGCCAGCGAGACCAGTTGCTCGCCTGGGCTTATTTAGCCGCGGAAGCCGTCGGATACACCGGCAGCGTCACGTGATCGCCGAAGGCCGCCTTCAGACCCTCCACCGCGCAATTTTCGTCGTCGTTGTTCGCTCCGCCGCCGACGCCAACCGCGCCGATGAGCTGCCCATCGACCACGATCGGGACGCCTCCGGCCGCCGAGAAGAAATTATAGAAGGCCGATGACCGCGGCAGGCCGTCCGGATTGTTCTTGAGCTGCGCCGCGCGAATCGACGTTGGCTGGCGCGTCTTCAGCGCCGTCTGCGCCTTGAGCAGCGCGGTGCTGACGTTGTTGTAGGCCTCGCCGTCCATCCTCTCCATGTGCACGAAGATGCCGGCGTCATCGATGATGAAGATCGAGTTCTTGCCGCCTTTCGCAGCCGCCCAGTCGAGACAGCCGCGGGCGATCTTCTGCGCCGCGGCCAGAGAAATCTCGATTGGCGTCGAAAAGGTTGGCCGCTCCCTTGCCGCCGACGACCCATTCCGCGGGCAGCGTCGTCTTGGGCACGGTCGTCGTAGCGAACTTCGCGACGGGCGCGTTGCCCGGATTGGGATTCCGCCGCGGCGGAAGGTCCGGCCCTAGCGGCGCCACCGACGGCCCGATCACGGCCTCGAGGCCCTTGTGGGCGCAAACCTCGTCGCTCCACACCGGAGGCTTCGGCGCCGAGCCGCCCACGCCCACGGCGCCGATCAGTTGTTTGTTGACCACGATGGGCAGCCCGCCGGAATTCGGAAACAGGCCGCGCTGAATGTCCAAAAATTCCTGGCCTGGATTTTGGATCACGCGATTCATGCGGTTTTTGCTTGGCTCGCGCCCCAGCAGCGCGGTGCGCGCCTTCAGTTCGGACGTAATGACGTTGAGGTAGCCCTGGCCGTCCATCCGATCCGCATAGACTTGATTGCCTTCCTTATCGAGCACCGTCACGCTGATCTGCACGCCTTGCTCGGTCGCGGCCTTCTCGCACGCATTGGCGATGTGCTGCGCGGTGGCCAGATTGATGGTCGAGAAGTCCTGAATCTGCTCGGCGGCTTTGCCGGTGACCACGAATTCCGCCGGCACGTTCTGTGCCAGCGCCACGCCGTAGAGTGCCAGCACGCCGCCCGCAGCCAATCCCAATGCCATTGAGACAACACGAAGTTTCATTTCGCCCTCCCTCGCGTCCTCTGACTTTCGGTCGCGCAAGTGTGCTCCGCCCCGGCCGAACATGTCAATTTCGAGCTATCGAGTTTCGGCTCCGTACCAGATTGCAAAGGTAGGACAGAAAGCAGAGGGGCACGATCCAGGCTACGCGACTTTGATAACGATCGTACGCGCCTACCAGGCTGCCGCAAATTCCCGCGTTGATCACCAGAAACGCAATCGACCAGTAAAAGAGTTGGTTGACCTGCGCAAATCGCTTGGTCCGCGCCAGCAGCACGCACGCCACGAGGCTCAAGCAGAACGCCGCCGTGTCAATAATCGCAGCGGCTTTGGTGATCGGGTTCATGCGGCCAAGCGCCTGCCTGGCGTTCGAGAACGCGTTGAAGTCACGCGGAAACACTTGCTGAATCACGGCGCCATTGGAGTTCGGCGCGTGTAAGTTGGACGCTCGGATTTCGTCTCCAGTGCGGAACTCCACGAGCTGGATCAGCGTGTCCCTCGCGCTGGTCATCACGAATCGTAGTGGCTGGGTGAGAATCGTTCCACGCACGACTTCCTCAATCTCATTCCCGTGTCCGGCCATGTCGTCACGCATTGGAGACCAGAATAGGAACTCCGCCTGTGTCGTGGGTAGATCAGCGAGGTGTCGGCACGCAACAAACTGCTCTCTCTGGCAATTCTCACGAAGATAATCGCTCGCTAGGCCGTCGGCGAACAGCCTTGCGAGCAGGAATTCGTTCCCCGAGGCGGAAAGCCGGAAGCCCAATCCGGTTTCGCGATTCAGCGTCGCTGTGCCGAGTCCAGCCAAGACGACGGGAGCGAGCAGCCAGGCGAGCATTGATTTCGCTGGAAGCGCTCCTTGCACGTGCCACCCCGCAAGCCTCGAGATCGCTAGCGCCGCGGCAAAAAAGGCGCCAATCGGCAGCAGCGACATATGGGCGCTCACGGAGATCGTCAAGATGGCAGCCAGAACGATCCGTTCCGGCAATCCCAGTTGAGTGTTGAAAGCCAGCAAAAAGGCCGAAAGAAAAACCATCCCTGCAAAAACGTCCGGCATAAGCTCCGAAACTTCCCACGGCAGACTGGTAAGCGCCACCAGCCCGCACACGATCACGAGCAGGCAGTAGTCGCGAAACTTGGACTCGCCACCGATCACGTACTTACAAGTCTCGTACAACACGGCAACGACGACGATCGCCTGCGCGGCCACCGTGAACCAGGCGCTGGCGCCCAAGCCCGTCAGCCTGGTAAAGACGCCGTAGCCGGGCGCGCGGAATGGTGGAACCGCGATGAAAAACGCACCGGTGTATAGATAGCCGCCGGTATCGGGGTAGACGGTCGGATAACCGTTGTACGCGGCGACCCACAGCAACAAGGCGGCTGCCATGCCGCTAAATAGCAGCGAGCGGACGAGGCTGGTTCTTTTTTTTCCGGCCGGGTGCAATGTGTGCCTGTCACTACTCCAAGCGGTGGGATCGCGATCTGCGATGGCCTGTTCTACCTGGGGACCTTAATTGATGTCCGGGATCTCAGTTCCGACTCACCGGTCGGCTGGTAATGTACACTCGGTCGCTTGGGCGTGCAATCTTCTCTAATTCAATGCGTGGCTCGTCCTCGCACGGTCCTCGCGCGATGATGGCCGGAACCACTCCGGTTGCAAGCCCCGGACATCCAGAGGTAAACCTATAATAAGCTGTGTGGTTTAAATCGCGCCCGATGCCTGCCTCCATATGATCGGTCTCAGCTATCTCTTCTATCCGTGGGGATTCATCGCCCAGATCGTCGCTCTGGTGCACTTCTTTCGCCGGCGCCCCAGCGGATTCTGGATCTTTGTCATTTTCTTTGGAGGTTTCCTCGGGGCAGCCGTGTACATCGTCGTGGAAATGTTGCCGGATGCTGGTTTGCTCCGCAATTCGTACCGCGGATTTGGCCGAAGGTCGCGCATCGCTACGGTCAGCACTGCCATTCTCGATAATCCCTCGGCGGCAAATTTCGAGGAACTCGGCGAGCTGTACTGGGATGAAAAAAATTACGCGAAGGCCAGGGAAGCTTTTGATCGCAGCATCGCCGCGCGCAACGATTCACCGCATCCGTTCTATCGCCGTGGCTTATGCTCGATGGAGTTGGGCGACCCTGCCGCCGCGGTGCCCGATTTCGAGCACGTGGTTCACGCCGACGCGAAGTACGACTCGTATCGTGCGCAACTGATGCTGGCGCAAGCCTATGCCCTGACGGGGCGAGAGCAGGAAGCCGCGCCGCTCTTCGCCGAAGTCGTGCAGCACTCTAATACCCCCGAGACGCTCTACCTCTACGCGGCTTTTCTGAAATCGCAGAAGCGCTACGACGAGTCTCGCGACTGGGCCAAGCAACTACTCCAGAAGCAGCGGACGCTCCCCCGCTATTGGCAGCGTCTGGAGCGCCCCTGGTTCCGCAAAGGTGAAGCCCTGCTCAAGGAGTTGGCCGCTTCCTGAGCGAGCGTGGCAGCGTTAACACGAAGGCGCGCGAGGAGCGGCCGAAGCTCGTTAGAGCATATCGGTTGTGGCAAGCCTCACGAGCCAGGAGTTGAGCGTTTCCAGTTGATCGTTGGCGGCATCGGCGAAGACCAGGCCCATGCCAATTCCATCGTGCTCATAAACCACTTTGCTATGAGAACGGAATGTCTCTCCTTCGCGAGAAATGACGACCTCAAGCAAAGTGCCAGGCGGAAACGTGCTTGGGGTATGCACGTAACATCCTTTGGAGCTGACGTCCCTAAGTCTGCCCTGGATGCACATGACGCCTTCGGTTTCAGCGGCTTCCACGAGGGCAAGGAAGCTATAACGCGGCGCAGCCCGCCGCTCAATGCGCGAGGAGTTCAAGTTAAATGGGGAATTTGGAAAGTTCTGCAATGTCGCAACCTCACGGTTCACGCGGCTTGCTGGCGCCATTCCGCGTTTGCGGCCGTAACGAGCGGGAAGCCCATAAGCACAATGAGACATAACGATACCCGAAACAAGTGTCTCGTTGGCGCATTGGCGCCGCCGTGCCTTTGGCGCCAGAAGAGCTAGATCATCCGGAATAGCTAACTCCATTGTTATGTTGTGCGTGGGACGTATCGTCCTGGTTCGCAGTTCAGGAACACCTGAATCTTTTCGGCAACTCATTGGTCGGGTGTAGAATCCTACTAACAGAGAAGCTTACGGGTTCCCCGCCCGTCGGCACGCTGTGAGAGCAGCGATTACGTGGGTGACACCATGACGAAAGCCACTGGCTTCAAGCTCTTTTTCACGGCAGTCGCCGCGATCAGCTTAGCGTGCGCGCCGAGTTCCATGTTCGCGCAGCGTGGCGGCGGAGGCCACGGCGGTGGAGGCGGCGGGTCCCATGGTGGTGGAGGCGGCGGATTTCACGGCGGCGGTGGTGGCGGGTTCCATGGCGGCGGAAGCGGTGGGTTCCATGGCGGCGGAGGATTCTCAGGAGGCGCACGCCCGTCCGGTGGCGGTTCCTTTGGTGGCGGTTCGTATCGCGGCGGTGGCGGCGGATCGTATCGCGGCGGTGGATCGTATCGTCCCTCCGCGCCCAGTAACTGGGGTGGCGCACGTCCCGGCGGTAACTACCGCCCGGGGGCCGGCGCCAATTCGTATCGACCCTCAACGGGAGGTTCCGGGGGCTCCGCGCAAGTAGCTCGTGACGGCCAATGGCACTCCTTTGCGCCGAACTCTGTCGGTCCGCGCGGTGGTGTAAACACCGCGACGGGCAGATTTGAAGGCGGACGATCAGGGTTCGCTGGTAACCCCTCCTTCGGCGGTTTCGCCAGGGGCGGTGTTGGCAGGGGATTCGGAGAAGGTGGTTTCCGCGGCGGTTTCCCAGGGCGTCCGGGACTCGGGTTTGGCTTCCCTGCGTACCGCGGACGATTCGGTTTCGGTGGTTTCGGAGGATATGGCGGATACGGCGGCTGGCGAGGCTGGGGCGGATTTGGTTTGGGATTGGGCTGGGGCCCGTGTTGGGGCGGCGCCTGGGCCTGGGACCCATTCTGCTCTGATTCCTTTGGCGCTGGGCCGTCATATGGCTACTACGACTACCCCGATCAGTACACTTATCCTCCAAGCGTAGGTTACGATCCGAATTATCCTCAGGGCGGCTACGACCCCGACAATCCTCCTCCGCCCGATTCGCCTGACTCTTACTCGTCCGCTCCGTCCGGGCCGGTGAATCCCAACTGGGACACCAGCGTGAACGCGCCGAGCACGGCGTCCAAGTCTCAAGTACCCGTGGTGATTTATTTCAAGGACGGGTCGTCTCTTTTGCCAACCGACTATTGGATCAGCGACAACAGGTTCTACTATGTGTTGGGAGGCGAACAGAGCAGCGTGGCTCTAAGCCGGGTGGACCTGCCGCGCACCAACGACGTGAACCACCAGAACGGCGCGACGTTTTGGCTGAAGTCCGCTCCGGATGACGCCGCTCCCCCCAGTGAACCTCCGGTGACTGCACCGGTGTCTCCGCAGGACAACAGCGGCGCTCCCGGTCCCGCGGCAACACCAAAAAACGCTGCTGCGACAGCGCATCCCGTAACGCTGTGACGGATTGCAACCTATCCAACGCGTGCGGGCAATCCCGCACTGCACCCGCTATACGAAGGTGCTGATCGCGGGGCGCGCTAGCAGCTACGCGAGCCCCGCCTTGTACAACGCCACCAGCTTGCCCCACGCGTGCTCGGCATCAACCATGTTATAGATCGGGCCATCGGCATCCGACGGCATGTCCGACACGCACCATCCGTGCTTGGACTTATACACTTCAACTTCCGCCGCGGGAAAAGCCGCGCGCAGCTTGTCTTTCTGGTCCGGTTGGCGCATGTCGTCATTCGAGGCGATGCCAAAATACATCTTTGCCTTGATCTTCGGGGCCAGCAGGTGTGGGCTGGCGGGTGTGTCGTTCACCAGATTGCCGCCGTGGAATGATCCGCCCGCGCCAACTCGATCGGGCACCGCTGCGCACGTTCTTACCACCAGCGGCCCGCCCATGCAGTAGCCCTGCGTGCCGATCTTCTTGTTCTTGTTCACCTGTTTTTGCTGGTCCAGCCACTCGATGTAGGCCACGGCATCCTTCTCCGGATTCCCGGGAGCGTTGATCGACCCCATCAATGGCGTCAGCTTCGCCATATCGTCCTTGTTCGTGAAGCTGAACGACGGCACGTTATCGAACATCGGCGCTTTGCCCTTGCGATAGAAAGGATTCGGCACCAGCACCGAATAGCCTTCGGCGGAGATCCGCTTGCCGATCGCCCGCATCGACGGCCGCAGACCAAACGCATCCGTCCAAATCAGCACGCCCGGATGCGACCCGGTGCTCGGATGAAAGAAGGCCGCATCGCACATGCCGTCGGGCATCTTGATGTTGACGTCGGTTTCGACCACGGTCATCGCAGCGTCGGCCGTCGTCGCCGTGGCGGCCACCACTCCCGCGGCTACGGCCGTGGCAATGAAGCCGCGCCGTGACAGATCGCTGACTTCCTCGCGCTTTTCGGAATCGTGCTTTTCGTCTGTCATTGGCTCGCTCCCTTTTTGAATTGGTTCTAGCGGTGAATTTCCGCTTTCCACTCCGTTTTTTCTTGCCCTTGGCGCGAAACCTTATGCCAGTGCATTTTTGCTGTCAAGGGGACGCCTGCCCAGTTGGAAATGACGCTCCTCAGGCTGGCCTGTTTCTTCCGTTCGGATGGCCTGAGGCAGCACTTACTCGCAGCAGCTTTCGAGACACCGGACGCAACTCTTCAGGATGCTCGCGAAGATAAGCGATCAGATGCTGCTTCTTGTCCCTGCCGCGCTTGAACGTTTCCATATCCTGCGACGAATTTCGGGAAAGCAGTTCTGGCTGGCACGCCGCAACGCGCTCATAAATTGAGCGCCACGTCTTTTTGACACTGGAGAGGGAGATGTCAATCTGCTCACTCAGTTCCTCATCTGTTCCCCCGGCGAGCGCCGCAAGCAGCAATCGCTGTTCGCCCCTGCTGAAACCAAACCTCGGCGGCTCGTAGTGAAAAAGGGCGCTGATCCACGAGCCGAATTGCTGCATCGCTATCTCGCGCGTGATGCCGACAAGATGAGGCTCCCGGGCAAGGTGCTGGAAGTCGACTCCCTGGAAATTGCCGTAGCGACCATCGCGCCCGAAGAGAAAACCTCCGCTATGCCGCAGCCCCTCCAGGTGCTCTGGACTCTCGCCTTGCACAACGATTTCCTTAACCAGAAAACCGCGGTGATTATCCAGAAAAACGGTCATGAGCTCGCTCCAGATCTCCGCCCGTTTGGCGTCTTCGGCGCGCACAGCGGCCTGCCAAATGAGCAGGTTCAACCCGTCGCACGAATTCGCTTCTCCAATCTGCTTTTGGCTCAGCAGCGCGGAATCATCTCCCCCCGCCACCCGTCTCGCCAGCTCCGCACCGGCCCAGAAGAATGGAGGTGTCTTCAATTCGCGCAGGAAACTATCCGAAACAACCACGCTCACTCCGAGCCCAAGCACTCGAGATCGTCCTCCCTCAACGTCTTCTTCGATGACCGAGGTGGAGCAAAAGCCGTCGGAGGAAAGTAAGCGCAGCCAGGCGGGACTCAAATGCGAGATTGCATTCCCATATCGCGGGCTGACCATCGGGTGCGCTGCGATCATCTCCACGCACTCGCGGACATCCTGCCGCCGCAGCGGGCGATGGCGGATGCTCATGGGAGGGACCTACACACTATCTGCAATCCTATTCACTGCTCTTTTAGAGGCCTTGTTTATAACACGGACCTACGCATACTTCTACGTTTCCAATTCTGAACTCCTGCGGTCAGGGGCCGCCGTTTGGCCGCCCGCCGAAGGGATGGGGTGATGAAGATTCGCAGAGAGCTCCTCGTGGAAGTCGTGATGGCGGTGGCCTGCGCGGCAGGCACAGCACTGCTGCCAGGTTTGCCGGCTAGCGCGTGGGCATCGCCAGACGCGGCAAAAACGAAAGCAGCGGACGCACCGAAGGGATCGTCCCAAACAGCCAGCTTGGCCAGCCTGCCGGCGGCAGCGCAGTCGGCCATCTCATCAGCGATTGGTCGTGACCAGCCGGATTATAAGGCGCGGCCGACGAGCAACGGCGGCTTCGCAATGGTGAATTCCAAGAGGCGATTGAATGTTGAGTTCGATCAGAGCGGAGTCGCGGTGCATGTTGGCGACCCGAAAGGAGCGACCTGGGACCTGGCGCTCGATGGCTATGGCCGCGGTAAGTCGATGAACTTGGTGTCCCCGGCAGCGCCGCAAGCCGATGCCAACCGCGTGGAGTATCACCACGGCGGGCTCACGGAGTGGTACGTCAACGGCCCACTCGGGCTCGAGCAAGGATTCACATTGGCGCGGCCGCCGGCAACCGGCGATGGCCAAGCCGAGCAGCCACTCACGATTGCCTTAGCGCTGTCAGGCGATCTGACCGCTTCCCTCGATTCGGCAGGCACTGGGCTGACGTTGAAGCAAAGCGATGGGCAGGCAGTGCTCAGCTATGCGGGCCTCTCGGCGCAAGACGCTGCCGGGAAGCTGCTGAAGTGCTGGCTCGAGCTCCACGGCAGCCAATTGCGATTGCGAATCGACGACGCTGGCGCACGCTATCCCATCGTTGTAGACCCATATATGCAAGTTGCCAAGCTGACCAACTCCTTGGGTGTGGCCGGGGATCAACTTGGCTTCACGGTCGCCATCGGCGGGAACACAGTCGTCGCCGGCGCCTATTCCGCCGGGAGCAACTACCAAGGCGCGGCCTATGTGTTCGTCGAGCCCGCGAGCGGCAGTTGGGCAAACATCTCGGACCCCGTCGTGCTGCCCGACCCGGGCGGAATTGCGGATGACCAGTTTGGCTACTCAGTGGCCATCAGCGGAAACACGATCGTAGCCAGCGCCGACGGTGCCACGATTGGGACTAACCCGGCTAACCCGTATCAGGGCGCCGCCTACGTGTTCACCGCGCCCACGGTGAACGGCGTTGCGGACTGGTCTTCGGCGACAGTGCCAGTGGCCACATTGTTGGCTTCTGACGGAACGGCTCAAGAACAACTTGGCATTTCGGTAGCTATCAACGAAACCGGGGACACGATCGTAGTCGGCGCCTCGACCGCCCAGATTGGGAACAACGTGGAGCAGGGCGCGGCCTACGTGTTCGACGAGCCCACCGACGCGAACGGCGTTCCCACTGGTTGGATTTCGAAGACTTCGAACGCCAAATTGATTGCTTCTGATGGGGCGGCTCGCGACTACTTTGGCGACTCGGTGGCCATCAGCGGGAACACGGTCGTAGTTGGTGCGCGGGATGCGGGTACAAGAGGAGGTACCACCCAAGAGCCCGTTGCGCCTGGCGCTGTATATGTGTTCGTCAAGCCCGCGAGCGGCGGCTGGGTAACGCCAGCGACATACAACGTCAAGCTAACCACGAATGGGGGCGGAACGCCAGGGGACAGCCTTGGCAACGCTGTGGCGATCAGGGGTAACACGGTCGTGGCCGGGGCGGAAGGCACCACGGTTATGTCCGGCCCGGGCGCGGGAGCTGTCGAGGTGTTCGAACTCCAGCTGGGAACCCCGCCCGTTGTGGGCGCGGCGCAGAACGAGAGCGCCGATTTGACCGCCTCCAACGCGGCCTCGGGGTACCTGCTTCTTGGCTCTTCCGTCAGCATCAACGAGACTGGGGACACGATCGTGGCCGGCGCCTGGGAGGCCAACATCACAGTCGGGTCCAACGAGTACCTCGAGCAGGGTGCGGCGTATGTATTCGACGAGCCCATGCCGGGCGGCTGGGCTAAGGGGACCGAGACCGCCCAATTCACCGCCTCTGATCCAGCGCAGGGGAGCCTTTTTGGCATTTCGGTGGGCATCAGCGGGAGCACAATCGTAGCCGGCGCACTGGGCGTCAGCTCAAGAACGGGCGCGGCGTATGTGTTCGTCCCCGCATCGCCGAATGTAGCTGCGCTGTATTCGAACCCAGGGCCGATTGATTTTGGGGCCGTGCAAGTCAATACCGCCGGAACCTATTCGCTCACGCTGACGAATCCGACCACCAACACCTCCGCGTTCCAGGTCACTGGCGCTTCCCTGGCAGGCTCCGATTCGGCCTTCTTCTCGATTACGAGCGTCGTCTGCAACGGGAACATGATTGCCCCCGCAAATTATTCTTCCTTTTCGGTAACTCTGAATCCGAACGGGATGGACGAATGCGCATTCACCTTGCAGTTCCTTCCCAACCTCGACCATAACGGCTATGCCGAGGATCTCCTCGTGGCCACCACCGCTACAACGAGCAACGCCTCGCCAGGACCCGGAGGAACCGGACAGGGCTTCCTGATGCTGGGAGACGGAGTCGAGCCGTATGCGAATTTCACGAACTCGACCTCGGGTTCGCCGACGCAGGTGAATTTCGGCAATGTCGCGGAGAACGTCCCCGTCACCCAGACCGTCACCGTGACCGATACCGGCGACGGGCCGCTGATCATCAGCGGGGTGCTCATACTCCCGCTAGGAATCGGCTATTCCTTACCGCAATACACGTGTAGTCAAGGCGGCTCAGTCTCGTCGCCCCCATATCCGATCACCTTAACCCCCAATGACTCCTGCACCTACACGCTGCAATTCTATGCGACCGCTCTAGGGACAGTCACAGCAACTTTCCTGCTCGAGGATAACGCCATGACGGGAGAAAGCAACCTGCCCAGTACCGCGGCCGTTAACGGACCGCTCTTCACGCAGTCGATGCAGCTCTCCGGCACTGGCGTAACAACAACCGCTACAACGACCACAGTCACCTCGACCAGTTCCAGCTTCATGGGATTCCCACTGCCCTCTGGCTACGCGCTGGTGGGAAATCCGGTCGCCGTGAACTTCTCGGTTCAACCGGCAGCGCCGAGTACGCTCGTCCCAACGGGTACGGTCATCGTGCAGGACGGGTCCGAGGAGGTTTGCACCCCGACGGGAACGCTCACCTCGGGCGAAGGCGGTAAAGGCTCCTGCCCGTTGACCATTGTCGGGCTGGGAAACGGCAGCACGACACTTTATGCGCAGTACGTTCCCGACGCAGCGTCGCTCTCCGCCGGACTCCTCGGAAGCTATACGGCCCCGCCACTGTTCGCAGAAAACCTTGTGCAGATCGTTTACTGTGGGCCGCTGCCCGCACCGCAGTCGGCGCCCCCGGGACAGGCGACGGTTTTCTCGTTCAGCGTCTGTCTCGCAGGCGATGTCAATGCCGCGGTCACGGCGACATGTGCCCAGCTCACCGGCACCCCGCTGTCCTGCAGTCCCCCTCCCACGGTCACGGAAATCGGTAATACCGGCGTGTATACCGTGTCCATTACCGTGAGTGCGGCCGCAGGTCCTCCACTCCGGGATCGCCGGCCGTGGCCCGGACGCTGGCCGTTGACGCTTGTGGGGATCGGTTTGCTGCTGACAATGTTAATGGCCCATCATTTGGCGTGGAAGCGCGGGATGCGGCCGCGGCTTTTGTATGCCGCGGGCTTCCTGTTTGCGCTGGCGCTACTGCTCGGCAACATCAATGGCTGTGGCAGCCCGAGCAACAACGGCTCCACTGGAACTCAGCCGGGCCAGTACACCATGAACGTCAAGGTTTCGGCGGGCGCCTTCAGCGTGACCGTGCCCGTGACCCTCAACGTGACCTGACAAACTGGCGATTTCAGCGCGTCAAGTTGATATGCAGCTCGGCGCCGTAGAGCATGGTGCGGTCGTTGTCGCGAGCGGCCCACTTCAAGAGAGTTTGCAAATTGCGCTCGACGCGCCCGTTGAATACTTCGCGGCCATTCGCGACGACCTTGATCGGCTGATTGAAATCGAAGACATCGGGCGAGAGCAGCAGCGTGAAGGCCTGCACGCCTTTGGTTGTCGCGGTCACCGTGTTGCCTTTCCGTTCGAGGTCGACGCGGCCTTGCTCCGCCGGCACGTTGAACAGCGTGCCTTCGGTCGCCGAATCCGATTCCAGCGAAAACGCAGTGACCACGTCCGGGTCCGGCATCGATTTCGCCTCGCCGGGAGCCGCGCCGAACTTATCGAGGATCAGCCAGTGGTCCCGATTGTAGGTGAGATCGGCGGCCTGCCAGGAGAGCTTCGCGGGATTTGGATCGCGCGGATGATCGGTCACGAATTTCTCGTACGGGTCCTTGACGATCGGCCACCACTTTGTGTTGTGTTCGCCGTCGGGCTGCGGATCGTACGTGATATCGACCCCCGAGTTCATCAGGTGCTGCGTGAACGGCTCGACCTCCGAAATCGGGTACAGCGGGTCCTTCCCGCCATTCACGACAAACAAAGGCTTGTTGCGCAGGTTGTTCGGAAAGATGCGGCCGTCGTCGATCTCGTCGCTGGCCAGAACCATGATGTAACCGTTCAGCGGCAGGAAACTCGCGAACGGCGTGGTGTCCCGCATGGCGATGAAATACGAGCCGGTTGCGCCGTCCGAAACTCCGGAGAGCACCACGCGATTTTCATCGACGTTATAGGTCCGCTTCAGGGAGTCGATAATCGCGTTCAAATTCTGGATCTGGTCATCGCCCCACCAGGGCGCGTGGTCCCAGGCGTAGGGAAGCACGTAGATTTGCTCGGCGCCCTCCAGCGCCCCGATCGCGCCATCGCCGCGCGGTTTGTTGTCTTGACGCCCGCCGATTCCCCCGTGAAGCTGAAAGCGCACCTGGTACCGCCGCGACGGATCATAGTCCGCGGGCACGTTGACCGCGTAATAATGTTCGAGATCGTCCTCTGTGTGATTCTGCAACATGATCACGCCGGTTTTTTGCGCCGTGTAGGTCCGGCCCGCCTTCAAGAGCCGCAATGCCTCGTCAAACGTCACGCCGCTCTTGGCGATGTCGTCAATCGTTCGCGCGGCTTCCGCCGGCGAACCCGCCGCCCAATACTTTTGAAACGCCGCGGCAATCGGCGCAGCGGCCGGCTGCGCGCCAGCATTATTACCATCCGCCCGCACCGACGGTGCGAGCAGAAGCGCGGTCGCAAGCATGGAGAGGAGCGCAAATCGAAGGTGTCTCATGCGGCGCAGTATAAACCAGATTTTTGCGATCGGCACCTTCTGGTGCGAATCGGGAAAGAGCATTGCCATCTGAGGCGTTCGGCGATTAGTGCGCGGGCTGCGCGGGAAGATCAGGCGTAGTCTTGGGCGGAACCCGGTGATGCGTCGCTTGCTCGTATGCGTAAGCCAGCTTAATGAGCGTGGGCTCGCTGTAGGGCCGCCCAAAGAATGTCACCCCCACCGGCAGATTGTCGCTCGAAAATCCAGCGGGCACGGAGATCACCGATGTGTACACCAGATAGGTATTTAGATCGATCGCCCCGCCTGCGCTGGGATAAGGCGGATTGGTTCCCACGCTGATCAGCTGCGGCTGCAGTTCCACCGACTTCATGAAGATCGCATCCAGCTTGTTGTCGGCCATCACCTTCATCACTCCCGTCATCAATTCTTCTCGCGCTTCCAAAAATTCGTAGTACTTTTCCTTGGCGCCGGGCTTGGCGGGCGCGAAGTTCACGAGCTTGGATGGGAAAACCTTCTGATAGTCCGGCGAGTGAAACACGTCGGCTCGCGTCTTGTAAGGTGAGTTTGGATTCCGCGCCAGCCAGCGCTCCGTGCTCTGCTCGGTGACGTCCGGATCGGTCGCTCTCTTCGCGAGCAGCGCCCTGACATTGGGAATCTCGATGGGATCGACGATGACGGCGCCCGCCGCCTTCACCTCGCCCACGGCGCGATCAAAAACCTCCGAGACCTTTCTGAAATCCTCCGAATTCGGATCCGCGCTCAGGCTGATCGACTCGCGCAAAATGCCGATGCGCGCGCCCTTAAGGCCGTTCTTGTCGAGAAATCGCGTGTAGCTCTGCGCGGCATGTCCCACGCCGAACGACGTCTCCGGATCCTCCGGATCGTAGCCCACCATGACGTCGAGCATCTCCGCCAGATCCTTCACGCTTCGCGCGATAGGGCCCAGTGAGCCGTATGTTTCCGGCCAGCCATCGAACATCCCGCTCCGGCTCACTAGGCCTGCCGTGGGCCGCATCCCGAACACGTTGTTCCACGCGGTCGGCCGCCGAATCGAGGAAAAGCCTTCCTCGCCCACCGCAATTGTCGAAAAATTCGCGCTCACGCCCGCGCTGGACCCGCCCGACGAACCTCCAACCGTGCGCTCCAGGTCATACGGATTTCGCGTTGCGCCGAAAAGCGATCCGTACGTGTCTCCTCCGCCAAACTCCCCCAGCGTCGTCTTCCCCAGAATCACCGCGCCCGCCTTGCGCAGCTTGTCCACGACGAAAGAATCCTTCGGCGGCCGGTAATCCTTGAACACGATCGATCCCAGCGTCGTCGGCATCCCTGCCGCATCCACCTGATCCTTCACCAGCACCGGGATTCCGTGAAGCGGTCCCACCAAGCCCGATTTCTTGAACGCGGCATCCAGCTTGTCTGCTTCCGCGAGCGCATTCGGATTCAAGGTGATAATCGCGTTGATCTTCGGTCCCTTTTGGTCGTACGCCGCGATGCGGTTCAGATACATCTGCACGAGTTGCCGGCAAGTCAGGTTGCCGCTCTTGTAGGCCGCATGGATTTCATCGATGGACGTTTCCATCAAATCAAAACTCTTCTGCTGGGGTCTGGCGGAAGGAACCGGCAGCAAAAGCGCCGCCAGCATCCATGCCGCGGCCCGGATCGCGTTTCTCATCGTCTTTTTCATGCCATCGTCCGACTCAAATCTCGTGCGCTTTCCGGCGCATCGTACGCTTCTCCCACGCTCTCGACAACGAATTTCCTCCGAAAAAGATGGCGAGCGATTATGGAGTGACGGTGGCACCTCGTTGCGCACTGTGTGATAACGGAATTTCTTGCCCTCGCATCAAACGCGGTCATCCGCAAGCTGGCCATATGGCCACCTGGTTGACGAATTGCGTCCGAGAAGTCCGGAGACATTCCGTCGCGCTGTGGAAGATATTTTGCGGACGAAACTAGTGTGGATGTCTAGAGCCGCTGCTTCGTCCCCGAAGTTTGTGCCAGTAGTAATCCCATCCGCGGCCACCAGGACCATTGAATAGGAACGAAGAAACCATGATACCTGCGCCGAGCACAGCTCCTATAAACGCACCGTACAGGAAAGTTGATAATGCTTGCCAAATCACAGGCGCTCCCAGCCGTTCGCCCAGTACGCCTTTCTAGCGAAGCCTGAACCTGAAGGAACAGGAAAGTCAACTGGATCGCCAGCTTCTGAGAAGTCCGCCGATCGCCATCTGTGAAACCCTATTCTCCACTTTTTGATCAGGGAGACTCGCCTGCGTCGCCGGATATGCCCCGCTCCCCGCAGGTTCGCGTTGCGGTCGTGATATAGTCCGGCCGGGCGCAGCCGCCCCACGCGCTTGCGCCGACGGAATGCTGCACAGGCTGCAGCAAGGGAGGTTCTCATGCGGTTTCGATTGGCTGCCGCAATCGCGTTTGCCGTCTTCGTTGTGTTTCCTTCTCCTGGGCGTGCTCAGGTGTTGACCGAGCACGACGTTTCGGTTCGCATGGCCTTGACGATCGCAGAAGCGGCCCTGGCGGAATGTGGCGTCAAAACTTCAGTTGCTGTCGTCGATCGCACAGGCCGGCTCCGTGTTTTCCTTCAGGGCGATGGAGCGGCGCCGCACAATCTCGAACTGGCCCGCCGCAAGGCCTATACGGCGCTGACTTTCGGCCGGACGTCCGCCGAATGGGCGCAACGCACCGAAACAACGCTTCAAGGACAGCGCATGCTGACCGACGTCATTCCGCTGCAAGGCGGTGTGCCCATCAAGGTCGGCGACGAAACCATCGGCGGCGTCGGTCTAAGCGGAGCCCCGATGGGAGGGACGCAGGAGGAGGCCTGTGCCAAGGCCGGCATTGCCAAGGTAGCGGACCAGCTTCACTGAGCCTGGCGGCAACGCGCCTGGCCGTCCGGATTTTGAGCATTGTTTCCGGGCGCAGGATAGCGGCGTCAGATTTTTTTAAGGAGGCTTGTGACGCGGCCAAGTCCTGACGAGATCGCTTCTCGGAAGACGGCTTTTCGGTTGGCTCTTTACTCGCGCGAGATAGTAGATACATCGTCGAGGCGGAAGGTGCCCTGCCCCGAGCATTCGGTTAGGACAGCCATGAACATCGATAGAGAACGGAGCGAGATTCGAGCGAGGTCGGTCCGCTCACCCTGTGGCCGGGTGCCAACGTGTTCCTCACCCTCCCGCGCCCGCCGGAGAATCGCGATCGCTAACACTTAAGCAGCCACCTGCTAGCGTTCCCGCTACAGTGTGACGCCGCATATCGTGGGAGATTCGCCTACCGATTGAAACGGTGGCGCGCCCGGGGAGACTCGAACTCCCGACCCTCTGCTTAGAAGGCAGACGCTCTATCCAGCTGAGCTACGGGCGCGCTGTGGAAAATAGCCAATGTTTATGCTGCAATATGAAGATTTGCAGGGGCGCTGCCTAAAACCGAGTACGCAAAAATGGTACGCAAAACTCATGGGACTCAGCGGCCTTCCTTCCTGCGGGCAGCCTTAAGCTTGGCGTTGAATGCCTTCTCGATCTTTTCCATGGCCGCTCGGGATACCTCGGACACAGGTTTTGTGTAGATGTTCTCAGTGACTTGAATGTTCGCATGCCGAAGGATCGCTTGCCTAGTCTTGGCTTCGGTTCCTAGCTCATAGAGCGTAGTCGCCAGTCCTCGACGAAAGCCATGCCACCCGCACCACGGAATCTCTTTCTTTTTCAAAGCGGAACAAATCATGCGCTTGGCGAGATTATGCAGATCAAGAGGTCTTCCCATCTTTGCCCCAGTGAACATGAATCCATCGTTTGGATATCCATTTCGGTGTGCTTCAAGATACTTCGCCAAGATCGTGATGACAGGCACTGGCGCTCTGGACGCTTGAGTTTTGGTTTCTTCCACGATCTGCGTTGGACGCCATGCGGATCGTTGGACATGTAGATCATTAGCTTTCAAATCCTCCCAGCGGAGCCCCTGTATTTCAGATTTCCGCAGACCACTGAATGCGGCCAGGGCTATGACTGTGGCGCCCGGCTCATCCAGCGCATTTATCATTGCCACCACGTCATCCAGCGTAGCATATCGAGCGGGCTTGGAGATGTGCAGTGTCCGAGGAATCGAAACCTCTGAGAATGGGTTCTTGCTTTCTGAATTGAAAGCACCCTTTTGCGCGGCATACTTGAAGATCGCAACACCCAACCACTTCAGATGTCTCAACAAGCCAGAGGAGAGTTGAAGAGTTTTTTGGGCAATGTTATCGAGCATCTGCTGCGCGAGCGGCAGTTTCATGTCGCACATGCGGCGCTCACCAATCAGGGACTTCATGTGCCGTTTGTAAAAATGTTTGTACCCGTACAAAGTCGTTGCCTTGATCGGGAGTGATCTCCAAGATGCGCCCTTGGGTGGGCTGGACGTTCTTTTAGAGCTGCATGCCTCGTATCCGAGAATCCCGGTCGTCATACTCTTTGACAAGTGGCAAGACGGATTGGTGGTACGTGCTTTTCGGACAGGCGCCAGGGGGGTGCTCTGCCGCTCGGAGAGAGATCTCGACGCAATCTGGAAGTGCATGTACGCGTTGCACGAGGGGCAGGTGTGGGCCAACAGCGGGCAATTGCAACTGCTGCTGGACACTCTCCGGCGTGCGGAACCGATCCGACCGGTGTCTCCGCCGGGAATGGGGTCGCTCGCAATTCGAGAAGCCCAGGTTGCCAATCTTGTCGCGGAAGGCTTGGCCAACAAGGAAATTGCGAAAAGGCTGGGGATCACCACCCACACGGTGAGCAATTATCTGTTCCGCATTTATAACAAACTGGGCATATCCAGCAGGGTCGAACTGGTTCTCTCCGTTGTGAAGGAGGTCCAGCGCAATGATGCTGGGCAACGGCCCAAGGGAATGCCAGAGTAGGGTGACAGCTTAATCCCGCCTCGTCCGCACGGTCTGCACAAATCCAACCGGAAAGATGAGATTACGTCACCGAATTCCGCGCATAGAGACCGGACTCCGCCTCCGGAACTTCATCGGCAGCTCGAACCTAGAAGTGCCCGAACTGCGAGATTGCCTTTCACGCAGGAATTCGGATCTTGCAATCGAATTCCCGATTGTACATTTTTGCTGCAGTCCACTCTAAAGGAGGGACACTCAGCGCAGCGGCAATGAAGGGAACGGTGGTACGGGTCAGGCAAGCGAAACGGCGCGAGGATGTACAGCCGCTATGTCCGTGTAGCGCGCAAAGTCTTTGTCGTTGAAAGTTAGAATGTGAGTGACTTCATGCACGCGCATCGCCGCCACAAGGCGCGCGTCGTGAACCTGCACGCCAGAGACGCTATGCGTTACCAAAATCCTGCGCCACTCTTCGTGAACTGCAAGGCCGTCCGGTAGCAAGCGGAGCCTTTCCTCGAAAGTCTTCGCGAGTCGGCCTGCCTCTTGAGGGGAAAGGCCGTAGCCGTTGCGGTCAGCAGCACGAGTACAGGCATTCCAAAATTCGCCGACATTCTGGGAGGTGTAACAGAGTACGCCGTCCGTGCCGAAGAATGGCATCCGTGGCTGAGACGATCACAGGATAATCTCGATGGTTTGGCTTGACCCAGCGAAGGAGGACGTTGCTATCGACGAGGTACGGCATCTCCGCCATTTAGCCGGTCCTCGTAGAAACTCTCGCGCGAAAAGCTCTCGGTGGGCAAATCTGGCAACTTTTCAGCCCCTTCTGCCATCGCGTTAAGCATTCGATGGAATTCGTCGACACTCATCCGCCCCCGAGGCGACGCACGTTTGCTGAGGGCTTCGCTGAGGAGCTGTTCGGCCAGCTTTTCCAGAGACAGGCCCCTAGCGAGCGCCTCGGTCTTGAGGCGCTCCTCCGTTTCAGGGTTGAGCTCGACCCGGATAGTCGTCGGAATAGCCTTCTATCCAAAAAGATTAGATGGGTTTGGCACGAAATGCTAGCACTTTGACTGGTCATCGGCACCTGCGGTCATGTCGCTTCGACGGATGCCCTCGCACGGTTCGGAGTAATCGCCGATGCCCTCAGTTCGATCCCCGGTTCCCACGCACGGACGCGCGGAGTCGGTGGGATTGACAGTGAAAAGCGAGAGTCGAACACCGATTTACTGGAGAGGAGCGCAACTCCACCTCAGCAAGTATTTCCCATGCGCTGCCGATCATGCCTACGCTAGCGTCCCCGCCATTTCGAGTGATGTACGTTTCGGTGGCAGTTCCGACAGAGGGTAACCAGATTCTGCCCAGCGTCATCACCTAACCGCCCACGGGATTGAATGTGGCGAACTTCTAACCCGACGGTGGAACCACAATGCTGGCAGCGCCACCGGTCGCGTTCTAGGACCTGTCGACGTAAACGACGATAGGATTCCGGATCGAGGCGAATTCTCGGATGCTTGGGTCGAAGCACAGTCAGGAAACTCTCTTCAGGTTTTCGAGGAATTGCTGCTGCTGGGAAGACGGCAGCAGCTTGTAGAGGCGGTCCAAGGCCAGCAGCAGCATTTTGGCATCGCCGTTCTCGATGTTCGCTCCGGCTAGAAAGTCCGCACAGATCATCTCGGGACTGAGATCCGCCATCTTGAAAAGGACCAGCTAGACTTTCGCAGCAGCGGGCAATCAATCCAAGTATTTCGCAAGCCTTGCCCTCAGGATATACGGAGCGACCGTTTCCACGGCGACGGTATTGCGGCCGATCACTTTCCCTCTCACGATGACCATGTCGCCGGCAAAGGCGTTCAGTTCGGCCGGATGACCTCGCAGGACATAGATTCTCTCCCCGACCGCTAGAGCGTAGTCGGCTCCGAGGCCGACGCAAAGCCGTGTACAGTTCGCGTCGCCATGTGTCTTCGCCCCGTGTGTGCTACCACAGTCCGAGTCGCTCACGATGCCGGCCAACTGGATGATCGGTTGGTGTTGCCTGTCGACGGTGGACGTCCCAGCCCACATTCCGACAGCCGCGACCATGCTTGAAATGGCCAATGCTAAGAAAATTCTCAGAATTGACTGTGAGGGTTGCCTCATGTGCAGTTTCGACTTCATGGCGGTTCCCCCTTTTTGAAAAAACTCACGGACATATTCGTATCGCGCAAACCAGGAGATCGCTGTGAGGCTGAACAAGAAACGGTGTGAGCTTGGTCACGCGATTGGTAGTCCGGAATGCCCGTCCGGTCTCCGTCCTCAGGTTTCAAGCGCATTCGACCCCGGACCGATTCAATATGGGACGAAAGCCCTGTTGACGTTGTGGCGTCAATCGTGCAGGAGTGTGATACGCATCACATCGCCCACTACTGCCGATAGTTATCCTGCAGACGCTTCACCATGGGGGCAGATCACTTATGAAGAACTCCATCGCAAGTCTCAGTGCCAGTGCGGTTCTTGCCGTCACCGGGATGCTGGTTTGGATGGCCGCGACGGCGCCGCATGCCTCCGCGATTCCGGCCTTTTCCCGGAAATACCAGACGTCCTGTTCCACCTGCCACAGTGACTACCCGGAGCTGAACGATTTCGGCGAGGCGTTCAAGAAAAACGGCTTCAAGTTTCCCAAGGATGACGACACCTTTGTGAAGGAGCCGCCCGTTCTGCTGGGGGCCAAGGCGCAGAAGGAAGCATTCCCCGGAGCAATTTTCCCCGGAGAGATTCCGGGGTATCTGCCGATTGGCTTCCGTTATTCCGGCAATTTCACATGGACTGCCAGGCAACCTCAGCCCCTGCAGGCAGCAGGGTTCGTGCCGCAGACCGATCTCTTTGTGCCCAATACGTTCACGATCATCAGCGCCGGCAGCTTCGGTGAGAACCTGGCGTTCTGGATCGACGACGACATCTCCACCGCGGGCAGCGGCGCGGGCGGCGGACTCGGCGATGGATACCTCCGCTACAACGACATCGGGCGCGTGTTTCACCTGCCGAAGAATTCCCTGAATGTGCGTTTCGGACAATTCGAGCTGGATCTGCCGTTCTCGCAAGCGCGCACGATTTACCCGACGGCGTATGACGTTTTCAGCGAGACGGCCGTGGCTCAACCCACCACGACCACGGGACAAACAATATTCCTGACGACCAACAATCCTTTCATGCTGGGAACACCGCAGCGCGGCATCGAAATCGGCGGATATCCCAACAACGGAAACTTCACTTGGTCGGTGGCTCTCGTCGACGGAACCAATTCGGCTTACGGGCAGGGGCCGGCCATCACCGCGCGCAACACGAAAGATGTTTATGTCCGCGTGTCCGCAGAGATTCAACCTGGAACGCGATCCGGAGAGCCGCAACGCAGTGCAGGCCGCGGGACCGACCGGGCCGCGTGATCACACTTCGATCCGCATCGGGGGCTTCTACTATGCGGGAAATAACGAGCTGAATTATGGAGGCTCGCAATTCGCTTTCCTGGGAACAATTACGGAGCCGTTCTATCGCGCCGGCGGAGATGTTCGCTTCAAATACCGCAAGATGGAACTCTTCGGCGTCGGGATGGTGGGCCGGGACAACGACCACACTGTGGATACGGAGTTAGAGACCATCAATAAGTTGCCGCCTGTCACCTACTCGGGAGGATTCGCGGGCAGCAATTTCTGGATCTACCCCTGGATGATCGCCTACATGCGCTATGACTTCGTAAACTCACCGCTCGACTTTGCGAACGGCATCTCCCAGCATCAGACTCGCAACCGTTTCAGCCCAGGCTTCCAGTTGCTGGTTCGCGCAAACATCAAGGTCATCGGCGAATATGAATATCGCTGGGGACTGCCCTACGCCGGTACGACGAACACGTTGTTCTATCGACCGAATTCGTTTGTGGGCGGCATCGACTTCGCCTACTAAAAGCGATGCGTGATTGGGAAGATTCGTAAGCAGGGAGAATTCTGAAGCAAGGAGAACATCAAATGAGGTGGTTGGATCAGAGTATGGTTTGGGTCAGCGGCGCAATGGCCGTGCTTTTCCTCGCGAGCACTGGTTACGCCGGCGATATCAAAGGCAAGGTCACGGCGCAGGGCATGAAGTCGCCCGAAAATATCGCTGTGTATGTCGACGCGATTCCGGGCAAGGAATTTCCGGCGCCCACGCAGTCCGTCGTCATGGATCAGAAGAATCTGAAGTTCGCGCCACACGTCCTGGTGGTTATGAAAGGCAGCACGGTGGATTTTCTCAATAGCGACTCCGTAGGACACAACGTGTACTGGCCCTCGATCAGCGGAAACAAGAAGCTTGCGCACAATCTAGGCACCTGGCCGCAGGGCCAGAAGAAATCGTTTCAATTCAACGACCTGGGCGTGGCCTCGCTGCTGTGTAACGTTCACCCGGAGATGTCCGGCTACGTGGTCGTGGCTCCCACTCCTTATTTCGCGGTGACCGACAAGGACGGCAACTACGACATCAAGGACGTTCCGCCGGGGCACTACAACCTGGTCGCCTGGAGCGAAGAGGGCAAGCCGATGACGCAGGCGGTGGATGTAGCGGCTGCGGGCGCCAACGTTGATCTCACCGTGAAGAAATAGCTCCGGAACAAAGCAAGGTAAGTGCGCACGCACAGACAGGCGGCGATGAAGCCTCGCACGAAACTGGTGGACCTGGACTGGCTGGAATCGAATTTCCCCTGCATGCAGGCCTGTCCAGTCCACACCCAGGCGGGGCGCTACGTCAGCTTGATCGCCCAAGGGCGCTACGAAGAAGCCTACCGCTACGCGCGGCTACCCAATCCTTTCGCTTCGATCTGCGGCCGCGTCTGCGGCCACCCGTGCGAACCTGCTTGCCGGCGCGGAAACTTCGACGCGCCCATTTCCATTCGCGCCCTCAAGCGCTTTCTCACGGAACGGCATGGTCCGGAATCGCGCAACCCCATCGACCTGTTCCCCGAAAAGCCAGACGTCCTGCACGAAGAAAAGGTCGCGGTCATCGGCTCCGGGCCGGCGGGCCTTTCCGCGGCGCACGATCTGGCGCTGCTCGGCTATCGCGTCACTGTTTTTGAGGCTGCAGCCGTGCCCGGCGGCATGATGCATCTGGGAATTCCCGAGTACCGCCTTCCGCGCGACGTCCTGCAAGCGCAGATCCGGGAGATTCTCGACCTTGGGCCGGAACTTCGGCTCAACGCGCGCCTGGGGCGGGATTTTTCCCTCTCCGATCTTCGCGCAGCAAGGCTACCGCGCGATCTTGCTGGCCTTCGGCTTGCACCGCAGCCGCGATCTGCAAATTCCCGGCAACGAGCTCGATGGAGTCATCAAGGGCATCGACTTCCTGCTGAACGTCAATCTCGGCTACCGCTTCTCGATTGGCAAGCGCGTCGTGGTCATCGGCGGCGGGAATGTGGCCATTGACGTGGCCCGCTCGGCGATCCGCGAGCAGCAGAAGCGGAGCACGGAGCAGGGGCCCGGCGGTAGCTTGCCGGACGAGCTTTCCTCGAGCGAGATGGACGTGGCCATGAAGGAGTTCATGGACGTTTCGCGCGCGGCGCTGCGCATGGGCGCGCGCGAAGTCCATCTGATGTGCCTGGAATCGCGAGCGGAGATGCCCGCATTCGAGGAGGAGATCGAAGAAGGCGTCGAAGAAGGACTGAAACTCCATCCTTCCCTCGGGCCCAAGCGGTTTGTGGATAAAAACGGCAAAGTCAGCGGTGTCGAGACGATTCGGTGCGTATCCGTTTTCGATGCCCAGCACCGCTTCAATCCGCAGTTCGAGCCAGGCACCGAAATGATCATTCCCTGCGACACCGCGATCCTGGCCATCGGCCAGGCCTCCGATCTTTCGTTTCTCAGCCCCGGCGACGGAATCGAAGCCACGCGTCAGGGCACCGTAAAGATCGATCCGGCAACGCTCATGACCACCGCGCCGGGAGTGTTTGCGGCCGGCGACATTGCCTTTGGTCCGCGCCTGATCATCAGCGCCGTCGCCGACGGAAAGAAGGCCGCCGAACAGATCGACCGTTATCTGCGCGGCTCGGCTTGGGCGCCGAAACCACAATTACGTGCAAATCACCGTCCTCGACCATCATCAGATGGCGGAGCACTTCGACGAATACTCGCGCCTGGCGGTTCCGATTCTGCCAATCGACCGGCGCACCGGCATTACCGAAGTCGAAACGGGCTTCACGGAGGAGCAGGCTCGACGCGAAGCTTCGCGCTGTCTGCAATGCTGGATCAATACCATTTTCGAGGGCGACGAAGAACACGGAACCGAGTGCATTTTGTGCGGCGGTTGCGTGGACGTCTGCCCCGAGAATTGCCTGACGTCTCGTGCCGCTGAGCCAGTTTCAATTCTCCGATGAGCGCCACAGCCCGCCTCGATGCCGAGGCGCCGCTCCATGCGGGCCAGCTTCAGCATCTCGAATCTGCGGACCTTTCGCGGAGCGAGGGCTCGGTGATGGTGAAGGACGAAACGATTTGCATCCGCTGCGGCCTGTGCGCGGAGCGCTGCCCGGCACATACCATCACCATGGAAGCATTCGAAATGTTCGACCGGGATCCGGAGTTAGTCTCCATCGAAGGAGTCACGCTGCGGCCATGAGCGATTCGGAAAACGAAGGGCGGTCATTGCCGGCAGTCGCCGAAATCCGGCGAGACGCGGCGCGAATTCCTCAACGAGATCGCCGGCAGCGCGCTGGGCATCGCCGGGCTCGGCTCGATGGTCGTCACCTATCAATATCTCTCGCCCAATGTGCTGTTCGAGCCGCCGACCACTTTTCGCGCGGGCAATCCCGACCTTTACCCGCTCAACTCCGTGACTTTTCTCCAGGAGCAGCAAGTCTATATTGTGCGCACGGCGCAGGGCTTTTACGCGGTCTCGGCGGTGTGCACGCACCTGGGCTGCATCACGCAGTGGAAGCCGGAACTGAATCAGATTGCCTGCCCGTGCCACGGCAGCAAGTTCACGTCGGACGGAACCAAGATCGAAGGCCCGGCGCCGCGCTCCGCTGCCGCATTTCGCCATCACGCTCACCGCGGACGGGGAGTTGTCGGTGGACAAGCTGGAGATTGTCGGCGCTGACCAGGTCCTGAAGGTATGAGGTAAACGATGTCGGCAACCTCCACTGTCAGCGGAGTTCTGGAACGGTTGCGCGGGACGCGCGCCTGGAAGTCCGTTTTCCGCCGGGGCCCGGCGCGCACCAACCGGACGCGGAGCCTGGCCGTTTTCGGAAACCTGTTCCTGCATTTCTTGCCGGTAAAAGTGCGCGAGAAATCTCTGCGCGTGCGGGCCTCTTACTATCTTGGCTCGATCTCCTTCTTGCTTTTCATCATCCTGGCGGTCACCGGCGTTCTGCTGATGTTCTATTACCACCCCGCCGTGCCTCAGGCCTATCGGGACATGAAGGACCTGCAATTCGTCGTTTCCAACGGCGTTTTTCTCCGCAATCTGCACCGGCTGGCAGCGCAATTGATGGTCCTGATCGTGTTCTGGCACATGTTCCACGTGTTCTACCGCGGCGGCTACAAGCCCCCGCACGAATTCAACTGGGTGGTCGGCGTTGTGCTGCTGATCGTCACGCTGTTCCTGAGCTACACCGGCTATCTGCTTCCCTGGGATCAACTGGCGTTCTGGGCCATCACCGTGGGAACCAACATCATCTCGGCCATGCCCATCATCGGCAAACGCGTGCGCTTTGAATCGCTCGGCGGCAATGTGGTCGGCGCCAACGCCCTGCTGCGTTTCTACGTGCTTCACTGCGTCGTGCTGCCCTTGATTGCCATCGTGCTGATCGCCGTTCATTTCTGGCGCGTGCAAAAAGACGGAGGCCTGACCGTGCGAGAGGGAGATGACCGAAAAGAATCCTAAATACGAAGCCGGCTTCGGTTCCGACGCCAAGAAGGACCCGGTGCGCGTCGTCTTCGTCACCAAGAAGACCTCCGCCAAGGTGATCGGCGATGCCGGGCCGCAGTTGATGGCCTACCCGCACCTGTTGATTCGTGAGGCCATCGTCTTCATGGTTCTGGTCATCGCGCTCGTGAGCGTGGCGCTCTTCTGGGATGCGCCTCTCGAGCAACTTGCCAATCCGCTCCTGACGCCGAATCCTGCCAAGGCTCCCTGGTATTTTCTGGGCTTGCAGGAGTTGCTGCACTATTTCCCGCCGCTAGTAGCCGGAATCATCATCCCGACTCTGGTCGTGGTCGGCCTGATTGTCATCCCCTACTTCCATGTGAACGTGCAGGGGCAGCCGCTCTGGCGCGCCAATCGAAAGCGCACATTGTCGATCTTTCTGGCCGCGCTCTTCGTACTGACGTGCCTGCTGGCCTACACGCGCGCCTGGACGGTGCTTCTGCCCACCGAAGTGATTGCCGGCCTCATGCTCTACGCCTATGCCACATCGTCGCGCGGCGACGCGCACCCTGGTTACTTGCAGACGCGGCCAGTTTCCTGGTGGGTGATGACCTGGTTCATCACTGTCGCGATTGTGCTAACCGCTGTGGGAACATTTTTCCGAGGTCCCGGCTGGTCCTGGGTGTGGCCCTGGAGTTCACATGCCGGCTGAGCGCATGGGACAGGCGTCGCCCGGCTTGCGGGCGGCGTTCGCCGTGGCCTCCGTACTTTTTCTGATCGCGTTGGCGATTTCGCCCGCAAAGGACTTGCTGCGCGAGTGGAAACACTACAAGCGCGCCTATGTGCGTTTCGCGCAGACGCGCCCGGACACCAAGCGCCTGCTCGCTGACTTCAATCCAGAGATCGATCAGATCTGGATTCCCGAGATGGGCGTAGTCGATCGCTGCACCACGTGTCATCAAGGGATTGCGCAACCCAGCCTCATGGATTCATCGGTCCCGCAGCCTTTTCGCGCGCATCCGCCCATCCCGCATCGCGTCGCCGAGTGGGGCTGTACGACCTGCCATCGCGGCCAGGGCGCTGCGACCGAATCGGCGGAGGCCCACGAGACGACCCTCGCCTGGGAGCAGCCGCTTCTGCCAGTGCGCTTCATCCAGGCTTCTTGCGGCACTTGTCACCGCGCCGATCTTCCGGAAACTCCGCAGCTTGATCGCGGCCGCCAGTTGGTCGCCGATCTGAATTGCGCCGGCTGCCACCGCTTGCAGGATATCGACCGGCCCGAAATGCTTGGGCCCGACCTCACCAGCATCGGCACGAAGGTCAGCCGCCAGTGGATCTACAAATGGCTCAAGGAACCGCGCAGCGTCACCGACGACAGCGGCAACACGACGGTGAACGGCTACGACTCCGCGGATTCGTTGCCGCGCATGCCCCAGTTCCACCTGAGCGAATTGGAACTGCGCGCAATTTCTGCCTACCTGAGCGCGCAGAGCGCCAAGCCCATTGCGCCTTACCATTTCGATCCGGCCGTCGTGTCCGCGCTCAGCAAGCAGCCGGATCTGGCCGACCAGGGCGAGGTGCGTTTCCGCCAGATGTTCTGCTCCACCTGTCATTCGCTGGCGGTCACACGCGCCGGAGAAACCAAGCTGATCGGCGGCGACATCGGTCCCGAGCTGACCAAGGTCGGCAGCAAAGTGAATGCAGACTGGCTGGCGGAATGGCTGCGCGATCCCCAGTCTTATTTGCCGCACAGCAAGATGCCGCGGTATCAGTGGTCGGACGAAGACTTGTACAAAGTCACCCAGTACATCGCCAGCAAGCTCACCGACTCGGATCTGCTCAGCGATGTTCCTCAGATGGGCGCGCCTACGCCGGACGAAATTCAGCTTGGCAGCCGCCTCTTCACCGACAAGGGTTGCGCGAGCTGCCATGTCGTCGGAAGTTCCGCTCCCCAAAAGGACTTCGGCCCCGACCTCTCGGCACTCGGCGGCAAGGATCTGTCCCAGCTCTCCTTTGGCGACTCGAAGATTCCTCGCAGCCTGATCGCGTACATTCAGGCCAAGATCACCAACCCTGCCACCGTGAATGCGGCGGCACGCATGCCACTGTACCGCCTCGTGCCCGCCGATCTTGATTCAGTAACCACGGCGCTCCTGAGTATGACGGGACCGCCTTCGACGAGCGCGCTCCAGAAACTGACCGTGCCGCAAACCCACACGGAATTTCGCCCCGCCGGTGAGTTCGCCAGAATCTACGAACGCTACAAATGCTACGTCTGCCACGAGTTCAACGGCTTTGGCGGAACGCTGGCGCCGGATCTTTCCTTTGAAGGTAGCCGCGCGCAGCGCCCCTGGCTGATCAGTTTCCTGAAAAACCCGCAAACCTTGCGGCCCACGCTGATCTTCCGCATGCCGCAATTCAATATGACCGACCACGAAGCGCAGGTCGTCGCCGACTACATTGGCCTGGTCCTGCAGAGCCCCGCGGCGGATCCGTCGCAAGCGGGCGCCAAGTCGTTCACGCCGGAAAACGTGGCGCTGGGCAAGCAATTGTACGAGGTCAAATACCAATGCCAGTCCTGCCACACCATTGGTTCGACCGGGGGCTACGTCGGGCCGAACCTGAACAATGCCGGGAATTGGCTCACGCCGGCGTGGATCGAAGCCTGGCTCCGTAATCCGCAAGTGCTCATTCCGGGCACCATCGAGCCGCAGCGAACATTCACCGACGACGAGATTCACGCCTTGACCGCCTATCTCATGACCTTGCGGCAATCGGCTAAGCCCCAGGCGCAAGCGGCACTGCCGCCCGCACATGTCGAGGCCGCGCACCGTGCGCTCGAAAGCGAGCTTCGGCCATGATCGCGCGCGTTTTCATGATCGCCGCGCTTTTCACGCTGATCGCGTCCATCGCCGGATGCGGCAAGAAGGCCAGTGCCGTCGCGGCCGATCCCTTGCGCGCAGCCTACGATTCCGAAGTGGACTGGAACGACCCACAGCACGTCATCCCGTTGAATTACCAGCAGGCGCAAGGGAAGCGCGTCTTCTACGCGCAATGCGTCTGGTGCCACGCGGACTCCACTCCCGCAGGGCCATCCAACCGCTCGAACCTCACGCCGATGCCGGTGCTGATGAATGACGGCGCGGCGCTGAACGGCCAGAGCGATGAATACTTGCGGAATATCACGACGCTGGGCGGCAGCGCGTTATCGAAGTCGGCGATGATGCCGCCTTACGGCAAAACGTTAACGCAGGAAGAAATTGCCGACGTCGTCGCGTTCGCGCGCCTGATTGCGCAGCCCGCTTACCAGCCGCCCGCGCGGCCGGGGTCGAGCTATAGCGAAAGGTAGGTTGTCATGCAGTCCAGATGGAACACGGCACGAATGTTGGGGTGGCTGCTCGCGAGCCTTTGCGCTTGTGTCGCTTCCAGCTCTGCGCAGGCGCAGGTGAGTCCGGCAGAAATTAACGATCCGCAACTCAAAGCCGCCGAGAAGAATTATTACGCTCAGATCCTCTCGCTCTATCGCGCGATCAGCGCGCTGAAGACGCCTTTCCCGCTGCAGCTCAGCCCCTTCGTGGGCCTGGACCCCAGTCAGCAGCCCGAAGCCGATTCACGCGGCCTGGCATTTGTTCATTTTCAGGGCCAACTGGTGCTTAAGATTTCGGGAAATTACAACGCTGCGTACAGCGCGCAGCGCCTGACCGCGAATCAACGTGCCGGCCAGACGCTTTCCGACGTGATCGCGCCGATCTTGTCGCTGGTTACGAAATACATTCCCGCGGATGTCGGGTGCGATGGAATCGGTTTTGAAATCGCGTATCACGTGCGCACTGCCAACCAGAATTTCAATTACGAAGGAAAGGAAATCCTGGTGGCCGTCTTTAGCCCCTCCGATGCATTCGCGTTTGCTGCCGCTGCCAACGATTCCGTGCGGCAGGAAATTCTCAACCGCTCGCAAATCTATCTGGACGGTAAGCCGTTCGGATTGGCGTTGGGCCAGCAAAATCCCCTTGATCTCGAGGCCATCGGCAAGTCCGTTCCGGCCGGCAAAGAACGCGCAGTCAGCGCGAAAGCGGCGCGCCCCGAATCCGCAGCGACCAAGAACCTGGTAAATCCCAAGTTCATTCCGCCGCGCGACCAATCCGCCGTGCAGTCGAGCGGCACTTCACTTGCGGCCCCGGCTGGTCTCGACGGCCACCATGCGCCCGCGGAGTTACCGGCGACTCCAGCTATTGCTCCGAGCAACAGCGCCGCGCCAGCGACCGCGGCGGATGCCGAGCGCCTCCAGTCCCAATTCCAGGCTCAGCTCGACGCTCTGGCCAGCGTGGGCCAAGCCAAATTTCATTTTGTGGACTACGCGCCGCCGTCCTTCGTCGTGTACCGAAACCAGGTCGTCTTGCAAATGACTTTGCGCAATACGCTGCACCTCGCGGCGGATTCAGGCTCGATCTACAAACGTGCGGCCCAGAGTTTTGACCTGTTCCTGGCCTTGCAGCTGAAAGATATTCTTGACAAAGTGCCTGCCGACGCGACTTTCGACGGATACGACATCACGGTTTTGAATCAGCTCGGCCCCGATCCGCACGCTTCCTCTGAGGCCGTCGAGTTCATCTGCCCCCAGCGCGCCCTCCAGCAATTCGCGGATGCCGACATCACCAACCAGCAACTCATCGATCAGAGCGTCGTTCTGGTGAACGGCGTCCGCATCGCCCTCAACTTGCAAACTGCCGAATAATCGGCGAATGAGAAAACCAGCATCAGAAACCTTGCCGATTGCGGTAGTTAGTTCACATCGAGTCCAGAAAAGAGTGCAGCAAAAGGGGGGCTGTTGCCTGCGGATATTGCTCTACCAAAGGGAATGGTTCAGTACGGTCTAGAAAAGTCTCGGTGCGGGGTACCGCTAGGCGCTTGAAGGGCTGTAGTGCTCTCTGCCAATTTTGCGACCGAGAACCCGAAGGTCATCAAGGTACTGCATCAGGCGCTAATCCATAGTCGGTGGGGTGATTCTCGCGTTTGCGTTTCGGTCCGATCCGTGACCCTCTGTCTCAGGCAGACGCTCTTGGCGTACGCAAATCGTACTCAAAGTGCTCCAAATCGGCCCCAATAAGCGAAACTGAGCCGAACATCCGCACCCGTAAGTGGCTGATTCCAAACAACTAGAATGCCGACGACTTCATTGGAAGGCAGACGCTCCATCGACATTCCTGGGAGCCGCGTGTGGCGGATTTGTGTGTTGCGTGGCGGGAGAAGCAGCGCATAGAATGCCAGTACTCGAGGGAAAAAAGGGACCATCCGAGTGGGCAGGGAGGACAGCCAGTGAACAACGCGCGGAAGGCGATACTTTTGGGCGCTTTTGCGCTGCTGACAGTTTCCGTTCCGGTGTTTGCGCACCACGGAAACGCGGCGTATGAAGAGAAAAGGATGAGCCTGAAAGGAACGGTAACGGCGTGGATCTGGACGAATCCACACGTTTTCTTGAAGATTGACGTGAAGGACGACCAGGGCAACGTCACGCATTGGACCGGCGAGTTGGTGGCGCCGTCGAACATCATTAATTTTGGCTTTACGCCAGACACGTTCAAGCCCGGGGACGAAGTCACCATGGTGACCACGAACGTGGCGAAGAATGGCGCGACGGTGGCGCGTCTTTCAGCGATCATCCTGGCGAATGGCAAGGTGATGAAGACGAATGCGCTGGATGACGGAAACGCCGCGGCATTCAAGGATCACGCGGCCAACGCGGCGAAGTGAGGCGAACGCCGGTTGCGCTGGCATCAGGCCTTGCGTTTGAGCTGGGAATGTCGGTTCCGAAAGGATTCGAAAATGCCGAAGCACTTGATGGTTGCTGCGATCACGCTGGCTGTGCTGATGTTGCCGATGGTCAGGACAGCGCAGGCGCAAAGCGCGGCGCCAGGCGGGCAGGCGAGCGCTCAGGGGCAGGCGGCTCCGACCATTCCGCCGGATGACGAGTCCGAGCATCTCGATGGCTGGTACCGGCCGGTACCGAAGGCGGCGCCCGGCGCAAAGCCGGGGCCCGCTCCGGTGCACGATATTTCCGGGACCTGGGAGCCGGCTAACGGATGGCGGAATGGAGTGCAGGCTTCGGGCGCGTATAACTATCCATCCGACGGGAAGCATTTCGTGCCGTACACGCCTGCGGGAGAGGCCGCGTGGAAGACCCACAAATATGGGGATGGATTCGGGTCCTATCCGCTGGAAGAGGTCAACGATCCGTTTGAGATGTGCGATCCGATCGGATTCCCGCGCATCAATCTGCACGATCTGCGCGCGGTAGAGATCTTGCAGACGCCGCAAAAAGTGCTGATGGTCTACGAAAATGACCAGGTGTGGCGCAATATCTGGACCGACGGCCGGGATTTTCCGAAAATTTTCGAGCCGCGCTGGTACGGCTATTCGGTCGGCAAGTGGGCGGACCCGACGACGTTCGTAGTGGAAACGAAAGGGCTCGATGAGCGAACCTGGATCGACAACGCGGGCCGCCCGCACACGAAAGACCTGCAGGTGGAGGAGCGGTTTCACCGCGTGAACCACGACATCATGGAACTTACGGTGACGATTATCGACCCGGCGTATTACACAAAGCCTTGGAACGCACTCGAGAAATATCCGCTGCGGTTACAGTCGGCCAGCTTCGACATTCGGGAAATGGTTTGCTCGGAGTCGGAGGCGGCGGAGTACAACAAGGAAGTCGGCGCGGCCGCGGAGTCCAAAGACAAGAAGTAACCCAGGTGATGAAGGTGCCCGCCAATTCGAAAAGGGGTGCTGAATGAGATTTCGAGTTGCGGGAATGCGTAATCGCGTCGCGTGCGGATCGCTTGGCGTGCTGGTAGCGCTGCTATTGGCGCTGTCGTCGCCTGCGCTGGCGCAGAACACCCGGAACATGCAGCCGGCCACAGCGCCGCCCAAGAAGGCGGCCCCAGCCCCTGCGCGCGATCTGAACGGAGTCTGGATGGCACCGGCGCCCGATGCCAGGCTGAACCCGACGGCCCCCCTAACGCCGTACGGGAAGGCGCAGTTTGCCACACACAAGAATTCACAGGCGTACAGCGTGGCGTCTTCCAATGATCCGCTGAAAACGTGCGATCCGCAGGGTTTCCCCCGCAATATCCTGAATGAGCTTCGAGGAATCGAGTTCGAGCAGGTTCCCAACAAGACGCTCGAACTTCTGCAATACCAGCGGACCTGGCGCGAAATCTGGACCGATGGACGAAAACTACCGACGAACGTGGGTCAGGCAGGCGGCCCCGATCCGAGGTGGTATGGATTCTCGTCGGGCAAGTGGGACGGAGATTACACCTTCGTCGTAAACACGAGCGGAACCGATGAAGCGCCGTGGCTCGATCGCGTAGGTGATCCTCGCAGCCCCGATCTGCAGGTCGAAGAGCGATACACGCGCTCCGATCGTGACACCCTGGAGATGACCGTGACGATTAACGATCCGAAAACGTATACCATGCCCTACGAGGCTGCAAAGGTCATCTACAAGTGGAATCCCGAGCAGCAACTCGAGGAGCAGCTCTGCGTGCCGTCGGTGATGTCAAAGTACTTGAGCATCATCGGGAATCCGGCCGATCCCACCGCCGCGAGCGGCAGCAAGTAGGTGCTGGAGACAGGTCACGCGCGGGTGCCCTCCGTATCGCGCTCACTGCTGCCAGAAATTTCTTGACAGTCGTTCAGCGCAAAGCCTAGAGTGCAGTTATAGCGCATTATCGGAGGAGGGTAATGGTGTATTCCTCCTGGCAATTCGAGCGTAATTCTTCATTGCTGATAGACCGGCCGGTCGAAGCTTTCCAGATAATCTTTTGTACGGAGGTCTGAACATGGAGTATTCGCGCAGAAATTTCATGAAGGCTGCCGGGGTGGGAGCGGTGGCGGTGACGACCACGATGGGGACTGTAGGCGCGGTGGCGGCGGGAGCGACTCCGGCTGCCAAGCCATCTCCCCTGGCGATTCCCGTGGCCATGACCAAGGAGACCAGCTCGTTCAACATTAACGGGAAGGTCTACCAGGCTGAGTACGAGGCGCGCACAACGCTGTGGGAAGTGATCGCGGTGAAGCTGGGGATGACGGGGACGAACCGGAGTTGCAACCGAGCGAGTTGCGGGGCGTGCAGTGTGCTGCTGGATGGGACGCCGTTCTACTCGTGCCACACTTTGGCGATGGAAGCGGTGGGCAAGAAGGTGTTCACGGTGGAAGGTTTGGGAGATGAGAAGAACCTGCATCCGCTGCAGAAGGTGGCGAACTTGTACGCGGCGGCGGAGTGCGGATTCTGCACGCCGGGGTGGGAAGTGACGGCGAAGGGACTGCTGGACAAGAATCCGAATCCGACGGCGGAGCAGGTGAAGGCGGGATTGGCGGGACACATCTGCCGTTGCGCGGCGTACGCGTCGATCATCCGGACGGTGGTGGATACGGGGAAGGTACTGCGAGGGGAGGCGGAGATCGCATGAGCCCAGAACCACAGAAGCCAAAAACACAGATCAAGGCAGAGCCCGAACAGTGCATCATCGTTAATCAGCCGATCGTGCGCAATTTTTCGACCGGCGGCGGTCATGGTCCTGAAGACACGCTGACCGAAGGTGACCTCAAGCTCACGATCAGGAAATGGCAGGGCTACCCGCCGGACAAATGCAGGCTGATCGGAAAGCCGACCGTGGCGATGCCGGAAGTCATGCTCCCGCGGCTCACCGGTAAGGCCATGTACGCTACGCGGGTCGTGTTCCCGAACATGCTGGTTTGCAAGATGCTGGGCAGCCCGCATCCTCGCGCAATCGTGAAGTCGGTCGACACGTCCAAGGCGGAGAAGATGCCTGGGGTGGCATATATATTGACTGCCGGTAATGGACCAAAAGCATGGCCGATAACGACGACCCCGGAGTTTCAGGGCGAAGTCGTAGCCATCGTCGCGGCCGAAACCGAGGATCAGGCTGAAGACGCCGTCGCGGCCCTCGACGTGGAGTACGAAGTGCTGCCATTCGCCTCGAGCCTGCAGCAGGCCATGGCGCCGAACCCGCCGGACCTGAGTACCCGAGTTAGAGGCAATGTCATCAAGACGGCCTACCACTGGGGCGACGTGGAGAAGGCTTACGCACAGTCGGACATCGTCAAGGAGTTCACCTACCTTTTTGCGGGAGCGATCCCGGTTCCGTTTCAGCCGATTGGCAGCGTGGCCAGGTGGGATGGCGACAAGCTAACCGTCTACGGCATGGGGCAAGCTGTCGCACCGCTGCGAAACACACTTGCCAGGCAGATGGGGATGGCCCCCGAGAACGTCCGCTACATCAACAAGTGGAATGGCGGAACATTTGGCGGAGCGATGCCGTCCGCGCCAAAGTTTTATCCTTGGATGGCCTACATCTCGAAGCAGACCAACCGTCCGGTGAAGATCACGCTGAACAAGGGCGAGGAACTGGCGCACCTGGCGGTAAAGCCGCAGACGCTTTGCAAATTCAAAGTGGGCGCCACGAAGGACGGCAAAATTCTTGGCTGCCGGCGCGAGTTCCATGTCAATACGGGCGCGAATCCCGGTGGCGGGTTCGGCGGCGAAGGAGGCGGCGGGCGCTCCGAGCTGTACCTCCACGTCGTGCCCAACTGGGAGGAGAACGGCTTCCTCTATCGCACGAATTCAATGAACACGGGGCCGTCGCGAAGCAACTACCAGCAGGAGTTCAAGTGGGCTTGGGAACAGATGATGGACGAGATGGCGGAAGCTTGCGAGATGGATCCCATGAAGTTCCGGCTACTGAACGTGCAGAAACCGGGAACGAAGATCGCGATCGGGCAAGGAGGTCCGACGATCGTTCCGATGCCCGAGACCCAGGACGGGTTCCTCACTTACGATGACTACGCAGTTGTCGAGATTTTGGAGGAGGGATCCAAGGTCATCGGATGGGACAAGCGAAACCCGGTGCCCGGAGGCAGCCCAGGGAGGTTCAAGCGGGGGATGGGATTGGCGATGTCCCAGCACCACGCCGGTCGAGTTGGGTACCAGGAAGGCGAGCCTGGCTACGACTGGATCGTATCCAGGTTGAGTGCCAACGGGGGCAATCAAGTCGAAGGCAATGTGTTTCAAGCTTTCATAAACTTAGATGAAGAAGGACACATCATCCTTCACTTCGGCCAGCCGGATAGCGGCACAAACCATGGCACCACGATGTCCATGCAGGTGGCGGAAATTCTGGGTTACACCAACCTGAACGCGATCCGTCTCGTCTGGGGTGACACGGACAGCTCGCCTGAATCTCCGGGCTGGCACAGCGGCATGGTGACGCAGCTGCAGGGCGGAGCTCTGGACAATGCCGCGGACAAACTACGCAAGGAGCTCCTGAAACGCGCATCGGAAACGCTGAAAGTGGATGCCGCAAAACTGGAGATCACGAACGGAGTGATTTCCTTGACTGGCGATCCCAAGAAGAGCATCACGTTTGCGGAACTGGCCAAGGCGAACAAAGGCGTGATTTCAGTCTTTGGCAAGTGCACCCACCCTGCGGCGATCGGAAGGTCGATGAACCGTGGGATCGGATGCTGTTTTGCAGAGGTCGAGGTGGATACCTGGACCGGCGATTATCGCTACGTTCGGGCGGCCTATTGCCATGACGCCGGACATCTGAATAATCCGCTGCTGGCGAGCGCCGACATGCACGGTTCATTGATCCAGAGCACGCAGATGGCGACCGACGCCATTCCGTGGGACCGGGAGTTTCCGGGAACGAGGCACTATGCGGTCGGCTACTTGTCGTATCGGCTGCCGACGATCATGGAGCCGCCAGACACGACCAACGTCTTTATCAATAGCTGGGAGCCGCGCTGGTTCTTCGGCTCCAAGGGCTTCGCGGAGACGGCGATTGGAGCGCCTCCAGGCGCGTTGGCCAATGCCATCTACAACGCTTGCGGCGTGCGTATTCGCGAGCATCCGATCACGAAGGAAGGAATCATGGCGGGTCTGAAAGCCAACGGGAAAGGGCAGGTGATCGCATGAAATCCGTATCGGTGTATCGACCGACAAGCGTAGAGGAAGCGATCCAAATTCTGTCGCTGCACGGCACGGAATCTGGAGTATATGCCGGCGGGACCGACCTGCTGATTCAGTTGAAGAATCGCATTCCGGCGGCGCCGAATTATCTCGTTGACATCAAGAAGATCGACGGGCTGCGCTACATCAAGGAAGACGGGCAGGGCGGCTTGCAGATCGGCGCTCTGACGAAACTGTCGGAAGTGCACGAATCGCCGCTGGTAGCGAAGATGTATCCGATGCTGACGGAAGCGGTGGGCAAGATCTCCTCGCCGGAGTTGCGGAACGCCTCGACAGTGGGCGGAGACATGCTGCAACAGGTGTGGTGTCAGTATCTGCGGGGCGGCTACAGCTGCTACCGCAATGGCGGGTACATCTGCTACGGAGCGATTGGGGACAACAGCTACTACCACTCGGTGATGGGCGGCAGATTGTGCTACGCCGTGTATCCGGGCGACATCGCGACGGCGTTGATCACGCACGACGCGAAGGCCAAGCTGGCGACACCGTTCGGCACAAAAGAACTGACGGTGGAGCAACTGGTGCCCGGGGACATGATGGTGGACGGGAAGCTGCAATCGCACGTGGTGCGGTTCAACGAGATCCTGACGGAGGTGACACTGCCAGCGCCGAAGCCAGGGTTCAAGGCGTCGTTCGAGAAGCTGCGGCCGCGGGGCGTGTGGGACTTCGCGATGGCGTCACTGGCGCTCGGATTGGTGTTGCAGGGCAAGCAGGTGCAGGACGCGCGAGTGGTGTTCGGCGGGATTGCCGGGAAGCCGTGGCGGGAGAAGCCGGTGGAGGACTTCCTGAAGGGCAAGACGCTAAGCACGCCGCTGATCAATCAGGCGATGGCGCAAGCGCTGGCGAATGCAGCGCCCTTGAAGTACAACGCAACGAAGGTGGACATGGCCAAGGGCCTGCTGGCTTCTGGCCTCGAGCGCCTCTCGGCCTAAGATCAAGACAGAAGCTCATCATAAAGGGGCTAACCTTCTTGTTCGGAGGTTAGCCCCTTGTATTTTCGGAAGGAAGCCGGAGGGCATCTTCGTGACAGCCGCAGCACTCAGCGATACAGCACCACAAATTCTCGACGGAACGCCGCGCTCACACCGGTGGAAAACGATTAGTCACGAGCCTCGCCCGGACGGTACTGACAACTTACCTCTCCCGCCTCGTACGTGCAGCCCGGTGGGAAATGGATGCCGCTCGGCTGTTCGGCCGTAGCAGGCCGGTCTCCGGGCTTGCCGAATGCCTGCGTGACATCGACATCGTCGCCGCTGGCCGTCGTGGCCTTCAGGGCGACATTTTTCATCGCACTGACGTCTCCACTGGGGTAAGAGGCCACAGAGGGCACAGGCTGGTTGGCAGCCTTCGCGAGTTCCGCGGCGCGTGCCCTTGGATAAACAAATACTAGATTGTCGTCGTCGAGCGGGAAGGTCAACGTCCGCAGCGCGTTAGGGCCAGCGTCTTTACCTTGCCAATAAGTCACCGTACCACGCCCCTTGCGATTGCGATAATCCGGAACGGCGATGAGCGTGGCGGCAACTTCCATCGGCTTGTTCGCGTTGTAATTGCTTGGCGTTCCGACTGTCCCGGCTGGCAAGGCGAGTAGAATCTGGACCACTTTGACGGGTGAGCTCTCATCCACCATTTTGAATGCGTATTCGCCTGATGGCAGGACCTTTCCGCCGGGTATCTCCACCGGATGCTCGAAAAAGGCGTAAGTAATCTTTATGGTATCAGCAGCCTTGGCGGGATAAGCCAGGACAGCGAATGCCAGAAAGGCAAAAACGTGCGCTGAGGTCCTCCAGAACTTCATCCTCGCCTCCTTAACCAAGCTGGTTTCCAAGTATAGCGATCAGCAGTTATGAGCGCGATTATACACACACGGCCCTTTCAAGCGAATCAAATTTTGTACCCTTCGCATCGCTACGCTGCTGGTACATTGCCAATCCATTCTTGAGCGGAGGTGATGTTTCACCCGGTAGCGCTTATCGGACCGCGACACTTTTCCGCGTTGACCCTATCTTCGTTGTGGTGCTATAAGTTGGGCGCTGGGACTTTCATCAACAGGAGGGGAATATGCGTCGATCAAGGATCGTGATTGCAGCCGTGGCAGTGTGCCTTAGCGCCGCGCTGGCTGTCGGCGTGACTGCTGCTCGCAAACCCGCAAGCCCGTTGGCGGATCTGCCCTCCGGAAGAGTTCAATTGATGTCCGCGGGCGCGCTCGCGTTTGGGCCGGACGGCATTCTTTTCGTCGGCGACAACGCCGCGGGAACGGTGGTGGCCATCGATACGCAGGATCGCACGCCGGTTGCTTCGGCGACGATCAACGTCGAGGGAGTAGACGCGAAGATCGCAGCCCTTGTTGGTGTGACGCCGGACCAGATCCTGGTCAACTACATGAAGGTGAACCCCATCTCCAAGAACGTGTATTTGTCGGTTGCGCGCGGCCAAGGTCCTAGCGCGACGGCTATGATCATCCGCGTCGACCCGTCCGGGAACATCACCAATGTTGCGCTCGACAATGTCAGGCACTCGATGGTCAGTCTGCTGGACCTGCCGGAATCGAAACCGAAAGCGGGAGAGAATCCGCGCATGCTGACGATCACCGATATGGTGTACCTCAACGGCAACTTGCTTGTAGCCGGCCTGTCGAACGAAGAGTGGTCCTCCACGCTGCGGTCAATTCCGTTCCCGTTCGACCAGACGGCGGCTCCGGGCACCCAGGTGAAAATTTGGCACGCGTCGCATGGACGGTACGAGACCGAATCGCCCATCCGAACTTTGGTTCCTTACACGATTTCCGGGCGGCAGTATGTGATCGCCTCCTACACCTGCACTCCTCTGGTGGAAATTCCGGTGAGTGACCTGAAATCCGGCGCCAAGGTGCAGGGTTCCATGATCGCCGATCTGGGCGGCGGTAATCAGACTCTGGACATGATTCCTTACAAAAAGGACGGCCACGACTACATTCTGATCGCCAACTCCACGCGTGGTGTCATGAAGCTGAAGGCGGATAATCTCGAGTCCTACCCCGTGATCGAATCGCCGACCGTTCCGACCGCACCGCACCACGTGGCGGGAGTCCCCTACGAACTGCAGGCCGACCTCAAGGGCGTGCAACACCTGCAGCAGATCGATGGCTCGAAGGCGTTGCTTCTTGTCAGTTCGGCCACGAACGTACATTGTCCCAGGTGCGCCGGCGATCCGGCTGCCGCTCAAGGGCTAGGGCCGCTGAGCTTGCAGACGATTCCGTTGCCATAACGGGTACGCTCACCAAACAGCAATCTCGCTGGCGACCAGCGGCCATCCCTGGCAGGGATGGCCGCTGCCGCGAATGCGCACTTCGGCATGGAATGAAGAGCGTATCGTCTCGGGATTTGGAGATAGCAGTATGAAAATTTCAAGCTGTTGCGGCCTTTGCGCGGTTGCTCTAGTTGTGGCCGTCACTTTGCACATCGGCGTGACTCCCGCCCGGGCGCAAGCCCCAGACCAGTCGCAGCCCAAAACCAAGGTCAACCCCAAGGATGGCCTGACGTATGTATGGATTGAAGCCGGGACTTTTCAAATGGGCTGCTCGCCAAGCGACAAGAGTGTAACGGGGCTTGGCGGAGGAACTGTGGTCTGCGTGGACAGCGAAAAACCCGTGCATACTGTGACGATTAGCAAAGGCTTTTGGATCGGGCAAACGCAGGTGACGCAGGCTGCCTATACGAAACTGACGGGCTCCAATCCCAGTCATTTTCGAGGCGACACGTTGCCGGTGGACGGCGTTTCCTTCAATGACGCCGCGGCATACTGCGCACGTGTCGATATGCGGCTTCCGACCGAAGCAGAATATGAATATGCCGCTCGAGGGGGCACAACATCCCCGCTCTACGCGCCGCTCAAACAAATTGCCTGGTTTAATGCCGGGGGAGACCCCAGGGGCGGCACTACTCATCCGGTCGCCACGAAACAGCCGAACGCCTTCGGGCTATACGACACGATCGGCAACGTATGGGAGTGGGTTTCGGATTGGTACGGACCCTATGACGCTGCGGCGGCCGTAGATCCGAAAGGACCCGCGAATGGGAAGTTCCACGTCGTGCGTGGCGGTTCGTGGGATGAAACATCGGACACCATGCGCGTCGAGTTTCGCAACAAGGTGATGCCGGGGATCAGTGACGACTATAACGGCTTCCGCTGCGTGGCGAACTAGACCCTGCTTGCCGCGTGACTTTTGACCTCTCCGCATTGCCGCAAGAAACCGAATTTCCTCTTTGATTTTGTTGACCGCCCTGATAGGAATTTCTTATGCATGGGAACTAGGACAAGACGAATTTGCTTGTCGGAAGGGTGACGGGTGTATCAGCATACTAATCCGGTAAGGCAAGACCGAAATTCAGTCACAGCACCCAGACCGCAATGGATGAACAGTTAGTCCGGACACATATGGAAGCTTACGAGGTCGTACTGGAATTGCGGCTGCCCGCGCCGGAACCCACGTCGATGATGGACCTGTACAACCCGATGTCATTTCCCCGGCAAAAGGCCGGAGCGTTCGAGATCATCACGCAAACATCCGAACATTTTCAGATCACGTCGAGTAGCCATGCCCAATTGCTTGGCGTCGAGGCAGTCAGCCTCAACTTCGGGCGGCCGGTCGACTTCCATATTTTGACCGGGAACGGCTGCGGAATAATGGCCTCCGACAAACCGGACGAGATTTACATCCAGTACGTCGCCTTCCACAAAATGCACGGCCGCGTGCTCGTTGGCGGGCTGGGATTAGGCATGGCGGCCAACATGATTGCCGCGAAGCCTGACGTCAAGTCGGTGACCGTGATCGAGAAGGAGCAGGACATCATTCGATTGGTGGATGGCACTCTCGATCCGAAAGTAGTTGTCGTCCAAGCCGATGTATTTGGGTACCTCGATCAAGTACCGCGCGACCAATTTGATTCGGCTTACTACGACACCTGGTATTCGACAGCGAGAAGGGAATGGGGCGTATCGGTGGTTCCCCTCTACCGGGCGAGTCGCAGGCTTGGAATAGATACTCTGGGAGCTTGGGGCGAGCATGAGATGGTTGCGCAGCTAGCCTCGGCTCTCTATATGCAGGCCATGACTGAGGAATCGGCCTGGACCCCACGGCCGTTCTGGGTTTTTATACAGGGTCTGAAAAAGGAACTGGGTGATAAGCCGCCTTATTTTCACGAGAAAGTCCGAGTGAAAGACCTCATCAGACTCTATCTTTATGAAGTGGGGACGCCGGACTGGGAACGGGTCTTCCCCTGGGATGCCTTCGAGAGGGAGCACAACGAATGAGGCTCGCTTCGGTTTGTCTGCCTGTATTGACACTGTGCGGACCACGGTGCTAAAGTCCAGGCATTCGATTCCTCTTGGAGGATTGGCGTTGCAGGCTATTTCGCCGACCTGTAGTTCACCCTCAATGTCCCGAATCGTACATGGGCGCGCGTGGGAGCTTGGTTCAGCTAGGTTACTTCACGTGCTGGTTCGTTGCGGGTATTCGATACCAATCATCTGTGATTTCAGCAGAATTGAGTTACGAGCATCGTAGGGAGGTCTGAACATGGAGTATTCGCGCAGAAATTTCATGAAGGCTGCCGGCGTAGGGGCGGTGGCGGTGACGACCACGATGGGAACTGTTGGCGCGGTGGCGGCGGGAGCTGCGCCGGCTGCCAAGCCATCTCCCCTGGCGATCCCCGTGGCCATGACCAAGGAGACCAGCTCGTTCGACATCAACGGGAAGGTCTACCAAGCCGAGTACGAGGCGCGCACGACGCTGTGGGAAGTGATCGCGGTGAAGCTGGGAATGACGGGGACGAACCGGAGCTGCAACCGGGCGAGTTGCGGGGCGTGCAGCGTGCTGCTGGATGGGACGCCGTTCTACTCGTGCCACACTTTGGCGATGGAAGCGGTGGGGAAGAAGGTGTTCACGGTGGAAGGTTTGGGAGATGAGAAGAACCTGCATCCGCTGCAGAAGGTGGCGAACTTGTACGCGGCGGCCGAGTGCGGATTCTGCACGCCGGGGTGGGAAGTGACGGCGAAGGGGCTGCTGGATAAGAATCCGAATCCGACGGCGGAGCAGGTGAAGGCGGGATTGGCGGGACACATCTGCCGTTGCGCGGCGTACGCGTCGATCATCCGGACGGTGGTGGATACGGGGAAGGTACTGCGAGGGGAGGCGGAGATCGCATGAGCCAAGATACAGAGAAGGCGCATACCGAGAAGAGCAAGACGGGGAAGCAGCGGATCGAAGCGAAGATTCCGGACTCGGTGATCATCGTCAACCAACCCGCGGTGCGCACGTTTTCGACCGGCGGCGGGCACCTTCCGGGTGACACCCTGACCGAAGGTGACGACAGGATCACGATTAAGAAGTGGCAGGGTTATCCGCCGGAGAATCTTAATTTGGTCGGCAAGCCGCACCCGGCGATGCCGGAAGTGGCGCTGCCCCGGTATACGGGCAAAGCTCTGTACGCCACCCGCGTGCTATTGCCGAACACGCTGCACGTCAAAGTGCTAGTGAGCCCGCATGCGCGCGCGCGGATCAAATCAATCGACGTCTCGAAGGCGGAGAAGATGCCAGGGGTGGTGTACATCCTGACGAAGGACAACTCGCCGAAGACGTATCCGATGCCGGAGGAGTTGTTCTTTCAGGGAGAGATGGTGGCCTTCGTCGCGGCGGAGACAGAGGACCAAGCCGAAGACGCGGTGTACGCGATCAATGTGGATTATGAGCTTCTTCCGTCGGCAACAAGCCTGGACCAAGCGATGGCGCCGAACCCTCCGGACCTGGGTAGCAAGCGGACGGGAAGACAGAATGTGACTAAAGGAAGAGTGGAATGGGGCGACGTGGAAAAGGCGTTTGCCCAGGCGGATGTGGTCAAGGAGTTCAGTTATTTCTTCAACGGCGGGATTATCTTTCCGTTTCAGCCATTGAGCTGCACGGCGCAGTGGGAGAACGACAAGCTGACGATGTGGGTGCTGACGCAGAGGACCTATTCGACGCGAACGATTCTCGCGAAGTCTCTGGGAGTTACCGGAGAGTTTGTCGATCAGGAATCGAAGTTTGATCAGGAGCACAGTTACGATCAGGGGCAGATGATTAAGGCAGGTAACAAGGTCCGCATCATCGACAAATGGAATGGCGGCTCGTTCGGAGGAGCGGACGGAGCAATGGACCGGATCAACCCGTGGATTGGCCACTTGGCGAAAGTGACCGGCCGGCCGGTGCGGTTGATCTTCCCAAAGGACCAGGAGTTGCCGGTGTTGCGGGTGAAGCCGCAGAATCTGACCAAGTTCAAGGTCGGCGCGATGAAAAACGGGAAGATCATTGCCATCGCGCGTGAGTTTCACATCAATACCGGATGTAATCCGGAAACCGAGGGCGCAATCAACCCAGGGACAGGAGGCGGAGGCAGGTCGGAGATCTACCTGCACACCTGCCCCAATTGGCGCGAAACTGGATTTCTCTACCGGACGAACACGCTGCGCACCGGATCGTCTCGGAGCAATTCCCAGCAGGAGTTCAAGTGGAGCTGGGAGCAAATGATGGATGAGATGGCCGAAGTGCTCAATATGGACCCGGTGAAGTTGCGGCTCCTGAATACTCCCCATCCGGGCGTAAAAGTTGGGATTGGGCAGGGCGGACCGACCATTACCCCGATGCCCGAGATGGAGAATGGGCTTCTCACCTATGACTGCTACGCAGGACCTGAGTGCTTGGAGGAGGGCGCGAAGGCCATTGGGTGGGAAAAGCGGAACCCGGTTGCGGGCGGAAATCCTGGAAGATTCAAGCGTGGGTTCGGGATGTCGATGAACCAGCACCATGCGGGACGCGTGGGCTATCAAGAGGGCGAAGGCGGCTACGAGTGGGTCACATCGCGAGACCTGAACGCAGGCGGTCAAGGCGCGGGTTCAGAGGTCTATAACGGCGAGATTGTGATCAATGGCGACGGCCACGTCGTCTTGTACCATGGCCAACCCGACAGCGGGACCAACCACGACACCTCGATGTGCATTCAGGCGGGTGAGATTCTGGGATTCACGACCCTGGATCACATGCGAGTCGTCTGGGGCGACACCGATCTGGTGCCGGTATCGCCAGGCTGGGGCAGCGGGTTGACGACGCAGTTGCAAGGCGGGGCGTTCTGCAACGCGGCGGACAAGCTGCGCAGGGATTTACTGAAGCGGGCGTCGGCCACGCTAAAGGTGGACGGGGCTACGCTGACGATCCGCGACGGAGTGATATCGTCGAAGGACGACCCGAAGAAGCGGGTGACGTTTGTGGAACTGGTGAAGGAGAACAAAGGGCCGATCCACATGGGAGGACGAGCCTGTCACCCGAGTTCGATTGGACGGGCGATGATGCGCGGGGTCGGAGCGTGCTTCCTCGAGGTTGAGGTAGACACGTGGACCGGGGATTGGAAGTATATTAAGGCGGCGTATGCGCATGACGCCGGGCATGTAATGAATCCGCAATTGGCCAACAACGACCAAGACGGGTCACTGGTGCAGTGCCTGGGAGAAACGACCGATTCGATACCGTGGGACCGTGAGTTTCCAGGGACGCGGCACTACGCGGTGGGATATCTCTCCTACCGGATTCCGACGATCATGGATACACCGGATCAGACGAATATCTTCATCAACAGCTTGGAGCCGCGGTGGTTCTTTGGGTCGAAAGGCTTCGCGGAGACGTCGATCGGCTGCCCGCCAGGAGCGTTGGCGAATGCGATTTACAATGCGTGCGGAGTGCGCATACGGGAGCATCCAGTGACACGAGACGCCATCATGGCGGGACTGCGAGCGCAAGGGAAGCTAGGGGTGATCGCATGAAATCCGTATCGGTGTATCGACCGACAAGCGTAGAGGAAGCGATCCAGATTCTGTCGCTGCACGGCACGGAATCCGGAGTGTATGCCGGGGGGACCGACCTGCTGATTCAGTTGAAGAATCGCATTCCGGCGGCGCCGAATTATCTCGTTGACATCAAGAAGATCGACGGGCTGCGCTACATCAAGGAAGACGGGCAGGGCGGCTTGCAGATTGGCGCGCTGACGAAACTGTCGGAAGTGCACGAATCGCCGCTGGTGGCCAAGATGTATCCGATGCTGACGGAAGCGGTGGGCAAGATCTCCTCGCCGGAGTTGCGGAACGCCTCGACAGTGGGCGGAGACATGCTGCAACAGGTGTGGTGTCAGTATCTGCGAGGCGGCTACTCTTGCTACCGCAATGGCGGCTACATCTGCTACGGAGCAATTGGGGACAACAGCTACTACCACTCGGTGATGGGCGGAAGACTGTGCTACGCCGTTTATCCGGGTGACATCGCGACGGCGTTGATCACGCACGACGCGAAGGCCAAGCTGGCGACACCGTTCGGCACAAAAGAACTGACGGTGGAGCAACTGGTGCCCGGGGACATGATGGTGGACGGGAAGCTGCAATCGCACGTGGTGCGGTTCAACGAGATCCTGACGGAGGTGACACTGCCAGCGCCGAAGCCAGGATTTAAGGCATCATTCGAGAAACTGCGGCCGCGGGGCGTATGGGACTTCGCGATGGCCTCGCTGGCACTCGGCTTGGTGTTGCAGGGCAAGCAGGTGCAGGACGCGCGAGTGGTGTTCGGCGGGATTGCCGGGAAGCCGTGGCGGGAGAAGCCGGTGGAGGACTTCCTGAAGGGCAAGACGCTAAGCACGCCGTTGATCAATCAGGCGATGGCACAAGCGCTGGCGAATGCCGCGCCCTTGAAGTACAACGCAACGAAGGTGGACATGGCTAAGGGCCTGCTGGCTTCTGGCCTGGAACGCCTCTCCGCGTAGACCTAGACACTGACACAAACGCGGTGATGGCGGCTGGTTCTGCCATCACCGCGCTGCAGTTCCCTTCTTGCCGTTCTACTGAGTCGAGCCTTGGAGTCGTGCCAGCGACTCTTTGACGCTCGGAGACTTCCCCTCTTCCACGTCACTCCGGCGTAGTTGGTGGAACTGTGTGAGGATTTTGTTCGCGTCTGTGAGCACCTTGATTCGCGCCGCGTATTCGGCGATTTTTGATCCGGGCAGGGCCCATACGGCAAAATCGTCGGTGAGCGCGTTCAAGTAAGCGCGCGCCCCGCAGCAACCCAGGCTCAGCGCTGGCTGGCCGGTGTTGACGGCTTGTGGAATCACTCCACAGGCGGGTCTGCCCATAGCCGGAGGCACGCCGGGATCGACCTGCTGGACGGCTTCGGTGATGGCCAGGCTTTGCCGGGAGTTGGCGAACAACAACACTACACTGGGTGGAAGAGGAGTCGAACCAAGCGGCGCGTATACAACGTACTTCGCCTCTTCCTTCAGCACTGGGATGGCGGGGATGTCCTCGGGCCGAACGTAGCCCAGGTCGCCAAAAACCTTCAGGCAATCATTCAGATTTTCTTGGCGTGCCGGGGTGTCTAGTGGCATGTGATGCGTGTATAACCCCACCGCGCAGTTCTCGTGATCCTTGGGAGATGTCACAAAGGCTCCCTCAGCGCCCCTTTCCCAAAACGAGCAGCCGGCCGGCGCCGCTTCCTCGGACAGCGGAACCCCTGCTGGAGCAGTATTCGTCAGGCAGACGGCCACAGGGGAAGTTCGTAGATGCAGGGAATCCGTAAGCGATTGAGATATCGATTCAAACTGGTTCATTGAAGTGTCCTCTCTATTTTCTGCGTCGAATGTTCGTGCTTTTGAAATGCGTATTCTCCGATCGTGCTTCGGGTTCCAGCTCTCTGTCGTCCACGGTCGCGCAAGACCGCTGAATTGACAGTGTGATCCGCATGCGTATTCCGAAACGGCTTACAGGCCTTTTCGGGGACCTTTGTTAGCAGATCGCCGCAACAGGCTCGAATCGCCGAAAAAATGGCCGGTGTTGCAATGCTGTCACGGCAGCGCGCCGGACACGGATCTGGCAGCGCTGTTCGAGCGAGGATCGGGTCAGGCTCTGGGAGGAGGCGATGGGCGTGAAATGTTTGGGTCGGAGTGAAGCCCGCGAAGCTCTGTCGATGCTTGGCGCGTCACCGAGGGCAATCCTATCTGGACCTCAGGCGGGAAAATGGCCAAGCCGAAAACGACGATGGTTACGGAAGTTTTATCCGCTCCTGCGCTTAAGCAAAGCGCTGCTTGCCTGGCGCAAATTCTCTCGCATTCCGCTTTTTGCTGATCAACAAAGGAAGACTGCGCTGAATCCGGCGCTTGCGGCTCGGGCGGCACATCGCGGCATATGATCCACAGGCCGTTCAACGTGAGCGGCAACGCGAGAAGGCAAAACGCTAGCTTGCGAAGCAGGGCCATGGATGATCAAGAACGCTGTGAAAGTGTATAGCGGTGCTCGCCGTTGCCTGTCAAGCCTTTTGGCTGCTTCCAGCCCGCGGCTCCAGCGAGAGAGCGTTACTGAGTGTCAGTCCTCACGCGCGTCCGGGCCTTGGTTTGCCGGCCTATTAATGCTAAAAAAGGCCCTGCCGATGTAAGCTTTGCGATGGACTCTATGCTTGACATCGATCGTTTGCAATTCGCCTTCACCGTCACCTTCCATTACATTTTTCCGCAGCTCACGATGGGCTTGGCCCTCCTGCTGTTCATCCTGAAGACGCTGGCGGTTCGCACTGGCAATGAACATTACAACAACGCCGTCCGTTTCTGGGCGCGCATCTTCGGCATCAACTTCGCGCTGGGCGTCGTTACCGGCATCCCCATGGAATTCCAGTTCGGCACGAACTGGTCCGTTTTTTCCCGCACTGCTGGTAGCGTCATCGGTCAGACCCTAGCGATGGAGGGCATCTTTTCTTTCTTCCTGGAGTCGAGCTTCTTGGGTTTGCTCCTTTACGGTGAGCGCCGGCTCGGCCGGCGCGGCCATTGGGCAGCCTCGTTGCTCGTGTGGCTCGGCTCATGGTTCTCGGGTTACCTCATTGTTGCGACCGATGCCTGGATGCAGCATCCCGTCGGTTATGCGGTCGGCCCGCAAGGGCAGCTGTTCCTGGCGAGCTTCTGGGGCTTGCTGTTGAATCGATGGGCGCTGTGGCAATTCGCGCATACGATGTTGGGAACGACCCAAACCGCCTGCTTTGTGATGGTCTCGATTGGCTCGTTCTATCTGCTCGCCAAGCGCGACATAGCTTACGGACGAACGTTTCTCCGCATTGGCGTGATCGTCGGCGTGCTGGCCGCTATCCTCCAGATGTTTCCTACGGGTGACGCCCAGGGCCGCTTGATTGTCCAAAATCAGCCCGCCACCCTCGCAGCCATGGAAGGGTTGTTCCAGAGTCAACGGAGCGCCCCATTAGTCATCCTGGGTCAGCCAGACGTTGAACGTCAGCGCATTGACAATCCTCTGATTTTCCCAGCCGCGCTCAGCTTCCTCACCTATCGTGCATGGGCGGCTGAAGTCCGTGGCTTGAACGAGTTTCCGCCGGCGGATTGGCCTGACCGCATTCCGCTGCTCTACTTCAGCTATCACATCATGGTTGGACTTGGCACACTCTTTATCGTCATCATGCTCCTCGCTGCTTGGCAGCTTTGGCTGGGCCGTCTTTACTCGTCTCGCGCGATGCTTTGGCTCCTCCTTTTGGCGTTGCCTTTTCCCTACATCGCGAACACCGCCGGCTGGATCACCGCGGAAGTGGGCCGCCAGCCGTGGCTTATCTACGGCCTCCAGCGTACTGCCGCGGGCGTCTCGCCGCTGGTCTCGGCCGGCAATGTGTGGTTCACGTTCCTGGGGTTTGCCGGTATGTACGTGGTGCTCGGCATTCTGTTCCTCTTTCTCGTTTCCCACGAGATCGACCGGGGTCCGGAATCTCTCGCTGCGCAGAACGCTAGTCGAACCATCACGGAGGCGTCTTCATGAGTGCAATCTGGTTCTGTTTGGTCGCCCTCATGCTCGCGGCCTATGTCCTGCTCGATGGTTTCGACCTTGGAGTAGGCATTTTGCATCTGGGGGTGGCCCGAACCGAAGCTGAGCGTCGCGCAGTTATTTCGACGATCGGTCCCGTATGGGATGCCAATGAGGTCTGGCTGCTCGCCGCAGGTGGCACGCTCTACTTTGCATTTCCCGCGCTTTATGCTTCCGGCTTCAGTGGCTTCTATCTCCCGCTGATGATGGTGCTGTGGCTGTTGATGCTGCGAGGTATTTCGCTCGAGTTTCGCAGTCATGTTCGCGGTCCCGTCTGGACGCCGCTTTGCGACGCGATTTTCTGTGGGTCCAGCGCTCTCCTCGCGATTTTTTTCGGCGCGGCGTTGGGCAATGTTGTGCGAGGCGTGCCCCTGGATGCCTCGGGCTCATTTTTCGAGCCGCTCTGGACGAATTTCCGCATCGGTCAGGATGTTGGCATTCTTGACTGGTACACGATTCTGGTTGGTCTCACCGCTTACTTCGCCCTGGCCCAACACGGTGCACTCTGGCTTTCGCTCAAGACCACGGGCGCCACGCTGGAGCGCGCGCGGCACCTTTCGCGTATCAGTTGGGTCTTCGCGACTGTCCTTACCGCGCTGATTACTTACTTCAGCTTTCGGGTGCAGCCACACATTCTCGGCAATTTCTTGAGCCGTCCCTGGGGCTTTGTGTTTCCTATGCTGGCGGTCGCCGGTCTTGCGGGCGTGCTTTGGTGGACGTCTCCCAAACTAGCGTCCACGGGAGAGCTTCGCGCATTTCTTTCCTCATGTGCGTATCTCGCGGGCATGCTGACCAGCGTCACTTTTGGCCTATTTCCGCTTGTTTTGCCCGCGCGGGGAAACCCCGCCTATTCACTAACGATTGAGAATGCCAAGGCTGGCGACTACGGACTGAAGGTGGGTTTGGTCTGGTGGGTCATCGGGATTGCCCTGGCGAGCGCGTACTTCGTTTTCGTCTACCGCTATTTCTCGGGCAAGGTCAGCACAGCCGACCAAGAGCAGGATTCCGGATACTAACGAACCGTCGTATCCATGCGTCGTTTACTTGCCAGATCCGGCTTCAGTTAAGGGACGCAAGGTGTCGCTGAGCAGGTCCGGCTGCGCCGGATCGCGCTCCAGGTGAGGATAGCGGTCGCCGCCGTGATATTGAATCTCATATGTACGCGTGAAGCCGGCGTTCTGCGCTACCACGGTGATCGCTTTTTTGTTGGCCTGCGCCGCATGAATGGCATCCGTCAGTACCTGTCCTGAAAATGGGGTGCCGTTCACCGACAGCAACTTCATCCCCGGCGCCAGGCCAGCTTCGGCCGCGGGTGTACCGGGAATAACGTCCGCGAGATTGCCGTTCTCTCCGCTCTCCGTGCTCACCCGCATGCCCAGAGAGAAGCTCATCTCCATCGTCCGGGTGACGCGCTCCCCAATCTGAGAATGCTGGTTTGGCGTGCTGTTATACACGAGCCGCCAGCCGCCTCCGGTGATGCCGCCCATTGGGGCGTGGTCCTGAATTTCCTCGACCCGCGCGTGAAAAAAGCCTCGCCAGTCGTACGGCAACACCTCATTGAGCGCCGCCACAACGTCGTCCAGTGTGTACGGCACAACCTTCGGCGGTGTGCTCGGCGCACCGTAGAAACGCCGACAGAAATCGTCCAGCGATTTCTGGCCGTGCGTCTCGCGCCGGATGACGATATCCGTCTCGAGCCAGATCAGCCAGCCCTCGTCATAGAAATCCACGCTCCGCCGCCACGATTCCCAGTTGCGGCTCGAGACGTTGTATAGAAAAGGAGCGGCCACCGCCGTATCCTCCAGCGGCCTCCACGTGCGTCCAGGAGATTGGTCCAGGTACGCGGCCGTTGAGGCCAGGGCTTCGCGGTAATCTTCCGGTGTACGCAGACCCGCGCGTGCGGCGGTCATCTCGCCGAGATATTGCGTGAGCCCTTCATACATCCATAGCAGGTCGTCCTTCATCGGCTGTTCGTAGTCCGGCGTTACCAGGCCCGCCGGCCGGCGATATTTGCCGTTCCAGGAGTGCGCGTACTCGTGCGAGAGCAGGGAATTGTAGTATTCGCGCTTGTCCGCATCGATCAGCGTTGTCTCGGGCGCGCGTTCGTCGCTCGACTCGTGGTGCTCAAGCCCGTTCGGCGAGAAGTTGTTCGTGAGCGACAGCAGAAAATCGTAGTGATCGTAGTGACGTGCGCCAAACAGTGCTCCATCCTCGCGCACCAGATTGCTGTAGGCAGCCAGTTGGTCGGGGCTGATGTCCAAATCCGCCTCATTGTCAGCGGCAATGTTCAGATGGTGCGGTGGCTGCAGCTCGGTCGCCAGTGGCAGGGACCGGAAGTGTTCGCCCGTCAGTACCGGAGAATCCACCAGCCTTGTCAACGACACCGGTGAAAAATCGATATCGTCGCCTCTCCTCTTCGCGACAGAAAGCGCCGTCGCGAACTTCCATCCGTGGGGCAGTCGCAGACTCGCCTCATAACTCAGGGCGTCGGTCGGCGCCCCACTCGGGTACAGCACGACGATGTTCCATTCGAGCACTGCCAGCGCCGGATCGGACGTCGGCCCGGCCGAATAGCCGTCGCCCTCGACGGGCGAGAGATAATCGTAGCTGGCTTCGATAGCGTCGATCCCTGCGGGCACATCCAAATGAATCGCGTAGAGTTCCACATCGTCTCGCCGCCAGGCAATAGTTTTGCCGCCGGCGGTGAACTTCAGGCCCACAAGCTGTTCGATCGGACCGTCCGGCGCGTGTTCGCCGGGTATCCACTTAGGGTAAAGCAGCGTCAGCGGGCCAGGCTTCGCCGGCAACACCAGGCGCACGTGAAAAATGCGCCGCGCGGCTTCTTGCAGGTCCACCGAAATCCGTGCCGGGCCAGGTGTGCTCTGCCCCAGCAGCGGCGCCAAGCTCAGCAAGACGGCAGCTGCCAAACCCAGCGCTCGCGCGGCGAAGAAAGTGAAAAGCTGGTTCGCCCCGTGCCCCTTCATCGGACTTCCTCCGTCACCAGCAACGCGGGATCATCGGTACAGCCGATTGATCGTTCTGCCCGGTCAAACGACATCTGTGGTCGTCTGCCCTCCGCCAGCCATTATGCCACAGCGCCTCCTGCAGCTTAGCGAGGGGGTCATCGTGTTGTATGCCCGATGAGACGGTCGGGAAAGCCAAGAACTTATGGCGAGAGGGATGCTCGGGGGAGATAACCTGATTTGCGAACTAGCGTGCGACTAGCGCACCGGTAAATTGCGCTTCGTAAGGGTCTTTCTCAGAGCTTGGCTGTGACGACGACGCCTTCGGGCCAAACCGGCGCATCAGGACAGGCTTCAGGATCGATGTCCAAAGCGCATAGCACTTCGCAGTTGGGTGCAAGCCATCCTCAACGAAAAGATCGCGCGGGGGTTTCTCCTGCCCGCCGAACATCGGCGTTGCGATGTCCACGTACTCGACGCGCTGTTGCGTCCGCACGTAGTCTTTGATCAACTCGTTCGCTTCCTTCATCCGGGGCCACGCATCCCATCGCAAGTAGGATGGTTTGATCGAAAGCACATAGATCCAAGTGCCAGGCAGTTGAGCGTGCACGATTTCGACGAACCGCTGCACCTGTTTTGCAACGCTCTGCGGCGTATTGGGCCCCGGCGCGGCAAGATCGTTGTCCCCTGCGTAGACGACCACCGCCGGCGGGTGGTACGCAATCACGGTGCGAGACGCATACTGATTGACGTCGGTATACTCCGAGCCCCCAAACGCGCGATTGATAACCGGCAGGGGCTTCATATCCTCGGAAAGCGATTGCCACCGGACAAAACTCGAACTGCCCGTGAAAACGATGCTCCCTGCCTTGGGGGGATTGACCTGGTCCTGTTTCTCAAAAGCCCGAATGTCCGATTCCCATCCTTGTGCGAAAACCGTCGGCCGGAAAAAGTCAACTCCGCAGACCAGGAGAGTCAAAATCACCAGTCCCAGCGTGAACCCCCATGCCATCCTATGTGTCGGTTTGATCATGCGGATTAGCCTACGCTCGGGGAGTCGAAAGTGCAACGTTCGTGCTTGCAGGCTTCTTGAGTGCGACTGTTAAGGTCGAGTCAATCTTCGAATTTCGTTGTTACTTCCTGCTCGAATCTCCGGTCCAACGGGGCATGCGCTGAACGCGGAGGCTGCTTGAGGCTCGTCGACTTGCTCCGATCGACTATTCAGCTCTTTCACAAAAGCCCTAACCAAGCCCTCAAACACCGTCATCGCTTTCCGTTCCAGTTGTGAGCAAAACTCGTACAGAGACTCGTCAGCACCTTCTGCAACGGCGACGCTATCCCTCGCAGCAGCCGTCGTTGGAATTTCGTTGCCCAGATTGGCCGCGAGTTGAGCGAGGAACGGGGGCAATGGAGAAGTTGAGCGAGTTTCGAGAGAGGAGAAACGCCAGATAGGGTCCGCCGGAATCCGCTTTGGTTCCGCCAGCCTTGTTCCTTCAGGCCGCGGGACAATTTGCAGCTCCCGAGGCGAGCCGCCAAGCGTTTCTACCCTTGAGAATTCGGCCCAATCCTCTGGTGCGGAGGCGATGCGCCATATATCTTGAGGAAACTCCAGCTCCACCGCGACATCGAAAAGCATCTCCTCCGCGGCAAGTTGTTTGGCGGACCTCACGCGCGCCTGCGTCGGGAATTTCGAGGCCCCAACCCGGGGATCAATCACCTCCAGAGTAGCGATGTCGCCTGGCAGAACCCTGTTTCTAGAAACGTAGCGGCACCCGTGGCAACTAATCGATCGAGTGGAAACCTTCTCTTGGTAGGGGACGCGGGACGTATCAATTCCCCGGACGTTGATATGAACGGATTGTTCGATTCGCGTGCTACGGCGATCTGGCAGATAGGCCAGTTGACGAAATGGCACTGAGTCCCCCCTGACAGCCAGGCAGATGATAGCCCCGTGGTATGAAGCGCTTGCGAATCGGACGGATCTTCTGTAGCCAATTAGTTAACAAAACAATGGTTCGATTCCTGCATTTGTTAGCCCGTCGTGGTCCCTGGCACATTGCTTCAGGCGACCCGACTGCCATTAACGATCCGCTGTTTACTCATCGCCATGGCCCAGTCCCTGGAATTGGATGTGGTTGCCGAAGGAGTCGAAACGGAGGCGCAATTGCGCGCGGTTGCCGCCGCCGGTTGCGGCGCCGCGCAAGAATATCCTTTTTTCAAGGCCGCTTGATAGCAGCGCCGTCAGCACTCCGTTGAGCACTCTACGGTGCCGATGATCGGTGCGACGTTCTAGACGAACAATAGCTAGCACAACCTCTTTGACTTTTCGTGGCCATTTCCTTTGGTTACACCAGCGGCCATTTCCAATTCCGTATTTCCGGCTTGTCCAGACCTTCTGTGTAGGCGTAGTTGATGCTCTCGATGATCTGTCCCTTGAGCCATTCCTTGAGATGCGCTCCCGAACTTCGCAACCTCGGAACGCGGTCGATGACGTCGATGGCCAGATCGAAGCGATCCACCTGGTTTCTGATGGCAAGTTCCAGCGGCGTGTTGATATTGCCCTTCTCCTTGTATCCGCGCACATGAATGTTGTTATGATTTGTCCGGCGGTAAGTGAACTTGTGGATGAGCCATGGATAGCCGTGAAAGTTGAAGATCACCGGCTTGTCCGTGGTGAAAAGGGAATCGAAGTCACGATCGGAGAGTCCGTGAGGGTGTTCGGTATCGGGCTGAAGACGGTATAAGTCGACGACGTTGACGAAGCGGATCTTGAGGTCTGGAATGTACTCTCGAAGAATGGCCACTGCCGCCAAGGCTTCCCGCGTCATCACGTCTCCCGCACTCGCCACCACTACGTCGGGTTCGGTCCCCGCATCATTGCTGGCCCAATCCCAAATGCCGGCTCCTTTTGTACAGTGAGTGATGGCTGCATTCATATCGAGATAAACCAGGTGTGGCTGCTTGTCGGCGACGATTACGTTCACGTAGTTCTGGCTGCGCAAGCAATGGTCCGCCACGCTAAGCAGGCAATTTGCGTCGGGGGGAAGGTAGATACGAGTGATTGCCGCGCTTTTGTTGCTGACAACATCAAGGAAGCCTGGATCCTCGTGCGTGAATCCGTTGTGATCCTGGCGCCAGACCACCGACGTGATCAGCAAGTTCAGCGAGGAGATGGGAGCCCGCCAACGAATTTCCTCATTCGATTTCTCCAGCCATTTCGCGTGCTGGTTGTACATCGAGTCGATGATATGGACGAACGCCTCGTACGTGTTGATCAGGCCATGGCGTCCAGTTAGCAGATAGCCCTCGAGCCAGCCTTCGATCGTATGTTCGCTCAGCATCTCCATCACGCGGCCGTCGGGAGCGATGTATGTGCCGTCAGCGTCCTCCGGCTTAATGGCGGCGAGCCAGGTCTTCCAAGTCACTGCATAGAGATCCTGCAGCCGATTGGACGCATTCTCGTCCGGGCTGAACACGCGGAAGTTGGTCATGTTTTGCCGCATCACGTCGCGCAGAAACTTACCGAGGTTTTCCGTCGGTGAGATCTCCTTCAATCCCGGGCCGACAATCGGAACCGCATAATCGCGGAAATCCGGCAGCTCGAGCGGCACGCGCAATTTCCCCCCGTTGGCGTGAGGGTTTGCGCTCATCCTGCGCTGACCCTTGGGGGGCAGGTCCCTCAGTTCAGCGGCCAGCGACCCGTTTTCGTCAAAAAGCTCCTCCGGCCGGTAACTACGCATCCAGCGCTCGACGATTTGCGCGTGCTCGGGATTCGTTTGCACATCGAGTACGGGCACCTGATGGGCGCGCCAGAAATTCTCCACCTTGTGACCATCCACCTCTTTTGGCCCGGTCCATCCCTTGGGCGATCGTAGGATGATCATTGGCCAGCGCGGCAGCCCCGGCTTGCCGCTGCTGCGTGCTTCCTCTTGAATCGCCCGGATCTGTCGCACGCAATTCTCGACCGTGGCGGCCATATCCTGATGCATCTGTTCAGGGTCGTCACCTTCGACCGTGTGCGGCATCCATCCATACCCCCTGAAAAGGCTATCGAGATCTTCGGGAGCGATACGGGCCAGCACCGTCGGATTGGCGATCTTGTACCCATTTAAGTGCAAGATCGGCAGCACGGCGCCATCGCGAATCGGATTGAGAAACTTATTGGAATGCCAGGAGGTTGCCAGCGGTCCGGTCTCCGCTTCGCCGTCGCCGACTACCACAGCTACGATCAGATCGGGATTGTCGAACGCCGCCCCGAACGCGTGCGACACGGCATAGCCTAACTCGCCGCCTTCGTGGATCGATCCAGGGACCTCAGGTGTGCAGTGGCTTCCGAGCTGGCCGGGAAACGAAAAAGCCCGAAAAAGCCGTAGCATGCCTTTTTCGTCCTGGCTCTTTTCCGGATAGACCTCCGAATAAGTTCCCTCGAGGAAGCAGTTCGACAGCACGGCCGGAGCCCCATGGCCCGGACCGGAAATATAGATCATGTCCAAATCGTATTTTCGGATGACTCGATTCAGGTGCACCCACGAAAACGTCTGGCCGGGGTCGGAGCCCCAGTGTCCAAGCAATCGATTCTTGAAATGCTCCGCGCGAAGCGGCTCCTTCAGCAGAGGGTTATCGCGTAGGTAGATCATTCCTGCGCAGAGATAGTTGCAGGCGCGCCAATACGCGTCGATCTTGCGAAGCTCTTCAGAGGTAAGTGCTTTCTTGGAGGAGACTTGCCGCTCGCTAATCTGATTCTGCGTAGAAGTCATAGGAATCGTGCCCCCGGACCGGTGATCGGTTGTCTTTACGACGTCTATTCTAAGATGCCCGGAGCGAACGAAATGTTAAATTTGGGCTGCTTTTTAATCTGTGCGTAGGTCTCAGCCCCCAGTCTGGGCTCCATGTGTCAAAGTGGAACTGCGATCAACGGAGCAGGGTGATCCACCACGATACAGAGGTAGTCAATTTCTTTGTCTTCTGTTATTTACGCACACGCTGGGTCCGCTCGCTTGTCAGCAGGAGCCAGCGACCGGCAGTGCTCGAGACCTGGATTGACCAACGCTGAAGCGGTGGGCCACCGCCTCTTACCGGGCGGCGCCGCCGCCCGGCAAGTAAGCACAGACTCAGAAATGGAAGCCGATCTCTCCCGTGTAAGTGCGAGGGCTGAGGTAGTGGGTGGCGCTAAGCGTAGAGAGGAAGTTATAGAGCGCCGTTTTATCTGTCACGTTAATGGAAGTCACCTCACGAGACCTGCGGCGTCGTAGAATGCGGTTCGAGAAACAGCGGTTCTTAACCTATGTCTCTAGCCACAATTCTGGTCGCGACGGATTTTTCGGACACATCCAACTACGCGTTGCTGTACGCGGCCGTTCTGGCTCGGCGATACCAAGCTCGCCTTTTCCTGGCCCATGTCCTGACCGACGTCGATAAATTTGGGCGCGCGGACACTTCATCCATGGTCTATCAGGCGCAGCGGCAAGCAGCCGAAACGGCTTTCGCGCATACTCTGGCGTCCAAACAAATGCGAGGTATCTCGCCTGAGGTTCTGCTCGAGGAAGGATTTCTGTGGCAAACGTTGGATCAGCTGATTCGGAATTGGAGAGTTGATCTAGTTGCTGTCGGCGCCCACGGCGTGCGCGCTCCTCAGAGCAAATCCGTGGGATCGTCGGCGGAATTGATCTCTCGCCAAGCGGATTGTCCGGTACTGATCGCAGGTCCGGCGATCGACAATCAGCTGCGGCTGGCGCGAGGATTCAAAGACATTCTATTCGCCACCGATTTCGGCAGGGCTGCTGGGCATGCCGCGTCCTGTGCATTTTCCCTGGCGCGGGAGTTCCGGGCGACCGTGACGCTCCTCCACGTGGTTGGCGAAACGAGCTACTACTCGGAAGGCGGATTGGCGATGCTGGACGAAACGACTAGGGTCCGCCTGATCGAGTGCGTTCCGGAATCGCTGGCCCAATCATGCAAGGTGGAATGCGTCGTCTGGTACGGCGATCCGGCGGAACAGATCGTCAGGGTGGCCCGAGAGAAGAATGCCGATCTAATCGTGATGGGAGCGCGGGCCGGTCGGCCCTTGGCGCCCCACGTTCCTCAATCGGCTGCCTTGACGGTCGCGGTCAGTGCGCCTTGTCCCGTCATTATAGTAAGAGCCTGAGCCAAATCCCTGGGACGCGACACTTGGCCCACCCACAATCCCCCTTTGCCATCAGCTTACAAGTCCATTGCACTAGAGCATGTGTACTTTATCTCCCGCGACGGTGATCCCAATCACATACTTCGTAGGCCCTCGGCGGTAACCATGAAGGTGCAATGAGGGTCCTGATTGCCACCGACGGCTCGCCGGCCTCCTGCATCGTGCAAGAAGAGGTTGCCGCCCGGCCTTGGCCTTTGGGAACCGAGATTCGTTTGCTCCACGTCGTCGCCCCCGCTGCTTACCAGTTGCCGCTTTCTCTGGTTTCGCTTGCTTTGAAGAGCGCCCAAGAGGCGTTGCAGCAGGCCGCCGAAGTCCTCAGCAACAATCCTGGTTTCACCGTCTCGACGTTCGTTGCCGAGGGACGTCCCGCCAAGGGCATTGTCGAAGCAGCCGAAATATGGAGCGCCGACTTTGTCTTTATGGGTTCTCACGGCTCAGGGCCCCTCGGTAGGTTTCTGCTTGGAAGCACGGTCAGCGCTGTTCTGCACGAGGCGTTCTGCACCGTCGAAATCGTACGCGGGCCGCGGCGCGGTCAGCCGCCTCGCTCGAATCACGCGCGAAGAATTCTGCTGGCCACGGACGGGTCGAGCTGTTCGCAAAAGGCCATCGAATCAATTGCCACGCGGCCATGGCCAGATGGAAGCGCCGTGCGGGTCATCAGCGTTCCAGTTTTTGGCGGGCCGAGGATGGAAACGAGCTATCTCGATGCGGACGCCTGGGAGGAGCTTCGCAGCACCGCAACCGCGGAAGCGAACCGCGCCGTAGACGAGGCTTTGGCCGGTCTAAAAGAAACCAAGCTGACAGCCGATGGTGTTGTCCCGGCGGGCCTCGAAGGGCCTCGCGCGTGCATTCTGGACGAGGCCGAGCATTGGAAGGCCGACTTGATTGTCACGGGTTCGCACGGCCGCGGCAGGCTGGATCGTTTCTTGCTCGGAAGCGTGTCGCAGGCGCTGGCCCTTTACGCTCCGTGTTCGGTCGAAGTGGTTCGAGAAAAGCGCGTTCGCGAAGCGGACGATAGCCTCACTCGGAAAGATTGTGACCCTGTTGGGAAGGTTGTTGTTGTGAGCGGAGGTGTCTGATGCTCAATCCAGTCATACGCACGATTGTTCTCGCAATGGTTTTGCTGTCCACCGGAACGGCTGTCCTCATGAGCCAACAGAAGCCCGCGCCATCAAAGTCCGGCAATGCTCCAGTCGAGCTATCTGGCAAAGAGATGTTCAAGGCGTATTGCGCCTCGTGCCACGGAGAGGACGCCAAAGGACATGGCCCTGCGGCGCTCGCGTTGAAGTCCGCACCTCCCGACTTGACGCTCCTAGCGAAGGTTAATAATGGCAAGTTCCCAGTGGACTATGTCAATACCGTGGTGGTGCATGGCGTAAACACGCCAGCACACGGCAGCACGGAAATGCCCATCTGGGGACCCATCTTCACGGGAGTGAACGATCAGCGCCTCGTGATTTTGCGGGTCAATAAACTCAGCGAGTATCTCGAAACCCTGCAAGTCAAATGATGGGCACTTCGGCGCGTTGCCTGACGTCGAGTTGAGCATTCGGAGTTATAATAGAGCGCTGAGGTCGCGGCCATGACGTTCAGATGGACATTGGCGGCCCTCGTTCTGCTCGCACTGACAGCACCGCTTGCCAGAGCGCAGCGTGGCGGCTCGTCCGCCGGCCACGTCGCTGGTGGCGTTCATCTCGCCGTGCCTCCCGCCTCTAACGCGGTGGCGCGCGGTCCTTCAGCCCGAAGCCCGGCTTTCTTGCATCCTCCCGCCAGGGCTTTTCACGGTCAGCCAGGTCGCGTTATGTTCGCGCGTCCATCTTTTGCGGCACCCAGCGCCTCTTCAAGTTTTGGCCTTGAACGCGCTCCGGCTGCTGCATGGGCTATCGCTTCCTTGCGCCAACGCGGAACCTTGGCGCAACATTCCGCGTTGGCGCCGCGGCGTTTTATCGGCTGGGGTTTTCCTTTCTATCGTGCACGAGAAGGGCGCTTCCCTCATTTTCCGTATTTTTTCTTTGGCGGAGGCCCATCAGCTTGCAGTCCACTCCTCCCGGGCTTTTTCGGGACGCCCTGGTTTGATCGCCAGTTCACCTGTTTCGGAACGCCGTTCTACGGCGTCGATTTCTATCCCCAAGATTTCCTCGCCCCGGAGCTTGCCTACGAACCCTGGCTGCCAGGTCTCGCCATGTCTGGTGAGGAACAGTTGGGCGCAGTGGCGGATGGTGCATTCGCAGCGGGTGATCTGGACATGATCGCCTCCATCGCCGCGCGGGAATCGGCCGAGTCCAATCCCGAGCAACAGGTCACGGTGCTCGTGCTGAAGGAAGGCATCAGTTTTACGGTGACTGACTATTGGGTCGAGGATGGCAAACTCGGCTACGTCACGACCTACGATCGACAAAACACCATCGACCTTGACCGCCTCGATCTCGACAAAACTGTCAAGCTCAACTCCGCGCGCGGAATCCCATTCGTCCTGACCGAAAGACCGGCGCCGGCCACGCCCCCTCAATAGGCGGCCGAATCGACAATGTGATGCGCTCTGGCGGTCAGCGAGCAACCGTTAGCGGCGTGCCGGCTAAATCGAAAGCCTCTTGAAGATTGTTTCGGGGACTAAATTGATCGCAGCCATGATATAGCGCCAGCGGGCTGGTGTGTAGAGCGTCTCCTGCCGACTGCGCTCCAAGGCGCGGCAAATATCTTTTGCGACGTTCACCGGGTCGGCGAACATTTTTCCTTGCCGCATCCCGGAGGTCATCGGAGTTCTCACCGGCCCCGGCTTGATAGTGAGCACGCGCACTTTGGAGCGGTGCAGCCGTCCGCGAAGCCCTTGCAGAAACGCATTCATGCCCGCCTTGGCCGCGCCATAAACGTAGTTCGCGCTCCTTCCGCGATCGCCGGCAACCGACGTGATCACGGCAATGCAACCGGAGCCTCGCTGTTCCAGAACGTCTGCAAAGCGGGTCAGAAGGGCCGCCGCACTGGTGAAGTTCGTTTGCCATTCGCTCAGCGAAAGCTCCGCGGAATGCCGGCACTTCTCTTGCGGTAGTAGGCTGCCATAGGCCAGCAAGACGCCGTCAAAGTCCGGAAAGCTCTCCTCGACAAATGAAAGCAACTGGGCATGTTGGGAAGTGTCGGCCAGGTCCGTTATGTATTCGATGACCTGTTTGGCCCCGCGAACACGCAGGTCCGCCGCGACCGATCGCAGCCGCTCTGTGGACCGTGCGACCAGAAGCATCTCTTTTTGTTGGCCGGCGAGGATTCGCTGGGCGTGCTGCGCTATTTCCGACGTCGCGCCGAGTACGACGATTCTCTCCATGGTCTTCAGCCGCCCGTGACGCGACGCCAAAAGGAAGACGATAGGGCCGGATCCAGGAATCTCTGGAACTCGCCGACAGCAGGGAACGACGCTTCGAATGTTCGCGGACTCATGCGCGCGTCCTTCGCTGGGTACACTGCGCCGCCGTTCTGGGCCACGATCTCGTCCAGTTCGTCGAGCAAACGAAGCGTGGAATCGCCGCGCATGGGAAAGTCCAGCGCCAGCGTCAGGCCGGGTCTGGGGAACGACATCATCCCGGGAGACTTCAGCCGGCCGAAGCGCTTCAAAACGGCCAGAAAAGAACCCATCCCATCGCTTCCGATCTTTGTGAGCATCTCTTGCAGCACATCGTAGGCGGTGTCTGGAATCACGCATTGGTATTGCAGGAATCCTCGCGATCCGTAGAGCAGATTCCAGTCGCGAATCGCATCGAGCGGATAAAAGAATTCATTGAACCCAACGCGGGCTTTCGAGCCTCGCCGCGCCTTCCAGCGATAGTAGGCCGAATTGAACAGCTTGAGCCCGTATCGATGCAGCAGGAAGTCGGGCGCAGCGAACGGCACGCGGAATTCCCAACTCTTCTTGGGAGCATCGCGGAATCCGTCCGCATGATTCCCGCGATAAAAAATCCCTCGCGGCTGTTCGCCGGCAAAGCAATCGATCCAAGCGACGGTATACTCGAACTCCTTGTCGCTTGCTTCGACCAGCGTCTGGAAGCCGGAAAGCGACTGGAAGGGGATCGCATCCGCCTCGAGTTCATCCCCGGGAATCTCTTTGAGTTGGATCTCAGCCGCCAGAATGACGCCGGTCAGCCCTAGGCCACCCACGGTCGCGCGAAATAGATCCACGTTGTCCCAAGGGCTGCACTCGACGATGCCGTGATCCGAGCGGCATACGTAGAGGCGCGCCAGGTGAAGCCCGAACGTTCCGGCGCGGTGATGGTTCTTTCCGTGAACATCGTTTGCGATCGCGCCCCCAACCGTCACAAACTTCGTCCCTGGCGTGACTGGCAGAAACCATCCTTGAGGCACTGTCACGCGCAGAATTTCCGCTAGGGAAACGCCGGCTTCGCACCATAGTCGTCCACTCTTCCGGTCAAAGCTCAGCAGACGGTCCAGGCGCGAGCAGTCCACCAGGCTCCTTCCCGCATTCAGGCAGGAATCACCGTAGCTGCGGCCCAGACCGTAGGGCAGGCAAGAGCCGGGGCGACTGGTCGCTAGAATTGGTTCAACCTCGTCAGCCCAATAAACTCTATACACCGACTCGTGCTGTGTACGCGGATACCTACCCCAGGAAAAATATTCACGCGGACGTTCGAGAGGATGGATGGGGGCGCTCCTGTCCACGTCATTCGCTTCTGATGTTGCATTCGTCATCACAGAAACCCCGCGCTGTACGCCATGACCGCCAGGATCGCGGCGCCTACCGCGAACGTCATCGGATCGCGAATCGAAAGCGTCAGAGGATCGTCGTCGAGCTTGCCGCGTCCTGCCTTGAGCCAGATGTTGCTCAGCCAATACAAGAGGATCGGGCAGATCAGCAGCAGCGGCTTAGGCCGGGGATAAAGGACCAGGAGTTCCTGGCTGTGTTCGTACAGGGCTAGAATGATGACCGACGCGAAGCTGCTGCTGATGCCCAGTGGCATTAGCACCTCCCGGTCCGTGTCAATGTAGCCGCGTCCGGACTTGCCGCTGTCCACCAGCGCGCCCGCATGCACGAGTTCCGAGTATCGTTTCGCCGTAGCCAGACTGAGAAAGAAAAACAGTGAAAAAGCCAAGAACCAGTCGGAAAGCGGCACCGAAGCGACCAGGGCTCCCGCCCAAATGCGAATCACGTAAAAGCTGGAAAGTACGAAAATGTCCAATAGCACGACCCGCTTGAGGTAAATCGAATATAAAAGAGTCGTCAGGATATACAGAATCAGCACCAAGCCGAACTGAACATTTAACCAGAGGCCCAGCCCAATCGTCGACCCGGCCAGCAGGCCGGAGACTAACAGTCCCCTGGGTATCGACGTTTTGCCCGACGCGAACGAGCGTTTGGATTTCCACGGGTGCGCGCGATCGGAATGCAAATCGAGCAGATCATTGACGATATAGATGCTCGAGGCGCACAGCCCGAACAGTAGGAATCCGAACGTGGTGTCCCGCAATGCGCCAAACGTAAAGCGGTGGGCCAGGAGCAGAGGCAGGAACAAAAGCGCATTCTTTACCCAGTGGGGAACGCGCAGCGCGCTCAGCCAAGCTCGCAGAGTAGCGGGTCGGCTCTCAAAAACGCCTTCCACCTTGGCGACGGCCTGCACCTTTCGCACCAGCCGCTGGTCGCCGACCACGTACGCCGCTCGGCAGTCCTTCCAGACAGGCAGGTCCGCTGGTGAGTCGCCGATGTATTCGTAGCCTCCCTCTCCGAATTCCTTTCGCAGTAAAGCTGCTTTCGTCTCGCCCTTGAGATTCTGGCCGCCTTGCGTCCCGTAAACGAAATCGAAAAGCCCAACGTGCTCAGCGACCTTTTCAGCCAGTGAGCTGTCGGCAGCGGTGACCAGTCCTATTCGGCGCCCCTGTTCGCGCTGGCCGGTCAAGAACGAAATGCATTCGGTTCGATAGGGAAGAACTGCCACATCCAGCTTCACTCGTTTGGCAAGCTCCCGCTTCATCGTCGATATTCCTTGAACCAGCCACACGGGAATCAAGAACAAAGCCAGCGGCTGGCTCTTGAATAAGGACAGGATGCATTCCCAGGCGAGATCACTGCGCAGGAGCGTGCCGTCTAAATCGACACAGAGTGGAGCTTCAGTCGCCGCCCGTGAAGCTGCGGCTGCAATCTCCGCCTGCGTCCCCTCTAACTGGCCGAAGCCGCGAGAAGACTGGCTGGATACTTCCGCCGCGGCGGCTTTATCGCTTGTTTGCTCTGTTGCGCGCATACCACTCCCCGCGCGTGCACGTGCGCCTCGACGATATCGCAAAACAATTCTTCGTGCCGGGCGAGGAGGCCGAAAAAGCCGAGAAGCACGTCGCCAAGGTCGAGCACCATCCCGGCGATCTCTTAGCGCAAGTGGATTCTATCACGAGCCTTCGCCTGCCTATCCTTGCGTTTGTGCAATGCGTAATAAGCGACACATGTTGTGTAGCCGACACGCGAACCTCGCGCTGCTTCCAGATCGGAAGTCGCCGCGCCGAGGTGCTTTGCTGCAAGAGAGGACGTCTGCGGCGTTCACCGCGCGTGGCTGCTTGCCTGGTCGCCCGCCAGAGCGCTGTCGTTTCGTGCATAGGTCGACGCGGTAAGCCCAGGAAGCTGGTAATCGTTCACGTGGGTATAGTGTTGCTCGAACCAGATGGCGTCGTCATCGGTTTGGGAATGAAGCGCGGGCAGGTCCGAATCGTACAAAACTACGACATCCGCGTGATATTCGCGAACAGCCTTGGGAAGCCACCCCGGTCCGTAAAGCCGTTTCAAGCGTGTTGTCTCCGGCGTGACTAGGCCCATCGAATCGTAGATATAGCTGCCCGTTCGGTAACTTACCAGTCCAATGTGTTCCAGGAATACACTACTCGTGGGCGTCAGCTTTCGTTCCAGGTAATCGCTTAACGCTTCGAAACCGCTCGGCTGCCTGCTCCTGGCCGCCATCTGCAAGGCCAAGCCGAAAACGCAGATTCCGGCCAGCGCCAAGGCGTAGTCTGGATTCCACCTCACGCGCAGCAGTTGCGTTGCGCGAGCAAGAAGCTGCCGGAGCCCGTAAACCGCCATTAGGTAGAAGGCCCATTTGGCTGGTATCGAGTACCAGGAAAAAAGAGGAGCACGAACGACGATAAATACACCCACGTATAACGGGAAGAAATAAATCATCGGACGAAGCTGAGGATAATTGCGCCAGAGATCGACGACCGAAGGAGCCAGAATGACGAAGACCGCTGCCACGACAAACAGCCCCCAAACACCAAAGCGCTGGGCCGGCACGTATGCGGATAGAGCGGTCAAAACGTAGTTCCAGTCTGGAAGCTCGAATGCGCCATGACTGACCGCTTTCCCGACTATCGATTGCGGCACCACGCTTCCGAAGTAAATCTCTGTGAAAGCCAGCCACGCAGCGGTCCCGGCGCAAAAAAAGGCCAGGGGCCGGGCCAGCGCGCTCCACGCCTTTGTTCGATACGTGGTGAGCAGGATGTCGATGCCCAAGGCGAGCAGCCAGAATCCCGTATCGACGCGCGCAAGAACAAGGAGAACTCCGACTAGGCTGAGAGCCATCATGCGATTCTTCATGTACAGATAAAGAGAGAGGGACATCAGAAACACAACGACTGGCGTCTCCATGCCCGATACCGAATTGCCCACGAACGAAGGCAGAAACGCAAGCAGCGCAAGGAAGGTCCACTCCACCGCCTGGGGCACGCCCGCGGCGCTCAGGATTCGCTCGCAAACATAAATCGTACCGAGCGAGCCCAAAATTCCGAACGCGATGGCCAGAGCTTCAAGATGCCGCGGACCGGCAACATAGCCGCCCGCTGCCAAAAGGAGTGCAAACAGCGGGCTGGTTGTTCCCAGTACGTGCTCGCCGGCGTTGAAGACGAATCCCCATCCCTTAATGAGGTTGGCTGCATACCGTAAGGTAATGTAGGCGTCGTCAAATAAGCCGTCCGGCAGCGCCCGCGCGGCGATAACGAGCCGGATCAACCCCGCGGTCGTGATCAGCAGGCCAAGATACGTTCTGGATCTCGCACTCGAGGCCACTCGCTCGTCGTATCGCTCGACCATCCGGCCTCCCGACAAACACCAGCGAACCTGGAAGGACATTCTACAGTCAAAAAACGCTCTCCCGCCCAAGCCTTCGCGCCGTCTATCTCACCCACCTTCGGAATGGTAAGATTCAGAGAGCCCAATCCAGGCCAAATTGCTTTGGTTTGTCCCCGGGGCCGGGGTGCGCACAATGAGGAGAACTGTCATCGAAACGCGCAAATCACAGCAAGCGGTCCTCGCGCCGCGCGAACAAGTCGCCGCTGCATCCAGAATCGTCGTCAAGGTCGGCACCAACGTCATCATGCGCGACGATGGCTCGGTTTCCATTGGCGTTTTGTACGGCATCGCCGAGTCGCTCGCCAACCTGCGCCGCGAGGGGAAGCAAATAATTCTGGTCTCCTCCGGTGCCGTGGGATTGGGTATGCAACGCCTGGGACTCTCTTCCCGGCCCACGAAAGTGGCCGCAATTCAGGCTTGCGCCGCCGTTGGACAGAGCCAGCTGATGAGCATGTACGACGATGCGTTCGAGAAGCTTGGCTATCGCGTTGCCCAAGTGCTCTTGACCGAGGACGACTTTCTCGACGCCACGCGGCACGAGAATCTTCGCGCGGCGCTCACCACGCTCCTCGAACTCGGCGTCATCCCCATCATCAACGAAAATGACACCGTGTCCACCGCGGAACTCGAGCACCCCGAGCCGGGCGGCGAGCGCCGGCGCGTCTTTGGGGATAACGATAAGCTCTCCGCGCTGGTTCTGACGCACATCGATGGCGATCTTCTGATCCTGCTCTCCGACGTCGATGGCCTCTACAACGGAGATCCGCGGAGTGAAGGGGCCACCTTGATCTCCGAATCAAGCGGTGTGACCGACGCGATTCGCAACTTCGCGCGCGGTGGAAATGGCCGTGGCCGCGGCGGCATGGAAACCAAGCTCGAGGCCGTTCGCATTGCCAACGAAGCTCACCGGCCCGCGGTAATTGCCAATGGTCGTACCCCGGGCGTTCTTGACATGCTCTGCTCCGGCAAGACTGTGGGCACGCTCTTTTCACCCGGGAAACGCCCGTGAACGCAAATATTCGGGCTCTCGCCGAAGCCGCCAAGCAGGCTTCTCGCGCCATCGCCTCGACTTCTGGCGAGGAACGCAATCGCGCCCTCGAAGCCGTCGCGCAAGGCCTCGAGCGGTCCGCCGCCGAAATCTTGGCCGCCAACGCCGCCGATTCACGGGATGCGCAAGCCGCCGTCGCGCGCGGCGAGCTGTCGCGGGCGCTAGTGGATCGCCTGGAACTCTCCGCCGGCAAGCTGGCATCCATGATTGCCGGCGTCCGCGCGGTAGCCGCCTTGCCCGACCCGATCGGGCGCGTCCTCGACCGCATCGAACTCGATACCGGTTTGCTGCTCGAAAAGGTGAGCTGCCCGCTAGGCCTGCTCGCCGTCATCTTTGAGGCTCGGCCCGATGCCGTCACGCAGATCATCTCGCTCGCCATCAAATCCGCCAATGGCGTTATTTTGAAGCCCGGCCGGGAAGTCGAGCGTACCGCCGCGGTGCTCGTCGAAAGCATGCGCAAATCCTTGAGGGAGCATACGGCCATTCCGGAGGCCCTCGTCACCAATGTCCAGCAGCGTGCGCAGATGGATGAGGTCTTGCAACTCGATGGTCTCGTCGATCTGGTGATTCCGCGCGGCTCCTACGAGTTGGTGCGTCACGTTCAATCCTCCACGCGCATTCCCGTGCTGGGGCATTCCGAAGGCGTCTGTCACATCTACGTCGACGCCCGGGCAAACTTCGATATGGCGGTCTCGATTATCGACGACGCCAAGACCGATTACCCCGCCGCCTGCAATGCAGTCGAAACGGTCCTGGTTCACCAGGCCGTCGCGCAATCCTTTCTGCCGCTGTTGGCCGCTCGCATGAAGGAACGCGGCGTCCGCCTGCGCGGCTGTGCGTTGACTCTCGCCGCGCTTCCAAACGCCGGCATCGAGCCCGTAGCCGACAACGAGTGGCACACCGAGTACGGCGACCTGATTCTCGCAGTAAAGGTTGTCCTCGGATTACGCGAAGCCATCGAGCACATTGCGCGATTCGGCTCCGCTCACACAGACGCCATCGTGACCGACGACGCCGAAGCCGCCCAGCGCTTCTTGCGCGAAGTCGATTCCGCCGGCGTCTACCACAACGCCTCCACGCGCTTTGCCGATGGTTACCGCTACGGATTCGGCGCCGAAGTAGGAATCAGCACTAGCAGATTGCACGCACGCGGTCCTGTTGGGCTTGACGGTTTGACTAGCTACAAATACATTCTGCGTGGTTCCGGACAACTCGCGCGCAACTATCAGGGGCCGCACGCCAAGCCGTTTCTGCACAAGCACCTCCGGCCGTGCGATCCGAGTTCGAAATGACGGGTGTGGGCTCTACTTGGAGCCCACGCAATAAACTGATAATTTCTACGGGACAATGAAGTCGCAATGAAAGAAACCACACCGGAAACGTCCGCCGCAGTACCGCTCCTGACTCTGATTCGGGAAGCGGCGCTGCGCATTCGCGACGCCATCTACTACACCCCGTGCCCCTATTCGGCGAAGCTATCCAAGGCTACTGGCCAAAAGGTTTACCTCAAGCTCGAAAATCTCCAGATGACCGGCGCCTTCAAGGAGCGCGGCGCGCTGAACAAAATCTTGCTCCTAGGCCCTGAAGAAGCCGCCCGGGGAGTCATCGCGGCTTCCGCCGGAAACCACGCTCAGGCCGTTGCTTATCACTCCTCGCGCCACGGCATCCGCAGCACCATCGTCATGCCGGCGGCCACGCCCCTGGTGAAGGTCATGGCCACGCAGGATTACGGCGCGGAAGTGATTCTGTACGGAGCGAGCTACGACGAGGCCTGTCAGCACGCGCTCAGCTTGGCCGAAGAGCGCCGCTTGACGTTTCTTCATCCCTTTGACGACATTGCCGTCATCGCCGGTCAAGGCACGATCGCCCTCGAGTTGCTCGAACAGTGTCCGCAACTCGAAGCGGTCGTCGTTCCCGTCGGCGGCGGTGGACTGATCGCCGGCGTGGCCTGCGCCATCAAGGAACTCCGCCCCGCGGTCAAGGTCGTGGGCGTGCAAACCGCGCGCCTTCCCTCCATGCTCGCGGCCCTGGCGCAGCACGGGCCGGTCACCATTCCCAGCGCCTCCACGATCGCCGACGGCATCGCCGTTCGCCGTGCCGGCGACATCACCTATCCGCTGATCGCCAAGTACGTCGACGAAATGGTCACCGTGGAGGAGGAAGAGATCGCCAGCGCCATTCTCACGCTGCTCGAACGCGAGAAAATGCTTGCCGAAGGCGCCGGCGCAGCAGCCACGGCAGCTCTATTGCAGCACAAGACCAAACTCAACGGCCAGCACACCGCCGCTTTGGTAGGCGGCGGCAATATCGATGTTTCTCTTCTCAGCCGCATTATCGAGCGAGGCTTGGTCAAGGATGGCCGCCACGTGCGCGTCCGCATCTACCTGCCCGACCGCCCCGGCGCGCTCACCGAACTCTCCGCCGTCATCGCCGGCCAAAAAGGCAACATCGTCGAACTGCTGTTCGATCGCGCCTACTACGGCGTCAGCTTGGGCGACACCGCCATCGACGTCACCATCGAGACGCGCGGCTCCCACCATGTTGCCGAACTGTTAGCCGCCCTCACCCGCGCCGGCTACACCCACGAGCGCATCCTCTAGTCGCTGTAGGGATGAGCACATGTTGAGTCCGCCCCAAGGAACAAATCTGACAATTCGTGTTAAAAGAATTCTGTAGGATTGATCCATGTTCGATCCCAGCCCACAGCTCCGACGTTTGGTCTTGGTGTTGTGCAGCGCGGTGGCTCTGACGGGAGACGTCCACGCCCGCGCCGCAGGCACGCAAAAAGAGACCAAGCCGTCCGCACCCGTGGCGACCGCACCTCTGCCAGGCATGCCCCCCGTTCTGGACCCGCAGGACATTTATGCGGCAGACCGGCCTAACCAGTTGAGTCCAGTGGTCAGAAATTTTCCTTCCCGCATCTACGTGCCCAACAGTGAGAGCAATTCAGTTGACGTCATCGACCCGGCGACCTTTCGTGTGATCGATCACTTTGAAGTCGGCCAGCAGCCGCAACACATCGTGCCCTCGTACGATCTGAAGACGCTCTGGGTGCTGGATGACAAGGGTAACGGCCTGACGAGGATCGATCCAGCCACGGGGAAAGAGGGAGCGACGCTCCCGGTGGCCGATCCTTACAACCTGTACTTCACTCCAAACGGGGAGGACGCCATCGTTGTCGCCGAGAGCCTCCACCGCCTGGATTTTCGCGATCCGCAAACAATGGCTCTGAAATATTCCCTGCCGGTGCCTTGCGATGGCGTCAATCACATGGATTTTTCCGTCGACGGCCGCTACCTGATCGCCAGTTGCGAGTTTGACGGCAAACTGCTCAAAGTTGACGTGACCTCGCGAACCGTCCTGGCCACCTTGCGGTTCCGCCGCCACAGCATGCCGCAGGACGTGCGCTTGTCGCCGGACGGCAGCATTTTCTACGTTGCGGATATGGGGCTGAACGGCGTCCATGAAATTGACGGCGCCCGTTTTTCCGAGATCGGCTTTCTGCGGACCGGAAAGGGCGCACACGGTCTTTACGTCAGCCGCGATTCCAAGCTTCTGTATATCTCTAATCGCGGCGAAGGAAGCATTTCTGTTCTGGATTTTTCAAAACGAAAACTCGTCTCCAAGTGGCGCATCCCGCACGGAGGCAGTCCGGACATGGGAGGCATCTCAGCCGATGGGAAAGTCCTCTGGCTGGCGGGCCGCTACGATTCGGAAGTGTACGCGTTCGATACCAACAGCGGAAAACTCATCGCCCGGATTCGCGTCGGCAAGGGCCCGCACGGCTTGTGCGTCTACCCTCAACCCGGCCGCTACTCGATGGGCCACACCGGCATTTTCCGCTAACAGCCACGAATAAGCGCAGCCGCGCGCTTACGCCTTAAACTCCTTTCCGCAGATCTGCAAGTCGAAGCCCGCCGGGTCGTTGACGTGAAAGCTGTTTGGGGTGTCCGCTCGCGGCTGCAGCCCGCGGCTCTTCAGCTCAGCTTCCACCGAACTCCGGTCCCAATCGTCTATCGTATACGCGATGTGATCGATCCGCGGCGTGCGGCTAGCCCGGTTGCGAGGAATGATGAGCGTCTCGCTGAACGAGAGAAAGCACTGCTTCCCGTTGTCCCGCGAGACCTTCATGCCCAGCAAATCCGCATAGAAATCGCGAATCTTGGCGTAATCGGCCACTTCGTAAGAAATGTGGTTCACGCCGATTGCTTTGAACCCTTTGCCGTCGGCTGCGGCCGTCGGAGTCACGCCAACGGCAGACGCCGCCGTCGCCGCAAGCGCCAAACTCCGTATCAGTTGGCGCCGGGTCATTTTTCCTTCTTCGAACCTCTGAAGCAGCTTCGTGATGAGGCCTTCCATTGATTGCCCTCCTCGAAGTCTTTGCCGCCCGCTCCCTAGCGAGCGCTAGCCACTCCCGCGCCAAATCGTTGCCGCGCCGGCCTATCCATTTCCCTCATGAGCGCCGCAAACGCAGCCAAATCCAGCGACTGCGGCCCGTCGGAAAGCGCCCGCTCCGGACACGGATGCACTTCGATCATCAACCCGTCGGCGCCGGCCGCGATGGCCGCTCGGCTCATCGCCGGAATCACGCTTCGCCGTCCAGTCCCATGCGACGGATCGGCGACCACCGGCAGATGCGAGAGTTCCTTGGCCAGCGCAATCGCCGCCAGATCGAACGTGTTGCGCAACTCCGATTCAAACGTTTTGATGCCGCGCTCGCACAGCACCACGTTGGGATTGCCGCCCGCGAGAATGTATTCGGCGGCCAGCAGCCACTCCTTCACTGTGGCCGATGGGCCGCGTTTGAGCAGCACCGGCCGCTCCGCCTTCGCCAGCCTCCGCAGCAACGGGAAATTTTGCATGTTCCGCGCGCCCACCTGCAGCATGTCCGCGTATCCCGAGACGATGTCCACGTCCTCGGTACTCATCACTTCCGTCACTACCGGCAATCCCGTCTCCTCGCTCACGTCCCTGAGTATCTTGAGCGCCTCTTCGCCCAGCCCCTGAAAATCATAAGGTGACGTCCGCGGCTTGTATGCCCCTCCGCGCAGCAGGGAAGCGCCAGCGTCGCGCACGCCCCGCGCCGTTTCGAGCAGTTGCTCGCGCGACTCCACCGAGCAAGGGCCTGCGATGACCACGTAGCGCTCGCCTCCAATCGGCACGCCCGCCACGTCCACCACCGTGCGTTCGCGATGCAGTTCGCGGCTGACCAGCTTGAACGGCTGCGAGATCGGGATCAGCACCTCCACGCCGGGCGCCACCACCAGCGCCTCTAGTTCCGACCGCCGCCCACCGCTTCCCACGGCGCCGATCACCGTCCGTTCGGCCCCGCGGATAACGTGCGCCTGGTATCCGCACTCCTTGATGCGCTCGATCACGTGCTGAATCTGTTCTTCCGTGGCCTCTGGCTTCATGTTGACGATCATTTTCGAAATGCCTCCTGGCATCGCCCTGGAAAGTATCGGAATTTCGGTCGCAATCATTTTTCAAACCTCGGCCGATTTTGCCGCACCGCACAAAATCGGCCGCATAGAACAAAGCACTGCGCGAAAATCCGCCGCGCAACAAAAAAGCCAGTCTCCCTTTTGTGGAGGCTGGCTCAGGTAGAAACTCTATTGCGGCTTGGGGTCTTAGCTGTTCAGCTCGTCACCCGCAATCGGGCCTCTCCTTCACCGCTTCTCCACCAGGAGAAGCGGCCGGTAAAGGCGAAGCTCGAATATCGAATCACGATCATGTAGAACCGGACGAACCCCAAAGAATGTACGCCTGCAAGAATACTTACGCCCCAAAGGCGTGTCAAGAGCTAGCTTGAGCTGGAGGTATAAATCATTGAAGACGAGAGGCTTACGCCTTATTCGATCACGCCGGAGACTCCGCGCTCCATACGCAGATCTGGTCGCGCCCGTCGCGTTTAGCACAGTACAAGGCCTGGTCCGCTCCTCGCAGAATTTCGGCGATCGTCGAACCGTGGTCCGGAAAGAGCGCGACGCCCATGGACACCGTGATCGCCCCCAGGAGCTGGCCCCCATACTGCACCTCCAGCTGCTTGACCCCGTTCCGCAGCACCTCGCCGCGTTCCAGTGCGCCTTCCAGAGTCGAGCCGCTGAACACCAGTGCAAATTCCTCTCCTCCATAACGGCACACGATGTCCTGGCCGCGAATGGCTTTCTTAAGATAGTCCCCAAGGGTACGCAGCGCGGCGTCCCCGGCCTGATGGCCAAACGTGTCGTTGAATTCCTTGAAGTGATCGATGTCCAGCATGATGATCGCGACGGAATTCCTGTTGCGGTTGGACCGGCTGATTTCCCGCTCGAGCGACTCCTCCAAATAGCGCCGGTTGAACAGGCCGGTCAGCGGATCGCGAATGGACTGATTGCGAAGCGCTTCTCTCAGTTGCAGGTTTCCCAACGCCAGGCCAATCTGTTCGGCCAACACCGCGACCAGTCTCTGATCGGCGTGAGCCCGAGGCCTGTCGAGAACGAGACTCTCCCCGGGGGGCCGCCTGGGCTGCAGGTGCAGAATTCCGAGAGCTTCCCCGTGCGCCATCAAAGGAACGCATACGGATTCGATGCCCTCCGTCGCATCGACGTGGCGGCAATGCATGGCGTTCTCGCCCCCACTGAACCAATTCAGACGTCCGCGCCGTAGCGCCCAGCAATCGTCTGGCGCGAATACGCGCTCCCCGCAAATGGGTGGTCCCCATTCGGCTACCACTTCGACCACATTTCTGGACGCGCCGATCACGTACAGAGCCCCAATCCACTCTGGAAACAAGGGCTCCGCAGAGCCGGCGATGGCCGAGTAGGCTTCCTCGATGGTGTTGCAAGACTGCAGCCAGCCACCCATTTCGCTCAGCAGATTGAGTTCTTTGGAGCGCCGCTGCAACTCTGTCACGCGCTGCGCCAAATTCGCGTTCGCTTCCTCGAGCTGTTGTTCCGCTCGCTTCCGGTCGGTGATGTCGAGAATCGTTCCCTGCAGCTTCAATGGCTTTCCGGTGTGTTGGTCGCAGACAACGTCGCCTGCGCCTTGCACAGTCCTTTCAGTTCCATCCGAGCAGATAATTTGAAAATCGAGGACATATGGTTTCGCATCGCGAATCGCCATGGCCATGGCCTGCTTTGTTTGATCCCAGTCCTCGGGAGCCACCAGGCGAAAAATGTTGGTGCTGGTGCGCGGCAAATCGCTGTCACTCGGCTTGAAACCGGCGATTCGCAGCAGTTCGTTGGAACACTGCATCGGGCACCGTTCCAGATCGAAGCCGTCGATCAGGCGCACTTCGAAGCTTCCGAGTTGGCCGATTTTTTGCGCTGCCAATAATCTCGCTTCCTGTTCCCTGAGCTTCTCTTCCGTGCGCTTGGATCGCGTGATCTCGCGTTGGATCCCGACGATCCCCATCATCGTGCCGTCTTTGCCGGTGAGCGGCACCCTGGTCGTGCTGTCCCACTTCACGCTTCCTTTGCCGTCCTCTTCGGAAATCTCGCGCTCCACGATCGAACTCCGGCCGCTTCGCAGTTCCGCGTCCTCGGCGGCGATCGCGGCGGCCAGATCCTCCGGCAGGAAATCGAACACCGTCTTGCCGATCAGCTCTGCCCCGGATTTCGCCCCTTTGTATTCGACAAACTTTCGATTCACGATCAGGTACCGGCCATCCACGTCCTTTACAAAGATTCCGTCCGGAGCGCCCTCGATCACCATCCGAAGCTCATTGCACTCGCGCTCGAGTTCGCGCGTGTTCTTGCGAAGTTCTCGCCGCACCAGCAATGCCACAACCGCCGCCAGCACTCCGCCAAAGACGATCGTGGCTATGTTCGATTGCCAGGGTGTGATCCTGTTAGCGAGGCTAGCCTTGAGGAATTCGAAAACCGCCATCAACGCGACCGCCGCTAGCACCACCCTCGTGAGCGGAAACAACGCGCCCCTTTCCGCTGAGAGTGTCACGCCACTTTCTGTGTCACTTTGGCCGCCGGCGCCTGCCATAGGTTCCTTTCCTGTTTCCCCATTTCCCCATTCAATGCTCAGGCACTCTCCGTAGGGATTACATCGGCCGGCTGCGTCCGAAACTGTAGTGCAATTCGGCCCCTGACACGAAAATAGCCGGCGATGGCCAAAAGCCACCGCCGGCCCGTTCACGCTCGGCAATCGGCGCTGCTTTGTCAGTACGAGGCGCTCGTGATCCTCGTACCGCGAGGCGCACGTTCGGCTCTCACGCTGATGATGTTCTCTTCCGAGATCTGACTCTCCATGGGAGCCGAGTACAGGAATTCGTGACCCGTTGCCCGCCCTGGATAAAACCACTCCACCAGAACGTAGGGCTGGTCGGGTGCCCCTTCAGCCATGGTGAGCATCGTGTGGTCGGTCACCTCCGGCCGCACCGTCGGTATCGCAATCGTGGTCGCGATGATCGACCCGTTTGAATCGAGCACTTGCACGACATTCCGATCCGTACCGCTGTCGGCTACCTTGAACCAATACGTGCCCGGCGGCAGGACCACTTGACCCGGGATCTGGACCGCTTGATCGAAGGTGAGCTGGGTGGCCTGATTCCTTTCATCTGCTTTTGCCGCAGGCGCAATCGCCGCCAGCGCAAAAGCGCATGCGATCAATAATCGAATAGCTCCTCGAGTGTTCATGCTTCCTCCTCGATGCGATTGTTCATCGCACCTTCATTGAGTTTGATGACTCCTTTCGCTGGATGGTCACCAGCACAGTAATTGTCGCAATTAAAAAAAACCTCCTCCGGATTTGCCTGTAGGCTGCAAATCCCAACGGAACTCCTGCGCGCTGCCTGCATCGAATCTTGCGGAGCAGAAGTACAACACCAAGGGCGCTGCTAGCGTGCGCGCACCAGCCCCGGCAATCTAAGCGGCCCGGGAGGCAACGATGACGAACAATCGAGCATGGATGCGTCTAATCCTGACCTCTGCGCTCGCCGGCGGCATGCTGTTTGCCGTTGGCAGCACGGCTCGTGCAGACCGGGACTACGGTCCGGACTGCGCCCGCCGTCTAGATACGGATCGCGCCAGAATCGACCGCGACGCCAGCCACTTCGGCGAACACAGCCGTAAAGTGGATCGCGACGTCGCCAAAATGGACAATGATCGGCAATGGTGTCGCGATCACAAGGCGGATTGGGACCACGGCCGCTTCGACGTCGGCATTTACTTTCACAGGTAACCAGCTACATGAGCTTGGGACGAACCGGGGCTGATCCTCTGGAATCAGCCCCTTCTTTTTTACCTTCGCCAGTTCTCATCACTCTCGGGAAGAAATACCTCTTCGAGGAATTTTGTCTGCGAGCAAAATGCAGTCTTTTCGAGTGAATCCGCATCGCGAAAAAAAAGGCGCCGGCCAGAGTAATTTACAAGTGCTAGTACTGAGGTTGTGCGAGGAACCCCGCTCATGGAACGTCTTTCCTCGACCTAAGCGTCCCGCAATCAACTCCTTGGCCACTTGACGCTTGGCGTGGCAGGGCGATTGCACCAACTAGGGCACCCAGCGCTTACAAGCAGCCAGTCGGGAGATTCCGACGGCCCAACATACCCAAGCCACAAAAGCACAAGAAGCGCGAAGGAGGATTTGCTTATGAAAGCCATGCATAGCAAGCGATGGGTCATCGCAATCGTGGGCTTGCTCGCTCTTGCCCCGCTCTCGTTTGCGCGAGCGGGGGATTTGACGAAGGAACAAGACCGGCTGCGAGATGCGCACGCCGTGATGGACGATGCTCTTCATGTTCCTGAGGGCATTCCGCATGAACTGCTCGACAAGGCCCGCTGCGTCATCGTAATCCCCTCGGTCGTTAAAGCTGCCTTTATTGTGGGCGCAAGCTACGGGCGTGGTGTGATGGTTTGCCGCACCGGCGACGATGCGCAGGGCCCCTGGGGCGCACCGGCGATGTACGCACTCGAGGGCGGAAGCCTTGGCCTGCAGATTGGCGGACAAGCCACGGACTACATTCTCTTGGTCATGAACCCGCACGGAGTGACCAGCCTGTTACACAGCAAAGTCAGGCTCGGTGGTGATCTCTCCATCGCCGCGGGGCCCGTGGGACGCGATCTCTCGGCGGACACCGATGCCTATCTGCGTTCGGAGATCTTGAGTTACTCGCGGGCGCGCGGCGTGTTTGCGGGCCTGTCGCTCGAAGGCTCGACCCTGCGGCCGGACGAGGACGCCAACCGCGAACTCTACGGCCACAAGATCGCTGCCGTGGACATCGTCAAAGGCTCGGAAGTTAAGGCTCCTTCCAGCGCGCACAACCTGGTCGCCCTGCTGGAAGAGTCTTCTCCTAAGCGCAAATCCTAGTCTTGCCGTGAGCACAGGAGGCGGACCCATGTCCGCCTCCATTTCTCTCTGGGAAGGAGCGACTCATGAATCGAAGGCGGAATCGACCAAAGCTCCGGGCGTTGCACGCTCTAGATGTCGCACCGGCCACTCCCGATCTCACGCGGGTCATGAACATGGATGTGTACGAGCTCGCCGCAAAAGACATTGACCACCTGGCCAGCGCTCCCAACAACCCCGAGAACTCCGAAATTCTGCTGGCTGCCTGTCGCATTGTCATCAATGGCTACCGGACGGAAATATCGCGGGGCCGCCGCGATTCGCTGTTCGTACAAGCCGCCTACCAGCTCCTGCATGGCTTCTTAGAGCGCCAGTTCGCCGCTCACTCCGGCGCCGCCTAAGCTTCTTTTATCGCTTCCGGTCGTCTCCACGCTCACTTCAGCGTATCGCTGTCCAGCGATACACGGTTACGCAACACCGTTTCTGAAGGTTGGCCGGCTGGACCCATGTTTCCGTTTCGAAATTCGCGCCTTTTCGCCCATTGATCAACGAAGTGCCCCCCCCGCGCGTTCGAACGCCCGCTCATGGTTCATTCGAATTATTATGAAGTAAATATACATTGACAGGTGATAACTAGTCGTGTACTATATTACCGCTTCCGCTGGGAAGCCCCGTGATGCCCAAGCGGACACTCGACATTCTCATGCAAAGGCGCCGAAACCCTAACCCCCGTAGAATGAACACATGTGGGACGGGCGCCGCAAGTGTCCTGTATTCAACACTTACGAAATGCCCGGGGGTGGGGGGTATGTTTACAGCGTCCGGAACAGCAGATGCCAGGCGCTATCCACCAGCGTGTGCACAACGGCGGCCGGGAACATGGACTTGGTTCGCCGCCAGACCAGTCCGTAGAAAATACCTGCGACGCTCGCCACAAGCACGTAACGCCAGTTTGGGAATACGCCATGGTCGATATGCGACAGCCCAAAAATAATCGACGCCACGATCCATCCGGCATTTTCGCCGCGCAGCGATTTGCTCAGAGCATTCTGCAGCAGCCCGCGAAAGAGAAATTCTTCTGGCCAGCCCGTGAATACGAAAATGCTCAACAGATCGAGCGGCAGTCCGCGCCAATGCGCCGCGCCCGGATCGAAGCGCACGAAATGAATCCCGATTCCCAGCGGAATGTCGATGGCCGCGATGGATGCGAAACACAGGACCGCTATGACGATCCATTCCATACCCCAGCCGATCGAATACCCGATGCCATCCATTCGCCGTACGAAGACAAACGCCGCGAGAGCCACGTTGATTCCCATCAGCAGCGGCAGAATGTAGCCGAGGCGAAATTCCGGATAGGGAAACAACCTATGCAACCAGCCGAGCCGGACAGGCAGCGCGATGGCCAGCATCATGGTGTAATCTTGCCAAGCGCCCGGTTTCGCCGCATGTGCCGACGCCGCCAGCACCAGCGGCGTCAGGATGTAGATCGAGGCGATTCCTATCCGCGACCACGTGAGGCTGCCGGTCCCGGCCGCATAAAGCGCATATGCCCCGAGCGGCCACAATGCCACCATGGCGCCGCCCTGCGGGCCACTGGCGCGCACCAGCGGCTCGCGAATTCCGGGCGAGGCCAGACAGATTTCGCCTGCCAGCAAAATGGCGAATGCCGCGAGGGTCGTCGCAAAAGGCCGCGCGCCAAATCCGGACCAGTTGCCGTAAAATGCCGCGACCAAACACAGCGCGCCCGACAATCCTACGGCGAGAGCCGGCCGCAGCATCGGATCTTTTGGCATGGCGCGTTAGTGTAGCAGGGCGATGGCCGGTCCAACCAAACAGCGCGTGGCATACATCGACTGGATGCGCGGTCTCGCGTGTCTGGTGATGTTTCAGACGCATTGCTATGACGCTTGGCTCGGCGGCGCCGCGCGCAAGACGCAGTTCTTCGCGTACTCCCAGTTGGGCGGCACGCTGCCTGCACCGTTGTTTCTTTTTCTCGCCGGCGTTTCTGTCGCGCTGGCTACTGATCGCAGTTGGCAGCAGGGAATTTCGGCTATTCGCATCGCACGCTCCACGAGCCTGCGCGGCATGGAGATATTCGGCTGGGGACTCCTGTTCCGCCTGCAGGAATTCCTGCTTGGCCAGCCCTGGGCTCCCTGGACCGACCTCCTCCGCGTGGATGTTCTGAACATCATCGGGCTATCGATCGTCTTTCTTGGTGCCCTGATCGGAGCGGTCTCTTGGTTCGCCTCGCCGCCGCAAGAAAGGAAATCGGCTGTTCTCCCCTCCGTGCTCCGCGCGCGCTTGGGTTTTGCGGCAGGGCTGGCCGCACTCGCAATCTCTCTGGCCACCCCGCCTCTGTGGACCACGCATCGCCCGCGCTGGCTTCCCTGGTTTCTCGAGTCCTACGTCAACGGCGTGCACATCTTTGACAAGCCCCAGGCTTGGCTCTTCCCGTTTTTCCCTTGGGCAGCATTCGCATGTGCTGGCCTGGCGACCGGCTTCTTTCTGCTCTCTCCTTGGGGGCGCCGCCACGAGCTCGCGGCGACGGCTTCGACCGCGGCCGCAGGCGCCGCGCTTTTCGCCATCGGTCTTTGGCTGGACGCCCAGCCCCGCCGTCTCTACGCCGTCTACGATTTTTGGCACACCAGTCCGGAGTTCTTCCTGAATCGCGCCGGAGTTGTGATGGCGATTATTTTTCTAACATATGCCTGGTGCCGCTGGGGCGCAGGCCAATCGGGATTCAGCCCGTTGATCGAACTTGGCCGTCAGTCTCTGGTGGTGTACTGGGTGCACATCGAATTCGTTTATGGCCGTTTCTCGATTCTGAAAAAGGGCGCGCAGGGCATCGCAGGCGCGACGCTCGGGCTAGTGATTATTTTCACGGCGATGACCATGCTGGCCACCATTCGCAATCGCAGCAAGGGCCGCGGTGCTCAGGTGCTGGCATTTTGGCGGCGGCCCGCAAGGGCCACTGCGTAAAGCGCAGCGCCGAGGGGTAAAGCAGTCAGAAAAGGCGCGAGCGGAGTACCAAGTGAATTTAGTGCGGCTCAGTCGTCGAGTTGGATTGCGCCGCCGGCGGAGGTGGCGGCAACTTAATGATTATTTCGCCGGGCCGCGCCAGTCCCATCTCTTCGCGGGCGATCCGTTCGATCGCTTTCGGATCGGTCTTGAGCGATTTCGCTTCGTCGCTCATCTCGCCGTTTTCCTTGTTGAGCCGCTGCACGTCGGAACGAAGCTGATCCATCTCCTTTTGCGTGCGCCGCATCGCCAGAAAGCCGTGCGGACCCAAAATGTCGTGGATGCCCAGCAGTAAAAGCGCCGCGCCGAGAATCATTCGCGCATGGCGTCTCCAAAAAGAACTGGTCGGCGGAACGGGTGAAACGGGTGAAGCAGGCGCTATCTGACTCATGCTGTGCTCCCTTTCGCGGCCGCGAATACCCACTCGCGCGCCTGCTGGGCGAGTTGCGCGGACTCCTTGCGGGTTGCGGCTTCCGTGTAAATACGCAACATAGGTTCGGTCCCCGACAGGCGCAGCAGGATCCACGACCCATCGTCGAGGACCAGCTTGAGCCCATCGGTGCGGTCGGCGCGGGTCACGCGACGGCCGAGAAAAGTCGGGAAGTCGCCGCGAAGGCGTTCCATCGTTCGCGTCTTCACGTCATCGGGAAGATGCAGGTTCGTTCGCAGCGGCCAAAACTCGCGGCCCACGCGGCGAAAAAGGTCCTGCAACTGCTCGTTGATCGTAGCGCGCCGCGCGGCGATCATCTCGGCAACCAGCAGGCAGGCCAGAATGCCGTCTTTCTCCGGCAGGTGCCCATGAATCGAAAGGCCGGCGCTTTCCTCACCCCCGAGCGCGATGGTTCCTTGCAGAATCAGCTGGCCGATGTACTTGAAACCGACTGGCGTTTCGTGGACCTCGAAGCCGCGCTTCTGCGCGACGGCATCGATCAAATGCGAAGTGGCCACGCTGCGGCCCGCGCCGAGCTTCCAGCCGCGCGATTCGAGCAGGTAGTCGTAGAGCAGACCCAGGATGTGATTGGGCGAAACCCAATGCCCGGCATGGTCCACGATGCCGAAGCGATCAGCGTCGCCGTCGGTGGCAAGGCCAACCTGCGCGCCTTGTTCCGCAATCGCTTTCGCCAGCGGCGCAAGGTTTTCCTCCGAGACGTCCGGCCCGGTGCCGTCGAAGAGCACGTCGCGCTCGCCGCGAATCGTACGCGCGGCGATGCCGTGATTGGACAGGAGATTGTCAAGATATCCCGCTCCGCATCCGTGCAGCGCGTCAAACACGATGTTCATTTTGCCAGGTTGACTTGCTTTGCGAATCGCGTCAAAGCGCACCAGTTCATTCATGCGTTCGAGGAAAGCCGGACCAGGGTCGGCCTGCTCGAATTTATTTCGCTCCTGCGGCGAGGGGAAGGCCGGTCCGCTCGGTCGGGCTTGAGCAGAAAGCGCGGCGGCGCGAGTTTCAATGTCGTGCGTCTCTTCCGGAACGGCGGGTCCGCCTTCGCGGCCGGAAAATTTCAAGCCGTGGTATTCGGCCGGATTGTGGCTGGCCGTGAAATTGATGGCGCCGTCGATTATGCGGCGGCGAATTTCATACGCAACCGCGGGAGTTGGCACAGCAGCGGAGCAAAACAGAACGTGCACGCCGTGCTCGGTCAGCACGAGGGCTGCAGTACGCGCAAACTCCTCGGAGAAAAATCGCGTGTCGCGCGCCACCAGCACAGTGGGGTGCGGATTGCGGCTAAGAACATGCTCCGCAATCGCGGCGACAGCAAGGCGCACGCTCGCGAAGGTGAAATCCTCCGCGATGATTCCGCGCCATCCTGACGTGCCGAACTGGATCGGAGAAGCCATTGGTCCGTGACGGCCGGTATTGTATCTTGGCGCAGTGAATTGCTCCACGCATTCGCAGGGCCTTGCGGCAAAGAGTAAAGGCCGCGGAGTTCGCCGGGAGAAGGAATGAAGCGACCCTCTCGAAACTATGTCGTTATTCTGGTGACCTGCGGCTCGCGTCGCGAGGCTTTGCGGATCGCTCATAGTGTGGTTGAGCATAGGCTGGCGGCTTGCGTCAACGTTCTCGATGCGCCGGTACGTTCGGTATACCGCTGGAAAGGGAAGATCGAGCAGGGGCGGGAGTTCCTCTTGATGATCAAAAGTTCCCGAGCGCGCCTCACGGCTCTGCAGGCCGAGATCGAACGCCTGCACAGCTACGATGTGCCGGAATTCGTTGCTCTGCCGATTGTCGACGGATCTTCGCGTTACCTGGCGTGGCTCGGCGAATGTATTCGCGCACAATCCTAGGAGCGTGCCGCCTGCAGTTTGGGCTCACGTTTTCGCGAGGGCCGCGTCGAGGTCGTCGATCAAGTCCTCGGCATCCTCGATGCCGACCGAGAGCCGGATCAGCCCGTCGGTGATGCCGATCTGCTGACGAACTTCGGCCGGGATGGACGAATGCGTCATGGTCGCCGGATGCGAGATCAAGGTTTCGACTCCGCCTAGGCTCTCGGCCAGCGAGCATAGCTTGACGTGATTCAGGAGCGTGCGCGCCGCTTCCAGCGTCCGGACATCGAAGGAGATCATCGCGCCGAATCCACGCTGCTGCTTCCGTGCGATTTCGTATTGAGGGTGCGATGGCAGACCGGGATAGAGCACGCGCTGGACTTTGGGATGATCCTCGAGGTAGCGGGCGATGGTCATGCCGTTGCGGTCATGCTGCGCCATGCGCACGGCCAGCGTCTTGATGCCGCGCGACACAAGAAAGCAATCCATGGGCGCCAGCCCCGCTCCCGTGGAACGCTGCAGGAAGTAGATTTTCTCGGCGTCGGCGGGGCGCGTCAGGACGACGGCGCCGCCCAGTGCATCGCTGTGGCCGTTGAGATACTTGGTCATGGAGTGCACGACGATGTGCGCGCCGAGCTTCAGGGGTTGCTGCAGATAAGGACTGAGGAAGGTGTTGTCCACGGCGAGCGTCAAGTTGCGGTCGTTGGCGATGGCGGCCATCTCGGCGAGGTCGGTGACGATCATCGTGGGATTTGTGGGCGTCTCGACGTAGAGCATCTTGGTGTTCGGACGCACGGCCCGACGCACTCTCTCGCCGTCGGAAGTATCGACAAAGCTGAATTCCAGACCGAACTGCACCAACAACTGGGTCGTCAGGCGGTAGACCCCGCCGTACACCGCCTCCGAGACGATGGTGTGGTCGCCGGGGCGCAGAAGGCGAAACATGGAATCGATCGCGGCCATCCCGGAAGTAAATACAAATGCAGACTGGCCGCCTTCGAGTTTGGCGACGCAACGTTCGAGGGCGCGACGGTTCGGATGAGACGTGCGCGCGTAGTCGTAGCCCTTGGTCTTGCCGAAGGCCTCCTGCACGTAGGTCGAAGTCTGGTAGATCGGGGCGGTAATGGAGCCCGTACTAGGGTCAGGCTCTTGACCAACATGAATTGCGTCGGTTGCGAATCCCATCTCTTGTCTCCCTGGAACGCCTCCGGAACGCCCTCGTTAAGGATGTTGCGGTATTCACCGTCCCGGCGGCCACGCAGGAACTCCCGCGTCCTTGCCGGTTGCGTAAATTCCGCCGCAGGAGTATGTAGTGGGGAGGCGTTCGCTGCGGTAGCGTCGGCTGCGGCTCGAAAGTAGCGCAGGAGAGATGCGGAGTCAATCCGAAGTCGGAGCCATGGAAGTCGATCAGCAGAATCGAGTGCAAGGCGGCAGAGGCACGGGGATGTGTTCGATCAGTGGACGCGATCCGGCTCGAAGAAGCAGGCGCGTAGCGGTGTCCGTTGCGATGGCGATCGCCGCGCTACTATCCGGAGTGACGCTTGTAGCGGCCGCGCCGGGTAGGCAGAAGAAAGACGCCAAGCAGACAGAAACGACCCGGATAACCTTGGAGGTGACTGGCGGCGATGAGAAGAAGCCCGTCGCCGATGCGAGCGTTTACCTGAAGTATGTCATCGCCAAACGCATAAAAGATCAGAAGCTGGAGTTGAACTTGAAGACCAACCAAGACGGCGTGACTCACTCTCCGGAAATTCCTCAGGGCAAAGTCTTGATTCAAATCGTGGCGCCGGGTTGGAAGACGTTTGGCGAATATTACGATTTGGAAGAAGAAGAACAAACCATTCAAATTCATCTCGATCGTCCAGCGACGAGATGGTATTAGACCGAGCCGAGTTCTCGTCTCTCTCTGTTGTCCTTTGATCTCGTGGGCCTGCAAGTGCGGTCCATACACCCCATTGATTGCATGGGCTGCGAGTGCAGACTACATCCGTGTCGCTGAAACTTTCTTTCCTCCGAGCCAGATCAGTGATCAAAGTTCACCGCGTGGACCGTTTCTTGCACTACCATTGGTGCAAACAGTACCAACCTCGCGCTGAGCGTGCGGTTACGCCGTTCGCGGAAAGCTTTTCCACAAACTTTTCAACACTTCTGTTGAAAAGATGGAGGGAGCCCTGCGGAGCTATGGGAAAGGCAACTTTCGAGACGGATCCATCGGAAACATTCAAGTTCGCCGAGTTTTCCGCCGAAGTGGTTGTTGAAGTGCGAGGCTCGCCGAGTTTTGACGCCGCGAAAGTCGGATGCTAGAGTGACCTCCCGGATGATGGCCCAATGACTGAGTCTGTCCCCGAAGGAATTGATCGGGGGAAGTTCCTTTACGCGCGGTTGCTTTGGAATAATCTGGGTGTGCATCCGCTGCGTTCCGCGCTCAGCGCGATTGCGATTGGCTTGCAGGTGTTCTTGATTCTGTTCATCGTTGGATTGACGTCGGGCGTACTCAGCGATTGGCGGGCACGCGCGGAAGGGGTGGGTGCCGACATCATCGTCCAGCCGCCTAACTCCTCTATTTTCTTTTCCTTTTCGAGCGCCGTGATGCCGGAATCTTTGGCCGGCGATATAGCCAAGCTCCCCGGAGTGGACGAAGCGTCTCCCGTGTTGATCGTGGTGGACACGCGGACACTCGGCGTCGTGTACGGGATAGACTACGCGAGCTTTAGCGGACTGAGTTCGGGATTCACGTTTCTTTCCGGCGGCCCGTTCACGCAGCCGGACCAAGCCCTAGCCGATGATCTGGCTGCGGGAGGGCGCAAACTAAAGGTCGGCGGGATTGTGACGCTGATGAATCACGACTTCCGCGTCTCCGGTATCGTGGTGCACGGGAAAGGCGCGCGCTTCTTCGTGCTTCTGGCGACGGCACAAGACATCGCGGGCGCGGCCGGTCGGGTGTCGATGATCTACGTTCGCTCGACCGGGGATACCGAAGCGGTGCGGGCGGAAATGGTCAAGCGGTTTCCCCAGTACCGTATCCGCTCGATGGCCGAGTATCTGTCGCTGATGACATCTTCCAGTTTGCCAGGACTCACACCTTTCATCCGTTCCTTCGTAGGACTCGGAATCGCTATCAGTTTTCTGGTGATTCTGCTGACGATGTACACGCTGGTGCTGGAGCGGCGCCGGGAAATCGGAATTTTGAAAGCGCTGGGGGCATCGCGCCTGGAGATTTGCTGGCTGATTATTGCGGAAGCGCTGGCACTGGTGGCGCTAGGTGTGGCGTTCGGACTTGCGGTCACTTACGGGACCACTGCTTTGCTGCACCGGACGTCGCCCACGCTGCAGATTCAAATCCCCGCCGATTGGATCGCGCGTTCGATCTTTGTCGCGATTGCCGGAGCTTTGGCGGGTGCAGCCTATCCGGCCGTGCGAGCGGCCGGCACTGATCCCGTGGACGCCCTGGCGTACGAGTAATCGCCGCCGGGAGCGGAAGGTTCACGGCACGGATGGAAGACAGACCCGTTGCTCCCGAGACGCGAATCTGATAGAAAGGCGATACCTCAAGCAGAAAGGAAACGACAATGTGGCTCGCTCCAGGTCGCCTCGTGAGATTCGTTCTGGTTATCGCATGTGTGACGTGCAACCTCGCCCTTGTCCGTCCCGCTGCAGCGCAATTTCACTTGCCGGTCCCAGGCCTGGGCGGGAAGAAGGGAAAGAACCAGCCGCCGCCATCCCAGCCTTCCGACTCGACGCAGCCGCCCACGGTGTCGCCCGACAGTTCCGACAGCGGCCGGGGAAAAGCCGCGGAAGCACCGGGGCCGAAGCCCGCGGGCGTGCCGGTTCCTCCGGACAGTCCGATTTTGCAAGCCTTTGGGAAGCTCGAACAACAGAAGGTGTATCACCAGCGCATGGTCGTGACAGCCAGCGACCCACGAATGCAACAGATGATGGAGCAGATGGGCTTCAAGCCGGCGGAAACCATCACCGCAGGTGATGTGAAGCAGGTGTCCATGCATTTCAAGATGCCGTTCGACGGGCAGACCGAAGATTTCGAGTTGCGAAGCGTGTCCAGCAATGGACGCGTAGCCAGCAAATGGCTTTCGCCGGCGAAGGACCGAATTCTCGCGACGCAGGACGCCCAGATCGACAAGCAGCTTGCGGAGTCCGAGGCGCAGGCCTCCACTTCGATAGCCAAGGACCTGGCGATGGGACCGATGGGGATCGCCAGCGCGGCGCTTCAGGGCGGAGCTGCCGCAGCCAATGCGGCCGAGGCCGCTGCGGCGAGAAAACAGGCCCATGAGTTTTGGGAATGGCAATGCAAGGACGGCGGGGCAAAGGGCTCCAAAAATGAGTCCGCGGCCACCCGCCAGCCGCCTCCGCTGACCGATCTTCGTGTCGTGGGCGATGACACCATCGGCGACGTCGCCGTCACCAGCTACGAGTTCTATGTCCACGAGGGCGGACAATTCCACGGCCCCATGCAGATGTATGTGGCCAAGGACAGCGGACTGCCGGTGCGCCTGGGCATGAACGATCCCCGCATGCAGGGCAGCATGCAGATGGATTACTTTGGTTTCAACGACGGCGGTGACTTGGAAGTTCCCGCCTGTCTCGCGCAGAAATAAGCGTTTCGGCGGGTCCCGCGGCCACTGCCCGCGCTGGACCCGGTGGGCGCAGCGCTCGTATGGATGGCTCGGCTCCTGGCCGCGCCATTGAAGCTTGGTGGTTCACAACAGAGAGAAAGCGCGTCGCAAGCACCGGGAAACGAGTGTTATTGTCATAGGGTTACGGGCACGCCGCGAAAGATCGACCCGCCCTGAGGACACGCTGATTGCGCGACAGCAGGGCCCGCAGTATGCCGTTTTCGTTCTGGCGTTTTGCAGTCGAATTTCATCTCATAGGTCGCACTGAAACAGGCGCTGAGCACGAGGTTCACGCCCCGGGGAGTAGCATAGATGTCCAATAACGGACAGTATTTCGTTGCAGTGGTGGGGGGCGCGGTTTCCGGCTCGGTGTCAGCGGAGATCCTGGCAGATCAAGGCTTCCGCGTGGCGGTGTTCGAGCAGAACAAAAGGCCTTACGGAAAGATTGAAGACGGCCTGCCGCGCTGGCACGTCGAGCAGCGCAAGCAGGAGTATGCACGAATTGATGCGCGATTGAAGAAGCTGAACGTCTATTTCATTCCGTCGACCAAGCTGGGCCGCGACGTCGAATTCGACGCGCTGTGCAATCGCTGGGGCTTTTCGGCGGTCATCCTGGCGAACGGCGCTTGGCGCGACCGCGATTTGGGAGTACCCGGGGCGGACAAGTTTATCGATCACGGGCTGGTGTATCAAAACCCGTTCATCTACTGGTACAACCACAAGAATGAGAAGGATTATTCGGGGCCGCGTTACGAGACCCCAGATGAAGCTCTGGTGGTGGGAGGCGGGCTGGCCTCGATCGACGTGGTGAAAGTGTTGCAACTGGAGAATTACGAGCGGGCGCTGCAAGCCCGTGGCATTCAAGCTGACATGCACGAGTTGGAGAAGGGCATCCCGGCCGCTTGCAAGAAGTACGGGGTCGAGGCATCGAGTTTGGGCGTGAAAGGGTGCCTGCTGATCTACCGGCGCCGCGAGCAGGATATGCCTCTGGCGCAACCTCCCGACAATGCGACCCCGGAGCAGATCGCCAAGACCGAGCAAGTCCGGCAGAAGGTGCTTCGCTTGGCGCGTGACAAATACCTGTTTCGCTTCCAGGATCGAAGGATGACGACGGGACTGATCGTCGAGAATGATCGCCTGGTCGGCTTGAAAGTGGCGGAAACTAAAGTGGAAGGCAGAAAGGCAGAGCCGATACCCGGAACGGAACACGAATTGCGAGCTCCTCTAGTGATCTCCTCGATCGGATCGGTGCCGGAAATCCTTCCCGGCGTGGCTATGAAGGGCGAATACTACACGTTTGTTGGGGACGAATTGCCGCGGTACGCAGCTTCGGATCACGTGTTCGGCGTTGGAAACGTAGTCACTGGCCAAGGCAATATTCGCGTTTCGCTCGTGCACAGCCAAAAGGTGACGAACCGGCTGATCGAGAACTATTTGGTTGGGGATGGCGCAAAGGCTACCGCCGGGCTCTACGCTGCCGCCGAAGCGCGCGCTGCGGCGCAGGCCAATGCGGTCGAGGAACGAGTGAAGTCGCTTCCGCCTCTGTCGGAAGCCGAGGTCGCGTCGCTTGAGTCGCGAATTCGTGCTGAGCAGCAGCGGGCAGGCTACACCTCAGACTATGACTCCTGGATTGCCAAGGTGATGCCGCCTGACCTGGAGTAGGCTGCGCGCTGCGCCGTCGCTCTCGCTGATCTGCAAACGAATTAGCCGCGCTGAAGTTTGAAATAAAGCGCGCCCAGCGGGGGAACACGTAGCGGGAGCGAGTAGGGTCGTCCCATCCAGGGTACCGGCTCGGCCATCACGCCGCCGCCATTGCCAAAATCACTTCCGCCATAGCATTGGGCATCGGTGTTGAGAAGCTCGCGATAGTATCCTGGCTCGGGAACACCTACGCGGTATCTTTCGTGCGGAACGGGTGTGAAGTTTGCGATGACCACGACGAACTCCTCGGGGGCTCTTGCGCGGCGAATGAAGGAAAGGATGCTGGCGGCGGCATCGTCGCAGTCGATCCAATCGAAGCCGTGCCAATCGAAATCCACTTCGTGCAGCGCCGGCTCACGCTGGTAGATCGCGTTGAGGTCGGAAACGAGCCGCTGCAAACCCTGGTGCTCAGGAAAGGCCAGTAGATTCCATTCGAGGCTGGTGCTGGAGTCCCATTCCGATCGCTGGCCAAACTCCCCCCCCATGAAGAGCATTTTCTTGCCCGGATGCCCATAGAAGTACGCATAGAGCAGCCTGAGATTCGCAAACTGCTGCCAGAGATCGCCGGGCATTTTGTTGATGAGAGAAGCCTTGCCGTGAACGACTTCGTCGTGGGACAGGGGTAGGACGAAATTCTCGGTAAAGGCGTAGAGCATGGAGAATGTCATGCGAGAGTGATTGTACCTGCGGTAGATCGGGTCTAGGGAGATGTACTGCAGGGTGTCGTTCATCCAACCCATGTTCCACTTTAGATTGAAGCCCAGGCCGCCCGCGTATGTCGGGCGGGAGACGGCGGGCCAAGCCGTGGATTCCTCCGCAATCATGAGCACACCGGGATAGTGAGCGTAGATCACTTCGTTGAGCCGCTTCAGGAAAGCGATCGCCGCCAGATTTTCGCGCCCACCGAATTCGTTGGGAATCCACTCGCCCGCGCGCCTCGAGTAATCGAGGTAGAGCATCGAGGCGACGGCGTCCACGCGCAAGCCGTCGACGTGATATTTGTCGAACCAGAAGAGCGCGTTGGACAGCAGGAAATTCTGCACCTCGGTGCGGCCGTAGTTGAACACCAGCGTGCCCCAATCCGGGTGGCGGCCTTGGCGGGGATCGGCATGCTCGTAGAGATGCGTGCCGTCAAACTCCGCGAGGCCGTGGGCATCGGAGGGGAAGTGGGCCGGGGTCCAGTCGAGAATGACGCCGATTCCTTCCCGATGGCATATATCGATGAAGCGCATGAGTTCGGCGGGCGTGCCGTAGCGGCTGGTGGCCGCGAAATAGCCGACCGTCTGATAGCCCCAAGAGGCGTCGTAGGGATGCTCCATGACGGGCAGCAACTCGATGTGCGTGTAGCCCATCTGCTTGACGTAAGGGATCAAGTGCTCGGCCAATTCACGGTAGGTGAGCCAGCGATGGTTTTCCTCGACGATACGGCGCCACGAGCCCATGTGCACTTCGTAGATGGAAATGGGCGCGGCGAGCCAGTCGCGTTGCGCTGCGGGCATTCATCCACTCGGAGTCTTGCCATTGGTAGCTGTCTACCGAACGGACCAGAGATGCCGATTTCGGCCTGAGCTCGGCCTCGAATGCGTAAGGGTCAGCCTTCATGAACGGCAGATCGCCGAGTTTCGAGCGAATCTCGAACTTGTAGGCTGCGCCCTCGTCCAGGCCGGGAACGAACAGCTCCCAGAGGCCCGAGCCTCCGCTGGAACGCATCGGATACATGCGCCCGTCCCAGCGGCTGAAATCGCCGACGACGCTGACGCGCAGGGCATTGGGCGCCCAAACGGAGAAGTGAACGCCACGCACGCCGGCAATCTCGCGAACGTGTGCGCCCATCTTTTCGTAAAGCGCCTGATGGGTGCCTTCACTGAAGAGGTGCAGATCGAAGTCCGTCAGCACGCGCGGAAAAGAGTAGGTATCGACGGCCTCGCTCCACCCGCCGTCGTCCCAGCGGATGCGCAAGCGATAGCGCTCCGGGCCGAACGGACCGGCGACGCCCGGAGGCAAGACCGCTTCGAAGATTCCCTCGGGTTCGACGCGCGCCATGGGGATTACTTGGCCATCGAGCAAAACGGCCATCTCCAGTGCGTAAGGATGGATCGTGCGAACGATCCATCGGCGGGCGCCATCGCGCTCCACCTCGTGGGGACCGAGAACGCTGAAGGGGTCCGCATGCTCGGCCCGCAGAAGCAGCGCATTTGTCGCTGAGCGGGGTGGGGCCGGCCTGGCCGGACTCCGATTGGTTGGCCGAGTCTTGGCCCGGGATATTTCGCACTTGTGTCAATTTGCGCCTCGAGTCAATTAGCTGCCTATAGCATTCTATCGAACTAGGATTTGCAGAGGGCTACTTTTCGGAAGTTTGCACCGCCGGCCGATTAGGGAACTCAGCGCCGGCATTGCGGACGCTCTCCTTTTGGGCTAGATTTGGCGGTCAGGCCGAGCTGCATGCCAGCTTACGACTCGAACACGCTCGCTCGTCATTGGCGCCGACGGTTGGTTGCGGCGGCGTTCATCCTTGGGGGGCTTTTGACGATGTACATCCCTGCGCCTGCGCAGGACCGCGCACAGGGCCGCTCGATGGTCATCTCACGGTATGGTGTCGTGGCCGCCGAATCGCCTTTGGCCGCACAGGCGGAGTCCAAATCCTGGAGCGCGGCGGCAACGCCGTTGACGCGGCAGTGGCTGCCAACGCGGTGATGGGCGTGGTTGCGCCGATGTCCAATGGCATCGGGGGCGACCTTTTCGCAATGGTTTACGACGCCAAGAGCGGCAAGCTGTACGGGCTGAACGCGAGCGGTTGGGCGGCCACCGGCTTGACCCCTGAGGTTCTGAAAAAGCAGGGCCTGCGCGACATGCCCCAGCGCGGCATTTTTACCGTGACGGTACCCGGCGCGGTGGATGGCTGGCAGAAGCTGCTCGAGCGATTCGGCAAGAAGAATTTCTCGATGGTATTGGCGCCGGCGATCCAGATCGCCGACCAGGGTTTTCCCGTGACGGAGTGGATCGCCGGGCTCTGGTCGCAGGACGTGGAGCTACTGCGTTCGAACGACGCAGCCGCGCAAACTTACTTGCCCTCGGACAAGGCTCCCGTGGTCGGCCAGGTGTTTCGCAACCCCGATTTGGCCAATTCGTTGCGCCAGATTGCCCAAGGGGGCCGCGATGCTTTCTACAAGGGTGAAATCGCGCGGCGCATTGTGGAGACGTCCAAGCGGCATGGTGGAACGCTCACGGCCAGCGATTTTGCCGATTACAGCAGCGAGTGGGTGGATCCCATCTCGACGACGTACCGTGGATGGACCGTGTCGGAGTTGCCTCCGAATGGCCAAGGGCTGGCGGCTTTGGAAATGCTCAACATCATGGAGACCTTTCCGCTGAGCCAATACGGCTTGAACACGACGCGCACGCTGCACACGATGATTGAGGCTAAAAAACTGGCATATGCTGACCTGGTTCGTTACATCGGAGACCCAAAGTTTTCGAAGCCTCCGGTGACCGAACTCTTGTCGAAGGACTTTGCCGCAAAGCGGGCGCAGCTGATCGATCCGAACCACGCGAACTGCAATGTGGGCGCGGGGTCGCTGCCTCCGGGAGGCGAGACCATTTATCTGAGCGTGGTGGACCGGGATGGAAACATGGTCTCGCTGATCCAGAGCAACTATGAGGATTTTGGCTCCGGGGTGGTTGCCGAAGGCACCGGGTTTGCCCTGCATAATCGCGGCGCTCTGTTCAATTTGGATCCAAATTCGCCGAATGTCCTGGCTCCGCGAAAGCGCCCGTTGCACACGATTATTCCGGCGTTCATGGTGAAAGGCGATGTTCGCATCGCGTTCGGAATCATGGGTGGATGGAACCAGTCCCAGGCGCACGCGCAATTCGTCTCACACGTGGTCGACTTCAATCAGAATATTCAGGCGGCCATGGAAACGGCGCGCTTTACGAAAATCAGCTTCGATGGATGCGACGTGCAGATCGAAAACCGTCTTCCCGGGAACACGCGCGCCGAACTCCAAGCCAAGGGCCATCTGCTCCAGTTGCACAATGGCTTTTCCAATGCCTTTGGCGGAGGCCAAGCGGTGATGCGCGACTTTGCGACGGGTGTGAACTATGGCGCTTCCGACCCGCGGAAAGACGGGGAAGCGGTACCGGAACTGCCGACTCCAACCCCTGCTCCTTAGCAGTCCGCCTTCCAGAAAGAAGTCGATAACGGAATAGTTGTGCCTACTTGTGCACCTCTAGTGTCACGAGAGGTGATACCCCACGCCCGGGCGTTTAGATTAACATTCGTGTTTTCAATCGTTTGCGCCCCTGCCCCCCTTCGGTAACTGGTGTGCTTCCCCTCTTATGCGTCTGCCTTTTTACGAGACTGCCGAATCTGGGAGCGTCCGTTGCGGATATCTCGATCCTCCGGCGTATGGCTGGTCTTCCTGCCGCTGAGTATGGCTTTGCTGGTGTGCTTTTCTTGTTCTTCCACGCTTCACGCTCAAGGTGCTTTCGACGGCAAGTACCGCTGCGTGCGGATTGAGGTAGGTGCTCAAACCGAGCCGTGCCAGAGCCCCCCGCTGATTCTAAGCGGAGACGGCAGCTACCAAATTTGGGGAGAGCACGGCACCTATGAGGTCGTGCAGGACCGCTGGCTGGTGCTGTCCCACTCGAAGCGCAGAGGTTTGGGGCATTTTGTAGGGGCTGACGAAATCGTCTTTGAGTATAAGATGAACGGCAAACGGTGTCGCGTCACCTTCCGCGAGATCTATGAGCCTCCTCCAGGATTCGATTTGGGCTAATGCTCGGATGGCGCGCCTCGCCCCGCTCGCGTTCTTGCTGAGCGTCTCTCTGAAACAACGTAACCGGTCTGTTCCAAGCTGAAACAGTTTGATCGCGGTTCTCCCGGTTTGGCACAGGCCGAGAAAAAACTCCCCCGCATGCAAATGTTCTTCCTCTAGCAAGTCCGCTTATATCTGACGATTGCAAATGTGAAACGTTTGTTGCCCACGGGCCAGTTGGCCCAGCCTTTGCATTTGTTCCCGTTGGTCGGGGTTGTGCTGAAGCCGCGACGGGGGGAAAAGCAATGTTCACAGAAGCCACCGAGGCCAGGGAAGAGATCGTAGCGGAAGAGCGCATTTGGCAGGCCGTTATTGTGAGCACCATTGAGGAGTGGATGTCAGGCCCGCTGCGGCGCAGCCTTGAAGCCGAGCAGTTCTTGTTTCGCGATGAGAACGACTTCCGCCTGGTTTGCCAGTCGGCCGGGATGAATGCCACCCGATTGCGGCAGCAACTCGTAAGGTTACGCGACCGACTGGCCCTGCGGCCGGATTCCAACCTGCGGCGCAACTAGTGTAGGGAGCGAAACGGATCGCTTGACGGACGTCAAGATTCTTACGTGTGCTTTGCCGAGTCATTTGTATTTTCCCGTTTGGCCTTCATGTCGTAGAGGGCGCGATCGGCCGCGACCAGCAATCGGTCTGCTGTAGTGCCATGGACGGGATAGACGGCGACGCCGATGCTGACCGACAATTTCGGGCGCTCGGCCTGTCCAGTTAGACGCTCGCGGACCCGGGCGGCAGCACTCTGCGCGGCTTGTTCGCTGGTTTCCGGCAGCACGACGGCAAACTCATCGCCCCCGTAACGCGCCGCAGTATCCATCGATCGCGAGTGTACGCGCAGGATATCCGCCAGCCTGCGCAGCGCGCGGCTTCCGACCAGGTGGCCATATTGATCGTTGATGCCTTTCAGACCATCGAGATCGAGCAGCATCACGGCGAATCCTCTACCCGTGCGGCTGGAGCGCTCAATCTCCGCTTCCAACACGTCCACGAGTCGGCGGTAGTTGGCCAGACCAGTGAGCGGATCGGTGACTGCCAGATGGTGTACTTGCATGAACAGTTGCGAATTGTCGAGGAGCGTGCCGCCGAGCACGACGGCATAGCTTGAGACGCGAAGCGTTTGTGCCAGCGCAGATGGGGCGTCCAGCACCCGTGCGGATTCCAGCATGACCAGATGACAGCAGACGTTCATCCAGGCGGAGATGGCGAGGGAGTGGTCGAGAGCTGAGGAGACCTTGCGCAACCGTTGGTGAAAGCCGACCGCTGCGAGCGCAAACAGAGCTGCGGGCAGCAGCTCCCAGGGGCGTGGCATTAGGGTATGCGCGCGAACCGGTGGCTGGCCCGAAAAGATGAAATACAGGGCGCTGGTGAGATATCCCACCGTGCCCACAAGAGTAAGTGCCGAGCCGATCTCGCGTTCCGGGTCGCGCTGCTGTGGCGTTCGGCGCTCCACTGCGATCGCCAACAGCATGGTTTCAGCGAGCAAGGTGCGGCTCTGCATCCAGGACATTCGCGCGCGCTCGATCAGCGGACCAACCGTAGTGAGGTAGCGGAACAACTCGAGCGTCGCGCCCAGCTCAAGCAATCCGGAGGCGCCGAATCCTATGGCGAGCACCAGGGGCATGCGGTCGTGGGTTCCGCGAAAGCGCACCAGTGTGTTGGCGGCGATCGTGAAGCTTAGAAAAGCGCCGATGACGTCAATGCTGGCGGAGAGGGAACGGTCAGCGGTGAACGGGAAGCCACGTAGCCAGAATCCAGTCGCGAAGACTAGAACTACACTGGCTAGAACAGCCCATGCGGTGCGACCGATGCTAGCGAATGAAGGTTTGATCCCAGGCCCCAAGTAATCCGTGCTGCCCGATGGCAAGCACAGCTGACATTTTGCCTCAGCGCGCAGTTCTTCCGCCCTGTACGAAAGGCGAGTTTAGGGACGGGTACGCGCGGCTAGGGGTGTTTATAGTATGTTGTGGAGGTGATCAGATTCTCGCAGGCGGTTAACTCGTGAAGGCATGTGTTCTTCGCGCTCCGGCGCCGATCGAGACCAATCCGCTGGATTATTGCGATGTGCCGGTTCCCCAGCCAGGTCCAGGCGAAGTGCTAGTGCGAGTGAACTACTGCGGAGTCTGCCGCACGGACTTGCACGTGATCGAAGGCGAATTACCTCCTCGCATTTCGCCGGTCATTCCAGGACATCAGGTTGTCGGCAGAGTGGAGAGCGGCGGCCCGGGTGCGCGGCGGTTTCCCTTGGGTGCTCGCGTCGGCATTGCTTGGCTGCACCATACCGATGGCAGTTGCGAGTACTGCCAGTCCGGCGCGGAGAATCTTTGTGATCATCCAACCTTCACCGGTTACAGTGTGAACGGCGGATACGCGGAGTACATCGTTTCGCCGGAGGATTTCGTGTATCCGATTCCCGATGAATTTCCGGACGACCAGGCGGCTCCCTTACTATGCGCCGGGATTATCGGATTCCGCTCGCTCCGGCTTTCCGGGATCAATCCCGGCGGGCGGCTGGGATTTTACGGGTTTGGAGCGGCTGCGCATGTGGCCATTCAAGTGGCTCGCCATTGGAACGTGGAAGTCCACGCATCCACGCGCGACCCGCGCCATCAGCGGCTGGCTCTTGAGCTGGGTGCCGTGTGGGCAGGCGGCACGCTGGACGAGCCGCCTCGCAAGCTTGACGCCGCCATCATTTTTGCGCCTGCCGGGGAGATCGTGCCGGCGGCCTTGAGAGCCTTGCGAAAGGGCGGGACGCTGGTTTTAGGCGGCATCCACATGAGTCCGATCCCCTCGCTGGATTATGATTTGCTGTATCAAGAGCGCGTGGTTCGAAGCGTGGCGAACAACACGCGGCGCGATGGCGAGGAATTTCTGCGCACGGCGGCGGAAATTCCAATCCGCACGCACGTCGAGGTGTTCCCGTTGCGCGAGGCGAATCGGGCATTGAACAGCCTGAAGAACGACGCCATTCCGGGAGCGGCGGTATTGCGAATCAGGGAGTGAAGCGTTTTCGAAGCGCGCTAGACAAAGGCTTCGGCGGCGAGTCCCTGTTTTGACTTGTCTCGTGGGATGTGCGCGAAGACGGCTTCGTAGAGTTCATGCGCGCTCGATGCGTTCTGAGGATAATTGACAACGTCGACCTTGTAGGAGAAGCGCGCGCTCAAGCCCGCGGCGTCAATGAGGCCCTCGCTGATTCTCGACGCCAGGGCTCGTGCGGCTGACGCTTCGAGATGAGGCAGAATCACGCCAAAACAAAGAGGGCCAAGAACGTACAGGGAATCCTGCTCGCGCAGCTTTCGGGAGATCGCTTTGGCGACGTCACCGAGGACCGCGGCCTTGCCAGCGGCGGATGACGCATCGTTCGGAAACTCCACGGCAACCACCAAGATGGACAATTGTTGCTCGGTGGTGGTGGCCCGGCGGTATTCCATGGGAAGTTGGTCCTGGAAGGCGCCCGACTTCGGTATGCTTTTAAGCAGTTCCTCACTGGCTTGCAACCGGGCTGCCTCGCTTTGCTTGCGATCCAGCTCCATTTGGCGTCGCAGACGCCGGATGGTTGACTGGGTGTCCCAGACGTAGGCCGTGAGCAGCAGGCAAAGTCCGCAGAAGCCAAAGAAAGCGATGCGCAGGTTGCGGTCCGGGTTGGCATCCAGGTGTGCGAACACGACCGGATACATGAATAACGCGATGCCAACCCCCATGACGCCAATCACGGCGCAGGCGAAGATGGTCAGCTGGAATTCGCGGCGTTCCAGACCAGCAGAATCGAGTTGGCGAATGGCGGTCACGGCGGTATCCATCGTTGGTGTAATAACCGAACGATTAAGTATACGGCCGCGGTGGGGTGAGAAAGCTATGCCTCCGGATTCGTTCTGTTTCCGATTGATAACTGGCGGAAGCCCGTTCAAAAATCAAGCCTGGGCATCCTTCTTTGACGATTTTGGTTGCGGTCCCCTATAATCGCCGCTCTTCTTTCTTTATTTTTTCAGGCTGGCGGTTTCGGGTGACGACAACGTGTATCACATCGTAGAAGCGCGGATTCGCGAGGCGCTGGGATCATTTTTGGCCCGCCGCGGCCTTGCGGACGTGAGCATCAGCACCGAGCGGCCGCCGAGCCTCGCGATGGGCGAAATTGCGACGCCGGTGGCGTTCGAGCTTGCCAAGCGGCTGCGGCGAGCGCCGCGCCAGATAGCCCAGGAGATCGCGGATGAGCTCGGCTCGATCCCCGGAGTTGTCCGCATTGCAACCGCTGGGGCGGGCTACGTCAATTTCTTCTTCGACCGAGCCGCATTTTTCTCGGCAACGATCGGCGGCGCGGGCCGCCGGCCCGAGATGGCTCAGCCCGACGCGCCGAAAGCAGTCGTCGAGCATACCAATATCAATCCCAATAAGGCTGCGCACATCGGGCATCTGCGGAACGCGGCTCTGGGCGACACGTTTGTCCGGTTATTGCGCCGCGCTGGCCAGCGCGTTGAAGTGCAAAACTATATCGATAACACCGGGGTTCAGGTCGCCGACGTCGTGGTTGGCTTCCAGCACATCGAAGGGAAATCCGCCGACGAAGTGCGCGCGCTGGCGGCCGCGCCGAAGTTCGATTACCTCTGCTGGGACCTGTACGCGCGGGTTACGCAATTCTATGAGGAGGACAAAGCGCGGCTGGCGCTGCGTGGCGAAACCCTGGCAGCCATCGAAGAGGGACATGGCGCGGCCGCTGATCTCGCCGAAGTCGTTTCCGTGGCCATCACGCGTTGCCACTTGCGCACCATGGACCGGCTCGGCGTGAAATACGACGTGCTGCCTCGCGAGAGCGAGATCCTGCGCCTGAGGTTCTGGGATGCGGCCTTCGCACGCCTGAAGCAGAGCGGAGCGGTCCACCTGGCAGAGGCCGGTAAGAACGCGGGTTGCTGGGTCATGAATCTGACGGTGGCTGAGGGCGGGCTGGGCGGAGAAGGGGACGACGACGCCAAAGTCATCGTGCGCTCGAATGGCACGGTGACGTATGTGGGCAAGGACATCGCGTACCAACTCTGGAAATTCGGCCTGCTGGATCGCGATTTCGCCTACCGCCGTTTTTACAAGTATGAGAACGGGCACGTTGTTTGGACCAGCGCAGCGGATTTGGGCGAGGCCGACGCTCCATCGTTTGGACACGCCGCCGAGGTATTCAACGTTATCGACACCCGGCAATCTTATCTACAGAACGTTGTTGTGGCGGGGCTGCGGGCGCTTGGGTTTGAATCCGAAGCGTTGCGCTCGGTGCATTTCTCTTACGAGATTGTGGCTCTGTCGCCGCGCTGCGCAGCGGAGATGGGTTATACGCTGTCCGAGGAAGAGGCCCGGAAGCCCTACGTGGAAGTCAGCGGCCGAAAGGGATTAGGAGTCAAGGCTGACGACCTGCTCGACCGCCTGGAAGCCGCGGCGCGCGCGGAAGTGGACACGCGCCAACCGGAGGCGCCAGACGCCGAAAGGCTCGGCATCGCGCACGCAATCGCTGTCGGCGCACTGCGCTACTTCCTCTTGAAATACACTCGCACGGCCATTATCGCTTTCGATTTTCGCGATGCCCTCAGCTTCGATGGAGAAACCGGGCCGTATTGCCAGTACGCTGTGGTCCGTGCGCGAAACATTTTCCGCAAGGCCGCCGAGCAGCAACCTGATTTTCAAGTGGACAGTCTGGATGAGCCAGGAGAAGAGGCCGCCGCCGCGGAGTTTCTCAAATCGCCCGAGGGTGACGATCTGTGGGATGTCGTCAGACTGGCCGGTTTGCTGGATGCTCAGGTGGCCGCGGCGCTAGCGGCTCGCGAACCTGCGTTCATCGCGAAATACGCCTTCGAGGTAGCGCAAGCCTTCAATCTCTTCTATCACCGTCATCGCATTCTGTCCGAGGCCAATCCCGAGCGAAAGATGTTTCTGCTGCGGGTGAGCCGCCTGGTGGAGCGCCAATTGGTAGCTGCGCTCGATCTGCTTGGCATCGAAGCACCGGAAAAAATGTAGCGCGAACGCCAATAGCGCGCGATTGCCGCGTCAAAGATTCATGGCGAGTTCCACGAGGGTGCGCACGCCGACGCCGGTGCCGCCCTTGCCGCCCCAGGGTTTGGGGTCATCGAGCCACGCCGTCCCCGCGATATCGAGATGCACCCACGGGGTATCGCCGGTGAATTCGCGCAGGAACCATGCCGCGGTCGATGCGCCGGCTGGCCGGCCGCCGACATTTTGAATGTCAGCGATGGTGCTCTTGATCTGATCGCGATAGTCGTCATCGAGGGGCATGTGCCACATCTTCTCGCCGGCCGCTTTGGCGCTGGCCAGTACCCGCTCGGTGAATGCCTGATCGGTGCCGAATACGCCGCTGTTGACGGCGCCGAGCGCGACGACGATGGCTCCAGTCAGCGTGGCCGCATCGATTAGGTGCGTGGCGCCGAGTTGCTTGGCATAGGCTATGCCATCGGCCAGGATCAAGCGCCCTTCAGCATCCGTGTTGATCACCTCGATGGATTTTCCGGACATGGCGATTTGCACGTCACCCGGCTTTTGGGCGCGGCCCCCAGGCATGTTCTCGGCGGATGGAATGACGGCAATAATCTTCACGCGCGGCTTCAAACGCGCAAGCGCGCGCATTGTGCCCAACATCGCGGCCCCGCCCGCCATATCGAATTTCATCTTTTCCATATCGGTGGCAGGCTTGATGGAAATTCCGCCCGTGTCAAAGGTGATGGCTTTACCCACGAGCCCGAGCACCGGCGCGCCCGGCACAACCTTGTCCGGCGTATAGGTCAGGACGATTAATCGTGGCGGCTCGGCGCTGCCGCGCGCTACGCCCAGTAGTGCTCCCATTTTGAGTTCGGCGATACGCTTCTCATCGAGCACCTCCACAGCAAGCCCCGCTTCGCGCGCCATGGCTACGGCGCGTTCAGCGAGCAGAGTTGGCGTCAACAGGTTCGATGGCTCGTTGCCCAGTTCGCGCGTGAAGTTCTGCGACTCCCCGATAATGCGCCCGCGATCGACGCCGGCTTGCGCCGCAGCGTCAAAACCTACCAGGGAAGCCGATTCGATCGGGTCGTTCTTTTTGTCCGTCCGGTATTTGTCGCCGTCGAAATTGCCGAGCAAGAGTCCTTCGGTAACCGCTTGCGCCGATGCCGCGTCCCGGTGGCCCTCGCGCGCAAGGAATGCCATGCTCTTGATCGAGCGGGCCTTGAGAAAGCGCGTCGCGACTGCGGCCACTCGCCGTAGTTCAGCGTTGCCAAATTTGCGTCGCTTCCCGGTGCCGATCAACAGCACGCGCCGCGCTGCCAGTCCCGGCACGAAATGCAGCAGAGTCGTTTCGAACTTCTTGCCAGTCAATTCTCCGGCGTCCGCCAGACGCTGGAAGGCGCCGCCCGCGGCTTGATCGAGTTCCTCGACCACGCCCTCGACAGCCTTCCCGCTGTCTTTTTCCGGCTCGAAAACATAACTCACCAGGGCCTCGGTCGCGACCGCTGCCGCGGGCTGGGCATCGCTCGTAATGGTCATTCCCTTGTCCATATTTGAGTTCAGCGCCTCCGGTATTTGTACAATGCTGCATCCACTTCGCGCCGCGTTTCCTTATCTCGTTCGGACTGACGGCGATCCCAATCCTTCTTGCCTTTCGCCAGGGCTAACTCGCACTTGGCAATGCCCTTGCGGAAATAAATGCGCAAGGGCACTAGCGTCAGCCCTTTTTGCTGTGTTTTTCCTTGCAGGCGTTCGATCTCTTGCTTGTGCAGCAGAAGACGCCGCTTGCTGAGAGGTTCGTGGTTGTAGGGGCCGCCTGGCAAGTATTCCGAAATGTGGCAGTTAACCAGCCAGACGTTATTGCCGCGAACCTCCGCATAAGCCTCACGCAGGTTGGCTTTGCCAGCACGCAGCGATTTCACTTCGGTCCCAGACAGCGCCATGCCCGCTTCCATTTTTTCGAGCAGGTGATAATTGTAAGAGGCCGCGCGATTCTGGGCAACGACCTGTACGCCCGTCGCATCTGGTTTACTGGACTTTTTTGTCGGCTTGGCCACCAGGGCTATGTTAATTGTCGGTAACAAACTGGGCAAGTCGCCTTGCCGGTTTCTGAAGCGCGGAGTAACATGCGCCTTGCGTTCGTTTCGCTACGAACCATTCCGAACGGGCGAGCTTGACCCGGCGAGTGAGTCCTGATCGGGCGGAGTGGAATGGAAGAGCAGCAGAATTCCTGCCCAGCACAACGATAAAATGGCGTTTTCAAGGTGAACATGCTGAATCGTCTGTGTTGCAAATGGCATGCCGGCCTGTTGCTGCTGGCCTGCGTGGCCTTAGCATTGACCGCCTGTTCCCACGGAAATCAGGAGTACAACGAAGGGAAGAAGGCCGAGGACATTCAGGACTACGACACCGCTGTGGTGCATTATCAGCGCGCCTTGAAGGCCGATCCTACCAGCGTCGAATACAAGCTGAAGCTTGACCGCATGCGTTTTGAGGCCAGTCAGAGTCACGTGGAGCACGGCCAGAAACTGGTCCAGCAGGGCGAACTCCAATTGGCGCTCGCCGAGTTCCAAAAGGCCATGCTGATCGATCCTTCGAGTCCGGTGGCCCAGCAGGAGACGCAAAAAACACTCGATGCCATAGCGGCGAAACAGGCCGCGGCAACGCCGCCTCCCGCGCCGGCGGCGCCCCCGTCGGAAGCGCCCCAGGTAATGATCGGCCCGCCTGCGCTGAAGCCGTTGTCCCGCGCGCCCATCAATTTGAAGATGACCAATGACGTGAAGATGATCTATGACACCGTCGCCAAGCTGGCCGGGCTTACGGTAGTCTTCGACCCCGACTTGGCCGCCCGCCGCGTCTCCATTGAGTTGACCAACGTCACCATCGAACAAGCCCTCGACATCGTGTCGCTGCAGGCCAAGGCCTTTTGGAAGCCGGTCACCAACGAAATCATTTTTGTGGCGCCTGATCAGGCGCAAAAGCGCAGAGACTACGAGGAAGAAGTGGTGCGCACGATTTATCTGCAGAACACGATTCTTCCGCAGGATCTGACGGAGATCGTCAATGCCTTGCGCCAGCTCCTCGATCTACGCCGCGTCCAGCAATTCAACGGACAGAATGCCATCATCGTCCGCGACACTCCGGACAAAGTCATGCTCGCGGAAAAGATTATTCAGGACATCGACAAGCCGAAGCCCGAGGTTGTCATTGAGTTTGACGTGCTGCAGACGGATCGAAACAGGATGCGCGATTTGGGCATCAGCCCGGGAACATCAGCCGCGCTCGCATTCTCGCCGCCGTGCACATCCGGCTCGACAACCTGCACGAATTCAAACAATTCGACGACCACAACCCCCACCACCGGGACGGGCGCCGTGGCGCTCAACCAGCTCAGGGGTTTGAGCACGGCAGACTACGCGGTCACGCTTCCGGGGGCGACCGTCAACGCACTGCTGACGGACAGCACCACTCAGATCATCGATAACCCGCAGATTCGCATTGTGGATGGGCAGGACGCCAAACTGCGCATTGGGTCCCGAGTCCCCGTGGCGACCGGCAGCTTCCAGGCAGGCGTTGGTGTGGGGGCGGCGGGGGCGGCGGGAAGCGTGATCAATCCTTTGGTGAACACGCAATTCCAATATCTCGACGTCGGCGTCATCGTGGACGTCACCCCGCGCATTCACCCGGATTTCACCACCAGCATGAAGCTCTCGATCGAGGTTTCGTCGGTGACCGGGTCGGAGAATATCGGCGGCATCAATCAGCCCGTCATCAGCACGCGAAAGATCGAACACGATATTCGCTTGTCGGATGGCGAGGTGAGTGTCCTGGGCGGCTTGGTGGAGAATACGTCGACGAAATCAACCAGCGGATGGCCTGGGTTCTCTCAGATTCCATTCCTCAAGTATTTTACTTCCGACAATCAGCTCCAGACGGCGGACCAGGAAGTGCTTATCGTGGTTACGCCTCATGTGGTTCGAATGCCCAGTATCACCGCGGAAAATCTGCGGAGCATCGCGTCGGGCACTGACACCAATGCGGCCGTTCGTCTCGATACCGAGGTCATGACGCCTCCGGCGGTCCCGGCGGCAGCCGGTCCGGCGCCCGCGGCGACCGCATCTGCGCCTGCGGCTGCGCCCGCAACCGCGGCAGCTCCCACGACACCTCAAGCTTCGGCTGCGCGCTTGAGTTTTGCGCCCGCGAATGTTTCCCTGAAGCCGGGCGATACGACGACAATTGCCATCACCGTTCAGAACGCCCAGGATCTGTTCTCGGTACCCCTATTGCTCCAGTACGATCCCGCTGTCCTGTCCGTCGAGGATGTGCGCCAAGGCGACTTCCTCTCCGGTGGAACGCAGCCCATTGCGATCGTGCAGCGCGTGGACAAGGAACGCGGCCAGGCCATTGTTTCCGCCACGCGCATGCCCAACACGCCCGGCGTAAGCGGCGGCGGAACGTTGTTCGGGGTGGTGGTGCGTGGCGTGGCCCCGGGCAATACGCAGCTTTCTATTTTGCAAGTGAACGCGCGAGATTCGCAGCAGCGCCCTGTACAGTTCGTCACCAGCGAGGCTAGTATTCGCGTCGGCCCGTGACCCTCGGGAAGCCGGAACGATGTTCGCCACAGTCACAAATCTTCGCGGCCATCGCCAAACACAAGGCGGCATGACGCTCCTCGAGTTGATCATTGCCTGCAGCATTCTGCTGATCCTGGCCACGGCCGCCATGCCCATAGCGCGCTTCACCGTAAAACGGCAGAAAGAAGCTGAGCTGCATCGTGATTTGCGCGAAATGCGAGATGCGATTGATCGTTATAAGGACGCAGCGGACAAGGGGCGGATTCGTGTCGAAGCCGGCACCGAAGGCTACCCACCTGATTTGCAGACCCTGGTCACCGGGGTGGATGTAGTCTCTCAGGGAACCACGGGAGTTCCGCTCGGGGCAGGCGTAGGCGCAGGCATAGGTACAGGTGGCGCTGCCCCGGGTCTAGGGACAGGTGCTGGCGGTTTCGGCGCAACGGGTTTCGGAGCGACGAACCCCGCATCGACGTTCAATACCGCGCCTGCCTCAGGAACCGGCGCGGCGCCTCTTACCCAGCACATACGCTTCCTGCGCCAGATTCCCACCGATCCCATGACCGGCCACGCCGAATGGGGCTTGCGCGCAGTGCAGGACGATCCCGATTCGACGAGTTGGGGCGGCATGGATGTGTTCGACGTGTTCTCGCTTTCCCAGGGCATGGGGCTGAACGACACTAAGTATTCGGACTGGTAGACCTATGACGCCGCGACGAACATTTCGATCCGCTTCCGTTGGCGCCCGCGGGTTCACCATGATCGAACTCATGGTGGTCATTGCCATTATCCTTGTGCTCGTTGGGATGGCTGCGGCGCGCTATGAGCAATCCGTTGTGCGTGCGCGCGAAGCCGTGCTCAAGCAGGACCTGCAAACCATGCGCAGCGCCATCCAGCAATACACGCTCGATAAGCAGCAAGCGCCGCAATCCCTGGACGACCTGGTTGCGGCGGGCTACCTGAGTCAAATCCCGATAGATCCGATCACCCGCACGCCAGAGTGGCATGCGGACTTCGACGACTTTGTGTTGAGTCCCGACCAAACTAGCGGCGGAATGACCGATGTGCACGCGACTTCGAGTGCCGTCTCGCCCTTTGAGCACACACCCTATAGTTCCTGGTAGTTTTTCCGCACGCCCAGTTTTTTCTGCCGCGAGCCCATTGGTTTGACGCGTCATTGCGATTCCGATAAGATGCCTTCGCGGGGTGGAGCAGCCTGGTAGCTCGTCGGGCTCATAACCCGAAGGTCGCCAGTTCAAATCTGGCCCCCGCAACCAGCTATCTTATGCGGAAAGCGGCGCCTGAATGTGGACTCAGGCGTCGCTTTTTCGTTTTTGGGCTGCCTGGAAGCTGAAATGGGCCCCAAGCTCCTTCCTCAATCTTGCCAGATCATGTTCCTTTGGCGTCTGGATGGCGTATGGACCAATCCGCTGGAGGAAAAACGACCCCCCAAAACGCCCGGTTAGGCAGCACAAACGAAAGCCCAACCTCGAATTGGTCATTCGGCGCCTTGGCGACGTGCACGGCGGTGCACTCCATTTCGGCTTCCGTTCGACCGTTCCGGAGCAAGAGTCGCTGTCCCTTGTCTACACGCTTGGAGACAAGAACCATGGCGCCATGCGGACTGACTGACACGGTCTGAGTCCGTTCGCTAAAGCGTTCGCCGAGACTGCTGTGTCCGACCACTTGCACATTGACCGCCAGCAGTATGCGTTGGCTCCGGCGGCGATTCGACTCCAACCACGAGGTCTCGACCGCGGCCTCCAGCCATGCGTCAAGTATCCGAAGCTCCCCCGCATCGAGGACAGTAAACAGAAGTCCCATCCCTCTGCCAGGAATGCTGTATACGACATGTGCATGTGCCTTAAACGATTGCGTCGCCGTCGTAACCTGCACGTTAACCGCAGTTCCAACGGGGCTCGGATTCTCGGTTTTCACATAGCAGCCAGCTTGTCCCAAATTACCCAGTTGCGCCTCGACCCCCTGGCCTGACTCCGCTTCTACGATTTCTACAGCCGCCCGCACCTTGTGACGCAGATGATTGCGGCGTTCGGAGAGTCGCGTCCGTGGCGGAATGTTCTGGAGGATCTGAGAATTGCCAATTTGGGGAGCTGCATGAATCGGGCTGCCCAGCGTTTCCGTCGGTTTTCTTTCGCGCGCATGATTCTCAAAATTGCTGGTCTCCTTGGACGTTTCTTGCACGGCGGCTGCTCTCGGCAGGTTTAACAACTGCGGCATGTTTTCGGGCTCCTATTTCCACGAATTCGCCGTTGATTGCGCGTTCAGCAGTGGAGCGCCGCACAACGGGAGCAACCGCATCTTCTTTCCGGGAGCTTCCCGAACAGATCTACAAGCGCGATTCCCGACTCCTCGCCAGACGCCGAGTTGGTCAAAGCTTGGTCCCTGGGGTCCGGGCAGCGAACCGGCGGGATGCAGTTAGCAGAAATATTGCGGATGACCTGCGTCTGCTAGCTACGGTGGCTCAGTCGACTTTATCGGACATCGGAGCCCGCGCCTTTGAAAACGAGCACCGGAGTCTCCTGCTCGCTAGCAGCCGTGCCGACCTCCTCGTTCAAAACCCGCTTCCAGGTCGTTGCAGTTCCGCAGCGTTTACAGGGCTGGACAGCCGTGTTACGTGCATGGCCATGCTCGTGCTCACTGTAATTAACCATCTTACGGTCTCTACAACGGGTGCACTCAAACAGCGACTGAACGGCCATTTTTTCAAATTCGCTCAAGGGCGGAAACTCGACGTCCCAAATGTTAGTGTTTGAGTTTACGAACGCCAGGCCGTAGGTGTGATTGTCAGGTTGAGCTCCGGGGACGCGAACGATGCGCACCGCGGCTTCTTTGTTTGTATCCTGGCGACGGATGATCATTTCCTGTTCCGGCGCTAGTTTGTGCTGCAACACAATCCCTGCCCCGTGGCGGCTTAGTTCGACGGTATGCGTCTGCTCCGCGAAGACCTTGCCGTCCAAATCGCTTCCAATTAGAAAAACTGCGATCTTCTTCGCGATTCGCGCGCTTCGACGGACCCGCCCTGGGCGCAATCTGGCTAGCTGATCGGAGCTTACTGGCTCTACTGAGGGATTGATGGAATCCGTCGCGTGAATCGCGTTTGCCGTAGTGCCTGGATCTACCCTGACGGCAGATCGTCTGGTTGCCTTCGTATCGTAAAGCCGTGCGTCGGCTCTCTGGATGAGTGATTCCGGCGTATCATTCACCTCGTATTGAGCCAGTCCATGCGAAAAGCAAACAGGGACTTGATTTCCATCCAGCGTCAATACAATCGAACCCATACGAGACAAGATCGTCTTGATCTTGTCTGGATGACACTTCGGAAAAATCACAAGAAATTCATCGCCCCCAACGCGTATCGGTACATCACAAGCGCGAATGGCTCTCTGCAGGCGGCGAGAGAATTCCTTCAGCGCTAAGTCTCCTGCGGCATGACCGTAGTTGTCGTTAATCTCCTTGAACCGGTCGAAATCGAGAGCAAGGATCAGCAGAGGATCGTCCGATTCCTGTGCTTGCGCGATTTCTTCCCTCAGGCGGGTTTCACCGAAACGCCGGTTGTATAAGCCGGTGAGCGGGTCGAGAATCGACAATCCATAAAAATGGTCTCCCCTCACGCGATTCCTTGTGGCAGCGTCCGTCTGTTCGATGAGACCCTCGCCAAGCCGCTTGAGGTGGAGCTGGCCGCGGTACAGCGTGAATGCGCTCAGAACCCACAGCATCCCTAGCAATTCGCGAACGAGATTGAGTTGGGCGAGCAGAAACGGGAGCAAGACAAATACTCCCGGCAGGAGCAGAACCATGAGGGCGCCGCCCCGCAGGTGCTGAGAGGCAATTTCATCCAGAAGTTGGAGACTGTGCTGGAATTCCTCGCGGCTGGTCGCCTCCGGCCCACGTTGATTGGATGACAGCATCGCTGTGCGCTCCCGTCAGGAAAACTGCCAAGGGCACTGTCCTGGATCCAAGATACTCAGGCCGTCCAACTCGGAATGCGACTTTGTCGCTCGTCCCGTTACAAGGTTCTGCTCTGGGCACTCGCACTGCTGGGCTCTGCCGAAAGGCGAATAAGAGACTGAAAGGTTGACCTCACAGCCGTGCGACTGTCGCCTGTAAAATTCAGGAGCCGCAACAACTTGACGGCGACGCCGTACTCGCCGGCAGGCAGCGGTTCGACGCGCACAACCTCGCCCAGAAATTCGCGGCTGACGGAGTTCACCGCTGGTATGACATACAACTGCATTCCGGGGAAGTAGGAGATTCTCTCGGTAATGAAATAGAACCCGCTGTGGCTATGGTTGTTCAAGGTCCGTATTTCTTCGAATTGTTCGCCCTGCGAGGGAGCTGACTGCAGGTAGACGAGGCTTCCACATGGGGAACGAGTATCTCCGCGCCGCTCTTCCAGGCACGTCGGTGCTTCGGTTCCAGCACCCGTCGTTTTCACAAGCATGCGCCGCGCTCTCGTCGGGCAGTGCCTTCAACACACCATGCGCTATAGATAAGCCATCTCACGAGCAAAAAGTTAGCAGGCAGCTCTTGGAACCGTAAATAGTCCGGCGGTACTACTTGTTGTAGCGCATAGGATTTTCCGAAAGAAGAGTTTGTGCACTGGGTTCCGCGCCCCCTCCGCACACCCGCTTCGCTATTAACTTTCTAGCGCCAGACGTTTATCCCGGGTTTGAAGATGATCGGGGCACAGGGTCAATAATGGATTGGACCGTTCTCTACAGCTCAAGGTCCCCATGCAGTGGAGTGAACCCAATTGTCTAAGCCTTGCAGGATTATCGCAGTCCTGGGCACGCGCCCGGAGGCCATCAAGCTCGCCCTCGTAATCCACGATTTGCGCCGGCGATCTGCCGAATTCGAAACGGCCGTGGTGCACACCGGGCAGCATCGCACGATGCTTGATCAGGTGCTCCAGCACTTCGAGATCAAGCCGGATTTCGATCTGGATGTGATGCGCCCTAACCAGACCCTGAGCATGCTCACCGGCCGCGTGGTCGATACAGTGGAAAACGCCTGCCTCCGCTTCAAGCCCAATATCGTTTTGGTGCAAGGCGATACCACTACAGCTTTCGGCGCAGCTCTCGCGGCTTACTACTGCAAGATTCCCGTGGGGCACATTGAGGCCGGATTGCGCAGCCATGACATCTACAACCCGTTTCCCGAGGAAGCGAATCGCCGGCTCATTTCCGTCGTTGCCGAAATTCATTTCGCTCCGACCGCGCTTTCGCGTGACGCTCTGCTGGCTGAGGGCGTTCCGGCCGCAAAGATTGTGGTCACTGGAAATACCGTCGTGGACGCGCTGCGGGGGCTCAGCAAGCTGCCCCATTCCTGGGAAAACACGCCTTTGGCTGGCATTCCCGCGGACGGCAGCCGGCTGGTGCTGGTGACTTCTCACCGTCGAGAGTCGTGGGGCAGCGATCAGGAGAACATGTGCCTGGCGCTGAAGGACCTGGTGAACGAGAATCCCGACATCCGCGTCATCTACCCCGTTCACATGAATCCGAACGTGCGAAGCACGGTGGAATCATTGCTGGGTGGCACTGACCGAATTCATCTCACGGAGCCTCTCGACTACATCACGTTCGTCAGCTTGCTGAGCCGCTGCTTCCTGGTGCTCACGGATTCAGGCGGCATCCAGGAAGAGGCCCCTACCTTTCATAAGCCCGTGCTCGTGCTCCGCAAACTGACGGAACGCCCGGAGGCTTCGCAATTCGGACTGGCCAAAATAGTTGGCATGTCGCGCGAAAAGATCTTCCATGAGGCCGAGCGGCTCCTCAGCGACACGGAAGAGTACAAGCAGATGTCGGAAGGGGGAAATCCCTACGGGGACGGCCGAGCTTCGGAGCGGATCGTCGAGGCCATCACTCGCTGGCACCAGGGAAAGACGCCGCTCCTCGATCCCGACAAGGAATTCAAGTTGCCTCCCAGACGGCACCCGCTGCGCCGCAAAACCGACTCCTTGGAAGGCACGCCAGCCGAGGTGCCCGAAAAGGTTCGTTCTTAACCTGCGGGAACTGACAATGCTTTACTCGCTCATTGTCATCGTCATTCTCATCTCCGTGTACACGGCACGCCATTACCTTTTCACGCTGAACCGGCTTTTTGGATTTCAGCGCCATCCCTACATCGATATCGATACGGCCGACTGGCCACCGGTCACGATTCTCGTCGCTGCGCACAACGAGGAAAAGGTCATCACCCACATTTTGAGGGCCCTGATGACGGTGAACTATCCGAGGGAGAAGATGCTGGTCGTTCCGGTCAACGACCGCTCCACCGATCGCACACGCGAAATCATCGATCGCTTTTGCGAAGAACATCCGGGCCGCATCCGTCCCTTTCATCGCACGCACGGCAAAGGAGGCAAGGCTGCGGCGCTGAAAGACGCCATGGAATTGGTCGACACCGAAGTCATTCTCATCTTCGACGCCGACTACATTCCTGGCGGCGGCCTGATCAAACAGCTCGTGGCGCCATTCTTTGATCCAGAGGTCGGCGGGGTGATGGGCCGCGTTGTCCCTCTGAATGTGGGGACGAATCTGCTCACGCGGCTGCTCGATCTCGAGCGCTCGGGCGGCTATCAGGTGGATCAACAGGCGCGCATGAATCTCCGACTCGTTCCGCAGCATGGAGGCACGGTCGCGGGCGTCAGACGCAGCGCGCTGCGCGAAATCGGCGGCTGGAATGATGCTTCCCTCACCGAGGACACCGACCTCACGTATCGCCTTTTGCTAGCAGGCTGGAAGACGGTATACCAGAATCGTTCCGAGTGTTACGAGGAGGTCCCCGAGACGTGGCAGGTCCGCATCAAGCAGATCATGCGCTGGGCCAAAGGACACAACCAGGCGCTGGCGGCCTATAGCCTGAAGCTGTTGTTCGGCAAACATCGCGCCACCCTGCGCGAGCGCATCGATGGATTTCTGCTACTGGGAGTTTACGCGATGGCGCCGCTCACCCTGGTGGGCTGGATTCTAGCTCTCGGTCTCTTCTATGAGGGCGTGGCTCCGCTCCACGGCGTGGTCGCGCTGCTCTCCTTCACGGCCTACGCTTCGACGGGAAATTTTGCGGCGTTCTTTGAAATTGCTACGGCCACCCGGTTGGACGGCTCACGCCAGCGGATCTGGTTGCTGCCGTTCCTTGTGCTGGGATTCGGAGTGAGTATTTTTTCGGTCTCTCGCGCGTGTGTCTCGCAGTTGCTGGCTCCCATCACCGGAGCCCAGTTTCATTGGGACAAGACCGAGCGATTTCGAACAACGCCATGAGTCCTGCGCTCGCAGCCGTAGCCCTGGTGTTGTTAGCCGCCTTACTTTTGCTGCTTCCCTTGCTGCCGGCTTTGACGGAACTCCGTCTCAAGCGAGACGCGCAACCCCTCAACGTGATCCAGCAGTACGCCGGCGAAATCCGCCATTTTTCTTACGGATTTCGCGGCTATATCTCCGCCTTGTTAGAGCCGCTGCGGGAGTGCTCTGCGTCGGGCGCCACGGCAAAAGGCGCCATGCCCAATGGCGACGAATACCTGTTGCTTGGACGGACCGGTGAGACGCTCTTTGCGTCTCTCGGGGAAACAATGGCGAACTGCCATGCGGTCGTGGCGGCTGGCGTGGATGTGGTTCTTCCCGATGGAATTACCTTCACCAAAGAATTCTATGCCGCGGGCGAGCTCACTAGTGGAGAAACCAACGTCTTCCGGGCGCTTCTCGGTGAGAAAGACATTCACCTGAAGCGCGCCAGCACGGTTATCCGCTGGGCCCACGCCGTCGGCTCTCTTCGAGCTGGACACGACTGCGATCTGTACGGGCGTATTTCGTCTGACTGCAAAATCCAGTTGGAATCCGGCTGCGCCTTTCAGCGGCTCAATGCTCCTTGTATCGCGCTCGGGCACTCCAATTCGGAAGCGATCGAAGCCGACTCGGAAACCAAACAGACCTCGTTGCCGACCGACCGTCGGCTGGTCGATGAAGATTTGGAGATCAGGGCGGGCGACGTCGTGAGCACGAACATCGTGACGCGAGGCAAGCTGCACATTGGCGCCGGTGCGCGACTATTGGGCAGCGTTAAGAGCAGTCAACACATGAGGGTGGGGCCCGACGTGCGTGTGGACGGCAGCCTCATCAGCGCTTCGACCATGCACATCGGTCCCGATTGCCACATTGCCGGGCCGGTCATCGCGGAACACAGAATGACCATTGAGACCGGAACCCAATGCGGCTCCATCCGGATGCCCACTACCGTCACAGCCCCGGCGATTGAAATAGCTGACGGCGTCATCGTTTTCGGCACGATATGGGCGCGGACGGAAGGACAAGTGGTTCCCCGGGCATGAAGAAGCGGGCGACTACCTTCGTTGCGGCAGCTCTTTGCTTATCGTGCTTGGCCGCATGGCTGGTGGTGCGTGCCCATGACCATTTCAACATCGGAGCCGACGCCCTGTTACTGCTGGTCCCTGACGGCGCTAGCTTCTCCGATCCTCAGGTCACCGTTTGGCTCGATGCCGCGAGCGAAGAAGGCCTGCATGTAATTCCCATGCATGACTCCACTTTTCTTGGTCCCCTTTTTGGGAGACCGAAATGTGCTGGCCTGATTCTTCCCGATTCGATTCATCAGCAGGCGAGCGATCTCTTGTTGGATGGGATCCGCGATTACGTGGCAAACGGCGGAAACCTAATGCTTGTGTTCGATGCTGGAACGAAATCGATTCAGGGGTTTTACGCGGGCGCCCGATCGCGATTATCCGATCTAGCCGGTGTGGATTATGCACTATACAAGGACCTCGGCAACGCGACGATCCGTTCGGGTGACGTCAGCGGCACCATTTCAACCATGAAACAACTCGGTGTGCCTCCGGGGAAATTCTTTCCTTTTTCGGTGGCTTCCGCCGCGCTGGAGGACACCACATCGACTCAGCTGAGGCGCTATCAATACGGAAATCTGGAGTATCCGAGCTTCGTCACTTCGGGAAGCTATGGAGGCCAGGTCCTATTGCGTTCTAGTGCGGGCGTCGCCGCGGGAGTGCATCGCTACCGGAATGGGTCGGTGCTGTTTGTGAATCTACCCTTGGGATATCTCAAGGCCAATACCGACGGCCTTCCGTTGCACGCCTTCCTTCACGATTTTGCCGTACACATCCTCGCGCTGCCCCATTTGCTCGCGGTTCCCGACGGTGTTGGGGGGATCGTGTTGAATTGGCACGTCGATTCCAACGCCGCCATTTCCGCGCTTCAGGCTATGGACTCATGGACGATCCTGCAGCAAGGGCCATATTCAATCCACATCACGGCCGGGCCGGACACGTACGCGATTGGCGATAAGAAAGGATTCGATGTTCTGCACAATCCCGTCAGTCAGAAACTGCTCCACAAATATGTGGCTCTTGGATACGAAATCGGAAGCCATGGCGGCTGGATCCACAATTATTTTTCCGCTCATATTGAAACCGATCCGCCCAAGGATATGGTGCAGTTCCTCCAACTCAATAAGGACGCACTCGAACAAGTAGGTGGCAACCAAGTCGTCGAATACTCCGCACCGAACGGCGATCAGCCGCAGTGGGTTACGCAGTGGCTCGAGTCGCACGGCTTCGTTGCGTATTACTTCACGGGCGACGCTGGCATGGCACCGACGCAGAGTTATCGCGGCGGCCAGCGCGAGGGTCGAAATATCTGGGCTTTTCCCATTACCCATTTGGACCGGGCCGCCTCCTTCGAAGAGTTTAGTGGCGAAGACGTTTCCTTCGATGATATCCAGCGGTGGCTCGAGACGTTGACTGACTTCGTCGTGAATCGACATGAAGTGCGGCTCGTGTATTTTCACCCACCTGGGATTCTTCCCTATCGCCAAGTAGTTCAAAACTGGCTGGAGAAAACGGCGCAGCTTAAGACGAAGGGAAGCTTTCGCTGGTACACGATGGCCCAGGTCGCGAATTTCCTGAATTCGCGCAAACAAGTGACGTGGAAGCTGACCGAGCGCGATGGCCTCGCATCTCTCAGCGTTTCCGATTCTCAAACCCTGGCTCACCAAACGTGGAGCTTCCCGGCGAACCGGTATGAAAAACCTGTAGTGACGCAGGGCCATGCCACCGTGGTGCAGGACGAAGACGCGTGGCTCGTGGACGCCGGCGAAGGGACTCGGCTGGAAATTCAGGCAGAGGAAGTTCGAAAATGAGCCACCGGCGATTCTCTCGGATCTTGGCCTCTCTTCTGTTCCTGAGCTTCGCACTCGCGCCGAGAGTGCATGCCCAGCAGGATGTCGCGTCCGCGGATCCCCCGCAGACATCGCCCCAAACCCCGGGCTCGGATGTTCCAGCGGCAACGGTAAACGAAAGAATCCTCACCAATTTCGTGGAAGCCGGAGGCAGTTACCGCCAGCTTACCAATGGTTTTGGCGATTGGAGCGGCGGCTACGCTCGCGGCGTGCTGGCGGAAGGAAAGAACATCTGGACCGCCGAAGTCAATGGACAATATGAATTCGGCGATGCCGGGGTGTACCTGGCCGGCGGAGACACCTACAACTTCAATTCAAATTGGTACGGGGCGCTTACGCTCGGATCGAGCGTCGGGGGATTCTTCTGGCCGCGCTTCCGCGCCGATGCCTTTCTAAATCGCAAATGGCTCGCGCGGAAACAGTTCATTACCACTTTGGGCTACGGCTATTACGCCTCCAAGGACGTGCACCGTGATCAAAGCGTGTTTGTCGGAACGATTTACTATTTTCAGGGACCTTGGATCCTCGAGGATGGAGTGCGCTTCAACGTCAGTAATCCCGGTGTGGTCTTCTCGCCGGCTGGTTTTGTGGCGCTGACGGAAGGTCGCAACAAGCAGCATTATGTCACCGCTAATGTTGGATTCGGGCAGGAGGCCTACCAGCTCGTCGGACCGAACACGGTCCTTGCGCGCTTCCCCAGTCAGAACGTGACGATCACGTGGCGGCAGTGGACGGGAAAGAACTGGGGATTCAATCTCATCGCGGACTATTACCACAGCCCATTTTACCAACGGGGTGGCGGAAGTTTTGGATTCTTCAAAGAGTTTTGATCATCCGGCATCCGCCGCAGCCCCGCATGATGCGCCGAGATTCACGGATCGCGGCCGTTTTAGCGGACATCGCGGCGGCGTCATCGCGATGCACCGAGCGTTGGCGCGGTTCGTTCTCAAGCCCTCGGACTTGGCCTCGAACGCCCTCCTTGTGTTACTGCTCTCCCTCGCTTGGTTCATTTCGCTACCGTGGCTCTGCCGGATGTGGAGCTATCTGCTTGAAAACGGCATGAAACTCCTGGCGCTGCACGCCACACTGGGCCTCACGGAACATCGTGTCACGTCGTACCTTCGTTTCGCGATTCCGTATCCCCAGATGGAGGGACTCGCTCCCGACGCTTGGACGTGGTGGTCCACGGCGGCGGCTGTTTGTTTCGCGTATGCGGCAAGCCACTTTTTTCCGAAGAAACTTACGCCCATTGCCTATCTTCTGCGTGCGGTGCTGTTCATCCAGGCGAGCGCGCTGCTATATTTTTTGCTGGCCCCGGCGAGGTTTCCGCACACGCCAGACAGTTATATGGAAGGGCTCGTCTCGTACCAAATCGCGCTGATCTCGGCCGTCCCCACGCTGTTTGGCCTGACCTACTACATCTTCAAATTCAGCCCTTTAAAGAAAATCGTGCTCGCCGTCCTGACAATGAGCCATCTCTCCCTATTTCTCCCGGTCCAAATTCTTCTTCAAGCGATGATTCTCGAGAAATCGGTGCTCTTCATGCCCATTCTGTACATGGTGTTCGGATTGCCATTGAACATACTCATCATCCTCGCCTTTTACTCTTGGGGAATGGGTTGGTCGTCGGATGGCAACGCATAATCAGGTATCAGCCGGCAGGAGTCGTAGGAGCGCTTTCCGTCAGGCTTCAAAAATCAGGTCCTTCGTGCGAGCAAGAGAAGCCAAATCACCGAGGGTCTGCCGGACCATTTGGAGCGGGCGATGGGAATCGAACCCACGTCCGCGGCTTGGGAAGCCGCTATTCTACCATTGAACCACGCCCGCTCTGGCTCGTAGGCTAGCAGAGCGATTGCGACTTGAGCAAGCGGTCATCGCTGAGCCCGGTCTGATCTTGGAAGTTTCAGGAGCGAACTGACGCCGGCATGCTGATGTGTTCGCGCATACGCGCCGCGCAGCGCGGGGCAGAGGACAAACGACGGCAGCCGGCGCCACAACTGGGGAGCCAACTATTTTAGCTTGTCCGCGACCTTGGCGAGCGCAGCGTTGGCGCAGGCCGCGTCTTTATCCCCGCCGGGAGCACCCGCGACGGCGACTGCACCGATGAGCTGGTCGCCCACTTTAATGGGCACCCCTCCCATCGCGTTGATCGTGCCAGGAACTACCGGAGGAGGCGCGGGTGTTCCCGGCGGCAGATTCGCTGGAGGACCCGATGGTCGCCCGAAAGCCATCACGCTGTTAGCCTTCATTTCGCTCACCGTTACGGTGGCCAAAGCCGCGCCGTCGTCACGCAGAAATGCCTTCAGCACGTTACCGTTGTCCACCACTCTCACGGTCACTTTGTATCCGTTCGCCCGGCAAGCGGCCACGGCCTCCTGCGCGATGGTCTGCGCCACGTCCGCAGTGAGCACTTTCTGACTCGGCAAGCCTTGTGCAAAAGCGCTAGCACGAGAATGACGCGGCAATTACGACCAGGCTTGCAAGCTGAGTGAATTTCATCTCGATCCTCGCTGTCTCGGCCCCCATCTGAGATATTCGGAACGGGCCGCGCGGGCTTTCTATAACTGTCTCCGTCGTCCCGGAGACCAGCCAGAGAAATTTCGCGACAAGATTCGCGATCTGTAAACCAGAGGCAATTTACACCCAGTCGCGTGGGCTTGCAACGCGGCCAGCCCACATGCGCTGAACGCCTGCGGTGAACCGTGCTAACCTGTGCGGCTGTTTGCCATGAGCGCGAGCCATGGCCGGGAGGCTAGCGTGTCCTACAAGGACCTGCGCGAGTTCATCGCGCGCTTGGAAAAGGAAGGGGAACTGAAGCGCATTTCCGCGGAAGTGGACCCCGTGCTCGAGATCACCGAGATCACCGACCGGGTCACGCGCGCTGGCGGCCCCGCTCTGCTCTTTGAGCATCCGAAGGGATCACGCGTGCCAGTGCTCATCAATATGCTGGGCAGCCAGCGGCGTGTTCACCTGGCGCTGGAAGTCGCCGGGTTCGATGAGGTGTCTGAGCGCATCCGCTCTTTTCTGGATATGCAGCAGCCGCAAGGTCTGCTCGACAAGATCAAGATGCTGCCGAAGCTCGCCGAACTGGGCTCGTTCTTCCCGAAGATTGTGAAGTCGGGTCCCTGCAAGGAAGTGATTCGCCGTGATGATTTCTCGCTTCTGGACTTTCCGATCTTGCAATGCTGGCCGGCGGATGCCGGGCGGTTCATTACTTGGCCGCTGGTGTTCACTCGCAACCCGGAGACTGGCAAGCGCAACGTGGGCGTCTATCGGATGCAGGTGTTCGACGAGCGCACCACGGGGATGCACTGGCAAACGCAGAAACATGGCGCCGAGCATTTTCGGCGTGCGCGCGCGGCCAATCCCCGCGGCCGCATTGAAGTCGCCGTGGCCATTGGCGCCGAACCGGTCACCTGTCTTGCTGGCATCCTGCCGATTCCGCCCGATCTTGACGAGATGATGTTTGCCGGATTCTTGCGGAGCGAGCCGGTGGAGATGGTTACCTGCGAGACATGCTCGCTGGAAGTTCCAGCGCAGGCGGAAATCATCCTCGAGGGTTACGTGGATCTTTCCGAGATGCGCACCGAAGGGCCGTTTGGCGACCACACCGGCTTTTATTCGCTGGAAGGCGAATATCCGGTTTTCCATGTCACCTGCATCACCCACCGGCGCGATCCCATCTACTTGACCACAATCGTTGGCCCGCCCCCGCAGGAGGATTTCTACATGGGCCACGCCGTCGAGCGGATTTTCCTGCCGGTGATGAAGATGCAATACCCGGAGATCGTGGACGTAGCCATGCCCGCCGAGGGCATCTTCCACAACCTGATGATTGTCGCCATCCGCAAATCCTATCCCGGCCACGCGCGCAAAATCATGAACGCCATCTGGTCGCTGGGGCAGGCCATGTTCACCAAGGTCGTGGTGGTGGTCGACCACGACGTGAACGTGCAGGACTTCCGGGAAGTGGTGTGGAAAGCGCTCTGCGCGATCGATCCCGAACGCGATGTGCAATTCGTCGCTGGGGCCGGCGGATTCCCTGGACCACGCGTCACGCAGGCAGGATTTCGGGTCAAAGATGGGTATCGACGCGACGCGAAAATGGCCGGGAGAGGGCCATGAGCGGCCGTGGCCCGACGAAATCGTGATGGATGCGGGCGACGAAAAAGCGCGTGGATGCTATCTGGAAGGGATTGGGACTAAATCTGTAGAATCACGCGGTCGCGTTTGTCACCACAAAGACACGTCTATATATAGTGGTTCTAGTAGTTCCAAAACTCAACAAGTTGAGTGCTCTGCGGAGTTTCCCATATTGGCACGGTATCCCTGCCTGTATCCTTAGGACAACCTCCCGCACGAGCGCTTTGACAGCCCCTCGCCACACCCCCACATTCGTCGCTGGGCACATGCTCTTCTCGCGGGAATTGGCGGGCGAGCACAGGCGATGCCCAGACGTCGCTGTGAAACGAGTTGGGCCGGCGGGCCGAGGGTGCCCGCGAACGGGGTAAGTCGGTAGCCATGGCTGAGTCCACGAGAAGTCATGAACCTGCGCCAGGCCTCGCAGTATTTGGGAGTTTCCCCCGATACCCTCTATCGCTATATCTGGAGCGGGTCAGGTTCCGGCCTTCAAACTGGGGAACCGCTGGAAGTTCTCGCAAGTCCGTGCTGGACCGCTGGATGGAACGGAAGATGCGGCAGTCGCGGTCGAAGAAGCGGCACTAGCCGCCGGCGGGCGCAGCGGCGCCCGGGGCGGCACAGAAAGGCGAACCGATGTTTGGCAACGGCAAAACAGAAAGCGGTGGTGGGGCTGGATATCGGATCGAGCTCAATCAAGGCCGTCGAACTGAAAGAGTCCAAGCAAGGGCTACGAGCTTGTCAGCTTCGGCCTGGAGCCGCTGGCGCAGGATACCGTTGTGGACGGCGCGATCATGGATGCGCCGCTGGTGGCTGGAGCCATCGGCACGATTTTCGATAAGCAGAGATCAAGATGCGCTGCGGTGGCCACGGCGGTTTCGGGCCACTCGGTGATCGTGAAGCGGGTATCGCTGCCCATGATGACCGAAGAAGAGCTTTACGACCGCATCCAGTCCGAAGCCAGCCAGCATATTCCCTTCGATATTGCCGACGTGAATCTCGACTACCAGCTGCTGGAATCGCTGGATTCGCAGATGGACGTGCTGCTGGTGGCGGTGAAGAAGGACAAGATTCTGAATCACACCAACGTGCTGGCGCAGGCCGGCAAGACGCCGACGGTCGTGGATATCGACGCCTTCGCGCTGCAGAACTGCTACGAGCTGAACTACGACCCCGATCCCAGCCAGACCGTGGCGCTGCTGAACATCGGCGCCAGCGTCATGAATATCAATATCGTGCGGGGCGGCATCCCGCTGTTCACGCGCGACGTTTCGGTGGGCGGAAATCAGTATACCGACGCGCTGCAGAAAGAACTCGACCTGAGCTATGAGGACGCCGAGCGGCTCAAGAAGGGCGAAGCCATTGCCGGAGTTGCCGAGGAGCATCGCGGCACCATTCTGCGCTCGGTTTCCGACATCCTGATTCTGGAAATTCAGAAGACTTTCGATTTCTTCCGGGCCACCGCCAGCGGCGAAAACATTCAGCGGATTTACATCGCCGGCGGCACCGCGCGCGTGCCCGGGCTTGGTGGACCTGCTGCGCGAGGAGTTTGCGCTGCCAGTCGAGGAGCTGTATCCGTTCCGCAAGATCGTCATCAATCCAGGCCGGCAGAGCGAAGACCAAGTGCGCGAACTTGCTCCGCGCCTGGCCATCGCCGTGGGGCTGGCGCTGAGGAGCTTCGACACGCCATGATCCGGATCAATCTACTTGGCCGGGCTCGACCAAAGGCGCAACGCCAAGCCGTGCCGCTGGAAGCCACGCTGCAGGTTGTCTTTTTCTTTGCGGCGCTGCTGTTTTCGAGCGGCGTGCTTTATTACCACTGGCACTCCATGAACCAGGAGGCGCATGGAACTCCAGGCGCACATCCAGAAACAAGAGGGCGAAAAGGCCCGGCTGGAACAGCTCAAGACCCAGGTGGACCAGTTCGAGCGGCAGAGAGTCGTGCTTCAGCAGCGCATCAACGTCATCGAACAGCTGCAGCGAAACCGCACCGGCGGACAGGAGCTGCTGGATGCCCTGGCCAATACGGTCACCCGCACCGACACCCTGTGGCTGACTTCCCTGGACCGCAAGGGCGACGGGCTGACCATTGTGGGCACGGCTGGCTCCATCAACGCGGTTGCCAATTTCATTACTCAGCTGAAGCACTCCGGCTACTTCGACCAGGTGGAGATCAAGGAGTCCACGCAGGACGACAAGAGACGTAGCCGTGCAGACGTTCAACTTCACGCTGACGGCCCAGTTCGCTTTGCCGCAAAGCAATCCCGCGACGCAGGCGACTCCAGCGACACTGGTGGCTCCGCCCGCGCCAGCGAAACCGTCACCGACCTCGGCTCCGGTAGCACCAGCAAGACCGGCGCCGGCGGGAAAGAGTTAGGGGGAGCGATGGATATCTCCTTCAAAGAATCTCCTTGGTACATCCAGGCGCTGGTCTTTGTGGCGTTGGCCATCCTGCTGCTCGCCGCAGGCGAATACGTGCCCGGATTGCCGGTGGCCGCGGCTCGCAACCAGTTGCAGACGCTGCATGAGCAGGACACCAAGCTGAACCAAGAAGTAAGCGCACTGCAAGTCTATGAGCGGCGCTATGCGGAATTTCAGCAGGAGATGAACGCGCTCAACAAGCAACTGGAAACGCTGAAGACTATCGTTCCGGAGGATAAGGAAACCGACGATTTCATGCGCCTGCTGCAAGGCGCGGCGGCGGCTTCGGGCGTGCAGATTCGCAGCCTGACGGCGGATACGTGGTGTCTCGCGACTATCACTACGAAATGCCGTTTGAAATCGCGGTGGACGGCCCGTATTTCGACATCGTGGATTTCTTCGGGCGGCTGAGCCGGCTCTCCCGCATCATTAACGTGGGTGATCTGAAATTCGGCGGGCTGGGCGGGAATAAGCCGCGCTTTCCGGTCACTCCCAACACGACGGTGACCGGCACGTGCACGATCACGACGTTCTTTACCTCCCCGGCTCCGCAGGCCACTGCCACAACGGCAGCAGCAGCGGGCCGTCCCGGGGCGCCCGCTGGAGTCAAACAATAGCGCAGGATCAAGCCGACGATGAAACCTCAAGGCACAATCAAACTGCAAACTAGCAAGCTACTGACCAGCGTGATGTGGCTCGGGCTGATGCTTCTCGTGGCGGGCGTCGGATATGGAATGGCCCAGGCCCAAGCTCAGACGGATGTCCGCAAGGTGCTGAGTCAGGCCGCCCAGGCTAATTCCAGCCAGCCCGCGACTGCCAAGACCGCGCAGACCAAGCCAGCCACGGCAACCGCGCCAACCAAGCCAGCGCCAGCGCCGGCCAAGACGGCGCAGAAAAAGCCCGCACCGGCTAAGCCTGCCGCGCCGCAAGCGCAAGCCCAGGCGAAGACGCCGGCGCCAGCCACCGCCCCGAAGCAGGCGGGCAAACCAGCAGTGCAATCCGCTGCCAAGCCCGCTCCAGCGGCGCCCAATTCTGCTGCACCGCAAGTGATACCGGTCGCAGAGCATTCCCTCGTGGCAAGACGCGATCCGTTCGATCCGCTGATCAATAAGGAAAAAGAAACGACGGGTCCACAAGCGCCCTTGCCCGCAGGTAAGCCCGGGCTGGTCGTCGCGACGCTGCGCGTGGACGGGATCGTTCGCAGCCCCAATGGCATGATCGCCGTGGTTTCCAATCCCCAGATGCGGGTCTATTTCCTCCGCGAAGGCGACCATCTGTATGACGGCGAGGTCGAACACATCACGATGGAGGGCGTTTCCTTCCACGAAACCGGGAAAGACGCCTTCGGCAAATCCGTCGAACGCGAAAGTACCAAGCGGCTTTATCCAACTCCAGGAGAACAGCAATGATGAATTACTGGCCAGTCCTGCGATCGGGCGGGTTGCTTCTCGCGGGCGTAGCGCTCGTTCCGTTCTCTGCCGGCGCGCAGGCGCCCAACACGGTGACCACTCCCGTGCCGGCGGTGACGTCCGTCTCGCGGGTGGAAATCGCTGGCGACAGCCAGCAGGCCACTGTGCGAGTCGAGGGAAGCGGCAACAGCGGGGACATGACTTACCAGGTCTCCAAGCTTATGGATCCCCCTCGAGTTGTGGTGGATTTCAGTAACGCCCGCCTTTCCACGGGGCACAATGCGATCCCCAGCAACTATGAGCCGGTTCGCGGCGTGCGCCTGGGGCAATACCGGCCAGACGAAGTCCGCGTGGTGATTGACCTGCAACGTCCTGCGGAGTTTTCGATCGAGAAGAAATCTCACGAGTTTACCCTGACATTTGCGAAACCCGATGCCGCGCCCGCAGACGTCGCGACAGGGCCGAACGCTCTTCCGGCAAACACTCTCGGTGTCTCGGCAAAGAGGCTGGTTTCGATTCAGAAGAAAGCGGGTGACTCTTCCGCGGAACCCCGTGACCTTCCCTTGCCTGCGCTTTTGACCGGCAAAGATGCCGCGATGGCGACTCCTAGGCAACTTGTCGCCCGCGCGGCCGCCGCGCAAGTGGCTCAAGCCCCTGCCGGAGTGCCGGCGGGAATTCCCGCCGGACTGCCCACGCCCCAGGCGGGCGGTCAGGCTCCCGAGCAGGCGGCATACAGCGGAGAACCGATTTCCGTGAATCTGAAAGACGTGGATCTGAAGGATTTCTTCCGGCTGATTCATGAGATCAGCGGACTGAATGTGGTCCTGGATCCATCAGTGCGCGGCAAGGTCACCCTGGTGCTGGACGAAGTTCCTTGGGACCAGGCGCTCGATATCGTGCTGAGCAACAATGGCCTGAGCAAGGAACTCGACGGCAACGTGCTCCGCATCGTCACGCAGGATACGCTGCGTCATGAAGCGGAAGCCATGCGTGATCTGGTCAAGGCCCAATCGGACGCGGTCCAGCCCGATAACCGTGACGCGCGTGCTGAGCTACGCCAAGGCCAGCGAATTGGTTGCTCCGCTCAAGCGATTTCTGTCTGCTCGCGGGGACGTTATGGCCATCGATCGCTCGAATACGCTGATCATCCGCGACATTCCCGATTCCATGCCGGAGGTCGATAACCTGATCCGGCAACTGGATCGCAAGTCGCAGCAAGTGGAAATTGAGGCTCGCGTCGTTCAGGCCTCGCGCTCGTTCGCGCGAGACATCGGCACGCAGTTCGGCATTGCTGGCGGGTGGACGGGCGAACAACAGTAGCAACGTCGTTGGCGGCAATCCGATCGCGACTCAGACGAGCCCCATCGAGCACGTCGGCATCACGCCTCCCTTGGTGGCCGCCGGATCCACGGGTTCCATTCCTCTGATTTCGAATTTCCCGGCGAACGCGCCGACCAGCGGTTTGGTCTTTTCTCACAGCTCGCCGAATTTCGCCCTGGACTTACTCATCACCGCCGCGGAATCGAAGGGCGTGGGCAAGCTGCTCTCCAGCCCGCAACTGGTGACGCAGAACAACGCCAAGGCCGATCGTGAAGCAAGGCGCGCAGATTCCGATTCAGACCACGATCAACAACACCATTTCCGTGCAGTACGTCGATGCGGTCCTGAGGCTGCAGGTCACGCCGCAGATCACTGCCGACGGAACCGTCTTCATGGACGTTACCGTGGAAAATACCCAGATCGATAGCGGCATCCCTGGTCCAGGGCATCCCGGCGCTGGATACGCAATCGGCGCAGACCAAGGTGCTGATCGAGGACGGCGGGACGGTGGTGATCGGCGGCGTGATGGTCAGCCAGCAGCAGACCACCATTCAGAGGTCCCCCTGCTCGGCAGCCTCCCGCTCATTGGCCATCTGTTCAAGCCGAACCGCAGTCAACGTATCAATCGCAGGAGTTGCTCTTCTTCCTCACGCCGCGGATTCTGCCTGGCTAGCGGCGCGAGCTGGATTCGGGGTCGCGGGAGGAGACACTGGTCTCCTCCTTTTTTTATGAGAACAACCTATGACGGCAGAGCTGGAGCAGGCGCGGCGCGCCGATGGACGGATTGGGCGCGGATGCGCTGGTCGTCACGCATCTGCCCAACGTGTTCTACCTCTGCGGGTTCACCGGCAGCAACGCCGTTCTGCTGGTCTTGGCCGATTCGCTGCATCTGTTCACCGACGGCCGCTATACGATCCAGGCGCGCGAGGAAGCGCCGGCGCGCGGGTCCACATCGGGCGAGGGTCCGTCGCCGAGCAGGCGGGCGAGTACCTGCGGACGCAAGATGCGGCCGGGGACGAATCACGGCCGCATGCGGAGTCGGTCGACATCAGCCTGCAGGAATGGCTGCGGCTGAAGGAGGCGGCAGGCACGCAGGTGCGCTGGAAACCGGCCACGGCCTGGTGGAGGGCTTTGCGCGAGGTCAAAAGCGCGGCGGAGCTCGACGCCATGCGCCAGGCCGCCAAACTTGGCTCGGAAGTCATGACCGAAGTTTTCTCCCTCGTTCGGCCGGGCGTGAGCGAGCTGGAACTGGCCGCCGAGATCGACTACCGCATGCGCCGCAAGGGCGCGACCGGACCTTCCTTCGATACCATCGTGGCCTCCGGGCCCCGCTCGGCCCTGCCGCACGCCCAGCCCACCGAAAAGCGCTTGCAGAAAAACGAGTTGGTCGTCCTGGACCTGGGTGCTATACTCCGCCACTACTGCAGTGACCTGACGCGCACGGTTTATCTGGGGCGCGCGCCGGCGCGAGATTCGGCGCTGGTACAAAGCGGTCGAGCAGGCTCAGGAGGCTGCGCTGGAGGCTCTTCGCGCGGGCGTCACCGCCGGGCGAGTTGACCGGGCCGCGCGGCGGGTTCTCGAGCGCATCGCCTGGGACCGTATTTCGTGCATAGCACCGGCCACGGCTCTGGGGATCGAGATTCACGAGACCCCGCGGCTCGGCCGGCGACAAAAACAGGAAATTCGTGCGGGTAACGTGGTGACTCTGGAACCGGGAATCTATATCGAAGGCGTGGGAGGAATTCGCATCGAGGATGAAGTCGCGGTTCATGCGACTGGCACCGAAGTTCTGACCAGCGCGCCTCGAGGACTTCTCGAGCTCTGACACCCTATGAAGGGACCCAAAGACAAGAAAAGTGTCGGCGCGCGAGCCGGCCATCGCCTGGTGTGGACGTTCGATCAGCTGGAAAAGCTGCTCGACTTCATGGCCGCCCATGGCCTGGAAGAGTTCGAATACGAGCACGGCGGACTGCATATCCGGCTGCGAAAGGCTGGCGCCTCGAAGGCGGCGCCCTCACACGTCGCGCAGAAGCCGCTGGCGTCTCCAGCTCGCCGTGCCGGCGCGGCGCCGGCTGCTTCCGAAGCGCACCCGGTTGCAGTGCCGCCCCCGGCTGCCGCCCCCGCCGAGGAATTGCACGTCATCAAGTCGCCGATTGTGGGAACCTTCTACAGCGCTCCCAGCCCGGACGCTCCGCCCTTTGTGAACGTTGGGGACACCGTGCGAGGCGGGGCAAGTGGTTTGCATCGTCGAAGCCATGAAATTGATGAATGAGATCGAAGCGGACGCGAGCGGCGAAGTGGTGCAGTCCTGGCCGAAAATGGCCAGCCGGTCGAATACGGCCAGCCGCTGTTTGCCATCCGCCCGGCAAAAGAAGAAGTAGCGCCCGGTACCTCTCGCGCCATGATGTTCCGCAAAATTCTGATTGCCAACCGCGGCGAAATCGCCTTGCGCGTGATCTGCGCCTGCAAGGAACTCGGCATTTCGACCGTGGCGGTGTATTCCGAAGCCGACCGCAACTCGCTGCACGTGCGCTTTGCCGACGAGGCCGTCTGCATCGGGCCGCCGCGCAGCACCGAGAGCTATCTGAACATCCCGCACGTGATCAGCGCGGCGGAAATCACCGACGTCGACGCCATCCATCCCGGCTACGGCTTCCTCTCCGAAAACGCGAATTTCGCCGAGGTTTGCGAGGCCTCGCACATCACCTTCATCGGTCCGTCGCCCGACATCCTGCGCATGATGGGCGAGAAAGAGCAGGCTCGGCGCGAAATGGCCGCTGCTCGGCGTGCCCATCGTGCCCGGCAGCGACGGCATTCGTCGCCGATGCCGAGACCGCCGCTGGCGGAAGCGGAGCGCATCGGCTATCCCGTGATCATCAAGGCTTCCGCCGGGGGCGGCGGCCGCGGCATGCGCGTGGTGCGCAACCGAGCGAGGATCTCACGCCAGCGTGGGAGACAGCGCGCAACGAGGCCCAGCAGGCCTTCGGCGTTCCCGACGTCTATCTCGAGAAATTCATCGAGCAGCCCCGGCATATCGAATTTCAGGTGCTGGGCGATCAGCCACGGCAACGTGATGCACTCTGGGCGAGCGCGAGTGCAGCATTCAGCGCCGCCACCAGAAGCTGGTGGAAGAATCGCCCTCGCCGGCGCTGGATCCCAAGCGCGCGCCAGGAATTGGGCCACAAGGTCGTGGACGCGCTCAAGAAAATCGGCTACACCAATGCCGGCACCGTTGAGTTTCTGATGGACGAGGACGGCTCGTTCTACTTCATTGAGATGAACGCGCGCATTCAGGTGGAGCATCCAGTCACCGAAATGGTCACCAACGTCGACCTGATCAAGGCGCAGATCCGCATCGCCGCCGGCGAGAAACTCGCGGACGCGACCGGGCCGGTGAATTTCGCGGCCACAGCATCGAGTGCCGCATCAACGCCGAGGATCCTGAGACCTTCGTGCCCTCAGCCGGACGCATCACCGCGTTCCAGATGCCCGGCGGGACCGGCGTGCGCGTGGATACCGCCGCCCATGCCGATGCCGTGATCCCGCCCTACTACGATTCGCTGATCGCCAAGCTCATCGTGCGCGGCCGGGATCGCGCCGAGGCCATCGCGCGCATGCGCCGGGCGCTGGAAATGTTCGTGGTCGAGGGAATCAAGACGTCCCTGCCGCTCCACCAGCGCATCTTTGCCGATCCCGACTTCGCCGCCGGCAACTTTGACACCCACTTTCTCGAGCGGCTTCTCCCCGTGCCTTCGAAGTAGCATGATGGTCGACATGAGCGTTGTCTTCCCACCCCTCTATGCAATAATCGACCCTGCTCTGCTCAAGACATCGGAGCTGTCTTTCGCCGAAAGCATGGCGGAAGCCGGGGTCCAGCTTCTGCAATATCGCGATAAACGCGCGGCTACGCGGCGAGCATTTGAAATGTCGAATCTTCTCTCCCATCGATTTTCGAGCCTTGCCCGAGAGGGAATGCGCCAGGTCCGTTTCATCGTCAATGACCGGCCGGACATCGCCCTCTTGGTCGGCGCCGGCGGCGTGCACGTGGGCCAGACGGACCTCGGCGTCGAGCAGGTCGCGCACCATCGTCGGCCGCGAGCCGTGGGTTGGCGTCTCCACGCACACGCTGGAGCAGGTCCAGGCCGCCGACCGGACCTCTGCCGATTATGTCGCTTTCGGCCCGGTATTCGCGACGGCGACCAAGGAGCAGGCGGACCCGGTGGTAGGGCTGCGGCTTCTCGCAGAGGCTCGCATGCGCACCAGCAAGCCTCTGGTGGCCATCGGCGGCATCACGCTCGAACGCGCTGCGGATACGTACCGCGCGGGCGCCGATTCGCTGGCCGTAGCGCGCGATCTGTTGGCGTCCCGCGATCCCGTCGAGCAGGCCCGGGCATTCCTGAAAGAGGCTGTGCGCGTTGAGCGCCCGGAAGGCGACGCGCGTCTAACGTAAAGGTGGTGTAGGCGTGGCGGAGATGGTTCAAGCTCCCTCGGCAGTTCGAGTGGCGGCCACCGCCACTGACTCCGAGTTTGTCCGCGGCCTGGGCCTCTTCGATTCGACGATGATCGTCGTCGGCTCGATGATCGGCTCGGGCATCTTCATCGTCTCCGCCGATATTGCGCGGCAGACGGGTTCGACCGGCGGCCTGCTGGTGGCCTGGATCGTTACCGGCTTTCTGACCATCGCGGCCGCGCTCTCCTACGGCGAGCTCGCGGCGATGATGCCGAAAGCCGGCGGGCAATACGTCTACCTGCGTGAATCCTACTCGCCGCTCTGGGGTTTCCTCTACGGCTGGACCCTTTTCCTCGTGATTCAGACGGGCACGATTGCGGCTGTCGCAGTGGCCTTCGCGCGATTCCTCGGCGTGCTTGCGCCGGCCATTTCCCCGACCGCCTGGATCGTCCCGCCCATCCGGCTTTCCGCCAAGTATGCGCTGAGCCTGTCCTGGCAGCAGTTGATCGCCATCCTTTTGATTGTGTTTCTGACGGCTGTGAACACTCGCGGATTGCGCCTGGGAAAATGCATCCAGAACATCTTCACCTCGGCGAAGACGCTGGCTGTGATCGCGCTCATTGTTCTGGGAGTGCTGTTTGGACGGAATGCGGCTGCGCTCGCGGCCAACTTCTCGCATCCTTGGGCCGTGCAGGGCGCCCAGACGATTCGCCCGGGCGCGGATTTCCTGCGCGGCATGGTTCCGGCAGTGACGGCCGCCGCCGGTGGGTTCGGCATCCTGGTTGCCTTCGGTGTCGCGCAGGTCGGCTCGCTATTCTCCGCCGATGCCTGGAACAACATCACCTTCACGGCCGGCGAAGTGAAGAACCCGCGCCGCGATGTGCCGCTGTCTCTGGCGCTGGGTACGGGGCTCGTCATCGCGCTCTACTTCCTGGCGAACGTCGCGTATCTCGTCACCTTGCCCTTGGCGCAGATTCAGACCGCCCCTGACGACCGCGTGGCCACGGCCGTTCTGCAAGCGATCTTCGGCAGCCCAGGCGCGGCCATGATGGCCGCCGCCATCATGATCTCCACCTTCGGCTGCGCCAACGGTCTCATCCTGGCGGGCGCGCGAGTCTACTACGCCATGGCGCGCGACGGCCTGTTCTTCCGCTCCATCGGCCGCTTGAACGCGGCGCGCGTGCCCTCCCAGGGCTTGCTTTTGCAAGGCATTTGGGCAGCGACTGCTCGTTTTGGCTCGAACCCGGTTAGTGGATCCGGCAACCGGCGCGGTAACCTACGGCAACCTGTACAGCGACCTGCTCGACTACGTGGTATTCGCTGTTCTGATTTTTTACGTGCTCACGATCTACGGGCTCTTTGTTTTGCGCCGGAAGCGGCCGGACGCCGATCGGCCTTATCGCGCGTTCGGCTACCCAGTCATCCCAGCAATGTACATCGTTGCTGCCTTGGCCATCATGGCGATCCTGCTCCTCTATAAGACGCAGACTACCTGGCCGGGCCTCGTGATCGTGCTGCTGGGTGTGCCGGTCTATCTCTTCTGGTCTCGATCGTCCGGCACGGATGCCGTTTCAGATTAATGAGCGCGCAAAGCAGGCGGGGAAAGCAATAGATAATCGCTAAAGGTAGACATGCCCAACCAATTGTTCATGAGGAAGCCGCATAGCGTTCTGCTGGAAGAACTTCAGGGAGAACAGCGCCTGCGTCGTGTTCTGGGTCCCGTGCAGCTCTCCAGCCTCGGCGTAGGAGCGATCATCGGCACCGGCATTTTCGTTCTGACTGGCGTCGCAGCACACGATCGCACCGGCCCGGCCCTTATGCTGTCGTTCGTCGTTTCCGGGATCACCTGTATCTTCGCCGCCCTGTGTTATGCCGAGTTCGCCTCCATGGTGCCTGTGGCCGGCTCGGCCTACACCTACGCCTACGCCACGCTGGGCGAGCTCTTTGCCTGGATCATCGGCTGGGACTTGATTCTCGAGTATGCGGTGGCCTCTGCCACCGTGGCCCACGGCTGGTCCCACTACTTTCAGGATTTCCTCGCGTTCTTCCATTTCCATCTGCCCCACGTCTTCACCAATGCGCCTTTCGACTATGTCCCCGAAACCGGAAAGCTCGCCCTGACGGGCACTTGGTTCGATCTGCCCGCGATTGTCATCGCCCTGCTCATCACCGTCATTCTGGTGAAGGGCATTCAGGAAAGCGCCAGCGTCAACGCCGCCATCGTCATCCTCAAGCTCGCCATCGTATTCTTTGTGATCGGTCTGGGCGCGTTCTACGTGAACCCGGCGAACTGGCATCCCTTTGCGCCCTTCGGCCTGAGCGGTTTCAGCTTCTTTGGCCACACCATCATGGGGCAGACCGGCAAGGGCGGCGAGCCCCTCGGCATGCTGGCCGGCGCCGCCTATCGTCTTCTTCGCCTACATCGGCTTCGATTCAGTCTCGACGCATGCCGAAGAAGCGCGCAATCCCTCGCGCGACGTGCCCATCGGCATCATGATCTCGCTGGTTCTGTGCACCGTTCTTTACATCGCCATGGCCGCCGTGCTCACCGGCATGGTGCGCTACGACCAGATCAATATCGACGCGCCGGTCTCCGACGCCTTCCGGCAAGTAGGGCTGCCCTGGGCGCAGTTACTGGTTTCGATTGGCGCCGTCGCCGGCATCACCTCGGTCCTGCTGGTCATGATGCTGAGCCAGCCCAGAATCTTCCTGGCCATGGCTCGTGACGGCCTGCTGCCTCCCGATTTCTTCGCGGCCGTACACGAACGCTTCCGCACGCCCTGGAAGTCCACGATCCTGACCGGAGTTGCCGTGGCCACCATGGCTGCCTTCCTGCCGCTGCGAATTCTGGCCGAGCTGGTCAACATCGGTACGCTGCTCGCCTTCGTGATCGTCTGCGCGGCGGTCCTGATCATGCGCCGAACGCATCCCGAGGTGCCGCGCCCGTTCCGCGCGCCCTTCAGTCCGGTCACGCCAGTCCTGGGAATTCTCGCCTGTCTCTTGCTGATGTTTTCCCTGGCCGCTGCCAATTGGGTGCGGCTCATCGTTTGGTTGGCCATAGGCCTGGTGATCTATTTCGGCTACGGCCACAAGCACAGCCACTTGGCAAAATCGATGCAGAAGGCCGCAGACGAGGTCCGTTCTTTCCGCTAGTTCGATTTGATCCCTCCGGACCGCTCGCCCATAATCGGACCATGAAGATCCTCACCGCCGCGCAGATGCGCGAGACCGACCGTCTGACCAGCGAGCGCTACGGCGTGCCCAGCGATCTGCTCATGGAAAATGCCGGCGCGGCGATCGCCGACTATTTGGCCACTGCCTATCCGGATCTGGCCACCTATAACGTGCTCATCCTTTGCGGTAAGGGAAACAACGGAGGCGATGGCCTGGTGGTAGCAAGGCGGTTGCGCGAGCGGGGCCTGTCTCCCCGGGTCGTCCTTTTTGCCGAGCCCACGGCGATGCGCGGCGACGCGGCGACCAATCTAAAGCGCTGGCGGCAGGGAAGCCCCGAGTTGCGGGTGGTCACCAGCAAAGCCGAATGGGCGGGCGCGCGCCGTGTCACTTGCCGAAGCCGACCTCATTGTGGACGCGCTTCTCGGCACCGGCCTGACCGGGCCAGTCGAAGGCCTGCTGGCGCAAGTGATCGAGGACGTGAACGCCGCCTCGGACCAACACATAGGAAAGGTCAGGGCTTCGCCGCGCGCTCGGGTCGTGTCCGTGGACATGCCATCCGGCCTGGCATCCGACGCTGTCGACTTCGGTGGTCCCGTGATCAACGCTGATGTGACGGTCACGCTTGACGGCCCCCAAGCTGGGCCAGATGGTTTCGCCGCGCGCTGACCGTGTCGGCAAGCTGGTCGTTCGCCAGATCGGCACGCCGCCTGAGTTGCTCGACGACGATCCGGATCTGAAACTGCATTGGCTCGAGCCCGGCGAATTCCGGGATCTGCCCATGGTGCGCCGGCGCGACTCCAACAAAGGCACCTTTGGCCATGCCCTCGTCGTTGCCGGCTCGCTGGGCAAATCTGGCGCCGCCGTCCTTGCGGGCCGTGCGGCGCTGCGCGTCGGCGCGGGCCTTGCGACCGTAGCGACGCCGGTTGACGTCATTTCCGATCGTCGCCGCAGGCATGCCGGAGTTGATGACAGCGCCTCTGCTCGCAACCGAAACAGGCAGCGTCAGCATGGGCAATTTCGACTACGGCCGTTTCGCCGCACATCGTTCACGGCAAATCCGTGATGGCGATTGGCCCCGGCCTTTCCACCGACACCCAGGCGCAGCAGTTCATTCGCGCAGCAGTGTCGGAAACGACCTGCCTGTAATTCTCGACGCCGACGGGCTAAACGCTTTTGCCGGCCAGCCCGACCAACTGAATGCGCGCAAGACGGCACTGCTGGCGATCACGCCGCATCCCGGCGAGATGGCTCGTCTGCTCGGGTCCACTGCGGCCGACGTGCAAGCCCGCCGCCTCGATGTGGCCCTCGAAACGGCGGCGACGCTGGCGCGCCCATGTCATCCTCAAGGGATACCACACAATTCTGGCTATGCCCGATGGCCGCGCCTTCGTCAACACCACTGGCAATCCCGGAATGGCCACGGGCGGCACCGGCGACGTGCTGACCGGCATGCTGGCGGGCTTGACCGCCGAGTTCGGCGCCGAGCACTGGGAGCGCGTCCTCGGCTCTTGGGCATCTACCTGCACGGATTGGCGGGCGACTTGGCCGCGGCGCAGGTCGGGGAAGCGCCCCTGGTGGCCTCCGACCTGATCGAAGCGCTCCCAGCGGCGTTTGCGCAGCTTCTCGCGGAGTGCGGCCATGCCAGACACTGAGGATTCGTCTCTCACTCCCCGAAGAGACCATGGCATTCGGCCGCGCGCTGGCACAGCGTCTCGCGCCTCCGCGTCTCGTGTTGCTCTCCGGCGATCTAGGCAGCGGCAAAACCACGCTCTCCAAGGGCATCATCAGCGGCCTGGGCGCTGCGCGGCGAGGAGGACGTCACCAGCCCGACCTTCACGCTAGTCCACGTCATTCCATAACCATGCGAAGGTCTATCACGTGGACCTATACCGCGTGGAGCAATTCCGCGATCTCGAGACCCTGGGCATCGAGGATGTGCTGTCCGAACCGGCCGTGATCGTTATCGAGTGGGCGGAGCGGTTTTCGCTGCGCAGCGATTGGCCTCGAGTTTTGGTGCAGCTCGAGCACCTCGAAGGAGACGCCCGGCGCATTACCATGTCCGAAGCCCCGCCCCAAATCCCGAGTGGACCGCCCGGCCGCCCTTGATGCCGGCCCACCTATGCTGCCAGCCGCCAGCTAGCTATTGACGGGTAGGCGGCGCTGCCTTGTTTGCCTGCGGCTCAGTTGCTAACCTCTGAAAGATTCGCCACTTATGGCTACAACGAGGCGTCACAACGTGTGTGCCGCCTGGCGATACTCCTGATGAACCTTCGACCGTATACGGCAGAACTACCTCTTGGCTCGCTCGTCGTGGGCGTGGACAACATCCACCATGACGTGTATCTGAGCCCGCATTGGACCGAACAGACTCGCAACTATCTGATCGAATTGATTCGCCAGATGACCAACCTGACCTACATCGGTTCAGGCTGAACATCGCCGTCCAAAGCCAAAGGGACCGGAGCCGGTGGCCTGGAAACGCCAGCTGCTCGAATTGCTCCAGGCCTCCCTCACGCGCGCCAAATACGAGAAAAAAATCGAGTTGGACCTGCTGCTGCGCGTCGCTCTGATCCAATTCCTGACGCAGGAAATCAGTAACCAGTTTTCCACCCTCCTGCTCGAAGCCAAGGAATGGATCCGCAACCGTGGCGAATACTTCGAGCGCTCCGAGCAGGCGCACGTAATGAAAGCCCGCCTTGCGGAACTGCAGGCCGACCGGCGCAATATCTACCGCCAGGTGGGCCAGCACGTCTACCAGATCCTGACGGAACTCGAAGACAATCATTTGGCGCGTGAGCGCCGGGCCCTGTTTGGAGACGAGCAGAGCGGCGCCTATGAGTTGCTTTCCAATCGCCTTGCTTTCGTGCAGGGCGGGCGCGATGACGTGGTCTTTCTCGATCAGTACGTGCTGCTTGGCAACTATCAGCAAGACGAAGATCGCCTCGAAACGGTGAACGAGTTCTTTCGCGAGTTCCTTTGGGAAACGCTGCACGTCGGCGAACCCGCCAGCGAGTTGAATGCGGCACGATTGGCCCATCGGCAACTTCTGGACTCGGCGATGGCCGTGCGGGAGGAGTTGGTGCGCCTCGAGGAGCAGCGCGGCGCGCTCGCCCGGCGGATCGACCGTGGCGGCGGCGTTCTGGCGCGCGTCGGGATCGGCTCGGACGCCGGCCGCTTGCGAGCGCAGCTTTCCGGCGCCGAATCCCGGATCAAGCAACTCACGCAAAACCTCGAGAGCCTTGGGCCTCGCATCGAGGCCGCCAAGACTAAAGCTGATTTTCTCGCCGAAGAGCACAAGGGGCGCCTGGACGGCTATTTGAATGAGCCGGAAAACGCTCGCCTTCTTTTTGATGCGAGGTGGAGCGGTCGACCCCGATGTCGAACCTTCCGATGTGCGCGATCGCCGGCTGGACGCCTGGCTCGCGCGCCTTGAGGAACGCGGTCTGCTGACCCACGTGCTCGCCAGCTATGAGTTGCGCAACGTCTACCACGACTATTGCCCGCCCGTTCACCTTGCAGCAGCTCAAGAAGGCTCTGGTCTCCCCGAAAGAATTAGAACGCGTCGCCAAAATTCTCAACCAATTTCCCGCCCGGGGATTTTCCTTGCAGCGCATCGACGCGGCGGCCAAGGCTTTGCGCCGCTATTCCCGCGAGGAAGCCAAGGCGGTGGCTTTGCGCTTTGCCGAGGATTTCATGCGCTTGCGCCGCGACTTGCGGAACTACGAACGCCTCACCGCCGCCATGGAGCGGATTCAGTTGGTGCGCAGCGAGCAGACCCGCGAAATCTCCCGCATGAATAACAGCCTCTACGAGTTTCTGCTGCCTTCGGAAGCTCGTCCGGCGCAGGACAACGTGGTGAATCACGTCGTCGTCAAGGCCGATGTGCGCGGTTCCACCAAGATCACGCGGGACCTGCTGGCGCGCGGTCTCAATCCCGCCACGCTCTTCAGCATGAATTTCTATGAACCCGTCAAGCGCATCCTGGACCGCTATGGCGCCGCCAAGGTCTTTATCGAAGGCGATGCCATGGTCCTGGCCATCTTCGAAACCGAGTCCAACCGTTCCCATCAGCGCGCCGTCTCCAAGGCCTGTGCGCTGGCGCGCCAGATACTGGCCATCGCTGCGGCCTACAATGAGCGCACCGATACCAACGAATTGCCGCGCCTGGAACTCGGCGTCGGCGTCGCCTTCCAAGGTTCCGCTCCAACCTATTGGGTGGATAGCGATTCCCGCATCATGATTTCTCGCGCGCTGAACCTTTCCGACCGCCTTTCGAGTTGTTCGAAGGTCGCGCGCCGCCTGCTGGGCGAAAAGTCCTCGCTCTTCCGCCTGTTCGTTTTTCAGCCCGGCATGGAGGGAACTCAGGAAGAAGAAGCGGATGAGTTCTTGATCCGCTTCAATCTGAACGGCATTGAACTCAATGAGGAAGGATTCACGAAGCTCTCCGAGGAGATCGCGCTGCAAGCCGTCGAGGCCGAATGCGAGATGCCCTGGGGCCGCGAACGAACCACCTTCTTTTTTGGCCAAGCACCTTTAGGCGAGGGGCTCGAGCCGATTTTGTTGCGCCGTGGATTCATCCGCCAGATGCTGGCCGATGGACGCATCGGCGCTCCCAGCGCGCGTCCCTACTATGAGGTTTGCACACACCCCAAGGCTTTCGAGCTCGTCGAAGCGCTGCTGGTCGCCACCTCCCAAAGATCTTGATCGCTTCTATTGGGGCTGGACCAGCCTCGCGCCAGTCGTATAAACTTATTAAACTCAGTCCTTTGGGCCGCAAAATCGGTTGAGCAGGTGCAACCAAACCGATTCGTGGTGAATCTCTATTTCCGTGAGAGGAGAGTTCGCATGTTCAAGTTCAAATTAATCGCTCGTACCGCCCCAATCGTGTTTCTTCTTGTCCTGAGCGGGGTGACTCTGGCGAAGGCCCAAGGCCTCAGCGCATATTTTGGTGCAGGCATAGCGACGGACAACGCGGGAACGAGCGCTGGTTGTCCTCCTGGGAATCTCTTTGATGACTTCACCAGCACGTGCGAGGCGGGGCCGACCATCGGCAGCGCATTTGGCGTCTTTGGCGCCGATTACATGCTCAATTCGCACCTCGGCTTTAACGGCGAGTACGCATTTCGTTTTGCTCAGGCCCCTTACTTGCCGAACGCCGGACTGAACATGCGCCCCGAATTTTACGATTTCAACGTCGTTTGGGAGCCGACCTCCGGAGCCGGCAAGCGCATCGTTCCGGTGATCGAAGGGGGCATCGGCGGTACCAGGATAAGCCTCTACTTTACTCAGCAATGTTCGATCACCAGCATCAACTGCACTTTTTCCCAACCGGCCGGCTTCAACGCCAATCACTTTCAGATTCACGCTGCGGCTGGAGTCAAACTTTACGTCAAGGGCAATCTCTTCATTAAGCCGCAGTTCGATTTCCACTACGTGCCAAATCTGACCGATCAATTCGGACGCAGTTGGGTGCCCCAGGTGACCGTTGCAGTGGGCTACACCTTCGGCGAACACTAGACGCTCGGCTTGCTGACGTGATAGCGAGGCGGCCAGTCCGCTTCTAAACAAAAAAGGTGCTCGCTCCGGCGAACCCGCGGTTTTCGTTTTGCCGGGTTGATGGAGCGAGCCTTTTCCTTCGGTTCTATGTCTTAACTTCTTGCTCCCAATCGCCAAGGTCTGGTGGTGAAAACGCGTCCCGGAGGTGGTATCGTAGCTCTTGGGCCCGAGCGTCCCGGCCAAAATTTGTTGAACCAGGAGAAACGATGAGACCGCAATGGATGATGGCGGGTTTGGGTATTGTCCTCTTGGCGGTTGGGCTGAACGCTCAGGACGCCTCTCCTCTGAAGACCCCTAAAGACAAGACCAGCTACGCGCTTGGCGTCGCCGTCGGCAAGAGCTTCCAGGCCCAGGGAGTCGAAGTGGATCCCAATCTGATCGCCCAGGGGCTCAAGGACGCGCTTGGCGGCGGAAAGCTCCTGATCACCGACGACGAATTTCGCTCCCTCATGACCGCCTTTCAGGAGTCCGTGAAGGAAAAGCAGGCTGCTGCCAACGCCGCCCTGGCGGACAACAACAAAAAGGCCGGAGACGCATTTCTAGCGGACAACGGCAAGAAAGACGGCGTGGTCACCTTGCCCAGCGGACTCCAGTACAAAATCCTCACCGCAGGCGCGGGTGCCAAGCCAACCGATGCCGACACCGTCACCTGCCAGTATCGCGGCACGCTGATCGACGGAACTGAGTTCGACAGCACCTACAAGAATGGCCAGCCCGCTATCCTCGAAGTGGGCCGAGTCATCCCCGGTTTCAAGGAAGCCCTGAAACAAATGCCCGTGGGCTCGAAATTTCAATTCTTCATTCCCGCCGATCAGGCCTATGGCGAGCGTGGCGCCGGCAACGTCATCGGACCCAACTCCGCGCTCATCTTCGAAATCGAGTTGATCTCAATCCAAGGCAAGCAGGCCGCGCCTGGCACGCCTGCCGCGCCCGCTCGTCAATAGCCTTAGCGCCCTTCACCCGTCTAACAGCTCGGGTCCTCTCGGTATGCGCTCGTGCCCGCGCCGAGGGCGAGGCCTTTGCGATTCCCCTGCAGTCGGGAAATCTCTCCTCGCTTTCCTGGTACGCTCCAAATCCGCGCGGAAAATGGGCAAGGTTTGTTAGATTCATTCGGCCCCGGTCGGCAACCGGAAGGGCGGGGCATTCCTGACGGAGGATCCACGATGGCTTCGACCGCAATTGATTCGCTCATTTTCCGGGACATTTTCAGCACCCCGGCGATGCGCCGCGTCTTCTCCGATGAAAGCCGTATCCAGCGCTACCTGGATATCGAAGCTGCCCTGGCCCGCGTGCAAGCCCGGCTGGGAATTATCCCCCGCGAAGCCGCTGATGAAATCGCCAAGCAAGCGCGCGTCGAGAAATTCGACCTGGCCAAGCTCAAGACTCGCACCGAAACAATCGGCTATCCCGTGCTACCCGTGGTCGAGCAGTTAGTCGAGTTGTGCACAAACCATTTAGGCGAGTGGGCTCATTGGGGCGCCACCACGCAGGACATCACCGATACGGCCGCCGTCCTCCAGGTGCGCGAAGGCCTTGCTCTGGTCGATGACGATCTCAAATCCATCGGCGAATCGCTCGCCGGACTGGCCGCTCGTTACCGCGACACACCCATGGCGGGCCGCAGCAATCTCCAGCAAGCCGTTCCCGTCACCTTCGGCTTCAAGATGGCAGTCGTTTTGGCCGCGCTGGATCGCCATCGCACTCGTCTCCGCGAGCTGCGTCCTCGTGTTCTGGTCGCCGAGTTCGGCGGCGCCGCGGGCACGCTAGCGTCTTTGGGAACGCAAGGTCTCGAAGTCCAAGCCGCCCTCTGTCAGGAACTCGGCCTCGGTCAGCCCGAAATCGCCTGGCACACGGTGCGCGATGGCTTCGCGGAGGTGGCCTGCTTCCTGGGACTCGTCACCGGAACTCTCGGCAAGATCGCGACTGACGTCAAGCTCCTGATGCAAACGGAAGTCGGCGAAGTCTTCGAGCCCTTCATTCCCGGGCGCGGCTCGAGCAGCACCATGCCGCAGAAACGCAACCCCATCGCCTGCAATTACATCCTTGCATGCACGTCAGTGGTGCGGCAGAACGTTGCCGCTCTTCTCGAAGCCCTGGTGGAAGATCACGAACGCTCGACAGGTCCGTGGGAGATTGAATGGATCGCCCTGCCGGAAATCTTCCTGCTCGCCGCGGGCGCGCTGTCTCAGGCGCGTAAGATGCTGGCTGGCTTACAAGTCGACCAAAAGCGCATGCGGGCGAATCTGGACCTGACTCGCGGACTCATCAGCTCCGAAGCCGTCATGATGGGCCTCGCGCCGCTCATCGGCCGCCAGCACGCCCACGATCTGGTTTACGTCCTCTGCCAAAAATCGGCTCAGACGGGTAGACCGCTGCTCGAATTCCTAGCGGAAACCCCGGAAATTTCGCGCTATTTGGACCGCGCGGCCCTCGCAAAGCTGGTGGACCCGGCAAACTATCTGGGGCTATCCAGCGAGATGGTAGACCGCCTTCTCGGAAGGCGCGCGGATATGGAATAGGCAATTTACTGGCTAGGCGGTTTCGGATTATTTCTTCTTTGCAAATGTGCGGACGTACGCGACCACTCCCTTGATTTCATCCGCGGTCAGCTTGCCCTTGAACGACGGCATGGGATCTTTTCCGTTGGTGACGATGGCGATCAGCTCCTCGTCGGAAAGCTTCTGAACCTCGTCCGAGCGCAGATCGGGTATCTCCAGGCTCATCCCGATCGGCGTGTCGCCGCTGCCGTCCTCGTCATGACAAACCGAGCAATTGGCCTCAAACGTAATCTTCCCCGCATCATCGGCCGCCGCGGCCATCACCGTCCTGCCAAGCCCGGCGGAAAGCAGCCCCACTCCCAGGCAGATCACAAGGCCAGTCGCTGGCCATTGCGCTGCTTTCTGGAAGCTCGTCTTAATCGCACTTCCATCCGCCTTACTTTCGGTCTGCAATGGCACTCTCTCCCATGATCGAATTGCGGGCGCGGCCTTTCGCATTCCGGCCGCTGCCGCGCGTCAAATTTTATCACTAAGAAGTGAACGGACGGAACCATCCAGTTCCCCGGGCATAAGCTGCTCAATCCATCGAAACTTCGACCATTTGCCGCGCAATATCCGCGACGTCGTCGTTCGAGGAGTTTGTGAGGACGATCGCCGTTAACCGGCGGCTGGGCACGCGCAGAATGTAGGTATCGTAGCCCGCCCAGCCTCCAGGGTGCTCAACATCCTTCTCGCCGCGCACCGAGCTGATCACCCAGCCGAATCCGTACGAGTTCGGCCGCGGCAATAAATCCGTCACAAGTTCCTTGCCATCATTCGCGAGCCCGGGAGTAAAGGCCATCTCCAATGTTGCGCGGCTCACCAGGCGTTCGGTGTATAAGGCTTGGTCCCACTTGTACAGATCGTTGACCGTGCTGTAGATGCCGTCCTCGCCGTAAATGGAGTTTTCGGGGCTATAGGTAATGTCTTGCCAATGGCCGTCGCGCATCGCGTAGGACAACGCCAGACGCGGCACCCTTTGCTTGCGTTCATCGACCACCATCGTGCCATTCATTCCCAGCGGATCGAAGATGGTCTCCTTCAGAAACTCCGCGTACCGCTCGCCGGTGACGCGTTCGATGATCTGGCCCAGCACGACGTAAGCCGAATCGCTGTATTCAAACTTTTCGCCGGGAGGGAACCGGAGCCATTGCTGGCGGCTGAGTGCTTGCAGCGCTTCCGCCGCGGTGAATTCGTGCGCGGCCGGCGGACTCTTCGACGACCGGAAATAGGTCTCCTCATCGATCTTGCCAACTAAAAGCTCCTGGTACTGCGTAAAGCCGGCCGTGTGATTGAGCAAGTGGCGAATTGTGATGGTCCGTGCGTAGGCCGGAAACTCCGGGCAGAACTTGGCGAGCGAATCGTCCAATCGCAACTTTTGCCGTTCCACAAGAATCAGGATGGCCATCGCCGTGAATTGCTTGGTGAGGGACGCCAGCAGGAATTGCGTGTCGGAGGTGATGGGCGTCCGCGCGTCGAGATTGGCGAATCCGAACGTCTTGCGATACTCGATCCGCCCGTCGCGAATGAGCACGGCGGCCATTCCCGGCGCATTTTTCAGCCTCCACGCGTCCAGCAGCGCGTTGAGGCGAGCGGTCGGCTTCCCAGCGTGAACGCTGACACACATCGACGCCAAGAGGGCCAGCCATACTGCCATTCTTCTGATGAATGCGGCCGATCCGAGGCTCTCCGTCTTATTACCGGCAAGCACGGCGATTATTTCCAGACTTGGCGCACGGTGTCCACGACCAGTTGCAGCTTCGCCCATTGCTGCTCTTCCGTCATCAGGTTGCCCTCCATCATCGAAGCGAAGCCGCATTGCGGACTGAGCGCCAGGTTCTCGATGGGCACGTACCGCGCCGCTTCGTCGATGCGCCGAGCCAGCACCGCGGGGTCCTCCATCCGCGGCAGCTTGCTGCTGATCAATCCCAGAACGACGGCCTTTCCGCGCGGCACAAAGCGCAGGGGCTCAAACGTTCCAGAGCGCTCATCATCATATTCGAGCAGGAAGCGGTCCACTTCGAGCGTGCCGAACAGCTTTTCAGCGACAGCGTCGTATCCGCCTTCGGCGTACCAGTGGCTGCGATTATTCCCCCGGCACAGGTGCATCGCCAGCGTCACGCCCGGCCGCCGCGCAGCCGCCAGACACGCATTGTCGGCTCGGATCGATTCTTCGAAGAAGGCCGCTGGCTCAACGCCCATCTCGCTCCGAATCCATTCCCGCCACTTCGGATCCATGTAGTAGCTGTAGCGGGGAGCGTCAATCTGAAGGTAACTCACGCCTTCCGCCGAAAGCCTTGTCATCTCGGCCTTCAAGATCTCAACGATGTCCCAGAGCAGCGCCGAATAGCTTTCGTAGACCTTGTCCGTAACGCCTCGCTTGAATGCGATAGCTGGAAATTGCGTCGCGCTTGGCAACGTCATTTTGATGGCGCCAGGGCTGTGCTGCTTCAGAAAGGGAAGCTCAAGCCCGGTGAGTGGACGCACGGCGCGCAGTTTGCCCGTGACCACCCCAAGCCCAGCGTTGCTAGCCGGAGCACTCTGGCCGGCAGGAGCAGCTTGCCAGGTTCGGGCAATGGCGGTGTTCACGTCGAAGCCCTCTACCGCGTCGGTAAGATCGCTCATGAAATTGCGCCGCCGCAGTTCGCCGTCCGTGAAGATCTCGAATCCCAGTTCCTTCTGCCTGCCAAGAGTTCGCAGAATATGACGGTCTTCGATGGACCGCAGCCGCTCCGGATCGCCGGCCGCGCTGCGGCGGGCCTCCAGCAATTCGGCTGGCCGAAGAAAACTGCCAACCTGCTCCGCTCGATACAGAAATGACATGGATTGCTCCTCCGAAAGGCGGTCCGGCGGTGAGCCACAAGCCGCCGCGCCAAGATACTCCTATGCTCGAGGAAAAAGTAGAGTCGTTGACCTGCTATGTCAGGAAGACAAAATGCAGAGCCACAATGAGAAGCACGCCCGCCAGCAGGGCCAATTCCGCCGAAGGAACGCTGTAGGCCTGCCCAAGAATTGTGAAGGGCATCGCGGGGAACTCATCAGCCCTGACAGATGGGGGCGGATTCCAAGGCAGCGGAGGAGGCAGCGGGCCACCACCGACGCAGCATACGGGTACGATGGGCGGCAACCATCCGCGTGGAGGCGGAGTCGGACCATGTCCGAGCAAAGGCGGCAGCGGAAGAGGCGAACCCGCGATCGTTGGGGGCGGTCCGGCCGGTGGGGGATCGCTATGGATGAGCGCCACCACGATATCCATGTCTTCCGGTTCGCCGGGGCTTGTCGGGCCTGGGGCGTAAGAGATCAGGTTGCCGCACCGTACGCGAATAAAGTTCGTCCCGTCGGTGATCACCTGTTCGCCCTTCGCTATGATCGTCGGCCTCGCCTCCCAATAAATCCCCTTGTTCAGCCGGTAGGAGACATAGGCCACCACGTTATGATCCAGCGTAACGATGTGGGCACTGGACAGATCGAAATTCTTATAGTGTTCGGCGAGCCGCGGATCCCTCTGAACCACGATCAGCAGCTCTTCGATGCTGTGGATTCCCCCGGCCACAAGCGAGTGGCCATAAACCCTGCGGACCCTCCCGCCCTTGGCGGGCGCTGGCGGCCTCATCGGGATTCCCGTGATCGGTGGCGATTTTCTGAGCGCGGCGGCTGTCGTTGCAGGGGAGTGGTGGACGACGTGGTGCCCCATCCACAGACCCGTCGCTGCGCACAATACCAAGACAGCTATGGCGGCTTCGCTTCGGGCTCGAATGTTGGACGGGTGGTTCACGGATCATAGTGGCAGACCCGCTCCCTTTGACGATATGGTCCAGTCGTCTCAAATTTTTCGGGACCTGGGCTTTAGTAGACCCAGTAGTTCCAAATTCTGCGGTACCCTGGTTTTAGTACCACCTTCTGGCACTTTGGCAGAAGTCGTGAGAATGACGACGGCCGGGGAGTGTGGCAATTCAGAGCATGGTCTGGCTCAGCCAATCGTCCAGCAGGGCCCCATCTCGGGCTGTGGCTGGTTCAAACTTGATGCCAATGCCTTTTGCCGCCAATGCATGAACCACCTCGCCGCGCGTGACGCATTCATTCCCGTGATGGGTGATCTTCAAGGTTATTTTGGTGCCGATGGCCACAGACATCTGCGTCCGCACAAAACATCCAAATCGGCTGAGTTCGGACACCAGTCCAATAATGTGAGCATCGGGGTAAGCGGTGGAAATTTCCGCGACGCCTCCGAACGATCGGCGCGGTACGCGACGTTGCTCCAATTTGCCGGCACTTTCGCCGGCATCCCGAGATTCAGCAGCGGGTGGGTGGGATAGGGGTGTTGTAAGCGACGAGATTATCTCCTCGCAAGCTTGCGAAGCGGCAGTCAGCAAAGCCTGTGTTTCTCGGAGGTGCGTCGCCAGGTTTTCGCATTCACGCGGCAACAGCGGCGAGCCTTTCAGTGCAGCTTCGCGAAGAGCCGCGATATCGCCCAACAGCGCGGGCTGCGCTGCTTCCAGCGCCTGCAGTCGTTCGGCAATGAGCGGCAGATCGCCGGAAAGCCTCCCCTGATCATTCATCTGATACTGCATTCCTATTAAGCATCAGAAAAATGTATAGGATTGCGGCGGACTTGTCGTTGCTCTGGAGCAATGATGGCCGTGTTTTTTTCGCTGGGACTTGTGCTCAGAGCGAGTGAATTGTCACCTGGCGCCGCACAGGAAAAGACGCGCTCACAACAACGAAGGAATAAAGCGGACGGCGAAGGCTCAAACGCGTTCAGGCTCGGCGTGCGAAGAGTCGTTCGGGATGTTGCAGTTGAACCTTCCCGCGGCTCTTCACCACCGCGCCGCTGCGGTGCCATTCGCTGAGCAACCGGCTCGCAGTGAATATGGTAACGTTCGCCGCGTTTGCCAGCTCCTCGTTCGTCACCTGTAGTTCGACCCCGCCGATATTTTTGTGGCCGACAGGTCGCGTCAGATCCAGGAGCGTCTGCGCGAGCCGCAGACGCGCGCTGTGGCAGGCCAAGCCGATGTGGGCGACGATCGCCCAATTTAGGTAGTCGATTGCGAAGGACAATACATTGTCCAGCAGCCTGGGGTACCTCGCGGCAAGGCCGCGGATTGTGGTTCGCTCCCACTCCAACACGCGGCTATCTTTTAAGGTCTCTGTGCTTGCCAGATAGGAAGAGGGTTTGAATAAAATTGCGGCGCCGCCGAATATCTCTCCGGGCAAGATGCGCGGCCCGAGAAGCTTATGACCTTCTGGTGACAAGTAGAAGAATCGCGCGCCGCCTTCCGTCAATAGAAAGAAGCGCCGCGCCGGCTCGCCCTGCCGAATGACCACAGAGTTCGCCGCGAATTGCAGCCTTGTTGCGGCCCCCAAAATTGATTTGAGGGCGCCCGGGTCGAGTCCTTCCAGAAATTGTGGTCTGGAGTCTTCCGCTACGGCAGCAGCTCGGGAGGCCATATCCTTCGTACCTCCAGTTCGCATATTACACGCGGCAGCGGCGTTCGGATGGAATATTTTTTGTGGCCCCCCGTGAGACCGGCGTGCGCCGGACACGAATTTTAGAGAAACGATTTGTCCCGCCCGCACAGCCATTGATTTTTGGCTGGTCACACGGCTTCTACCCGAGCTACCATACGCAACGATCATGAGAAAACCCATTCCGATCCCTACCTCAAAGGCCCGTCGTGAATTTCTGAAATTTCTGGCCGCCAGCCCCTACGTCGCCGCGCTAGGCGGTGTCGCTGCCTTCATGAAGCGTACCGGCTTGGCCGAAAGCGCCCTGGCCCAGAACGCCCCGGCAACTTCCGACGTAATCGCCGACCCATCCGCCGCCCTCGACGTTTTCGATTTCGAGGAAGCCGCGCACCGCAAGGTCCGCAATTCCCATTGGGCTTTCATGGTCAGCGGCGTCGATGACGACGGCACCCTACGCGCCAATCGCGAAGGCTATCAGCACGTGCAGTTGCGTCCCCGTCGCCTGCGCGACGCCACCAAGGTCGACATGCGCGTCGACCTGTTTGGCACCACCTACAACAGCCCCATCTTCCTGTGCCCGACCTCCGCTCACAAAGCCTTTTGGCCCGACGGCGAAGAAAATGTCGCCCGCGCAGCCAAGGCGCGCGGCACCCTGCAGTTCTTGTCCTCCTCAGCCTCCACCGGCGTCGAAGACGTCAACAAGGCTCTCGGCCGCCCCGTCTGGTATCAGCTCTACGCGCCAAGCACCTGGGAAGCCTGCCAAAAACTCCTCGAGCGCGTGGAAGCCGCCGGATGCCCGGTCATCGCTCTTACCGTCGATAACACCACCGGCCGCAACAGCGAAACCTATCTCCGCACCCGCCCCAAGGACCTCAAGCCCTGCGCCGCCTGCCACGTCGGCGAGCCTTTCACCGACATTCACGAGCGTCCCATGTACGATGGCATCGACATGACCGGCGTATCCACTCTAAATCCCGCCATGGACTGGGCCTTCGTCGATCGCATCCGCAAATTCTGGAAAGGGAAATTCTTCATCAAGGGCATCGACACGCGTGAAGACGCCCGCCTGACCATCGAGCACGGCCTCGACGGCATCCTGGTCTCGAACCACGGTGGCCGCTCCACGGAAACCTTGCGCGCCACCATCGAGGCGCTGCCCGAAGTCGTTGCCGAGGTGAATAACCGAATCCCGGTATTTGTCGATGGCGGCATTCGCCGCGGCACGGACGCTTTCAAGGCCCTGGCGCTGGGCGCGAAAGCGTGCGGCATCGGCCGTCCCTACCTCTGGGGATTGGGTGCGTTCGGCCAGGCGGGCGTCGATCGCGTCATCGAAATCCTGCAGGGCGAGCTGAAGCTGGCGATGGGCAATTGCGGCACGCGCACCGTCGCCGATATCAGCCGCGCCTACGTCGCCACGCCCGATTGGAAGCTCTAGAAGACCTGAGCAGCGCATCCGGGTTTGTCTCGTAGCCAGACATGAGACAATGTGTTCATGCGCATGCGCAACGTAGCGGTGCTGGCAGGTTTGCTTGCGGCGACGACGGCCCCTCCACTCGAAACCGTGCGCCACGTGGACTTAAATCGATATACAGGCCGGTGGTTTGAAATCGCACGCTATCCCAATAGTTTCGAGCGAAAATGCGATCGCGATGTAACTGCTGAATATTCCACCAAGCCAGATGGCACGATTCGCGTTGTTAACGCCTGCATCACCTCAAGCGGCAAGATCAGCCGATCCGAGGGGACGGCCAAGGTTGTAGACGCATCGACAAACGCAAGATTGAAGGTAACCTTCTTTTGGCCATTTTACGGCAAGTACTGGATCATTGGGCTGGGCGACCAATACGAATACGCCGTCGTTGGCGAGCCGTCGCGCGAGTATCTCTGGATTCTGAGCCGTACGCCGGGGATGCAGGATGCGCTCTACCAGAAGATTCTTCTCCAGGTAGCCGCGAGCGGCTATGACGCAGCGAAGCTGGCTAGGACCCCGCAGACCGCAGCCCCGAAACCTTAAGCTCGAAAAATCCATCTACTCGTTAATCTTTCAGCGGGCGTCCGCTGATCTCCCAAACAAATACCTCGTGCGCGGCCGCGATTGCGACGCCTGAGCGAAGTCCGCGACACGGGAACGTCGCGCGCTGATCTACTTGATCGGAACAAGTTTCTGCAGCCGCGTGTTCGGAGGACCAACCTCGGTCACATACAGGTTCCCCTTCGAGTCCAAGGCCATCCGTTCGACAAAATCGAATTCGCCGGGCTGATGCCCCTTCTGGCCGATCGACCCAACTTCCTTACCATCCTCGCGATTGAGAATCCAGATCTTCCCGTCGAAGCCGTCGGAGACATACAGATATTTCTCCTTCGGGTCGCGCGAGAACATCGTTGCCCAAATCGATCCCTGGCCCATCGTCTGCGGATGCACCAGAAATTCCTTCACGAATTTTCCTTCCTTCGTGAAAATCTGCACCCGGTCGCCGCTGCGATCGCCAACATAGACAAACCCGTCGCGGGAGATGTCGATGCTGGTCATGACGCCCCCAAATTGCTTGGATGGCGCCGCCGGATCGTGCTTGGGAGAAGGCCCGTTGTCGATCTCGCTCAACGGTATTCCATACGCTCCCCAGCCTCGCTTGAACGCCCCAGTATTCGAGTCGTAGACCACTACACGTCTGTTCCGGTAGCCGTCCGCGATATAGACCTCATGCGCATCGTCGTCCACGAACACTTCGGAAGGCGCTCCCAGGATGCTGGTGTCCTGGTTGTTGGTTGGCGCGTTCGAAGGATGGCCGATCTCCAGAAGCTGTTTGTAGTCCGGTGAAAATTTGAGTACGTGACGGTCGGCCATCAGTTCCGCGGGCTTGGGGATCGCCGCCAGCAGATTCGCGCCGTTTCCTCCCCCAAAGTTTCCGCCAAACCAGAAATTCCCCTCCTTGTCGATGAAAAGCCCATGCTCGAAAATCGGCCAGTCCGGCACAAACGCCGGGCCTCCCCACGACTTCAGCAGATTCCCCTGCGCGTCGAATTGAAGATACGTCGGCGCCGGAACGCAGCACTCGGCCGTGGGAGGATTGAACGCCGCCCCAGCGTCAGAGGCCGAAACTTGCCGCGGATGATGTTGCACCCAAATGTGATCGTCTTTATCAACGACCAGCCCGGTGGAATTCCACATAATCCAGTTGTTCGGCAACGGCTTCGGCCACGATGGATCGGCCTTGTAGCGCGGCACGGCCTGGCCGTGTGCCAGCGGCGCCGCAGCCAGGACAAAAACTCCCAGAATGGCCGCCAGAGCGAACACTTTTCCCCATGTCTTACGCATCGTTGAAGCAATCATTTTTGAAGGAATCATGGCACGCTCCTCATCCGTGTTCCAGGATCGCCCCTGGACCGCCCGTACGAGCAACCCTTATACATCTTCCCGGCTCTTCCGGGGAATGGCGAACGCCGCCGACGTCGCGCCAGGGGCGCAACGAACCAGACAGCGCAAGATCTCACAGAGGATTTAACCGGCTGCTAGAAACCACCGAGGACGTTCACGGCAATTCTGCCCGTCACTGTGCCATTCATGAGCCGGGCCAATCCGTCGGCCACGGCCCGCACCGGAATCACGCTATCCAACGGAACCTCAAAACCCTCGGCCAGCCACTCGCCAAGTTGTTGAAGGTCGGAGGGAACCGATTTCACTGTAACGAAGGCTACCCGAGTTTGCGAAAACAGGCTGGCAAGTGTGTCGGCCATAAATGAAAGCGACGGAATCGTCGTGATATACGTCCCGCCGGGTTTCAGTTTCGTCTTCCATTGCTTCCAACGATAAGCGGCTGCGGCGTCGAACACGATATCAAAGGGTCCGTGCGCCGCCGAGATCGCGTCGGCGCTTTTCCTGTCGATCGTCGCGATTGCTCCTAATCGTTGCGCAAGTTCCAGTCCACGCCCCGAACCCAGAGCCGTTACCGATGCGCCCAATTTTGCCGCGATCCATACGCCCAGTGAACCGACTCCTCCGGACACCCCGGTGACAAGAACAGAGTCGCCCTTTTTGATGTGGCCCAGATTCCTCAAGGACTGCAGCACCGTGGCCCCGGATGTTGCGATCGCCGCGGCTTGAATATGCGATACCCCGGCCGGCTTGGCCGCGATCTCCGTCACCTTTGCAACGACCATCTCGGCAAAAGTGCCTTGGCGATTTCCAGGACCATAGCGTAGGAACCCGAATACATCATCGCCAGTCTTGTAATTCGTGGCATCGGGTCCAACCGATTCGATGGTTCCCGAAAAATCGTATCCGACCACCAGGGGAAAGTTGCGGGCGTGAAGCAGGAATTTCATCTGCCCGGTAATCACCTTGTAATCGGCGGGATTCAAGGCTGACGCGTGAATCCGAACAAGGACCTCGCCGCGGCCGGGAGTAGGCGCGGGTAAGTTCACAGGTCTCAGTTGCTCGAGCGGCCCGTACCGCGAAGCCGCCATCGCCAAGACGGACATTACTTCGCTCTCATTCGATTGTTCTTCGGATTGTGCTCCAGTTCCGCCAGTCCCAATCTCTCCATCAAGGGGGGGATATACATTCCGAATCGCCCGCGCAGTCCCTTCTTCAGGCCGTACCAGCCCCCGACGGGGTTCTTTGCGGAGCGGCCCCAGGCTTCCACCGTTCCTTCCTTGGCCGGCTTGTTCTCATCGGCGCTTCCCATCTCCATCCAGTCGCCGTGCTTCTTCAGTATGGCCTGCAAATCGGATACGCACCGCGCATCGTAATGCAGCACCGTCTTGCCGACCGTGCACACGATGATTTCCTTGCCGTCCTTTTCATCCCCATAAATCTCAAACTCGGAGTGCCAGGCGGCGTCTTGAGTCGCAGCGGCTTTTCCTTGGTTCCCAGTAGCTTATTCACGGGACGGTTTCTCCATTCTCGGCGCGATGCCCCTCAAAAAATTAAAAATAAGTAACCCGCGCTTCATTGGGCTGTGCGAGCATAGCTAGGCACGAGCACGCCCGCAAGTAGGGACAAATAGGTTAGTACATCTTCTTATGCATCCGAACGCTCGAACGATTCCGGGGGTGGAGGTGACAAACAACGGCAAGAGCGCATCGATGGCGAAATGTCCGGTCGACCAGTTCCAGCAGATGATCAGTGGAAAATATAAACTGCGCATCCTCTGGGACATCCAGAAGGGACCCAGGCGATACGGCGAAATCAAGAAAGGTCTGCTGAGGGGCCGCGAAGGCTCGGGCGAGATCGCTCCCCGAGTGCTCAGTCGCGAGCTAAAGAAGCTAGCGGAGATGGGTTTGATTCACCGAAAGGATTACCAAGCCGTGCCTCCTAAAGTGGAATATTCCCTAACCAAGCTGGGTCAAAGCCTGATTCCGGTCATCTCCCGAATGCACGGCTGGGCAATCCAACATAGCTTCTCCGTTCCCTGCCGCGATTAGGAAAGCTTCGCGGTTTGGCGTCCAATCCCGCCCACTCATTTGAGCGCTAACCCAAAAGTGATATTGACGCGTATGTTATAATGGCGCGTGTTTGCAACCAAAGATCGTCCACCTCAGGACGCAGCCGTCTCTTCCTGCCCGGTCACGCTCACCTCTCCAGCTCGAATCAGCGGCAATCGTCGTCAACATTTGCAAAATACTCGCCCTTTGTTTTCATATTCATACAAGTTCCTTTTGCCGCAACTCCCCTGTTTTGATATTCATGTGGTTTGCCCGGGGGGTGGGGGTACCTTGGCTTCGGTAACTCGTGCCCTCTGTTCGCTCTTGTGCCAAGTTTCAAGCATTAACTCCTTTGCTTTCATGCGCCCACACGCTCGTTTGCAAAGACGCCCGGGAGGGGGGCTGCATTCCCAAATTGAAAGTTCCACCTTATCGACGCCTTGCAAACGAGCCCCAACGTTCTTTCAGCCTGCCGGCGCGAACCAGCGACGCTACGAACCGAGTTGACAGGGCCAGTAGGGAAGAACGATGCTAGGAGTTAATCGTTTGATGAAACGCTCTGAGCTATTGCGGTTCTTGCTACGCGACGACAGATTTTGGCGCCGGTTGGCGCGGCTTTCGATCCCTGTCGCGCTGCTGACTGCGCTCGCCGTCGTCGCCGCTGCGCAATCCCTCACCGTCGGCAAAGCCGACCCGGTTCGCTATCTCAACGACATCAAGGCGCTGACCACTCCTGCCATGGAAGGCCGCGGGGACGATACCAAGGGCATCGAACTTGCCACTAACATGCTCGAGGATCGCTACAAGAGCCTTGGCCTCCTGCCCGCCGGAACCGCCGGTTTCCGCCAGCCCTTCAGCGTAATCACCGGAGCCAAGCTCCTCGGCAACAACAGCATTCACGAGCAAGTCGGCAACGTCACAAAAGAACTCAAGCTCAACGACCAGTTTGTCCCCTTCAGCTTCTCCTCCGCGGGCCAGGCCGCCGCGCCCGTCGTTTTTGCGGGCTATGGCGCCACCGCCGACGAATTCAAATACGACGACTATGACGGCGTCGACGTTCGCGGCAAAATCGTCGTCCTGCTCCGCTACGAGCCGCCAAGCTTCGCCATCCACACCAACAATCAGGGACTCACGCAGCACGCGGCGCTGATCACCAAAGCCATCAATGCTCGCAACCACGGCGCGAAAGCCGTCGTGGTCGTGAATGGCAAACTCAACAACGACGAGCAGGACAATCTCACGCGCTTCGGCAGCGTCAGCGGTCCCGAAAACGCCGGGATCATTCTTGTGCAGGTGAAAAATGACGTTGCGCAAGCCTGGTTCGCCGCAGCGGGGAAGTCGCTGGCCGCCGTGCAGGAGCAGATGAATGCCGCAGGCCGCCCCGCGTCATTCGCCTTCCCGGATTCCGTGCGCCTCGCCATCGAAGTGAACATCGAAACGACGCGCAACACAGTCAACAATGTCCTCGCCTATCTCCCCGGCAAAACCGACGAATACATCGTCCTCGGCGCGCATTACGATCACCTCGGTTACGGCCACTACGATTCGCTGGCGCCCTCGCAGATCGGCCAGATTCATCCCGGCGCGGACGATAACGCCTCCGGTACTGCGGGCCTGCTGGAACTTGCGCGCCTGCTCGCTCCGCTCAAGGACCGCCTCCAGCGAGGCATCCTGTTCGCCTCCTTTGCGGGAGAGGAGTTGGGCTTGCTCGGCTCCGCCGAATGGGTAAAGGATCCGACGCGCCCGCTCGCCCAGGACGTGGCCATGCTCAACATGGACATGATCGGCCGCATCCGCCAGAGCACCGTCTACATCGGCGGCATCGGCACCGGCTCGACGTTCCAATCCCTCGTCGGCGGCCTTGAGAAAAACACCAATTTCAACTTCCAGAACTCCGTCGGCGGCTATGCCTCCAGCGACCAGATCTCCTTCGTCGCCAGAAAAATTCCCATCCTGTTCTTTTTCTCGGGCCTGCACTCCGACTATCACCGGCCTTCCGATACCTGGGACAAAATCAACGCCCCCGATGCCGCACGCCTGCTGGATATGGTCGCGCAGGCCGCCCTGCAAATCGACGCGGCAGCCACCCGCCCAACCTTTGTAGCGGTCACTGCGGACGCCAATCCGCACGCTGGGGTTTCTACCAGTGGTGACGGTGGTGGCGGCGGAGGCTACGGGCCGTATTTCGGCTCGGTTCCTGACTTCGGTCAGGAATCAAACGGCGTGCGCTTCAGCGATGTGACTCCCGGATCGCCCGCCGCCAAGGCCGGTCTCAAGGGCGGCGACGTTCTCGTGCGCTTCTCCGGCAAGCCGATCATGAACCTCTACGATTTCACCGACGCCCTGCGCGCCAGCAAAGTCGGCCAGACCGTCGAAGTCACGGTAACGCGCGACGGCAAGCCGCTCACCGTGTCGGTCAAGCTCGAGCAGCGCCGTTAGCGAGGTCCTTTGCGATGAAGCTGCGAAAAATGCCGTCGGCGCCGCAAGAATCTCATCGCCGCCATCCCCTTGCAACACTGGCCGCATCGCTGCTGCTCGCCTCTGGCGCACTGATCGTGGTTCTGCTCGTCCCGGGACGCGCTGCGCAGCAGCAAGCCAGCGCCCCCGGCAAGTCCGCCGGAACCGCATCGCTCGCCTACCCCGGCGAGAAGCACCTCGCGCACATCCGCCAGCTCACCTTCGGCGGCGAGAGCGCCGAGGCCTACTTCTCCGCCGACGACAAATACCTGAGCTTCCAACATCAGGGACAGTTCTCCGACCCGCGCACGCACGCTCCCGTCGGACCGAATATTGCGTGCGATCAGATCTACACGATGGCCGTGCCGCCTGCCGGCGCGAACTCCTCCACGCCGCTCGCACCTCCCAAAATGCTGAGCAACGGCCAGGGCCGCACCACCTGCAGCTACTACTTTCCCGGGGGCGATCGCATTCTCTATTCATCCACTTTCGCGGCCAACCCGGCGTGCCCGCCACCCGCCGACTATTCGCAAGGCTATGTCTGGCCCATCTACAACACCTACACGATCTATACCGCCAAGCCCGACGGCAGCGACATTCGCCAACTCTCCAAAGCTGCTGGCTATAACGCCGAGTCCACCATCACCCGCGATGGCAAGCACATCGTCTTCACCTCCACACGCAATGGCGACCTCGACGTTTTCACCATGGATGCCGACGGCAGCAATGTAAAACAACTCACCCACGAGCTCGGCTACGACGGCGGCCCCTTCTGGTCGTATGACGGCAAAAAAATCGTCTACCGCGCCGAGCATCCGGTGACTCCCGCGCAGATCAAGGACTACAAGGACCTCTATGCGCGCGGCCTGATCCGTCCCGGCGACCTCGAAATCTGGACCATGAACGCGGACGGCTACGATAAGCACCAGGTCACGCACAACGGAGCCGCCAATTTCGCGCCGTATTGGCTCCCCGACGGCAAGCGCATCATCTTCGCCTCGAATCTGGGCAACACGCAGGATCCCGCCGGCTTCGACCTCTACCTCATCAACGAAGACGGCACCGGCCAAGAACGCATCACCACCTATCCCGGCTTCGACGCCTTCCCGATGTTCTCCTCCGACGGCAAACGCCTGGTCTGGGCCTCCAACCGCAACGGCCGCGAGCCCCACGAAACGAATCTCTTCATCGCCGACTGGGTCGAATAACGAACTGAGTCGAAGCGGAGCGAAGCGAAAAAAAGCGCCCCGCGTAAACGCGGGGCGCGAGACGGAAGGTTGAAGTTGTTCCGGTTGTGTAGTTAGCGCTCGTGCTTCTCGTGCTCGCCACTGCCGCCGTGACCGTCCTTTTCCGGCGCCGGTTTGCCTTCGTTGTGCGGCGCGTTGTTATGCGCCGCGTTCTCGTGCACCGGCTGATTCGTGGCGCGCACTTCGCCGCCACCGCCGTTGCCGTGATTCGGTGGCGCGCTGTTTCCACGCGGAGCGTTGCTTTCGAGTGGCCGCGCGTTACCACCGGCATTGCCGCCGTTGGCGCTGCCGACCTTGTTGTTGCCAGGACGATACGCCGGCCGATTCTCGCCGCCGGCAGGTGCGCCGCCCGCGCGAGCCGCCACCACGTTCCTCCCGGAGAATTCCCCAGCGCGGCCCGTGGCCGCGACGCCAGGCTGGCCGTGGTTCACCGAGGCCAGTTGCGAGTGGTTGGTACCTGCGGCGTGCTCGTGGGTGGCCTGCTCGGTCGTTGCTCCGAAATGCTGCTCGCGTCCAGCCGCCTCTTCCTCCGGCCTGGGCCGGGCATTGATTCCGCCGGTGCCGCCGTTATAGCTGACGCGGTTCACGACGGTGGTGTTGTTGATCACCGTACGGTTGTAGGTGTTGTGCACAACGGTCACATTGACGTTGTTCACCGTGCGGTTATAAGCAAAGACTCCACCGCGCCACTCGCCGCCGAGATAGCCGACGCCGACGTAGCCGAAACCGTAGTTCACGCCGCCATAGAATCCAATGTGCGGACCCCAGTATCCCGCATGCCAAACATACACGCCGTCCCCCCAGCCCCAATAGCCGGGAGTCCAGAGCACACCGACGCGCGGCGGACGAACCCAGGTGCCAGGGACCCAGAAGTAGCCTTCCGATCCCCAGGCCCAGTAGCCGGGCGTCCAGAGGTAGCCGTCGCCGGGGCAGACCGGCTGCGTATAAACGGGCAGAACAGGTGGAGCGATTCGGATCGATACGCCCACGCTAATCTGGGCGTGAGAGGGAACCGGCAGGGCTACCATGAACAATGCAAGCAGAAAGATACCAACCGACGAAATCACACGCATTTGCGCCTCCTCAGGGGCGCTCGCGGTGTGGTGTTGCAGTGCCGCGAGCCCGGAAAAGCAGCCTTATTGCCATCTCCCCAATTTACCCTCTGGGCTGGGCGCACTCAAACAGAGAGATAGATTTGAGTCCTAGAGAGTTAACCCGTCCGCGGTGAAAAACTCTCGCTGCGGCAAGTATTGGAAGGCGGCATGACCCAGAAAAGTTGCTCCAGATAAGTGTCTTTGGAGCAATGTTTTCAACGCAGTGGCGCGGCGATGCGCTGGCGTCGCTTGAGCATTCTTCGGCGATGCGATATACGTTGGTGAAGAGGAACTTCCGTGGTGAGTCGCGGGATTCGATTGGGCGTAGTGGGTCTCGGACGCGCGGCGGCACAGATGTTGCCGAGCCTGGCGGCTCATCCGGAGATCGCTGTCGTAGCGTGCGCGGACCCCAATCCGGCGGCGCGCGCGCGGTTCCTCGCCGAATTTTCGGGTGCCGCTTTTGCCACGGCAGAAGAGCTCTGCTCGCGAGGCGAGATCGACGCCGCATATGTGGCGACTCCGCACCAATGTCATCGCGAGGACGTCGAGACACTGTGCCGTTACGGCAAGCACGTGCTGGTTGAGAAGCCCATGGCGCTTTCGGTCGAGGATTGCCGCGCGATGACGGAAGCCGCGCAGCGCGCGGGAGTGGCGCTCGTGGTTGGGCCCACCCACGGGTTCGATCCTGCCATCACGCTCATGCGGGCTCTGATCGAAAGCGGCGAGTTCGGCGGGCTGCGCATGATTACCAATTTTGTGTACACGAATTTCTTGTACCGTCCCAGGCGGCCGGAGGAACTGGACACCTCGCGAGGCGGAGGAATCTTCTACAATCAAGTGCCGCACCAGATCGAAGTCGCGCGAGCGCTGGCCCGTAATCCGATTCGCAGCGTGCGCGCGATCGCGGGACGCTGGGACCCTTCGCGGCCGACGGAAGGCGCGCTCGCAGCGCTCGTCGAGTTTGAAGACGGCGTGGCAGCTTCGCTGGTTTACAGCGGCTACGACCATTTCGACAGCGACGAGTTTCATTTTTGGATCGGCGAGATGGGAGAAGAAAAGAGGCCCGAGCAAGGCGGCGCTCGGCGACTCCTCAAGGGCGTGAGCGATGAGGCCGTGCTGCGCCAAGAATCGGGTTACGCCGGACGCGGCAGCCGGTCCAGCGGCGGGCCCATTCATCATCCCCACTTTGGCGTGCTGATCGCGAGTTGCGAGGGCGCCGACTTGCGTCCCTCTGCCGATGGCGTTCTAATTTACGAGGAAAAAGGGGTACGCGAGATCGGCATCCCCGACGCGCGCGCCTATCCTAATAAGGACGCGGCCGTCGACGAATTCGCGAACGCGATATTGCGCGGCGTGGCCCCGTTGCATGACGGTGCGTGGGGCACATCGACGATGGCGGCGGTTGCCGGCCTCGTTGAATCAGCCCGCGAGCGGCGCGAGATCGTACTCACCGGCGAGGTGACCGCAGGCAACTCCTAGATTCGCTCAAGCGCGAACTTTGAGACGTTTGAAAGGTAGGAATGATCTGCCATGCTTTCCATCAAAGACAATGACTTGCTCACCCGCGTCACCGGCGACGCGCCGATGGGGCAGATGATCCGGCGCTACTGGATGCCAGCGTGTCTTTCCGCAGAGGTAGCCGAGCCCGATGGCGCGCCGGTTCGCATGAAATTGCTTGGCGAACGGCTGGTCGTCTTTCGCGATGCCGCAGGGCGCGTTGGCGTGGTCGATGAGCGCTGCCCGCACCGCTTGGCTTCGCTGGCGCTTGGACGCAACGAAGACGGCGGCCTGCGCTGCATCTATCACGGCTGGAAGTTCGACGTGTGTGGCAATTGCATGGACATGCCGACCGAGCCGCCGGATTACGGCTACCGCGACCGCATCAATCTCAAGGCCTATCCGACACGCGAGGCCGGCGGAATGGTTTGGACCTACACGGGTCCGCCCGAATTAGAGCCGCCATTTCCGGAATACGATTGGATGAAGCTGCCGCCCGATCAGCGGGCGGTTTTTAAGGTCGGCGAACGAGCCAATTACCTGCAAGCCGTGGAAGGGGCGATCGATTCCGCGCATTCCTGGTTCCTGCACCAGGGCGTGATTTGGGATTGGAAGAAACGCGCATCACTTTCGATCGATACCTCGCCGAAGCTCGAAACCGAAGACACCAGCTACGGCATGCGCTACGCCGCAATTCGGAAGACCGTTCAAGACCCGGACAAGCAGAAGTACGTGCGAGTGACTCTATTCCTCGTGCCTTTCACGGCTGTTATTCCTCGGCCGCTCGAAAAGAATTTGCCGGCGCATATCCAGATTTTCGTGCCCATGGACGACGAGAACACCATGTTCTACGGAATCTTCTTCAGCCAGGACGGCTCGCCGGTCAGCACCGAAGAGACGATGAAGAAGCATCACGTGGTCCCCGGCGTGGATCTCGATCACAACTACTTCAAGTTCGGGACCATCGACAATTGGTTCAACCAGGATCGTGCCGCGATGAAAAAAGGAAGCTACACGGGTATCGAGGGCTTCACGAATCAGGACATGGCCTGCCAGGAAACCATGGGTTCCATCGCCGACCGTTCACAGGAACACCTGGGCACCTCCGACATCGCGATCACCTGCATGCGCCGTCGAATGCTGGAAGCGCTGCGCGGCTTTCAGCAGGGGAAGACGCCGATGGGCATCGACGGGACAATTCCGTACGGCCGCATCCGCAGCGAACAGAAGGTCATCCCGATCGAGCAGCCCTGGCAGACGGTGGGCGCTTACGCGGGCGAGTATCCGGCGGTAACCGCGAGCAAGTAGGCACAAACCCCTCACGATCGGCGACGGTGAGCCAGTTTCCGATAGTTCCGGTCTTCAAGACTTGCCGTCAGAAACTTTCAAGAAAAACTGAAGAGGCGGGGTGGACTCAGAGCAGGCTTCAGACTTGTCATTGCGACGTTTTGAATTTGTGCGGCACGGATGTAATCTTCCCTGCAGTTGTGCAGAAGCAAAATCCAGGCATGGGGATCAAGTCAAAGGAGGGAACGCAAATGAAATCTTTGGTGGCGCTCGCGACGATGCTGGCAATGGCTACTTGGCTGACCGCGGCTGCGGCTCCGCTCGGGGGCGGCGTCCCGGCGGCGGTGCACTACATTGGGCACGACCAGGTGACCGCGACGATGGCGAAGGGCGGGCCGATCGTGAGCGATCCCGGCCTGGTGGTGCTGGCCAATCGCCGGGAGGCAGGTCAAGTGGAATACCACGAACATACCAACCACATTTTCATTATCGTGGAAGGGGAAGCGACATTGGTGACGGGTGGAACCATGGTCGGGGCCAAGCGAACCAGCGCGGATCAGATGGTGGCTGCGTCGATCGAGGGCGGGGAGGTCCACCACCTGAGCAAAGGGGACGTGATCACGATTCCGGCCAAGACGCCGCACTGGTGGAAGGACGTTCCCACGAAGACAGTGGCGTATTACGCCGTGAACATCGAGAGCCAGTAGGGGAACTGGAGGCGGTGCCGCGGTTTCTTGGACTCTTGGCGCACCTGATTTGACGTCTCTCGACAGTTCCGCCTTGAGGCGCGCCGAATATGCGCTGCCTCAAATGAAGCGCAAATATGTTTGATAGCGCTCGCTTAGGCTACTTCGTCGTCGTTCCGGCATCCATACTGCCGATGGCATTCCAATAGGCTTCCGCTTCCGACGGCACGCACATCTGTTCGTCGACTTCCTCTTTCGGATTCCACTTCAGCACTTGCGGCTTGGTCACGAACGGTTTTACGTAGGCCTTCGGGTCGTCGATCTTCACGATGAGTTCCAGATTGTCGTGGTCCACGCGCCGGTAACGCTCCTCCGTCCGCAACTGCGCGCTATGCGGATAGCCGTACGTATCCAGCCAGCCTCTCTCGTCTATGCCCGTGGTCTCCACCACGAACGTATAGTCGCCATCCCAGTGCCCGATCGAGTAGCCGTACCAGCGCGGGTCCACCGAATCCGGCGCATCGTCACCCACGTTCGCCGGAAGCTTTCGGCCATCCGTCCAAATCTCCCGCCAGATCCTCTGATATTGAAACAGCTCGAGCACCCTTCGCGAAGTCTGCACGAAGTCTATCCCGCGAGTCTCGTAAAAAACATTTCGCGGGAAACCCAGCGGATCGCACTTACTGAGCGGATCGTTCGATTCCCCCACGGGCACGATCCTGCCCTCGGGAGCGTTGAAGGGCTTGTTGGCGTTGAACCGCTCCTTCCCCCACGGCGTCAGTTCGCCGATGTCGCCGAATCGCGTCGGGCCGGCCGTTCCCATCCACGCTCCTTCGATATCGTGAGGACGGGCCGGGGCCGCTTTGGCTGTTTGCGCCGCTCCTGTTTTGGTGTTTTGAGGCGCCTGCCCAAAAGCAACCGAGCACACCGCTAAAAGTGCGCTAAGGCCCAGGATCTCCCGCTTGATGTGTCTTCGCATGGCATACTCCTCAGGATGTAGGGGACTCGGTCTGAGCCGGCACGTCCATCTCGCTCCCCCCGATTGGCACCTTTATACACCGGAGTCTCTCCGAACCAAGCAAATTATTTGTCTCGGCAACTGGAAACTGACCATTACGCCCACGCCGGCGGCTACATCAGCATCTCGCCGGTATGCCGAACCTCATATCCAGCCAGCATGGCTAGTTTTCGGCGCAGGCTGGCGCGGTTCAACGCGTCCAGCAGGGTGCGTATCCCCGTGGCATCCATTTCCGACGCAGCAACAATCAAGTCGAAGCGCGAAGTAGAGAGCGGGATGAAGTCCAGTCCGAAACACTTTGCCGCGGAGATAGTCATCACCGCGCAGTCCGCTTGTGAGTTAGCTACGGCGAGCGCCGCGGCCAAGTGGCCCGGCACGATCTGGTCATAACCTCGAATACTTTCCGGCGCGATTTTGGCTGTCTGGAGACTGCTGTCCAGCAGCTCGCGCGCTCCCGAACCTTTTTCACGGTTCACGATGCTGATCTGTTTGTCATTCAGATCGGCCACGGAACGGATCTGTTTTGGATTTCCGCGCCGCACGGCCAGGCCCTCTTGCCATTCCGCGAAGGTCACCACGTGAACATTATTTTTCCCAAAGAGCGCCTTGACCACCGGCAGGTTATATTCGCCGGTTTCGCGGTCGCAGAGATGCGTGCCCGCGACGTGGACCAAGCCCTTCCTCAGCCATTGCAGAGCCTCTTGGCTCGAGCACGGGACGCTGATCACTTCTGTTCCGGCGGATTTGAGTTCCGCGGCCAGCACTGAGAGCGCCGGATCGCATCCGGCAATGACCAAGACACTGCGTTCCGCGGAAGATTCCGCGACGGTGCGAATCGTCGCGCGGCCTTTGCTTTGGGTCAGGATGGCGCCATCCGCTTCGGAAAGAAACATGGGGAAGCGCGGAGCGGGGACGGCGATCGTGCGTTTCCCGACGCGGCCAACGCGCACCAATTCTCCGGTCGCGTATTCATCGCCAGCGGCTGCCAGCAGCTCCGCGTGTACGCGCGCAGGTGGCTGCTCGGAAGCGGCACCCAACGAAAAAAGCTCTTCGACGGTGACCTGGAGTACGCGAGCGAGTTGCAACGCGACAGCCGTGTTGGGCACGTAATCGCCCGATTCGATCGCGTAGATGGTCTGACGGCTTACTCCGACCAGGCGCGCAATCTCCGTGGCTCCCAGCCCGCGGCCTCGGCGGATCTTCTGAAGCTGGCTGGACGTGGCGACCGGCTTATCCGGTGAAGTTTTTGCGTTCAGGGCCTTATCGCCGCGGATTTCCGAACCTCGGGTCATGAATTACCTCTTCGTCCGTCAGGGATTGCAGGAAGGCAATTAAGTCGGCGCGATCCTGGGAAGACAGCTTAAAGCCTCGAATCAAATGGTCCTTGTTAGGATTTTGCGAGCCGTTGCCAGCATAGGGAGAATTCACGATGGTGCGGCCTCCAGCGGCATAGTGATCGAGCACGTCGTTGAGTGTCTTTGCGCTTCCATCGTGCATGTATGGCGCGGTCAAGGCGATGTTGCGCAGCGTGGGCACTTTGAATTTGCCGACGTCCTCCGGGCGCGATGTGTACTGGTAGATGCCCACGTTCGGGGCAGGGTAGGACAGCGGCCCGGTGATGTTGTAGAGGCCAGTGTTGTGAAAAGAGTCCTCATCATGATCGGGGCGGTCCTCGCGGCTGCCTTCGTACGTCGTGGCGTTGCTGAAGTTGAATCCGCCGTGGCAGCGAAAACAGGAAAGCGGATCGCTGAAGAAGAGCACCTCTCCGCGCTTGGCGGACTCCGAGACCGCCTGATCGTTGCCTCCATAGTGATACCGGTCGTAGGGCGAGCCTGCCGAGATGATCGTCCGTTCAAAGGAGGCGATGGCTTTCGTGACGTTCGCGATGGTGAAGGGATCCACGTCTCCTGGAAATGCCGCGGGGAACAGGCCGCCATAAACGGGATCCAGGCGCAGCATGTCAGTGAATTCCTGGCCGTCGCCCTTCAGGCCGAGTTCCACGGGATTGTCGCCGAACATCGGCGTCAGAGCTTGATGCTCCAGGCTGTGCTCGTTCGGGTTGTTCCAGGTCAGCACGGAGCTGTAGGCGACATTCACCAGGCTCATGGCGCCCCGCGAGTGCAGTTCGCCCGTCGAGCCTACGCCCTGCGGCCTGCCGTCGGTGAACGCGAGCTGTTGCTGGTGACAAGAAGCGCAAGACTGCGTGCCATTCCCGGACATGCGCTCGTCGTAGAAAAGATAACGGCCCAGTTTGGCCTTGGCGTCAGTCATCGGATTATCGGCAGGGACGCGAGGTTTGGGAAAGCCCTTCGGCAGTACCCAACGATAACCGCCGTCCGCGGGGCGGCCACTCCTGCCATCCTGTGGAAGCGCTGAGCTCGTTCCCGCGATGGCCGCGCAGATTGCGAGAACGACGGCGGCGGATGTCCAGTTCCTGTTCATCGCGTGGCTTCTTCCGGGGCTACTCGCGCAGCATCACCACTTGCAGTTTCTCCAGCATGCGCACGGATCGCGCTCCTTCTTTATCCGCCGGCACAACCAGCCGCAGCGGCCCCTGATACTCGAATAGCGCCTTGCCGTCGCGCTTGTCCGCGACGAGAATCTTCGCTCCGCCAAGGCTGGGTTCGAGTTCGCCCAAGCCAAACACCACTTGGTAGCCGTCTTTGGCCTCGGCGAGAACGTAGCCTGCCATGCTCTTGCCTTGTATCTGGCGCCCGATCGGCATGCCTGCCTTCTTGAGAATTTCCTGCAGCGAGACGCCCTCATAGGTGGACTTGGTGCCGTCCTGCTCGGTCACCTCGGCTTGTTCGCGCGGCATCGCGGCCAAGTCACTCGAGGTCAGCGTGAGAGGAGTGGGGACATCGCCAGTGACCAGCAGTTTCAGTTCCTGCGCTGCCGGCGCGGCATTTGCCGGTGTGGCTTGTGGAGCAGAATAAGAAGCCAAAGGCAAAAACAGTAGGAAAATCGCCGCGCTGATCGCCAAAGAGGGCCGTACGTTTCTCATACGGCGCAGTGTCGTGCAAAGGTGACGTGCGGTCAAGGACTTTGTCGATGCTGTCCGCCGGGTGGGCCGCGGGGATCCTGCGCACGCAGCGATGTCCGGCAATAAGTAATGTACAAACTACGATGTCATGTTAATGTTTCAGGCACTCGCGATTGAGGGTGGCATGATTGTCTGTGAGTACTTCTTTAAGGAATTCTATTCGCGGGGAAGCGACGAATATTTGAATGCCTGGACGGCCGAAGTGGACCGCATGGGCTGGGAAGGCTGGAAGGTTCTCGACTCCGCGCGCCGCCCCAAACGATTTGGTCTTTGGACCGTGGTCCTGGTGCGGCCGGCGCAGGAGTTTTGCGACCGCAAAGCTGAATCGGATCGCTCGGAAGATTCAGAAGGCTAGGGATCGCCATAAGGCTTGCGGCCAGGTTCTCTAACCCAGCGAAGCGAGCAGAGTGGTCAGAACGCTCCGCAAGTGCTCTCGAAACAGCTCGACTTCCTTTCCGTTCGATCGAGTGAGTTCTTCCCGGAAGGATTGCAGGCGAGCGTCGCATTCCGTATAAACGTCCTTGCATTGCGAAGTCAGCGACTCGACGCGTTGCTGGGCTTCGCTCATGGCTCGTTCCGTCTCGATCCTGATTTTCTCTTGCGCTTGCTCGAGCGCCTCGGAAGCGGCGTCAATCCGCGAGCGCACTTCGCTGGTGGCAGCCCGCGTCTGCTCGGCGAGTCGCTCGACATGTTGCGCCGACAGCCCGGTAGCTTGCTCGTCAAACCGCGCTGCAGCCTGGTCGGCCGCCTCGCGGATTCTTTCGGCGAAATCGCCCTGCACTTTGATGGTGCCCTCTTGCAGAAGCTCCGCCGCACGGCTGCGCAGGCGTTCCTCGGCTTGCTCGATATCCGCCTTGAGGCGGGAGAGGAACTCCTCGCGAGCGGAGGTCACGAACTCCTCGCGGTAGCGCACCAGGCGTTCCTCGAGCTGACGGATTCTGGAGTGGCCGAAATTCTCGATGGCTTCGGCCGCATGATTCACGGCTGAAGCGAGCCGCGTGGTTGCCGCCGACGCGACGGCCTGCTCGGCCGCTTGCTGCAGCGTTTGCTGCAACGCTTGCAGCAAACCGTCGGGCGATGTCGCGGCTACAGGTGTTCCCAGCCGGGACGAAATGGCTGGCTCTGGAGGCGGTTCCGCGGCGATTTCGAATGCGGGCGGCTCCGCCGCGCCTTCGGAGGGAGCAGGAAGAACATGGATCTGCTGCTCCGCTCGTCGCTCGGTCTCTTCGATCGCCGGTCGCGTCCGCGGCCTGCCAGACCAGAACTCCACATCCGGCTCGACCATCTCCACGCCGACCTGGGCCAATCCACCGCGCGGAGGACCGAAGCGGGTTACCCAGGCTCCCACTTCCTGCTGGGTGTGGGGATTTTTCAGAAAAAGCGCTTGGCCGAGCGTCACGTGGGTAGTCAGTGCGACCAGCGCACCGTGAGCGCTCACCGAGAGGGTGAAGGCTTCTTCCTGGAAAGGCTTCGTGTCCAGGGACACGCCGCGAACGATGACGGGCAGCGCCAGCGATGCGCGCTCGCTGCGTCGCCGTTCCGGACGACTGATCAATTGGGCTTGGGCTAGGCTCATTTTCAACTCCGCCGGACGGGCGCGGTTATTTTACGTGCCGGTAGGTTACGGTAATTCCACGATTGTGTAAACGTGTTCGTTGAGAGTTTGTTCTCATCGCAGCCCGGCGCCTGCTCGACAATCGCCGAAACCGGTTCGATGGCATCTCCATGTGCTGGCCAGGGGTCTCTTCGTACGAGGCTCATGACTTACGGAGCTCAACAATACATAAAGTAGCTTTCGGGTTTTTGGGGAGAGTGGTAGCATTGCCCGCGATGCGAATTGCGCAACGAGGCTTCGTCGGTATGGTGCTCGGCTGAAGGGCAGCAGCAACAGGCTTCGATGGCTTTCTCTTGCAGCTTTAGCGGCTGCTCTAGTGGCCCTTTTGCCTGTGGCGATTGGCGCCTCATTCTGGCACACGGACACACCCGGCACCGAAGCCACCTGCCCCATTTGCCACGTTGCTCACATGCCGGTCCTTCCCGGCATGGCCGCCAGCGTCCAGGCCGCGCCCAAGGTAGTAGCCTGGATTGAGCCCGCGCAAGCGCAGATTTCACATTCCGCCCCAGCAGGACTTGACTCTCCTCCTCGTGCACCGCCCGCTTAGATAATTCTTCATAAATGGGTACGGCTCTTTCTAGCGCGCCTTGCCCGTGGCCTTTTCCCTCGATCCGATTCCTACAACCGCGGTAGCCGTCGCCTGTTTTGGCGGCACGAACCGCGCGCAGGTTTTGAGGAGGCCGTAAATGTTTCGAGACGGTCCGATCGGCGTACATCGCAGTAGGTTCTCGCGTTGGTTTCACGCGACGGTTCTAATCGCCGCGTGCGCCGCGATCGTGCTTGTGGCATCGGGAATTTCGTTCTGGCACACCGACGCTCCCGGTTCCGAAGCCACTTGCCCGATCTGCCACGTCGCTCACATGCCGGTATTGCCCGGGACGGCTACCAGCGTCCTGAGCACGCCCAAAGTCGTGGCCTGGGTCGTGCTGGCGGGAGCACGGGTTTCACATTCAGCTCCCGCTGGGCTCGATTCTCCTCCTCGCGCACCGCCAGCCTAGTCGCCTCCTGATCTGACCAGCGAGGCCCGGCCTTGCCGGGCTCGCAGCCAATTCTCTCTGTATATCCCGATCACCTCTTCCGCGGGCGCTGCGCTGCGTCGCAGTTCGCCACGCGCATTGGCTTAGGAGGCCACATGCACTTTTTGCAAGTTCTACGACGGTTGTCTTGCTACGCTTTTGCATTTCTTTGCGGTTTGCTTTTGATTCATCCTGCGGCGCTCCTCGCGCAAACCGGCACTTCGGGAACCATCGCAGGAGTAGTCAAGGACCCCTCCGCGGCGGTCGTGGCGAATGCCGTGGTGACCATCATCGATCCAGTCAGCGGCTACATGCGCACGGCGAACACTGGGAGCGCAGGAGATTTCACCTTCCCCAATATCCCCTTTAACCCCTATCACCTGACGATCACGGCACCCGGCTTTGCCAATTACGTGCAGGACGTGGACGTTCGTTCCCCTGTCCCCATCCAACTGGCAATTGCCCTGAAGATCGGCGCGGCCAGCGCCACGGTGACCGTCACGGAGAGCGCCTCCGACATCCTTGAGGTCGAGCCGACTACACACACCGACGTGGACCGCGAGCTGTTCGATCGACTGCCGCTCGAAAGTCCAACATCTTCCATCAGTTCTTTGATCACGCTGGCGGCTCCAGGAGTGGTCGCCGATTCCAACGGTCTGTTCCACGGCCTGGGCGATCACGCCGAAAATTCCTTCTCGGTAGATGGCCAGCCGATTACTGATCAGCAAAGCAAGGTGTTCTCGAATCAGATTCCTTCGTCCGCCGTGCAGTCGCTCGAAGTGATAGAAGGGGCGCCTCCGGCTGAATACGGCGACAAAACCAGTTTGGTCGCAAAGGTGACCACCCGTTCTGGCCTCGGGCTGAATGCCCCCCACGGCAATGTGATCGCATCGTACGGAAGCTTCGGTACGGGAACACTGAGCTTCGATCTCGGGTGGGGAGGGCCGAAATGGGGTAATTTCTTCGCCGCGGACGGACTTCAGACCAGCCGGTTTCTGGATCCTCCCGAACTCGTGGCCACCCACGATCACGGCAACGAGGAAAATATCTTCGATCGCGTCGATTATAAAGTCTCGAACAATGACAGTATCCAGTCCAACTTCCAATACACGCGCTCCTGGTTCCAGACGCCCAATTCCAACGATCAGCTTAACGAGGGCGTCACCGATCCCTTCGGCAATCCCGTTCCCCAGGCCGACCAGCGCTCGCAGATCAAGACGTTCAACATCGCGCCGTCGTGGACGCATCTGTTCGGCTCCTCGGCGATCTACACCCTGGGTGGGTACGTGAGGCAGGACCAGTTCAACTACTATCCGAGCCCCGATCCGTTCGCGGATTTCGGCCCCATTCAGAGCGCGACCCTCAGCCAAAGTCGCAGGCTCACGAACTGGGGGATTCGCACCTCCGGTTCCTACGTGAAAGGGATCCACAATATCCAGGCTGGCCTTGTTTACGAGCAGACAGGGTTGAGCGAAAATGACGGTTTCGGAATCGTGGATCCCGGCCTTCTCGCAGGTCTGGGCTGTTTGGATGACTCCAATAACCCAATTCCGGGCACGCCTTGCGCCGTCCTTGCGCCGCACGATTTGACTCGCGGAGCCGGAACCAAGGATTACGCATTTCATGGCTACACAGACGTGAAGGAGTTCGCGCTCTACGCGGAGGACAACATCACGAAAGGGCCTTGGTCTTTCAACCTGGGCATCCGGGGCGATTTCTACAATGGCCTTTCGACCGCGCGCCAGGCGGAACCTCGCCTGGGCGCCGCGTACAAGATCAACCGCACAAATACGGTTCTCCGCCTCTCCTATGCCCACACCATGGAAAGCCCGTTCAATGAGAACCTGATCGTCGCCAGCATCGGTTGCAACGACAGCTTCGTCGGCGACCTGTTCCAGGCCACGACGAACACCATATGCACCGGCGCACCGGTCACCGTCGGTTACCGTAATGAGTACCATGCCGGCCTTCAGCAAGCCTTCGGCAAATATTTCGTGCTGGACGGCGAGTACATTTGGAAATACACGAGCGGCGCCTACGACTTCAGCGTTCTGGGGAACACCCCTATTTTTTATCCCATCGAGTGGCTGAAGTCGAAAATCCCCGGATTCGCCGTGCGCGGCAGCCTGCCTAACTTTCACGGCTTGACCGCCTACATCGTTCTTTCGAGCGTTGCGGCCCGATTTTACAACCCCCAAGTAGCCGGCTTGGGTTCGACCCCAGGCGGGGCCGCAGGCGCTGTGTTCCGTATCGACCACGACGAACAGTATGCGCAGACGGTCCACGTGCAGTATCAGCCTCTCAAGCGGGGGCCGTGGTTCGGTTTTAATTGGCGGTACGACAGCGGTTTGGTTGTGAGCGGAGTGCCCGACGTCGCCGCGGCTTTGACGCTCACCGGCTTCGAGCAGGCGACGATTGGTTTTGCCTGCGATGGCGTCCGGGCGACCCCGCAGAATCCCATCACCGTTTGCAACGGCATTGGCACATCGACGCTGATCACTTTGCCGCAGACGGGAGCCGAGGATGACGACAAGAACCCGGATCGCGTAAAACCGCGACACTTGTTCGATGCCACCGTGGGAGACGACGACTTGTTTCCTCACGGCGCCGACCGCTACAAGTGGAGTCTCCGCTTCACCGTGATCAACCTGACCAACAAAGTGGCGCTCTACAACTTCCTCTCCACGTTCAGCGGCACGCACTTCGTCACGCCGCGCACCGAGACATTGGAGTTGGGTTTCCACTTCTGAAAAAGCGTCGTTGCCAGAGCCGGGCGGCTGTCGTTCGTCCGGCTCGGCAGCGCCGCTTCTCAAGCGGCACGTGTAGCTGCCACCGAATGAACATGCGCGCAATCAGATTTGGCCAAATCCGTGCCGCGCGGCGCGTCCTCGACCTCAAGGAGCGCGTCGTCGCGGGAATCCTACAGATGCCCCACGATCAGTTGCGCAAGGGCGAGCGCCTCGATTCTGTAATTCCATCCGCTCATACGAAACTGGCCCGGCAGATCATCCGGCTGGCGGAACGAGCCAAAAGGAGTCCCGGTCCTCGAGTCATCGGTCAGACGCGCCGATCCGTACTTTTGCCTTTCGAGAGGCCCCGCTGTCTCGCTTGTCGATATCCGCTCAACGTCACGGTGACGGCATATTCGAGCCGCCGGGGCGATTATTGGTATTTCAAATGTCCAAAGTGTGGCCAGCGCTTCTGGTCCAAGGACGGGCGGGCCCATGCCGTAAACCCCAGAGGGAATCGGCACGCGGTCAGCGGTCGCTTGCGTTGCGATGCTTGTGGCATGGAGTGCAGGATCAAGTCCGGTCACTACTGGGAGTGCCCGAACTGCCGGAAGCGATTCCGCAATGTCAAAGGACGCGCCGTGCCAACCGTGCCGGGCTTCAGCGCTGTCAGGCCCCTGCCATTCTTGCCAAAGAGGAAGTGTCCGAATTGCCGAAGTTCACATTTGTGGATCAAGGCGATTCCGCGTCCTCCCAAGGTTCGCCATTTCTACTTTCGATGCAGCTCCTGCGGCAGGAGCTGTAGATTTGACGAAGGACTCGGTCGTTTGGTCTTGCTGAGAATCCGAAGGAGACGCTCCCATCCGTAAACTTCGCGATACTCCGCCCAGAATAAACAACAGTGCGCTTTCCGGCTCGTTTCTCCGCTCGTAGTTTCTGCTAAAATCAGTCCGCAATTCGTGGCACCAGCCTGAAGGAGCTTTTCATGGTGACGATCGTCCTCAATGGAGTCCGGCGCGAAGTCCATTCGCCCGACGATACTCCCCTTCTTTACGTTCTACGAAACGAGCTCGAGCTGTCCGGTCCGCAGTTCGGTTGCGGACTCGCCCAGTGCGGCGCCTGCTCGGTTCTGCTCGAGGGCAAGGAAGTCCGTTCTTGCATCACCAGCCTCTCGCTTGCGAGCGGCAAGGAAGTCACGACGCTCGAAGGGTTGCCGGCGAGGTGGGCGAAGCAGAAGGGCCTGTCGCCGGCCGACGCCGAGAAGACGCTGCACCCGATTCAAGCGGCATGGATCGAGGAGCAGACGCCTCTGTGCGGCTTCTGCCAGAACGGCATGATGATCAAGGCGACCGAACTGCTCGAAAGCGTCGCGACGCCCACGGTCGCGCAAATCAAAGAAGCCTTCACCACGTCGGGTCCGTCGGCGCATCTGTGCCGCTGCGGAAGCTACACCGCCATCATCGAAGCCGTGCAGCGCGCCGGCACGGTCATGGCGAAGGGGAGGTAAGCGATGGCCACCCTAAATGAAAAATCCACGGACGTTTTCGGCGCCACGCTGACGCGCCGCGATTTCGTCAAAGCGGGCGGCGCGTTGCTGGTCGGCATCAGCATGATGGGTGCTGACGCCTGGAGAAATCCGGTCCAGGCGGCCGCTGTGCCGGGCAATACGCTCGACCCCACGCTCCCCGCTTCCTGGATCGAGATTCATCCCGACAACACCATCCTGATTCGCACCGGCAAGAGCGATTTCGGCCAGAGCACCACGTTCACGGCCTACCGGCAGATTGTCGCCGAAGAACTGAGCGCGCCATTCGAGGCCATCACCACGGTCGTCATGGGTGACACCGATCGCACGCCGGATGGCAGCGGCGCCTTCGATTTTCTCGGTCATGGCACGCCCAACATCCGCAAAGCCGCAGCCTATACCTATCAGGCCCTGCTCGATCTGGCGTCGCAACGGCTCGGCGTTCCGAAGAGCGCGCTTTCCGTGAAGGACGGCATCGTTTCCGGCGGCGGCAAGAGCATTTCGTACGGCGATCTGGTGAAGGGCCAGCAACTCAAGCTCTACGATCCCCGTGAGCGGCGACCTGACCAGCATCATGGGATTGACCGTCACGGGCAATCCGCCCATGAAGCCCGTCAGCCAGTACACCATCATCGGCAAGTCCTATCGCAACACCGTCACCACCTCCAAAGTCACCGCTCGCGAGACTTGGGCCACCGATGTCCGCCTGCCCGGCATGCTGCACGCGCGCATGGTGCATCCGAAGACGCTGGGCTCGAAGCTGGTCTCCGCCGGTGAACTCGACAAGACCCGCTTTCCAAACGCGCAGCTCGTCGTGAAAGGCAACCTGGTCGGAGTCGTTGCGCCCACGGAATGGGAAGCCATCAACGCCGCGCAGCAGGTGGCCAAGGATACGAAGTGGACGGACTGGAAAGGCCTGCCCGGCAACGCCAACCTGCTCAAGTACCTGCGAGAAAGCTCCGACTGGAAGACGACGCCCGTCGCCAAGAGCGACAAGACAACCGGTGACGTGACAGCCTGCGCTCGCGGCCGCTGCAAAGAAGCTCTCCGCCACGCTACGAGTTTCCGTACCTGAAGCATGCGCCGCTCGGGCCGACCGTGGCCGTCGCGGATGCCGCTCGTCCCGACGGCACGGTGCACATCTACGCGCACAACCAGAATCCCCAGGCGCTGCGCGGCGAAATCGCGCAGATGCTCGGCACGACAATCGACAACGTCGTCGTCCACGCCTACGCCGGCCCAGGCCATTACGGAAGGTCGAATGGCGGCAACGCCGGCGGAGAAGATGAAGCGGTCATCCTGTCGAAGGCTGTTGGCAAGCCCGTGCGCGTGCAGTGGATGCGCGCCGACGATTTCCAGTGGTCCACGCAGATGCCGGCTGCATTTTCCGACGTCGAAATCGGACTGGACGCGAACGGCAAGATCGTCGGCCTACCAAATCGACCACTACATGCCCGCAGGGCAGGACGATCGGCCGGTCGGCGCGGTGCATCGCCGGTCTTGCCGACGATGCCGGCTCCCGCCGTGGACGCTCCTGCTGGCACCGTCGCCTCGACGATCAATCGCAATGCCGATCCCTGGGTCTACGACCGCGTCGCCAACCTGCTCGGAACGTGGCCACGGCACGTTCCAGGTCGGTCAGCAAGCTTCGCCGACTCGCCGATCGGACTCCGCGACCACAGCATGCGGACGCCGTCGCAATTTCAGCAGAATTTTCCGCGCGAGCTGGCCATCAGCGAAGCAGCAGCGCTGGCCGGCGCCGACGCCATCCAGTTCCGCCTGGACCACGCCAAGGAAGAGCGCGTGATCGGCGTGCTCAAGGCGGTCCGCGAAGCCTCAGGATGGGAGACGCGGCCTTCGCCGCGGCCAAATCCCGTTTCGACTGGCGATGCAGTCGTGCGAGGCCGCGGCGTGTCGGTGATGTTCCGCTCGGGAACGTACTGGGCCTGCGTGTGCGAGATCGCAGTGACTCCCAGCACAGGCGTGATCAAAGTTGAGAAGTACACGATCGCGGTCGATCCCGGCATTGTCGTCAACCCGATGCAGATGAAGCGTCAGGTGGAAGGCGGAGCGATCATGGGAATCAGCGCCGCGCTTCTGGAAGAGGCCACGTTCGACGAGAGCGGCATCACCAACCGTGACTGGCGGACGTACCCGATCCTGAAGATGGCCGATATTCCCGAGATCAAAGTCGTGCTCCTGAATCGACCGGAGGTTGGTGCGTATGGCGGCGGATCGGAAGCTGCCAACGCCCTTGCTGCGCCGGCGATTGCTGCGGCGCTCTTTGACGCAACCGGAAAGATCGCCCGGCGCCTTCCGCTAAAGCCCGAGTACGTGCAGGCCCTTCTCAAAGCCTGAAGAGCGACGGCCGCCGATCGTCCCGCTGAGTGCGTGAAATCGATCGCCACGGGGCCGAGGTTTTCCGCGGCCGGTCATTTGGCCCGTGATTGGATGGATTGAAGGCGCAAGTGTCAGTCAATTTTCGCGGCATTCATATCAATTTATTGCGTATTTGAACCCGGCCATTCCGTCTTACAGTTCCAAACATCATGCAACCGGGTCGCAGATATTCTTCAGGGTACCAACCTGTGGACCCAGGACAGAGCCATGCCGGAAGACGAGGCACAACTGGATAGTTTCGTATTCAACCCCCAGACAGCGCTCGGCACAGGAACGTCCGGTCTCCGTCTCCACGGCGAAAACGAAGGCGAAAGCAGCGAACTGTCCTCGCTTCTCGAAGTGAGCAAGGCGCTTTCAGCCGATTCGCGCGTGAAGCTTCGCCTGCACGATGCGCTGAAGATTATGGAGCGTCAGCACGGCGCATTTCGCAGCATGATCACCCTGTTTGCGGAGGGCGCGCACGAACTGCACATTGCAGCTTCCGTCGGTCTGAGCGCCGACGGCCAGCGCGTTCAGTACCGCATCGGGGAGGGAATCACGGGCCGCGTGGTCGAGACCGGCAAGCCCGTCGTAATCCCGCAGGTGAGCAGGGAACCGATGTTCCTCAACCGGGCGGGGCGGCGTAGGTATTCTTCGAGCCGCGAAATTACCTTTGTCTGCGTCCCCATCCTGATCCATCAAAAGGCTGCTGGCACCCTGAGTGTGGATTTGCCATTCGAGCGGGACCGCGATTACGACCGCGCAGTGAAATTCTTTGGCGTGGTCGCTTCGATGATCGCGCAAGCCGTCAAGATCAGTCATCTGATTGACGCGGAACGCCGGCGTTTGCTGGAAGAAAACGTCCACCTGCGGGAGGAGCTTCAGGAGCGCTACGACTTCTCGAATCTGATCGGCAATAGCGGACCCATCCGGCGCGTCTATGAACAGGTCACTCAGGTGGCCTCCACCAACACCACGGTGATGTTGCGGGGTGAGTCTGGAACGGGCAAGGAACTGATCGCCCACGCCATTCATTACAATTCGCCCAGGAAGAACAGTCCCTTCGTGAAGGTCAACTGCGCGGCCTTGCCCGAGACGCTGATCGAATCCGAGCTGTTTGGTTATGAGAGGGGAGCGTTCACCGGCGCGCACGCGCAAAAGAAAGGGCGCTTCGAATTGGCCGAGGGTGGGACGCTTTTTCTCGACGAGATTGGCGACCTGAACACATCGACAGCCGTGAAGTTGCTGCGCTTCCTGCAAGAGAGGGAATTCGACCGATTGGGCGGCACTCGAACTCTCAAAGCGGATGTGCGGCTGATCGTCGCGACGAACAAGGATTTGGAAAAAGCGATCGCCGCTGGTGCCTTCCGCGAGGACCTCTACTACCGACTCAACGTGTTCGCGATCTTCGTTCCACCGCTGCGCGAGCGCAAATCGGACGTTCTGCTCTTGGCGGATCACTTCCTTGAGAAATATGCCAGCCAGCATCGCAAGAACATCCGGCGAATCTCAACCCCTGCAATCGACATGCTCATGAGCTATCACTGGCCGGGCAACATTCGCGAACTCGAGAACACGGTGGAGAGGGCCGTTCTCGTGTGCGACGGCGGCGTAATTCACGGCCACCATCTTCCTCCGACGCTACAGACGGCGGAAGCATCCGGCACCGCGCTGAGCGTCTCCTTCAAGGAAGCGGTCGAGGCTTACGAGAGAGACCTCATTCAGGACACCTTGAAAACCACGCGGGGAAGCCGTGCCAAGGCAGCCGGGCTTCTCAAGACAACCGGGCGCATCATCAATTACAAGATCAAGCGTTTGAACATCGATTGGAAGCGCTTCCGAAGCTGAGCGCGGCCCAATTCCGCCACACGATGGACTACGCCCGTGCGCTCGGCGCGCCTAGACTTTCGGCGCGTTCGCGCAATTCCTTTACCCACGAGCCGGCCAGTTCTGGCAGGTCCGCCAGTTCGATCGCGAGAGCCACATCCGTCTTGCGGTGATGCATGATCTCGTGCGCGCGGGTGATAGGCCATGCGGGGTTCGGACGCGCGATCAGTTCGACCGGCATTCCCGCCTCGATCCAGCCCTGATCGAGAACGCGAAGATACCAGCCACTGCGCCCGTTTCGCACCATCGTTGGTGTGAGTTCATGCATGCGCCAGCGCCGGGCAAGCTTCCAGCAGGGCTGGCGCGGCTGGCTCACTTCGAAGAGCACCGTCCCGATGCGCAAAACGTCGCCGATACAAACCGACTGCTCGCTCAGGCCGCCGATGGTGAGGTTCTCGCCGAAGGCGCCGTGGGGCATGTCGGGAATGCCTAGTTCGTCGCGCCATCTCGGATAGTGATCGGCACTGTAAGCCAGAACCGCCTTGTCGACGCCGCCGTGGTGTTTCAGGTCGGCCTGGCCGTCTCCGGCAAGATTCGTAGTACCGGCGAACACGCGTCCCTCCACCGGCGTTTTGAAGAAACCCGTGGTCCAGGGCTGGTCATGTGGGTCCGCTGCGTTCTCCTGTCCGTAGCTGGTCGGTGTACCGAGCTGTATCGAACGAAGAACGGCTGGCGTCGTTTCCAGCATAACGACTAGATTACGCCTACTGTGTCGCCGACGCGAATGGTTCCCGCCTGAATGACCGAAGCATAAGCGCCCACCCGGCCTTCGTTGTTGCGGACCGCCGTTTTAAGGATGGCCGGATCCTTGGGCAGGTCGGATTGGGCCAGCGTCGTCATCACGCAGCGTGGACAGGGCCCCGTAATGTGGATCCGGACCTCCGGTCCAATCGCGATCGTTTTCCCTGTCCAATCGCTCTCGACAAAGCCTTTTTGATTTCCGGTGTCGATGATGAGGTTCGGCCGGAACCGGCGCGGCTCGAAGCGGCTCCGGGGATTGAGCTCGCGCAGTTGGTCGAGTGTGCTCGTCGTCAGCAAATGCAGGATGGCCAAGTCGAAGAAGACGCCTTCGGGCATGGCTTCATCGGTGACCACGTCACGGTTCGGCAGTTCTTCCATGTCCGGCCAATACTCTTCGAGATGCGCGCTCGGCGGCGGACTCGAGAGCAGAGTAACCGGCCGGCCCAGCTTCGCCGACAGAGTAGGCGCGAATTCAGGGCTCGAACTGACGGCCAGTTCCCCGTCGGGAAGCATCACGCGCACTTCAGGCACAGCCGATCCGGGTTCCGGAGGACTCGTATACGCCGCGCGGTAGCTGAACAGGTTCGGCCATTTCCGCGGGTTCTTGGCGCTGACGACATTTCCGGTTTCCGGGTCACACAGTGCGTAGGCCCGGTCGCCGAGCAGTCCTCGCTCGGTAACGTGCGCCGCGCTGAGTTCCTCGCCCATCATGGACTTCACTGGGTACCGGTGCAGGCTCGCCAGCGAACCTAGGAAGGTGGCCATTGTACGCGAGTCTCCTTTCAGTCCGAAGTGACCGAGCCGAACTGTCTTCCGCCCATGGCTTGGCCCGGCAGTGCAGCACCCATCCCTTCAGGTTCCTCGGTGACCTCGTAGAGCGCTTTGCGAATACCTTCCATTTCCGAGATCGAGCGGCTGCGGATCGAAACCAGCACCACACCTGCCAGCAGATACGCGCAGAAGATGTAGGGGAAATAATTCAGCGGCGGCGCGGGCACGGGCCAGACCGTACCTACGATCGGCACGACCAAGAGAGCTAGGGCGATAACCGCGATGGCCACGTTGTAGGCCTTCAGCTCGCCGATCTTTTTCAAGTAGAACGGCGCGGCCAACGAAATCAGCACGTAGGCTCCGCAAAAACCCATGGCCCCAAAAAGTCCGGCGTCGTTGAAGGCGTCGAAAGGCGCCATTTGCCAACCGCCTACGGCGGCATAGGACAAAAGAATGAACGTCGTCGGGATCAGAAACTGGATCGCAGCGAACACGGAGATTGCCACGTGCGGTGTGAGATTGTGCTTGTGCGAGCTGCCCATCGAAATCGGGAAGATGCCATAGCGCCCCATGGTGAACATCACGCGGGCGCCGGCATTTAAGCAGGACATCGCCAGCGCGAAGAAGCTGATCATCGCCCCGATCGAAATCAAAACGCCCATCCATTTGACGCCTAGGTTTTCGCTCAGCGTAGAAAGCGGCGCGTCCAGTTTGTCGAGTGTCGGAACGCTGTTCGCCAGCGCGTGGGTCTCTACGTAAGTGATGAAGACGAAAAACGCGCCGGTTAAGAGCAAGCTCGCGATCACCGCGCGAGGGATCGTCTTCAGCGGGCTGCGGGCCTCTTCGCCAAACGCCGTGGCGCACTCGAAGCCCACCAAACTGAAGATGGCCACCACCACGCCAAGGCCGATGTCCTTCAGGCCATGGCCCACGGGGTGCAACTGCGCGGTATCGACGACCCCGGTCTTCGCCAGAGCCAGAAGCGCCAGCAACATGATCACGGTGACTGACAGTCCCTCGAAGATGAGCATGAGGATCGTGGAGAACGTGATGTCCTTATACGCCAGCAGCCATGCCATAAAGACGCAGAGCGCGAAGAGCGTAATCGAGGGATGCGACAAGTAGCCGCCGGCGCCCGACATCACCAGCAGCTTGCTAGCGAAGTGGGTGAACCCCGTGACCCCGGCAATCCCGATGAACATGTATGCCCAGATCAGGCTCCAGCCCGAAAGGCCGCCCGCTTTGGCTCCCAGGCCCTTCACCGTGTATTCGTACATGCTGCCCGCGGAGGTGTATCGCTGGCTGAACTGGTTGAGGCTTATGGCCACGAATAGCAGCATGATTGTGCCAAACAGATAGCAAAGCCATCCTGCTGTGCCTGCCGTGCCGAACATCAGGGGTACGATCAGCGCGGCAGTCATGCTCGGCGAGATCAGCGCGATTGCTTGGGCCGAGACTTCCCAGAAATTCAGCGCATTGCTTTTCAATCGGGTGTGCGTCTTCTTGATGGTCTGCTCATAGCTGAGGCCTGTTTCGCTCATAGGGGCTCCTTGGGATGACCGCGCGACCAAAGCGGCGTCCCAAGAACCATATCGCAAGCAGGAGGCCACTCGATAAATCCGCGAAAAAGCCCTGTTTATCGTTCATTTATGAACGCGTAGAAGGTGATCTGGACGGCGGCACTCTTGCGTTTGCGACATTTCTGTCGCGCTCCGGAAGGCGAGACGACAAATCTGTCCTGGCCGAGTCTCGATATCTCTTTATCGCACGAGGCCAAGCGTGCTCTTTTGCGACATTTATGTCACTTTACAGGTGTCACTCGGACAAATTTGTTAGCCCTACGTCGCTCCCTGAAGAGGGCCCCAAGTCTTGGCCTGCCCTGGCGGGCGATTTCGCTCCCGCTGAATGAATGTACTTCACGCGCCTCGTTGCTACGGAGTTCTGGCTCGTTTCCTAAGGGGAAAGAAAGGTGGAGGGTGAACAATCAGAATTAAATTCTCTCGGAGATTGTCGCTTTTTACTTGACAGATTCCTGTCGGAGTGTTACCCACACACCCATATCGGAGCCGGGGGCTCCCTTTCCCAGGGGTTTTGTGCCAGTTTGTTGACTGGATATGGGGGGGATCGTCTGACACGTCGGAGGGATTCCAATGATCAGTGTGTCCTGCAGGACGGGTGTAGGTGTGTGTCTCAATGTTCGGAAGGACGTCGCTGGCGCTAGCCGCAGCGCACGTTGTGACGTTCCTGTTTAATCTTCCGCTGAGAGCCCAGTTGAATACGGGCCGCATTTCAGGAGCGGTCACCGATCAATCGGGCGGCGTCATCGCCGGCGCCACGGTGTCCATTGTGGATGTGGCCAGAGGCGAAACGCGGCCTCTGACCACCGATTCGTCCGGATTGTATGCTGCGCCGAATCTGACGCCCGGCACCTATACGGTGCGCACCGAGGCCAAGGGATTCGAGACGTTCGAACGCCAGAACGTCGCCGTCACCGCTGGCAGCGACGTCCGCGTGGACGTCACCCTCCAGCCGGGCGCTCAAACACAGACCATCACCGTTACCGAAGCGCTCCCCATCATCAACACCACCAACGCGCAGACGGGGGGAACGCTGGACAACGCCACCCTCGCGAACCTGCCGATCAATGGCCGCAACTATCGCTGGCAGGCCAACTTCGTTCCAGGCGTGATGGTCGGGGTCGGCGAGGGCAGTTCGAACCAGTCGGTCAACGGAACCCCAGTCGCCAACGGCATGTGGAACTTCATATTTGACGGCCTGTACTCGGAGACTTTCTTCACGCTGGAGGCCGGAGCCGGAGGCACGGGTGAGGGTGGAGACGCGACGCTGATGCCCCTCGATGCTATCCAGGAAATGCAGGTGGTGCTCAATCCCAGGGCCGAATATGGCTGGGCGCCGGGCGTTACCGAAAACATCGCGCTGAAGTCCGGCACCAACAGCATGCACGGCAGCGCCTACGCCTATGGGCGCTCCACAGCTTTGGACGCTAAAAACCCGATTACCGGGTCCGCACAGCCCGTGGCATTCGAGCAATTTGGGGCCACCTTGGGCGGGCCCATCAAGAAAGACAAGATCTTCTACTTCGTGGGTTATGAAGCCGAACGAGTGGACGTTACCTCCGCAATTACCGCGGATAGTCCGACGCTGGCCAGCCTTGGTGACCCAAAGAGCAGCATTCCCGACGCCATCGCTGCCATCAACCAACAGATAGCTTTGGCGACGCCCGGCGCAGCGCTGAATGCGCTTAGCTTGAACCTGGCGGGTTGTGACCCGAGCAAGATCAATGGCACCATGATCACCGGCGCATCGGTTGTGACCTCGGGCGCCTGCAACGCCAACCAATTCGGATCTCCGGGCTTGTTCAACAATACGTCGAACAGCGTCAACCAGCCCTTTAACTACCCGAACTTTGGTGGTTCCGACAACGGCTTGGCGAAGATCGACTATCACATCAGTGACCACCATTCCTTGAACGGGTCGATTTACATCGGCCGCTATTCCGAAGACCTGCTGCCGCGGAATACACAACTCGTACAGCAGTACTGGGAGGAGTTGCTTGGAACGCAAAGTGACATGGGACGCTTGGTGGAAATCTGGACGCCGAACGCCAATTGGCTCAACGAAGCCAGGGTCGGCGTCGATCACGGCAGCCGGCCGGTCGTCCGCGCGGAGTGCGCTGCCGGTGGCGATTTCAGCAATCCCAGCGGCGTCGGCGCACAATCGGGCGGTTCGGTGGGCAGTGCAAAGGGACCGAACTACCTCACGGACTACGGCCTTAACTCTGGCGCCGCTGGCTGCGGAATCCCCACGATCAGCATTGGCGGATTCACGAGCAATTTGGGTTTCGGGAACAATCGCGTGGATTGGGAGAACCCCATACAGGGTGCCGACAGCGTCTCTTACACCCACGGCACGCACCAGTTCAAGTTTGGTGTGGACATTCGTGCGGAGGACTTCACAGGAGCCAAAATTCTGGATTCACAGAGCGGTACGATTGCTTTCGGGAGCACCGGTTTTGCCGCTTTCACCGGTGCCAATCCGCTGGAAGATTTTCTCGCCGGTGCGGTCTCCTCGGAGCAGGTTCGTGCAGCCAGCCCCATACGGAATATCACCTCCGACAAAATCGGCGTATTTTTTCAGGACGACTGGCGGATCAAACCGAAGCTGACCTTGAACCTCGGGTTCCGCTGGGAAGGGGAAACACCGGAGAGAGACGCCAACGGTCTGATTGGCAATTTCGCCCCGGGCACGCCGACCGGAATGGTGCAAACCAATCAGATCTTCAAGTTCCAGTCGGATTACGAGCCGCGCCTGGGCTTTGCGTATGACCTCACGGGCAAGGGCAGAACCGTGGTCCGGGGCGGCGGCGGCGTGATGTACATGATTCCGCAGCTCATGAACTACATCGCCGGCGGCACCGGCCAGGACTACGGCGGCGAACCGACGGGTGCGACCATCATCGCTGCGGACGGCAGTTGCGTCCAGGGTAACGCCGCCACATTCCAGGGTAACCCCCTCGCCTGCGCGGGTGCTGGCGCCAAACCTACCGTCGGCAATATCACCAGCGTGCTTGTCGCGCCGCAGTCCCCCACCTCTGGTGGGGTTGTGCAGAACGGCCTTCCTTGGGGCCTCACACCCACCACGCTGTTCAACCCCGTGGCGATATGCGGGAACGGCTTGGTCCCCACGGGCGCGCCGGGGGGGACTCCTAAGAATCCACCGACCTGCACTGGCGTGGGCGGCGATCCTAATCTGAAGCTCTTCCCCTATTACTTCTGGAACCTGGGCGTGCAGCATGCCTTCACCAACAACATCTCCTTGGATGTGTCCTATGTGGGTTCGCATTCCTCGGATATTTTCGAGACGTTTAACCTCAATACGCCTTCCGTGGGTAACTCGGGTGGCAATGCCGAGCTGGGGCGGCGGCCGTTCAACTCCGCGGCCAACAATGGTTATGGCGCCGCGTACCCGTGGTTCTCTACGATCAATTACACTGGGAATTTCGGCAGCTCCCAGTACAACAGCCTCCAAACGAACCTGACCGTGCGCAATATACACGGAGTGACGGTCAATGCTAACTACACCTTCTCTCACGCGCTGGCCCAGGATACGATTACTGACGTCACGCATCCCCTCCAGGACTATGGCAACCTGGCCTTCGACGCTCGCGATCACTTCACCTTGACCGCAAGCTATGCAATCCCTGGAATCAAAGCGCCCGGACAGATGCTGCAGGGTTGGGCGCTCAACGGCTCTCTGAACATCATGTCGCCGCTGCCGCTCGACATCCTCGATGGCAAGGGTGCCAGGGGGACGTTCGACACAGCCGGAACCGGAGGAGCGAGTCGCTGGTCTCTCTATGGCCCGGCTGCACCCTTCGACGCGATCCTTGGCGGTGCAGGCACCGTGCCCTGTTACTCGCTAAAGAACTCGGTTACGAACACAATCGTAAGCCGATTGGGCGGCGCACCGTGTCAAATTGTCCTCGGAACGAGCAACACCGATGTGAGCAATTTCCCGGCCGCCTGCATCGCGGGCGCGACTGCCGAGGCCAACGGTCCTGCAGGGGTCACCAACAATACCGGCCTGCTTCAATTGGCCAATACTGGCTGCTACGCCGCGGGCGGCTCCGCCATCGTGCCTCCGGCACAGGGCACCTACGGCACGATGACCCCCAACGAACTGCGGGGCAAGGCCTTCCACTTGGTCAATTTCTCGGTGACCAAGGATTGGAAGATCAAGGAGCGCCTGACCACCCAGTTCCGGCTGGAGATATTCAACCTCTTGAATCAAACGCAGTACGGCACGATCGGCATCGATTTGGGATCTCCTCATAATTTGGGGCTATCGCAAAGCACGCCGGACATCGAGCACGGCAGCCCGATCGTTGGCAGCGGCGGTCCGCGCGAGATGCAGTTGGCTCTGAGGCTCACCTTCTAGCCGCTGCAGCAGTGGTCTAAAGAAGCGCACTCTCTAACTGGCGGCCCGACTCCTGCGAGTCGGACCGCCAGTTTCAGTTCCGACCGCTGAATCGAATCAGTATTTCCAAATCAAGGGAGCGATTGCCGCGCCGCGCGCCGTCGCGGTGAAAAGCACTCCCAAACGCGCTTTTGCTGGGCGATTCGCCCAACAAAAGCAAGATCGCTAACTTGGAAGCGGACCTCTGCTTAACCTTTGTCGCCGATTCGATGACGCGCGGCGGTCTCCAAACCATCAAGGACTGCGGGCGCTTTTCTGATTTCGTAGTTCTTCCTGGCGCGGCCACGGGAAAAACAACTGGAGGCGGGGTGACCAAAGAAATCAAATTCTTTCGGCACTGTCGCCTTTTGGCGTGATTGCGAGTATCATGAAGTCCTTCCCACGGAGGTCTATTTGGAGCGGAAGTATAGCCATCGGGGCTATATGGACTCGAATGCCCCGCAAAAGAAAGAAAAGCGTCCACCGGAAAATCGTTCGTCGCAGGAACAGATCGGTCCTCGCACTCCGCGCATGGTCGGTACCGTCACGCGCGGGCGGTGCGCGAACTGCGGTGCTGTCCTCGCAACGGGATTTGACGTCAACGGCAAGTGCCCGCGCTGCGGATTCGAGCTGCATTGCTGCAAGCAATGCGTGCATTTCGATACCGCCGCGCAGTTCGAGTGCACCGAGCCGATCCCCGAGCGCATCGCCAAAAAAGACCAGCGCAACGATTGCACCTTCTACGCGTTTCGCATCACGGTTGAGAAAGACACGGCGCCCACCGCTGTAGCCGCTCCCGCGGCCGCGGCAAGCTCGTCCTCGTCCTATCGCCCGAACGACGCGCGCAAAGCCTTCGACGATCTTTTCAAGAAATAGAGTTGGCGAGCCGCGATGGCGCTTCTCGATAAGGCTACGGGTGTGGGCTCTACTTGGAGCCCACGCAATAAACGCTGTGTCTGTGCGGCCCCTGCCGTCTCTACCGCTGCGGATTCGGGAAGAGCGTTGGCTCTTCGGCGGGAGCGTCGGCGATCGCGTCGAGTTCCGGGTAGCGATGCCGCAGCGGCTCCGGCACGCGCACCTTGGCTTCCGTAAGCAGGTGGATCAACTGCAGGGCGTTCACCGCGGCTTTCCCCTCGAAATGATTGTTGGCGATCACAAAAGTCGTGCGCGCGTGTTTGGCGAGCTTGCGAATCCGTTCGGCCCAGGGGGTGAGCTCGCTTTCGGAGTAAAGGTAGTTGTAGCGCTCCTCAGGCGGCGTCGCCGGATCGTCGCTGAACCAGGTGTCGTAACGCCTCCCGTGCAGGCGAATGTATCCGACCGGAGCCGTAACGCGCCCCGAGGGATCGAATGGAGCGCCCGATGATGGGCTGATCGATGTTGCAGAAGCCGGTGTGGTGCTCCTCGAGCAGTGCATAAAGTTCGCCGTCGTTCCAGGAACTGTGCCGAATCTCGACCACCAGTGGATAATCCTGAAAACGCTCGAGCAGGCTCTTGAGACGCGCGACATTTTCCGGCGTGCGGTGGAAGGAATACGGGAATTGCAGCAGCACCGCGGCCAGCTTGTCTGCCGCTGCCAGGGGCGCAAAACCGGCGCGCACCGCTTGTTCGTCGGCGGCCGTAGCGCCGGTTTCATGCGTGAATTTCTGCCAGAGCTTTGCCGTAAAAAGGAAACGCGGATGAGCTGCCAGCCGTTCGACCCATCGCTCCGCGACCGCTGGCCGCGGCGGCTGATAGAACGACGTGTTGATCTCAATCACGTCGAAATAGTCCGCCAGGTAGCTCGCTTCATCAAATTCGCGCGAGCGATGGGCGGGATAAACGATCCCGGCCCAGTCGGGATAAGACCAGCCAGCCACTCCGACAAAGATTTTGCCGGGGTGGGAACCTGCTTTTGGCGCTCGGTCCGTCACTGCATTGCCCTCGTGGCACCTCACACGATGAAGCGCCAGCCTATGATGCTGGTTCCGTAGCTGTCAAACCGGAGTGCGCCTTTTCTCGAATCCGATTCGGCGCGTTTGCAACGCCCATTGCGTCTTGCTACGCTGATTCTTGTAATGCGTTCAGCGTTTTATAGCGACCGCATCCCCTTCGCTAACTCCCCCAGGAAAAAGGTGAATCCCAATGAAAATCGCCATTAGCTATAGGCGCGTGACGTTGCCCCAACCGATTCAGTCGGTGGTCGAGCGCCAGGTCCACAAAATCAACGCGCTGCTGAAAAGCTACGCTCCCGATCTGGTGCAGCTCCGCGGAATCCTCGAAAGCAATCCTCACGGCGCCGAATTCACCTTCTCCGCGAATTTATCTCTGCCGACGGGCATGTTGCACGCCAGCGCCGTGGCTCCCGATGCGCGCACCTGCGCCCGGCAAGCTCTCCTGGACCTCGAAACGCAAATCAAAAAGCACCAGGCGCTCCTGCGCAAACACTTTGAGTGGAAGCGCTCACGCGGCCGCACCCGGGATTTTCAGTCCTGACGCGACGCCTGTGTTTTTGGGCACAATATTTGCGCTTCTCATCCGTCCTTAAGAGTGGATGAACGCAGCGGCACAAGCCGAGCGGATGACCGCCGAGCAAGACCATCGGATCTCCGAAGTCCTCGAACGGGAACAGTCTCGCCTGCGCAATTTCATTCGCAGGCGAGTAGCCGACGAAGGGGACGCGGAGGACATTCTTCAGGATGTCTTCTACGAACTCGTAGAGACATATCGGCTGATGAAGCCCGTCGAGCAGGTGGGCGCCTGGCTGTATCGCGTCGCGCGCAACCGCATCATCGATCGCTTTCGCAAGAAGAAGCCGCTGACGTTTGCCGACGCGAGCGGCGTTTCCGAGGAAGGCGAGACGCTGCAGCTCGAAGAGTTGCTGCCATCGCCGGATGCGGGACCGGATGCGGCCTACGCGCGCAGCGTTTTGCTGCAAGAGCTGGAAGACGCTGTCGATGAACTCCCCAAAGATCAACGGGAGGTCTTCGTCGGTCACGAGGTGGAAGGCTACAGCTTCAAGGAGCTTTCGGCGCGAACGGGTGTGAGCGTGAATACGCTGCTTTCGCGAAAGCACTATGCGGTCGTTTATTTGCGGCAGCGGCTGCGAGCAATTTACGACGAATTTCTGAATGCGGGAGGAAAATCATGAGAGCGGTAAGAGTGCTTAAGTTTGTGGTGATCGGACTGCTGGCGGCCACGCTGTTTACCTTCGTGGTCCGAGGCCTGTGGAACTGGCTGATGCCGGGACTTTTTGGCTGGCATCTCATCACGTTCTGGCAGGCTTTCGGGATCTTGATTCTGAGCAAGATCCTCTTTGGCGGATTCCGCGGACGCCCGGGCTGCGGCGGAAGCTGGCGCGGACGGATGACGGAGCGCTGGGAGAAGATGACGCCCGAGGAGCGGGAAAAGTTCCGCGAGGGCTTGCGATCTGGATGCGGCTGGCGCAGGGCGCCTGCGTCGCCGACGCCGCCGGCGCAACCGGCAGCGGATCAGACGGCTTGAGGCGGCACGCCGATTGCATGATCACTGGACGTTAGCCTCGAAGATGCCGGTTTGAATCTCTCCGGCGCGCTTGATCTGAACGAAGATGCGATAGAGACCCGGTTTCGGGAAGCCGTAAGGGAACGAAATTTCCGGTCCGAATTTAGGAGCACTTGCGGCGGGCATGGCCATACCGGCCATCCCGCCGTCGCTGTTTTGGATCCCGCCAGTTTGGATCCCGCCAGGAAGATTTGCCTGCGCAATTTCATACGCTGCCATCGAGACTGAACCCGACGGGTGCAGGTGCACGAAGACCGAGGCGTCGGATTTCACGATCGCAGCGTGAGCGGCCATGCCCATATAGGGCTGAATGTCGCTGGCTGGCTGGCCCTGCTCATCCTCGACGCGGAAACGAAACAAGAAGGGGACGTTGGCATGAATCGCGCCAGCGTCACGCTCCCAGATCATGCGGCCGCCGCCAGCCAGCAATGCGGTGTTCGGGTCCGGGGTATCGGGCGCATCCGGCGTACTCGCCGTGTCCGGCGCATCCGCTGAAGGAAGGGGATTGGCCAGCGTTCCGCTGTCGTCGCCGGAAGGCGCGCGACTCGGCAGGTCGGGAAGATCGATTTGCCCTGTGAGCGTCATCGGGAAGCCGTTGTTGAGCACGACGTCGGCAAACATCTGGTAGTGGCCGGACGGAATTGCCGGCAAGTCTTCGACAAAAGTGCCGTCTGGCATCCGCTGCGGATGCAGATGCCAGAAGCTGTCCATCGCGGGCATGCGAATCAGGAAGAAATGCATCAGGTGGCCGTGATCCGGGATGATCTGGTCGAAATCGACTTTTTCGGCGGGGCGGCGAGGATTGCCCTGGGCAACTTTGACGGCGCCCTGGCTGAGGATTAAACGCCCATCGGGTTCAATCACGCCCTGTATTTCCGGCGGGCGATAAACGTTGCTGGCGTAGCGGCTGGCGTTCGAGTTCCACCACGACCGGCCAATCCATAACACCGCGATGACGGCGATGCCCGCGATGGCGGCCGCAATGCGAGCGCGCCGGAGATTGGGCTGCGGCGGCGCGGCGCCGGGCTCGACATTTCCTTCACGCACCGCGGCCGCCGCAATGGAGATCAGCGCGAGCGCCAGCAGGAGCATCAGCAGAAACAGAGCGATGCCCAGCGGCTTTTGCATGGGCAATACGCCCTGTGCGACGGCAGGAACCGGGACTGCCAGTTCTCCTTTGCCGCGATCGCCATCGGCGTCGATGCGCACCTGCAGGGAACCGAACTCCATCAGCCAGAGGCTTCCGGTAAAAAATTGCGGATCGTCTTTGGACTGCTGCGCCGTGTCTGGCGTGGGCGGGTACTGCGAGCCCGGTCCGGTGAGCTGCATCGGGGCCACGCTAATTTCGCGAATGCCGGGCGATTCGCTGCGGATATCGATTTGCGCGATGCCGGGAATCACTTGCGGCACGCGCACGGTGACGAAGAGGCGATACGGTCCGGCGTTGCCTTCGAGGAAAACGTCAGGGCTGCCCACGTGCGCGGCTGCCGGCGTCGCCAGCAGGAAGAGTGCGCCGAGAATGGTGAGGATTCTTGTCATTTTATGACGCGGGCTCCAAGTAGAGCCCGTCATCGCCTGATCTCGCGGACCCAGTCGCCCCAGGCCATTCCCAGCCGCGTGCTCAAGATTGCCGCCACGGCTGCTTCGCCCATGATGCGCAGGAACACGGCGTGCGAGTGCAGTTGCGGAATGAACAGGTGGCGCACGTCGTAGCCGTCAGGGGAAGAGAAGTAGGCGAAATATTTGGTGCCGAAGAACCAGTTCGCGGAAGCGGCCGAGACCAGGAAATCCGCAAAGGGCCACTGCACGGCCAGGAATGCCACGAGGAACACGACTCCGCCCACGGCGGCTTGCGCCCACTTTTTCCAGGCTGAGATTTTCGGCCAGAGCGCGTCGAGCGCCAGCGCCGGGACAATGATTAAAAGCGGAAATTCCATCGGGACCATGTGCGTGATTTTCTGGTAGACCGGGCCGAGTTTCGGTGTGGCCGGGAAGAACGGAAAAATCCAGAGCATTACCATCGCATAGGCCGTGTAGACGGCGGCGACGGTCGTGCGCGCCCAGCGGCGGCCCGAAATTTCGGAGAAGCCCATGAGAGCGACCGGAGCGACCACGGCCACGGCGCGATAGCACTCTGCCGTGTGCATCAGCACGCGGTAGGTGGACTCCCATACCACGGTGAGCGCGAGCATAGTGACCATGGCGCCCAACAGAAGCACAATCCAGTCGAGTTTGCGCCGCAGCATGGGACTAGCCTGATTCATGGCGCTAGCGATCAAAACAACCGCGCCGAACTGAATCGCCAGCACGCCGCCATCGAGCACCACATGCGGCGGGCTGAAGATCTTGACGTCCAGGCCGTAGGCGTTGTGCCACCAGTTGTCGAAGGGAGCGGAAACCAGCATGGTCGCCCCGCCCCAGGCAGCAATGAATGCCCCGAGCGGCCCGTGAAAGCGCCACACCTCGACGGTCGCCGGGCGCAGCGCCGGATTGCGGCCGAGCGTGCACGAAAAAATCAGGTAGCTGCTGGTGATGGCCGCGATAATTCCGCAGGCCTGGATGGCCATGTGCGCCGGTGTCCAGAAGGAGTCGCGCCCGATGGACATGTGCCAGGAGATGTCCCAATAGCCACCGATCACAACGGAGACGGAGGCGGCAAAGAGGGCCAAGATGTACCAGGGGACGGAGTCGCTGGCCGCTGTGCGGGTCGCTGCGGTCGCGGTGAGCGCTGCGGGATGGGGTGTAAGTGTCGTAGCCATGTGAGTTCGATTCCCCGAGGGCCAGGATGAGTGGCCCAGGGGCTTTGAGTTTACCTCAAGATCCCTCCCGCAATGTTCTGGCGTCTGGCACCACCAGCGTGGGCCGGTGTCCGCATGGACCGGAGATGGAGCAGCAGAAAGGGTTTTGTAATTTGCTGACAATAAAGGGGTAAAAGGGCAGCGGGTATACCCCCGGGGCGTTTTGTATCGATATCAAAATAAGCGGGTTGCGGCAAAAGGGTTTTGTATTGTTATGAAAACAAACGGCAAGCATTTTGCGTTGTGCGAGGCACGCTGCGCCGCGGAGGTTGTGTGCCTGGCTGAATGGAGGCGTAACGCGGGCGGATGGCGGCTCGGGACGGCGGGGGCAGACCGCGCTTTCCAGAAGATGTTCTTCGTTAGCGAACATAAGACATTATACCATGGAGGTCAATATACTTACTTATGAGTAATCACACGCGGCGACGAACGTGGAGCTGATAGCCGCGGGGGGCGAATAATACCGCTTTCCCGGGTCGACTCTGAGTTACACCTTGCGCTGTCGCCAACTGCGTATATCTGGTTTACAATCCGCGTGCCGAGACGACTGATTCGGGGAGGGATGAGATGAGGAAACCGGTGATGCGGATGTTGGGCGTGGTTCTTTTGTGCACGGGACTCGCGGCTGCGCTGGTGGGGGGCGCGGGCGCGCGTCCTGCGGCTGCGGCGGACGATGATGCGGCCGTCGCAAAGGCTGACCAGGCTTTTGCGGCTGCGGTGGGTGCCGGAGACAAGGCTGCGCTGGGGAAGCTACTGGATGCGGGCTTTTCCTGGACGGATGTGGATGGCAAGACGCTGACGCGATCTGCGGCGCTCGCGGAGTTGCCAAAGCCTTTGATTAGCGGCGGCGGGCAGATTACGGCGCACACGTATGGTGACGTGGCGCTGGTGCGGACCGACGATGGATTGGCGCACGTGCTGCGGGTTTGGGTGAAGCGGCCGGCAGGGTGGAAGGCGATGGTGTATCAGGAGGTGCGCTCGCTGGCGGCGCCTCCGACGTCGACGCCTGGTCCGGGGCAAGATTGCGAAAATCCTTGCAGGAACGTTCTGTACCAGCCGAAGAACGATGTGGAGCGCGGCGTCATCACGTCGTACATGGGGCTCGAAACGGCGTCGGTGGGGCATGACGCGCCGCACTGGGGGCCGCACGTTGCGGACGAGTTCGTGGCGGCGAGTTCGTACAGCAACAAGCTGCTGACCAGGGAAGAGCGCATGGCGGAGCTGGCCAAGAGCCAGATGTCCGGGCTGGCGCCGACACCGGTGGTGACGATGCACCTGACCGATTTCGGGGATACCGTGGTGATGCTGTCCAAGCAGCAGCCGGATAAGGGCAAGCCGCTGCACATTACGCGCGTGTGGACGAAGAGGGACGGGAACTGGGTGATCGTGGTGGCGTTTCAGACAGCGATTCAGGCGGAGAGTGGGAAGTCATAGGGGCTTGCGGCAAAATAGCGCGACGCCACGGAAGCCCCTGGTGTGGCGTGCGAAGTTGGGGGAAGAGAGAAACCAATCATGCCTCCAGCAATGCAAGATTTCTTTTCAAGCCACATCATCACGTTTTTTGTCGTGATCGGGCTGCTGATCTATTTCCTGTCGAAGGGTCTGAGTTCCGGGGTACAGAAAGGACTCGGCAGACTCCTCGTCTTAGTCATCATTCTCCTTTTGGTGATGGCTTTGTTCAGCAAGGGATCGGCGATGGCTAAAACGTATCCGCTGGCGCAGGTTCCGGGGAAGCTTTTTTGGTGGGCCGTCGGCCAGTTTGGGGGCAAGGGCGGCGGCGCGATAGGTTCTCTCAACACTGCGGCCGGAGGAATGCAGGACAACTATGACGGCTGCCTCTACCGGCGATTGCAACTAGACCATTTGACAACGCAACTTATAGCGCAGTGCCCCGGAGTCAATGCATTGCAGCCGGATGCGGCGTCGGAAATGTGCATGGCAAACGTGCTCGACGAATACAACCCCTCTGACTTCCAGTCTTGCCGGAGCGAATACAAGGGAATCGGAGGGCTCACCCACGAACTCATGAAGCCTTTCTGCAACTACTTTCCGACCTGGTGCGCGAGTCCCAAGTAGCCACTATCGTTTTTTCGGCGCGATTTTCTTGGTTTCTTCTGATCCTAGGCGGTGAGCAGGGCGGCAAGGCGGCTGGCGTCCGGCGCTGAATCGATGCTGGCGATGAAGGCGATGGCGGCTTCGGTTTTTTCTTTCGGCCATTTTGCGAATTCGGCGCAGCCGCGGAATTTGTCGGCGACTTCGTCGAAGCTCATGGGATTCGATGGGCTGCCCTTGGCGAATTCGGCGCGGCCATGGATGATGCGGCCGTCCTTCAGGGTGATTTTGAGGATGCTGGTCATTTTGTCGAAGCCAGCGGCTTCGGCTTCGGGATCGACATAGAAATTCACGCGGGGAATCATCGCCTGTACGTCCGGGCGCTTCACGACCGCGTCGGTGAACTGTGGCAAGCCGGCTTTGCCATCCAGTAGCAGGATACTCATGCAAAATTCCATGCTGAATTTACCTTCGAGGCCGGTTTGCGGGCGATGGTGGAGAAGGCTGGTGGTCATGCTGTGGTTACCGCCGACGTCGACTTTCTCGACGTTCGCGACTTTGATGTTGTTGTCGTGAATGAGGCGCAGCATTTCGCCCATGGCCGGGTGACTCAACGAGCCGGACGGATGCGGCTTGATGGAGACGCCAGGCGCGGCGAACGTCCAAGGCTTTCCGAGGCGGCCAACGATTGCGGCGGGATCGAAGCCGCCGCCTTCGGCCTGGAAGAAGCCGAGAGGGGCCTCGAGGATGTCGTTGGCTGCGGTCCAGCCTAGCGCGGCGAGATCGACGGCGACGGTGCCGTTCTCGCAGGCGTGGCCGGCCTGGAACGGCTTGGTCATCGAGCCGAAATTATCGCGGAAACCTCCGCCTTCGGTGGCGGCGACGCCAATGGCATAGGCCACCTGCGTGGGGTTCAGGCCGCGCAATTTGGCGCAGGCCGCGGCGCTGCCGAGCGAGCCGCACGTTCCCGTGGTATGGAAGCCGTCGTTGTAGTGGCGGGGCGAGATCGCTTCGGCGATTTTGCATTCGACTTCGACAGCCACCTGGTAGGCCGTCATCAGATCTTTTCCGCTGCGGCGCCCGAGTTCGCAGAGCGCGAAGGCGGGCGGGAGGACGCCGACGGTGGGATGCGTGAGCAGGCCGTAGACGCGATCTTTGGCGGAGGAGAGCTGCGTATCGTCGAAATCGTCGGCGTGGATCGAAACGCCATTGGCAAAAGCCGCAAAGCGCGGGTGAGTTTTCATGCTGGTTCCGACGATGCTGGCCTGGCCGCCGGTGGCAGCTAGCGACTTCACGTATTCGCGAACCAAAGGCGCCAAGGAGGAAGCCGATCCGGCAAGCGCCAGACCGAAACCGTCGAGCATCGACTTCCTGCCCAGGTCCAGAACGTCCTTGGGGATGTCTTCGTAGCGCGTGTTAACGATGAATTCGGAGACGTACTTGGTCAGGCCCGGTGCTTTCGGGAAAGCGTCGCCGGCGGGGTTCGGAGAAGGGAAGGTGCGCCCGGTGCGCGCCGCCAAGGCGGTGACAGCCAAGGATGACTTCACGAAGTCGCGTCGAAACATTCGAGTGGGCCTCCAGCGCCGGCGGCCATCGCGCTTGCGCGAGCCGCCAGAGGAGAATGCTAACGCGATTCCGTTGACCTGAGAAGGGAGTGCCGCTCGCCAGGCAGGAGGACCGTTTTGGTGGCGGCGTCAGTTTGCATTTTGGCGTCATGCCACCGCCTCTACACTGTCAACGCAAAGTAGAAATGTCCGGTTTTCCGCCAGTAGAAATGTCCGCTTCCATGGTTTTCTCCAAGGGTGCTCTGCAGGCACATGGTGTTTGGGTTTGCTTTTGTTTTGGGGTTGCGGTGTTCGTTCCGCAAGTCCTGGAGGCCGTAGGCCGGAAGGACTTGCGGACGGCCGCAGCGGTTGGGGGCAGGGACGCAGGTGGAGATAGCGGCCCCGGTAGCGCAACCAGTGGCTTCCGTCTAATCGCCGTTCGATCTCTACGGCAGCTCCACGAAGCCCCGCACAAACGTCCTCCCGCAGGACTCCCCAGCGATGGCCATCCCAGCTGACGGTGTGATCTGCAGCCACCCGCGCGCGGCGCGCACACTGAAAATTTCCTCCAAGCGATGCTCCGGCCCCAGCCGCCGATGAGCATTGCGCGGGCTACGAGGCGTCACGGTGAAGCGCTGTTCCCACTCGGGAAGAAAGCGCATTTCCAGGAAATGGTTGGCTGCGGCGATGCTGTCGATCCCGGCCAGCCGCATCTCCTTCACCAGACGGTCCTGCAAGGTTTCAAAGAGTCTCTCGATACGCCCCTTCGCTTGCGGACTGTGCGCCGCGATCCATTCGATTCCCAACTCGTGCAACGCTCGCCCAAACTGCGTGCGCTGTGGATCTCCCCGGAGTTGTTCGGCAAGCGGCTGCGGACCGGCCGTTTGAAAGATGCTGTTTTTATCGGTGTAATGAGCCAGCGGACGGCCATAGCGCCGTACCCATCCTTGCAGGGTGCGCAGGTTCTCTTCCGTCGTGTCCTGCTCGGTGAACCGTCCCCAGAGGCGACTGCTAGCATCATCGATCAGAGCGATCAGATGGCAAGCCGGACCGCGATTCTCCAGCCAGCGGAACGGCGAGCTGTCCTGCATCACCAGCTCCCCGAAACTGGCTCTGCGCTCGCGCCACACATGCACGGCCTTCACACGTTGGCGGCGCGGTCGCCACAAGGCCGCCCGGGTCATCCATTTCCGCAGCGTCTCCCGGCTCACCGCGAAACCTTCCTGGGCCAGGTGTTCGGCGGCCAGCGTGGGGCCGAAATCCGCGTACCGCTGGCGTAGCCGCGTCAGAATCTTCTCCTGGAGCTTGGCCGCCAGCCGGCGGTTCGAGGGGCGCCCGCGCAGTCCATGAACGAGCGCACCATCGCCACGCTGGCGCAGGCCTAGCAGCATCCGCCGCACGTGGCGGTCGGTTACCTGCAGCCGCTTGGCCGCGGCGACCTGCGTCAGATGCTTCTGATCCACTTCGTGCAGCACTTTCAACCGGTCTCGTTCTCGTTGACTCAACGTGATTCGCTCCGTTTCCATGGGCCCCTCGGCCACCCATGGAACCGGACATTTCTACTTTGCACAAACCGGACATTCTCATTTTGCGGCGACAGCCACCGCCTCTACACTGCGGGAAGCCACTGATTGTGGGAGGCTCGTTCAGTGAGTTCGACTGTGTCTAACACCCCCGTTTCGGCGGGTCCCTTCGATACACGGCGCAAGGTACCGCGCTACGAGTTCGTGGCGACGTCAGAGTTGACGGATCCTGTCAGTGCGATACGCTTGTCCGGAAGAGTCACGGAAATCAGCCGCAACGGATGTTATGTGGACGCTCTGAACGCTCTTCCTGAGGGAACCCTGCTCAAAGTGCAAATCACCTGCGACCGAGGCAGCTTCTCGACCAAAGGCAAGATCATATACGTCCACCCGGGTATTGGCATGGGCGTTGCATTCCTCGACCCCCAGGAAGACCAATTGAAAGTCCTGGATTTCTGGCTGGCTGCGCTCGCCGCTGCGAAGAATCCGCAGCCATAGCGCGGTACCGCCATCAGCATCGGGTTTCTCCGCTCTGTTTTGTCCAATTTTTAACTTTTCTCCAGGATCGCCACTCGCATAAGGGACCTTCAGAACAAAGTTGCCTCGGGCTCGCCCATCTTCGGTAATTCATTTTCGTGTAAGATGGTGGGAACAATTTCAGGGGCGTAGCTCAGTGGTAGAGCAGCGGCCTTTTAAGCCATCTCCGATACTCCGCAACCATCCGCACCAAAACGCGGCACAGCGAAAACATCCCTTGTTTATGCGGGCTTGAAGCTAACTCGCCTTCCGACTACAGCGCACTTTCCCGTAGCGAAGCGCGCTGAATACCAAAACCAACCGACACCACTACCGACACCGGCAAGCCGAGAGACGGCCATCGGACTACGCCTGGGAGGAGCGGGGGAGAAGTCTTGACAGCAAGACTGGTCGCTCTGCTGGCCCGTCAATTGCGTCCACGGGCCATTCCAGACGGGAAAGCAGAAAGTCGTGCAACTTCCGACCTCCTCGCTTTCCGTTTTTGCAACAAAAGGGTCGCGCCAATTGGGACGGCACGGCTTCGCCGCGCAACTCTTCCACACCCAAGACCGATCCCCTCGCATCTAGGATTGCCACGCTGCGCGCCTCCGGGCTGGCTTGGCGCAACGATTGCCAGCCGGTTAGTAGGAGAAAGGCACAGCGCGGCGCGCGGTTCTAGGATGCGCCAGAAACCCCGGCAACCGGGCCTCTGTAACTCATTGCGGTCGCGAAGCGGACTAGGGCAGTTTCCGCGCGCCAGAATCAGGTGTTTGTGGCAGGGCACCGTCCACGCGCTCGTGGACTGAGGGAAGCCTCAACACTGGGAGAGGCTTTATGATCCCGGCCTCTCGCTCCGACTGGCAGAAGCCGGCCGGCGAGCTGATTCAGCGGCTTAGGGCCTGTGAAGGACGGAACCATAGCCAAGCCGGGAGATCGTCGAAGTCAAATGGCAGGTGCCGCCAATAGGAGGGGCCTATAGAGGTACCGAGCCGTTGCGGCCAAGGGGTGTGGGTGGTTATTCAGGGTACGGGCAAAAAAGATACGGAAGTGAGCGCGAGAATGTTCCGTATCCGATTTTTACGGCCGCTTGCTGTTTTTTGTTCGGTCTATTTTTTCTGGCCCGGATACTTTTTTGTCTGGTCTCTGCTCGACCGGATCGCATCATCATCAAAATTGGATAACGCTCCAACCGGCGCACATCCTTGGACGGCTGCCTGACGCGACCTTGCGTTTCAATTGCAAGTATCAGAGTGCCACTGTCGTAATGTCTTCCCGACGCCGACGAAAAAAGAGGTTGGCCCGGTCCGCTCATCTCGTAGCTTCAGCTCAACCGAGTGAACTGTAAACGCTAAGGCCAGGGGGCCAGGAGGTGCTCGGAGGTGTGGTCAAGAGGCAGTCCCCATCAGCGCGAGAATTTTCTTGGTGTATTTTTTCAATCGCCCGCTTGCTGTTGCGGTCGTCTCATCTGGGACAGCCAGAGATCTTCTGACCTGAACGTGTAGCATTTCAATCCTATGTTGAAACGGCGTCGCTTACAGGCAAAGCGCGGCCTTCAAATTGGCCTCTCTTGGACTTGGTGTCTACGCGAACACTAGGAATGTCTGCAGAAAAGTGATGATTTTGGCTGGTGCCGAAGCGGCGAAACGGGCTAGGCAGCAACTGCTTACGGGGGGCTCCGGCGTGAGGTTTTTGGCGGATGCAGATCCGGCTCGCTTGGCGTTCCAGCCATTTCTTCAACTCGCGGTTCCGCTTTGCATCTATGGTCCAGTTCGAACGGGAACTTATACGTGATCGCGTCCGATCAGGACTTGCCGCCGCGAAGGCCAGCGGCAAGCGCTTGGGCAGGCCACGGAAGGACGTGGACGTTGAGGCAATCGCCAGCCTGCGCGCGGCGGGAGCTTCCTGAGCAACGATTGGGAAGACATTAGCGATCGGTGAAGGGACTGCAAGACGAACGTCCCAGTTGTCTAGCAACTGTCTGTTGGCGAACTCAACCACAAATCCGCGCGCTGCGTAGGGTTCGTCTTGCGGTGTCTGCAGACCTGCAGACCGTTTGAGAATCGCAATTCACAGCAAATGCCCCCCCACTCGGCAAAAAACGGCATGCTGCATGCTTGATGATCCCCCTTGCATGGTCACCACAATGTTTTTAGCAGTTGAGGAATTGAGGAGTTCTTGCCTCGGATTCGTCACATGCTGCTGTAGGGTCAGAGTTTTGGCTAGAAACACGTCTCTCGTTGCTCTGGATCGAACTATCTAACCAGCCAGATTTAACGACATCTATGACGCTGACTCCTTTTTCGGTTCCTCGATCATTCGGGCGAAAAGGTAGAGTCCCACTTCGCCTTTCGCTTGCTCAAAACGTATTCCTGAACCGCAGATAAAGCGTAGAGAACTGTAGAACACATCAGTCCTAGTTCGAGCGGTTCAAGCGCGAGGACCAGATTTTTGCGAAACAAGATGGTCCCCGGTTCTACGGGACTGACTATTGCCCAAGCGCCGCGCACAACATCAGACACATTCGCAACGAAAACAAACGCACTGAGCAATATTGTCAAAACACAACATGCCCTCGTCACATTGGCGTTGCGACTCAAAGCTGCATATGAAAGATTGAGTTTGCTATCCGCTTTCGACAAGACTAGAACAAATCTGACCAGCCGCACGAGAGTGGCGCAACCCACTGCGATCAGGTAGAGCACAAACAGTTGCACTAACGCCGGTTGTATTGGCCAAATCATAGGTATGATCCTTACAGAGTATGAGGTGTAACCATATTCAGGACTACGGCGCACACTGGACTATGTTGTTCCATTGTACTTCAGAGTTGATGGCGCTAAGACCCACTTCAGACGTGGACAAGACCGGATTCAGGATATTCAGTATGATACTACAACTGAAATCCTTGTCGAATAGCCCCTCCAAATCGCTGTCGTACTTGTTTGTCCAAGCGTGGAGCGCCTCGTACCATATGAGCCCTTCGTTACCGAGGTTCCGACCAAGATTTGAAAACCCGATAGCCGCAGGTCTAAAAAAGGTCAGCATCGGTTTGCTTGGCGTTATCGAGCACAGACAGCAATGGAGTGACGTTCACGGTTGGTTCGGCTCCCGCTATCTCCAGCTTGTCCCCTGGGATCGGTAACGATTTTGGGCAGGAAGCGGTTCAGCAACTCTTGCTCATGATGGAAAACCACCGCGAGGATCTTATAGTGATTGTTGCTGGCTACCAAGATGAAATGGTGAGATTTGTGGAATCGAATCCCGGGCTCAGCTCTCGATTCAACAAGAAGCTGTTCTTCGACGACTATACGCCAGAGCAACTGCTTTCAATTGTTGAGAGGATGTGCAAGCAAAGCGATTACAGGCTTGACGCATTCGGTGCCGCCAAGCTGCTTCGGCTGTTTCAATCCGCGTACAGGAGACGAGACCGCACATTCGGAAACGCCCGGCTGGCTCGAAACTGTTTCGAAGTCGTCACGAAGAACCTAGCAAACAGGATAGTCTCGTTGAAAAGTCACGACCGTGACATCCTAATGGCCATCATGGCAGAGGACGTTCCTGACCTGCCTGAAGAGTTTGGGCACAAAAGCTAAGACTTCGTGCTCGTCTTGGAGCAGTGGTCCTCTCGTTCCGGCCGGACGTGCCCGGCGCCGCTCTTGTGTCCTAACCAAGCAAAAGTCGCGATTTCATCGTTGTCACATATGAGACAAAGCGGAGAGCCCGGCCCAAAATAACTGGCGCTGAGAAGTCAACAGATAATCCTCAATAACCACCAAGAGCGTCCCCCAAAGCACAAGAAATGGCTCGAAACCACGTTCCGGGCACACGACCAGAGGCGCAGCGTCTGACTTAGGACGGGCGCAAGAGACAATCGCGACCGAAATCAAGAGATCGGCGAGACTTGGCGCAGAGCCAGACCCCCGCAAAGCCTCGCTAACCCGCGAAAATGACTTTAGAAGTGGGCAATACACCAATGCATTCGAGTGGATATGCTTCTATCGGTCTGGTGGAAGCTTCAGCTTGGATCTTGCCCACCGAAACACGCTCGTTTGGCGCTCGCTTCGGGTCACTTTCTCCCTTCCATTCTGCCGCTGGGCCAGTAGGCGCCGCATCTCGCTGAGGCTGTACAGTTTCCGGTGTCCAACAAGCCGATAATTGGCTTTGCCTGAGCTTTCAATGTACCGGAGTCCGCGCGGGGTTATGCCTAACAAGCGGGCCACGTCGCACTGCCGCAGGACGCACAACCATTCACTCGGATCGGAGGAACTCGGTGGGTCAATCACCGTCCATTGCGGATCGAGGATAAAGATCCGGCCTCTGGCGTGTGGCGGCACTTGGGCAAACTGAACTCGTCCCTGCCGAGCCCACCGGCGCGCAGTGGCTGGCGTAACCCCGTAAATGATGCCGAATTCGAACGTTCTGAGCCAACGTGGCCGGGGCTTCGTGTCTGCACTTTCGGAGATTAGTTCGGACGGGCGCGATACCGGTGTCGAGGATTGTTTGTTGTCGATCATTTCCGGTCTTGCGTTTCCCCTTTCTTCAGCATTCTTACCCTAATCATGATTTCTCGTCTCAACCCTTCAACGACTGTAACAGGCCGGCTCATTTGTGGGCGCTCCGAACAAGTTAGAGCGCTGCAAACGGGGCCGAAACGCCTCGAAAACCGCATCCTGGCCCTCGAAGCGCCTTTCTTGCGCGCTTTTTTCAGACGCGGACTGAGAACTCAATTCTGACGTTAGCCAGAGTGTACCTTCGTGGCCGTTAAGCCGTTCTAGGCACCGGAATCGGCGCTAAGGCTCAGTTCATGCGTTCCGGGCGAAGTTCTTGTATCTTCGGTCCAGGCGAAGTCTCCAGCAGGAGGTTCATGTGACATTGGAGGTTGTCCTTGCTTCCCCTTCTCGATTTAAGAACTCTTTCCCCCCAGAGGCTTGAGGTCGCTTCTAACCCGATTAGAGAGAGCGCGCACCTTCATCGTCCGCCGATCCAGAAATTCAACACAAATGGTGGCTCTGTCCAGGCTTTCAGCGCGTCGCCCTTTTGACTTCGACCACCACGCCACATTGCTTTAGCCGATCAATTAACTCGTGGACGCTGCGGTGCCCGGACAAATACGGCTTGCCCGCCAATGCAGCTTTGAGTTCTAAGACCGTCATGGCCACGAATCTGGCCACGTCAATCACTACTTCCACATTGGTGAGTGTTACCGGCGCGGGTTTGGTTTCCCAGCGAACCAGACGAACACCGTAGGGCATCCGCGGGAGCGCGCGCCGCGCCTTCAGGTAGGCCGCTACTTCGGCGCGCTGAGCGCGAAGCAAGGCGATCTGCTCGGCTAGCTCCTTACGGCGCTCGTCATTGGGATACGAGACAAGGATCTTCTCGCCGTCGAGCCGGAGTGCGGCTCCGGCGACTTCGATTTCGCGTCACCACCTCGGCGACGGTCACAGCTCCTCCTCGGGGCCTGCCATCGTATCCGTCTCCGAAGCCGCTACTCCGCTACAAAGGGCATTTTTAGCGGATTTGTCGCGTTTTTGACTCGCTACATCTCCGTTACGTGTAGCGGCTTCAAAATCGCCGGAACCCGCACCAATAGCGGCTTGTAGCGGTGTAGCGGCTTCAGGGCGAGGGGGAGAGACGGGAACGTTGCAGTCCAGGGGAAGGTAACGAGCCCAAGCATCCTCGAAGTCGCTTATTTCGTAGCCCTTGAGAATCTCCTCCTCGAAGCGGATATTCTTCGGCCTGATGTCGAACGGTTTCAGCTGGCGCGCCACTCGATCGGCTGTTATCGGTTTGCCGTGACACCATTCTCCCCAAGGGGACGTTTCAATACCTGCCAGTGCGCTAGCGAGTTCGGCGGACGGCAACCGGTCCGTGTCTTGTGCTTTGAAAATCTGCCGGATGTCCGAGAGCAGCCGCGTGCCAATGGAGTCGTCCGCAGCCTGCGGGTCGCAGCAGAGTTCAACCAGAGCGCTCCTCGCATACCACGGCCATTCGCCGCCCGCTGCGTCCGCGATGGCCAGAAGCGGTTCCGCGCCGTCCTGCTGCCGGTCAGTCAGCGATATAGGGAGTTCCGGGCGGGCGTCGCGCAACGCGTTCAGATGCTGGGTGACCCAAGCCTCCAGGCGCTCGCGAAGCCGCTCGGCCTCGGGCCGGACATTCCGCAGACGAAACCGCTCAACTTTTTCCAGACGCGTCTTTCGCTTCAACTGAAACGGGATGGACCGATCCGCGATTGTGTCGGGTAACTTTCCGATTCCCGCAATCGTCTTGGGTGCGAACGTGCTGAAGTCCTGGTATGAGATGCCCTCGCCCTTCCTCACGCAGCATGTCGTTTTGCCTCCGCGCCGGTGGCCTGTATTCAGGATGCCGCGCAGCGCTTCGGCGTACTCTTCGCCGCTCTTGAACGCTGCGTCACTTTCGTCCAGCAGGAGCGTTGGCGACTCCGCATCAATCTTGCGGTACAACACGGCGGCTGTAACTCGTCCCGTGTACCACGGATTCGCAACCAATGTGGCGAGCACTTCGAGTAGGCGACTCTTTCCCGAGCGCTTCTCGGGCGAGCTAATGGCCAGGTATGGCGTACACTCAGCAACGACGATGGCGTACGTGTGAATGATCCAAAGGGCCGCCACCCGCGCTGCCACTTCCGACAACAGCACGAACCGCCGAATGAACGCGCTGGTTTCATCCAGTAGCGCGGAGCCTTCTACAACCATGGCCAGGAGGCGCCCCCGTCTCGCGGCTTCGGCTGCCTTCCTGCGATCCGTTTCGGCTTCGGCACGTTGGTCCGCGCACTTGCTGCTCGATAAATTTCCTGCTCACACCGGGCTCTTCAGCGCCACAAGTCGGCCAATTAGCAAGGCGCGGCGCTCGTGATCTCGACGGTGGCGATAGCCTCGATTGCAGGCAGGGGATCGGCCTTCTTGTCAGTTTCCAGAGCTGCAGCAGCCAGCTCAGCCTCGGCAACCGCGCAGTCAGCGAATGCCCGCGCGGCATCGAGCATGAGCAACGTGGCCTCATCACCAGAATTCGCGATCAGGTCATCGGGGCCGTTTACAAGCCCGATGGCGGGCACTTCGGCTATTAGCACGGCCGCCCCGAGCGCGGCCAGTTCTTTCGCCAATGCGCGGCGCGCCTTTCGCACGTTGAGATTGCTCGACGCGTTGCTGTCGAAGACGAGAATCACTGGGCGGCTTTCCCAGGCGATGATAAATCCAAATCGGGAGAAGGCCCCGTTTCCGGCTCGGTGCCTCCGTTAGGCGATGCCCGGTTGCCAGTTTTTCGTTTCCAGCCCCAGCAGCCGCCAATAGCAACCGGGAGCATTGGCCGCCCGGCGCGGTCAGCGAGCGCCCGAAGCGCAAGAGCGGACTTTTCTGCTTCGACAATTACCACCGGTGTTTTTGTGTCCTGGAGAAGCTCCGCAACGTGTGGCGGAAAAAACAAGTGACGGCATCCAGGCTCGCTTATGTATTTGTGGTCTCCCTGTGAAAACGGACGGTCGAGCCGAACTCGCCCGCCCGTTCGCATGCCGGTAATCGGAGAACGATAGGGAAACAGGACACCACTCAAATGCTCGCCGTGATGTCCGTTGAGCCCAAGCGTCTCGCGGGTCTCGCCATCGGTCACCGACTCCACGCCAGCGGCTTCGAGCATCTCAGACGGGATGCGGAACTGCGCCAGATGCTCGGCGTGTTCGGGGCGCAACATTCCAACCGGGTCGCGCGCGCTCGCGGCTGCGAGCTGGTCGAGAAACCCCCAGTCGCTATTCATCCGAGGAGCCCTGCACCATCTGGTGGTTGGCCCGTACAAACGGAATTATCAGCGCCCATCGCTCTGCTCACTCGTCGCATGGTCACGCTTTGCGAACTGTTCGATTGCAGAGAATGGGATTAAAACGCGGCGACCGATCTTCCGAGCAGTCAACTGTTTCCGAGAAACGAACCCCTCGACGGTGCGTACGCACACGCCGAGCAAACGGGCGGCCTCTTTCTTGGAAACTAGCAATTGTTTCGTCTCTAGATTGTCGTTCATGAGCAGTTGCCCTCCAGCCGCATCCTCGCGCACGTGCGCCCAGGCTGTCCAAGGGACAGCTCGACAGATTTTCAGTAGGTTTGTCTTAGGTCAGACGCACAGCTGCGATGAGAATGGCATTGTCCCGACGCCATTGGATCTGGTTAACAGCGTCGAGATATGGCCCCAGCGCAGGTGAGAGAATGCTGGCGACCAGTTCATCAAGGCAATGGCCGGTCTTCTCCTGGACATGCCAAACAATCATCGCGCGTGCCGTTCGCTTTACGAGCTTCGTGCGAGGCGTGACAGTTCGCACCGCCCGGCTGAACCGGTCAAGGAGGGTACGTAGGGCAATCGGTAAGGCCCGCTCGGAAGGTGACTGGAACAGGGCCTTGCCAATTGCCCCACTCATGAGTTTTTCAAAGTCGTCCGCGCCGCAGCGCAGCCTTCCCAAGGCAGTTTTCAAAGTGCGCGGATCGACAAAACCTGTAAGTCCTTTCCAAGTGTCATCGCTGTGTGCCCCTCCGAGGATACAAAGCTTCGAAACGAGAAACATCGGGTCGCAGTTCTGGACGACCAGTTTGTCGAATGCATTGAACGGCTCGTCGCCGTCACGTTTTCTGTCCCATTTGACCAAATCGGTGAGCACTTGATCAAAAGGTAGATCGCTGGTGATGTGCCCGCGTCGAGAAGTCATGCGCATTCCCCTCTTAGCATTCCGAGAAAGCCGCCATAGGGGCTTAATGAACTCAAGGTCAGCACGATGCTTGAAAAGCTTGCCCTGCGCACGCGTGCGTGTCAATGCGCGGCTATTCACTGAGCAATACGCGTCGGACGGACTAGATGTCTCAACTGGGACGGCACCCGTGAGGCATTCAAAAAGCCTGTCGCCCCTCTGTCGCCAAGAAGTCCATTGACAAACCTAACTAGTTAGGTTATTAGACTGAAGGATATGAAGTGCCCCATCCACAATATCGAGTTGACTTGTTTCTGCGCCGCCTGTCGCGGATCAGTTCGATCTGCACGCAAGGCGCGGTCATCCAAGCGTAATGGCAAGCTCGGCGGGCGACCCCGCACTAGGAAAGGGAAGCGCAATGGAAACTAATGCTCTGACTCTGGCTGACCAAGGTGTCGAACGCAAGACGCGGCGCAATCCGCGTGGCGTCTTTGAGAAGGTTCCGGGAAGCGGCGAGTGGTGGATTCGCTACGTGGATGCACAGGGGCGCTACCGTCGCGAGAAGGCCAGCACCAAGAGCAACGCCATAGACCTCGTTCGCAAGCGCAAAACGGAAGCCCTACAAGGAAAGAAGCTCCCGGAAAAGCTGCGTCGGGCGACCGTGACTTTCATGGACATTACCACCGACGCGCTCACTTACTCGAAGGCGCACAAGCGCACTTACCAGGATGATGTAGCAGCGCATGGAGCGAATGCGCGGCTGGTTCCGCGACCGTTCCGCCGATTCCGTCACTCCACACGAGATTGAGCGACACTTCGAGGAGTGCATCGAGGAAGCAGAGTGGGCTCCCTCAACGGTGAATCACTACCGCTCTCTATTGTCCCTGACCTATCGGCTCGCTATTCGCAATGGCAAGGCGACCAGTAATCCCGCGCGGGCCACACGGCACCGGAGGGAAGACAACAGCCGCGTCCGGTATCTCACGCCCGAAGAGGAGACCAAGTTGCGCGCCGTGCTCGAAATGGAATGGGCGAGCCACATCCCGGAATTTGATTTGGGTTTGCACACTGGATTGCGTCTGTCGGAGATGTACGGCCTCGACTGGCAGGACGTGGACCTGGCCCGCTGTCTGATTCACATTCGCCTCGGGAAGAATGGCGAAAGCCGCTACGCTCGCCTAAACTCAGTCGCGCTCAAGGCGCTCACCGAGCTACGGAAGCGCGGCGACGGCACGGGCGCCGTGATCCGCAACCTCGAAGGCGAGCCGTTAGCAGGTCCGCGCTACTGGTTCGAGAAAGCTATAAAGAAGGCCGGAATCGGGAATTTCCATTGGCACGATCTGCGGCACACCTTTGCGTCCCGTTTGACGATGGCCGGAGTAGGCTTACGGGCCACCCAGGACGCGCTCGGGCACAAGTCTGTCGCCATGACTGTCCGGTACTCGCACCTCGCGCCGGATTTCCTTCTGAATGTGGTAGAGAAGCTGGTTCCACAGCCGCCGGCGGCTACTTCTACTGAACCAACCGACACCACTACCGACACCGGAGCCAGTTTCGGCCCGAAGTCGCTCAAGCGGCCCATGTCCAGTAAGTCTTTTTCATGTAAGATGTTCTGACCGATTTCAGGGGCGTAGCTCAGTGGTAGAGCAGCGGCCTTTTAAGCCGTTGGTCGTGGGTTCGACCCCCACCGCCCCTACCAATCTACGCAAACCCTTGATCGTTGGCGGAGAGGTTATGTGGGATCCGCAGGGCGAACATGTGGGATTGCAGGGAAAGTGTTGAGAAAGCTGCTTACTCTGCTAAGCTTGGGCCGTGCGATATGTTTTTATTATCGCTTCCCTCACGTTAGCTGTTTCTTCAATCGCGCTCGATCGGCTGCATCCCGGGCTTAATTCGTGGTTTTGCCGGGAAGGATTTTGCCGCATGGAGCAGATTGCCGAGATACCCCTTCCTGCGGCTGGTCCTGGAAGTTTTGCCTCCGCGATTAACGAAGACGCTTCCGATCCCTACGTGTGGTCGGCCTATGGCGATTCGCTGGCGGCGTCTGGAGACGTGGACAAAGCTCGTGGCGCAATGGATCATGCAGTCACCTTGGGTCCGAATCTTCCGCCAATCCTGATTCGCGCAGCCTATTTTGATTTCACTCATGGCCGGTTTGACCGTGGGGCGGCGCTTTCCAGCCAAGTTCTGAGCGAGACCTCTGCGTTCGACCCGCTGGTTTTTTCCTATTTGCAGTATTTTGGTCAGGGTTCCCAGATTCTGGGGAAAGGGATTCCTGCGGCCAGGCGGCCTGCGCAGTCGTGGGCGGCGTGGATTGGCACGAACGGATCGGAGAGCGAAGCGGGGGAGACTTGGCGTTGGATGCTGCAGAACCATCTCATGGACCAGGCAGCCGGGCTCGATCTCACCTGGAAGCTGTGGCAACGGCAACTCTTCGGCAGCGCACACGAGCTTTGGTCGGATTGGCTGGGGGTAGCGGGTGGCGAGGGTTCGGCAGACGAGATGTTGTCTAATCGCCGGTTCGAAAATGCGCCCAATGGTAGTCCGTTCGACTGGTCAATCCGGAGGCAAGGATCGGTGGAGGTGTCCCGCGGAGACGGGCTGGAGATTCACTTTCTCGGCAACGAAAACGTCAAGGTGGATGGCATTCGGCAATCGACAATCGTTCGCCCCGGGCCATACCGCTTTTCGGCGGTCATTGAGTCGGATGATCTTACGACGGATCAGGGGCCATTTTTTCGCATCTTCGATCCCGCGGATTCGGGACGATTGGACGTTCGGACGCCTCAAATTAAGGGAACGACGGCAAGGTCCACAATTGAGTGCGAGTTTATCGTTCGGCAAGGTACGCAAGCCGTGACGATTCAACTAGAGCGGCTTGAATCAGCCAGATTTGACAGCAAGATCACAGGGACGTTGCACGTCTACGAGGTATCTCTGATTCGGCGTGATCGTTGACCGGTGAAGCCCGCGTCTGCGCGTCTCGAAAGGCGATCCATACGATGCGTTGCGCAGAATGGCACGGCTTCTGGAGCGACGTTTTCGTCGGGGCGTTGCGCCTAATTCATCGGATGATCTCGCTGGCTGAATACGTAGAGAATCAGCTCGACGCGGGTGGAAACGCCCAGTTTCTCGAAGATGCGGTAGAGATAGTTTCGAATCGAGTGTTCAGTAACCTCCAGTTTTTCGGCGATCGCTCGATTCTTCATGCCATCAGCCACAAGCCGCACGACATCCTCCTCCCGCTCGGTTAATAGGGGCATCCCGGTGGCGCCAGTGATGTGAACTGGCTTGGTGTGGTGAAGAGCGGTGACTAAATGTTCGAGGTCCTCGTTGCCAACCCAGATTTGACCGAGGTGAACTGTTCGGATGCATTTGGAAAGCGCTTTGAGAGAGGCGTTGCGGTAGAACACGCCCCGAGCGCCTTGACGAAAGGCGTCAATGACGGAGTCGGCTCTGGAGGCCCTCAGGAGCATGACGGCCGCCGTGCCGTGGCCAGCCCCCCGCAGCTTTTGCAGGATCTTGAAGCCGGCTTCGGACCCGTCCTCGAGGTCTTCACTGATGAGAGCGACGTCGGACTTGCATCGCAGCAACCTGTCGCTGACGGTCTGTGAAGCACCAATAAGGGTGGTGACCGCGAAATTGCTTCTGCCGCGGGTAAATGCGTTTGTGAGCAGCTCGGCGGTCATGTTGTCGGGAGCTACAACGAGGACGTTGATAGGCATCTTCAGCCGGCGCGGAGACGGTGACACAGTGCCACCTCCTAAACAGCGACAATCGACGCTGGCAACGGGCCGAAAACGCGATTTCGCACTCGCTGGGAGCCATTGAGAGAGTATACCGCTTTGCTCGCTACCACAATGTTTTGATAACCATGGGACCTATGGCGCCCACGAGATGTGCGATCTTACTATTATGATGGTTTTTTTCAACAGGGGACATTCGTCTCACGGAAGTTACCTTTTAGCTCCTCGCTTTGGAGGTCGATTGTGAGTCCTGGTTCGGGTTGCACGAGGACGCACCGTTAGCATTTTTCCTTGTGTCTGGCGTCTTAAATCGCATCCCGCAAATCAGGACGTAACGCTTCTTGTGAGCAACATTTGATTCCCGTAGCGTGTGCGGCTCCGGGGCATCTGTCTGTACCGAAGGGCCCGAAGCTGGGATCCAGCGCTGCGCCGACGCCGTCTTCTAACACACGAGACGCAGCAGGCTGATTCGAGCCGTCAAATCCGCCATTTAGAACACGGAAATGGGACTGAGAGGGCGAAGCTATGCTCAGAGAACAAGTTTATTTTCCTATTCCGGAAGCTGGTTTTGGGGCAGCTCTCGCGTTCGGCGAGCCGACCTGGTACGCGATTCATACCATGGCGCGACACGAGAAACGGGTTACGACATACCTCCAGGAGGAAAGAGTGTTTGCGTTTCTCCCCATGATCGAGCAATTGCACCGTTGGAGTGATCGCCAGAGCAGAGTGGAAGTGCCTGTATTCAGCTGCTATGTGTTTGTTCGCATGGTGCCCACTACGGACAATCGCATCCGAGTATTGCGCACTCCGGGAGTGCTTGGTTTTGTAGGCAGTAAGAGGCAGGGGACACCGATCGCCGAGCAAGAGATCGAAAATCTCAGGACGGCGGTCAGGGGGAAAGCTCCGCTGCAGACGCATCCCTTCGTGAATACCGGGAAGCGCGTGCGGATTCGCGGAGGATCTCTCGACGGCGTCGAGGGAATCATCCAGTGTGAAGGCGACGACCTGAGCTTAGTCTTATCGGTCGAATTGCTTCGGCGATCCGTATCGATTCGCGTGGAAGGATATGACGTCGAGCTGGTGTAGTGGAATGGCAGGCTCGAATTGTCGTTTGTCCAAAGGCAAAACGCTGTGAAAGTCGCTTGGCTGGTGGCTGGGCTTTTGTGCGCCGCAGTGTGTTGTCACGCACAAACAAGGCAGGCCGCCCATGGCACAGACCAGGATCAAAGCACCTACGTGCTGGGACCGGGAGATCAAGTATCGGTTTCGGCGCTGGACGTGGACGAACTGGGCAAGGAGCCGTATCGCATTGCGATGGACGGTACATTGACTCTTCCTTTTGCGGGATCGATGCGAGCCAGCGGGCTCACAGTGGAACAAATGGCGAGCACGATCCGCGACCGTCTGAGCAAGTACGTAAAGGATCCAGATGTGACCGTGAGCCTGCTGGAGATGAGGAGCCAGCCGGTCAGTGTCCTGGGCGAGGTGCGAAATCCCGGCGTGGTGCAACTGTTGGGACAGAAGAATCTTTTCGAAATCCTGAGTCTGGCCGGCGGATTGAACCCGGACGCTGGAAATGTGATCCGGATTACGCGCGAAAAACAGTGGGGGAAGATTCCACTGGCGGAAGCCCAACTGGACGACACCAGTAACTTTTGGATGGCTGAAATAGATGTGAAGGAGATCCTGGACGGAAGCTCGCCGGCGAAGAATATAGCAGTGAAACCCAATGATGTGATTACGGTTCCGAAGGGGGAAATCGTATACGTCCTGGGGGCGGTCAAGAAGAGCGGTGGGTTCGTGTTGGGTTCCAGAGATAGGGTGACAGTCTTGGAGGCACTGGCGATGGCCGAAGGATTGGACCACTTTGCGAGCACCGGGAACGCGAAGATTGTCCGGAAAACTGGCGGCGCAAACAAGCCGACGGAGATTCACGTGGACTTGAAAAGGCTATTGGAAGGAAAGGCTGCCGATATCGCGCTGGCTGACAACGACATTCTGTTTGTGCCCGTCAGCGGGACCAAGCAGGCCGTCTCTCGGACGGTGGAGACTGGCATCAACATCGGCACGGGCATTGCGATCTGGAGGCCGTAGGCGTGGCTGACGCAGAGTATGACGACAAGGTGAGCGCAGGCAGCGACCGTGCGTCTGAACAGATTGTGATACGACCGAGTGCGAGTGTGGTGGCCAGACCCCGCGCCGGCTCCAGTTCAAATAACGGTTTCGGTCCCGCGGCCGAGAGGGACGATGAAAGTGCGGTCGATCTCTTCGAATACTGGCGCCTTTTGCGGCGTCGCCAAGGCACGCTGGTCTTGTGCTTGGGGGTGGGATTATTGGCGGCTGTTTTGGTAACCATGCCGCAGACGCCCGTGTACCAGGCAAAGACGTCTCTCGAGCTTCTGAATCTCAATGAAGACTTCATGAACATCAAGGAAGTGGAGCAAGTGGCCGATGAGAACGGGTACAGCTTGCTCACTGATATTCAGACGCAGATCAGGATTCTGCAGAGCGACACGCTTTTGGACCGTGTCCTCGGGGAGATGAGATCATCCGTCGCCGAACCACTGGTCAGTTCGAGAATATCTTCCTGGCGCAAACTACTGAACTTGCCGGAGCCGTCGTCGTCAAAACAAGTTGACGCGACGCTGGAGAAGGTCAAGAAGGAGGTAAAGGTTCGCTCGGTGGGACAGACTCGAATCATGGAGGTGGCGGTGGACTCGACGAGTCCAAAGATGGCCGCGGAGTTCGCGAACCACTTGGCTCAGGATTACATCGAGGAGAACGTGCAGTCTCGCTGGGAGATGACGCAGAAGACCGGGGACTTTCTGACGAAACAGATTGACGACATGCGGGCCCAACTGGAACGCAGCGAAGACCTGATGCAGGGGTACGCGCGCCAAAACGGGCTGGTCTTCACCGACGAAAAGACAAACGTAACCGAGGTACGCCTGAAAGATTTGCAAGACGAGTTGAGCAAGGCACAGGCGGATCGTGTGGCCAAGCAAAGCCGCTGGGAAATGGCAACCACGGCGGCACCCGAAACTCTTCCCGACGTTCTGAACGATCCGACTCTCCGGCAATACCAGGAAAGGTTGGCTGACCTTCAGCGGGAAAAGGCGGCGCTGGAGGAGACGTTCACGCCGGACCACCCTCAGGTGAAGCGCCTGACGGCGCAAATCGAGGCAGTGGACCAGAGCATGCAGATGCAGCAGAACGACATCCTGAAGCAGATCAAGAACGAATACGACTCGGCGATGCGGCGCGAAATTCTGCTGGAGACCGATTACCGCAACCAGACCGCCATTGTGAGCGATCAGTCGGAGAAGTCGATTCAGTACAACATTCTGAAGCGCGAAGTCGACACAAACCGACAGCTCTATGAGAGCATGCTGCAGCACGTCAAAGAAGCCAGCGTGGCCGGAGCGCTGCGGGCCAGCAATATCAGGGTAATTGATCCAGCTAAGATTCCGACGGTCCCCTATAAGCCCCAATTGTGGTTGAACTCTTTGCTCGGCGTGCTCGCGGGCGCGTTCTTGGGCGTGGCTTATGTCGTTACGACCGAGAAGGCGGATCGAATGTTGCAGGAACCCTCCGATATCAGCCTCTACATGGGCCTGCCCGAACTAGGCGTGATTCCCTCAAAGCGTTGGGTCAAGTATTCAGGCCGGAGCTTTCTGCCAAGGACGCAAGGTTCGAGTACGACGAGCGGAGCGGGCATACGTGGCCTGGATACGGTTCAAGACCTGCCGCAATGCCTCGAGTTGGTTACTTGGCAGGCCAAGCCTAGCCCGCTGGCGGAGAGTTTCCGGGCGGCGCTGACCAGTATTCTGTTCGCAGGGAGGAATCGAGAGCAGCCAAGAATGTTGGTTGTTACGTCGCCCAATTCCGGCGACGGGAAAACGACAGTCGCTACAAATCTAGCGATCGCGCTGGCCGAGACAGGACAGAGGGTCCTTCTGATTGATGCGGATCTGCGCAAGCCTAGAATCCACGCACTTTTTGCGCTGAATAATCAGACGGGTCTGAGCAGCGTCCTGCAGAAGGCCGACCAAGCGGAGCAAGCGGTTTCAGACCAAGATACGAAAACGTTATACCGGGCAACTCCGATCGCTGGCTTGTTCGTGCTCACGTCCGGCCCCATCGTCGACGGGCCGACGAATCTGCTCTATGCCAAGCATTTCCCGGATTACTTGCGCAAGTGCGGGGAATCATTCGACATGATTTTGTTCGACACGCCGCCGATGTTGACGATTCCCGACGCGCGCTTGCTGGGGCGGATGGCCAGCGCTGTCGTTTTAGTGGTGAGAGCGGAGAGCACGACGCGCGATGCCGCCGTGGCCGCGCGTATTCGGCTCGAGGAAGATGGAATCGAGATTTTGGGCACGATCATGAACGATTGGAACCCCAAACACAGCCGCGGCGGCTACTACGGATATTATGACGGCCACTATCAGAGCTATATGAAGCGCCACGGGGCCGGGCAGGGGAACGGATAGAGAAGAAAGCCGGTTCTGCTACCTGAAGGTTTTCCTGATGAGCGTCGCTAGCGAAACAAATTTCGATCAGAGCAACTTGAAACGCAGCCCATTCCGGCTGGGTTATCTGGTATCCCATCCGATCCAGTATCAGGCCCCGATGCTTCGTCACATCGCTCGAGACCCAGACATCGACCTGACCGTGTTTTACATGTCGGATATGAGCGTGGCAGGGTTTCATGATCGGCAATTCAAGATCCAAGTGAAATGGGACGTTCCGCTGCTAGGCGGCTACCGACACACTGTCCTCGGTCGCCTGGGGAATGCGCACGTGACGCCGCTATTGCGTCCGCTTGTCATGGGACTACACGGCACACTACGACGGGCACGATTGGATGCGTTGTGGCTGCACGGTTACAAACACCAAGTTCAATTGCGGGCGATCTGCGCGGCGCGGCGGCTGGGTATTCCGATCCTGGTTCGCGGAGACTCGAATGTCACAAGACGGACGCTAAGAGACAAGATTTCTGATCGAGTCCTGCGAAGGTTGTTTAGGAAAATCGATGCCTTTCTATTTATCGGGAAAGAAAATCGTCAGTTCTATGCCGAACGCGGGGTGGATGACGGCAGGCTATTTTCCGTGCCGTATGCGGTTGATAATAATCGCTTTCAGCAAGCGGCACGGGAAGCCACTTCGTCGCGGAGCGGGTTGCTCAAGTCACTGAACATCTCAGGGGAAGCACCGGTGATTCTATACGCGGGCAAGTTGACGAGCGGTAAAAGGCCTGTGGACTTGCTGGCGGCGTATGCGCATGTTGTCCGGCGCTTTTCTCCTGGGTCAGAACCTTATTTGGTATACGTCGGCGATGGCGAAGAACGGAAATTCCTGGAACGACGCATCGATGAGCTGAAGCTGAACAGAGTGCGAGTAGCCGGTTTTGTCAACCAAAGTGAATTACCCAGGTACTACGAGCTATGCGACGTATTCGTGTTGCCCTCGCAACACGACCGTTGGGGACTTGCCGTCAATGAAGTGATGAATGCGGGCAAGGCCATCATTGTCACGGACAAGGTTGGGTGCGCGCCGGATTTGGTGCATGACTGGGAGAACGGATTTGTGGTGCCCGCCGGAGACGTGGTTTGTTTAGCGTCCAGGTTGCTGTGCCTTCTGCAAGATAGCGATTTGCGCAGTCGTATGGGCGACGCGTCTCTGGGATTAGTGGCGGCGTTTAGTTTTGAACAGGATCTTCAGGGTCTTAAGAAAGCACTCATTGAGGTGTGTAGGAGAGCACCCAGTTTGGCTGGAGACGTAGCCGCGCCCGGCGTCCTTCTTCAGCGCGAGCCGCAAGTCTAGTTTGAAGACCACATGCTTGGACTGACCGATCAACAAAGCGGTGCGCTTGAGAGTCAGGGCAGCGCGTTTCCGAGATTTTCGAGGCGCATCAGGACAGTCCAAAGCATCACGATGCAGTTTCTTGCCTTGGGGCTGGCCATCGTCCAAGGATTTCTACTCACTCCGTTGTGTCTCAAGCATATCGACTACAAGTTGTTCGGAGCATGGCTTGCGACGGGGCAAATGCTGTCGTGGGTGTCCCTTCTGGATCCTGGCGTAAACGAGGTCCTGCGGCAGCGAGTGGCGCATGCCTTCGGTGGCGGCCACAAACAATCGCTGGGGATCATCCTTGGCAGCGGACTTGTGGTTGGTTTCTTCATTGCGGTGATTCCTACAGCGGCGGGATTGGCAGCGGCGTTTGTGGCGCCCCGGTTTGTTCTTTTGAACCACGCGCAGAGTGCGGAGCTGCGCAAGTGCTTTCTGGCAGCGGCCTGCGGCACAGGCCTGACGATTGCATCCTTTTCTCCGGGCTCAGCATTGCAGGGTCTGCAACGACACGTCCTTCACGGAACGGTTTCAATGCTCGGAGCCTTAAGTTATTTGATTTCGGCGATCCTGTTGCTTTACGCAGGATGGGGACTCGCGGCCATTCCCGCTGCGTTGCTCATTCGCGGAGCTGTGTGGATTGTGGGCTGGACCACGCCGGTGCTCTGGATCAGTAAGCGAGAACTCGGGGCGCCGCTCCAAATGGAGTGGGCAGAAGGCAGGCAAACGCTTGGAAAGTCAGCCGCGACTGGCCTCTCCAACGTAGGCGTGACTTTGCAGACTGGCACGGATGTGTTCATCGCCGGCGCGATGATGGGGCCGGAGTCGGCGGCGATGCTTTCTCTGACGGGCGCGCTGGGTGATTTCATTCGGCTGGTTCCGGATCGAATCGTGGCGTCATTCCTTCCCGGCATGGCGCATCTTGCGGGTGAAGGTGATCTCGATAAGTTCCGGACGATATCTTGGCGGTTGGTGCAAGTGATTCTGGCGTTGCTTGCGCTCGCGGTGGGCTCGGTGGTCGTCGTCAATGAAACCTTCGTGGACCACTGGGTGGGCGCGAAATCGTACGGTGGCTTGGGGCTGACCTTGGCCTTGTGCGTGGCCGTGACGCTTTTCAGCGCGTGCAACTTACTGGGCGTCATTCTGTTTTCCCGCGGAATTATCAAGGCGCCGGCGCTCGTCCGGTTCGGGCAGTCTCTGTTTCAGATTGTGCTTGTCTTCCTCCTGATTCACCGGATCAAGTTGCTGGCAATTCCGGTTGCATTGGCGGTTGCAGCGGCAGTGGGCTTGGCTACTTTCTTCATTCGGGAGTATTCCTCCGTCGTGCATTCCTCCGAGAGCCTCTTCCGCGATCAGTGGAAATGGTTCTGGCTGCCTCTGCTCGGTTCGATGGGCCTGGCGGCTGGCGTTGCGGTTGCTTTCAGACCACAGACGATCGTGGCTGCGGTACTGGCCGTGGTCTTGTACTGGGCCGTCGATGGCTGTTTTTTGCTGGCGATCAATAAGACATTGCGCGTGGAGACCCGCCAACTATTTATCTGGATATCCGCAACGGCTAGCTTGGTTGCCGCACGATAAGGCGCGTTCCGAACGAAGGCCTGAGAAGACGATGGACAATTCAACGGTTGTGACGACGCGAAATTCCGCTTCTGTTGTGACTCTGTCATCGTCTCAACTGCTTCCAGGCAAGGGCGGTACTCCTGACACCTGCGCGTTGCGTCAGATTGTTTACGCGGGGGACACATTAGAGGGGTCTACTTCGGAGATGAGGCTGCAGACCCTACGCGGACTGGGTTACAGAGTCCAAGCGATACCCCGGACACATCCCATCGAAGGTCCGATCGGAAGATTTCGCAGCAGGGTACTGTGGAAGCTGGGATATCCGCTAGATCGCGGCGTGAATCAAGCGATTCTTGCTGCGCTCTCCCAGTGCAGGACTGACATCCTGTGGTGTGACCGTCCCTTAGATGTTAGACCGGCGACTCTGATCGCCGCGAAACACGCCTATCCGTCGGTAAAGATCGTCTCCTACAGCGTCGACGACATGTCGCAGTCTCACAACCAGTCAGCATTTTATGTGAAGTCGATTCCTCTCTACGATCTCCATGTGACGACCAAATCGTATAACGTCAGCGAGCTTTCGGGCTTGGGAGCCAAGCGAGTGCTTTTCGTAAACAACGCATTCTCGCCGCAAGTTCATTTTCCAATGGAGCTGAGCTCGGAAGATAGGCTGCGGTACGGGGGCTCGGTGGGCTTTGTAGGCACGTACGAACGCGAGCGGGCTGAGATGCTGGTGGCTTTGGCGAGGGAGCACATTCCTGTCCGCGTCTGGGGCGGCGCTTGGCCGCTCCGGCTTCGCTCGGCCTCGCCATACCTGCGCGTTGAAGGAAGGGATCTGATAGGGGATTCCTATCGATGGGCGCTCAATAGCTTCGAGATAAATCTCGGTTTCCTGAGGAAAATCAACCGCGACCTTCAAACGACGCGTTCGGTGGAGATACCCGCGTGTGGTGGCTTTATGCTTGCGGAACGTACGGAGGAGCATCGAGCGCTCCTTCAAGAGGATGTTGAAGCGGTTTACTTCAGCTCGACGGAAGAACTGATCCAGAAAACAAAATACTATCTTGAGAATGGCCCGATTCGGAAGAGGATAGCCCTCAGCGGGTTTCGCAGGGTTGCGGCCGCTTATACGTACCAGTCCCAGCTTGAGAGTGTCCTCGCAAGTCTATGAATCAACAGATCGCAGGCTTCACAAAGCGCGCGTCACCACGCGTGCCAAACAGGCTCTGGCCTGTGTGCGTTCATGCGGTGCCATTTTGTGTCGCGGGGGTACTGCATTTGTTTGCGGATCCGTCTACCGTGTTTCTCGCCGGCGGTGCGACGGCGACATGTACCTACCTGTATCTGATACGCAGAGAATGCCGGGACAAAGAGATTGTTCTTACGCCGTTGACCTGTTTTCTATTTTGGTTTGGATTGGTTCTCGGTCCTACCAGTGTTTATGTTGCCTTGCGCTTTTCGGAAGAGCAAGCGCTCGCATTCTTGATTTGGCTTGTCCCGCTGCAAGCCGTTGCCACCGGTTACGTACTGACTCTCTTGGGAGCTTGCTGCCTTCATCTTGGCATGATTCTCGGCTTGCCTTTGCGAAAAGCAACGGCTCTGCGCAAACCCGTTCAGGAGGCGGCAGCCCTATCAGTTCCGGCGTTGTTTGCGTGTGTCGTGGTCTCCGCGTTGTATGCAAGATATGCAAAGTCGCTTCTGGTCATCGGATCTACGATTGGGTATTTGCTCGCTGGGATTGGCCCTTCTGCAGCTTGCGTCTACGCCTCGAGCAGGCGCTCGGGATTCCGGCAGCCGTGGGCCAAGATCCTCATTTTATTGCCTGTCACCGCTCTTCTCGCCTTGACGCTAGGAGGTTCGGGCTCGAAGCTGGCCATCTTCAGCGCCGCAATCCCTATTTTGTGGTTCTTTCTCAGCGAGCCAAAGCGGCGCAAGTACCTGCTGGCGATCGGCCCGCTCATCGTAGGAGTGTTCGCGTTCGTGGTTGCACCGGCAGTGGACAAGGCGCGTCTTGCGCACGGTTCGGCCAACGTCGCGGCATCGGATATTCTCGATGCACGGTCGGAACTCTCCGATGAGTTTCGCCGCGATCCTCAGGGTTACGTTTTGCGGTGGGTTGATTATTCGGTTCTTCGGTTGTTTATCGAGCCGATTGCCGTGGGTTACATCGTCACCAGAGTAGAGACCGAAGGATATACCAATGGCGGCGAACTCGCCTACTTGGTGTGGGCCGTCATTCCTCGGGCGGTTTGGAAAGACAAGCCCTTGGTCAGCCGCGGCGAATGGTTCACCAGCGAGATTGGGTTCAGCATGAACGAGGGGGCCTCGACGACTTCCACTGGCATGACCTCGCCTGGCGAACTGTACTGGAACTTTGGCTGGGCCGGTGTCGTCATTGGCATGTCGCTCCTGGGCTACCTGATCTCGAGGCTTCTATGGCGTCTGGCGCTACCGGATCCCCGAGTCAGCCTGATCGCCATGCTGCCGTACGCGCATGTTTTGGGCAATTTCATGCTGTATCAAGATTCCGAGGCAGGGTCGAGCGTGCTCGGCATCGTGCAGGCGTATCTGCTGTTTCTTGTAGTGGCCAGGATTGCGCGGTCTGCTCGCCTAACACGAAGGGCCCCGTATCTGTCCTGGCGCTATTCGGCGGAGATTTCCAAGACGTATGCCGCATCAAGTGTTTTTACGGGCGCGTAAAAGAACACCGCGGCACACCATGCAAGTTTGCTACATCCTCAGGCATCCCGAAGCGCACTTTCACAGTATCGAACGGTTGTGCCATGTTCTCACCAGCGCCATGCAGAATCAGGCGGAAGTGAGCACCTATACGATGCCTTTTGCCAGCTCGATTCTAGGCGCACCGGCAAATCTGCTGCGTCTGCCAAGATTGCCGAATACGATTTATCACATCATTGGAGATGTCTATTACGCTGCGCTGGCCCTTCCCCTGGAAAGAACGGTAGTCACATACCACGACGCCGTCGTGCTGCGCCGTTTGTCGGGTTTGAAAAGGCGTTTGGTGCTTGAGTATTCTTATCGAAAGCCGATCGAGGGCGCTGGAGCAGTCACCACGATTTCACAGTTTGCGAAATCTGAACTCGAGAAAACATGCGGCGGCTTAAACCGCCAGGTACACGTCGTTCACAATCCGGCAGACCCAATTTTTACCGGTATCGCGTCGCACCCGGCGAAAGGACGGCCCAGGATTCTCCAAGTAGGATCGATTCCGCACAAGAAAGTCGATATCGTAATCAAGGCTCTGGCGGGCATTGATTGCGACTTACACATTGTGGGCTGTCCCGAGAGGCACTTAAGTGAATTGGCCGCCGCATTGGGTGTGCGTGTCGAGTGGCACACTGGGGTTGAAGATCGAGAACTCGTTGATCTCTACGCTACCGCGACGCTGGTGACGTTCGCTTCCGCCTACGAAGGATTTGGCCTCCCGATCATCGAGGCCCAGGCAGTCGGCTGCCCCGTCATTACCAGTACATGCTGCTCGTTGCCGGAAGTGGCTGGTGACGGGGCACTCTTCGTCGAGCCGGGAAACGTGAAGGCGCTGAGTTCGGCGGTGCGTCGAGTGTTGGGCGATCCCGCGCTTCGGAATTGCCTGGTCGAACGGGGCCGGCGGAACGTTGAGCGATTTAACGTGCAGAGAATCGCGGCGGAATACCTGGCCGTTTATCAGTCTTTGCTGAACTGACCTACCGGAAGCGCTCCCCAAGCGACGCCGGCACATCATGGTAATTCTAGTTCTGGTGAGCATGTATCTGCCCGGCTACAAAGCCGGGGGCCCGATCCAGAGCGTCGCGAATATGACCGAGCAGCTCGGAGAAGGTTTTCAGATCAGGATCATCACCAGCGACCGAGATCTCGGCGACTCCCAGCCTTATCCGACAGTTGAGCCTGGAGAATGGCAGCAAATTGGAAAGGCTCAAGTACTGTATGTTCGACCGGCCGATTGCTCTATATGGAATCTGCGCAGCATCATCAACAGCACGGCATATGACCTTCTGTACCTTAATAGCCTTTTTAATCCTGTTTTTACGCTTTTTCCTCTCTTGCTCTGGCAAGCAGGGATGCTACGCAGAACTCCCCTGGTGATCGCGCCTCGCGGCGAATTGTCGCCGGGGGCCTTGCAAATTAAGAGTCTTCGAAAACGCCTTTACCTGGGCGTCGCGCGCGCTTTGCATTTGCACAGCGGCGTGTTGTGGCAGGCGACTGGCTTATCCGAAGAGGCGGAGATACGGCTCTCGTTTCCTGGCGAGTCGAGCACCAGCGAGATGGTAGTCGTCGCACCCGATTTACTGTCCCTTGGGTTTGTGAACGAAGACGAGTGTAAGCGAGAAAAAAAAGAGAGCGGCCATTTGCGGATCTTATTTGCATCGAGGATTAGTCCAAAGAAGAATTTGGCAGGCGCGCTCAGATGTCTGGACGGGCTGCAGGGCACAGTTGACTTCGATATTTGCGGCCCGGTGGATGATGGGGCGTATTGGGAAGACTGTCGAAGAGCCATGGGAAACCTGCCGGGCAACGTGAACGTGAGGTATCGCGGGCCCATCCCTCACGATCAACTGATGCGAGAGATGGCAAGGCACGATCTATTCCTCTTGCCCACCCTGGGCGAAAACTTTGGTCACGCGATCGCTGAGGCACTTCGCGCGGGCTGCCCCGTTTTGATTGGCGACCAAACGCCCTGGTGCAACTTGGAGTCGAAATGCGCCGGATGGGACTTGCCAATCGAAAAAGTCAGTTCCTTTCGCGATGCAATTCAGCGCTGCATCGACATGGATGATCAGGAACACCGCAGGTGGCGCGAAGGGGCGCGAAGACTGGCCGAGAGCGTCGTTCACGATGACGGAGCTATAAAGGAGAACCGGGCCCTGTTTGTTCGAGCGCTTCACTGCGGTCCGGCCTCGCGTCCAAAGCGCGGCCCAAATTCGCCAAGTGTGCCGATGGACCCGCGCAGGAGCCACTTCGACGGCATCGCCGATTTGTGGGAAACAAAATATGAACCCGGCGGCTCGTTGCGCGGACGAGCGATTTCCTTCACTCGGTGCTTACAGGAATCGGTAAAGGCTTCGGGACGCGTACTGGATTTTGGATGCGGATCCGGGGATATCGCCATCGCCTGCCGGGAAGCCGGCTACCGTATGAGCGGAATTGATTTATCGCCCGCCATGATTGCCCGCGCCCGGCTGCGTCAGAACGGGCACGGAATCGGTTTTGAGGTTTTGAAATCTGGCAAGCCGCTCAGTTTGCCTTATCCCGAAGCGTACTTTGATGCGGTAATCGCTTCAAGCGTGTTCGAATACGTGCATGATCCTCTGCACTGCTTTGAGGAATTGTGGCGCGTCTGCAAGCCCAACGGCATTTTGATTGTCACCGTCCCGAACCTTTGCCACCCGCGACGCTGGCTCGAGGTCGCGCTGCGTCATCCTCTCCTGCGCAAGGGGTTTGCCACGACAAAGAGATGGCGACCATACGCCGAATACTTAGGCATCTCGACGAATCGCTTTCGGCGCAGGCATTGGACGGAATTGCTGTGTTTGGCTGGTTGGCGCCTCGACGCCATGCGGGCCAGGAGCAGCTCGCTGGCCATGCTCGTGGCGAAGAGGCTGGACTCGGGGCGGATTCGCAGCGGAGGGCGGCGTCTTCCGTACGCGGCGGGCGTACTGCAGGAGTCAAGATGAAGCACCTTTTGCAAAGCTTGAGAACCGGCGAGCTCGATACGCCTGAAGTGCCATGCCCGTCCACGGGTTCGAATGAAGTTTTGATTCAATCGCGCGCCTCGCTGATATCGCCGGGGACCGAGCGAATGTTGCTCGAATTTGGGAGAGCTGGCTGGCTTGAAAAGATCCGGCAGCAGCCTGAGAAAGCGCTTGCGGTATTCGACAAAGTCAGAACCGACGGAGTTCTGCCGGCGATCGTAGCCGTGAAGTCAAAGCTCGATCAGCGTATATCGCTCGGATATTCAAACGTGGGAGTCGTTCTGGAAAGCGGTCTCTATCTACGCGGGACACGGGTCGTGTCGAATGGCCCGCATGCCGAAGTGGTTTGCGTGCCCAAAAATCTGACGGCTGCCGTTCCGGAAGGAGTAAGCGACGACGCGGCGGCATTTACCGTACTCGGGGCAATCGCGCTCGAGGGTATTCGCCTGCTTGCGCCCAGTTTGGGCGAAACGATTGCGGTTTCGGGACTCGGTTTGATCGGACTTATGGCGGTACAGCTTCTCAAGGCCCACGGTTGCCGGGTGCTCGGTGTGGACCTCGATGAATGGAAACTGGACATTGCGCAAAGTTGTGGGGCGGAGACGGTGAACGTGGCACGGGGTGAGGATCCAACCGTAATGGCCCAACGGATGACGCAGGGGCGCGGCGTGGACGGAGTACTGATCTCGGCGGCGACCCGAAGCGATGAACCGGTGCGCCAAGCGGCGCAAATGTGCCGCACGCGCGGGCGTATCGTCCTCACGGGTGTGACCGGCACACACATCTCGCGTGACGAGTTTTATAAGAAGGAATTGTCTTTTCAGGTGTCGTGTTCATACGGTCCCGGACGGTACGATCCGGCGTACGAGCGGGATGGGCAGGATTATCCCCTTGCGTACGTTCGTTGGACCGCGCAACGAAATTTCGAGGCCGTGCTGCAAATGATGGAGGAAGGGCGCCTGCGCGTAGAGCCCCTCCTCACACACAGGTTTCCTTTTGATCAGGTAAAAGACGCCTATGCACTGCTCGAAACTGGGGATGCCTGTTTGGGCATCCTGCTGGACTATCCGCAGCAGAATTCAGGCGGAGCGCTTGAACGAACCGTAGTCGTCCGATGGCACTCCGGGTGGCACTCGGCGCCCAGTACAGCTGGCGACAAAGGGAGCATTGGCGTGATCGGAGCAGGGAATTACGCGACCAAGGTGATTCTTCCCGCGCTGCGCAAGACGGGCGCGCCGATAGCCGCAATTGTGTCCAACGGTGGCGTGACCGCCCAGGAGGCCGCACGCCGATTTGACATACCCACGGCCACCACGGATGCGGCAGTGCTGTTTTCTGACGTTTCCATCGACGCGATCGTTGTGGCCACGCGACACGACAGCCACGCACGTTTGGTGTGCAAAGCGCTACGCGCGGGAAAACACGTGTTCGTCGAAAAGCCTCTGGCGCTGCGGCTGGAGGAGCTTGAGGAAATCGAAGCGGAATGGAACGCGCGGCCTCAAGTGCTCCTCGTTGGATTCAATCGACGGTTCGCACCTCATGCCAGGAAGATGAGGCAATTGCTGGACACGGTTTCCGCTCCGAAATTCGTGGTGATTACCGTAAACGCCGGAGCGGTTCCAGCTGGCCACTGGACGCGCAACGAAGGATTGGGCGGCGGCAGACTCATCGGCGAGGGGTGCCATTTCCTTGATCTGGCGAGATTCCTGGTGGGGCGTCCCATTGTTGCTGCACTTTGGCGGAAGTCAGCGGAACGCGATACCGCGAACCTCGAAATGGAGTTCGATGACGGGTCGCAGGCGACGGTGCACTACTTCGCAAACGGCCATCGCGGACACGCCAAGGAGCGCGTGGAGGTGTTCGCGGGGGGCAGAGTTCTGACGCTGGACAACTGGCGACGATTGCGCGGTTACGGTTGGAGAGGCTTCTCGAAGTTGAATCTGTGGCAACAGGACAAAGGGAACACTGCTTGTCTGAGGGCGTGGCTGCAGGCGATAGAAAAGGATGGGCTGTGCCCCATCCCTTTTGCGGAACTGATGGAAGTGAGCCGGTGGACGTTGCGGGCAGCTCAGGACTGACGAATGCCGCTGCCGAATAATCCCGTACATCTCTATTGGGAAACGGTACGCCATCTCAAGCCGATTCAGGTGTGGCGTTACGTGCGGCGTCCGCGGCCGCGCATGGCCAGCATAGTTGTTAGACCGAGCATCCGCGCTGGTCAGTGGGTCGTTCCGGTGAAACGAGCCGAACCGTGGATGGGCGGAAAACGCTGGCGACATCTCAATCAGGAACGCGAGATCAAGACCTGGAACGATGGCGAGCCGGAAAGACTGTGGCTTTACCACTTGCATTATCTGGAGCAACCACGCCCGCAAACCGTGGCTTGGTGGATGGAGGAGAATCCTCCCGGACGCGGAATCGGATGGGAGCCCTATCCGCTTTCCAGGCGCATTTCAAATTGGGTGGCATGGTTGCTGGAAGACTCACTGGAGCCCGAATTTCGACGTCGGGTTGAGACAAACCTCGCCATGCAAGCACAGTGGCTGTCCCAAAGCTTGGAGTGGCGCCTTCTCGGCAATCATCTGTTGATCAATGCCAAGGCATTGGTTATGGCAGGGGCTTACTTTGAGGGACCTGCGGCGGATTCCTGGCTGAGGCGCGGCTTGTTTGTTCTTCGCCGCGAGCTCGCCGAACAGGTGCTCGACGATGGAGGCCATTTTGAGCTGAGTCCGATGTACCACTCGCTGGTCCTCGAAGACCTGCTGGATCTAGTGAATCTCTCGCGGGTGTATCCGGGGCGGCTGGGGGCAGAAGACGCGGACTGGCGTCATCTGGCGGGCAAGATGCTCGGGTGGCTGGAACAATTGACGCATCCGGACGGTCAGATCGCTTACTTCAACGATTCAGTGCAGGGTCTGGCCGCCGCGCCGTGCGCCCTTTATGCGTACGCGACTCGGCTTGGGCTGAGGCAAGTCCGCGTTCCACTGGGGCCGAGCGGCTATGTGCGTCTAGAGGCGGGTGACACCGTTGTGCTGTTTGACGCTGGGCCGGTGGGGCCGGATTATCAGCCGGGCCACGGCCATTGCGACCTGCTTTCGCTCGAAATTTCTCACCGCGGCAAGCGAGCGGTTTCGAATTCGGGCGTCTCGACGTACGAATCGGGCGCTCAGCGTCTTGCGGAACGGGGGACGGCCGCGCATAACACCCTGCGTCTGGACGGAGCCGAGCAGAGCGAGGTCTGGAGCAGCTTCCGGGTAGCGCGACGGGCGCGTCCGATTGATCGGCAAACCGATGGGCAGCACTGGGCGGAGGCGGGACATGACGGGTATCGGAGATTAAAAGGCAGCGTTGTACACTGGCGCCGGGTCGAGGTGCAGGATCGCCATGTGACCGTAAACGACCGCCTCGAAGGAGCCGGTTCTCACCGCGCCGAGGTGTTTTGGCACCTGAACCCCGGTGCAAGAGTGGAAATTGGATTCGAAGGCGGGGTGGAGCGGCGCATAGAGACAGGATCGTGGTGTGCTGGTTTCGGTCTACGCACCGAGCGGCCCACGGTTGTCGGCCAGTGGCAGGCGTGCCTGCCAGCGAGACTGGTTACTCATATTCGATTTGACTGATTCCATCGGCGCCGGCGGTCGAGCTTTCGAACTGCCGAGTGCATTCCGAAATTCTGCTCCATGCGAATCTTATTTCTTGCCGATAATTTTCCTCCAGAAACGAATGCGCAGGCCTCTCGCGTTTTCGAAAGGGCGCGTTACTGGATACGATGGGGACACAGTGTGACCGTGATTACGTGCGCACCGAATTTTCCAGAAGGGAAGCTTTATCCGGGTTTCGAGAATCGATGGCGCCGGATCGAGACGATGGCCGGCATTCGCGTGGTGCGCGTGAAGACATTTATCGCTGCCAATCGAGGAAAGCTCCGCCGGATGATCGACTATCTATCTTTTCTGCCGGTGTCCGTCTGGGCGGGCTTATTCGAGCGGACGCCGGACATCGTCGCGGCAACGAGCCCACAGATGTTTGCCGGACTGGCGGGCTGGACGATTGCCCGACTGCGGCGGCGCCCCTTCCTACTGGAGGTCTCAGACCTCTGGCCGGAATCGCTGCTGGCCGTCGAGGCGATGCGCAAGCCCAACATGGTTACACGCGGCCTGGCAAAAATGGCCTCCTTTCTGTACGAGCAAGCAGATCGCCTTGTGGTGCTGACGGAAGCGTTCAAGGAAGGGATCGCCAGCCGCGGTGTGCCTCGCGAAAAAATCGACGTCGTTCTGAACGGCGTCGATCTTGAACAATATCGACCGCGGCCCCGCGATGCCGCGTTAGCGCGCCGCCTGGGAATCTCTCCAAGACAATTCGTGGTGGGCTATATCGGGACCCTGGGCATGGCGCATGGACTAGAGAATGTGCTCGATGCCGCCAAACGCTTGAAGAAGACTCCCGTGCTCTTTCTTATGGTTGGGAGCGGTGCGGAGCGAGATCGTTTGTTGGCATCGGCGACCGAGCAGGGCTTGAAGAATCTATTGTTTGTGCCTGCGCAACCGAAACGGAGCGTGCCTAGTTACTGGAGCCTTTGCGACCTCGCTCTGGTTCACCTGAGGGATACACCGCTATTCGAGACTGTTATTCCTTCGAAGCTTTTCGAGGCGATGGGCATGGGTTTGCCGATCCTGTTAGCGGCCCCCAAAGGCGAAGCCAGCAAGATCGTGCTCGAAGAGGGCGTGGGTATTCATCTGCCGGCGGGCGATCCTGACGAGCTGGCCTTTCTGGTTGAATCCCTGATGGGTTCTCGGAAGATGCTTCACGAAATGGCCGTTCGGAGCTCGGCCGCGGCGCGGCGTTACAGTCGCGAACGCCAGGCGCGTTTGTATTTGGCATCCCTGGAGAGCGCCCTAGGCTCCGTTTTAGACAGGCAAGGCCATGCTCTTGGAATTTTTCCTCGCAAGCGCAACACACTCACTGCGGACTGATTCAATCGGATCATTCTTCTGAAAAACACGAATGGAAGGTTCCCCGTCAACTTAGGAGGACTCGGCCCATGTACTCATTGGGGTTGGTTGCCATCGTATCGGTTCTCCTCGCATATTCGCTTGCGCCGTTTCTCAGGTCGTGGTTCATCGGGCGTGGTTGGGTAGATAAGCCGGATGGCGAGAGGAAAGTCCAAGCTCGGCCAATTCCACGAGCGGGAGGAGCGGTCATTGCAATTTCGTATTTGGCATCGTATGCGATTCTCGCAGCGCTGCATTTGAGGGGTTGGACGTCGTTCCATTTAGACCTCGGATTGGTCCTTACGGTGCTTCCGGGAGGGGCGCTGGTCTTCATCATCGGCCTCTTGGATGACACGAAAGGTCTTCCACCATTGATGAAGTTGAGCGCTCAGATTGTTGCGTGCCTAGTAGCCTTCATCGGAGGAGTGCACGTCAGTGTGCCGCATTGGTTCGTTGGCGGCACATGGTGGTTCAGTCTGCCGCTGACTTTATTTTGGCTCTTGCTGTGTACCAATGCGTTTAATCTGATTGACGGGCTGGATGGACTATCGGGCGGCCTAGGCCTGTTTGCGCTGCTGACACTCATTTGTTATGCGCTGCTGGGTAACAACTTCCCTTTGCTGCTGGCCACCGTCCCTCTCGCCGGGGCGCTCTTGGGATTTCTTCCGTTTAATTTGAACCCCGCATCCGTGTATCTCGGCGATTCGGGAAGCTACATGATTGGGTTCGCCCTTGGGTGTTTTGCAGCCGTATGGAGCCAGAAATCCGCCACGCTCCTCGGCATAGCGGCTCCGCTGATGGCGCTCGCCGTGCCGCTAGTCGACGTCATGCTCGTGGTCGCGCGGCGGGTTCTGCGGCAGAAGCCGATTTTCAACGCCGACCGACTACATATTCATCACGGATTGCTCGATCGCGGCCTTACTCCCAACCGAGTGTTGTTCGTGCTGTACGGCATCGCGTGCCTAGGGGCCGTGCTGGCATTACTCAGCACCGTTTTGAACGCGCATGCGGGTCTCGTATTGCTGCTTTTTTGCGGCTTGGCATGCGTCGGTATCAAGCACCTCGGATACACCGAATTCAATACAGCAAGCCGAATGGCCTTTCGGGGAACATTCCGGCAAGTGTTGCGATCTGAAATGATCTTGCAGACGACGTGGGTGCATCTGAAGGCGGCGGATACGCCGGCCGCCTCGTGGCAAGTATTGAAGACGACGGCTTCGGAGCTGGGTTTTTGCCGCGTGGGAATGAAGCTTGACGATGTGGAGTACTTCGAATCGTTTGCTGCCGCAGATTCGGCCCTGTTATGGACGATCTCGATTCCTTTAAGGGGTCGCGGTTGGGTCGAATTGGCACATCGCTTCGAACAAGATGTGACAGCCTTATCCGTCGCTCCGCTCACGGATTTGCTGCACAAGTGTCTCTCTCTTGGCACTGGACAGCAGACGGAAGTCAGAGCGAGCGAATCTCGAGCAGCTCGCGCGACGCTTCAAAAGGTCGTCGGAACTTAGCAGTTCTTGGCTTTTCGTCGGGCTTCGGCCAAGCAGAGGAAAGGAACTCGCCATGAAGAAACTCCTAATGACCTTTGCCCTGACACTATTCATTTACTGTGCGTGGGGTCACAACCGGGCCGCACTTGCTCAGGATGGCGCTGCTCAGGGTGCTGGCAACCAAAGTGATGAGTCTTTGAATAAGCCAGGACCGGCGCGACGGCCCCCTCCGCCACCGCCGCCCCCACGGCGTCATAAGCCACCACCGCCAAGCCGTCATAAAGACCGAGATGACAAGGATAGGGATAGGGACAAGGACGAATAAGCGAGTCGACTCAAATCCCCGTTTGGCTGGCTGAAGAACGCGCCCTCACCGCGAAATCCCTTGGTGGCAGCCCTTGTCTTGTTGATATTTCTGAATGTCAGTATGACAAGCATCTCCAATGAGGTGGCAGCTTGGGCGGCGTATGGCCTGATGAGCATTTCTCTTTTCGCTGCGGTCCTGCTGCGAGGTGGCGTCTACCCCGAGCAATGGGCTCGGAGCGCGATTGGCATTTCGGTGGCGGCGATATTGGCGGCGAGGTCCGAATCGACTGAAGCCAATCCTTGGCGGAAGGATGTGGCACAGTGCTTGATGGTCGCACTACTCTGCTGGATGGCATTGCCGTTGCTTCCGTTGCCACCGGCGATGATTGCCATCCTCTCACCGGAGCGATGGAGCGCGATTTCAACCGCGCGCGAGTTCACACGTGAAAACCCGCACGCGTGGGTTACCCTCTCGGTTGCTTCCGGAGCAACGACGGAGCGTTTGCTGGATGTTGTGCCGGCGATGGCCGCCTTCCTGGTTGCCCGAGGATTGTGCGCTCGCTCCAGCAGTAAAGCCTGGCTTCTTGTGGCTCCCGTGGTTGCCGTGGGATGGCTGGAAAGTATCCTCGGATTGGTGCAATTCCGGGCGATGCAAGCGGGGGGTGGCGAAACAAGTGTTGTGACCGGAACCTATGTGAACCGGGACCATTTTGCGGGGTTGCTGGAGATGGCATTCCCGCTGGCGGTGCTTTGGGCAGTCGCGTTGTGGCGAAGGTCGAGAGTGCAAGGCGCTAATTCCGCAAGGCTGGCGCTGGCCGTGGTGGGGCTTTTGTGCGTGGGCGGATGTCTCTTGGCGGGCATTGGTTCTTCATTGTCGAGGATGGGGTTTGTCGCGACTCTCATCGCTACCACAGTAATTGCAGGCACATTGCTCGGTTCACGGACGCGTTCCTCCGCCGGGCGATCCAGTTGGCGTTGGCTGGCTGCCGTGGCCCTGCCGGTATTTCTAATCGCGTGCTTGCCCACCAAGGAGCTGCTCGATCGTTTCGGAGAAATGTCGGGGGAGGAGCCTACAGCAAGTGACGGGCGCATGGGAATTTGGAACGACACTCTCCACTTGATCGCGACTTACAAATGGGTTGGCTGCGGCTTAGGGGCGTATGAATATGCTTTTTACCGGTTCAACACTAAGTCTCCGATGGAAACAGTCGATTTTGCGCATAACGACTACTTGCAAATCGTGGCGGAATTGGGATGGATCGGTGCCGCTCTGGCGGCGGCGTTAGCGGTCTGGATCGTCTGGCGAGTGCTATCGGTGGTGCTGTGGATGCGCGCCAGCAGCAACTGGGAATTGGCAGTGGGATTGTTGGGCGCGCTCCTTGCACTCGGTGTGCATAGCCTGGCGGATTTCAATCTTTACATTCCTGCGAACGCGCTGACGCTTGCCTGGCTAAGCGGCATAGCCGAAAGCAGCGGGTTGCGCGGGCGTTGATCTTCCGCCCGTGTCGTGAGGCGGTGAGTGAACCTGACAAGAATAATGGGCGCAACTTCTCAAAAATGGCGGGGCGATTTCAGGCTATAATGAAGAGCTTTGCTTACGCTCAACAACATCTCCATGCGCTTTGGCGCCAAGATCCTGTTCGAGGACGTGACGTGCTCGTTCATGGCTGGGCGCCGCTACGCCATCAGCGGCCCGAATGGCGCCGGTAAGTCCACCCTTATGAAGATCTTGGAGGGGGAGATTGAGCCTTCGAAAGGCTCCGTCACCCGTCCTAAAAAGCTTGGAGTGCTGCGGCAGGACCAGTTTGCCTTCGACCAGTATCGCGTGATCGACACGGTAATCATGGGGAACGGCCCGCTCTGGAAGGCCCTGCAGGAACGGGACCTCCTATACGCGAAACCCCACGATTTGCTGACCGACGAAGAGGGCATGCGTTTGGGAGAGCTCGAAGGGATCGTCGGCGAAGAAGGTGGGTACACGGCGGAGTCCGATGCCGCCGTGCTGCTTGACGGTCTGGGAATCGACGCCGCCCTCCACGAACGTAAGATGGGTGAACTGCAAGGAGGCCAGAAGGTTCGCGCGCTCCTCGCTCAGGCTCTCTTCGGCAGCGCGCAGGCACTGCTGCTCGACGAGCCGACTAACCACCTCGATCTCGACTCAGTGCATTGGCTGCAGAACTACCTATGCGCGTACGAAGGCGTGCTGGTTGTGATTTCCCACGACCGCCACTTCCTTAACAGCGTGTGCACGCACATAGCAGACATCGACTATCAGACGGTCATCATGTACACGGGCGGGTACGATGACATGGTTCTAGCGAAGACCCAAATTCGCTCCCGCATCGAGGCGGAGAACGCGGTTCGCGAAAAGAAAATTGCACAGCTCAATGAGTTCATCGCCCGATTTGGGGCTGGGACACGTTCCTCACAGGTGACGTCTCGCAAGAAAGAGGTCGAGCGGCTGCAAACGGCGGACTTGGCGCGATCCAACATCGCGCGGCCGTATATCCGCTTCGACATGAAAAGGCCTTCGGGGCGGCATCCCCTCGAGTTCAAGAGTGTGGCGAAGTCCTACGGCGATCACAATGTAATTCAGCCGTTCACGGCGAGCGTCACGCGGGGCGAAAAGATTGCGTTGATGGGTCGCAATGGCGCTGGCAAGACCACGCTACTGAAGTCGCTACTTCGCAACGCAACGGGAAATCTTGAGGATAGCGATCGAGATTTCAGAATCGACGGCGGCACGGTCATATGGGGACACGAAGTAGCCCTGAGCTATTTCGCACAGGATCATACGGATTCCATCGCCAAAGATACCACCGTGATCGAGTGGCTCCGCACATTTGATTTGCAGGCTTCGCAAGGGGAACTGCGTGGCTTGCTGGGACAGATGCTGTTCAGCGGGGACGATGCTCTCAAGCCCACGCGAGCACTCTCCGGAGGCGAGGCGGCACGATTGATCTTCTGCCGGCTGATGTTGCAGAAGCCGAATTTTCTGGTGCTCGACGAGCCCACCAATCACTTGGATCTTGAGTCCATCAACGCGCTGAACATCGCGCTGCAGAAGTATGAAGGCACCGTTCTTCTGGTGACCCACGACCACGACGTCATCGATGAAGTAGCCACGCGAATCTGGTATTTCCAGGGCGGGCACATCGAGGACTTCAAGGGGCCTTACGAAGAATACCTCGTCTACGCGCAGGAAAAGGCCTCCTAAGAAATCTCGCCGGCCTTAGCGGCCAACCATCTTCATCATCGTTTCGGGATAGCGCAGGCCGGTCGCTGCGCCGTGTGGCATCACTTCGGCGATCCGCTGCAAATCGTCTGCAGTCAGATGCACGTTGAGAGCGCCGACGTTCTCCTCGAGGTACGTTCGCCGCTTCGTGCCCGGAATCGGCACGACGTCCTTGCCCTGAGCGAGCACCCAGGCCAGCGCCAGTTGCGAAGCCTTGCAGCCCTTTTCCTTGGCAAGCTTCTCGACGCGGTCCACCAAGTCGAGATTCGTCTGGAAGTTTTCTCCCTGAAAGCGCGGCGAAAGCCGACGGTAGTCGGTTGGCTCCAGATCCTCGAACTTCTTGATCTGCCCGGTTAGAAACCCACGCCCCAGTGGGCTATAAGCAACAAAACCGATTCCCAGCTCGCGGCAGGTGGGCAGAATCTCGTCCTCGGGTTCGCGGCTCCAGAGGGAGTACTCGGTCTGTAGGGCCGCAATCGGATGCACTTTGGTTGCGCGGCGGAGGGTTTCCGGGCCAGCTTCAGAAAGTCCCAAGTGGCGGACTTTCCCTTCCGTCACCAGTTGGGCCATCGCGCCTACGGTTTCCTCGATCGGAGTTGCCGGATCCACGCGATGCTGGTAATAGAGGTCGATGCTCTCTACACCCAAGCGGCGGAGGCTGGCCTCGCAGGCCTTGCGCACGTAATCCGGCTTGCCGCTTACGCCGCGCGCGGCCGGGTTGTTCGGATCGCGCACAATCCCGAATTTTGTGGCCAAAACCACTTTGTCCCGCCGTCCCTTCAGCGCCTTGCCGACAAGCTCCTCATTCTTGAATGGACCGTAAACGTCCGCCGTGTCCAGAAAATTGATACCAAGCTCGATCGCCCGGTCAATCGTGGCCAGCGACTCGCGATCGTCCGTCGAGCCGTAGAATTCTGACATGCCCATGCAACCTAGGCCCAAGGCTGAGACCACCAGACCGCGAGTTCCTAACTGTCGAGATTCCATAAGTCGTCCTTCCAGATCGAGCGATGAAGTCAGTGGATTTTAGGGGGCTACAAGAAGAGCGCGCAATCGCACTGCACGCAAATTCCCTTGGCTGTCGACGAACCGGCGCGCGGCAGCCTCGCGAGGATCAGGCTTCGTTTGCGACCGTTACGCGGCCGCGAATCCCAAGTGCAGTCCCACGGGACGATACTCCCATTGGGGCGCCTCGAAGAGGCCCAGAGACGAAAGTTCAAAACTGAATGGCAGCACGAACTGAGACCGGTCCCATGACCGGATCTTTTTCTGTACCGCTTGCGGCAGGAAGACCTTCACGTATTGGCCATCCAGCCGGATGGTAGCCGACTGGTAGCCAACGCTCGCGTAATCCACCCCCAACTCCCTCTTGAGCGCCAGCGCGACCATGCACTCCATGGTTTTTGCGGCTCTGCCGGCGCGAATATCTGACCACGTCACGTTGATTCTCATGGCATGTCTCCATCCCGGCTGAGAATGAACGGCGAATCCCTCAGCCGCTGACTCATATGATAGCGCAGACCGGTGATAGGGTACATCCGGACCAGAGGCCGATCCTGCGATGAGTATCTCTCCTATTCCCACGAAGCCAGCGATTCCGGGTGCCGTATACTCTCGGATGACATGGCCATCTCGACGACGGAAGACGTGCGATTCCATCCGGCGAGCGATCAGTCATTGCTGGTCTATCTGGGCAATAGGATCACGCTCCAGGCTCATGAGCGCGTCGCGAAATTGCTGCGCCTGCTCGAGTCCGAACCGATTTCGAGCGTGCGGAATCTTCATCCCGCGTATTGCTCGCTGCTGGTGAAATTCGACGCTCTGAGATTGGATCACGCGCGGCTGGAAGCGATCCTGCGCCGGTATCTCGACCGATTGGCGCAGGTCGAGTTGCCCCCGGCTCGAGAACTGGAGATACCCGTTTGCTACGGCGGGCAATTTGGTGAGGACCTCGACGAAGTCGCCTCGCTGCACGGCATGTCGCCAGCCCAAGTGATTGAGTTGCACACGTCGGTGACGTACCTCGTCTATTTTCTGGGATTTGTACCGGGCTTCGCCTATCTCGGCGAATTGCCGGACGCGCTGGCGACGCCGCGTCTGGCAGTGCCACGGAAGAGCGTACCTCCGGGGAGCGTGGGAATCGCTGGTAATCAGACTGGCGTCTACCCGGTCGCGACGCCGGGAGGCTGGAGATTGATCGGCCGCACTCCCGTGGCCATGTTCCGGCCGGACCGCATCGAAATGAGTGTCCTTTCCTTAGGCGATCGGGTGCGTTTTGTGCCCGTTCCAAGCGATCGGTTTAGGGAGATCGCACGCGCATGAGCGCGATTCTGGTGCAATCGCCGGGTCCGTTTACAACGGTACAAGATCTGGGGAGGGAGGGTTTTGGACCGCTGGGCGTTTCGCCGTCGGGAGCCGCGGACGCGATTTCATTGCGCATCGGGAATCGCCTGGTGGAAAATCCCGAGACGGCGGCCGGGCTCGAGATGACGCTGGTCGGTGGAACGTTCCAGTTTCCAGAAGGCGCCGTGCTCGCTCTTGCTGGCTCTGATTTTGGCGCTACTTTGGACGACGTTGCAGCTAAGCTGTGGACCACGTTCCAAGCGAGGCCCGGCCAGACTCTTCGAGTCGGCCCCACGCGCGGCGGCGCGCGGTGTTATCTGTGCATTCAAGGCGCAGTTTTGGTGCGGCCCCTTATGGGAAGCGCGTCCACTCACGTTCTAACTGGGCTTGGCGGTTGGCAGGGCAGAGCGTTGCGCAAAGGCGATGAATTGCCCGTGGGCACGCCGAGCGCACGCTTCCGAGAAATATCTGTGGCGGCGAGCGCGGTCAAACGTTTTTCCCCTCGAAAGGTTTTGCGCGTCACACCGGGCCCGCAGAGCGATTGGTTTCCAGAATCCTCGCACCAGCTGCTTTGCGAGGCTACCTATCGCGTCAAGGAGGAATCCAATCGAGTAGGCATCCGCCTGGAGGGGCCCCCGATCCCGGGATTTTCCAATGAGGAGATGATTACCGAGGGCGTTTCGTTGGGGGCGATTCAGGTGCCGCCGGGAGGCCATCCGATTATTGTTTTCGTGGAACAGCAAACCACCGGCGGCTATCCCAAGATCGCCAACGTCATCTCCGCCGATTTCCATAGCGTGGGACAGCTTCGTCCGCGCGATGAAATTCGCTTCGAGCGGGTAGGGATGGAAAGCGCGCGGCGGTTGCTGATCGAGCAGGAAGAGCTGCTGGCGTCTCCGGAGCTCATTCAGGAATGAAATCCATTGATTTGAATTGCGACATGGGTGAACTTCCGGAGGCCATCACGGACGGCACTCAGGAGTCGCTGATGCCGTTTCTCACATCGGTCAATGTGGCCTGTGGTGGTCACGCTGGAGACGAAGGCACGATGAAGGCGACGATCGAGCAGGCGCGTCGTTGGAAATTGGCCGTGGGCGCGCATCCGAGTTATCACGACCGCGCACACTTCGGACGCAGGAATCTGCAACTTTCGTCCGCGACAATCGCGGATTCCGTGTTCGAACAGGTCCGCACGCTAGAGAGGGTGGCAGCGAACTGCGGGGCCGGCCTGGTTCACGTGAAGCCGCACGGGGCGCTCTACAATCAAGCGGCGCGCGAACGCGCTATAGCGGAGGCCATTGCCGCGGGAGTCGCGCGTTTGAGCCGGGATTTGATCCTGGTGGGTTTGGCCGGGTCTCCAACGCTGGTGGTTTACCGGGTGGCTGGCTTCCCGGTTGCCGCCGAAGCATTCGCGGATAGGCGTTACGAGCCGGACGGCAGTCTTCGCTCGCGCGAGCATCAAGACGCTCTGATCTGTGATCCAGCGGAAGCCGCGCGACAGGCGCTGAGCATAGCAGAGCAAGGCAAGGTGATCGCCTGCGACGGGTCTGAGGTCGCTGTAGATGCTCAGACCATCTGCATACATGGAGACACGCCAGGGGCCACAGAAATAGCGACGGCGGTCGCCCGGGCGCTACGGCAGGCCGGCATTGTGCTTCGCCCGCTCGTCGCGTAACGGAGGCGCCGGATTGATCCGGGCCTGGCGGCGGCCGCGCCCCCTGTGCGCATAAGGGGCGCGCGCGGCTTCGAGTAGATTATTTCGTTTCCGCTGGTGTCGCGGTCGCGGGACCTTCTCCGACCATTTCCAGTACCGTGTCCTCATCTTTTGCGCCGTCATAGTGGACCTGCTTGGCAAAATGCTTCACAAAGCTTCCGGCCGGCATTGGGACGGTGCTGTCGGGATCGTATTTGGTGCCTGTGCCAACCCACCATGTTCCGGACAGCACGGTGATGTAACGGTCGTGGGGATGGAAGTGCGGGTGGCTCATGTGGTGCGCGTGCCACTTCGTGAGGACTATATAAAGTCCAGGCTTGTCGGGATCGCCCAGAAGGACCGCCGTATCCGCGCCGTTCGCACCCACTACCCATTTTATCTTGTCCGGGGGTGTGTACACCAAAGCCGCCGGATTCAGGTCCGCGGCTTTTGCGGGGCCGAGCAAGAGTGCCGCGGCTGCCAGGAAACCAAGCAGCCAATGGCGGCGAAGCATGTTTGCCATGTTCATGTTTTCCTCCTTCGGGATTTTGTCCGCCCGCATGATAACACTGCGGGTTCCTGCAGCGGCCTCACAATCAAGAAACCCTCGTCATTTGGTGCGACGCCTGCCACCCGCTCGCGGTACGATGCTCGATTGAGCGCATGAGCCGAAAGTCCACATATCGCTGGGCGTTATTGGTGATCGCACTGCTCGCGCTTTCGTGCTCCGCACCGTCGGACGTCGCACTTCAAAACCGCGGAGCTTCGCACGAGAATGCGGCCCCCATCCTAGCCGCGCAAAATGGATCCACGACAAGTGTAGCCCCCGCTAGGGAGTCTGTGACGCCGAAACGCTGGCTGATCATTTGCCTGGATGGCGTGCCGCTCTCGATCATGCAATCGCTGTGGAATCGCGGCTACTTCCATGAATTCGCCGCGCCCGCCGCCGCAGTCAGCTCTCTCCCCTCCGATACGGAGACCGCGCTGACTGAAGCGCTTCACGCCATGCCCGCCCCGGGCTACGAGCACGACTATTACGATCGCGCCGCAAATCGCATGCGTGGCGGCGCTCTGGTCACGATCTCTGGGGCCGGCATACCGTACATTCAAACGCTCGATTACGACACGAATGGCTGGTTCAAGATTCTGTCCTATCTCGCGCCGCGCTGGGTTTATCGAAGCGATCTGAGGAGATTCAACACGAAGTTTCAAGCGAGCCACGCTCCGGTCTTCGTTGCGCACGTGGCCACTAGCGACGCACTACTCCACGTGAGGACCGCCGATCAAGCGGACCCGCTGCTGATTGAATTTGACAGCGCGGTCCGCAAGCTTTACGGCGACGCGCACGGCGAGCTCGGCATAATTATCTTTAGCGACCACGGCAATACGCAAACGCTGAGTCAGTCGGTTTCGGTGGAGTCCTTTCTGGCCAGTCGAGGTTGGCGAATTCGCGACTCGCTCAGCGGACCGCGCGACGTGGTCATTCCGTCGTACGGGTTAGTGGGATTCGCCGCGATCTATTGTCAGCCCGAATTGGTCGAGCATCTCGCTGAAGATCTTCGAGGAGTTCAGGGTGCCGATTTCATCTTCACCGGCGATCCGGCCCAAGGACGCGCGAACATACGTGCGGCTGGCTCGGACTCGACTGCGCTGCTGGAGTGGTCGCCCGATGGCCGCCGCTATCGATATACGGCCCGCGGCGGCGATCCGTTGGGTCTCGCGCCCGTATTTGACGATCTGCGCGTGCAGCGGAAGCTCGATTCGGATGGTTTCGCGAGCGATGAGGACCTGCTCGCCGCCACTGCTTCGTCACAATATCCGGATTCCGCTGCTCGCATTCGCGCGTGGGCCACGAATCACGTTCGTAATCGCGCGGATGTGCTCATTTCCTTTAAGCCGGGCTACGATCACGGTTCGCGCATTTTCAGTCACATCGTCAAGCTCGTGGGAACCCATGGAGGCTTGGAGAAATCAGCGTCCCTCGGTTTCGCCATGGCCACGTATCCGCTTGCGCCGTCCATCCGGTTAGAGGATCTCTTGCCGGCCGATCTACTGGATAAGTCCGAGAGTCGGCGCCAGAGGTAGCGCTGGATCGGAAGTGCGGTCTGCAACAAAATGTCATGCTTGTGATTCAGCGGCAAGAACGCGCTAGGAGGACTTTTGTGACCGACGCGGCGGAGGAAACGGTGAGTCACAACGTGCACAGCGTTGTCGTGCAGGGAAACGCCGACGGGTTCGCACAGCAAATCGTTGCCGGCTCGCACCACTTGAGAGGCGATGAACCATTGTCGGAGGGAGGCACCGATACCGGCCCTTCTCCCTACGATCTATTGCTGGCAGCGCTGGGGTCTTGCACATCGATGACCGTGGCGATGTACGCGCGTCGAAAGAACTGGCCGCTCGCACGGGTTACCGTGGAACTTCGCCATCGGAAAATCCACGCCGAGGATTGTGCCGAGTGCGAAACGCGAGTAGGAATGCTGGACGAAATTGAAAGAGACATTCGGTTTTCAGGCTCGCTGACTGTGGAACAGCGAGCCAAGCTGCTGGAAATCGCCGATAAATGTCCGGTGCATCGCACACTCACATCCGAGATCAAAATTAAGACGCGCGAAATCTTATGAATAGGAGCTGCCCCTTCAGCGGACTTTCGGCACGCACCGGGGCTGGAGTCCTACGCGGCTGAGGCGCCCGGTTCGCTGCCTAGAGATCTCCCCGGCAGCAGATAATTCACCACGTAATCGCGCACCGCGTCTTCGAGCGCAGTGATCGGCTGGCTATAGCCTGCAGAGCGCAGCTTTCCGATGTCCGCTTGCGTGAAGTACTGATATTGATCGCGGACACTCTGTGGCATTTCGACGTACTCGATGTGTGGCGCACGTCCCAGCGCGGCGAAGACGGCCAGGGCGAGCTGGTTCCAGGTGCGGGCGTGCCCGGAACCGAGATTGAAGATTCCATTTGCGTTGCGATTCTCGGCCAAATAGAGCGTCATGGCCACGGCATCCTTCACGTATAGGAAGTCGCGTTTCTGCTCGCCATCCCGGTACTCGGGACGGTAGCTTTTGAACAGCCGGATCACGCCGGTTTCCTTCACCTGTTCAAAGCTCTTGTGCGCCACGCTTCTCATGTCGCCCTTGTGCTCTTCGTTTGGCCCAAACACGTTGAAATATTTCAGACCGACGATGCGATCCAACCAGCCGTGGCGCCATGCATACAGGTCCATCATTTGCTTGGAGCGGCCGTAAGGATTTAAAGGTCGCAAGCTCTCCAGGTTCCGGGGATCCGTATCGTCCATCTCGTTTGCGGCGCCGTAGGTTGCCGCTGACGAGGCGTACACGAAACGAGCGCCCGCCGAGAGAGCGAACCTCGCGAGGTCTCGGGAAAACTCATAGTTGTTGCGGCGCAGAAAATCCTCGTCGGTCTCGGTGGTGGAAGAGCAAGCCCCGATGTGAAAAATAAAGTCGAACGCGCCGAGCGAGCCGGAGGAGTATCGCGAAAGCATTTCCCCTGGCTCGATATAGTCCGTAAAGTGTAAGGACTCGAGGTTTTGCTTTCTTGAGGTGCGCGGACTGGGGTCTGTAATAACGATGTTGTTGCAACCCTGACGGTTGAGTCCCCAGACGATGCCGCTGCCAATGAATCCTGCGCCTCCGGTGACCAGGACGCGGCTGTTCGGCCAGATGTTTGCTTTCTCGACGGCGTTCACCATCAGCTTTCAATATAGCTTAGCCCAACCTCAGAGCGCCTTGAGCTTTCTTGAACGGTGCTGTACAGTACCGCGTTCTCAACGAGTGCATGCGCGATGACGGAATATGGACGGGAGCATCTTCGCATCTTGCTGCGCAGTAGCGTGATCCAGCAGCGCATCCGGACGTTGGGCCGGCAAATGACACGTGACTTCCGGGGCCAGCGTTTGCACTTGATCGGTGTGCTGAAGGGCGCTTCGATTTTTCTGGCCGACCTGATCCGGCAGGTTGAGCTCGAGGTTTCTCTGGATTTCATCGCCGTTTCCAGTTATGGCTCGCGAAAACAAAGCTCCGGCCAAGTTCGCCTGACGAAGGACCTCGACACGAGCATCGAAGGCCTCAACGTCATACTTGTCGAAGACATTCTCGATAGCGGACTGACGCTCCATTACCTGCAGCGCATTTTGCGGCAGCGCAAACCACACGAACTGCGTATCGCAGCGCTGCTCGACAAGCGACGGCCGCGCGTCAAGAATGTGACCGTCGACTACGTGGGTTTTGCGATCCCTGACGAATTCGTGGTTGGCTACGGTTTGGATTATGCTGAGCGGTACCGTAACCTGAAGGACGTGTGCGTGCTGTCCCCGCCCAGGTCTTGAAACGGGAATGTGTCGAAGGTAGATGCCTCACATTTTATGAATGCCGTTTTTACCAGCCTCGATTTGCACGATATCGCCTCAGGCGGCGACCTGGTTCTTTCGCCCGACACCCTTGTGACACCGCAGGCGCGCGAGGAGGCCGCGCGACGGGGCATCCATCTGCGCATGGCAGCGGCGCGAGCTAAGACGAATGACGGCGCGGAAGCACTGTCCGCCGCGGCGCGGTGGGTCGTCGCCACGCCGCCAGCGCATCTCGCCAGTATGACCACCGTGGATGGGCTCATTCGCGTCGTCGCCGAAGAGGTAGTCGCCTATTTGAGTGGTCCTCCCCGTGCGCAGTTCGGGGGCGGGCGCGGTGAATTGAAGTCTGCCAATCATAAGGGTTCCGCCGCCGACGATCATGCGCCGCACGAGTACCTTGCGATGAAAGCGTTTGCGGCGCTGATTGACCACACGCTGCTGAAACCGGATGCCTCGCACTCCGAAATCGAGCGGCTGTGCCGCGAAGCTGCGCACTTCGGTTTTGCGACTGTGTGCGTCAATCCCTGGTACGTTCCCCTTGCCGCGCGGTTGCTGCGTGGTTCGGGGGTGAAGGTGTGCACTGTGGTAGGTTTCCCGCTTGGCGCCACTTTGCCGAAGATAAAGGCGCATGAAGCCGAAGAGGCCATCAAACTCGGAGCACACGAAATTGACGTGGTGCAGAACATCGGCGCGCTCAAATCCGGCCAGAACGAACGAGTCGAAGCCGATCTCCGTGGCGTCGTCGAGATCAGCCACAGCGCCGGCGCCATTTGCAAGGTGATTCTGGAGACATCGTTGTTGAGCCGGGAAGAGAAGGTCCGCAGCGCTTCGCTTGCCAAGCGTGCAGGCGCTGACTTCGTCAAAACTTCCACGGGCTTTGCCTCCGGCGGAGCCACCGCTGAGGACGTCGCACTGCTCCGCGAGACGGTTGGGAGCGAGATGGGTGTGAAGGCCTCAGGTGGTATCCGCAGTCTCGACGATCTGCGAGCCATGGTGAACGCGGGCGCGACGCGCATAGGCACCAGTTCCGGCGTGAAAATCGTGCATGCAGATATGCGGGCGCGTGGGGCTCACGCCGCCGCCGAATTTGCCGGTAGGCGATTCCCCGGCTGGAGAATGACGGCGGGCTCCAGCATCGCTTTGTTAATTTCTTCAATTCTTTCCGTCACGAGGTGTTTTCCCGCTGCTGCTATACTGGATGGCTATCGCTGACACGGCTATGGATCCCGTTACGACGAACATTACGCAGGAGTTGCCGGAGAGCGTTCTGGCGACGCTCGCCGAGATTGGCGAGGAGATCAACGCTTCGCTGAATCTCGACCGCGTGCTGGCCAAAATCGCGGCAACAGTCAAGCGCTTGATCGACTATGAGATTTTTTCGGTGATGCTTCTAGATCGCGAAACGCAGACGCTCTCCCATCGCTTCGCCATCGGGCACAGCCAGGAAGTGATCGATCACTGGCGAATCCCGGTGGGGCAGGGAATCACCGGAACGGCTGCGGCAACGCGCGAACCGGTGCGCGTGTCCGACGTTCGCAATGATGCGCGCTACATCAATGCCATCGACTCAGTGCGTTCCGAGATGGCTGTACCGCTTGTCTTCCGCGATGAGGTCATTGGCGTTCTCGACCTTCAGAGCCGCCACGTCGACTATTTCACCCACGAGCAGCAAGCTATCCTTACCCTGCTGGCCAGCCGACTTGCCGTGGCCATTGAGAACGCCCGCTTGTTCGAGCGCGCCCGCAGTCAGGCCAGCACCTTGTTGCTGCTCAATGAAGTCGGTCGTGAGGCGAGCTCGATCCTGGACGTCGAGGTGCTGCTGCGCCGCGCCGCGGAGCTCGTCAAGCGCGTGATCGATTACCAGATCATGAGCATCTTGCTGTACGACGCAGCCACGAATTCCTTTTTGCAGCGTCTGGACGTCAAGTATGGACAGAGCCTTCAGGGCAGGTTGCGCGTGGCCCCAAACGAGGGGATTGTCGGCGCCGCGGCCACCACGGCACGCCCGGTGCGGGTTCCTGACGTGACCCGCGACCTCCGCTACGTCATGACCAATCCGGAGACACGTTCCGAATTGGCGATTCCGATGGTCCATCAGGGCCGCGTGGTCGGCGTCCTCGATCTCGAGAGCCCACAGCTGAATTATTTCACCGAAGACCATGTTCAGGCGCTTTCGATTTTGGCGGCGCAACTGGCTGTTTCCTTGGAGAACGCGCGCCTCTATGAAAAGGTGGCGCGCGATGAAGCCCGCATGGAACGGGAGTTGCAAGCCGCGCAGCGTATACAAGGCGCGTTGTTGCGGCCCGTGCCAGCCGATGATTTTGGCGTGGATTTGGCGGCGCGAATCGTTTCGGCACGCGAAGTGTGCGGCGATCTCTACGATTTCCTTCGCTACGGTCCCACGCGAGTGGGGTTCGGCCTGGGCGACGTCAGCGGCAAGGGATCGGCGGCGGCACTGTATGGAGCCGTGGCCATCGGAATTCTCCGCAGCCTGGCGCCGCAGAAGCTGCTCCCGGCGGAGTTGCTGCAGCAGATGAACCAATTGATTTGCGAGCGCCGCATTGAAGGGCGTTTTATGACCTTCTGCTTCGCAACCTGGCGAAAACCCACGCGAAAGCTGCGCATCGCCAACGCCGGGCAAACGCAACCGCTGCTCCTTAGGGGAGATCGCGTCGAAACTTTGAAGCTCGTGGGTTTCCCGCTTGGGATCTTCGACGACGTGACGTACGAGGAGTGGTCGCTGGTGCTCGATCCTGGCAACATTCTGCTGTTTCACTCGGACGGCCTTTCGGAAGCGACTGACCCGGACGGACGCTTTTTCGGCACGGAACGTCTTGCCGCGTTGCTCAAGGCCAGCGCCATCCTTCCGCCGGGAGAAATTGCTGATCGATTGCTCGGCGAAGTCAATGAGTTCACTCACGGGGCGCCGGTTCAGGACGACCGCACGCTTGTGGTCATGAAAGTCCGGTGAGCCGCCGCGCCGCACACCGAATTGTAAAGCCCCGCCGCTTGCCCCTCGAATCGGCTGATCCCGCTTGTTACAGCCCTGGCTTTTCCTGGCGCAACGCGGAGCTTTATTGCGAGAAGGTGTCGCTCCCGCAGATTGCGGATCGCGTGGGAACTCCCGCGTACGTCTACAGCTCGGCGAGCATTACCGGCGCTGTGCGGGTTCTCGATCGCGCCCTCGGGCGCCTCCCGCATACGCTTTGCTACTCGGTCAAGGCCAACTCCAATCTTTCTATACTCGCGATTGCTAGCCGGCCTCGGCAGCGGATTCGACATCGTCTCTGGCGGCGAACTGTACCGGCTGCAGCGTGCGGGCGTTGCTGTGAACCGCGTGGTCTTCTCCGGCGTGGGCAAATCGCGCGAGGAAATTCGCGAAGCGCTGCTCGCAGGCATTCTCCTGTTTAACGTGGAATCGGAAGCGGAACTGGAGCTGCTTTCGCGCGAAGCCGCCCGCCTTGGCCGTCGGGCCCCTGCCGCGATGCGCGTGAATCCCGACGTCGTTGCTGGCGGGCACCGGCACATCTCCACCGGACATCATGCCCACAAATTCGGCGTAGATTGGCCGGATGCGCGGCGACTGTATTTGGCTCACCGGGACTCGCGATGGATAGATTGGCAGGGCATTAGCGCACATATCGGTTCGCAGATCTTGACGCTCGCTCCGTTCCGCCGGGCGCTGGGGCGTCTCGGGCGTTACGTTCGAGATCTGGCGCACTCCGGGGTCTCTCTGCGTTACCTGGATTTTGGCGGAGGCCTTGGCGTCCGCTACTGGAAAGAACAACCGCTCTCGCCTGCCGTTTACGCACGCGCTGTTGCCGCCATGGTCCGGCCGCTTGGCTGTCACCTGTTGCTAGAGCCGGGCCGGTCAATTGTTGCGCCTGCCGGCGTGTTGCTCACGCGGGTCCTCTACACCAAACGCAATCGCGGCAAAAGGTTTGTGATCGTGGACGCCGCGATGAACGATTTTCTCCGTTCGGCACTTTATGAGGCGGTTCATCCCGTCACGCCCGCTCAGCGCACGGCAGCGTCAGCCGGCCAGCCAAGCCATGCGGACATCGTTGGTCCGGTGTGCGAGACGGGCGACTGCTTCCTCCGCGACTGGCCGCTCGAGGAAGTATCGCCAGGCGATCTGCTGGTGCTATGGGGTGCCGGGGCGTACGGTTTCGTGGAGGCGTCAAACTATAATTCGCGACCGCGTCCCGCTGAAGTCCTCGTCGAGGGCAGCCGCTTCCGCGTCATCCGGCAACGTGAGTCGCGCACCGATCTGGTCCGCGGCGAGTAGCTTCGGCGGCACCCTGCAAACGCCGCGTCTGAACTTACTACCTCTCGCCCCACTTCAGCTTGTCGCGCAATACGCTGAAATAGGTTTTCTGCTGCGGGCGCACCAGCCGAAGCCGTTCTGGCAGGGCGGCCAGCGTGACTCGATCGGCGGGTGCCAGTTCGACGCCCACCTGACCATCGAGCGTCAGGTAGATCGGGGCATCGCCACCATGGAAATCGACGTCTATGTGCGCGGTGTCGCGGATGACCAGCGGACGGTTGGTCAGAGTGTGCGGGCAGATCGGTGTAATGATGAACGCCGAAACGATGGGATAGACGATCGGCCCGCCCGCAGCCAGCGAGTAAGCGGTCGAGCCCGTGGGCGTTGAGATGATCAACCCGTCGGCTTTGTAATTGCAGACGAACTCGCCGTCCACGTGCAGTTGCAGATCCACGATCCGCGCGAGCGCCGCTTTATTCAGTACCGCGTCATTGAGCGCCCGCGCGTGATGGAAGGTTTCCCCCGCCGCGCATGACCCAGGATTCCAGCATGACGCGTTCGCTATAGCGAGCCTGTCCGGCGATGGCCTGTTCAAGCACCGGGTAGAGGTCATCGAGCGTGACGCTGGTCAGGAATCCGAGCCCGCCAAGGTTCACCGGCAGGATTGGTATATTTCGCACGCTCATCAGCCTTGCGGCGGCGAGCAGCGTGCCGTCGCCGCCCAGCACGATCAGCATATCGGTGCTCGACGGCAGCTCCTCGCGCGGCTGTCCGACGTTGCCGGCCGGCAGGCATGCGGCCGTTTCCCGGTCCAGGATCGCGGTGATGCCGCGCTGGGCCAGCCAGTCGAGCAGGGGCGGCACGACGCAGTCAATGTCGGTGCGCCGGGGGCGCGACACAATCCCCACCGAGCGAATCACCTGAGCCTCTCGGCTGCCAGCGTGCTGTGTTTCTTCGTTCAAAATCGCCTCTCCTGTAACGATATTGCTTGGTTCATTCTGTGCACGCACAGCACGGGCATTCTACCCTAGCGACTTTCCCGCCGGCCGGGAATTCGGCGCTACGAGAGTGGCGTGTAGAAAAAACTCTTGGTTCCCCTCGGCGCCGGGCAAGCGGCTTGGGTGCGCGCCGTGCACGTTCAATCCCGCAGAGATGGCCGCCGCACGGACGCGTTCTATGGCGCGCTCGTGCAGACGCGCGTCGCGAACGATTCCGCCTCGTCCCACGTCGCCGCGCTCCAGCTCGAACTGCGGCTTCACCAAGATGAGGAACTCCGCGCCGGGCGCTGCTGCCGCCGCCAGTCGTGGCAACACCTTGGCCACGGAAATGAAGGAAACATCGACGGTCACCAGCGACGGGCTGCTCGGGGAGCGCCTTTGGCCCGAGAAAACGCACGTTGGCCTCGACCGGAATCACGCGCGCATCCTGCCGCAATTTCCACGCCAGTTGGCTGGTGGTCACGTCCACGGCGTAGACCCGCGCCGCACCGTGTTGCAGAAGGCAATCGGTGAAGCCGCCAGTCGAGCAACCGGCGTCCAGGCAGATTTTGCCCTCGGGATCGATGCCGAAATCTTCGAGCGCACCATCGAGCTTCAGTCCTCCACGGCCGACATAACGGGGTGCGCCGCCGGTCAGCTCGATTGCGGCGTCGCTCGGAATCATCGTGCCAGGTTTGTCCGCTGCGCTGACCGTTTGACGCGAACCTCTCCCGCCAGGATCATCGCCTGAGCTTTCTGGCGCGATTCCGCGAGGCCGCGCTCGACCAGGAGCAAGTCCAGCCTTTCCTTCTGAGTTTTGGGGCTGGTCTTCACGGCAGTGAGCGTTCTTGGCCTGCTACGGCCTAAGTCGTCAGGCGCGCCGCAGAACGAGAAATTCGCCAAGCTCTCTCAGATGATCCGCGCGTCCGCCGAAGGTGTCCAGCTCAGCGATTGCGTGGGTCGCGAGTTCGCGTGCGAATTCATGTGACTTGGTCAGTCCGAACAGCGCGGGATAGGTAGCCTTCTGCTGCGCCTGATCTTTTCCCGCCGTTTTACCCAGCGCCGCGGAGGACTCCTCGACGTCCAGGATGTCATCGGTTACCTGGAAGGCCCAGCCGATCTGCTCGCCGAAACCGCGCAGGCGCGCCACATCCTCTTTCGCGGATCCCCCCGCAATCGCGCCGGACACCACCGAAGCGCAAATCAACGCGGCGGTTTTCGACCGGTGAATGTATTCGAGCATTTCCGCCGTCACCTGCTGGCGCTCGGCTTCGAGATCGGCGACTTGGCCACCGACCATGCCATTTCGCGTGCCGGCTGCCGGCGGCAATTTCGCTGACGATCTCGACGCGTCTCTCCTGCGCCAGCGGCGCGTCCGGCAAGCAGTCTCGAACGCCAGTGTCAGCAGAGCGTCGCCTGCCAGGATGGCCATCGCTTCGCCGAATTTCTTGTGGCAAGTTGGCTGCCCTCGGCGCAAATCGTCGTTGTCCAGGGCGGGCAAATCATCGTGAATCAGCGAATAAGTGTGAATGACATTCCAGGGCGCAGGCGACCGGCAAAACAGGGGCCAGATCGGCGGAAAATATGCGCGCCGACTCGAGGCAAAGAATTGGGCGCACGCGCTTTCCGCCGGCGAAAACGCTGTAGCGCATCGCCCGGTGAATGATCGTAGGGCGGGCGCCCTCAGGAGGCAGCAGGCGGTCGAGTGCGGCATCGACGGCCAAGCGATCTTGCTTCGAAGAAGGCGGGGAGCGTCATTCGTCCGAAGTCCGCTAAACCTCTTCCTCGGATTCGGGTTCAAAGGTCTCGGCAACCATTTCGCCGCCGGCCCTTTTCAGCAGGATTTCCACGCGCGCCTCGGCTTGCTCGAGCTGCTTTTGGCAATCGCGCGAAAGCTGCATGCCTTCCTCGAAGAGTTTCATGGCTTGGTCGAGCGGCAGGTTGGCGCTCTCGAGTTTGCGGACCACCTCTTCCAGACGCGCCAGCGACTGCTCAAAATCCTGCTTCTTGGGCGGTTCCGCCTTTTTCCCGGCTGTCGTATTCAAGCTGTGGTCCTCGTCCGCACGCAGCAGCATTCTAACAGTTTGCGGATAAACTCAAAACGTTGTCCCTCGTTCTGTCCTGGCGCGGCGGGCCGAGTCCCGGCGATAGTAAGACGCACGCTCATCGTTGCAAAGTGCCGGTTGACGCCCACAGGCTGTTAGAATCGGGACAACATGATCGGGCTGCGATTACTGGCCGTGCTCGCGCTGGTGGCCGTCAACGGTTTCTTCGCCGCGGCGGAATTCTCGCTGGTCGCAGTGCGTGTCTCCCGCGTGCGCCAACTAGTCGACAAAGGCGTTCCCAGCGCGCGGATAGTACAACAGTTGCTCTCTCAGCTCGATCGGGTTGTTTCGGGCGTCCAAGTTGGCATCACGCTCACTAGTCTCGGCCTGGGCGCCCTGGGCGAATCGACGTTTGCACAACTTTTCAGGCCCATGCTCGATTGGCTTCCCGGCAACCGTGCGGCAATCCTGGCGCACGGTCTCGCGTTGGCGCTGGCCTTCGCGTTGCTTACGTTCTTGCACGTCGTGATCGGCGAGTTGGTGCCCAAGACTATCTCGCTCGAGCGAGCCGCTAGAACGTCGCTCGTGATCGCTCGGCCGTTCTCCTGGTATCTGCACGCTTTTCGCTGGGTGATTGCCGCACTCGATGGAGCCAGCCGCCGTGTGGTCAGCGCTCTGGGCGTCACGCCACACCTCGCCGGCCACACGCTGGTGCATTCCACCGAGGAGTTGGAAATTCAGATCCATCAGGCGCGCGAACGCGGCCTGCTGGCGCCCGGCGAGGAGCGCTTCATGCTCGGCGCTATGGAACTCGGCGAGTTGCGCGTGCGTGAGATCATGGTGCCGCGTCCGGACGTTCAGGCCCTGCCGGTCGAGGCCGGGTTCGATGAGGTGCTGGCGCTTTTCGCCACCACGCAGCGCTCCCGGCTGCCTGTCTATCAGTCCTCGCTCGATCACGTCCTCGGTTTTGCTCACATCAAGGACATGCTGTGGGTCTTGCTGGACCGCGATCGCCGAGCCGAAGCGCACGCACCCGCGTCGCCGTTTGATCTACGGCGTCTCCTCCGCGAAGTGCTGATCGTGCCCGAAAGCAAACTCGTCAGTGAATTATTGGTCGAAATGCGTGCACGGCGGACCAGCATGGCCATGGTAGTGGATGAATTCGGTAGCATCCTCGGCCTTTTGACGCTCGAAGATATCCTCGAGCAACTGGTGGGAGAAATTCACGACGAGTTCGATTTGGTGGAGGTTCCGCAGATTGTCGGGACCGGTGCGGAAACTGCGACGATCTTCGATGGTTCTGCGAGCCTCCGGGACCTCGAGTCACAACACAACATCGTGCTGCCCGAAGACCCTGCCTACGCTACGCTTGGCGGATTCGTCCTGGCGCAACTCGGATTTATTCCCAAGGGCGGTGAGACCTTTGAATACGCTGGTTACCGGTTCACAGTCGTCGAGATGGATCGCCGCCGTGTGGCGCGCGTGAAACTTCAGCGAATCGCTCCTGCCGGCGCGCCTCCAGCGCTAACCGATGAGCGAAAGCCGTCGCAGACGGAAACGACGGAGCCGCGTACGGTTCTGGAGAGCACACCAAACCTGGTGGGCCGCAAAACCAAAAAGGAATGACGCGACCGGTTTATCGTGTCGCATCCGCGCACCGAATGCCATTCTTATTCAGGATTTGTGCCGCTAAGCGAGGGCCAGCGTCACTTCAGCCCCGCGGTTTGCCCCAAGCACGCGGGCGGCATGGCCTTTGTTCACCGCTATCTCGAGGAATCCGCTCGAGCCAAGAATCGCTACCGGCTCTCCCGCCGCGCCTTGGGCAAAGGTCTGCACCAGTTTTTCGACGCGCTTGCCCCCGACCTCCAGCGCGATCTTCCCACCGTCAATCGTAGCCTGCGGCAAATCTTCGGCCCTGAAGTTCGTCAGCAAATTCCCGAAGACGTCTACTTTCAGCACCGCGCCCTTGAGCGTCGAACCGGTTGCTTTGGCGCGCGGTAGCGTAAAACGCGCGTAGTCGGTGATCTCTTCGCCCATGGCTTCGGTCTGGTAGGTCTTTGCGAGCCAGGCCGCCACAGGCGCAAATATGTCTCGACCATGGAATGTCTTGCTCACTGGATTCAGAAAGTAGTGCTCGGCGGTGATGTGCCTGACCTGGACGTTTGCTTCTCGCTCGTACACCAGTGAAAGCACTCCATTATCCGGGGCAACAAAGTATTGCTGCTCACCGCTCACTAAAATCGGCCGACGCTCGGTGCCCACACCAGGATCGACGACCACGAGGTGGACCGTTCTGGGCGGGAAATATTGGTAAGCCGTCCCGATCGTGAGCGCACCATCGAGCAGGTCGTAGGGCGTCACCTGATGACTGATATCCACCAAAGTCGCGTTCGGCAAGATCCGAAGGATCACGCCCTTCAGCACGCCCGCCAGATGGTCGTTCGCGCCGTAGTCAGTGGTCAGAGTGATGATCGGATTCGACAAGACGGGCCCTCCGGCTGCGCTGCGGGGGTGGCCAGCGCACCTGACGTGTTGCCTGCTCTCTAAGGCAACTGATTTTCACGCTAAAGGAGCGTGCAAGCTTTGTCAACGCAGCGTTTCAGTCATGTTGTCAGCGCGAAGCATAAACCTCGATCGAAATGAACAACATGCTCTCCCTTTGATAGATGTCGCGCGCATCGCCTTGACCCTCTTCACATCGCTCTGTATCCTGAATACGGATAGCAAGGCGCAGCCCGCGTATTCTCTGGGTAAATGCGGGCACATTTCCTAAATAGATACCATGCCTCGCGCATATTTTGATTACAACGCTACGACTCCCGTGGACCCGGATGTCCTTGCGGCGATGCTCCCGTATTTTTCGGCCGAATATGGGAATCCGAACTCGGTCCACTCTTTCGGCCAGCGCGCACGCGGCGCGGTCGAGCGTGCGCGAGCCTCGGTGGCTGCCCTCATTGGAGCGCGTCCTAGTGAGATCGTTTTCACCAGTGGCGGCACGGAAGCGGACAACCTGGCCATCTTTGGAATTGCGGGGCATTCGCCGGCGCCCGTGGGTGGGAGGCCTCCGCATATCGTTACCACAACCATAGAGCACGACGCTGTGCTGCACTCTTGTCAGGCGCTCGAGCGGCGGGGCGTTGCGATCACTCGTGTGCCCGTCGGCCGCGATGGAGTGGTTGCCCCGGACGACATCCGGCGCGCGCTGCGGCCGGAAACCGTGCTGATCACGGTGATGCACGCCAATAACGAGCTCGGTTCCCTCCAGCCCATCGAGCGCATTGCTTGCATCGCCGCCGAGGCTGGCGTTCGGTTTCACAGCGATGCCGTGCAGTCAGCGGGCAAAGTCCCGCTCGACGTAGCGCGGATGGGCGTGGACCTGCTGTCCCTGTCCGCGCACAAATTCTACGGACCCAAGGGCGTTGGCGCGCTTTTCGTGCGCAAGGGAGTACAAATCGAGCCGTTGCTGTACGGCAGTCGTGGCGAGGGTGGCCGTCGGGCCGGCACGGAAAACGTGTCTGGCATCGTGGGGATGGGCAAAGCCGCCGAGTTGGCACTTGCGCGCCTGGACGAGCAGAGCGCGCGAATAGCCGCGCTCCGCGATCGCCTCGAGCAAGGGCTGCTGGCCCGCATATCGGGAGCGCGTGTCAACGGCGGCGCGGCACAGCGTCTTCCGAACACCTGCAACATCATGTTCCCGGATGTCGAAAGTGAATCGCTGGTGATCGCCCTGGACTTGCAAGGAGTGGCTTGTTCGGCGGGAGCAGCCTGCCTATCAGGCGCGGTGGATCCCTCGCATGTGCTTGCCGCGATTGGCCTGTCGCAGACGGAGGCACGCGGCTCAATCCGTTTGAGCCTTGGCCATCCGACAACCGAGCAAGATATCGACCTGGCGCTGAACGCGATTCCCGAAGCAGTGGCGCGCCAGCGGGAACTCTTGTCTGCGCGGAAAGAAACGGTGGCGCGCGCATGAGCTTCGCTGCCGATTCTTCTAGCCTGACCGCCGTGGCCATGAGTGGCGGCGTGGATAGCTCCGCGGTTGCCGCCATCCTGCGAGAGGCTCGAACGCCCATCGTCGGCCTTACCATGCAGCTTTGGAATCAGCGGCGTCTGCCGCAACTCGGAGACGGCGAGCCCGTGGGGCAGCGCTGCTGTTCTCTGAACGACGTGCATGACGCGCGTCGCGTTGCCGAACACCTCGGCTTCCCGCACTATGTTGTCAATTTTGAGCGTCAGTTCGAGGCCACCGTGATCCGGCCATTTGTGTCCGATTACCTGGCTGGCCGCACGCCGATACCGTGCGCACTCTGCAACTCGCATGTGAAGTTCGATCAGTTATTGGTGACGGCGCGGCAGATCGGAGCGGAGCGAATCGTCACGGGCCATTACGCCCGCATTCGCTTCGATCAAACCTCGGGCCGCTACGAATTGCTCCGCGCTCTCGATGGCGCCAAGGATCAGTCTTATTTCCTGTTCGGCCTGACGCAGGAGCAGATGTCGCGCACGCGCTTTCCGCTCGGCGATGCGACCAAGCAGGAAGTTCGCGAAATTGCCCGCCGGACGCGCTTGCCCGTCGCTGAAAAGCCCGAGAGCCAGGAGATCTGCTTTGTTCCGTCTGGCGATTATGCGCAATTTATCGAAGCCTATCGCCTGGAACAGGGTCTGGCCGCGTCCGATGGGCCTGGCCGGGAAGATCACGGCGAGTTGGTCACCACGTCGGGAGAAGTGCTCGGCCGGCACGCTGGCGTGCATCATTTCACCGTTGGCCAGCGCCGTGGCTTGGGAATCGCAGCCGGCCGGCCGCTCTATGTTGTGCACATCGACTCTGAATCGCGCCGCGTGACTGTTGGCGGCGAAGATGAATTGCTCCGCGATGCTTGTGAGGCGCGGGACGTCAACTGGATTTCCGGTGACGCACCCGGTGCGCCAGTCGAGGCCATGGTCAAGATTCGCTACCGGCACCAGCCGGCAGCCGCTATCGTTGAGCCCATCGGTTCATCTCGCGTCCGTCTGCGCTTCCGCGAGCCGCAGCGCGCTGTTACACCCGGCCAAGCTGCGGTGTTTTATGCTGGCGAGCAGGTCTTGGGTGGCGGCTGGATTTGTGCAATCGTTTGAGAACTAGCGAAACGCAGAATCTCGGCTAGATGAAGAGGCTTTCGTCCGGCTGCTCGGCCGGAGTCTCTGGGGGACGGCCTGTACGCATACCGCGGAAGAACTCTATACCGACTTGAATTCCTCGAACCAGCGCGCTGACCGATTGCACCGGGCCCCATAGCGTGCTCCGCAGCTTCGCTCCCGTGTCCTCGATCGTTTCCAGGGCGCCCGTGAGGATCTGATCGGCATGCACAAGTTGCAAACGCAGCCGGTCAACCGCTTCGACCATTACGCGATCCACGCGCTGCACCTGATTTCGCGCCACCCGGGTGATTTCCGTGGCGTCGGACATCATGCTGGCAATCTTCGGTTGGGCATCCTCGACCAGCATCTGAACCCGTCCCAGAATGGGTGTCATGCGCGCCTGGAATTCTTCGGCGATACGTTCGACGCGGCGCCCCAGTCGGATAAACAGGAAGAACATCGCCCCGAGCATGAGCGTCTGCAGGACAATCGCTACGGCCGCGACCACTATGAAGAACGGCAGCCAGCTTTGCATTCGGTTTCGCCTTTACTGCGCTTTGGACTTCTCGCGCTGATAAGCTTCCCGGCCCGCGTCTACGGCGGCCGTAAGCGAATCCTTCTGCTTGGATGCGGCTTGTTTTCCGCGCTCGACAAGGTCCTCGGCCCGCTCGCGCAGTTCGCGAGCCTTGCGCTGCGCGTACTCTTTGCCTTCGTCCGCCTTCTTGGACAAGTATTCGCGTGTCTCTTCTCCAGCCTTGGGCGCGAACAAAATCCCCACCAACGCGCCAATCCCCAGTCCGACTAGGAAGTAGCTGACCTTCGACCCCGTGTTATCCCCCATGATTTTCCTCCACGGCTGACCGTAACATACAGGTCCATTCGATGCAAGAAAGTGTACGGAAGGTGTGTTCGGTTTGCAGAAAGCGCGCTCAGGCGCCGTTCTGCAAATGCTCCGCGATTCGCCGGGCCAGTGGCTTGGCCACGACGCGCTGAAGGTCCTCCACGCTAGCCCGCCGCACTTGGGCGACACTGCCAAATTGACGCAGCAGCTTTTGCGTGGTCCGCTCGCCGACCCCGGGAATCCCGTCCAGCTCACTTGCAAGCGTGCGCCGCGTGCGCCGTTGCCGGTGAAAGCTCACGGCGAAGCGATGCGTCTCATCCCGGATCTGCTGAATCAGGTGCAGCACCGGCGAATGTCCGGGCAGGCGGATGGGCTCGTCCTCTTGCCCGAGCACGTACAAGATCTCTTCCTGTTTGGCGATGCTGGCAACCGGCTGGTTAATGATTTCCAGTTTTTCGAGCGCTTGTGCCGCGGCGTGCAGTTGTCCCAATCCGCCGTCGATGAGCAGCAGGCTCGGCATGGGTTTGTGCTCTGCCTGCACGCGGCGGTAACGGCGCTCGACGGCCTCGCGCATGCTCGCGAAATCGTCATTGCCCCATTCACCGCGAATGATGAACTTGCGGTAGTCCGACTTCTTCATCTTGCCGTTTTCCCAGACCACCATCGACGCCACCGTATCGGCGCCCTGCAGATGCGAAATGTCGAAGCACTCGATGCGCTTGGGCGGCTCGGGCAGATTTAAAGTCGTCTCCAGCGCTTCCGCGACGGCCTTTGAGTTGGGCTTGAGAACTCGGAATCGCTGGTCGAAAGAGTGCCGCGCGTTTTTCTCGACCAGATCCAGGAACGCATGTTTTGGCCCGCGCTGTGGCACCGCAATCTCGACGCGCCGGTAGGGCAGGTCCAGCTTTTCCGCGCGCTCTGAAAGAATCTCCTCAAGCAGTTTGCGGTCTTCGAAATCGCGAGGCACGTGGATGGCGCGCGGCAGGTAGGCCGCGTCGAGATAAAGCTGTTTCAGCAGGGACGGCAGAAATTCGTCGGGGTTGAAGTGCTCGAGATCTTCCCAGTAGAAGTCCCTGCGGTCTACCACGTGCCCGCCGCGCACGTGAAAGAGATTGACGGCCACTTGGGGAGGTTCGGCGTACCAGGCTAGCACATCGGTATCGTCGCCTGCGGCCGCGGCTACCCTTTGCCGCTCCTCGATCTCCTGGATCGTGTGGAGCAGGTCGCGGTAGCCGCCCGCTTGCTCGTAACGCTGAGCTTCCGACGCCTGCAGCATACGCTGCCGCAAACTGGCGATCAGGTCGTGGCGACGGCCTTCGAGAAATGTGCGCGTGTCGCGCGCCGCTTCGTCGTAACGCTCGTCGGTAGTCAGCCCCGCCACGCACGGCCCCAGGCAGCGGTGAATGTAGTACTGCAAACAGGGCCGCGGATGGTCCCGCGTAAGGTCCACCGTGCACGACGGCACACGAAAATGTTTGTGAATAAAGTGGACGATGCGGTGGGCCAGGCTGTGTGGGAAATAAGGGCCAAAGTATAGCGAGCCATCCTTACGAAGCCGTCGCGTGACGTAAACGCGCGGGTATTTCTCAAAAGCGGTAAAGCGGATGTACGGATACGTCTTGTCGTCTCGCAGCATCACATTGAACTTCGGTTGGTACTGTTTGATCAGATTGTTTTCGAGCGCCAGCGCCTCGCGCTCGTTGTCGACGACGATGTAGTCGATGTCGGCGATTTCGCGGACGAGCGATCCTGTCTTGGCATTTACCCAACTGGATTCGAGAAAATACGAACGCACACGCGACCGCAACGAGGCCGCTTTTCCGACATAGAGAACCGTGCCCAGCGCGTCCTTGAACAGGTACACGCCGGCCTCAGTGGGTAGGTTCGCGGCTTTTTCGGTTAGTTCCATCGCGGGGGTACAATAATCGGAGGTTTATCCAGCCCCGGAACGCGGGCAACATTCATGATAGCAAAGCGAATCCCACCAGCAGATACCATGCCAGTCGCAATGGGCATCGCTCGCCGCTTGCGTTTCGGGAGCATTCCTCTCGTCGCGCTGACGGCTTGGTTTTTCTTCACCGCGCTTCCAACCAGGGCGCAGGACTCGAAACTGGCCGACGGGCCTCCGCCTCCGCCACCCGAAGAATCTGCGCGGCCCGCGCCCGAGCCTGCGCCCGCACCGGCACCCGCACCAACGTCGAAGCCTAAACCAGTTGACCCAGCATCCGCCGGGCCTGCCAGACCGGACGAACCGGAAGAACCCGCCGAGCCGGCCCAGCCCTTGTTCGACCCCGTGGGGGCGGGTAGGAGTGTGGACGTCGGTACCTTCTACCTAAAAAAAGGGAACTACGATGCGGCCATTGATCGTTTCCAGGATGCAGCCCAGCGGCAGCCGAAACTAGCGAAACCTTACCTGCTCATGGGCGAGGCCTACGAGAAAAAGAACGACCCAGCCAGTGCCATCACCGCCTATCGCAAATATCTCGAGCTGCTCCGCACGGCGCCGGACGCGGACAAGATCAATAAACGCATCGAGAAACTAGAAACGGAATCCAAGCGTGAGACCGCTCGGCACTAGCCTAGCTAACGATCGAGAAACTTCCGCGCGGGTTCGTAGTGCGCGTACCGTTTTTCCTCTTGCCGGAAGGACAGCGAATGCGCCTCGATCCCGCACCGCGCCGCGCGCAGCGGGTGCTTGACGTGCAGCATCTCGTGGAATAACACGTACTCGACCGCGTAGCTTGGCACCGCGGTTCGGTCGAGCCACCGGTTCATGACAATCTGGTTGAGCGCTGGATCGAAACAGCCAAACTGGGCGCGCCACGTCCGCGTGCTCCAGCCCAGGCGCGGCTGGCGCAAACGCCCGCCGAAATACTCCCGGTTCAGCCGTTTGAACATCTCCGCAAGGTCGTAGGCTTTCCCCTGAGGGCCGGTTTTCACCACGCGGCCACGGGTGCGGCGCAGCCGGTTGACGCGCCGGCGCGTGCTCGAATCGGCGGTGTAACTGCGGTAAGCTGCCAGCAGATCCCGCGGCGCGCGGCGCCGGTAAACCCGCGACAGTAAAATCGCTGCGGTGGCCTCGAATACTTCCAGAGGCGCCCCGCGCAGCACGTCGCAAAGGCGCACCTGCGCAACCTCTTCTCTCACGCGAATCGTGTGCATCAAATTCGCGTAGGGGTAAAATTCCACAACGAATCGCGGAGGCCGGCCCTGGCAGCCCAGGCGCGTGTAGATGCGATGAAAAGTCTGCGCTCCGCCCGGTACGATGTCCGGGCGCGCCGTCGACAGTTTCATGAGGGCTTGCGTCGCACGGGTGGAGGTGCCAGGTCCTTGATGGCATCATCGGCGGTGTTGATGGCGTCGTTGGTGGCGTCGATGGCGTCGTCGAGATTGTCTTTGTAGTCGGCCGCCTCGCCACCCTTGGCCTCGATGTCCTTGAGATCGCTGAGGAACCCTGGCGCATGATCCTTCATGTCCTTGACGGCATCGCGAATGTTCTGCTGCTTATCGACGCCGAGGTCGATCAGGTCGGCGGCGTCGTCAATGCACCCGGCGTATCCATTGATCAGGGCGTTCAGCCGGTCGGCGCGATGCAAGCTGTCGCCGGGATGCGCCAGCTCATATTGCAGTTTCTTGAGGCGGTCGGCGGCAAACGAAATGAACAGTTTGATTCGATCGGCCGGGGTATCTGAATCGCGGATCTGTTCGTCTTCAGTGTCGCTCAAGTAGTCCTTCTTCTGCGCGTGAGCCGATGAGGTGAATGTGCTCAGTCCAAGCAGCAGCGCGCAGCAAGCGAAAGCGAAAGTTAAAGTGTAGGTTCGCGAACGCATGACGGTCTCCTCAATCGGCCTTTCCGTCCTTCTCCCGTTTCTCTTTGGGGGAAGGGAAGAGGGCTTCGATCAGCGAATTCTGTGTTGTGGAGAGATCGGACCGTAGGACCTCGAAACGCGGTTGCTCTTCGCTGGGCACCAGCAGAAGCAAATCGCCGAGCCGCCGGAGCGATTCTCGGAGCCCGATCTGCAATTCCTTGAATCCAGCGGGGTGCCGCGCCGCGTTCACTTGGGTGGCAGCAAGCGCGTCGGCTGTGCTCCGGGCCTCGTCTCGGAATCGTTCGATCGCCGAAAGAGCCATTTCGTCCCGGTCCTCATTAATCTGGCGCGCCGCTTCATCCACTTCCATGGGGCCAAGTTTAGCGAGCAACTTGGCCTTTCGCACCGGGTTCGTTTCACCTTGGTATTGCGCTTCCAGTTTGCTGAGTGCGGGATGATCCTGCGCGCGAGCTACTGTGCTGCACGCGATGAGCAGGGAAAGCAGGAGACAGGCCGAAAGGAGCCGCCGGTTAGGATGAGAGCGATGGATCGTTCGACACGCCATGTGCCCTCGACTGGGCTCCGACAACAATCGCACCGTTCGCGCCACGCTAGGAGTCCGGCGCAACCTAAGTTTATCGCAGCAAGCTCCGCGAACCAACTCGTTGTGTCGCACTCGACTTCCTGAATTTGGCACTAGATTTGAAGCGTCGTTGCGTCACTCGCGTCGCGAACCGTTTTGGGTGGGCTCCCGCGTCTTGCCGCCCTGCCGGGCTCGCGCCGGCGCTGCTTTGTTGCTCGCGGCCTCCTTGTGTCCGTTATGGTTGCCTTTGAGCGCGCGCGAGAGATATTTGGCGGTATAAGAATGTGGGTTGCGTGCGAGTTGTTCGGGCGTTCCGGTGCCGACGATCTTGCCGCCTCCCACGCCTCCTTCGGGTCCCAGATCGATTACCCAGTCGGAAGACTTGATAATGTCCAGATTGTGCTCGATCACCACAATAGACGCGCCTCCATCCAGTAGCTTGCGAAACGCCGCGAGCAGCTTCTGGATATCGTCGAAATGCAAACCGGTAGTTGGTTCATCGAAGATATAGAGGCTCGCCGGATGCGAAGCGTGAATCAGGTGCGCCGCCAGTTTCAGCCGTTGCGCCTCGCCGCCGGAAAGAGTCGTGGCGGACTGGCCCAGGCGCAGATAGCCGAGTCCTACCTCATCCAGGATATTGAGCTTGCTCAGAACCTTGGGAACTCCGCTGAAAAAACGCAGCGCCTCGCGCACCGTCAATCCCAATACTTCGTGCACATTCTTATCGCGATAGCGAACCTCGAGCACGCTGCTCTTGAAGCGTGTGCCGCGACACTCCTCGCAGACCAGTTCCACGTCTGCCAGAAACTGCATCTCTACCGTCACCGTCCCGTCGCCCTGGCATGCCTCGCAGCGGCCCCCTGGGATGTTGAACGAAAAATGTCCCGGGCCGAAACCGCGCTTCTTCGCTTCGGGAGTCGCGGCAAACGCTTCTCGGATAGCGTCAAACGCTTTGAGATACGTTGCGGGGTTCGAGCGCGGTGTCCGTCCGATGGGCGATTGGTCCACCAGGATGACGTCGGCTATCGCAAGATCGCCTTCTATACGATCGCAGATTTCGCGCAAATTCCCGCCGACGCGCTTGATTTCCAGACCCTTATACAGAACGTCATGAACCAGCGTGGATTTTCCGGAACCCGAAACGCCGGTCACTGCGACCATCATGCCGAGCGGAATCATCACGTCGAGATTCTGCAGATTGTGCGACCGAGCGCCGAAAATGCGCAGAAACCGCCCGTTGGGCTTGCGCCGCAGCGAGGGGACGGGAATGCGCAACTCGCCGTTCAGGTAGCGTGCTGTCAACGAGTGTGGCGAGGTCAGAAGCTCGCGTTGGGGCCCGGCGAACAGCAATTTGCCCCCAAGCTCGCCGGCTCCCGGTCCCAGGTCGAGCACGGTATCAGCGGCTGTGATGGTATCCGGATCGTGCTCGACCACTAGGATCGTGTTGCCCAGATCACGAAGGCTCCTAAGAATCTCGATGAGCCGGTGCGTGTCTCGCGGATGCAGGCCGATGGAAGGCTCGTCCAGCACGTAAAGCGCGCCCACCAAGTGGGAGCCAAGCGAGGTGGCTAGCTGAATCCTTTGTGCCTCGCCGCCGGAGAGAGTCGAGGTCAATCGGTCGAGCGTAAGGTAATCGAGCCCCACCTCGTCGAGAAAGCGCAACCGCTGTCTCACCTCTTCGAGAATCTTGTCGGCGATCGCGGCCTGCTGCGGTTCCAGAGCCAGCGAGTCCAGAAATCGGCGCGCATCGGACACAGTCATCGCGCACGTCTCCGTAATGGACTTGCCTCCAATCCGCACCGCTCGCGCCTCCGGCCGCAGACGTGTGCCGCTGCATTCTGGACACCTCGCGTAGCCGCGATAACGGCTCAGAAACACACGCACGTGCAGCTTGTATTTCTTGCGCTCCAGCCAAGCGAAAAAGCCCTTCACGCCGGGAAAGTCCCCGTCCGGGTCTCCCTCCAAAATATCGTTGCGTTGTTCGGCGGTGAGTTGCCGGTAGGGAACATCCAGGGGAATGCCCCGCGCGCGCGCAAAACGCTTCAGCTCTTGCCAAATTCCGCGGTAGCGCGGCTTGGTCCAAGGCTCAACGACCCCGTCGTTGATGGACTTGCCGCGATCGGGGATGACCAGGTCCAGTTCGAAGTCGATGGTATTGCCGAATCCCTGGCACCGCGGGCATGCGCCGTACGGATTGTTGAACGAGAACAGGCGCGGCTCAGGTTCCTGATAGACGATCCCGCAGTTCTTGCACTCGAAGCGCTCGTTAAAGATGAGCCGCTCCGTCTCCGCTAGGGTTTCCGCTGCGGCCGCGGGCACAAAAACCAGAATGGCTTCGCCTTTCCCGTCGCGATAGCAGATTTCGATCGAATCGGCCAGGCGCGATCGAATGTCGGGAGACACAGCGAGCCGATCAACCAGCACGAAAACAGGCTTGGCGAAATCGACGTCCAGCAGTGTTTCCGGGGAAGAGAACTCGTGTACACGCCCGTCTTGGTAGAGACGGTTGAATCCGCGCCGCTGCAAATCGGAGAGCGCCTGCTGCACCACGCTACCAGCCGGGCGAGCCGTTTTCCGCCCGGCGCCTTTCTTGGCGGGTTCAGGAAGCGCCAGACGGAACACCACGTAAAACCGCCGGCCCGGCTCGAAACCCATGACGCGCGCCGTAATTTCATCGAGCGTATCCCGCCGTACCGGCTGCCCGCAGTTGCTGCAGAAGGTGCTGCCGGCGCGGGCGTACAAGAGCCTCAGATAATCGTAGATCTCGGTCGCGGTTGCCACCGTCGACCGCGGATTCCGCGTCGCGTTCTTCTGTTTGATGGCAATCGCTGGTGCTATGCCGGTAATTTCATCGACCTCCGGTTTTTCGATGCGCTCCAGGAACTGTCGAGCGTACGCCGATAGCGATTCGATGTATCGCCTTTGCCCTTCCGCGTAAATGGTATCGAAGGCCAGGCTGGATTTTCCTGAGCCGGAAACTCCCGTGACCACAGTTAGCGCGTTATTGGGAATGTCGAAGCTGATGTCCTTGAGATTGTGCACACGCGCGCCAGACACGTGGATCACAGAAGATTCAGCGTTGGCGTTGCGTTCCTCGGTCAACGGGAGGCTCCCACAGTAGGCTCAGAACACAGAGCCTAAACAAAAAAGTATACGTCCCCGCTCGCTCGGCGGCAAACAAGCGTCTGCAGGAGGAGTGTGCCACCCGGCGAGGCCCGCGCTCTATGGTAGATTTGAGCCGCAATACGCGCTGCAACACGCGCCGCAACCCGCACTGAGGTGCGCCGTGCCGTTCTTGCGAATCATCTGGATTGTGCTCGACAGCGTGGGCATCGGCCCGCTGCCCGACGCCGCCGAATACGGCGACGTCGGCCGCAACACGCTCGGGCACGTCGCTCGTTCCCGGCCGCTGGCGCTGCCAAACCTGGTGCGCTTGGGGCTCGCCAACATCGAGCCGTTGGCTCACCTGACGCCGCCTCAAGCGCCCTCGGGCTATTACGGCAAGGGCGTCACACGCTCACCGGGCAAAGACACCACCACCGGCCACTGGGAGATGGCGGGCATTTGGCTCGATCAGGCATTCCCGGTTTATCCGCACGGTTTTCCGAAGGAGTTGATTGAGCAATTTGAGCGAGCTATCGGTCGCAAGGTCCTTGGCAACAAGCCCGCTAGCGGCACGGAGATTCTCAAAGAGTTGGGCGAGGAGCACATGCGCACCGGCTTCCCGATTGTTTACACCTCGGGAGATAGCGTCTTCCAGATCGCCGCCCACGAAGAGGTGATCCCAGTCCCAAAGCTGTATCGCGTGTGCGAAATCGCCCGAAAAATGCTGGACGGGCCGCACCGTGTCGGCCGCGTCATCGCCCGGCCGTTTACAGGCTCGCCTGGAAACTTCCGGCGGACCGAACGCCGGCACGATTACGCGGTCGATCCGCCGAAACCGATGCTGCTCGACGTCCTCACCGAGCGCAGCGTTCCAGTCTTCGGCATCGGCAAGATCCACGATATTTACAACGGACGAGGTCTCGGTAGCTTCGTCACCACCAAGAGCAACGCCGACGGCATGGACAAGCTGGACGCATCTCTCGCCCGGCAGAATAGCGGCTTGATCTTCGCTAACCTTGTGGATTTCGACATGCTGTACGGCCACCGCAAAGATGTTGAGGGGTTTGCCCGCTCGCTAGAGGAATTCGATGCCTGGCTTGGGCCGTTCCTCGCCTCCCTGAAGGTCCCGGACTTGCTGTTGATTACCGCCGATCACGGTTGTGACCCAGACCCGGCTTGGCCTACCACGGATCATTCACGCGAGTACGTTCCAATTATTGCCTACAGCAGTGGTTCTCGTACCGGGGGCAATCTAGGCGTCCGCGCAACTCTTGCCGATATGGGACAAACCGTTGCGCAGAATTTTGGCGGAGCGATTCCTCATGGCGTGAGCTTTCTCGGCGATCTGAAGGCTTCCTAGAAGCACCCAGCTATCGCCCCTGCCCCAAACAGGGCAGGCCTGGGAACAATGTCCCGGGCCTGCAAATGCCTTTCTTTGTCGAGCTCTTGATACGATTTGGCGGGTGCTAATCGCCCGATGCAGACTTGCGCGCGTAATACCCCAGGCGCGTGCGAACCGTCAGCTTGCCGGCACCGCGCTGTTGAGCCACGGTCACCAGCACGTTGCGGAACGTGCCGTCCTGGGCGGTATTGGTCGGATAGTAGGCCAGCGTGTATTGGTCTCGAATATCGTGAGCAATCTGCGCGCAGATTGCTTGAGTGTCATCGACGTTCTCTGGGAAAAACGCCAGCCCCCCCGTCGCCGTGGAAAGCTCGGTGAGCGCGCGCCGCGCCTTTTTCATCTCCCCGCGATTGTGTTTCAAATCGTCGTCGCTGAAGAGTCCGATCGCATAGATCACCGCATCGGAGCGTTGTGCCTCCTGCACGGCATTTTCCAGCGTGCGCCGGCTGGCGTTGTCGACTCCGTCGGTCACGACCAGCAATACTTTCTTGTCCTTGGAGCCCTTCTTCAAGTGGTCCAGAGAGCCGATCACCGCGTCGTACAGGGCCGTGCTCCCGCGGGCGTCGATGCGCTCCAGAGCATCCTTCATCTCTTCGATGTCGCTGGTGAAATCGTGTACGGTATCGAGATAAAAGTCGTCGCTGAAGTTGACCACAAAGGCCTCGTCCGCCGAGTTACTCGTCTTGACCAGCGTCAGCGCCGCGGCGTTCACTTCTGGGCGCTTGTCGCGCATGCTGCCGCTGTTGTCGATCACCAGCCCCATGCTGACTGGCAGATCTTCCTGGCGAAAAACGGAAAGCTTTTGCTCGGTCTTGTCCTCGAAAACATGAAAGTCCTCTTGCTTCAATCCGGGAACGAATTGCCCACGCTCGCTGACTACGGAAGCGTGCAGGACGACCAGGTTCACGTCCCGCTGAATGGCGTAGTCCTTGCCCTGGTTCGTGGATGGGGCTGGGGCCGTCTGTTCTGGTGCTGGAGGTGGTGCCGGTTGCGCCGGTTGCTGCGCGTGTCCGGCAAGCGGAACGCTAATGGCTAGTAGCGCCGCCGCGAAAAGGCCAGCGAGGCGGACGTTATTGCTTGGGAGCGTAGTAGCCGGTCTTGGCGTACACACTGAGCGGCGGAAGTCCCCGCGGTGGAACCAGTTTGACTTTGATTTTGCGCCAGGCCCCGTCGTGTCGTGTGTCACTTGGTTTGTATCCCAGGACATATTGGTTACGCAGCTCCGTTCCGATCTTGCCTGCTATGTCCGGCAGATCGTTAAGGGTCGACACCGGAAATAGCCGCCCGCCGGTCATTTCAGCGAGTTCCGACAGGAGCGTAGGACCGTAATACTCTTCGTATGTTCGACCCATGTCGTCTGCGTCGAACACGCCAATTCCGTAGAGCTGGCAATCCGCTTCTTTCACGAAATTGCGGATGTCGGATTCGCTGTAGCGACTATGATTATCGCCCCCATCGGATATGATGAGCAAGGCGCGTTTGGCGTTGCGTGCACCCCTCATCTGGCTCAGACCGAGGTAGATCCCATCCAGCAAGGCCGTTCGTCCCTTCGCCGCTGTGTACAGCATTTCGTTTTGCAGGTTTTCGACGCTATTCGTGAACCGGCTCGTCAACTGAGCCTCGTCGTTGAAATTCACCAGAAAGAATTCGTCGCGGGGATTTGCCGTCTTCAAGAACTGAATGGCCGCCTGCCGCTCCTTGTCCACCTTATCCGCCATGCTCCCGCTCGAATCGAAAATCAGGCCGATGGAAATGGGCACATCTTCACTCGAAAAATTCACAATTTCCTGTTCCGTGCCGTCCTCATAGACGCGGAAGTTTTCCTTCTCCAGCCCCGTAACCAGGCGGTTATACGGATCGGTGACCGTAACATTCACCAGCGCCAGTTCCACTTCCTGGCGAATCGGTTTGCCGCCTTTTATCGAGGGTTCTTCAGGCGGCGCAGTTGGTTTGGAGGGGCCGGCAACTTGCGCGAGGGTGGGGAGCGTAAGAATGCAGCAGGAGAAAAAGACAAAAAACCCCGAAACACGAATCGATCTCACCGCTCCTCCTGCAACTTCAACCTAGCTTCTGGCGGACGCGGGACCTGTACGCTCGACGCATTGTACCACCGCGCTCCCGATGTGCAATACCGGCCTGGCCGTACCCAGGGTTTGCGCATTCTGTAGGAGGCCACCACGTAGCCTGCGCGTGAGATGATCTGGCGCCCTCGCCGGTTGTGGTAGCATCGAAGTCGCGGCGACGTATTGTTTACGGGCATGTGCCGCTTTGAACCATGAGCGTACTAGCTGTAATCCCCGCGCGTTTTGCTTCCACCCGGCTGCCGGGCAAGCCCCTGGTGCCCCTCGGTGGCAAGCCGATGATCGAGCGCGTATGGGAGCGAGTCCGTCAGGCGGCCTCTCTCTCCGGCGTCCTCGTAGCCACCGACGATGAGCGCATTCGAGACGCCGTCCAAGCCTTTGGCGGTCAAGCAGTTATGACCCGTTCCGACCACCGCTCCGGCACCGAACGCATTGCCGAAGTGGCTGCGGCCCGCAAGGACATCGACATTTTCGTCAATGTCCAAGGCGATGAGCCTCTGATCGACCCGGCGGCGATCGATCAGGCTGTTGCGGCGATTGAGTCAGACTCCGAGGTCAACGTCTCGACCCTGGCCGTCCCCATCAGCAGCAATCCGACCGACATCATGGATCCCAACGTCGTCAAGGTTGTCCTGGATTTTGACGGGAACGCGCTCTACTTCTCCCGCGCTCCCATCCCCTGGGTGCGCGATCGTGGAGGCCCGGTTCACGCGCAGCACCTCAAGCACCTGGGGCTCTACGCCTTCCGCCGGGAAGCCTTGCTGGAATTTGCGACCTTTCCTCAGGGAGATCTCGAGCGCATCGAGCAGCTCGAACAGCTTCGCTGGCTCGAGAACGGCTATCGCATCCGCGTAGCCGAAACCGAACACGATTCAGTCAGTGTGGACGTCCCCGAAGACGTCAAGCGGGTCGAAGCCTTGCTCGCCAACTCCTGAACGCGTAAGGACTTGGCTTATTTTGCTGGCGGCGCACTGGCCGGTTTCACGATTCCTTGCTCGAAATTCTTTTCGCTCGACACCGTGCAGATCTCTTCTCCGATGTCCCACGGCTTCAGCTTGTAATTCCGCGTCACGCTCCAGGGCATGTCGTACGCCTTGGAATCGTCAATGGTGAGATCGAGCTGCAAATTGTCATGATCCACGCGCCGGTACCGCTCAATGATGTGTAAAGCGTCGCTATGCGGCAGTCCCTGATAATCGAGCCAGGTTTTGTCGTTGAAGCCTACCGAATCGATCACCAGCGTGTCGCCATTCCACTTCCCGATCGAGTGGCCCCACCAGGACGGGTCCAGGTCCTTCGGATGTTCGCGCCCGTCCATGTAGACCTCTCGGAAATCGTGGCTCCGCTCATACAGTAGAATCACCTCGCTCGGGGTTTGGATCACCTTGAACGGATGGTTGGCCAGCAGCACGCGCGGCACCCCCAGCGGGTCGCAAGCTTTGATGAACGGATCGGTATTCGAGGCATAGTCGATCACCACGTGGGGGCCGTGCTGGTTCCTTTCGGAATCAAATTTCGCTTTGGCCCAAGGCTGAAAAGGCGCGCTGCGCGGAAGGTTGAACGTGTCGGGGCCGCCGCCGAAGAGCCACACCCCCTGCAGGTCTTTAGCCCCAGTGGCTCCGCCTGTGGGCGAACCGGCCTGCGCGAACAAGCCCGCCGAAAAAAACAGCGCGGTAGCGAGTGCTATCAGAAAATATGCAAAGCGGTTTCGCACGGTTCCTCCCTCACTTTTCGGTGGGCGTGAGCACTTCGCCGCTGGGCAGCGTGATCGACATGATGATTCCGACCGGAGCGCCGTTCTTGACCGGATGGAACGTTACGGTTACCTCGTCTCCTGGCTTGAGGGAATCGTGGTTCCAGCCAGCGTGCGTCAGGATGCTGGGTGGCTGTGTTTCAAAGTTATAGTGGACCACGTTTCCCTTGTCGTCGGTCACGTCCAGATGCACCTGCCCGTGCGGGTTCGACCACTCGAATTGCGCGATCACTCCCTTGAGCGTGATCTTTTTCCCCATGTCATACGCTTCGGTGCCGTGGTGCGCGTACGCCAGGCCGCCGATAGTCAGCAAGAAGAGCGTCAGCGCAATGGCGGTTCCGCGGTGGATGGTCATAGCGATCTTCCTTTCGCCGTCTTTCTGCCTCACTTTACCACCGACCGCCCTTTTGCAAAACATCAGGTATATCCGCTCAGGAATCGTTGCCCCCTCCGCGCGGTCATCCGCCCATGCTGGTTTCACCTCCAGACTGCTTGGCGCCGCCGCTCGCCGGTTCATCTTTCCTAACGTGCTCCCAATTTCATCCCCAGATGCAGGCCAGCTATGCTTTACTTGAATCAGAAAGCCACGCGAAACCTATGGGATTCTCCCGCAAGCTCGCCATCGCTGTGCAGTTAGCCGCAGCCCTCTGGGTGGTTTTCCTCCCGCAGTTTGCAGTCGCTTATGACCATCCGCTCAGCGATGAAGCCGTTCGCGACGCCTATTTCGTCGGCCAGGACGTGAAAAATGTGAATCACTTCCTGGCCCAGTACACGCAATCTCTCCCAGTGCCGGCCAGCGGCCCGGATGTGTCGGAAATCGCCCTGAGCACCCCCTACGCGCAAGTGGTCGAAGTCTCCGCGCAACATTCCGTCGGGTACAGCGCCCAACAGGCGGCGGAGGACTATCAGAAGCGCGGTGACTTCATCGCGGTTCGCGTGAAAGTGCTTTTCACGCCCACCTTCCCGAACCCGGGAGACGATTTCTGGCGTTCCATTTCAGTGGATCTGATTCAGAAGACACAAATGTCTGCAGTTTCCGTCTCCGGAGAGCCGATCTACTCGGCAGACGCCTACGGTGACGTGGTGTCGATTGGCGCGAATGTGTATGTGCAGTTCAGCCTCACCGGCGTCAGATCCGGTTCCGTGCAGGTCGAAGTCGTGCCCCCGGAAGGCGACGCCGTTTACGCTACTTTTGACCTCAGCACCCTGCGCTAGAGCAGTTGGAAATAGCCTGCGCAATTCTTTCTAAATTTCCAGTTCGTCTACGAATTTGACATCTCTCCTATGACACCCGTCACGCGTAGGCGTGATCCGTGTGGCTGCAAACAATCGTTTCGCGCGTCATAAACAGTCATCGAAGGGAGGCTGAGGGCTCAGGCTAATCAGCAAGGCCATTTCTGAAAACTAGGCCCCACGGCAGCCGGGAGCCAGAACGGCAGTCCCGGCGAGAGGAGAAACTGAAATGAATGCACGCAAGTCGGTAGCTTGGATGGGAGTTGGTGCGCTTCTAGCGGCTGGATTCTTCGGGGGCGCGTTTACCGTGAAGGCGGCGGATAACCCGGATTCGGAACAAGTCTCCGCCCTGCTCTCGGAAGCGAAGACGATGGCTTTTCAATTGAAGGAAGACGCCGCGACGATGGAAACTTTCACGCGCTCGAAAGCCTCTTGGCAATCTCACGCGGCTGCGATTGCTCAAATGAAGGAACACTTCAACGCTCTTTCAGCGCAAGTTGACAAACTGAAGGCCGCGAAAGCCACCGCTTCTCCCTGGCAGAAGACAGCGATTGATCGGATCGATCCCTTCCTGAACGAAATGTCGGGATACACCGAAGCGGTGATCGAACAGCTGAACAAGCATCCAGAGCGCCTTAACACCCCGGAATACAAGGATTATCTCGAAGCGAACGCCGATTATTCCGGAGACATGGCGGCCATGATCGCGGACTTTGTCGATTATGGAAGGACCAAGGACAAACTGCAGGAGCTTACGGACAAGCTCGAAGTTCCTGCCAGTTAAACGCAGGGCGGGAAGGCCTGGACAGGACCAGGCCTTCCCGCTCATGGCTTGTTCCCAGGCGATAGCGTTGCGTCCAACAGCCGGCATTCCAGCCCGGGCCTCGAAAGGAAGCCTTCCATCGCCGTCTCGAATTGACACGTCGCCACCTTCTCCTTAAAATGCCGCTGTATGCCGACGACGGCCGGAGGAAAAAATAGTTTCGCGCGATCTGTTCAGCGGCGCGCGTAACATTCGCGGATGGGATCGAAGTTTATCTTTGTTACCGGTGGTGTTGTTTCCTCCCTGGGAAAAGGGGTAGCTGCCGCCTCCATCGGCTGCCTCCTGGAAAGTCGTGGTCTCCGCGTCACCCTCCAGAAGTGCGATCCCTATCTGAACGTCGATCCCGGCACCATGAGTCCGTATCAGCACGGCGAAGTGTACGTGACCGATGACGGCGCTGAGACGGATCTCGACCTGGGCCACTACGAGCGCTTCACCAACGCCAAGCTGACCCGCGATCACAACTGGACCACCGGCCGCATCTACGAATCCATTATTTCCAAGGAACGCCGCGGCGACTACCTCGGCCAGACCGTACAGGTGATTCCGCACGTCACCGACGAAATCAAAAGCGCAATCCGCAAAGTGGCCGACGGCGCCGATGTAGTGATTGTCGAGATCGGCGGCACGGTCGGCGACATCGAATCGCTCCCGTTCCTCGAAGCCATCCGGCAGATTCGTCTCGAAGTGGGCGCCGAGAACGCCATCTTTGTTCACGTCACCCTGGTGCCTTTCATTCCCACCGCCGGCGAACTCAAGACCAAGCCGACTCAGCATAGCGTCAAAGAGATGCTGGGCATCGGCATCCAGCCCGATCTTCTCCTTTGTCGCAGCGATCGCGCGCTGCCGCACGAGATGAAGGCGAAAATCGCTCTCTTCTGCAATATCCCGGAGCGTTCCGTGATTACGGCGCAGGACGTGGATACGATTTATGCTGTCCCGCTGGCGCTGGCCGAGGAAGGTCTCGACGAACAGATCCTTCGCCTGCTGAAAATCGACGCCCCGCCACGCGATATGTCGCGCTGGCTGAATCTGCTCGAGAATTTGCACCACCCGCAAGGGGAAGTCCGCATCGGCGTGGTCGGCAAATATGTAGCGCTCGAGGACGCTTACAAGAGCCTTCGCGAGGCGCTCCTGCACGGCGCCTGGGCGCATCGCGTCCGTCCCGTCATCGAGTGGATTGAGGCCGAGGATCTGGATTCGCCGGCCGTTGCGGCGCGGCGCCTCGCTCACGTCGATGGGATTCTGGTTCCGGGCGGCTTCGGCAAGCGCGGCATTCAGGGCATGATCAACGCCATCCAGTACGCCCGCGAGCGCAAGGTGCCCTTCTTCGGCATTTGCCTGGGCATGCAGTGCGCCACGATTGAATATGCGCGTAACGTCGCCGGCCTCGCGGAAGCCAATAGCACCGAGTTCGATCCGCAGACGCCTCACCGTGTCATCTACAAATTGCGAGAGCTCCTGGGAGTGGACGAGATGGGCGGCACCATGCGCCTGGGGGCGTGGCCATGTCACCTGGAGGCCGGCTCGTTTGCTCAGAAGGCCTACGGCACCCAGGACATCAGCGAACGCCATCGCCACCGATACGAATTCAATTGCGACTATGAAGAAAAGCTGGTGACCGCCGGTCTGCGCATCACCGGACGCACGCCCGACCGCACCTACGTCGAAATTGTTGAGGCGCCGAACCATCCGTGGTTCGTCGGTGTCCAGTTCCACCCCGAATTCAAATCCAAGCCTCTTGCTCCGCACCCGCTATTCACTGCATTCGCCGGCGCCGCCTATCGCCACCACCGCGGCGCGGACCGCTCCGCCGCAGTTGCCGGCGTTCCAGCCGCCACGGAAGCCACAGCCGAAGCCGCCGGCCAGAGCTGATCCGCAGGCTCTGCCCGAGGGTTGCGCGTTGGGACTCTTCACAGTTCGAGGAAGTGCAGCAACCCCATGAGCACCAGAATGATGATGACCGCCATAACCCAGCGCGAATTCGGGTGGTCCTCCCACAGAACTTGCATCCAATCGCGCTTCGCCCGGCGCTCTAGTTCGCTGCGTTTCCGGTCACAGTCTTGACAAACAAACCCGCCGGCAAGCTGTGTCAATATCTGGCCGGCAGGATCGATTTCTCTGCCGCATTCAATGCACGTCATTATTAGATTAGTTGACGGCCGGTGGGTGCTCGGCGGAAGCATCTGGCAGCGGCGGCGCGGAGGGCGCCACGGCGATTGCGGCTCGTACCGCGGGCAATTCGACCGTCAACGCCACAGCGGTTTCGATCGGGTGGTTTTGCAAATAATTGCGAACTTGGTCGGCATAGGTGAGCACAGCCTTCATGTAGAACTTGTAGGGATCGCTGTCATAGTGACCGCCATAATAGGCGTACACGGCGCGCTTCTCGTGGTCAGGAGACCCGTCCCAGCCTCGCGTCACCAGATAGTGGGCCACGCTCAGGATCGCATCCTCGGGATCGAAGAGATCGATCTTCCCGTCGCCATCGCCGTCAACCGCGACGCTGAAGGCCGAGGGCTCGAACTGCGAGAGGCCAATGGCTCCGGTCGGTGAGCCAGGAACCGTGAAAAGATCCCAGTCGTTCGTAACAGCGGCCGTGAGAAGCAAGCGTAGTTCGTTGGCCGCGAACTCCTGACGATGAGCGAAGCTCGAACTACGCCGAGGACGGAGGGGCTTCTTCACGTACATCGACACCAGGCGGCTGACCGCCGGGATGGTCCCGAACGGATGTGGCGAAAGCCCGGTCGGAACGCCGAAGTCTGTCTCCAGGCGCAGATGGCCGCAGATAATTTCGCGCGGGACTCCATAAACTCTATACGCCGCGTCAAAGGCCAGGGCGTGCGCCGCGATGAAGGAGCGGCAGCGCTCCAGCGATTCGGGCGTCAGCAAGCCGAATCGTTCGGTGAGATAAGGATTGCGCTGGCGCGTCTTTTGCGCGCCGGGGTGCGGCGCCGGCGCAGGCTCCGGGGGAGGATAGAGCGTCAGACGCGGGTCAGCGAAGATTGCATCGACGTAGTCGCAGTCCAGATTCTTGTTGGAGCAAAGCCGGTTGCGCAGGGTAACTTCGCGCTGCCGTTCTTGAGCGCTAAGTCCGGACGCGTCGACGTCCGCCACGGCGCGCGAGGCCGCACCGGACAGACAGACGAAGCACAGGGCTAGGGTAACAACGTGCTTCATGCGAACCCCTCTAACGATATACCAAATATACACTCGCAACCCGCTGGCCGCAAGGTCTAGGGCGCGGCGACGGGCAGTGGGCCAAATCGGTATTAGGGACGGCGGCTGAGGCCGCCCGCATGTTGCGAGCGTACGGCGTCTATGGGCACAGATGTTTGCAAATCCACCGCGTCCCGCTTAGTCTTACATTCCGCATGACTTCTCGAATAGGCAAGCGCTCCGTGCCACACACGGTTTCGATTGGTGGCTTCCGCATTGGCGCGGGCCAGCCGCTGGTTTTGTTTGCCGGCCCTTGCGTGATTGAAAGCGAAGCGCACGCCCTGCGCATGGCCGAGCGCCTGGTGAAGATCGCGGCTGCCGCGAAGATTCCATTCGTGTTCAAAGCCTCTTACGACAAGGCCAATCGCTCGTCGATCTCTTCTTTTCGCGGGCCTGGTTTGGATGCAGGCCTCGTTGTGCTGCGGAAAATCAAGGATCGTTTCGGCGTTCCGCTGCTCACCGACATCCATGAGCCCTCCCAGGCCGCCGCAGCCGCGGAAGTATGCGACGTATTGCAGGTGCCCGCATTTCTTTCGCGGCAGACCGACCTGCTGGTCGCTGCGGGCCGCACCGGTCGCGTGGTAAATCTCAAGAAGGGCCAATTTCTTTCGCCCTGGGAAATGGCCAACGCGGTGAAAAAGGTCGAAAGCACTGGAAACAAAAAAATCATTCTGACCGAGAGAGGCGCGTCGTTTGGGTACCACAATCTCGTTGTCGATATGCGTTCGTTTTCGATCATGGCCAAGACCGGCTATCCCGTCGTTTTTGACGTCACGCATTCCGTGCAACTGCCGGGAGGGCAGGGCAGCGCGAGCGGCGGCCAGCCCGAGTTCATCGACCCGCTGGCGCGCGCCGGATGCGCCGCTGGAGTTGATGCAATTTTTCTCGAAGTACACGACCGGCCCGCCCGCGCCCTCTCCGACGGCTCGAATGCGTTGCCGCTCGATCGTTTGCCGCAATTGCTGGCGAAGTTGCAAGCACTCGCGAAACTGGTTCGTTCGTGGGGACGGCGATGAGCCTCGAAAGCGCACGCCGCGTTCTGCGCATCGAAGCTGACGCCATCGAGGGATTGCTGGCGCGGCTTGATCAGACCTTCGATCGTGCCGTGGAAATCTTGCTCGCCTGTAAAGGCCGTGTCGTGGTCACGGGAATGGGCAAGTCCGGTTTGATTGGCCAGAAAATTTCCGCGACATTTTCCTCGACCGGAACTCCCTCGGTGTTCTTGCATCCGGCGGAAGCGTTGCACGGCGATCTGGGAATGATCCTTGCCGGCGACGTTGTGCTGGCCATTTCCTATGGCGGCGAAACGGAAGAAATTGTCGCTTTGTTGCCTACCTTCAAGCGTTTGGCGTTGCCGCTGGTCACTCTGACCGGCCATGCGCGTTCGACGCTCGCCGCAGCCAGCGACGTCGTGCTCGACGCCGGAGTGCGAGAAGAGGCTTGCTCGCTCAATCTCGCTCCCACGGCCTCGACCACCGCGGCCATGGCCATGGGCGATGCGCTGGCGGTTGCGCTGCTCGAGCGCCGCGGATTCAGCCATGATGATTTTGCCGCGCTGCACCCCGGCGGGCGACTGGGCAAAAAGTTGATGCGTGTGCGCGACCTCATGCATGCCGGCGAGGCCATGCCGCGCGTCGCTCCGAGCGCCGCCATTCCCGACGTCATCTACGAGATCAGCAACAAGGCGCTGGGCATGACCACGGTGGTGAATGCGGACGGCACTCTTGCCGGCATCCTCACCGACGGCGATCTGCGGCGCCTGATGCAGAAGCGGCGCGGCGAGGTCTTCGAGCTCACCGCTGCTGAATGTCTCACAGCAAATCCGACGACCATCGCGCCCGACGAGTTCGCCAGTCGCGCGCTGTACTTGATGGAGCAACGCAAGATCACTAGCGTCGTCGTGGTGGATGGCGAGCGGCACGTTCTCGGCGTCGTGCATCTGCACGACCTGTGGACGCTGGAGCTTTTCTAGAAGCGCGTCGCGCAAAAGGAGCGATGAAACGTGGCTCGTGCCCGCAAAACTTCGTCGTCCGGATTGTCGCCGCGGCAGTCGCGGCGCGCGCGCGCAAGATTCGTCTACTGCTTTTGGATGTGGATGGCGTGCTGACCAATGGCCTCGTGTGCTTGCAGGGATTTCCCGACGGCACAGTGCAGGAGCTGAAGCTCTTCCATTCGCAGGATGGCGCCGGACTCACGATGGCCCGGGACGCGGGATTGCGCACGGGCGTGATCACCGGAAGGGACTCGGCCGCGATGAAGCGGCGCGCGAAGGAAACCGGGATGGAGTTTGTCTATCAAGGGCGCGCGGAGAAAATTCCGGCGTATGAGGAAATTTTGCGAGTCGCGGGTCTCGAAGATTCTGCGGTGGCGTATGCCGGAGACGATCTGCCCGATCTGCCTGTGCTGCGGCGCGTGGGGCTTGCCGTTGCCGTCGCGAACGCCGTGCCGGAAGTGAAGCGTGCTGCACATTTTGTGACCAAGCGCGCCGGCGGCGACGGGGCGGTGCGCGAACTGATTGAGCTTATCCTCAAAGTGCAGGGCAAGTGGGACGCTGTCGCTGCTCACGCCAAGGCTTAGTTGCTTGCTTACATCCATCATCGGCAGAAACCAAAAAAGCAGATTCCTCGTCGCTGCGCTCCTCGGAATGACAGTGGTGTGCTGTTGCTCATCAGTAGAATCATTGCTATTCGCCCTGCGCCACTCCTCGATATGACAACTCGCTGGAGTTTTCGGACAACCCGCTAGACGGCGACGTAGCCGTAGCGCAGGTTGGTGCGGTTCGGGCCTTGCTTCAGGTAGTCCTCCTTTAGGGCTGAAAAGCGGTCCATCTTCGACCATTGCGTGACGTTGGGATAGTTGTAGAGGCGCGCGCTGTTGCCGCTGAAGATGGCCGTCTTGATGGGGCCCTCGGCTGGGCCAATGGGCTTGAAGCCGAATTTCTTCTGCATGTCTTCGGGGACTTCCATGCGGCGCAGTCCCTCGATCTGCCATTGCGGCGAGCCGGTCCAGAGTGCGTCGGTGCCCCAGACGACTCGCTCGGGCCCCAGGCCCTTGAGGAGCGTCGCGATGATGAAGGTGGCCAGCTTGGGCTGAGCGACAAGCGTGGAGGCGAAGAGTTGGCCGACGTCGCCGTAGACGTTGTTGACGCCGTACTTCGCGGGAATTTCCGCGAGATCGCTGACCCATTCGACCCGACCGGTCTTCTCCAACTCGACCATGCCGTCGCCAGCCTCGACGGCGATGTGGCCGCCGCCGGTGTAGCGGAAGCCGGAGTGGTAGACGATGAAATTGAGCTGCGGCCAGTCTTTGGCGGCTTTGCCGACATCGCCGACGGCAGCGTAGTCGCGGAGGTTCGGAAACTGTTTTTCGATGGCGGGCGGGAAAAGGCCCTTGTGCACGCAGACGTTCTTGATGCCGTTCTTGACGCAGATTTCGTAGGCGCGATAGGTGGTTTTTTCGTCGTCCATGCGCCACGGGTGGCGGGAAAGATCTTTGTGGGTATTGTCGCCGATGGTGTAGCCCTTGATGGAGTCGGGCTTGAGGGCCATGGCGCGGTTGAGATCGTCGAGCCAGCCGGGTGTGCCGGGCGTAAAGATGCAGTGGGCGAGCATGCGGCGGGAGCCGGCGGCCTTATTCACTTTTTCGCGGGCGGCGGCCATCATTTCGTTGGTGAGGAACCAATCGCGGGCGATCTCGGAGGGCGCGCTGGAGATCAGGGCGACTTTGGTGTCGGAATCGAGGAAGACTTCCTTGTAGTAGTTGTTGTACTTCAAGTCCTCGATGGTCTGTTTGCGGCCTTTCATCTCCGGATTCCAGCCGGCGTCGCCGACAGCCTGGCGCATTTGGACGAAGGCATTGAGGCGGGTATCGTCGCGCAGGAAATGGGTGTGGCCGTCGAAGATGAATTGATCCTTGAGCGAATTGGCGCGCTCCTGCGCCAGTTCGGGAGTGGCGGCTTCGGCGTCGCTGACATCGAAGATGCCGCCGTAGACCTGGTTCATGGCCAGATAGGCAGCGGCCATGCCGGCGGCGGTGCTGAAGAAGGCGCGGCGGCTGATGCCTTGCTTGCGGGCCATCTGGCTGCCCAAGGCTTTCAGCCGCGCCTCGACTTCGCGCTGCTTTTTGTTTTGTCGCGCCGGGAAATATTCATCGCTCGAGACGATCTGTGTGGGGATCGGAGAGGGGAACGAGAGTCTTTCGGCGGGCTTAAGCTTGCGTAATTCCTCGGGTGTCAGAAAACCGCTCATTGGTGCCTCCTCACAAGGTGTTGAAAGCAGGCAGTTTGCAAAACAGGGGGTACACCCCCCGGGCAAACTGCATGAATATCAAAACAAGGGGGTTGCGGCAAAAGCAACCCACATGAATATGAAAACAAAGGGCCGACGATTTGCACGTATGCGAGTGCGGAATGGAGCGTGTTTGCCGGTGGATGGTCGGGACAAGGAAGGACGGCGCTCGACTCTGGAGATGCCGGAGGTCCGCCGTTCGTGAAACTTTTGTCGATCGTGGCATGGCCCGATAGCACCCGGAATGGCCCGCGCGACGCCGGCCGACGAGCCATCCGCGCAAACGATAAGCCATTATAACATCGTGGTCAATGTCGCTTGCTGAGCGTGAGGCTGATAGCAGGCGAGCGTGACGAACGCCGAAAAATAGACCGTTACACTGGAAAGGATCAGTCACCCGGAAACTGGCAAAGCGTTGCTACGCTGTCGTTTTGATGACTTCGTATTCGTATCGGGAGACGAAGTAGGGGCCGACTTGGCGGTCGCTGTGGTGTTCGAATCCGAAGCGCTCGTAGACGGCGCGCAGGCGGGGGCGGGAAGCGACGCAATCGAGGCGCAGGTAGCGGAAACCGAGGGCGCGGGCGCGTTGTGCGGCCCAGCTAAGGAGCGTGGTGGACAAGCCGGTGCCTGCGTAGGCCCTACGCACGGCCAGGCGATGAATGTAGGCTGCTTCTTGCGGGCGTACGTCGGGCCAGAAGAGGGGATCATCGAGTTGGAATTTCACGGTGCCGGCGGGAGTGCCGGAATGCTCGGCCAGGAAGAAAAGGCCGGCGCGGACATCCGCGCTGATGGCGGCGGGTTCGAGTTCGGCTTCTTGCCACAGGGGCATGCCTGCTTGCTCCAGCCAGCGCGCGGCTTCTCGGAGGATCTCCGCGACGGCTTCGACGTCTTGAGGCGTGGCTTGGCGGATTTGGGTTTCGGCTGGCATCGCGCGGTACGAGTGTGATGTTGAATAGAGCCTGTCAAATGTCTCACAAATGCGGGCCGTTTCAGGGGCTTAAAGCCCAATTTTCTCTCGCCTTTTTATCTCGGAGCTTAAAAGCTCCGCCCCCCCAAAAAGCTAACCGAGTAGATGGCTCGTCGATTTCGAGTGCTGGAAGTGGTCAGGGGTGGCGCAATGCATCGGATGCGTTTCCGCGATGGATTATTGTTACCAGTGGCCGAATTCTTTGGGTAGTTCGGCCCATTCCCACTTGTCTTCGCCGGTGTTGATTTCCTTGCCGATGGCTTCGGATACGGGCAGCAGGCAGATGCGGGTCGGGACGTTGTCGAGGAGGATGGTGCAGGTGCCGCAGGTGCCGACGCGGCAACTGAACCCGGCGTCGATGAAGAGCTTTTCGCGAAGGACCATGAGCAGAGGGTTTTCCGGATCGGCGTCCACGGTGCGGAGTTGGCCATTCACTTTTAGCTCTATGCGGGCCATGGGAATTCGCCTCGCGGTACGCGGAGGGTTCGGCGCTGCGCTCGATCTCATTTCGAAGATACACCTAGCGTTATCGGCGGCGCAATGATCTGAGCGACGTGGTGGTTCGTTGCACGCTTCGACATGCCAGGTGCTGCGCTGAAGGCCGCAGCGCTACATTTGAGTCTCTGAGCGGAACCTAGGATGGCTTGCAATGTGCGGTTAATAAGCGTAAGAAGGGCCGGGCCCTAGATGCTCATGCGCGCGAGGAGGAAGGACGATGGCCACGAAACGAAGCTCGATGCAGAAGAAGGCGATTCGGGGGCGGAAGGTGAAGTCAGCGGGAAGGAAGGCGGCGAAGAAGAAGGTGCGGGCTGTGGCTAAGAGGCGAGCGGCTGTGAAGAAGGCGCCGGTGTCGCCGGCGGCTCCGGTGGTGGCGCCGCCGGTTGTTACGACGGCGTAAGCATGCGGGATTTTTCGGAACGCACCCTGTCCTGCTGATGAACGCAAGGATCCGCGTAGGAGTGCGGGCGCCGTTCTGCGAGGAGCGCCAGTCCCGCTGGCGTCAGTCGAACTAGGGAGTGGTCATTGGCAGGAGTTGTCTCGACTAGGCCGCGATCGTTGGCCTCTTCCCAGACGGGGAGACGTGGGCAGGAGGTGCGCCAGGCGTCCATGGTTTCCTGGTAGGTGCGCGGCTGGCGGCCTAGCCATTCGAGAAGGTCGAGGATTAGGTTTTCAACGGCGTCGGTCATTGCGGTCACCCAGTGGTTCCGCTTGGGTTGTACTTGTAGGATAACTATTCAAGAAGGAAAAAGCAGATCCCTCGGTCGCTGACGCGACCTCGGGATGACAATTAGTGCGGGGCGGTCGGGGCGACGGCGTGGGGCGAGGTTATTCCGCCGAACGGACCAACCTTTGCTGCGGAACGATCGGCATCGGCCCCTCTGCTGGTCCCCGTCCAGGCTCTATTCCGGGGTGAAGTTCAGTGTGCTATTCCAACTCGGCGCTCGGGCCACTCATTTGTGTTTGAGTCCGACGGCGTAACCGGTCAGCAGACCATGGAAAAAGGCCTGGCTGATTTGTTGGCTGGCGCCGTTGTAACGCCGCGCGGCGCAATCCAGCGCCTCCAGAAGCTTTTTCTCATCGACGATATGGGAGCCCTTGGGATCGCTGACCTTGCCGAGCAACACACGGACCGCGTCGTGATCGGCGATCGAGTATTTGTGAGAGTGTTTAGGGGTTGTCTGCGCCATAAATGCCTCCGCCGCGATTGTAAGGCCGCAGGACCAGGATAGATACCGTTTACATCCGACCGCGATTTGAATTGCCGGAGCCTTGGGACGCGAGTTTCGGCGTCAAGCGGCTCGAGATGATTGGGCGCCGCCGGATGACGACGCGGGTTGCTGTTCGGGGCCGGACTTCTTCTGTGCCTGGCCGACGGATACGGGATTGGTGAAGAGAACGGCGTTGGGAATTACCACGCGTTTGCCGTCTTGCGTGAGGACTACGGTCGCGCGGGTTTGGATATCCTGCACGGTTCCCTCGATGCCTGTCACGTTGATCCAATCGCCTAACGAAAAGGGTTCCTGGATCAGGAGCAGAATGCCCGCGAGGAAATTCTGGAGAATATTCTGAAAGGCGAAGCCGATGGCGACGCTGCCAATTCCCAGCATTTGGATGAGGTTGGCGGCTTGAAAGGAGGGTGCCACGACGGAGATGGCCACCAGGAATCCCAGAACCAAAACGAGCGTCTGCGCAAGCTGGCCGAGCAATAACGTCAGGTTGTTGCGGTGCTGACGGCGCAGGGAGATACGCCGGACCATGGATTTGGCCGTCGAGGCCAAAAGGAGGAAAGCAACAAAAATCAGCAGGGCAATGAGCAGATTCGGGAGCGAGGCTATAACGCTATTGATGATTCGCGAGGCGCTCTTCCAGGCGTTTGAGAAATCGATGGGGACAGGGTCGGTCATCGGCGCTGCGATTGTAGGCTGCGGCGTTCGACGCAAACCATACAGCGATGGGGGTATTGGCGAGGTGAAACGGCTTAGAGCTAAACCCCGCGACGGCGGAAAGCGTTATACTGAACACGAGCCAAGACGAACAACTCTGCGATTTCCAAAGGAGGAATATGCCGCGGCTTCGTCCGATTGAGATGAGTGAAGCTAGTGAAACGCAACGGCTATTGATCGAGACGGCGCGAGCGAATGGGGCGCCGGACCCGCTGTGCGCCAGCATTTATGTGCGCAGCGAGGCGGGGCGGAATTGGCTGCGCGCGTGGAATGAGTTGCTCAACGGCGGGATTCTGCCGATTCCGCTGAAGGAGTTGGTGCGCGTGCTGATCTCGACGCGGCATTTCTGCGGGTATTGCTCGACGGTGCGGTCGAATGTGGCCAAGGCGCGGGGGCTGGCGGAGGAGAAGGTACGCGCGCTCGGGGAGTTCGAGACGAGCTCGCTCTTCGATGAGCGCGAGCGGGCGGCGCTGCGATTCGCGGCGAAATTCAAGTCGGGCGACGACGGCGTGGATTCCGATGAGGCTTACGCGGACATCAAGCGGCATTTCAGTGAGGAAGAAATTATCGAGCTGGCGCTGCTTTGCGCGGAGACGGACGGCGTCGGGAAGTTCGCGCGGTCGCTGCAGATGCGGACCTGGGATGAGGCTTGCGAGCTGCAGCCGCAATTGCGCGGGAGCGCGGAGAAGGCGACGGCGCGGTAGTGGCCACTCACCAGTCCAGCCGCCGGAGGCCAGAGACGAAATCGAAGTGGCGATCTTGGCTCAGGAGCGGCAGGGAATGCTGGCGGCACAACGCGGCGATCCACAGGTCGTTGGTGGGGATGGGTTTGCCTTTCTTTTTTAGCTCCAAGTAGGTGGCTGCGTAAGAATGAGTAGTTTCTTCGTCGATGCTCAACACGGGCACGACGGCAATCCACTCTTCTAGCCAACTCTCGTAGCTGGTCCTGTGGCGGGACTGGGCTATTCCGAGCCGGTATTCTCCTAAGACGATCACGGGGATAGCTAGGCGTTCGGCGCGCGCAACGATGTGAGTTGCCGAAGTTTGGCCATCAGCAACTGCGGAGAGCGCATTGGTGTCCAGAATCAACGCCACATCTCGGGATCGATTTTTTCGGAGTCTTCTTCGATCAGGCGGTTGATGCGAACGGTCTCCTTGTGGAGATGCTTCAGCTTACCCATATGTTTCAGCCAGGGTTTTTCGCCGGCTTTGGCCTCGGTGGCAAGCTTGTCTTTGACAGCTTCAGTCACCAGCTCGCGGAATGGAATGCCGCGGGCAGCCGCGACAGATTTAGCGCGGCGAAAGATGGCGTCAGGGATTTCCAGGGTTGTTTTCATGAAGACATTCTCCCATATTTATGGGAGATCGGCAATATGTCACGGGGCTGCAGTGCGTAGCTGCGAGGTAGACAGGGTCGAAGTGTTGCTGGGGCGCGATTTGACTCTGTGGCGAGGGCCGCATAGTATCGGTTGTTTACTCGGAGCCATCGCGAAGCTACTGTGAGTCACACCCCTGATCTACGTCCGAAGTTCTATCTGACTACGCCGATTTATTATGCGAATGCGCGGCCGCACGTGGGGTCGTCGTATACGACGCTGGTGGCGGACAGCTACGCGCGCTTCAAGCGCATGCAGGGATACGACGTGGCGTTTCTGACCGGCACCGACGAGCATGGCGAGAATATTGCGCGGGCGGCGGCCAAGGCGGGGATTACTCCGCGGGAGCTGGTGGATCGCAATTCGGCGGTGTTCCGGCGGCTTTGGGACGAGCTGGGCATCAGCTACACGCATTTCGTGCGCACTACTTCGGCCGAGCATTTGCGCGCGGTGCGGCGGCTGCTGCTGCGGGCGCGGGATAGCGGCTACATCTACAAGGCGCATTACGAGGGGCGCTACTGCGTGTTCGACAATTTGTATGTGAGCGACTCGATCGAGCCGATCGATTGCCCGGTGTGCGGGCGGCCGGCGGAAGTGGTGTCGGAGGAGAATTATTTTTTCAAGCTGTCGGCGTTTCAGGGGCGGCTGCTGAAGCTGTACGAGGAGCAGCCGGACTTTCTGCGGCCGGCGTTCCGGCGGAATGAGATTCTGCGATTTGTCGAGGCGGGGCTGCGCGACATTTCGGTGAGCCGCAAGACGGTGAAGTGGGGCTTGCCGTGGCCGGAGGACCCCGAGCACGTTGTGTACGTGTGGTACGACGCGCTGACGAGCTACTTGAGCGGGATTGGCTACGGCGACGACGAGATGCAGTACGAGAAATACTGGCCGGCGCAACTGCACCTGGTCGGCAAGGAGATTATCCGCTTCCACTGCGTGTACTGGCCGGCGTTTCTATGGGCGGCTGGGGAGGAGTTGCCAAAGGGCGTGTTCGCGCACGGATGGCTGCTGTTTGATCAGCAGAAGATGAGCAAGTCGAAGGGCAACGTGGCATATGCCGAGCCGATTGCGCGGGTGCTGGGGACGGATGCGCTGCGCTACTACCTTTTGCGGGATGTGCCGTTTGGGCAGGACGGCAATTTCAGTCACGACGCGCTGCTCACGCGCTACAACAGCGATCTGGCTAACGGGCTGGGCAATCTTGCCAGCCGCACGCTGACGATGATCGAGCGGTACTGCGGCGGCGAGGTGATCGCGCCGCATAGCGCGCATGCGGGCGAGGCGGAGAAGGCGCTGGCGGAAGCGCTGGTTGCGGCGGCGCACGCGACGGTCGAGTAGTATGAGGAGCTGTCGTTTTCGAAGGCGCTGGAGACGATTTGGGCGGCGGTGGCGCAGGTGGACGGTTACATCACGGCGCAGAAGCCGTGGGCGCTGGCGGATGACGCCGCGGCGCATGGGCGGCTCGAGACCGTGCTGTACCACGCGGCGGAGGCGGTGAGAATCATTGTGGCGCTGGCGCATCCTTGTTTGCCGAATGCGACGGAGAAGATTTGGGCGCAGCTTGGGCAGCCGGGACCGCTGGCGGAGTTGCGGATCGATCAGCTTACGCATGGCGCTTTGCGGGCTGGGACGAGGATTGGGGAATTGGCGCCGGCGTTCCCGCGGGTCGAACATAAAGAGACACTGGAGAAGATCATGACACTTGAGGGAGAGATTACGCAGCCTAAGGCGGAGAAGCCGGCGGTGGCGGGGCATCCGGCGGCGTCGCATGGCGCGGCGGCTGGTGCGGGGGGCGGGTCGGCGGCGGCGGGAGCTGGCGCTGGGCTGGCGGCTGGCGTGGCGGCTGGAGGAGCGGCCCCGCTCGCGGGGGCGCGCATCGGGATCGAGGATTTTGCCAAGGTGGAGATGCGCGTGGGCGAGGTGAAGTCGGCTGAACGTGTGGCTGGCGCCGACAAACTGCTGAAGCTGATGGTGGATATCGGCGATGAGGTGCGGCAGGTAGTGGCGGGGATTGCCACTGCGTATGAGGCGGATAAGCTGGTTGGGCGCAAGGTGGTGGTGGTGACGAACCTGCAGCCGCGCAAGCTGCGCGGCGTGGAGTCGAATGGGATGATACTGGCGGCGTCGGCGCCGGATGGGAGTCCGGTGCTGGCGGCGTTCCTCGAGGATGTGCCGGTGGGCGCGCGGCTGAAGTAGCCGAACGGGCGCCGGGCCGGGCGGCAACCAACTTATGGGAACTGCTAGCGCTTTCCCGTCCGATGCTTCGCCAGCGGGTGGTTTGGACTTGGTGGATTCGCACGCTCACCTGGACATGCCTGAGTTCGACGCGGATCGCGATGCCATGCTGGAGCGGGCGCGCGATGCTGGCGTGCGGACGCTGCTCGCTGTCGCGGTGAATCCGGACGCGCTGGATGCGGCGTTGCCATTCGCTGAGCGGTACGACTGGATTTATGCGGCGGCAGGCGTGCACCCGCAGGAAGCGAAGCTGGCGACGCCGGCGCACTACGAGAAGCTGACGCGTCTGGCGCAGCACCCGAGATTTTTGGCCTGGGGCGAGATTGGGCTGGACTATCACTACGAGGAACCGCCGCGCGAGGTGCAGCAGCGGGTGTTTATCGAGCAACTGGAGTTAGCGCGGACGGCGGACGTGCCGATCGTGCTGCATTGCCGGGACGCGTGGGAGGATTGTCTGGCGATCTTGGAGCGGCACTGGCGCGGGGCAGGGCTGGGCGGCATCTTTCACTGCTTCACGGGCACGATCGAACAGGCGCGGCGCGGCATCGACATGGGGTTCCTGGTCTCGTTCGCGGGCAACGTGACTTATCCGAAGGCGCAGAACTTGCGGGACGTCGCTGCGGGGGTGCCGCTGGAGTCGTTGCTCATCGAGACCGATTCACCATATCTGGCGCCTCAGGGGCAGCGGGGCCGGCGCAACGAGCCGGCGTACGTCGCGGAGGTAGCAAAGACCCTCGGACCTGTGAGAAACTTGCCGCCGGCTGAGGTTGCGGCTGCGACGGCCGGCAACTTTCGCCGCTTTTTCGGGCTGGGATGAAGGAACCCGAGAAGCTCTTGCTGGGGTTACGCGGAACGGGGGAAGGCCATCTCGCTGCTGACAGTTAAAGAGATTTTCGATCTGGTTCGCGAGGACTTGGTGTGCGTGGAGCAGGAACTGGCGCGCCAGGGCGATACGGCAAGCGAGCCGATCGGCGAAATGGCGCGCTACCTCCTGGGAAGCGGCGGGAAGCGCTTGCGTCCGGCGCTGCTGCTGCTTACTGCGGGGTACGCGGGATACAGTGGGCCGAGCGCGGTGCGGTTGGGCGCTTCTGTCGAGCTGATCCACAGCGCGACGCTGATTCATGACGACGTGATCGACGGCGCCGACACGCGCAGGGGCCAGCCTTCGGCCAATTCGCGCTGGGGAAATCATCGCAGCGTGCTGGCCGGTGATTGGCTGTACATGCAGTCCTTCCAAATGGCGCTGGCGGAGCGCAATTTCAAAGTTCTGGACATCCTGATCGACCTGACGCAGAGCATGGTGGAAGGCGAAGTGGTGCAGCTCTCTACGCTCGGGCGCATGGACCTGCGCGAAGAAGAAGTGATCGAGCTGGCGATGCGCAAGACGGCGTGTCTCTTCAGCGGCTGCGCGCGGCTGGGCGCTGTTCTGGGACGCGTATCGGAAGAGGAAGAGCAGAGGCTGGCCGACTACGGGCGGTACGCCGGCGTGGCGTTCCAGTTGGTGGACGATCTGCTCGATTTCACGGCTTCGCCGACGCAGCTCGGCAAGCCGGTGCTGAGCGATTTGAAGGAAGGTAAGGTCACGCTGCCGCTGGTCTATGCGCTGGAGAGCGCCAAGAACGATGGGGCGGCGGGACGCCGGTTAGTGCGCACGGTGCTGGAGGAAAAGGCCTTTCACACTGTTCGCCCGGAGGAGATATCCTCGCTGGTGCGCGATTCGGGCGCCCTCGATCGCACGCGGCAACTGGCGCACGACTACGCCAACCGTGCGAAGGCTTGCCTGAATGGCGGCGGGGCGCACAACGAATTTGGGCGCGCGCTGGCCGCGGTACCCGACTTCATTCTCGACCGGGAGCGCTGACGGCGCCCGGACATGCTGCCGTTCAAGCTGGTCTACCACAACCACTACGATCTACGGCTCGGACCGCACGTTTTTCCCTCCGAAAAGTACCGCTTAATCCGCGACGGACTGGTGGCCAAGGGCATTGCCGATCCTGCTGATATTGTCTCTCCCGAACCGGCTAGCGATGAGGACATCCTGCGCGTGCACACCCCGGAATGGGTCGGCAAACTCAAGAACGATACGCTGACGGCGACCGAACGGATGCGCCTGGAGATTCCGAGCACGAAGGAGACAGTCGAGGCGTTCTGGCTGGCGGCGGGTGGCTCGATTCTGGCGGCGCAGCATGCGATGCGGGACGGATTCGCGGTGAACCTGGGCGGCGGATTCCATCATGCATTTCCGGGACACGGCGAGGGCTTCTGCATGATTCATGATGTGGCGGTGGCCATCCGGCGGATGCAGGCTGATGGCACCATTCGCACCGCCCTTGTCGTGGATACGGACGTTCATCAGGGGAATGGGACTGCGGCGATTTTCGCCGACGATGACAGCGTTTTTACTCTCTCGATCCATCAGAGAGACAATTATCCGGTGCCCAAGCCGCCCTCTGATCTAGACATCAACCTCGACGACCACACGGGTGACGACGAATACCTTGAGTTGCTCGGCAAAGGGGTGCGCGACGCACTCGCGGAATTCAAGGCTGACCTGATTTTTTATGTGGGTGGGGCCGACCCGTACCGCGAGGATCAGTTGGGAGGGCTGTGGCTCACTATCAGCGGGCTGCGTCGGCGAGACGATCTGGTGTTTGGAGCCGCGAAAGAGCGCGGCATACCGGTGGGGGTGGCGCTGGCCGGCGGCTACGCGCGGGACACTGCGGACACCGTGCGCATTCACATGAATACGGTGGTGGCTGCGCGCGATGTTTCGGATGGGGCGGTGCGGTAGCGGGCGAGAGGCTCGAGTCTTTGAGTCGGTAAAAGGCAACAGCAGATCCCTCACCGCCGTTCGCCAAAACCGGGCGACCGGGTTCGGGATGACAACCGGGTGTGAGGCGGCGCCGGAGGGGCGACGACTGGAGGACGGGCGGCAATTGGTGAACGGGCGGTGGCTGGGACGCGGGCAGCGCTGGCGGATGCGCGGGTTATTGGAAGTCGATCAGGACGTCGACCGTGTGAGCTGGTTCGTTGATGCGCAGGAAGTGGCCCACCATATCGTAGTGGATGGGCAGGGCGCCGAAGATTGCGCTCGATGGCTGTTCGAGTTTGCCGAGCATGCTCTCCACGTAGGTCCCATCGAAGACGTTTCCCGTCGCGAGTTGCCACGCGGCGCGAAGCGCGCCTTCCGCGGAGGGCGAGAGTCCGGTGAGGACTAGCCCGCCCATGTGGTATTGCGGGCCTTCGGTGATGGCGACGCGGTAGGAGACGGTCGCGGCGGCATTGTCGAATTGGGGCTGAGCCTCGACGTGCGCGTCGATGTAGCCATTGTGTGAGTACTCGGTTTCCACGCGCTGCCAGAGGTCTTGCAGCTTCATGCCGTCGGCAAGTTCACCCGGCTTGATCGTTACCAGCGCACTCAGAGCGGTCGAATCCAGCACGTGATTGCCATCCCATGTGAGCCCGGAGAAATGGAAGACAGGACCGGGATCGATGGGGAGCTGCACGGAAATGTTTGAGGCAGGCGGGTGATCGAGGGCGCCGGTTCCGCTGACGATGGGCGCGGGGAAGCTAACGCGCAGATAGCCGTTGGCGAGATAGAGCGGCCGGACGTGCTCAAACTCGAACAGCTCGATGGCGAAACGAGAGAACGGCTTATCCAGGAGATCGGTTTTGCGCTGCGTGAGTTCCGTGGAGGCTTGGGCCAACGTATCACCGTAAGCGAGCGAAGCAATTGCCGGGCTGGGACCGTCGAGGTGAAATAGGACAGTCATCCCATCGCTTGAGGGCTGGGCTAGCAGGGTGTGTTGGATGCCGCCGGAAATTCCACGAGCCGCGAGCAGCTTGGAGATGGTCGCTGCGATGGTGTCGAGCAAGGCACCGTCGGGGGGAGCGCTGCCATCGAAGAAGGGAAGTGCCTGGCGAATCGCTGCCAAAAGCTCGTCATCGCTGAACCAGGGGAAATTGTCGAAGGTGACGGGCACGAGGGCGGCATCGGCCAGCTGGAATTCGAGGACGATCTTGTTGGCTTTGTCGCCGCTGGTCGTGAAGCGGTAATTGACCTTGGAAAATATGCCGAGCTGCGCCAGGCGATCGGCGGCGGCCTGAAGCTGCTCGCGCGTGACGGTGTCACCGGGCTTCAGGCCGGACGCTGCCGCGACCTGCGCGTCGGCATAACGGGTCGATCCGGTCTGGTGAATTTCGGCGATGACGGAGGAAGGCGGGGCTTGCGCGGTGGCGCGAAGCGGGGCCGCTAGAGCCGCAGCGGTCAGGACGAGGATGCAGAGTGCGCGCATTGCAAACGTGTGATTTTACGCGAGTGGACGGGAATTGGGGAGGGGGTTCTGGTCGTGATGGCGAGGCGCCGCTGATGAAAACAGCGGTCCTGCAAGGGGCGCGGTTCGTTTATCATGGGGCTCATGAGACGCGCGATTGGCTTTGGGCTGAGCATGGCGGTGATCGCGGCCATGGCGGTGTTCAGCCATGTGCATGCAGGCGAGAACGGGACCAAGCCTGCCCCGGAGGATATTCAGCCTGTACGGATGATTGCGGACCCCTATCCCGCGTTTAACGGAATTGCAGTCGATCCGGCGAACGGCTTGGTGGTCATGAGCGACCCCAATCGCAAGAGTCTGCTGACGTACGATCGGTTGCGTGGCGCGAGTTCGAGCGCGGCGAGCTTGCCGGTACACCAGGTGATTGGGCCAGACACTTTTCTGGGGATGATTGCCGGGGTCGCGCTGGACCCGCTGCATCGCGAAGCATACACCGCAAATAATGACATCGAGGACACCGTGGTGGTGATGCCTTACGACGCCACGGGAGACGTCAAACCGGCGCGCATCTTCTCAGTACCCCATCAGGCTTGGGGCTTGGCGCTGGGTCGCGCGAGCGATGAGATCGCTGTGACCGTGGAGGTGCAGAACACGATTGTTTTCTATCGGCGGCAGGTACAGGGCGTCGAGCCGCCTGTGCGGATGATTCGAGGACAGAAGACGGGACTGGCCGACCCGCATGGAATTTATTGGGATGAGGCGCATCGCGAGTTGGGCGTCGCGAACCACGGCAATTTCAAGGGCGTGGTGAGAAACACCGGAGGCGGGTGCGAGGATGCGCCGGAAGCAGATGCTGACGACGCTGTGGAGGCGGGACAGTTCAAGCCGCCGTCGGTTTCGATTTACTCCGCAAGCGCCAAGGGCAATGCGGCGCCGCTGCGCACGATTTCGGGAACGAAGACGGGGCTCGACTGGCCTATGGGCATTGCCCAGGAGCCGACGCACGACACGATAGTGGTGGCGAACAACGGCGACAGCTCGATCCTGATTTTCGCGCGGACCGCCAGCGGAAACGTCGCGCCGGTAAGAACGATTCGCGGCAGCCGAACGGGCATCGATCGACCGATCGGCATTGCGGTCGATCCGCAGAACGGCGAGATTTGGGTTTCGAATTGGGGCGATCATTCGGCGCTGGCGTTTGACAGCGGAGCCTCGGGCGACGCGGCGCCGAAGCGCGTGATTCGCAGCGCTCCTGCGGGCACACCCACGCCTGGGTTCGGCAACCCTATGGCGCTGGCCTACGACTCCAAGCGCGATGAATTGCTGGTGCCGAATTGAGTGACGCAGCCGCGAATCGCGTCATTTGCCAGGCTGGCAAATGGGAATGCGGCGCCGATACGAGTGATCGCGGGGCAGGCGTCCCAGTTGGGACGCACCGTGCATGGGTTGGCCTACGACGCGGCGCATGACGAAATTGTGGTTCCGAACGCGCTGGCGGATGCCGTGCTGGTATTCCGCGGCGATGCCAGCGGCGAGGCGCGGCCGATTCGCGTCATTCAGGGCCCGCACACGCATCTGGTGACTCCGCACGCAGTGAGTTTGGACCCGGAACATGGCGAGATTCTGGTCGCCAGCCTTACGGGCAAGCGCATTATCGCGTTTGCCTGGAATGCAAACGGCGACGCCACGCCGCTGCGCGTGATCGAAGGGCCGCACACTGGACTAGGCCACACCGTCGGGGTTGTGGTGGACTCCGCTTCGAATTTGCTAGCCGTGGCCAACTCTCAGGATATTGAGATTTTTAACCGGACCGATTCGGGCGACGTGGCGCCTCGCGCCCGCATTGCCGGGCCTAAGACGGGCATGACCGATGAGCCGTGGCAGATGCAGATCTATCAGGGAAGGATCTTTGTCGCTGCGTCGAATCACTTCCATCAGAATTTGTACACGGACGTGACGCTCAAGAGCGATGCCAAGGAAATACCCGACGATCCGTGGCTCAATCCCACGCTCGGTTTCATGGGAGTGTGGAACATTACTGATAACGGCGACGTGCCTCCGCGAGCGATGATCCGAGGCCCGTTTGGCGGGCTTCTACACCCGGTAGGCCTGGCGCTCAATCCCAAGGATGGGGAGATCTACGTTTCAGACAGCGTGCGGAACGGAGTCTTGAGCTTTCTGGTGCCGCAACTGTTTCAGCAGGCCGCCCTCAGTACGGATCAGCGATCAGCAAAATAGCGCTCGGCGGAGGCTATAGAACCAAGCGAGCTGGCATGGAAGTGCCGCGGCTCACTTTGAAAGCCTCCGAAATCCCCAAAAGAAACCTAGGCTGAAGATTATCATTGCAAGCAGCCAGAACGGCAGGGACCTAACGTTCAAGCGGACAACAATTGTCCTATCCTGCTGATGGCTGAGGAAAACGGGCGCAACGAGAACCATCAGAATAAGCACTCCTGCCGACAGAAGAGCCAGGAGCCCAGCGATTATGCTCTTGAGGTAGACCACATTAGCCCCATTGCATTACCTATGGGCTAAGGATAGCGCCGCTTCGGTGCGGGATGCTATTCGACCGTGACCGATTTGGCGAGGTTGCGCGGCTGGTCCACGTCGCAGCCGCGGCGCACGGCGATGTAGTAGGCGAGAAGCTGTAGCGGCACGATCTCCAGGATCGGCGTCATCAGCTCGGGGGCGTGCGGAATTTCCAGGATGTGGTCGGAGACTTTGCGGGCGATTTGGTCGCCCTCGGTGACGACGGAGATGACGATGCCGTCGCGCGCCTTGACTTCCTGGATGTTCGAGCAGCTCTTTTCGTAGCGGGTCATCGATTCGGGGTCGGATTCATCGCGCGTCGCCAGGACAACGACGGGGAGATTCTCGTCGATCAGCGCGTTGGGGCCGTGCTTCATTTCGCCGGCCGGATAGCCTTCGGCGTGAATGTAGGAAATTTCCTTGAGCTTGAGCGCGCCCTCGAGAGCGATGGGGTAATGGATGCCGCGCGCGAGATAGAGAAAATCCGTGTGGCGGAAGAACTGGCGGGCCAGCGCCTCGAAGACTCCGGATTGATCGGCGTTCAGGATGGTCTCGATCTTGTGGGGGATGCGGGTGAACTCCTGCATCAGAGTTGTGGCGGCTTCGGCGGAAAGGGCGCCGCGCACGCGGCCGAGATGAAGCGCCATCAGCATGAGGGCGGTGAGCTGGCAGGTGAAGGCTTTGGTGGAGGCAACGCCGATCTCAGGGCCGGCGTGCGTCAGGATCGTGCCATTCGCTTCGCGGGTAATCATCGAGCCCACGACGTTGCAAATGGCCAGCGTCTTTGAGCCCTTTTGCTTGGCCTCGCGCTGGGCGGCCAGCGTGTCGGCGGTTTCGCCCGACTGGCTGATGCAAATCACCAGGGTGCGGCCGTCCACGATGGGATCGCGATAGCGGAATTCGCTGCCGTAATCCACCTCGACGGGAATGCGCGCCAGGCGTTCGATCATGAACTTTCCGGCCAAGCCGGCGTGCCAGCTCGTGCCGCAGGCGACGATCTTGATATCGCGCAGATTTCTGAATTCGTGTTCGCTGATATCCATCTCGTCGAGAAACACCTGGCCGGTTTCGAGGGAGATGCGGCCCAGCATGGTGTCGCGGACAGCGCGGGGCTGTTCGAAGATCTCCTTCTGCATGAAATGCTTGTAGCCGCCCTTTTCGGCCATGACCGGGTCCCAGGTGACATGCTGGACGCGCGGTTCTACAGGATTCCCTTGCAGGTCGGTGACTTTTACGCCGTGAGGCGTGAGCACGGCAATGTCGCCATCGGAAAGAAAGAACATGTCGCGAGTGTGGAAGAGAATCGCCGGAATGTCGCTGGCGACGAAGTATTCGTCCTTGCCCAGGCCGATGACCACGGGCGGACCTGAACGCGCGGCAACGATTTTGCGGGGGTCCTTGGTGGAGAGAATCGCCAAGGCATAGACACCTGCAAGGCGCTTGATGGTCTTGCGCACTGCGTCCTCGAGAGGGCCGCCGTCCATGTATTTCTCCACGAGGTGGGCGACGATCTCGGTGTCGGTCTCGGTGACGAACTTGTGGCCCTCCCGCAGCAGTTCGTGCTTGAGTTCGAGGTAATTCTCGACGATGCCGTTGTGGACGACGACGATCTCGCCCTTGCAATCGCGATGCGGGTGGGCGTTTTCTTCGGTGGGGCGCCCGTGCGTGGCCCAGCGCGTGTGGCCCAGGCCATACACGCCGTCAATGGGAGAATGGCTGATGGCTTCCTCGAGATTGCGAAGCTTGCCAGGGGCGCGGCGCAGCTCGAGGTGGCCCTTTTCGTCCACGACGGCGATGCCCGCGGAATCATAGCCGCGGTATTCGAGTCGGCGGAGGCCATCGATGATCAGGGGCACGACTTTCTTCGGGCCTATGTATCCGACGATGCCGCACACGGTTGGCTCTCCTTCGCGATGGAAGACACGACGCCGGCATGCGGCCGGCAGAACATTCAGGCTAACACACCGGTTGGATGCACGGACCTCGGGTTGGGGTAGCGGAGTGCCTTGTTTGCTAGTAGTTGAACCGCAGCCGCTCCAAGGCTCTCGTGTTCGGCACGTCTCGGCACGCCGTTGCGAACGCTAGCCAGCGGATGCTGGTTTGGCGTCCTCGACGATCTCGAAGCGGAACTCCTCGATGACCGGGTTGGTGAGCACTTCGCGCGCGATGCGTTCGACTTCGGCCTGCGCGGAGGCGCGGTCCAGGCCGTCCAGCGCGAGCACAAAGAATTTGCCCTGACGGACGTCGCGCACGGCGGCGTGCCCGAGGGAGGCCAACGCCTGCTGAATCGCGGCGCCTTGCGGATCGAGAACGGTGCGTTTGAGCATCACCCAGACGTGAGCAGTCATGGCGGGCATTATAGCAGGCCGAGCGCCGAGGCCCGGGCCCGGAACGCGGCCAGCTGAGCCGCCTTCTCGTCCGGCGGCAAGAAGGCGCCTTCGAAGGCGGCGGCGGCCACGCGGACGATTTCTGCTGAATCGAGACCCATCTGCGCAAGCAGGGCATACTCGCGGTTCAGGTCGGTTCCGAACATGGCGGGGTCGTCCGTCGAGAGATTGATGGGAACTCCGTTACGCAGGAGTTGCGGCAAGGGATGATCGGTGATGGCAGCTTTGGGAACGGCGAGTTGGCGCGCGAGCGCCCCCGTGCGGAGGTTGCTCGTGGGGCAGATTTCGAGCGGGATGGCGCGGGCGGCAAGCAGAGCCATCAAGTGCGGGTCACGAGCCGCGGCGATGCCGTGGCCGATGCGTTCGACGCCGAGCAGTTCGATGGCCTCGCGCACGGATTCGGCGCCTCCGATTTCGCCGGCATGCGCCAGGCGATGGAGGCCGTGCGCCGCGACGAGTTCGTAGACGGGACGGAAGTCAGCCGTGGGGACGGCGAGTTCGTCGCCACCGAGGCCGTACGCGATCACGCCATCGCGTCGCAGGTCCACGGCGCAGCGTGCGACCTCCATAGCCGGGCCGGCACCGAACTGGCGAACGGCGTCAAAGATCCACTGGATGCGTAGGCCTCGGGCCTCGAAAGCAGAGGCGGCCTCGCGAATGGCGCGGAAATTGGCTTCGACGTCTTGCAGGCGCAAAATCATCACGCCTATCGAAAGGGTGACTTCGGCGTAGACCACGTTTTGGGCGAGCAACTGCTCGGCGAGACCGCGCGTGACGAACGCATAATCGGCCGGCACGCGGAGGTAGGAGGTCACCCACTTGTAGGCTTCGATGAACGCGGCGAAATCGCGCGTGGCGTAGCGCGAGCCGACGTCGGCTGGGCTGACGGCATCGCCGTAGCGGGCTGCCAGTGCGGTTACCGTCGCGGGCGCGATGCTTCCTTCCAGGTGCACGTGCAGCTCGGCTTTAGGCAAGGCGGCAAATTGCGGTGGAAGGGCAGAGCCAGGCGAGGACGCGGGGGACGGCACGGGCTACTGCTTGGGCATGGCCGGGCGGCCAGCGTTGACCCACGCAGTGAGCCAGTAGGAGCCGACGTCGGTTGAGGCGTCGGACAACTGACGAATCAGCGTGGCCCCGACTTGGTTGTAAAAGCGGTCATAGTAATCGTCGGTGTAATCGCTGAGTCCCGCGCGGGCGCGGAGGTCGGCGAGCAGGATGTTCTCCAACCAGGAATGCGCGCTCAGGCAATCGTCGAAGGCGTGCATGGTAGGGTCATCGATCAAAATGGCGTCATTGGGACGCATGGGAAAAAACAGGGAGTAGCGATCGACCAGGCTGACGCCGAAGCGGAGATTGATCCCGGTCTGGCCGGACAAGTGGCCGTCGAAATTTTCCGTGGTGACGAACGGGTCGTGGGATTCGGCGACGTAACTTGCGAGCAACGCCGCGACGAGCTTCGCCTGGCCCCAATTTCCATTGCGCATCGCTTCGGTGAGTCGCTGGCTATACACGCCGACCTCCCACGGGAGGACGCCATTGGCCAGCAGCTTGGCCCTGCCAAATTTATCGAGAGCCGACTGGTATTCGCGGGGCAGAGCATCAAAGGGAAATTTTCCGTAGCGATCGAGATAGAGGGTGTGGTTGGGGCGTTCGGTGGCAGGAGTTTTCTCGAGCCAGCCGAGCGGGTCGGTGACGTGGCGCAGGATGAATTCGCGATTGGTGTCGAAGAATGATTGCAGCTCGGGCGGCAGCGTATCCACCGCGCGGTTGGCGATCAGCCTCTGTGCGTTGGCGCCCCAGGCGAAAGCGTGAGTGGGCGCGAGCAGGAGCAACACGAAGAAAAAGAGCGGCGCTGCGGCGACTGCTGGGCGCGGGACGCGACTCATGTGCGTGTTTCCTTGGAACTTGGCAACTGTACCTTGAGCTGGGTTGCGCCGCAACTGGCTCCGGGAGGGGGTCCCCCGGAGTCAGGTATCGCTAGGCCCATGACAGATTCGCAAAGCGCTCGAGGAGCTTCTTGGTGCCGTGACCGGAGAAGCTCACGGTCAGCTTGCGCTCTTCATCCTCGCCGTCCACGCCGATGATTGTACCGAGGCCATAGGTCGGATGGCGAACGCGCTGGCCGATGAGTGGATTGGCATCGCCGCGTTGGCGGCGGGACGAGGAACCTGCGGCCCGCGCTGGCCGGGCGGCAGTTTCCCTTGGTGCAGCGTAGGGCGACGTGGAACCGCGCGCGCGGCGCGAGAACTCTGCTGCCGAGTAGGAGTATTCGGGATCGGGTTCATAGCGCCGCGTCTGGCCGGCTTCGGCGAGCGATCCCTCGGCGGTATCGACAAGCTCAGTGGGAATTTCCAGAAGGAAACGAGATGGCGTGGAGGCTTGCAGGCGCTCGCTGCCGTAGATGCGACGGTATACGGCGCGCGTCACCGTAAGGGTATCGCGGGCGCGGGTCATGCCCACGTAGCACAGGCGGCGCTCTTCCTCGATCTGCTCGGGATCGTCCAGGGTGCGGTTGTGCGGGAAGGTGCCTTCCTCGAGGCCGGTCAGGAAGACGTGATCGAATTCGAGCCCTTTGGCGGTGTGCAGGGTGAGAAGAGTCACGGGAGCGTGATCGTCGAAGTCGTCGGCGTCGCTGACCAGCGCGGCACGGTCGAGAAAATCCTCGAGGGTCTCGCCTCGTTCCGCGCCTTCGGAAAGGGCGTTGACGAGTTCGCGCAAGTTCTCGAGGCGGGCGATGTCCTCTTCCGTTTCGCGTTCGCGCAACATGTCGATATAGCCGGTGTCGTCGAGCACGGTTTGGAGAAATTCCACCGGGGCGAGTGACTCCAGCTTTTGCTGCAATGACTCGATGAGTTCGCGAAAGCCGCGGAGCGGGGCAAGGGCGCGGCTGCCGCCGGCTTCGAGGGTGCTGGCGAGGGCATCCCAAAGGGAGGAGCCTTTTTCGCGCGCGACTGCGCGCAGGGCGTCGATGGTCACTTTGCCGATGCCGCGCGGCGGTGTGTTCAGGACGCGCAGGAGAGCTACATCGTCAGCGGGGAAGATGGCCAGACGCACGTAGGCCAGGATGTCCTTGATTTCCGCGCGCTCGTAGAAGCTGAAGCCTCCAAGTAAACGGTAGCGTATTCCGCGTCCACGAAAGGCTTCTTCAAAAGAGCGTGACTGTGCGTTGGTCCGATAGAGCACGGCGATGTGCGTGGCGGAATCGATGAGTTGCAGACGAGAGACTTGGGCGGCAACGTAGTCGGCCTCGGCTTTGGCATCACGAGCCTCGAAGAAGACCAGGTTGGCGCCTTTGCCGCGGGTGGCTTCCAGTTGTTTGCCGATGCGTTTCTGGTTGTGTGCGACGACGGCTCCAGCGGCATCCAGAATATTCTGGTGCGAGCGGTAGTTTTGTTCGATGCGCAGGACGCGGGCGCCGGGAAAATCCTCGGTGAATCGCAGGATATTGCCGATGTCGGCGCCGCGCCAGCGGTAGATGGACTGGTCCTCGTCGCCGACGACGCACAGATTTGGGCGGGGACCGGCGAGCAGGCGGAGCAGATCGTACTGGACGCGATTGGTGTCCTGATATTCGTCGACGTGAAGGTAGCGAAAGCGCTGCTGCCATGCGGCGCGGGCTTCGTCGAAGCGGCGAAGGACTTCCGCGGCGCTTGAGCAACAGATCGTCGAAGTCGAGCGCGCCGGCCTTGCGCAGCGTTTCTTCGTAGGCTTTGTACACGCGTGCAGCCGTTCGAGTGGGCTCGTCGTAGGCTTTGGCCAGTGCCTCCTCGGGCGCGATGGCGTGATTCTTGGCGAAGCTGATGCGTTCGAGAAAGGCCCGCGGGGTCTCGCCGGGATCTTCGAGGCCAATCGAGGACAGAGAGAGTTTGATCGCGGCTTGCTGGTCGTCGGCGTCGTAAATGGCGAAATTCCGGGGCAGGCCCAGACGCGCGGCTTCGCGTCGAAGCAGGCGTCCGCAGAATGAGTGGAAGGTGCTGATCGCGGGTTCGCCCAATGAATGGCCGGTGCTCTCGAGCAAGGCGCTGACGCGGTCGCGCATCTGGTCGGCGGCTTTGTTCGTGAAGGTAACGGCCAGAATCGAATTGGGCGGCGCGCCCTGATCGATCAGATACGCGATACGGTATGTGATGACGCGCGTTTTTCCCGTGCCCGCTCCGGCCAAAATTAGCAGCGGACCTTCGGTAGCGAGGACAGCTTCACGCTGTTGCGGGTTCAGATTGTCGAGAAGATTCATCGCTGCGGGCCCGGTGGGCTTGTGCATTGTAGCCGAGGGGCAAGGAGCGGGCAAACGAGCGATGCGTGTCCAGCAACTCAGCGCACGGCGGGAGCGAGGTCCACTTCGAAAAAAAAGAGGCCTTTGTTGTCGAGCATGAAGGCTAAATCGGGAAGCTCGAAGTGGGCGTTCGACAGCCAGTCGTAATGGTGGTCAATGTCGAAATAGAAAAAGCCGTGAACGGTCGCGTTTGGCGGGAGAACATCGCTGTTCATAGCGAGCGAGCTGAGTAGGGCGTGCAATTCGTCCCAATCCTTGCCTCGGCCGGTGCTCGGCAGGCGTCCTGGCAAGGGAAGGGGCAGCCGCTGGGCCTTCGGGTCTTTCGGCTTCAGGAGGACGCGGTTAGCGACCTCTTCCGGCGAGATGGCGGCGAGCTTCTGAGGAGTTGTGCCGGGTTGTCCGATGCGCAAGCTGACCGTCTCCAGGTTGATCCGAATCGGCTTGTCGTTGTCGTTGCGAACGTAGATTTCGAGCGCGAGGATGCCGGCCTCGAACGGCGTGTGCTTGCCGAATTTTTCTTTGTATCGGGCGCCAGTCACGTACGGATCGGCCGCGACGAGCAGGCCTTGATGCGAGTCGTGCGCCGGCAAAGAGGCTGGGTTGGTTTGCGCGCGAGCCATCAGGCCAGCGGCAAGCAGCACCGCGCTGAGGCCGAGCGTCAACGGCAGGCAGCGATTGCGCATCCGAATTGGCGCGGGCTGCAAGTACAGCCCACACCCGTCTGTGGGTGAGATGCGTGATGCCTCGGGACGTTGCATGGTCGGCGATCTGCGCCTTGCCGTCATCATGTGGCGCCTATAATATCGTTTTTGCGACTGGCGCGCCGATCTTGGCAGGCGCGTGGGGTCCAAAGGAGCGGGGCGGTTCGGCCATCGTCTGCATGTACTTTGTCTACAGTGTATTCACCGCAGCTGGCGTACTTCTGCTGAGTCCGTATTTTCTCATACGGGGTATGGGCCGTCGGCAATACCTCAAGAATTTGCCCGAGCGCATGGGAAAGCGTTTCCCTCCGGAACTGCGGGAGGCCAGCCCCAAGGGGCCGGGCGCGATCTGGGTACACGCCGTGTCCGTGGGCGAGGTGCTGGCCGCTCTGCCGCTGGCTCGATCGTTGAAACAGCAATTTAGCGGGAGGCGGCTGGTGATCTCGACGACCACGGCGACCGGTCAGGCCTTGGCACGCGAGCGGATGAAGTTCGCTGACGCCGTTTTCTATTTTCCCTTGGATTGGCGGGGGCCGGTGCGCCGCGCGCTGACCGCGGTGCATCCGGCGCTGGTCGTTGTGTTCGAGACGGAAATCTGGCCGAATTTTCTGCGCGAGACCCGGCGGACAGGCACTCCGGTGGTCTTCGTAAACGGACGCATCTCGGACCGCTCGTTCCGGCGCTTTTCTCGGGCACTCCAGTGGTTCGGGGGGCTGCTGCGCGGTTTCCTGCGTGGCGCGCTAGCGGACGGAACGCTCTACCTGATGCAGAGCGAGGAGGACGCTAAGCGTTTGCTGGCCTTGGGCGCGCCGGCCGGGCGCGTGGTGGTGGCAGGAAACCTGAAATACGATCTTGCCCGGGCCGAGGAAAACCGGCTGGCGATTTGGCTCAAGGAGGAAATGGCAAGAAGCGGTCGCGGGCCATTGCTGGTTGCCGGCAGCGTGGTGGCGGGAGAAGAGAGCGCGGTTCTCGAGGCGCTGGATGCGGTGGAGCGCAAGTGGCCCGACACCTTGCTGGTCCTCGCGCCGCGAAAGCCCGATCGCTTTGAGGTTGCAGCTGCGCTGATCGAGCAGTCCGGGAGACTGGCCGTGCGGCGTAGCGGGCTTTCGCTCGACGAGGCATCGGCGGGTGCGCTCGCTTGCGAGCCAGGAACACCGCGACGCGTGCTTCTGCTGGACACAATTGGCGAACTCGCGGCGATGTATGGTTTGGCGGACGCTGTATTCATTGGAGGCTCGCTCGAGCCCGCTGGCGGTCATAACCCGCTCGAGCCAGCGGTAGTCGGCAGGGCGCCGGTATTCGGTCCTTCGATGGATAATTTTCGCGACATGGCCACGGAATTTGTGCGGGCCGACGCGGCAATAGTTGTTCGGAACGGTACCGAGCTTGCAGCGGCATGGATCGCGCTGCTCGACGACGCGGAACGTCGTTCACGGATGGGCCGTGCGGCGCAAGAACTGGTCGAGAGGCATCGCGGCGCAACGCACGTGACGCTGGAGCGTCTAGCAGCAGTGCTGGCTGAACCGCAGGCGGCGAGCCTGTGACGAACTCGCCTGCGCTTCGGGCGCTTCTCTGGCCATTCGCAGTCGCGTACGACGGCGTCGTGCGGGTGCGTGCGTTCTTGTACCGCTGCGGATTGTTTCGCGCCAAGCGGTTGGATGGAACCGTCATCAGCGTGGGAAACCTGACGGTTGGAGGAACCGGTAAGACGCCGATGGTGCTGTGGCTGGCGGAGCGTCTGGCGAGCGAGGGACATCGCCCGGCGGTCCTGACGCGCGGCTACCGCGGCAGCGGGCAGAGCGACGTGCGTGGTCTTCCAACTTCCGATGAGGTTGCTCTGCTCCGCGAGCGGCTGGGATCTCGGGCGCAACTGGGCGTTGGCAAGGATCGCTACGCCAGCGGGCGGACGCTGGAGCGGCACGGCGCCCAATGGTTTATTCTCGATGACGGCTTTCAGCACCTGGCACTCGGACGCGATGCCGACGTCGTTTTGATCGACGCCACCGACCCTTTTGGCGGCGGGCGTCTGTTGCCGGCGGGGCGCTTGCGCGAGCCGAAGTCGGCGGTAGCTCGAGCAGACGTATTGGTCATCACACGTTCGGAGCATGCACCTGCAGTCGAGTCGGTTGTGAGAAGGTTCACGCAAGCGCCGATTTTTTATGCGCGCACGCAGCTGGAATCAGTGCTGCGCCTCCCGGCGCTGCAGGTGCCGCTTCCGGACGGGGATCTCTCGCGGGTGAGCTTTTTTGCGTTCTGCGGCATCGGTAACCCTTCGGCATTTTTTGACGATTTGCTACGCTGGGGGGTTCAGGTAAAGGGACGGCGCGCTTTCCGGGATCATCATCGTTATGCAGCCGCCGAGACCGAACGGCTCGAGCGCGACGCGCTGGCCGCCGGGGCTGAGGCCATGATCTGTACGGAAAAGGACGTGTTCAATTTGCGCGACGCGCTCCCTCAGCGCCTTCCCGTGTATGCGTGCCGGATTGGCCTGGCCCTGCGCGACCCAGAGCTCTTCTGGCGGGCAGTGCTTGGTGCCGTGCAGCGGCGCCGGCAGCGCCGACAGAGGGTTGCCGCATGAAGATTTTGGTGCGAGCCAACAACTGGGTGGGCGACGCGGTGATGGCCGTTCCGGCGCTAGAAGCGATTCGCGGCCGCTGGCCCGAGGCGGAAATCGTGGTTTTGGCGCGGCCCTGGGTGGCCGACCTGTACCGCGGGCAGCCTTACGTGGACCGGCTGATCGCGTATGACCGGGACGGGCGACACCGCGGATTTTGGGGGCGTGAGCGGCTGGCGTCAGAGCTTCGCAGAGAGAGGTTCGATGTGGCCATGCTGTTTCAGAATGCGTTCGACGCCGCGTGGATTGTGTGGCGAGCGGGAGTGCCGGAACGGATTGGCTACGCGCGGGACGCGCGGAGCTGGCTGCTGACGCGGGCGATTCCCCTGCCGCGCGCAGGGGAGATCCCGGCGCACGAGAGCTACTATTATCTCGAGCTGTTGCGCCGCGCTGGGTGGATTGCGGATCGGCCGAAAGTCGACCGCATTTCGCTCCGGATCTCGGAAGATGCGCGGCGGGCCGCCGAGCAGGCGCTGCTGGCCGCCGGCGCACGAGCCGGTGCGACGCGCGTGGCGCTGGCGCCGGGCGCCGCGTACGGCTCGGCAAAGTGCTGGCTACCGGAACGCTACGCAGCGCTCGCCGACCACCTGATCGCCGATTTTGGCACGGACGTCATCATTTTTGGCGCTCCGCCGGAACGCGACATGGCTGAGCGAATCGCGCGGGCCATGCGGCTGCGAGCAATCAATCTGGCGGGCGCGACGCGCATCGGAGATTTGCCGGCATTGTTGGCATCCTGCGCACTGTTCATCGGAAACGATTCCGGGGCCATGCATGTGGCCGGCGCCGTAGGCTTGCCGGTCGTCGGCATTTTCGGTCCGACCGATGCAGAGGGCACGCGGCCTGTTACGCCACAATTCACGCTGGTCCGCGAGCCGGTATCCTGCAGCCCTTGCTTTCTCCGGAATTGCCCGATCGACCATCGATGCATGACGGGCATTTCCGTGGAGCGGGTGGTCAGCGCGGCGCAGGACTGGTTGCGAGGCCCGGCGGGCACAAGAGCGGGCGCTCCGGAATCGAGGAGCACGGGAGTTGTCTGATACTCGCAGCTTGCGACCGGCCGTATTTCTCGATCGCGACGGAACGATTTGCGAGGAAGTCGGCTACTTGAATCACATCAGCCGACTGAGCATTTTTCCGTGGGCTGCTGCTGCGATTCGCCGGCTGAACCAGGCAGCGGTGCCAGTCATCGTGGTGACGAATCAGTCGGGAGTGGCGCGGGGCTTGTTTCCCGAATCGTTAGTGGGGGAAGTTCATCGCACGATGAGCGCAAATCTGGCTGGGTCGGGAGCTCATGTGGACGCGTACTACTATTGCACTCACGTCCTCGCGGACCAATGCGATTGCCGCAAGCCGCTGCCCGGTTTGCTCCACCGCGCGGCCTCGGAACACGCCGTGGATCTTACGCGCTCGTTTGTCGTGGGGGATCGCTATGCGGACGTGGCCATGGCGCACGCCGTTGCCGGCCGCGGCGTGCTGGTGCTTAGCGGCTACGGCCGCGGCGAATTTGAGCATCACCGAGCGGAGTGGCCGCGCCAGCCGGACCTGGTAGCGGAAGACCTGTCGCAGGCCGTGGACTTCGTCCTCGGGGAGCTGGAGTGAACGCCGGGCCTGCGGCGGATCTGGCGCGACTGGTGGATTTGGTCGAGTCGTTTTCCCGCCAGGAAATCATGGTGCTTGGCGATTTCGTGGCCGATGAATTTGTGTTTGGCGAAATCTCGCGCGTCTCGCGAGAGGCGCCTGTGCTGATTTTGCGTCACCGCGACACACAATTGGTTCCGGGAGGCGGAGCCAATGCCGCCAATAATCTGGCCGATCTGGGCGCTCGCGTGCTGCCGGTGTCGGCGCTGGGCGAAGATTTGGCTGGGGACGGGCTGGAGGAATATTTTCGGGCCAAGCGCGTGGATACCTCCGGTTTAGTGCGCGCGCGCGGCTGGCGCACTCCCACCAAGACGCGTTTTCTTGCTGGATGGGCGCACACCGCCCGGCAGCAGGTACTGCGCATGGATTATGAGCCAGCTGCACCGTTGCCTCCCCGCGCGGCGGAATCGCTCGGGCGCAAGATGCTCGAGCGTTTGCCGGGAGCCTCGGCGATGCTGGTCTCCGATTACGGCTATGGTTCGGCGACGCCCAAGGCCCTGCGGGCGATTCCGCGGCAGAAGCGCCGCGGCCTGCCTGTTACACTCGATTCGCGCTATCGACTGCACGAGTACGCGGGCCTGGGCGTGACGGCGGCCACGCCCAATGAAGCCGAAATCGATGCCGCGCATCACGCGCAGATCGGCGGCGGAATCGAGCGTTTGGAGAAACTCGCGCGGCGTACGATGGCACGGCTCGCGTTACGCGCTCTAGTGGTGACGCGCGGTCGCGACGGCATGATGGTTTTCGAGCGCGGGCTTGCGCCGCGGTCGTTGGCGGTTTTGGCAGCGACCAGGCTGTGGACGTTACTGGGGCGGGAGACACCGTGATCGCCGTGTTTACGCTGTCGATTGCGGCGGGAGGCTCGGCGATCGAAGCCGCGCAACTCGCGAATTATGCGGGCGGAATCGTGGTTATGAAACGGGGCACAGCGACCGTCACACGCGAAGAGCTTCTGGGAGCGATTCGCGCCGACGCCACGGGCACGCCTTCCGCAGGGGAGCATGCCTAGCGTGCCTGCTCATTTGGCTTCCGACACTCGCGAGAAGATTGTCGATCGCGACACGCTGGCGCGACGCTTGGAAGAGGAGCGCGTGCGCGGACGGCGCATCGTGCTGGCCAACGGCTGCTTCGACCTGTTGCACGTGGGACACGTCCGCTACCTCGAGGGCGCCAGGCAGGAGGGTGACGTGCTCGTGGTGGCCGTGAATTCGGACGCCAGCGTGCAAAAGATCAAGGGACCGGGCCGGCCAATCCTGCCCGGTGAAGCTCGCGCGCAACTTGTTGCGGCCCTCGGTGTTGTGAGTTACGTGACGGTGTTCGACGAGCCTGATGTGACGGCTTTGCTGGCGGTTCTGCGTCCCGACGTTCACGCGAAGGGAACTGACTATACCGTGGAGACCGTGCCGGAACGCGACACGGCACAACGACTGGGTGTGCGCATTGCAATTGTCGGGGATCCCAAGGAACATTCCACCCGCGACTTACTGGCGCGGTTATCCAACTTATCTCGTGAATAACGACAACTGTACGACGGCTGACACTGTGCGGCTTCCGAACGATCCGAAGCCTGCTGCCTTGCGGGAGAAAATGGGCTTGGCCTCGTGAACGTGCCGGGAGAAAAATGGGCACGCTGGCGGGTGCCGCTGGGGTACCCGGTCGGTCTGATTTGCATTTTACTGGCGCGGCCGACTTTGTGGTCGGTGGCCGCTGGCGCGGTGATTGCCCTGCTGGGGCTGCTGGTTCGCGCGGCCGCGGCAGGTCATCTGCGAAGGGCCAAGGCGCTTGCGGATACTGGGCCGTATGCCAGAACGCGGAATCCGCTGTATTTCGGCAGCGCGCTGCTGGCGGCTGGATTCCTGGTGGCCAGTCATTCGTTGTTTGCTGCGCTCGTACTGGTGGCTTACTTTGCCGTGTTCTACCCTACAGTGATACGCCGCGAAGAGGCGGAGCTGCGGTCCAATTATGGGGCTGCGTTTGAGGAATACGCCCGCCGCGTCCCGCTCTTTTTGCCGCGGCTTGGACCGGGCGGCGGCGCGGGCAAGATGCAGTTCTCCTTCGCGCAGTACATTCGCAACCGGGAATACAAGGCGGCGATTGGGGCGGCCTTGATTTTGGCTTGCCTTTCGGTGATGGCCGTCTGGCGAAAGTAGCTACTGCAGGCGGTACACTTCGTTGACCAACCGGTGGAATTTCGAGCGGTAGAGCAGGTCGTACACATGGCTTTTCCCCGGGAAAAGCTCTTCGGCGAGACGTCCAGCGGCGGCCGCCAGTCCCTGGGCTTCTTCGTACGGCAGATCGCCCTGCGCGATCAGGCTGAGAGAGAGATTCACAACGATGCGCAAACGGCGGATGCGCCTGGATTCCTCGTCGATCTCCGCGTTGGTTGGGGAAAACGCCCGGGCCTGATCTGCGGCTTCCATTTTATGAATTATAGCAAGCTGCACTAGAACGCAGCAACGCGCCGGCGTCATAGTTTTTTCCAAAAATGCACGCCACCCGGGGTGTTTCGAGGAATGCCAGAGTTCAGGGTTTTTCCAGGAACGAATGCACGGTTACCTCACGGCCATCGCTGAGCGCCGTGACGGCTCCGTCGCGGTCGGTGCGATAGAGGCGGGCGCCTTCCCGCTGGATGCGGTCGATGACCTCGGCGTTTGGCTGGCCGAATCCGTTGTCTTCGCCGACAGAAATCACGGCAAGATGCGGGTGCACGGCATCGAGGAAGCCCTGAGTGCTCGAGGTCTTGCTGCCATGGTGCGGAACCTTGAGAAAGTCGGCGGAGAGCGGATCTCCATCCTTCGTCAACGAGCGCTCCGACCGGTTCTCAATGTCTCCAGTCAGCAGCATGGTCTCCTGACCGTCTTCCAGGCGCATAACCAGCGAATCGTCGTTGCTGGCGGTTTTTACCGGGGAGTCGTCGGCAGGCCAGAGGACGCCAAGGTGCACGCCGGCCCAGTCAAATGATTCGCCCCTGGCCCGATGGACGATCGGGATGCGCAGCGCCTGCGCCTCGGCGAGCAAGAGCGCGATAGCCCGGCGAATCGGCGTCGTGCCCGAGCCAGAGCTCTCCGACTTGAAAATTGCGCAACACCGATGCCAAGCCGCCGTAATGATCTTCATGCGCGTGCGTCAGAGCGATGACGTCAAGCCGCTTCACCCCGCGGCTCCACAGATATGGGGAGACCACGTCCTCGCCCACGTCGATTCCCGGCCGCGCGCCGCGGATGTAGTTGCCTCCTGGCAGCCCTCCGCCGTCCACCAGCATCGTCCGGCCATTCGGAAATGCGACGAAGATCGAGTCGCCTTGGCCCACGTCCAGGACCGTGATTTCCAGACGCCCGCGATTCAGGCGTGGTGCGAACGGATAAGCGGCGATCAGCGACGCCGCAACCAAAACCGCAGCGGCCGCAATCCACGCCACGCGGCGCCGGGCGGAGAGCACCGCCCACGCACAAAGCAACGCTGCCAGAAAGAACGCCACCATCGCGAGCAATGGCGGCGACGGGACGCGGAAAGAGGCTCGCGGCGCGCGCGCAAACCAGTTCACTGACCAGAGTAGCGCGCCCACGAGCGCCACCAGCACACGGCCCAGGGCATGTCCCATCGCTCCCCACACCAAACCGGCGCAAAGGGCCGCGAATCCCAGCGGCACAATGATGCCGGTCAGCAGCACGGCGGGGAGGTTCGCCGCGAAGCCAGCCAGGCTGATGCGGTGAAAATATTGCGCCATGAGCGGGATCATCCCCACTTGCAGCGCTGCTGAAATGACGATTAGTTCCCACACGCGCAGGCCCACGCGAGCGGGCCATGTGACCAACGCGCTGGCCAGACGCGAAAAGTCCTTCGGCAAATGCGTGGAGAGCCAATTCACAGCGGCTCGTGCGTCGAGGCGGAATTGTGCGGCACGCGGCGGGTGCGAGCCATCTCGCGCTACGTCACCCAGATGATGGAGCGCTCGGAGGTAGGGTTCCGCCGTGCTTTCCAGCCAAGGGGCGGCAATCCCTGCAATCACGCCCACCGCGAGAAAGGACAGCAGGAAACTCGCATCCGTCAATTCCGAAGGACGGACCAGGAGAATGAGCAGCGCGGCCAGGCCGACAGCGTTGAGCAGATGGGTCCGGCGGAACAGCAAGCGTCCAAGCAAGTAGGCCGCCGCCATCAACGAGGCGCGCACAATCGGCGTTCGGTCTTCAACGACGGCGATGTAGGCTGCGAGCGCCGTCAGGGTGAGCAGGGTTCGGGCGAGCAGTGGCAGGCGCAACTTCCGGCCGATCCAGAACATCGCCGCCACGAGCACGCCTACGTGCAGACCGGCTAGCACCAGCACGTGGTAGACGCCGGTGTCGCGAAACGCTTCGATCTGCTGGGAGTCCAGGAAGCTGCGGTCGCCCAAGAGCATCGCGCGGGCCACCGCCGCGCTGCCTGGCGAGCCTGCAAGCATCGCGTCGGTTTCGCTGAGCAGCCGCCCGCGCGCCCGCGCCAGCCGGTTGGCGATGCTCGGCGGCGGGCCGGGGATCTTTTCGATCAGCGTAGTGTTGCGCGGCGAACCCGTGAGGTAGATATTCTGGTCCGCCATAAGCGCGCGGTGGTCGGTCACCCCCGGATCGGCGAAATTGCGGACCAGCCGAGCGCGTAGGAGCACCTCGATGCGGTCCCCCGCGCGAATCTGCGGCGGAGCCTCACGCGAACGCTCGTCGAAGAAGTAGTCGGCCCGCAGCCCTCCCGATATGGGAATCCAGGTTGCTGTCGATTGGACTTGGTCGAGGTCCACGTCGTATCGAATTCCCCAAGGCAGCCGCAGAGGGTCGGAGCGAAGGAGGCCTCTCCAGCGCAGCGGTTGGGTCAGCTCCAGGCGATTTTCCGCGACCAGGCGCGTGACTCGATCGGAGGGAACGTGGAGGCGCTCGATGTGTATCGCCGCCCCTCCGAGCAAGGACCATGCGAGCAGTGAAGCGAGCCAGGCGAGTGTGACGTGCTTGCGGAGAAGAGCAAAACCGAGCGCGAGGAGGAGAAAGGATGCGGCGAGAATCGCAGCGAGAGCGTGCGGCAATGTGGGGGCGAAGACTCCGCCAACCAGAATACCTGTCGCAAAGAGAAAAGCGATGGCGAGGGCTGGAAACTTCATGGGCGACGCAACAGTCGCACCAAAGCCTCCATATGATACGTTTGCGGGAATATATCCACAAGGTGAACTTCACTGATGATGTAGCGGCCCGGTTTTTCCGCCGTCCCCACCAGTACGGCGAGGTCTCGCGCGAGCGTTGCCGGATCGCACGAGAGATAGGCGATAGCCGCGGGCGCGAGCTTGGCGAGGCGCGAGAGCGCTGCCGCGGAAACACCGGCGCGCGGCGGATCGAGCACCACCAGATCGGGCGCTTCGTTCCATCGCGCGAGGAAGCTCTCGGCGTCGGTTTGCCTGAACGCGGGAGAAGACGCGCCACTTTCTTGCAGGTTCGCGGCCAGGTCGCGCGCCGCAGCTTCGTTGGACTCCACGCCAATGACTCGTTCGAAGCTGTGCGCCAACGGCAAAGTGAACAGGCCCACGCCGGCGAAAAGATCGAGCGCCAGCCGACCCTTGGCGTCGCCGACCACGAGGCGCGCCAGGTCGGGGAGGATGAAACGGTTTACCTGGAAAAATGACAGGTGCCCCACGCGGTAATTGTGATCGCTGACGCGATAGGAGATGTGGCCTGGCCCGGCCAGCTCAAAACGATCGGCGGCGCGATCTTGAAAGAGAATCGTTTCGATCTGGGGAATCTCGGCGCGAAGCATCTCGGCGATCGGTTCGTGTGCGCCGCCCAGCTTGGCGAAGGATAGGTTGAGGAGCAGCTTCTGATCATCGGCATCGGCAAACGCTTCGACTTCGCGCAGCTCAGCCGAGAGGCGCCCCGTCGCCAGCAGTTGTGACATGGCGATCAAGGCTTGACTGACGAGTGGCGAGAGAATCGGGCACTCGCGCACCGGGCAAAGCTTCTGCGAGCCGGCCTCGAAATAACCAATTTCAGCGACGCCGGCCGTGTTCTGCGCGATTTTCCACTGGGCGCGGTTGCGATATTCGAAGCGCGGCGACACGTGCGGAACGATGGGACCGTCCCAGGTGATGCGTCCGAGGCGCGAAAGGGTCTCGCGCAAAATGTCCGTTTTCGCGCGGACCTGCAATTCATACGGCATGTGCTGGTAGTTGCATCCGCCGCACGTTCCGAAGTGCGGGCAGCGGGGCGCCACGCGATCCGGGGACGCTTGCACGATGTGCGCGACGCGGCCGCGAATAAATTTTTTCTTCCGTTCCAGCGGCTCGATGGAAACGGTCTCCTCCGGCAGAACAAACGGCACAAACACGGCGTGGCCGTCGTGATGGCCCAGGCCGTCGCCTCCGTACACCAGCTTTTCAATTCGCAGTTCAATGGGATCGGGCATGAAACCTCAAGTGAGATAGAAAAGACTCAGTCGCGGCAGATCGAATCGCTCGAACAGACGCTTCTGCGTGTACTGTCGTTCCAGTTGGCTCAATTGTTCGGCGGTCATCCGGCGGCGGTAGGGCGCGAGGTGACGGTCCAATTCGCGCCGAATGGCCAAAAGCGTTTGCTCGTCGGCCGAGGCTGTTAAGGCGGCCAGTAGCTTTTGTTCCAGCACCGTCAGGCGCCGCTCCAGGTCTTCGAGATCGAGCTGTGCCGGCGAGTCAAACAGGCGCGTAATCTCCACCAGGGTCGCCCGCGTCTGCCCGGCGTGGCGGGCCAGTTCGGGATTGGTCGGGCGCAGTTTTTCTGCATTCTTTGCGAGGCGTTCGGCGTTTCGCAGAACAAATGCCCGGAGTTCGTCGCGCGAAAACGGTTCCGGCGCCGTGGCTTGGCGTTTTACCGCGGGTCCGGCGCCCACCTCGGAACCCTTCTGTTGCGTCGCGGCGTCGAGAACGGCATCGACGCAGTAGGCCAGGCTTTTCATGGGCCGGCCAGCCGAGCGGCGAGAGCGTTGGTAGCTCTCGAATGCCTGTCAATGCCCCGGAGCACAACGTCCACTGGGATTCCCGCCCGCTGCCAGGTTTCGACGATGGCCCAGTCCAGGGGCGAGACCAGCAGATGCGCTCCGCGCTTGCGCCAGAAATACTCCTCGATCTCCGTGAAATAGTTGAAGTAGTTGAATGCGCCCATGAGCTAACACGATCTAGGTGGGTCTGCGCACCCGCGCTGGCTTGCTGGAGACGGCCGCACTCGCCGCGCCCGCGCCGGAAGGAGAAGCCTCGGCGCGATTTTGCCGCGCCGGCTGATTGCGCTCCCAAACGATGCGCAGGCCTTCGAGCGTCAGGAATTCGTCGGTATGCTGAATGTGCTTGGAGGCACGCGCGATCAGCGCAGCCTGCCCGCCGGTGGCCACCACGCAAGTGTTTGCGCCGAGAACGGCTTTCATGCGCGCGACGATGCCGTCCACCAAGTCGGTGAAGCCGTAGAAAAGCCCTGCCTGCATGGACTGCGCCGTATTCGTGGCGATGATTTTTCCCGGGTCGCGAATCTCGACGCGCCAGAGCCTTGCCGCGCGAGAGAAAAGCGCGTCGGCGGAGATGCCGATGCCGGGCACCAGCGCGCCGCCCAGATATTCGCCGTGCTCGGAGACCACGTCAAAATTGATGGCCGTGCCGAAGTCCACCACGATGCACGGCCCGCCGTACTTTGCGAACGCCGCAATGCCATTGACGATGCGGTCAGCGCCGACTTCCTGCGGATTGTCGTAGTGGATGGGCATGCCGGTGCGGACGCCGGGCTCGATGAAAAGGGCCTTTGTGTGGAAATAACGCTGAGCCATCTCCTCGAGAGTGCCGTTCAGGGTTGGCACCACAGAACTGATAATGACGCCGCGAATTTCACCGGGATCGAGGCCCGCCAGCGTGAACAGGTTTCGCGTGAGGACGCCATACTCGTCCACGGTCTGGTCGCGCGCGGTCGTGAGACGCCAGTTGGCGATCAGTTCCGATCCGCGGAAAACGCCCAGTACGGTGTTCGTGTTGCCTACGTCCAAAGCCAGGAGCATCAGCTTGCCTCGGCCACGTCGCCGGAAACTACGACGGCGATCCGGCCATCGTCGCGGCGAACGCGCAGCAGCCCGTTGGGTTCGAGGCCATCGGTGATGCCGGAATAGGTTTCCGCGGCAGTGGAGATGCGCACTCGTTTTCCCCTTGCGAAACTCGATGTTTCGCAGAAGCGCGCTAGGATCGGCTTCCGGCCCTTCCGCCAGGAAGCGATTGTAGTAGGTCTCCAGGTTGCGCAGCAATCGCACCAGCAGGTGCAGGCGCGAGTGCGGTTTGCCGGTGACCATGCGCAGGGAAGTGGCCAGTCCAGCGAGCGGCTCGGGCATGCGCGTGTGGTTTACGTCGACGCCGATGCCCACCACTACGAAATGCACGCGATCGGTCTCCGCATGCATTTCCGTGAGGATGCCGCAGAATTTCTTTCCGGCTAAGCAGCAGGTCGTTGGGCCAGCGCAAGTCGGGAGCGAGTCCGGTTTCTTCCAGCACGGCGTCGCGCACCGCCAGGCCCGCCAACAGGGTAATGAGCGGAGCGACCAGCGGCGAGATCGCCGGACGCAGCAGAACCGTAACGTAGATGCCAGCAGTTTTTTCCGAGTGCCAGGTGCGCCCGGCGCGTCCTCGTCCCGCGGATTGTTCCTCAGCCAGAACGACGGCGCCTTGCGGCTCGCCCGTGCGTCCGAGGTCAAAGGCGATCGCGTTCGTCGAGCCGGCCTTGAAAAAATGATGGATGTGCTTGCCAAAGAGGGAACTGCGCAGTTGGCGCCGCAGCAGAATTGGCGAGAGAACGTCGGGCACGCGTTCGATCCGATAGCCGGTGCGCGGATGGCCCTTCACGCGCACCCCGAGGGCGCGCAGCCGCTGGGTCCATTGCCATACGGCTGAGCGCGAGACGCCGATTTCGCGGGCGATTTTCTGGCCGCTGATGACGATCATGGGATTTTCCGAGAGCAGGGTCAGCAGGGCGTCGATGCGCCGGTCGGTGGTGCCGGGAACAGGCGCCGTGGGCATGCTAGGTCTTCGCCGAAAGTTTTTCGAGCTGCGCCAGCCGCTCACTAAGCTTCTTACGCTCAAGATCGCGCTCGACCATCGTTACCTTGAGGTTTTCGACGACCTGCTTTGGCGCTCGACTCAGGAAATCCGTGTCGCCAAGGCGCTCACGCTTCATCTCGATGTCCTTCGCCAGTCGATCGATCTCCTTACGGATTCGCGCTACTTCGACAGGCGCGTCTATTGCCTTCTCGTAGATGATTTCTAGGTCAAATTCAGCCCCGGAACGTACGGCTGCGTTTTGGTTTAGCCGGCCCCCAGAAATCTCTAAGGCGGATAGTGATGCTAGACGCAAAACAACGTCTTTGTTGTCTGAGACAATATCGCGGCGTAATGGGTTTTCTGCCGCATACCGGGCCGGAACTTTTTGTTTTTGGTCGATCTTCATCTCGGCGCGGATGTTTCGCGCGGCCACGATCAATTCCTGGAGCAGAGTCACCTGCCCCTCGGCTTCGGCATCGCGCCAGGATGCCGGTGGGTCCGGAAAGTGTTCCAGCGCGATCGAGCGAGCTCCGGCGCGTTGCGGCAGGCGATGCCACAGTTCCTCCGTGAGGAACGGCATGATGGGGTGTAGCAAGCGAAGCGCGGCGTCAAAAATCGCAAATAGATTACGCCACGCCGCGAGCGCAATGTCGCGATTGGCATCCGCCAGCGCTGGCTTGATCCATTCGATATACCAGTCGCAGAAGTCGCCCCAGAAGAAGTGATAGACGACGTGCGCGGCTTCGTGAAAACGGAAGTTCGCCAGCGCATCGTTGACCGTGGCGACGGTTTGCGCGAGCCTCGAATAGATCCAGCGATCGGCCAACGCGACATCTCCCGCGGTTTGCGTAGGGTGCGCCCGCGCGAATATCAGGCGCGGCAAGTTCCTCGATACTCACGCCGCTGGACGCCTGAAATTTCTCGAGGTTCACGAAGATGAACCGCGCCGCATTCCAAATCTTGTTGGCGAAAGCGCGGTAGCTGAGGATGCGGTCTTCGCTCAGCGCGATGTCGGTGCCCGGCGCGGCCATTATCGTCAGCGTGAATCGCAGCGCGTCGGTGCCGAATTTCTCGATCAGCTCGAGCGGGTCCACCACGTTCCCGCGCGTCTTGGACATTTTCGCGCCTTCCGGGTCGCGCACGAGCGCGTGAAGATACAGCGAGCGAAATGGGACGCGGTCCTTCATTTCGCGGTGGCGGTCCTTCATCAGATGAAGACCCATCATGATCATCCGCGCGTCCCAGAAGAAAAGGATGTCGTAGCCGCTGATGAGCACGCTGGTAGGGTAGAAGTCGCGCAGGTCCTGCGTGTCGTCCGGCCAGCCCAGAGTGGAGAAAGGCCATAACCCGGAACTGAACCAAGTGTCGAGCACGTCGTTGTCCTGCTTGAGTTTCGAGCTGCCGCAGGCCGCGCATTTTTCCGGCGGACTTGCGGCCCGCGCGTGCCCGCCGATCACTTCGACGCGCGAATCGCGCGCCGGCGTCATGGCCTGGCAGTCCGCGCAGTGCCAGATGGGAATGCGGTGGCCCCACCAGAGCTGGCGCGAGATGCACCAGTCGCGAATATTGGCCATCCAGTTGAGATAAATGGTGCGCTGGTTCTCGGGCACGACGGAAATCAAGTTCTCGCTCGACGGCAGCCGAGGCTTCCGCGGCGAGGTCCTTCATCTTCAGGAACCACTGTTCGGAAACGCGTGGCTCGACCACCGTCTTGCAGCGGTCGCAGATGCCGACGGCATGCGTGTGATCGGTGATGCGCTCGAGCAAACCTAATGCGCGCAAATCCTCGACGATGCGCTTGCGCGCCTCGAAGCGGTCGAGCCCAGCGTAGGGAGCGGCGGCGTCGCTCATCTTGCCGTCGTCGGTCATCACGTCGATCTGCGGCAAACTGTGTCGGCGCCCAGCCTCGAAATCGTTGGGGTCATGCGCCGGGGTTACCTTGACGACGCCGGTGCCGAATTCGCGATCCACGTACTCGTCGGCGATGATGGGAATTTCCCGATTCACCAGCGGCAGCAGGACTTTCTGGCCGATCAAGCCAAGGTAGCGTTCGTCCTGCGGATGAACCGCGACTGCGGTATCGCCCAGCATCGTTTCGGGCCGCGTCGTAGCGACGACGAGCGACTGGTCCGACCCCACGACGGGGTAGCGAATATGCCAGAGATGCCCGTTGCGCTCCTGGTGAACCACCTCGAGATCGCTCAGCGCCGTCATGCAGCGCGGACACCAGTTCACGATGTAGCGACCGCGATAAATCAATCCCTCGCGGTAGAGGCGCAGAAAAGCTTCGAGCACCGCGCGATAGAGCGGCGGATCGAGCGTGAATCGCTCGCGCGACCAGTCGCATGAGGCGCCCAGACGGATCATTTGCCGCTTGATGTTGCCGCCGGAACGCGCCTTCCACTCCCAGACGCGCCGCTCGAACTCCTCGCGTCCGATCTCCTTGCGCTTCAGCCCTTCCTTGGCCAATTCTCGCTCGACGACCACTTGCGTGGCGATTCCCGCGTGGTCCATGCCCGGCAGCCAGAGCGTTCGGAAGCCGCGCATGCGGTGCCAGCGCGTCAGCGTGTCGATCTGCGTGTGCTCCAGCATGTGCCCGATGTGAATCGATCCAGTCACATTGGGCGGCGGAATAACGATGCAGAAGGCTTTTTCCGCCAGGTGTGGATGCGGGACGGAAAAGTTGCTGCTCCACCCAGGCCTGAGCCCAGCGCGGTTCGATCTGCTGGGGGTCGTAAGCCTTGGCGAAATCCTTCGTTTCGAGCGCTTCAGGTGTCTTCGGCGGATCGTCCGGCATAAGCGTCAGCTCTTCGATAAGTCACTTACTATACGGGCCGCTCGGATACGGGTCAAATGCAGGCGTGGCTTTCTCGGTGTTGCTGTTTCGCGTTAGACTGCCGCACGATTCAGCCGAATTCGTAGAGACCTGGAGGAGCGAATGCCGAGACGCGTGGCCATCACGATCGCGGGGGCAGTCTCTCTCGGCAGTTACGAGGCCGGGGTGTTGTACGAAGTGCTCGAAGCATTGCGCCGCCACAATACCGCCGCCAAAACCGAAGACGACAAGATCTACATCGACGTCATCACCGGTGCTTCCGCCGGCGGCATGACGGCGGCCATGGCCGCGCAGCGTCTGCTGTACGACGCCGCCAGTTTGAGCGACCCGCGGAAAAATGCCTTTTACGAAGCCTGGGTGGCGCGGATCAGTTTGTGGTCGCTGGTGAAAATGAAATGGAAGGAAAATATTTGGGACTCGCTTCTTTCCTCCGATCTGATCGAGCGGCTGGGCAGGGAGTTCCTCATCGATCCGCTGCGGCAACGAAAGCGCAGCGGTGGAAAAATCGCGGATGTCCATCCGGCGATCGAGTTGGTGCGCGATGCCAACGGGAAATCCCCAGCGCGACGCGGACGGCAACCTCATTCCGAGGCCGCTGTGGCTCGGACTCGCGTTGACTAATCTGAACGGCCTGAACTACGGCTATCCGATCCTGGAAGATCGCGCCGACAAATTTCAGTACACGACCTGTCTCGATCAGATGGCGCGGGACGTGGCTGTGCCTCCGGCCGCAGCGGTGGAACTGTGGGGCCCGCTGCTCGATGCCGCCGTGGCCTCCGGTGCGTTTCCGTTTGCGTTCCGCGCCAAGGGCATCAAGCGGCAGCGTAATGAATATCCGGACACCACCCTGGAAGATTGGCCCGCGCAATCCACCAAGGACAAGACGTTCGCCTACACCGACGGCGGGGTGTTGCAGAACCAGCCCATCGGTCTGGCGAAGAACTTGATCGACAACTTGGTCCAGCAACGTCTCGCGGAGGGAGACGAGAGCGCGTACAACGATGCCGATTCCCGCCTCTATATCTTCGTGAGTCCGCATTCCTTGCAGTCAGGCGTGTCGGCGGGCTTCACCGCCGCGAAGGCGAACTTCGCGCAGATGACGGACGAACTCGTGCGCACCTACACCCGGCAAGCGGAATTTCATGACTGGATCATGGCGGAGCAGTTGAACCAACAGGTGAATATGCTCGATTTGAGGGCGGAGGAGTTGGCGAAAGTCCTGGCGCAAAAGCCAGAGGGTCTCGACGTCGCGGCCGTAAAAACGGCCGCGACACAACTGGCAACGCTGCTAACCGGGGGCGATTCGGCGCGACAGGCGCAAATCAAGAGATTGCGCACGCAATACGCGAAGCTCTATCAAGAAGTCGCAGCCCTGGGACCGGATCAGGCCGAAGCGTGGCTGAATTCGATCCTCACGCTGGAAGCAGCCGCGAATCTTCAAACGCGAGATCGCATGAATATCCTGGCGGTGATGGCCAATGGGCGTGAGGAGCTTGCTGGCGCCGGAATTTTTTCCTTTGCCGGTTTTTTCAGCGTGAAATACCGCGAGCACGACTACACCGTGGGCAGAATCAAAGCGCGCGAGTATCTGGCTCAGCCCGAGGTGCGAAAGATTCTCGGAAATATTGACGTCGAGTCGCCGAATCTGCCTGACAGCTCCGGAATTACCAAGCTTCCGATTCCGCTTTGGCGCGCCCTGCTGGCGGGCGGACCCGCGCTGCTTTGGCTGGTGGGCTGGCGGATCATTCGTTGGTGGCCCACCGCGGTAGGCGCTCTGGTCCTGGTCGTTATGCTTCTGGGATGGCTGTTCGGGTATCGCTGGTGGTGATGCAGCGCCCATGGGGACCTGCGAGATAGGCGCCTGTGCGCATCGACTCGCCGCTGATCGGCTACGCGCGGATCGACGTGCTCACCGCTACTTTTTCAGTTCCTTTTGGACCAGGGCTTCCACCAGCGGGCGAAGGATGTCGCGGGTCACCAGTTCAGCGATCTGGGGCTGCATGCGTTCCATCACTCGCTGAATGGCGGCTTCCACGGCTTCGGGGCTGGGCGATGCGCCTAATGGATTGACCGAAGCAACGGCCGTTTCGGGAGCTGCTTCTGGCTCGGGCGCTTCTGGCGCGGTGTGCGCGGCCGGGACAATTTTCAGCGCAGAGGCGCGCGCGTCGTTGACGCCAGAGGAAATCGCAGGAATGAAGGCGGGCGGCCATCCCGTGGCAACCTCCGCTTCAGGTTCGCTCTCCAGTTGTTGGGGAGCAGGCTCCGGCTCTTGATGCGCCGCCGGCTCTGGCTTCGTCGACCGGGCTCGAGACTCAGCCTCTAGGTCGGGCCTTGCCGTTTGTTCTTGAGCAATCGGCTCCGGTTCCTTGTCCGTAAGAGTATGTTGCGGAGAGGCCCATTCCGGGAGGGGCTCAGCCAACTCCAGCACCGGAATTTCGTGTTCGTTCGGTGCCTCTTCTGAACCTAATGCTGTGCTTGCCGGTGTCGCAGGAATCGGCGGGATCGCGCTCGCTAACGGAGCACTGGTCACGGGTGCCGCTGACGGAGGCGGCAAAGGAACTGGCGATTCTGCCGACGGGGCACTGGCCGCCGACTCGCTTAAGGAGGCTTCGACCGGCTCCACTTCGAGAGCCGTCGAATCTATCCAGGCATCCGGTAAAGGGAGTGTATCTTCCGCGGACCGTTCCTTGGAATAAACCGAACCGGAATCCGGCGCGGCAGGCGGAGCCGGCGTGGCCGTGGCGGCAGGAGCGATTGCGTCCTGCACCAAATCCTCCGGGACAGCTTCGGCAATTACCAGATTTTCCTGCGGTGCCGCTGCCGGCGCAGGCTTCTCGATGGCCGGGGGATCGTCCCGCAGTGGGGCTGTCCGCCCTTCACTGCTCCAAGTGTGGTCGGTCAAGTCTTCATCTTGACTGGGAGCTTCTTCACCCTCTTCTGGGGACTCTTCGGCCGGCACCCAAAATGCCGGTTCCCCGAGGATTGGATCGCGAGAAGCCGTCACCACGGATTCCACTTCATCGGGTTCGGCCACCAGGGATTCCGGCGCGGGCGCGAACGTCGCCGCCTTTTCCTTCGTACCGGCTTCCTCCCTGCCCATCGGCAACGAAAATTCTTCAGGTGCTTCGTAGGCCGGAGCCTCGGCGGGTGGCTCAAGCACTCGCGGCGCGGCAACCGCCGTTCTGCCAATCTCGGCCGAGACCTTCGCCGCGACCGGAACGGTAACCGCCATCATGCGGTCTCCCGCCGATTTGGCGAGCAGTGTTCTGACAGCGTTGATGAGCGGATCGGGAGGCACAAAGGGTTTCTTGAGTACGCCGTCGGCGTGGACCCGCTGCGCTTCCTGCTCGTCGAAGGGATCGAACGCGCCGGCCAAGAGCAGAACCGGAATATTCGCATAGCGGGAGTCGTGCTTGACGAACTCGCAAACCTCGTAGCCGTTGCGCACGGGCATGAAGATATCGGCCAGCACCAGATCCGGCATAACCTCGGGCATCTTGCGAACGGCCGCTTCTCCGTTGCCCACCGCAATCACTTCGATCCCGGCGTCTTTCAACGCCAAGGCAGCCATTCTCTGGATGTTGCTGTTATCGTCTGCGATCAGTATGCGCGGCACAGGGTACCCCACAGCACAACGGCGGCCAGCGCGATAGGAGCACTGGAACGCGCCTCAACCATTCGTAACACCCGGTGAAGAGGCAGTCAACGAACTTCAAGAACGGGTGTGTCCGGGTGGGAAGCCCGCCCAGGCGCCCTTCTTAGCGCGGAAAACGTCTGGAAGTCGGCCACGAGGAGGCCCGGAAAATAAAGCGTCACGGGAAGCGACGATCCGCTCAGGGTATGAGCTTCTTCAGACCCTTTTTCTTCTTGCTGCTTGATTCCTTGGCGGAGCTGGTGGATTGCCCCGAAGCGGGTGGATTGTTTGCAGTGTCGGCGGCTTGTGCGCTATTGGCTGCGGCCGTGCCATCGGCCGCCTGGGTAGCGGTGCCAGTCGCGGAGACAGCTTGAGTTCCCTCGGATCCCGCGACCGGCTGAGTGACCACTACCTCTGCGTTTGCCGCAGTTGCGGTCTCGGCTGCAGGCAATGGAGCCACGCCTTCGACATCCGCCGTCGCCGCCACGCTATTGCTGGCGCCGCCCGTAGAACCGCCCCCGGCCGTGGCGACGCCCACGATGGTGTTGCCCGCGCCGCCTGGAACCAGCGTATCCGTGGATGGGCCGGTATCTTCCGGGGTCATCGTGGGCACGCCGGCCCTGGCGGCCATTCTCACGTCGGGTCCCGATTTGAGTGCTCCGAGCGGACGGGCGAGGAGCCTGTTGGCTGGCCGCGGAGCCTGCTGTTCGGCTTGCATGCGGGCCAGCGCATCGGGATCGGGTTGCGGAACAGGCGTGCCAAATTTCACCAGGCGCGCTTTGGCGTCGGCCACGAGCGGTGAAAGTGGGTAGTCCTTCACGATGTGCGCGTAGTATTGTGCGGCGATGTCGGCGTGCTCGGTCCTGTCGTAAACGGACGCCAGCATCCAGTTCGCTCGGTCGGCCTGGCTATACAGCGGATAGCGCGTCACCAGTTGGTTGAGGCGCGCGACAGCGGCGCGATCCGCTTTGCGCATGTAATAAAACTCCGCGACCCGAAACTCGCCCTCCGCCAGAACTTCCTGCACGTCACGCAGGCGTTGCTGGGCGTCCTTGTAGAGTGAGCTCGATGGATATTTCTGCAGGAACGTTTGGAAAGCGCCCTCGGCCTCGAGTGCCTCGTCGCGATCCCGGTCTGGCTTTTCCATCTGCTTGTAGTGCGCCATGCCGATTTGCATTTGCGCGTAGGCCGACTCATCGAGGAATGGGAAGAAGGTGATGAAATCCTGGTATTCGGCGACGGCCTGTGTCAGTCCGGAAGTGCCGCCCTCCTTGTAATACGAATCGGCAATGGCCAGTTTGGCTTTGGCGAGGTACTCGCTATCCGGGTAGGTGTTGATCAGGGTTTGAAACGCGAGCCGGCCTTCATCGAAGCGGTCCTTCTTGAGATCGGTCATCGCCGTGTCGAAGAGCACCTTGTCGGGTTCCGCTTGCGTGCCCGCAGCCGGTGTGGCGGCGCTCTTCCGCCCGAAGCAGCCGCACAACGCCACAGCAGCCGCCAAGGAAACCGCCAGCCAGAGCAAACTGCGATTGGGACGCCCGTTGTTCATAGCTAAATTTCACCCCTTGGGTCGAACTTAGACTCGCTGGGCAAGTGCTTCACTGGCTTGTTGCGTCATCGAGTGGACCGCCGCCCCCGGATCGGAACTGCCGAACACCGACGTCCCCGCGACCAGGATCTGCGCGCCAGCGCGGACCACTTCGCTGACGTTTTCCGGCCCGATTCCCCCGTCCACTTCGATTCGGAACTTGTAACCATTCCGCTCGCGCAAATCGCGAAGCTGGCGAATCTTGTGCACCGATTCGGGGATGAAGGACTGGCCGCCAAAGCCCGGATTGACCGACATCACCAGCACATGATCCACCTTGCCGAGCACCTCGGAGAGGTGCGCGACTGGAGTGGCCGGATTAATCACTGCGCCGGGAAGGCAGCCATGCTCGCGAATCAGTGAGAGGGCGCGATCCAGGTGCGGCGTAGCTTCCTGGTGCACCGAAATCATGTCCGCTCCGGCGTTGGCAAAGGCCCCAATGTATTCCTCCGGATTCTCGATCATCAGATGCACATCGAGCGTCATGCGGGTTGCCTTGCGCAGAGAAGCCACCACCGGTACGCCGATGGAAATGTTCGGCACAAAGTGACCGTCCATCACGTCCACGTGCAGCATCGACGCGCCGCCACGGGCCACCGCTTCGATCGCGTCACCCAGACAAGCAAAGTCTGCGGCCAGGATCGACGGGGCGATTTCGACGAGAGTCGGCACACTCACTCCGCCAGGCATTCTACCATAGCGCTCCACTGGCCCAATCGTTTTTGGCGGCGAATTCGCGAGCCTCTGCTGCCCGGCAACTCAAGTGCCGGGGATAGCGAAGTGGGCTGTGCAAGAGAGCGGAAAGGCCGCCGGAAGGCGGGTGGACCTCACTGGGCGACGCTGATCTCGATGGCCGTATCGCCGGTGATGCGCATGCCGCGCGCCGGCATTTGTTCGATCACTGCGCCTTTGGGCGAACTCTGGTCGATCACGGTGTCGATCTTCGCGATGCGCAGACCGTTTGCGGTCAGCAGTCGCTGCGCGTCGGCCTGCTCCAGGCCAACAAGAGAGGGCATGACGTAGGAAATCGCAGGCTCGTCCCCGGCCACCAGCAAATCCACGCGCGGACTCACAGCGGTGCTACCCGCCGGCGGCTCCTGCTTGATCACCGTGCCGGGATCGGCGGATGGCATGACCACCGTCGAGACTTCGCCGAGAGGCAGGCCGGCCTCCAGCAAAGCAATATGCGCGGCGCGCATCGATCGCCCTTCCAGCGCCGGAACCGTAAGCTTCTGCGGACCCAGGCTCACGATCACTTGCACGTCCTGCGAAATCTTGACCTGTTCGCCAGGCAGCGGACTCTGCCGCAAAACAGCGTTCGCCGGCATCGTGTTGTACTGCCGGTCCACCACGCGGACGAGCAAGTGGTCGGCGCCGAGCATTCGCTGCGCTTCATTGAGGCTCTTGCCGGTAATGTTTGGCATGCTCACCATGCGCCCGCGAATGGCGATGCGCACGGTCGTCAGGGCGCTCAGAAAGCCCGCCGCGGCCAAAATGAATACAAGGAAGGTAACCCGCAGGAATCGCTCAAGTTGTTCGCGCGCCGTCATAGCCATGCCTCCCTCAGACTAACACGCGGGGCGCGACGGCTTCCAGTTTCGCGGCGCCGCGAGGGCTTCAGAAGCTGCGTTCGAGTACCGCCGCGAAAAAGCCGTCGGTGCCCGACTCCGGCGGGAACGTGCGAAAGAAACCATCGCGATCGAAAAGGCTGGAGGCCGGAACTCCGTGCCGCAGGCGAGGCGCCAAGACTTCTGGGCCGGCGGCGACGCGAACCTGCTCATTCCCGGCAAGCGCCTCGCGCACGACATCTTCGTTCTCCTCTGGTTCGAGCGAGCAGGTCGCGTAGACCAATCTCCCGCGCGGCGCCAGCAGCGCCAGCGCTTGCCGGAGCATGGCGGTCTGGCGGACGTGAGCGTCCGTCAAGTCCTGCGGCTGGAGGCGCCAGCGAATTTCAGGATTGCGCGCCAGCGTTCCGGTGCCAGAGCAAGGCGCATCGAGCAGAATGCGATCAAATGGCGTCTGAAAGGGAAGCGGACCACTCGCGTCCAGCGCGAGCAACACGACGTTCCCCGTCCCAGTCCGGGCGAGTTGCTCGCGCACCGAGCGCAGGCGATGTTCGTGCAGATCGGCGGCAATCACCATGCCCTCTGCTCCCACCGCCCGCGCCAGAAGCAAAGTCTTCCCGCCGGGCGCCGAGCAAAGGTCCAGTGCGATTTGCCCCGGGCGGGGATCGACCAGATGCGCCACCATCTGCGAGGCTTCATCCTGCAGCGTGATTTGCCCGCGCCGAAATGCTTCGGCAGTCGTGAGATTGCCGCCCGAAAGCGTCAAGAGCCGTTTGCAGCCAGTGACCGGGCAGACACTCGAAGCCGCCTGTGCGCAGCGATTCTTCCACGGCCGCGACGTTGCGCGGATCGAGCACGGCGCACGAAAGATGCGCGGGGCGGTTATTCGCTTCGAGCAGCATGAGGCAGCGATCCTTTCCGAATCGCGCCATCCACCGCTCCACCAGCCAGGTCGGATGCGAGTGCAATATGCCCCAGCGCTCTGCAAACGAAGCCTTCGCCGGAAGCAAGGCCGCCAGCGCCTTGCCGGAGACTTTGGCTTCGGGCGCGGCGCGCCGCAGTACCGCGTTCACCAACCCAGCCGCCGAGTATTTCCGCGCACGCTTCACCAACTCCACCGATTGGTCCACGGCGGCATGCGCCGGTACGCGCTCGAGGAAACGCAATTGGTAAAGCCCGAGCCGCAGCGCGATCAGCACTTCCGGATCGAGACGCTCGGCGGCGCGATCGAGATTGCGTGCAAGCAAAAAATCGAGCAGCCGCTGCCAGCGCAGCACGCCCAGAGTCAGCTCGGTCGCGAGTGCGGCGTCCGCGCGCGAGATGCGATCGGTGAGCCGCGTATATAACAGCTCCGACGCGTAGGCTCCTTGCGACGCGACGCGGCACAGCACCTCGAACGCGACTCGCCGTGCTGGTGAAATAGGCATGATGGAAGTGTACCCGCTAAAGCGTAGTCGCCGGCGAGCATCAGCAACGGCGTAGCGCCGTCGGCGCGGCCGCGAGCGTCAGGAGCCGAAGCGTTCGCCCGGGGTCAACCGCGCGCCGCGAACGAATTCGTGAGCCTTGACGCGCTTCCGCCCCTCGATCTGCACGGTCTGAAGTTGCAAGCAGCTTCCTTCCCCGCAGACGACGTACACCGCACCGCTGCCGGCCTGCAGGCTCCCGGCAATCTCGCTCTGCGAGGCCATCGCCGAATCAGCCGGCCGTCCCCAGATCTGGCAGGTCTGACTGCGAAAGCTGGAATAAGCGCCCGGCCACGGCGTGAACCCGCGCATGCGATTGTAGATTTGCCGCGCCGGAAGCGACCAATCGATGCGTCCGTGCTCCTTTTCGAGCAGCGGCGCGTAAGTGGCTTGCGAGGAGTCCTGCGCGATCGGCCGAATCTCCCTCGCGTGCGAGTTTGCCCAGGGTTTCGATGATCAGCGGCGCTCCAGCCTCGGCCATGCGACTCGCCAGTTCCGGCGTCGTTTCGTCGGGGCCGATCTCGAGTTTGTGCCGCAAGAGCATCGGGCCGGTGTCCATCCCGGCATCGATCTGCATGCTGGTCAGGCCCGTCACCGTTTCGCCGTTGGCAATGGCCCAAGCAATTGGGGCCGCGCCGCGGTATTTCGGCAGCAGCGAGCCGTGCAGGTTGATCCAGCCAAGCCGCGGAAGCGCAATCAATCGCGCCGGAATGATCTGCCCGTAGGCGATGATGACCACGGCGTCCACCGCCATCCGCATAAAAAAATCCAGCGCCGAATCCGACTTGATCTTTTCGGGCTGATAGACCTGCAGTCCCGCCTCGAGCGCAACGGTCTTGACGGGCGACGCCGAAACCTCCTGCCCGCGCCCGCGCGGACGATCCGGCTGCGTCACCACGGCCGCGATCGCAAACTCCGGATCGGAAAGCAGCCGCCGCAGGGAAGGCACGGCGAATTCAGGAGTGCCGCAGAAAATGATGCGCAGAGGCATAGCTTCGAAGGCGCGAGAGCGGCTACCAGGTGCCCGCTTTTTGCAGCTTGCGAATCCGGCGCCGGATCAGGTCGCGTTTCAACAAGCCCAAGTACTGGATGAACAGGATGCCATTCAGGTGGTCGATTTCGTGGCAGAAGGCGCGCGCCAGCAGTCCCTCGCCTTTCATCTCGTACGTCTTGCCCGTGGCGTCCTGCGCGCGCAAAGTGACGTACTGTGGCCGGGCCACATTGCCGCGGAAGCTGGGCAAAGACAGGCAGCCCTCTTCTTCTCGTTGCTCGCCCTCGAACTGGATGATCTCGGGGTTGGCCAGGACCATCTTTGCTTCCGGGTTCTTGCCCAGGCTGACGTCAACCACGGCGAGCCGCAGCCCCAGCCCAATCTGCGGCGCGGCCAGCCCCACGCCATTCGCCGCGTACATCGACGCGAACATGTCTTCGCACAATTGCGCCAGTTCCTCGTCGAATTTCTCCACCGGCTTGGTGCTCTTTTCCAGCACGGGGGCGCCATACTTGGTGATCGGATAGATCTTCGCCCGCGCGCCGGCAGGTGCTACCGCTGCCGGTTGCGTGGCGCCGGCGCCAGCAGACGGCTGTGGACACCGGCTCAGAACTCGTCGAGTTGTCTTTGGTAGCCATCGAAGTTGCGGCGCGTCTCTGCGATCGAATCGCCGCCAAATTTCTCCAGAAATGCTCCAGCTAGCGTCAGTGCAACCATCGCCTCGCCGGCCACTCCACCCGCCGGCACCACGCAGACGTCGGAGCGTTCATAGGCCGCCTGCACGGCTTGCTTGCTGACCAAATCGGCAGTCCCGAGCGCCCGGCGCAGCGTCGAAATCGGCTTCAGGTAGCCGCGCACCACTACATCTTCGCCGTTGGTGATGCCGCCTTCCAGCCCTCCGGCGCGATTCGAGGGCCGCAGGAACCGCCGCCTCTTCGCATCATACGCGATTTCGTCCTGCACCTCGCTGCCATACGAACCCGCCGCCGCCACCCCGCCGCCGAGCTCCACGGCCTTGACGGCTTGGATGGACATGATTGCGCGAGCAAGCTGGCCGTCCAGTTTGGCATCCCATTGCGCATGGCTCCCCAAGCCTGGAGGAACGCCGTGCGCCACCACCTCAAAAATTCCGCCCACCGAGTCGCCCGCCCGAAGCACTTGATCCACTTCCTGCTTCATGCGTGCTTCTATTTCTGGATCTACGCAGCGCAGCGGCGAGTCCAGATTGGCGCAAACGGCCTGGATCTCGCTCCAACTGGCCGCGCGCTCCAGTTGCACGTGCCCCACGGCCACGACGTGGCTCAAGATCTCGCAGCCAAATTCGCGCAGAAAAAGCTTCGCCAGAGCGCCGGCGGCGGTTCGTGCCGCGGTCTCGCGCGCCGAAGCCCGTTCGAGAATATAGCGCGCATCGTGAAAGCCAAATTTCAGGCTTCCGTCGAGATCGGCGTGACCAGGGCGCGGGGCGGTTAGCGGCCGGCGTTGGCTGACGTCCTCGGCGCGGTCCTCGACCGCCATCGCGTGTTCCCAGTTAGCCCAATCGCGATTCTCAATCTGCAGCGCGATCGGGGCGCCAATCGTCTGCCCGTGCCGTATCCCGCTAAGCGCCTGGGCGCGATCCTTCTCAATCTTTTGCCTGCCTCCACGTCCATAGCCCAGTTGGCGCCGGTGCAGCTCGCCATTCACGAAGTCGAAGTCCACCCGCAGGCCAGCCGGCAAGCCCGAAACAAGCGCCAGCAGCGCCTGCCCGTGCGATTCCCCGGCCGTATGAAATTGCAGCATTCGTTGTTTGGGTTGCCCTCGGGGCAGGCCTTCACTGCACGGACGCCCGCGGCAAGAAGCAAAACATTCTATCGGTTATCCCCGCGCCGGTAAAGAACCGCTCCCGAATGCGACTCGATGTACACAGCGATAGAAAACCTCGCAGCGCCAAGCTTGACGCGCCCCGGCGCGGACGCTAGGCTTGCCGGGACTTGCAAACCGGGTCGGGGAGTTCTTTCGCCAGCTTATGGCTTCAAGTGACGCTTCTCTCTGGACTGCTTTCAACGACGCCATCAAGCAGAATGTTCGGTCCGTTCAGGATTATGCGCTCCTTTCCGCGCGCGCGGTAGCCGGCATCTTCGTCCCTCCGCACTACGTCAAGGACCTGCTCGAACAAATGGACATCATTGGCGTGGGCTCGCTGCCCATCGTTTTGTTGACCGGCTTTTTTATCGGCGGCGTTCTCGTCTTGCAAACGGCGCAGCAGTTTGTGCGCTTCGGAGAGACCACGCTTACCGGCGACGTGGTGGCTCTTTCCTTGGTTCGCGAACTGGGACCGACGATCAGCGGCCTCATGGTGGCGGGCCGCAACGCTTCGGGCATGGCCTCCGAACTCGGCTCGATGCTGGTCACCGAGCAGGTAGACGCCATGCGAGCCATGGGCACCGATCCGACCAAGAAATTGGTCACCCCGCGCATGGTGGCGACTGTCCTGGTTCTCCCCCTGCTCACCGCCATGGCCGACTTCGTCGGTTTGGTCGGCGGCTACCTGGTTTCCTATTTCACTTTGCGCATCGGCGCCGTCGAATTTTGGACCCGGGCCATCCACGCCCTCGAGTTTTCCGACATCATGCAGGGGTTGGCGAAACCCGTCATCTTCGGGTTTATTCTCGCGACCGTGGGTTGCTATCAAGGCCTCAGCGTCCGCGGCGGCACGCAAGGCGTTGGCCGGGCCACCACGCAAGCGGTCGTAGTGGCTTCGGTGACCATATTGATTTCCGATTTTTTCCTCTCCAAGCTGGCCCTCTACCTCGCCGGCACCGTTTTCTAGATTGCGGCACCGTTCAGTATGCGCCCCTTTGCCGATGCACGACGACGGCGAACGCGTTGGGCACGAACCGCTGGTGGCCAGAATGACCGATGCGAATCTGCGGCGACAACTGGCGCCGTTTTGCATCTATAATCAGTCACGAGTTCACGCCGGTTGCAGGATCACCGGCCGTTCCCCTGGATGAGCGCGGCCACGAGCGAGCCAGTCATTTCATTCGATGACATACACCTCGGTTTTGACGAGGGCGATATCCTTCGCGGTCTCAGTTTCCAGGTTGCGCCCGGCGAGACCAAGGTAATCGTGGGTGAAACCGGTTCTGGCAAAACGCTCACGCTCAAGCTGGCTTCGGGGTTGTTACAGCCGGGCCAGGGTCGCGTCAACGTGTTGGGGCATGAAGTCAGCTCGATGCCGGAATCCGAATTGCTCGTCTTCCGCCGGCAAATGGGTTTCGTCTTCCAGGAGGGAGCGCTGTTCGATTCGCTGACCGTGGCGGACAACGTTGCCTACCGGCTCAATGAAGATGGAGTTGACCCGGACGAAATCGACACGCGCGTTCGCGAGGTGTTGCGATTTGTCGAATTGGAGGACGCCATCGACAAGCTGCCCGATGAACTGTCCGGCGGCATGCGCCGGCGCGTGGCCATTGCGCGAGCGCTGGTGAGCAAACCGCCCATCGTGCTATACGATTCCCCGACGGCGGGTCTCGATCCGGTGACCTCGCAAACCATCATCACGTTGATCCTGCGGCTGCGCGATCTTCAGGGCGTCACCTCGCTCCTGGTCACCCATCGCTTGCAGGACGCTTTTGGCCTGGCGAATTATCGTTTTGACGCCAAACAAAACCGCGTGGTTCCCGCGCCCGCGCAACAGGGCGAGCCGCGCTCGCCGTCGCGCGCCAATGCGCACGAAGGTTTGCGCGTCGATTCGGGCGACGATTCGCCGAATAAACGCCCCGCGACCAACTTTCTGGTGCTGCGCGACGGACGGGCTTACTTCGAGGGAACGCACGCAGGCCATGCTCGAATCGTCCGATGCTTATCTGAAGCGGTTTCTGGTATGAGCGCTCGATTTGCCCGCACGATCAAAGTGGAATTCTCCGAGGAGGTCTCGTTATGCCGCAAAGGAAAGAACTGACGTGGAGTGAGCTGCGGGTCGGAGTTTTCGTGCTCGTCGGAATCCTGGTGGTGATGATGGGAATCTTTTACGTCACCGGCACCGGCTTCCTCGGCGCAAAGTACCGGCTAGTCACCTATCTGCCCGAAGTGGATGGTCTGGCCACGGGCGCGAAGGTGACGCTCGACGGCGTCGAGGTCGGGAACGTGGACTCGATCCAGATCGCCAGGCCGTAGAGCCGGCGAGCGAGTCGATGACAAGCGCAGCGTCGAAGTTGTCCTGCGGGTAAGCCGTGACGTGCAGAATGACATCCGCAGTGATTCCACGGCGGCCCTGCTCACCGAAGGATTTCTCGGCGACCGCATCGTCACCGTGCAGCGCGGCTACACCGGCACGGTTCTCCAGGACGGGCAGGAGGTTCCGGGCACCGAGGAAAAATCCCTGAATCAAATCATGGCCAACGGCGCGGACCTGATGCAAAACCTCACCGAACTCTCCAAGCAAGCTGGTTCCATTGTCGATGACCTTCAGCGCGGCCGCGGGACGCTCGGCGCGCTGCTGACCGACAGGAGCGCCTACGACCATGCGAATAAGACTCTCGCGCGCGTCGATGAGATGACGGCTTCGCTGCAAAACGGAGAAGGAACCATTGGGAAACTGCTGAAGTCCGACACGCTGTACACCAAGGCGGAGTCGGTAACCGGCAGGCTCGACGACGTGATGGCCGCGGTGCAGGACCAGAAAGGCGCGCTCGGAAAATTCATTTACGATCCGAGCATTCACGACGAGGCCAAACAATTTCTTGCCAATGGCAACGACTTGGTCTCCGACGTTCGGGCCGGGCGCGGCACGCTCGGGAAGCTGGCGACGGACGACACGTTCTTCACCACGTGGAAACAGGTCGGCGACAATCTTTCGCAGGCCACCGCAAAGCTCGACACGACCGACGGGACGGCGGGGAAATTTTTCTCCGATCCAAAATTTTACGACAACCTCACGGGGCTGGCCGGGGACATGCGCTTGCTGATCGGCGATTTCCGGAGCAACCCGAAGAAGTTTCTGCATGTGAAATTCTCGATCTTCTAGCCTCTCGCGTGTTTCTAGAGCGGCGCGGACGGTTCCGGGGGCCAGCCGAATGAGCCGAAGGCGCGGCGCACCTCGACGGGCGTGGCGGCCGGCGAAAGCGGCCTTCCGAAACGCACGGCAACGCGGCAGGGAAGCGCCTCGGGTTTTTTCCAGGAAAGCCGTCCGGCTTGCGTTTGCAAAGCGCCGCGCGAGGAGCCTCGCAGCGACACGGTAACGATGGGCGCGTCGGCGTCGGCCAGCAGTTCCTCCAAGCGTTCGCGCTCCGGAGAATCCTCCTTCAGTATCGCCAGCGGACCCTCGCCGGCAACGCAGACGACTTCTCCCGCCTCGAAGGCAACGAGTGCGGCGCTCAGCACAATTTCCGGGCCGTCGATGTTCGCGCTGCTGGAAAAGGGCGCAAGGCGCAGGAGGCGTTCGATCAGAGTAGGGGCGCGATTGCCATCCGGTTCGCCGATCAGGAAGCGAATCGGGCGATCGGTGGAAGCGGCGAGCAGCATGGCTTCGAGCAGGTTCATCTTGCGGGCGAGGAAAAGAGCGCCGCCGCGGTCGGGAATATTGTCACGGCCTTCGACGTGTATGAGGAAGAGCGTGTGCGTGAGAAACCAGAGGGTCAGGCGCAGCATGGAATCCGGAAGGAAAACGACGGCGTAAAGCGTGGCCAAAAGCGTCAGGCAGGCGCCGGCGAAGAAGATTTTATCGGCGCCAAGGTGAAGGCCTTCGGCAAAAGCAAAATAGACCCCGGCGGACAGGAAAATGCCGATAAAGGAGATCAGGTTTGCCGCGGCAATTACGCCGCCTTTTTGGGAGGGATGGGGCCGGTATTGAATCAGAGCGTTGAGCGGCACGGCGTAAAAGCCGCCGGAGAATCCGAGCAGGCCGAGATAGACAGCAGCGCGCTCGAGCGAGAGGCCGTGACCGGCTGACAGGAAACCAAAGATCGTCATGCCGATGGCGCCGAGTGGAATCAGGCCGTACTCGATTTTGCCTTCCGAGAGATATCCCGCGATGAGGCTGCCGGCGCCAATCCCGATGGCGACGGCTGCCTGCAAGATAGCTGATATGGCGATCGTCGATGCGCAGGATGTCGTGTCCATAAATGACGATCGTGAATTGCAGCAGAGCGGCCAGGAAAAAGAGATAGAAATTGCCGACGAACGCCCAGGTCAGGATGCGGTCGGATTTGATCACCCGGAGCTGTGAGATCAGATCGCCGAGCGGATTCGGATTGAACTTGCGCGCGGGATTCGCGGCGGGCACGCGCGAGATCGAGAAGCTCGTCGCAAGGCCGAGCAGCGTGCAGGCGATCAGAACGACGCCCGACCAATGCTGCTGCCCGCGAAAATAATAGGCCAGATAGCCGGCGGCAACGGTGGCGGCAATGGAAGCGAGGAACGTGCCGAGTTCGATGATGCCGTTGCCCCAGGAAAGCTCTTTTTCGGGAAGGATCTCGGGGAGCAGGCCGTACTTCGATGGCCCGAAGAGCGCGGCTTGCGAGCTGAGCAGGAAAACACCGACCGATTCCAGCGCCAGGCTATTGCGGGCGAGAGCGAGGAGGGAGAAGGTCATCACCCCGACTTCCATCCATTTCGTGCCGATGGTGACGGAGCGCTTGCTGAAGCGATCGGCGAGGAAACCGCCGGTCATGGAAAACAGGATAAAGGGAAGAGCGAAAAGGGCGCCGACCAGCAGCACGACCCAGTCGCGTGTCTTGGCGGTCAGGCCCATGTCCACGACGAGGTAGATGACCAGGAACTTCAGCGCATTGTCGTTGAACGCGCCCTGGAACTGCGTGACGACGAGGCTCCAGAAACCCAGGCGCCAGGGCGCGGCGCGGCCGTCCGGGGAGTCCGGCGCGAGAAGTGGCGCCGCTTCGATTTCTCGTTGGTGATCCGCGGGTTGCACTGTGCGACTCCGACTAGGGCTCCGAACTGAGACCTTTCAGCAACATCTGGTTGGATTCTACAACAGGGGCTCGTTGGTATGCGTTGCGGAGCGCTTTGCTAAGGCTATTGCTTTGAGCAGAATACAAACTGCACCCCCCACCCCCGGGCAAGCTGGATGAATGTGATTCCAAGGGAGTTACAGGAGGAGCAACGCAGATGAATGTGATTCTAAATGAGTTAGCAAATTGGGGGGATTGCGGCCGATTTCGGAGGTGCAAGGGGCTAACGAACACGAGTGGGCGCGACTGGTTTGTGGAAAGCACGGGCCAGTCTAGCATAGGCCGCGTATATTTGCAATAAGATACATAGATACTTTATGGTAGTTTAATGGCGTGTCTGCGCCCGGCCGGGCGGTTCGAACGGGGATCGTTCGAATCGCTGTTTGTTGCGCTAGTGCTTGCGTCGAAGCAAAAGGACCGATTCATGAAAGGCAAAAGGGGCAGGCGCGCGAAGCGGCAGAAGCGGTTCTGACCATAACGCTCTGACCACCCTGCACGAGAAACCCAGGCAATCGTCCACATTGCTGGCACCACCTATGGAGTAAGATCATCATAATTAGATAGAGGGAAGGTGCATCATGAGCAGTGAACATGGGGTTCGCAGGGGATCGTCCACCGGATGGCGCGGCGGTCGCGGGTGTGTTCTGTTGCTGGGTGTTTTAGGCCTGGCGTCGGCAGGGACCCTGGCGGCGCAGACAGCGCAGACTTCGCAGACGCCGCAGGTCACTCATCCCGGAGATGCCTTACACCAACTGAATGACGCGGTGGAGGCGCTGGTACAGCGCGTTTCGCCGAGCGTGGTGCAAATCATGGTCACGGGATACAGCTCGGCGGAGGAGGGCGATAGCGGGCAGACGAGCGTAGTTGTCGGGAGGCAGCGAGCGCTCGGCTCGGGAGTGATCGTCGATCCCGAGGGTTACATTGTTACGAACGCGCACGTGCTCAATGGGGCCGTGAAGATCGAAGTGATCGTGCCTCCGGCATCGGCGGGCGGCGCCGCTACGGGCACGAATGGCCAAGGCAAGACCTACGACGCGCGGATTGTAGGCATCACGCGAGAGGTCGATCTGGCGGTGATCAAGATTCAGGCGCACGGTTTGCCGGCCTTGTCCCTTCAGAAGCCGGCGATGGCCAGACAAGGCGAAATGGTGTTTGCGTTCGGAAGCCCCGAGGGATTGCGAAACACGGTGACGATGGGCGTGGTGAGCGCCGTGGCAAGGCAGCCCGATCCGGACAGCCCGCTGGTTTACGTGCAAACGGACACGCCGATCAATCCGGGCAACAGCGGCGGGCCGCTGGTGAACGCCGATGGGGAATTGCTGGGGATTGACACGTTCATCTTGAGCACGTCAGGCGGCAATCAGGGACTGGGTTTTGCGATTCCAGCGGGCGTGGTGGCTTATGCGTATCCGCAACTTTTGAAATACGGCCACATTCACCAGCCGGAAATCGGAGCGATCGTGCAATCGATCACGCCGGAGCTGGCGGCCGGGCTGCACTTGCAGAAAGATTTCGGAATTATCGTATCCGATGTCACGCCCGGCGGTCCCGCGGATATGGCCGGTCTGAAGATTCAGGACGTCGTTCTCAGCGTTGACGACAAGCCTGCGGAGACACTGCCCCTGTTCAGTCAAAGCCTGTATATGCACGGCAGCGGCGAGATGGCCAGGGTCAGAGTCCTTCGCGGCTCGCAGCAAGTGGAGCTACGGATTCCTCTTGAGGAGCGGCCGCACAAGGCGGACAGCCTGGTGGATTCGGCCGATCCGGAGAAGAATCTGGTGAGCCCGCTGGGGATTCTGGGAATCGAGCTCAATCTCGATTTGGCCAAGGAGTTTCCGGACCTGCGGATTCCGACGGGCGTTGTGGTGGCGGCCAAGACGCTGGGGGGGAACGGAGAGGTTCCCTTGCAAACGGGAGACGTGATCCACGGGTTCAACGGAGCGCCCATCACGACGCTGGCCGGATTGCGCGACGCGGTGGCCAAGCTGAAGCCGGGCGACGCCGTCGCGTTATTGGTGGAGCGGTATGGGCAGCTGATTTACGTGTCGTTTTCGCTTTGAGGCAGCTTGGAAATTCGGTGAGCTGTTTAGACGCAGAAAGCTCTGCAAGGCCCTCCGTCTGAGGTCAGTTACGCTCAGCGTAGTTTAGACTCTCGACTTCAAGAACGCTTGGAGGACAGCCTTCCAGATTTCCGGCTCCGGGCGCCAAAACTCAAAGAGTGTGAATAGTTCTTGTGAGACTTCTCCGACTAGAGCCTCGACACTTGGTTCTATCGCCCCAAGCGGCAGTGTTCTTTCCCATCGGCTCTCATTCTCGTGAGATATCCTTCCGGACATCGTGATCGCTTTCATTGGGTCGGATGCAAGGAGCACGCGTCCTTGGAGACCACGATGAAGCATTCGAATGCGAATTTCGGCCTCGGCGGGGACTTGCAGCGCACGGTAGAGATTTGCGCAGTGCAACAGGCCTTCAGCGATTCTCCATATCCTTGTGTCAAAATATAGGACCTTTTCATCCTGACTTTGAGTCACGAAATCCTCTTCCAATCTTCTTAAGAAATAAAAATACCCGCGCCTATCCAGGGACCAGAAATCGAAACCCTCGTGAAACATTCTGGCTCGGATGACGGCTCGGATACCGTCTTGCATCGGCTTTGGCGAAAATTCTGGCTTCGTCAAGACAATTCCGATTGGCCAACCTGTATTTCGGCAGCCCGCTTTTTGGGCGGCTGCTAGTAGGTCGGATTGAGACCAGTCTCTGTTGGTCCCGGCCAAGTAGTGAGCGATTTCAATGTACGCGGGCTCCTGGTCAGAGTTGGTCATTTCTGTTTTCCGGTTTTGCTAGTTCATCTAGGGCTTCCGTTCGTTGAGCTTGGGACCATTCTTGAAATTCGGCCTCGGCTGCGACGTCCGGGGGCTCTGAAGGTTCAGATCGCAGCGAGAGTCCCGCTTCGGCGAGCAGGGAGCGGAACTGGTTGAGGACTGCGGATTGATGCCGTGCGACCGCTGCTTTGAGTAAGGCCCTGAACTGATCGGGACCGGCAACAGCCACAGTTTTCGCTGCAACGTCGCGAATATAGACTGCCCCATTTTTCAGAATTGGCTTTCCGTCGCGTCCGCTAAAATCGCGCCCACAGAACAAAGGGCTGTCGTCAAAGCTTTGAACGGAAATCACGGGATATGTGATCGAGTCTGCTTCGATCTTGTGAACGTGTAGCTGAACGCGCTGTCCCGAGGTCAGGTAGCTGTCAACCGACTGTGAAAGGCGAGTGGTCTCGTATGAGTTTGACACGGATTCGTTCATTGCCGGGTCTGGCATGAGTTTCCCGCTAGTTTCTTCCTTGAATCCGACAATGACATAACCACCCCCCGCGTTTGCCATCCCGACGATGTGCTTGACTAGCTTTGCGCCGAAATCGCTGGCGGGATCGAACATGATCCCGCTCTTGTATTCCGCCGTTGCGGTTTCCTCTGGGTATCCGACAAGCGCAAGTAAGAAGCCGGCCGTTTCAGAATTCATGTTTGTTAGATTCGCACAAAAGCACGAAGCGAGGGAAGCATCAAGAGGATCGGGAATTATCCCCAATTCCCAAGGCAGACTTGTGCTCCCCGTCCGCTAGTTCGCCCAACGCGCTTAGTAGGTGCAGGTGTACTCGCTTAGTTTGTCGGTGTCGATTTCGCGGGCTTGGATTTTTAGGCGATGTGGGCCGTCGGGGCGGCCGAGGTAGACGTTGTTGCCAACGCTGTAGAGGGTGACGTCGCACTGGTAGGTGATGCGTTCGGATTCGGAGGTGTCGCGGGATTCCAGGACGGCTCTACCTGTCGTCGAAGAGCCCGCGCCTGACGGTTTCGGGGTGCGGGCGGCGGTGACTGGCGTCAGCGTCAGAGGCAAGTTGTCCTGCGCCACAACTTTGCGGGTCTTCCAATTGTAGGCTTGACCGGAGGACAGGAGGTAATAGGAGGCTCCGCCGATGTGCATTTTGCCGTCGTGGATGGCTACTTGGCCGCCGACCACGAAGAAGGAATCGCCGTGGACGATGATGGCGGCGCTCTGGTCCAGGCCAATTCCCAGCAGCTCCGGATGGTCGGCGATGACGGCGTCAAGATCGGTTTCGCGGGCACGTTCTTCGACGTGCTGGTCGACGGCGGAATTCGGAAGCAGGCCGAATCCGGTTTCGTATCCGGGAGCGACCATGATGGTGTTGTCGCCTTCCGGGTTGCCGGGAGTGGCAGGGGCGCCGCGGACGAGGAAAGAGGCTTGAATGCTGGCGCCCGCAGAGCTGCCGAATACGACGCCGCCGCGCGCGAGGAGAGCCTTGATTTCGCGCTCGACGGCCGTGCCGGCGTAGGCGTCCACGAGGCGCCACGGGCGGCCGCCATCGATCCACACGCCTGAAGCGTGCCGCAGGGGCTCGACGAATGCATCCGAGTTGGCTTTGTTGCGGTCGCGGGTGTGCAACTCCGTGTAGTTTCGGATGCCGAGGAATCTGGCGATCTGATCGCTGCGTCCCGGAATTTCGGCGTCCGACAGCGCCGTCGGGATCATGACGATTCTTGCATCGGGCCCGCCGGCCAAGGCCAGGAAACGCTCCCGGACCTCGGGCTCCATGGTTCCTCCACCGTGAAGGATGAGCCAGCCCTTCTGAGGCGCGGGTGACTGGGCTGAGCAGGGCAGAGAGGCTGCGAGCGTGAGAGTGGTTAGAGAGCCCGAGGATGAGCGGGCCGATTTTGGGTAGGGGATTGTCTCATCTTTTTCCGCGGGCTGTAAATACAGCGCACACCCGATTTCCGCGGGCAGTAAGTACAGCCCGCGGCCGGCCGCGATGATACTACGACGGTATCGGTGTTCTGGGCTCCCTGATCGTCGTCGGACGTGCGTTGGAAAGAGAAAGACAACAGCAAGACCGACCCTTAGAAAACGAGGCGGGCGCCCGACAATTGAACTTGGCCCGACGTGCTTACTTTCCGTTTTTTCGCAGGCGGGTGCGGAGCTTTTGGCGCACGGCTACGTCGCGCGGGGCGCCGCCGGAGCGCTTGAGCCATGCCTCCAATTCGGCTACGCGGACGTTGTAGAAGGTGGAGTCGCAGACTTCGACGCGAAGAGTGCCCGCTTCGAGCGAGGATTCGCGGCTCCAATCGGCGCGGCGGAATTGTTGCAGGGCGACCGCGCCTGCTTCGTACAGGCTTTCGGCCGTGACCTCGGCGACGTGCTCGACGCCGTGGCGGTCGCGGAAGGTGACGAGGCATTTGCGGGGCTGGCCCATGCCGGGAGGATAGCACAAGTCTTCGCTTTATCTTCTCCTATGTTTGTCTGACGTAATTTTTTCCCAGGGCGTTACTTTTCGCTCCGAGACGCTGTTGACGTGGTTTGTCACACGTGCCGCAGCGAACACATAAGAGGCCACTTGCTATTTGGCGAGGCGATTGCAAATTCGAGTGGGTCGTCCTTGCAGTCCGTAAATTTCAATGGGAGGTTCAGCCTCATGAATCGAATCGCGCTTTTCGTAGTGGCAGGATTGTTGGCGCCAGGCGTGGCTTACGCGCAGACTTCGGGGGATGTGCAAGCAGGGGCCTCGGCGCAATCTCAGACGGGCGCCAGCGCGCAGAGTTCGAGGTCCGGTGCGCGAGCTTCCGGCAGCGAAGCAACATCAGCACAAGCGAAAACATCCGCCGACGCCGGGAAGAACACGATCGCTCTGTCAGATGGCACAACCATGAATGCCGCGCTCAAGGGCTCACTGGATGCGAAGAAGAGCAAGGTGGGCGATCGCGTGGAAGCGCAGACGACGCAGGACGTGAAAGAGAACGGGAAGGTGGTTTTGCGGAAGGGCACGCGACTCGTCGGGCATGTGACGGAAGTGCAGGCACGCGAGAAGGGCGAGGCGAAATCGGAACTCGGCGTGGCGTTTGACCACGCGGAACTGCGCAATGGCCAGGAGGTCCCGGTTAACGCCAGCATCCAGGCTCTGGCATCGGCGCAAGCGGCTGCGCAGGCCTCGGCTTCGGCCGCTGACGATGATGTGTTCGACAGCGGCGGCGGAGCAATCTCGGCGGCCGGTGCGGGCGCCGCGCGAGGAGGCGGATTGGCCGGCGGGACGCTGCGCAGTGCGAGCAGCACGGTGAGCAGCGTCGGCAGCGGCGTCGGCAGCACGGCGAACGGTGCGGTCGGCGGGACGGTGAACGCGGCCACGCATTCCACGGATGCCGTGGGCGGATTGAACGCCAACGGGATGCTGACGTCGAACAGCCGCGGAGTCTTCGGGCTGGACGGGATGTCGATGGATGCGGCGGCGTCCAGCGCGACGCAAGGATCGGTGATCGTTTCGAACACGAGGAACGTGCACCTGAACAGCGGCACGCAGATGGTGCTGCGGGTAGCGGGGCAGTCTCGTTAGGGCTGCGACGCTCGTAGTTTTAACGAGAGAAGGCGGCGCTCGGTGCAAATCGGCGCCGCTTTTTTGTTTATGTGCGGTTAATCACGGGTCGTGTTTTTGCGGTGCTTTGACCAGCGTCGAGCGATAGAATGGCGCGGCTTTCGGCTGGTTCATCTTCACTCGCTTGAAGAGGAGGCAAGTCATGTCACCCGATGCGCGCTTGATGTGCGGGATTGCCCTGATTCTTGTGCCGACAATCGTCTATGGGGGACTGACGGTTCTTTACATCATTTCCAACGGGGCGTTCGGAACCCCGGGGCCGAAGAATCTGTCGCCGTCGCAGATCTCGTTCTACCGGGCGGGCCACGCTCATGCGGGAGTGCTGACGCTGCTGGCGCTCTTCTTGCAGATTGCGGTGGATCATGCGGCGATACCGGAAGCGCTTGTGTGGCCGGTTCGCATCGGCGTGGTCGCGGGCGCGCTGTGTGTCTCCGGGGGATTTTTTGCGGTGGCGCACGCGCGGGCGCTTCGCGGCGTGCTCTATTTGGGCGCGTTTTTGGTGGCGGCTACGACGCTGACGGTTGGAATCGGGCTGGTGCGCACGCCTTAAGTTTTTCCGAACGATAGGCGGGGGCGACAACGAGCACTTTTTTCGCGGAAGTCGCGATCGGATTGAGTACGGTCAGCCGGTGATGACTGCGGTGCAATTCAGCGGGTCGGAGTTCGAGGTGCTCTTGGCTTGGATGAGCGCTTCGAGACATGGCAAGTCGATAGCTCGCGGAGCCTCCGCGCGCATGATCTCGAAAACCTTCTCCAGCGGGAGCGAGTCGCGATAGGGCCGCTTGGCTCGCAGCGCATCGAAGATATCGGCAACGACGAGAATGCGCGCGAAGGAAGACATTTGTTCCGCGCGCCAGCCGCGCCAATAGCCCGAGCCATCGAGCTTCTCGTGATGCGCGGCGGCCTCGGCGGCAAGTTCCTCGAAGCCAGGAATGCGGCTCAGAATCTCGAACGTGTAGTAAGGATGGTCGCGAACGACCTTCCATTCCTCGTGCGTGAGCTTGGCCGGCTTTTCCAGAATGGCGTTGGAGACGCTTAACTTGCCGACGTCATGCAGGAGAGCGGCGCGGCGGAGAAGCTTGAGGTCGCGTGCGCTCATGCCAAAGGCCTGGGCGATGTCCATGGCGGCATCCGCCACGCCGGTGGAATGGCGGTAGGTGAAGGGGGATTTGGCGTCGATAATTTCGGCAAAGGCGTTGCAGATGTTGTCGATGGTGGCTTCGTTGGCTGTCAGGCGGCGCTGCTCGGGCTCGAACGCGAGTGTTTTCGGGATGATGTCTTTGCTATCCAAGCCAGCCCAAAGGTCGCCAGAGGCCGAGAGGGAAACCGCGGCCCGGACCAGGTCGGGATCAAACCAGCGGCCAGTGCGGTGGGTCACCGCTTCGATGGCCGCTTCCGGCCCGCGAGCGTCATGGAACACCTCAAGTGTTTGCGCCAGATTGGCAATGCGGGAGAAGACGGGAATGTCGGTTCCGCGGCGGCCGTCCGGGTAGCCGCGGCCGTCCCAGTGCTCATCCAGATTGTGAATTGCCGAGGAGACCGCTACGGAAAATCCTAACTGCTGCGCGATGGAGGCGCCGCGTTCGCAGCGGATTTTCACCAGATCGCAGGAATCCTGCTGATGCGTGGCCGCGACCTGGAACAGTCTCTGCATGCGCTGCAGGAAGGGCACGCCGGTAGCGACGTGGGTGAGCGCGTAATGCAGGCTTTCCGAGCCGACGCGAGTCCAGTCTGTCGTTTTGACGTCGCGCTTAGCGCGAATATCGTCGGCGTTGAGGATATGGAACAGCCGGGAGGAGTTGCTGCTGCAGCCTGCATCTTTGAGGAGCAGGGCATAGTACAGGTCCGCTTGCTCGTTTGCGGGAAGTCCAGTCTGCGCGGCCAGCCTCATTCCGATCATGCAAGCGCGCATGGAATGGCCCATGGGCCGGCCCTCGGTCAGGTCCAAGGCATACGACAGAGCCGAGATGATTTCCGAAACCCGAATGGAAGATTTTGATCGGGCGTTAGGAGTTGTCCCGTCGGGCAAAGGCGAGGAGTTGGGGACCTTGACCATCAATATTCCTCCGAGCGGGACTGCGCACGCAAAGGAGAACTATAGTGATGGGTGTCACGGTACGAAATGAAGCAAAGGGCTCAATTTTGCTGGGACGAAAGTACTAAGCTGTTAACCGGCCATGGTTTACGAACCGGAGCTCAGGCTGGCGCATGGCAAGGTCCGGCACGGTCGAGTATCAAACTTTTGGGCGGGCTGCAAGTGCAGCTCGCAGCGGTTTTTTTGCACGGGCTACAAGCATAGCCCGCACCCGTCTGTGCGTCGAAATGGGGTGAGCGCGGCGATGGGGCGGGCTCACCCGATCGTGAATCATCCGGAACTAGAAATACAGGACAATACCCGTTCCGACGGAGTAATTCGATTGCTCCGTGGACTGCAAAGTTGTTCCCAGATAATCAGCTTGAACGCGCCAGTAAATGCCGCGTTCCATTCTGACGTCGAGGCCGCCGCCCACCATGAAACCGAAGGTGGAATTGGCACCGAATGTTCCGGTTTGCGTGAATCGGAAACGTTCCCAACCTGCGAGCACATGCGCCCAGGGCTCGAGGCGCGACCGGCTTTGGATGGCGACATGCGGTCCGCCGCCGATAAAGAGCGATTTGGCGACCAGATTGGGAGATCCGCCAGTGTGACCAAATCCGAAGGCGCTGGTTCCTTCCGCGCGGACGGTGAGCCGGCCCTCCGCACCGGTGAGCCAATCGAATAAGTGAATGCCACCATCCACGTTGAAGCCGTTGTTGCCGTACGAGTTCCCAAAAACGTTGTAGTGCTGATATTGATAGCCGAAGGCAAGATCAGCGCAGCCTCGATCGGGCACGTAAATCGTAGCGGCCTCGGTGTCCTGGCTGCATGGACCGGCTATCGAGGGCTTGACCGCGACGAACGACAAGCACAACGCACAGACGAAATAGAGCAGGATCTTTCGCATTCGAACAGCCTCCCAGCACGCGACGTCTCTTGCGGTTCTGACCCATCGGGAGGGCGGAATAAGCAGACCGCAGATTCATTACTCGCCGACAGTTACCAGCGCTTTTTTGAGCCGCGCTTGCGGTACGTTAACACGATTGTGGCCCGCGTTGGTAGGCGTAATGGGGTTGCCGGCGGCAGGGAGTCTTGCCCCGACGGCAAAGACACCCATGTTGCAGCCAGTTAGTCAGTAGGATAGTCTTACGAGGAAGCGTGCCGGAGTGGCGGAATGGCAGACGCGGCGGACTCAAAATCCGTTGGTCGCAAGGCCGTGTGGGTTCGACTCCCTCCTCCGGCACCAACCGTTCATTGAGAACAACATCTTTCGAACAAGAGCAAACTTCTTGGAATGACTGATCCCGCAGCATTGCTTCCTTCCAGGCACTACCGTGCACACGCCGGCACCAAGGCAAGGGAGGAGAAATAGCCAGGTTGGATCCGCCGCCGACTTCATCCACAAGTTCAGCGCCCCGGAGGAGATTTCCTCGCCGGCGTCGGCCGCCATGATGTCAACCTGATATTCCGGCCGATTGGAATTTCAAACGGGCGCGTCCTGATGAGCCTATCCGATGAGGGCCATGATCTTCGCGCGCACGTCCGACAGTTCATCCGGGGATACCGCGCCCTTGCGGACCGCTTTGCGGATGCGCCAGTCCAGGCTCTTTACCTGATCGGCCAGAACCACGTTTGGCGGCGTCCCCGCGATAAGGACCTCGAAAGGGTAGTTCTTGATTTGCGTCGTCATGGGACAGCAGATCATCAGGCTTGTTTTATCGTTATAGGCCACCGGGCTCAGCACCAGGGCGGGGCGGTGTCCCGCCTGCTCATGGCCCGCCTGCGGCGTGAAATTCAGCCACACGATATCTCCGGCGTCGGGTACATACCGCGCCATCACCAGACCTCTTTACCCATCGCCGCACCGAAATCAACGGCTTCATGCCGGTTTTTGGCGGTAATTCCTTTCAGTAGCGTTTTCAACTCATAGGTTTTTTGGCGAACCGGCTCGATGACGATCCGCCCGGCCTCCTCGCGCACGTCCACCACCTCGTCCAGATCGAGATGCGTGGCCTGCATCACGGAAGCCGGAATTCGCACTGCCGCGCTGTTGCCCCATTTCTTCACCGTCGCTTTCATGCTCGCCTCCCATGTATCCACCATGTATATACAGCATGGCAAATTCGCGCGCCTTGTGTCAACAATGTAGATACGTGCGGCACCCGCTCCTCTGACGGCCACCTCGGATTTCACAGAGGACAATATTTTACTGCAAGGCCGTGTGGGTTCGACTACCTCCGGCGCCAAGATTTGAGCTACTCGCTTCGCGCCAGGGCCGCACTGCGGTTGGACGATCGAACTTGGACCAAAGACGTTCAGCGTGTCGAGTTTCGCGGGCGCCGTGCTAAGCTCTACAGTTTCTTCCAGGCGGGAAACCCCATGCGACTGCTGCTCATCGAAGACGATGTGGCGATTCAGGATTTCCTTCAAAGGGCCTTGGTCGAGGCTGGATATCAAGTAGATGTTGCGGGGAATGCGAAAACGGGAGAGTCGAAGGCGCTGGAAGGGATTCATGATGCCTTCATCGTTGACCTGGGGCTTCCCGACATGGATGGTCTGGACCTCATTGCCCGTTTGCGCGCCGAGGGGAGTTTCGCACCGGTATTGATCCTCTCGGCCCGCCGCTCGGTGGACGAGCGCGTGAAAGGATTGGAACAGGGCGGAGACGACTATCTGACGAAGCCGTTCGCCCTGGCGGAATTGCTGGCCAGGCTGAGAAATCTCCTGCGCAGGTCTTCCAACCCTCAGAGTGAATCGGTACGGTTACAAGCCGCGGACTTACAGCTTGATCTGGTGCGTCACGAGGCGCGACGCGGCGATCACCTGCTGCAGCTGACGCCGCAGGAATTTGCGCTGCTCGAATATCTCTGCCGAAATGCCGGCCGGGTCGTCACACGCACGATGATTCTGGATCACGTTTGGCGCATGCGGATTGATCCGGCGACCAACGTGGTCGATGTGCATATCTATCGCCTGCGGAACAAGGTGGACCAGAATGCCGCAAGGCCGCTCATCCATACGATCCGCGGCGTAGGCTACGTGCTCAAGCATGTCTAAACTACGCACAACCGCGGCTTGGCGAATCGCGATTTTGACGGCGCTGGCGTACGCGTTGGGAACCGCGATCACGTTCTCGATCGTTTACTTTTTTGTGGCGCAGGGCATTCGAGAGCGCAGCGATGCATGGCTTAGCGGCGAAGCCGCAGTTCTTGTGCGGGTCGCCGCAGATACTCCCCGGGACCGTTTGTATAACAGAGCTGTCAAGGAAGTGGCGGAACTGGCGACTCGTGAGCTGCCGGAGGAACACAACGCATCAGGGCAGAATCTGAATGCCGTCTTTTTCCTCGAACAAGATCCCGGCGACGGTCAGGGTCCATTGTGGGTGGGGCCAAGCTCGAGCGATGTTTTTCTGAAGGCGATCGGGGAAGCAAATCCGGTTTCGGGCACCCCGCAGTCCCTGCGAGTGGAAGGCTGGCCCACGAGTTTCCGAATGGTGGCCCAACACGACGGAGGTAGGACTGTCTATTTAGGGCTCTCGGGCCGTGGGGCTGCCCATACGCTGCAAAGCCTGGCTCTTCGTTTCCTGGTCGCTTGGGGAGCGACCGTGTTTTTGGGATTCCTGATCTCCTACTCGAGCGCCCGGCGCACCCTGCGCCGCGTGGAACGAATTACGGAAACAGTGGCGAGAATCGGCAGCGAAAAGCTAGGCGAGCGCTTGCCCGAGCCCGGCAACGAAGATGAGATTTCGCGATTGTCCAAGACGTTCAACCACATGCTGGATCGCATTCAAACTTCGGTGAATCAACTTCGCTCGGTCACGGATTCAGTCGCGCATGAATTGAAAACCCCAGTGACCTCGATTCGGGGAACCCTGGAATCGGCGCTCGTGAAGGAGCCCGACGATGAGTGGCGCGAGTCCGTGGGAGAAGCGATTGAAGGGCTGGACAAGCTCACGCACCTGCTGAATACGGTGCTTGATTTGGCCGAGGCACAAGCTGGCGCGCTGAGTCTTGATCGGGGCGAGGTGGACCTTTCGGATGTCGTGAAGCAAATCGTGGAGATCTACCGGCCCGCCATGGCCGAGCGCCAGCATGAACTGGTGATCGACGTCGCGGACCATGTGGTCGTGGCGGCGGATCTGCTGCTGCTCAACCGCGTGGTGAACAATTTGCTCGAAAACGAACTGGCGCATTTGCCGGCCGGATGCCAAATCCATATTCGCCTGCGCTCTCAGCAAGATTCGGCAGAACTGGTGATCGAAGACAATGGACCGGGATTTCCAGCGGACGTCATCACGCGAGCCTGCGAACGATTTGTGAAAGGAAAATACTCATCGGGGCACGGTCTAGGGCTCGCTTTTGTGGATGCGGTGGTGCAAGCGCACGGCGGCAGGATCAGGATTTCCGATGGCGCCGCAGGCGGAGCCGTCGTGGCCCTGTCGCTACCCATGCAGGCGCTCCCAGCGGTGCAGGACGCACCGGAGATGATCGCTGCGAGCCCGAGAGATGTCCCGGTGAAAACAAAGCACACCGCGTTGGCCGAAGCCAAGAGGGGCTAGGGTCGCAGGTGCAAGTGGCAGGCCGTTTTTGGTTAAGCGCGAGTTAGTTGAGATCGCGCGACAGCATCAGCTTGAACGTCAATTTGTCGGCGCCAGAGGTCACGCCAAAGCCCACACCGGTTTCGATATTCAGGATCTTGTTGTTGTGATCCATGACCGCCCAGACCTCGTGGAACTGGTCGTTCCCCGGCAAAAAGTCGTGCAGGGGACCATCGTCTTCATATTCCTCGACGGCCACGGCCCATTTGTCCTTGACGATGTTGTAGGCGATTCGCTCGGCGGGAACGAATTCCAGGTTCCCGAAACCACCTGTGTAGTCGGTGTCCACGATCGGATTGAAGATAAAGTCCCACGCACGAAGGTGGAGCCCCACGATGGGACGAACCTCCGAGGTGATGTGCTTGGACTCCCAATAATGGTAGTTCACGCTGAACTCGAAATTGACGCCGTAAAAGAAGGTGTGGTCGCGGGCGTGCGGCTTGACGAACAACTCGCGGATTTTGAAGCCGTCGAGCGACCCGCCGCGTTGCTCGGAGTACGCGGTGTACACGGGGAAATAGAGGCCCTGCTCAAACCAACTGGTAACGCCGTAGGCCCATTCGACCGCGCCGTTCACCGAGTGGTTGGGAATGATCCCGCCGGGAAAGTCAGGAGTCGTCCGTCCGATGGGGGTGAAGTTGCTGTGCACCATGACATTGAACTTGCCCACATCCTCAATCTCAGCGTCGTAGACTTGGATCTCGTCAGTCTGGGCGAACGCCGCTCTCGGAACTAGCGGCAGGGCGATTGCCAGCAATGCAAATGCGGGAATGAATTTTTTTTGACTAATCTTCACGGTTTGCTTCCTGGAATCATCGGGCTCTCCTTGCTGGCGCACCGAATCGTCAAACGAGTTTTAGCAATTGCAATGGAACAGGTTCAGGAGTCAGCCCAATTTCCGGCAGCGAAGATTAGCAGCCGCAGATAAATTTATGCTGTCGTCGAGATGACAAATCGTTCATCTCCAGGCGCGCCCGGAGAACCTCGCATCAAATCGGCAATGAAACGGATGCAGCCGGCACCTTCCTTCCAGGTCCCGCGGCATCATCCTGTTTTTCGCGGAGGTCAGACAGTATCATGAAAGTCTTTCGTATTGGAATCTTCGTGGCATTGGTTTGCACGCGGTTTTTTGTGGCGTCCTCCCCAGCTTTCGCGCAGACGGATGACAGCATCCCAGCCGCGCCTGCGGACGGTCAGGCGACGAGCCCTTCGAGCAACACGACCGCGCCCACGCTGGAGGATCTCGGTATTACTCCCGAACAGGCCCGGGGAAATGCACAGGATCAGGCCCGGCTCGACAAGCGGTCGCACATGCTAAAAATTCATCAGCGTCTGGGCCTGATCGACACCATCCCGTTGATCGCCACGGTGGCTACGTCTTTCGGAGCGGGTGGCAGGAGCACCAGCACATCCGCTCGCTGGACGCATTTGGCTTTGGGTTCAGCGACCGGGGACCTGTATTTCACCAGCGCCTACTTCGCCATCTTCGCTCCGAAAATTCCGGGGACCCAGGTCAAGGGTCCCATCCGTCTGCACAAGGCGCTGGCCTGGATTCACGGGCCGGGCATGATTCTGACGCCGATCCTCGGAGCCATCGCCTTCGATCAGAAGAGCAAAGGAGAGCGGGTACATGGCATCGCCAGCGCTCACGGGGCGGTGGCCATCGTGACGGCAAGCGCGTATGGGGCGGCGATTCTCTCGCTGAGCTTCAAATGGTAGGGGCAAACTCCTTGGGCGGACCATTCGGAAACCTCGTGAATCGGAATCGGAAATTATTGTTTGCTTTGGCGGTTGTTCCGCTGATACTGATCGCGACCCGAGATTGCGCCGCGCAGGATGGCCAGTGGACTCTGGAACAATCGACGCTGACCTATCATGTTTCGCATCCGTTGCATCAAGTCGAGGGCGTCAGCCATGCGGCGCGGGGGAAAGGCGTCTGCCATGCCGGAGAGTGCGACTTCCTGATCGCCGCAGCCGTCAAATCATTCGATTCGGGCGACAGCAACCGCGACCTGCACATGCAGCAGGTCACGAAGGCAGGGCAGTATCCTCTGGTCACGGTTCGTACGCGATTGTCGGAGACGCTGGCCGGAGTCGCAACGATCAACGCGGACCTGGAGGTTGGGTTTTCCGGACAGACCGTGGAGTACAAGCAAGTGCCGTTCCAGCAGGTGACGGAAGGGGATCAAGTACGGATCACGGGAGTGATTCCGGCGAAGGTGTCCGATTTCAAGATCGACCCGCCGTCGCTATTCGCCATCGCGATCAAAAACGATATACCGGTGCAGGTGGAAATGACCTGGCAGCGGGAAAAATGACATGGGGGCTCTGACAGAGATGAATCGAAGGTCGGGTGTGCGGCGATGGCTCGTCGCGCTGGCGCTTTGCGGCTTTGTTTCGACGGCGGGTATTGTTCGCGCTCAAGAGTTTGTCCCAGCGATCGCATCGGCGGACGTCACGCCGGATGCAGCGGTCGAGATGCCGGCACAAGGGGGTTCCGCACCGTCCGGGACAGCGGCTGCGCCGGTCGAACGCGACGTTTCGGAGCGGCTTCTCATTCCGAACTTTCTGCACGACCAGAAGGACATGTGGCTGTTTCCGGTAACGCAGCTCGGCCACGGGCACCACTGGGTGCCTGTGGTCGCGGTGGTCGGCGTGACGGCTGGCTTGCTGGCTTTGGATGCACATGACGCGCCGTATTTTCGGCGTACGACAACCTTCAACGGTTTCGATCGCGTCTTCTCCGCCAATATCACGCAGGCCGCGGTCCTCATTGCTCCGGCGGCCTTCTATGGGGTGGGCCTATTCGATAAGGACCCCTATGCGCGGAAAACCGGATTGTTCGCTGCGGAGGCATTGGCCGACGTGACGGTTCTTTCGTTGGTCATCAAAGGAATCACGCGCCAGGAAAGACCGGTGTCGATCCCGCCCTACGGCAATTTTTCCGACACGTTTTTCAAGGCGAAGGGCAATCCATTCAGCAGCGGATTCCCGTCGGGGCATGCGATCTCGGCTTTCGCCGTGGCGACGGTCATCGCGCGCCGATACGGCAAACGGCACCGCTGGGTCCCCTATGTTGCCTACGGTGCGGCGGGGCTGATCGGATTCTCGCGTATTACGAACCAGGCGCACTTCCCGTCGGAAGTGTTTCTGGGCGCGGCGTTGGGTTACGCGGTGGCCCGTTTTGATGTTCTGCGCGGGCCGATGGCCGCGCCCTCTCCATAGTCCCGGACTCTTTGCCAAGTTTGCCAAGAACGGCGGTCTGTGCTACTTGGGTATTGATGGCCTCATCAGGAGGCCGTCGGGGGAGTGCGTGCGCGTACTGGTGGTAGAAGACGAGAAGCGGCTGGCGGGGAATGTGGCGCGTGCGCTGCGGGAAGGGGCCGGCTATGCCGTGGACGTCGCCGAGGACGGGCAGGAGGGGTTATATCTGGCGACGTCGGGAGAATACGACCTGCTGGTGCTGGACCTGATGCTGCCGAAGCTGGACGGGCAAGCGTTGCTGACCCGTTACCGCGCAGGGGGCCATCAAACGCCGGTCTTGGTGCTGACCGCGCGCGACGAGAAAGAATGGGTGGTGCGGCTGCTGAACGCCGGTGCGGATGACTATGTGGCCAAGCCCTTTGACCTGGGCGAATTTCTGGCGCGCGCCAAGGCGTTGGTGAGGAGAGGCAAGGGTCAGCGATCACCGATCATTGCCGTCGCGGACATGCGGTTCGACACCAGCGCGCGTTCCGTGCGGCGCGGGCAGCAGGATATTGCGCTGAGTCCGATGGAATACCGGGTGCTCGAGTATCTGGCGCACCGACTGAACGCGGTGGTGTCCAAAACAGAGCTGCTCGAGCACCTCTACGACTATAATTGGGAGAAGTTCAGCAACGTGATCGAGGTGTACATTTCGGGCCTGCGGCGGAAGCTGGACGACGGGCACGCGGTGAAGCTGATTCACACCCTGCGCGGCCACGGCTACGTGCTGCGGGCGGAACGCGAGAGCTGAGTTGAAGCGAGTTTCGCTGAACCGCCGAATCATCGGCACGGTCATCGTTTGCCAGTTGCTGCTGACGGCGGCGCTGACGGCGGCGGCGGTGCTCTACACGCGCGCGGAACTGCGCGGGGCGTTCGACGCGGCGCTTGCGGGACGAGCGGCGAGCACGCTGGCGCTGGTGCGCTACACCGAGAGCATTCCCCCGGACTTGCTGTTCGATACGTCGCTTTTGCCGCCGTCGTCGGACGCGGCGCAGAAGGACCTCTTCGAGATCCGCAAAATCGACGGGCAAGTCGTGGCGGCGGAAGGCGCGCTGCCGAGCGCAGCGGAAAATGCGAGCCAGGAATACACGGACTTCGACGTGTCCGGTGTGCCGTATCGCGCCGTGGCCCTGCGCAATGTGTTGGTGCTCGACGACGAAGACGACTTTCTGGGGCCGCGGCTGCGCGTCACAGTGGTCTACGCGTCGTCCTTGTCGGAGATGCACCGGCGTCTGGCGGCGCTGGGGTTCTACGTTGGCGGCACGAGTTTGCTGTTGCTGATGATGGCGAGCGCCGTGACAGCCCTGTGGGTGCGGCGGCGGCTTGCGCCGCTGCGCGAACTGGCTCAAAGCGCGAGCGAGATTTCAGCGTCCAATTGGAGCTTCCGCGCGCCGCACGAAGCCGTGAGGGTCACCGAACTAGCGCCGCTGACCGAAGCCATCGAAATGGTGCTGCAGCGGCTGCATGACGCCTTTCAGCAACAGCGCGATTTCACGAGCGATGCGGCGCACGAACTGAAGACGTCGGTGGCCATCGTCAAATCCTCGCTGCAATCCCTGCTTCAACGGCCGCGCCCGGTTGAGGAATACCGGGCCGGGCTCGAGGGCATGCTCGAGGACTGCGGGCGCCTGGAAGACCTGCTGGCTCGCATGCTGCGTCTGGCGCGGATCGAACAGGTGGCGGAGAACGGGGGGTTGCGCAACCTCGGTACGACGGAACTAACCTCGACGTGCGAGGCGGCTATCTCGCGCATGCAGACGCTGGCTCGCGAGCGGAACATCACTCTCGAGCTGGTCAATCCCACGGCCGTGCACTTGCACGCCGACCCCGAGGACCTGGAGTTGATCTGGGTGAACCTGCTCGAGAATGCGGTCCAGTACAGCCCGCCGGGCTCGAAAGTGACCGTGCGGATTGACCGCGATGCCAGCGCCGGAGTGCGCATCTCGGTGGAGGATTCCGGCCCGGGCATTCCTCCCGAAGAGCTGCCCTATATCTTCGAGAGATTCCGTCGCGGCGATCCATCGCGGGCTCGCGCCACGGGCGGATTCGGTCTCGGGCTGGCCATTTGCAAGGCTGTGGTGACGGCTCTGGGCGGCCGCATCGAGGCTGCCAACCGGCCGGGAACCGGCACGCGCGTTTGCGTGCAATTGCCGGCGTCCGCTTCTTAAGATCATCGCTCGACGATGCGCCGCACGAAGTTTTTCCTTCTTAAGCTTCTCTTAAGGTCGAACCCATAACATCAGCGCAGGTGGGGCGTCTAGATTTGCGCGGGCTGCAAGTACAGCCCGCACCTGGTTTCAAGGAGGAGGCGCCGCCTGTTTGGCTAGCTACTGAATCCGCGAACGGCTCTAAACGGTTTGATTCGGCTTCGGCGAAGCGTGGAGAGTGGAGAAGGGAAGGGACTCGAATGGGGAATTTATCGCGGACTTTTTTCGTGGTTCTCGGTGTGACTCTTGCGGGAGGCGTTCTCTGGCCGGCTGCGCATGCTCAGACCGCAGCGCCAGCGAACCCGGAACAGGCGCCAGTGAAACTGGTCGGGCCGCCGGGGCCGGATCAGTCCACGCCGCCAGTCACCGTGACGCTGAAGGACGCGCTGGATCGCGCGCGCAAACTCGATCCGGCGACGGTTTCCGCGTTGGGAGACGAAAAGAGCGCTGTCGAAGACCGATTGCAGGCGCGCAACGCGCTGCTGCCGCAGTTCAACGTGACCAGCCAGTACCTCAACACCCAGGGGAACGGGATTACGACAGACGGAAGATTCGTCACGAACGATGGCGTCCACGTTTACCGGGAGTGGGCCGTGCTTCATCAGGACCTGTCGCCGGCTAGTCTTGTGCGGACGGGCTACCACCGGGCGGAGGCCGCGGAAGCGCTGACGCGCGCCAAATCGGAAATCGCGCGGCGCGGTTTGGTCGTGACGGTGACGAGAACTTATTACGCCCTGGCGGTGGCGCAGCGGAAGTATGCCACGGCGCAGCAGGCTCTCGATCAGGCGCAGCAGTTTCTCAACATCAGCCAAGCCCAGGAAACCCAGGGCCAGGCGGCGCACAGCGACGTGGTGAAGGCGGAGATTCAGTACCAGCAGCAGGCCACGGCGTTTGACGAAGCGCGGTTGGCGATGGAAAGCGCGCGGCTGGATCTGGCCGTGCTGCTGTTTCCGACGCTCAACGAGAACTTCACCGTGGTCGATGATTTGGATTCGCCGGCGGCTCTGCCGACCTTTGGTGAAGTGCAGACGATGGCCAGCAAGGACAACCCGGACATCCGCGTGGCGCTCGAGAGCTTGCGACAAGCGGACCTGGACGTGAAATCGGCGAAGCAGGCCTTCTGGCCGACGTTGACGCTGGAGACCGACTACGGACTCGAAGCGAATGCCATTGGCTTGCGCGAGCCGCAGGCTGCGTTCCCCGAGCTTGGTCCCGTGCCCACGATGGGCTATTTCCTGACGGGCGTCCTGAATATGCCGGTGTGGGATTGGGGAACGCTGCGGAGCAAGATACGTCAAGCCCAATTCAAGCAGGACAGCGCGCGGGTGCAGCTCAGCCAGACGCAGCGGCAAACGCTCAGCGAGCTCTACGCGGCCTACAACGAAGCCGCGGTGTCGCGAGACGCCGTGGACAAGCTTCGCCAGACCGCAGATCTGGCGGCGGAGAGTCTTCGTCTGGTAAATTTGCGCTACCAGGGAGGGACCTCGCCTGCGCTTGAGGTGGTGGACGCCGAGACGACGCTGACCACGGCGCGCAACGCGTACGATGACGGCCAGGTACGCTATCGTATGGCTCTGGCAAACCTGCAAACGCTCACGGGAGCCTTCTAAGGTATGCGGGAAGGTGGCGACAAAACAACTATGAGAAACGTGGAATCCGCACTTGTTAAGGTGGTGAAGCGCGACGCGGCAGCACGCCTGGCGCCGATGGCTCTGGCGGGCATGGCTCTCGCCGCGAGTTTTTTCCTTTCAGGATGCGGGGCGAAGGACACGGGCGTGGAGGCGGCTCCCACCGTGGCCGTTCAAGTCGACGCGGCGGAGAGCGAGGCGATCCAGCGCAAAGTGACCGCCGACGCCATCCTCTATCCGCTCGATCAGTCTGCGATCGTGCCGAAGATCGCCGCGCCGGTGAAGAAGTTTTACGTGGACCGCGGGAGCCCGGTCCATGCAGGCCAAGTGCTGGCGGAGCTAGAGAGCGCGGACCTGGCGGCGGCCGTGACCGACAGCCAGGGTGGACTCACGCAGGCGCAGGCCACCTACGACGCCGCGCTTCAGAAAGCGCAGCAGGACACGCAACTGACGAAAGAGGAGCTGGATGCGGCGCAACGGTTGTATGACAGCCGCCAGGCTCTCTACAAGCAGGGAGCTGCTTCCGCGAAGGACGTGGACGACGCCCGCGTGAGCCTGTTGCAAGCGCAGGACCAGTATCAGGCCGCACAGAAGCAGCTCGATTTGAAAGTTGCTGAAGGGCAACTCAACTCGGCGAAGGGAAAGTCGGCGGCGGCTGACGCGCAGCTCAGCTACTCGAAGATTGTGAGCCCAATCGACGGCGTGGTGACCGACCGGCCCGTATTCCCGGGCGAAATGCCCGCCAGCGGCGCGCCGCTGATTACCGTGATGAATCTGTCGCAAGTGATCGCGCGGGCCCACGTGTCACAACAGGATGCGGCGCAGATCAAGGTGGGCGATGCCGCGACGATTTCGGCGCCGGGCGTGACTCCAGCGATTCACGGCAAGGTCACGCAGGTGAGCCCGGCCCTCGATCCGAACAGCACCACGGTGGAAGTTTGGGTGCAGGCGCCCAACCCGAAGGGGCAGCTCAAGCCGGGCGGCGGCGCGAGCGTGACGGTCGTGACCGAGACGGTGCCCAAGGCGATCGTGATTCCGACCGCGGCCCTGCTGACCGACTCGGATGGCCAAACTTCGGTCATGACGCTGGATACCGACAACAAACCTCACAAACAGAAAGTCAAAATCGGCATTCGGAACTCCGATGACACGCAAATCACCGACGGGTTGAAAGGCGGGGAGCGCGTCGTCACCGTAGGAGCGTTCTCGCTTTACAGCGAGGATGACGACGTACTTGCAAAGACGACCGTGCAAGTGCAGGCGCCGAAGGTTCCCGACGAGGACGACGATGACGACAATTGATGCGCGAGCAGGCGCCTCGCATCGGGAGTAGAGGGTCATGGACGATAAGGGATCGCAAATAGCCACATTGCCGTCCAAGCCGCGGGTTGCCGCGGGCGAAGACCCATCGCGGTATTGGTTTGCACGCCATTCCAAATCGATCATTTTTTTGATACTCACGCTGGCGGCCGTCGGGATTTACGAGGCCCTCAGCTTGCCGATTGCCGTGTTTCCGGCGACCAACTTCCCGCGAATCGTCATCGGCGTCGATAACGGCGTGATGCCCATCGAGCAGATGGAAGTAACGATCACCCGGCCTATCGAGGAAGCGGTCAACAGCGTCCCTGGCCTCCAGGACGTTAAGTCCATCACCAGCCGCGGCTCGGCGGAAGTCGACTTGGATTTCGATTGGACCGTGGACATGACGCTGACGCTGCAGCTCGTCAACTCCGCGCTGGCACGCGTGCAAACCTCGTTGCCGTCGACGGCGCAAGTCGACAGCCATCGGCTGGACTTCGCTAGTTTTCCGATCCTCGGCTACAGCCTGACTTCCGACAAGGTTTCGCAGTCGGATCTATGGGAGTTGGCGACCTACGAGATCAAGCCACGGTTGAACCGTCTCGATGGAGTCGCAACGGTGCTGGTGCAGGGAGGCCAGCAGCCCGAATTCCACGTCATCCCCGACTCCGCGAAGATGCTGCGTGCCAAGGTCGGCGTGCAAGACATTCTCGACGCGGTGAACCATACCAATCTGATCGACTCGCCCGGTCTATTGGCCCGCAACCACCAGCTCTACCTGGGCCTCATTACCGCGCAAGTGCAAAATCCCGATCAGATCGGCGACATCGTGATCAAGGACGCCGGTGACGTGCCCGTGCGCATTCGCGACATCGGCACTGTCGCGTCGGCGACCGCGCCCAACTACACGGTGGTCACGGCGAACGGCAAGTCCGCGGTGCTGGTCAGCATCAACCGCCAGCCGGATAGCAACACCGTCGAGGTCGCCGACGAGGTGCACCAGGCGATCGAAAATCTCCGCAGCACGCTGCCGGGCGGAATCAACCTGAACGTGTTCTACGACCAGTCCGACATCGTCCGCGCCTCGATCGCCAGTGTGCGCGACGCCATCATCATCGGATTGGTTCTCGCCGGGATCATCATCTGGATGTTCCTGCGCGATTGGGGCACCGCACTCATGACCGGCATGGTCATTCCGGTGGCTCTCTTCGTCACCTTCATCGCGATGAAGCTCCTGGGACAGAGCTTTAACATGATGACCCTGGGCGGTCTTGCCGCGGCCAGCGGCTTGGTGATTGACGACGCCATCGTGGTCGTCGAGAACATCGTCCTGCACCGCGACGGCGGCGAAAGCCCGCTGCGAGCGACCAGTAGCGCCCTCAAGGAGCTGACCGTCCCGCTGATCGGTTCGACCCTGACGCCTATCGTCGTTTTCCTGCCGCTGATCTCGATCACTGGCGTGACCGGCGTTTTCTTCCGGGCGCTGGCCATCGCCATGAGCGCCTCGTTGCTAACGTCGCTGTTCCTGGCGCTCACCTGGACCACCAACCTCAGCACGCATCTGATTCACCACAGCGGCAAGCACGCGCCCGCGAACGCGGCAATCGGCGAGAACGGCGACAACGGAAATAACGGGAATGGCAACGAGCCTTCCAATGGCCCGTCAGAAGGCGCAGGGTCTTCGCAGACCGAACAGATGAAACGCATGATGGCCGCCGAGGAAGCCTCGCTGCGGGGAGGATTCTTCGAGCGCATCATCAACTTCTACGAAGTCTGGCTGCGCCGCGCTCTCGAACATCCCGTCTGGCTGGGTCTATTCTGTATCGTCCTGATCGGTGTCTCGTACGTTTGCTACAACCATCTCGGCACCGACCTGCTGCCGCACATGGACGAAGGCGGGTTCATTTTGGACTATATAACGCCGCCAGGAAGTTCGCTGCAGGAAACCAACCGCATGGTGTCCCATATCGAGCAGATCGTTCGCACGGTGCCCGAAGTGGAAAGCACATCGCGGCGCACCGGGTTACAGCTGGGCCTCGCCGCAGTGACCGAAGCGAACACAGGCGACATCTCGGTAAAGCTGAAGGACAACCGCACACGCGGCATCGATGACATCATCGCCGACGTTCGCGCCAAGGTGAACAAAGCCGAACCGGCCGTCGACACCGATTTCACGCAGGTGTTGCAGGACATGATCGGCGATCTGACGGGCGCTCCTCAGCCGATCGACGTCAGGCTGTTTTCCGAGGATCCCGACGCGCTGCAGAACTGGGCACAGCGCGTAGCGGATGCCTTGGGACGTATCTATGTGAACGGCAAGCAGCCCATCGTCGATATCGACAACGGTATCGACAGCACCACGAGCGGCCCTGCCTTGCTCTTCACGATCAAACCGGACACGGCCGCCAAGGCCGGCTTCACCACCGACCAGCTCACAACCGTGACGTCGGCGATGGTGGATGGCGAGCCCGCGACAACGCCGGTGATCATCAACGACCGGCCCTACACCCTGCGCGTGCGTTACCCAGTGGCGACGCGGGGATCGCTCGAGGCCATGAACAGCACCATGCTGGTCAACTCGAATGGCTCGACGTCGACGCTGAGCGCGCTTGCCGACGTCACCGAGTTGCCCGGCCAGACCGAAATCTTGCGCTATAACCTCCAGCGCGAGATGGAAGTGGCGGCCCGGCTCGAAGGTCTGGACCTCGGTACCGGTATGAAGGCCGTGCAGAAAGCTGTGACCGACCTGAAGATACCGCCCGCGATTCGAGTCGAGTATGGCGGGCTCTTCCAGCAGCAGCAGAAGTCGTTTCAAGATCTGGTTGTAGTGTTGTTGCTGGCGCTGGTCCTGATCTTCCTGGTGCTGCTCTTCGAATTCAGGGCCTTCTCCGCGCCGATCGCCATTCTGTCTTCGGCCGTGCTTTCGACGTCGGGCGTGTTCCTCGCTTTGCTGATCACGCAGACCACCTTCAACGTCTCGTCGTTCATCGGGCTGATCATGGTGGTCGGGATCGTCGCCAAGAACGGCATCCTGTTGCTGGACGCGAACCAGAAGTTCCGGTCCGTGGGCTTTTCGGCGGAAGAAGCCCTGATTCAAGCGGGACGCCGCCGGTTACGTCCCATCACGATGACGGCTATGGCCGCCGTGGCCGGGATGCTTCCGCTGTCGCTGGGTTTGGGCCAGGGTTCGCAGATGTTGCAGCCGTTGGCGATCGCGGTCATTGGCGGCATCCTGATCTCGATGATTTTGTCGCTGATGATTACGCCGGCAGTCCAGTTCTATCTCACGCGTGACTGACGGCACGCTCGGCTCGGAGGCGATTGGCAGTGGGCCAGGGAATTTCGGAGACAGGAAAAAGGGATTGGGAAGGCGAAAATCGATGCGAAGAGGAGAAGATATGTCATCACGACGAAGCATGAGCACGTTTGCTTGGGCCGGGTTCCTGGCTTGTTTGGCCGTTCTTGCACTGGGGCCGGGCGCGCATGCCGCGCCACAGGGCGGCACGTACAAGGTGGTACGCCGAATGCCGGTAGGTGGCGACGGCGGCTGGGACTATCTCCGCGTGGATCCGGACGCGCACCGCATTTACGTTTCGCGGGGCTCGCACATGATGGTCGTCGATGAAGTGTCGGGCAAGGTGATTGGCGACATTCCCGACACGATGGGAATCCATGGCGTGGCGCTGGCCTTCGATTTGGGCAAGGGCTTCACCAGCAATGGCGGCGAGAACACCGTCACGGTGTTCGACCTCAAGACGCTAAAGCCTGAGACGAAGATCAAGACGACCGGCATGAATCCCGACTCGATCATTTACGATCCCATGACCAAGCGCGTCTTCACGATGAACGGCAGGAGCAACAACTCCACGGTGATCGATGCGACCAGCGGGCAAGTGGTTGGCACCGTCGATCTGGGCGGCAAACCGGAAGAGCCCAACCTGGACGGCAAAGGCAATATGTTTGTGAACCTGGAGGACAAGAGCGCGATCATGGAATTTGACACCAAGACGTTGGCGGTCAAGGGCAACTGGCCGCTGGCGCCCTGCGAGGGGCCTTCCGCGCTGGCCGTGGACGTAGCACACCGCCGCCTTTTCTCAGCTTGCGACAAGGTCCTGGTGGTGATCAACGCCGATACGGGCAAGGTGATTGCGTCGCCACCGATCGGGGGAGATCCGGACGGCGATGGCTTTGACCCTGCCACGGGCATGATTTTCGCTTCTTGCCGCGAAGGCCTGATGTCGATCATTCACGAAGATGCGCCCGACAAGTACACCGTGGTCGGCAACGTCACCACGCAGTTCGGGGCGCGCACGATGGCGCTGGACCCGAAGACGCACCACGTGTTTACGATGACTGCGGATTTCAAGGCGGCCGGGCCGGCAACTGCGGACAATCCACGGCCGCGGCCTCAACAGCTCCCGAATTCGTTTGTGATTTTGGAGCTAGCTCAGCAGTAACGAGTCAAGCTTCGATTTACCCTGGGGTTAGCTGCGCCCCCACGTTGGGATGTTGCACGCTACACCTATGTGCAAAATCCCCTTGCGCCGTGAGAGAACGGTGCGTAAGATACCGCGTCTGAGGCGCGCGGATGCCGAAAGAGAAACCCAAAGTAAAGATTGGCGAAGTCATCCGGACCTACCGGGGACAGCGGGGACTTTCGCAGGGAGACATCGAACGTCGCACAGGGCTGTTGCGTTGCTACCTGTCGCGCGTCGAAAATGGGCACACGGTGCCTTCCCTGGAGACGCTGGCAAAGATCGCCGAGGCCATGGAAATCAGCCTGGCGGACTTTTTCCCAGGAACGGAAACGCCGCGCGACCGCGATACCCAGAAAATGCTGGGCGAGCTTTCGCAAGACGAAATCCGGTTCCTCTCGGAGATCAAGCGGTACAGCACCACTCTATCCGACGGCGACAAACGCCTGGTGTTGGCCATGATCCGCAAGATGGCCAGCATGATTCCTCCGCCACCCCAACGCAAGCTGGCCCCGCGCCGTACCGCTCTTTAGCCTTGGCATAGCTGTCCTGTGGAAGCGGCTCCGGGCTGCCCGGAGTGCCTTCTCTTGCGAATCGTCTGGATGGTCGACGCTGCAGATTTGCAGCGCGTTCGACTTACTACGTTCCGCGGGACTAAGCGTCGCCGGCGGTTTGCCGCGCGAGTGGCTGCCGGGGCTTCAACAGGCTAACGAGCACCTCGCTGGCCGTAAGGCCAAACTGTGACCACAGCCGCCGTTTCAGGCTGGAATAGTTCTGCGCGCCGCTGAAAAGGTCGCCCATCAGCGTGCGGAACGTCGCGCTCCGGCTGATGAACTGCACCATGCGCGTGGTGACGGCGCCGCCCAGGAATCGGCCGGCGTAGACGTGCCGTGCCACGCGAGCCCCGAACTCCAGATCCACCGAGAAATCGGCGCGCAGGCGCTCGGGATATCGCTCCGGCGCCCCGGCGATGAGCATCTCGGCCAAAATGTCCCCGGAGCGCAAAGCGTAATAGAGGCCCTCGCCGGTGATGGGATCGACCAGCGCAGCCGCGTCGCCCGCCAGCGCCCAGTTGGGCCCGGCCAGCCGGCGCTTGCGAAGCGTTTGCAGTTGCGGCGAGGGCAGAACGTGGCTGTAAAGGCTGCCGTCCTTTGCCGAAATGTGTTCGTCGGCGAGGAATTGTTCGAGCAAGCGGCGCAACTCCGGCGCGGTGTGCCGGGACATGCGGCCACAAATGCCGACCGAGAGATGGTCGGCGCGCGGGAATGACCAGATGTAACCTTCGAAGCGCTTCAGAAATTTGACGCTGATGGAATCAGCCTGCGAGGGGATGAAGTAGCCGATGGTCATTTCCAGGTCGCCGCGCGCCAGAGGCTGCGCGCCAAGGGGTAGGGCGTTGCGGGCGCCCGCGGCGATCACGACGAAATCAGCTTCGCTCCAGGCGTCGCCCACACGAAGCCGAACGCGCGACGCGCTGGTGTCGACTTGGCCGACATGCGAACGCACGACTCGGCAACCGGCAGCCGCGGCCCTTTCCAGAAGCAAGCCATTGAGCACGGTGCGCGAATAAATGACGATGGGATGATCGAGATCAAGGCGAGCGCGGTGGCCCAGGCTGGAAATCAGTTCGACGGTGTGCACCAGCTTCTTTGCGTAGGGCGAGTCAAAGAGGAAGGGATAGGCGACGACGGCCTTGTGGGTGAGTCCTCCGCCACACGGTTTCTCCCAGGCGAGGTGTTCGTCGTAGATGGTGACGTCGAGACCTGCGCTGGCCAGCCGCTGGCCGCACATCGCGCCCGCCGGGCCGCCACCTACGATCGCGATTTGACGCATGGCCATGGGTTCGAGTCAGGCTTATCCCGCGTCCTCGACCGGATGCCGAGACGTAAGCGCTCGTCCCAAGAGCTGAGCAAGCAGGCGCGGAGCGGAACCGACCTCGGAGTATACATCAAACATTGCGATACCTGCTCGATTGCCGCTTCGATGGAGCGTGTCAGGCACGGTGCCGTGACGCGTGCTAAACTGTGTGGTGGTCTTGAGCGCGTGGAACGCTCTGGACCATAGACCGAATGGGTCGGATCGTCTCGCAGGAAGCGCTGCTTCAGTTAGTGGGCCGCGAAGGTCGCGGTTCTCGCCGGATTGTGTTTACGAACGGCTGTTTCGACCTTCTTCACCCCGGACATGTTCGCTTGCTCGAAGAAGCGCGCTCGCTCGGCGACGCCCTGGTCGTGGGTCTCAATAGCGATGCCAGCGTGCGGCGCGTAAAGGGCGGATCGCGCCCGCTGATTTCGGAGATGGAGCGGGCGGAGGTTTTGGCCGGGCTCGCGGCCGTCGACTTGGTAGTGCTTTTCGACGAGGACACGCCTGGCGAAATCATCACGCGGCTGCTGCCGGACGTGCTTGTGAAGGGGGCTGATTGGAGCACCAACGAAATTGTAGGCCGAGCCGAGGTTGAAGCATCCGGTGGCAAGGTTGTTTCGATCCCATTGCAGCCTGGCTATTCCACCACGCTTATTTTGCAAAAGATCATCACCGCAACTCCGGGTAAAACGGAGCCCGCCTCCCACTGATGCTGTCCCCGGCCGTAACCGAACGACTTGCCCGTGTGGCGCGTTATCCCGCCGTCGACGAAAGCCTCGAACGGCTGCGCCGAGGCTCGATCCAAGAGGCCATCGCGGGACTGACCGACCCGTGCAAGGCGCTTCTGGTGGCCATTGCGGCCAGCGAGTTGCGGCGCCCAGTCCTGTGGTTGGTAGACACCGAGCGCCGCGCCGAAGAGCTGCTTGAACCTCTGCGTTTCTTTGGCCGTGCACTGGGTGGTGCCGCCGCATACGCTTCTTTGCTTCCCGCGTTGGACGAACTTCCCGGCCGTGGAGTCGGACCGCACCCGGAAATACTGGAAACGCGCGCGACCACGCTCAGCCGCTACGTCGGCGGACAGGTTTCGGTCATCGTGGCTCCGACGGCGGCCACGACCTTGAGTTTCGCCGGCCCCAGCTATTACCAGGGCTTGTCGCTCTCGCTCACACCTGATCAAGATGTCTCGCTCGAGGAGGTTGTCGCGCACCTGCGTCACGTCGGATACGTGCGCAGTGAGTTGGTCGAGATGCCAGGGCAGTTTTGCGCGCGCGGAGGCATTCTGGATGTCTTCCCGCCGGAGGCGGAGCGGCCTGTTCGCGTTGAGCTGCTGGGCGACACGGTGGAGTCCCTGCGCGAGTTCGATCCCGATACGCAACGCTCGACCGGCCCGGTACCGAGGGTTGCGCTTCCGCCGCTGACCGAGTTTTTCGCTTTCTTTGCTCCCGTCTCTGGCAATGGCGCTGACGCGCCTGCGAGCTCCGCCATCGAAACGGCCGGTTCCACTCGCACGCTGTTTGAGTTGCGCCCAGAAACGCTGGTGATTGTGGATGAACCGGAAGCGATCGAGACCGCGGCAGGAGAAGCGCGCCAGCGCTTGGCCGAAAGCGGTGAGACGGGCGAGGAGGACGAGCCGGGAGCCGCTGGCGAGCCTGCTCTCGTTCCCGAACAGGAATGGCGTGACGCCCTGGAAAGGTGTCCTCGACTGCTCATCGAGCGGTTGCCCCTGCAGCGCGATGGCCAGGAGCCCAGAACAATCCGCGTGCAACCGACGACCCACTACCACGGGCAAATACCGGCGTTTCTCGCGGAGGTTCGCGGGCGCGTGGCCGCGGGAGAAATGGTTTTGATCGGTGCGACTAGCGCCGGGGAATTAGAGCGGCTGGCCGACCTGTGCCGCGAGTACGAAGTGCCTTATTCAGTGGGCGAAGTCGAGCAGAGCCACGCTGGGTCGCGGCTTGCCGAGGACGCCACCTCGAGCAGCGCGCAGGCCGTTACGCTGGTTCGCGCGCCCCTGGCCGAAGGCTTTCTCATTCCGGATTTGCATCTGGCGTTCTACGGCACGGGCGACCTTTTTGAAGTGCTTCCGGCCGCGGCGCCGCGCCGCGAGCGGTCCAAGGCCTCGGCGTTCACCAGCGATTTCTCCGAGCTGAAGCCGGGCGACTACGTGGTGCATGTGGACCACGGCATCGGAGAGTTCGTGGGCCTGCAAACGCTCGAGAGCGAAGGGCGGAGCGCCGAGTTCATGCGTTTGCGGTACGCGGAGGATGCGCGCCTATACGTGCCGCTGGAACGCCTGGACCTGGTGCAGGCCTATCGCGTTGTCGAGGGCGCCAAGCCCACCCTCGACCGCCTGGGCGGCACTGCCTGGGCCACGCGGAAGTCGCGCGTGCGCAAGTCGCTCACGGACATGGCCGACACGCTGCTGGAACTGTACGCCGAACGAAAGGCCGCGCCCGGTTTCGCGTTTTCGCCGGACACGCCCTGGCAGCGCGAGTTCGAAGATGCCTTCGAGTTCACCGAGACACCCGATCAGGCGATCGCGATCGCCGACGTCAAGCGCGACATGGAGCGCGCCGCGCCGATGGACCGCTTGCTGTGCGGAGACGTCGGATACGGCAAAACAGAAGTAGCGATGCGCGCGGCCTTCAAGGCTGTGTGCGATTCCAAGCAAGTGGCCGTACTGGCGCCGACGACGATCCTGGTCTTCCAACACTTCGAGACGTTCCGCCGGCGCATGGCCGCGTTTCCCGTGAAGATCGAAATGATCAGCCGCTTCCGCAGCGCCGCCGAGCAGAAGAAAATCATCGCGGCGGTCGAGGAAGGGAAGATCGATATTCTTATCGGCACGCACCGGCTGCTCTCGAAAGACGTGCACTTCGACAATCTCGGCCTGCTGGTGGTGGACGAGGAGCAGCGCTTCGGCGTGGCCCACAAGGAGCGGCTGAAGGAGATGAGCCGCAACGTGGACGTCCTGACGCTGACGGCCACGCCGATCCCGCGTACCTTGAATATGTCGCTGGCGGGCTTGCGGGATATGTCGGTGATCGAAACGCCGCCCAAGGACCGCTTGGCCATCCAGACGGTGGTGGCGCCATTCAGCGAAGCGCTGGTTCGGCGCGGCGTGACGGAAGAGATCGAACGTGGCGGCCAGGTTTTCCTGTTGCACAACCGCATTGAATCCATCTACTCGATCGCCGACATGGTCAGGAAACTGGTGCCCAAGGCGCGGGTGGTGGTGGCTCACGGCCAGATGGGCGAGCACGAACTCGAGCGCGTGATGCTGCGGTTCATTCGCGATGAGGCGGACGTGTTGGTCTGCACCACGATCATCGAGAATGGCTTGGACATCCCACGCGCCAATACGCTGCTGGTGAATCGCGCGGACCGATTTGGTCTCTCCGAGCTGTATCAGCTTCGCGGGCGGGTGGGCCGGTCGAATCAGCGAGCCTATGCCTATCTCATGATCCCGCCTTCAGAGAGTCTGACGCCGATTGCCAGGAGGCGTTTGTCCGCGCTGCGGGAATTCAGCGATCTCGGAGCCGGTTTCCGCATTGCGGCGCTCGATCTGGAGCTGCGGGGCGCCGGCAACCTGTTGGGACGAGAACAGCACGGGCATATCGCGGCAGTCGGCTTCGATCTCTACTGCCAGATGCTGGAGCGCGCTGTGTCGAACAAGAAGGGCGACGCGACGCCGGAATTGCGCGCGACCCTGAATCTCGGACTCGATATTCGCATTCCACCGGAATACATTCCCGGGGAGAACTTGCGTTTGCGCACGTACAAGCGGATCGCTGGCGTGACCAGCGATTCCGAGCGCGAAGCCGTGCAGCGCGAGCTGGCGGATCGCTTCGGCCCGCCGCCGCCGGCGGTGGCCAATCTGCTGGACTATGCGGTGCTCAAGTCTCTTTGCGAGCGCCTGCAGATCTCCTCGGTGGAGCGACACGGCAGCGAAGTAGCGCTCAAGTTCCACGCTACGACGCCCGTGCGCCCGGAGCGGCTGGTGGAATTGGTGCGCGGGCAGAAGGGAACGCGCCTGGCGCCCAGCGGCGTCCTGACCATAACCCTGGATCGCGGCACAGCCAAAATCGCGCAGACAATCCGAAACCTGTTGCTCCCCTTGGAGACGGGGCGCTAAAATGCCCTGCCGGGAGTTCTGAGGACCTACGCAATGAGAAAACACGCTTGCCTCTGGACCGCATGCTTGTTGCTGCTGCCGGTTGTTGTTGCGGCGCAGGACAAGGGCGAGGTCATAGAAGAAGTGGTTGCGCGCGTCAATAATGAAGTAATTACGCGCGGTGACCTCGCGAACGCCCAGAAGTCGCTGGCAGACGACGCGCACCAGGATTGCCCAACCTGCACCGATGCCCAGATTCAAGAAAAGGTAGCGGCCGGGCAAAAGGACTTGTTGCGCGACCTCATCGACAATTCTCTGCTGGTGCAACGCGGCAAGGATATTCCCGGAATCAACGTGGATGCGGACGTGGTGAAGCGCCTGGACGAGATTCGCCAGCAAAACAACATCGCCACGATGGAGGATCTCGAAAAGCAGGTCACCGCAAGCGGTCTGGACTTTGAGGATTTCAAAAACAACATAAAGAACCAGCTCATCACGCAAGAGGTCATCCGGCGCGAGGTTGGCTCCCGGATCATTTTGGATCATACGGATGAGCAAAAGTACTACGAAGAGCACAAACAGGAGTTTGTGCGTCCCGAAGAGGTGGTGGTGCGGGAGATTTTCGTGAGTACGGAAAACAAGCCGCAGTCCGATATTCCGGCCCTGCAGAAGAAGGCGGACGGACTGCTTGACCGCGTGAAGAGCGGCGAAGATTTCGGCGAACTGGCCAAGCGCTTCTCTGACGGCAGTACGGCGAAGCAAGGCGGCGACCTGGGTACGTTCGAGAAGGGCCAGATGGCGAAGGATCTGGAGGATGTCGTCTTTAAGCTCGATCGCAATCAGACGACCGACGTCATTTCGACCAAGACGGGATTCCTCATCCTTCAGGTGCGCGAACATTTTCCCGCTGGCCAGCAGCCCGAGGAGAAAGTGGCTACTGAGATCAACAACAAGCTTTACGACGAGAAGATGAAGCCAGCCCTGCGGGATTACCTCGACATGCTGCGGCAAGACAGTTTTGTGGAAGTGAAGCCCGGTTACGTGGATACGGCCTCCGTCTCCGGCTTGGCCATTGAGGAAACGCCCGCCGGACTCGACGACGCCGCAAAAAAAAAGGGCGGGGGCCATAGATTTTTGTTCTTCGGCAAGAAAAAGACCGCGTAATGAAATCTGCGTACGTTGCCGATCTGATTCCTGACGTCAGCATCACCTCCTTCTTCCTGGTCTGTGAGAAAGAACTGCGCTTGACGCGCGAGGGCAAGTCCTTTCTGCGCCTCGAGCTGGGTGACCGCAGCGGCACGATTGAGGCGCGCCTGTGGGAGAATGCCGATCAGGCCACCGCCACATTCAACCGCGACGACATCGTCAAGGTGCAGGCTCGCGTGGAAAGCTACCGCGGCAAGACGCAACTCGCGGTGGACAAAATTCGCCGCGCCGATCCCGGCGAAATGGATTTGGCCGACTATTTTCCGCACACCGCCGAGGACGTCGAAAAGCTTTACCAGCGGCTTCTCGAACACGCCGCGGCCCTCGGCAATCCCTGGCTTCGGCGTCTGGTCGCCACGATCATCGAGGATCCGGACGTCGTGCCGCGCCTCAAGCGCGCTCCGGCCGCCAAACTGATGCACCATGCTTTTCTAGGCGGCTTGCTCGAACACGTCATCAGCCTGTGCGATTTGTCCAAGGTGGTCGCCGCACACTACCGGGAACTCGACGCCGATCTGCTTTTGACCGGCGCGATCCTGCACGACATCGGCAAGCTCGATGAGCTGTCTTGCGAGCGCTCCATTCAGTACACGCCCGAGGGACAGTTGCTCGGGCACATCGTTCTCGAACTCGAGTCCGTCACCAAGAAGATGGATGCGATCGAAGGATTTCCGGCCGACTTGAAGACTTTGATCAAGCACCTCTTGATCAGCCATCACGGCGAGTACGAATTTGGCTCGCCAAAACTGCCCATGTTCCGGGAAGCCCTAGTCCTGCATTATCTCGACGACCTGGACTCCAAGATGGGCGCCGCTCGCGCCGTCCTCAACATAGAAAACAACGAAGACGTATGGACGGCGTTCAGCCCGGCGCTAGGCCGAAGGCTCCTGCGCGTCGATCAGTTCCGCAAGGGTGAGGCCGGCCGGGATGCTGGCATTCCGGCGCAGGGGGAACTTTCGCTCGAACGCCCGGCTGATATGACGAAGCAAGGTGGCTGACGGATGGCTGGCGTTGTCCCGGGCAGCGGGGTACGGCACTCTATCCTGGACCTGGCTCCCTTGGAACTGGATTGCATGAACGCGCTCTGGCCGGCGGGCGAGGCCACGGTTCGCGACATCCAGCAGGCTCTGCATCCGACGCGGCCGCGAGCCTACACCACCATCATGACGATTCTGGACCGTTTGGCCCAAAAAGGGATCGTTCTGCGCCGCAAATCCGGCCGCGCCTGGGTCTACCGGCCCAATCTCACCGCGGAGGAAGCGCGTTCGCAAGCGCTGGCGCAACTAGTGGACGGGTTCTTCGCGGGATCAAGCGAGGGCTTGGCCAAGCACCTTGCCGCTCAAGGCAAGGTATCGCCGGCTGGTGAGTTCCATGCTCCGGCGCAGCAAAGCATTTCAGCGCCGCGTCCAGCGCAAGGGCCGAGTCAGCGGAGTCAGCAAGCAGATGCGCGCCCGGCGCGGGACCCCGAAAAACCTGCGGGCTCGGGGCTCGACGCCAGTTTGTTGTAGAGACGCCGGGTTATTGCTAGTCTCGCTCAGTAAAGGCGATGTCCGTCATGCTTCCGAAAGCTCTGCAAATTCGCAATGTCCCCGTCGCGCCGGCCACGGTTCTGGCGCCCATGGCTGGCGTCACCGACACGGTCTTTCGGCGCCTGATCCGCAGCTTGGGCGGCTGCGGCCTGATCATGACGGAGTTCACCAGCGCCGAAGGCGTGACGCGCAATGCCTCGCGCACGCTTCACTATCTGTATTTTGAGCCCGACGAGCACCCCATCACCGCGCAACTTTTCGGCGCCAATCCCAAGGCCATGGCCGATGCCGCGGCCACGGTCGAGAATCTGGGCTTCGACATCGTAGATATCAATTTGGGCTGTCCAGTTAAAAAGGTAGTGAAGTGCGGCGGGTCAGGCCTGCTTCGCGATCTGGGTGCCCTGAAAATCCTTTTGAGCGCCGTGCGCGCAGCGGTCCGAATTCCTCTGACGATAAAGATTCGAGCCGGTTGGGACGATAAGAGTATTGTCGCCGTGGATGTGGCGCGCATGGCCGAATCAATTGGTGTCGAGGCGATCGCCGTTCATCCGCGGACGCGCATGCAGGGTTATGCCGGCGCGGCGGACTGGAGCATCATTCGTGCGGTCAAGGAAGCGGTGCGCATTCCCGTGATCGGCAATGGCGATATTCGCGTGCCGGAGGATGCCTTCCGGATGGTGCAGCAGACTGGCTGCGATGCCGTGATGATCGGCCGGGCCGCCGCGAGCAATCCCTGGATCTTTCGCCAGATCGAGCAGCTTGGTTCCACGGGCCGTTACGATGAGCCTTCGGAGATGGACCGCTTCCGCCTGATCTCCACGTATTTTCGTCACCTAATCGACGCAGGCTTCCCGGACGCCATCGGCAAGATGAAGCAGTTCGCCAGTTCGTTCACGCATGGCGTTCGCAACGGCGCGGAATTGCGGCGGGGGGTGCACAGCGCGCAGTCGCCGGCTGAAGTGCTGGAGCGGGTCAATATGTTCTTTGCGGGCGCCGTGCCTGTTGGTGAGCCGCGAGATGCAGGAGAGATAACATGAGCGAAGCCTCCGCAAGCCCAAATCCCGCGGAGCGCCGCTCCGAACGCCGCCTTCGAGTGCGCTTGCCGGTCGGGGTGCGCGGAACAGACCGGAACGGCGCGGGCTTCGACGAGAAGACCTTTAGCGAGGATGTCTGCCGCGCCGGAATGGCTTTTGTGCTCTCGCGCGACCTTGAGCCCGGCGCGGACGTGGAGATACACCTGTCGCTGCCGTCGCCGGAAGGGAATAGGGAACAGACGGATTTTGCGACCCGCGGCCAGGTCCGGCACATCCAAACGATTGAGTCCCGCTCCGTTGTTGGCGTCGCGTTCGTAGGGCCGCGGCTGCACAGGCTCTTCGTATCGGAGTCCGCGCCACCGGCGTGAGGTGTTCACTCCCGCGGCTCAACGGCACCGCTTCAGCGGTCGGCGAGCAACTGCTTGTAAGCCTCCCGTTTGCTGAGCCCTCGTTCGCGCGCTGCGGTCTTGAGCGCCGCTTTGCGGTCGAGATTTCGTTCCAGCATGATCTGCTCGACGCGCCGGTTGAGGGGCGCCGCCGGCAAATCGTTCGCTGCAACCTGTCCTGGCGTCCCCGCTCCGATCAGCAGCGTGATCTCCCCGCGCGGAGGTTGTTGCCGGGCGCGCACCAATAGCTCGGCGAGGTCGCCGCGCAGGAACTCCTCGTGTAACTTGGTGAGTTCGCGGGCGATCACGGCCGGGCGCCGGCCAAAGAGGTCCAGCGCGTCGGCCAGCGTGTCCGCCAGGCGATGTGGGGACTCATAGAGCACCAGAGTGCGCGATTCCGAAGCAAGCCGCTCGAGCGTTTTGCGCCGCTCTCCGCTGCGGGAAGGCAGAAATCCCACGAAAAGAAATTCCTCCGTGGGCAATCCGGAAGCGGTGAGCGCGGCAATCACCGCGGAAGGGCCGGGAATCGGAACGATCGGAATGTGGTGTCGCAGGCACAGCGAAATGAGATGGTGACCGGGGTCTGAAATCCCCGGCGTGCCGGCGTCGGTGACTAGCGCGACCTTGGCGCCCTCTTCCAGGCGGATCACGAGTTCCGCCGCGCGCGTCATTTCGTTGTGTTCGTGGTAGCTGACCGTTTTCTTGTCGATGTTATAGTGACGCAAGAGTTTGGCGGTCTGCCGTGTATCTTCGCAGGCGATCAGATGCGCCTCGCCGAGAATGCGCAACGCGCGCACGGTGATGTCTTCGAGGTTTCCGATCGGGGTGGCGACCAGATAGAGGCATCCGCCCTTGCGGACGTCCGTGATCGCCGGGGCAAGGCTAGTATCCATTCCCGTCGCCAGTCTATCACGCCCGCCGCACGGGGCTGCCCCTGACGCCTCCCTGGATGGCTGATCTGCTTGGCGCCCGGCGCGGGTACGCCCTGACGTGATAGGATTTCCAGTTGTACATATCGTGACTGGAGAATTGCGTGCCCCTGTTCGAATATCAGTGTCAGAAGTGCGGCCAGCGTACCGAGCGCATCGAGAAGTTCGACGGTCCGAAGCTGCAAAAATGTCCAAAGTGTGGCGGCAAAGTGGATCGTTTGGTCTCCGCGCCGGCCATTCAGTTCAAGGGCAGTGGCTGGTACGTCACGGATTACGGCAAGTCTTCGTCTTCCACGGCTGCCGGCAAGGAGAGTGCAGCCGAGACCAAGTCCGAGAAGTCGGACGGCAAGTCCGAGAGTAAATCGGAAGGGAAGACGGAGAGCAAGGCGTCTTCGCCAAGCTCCGAGAAAAAGAAGCCGTCCTCGAAATCCAAGTAGTGACCAGCTCGCGCAGGCCATTCAGAGCTTGAGGCCGCGGAGATATGCGCGGAAGTCTTCTCCAAGCTCGGGATTCTTGAGCGCTAGTTCCACCGTTGCAGTGAGGAAACCCAGCTTGTCCCCTGCATCGTAAGACTGCCCTTCATAGATCAGCCCGTACAGTCCGTGTTCGGCCGCGAGCATGCGTAACGCGTCGGTCAGTTGAATTTCGCCGCCTCGGCCCGGCTTGGTGCGGGCCAAGCAGTCGAACACCTCAGGTGGCAGGACGTATCTTCCGGTCACAGCCAGGTTTGAGGGCGCCTCGGCAGCCGGAGGTTTTTCCACCATGTCGCGCACCCGCAACAGATTTTGTCCCCAACGCGAGGCTGTCTCCGGAACGCCGTCGATGATTCCGTACAGATGGGTTTTCTCGCGCGGTACTTTTTCCACGGCGATAGCGCCCAGGCCGGTCTGCTCGTAGACTTCGATGAGTTGGCGCGTGGCAGGCCGGGGGCCGGGGACGATGACGTCGCCCAGCAAAACGGCAAACGGCTCATCACCGACCAATTCTCTCGCCGTCAGCACCGCATGACCCAATCCGAGCGGCTCCTTCTGCCGGGTATAGCTGAAACTCACCATGTTGCTGATGGAACGAACCATCTCGGCTAGCTCGCCCTTGCCCCGCATCTCCAGAAATCTCTCGAGTTCCGGCGACGAGTCGAAATGGTCCTCGATCGCATTCTTGCCGCGGCCCGTCACAATCACGATGTGTTCGATGCCCGAGGTGACGCACTCCTCGACCACGTATTGAATTAAGGGTTTGTCGACGACGGAAAGCATCTCCTTGGGCTGAGCTTTGGTCGCCGGCAGGAATCGCGTGCCCAGGCCCGCCGCGGGCAATACGGCTTTGCGCACTCGTTTGGATGCTTTTGCCATGGTCGCAGTGTGAGGAGAACCTTCCGATTTGGAATGAGCGCTACTACGGGCGCGCGAAACGAATGAGCGCGTTAAAAGGACCATACGTGGCGATGAGCGCGAGTGTCAATCCCAGCAAATCTCTACGTTTCCAAAGTTGTGTACCCGCGGGAGCCGGCGGAACTGTGCGCCCTCATGCTACGATGAGTCCCGTAAGGACTGGCTTCTTCCATGACCACACGCATTTTGGGCATCGAATCCTCGTGCGATGAGACCGCTGCGGCCGTGGTTGCCGACGGGCGTGAGATCCTCTCATCCGTGGTGGCGTCGCAGATCGATATTCACCGCAAGTATGGTGGCGTTGTGCCGGAACTTGCTTCGCGGGAACACTTGCGAAGCATTGTTCCCATCGTTCGAGAGGCGCTGGCGCAGGCCGGACTCGCTCTCCGGGACGTCGACGCCTTTGGTGTAACCTGTGGCCCAGGTCTGGTTGGCTCACTGCTGGTCGGGCTGACCTACGGAAAGGTATTGGCCACCTCGCTCGGCAAACCGCTGGTCGCCGTCAATCACCTCGAAGGACATGTCCATGCCGTTTTTCTCGAGGCCTTCGGTGGCGGCCACCAGCCGGAGTTACCGGCTGTCTGTTTGATCGTCTCCGGCGGGCATACCGTGTTGTATGAGGTTTCCAGCCGGGAGGCGTCAAAACCATCAGGCTCAACGGTTTTCAAGTATCGCCGGATCGGTCAGACCCGTGACGATGCGGCGGGCGAGGCCTACGACAAGGTGGCAAAGCTACTGGCGTTCGGGTACCCGGGTGGCCCCGTCATTGACAAGTTGGTTGCTCGCGCGATCGAACTCGGCTACGACCGGTCGGTCCCGAATCCGTTCGGCGCGACCAAGCTGAAAGGGAATCCTTACGACTTTAGTTTCAGCGGGATCAAGACCGCTGTCTTGTATTACGTCCGCGCACATACGGAACTCCACCCCGAGATTGACCGTAGGCAGGAGGCGCTGGCGCGCGGCGAGCGCACCGTTGCCGGCCTGCTGGCCCTATCAAGTCCCCAGACGCTGGCGCTGCTGGCGCATTTTCAACGAACGGTCATTGCCGAACTGGTTCGGCGGGCAATTGTTGCCGCAGAGGAGATTGGCGCGCGCAGCGTGCTGGTTTCGGGCGGGGTGGCGGCAAACGCTGGGTTGCGAGCAGCTTTTGAGCGGGAATCGGGACAGCGGGGTTTGCCGGTGTTCTTTCCCAGCCGGGAGCTTTCCACGGATAACGCGGCGATGATCGCCGCTGCGGCGTTTCCTAAGTTTCTTGCGGGTGATCTTGCGGACGCCACGCTCGACGCCCGGCCGATTCTTCCTCTCGGCTAACCCTCACTGCGGCCTATCAATGTGCGTGAGGGGCCCGGAACAGCCAGCGTGTATCAGTCCGCGACTTCGACCAGCTCGCCCGCCGCGGGCATGCGCAGGCGCGCCTTGGCCAGCGACTTCACCAGTACTGTTTCCATCGTTTCCGGTGTGGTGTTTCGTGCGGTGGCCAGTTCGGTCACCAGCAGATACTTGGCTCGTTCGAGCATTTTCTTTTCGCGGAAGGAGAGCGGCTTGGTGCGGCTCAGCGCGACGAGACTCTTCAGGACGGCGGCCACTTCGATGAGTGAACCGGTTCGCATGCGCTCTGAGTTTTCCTTGAATCGATGCTTCCAGTCGTGGTGGGAATTGAATTTGCCCTTCGCGATATACCCGAGAACTTTTTCCGTCTCTCCGTTTCGAATCACCGGACGCAACCCGACCGCTTCGGCATTCGAACGTGGAACCATCACTTTCAGTGAGCTCGATGTGATGCGCAGCATGTAGTAGGTTTCCGTGCGGCCGTTCAGTGTTCCGTAACTGATCTGTTCGATGACGCCGACGCCATGGTTCGGATAGACAACCTTTTCGCCGATCTTATAATCCATTTAGATGTGTCTCCCCCCAAGGACTACTGCATTTCCCTATGACTCTACTGAGCACGTACGTGGAAGTCAATATATTTCTCGTAGAATCAGAGAGTTAAGCGAAAAATCGTTAACGCAATGGCACGCCAATTGCTCGCCTCTGGTGCAGTCACGACTCATCCTGCTGCCGCGAAAATGCTAGAATCCAGGCATGTTAATCTTGGCGGTGGATACCAGCACCAGGGCAGGCAGCATTGCGGTCCTACAAAAGGGCCTCGTGCTTGGCGTTCGCACGAGTTGTGCGACTGAGCCGCACGCCTCCGGACTCTTCGTCGATCTGCAAAGCCTTCTTGACGAGTTGGGTATTTCCATCGAAACGTTCGAGTTATTTGCGGTAGCGTCAGGACCGGGCTCGTTTACCGGCCTGCGCATAGGACTTACGGCGGCGAAGGCCTGGGCCGAAGCGTTCAGCCGCCCGGTTGTTGCCGTGAGCTCGCTCGACGCGATTGTGTTTCAGGCGCTCAAGATTCCAGACTTGGGACCTGGCGTAGTGGTGGCTGCCGTGCAGGATGCCCGACGCGGGCAGGTTTTTGGACGTGTCTACGATTACGACGGCGAGGCCAGATACTTTCCCCTCAAGCCACTAGGGGACGAGGTGCTCTTGCCCGCTCCCGAGTTTGCGAACCTGGTGGCTGATCAGGCGGCTGCACGAGAGACGATCTTTGTGTCGCCCGCGCTTGAGCCGATCCAATCCGCACTCAAAGAGTCTGCCTTGACGCGATATCGGCTCGAGTCTGTGTCCGGGGTGCTGGCTCCGCTCATCGGGGAGATTGCGTATGGCCAGGCGCTGTGCGGCAAAGTCACCGACGCTTTACATCTTGACGCGAATTACGTCCGCCGCACTGACGCCGAAGTGAAATGGAAAGACGCGAAGTGGAAGGGCAAATCGCTGGCATGATCCGTGAGATGGCTGCGGTGGACGCGACAGCAATCGAACGCGTACTCGCGTCCAGTCCGGGCGCCTCGCAGTGGTCAGCCGGGCAGATCCTGCTGCTGGCGAACGGCGGCACTCGCGTCTGGGTTGCCGAAGAGTCTGGCGAAGTGATCGGCGCCTCCGCTGTGCGCGCCGTAGTCGATGAAGTCGAGGTTTTGACGTTGGGCGTAGCTCCGTCGTGGCGAAGGAGGGGCGTGGGCGGTGGCTTGATAAATGCCGCACTGGTGGAAGCCGCTAAAAGCGGCGCGAGGCAGGTATTTCTCGAGGTGCGCGAATCCAATCAGGGGGCGCGCGCCTTCTACTCGGCGCTCGGATTTGTCGAGAGCGGCCGTCGCCGAGCTTACTATCGCGACCCTTCCGAAGACGCTCTGATCTTGTCGCGCTCGTTGCACGGCCGGTAGGGAAGCTCCACTCTGATTTGCTCTTGTTCCCTCTACTCCACTGTGCTAGCTTCCTGATTATGTGAACGCCCATTCACAATTCAAAGGAGGCCGTGATGTCCACATCCCTCTCGGATACTCGCGAACAGCTTCTTGCCGCCGATACTGAGTTTCGGCGGCTGGCAGAAGAGCACCACCGCTACGCAGCACAACTCGATCAAATCTCCAACGAATCCTACCGCAGTGCAGAAGACCTCCTCCTCGAATCGCAACTCAAAAAACTGAAGTTACGAGTCAAAGATCAGATGGAAGCGCGCGCCGCGCTCCTCGCACACCATCTGGAACGCACCCACTAAGAGTACAGCCTTTTCCTCGCCGAAACTGTCGTACAATGTGAGCCGCGATTACTGCGCGGAGCGACGACGGCAGAGATGGTTCGGGACGGGTATAAATTTGCTTTGCCGCCGCTGCTACTCGGCGTGATGGCGCTGTTTCTGGGATGGCGCACCGCCGGAGTTTTCCTGCTAGCGCTCGGGCTGTTTGTGGTCTACTTTTTTCGCGACCCTGAGCGCGTTCCGCCCAGCGAACCGGGCATCGTCGTTTCGCCAGCCGACGGCCGGGTCATGGAAGTCGTCAAGGAATCATGGGATGGCCGGGCCGGACAGCGCATTAGTATCTTTCTGGCTGTGTGGAACGTGCACGTAAATCGCTGCCCAATGGCCGGACGCATTACGCGAGTGGACTACCGGCCGGGAAAGTTTTACGCCGCGATGCGCTCCCGGGCGTCGCTGGAGAATGAGCAGAACGTCATTCATCTCGAGACCGAGCGCGGCGAAATTGCTTTCAAGCAAATCGCGGGCTGGATTGCCCGCCGCGTGGTTTGCTGGAAGTCGCCCGGTGACTCCTTATCCCTGGGAGAGCGCATCGGCATGATTCGCTTTGGTTCGCGGATGGATGTTTGGCTGCCCGGAGAAGCCGAGGTTGTGGCACGTCCCGGGCAACACGTCGCAGGCGGAGTGAGCATATTGGCGCGATGGCCATGACAGACATGGGAGACGCAGAACAACACGAATTCGGATTTGCGGAGCCACCCAACCAGCGGTTGCGGCGGCGGGGCGTCTACATTTTGCCCGGGCTGTTCACCGTGGGGAACCTTCTCTGCGGCTTCTACGCCATCCTGGCAACCTTGAAGGGCGGCGTCAACGATCTGGATTACGCCGCGCGAGCCATCGGCTTCGCCATTCTTTTCGACGCCTTCGACGGCTTCATCGCGCGCGCCACGGGCACCAACACCGAATTCGGCAAGCAATTCGATTCGCTGGCCGACATGGTCAGCTTCGGAATCGCACCGGCGATTTTAGCCTTTTCCTGGGGAGTCCAGGCGCTGCTCCAAGCCGACGTTCCGGAGGCCCGCCACGTCTCTCAACTCGCTTGGCTCGTCAGCCTGGCTTTCGTGATCTGTTGCGCCTGGCGCCTGGCTCGCTTCAACGTGCAAGGAATGGCCTCCGCCGGTGGCCTGAAGTACTTCGTCGGCATGCCCACGCCGGCGGCGGCCGGCATGATTGCTGCCGTCGTTCACGCATTCAAGTTTCCTCTTGAAGATTGGCGATGGTCGGTGCCCTGGCTGGCTCTCGTGCTCGCCTTGGCCTTCCTGATGGTGAGTTCGGTCCGCTATCCCAGCTTCAAGCAGATTCCCTGGGGTAAGCGCCAGCATTCCCTGATGATCGTGGTCGGCGCCATCCTGATCTGGTCGATCGTCGTCTATTCGGAGATTGTGCTCATTTTGATTGCCTCCGCTTACGTTGCCGCTGGCTTTACGCTTTACGTCGTCCGCCTGGTCCGCCACCGCTTGGTTTCACGTCCTGCCTGACATGCCTCTTGGAGAGGAATCCCTGCGCGTAGCCATTGCCGGCGCCACGCCGCTTCGCGGCAAGGATCTTAAGGCATGGATCGAGCAAAGCGGCTTCCCGGCAGGCGAGGTCCGCCTGTTCGACGAGGAATTGGCGGTTGGGACTCTCACCGAATTCGCCGGGGAGCCGGCCGTCATCCAGCGCATCGATTCATCCAGCTTCGACAAAACGCGCTTCGTTTTTTTCACTGGCTCGCCGGGATTCGCGGCCAAGCACGCCTCGGCTGCGCAGAAAGCGGGAGCAACGGTCATCGATCTCAGCGGCGGCCTCTCGGAGTCGCCCGCGGCGCGACCCTGGATCCCTGCTCTGGACGCGCTGCTCCCCGCTCCGCCCGCGGCAAAGCCCGCAGACGATCGAGGCAGCCTTTACCTTTCCCCCTCGACGCCCGCGATCGTGTCCTGCTCGCTGTCGGCGGCATTTGCGGCCCTCGGCCTCGCTCGCTTGGTCATCACTTTTTTCGAGCCCGTCTCCGAACGCGGACAAGCGGGCATCGATGAGCTGGAGAACCAGACCGTGAAGCTCTTGTCCCTCCAGCCGCTGCCGCAAGAAGTGTTCGACGCCCAAGTCGCTTTCAACTTGCTTGATCGCTGGGGCCCAGAAAGCAAGGAACGTCTGCCCGATGTGCGCGCCGCCCTCGCCCGCGACGTTCGCGGCTACCTTGCGGGCCGCGTTCCCACGCCGGCCATGACGCTGGTTCAGGCGCCGGTGTTTTACGCGCATGCCTTTGCGGCGTATGCTGAGTTCGCGCAACCGGTGGAACCGGAGTCGCTGATGACGCGAATCGAAGCCGCGGGATGCAAGGCAACAGGGGACGAGCAAGCCCCATCCAATCTCAACGTAGCCGGCGAGGAAAAGCCCTGGATCGGCTGGCCGGAACGCGACCCCAGCACCGACCTCGGCTACTGGCTCTGGGGCGCTGCCGACAATATGCGGGTAGCATCGGCTAACGCCCTGCGTATCGCGGAGAGACTCCTTGTGTCTTGACTTCTTCTCGCGTTCGCGTTTCCACGTAGTAGCGGCCTTGGTCACGCTCAGCGCGCTGGTCACTGCCATCTTCCCCCTGTCCGGCTGCGGCTATCACGTCGTCGGCCGCTCCAATTTGCTGCCCCCGACCATCAAGACAATCGCCGTGCCGGCGTTCCAGAATCGCACCGCCAATTATCGTATCGAGGAGCGCCTGACCGACGCCGTGGTGCATGAATTCCTGGCGCGCACCTCCTACCACATCGTTCCTCAGCCGGACGCCGCCGATGCCGTCCTGCGCGGCGAGGTGGATACCATTGCCAATAGCGCCGAGGTCTTCGATCCGGTGAACGGCAGCGCCACGACCATCCTGGTCACCGTGACGATGAAGGTTCGACTGGAAGATCGCGCCACCGGCAACGTGCTCTACCACAACGACAATTTCGTTTTCCGCGAGCCGTACGAAATCTCCACCGACATCCCCAGCTTCTTCGAGGAAGAAAGCCCCGCGCTGGACCGCCTTTCCAGGGATTTTGCCCAGCGATTGGTGGCCGACGTTCTGGAGCAGTTCTGATGGCTGCGATTTCAGCGGAAGCGCTCGTTGAGCGCCTGGTCGCGGGCAAACCCGTGCCCGCCGTCTTGCTCCTGGGCCCCGACGCCTACCTGCGCGAGGTTTGCCGGGATCGCATCGTCGACGTCGTGGTCGACCCGGTTTCGCGGGACTGGGCTCTGTCACGCTTTTCGGCCGACGAGGATGACTTGGGCATTGGTTTGGGTCAGGCCCGCACCGTTCCCATGCTGGCTCGGCGCCAAGTGGTGATCATCGCCAGCCTCGAAGCCGTCGAGGAGCAAGCCGACAAGAAGCGTGACGCGCAGATTGAGGATCTAACCGCCTACCTCGAAGACCCAGCACCCTTCACGGTACTCGTTCTCGAAGCCAGCGCACTCGACCAGCGCATGAAACTCTCCAAGCTCCTGACGCAGAAGGCGCTGGTTGTCTCCGCCGAGCTCCCTGAAGACCCCGAAGCGCGCTTGCGCATGGCCGCAGGCCTTGCCGTGCAGATGGCGCGTCAGCGCCAGGCCCCGATGGACAACGACACCGCTGAGGTCCTTTCTGATCTTTGCAACGCCGATCTGGCCACGATACGAATCGAAATTGAGAAGCTGGCGACCTACGTCGGGTCTGGACAGCCGATCCGCCGCGCGGATGTGGATGCCCTGGTCGTCTCAGAGAAAAAATATTCAGTCTGGGAACTAGCGGACATGCTCGCGACAGGCCAGCGCGCCAAGGCCCTCGCCTTTCTCGATAGCTTGTTGCGCGAAGGCGAGGCTCCTCCGGCCCTGGTCGGCGCGATGGCCTGGATGTATCGCAAGCTGCTCGAGGCCAAGGAACTCGGCCCGCACGCCTCGGGTTATCAGGCCGCAGGTCGTCTCGGCATGCGTCCGGCTGCCGCGGAGATGGCTGTGCGTCAGGCGCAGAAGATTCCGCGACGACAATTGATCGACGGCCTGCGAGCCCTCTATGACGCCGATAGCCGCCTGAAGTCCGGCGCGAAAGACGACCGCGCCGTGATGGAGTTCCTCATCGCCCAGTTGATGAGCGCCAAGCCCGAGCCCGCCGCCGCGACACAACGGCCGAGCGACGCCTCCCGGAAGTAGGCCGCTCGGGCACACGAGCGCCACAGTCTCAAGCCTGGCTTTACAGTGGCAGAACCCTCAGGCTGCGCGCTTTGAGAAAAGGAATCAGCTACGCCTGCGGAGAAGGAGGTTGCGTCGAGCGTACCGCGTTGCAGGCTAACGAGAGGCGAGACTTATGTCGGTTTGCCGTATTCCGTTCGAGAACGCCCTTGGCCACCGCGCGGTCAATCGCCGAGATCGTCGGCCGGAGCAGCTTGCCGGCCACCGCGGGATCGCCGGAACGAATGGCATTGCGCAGGGACTTGATCGCCGAGCGAACCTCCGTGCGGTTCGAGCGATTCACCGCAGCGCGCTTGATTGATTGCGCCGCGCGCTTCAGCACCGATTTCTTGCGCTTCTTTACCTTGGTCGCTGTTCCCTGTGCCATCCAAAGCTCCTATGCGATGTGGTTTCAGTTGATTATGGAATCAGTACAGTAGCGAACGCCTGTCGCTTTGTCAAACCGCGCCCCTTGGGCCCGATTCGTTCTGCAAGCAAATTCGTTGTGTCCCGCCGCGCCGGAAGCGTACGATGCGCGCACCGGGCAGAACCATGGAAAATTCTCGCTAAGAAACGCGTGGATGGAGAGTTTATGCCCATCGCCATGACCCTTGATCATGAACGCTTGGAAATCGATGCTGTCGCCACCGGGCCGATCCGATACACCGAAATCGAGCATCATCTCCTCCAGGAGCGATCGTACAACGGCCTCCCGTACAAGGAATTCATCGATGCCTGCGACGCGACGCTCTCGTTCGTTCTCTACCCTTCCGACATCCGCCAGATCGTTGCGCTGATCCGCACCCTCGCGAAAGAGTCGAAATTGGGCGCCACGGCCATCCTGGTCCCGAACGACTTCGCCTTCGGAGTCGTTCACATGCTGGGAATTCTTATCGAGGATGTTGCCGAAGTGAGGCCGTTCCGTGATGGACAAGAGGCGCGGGCCTGGCTGGCGGAGAAGTAGAACGAGTTAGTTGCCGCCCTCAACCGCCATCGTCTGATCGATGGTCATCGTGGGGGCATCGCCGGACTCGCCACCCGTATGACGCGCCGTTGCCGTAAAGCCGCCCGCCGAGGCGTCCACCGAGTAGCTGTAGCCGTCGGGGTCCGGAGTCGCCAGCGTCAGCGAGCCGCTCGATGCAAGCTGATCGATCGTCGCGTAAGAGCCGTTCTGCGCGTTGTAGGCCCGTTCCGCTTGGGCAATCTGCAGCAGTTGCATCTCGACGTGCGTCGCGGAGATGGCCGACACCGGATGCCCGCCCGTGCTGGACACCGTGCTTTTCAGATAGAGCGCGTACACGCCCATGCCAATGGCCACGGTTAACAAAAGCGATACGACGATTCTCATGCTTCAATTGTAAGTTCTCGGCAAACGCATGGCCGTCTTCTTTGAAATGCTATGGCCAATCCGTAAACGCTGCCTGGCACTGCGTTAGCGAAGCCTAGTACGTCACTTTCGTGCCGCTCGGAGCGTACTCGACCTCCGCCTTCTCCGACGCGAAGGCGATTTCCACGACTTGCCCGGTGGTGTCGTAAGCGAATGTGACGCTGCTGATGTCCGCGTTGGTGAGCCTAATCAAGAGCGTCCCTTGCCAGGAAAGCGTAACTTCGGCCAGCCGCTTGGCCGTGACGGCATCCTCCACAAACGCCATCGCCTCCTGATCCACGGTTCGGCGGCAGGTGATGGGTGTGACCGTCGTTCGTCGCACTCCCGCTCCGGGGCCGGCTGATCCGGATCCGCCGACCTCGAATTGCAGCGAATTGCAGGTCAGCGTGTTGCCGCCTGCGCCTGGCCCGTTTGTTTTGTTGAGGTCGCCCTTGGCGCTGTTGCCCAAGTTAAACGAGTCGTTTCCCGCTGCGCTGTTACCGCCGCCCTGCCCCTGCGGAGGATTGGAAGCGCCTGGCGCCGCCCCGGATACGAATACTTTGTTCGCGGTGATTACGACGCTGTTGCCCCGTTTGCTCATGGGGCCGAGCACCTCGACGGTCGCGCCCGGAAGCAGTGCGCCGGTCGTGGAAATTTGCCCGTTTTCGCACACCAGCAGCGTGTTGTTATAGCTGACCGTGGCTGTTTCCTTGCCTGCTGCCACCTGGAAGGACCCCGCCGCCGCCGAATAAATCTGCCCGCTGAATTTTCCTTCGCCCTTGCCAGTTTCCGTCGAGGCGCACGCAGGCTGCGTTTGCAGACGCTTTCCGTTTTGAATCGAGTATGAGGATTGCGCTGAAAGAAGGGTGCTGGACGCCAGCAAGATCACTACCGCTGCCAGAAATGTTTTCATGTCGTTCTCTCCCGGGAGAAATATCGTGTCGCGCTACCAAAAATCCTAGCACGCACCACGGCGCGGGGAATCGGCCGAGAGTAAAGCCTGTATCGCTTTATGCACGGTGCTCGTTTGGAGGGTTTTCCGGCAGCGCGGATGGGAGGCGGAGCAAAGGCGCTGCTAGAGGTCACGAAACGGTCCCACAGACCGCCCCATGCATTCTCAGGGGGCGAGGCTTTGCATCCGTCGCGACGAGCTCCAGAAACGACTCTTTGGTGATTACCTATAAGTAAGTAGATTGACCGCCGTGGTACAATATCGTGTGTTGCTCGAAGAACAACATCTCCCGGAAATCCCGGACGAGGTGCGGTCCTCAGCCGCGCCAACGCCGTCTGCCTGCGCGGTAACGAGATTCGATCAAGAGCGCAAACAATCGCCCCTTGTTCTCAACACCTTGCGCACTCTTTTTCCCGCCCCAAAACTCCAACGGTCGCATTTTCAGAAACTTGCGCGCTCTTTGATTCCGACCAGAAATTTAACCCCTGCGTTTCCATGCACTTCCACACTCTTCATTCGCTCTTGTGCAACCGTTCAATACTCAACTCCTTTGTTTTCATACGGTCCGGCGCTCTTTGCAAAAACCACCCGGGAGGGGGTAGGGGGCGCAAAAAACAAACTCATTGATAACAAGAGCTTTGCTGGCAGGCAGCTCGCGCGATGCTTGCCACTTCTTGCGTTCCTCATCCTGCTCTCAGCAGCCCTCGCGCATGGTGAAAAAGTTGAACAGCTCTCGCCGCAAGGCTACGTCAACGACTTTGCCGGCGTCATTGACGCCGATTCTAGCGCCAAGCTCACCGCTCTTTGCCAGGAACTCGACCAGAAGGCCAACGCGCAGATCGCCGTCGTCACCATTCATTCGCTCGAAGGTGATGCGGCCTCCGACTTCGCCAATCGCCTTTTCCAGAAATGGGGCGTCGGTCCCAAGGGCAAGGATCGCGGCGTCATGATTCTCCTGGCAGTAAACGATCACCAGTATTGGACCGAAGTCGGTTACGGACTCGAACCGATCCTCCCCGACGGCAAGGTCGGCGGATTTGGACGCGAGATGCTCCCGCTGCTGCGGCAGAATCAGTACGGTCCGGCGCTTTGGCAGATCACGTCCGAAATCGCGAACGTGATCGCGCAGGACAGCAAGATCTCGCTCACCCAGCCGGTCGCTCCTCCGGCAACCGGTGAAGAGCCCGAGGAACCTTCCTTTTACGGGATTCCACCGCAGCTGTTCATGTTTCTGATCTTCTTGCTGTTCATCGGTGGATGGCGATTACTGGCGTATTTGTTCGCGATAGCCGGGTGGAATCGGTATCGTCGCGGCAGGGGATACCGTGGCGGCGGGTGGATGGGCCCTATGGGCGGCTACGGCGGCGGAAGTTGGGGTGGAGGGGGCTTTGGCGGCGGAGGGGGCTTCGGCGGATTTGGCGGTGGCGGGTCGGGCGGTGGCGGAGCAGGCGGCGGCTGGTAAGGGCCGGAGAAATTTGGCATGCATAGAGAGAAAGACCTCAAAGAACTGATCGAGCGCCTGCGGCAGGCTGCTGGTGCGAATCTGACCGCCGCGGTTTTGTACGGCTCTGCGGCCGATCAGGAGTTCCGCGAGGAACATTCGGACCTGAACGTCCTGTGCCTTTTGCAGCGGCTCGATGCCGGTGAGCTCAAGAAGCTGCAGCCCGTAGGCCTATGGTGGTGGCGCAAGGGCCATCCCACGCCGTTGGTGTTCACGCTGCGCGAGTTGCAAGACTCGGCCGACGTCTTTGCCATCGAGTTGCTGGACATGAAGCAGCGCCATCGCATGCTGCTCGGCGAGGATTTCCTGAAAGATTTCGACGTTCCCATGGCGTTGCATCGCCTGCAGGTCGAGCGCGAGCTGCGGACGAGCGTGATCCGCCTGCGCCAGGCGCTTCTGCGCTCGCGGGGCAAGCGCGCGGAGCTTACTGAACTGATGGTCGCGTCGTCCTCGACGTTTGTGGCATTGTTTCGCCATGCGCTGATTGCTTTAGGCGACACGGCGCCCGATTCGCGCCGCGAAGTCTTGGATCGCTTGGCGGCAAAACTCGGGTTTGATCCCGCCGCGGTTCACGCCGTTCTGGACGTGCGCGAAGGGAAGCGACGGCCGGGTGATCTCGATCCCGATGTGAGCGTTTGCGGCTTATCTGGACACCGTCACGCGCGTCGCTGAGGAGATGGACCGGCGGCTGGCGGCGCATCCGTAGGCGCGCGAGAATCTTCCAGACCGCAGGGATGTCGAGGGCAGGGAAGGAGCGAACGGAATGAAAGCGCTAGTCGGGGTTCTCGTGGTGCTGGCGGTGATCGCGCTGATCTTTGGCGGGATGTATGTCGGTCGCCGCAATCAGATGGTTACTAAGAACGAAGCGGTGAAGGCGCAGTGGGCCCAGGTGGACGTGGTCTTGCAACGCCGCGCCGATCTGATTCCCAACCTGGTCGCAACGGTGAAAGGCGTCGCCGCGCAGGAACAAACCGTGTTTGGCGACATCGCCAACGCGCGGGCGGCCCTTCTCAGCGCGCAGGCGCCCGCTGACCGTATCGCCGCCAACGGTCAACTGGACGGCGCGCTTGGCCGCTTGCTGGCTATCGCGGAGAATTATCCGCAACTCCGCTCCAACGAAAACTTCCTGCAACTGCAAGATGAATTGGCGGGAACCGAAAATCGCATCGCCGTCGAGCGGCGCCGCTACAACGACGACGTTCAGGACTACAACACTTACATCGGGCTCTTCCCGAACAACATCATCGCTGGAATGGCCGGATTCACACGCAACAGCGCGTATTTCAACGCTCCGGAGCCAGCCCGCGAAGCACCCCATGTGGAATTCCCCGCGCCCGCGAATCAGCCGGCGAGCAAATAGAGGGGAGGCCAATTGCCGCTCGTGGGTGACAAATTCTATAGACCAGCAGAGCGCGGGCCTCGCGAGTGTGGTCCGCTTGACCCTGCCGGAGCCTTCGGATACCCTGAATCGGTCGGTAGTTGCGACGTTTTTGTTGACTGCTTCTCGCCCGGAGGTAGAACAGACCTGCGGCGGCCCCGGTGGGCAACCGCACTCCCCATGAGACGCACCGTCGAGATAGCTGGACAGGTTGAGAATCTCTTCGGCACCCTGGATGAGAATCTGAAGCTGCTGGAATCCTCCCTGCGCGTTGCCACGCATCTTGACGATAATCGCCTGGTGATCGAAGGCGACGCCCCGCAAGTGGACCGCGCGGTGCGCATCCTCAACCAATATAACGACCTGGTTCGCGAAGGCCGCCGGTTGGACAACGGCGCGGTGAAAAACCTGCTGCGCGTCGCCACTGAGGCGCCGCACGAATCGCTGCGCGGCATCCTGGAGCCGGGGCAGCCGTCCAAGCCGCGGCTGTTTGGAAAAAAAACCGTTACACCGAAAAGCTCGAACCAGCGCCGCTACATGGAAGACATCGAGCGGCACGACATGGTTTTCGCGATCGGCCCGGGCGGCACCGGCAAGACTTACCTCGCCGTGGCCATGGCCGTTTCGGCTTTGCTGGGCAAGCAGGTGAATCGCATCATCTTGGCGCGCCCTGCGGTCGAAGCCGGCGAACGCCTGGGCTTTTTGCCCGGGACGCTGCAGCAGAAGATCGATCCCTACATGCGCCCGCTCTACGACGCGCTGTATGACCTGCTCGACACCGACAAACTCGAGCGCTTTATCGATAAGGGCATCATCGAAGTCGCGCCGCTGGCTTTCATGCGCGGGCGGACGCTGAACGACTCCTTCGTGATTCTGGACGAGGCGCAAAACACCACCAGCGAGCAGATGAAGATGTTTCTGACGCGCCTGGGATTCAACTCGAAGGCCGTCATCACCGGCGACATCACGCAGACGGATTTGCCCGTGGGGCGCCGCTCGGGCCTGGTCGAGGCCATCGAGGTGGTCGGACGAATCGAGGGTATTGCGTTCGTCCATTTCAACGAGCGCGACGTCGTACGCCATAATCTCGTGCAGCAGATCATCAAGGCCTACGACGAATTCGCCTCCACACCGGCCGGTCGCCATGCAGCGGCCGGACCAGCCGAGACGGAGCCATCCGGCGGTGCGGGGAGCGGCCCGGCCAACGGCAAGAACGACGCCGCGAAATAGTTTTCGGGCGCCTCCGATGATTGTGAACCGTCAACGTCGCATCGCGTTAGCCATTCGGCCCCTTTCCGATTTCCTCGAGCGCGCCGAGCGCGAACTCGGCTTCCCGGAAAGCGGCGTGACCGTACGGTTGATCAGCGATTCAGCCATGGCCCGGCTCAATCGCAAATTTCGCGGCAAACCGGGCCCCACCGATGTTCTCTCCTTTCCGGCGAACGCGATCCACCGCCGCCGGTTATCGCCGCGTCGAACGAAGCGCACTCGCGGCAGCGGCAACGGCACAACAGGGCGCGGACTATGTCGGCGACATCGCCTTGTCGCCGGAAACGGCGCGCCGCAACGCCCGGCGCTACTCGCGCAGCCTGCCGGAGGAATTGCGCATTCTCGTTCTGCACGGACTGATTCACTTGGCCGGCTTCGATCACGAAACAGACGAAGGGCAGATGGAGAGGCTCGAGCGGCGCCTGCGCCGGCGGCTGGGACTCGAAACATCATGACCAGCATGGGCTATTTCCTCGGCGTAATGAGTCTTGTGCGTGGTCCTGGCGCTGTTTGCGTATCTCGACCGCATCTATCGCCAGCTCGGACGCGTCACCACGGGAAAGTCCCACGACCATCTGGAGATCTTCGAGGCGGACGTCGAGCCGCAACTGAAGGCTGCACGGCGGGACGCTACGCTCGGTTTTGCGATCCTTTCGCAATTGGCTTTAGTGCTGGTAACAGTAGAGACGGCGCGCGGCGTCATTCTCTCCCCATCCACGACGGGACAGGCGCTGGCGGAATTGCTGGTCTATTTGACGATTGAGGTACTGCTCTTCGGCCAGTTCATTCCGTACTTGCTGCTGGCCAAGACGACAGGGCGTTGGATGGTACCGTTGCTGCCGGTGCTGCGCGCCGCCCTGATTATGAGCTGGCCCCTGCGCGCATTGATCGAGCTGGGCATTTCCGTAACGCACATCTCCGACGAGGAAGCGCCAAGCGGGAAAGACTCTCAGCAGGAAGGCATCGAGGCACTGGTTGAGGCGGCTCAAGAGGAAGGATACCTGGCGCAGGACGAAGCGCAGATGATCGAGCAGGTGGTCGAATTCAGCGACAAGCGCGTGCTCGAATTCATGACGCCGCGGCCGGAAATCACGGCTATCTCCGCCGACGCCACGATCGAACAGCTCCGGCAGTTGCTCGTCAATACGAAACATTCGCGCGTCGTCGTTTTCCGCGGAACACTTGATGACGTGGTTGGCATCTCCCACGGCCGGGACCTGCTGCAAATTCCCGAAGGCGATGCGCGGCGCCGCAAGGTCGGGGAAATTGTGCGGTCCGTGCTGTTCGTGCCGGAGACAAAGCTCGGTTCGGAGTTACTGAGAGAGATGCAGACCCGAAAAGAACGAATGGCGATTGCCGTGGATGAGCATGGACTAGTGGCCGGACTGGTGACGATGGCGGACTTGGTGGAAGAAATCGTTGGCGAAATGGGCAGGGAAGCGGGGAGCGCGGGGCGCGACATCGTGCGCGAACCGGACGGCAGCGTCATGCTGCGAGGCAGCGTTTCGGTGGAAAAGTTGCAGGATTTGTTCGGGATCGAGTTCTCGCACGGCGAGGTGGAGTCGGCAACAACAGTGGCGGGACTGCTCAATAGCGTGGCTGGGCATGTGCCGCGTGCCGGCGAGCAGATCGATTGCAACGGCGTGCGTTTTGAAGTGGTCGAGGCAAACCAGAGAAAGGTGTTGCGGTTACGCGTGCGGCGCCAGGCTGCGACGGCTCCTGTCTCCTGAAGCCGGGGCGCGCCGCGCCGGCCGCGGCTAGCCCGCGACGAGCCGAGCCAGCGCGAATGCTGCGGCTGCGGCAACGCCGCCAATGATCACCGTTTGCGCCGCGCCCTTCCATGGCGAAAGGCCCGTGAAGTGGCTCTTGCCGTAGCCGAAGGCGGCCAGGGCGATCAGTGTAATGACCACCGAGTAGCGCAATCCGGCTGTGACCGTCGGCAGGATCATGTAGGGAGCCAGGGGAATCAAGCCTCCGAAAACATAGGACGCGGCAATGGTGATGGCGCTGCGGTTCGCGCGGCGCGGATCGGGCTCCTCGAGGCCTAGCTCAAAGCGCATCATGAAATCGACCCAGTGTTTCTGATCCTTGCAGATGGCGGTGACGACGGGAGCCATTTCCGCGGGAGTGAGGCCATACTCGCGAAATACTTTTGCGACTTCCTCGGTCTCGATGTCGGGAAGCTCGACGGTTTCGCGGTACTCGCGCTCGCGTTCCGATTCATAGTGTTCAAGGTCCGTTTTCGCCGCCAGGTATCCCCCCAAGCCCATGGCGATGGACCCAGCCGCAATTTCGGCGAGGCCAGCGGTGACGACGAGTTGGGTGGCGTGCGCATTTGCCGCCACGGCGCCGGAAACGCCGGCGGCCAGGGCGAACGGCACGGTCAGGCCATCGGCCATGCCGATGACTACGTCGCGGACGCTGGCCGACGCGGTGAAGTGTGATTCGACGTGAGGCGTGGCAGGCATGAACGCTCCCGGTAGCAGTTGGCCCCGCAGATTCGCGGAGCAGAGCAGTCTAGCATGAGCCGGCGCCGGTCTGGCGCGCGAGGTCCAACGCGGCTGATCAGCACGAGGCCGGCGACAGGCGTAGTATGGATAGTTCGATTCGGGAGACGAATTTGACGACAGCGTTTCATGCGGGGTTTGTGGCGATCATCGGGCGGCCGAACGCCGGGAAGTCGACCTTGCTCAACCGCCTGGTGGGTCGCAAGGTTGCGATCGTTACGCCGCGTCCGCAAACCACGCGCAACCGCATCCTGGGCATCGTGAACCGGCCGAACGCGCAGGTGGTTTTGATCGACACGCCGGGCATCCATCGCGCCGACTCCGCGTTGGGACGGCAGATGATGGACGAATTAGCGCAAGCACTCGAAGGAATCGACGTGCTGGCGGTGATGATCGATGCCAATGAGGGTTTGACGAAGGGGGATCGGCTGGCTTTTGAGCGCGCGCAAAGATTTTCGGGGCCGGTCATTTTGCTGATGAACAAGATCGATCGGATGCCGAAGTCGGCACTGCTACCGCTGATCGATGCTTGCTCGAAAGAGGGCATGTTCCGCGAGGTAATCCCGATTTCGGCGCTTTCCGGAGATGGCGTTGAGATTGCGCTCTCACGCTTTATCGCATACTTGCCGGAAGCCGACGCCTATTTTCCGGAGGATCAGTTCACCGATCAGCCGGAACGTTTTTTGGCCGCGGAGATCATTCGGGAAAAGGCCATGCTGGTGAGCCGGCAAGAGGTGCCGCACGCCGTGGCGGTGCTGGTGGAATCGTTCGAGGAAAGCGACCGATTGATCAAGATCAGTGCGACGATTCAGGTCGAACGAGACGGACAAAAGGGAATTTTGATCGGGCGCGGCGGCCAAACGATGAAAGCGATCGGGACGGCGGCGCGCAAGGAGCTGGAAGACATTCTGGGAACGAAGATCTTCCTCGATCTAAGAGTGAGAGTCGAGCGCGACTGGCGCGATAAACCGGGCCGGGTGCGGCAACTCGACTGGCGGCATCAACTTGAGAAATTGAGCGGCGAGTAGCTCATTCCTGCGCGGAAATTCCCAGCGATTTCATCTTGCGGTAGAGGTGGCTTCGTTCGAGACCGAGCGATTGCGCCGTGCGGGTCATGTTCCACTGATTCTCGCCGAGCTTGCGCAAAATGAATTCGCGCTCGTAGGCGCTGCGCGCCTCGTGCAGCGTGGCGTAAGGCTGGCTGGGCGATCCGCTGACGCCGCGAAACAGCTCCGGTGGCAGGTGCAGTGGCTCGATGCGCTCCTGCGGGCAGATGATCACCAGCCGTTCAATCAGATTGCGCAACTCGCGCACATTCCCCGGCCATGCGTAGCGCATCAGGACAGCCAGAGAGGCTTCGGTAAGTTCCTTGGGGCGGCGGCCATAGGCGGCGCTGAATTCGGTCAAGAAGTGACGCGCGAGGCTGGGGATATCCTCGACGCGTTCCCGCAAGGCGGGCACGGTGAAGGGGATGACGTTGAGCCGATAAAAAAGATCTTCGCGGAACAGGCCGCGAGCGATGAGGTCTTCGAGCTTGCGATTGGTCGCGGCAATGACGCGGACGTTGACATCGGACGGCTGATTGGAGCCAACGGGCTCGAGCCGCTGCTCCTCAAGCACGCGCAGAACTTTGGCCTGGGTGCGCACACTCATGTCACCCACTTCATCGAGGAATAAGGTGCCGTTATCGGCGGTTCGGAACTTGCCGACTTTGTCCTCGCTGGCGCCGGTGAAGCTGCCTTTGGTGTGACCGAAGAGTTCGGATTCGATCAGTTCCTCGGGAATCGCTGCGCAGTTGACCTCGACGAATGGTTCGTTGCAGCGCAGACTCGCGGCGTGCAGCGCGCGCGCGACCAGTTCTTTTCCGGTTCCGCTTTCTCCGTAGATCAGGACGCGACCGTTGGTCGGGGCTGCCAGCGCGATCTGTTGCCGAAGCGCTTTCATGGGAACGCTCTCGCCGATCACCTGGTAGCGGTAGCCGAGTTCTTCGCGCAGCCGCTTGTTTTCTTCTTCCAGGCGGAGAAATTCCACTGCATTTCTCACCGAGCGGGTGATCTTTTCGATGGACAGCGGCTTTTCGATGAAGTCAAAAGCGCCGAGTTTGGTTGCGCGGACCGCCGTTTCAATATTGCCGTGCCCGGAAATCATGACGACCATCGGGAAGCTGCCTTGCTGGCGCATGCGTTCGAGTGTTTCGATGCCATCCAGTTTGGGGAGCCAGATATCGAGCAAGACGACGTCGAAGTGCCCGTTGGCTAGCCGAGCCAGACATTCTTCGCCGCTGGGTACCGCTTCGACCGCGTAGCCCTCTTCCGAGAGGATGGAACTGAGAGAATGCCGGATGCCTTCTTCGTCGTCTACGATGAGAACGGAATGGGCCATAGGTAATTGTCCCGCGCTAGATTTCTGGAGCGAGAACGACGTGCGCCGGTTCGGCCAGCGGAAGTTCGATGACAAACCGGGCGCCAGCGGGCAGGTTGTCCTCCGCGCGAATCAGTCCATTGTGTTCGGCGATGATACGGCTGGCGATCGCCAGTCCCAGGCCAGTGCCGCGTTCCTTGGTCGAAAAATAGGGCAGAAAGAGTTTGTCCTTGTCTTCGGGGGAGATGCCCTGACCGCTGTCGGAGACGGCAATTTCGACCGTTTCGTGGCCGGCATGGAGCCGCGTGGAGAGTTCCAGTTGCTTTTCCGAGGAGGCCTCCATGGCCTCAGCCGCGTTGTCGATGAGATTGACCACCACACGGCGCAAGAGTTCGGGATCGGCTTTGACCGGGGGAAGATCCGGCGCGAGATCTGTGGAAATGTGCACGTCGTCAAGGCGGCCCTTGAATACGTCCAGGGCGTCGCGGACGATCGCGTTGGGGTCGGTTGAAGTGAGCCGCGCCACTGGGAAGCGCGCGAACTGCGAGAACTCGTTGACCAGGCCCTCGAGGGTGCCGACTTCGCGGCCGATGAGCGCGGCGCATTCGCTGACCAAAGAAGTAAATTCGGGTGTACCCGCTCTGTCGCCGTTGCGATTGAGGAAGCGGGCCAGTCTTTCCGCGGAAAGCTGGATGGGCGTCAACGGGTTCCTGATTTCGTGGGCGATTCGCTGCGCGACTTCCTGCCAGGCCGCCGCTTTTTGCGCGCGCAAGAGTTCGGTGAGGTCGTCGACGACCACGACGTAACCCGCGTTGGTCCGGCGCGGGCCGAGCGGGCTCACGGTTACAGCGGCGTGAATCAGGCGGCCGCCCAGTCGGATTTCCATCTCTTTCCAGGCTGTTCCCATTCGTAAAGAGCGCCGAATCAGGTGCTGAATAGAGTGAGAGACTTCGCTGCCGACCAAGTCGGACAAGTCAGTGGCTTCCAGCGAGCGCTCGCCGAAAATCTGGCGCGCCGCCGTGTTGATGCGCAGGAGCTTGCCGCCGGGGTCCAGCGTAAGAACCCCTGTCGGGATGTTTTCGAGCACGGTCTCGATCAGAACGCGGCGGCGATCCAGCTCCTGCACAGCCTGCTGGAGGTGTTGCGTAAACTCGTCAATCTGCTGGCGGCTATCGGCCAGTTGCGCGGTCATGGCGTTGAAAGAGCGAACCAGCGTTCCCAGTTCGTCCTGCGCCCGGACTTTCACGCGGGTATCGAAGTGGCCGGCGGCAATCTCGTGAGTGGCTTCCGCGAGAGCCTGGATCGGGACGGTGACTTCCTTGGAAAGGAAGAGAGCAAACCAGGTTGCTGAAAAAAGAAGCAGGATGGTGATTAGAGACAAGGTCAGCAGCATCTGGTTCTTGAAGCTCTTTATGCCACGTTGCTCGACGACATAGGCGATCCCTTGCGATTGGGCGGTGCTGTAGCGTTGCAAGAAATCAACGGGAAGGCGATGGGCCACCACCAAGAAGCCGGAGGCCAGCGGAGCGCGAGCCGCCAGGAAGTACGCGGTGCGTGTTTGCCATAACTCTCCGCCGCCAGGGAGGGTGCGCACAAACTTCAGCGTGGGATCGAGAACAAAGGAGGACGCCAAGGGTAGGCGGGCCGGCTGGATATTGCCCTTGGCATCCAGCGCCCAAACGCCCTCCGCACCTTGCTGGGCGGCCAGGTGTGCCGCCTTTTCGAAGACAGTGTCACCATTTGTGGCTGATGGGGGTGTGAATTGCGGCGTTGATTGTGGCGCCGGTGTCGCCTGCGCGACTCGCTTGGCGAGCTCGACGAGACGGACATACTCCCCCAGGTTTATCTCGCGCAGCAGGGCGTCGGTCTCGGCGTAGGCGACCTCGAGGGAGCGCGGAAACCAGCGGTTGAGAGTGCGGTTCATCAGCGCATAGCTGATGAAGAACATGAAGATAAGCGGCAAAAGCGAAACGGCCATGGCGCCGAGCACCATCTTCGTTTTGAACCTGGACCCGAGTTGCCGGGCGCGGCGCTCCACCCATACACGCAAGAGCGAACGCAACAGAATCAAGCCAAAGACCAGCAGCGCTGCAAGGATGATGACGTTAAGAGCGTACAGGATGACCAGCTGATTCAGTCCCTGCGGCTGGATTGGCAGGTTCAGCGAGCCGAGCGTGAAGACGGCAGCGAGAAGCAGGACGATGAACGAGCCGCTCAGGGCCCAGCGAATCCGCGATGGACGGAAGCGGGCGCTCATGAGGGACGCTCTATCAGCACTGGCAACGAATCGGGTCCATGCTCGTAGGCGACCGAATCCGCGGGGAGATAGGTCCTCAGCGGGCATTCGAAGCAACGAGGCTCGCGAGAGCGACACCAGTTCTTGCCGACGTTTACCAGGAGAGCGTGGAATTCGTTGTAGAGGCGCGCATTGGACGGGAGATTGGCTTCAAACAGCGAGCGCACGGCTTCGTAATCCGGCTTGGGCAAGAGTAGGCCATGCCGACCGAGGATGCGGTGCGTGTAGGCGTCCACAACGAAGATGGGGTGACCGCCGGCGTAGAGCAAGATCGAATCAGCGGTCTCGCGGCCGATTCCGTATACCTCCAGAAGCTGCTGGCGTAGTTCGAGCGTCGGCGCGCGGAACATCCGGGCGAGTGAACCGCCATATTCGTTGCGCAGGAACCGCACGAACGCCTTGAGTTTCTTGGCTTTCTGCCGGAAATAGCCCGATGGCCGCACGAGCCTCGCTAAACGTCGGGTGGAGACGCGCTCGATGGCTCGCGGCGTCAGCAAGCGTTCACGCCGCAGGTTGGCGATGGCTCTTTCAACATTTTGCCACGCGGTGTTTTGCGTGAGGATGGCGCCGACTATCACTTCGAATGGGGTACGTGCAGGCCACCAGCGCATAGGGCCAAGGCTCTTCGCGAGCGTTTCGAAGTAAGAGGGTAGAACAGCTCCGTTCCACGCCGCTTCCCCGGCGCGGGACTCCGAGCGAGCGTCGACGGGTTGGCGCAGCGCCGCGGGTTTTTCTGTGGCGATTACCGGTTCCATCGTTCCTTCCGAACCATAGCGAGTGGCGGCCACACAAGTCAAGATTGACTGTGGCGAAATTGCCACACCGGTGAACAATGACGCCATTTGGGAACTGTTGGCGCTTTCAATACGATTAGGGAAAGGGCTGGGACGGACAAGCCGATGTGTCTGCTAACGTTACATTCTGAGGCTGTGCCGCTAGGGTCTCCGAAATATGTCATCCCGACTGGGTGAAATTCTGGTGAAAGAAAAGCTGATCGATGCCGATCAGCTAAAGAAGGCTTTGGATTATCAGCAGACGAATGGTGGCCGGTTGGGCGCCTGTCTGATGAAGCTGGGATTCATCACCGACGACGAAATCACCGAAGTGCTTTCGCGCCAGTATGGCGTTCCTTCCATCAACCTTAAGTATTACGAAGTCGATCCAACAGTGATCAAGCTGATCCCGCAGGATACGGCGGTGCGCTACCAGATCGTTCCGCTGTCGCGCGTCGGTTCGACGCTGACCATTGCGATGACGGATCCGACGAACGTTTTCGCGATGGACGATATCAAGTTCATGACCGGTTTCAACGTGGAGCCGGTGGTGGCGTCGGAATCGTCGATCAACGAAGCGATTTCGAAGTTCTACGGCGACGTCGAAAGTGTCGAACAGCTCACCCAGGTCATGAAGGACCTGAATGTCGACGACGGCGCCGATTTGGAACTGGCCGCAGAAGAGCAGGAAACCGACCTGGCCACGCTGGAGAAGGCCGCCGAGCAGGCTCCGATCATCAAGCTGGTGAATTTGATCCTGACGGATGCGGTCAAGCGAGGCGCGAGCGACATCCACGTCGAGCCGTATGACCGCGAGGTGCGAGTGCGGTTCCGGGTGGACGGCATTCTACAGACGGTCATGGCGCCACCGCTGAAGTTGCGAGATGCGATCGCCAGCCGCATCAAGATCATGGCCAAGCTGGACATCAGCGAAAAGCGGCTCCCGCAAGACGGCCGCATCATGATCAAGTACCGCAAGGAAGGGAGAATCAAGGAGCTGGATTTCCGCGTGTCCACCGCCCCGACGCTGTTCGGGGAAAAGATCGTTATGCGTTTGCTGGACAAAGAGAACTTGCGGTTGGACATGACCAAGCTCGGCTTCGAACCGGAATCGCTGGTGAAATACGAAAAGGCGATTTTACGGCCGTACGGAATGGTGCTGGTGACCGGGCCCACCGGGTCGGGAAAGACCAACACGCTGTACTCGTCGGTGGCGCGTTTGAACACGCCGGAAACGAACATCATGACGGCCGAGGACCCGGTCGAGTTTCAAATTGCCGGAATCAACCAGGTTCAGATGAAGGACCAGATCGGGCTGAATTTTGCTTCGGCGCTTCGCGCCTTTCTGCGGCAGGATCCAAACATCATTCTGGTCGGCGAAATCCGAGACTTCGAGACGGCTGAGATCGCGGTGAAGGCGGCGCTCACGGGTCACTTGGTGTTATCCACACTGCACACCAACGATGCGCCGTCGACAATCAGCCGGTTGATGAACATGGGCATCGAACCGTTCCTGGTGGCCACGTCAGTGAATCTGATTTGCGCACAGCGCCTGGTGCGCAGGATCTGCAGCAATTGCAAGGAGCCGCTGGAGCTTCCTCAGCAGACCCTGCTGGATGCAGGTTACACGCCTGCCGAAGCCAAGAAGACGACGATCTATCACGGCAAAGGCTGCGGCGTTTGCAACAAGAGCGGGTACAAGGGGCGCGTCGGCTTGTATGAGGTGATGGAGATCAACGACGAGTTGCGCGAGCTGATTCTGGTGGGCGCATCGGCGCTGGAACTGAAGAAAAAGGCTCTGGAATCGGACATGATCACGCTGCGGCGCAGCGGTTTGATCAAGGCGGGACTCGGTTTGACGACGCTCGAGGAAGTCTTGCGCGAGACGATACTTTGAGGAGTGGAGCGACATGGCCGGCATAACCCTGAGCGAACTATTAAAGAAGATGATTGAGATGGGCGGCAGCGACCTGCACGTTTCTACCAACAGCCCGCCGCGAGTACGGGTCCATGGCCGCTTGAAGCCATTGGACATGCCGCCGCTCACCGCGGCCGATACCAAAGCGCTGGCTTACAGCGTGCTGACCGACGCGCAGAAGCACCGTTTTGAGGAGAATCTCGAGCTGGATTTTTCGTTTGGTCTGAAGAACCTGGCACGGTTCCGCGGCAATCTGTTCCAACAGCGCGGGGCGGTGGGCGCAGTGTTCCGGACGATTCCTTGGGAAATCAAGGGGTTCGACGCATTGGGGCTCCCGGAAGTGGTCAGGACCCTGTGCGAAAAGCCGCGCGGGCTGGTGTTGGTGACGGGGCCGACTGGTTCGGGGAAATCCACGACACTGGCGGCCATGCTCGACAAGATCAATAACGAGCGCGAAGAGCACATGATCACGATCGAAGATCCGATTGAATTCCTGCACAACCACAAGAAGTGCCTGGTCAATCAGCGGGAAGTCCACTCGGATACGCATTCGTTTGGGAATTCGTTGCGGGCCGCACTCCGCGAGGATCCCGACGTGGTGTTGATCGGCGAGATGCGCGACCTCGAAACGATCGAGTCGGCGCTGCGCATCGCGGAGACGGGGCATTTGACGTTTGCCACGCTGCACACCAATTCCGCCGTTTCGACGATCACCCGAATCGTGGACGTCTTTCCCGCGTATCAGCAGCCGCAGGTGCGCGCGCAACTGTCCATGGTGCTCGAAGGGATCCTATGCCAGGCATTGCTGCCTCGTGCGGACGGGCGCGGGAGAGTCATGGTCATGGAGATCCTGATCCCGACGGCGGCGATCCGCAACCTGATTCGGGAAGACAAGATCCATCAGATCTATTCGGCGATGCAGACCGGCACAGGCCAGAGCGGGATGCAGACGTTCAATCAGAGCCTGGCGAACAGCTATTTCAGCAAGTTGATTACTCTGGAAACAGCGCTCGCGCGCTCATCGAATCCCGACGAGTTGCAGGATATGATCAACCGAGGTGTGGTGGGTCCTGCGACGCGGACTCCGGTAGGGGCGCGCCGGTAGCAGGACTGGAATTTCGAAACTCCCAGGCGAAGAATTGAAACAAGGAGGAGTGGACCATGGCGGTCTATGTCTATCGCGGTACTGACCGGACGGGCGCTGCGATTAGCGGCGAGCAGACGGCTGACAGCAAGACGGAGCTGATGAATCAGCTGAAGCGCCAGCAAATCAAGGTCAGCAAGCTATCCGAGAAGGGCAAGGAATTCAACATACCCACCTTTGGCGGCGGAGTGAATGCCAAAGATTTGGCCGTTTTTACACGCCAGTTCTCCGTCATGATCGACGCTGGTTTGCCTCTGGTCCAGTGCTTGGAGATCCTCGCGGGCCAGCAGGAGAACAAGACGTTCCAAAAGGTATTGACCACGACGCGGGCATCGGTAGAAGGAGGGGCCACGCTGTCCGCGGCCATGCGCAAGCACGAGAAGGTCTTCGACTCGCTGTACGTCAATCTGGTGGAGGCGGGCGAGACCGGAGGTATCCTCGACGCGATCTTGCAGCGCTTGGCGACCTACATTGAAAAGAACGTCAAGCTAAAAAGGGCAGTGAAATCGGCGCTGGTTTATCCGGTTGCGGTTCTGGTCGTCGCGGGGGGCGTGATCGCACTGCTGCTCTGGAAGGTGGTGCCGATTTTCGCCACCTTGTTCTTGGGCTTGGGCGTGGACTTGCCCCTGCCGACCCGTATCGTGATTGGCCTGAGCAACTTTGTCGGCAGTATCTTTGGTCTGCTCATCGTGGTCGCTCTAGCTGGGATCGTTGTTGGGCTTAAAGTTTGGTATGGCACGCCTACCGGACGTTTTTCGCTCGATTCGCTGTTGCTGAAGCTGCCTCTGATTGGAATTTTGTTGCGGAAAATTGCCGTGGCGCGATTCACGCGCACATTAGGCACCCTGATCTCCTCGGGCGTGCCGATCCTAGAAGGATTGGATATCACCGGGCGCACAGCGGGCAACGCCGTCGTCGAGAAAGCATTGAACCATGTCCGCACTTCCGTCGAGGCCGGAAAGAATCTGGCCGACCCATTGAAAGAAACCAATGTGTTCCCGGGGATGGTTACACAGATGATCGGAGTCGGGGAACAGACCGGGGCGATGGATGCCATGCTGCAAAAGATTGCCGATTTCTATGAGGAGGAAGTGGACGCCGCGGTGAAGGATCTGCTTTCCGCTCTGGAACCGGCGATGATCGTTTTCCTAGGGGTGGTCGTGGGCGGTATCGTGATTTCGATGTACTTGCCGCTGTTTTCGCTGATCGGCAAGCTGAGCGGCTCCCATTAGCGCGAGAACAGTGTCGGATGCCACCGTCGGCGGCGCTGGGTTTGGCGAGTTGCCGACGCTCGTGCAGCAGGACGGGAGCGGTGCAGCGCGACCCGACACGGAGACGCGTTCCGCAGCCGTCTATCGTTCTCCGATGGAAGTGGCGCCGAACATCGGAGAATGGCTTGGCTGGCTGACGCGCGTCCGGTTTCTGCTGATCACTCTCCTGCTGGCTGTCATCGTTGTCCTGCAGCAATACACCGAGCTTGTCGTGCCGGTACGTTATTTTGTGCCGCTGATTGTCCTCTGGTACACGCTGGCCATCTTTTACGTGATTTTGCTTCGCTGGGTGCCGCTGGCGCGCTGGCACGCGCCGCTCGAGATCGTCTGCGACATCCTGCTGGTGACGGGACTGGTGTACGTCACGGGTGGACACGAGAGTTACTTCATCTCGCTCTACCTGCTGGCGATTATTGTGGCCAGCATTTTGTTTTCGAGGCGAGCCACGTTTCTGGTGGCGGGCCTGAGCTTTGTGTTGCTTGGCGGAACGGTGGAACTGGTCTACTACGGCATTTTGCCGAGGACGGCATTGGACATGCCGCACGCCAAGACGCTGCAGATCTGGATCCTGAGCAACCTGCTGGCTTTTACCGCGGTCGCCTACCTATCGAGTCTGCTGACGCAGAGCCTTCGCCGGCAGACCGCCGAACTCGAGGTAAAACGGGGACAGTTGCAGGATTTACAAGCCTTCAACGAGGACATTATTCATTCGATGCGGGGAGGCTTGATCACAACCGATCTTGACGGGCGGGTCATGTTGCTCAACCGCACGGCACAGGAAATCACGGGTCTGCGCTTTGAGCAGGTGCGCGGAAAGCCGCTGAGCGACTTGATGCCAACCATATGGCAATCGGTTCGGGAAAGCGAGGAGGCTCCCTTGGCGCAGCGCCAGGAGGTCGAATTCTCCCGATCTGACGGCCAACGCCACTTTCTGGGCTTTTCCATTTCACCGCTGCGAACGGGAGAAGGCCTGTCCACCGGCTACGTCATCAATTTTCAGGATCTCACGGCGCTCAAGCACTTGGAGCAGGAAGTAGCCACCAAGGAGCGTATGGCCGCGCTCGGACGCCTATCCGCCGCCATTGCGCATGAGATTCGCCAGCCGCTCACGGCGATGGCCGGAGCCGTAAGAGAACTGGGAAGAATGGTGCCGCTCGAGGAGGATGAAAAGCACTTGGTGGGAATTGTGAGCCGGGAGTCGGAGCGTCTGAACCGCATCATCAGCGACTTCTTGAATTACTCACGGGAAACCAGCTACGAGTTTTCCGAGGGGGACGTCGCCGAACTGCTGGAAGAGACATTGACCCTGCTGGAGAAGCACCCGCAGTTGCAAGGGAAGTATCGCATCGAGCGGCACCTGGCGGCGCGGCCTGTTCGCGCCCGCGTGGATGGAAACCGAATCAAGCAAGTCTTCTGGAACCTTTCTGACAACGCCTTCCGTGCCATGCCGGAGGGAGGCACCCTGACCGTGCGGCTGGAGACGGCGCCATTTTGGGTGCGCATTCGATTTCGCGACACCGGAGTCGGTATCGATCCCGGGCAACGCGCCAAACTCTTTGAACCGTTGCAATCGGGTTTTGCCGGGGGCACGGGGTTGGGACTGGCGATCGTCTATCAGATCGTGCAGGCGCATAGCGGGCGCATATCGGTGACGTCGGCAAAGGACCGGGGAGCAGAGTTTACGGTGGAGTTGCCGCGCGTGGCCTAGCTGAGAGCGCGGCAACCAGCCAGGCGACTCTCACGCAGCGCACATTCAGGACGACCACGATGGCTCACATTTTAGTAGTGGATGACGAACGCTCGATTTGCGAGCTGCTGGAAATTACGTTTCGCAAGGAAGGCCACCGCGTCGAGGTTGCCAAGAACAGCGAAGCCGCGCGGCGTTGTTTGCAGTCCAATATTTTCGACATCGTCATCTCGGACATTCGCATGCCGGACGGGAGTGGCGTCGAGCTGCTCACCTACGCCAAGGAAGTGTCGCCCGCGACCGTGTTTCTTCTGATTACAGGGGTGCCCACGGTGGAAACGGCCATCGCAGCCGTAAATGCCGGGGCCGACCGGTACGTCATCAAGGACCACGATTTGGTTGACCAGTTGCGGCGGGCCGTGCGTCAAGTGGATGAAACGCTGCGCCTGAAGAGCGAAGCCGGCTACCTCCGGCGGGAGTTGCGGCGGCTTACGGGCCTGGACAATATCATCGGTCACAGTGCGAAAATGCGCGCCATCTTCGACCTGATTCTGACGGTGGCGCCGCAATCGAGCAGGGTTCTGATTACGGGCGAAAGCGGAACCGGCAAGGAACTTGTGGCCCGCGCCATTCACGAGAACAGCGCGAGAACGCAAGCGCCCTTCATCACAGTGGACTGCGGGGCCTTTCCCGAGACGCTGCTGGAGTCGGAACTGTTCGGCTACATGAAGGGCGCGTTTACCGGCGCGAATGAAAACCGGCAAGGCCTGTTTCAAGCGGCAAACGGTGGGACACTGCTGCTGGACGAGATCGGCAACATGAGCCCGGCCATGCAAGTGAAGTTGTACCGCGTCTTGCAGGAAGGCAAGGTGCGGCCCCTGGGCAGCACGGAAGAAGCGGACGTGGACGTGCGCGTGATCGCCGCAACCAACCGCGACCTGGAGAAAGCCATCGCGGCGGGAGAGTTTCGCGAAGATCTGTTTTACCGACTCGCCGTGATTCCGATCCACGTGCCTCCGCTGCGCGAGCGCCGCGAAGACATCCCCCTGATGGCTCGGTCGTTTCTGGACCGCTTTCGCAAGTCCATGGGAAAGCCGGTCGACGGCGTCGATCCGGCCGCGATGGCGAAACTGGAAATCTATGATTGGCCTGGGAACGTGCGCGAGCTGGAAAATACGATGGAGCGCTGCGTCGCCTTGGAGACCGGCAACCTGATTTCGCTCAACGTCCTTCCGGACAAAATTCGTTGCGCGCTCCCCGGAGGTATGCCCGCCACCGGAGAGCCAGCCGGTTCGACCAACGGTCACGCGAAGATTCCCGAAGGGGGATTTGATCTCGAGCAGTACATGCAGGGAACCGAACGGGCGTATATTCTTGCGGCGCTGGAGGCTTCCGGCGGCGTGGGAACTCAGGCGGCCGAGCTTCTGCGGATGTCCTACCGATCATTTCGTCATTACGCCAAAAAGTACAACATCATCTAGCGAAAGCGGCATCGCTGCCGGATTCAGGAAAATGTCTGGCCGGCCGTGCCGCTAACCGTCTTTGGCAGGATTGCCTCCCGCCGCCCCTTCCCATAATTCCCTTCCATGTTTTCTCCAAGTGCTCAGCAGGCACATGGTGTTTGGGTTTGCTTTTGGTTTGGGGTTGCGGTGTTCGTTCCGCAAGTCCTGGAGGCCGTAGGCCGGAGGACTTGCACGGCCGCAGCGGTTGGGGGCAGGGACGCAGGTGGAGATAGCGGCCCCGGTAGCGCAACCAGTGGCTTCCGTCTAAGCGTCGTTCGATCTCTACGGCAGCTCCACGAAGCCCCGCACAAACGTCCTCCCGCAGGACTCCCCAGCGATGGCCATCCCAGCTGACGGTGTGATCTGCAGCCACCCGGCGCGCGGCGCGCACACTGAAAATTTCCTCCAAGCGATGCTCCGGCCCCAGCCGCCGATGAGCATTGCGCGGGCTACGAGGCGTCACGGTGAAGCGCTGTTCCCACTGGGGAAGAAAGCGCATTTCCAGGAAATGGTTGGCTGCGGCGATGCTGTCGATCCCGGCCAGCCGCATCTCCTTTACCAGACGGTCTTGCAGAGTTTCAAAGAGCCTCTCGATACGCCCCTTCGCTTGCGGACTGTGCGCCGCGATCCATTCGATTCCCAACTCGTGCAACGCTCGCCCAAACTGCGTGCGCTGGGGATCTCCCCGGAGTTGTTCGGCCAGCGGCTGCGGACCGGCCGTTTGAAAGATGCTGTTTTTATCGGTGTAATGAGCCAGCGGACGGCCATAGCGCCGTACCCATCCTTGCAGGGTGCGCAGGTTCTCTTCCGTCGTGTCCTGCTCGGTGAACCGTCCCCAGAGGCGACTGCTGGCATCATCGATCAGAGCGATCAGATGGCAAGCCGGACCGCGATTCTCCAGCCAGCGGAACGGCGAGCTGTCCTGCATCACCAGCTCCCCGAAACTGGCTCTGCGCTCGCGCCACACATGCACGGCCTTGACACGTTGGCGGCGCGGTCGCCACAAGGCCGCCCGGGTCATCCATTTCCGCAGCGTCTCCCGGCTCACCGCGAAACCTTCCTGGGCCAGGTGTTCGGCGGCCAGCGTGGGGCCGAAATCCGCGTACCGCTGGCGTAGCCGCGCCAGAATCTTCTCCTGGAGCTTGGCCGCCAGCCGGCGGTTCGAGGGGCGCCCGCGCAGTCCATGAACGAGCGCACCATCGCCACGCTGGCGCAGGCCTAGCAGCATCCGCCGCACGTGGCGGTCGGTTACCTGCAGCCGCTTGGCCGCGGCGACCTGCGTCAGATGCTTCTGATCCACTTCGTGCAGCACTTTCAACCGGTCTCGTTCTCGTTGACTCAACGTGATTCGCTCCGTTTCCATGGGCCCCTCGGCCACCCATGGAACCGGACATTTCTACTTTGCACAAACCGGACATTCTCATTTTGCGGCGACAGCCTCCCGCCGCCCCTTGACCAGGGATAGGGAGCATGCCACGGCATAAACGGCAAACACCACCATCAGGGGATCGATTGGGAAGCGATAGCGTAATCCAGTGTGTGTGATGTAGAAGACGATTGGATAAACCATTAGAACGGTTGCCAAGGGTGGCGCGAACAATTTTTGGGAGTGGAGGGCGAACAGCGCCCCAAGCAATGCCAGCAGCGAGAATGTGGAATTCCAGATAATGAAGGCCTTCAGAAAAAAGGGGACTGTGCGCCAAACATCGACGGGCGATTCGGAAATCTCCAGCCAAGTGTGAACGAAGCGGTGGAGGATAAATTGGGCCGCATCGGCCGGGTAAGTCCGGACGAAGGCGAACGCTTCCTGCTTCTTTTCCTCCATGTACGGGATTTCCGTCAGGCGAACATACCTATCGAGTTCCGGCTGATAATCGATCGGGTGGACCGACCTATCCGGGAACTGGGTATGATTGTCCAGCCACCACTCCAGGCCGAAGTTCGAACGGAAGGGAATGAAGGCGTGAAAGACCACGTAATTCCGTACCGTCCACGGAACAATGCAAGCAATGAAGAACAAGCCGGAGGCAACGCCGAGTTTAGCGGCATGGGTGAAGCGATGGCGCAGGGGCCAAACTGCCCATAGTGCCAGGAAGGGCAGCACGGAGAGCAGCGATGGGTTGATCATCGCTCCGATGCCCCACAGAGCTCCGTAGCCCATCCACCAATCCGTTCGATCCGAACCTCGCAACTGGAACGTCGCCGCAACTAGCAGCGCCATCCAGAGCGCGACGAGCGACGAATCCCACACCCAGTCCACCGCGAAATAGACTGCCCCGGGAAGAAAGACCCAGGTCCACGCCGCGGCGATGCCTGCCGGCCTGCCGAAAGCCTTCTTTCCGATCACATAAATGGGCCAGCAGGCAAACGCGGAAAAAGCGCACTGAATCGTGCGGATTACCAGACTCGAGGTGTAGCTGAAATTTCCGAACAATTTGAAGATGCTGGCGAGCAAGTAAGGATAAAGGGGCGCAAATATGGCCGTGGGGCCGCTAGGCACCAAACGCATCGGCGAACCGAATCCGTGACCGCTGGCAATGGACGCCGCTACCGATCCGAGTTCAGCTCCGAACTGCAGATCGTCCCGCACCGAGGGCTGCTGAAAGTGGCGCATGCTGTAACAAAGGTACGCGACGCGCACCGCGAAGGCCGCCACGACGATAAGACCGGTGGAAGTCAGTAATCGCTTCGAGAAGTCTCGCACGCAAACTCTCTTCCTACTCTGCAATAAAGTAATCGAGCGCGGATGCCGAAGAACCTCCAGTGTAGGAAGCGCTTCCTTCGCCTGGCAATGGTCCGATCGTGTTCCCCGAGGGCCGCCGTGTCTATTCGGTTAGAAGCGCGCGGCGCTCCCAAGCTTATGAATAGCGACACTTTGCGGCTTTTTCGTATGACACTTTGCGGCACTCTGACTCGATTTAGGGGGTGCCAGAGGTAAGAGGGGAGCCTACCACCTTGCGGCTGGCCGTCCGTACCCGCTTTGTGCTTAGGGAGTTGCGCGGTTGTGCGCTATGGATAACTGAGTTTAGGGGGGAATGGCAGGGGTGTTGCAGCGTAAGCGACCAGAGAATCGGCTGCCATTTCGCGGGTCGACACACTCTAGGAGATACCAGGGCTTAGTCCGGTGTGATCTGTGCGGATACGACGGGTTTAGGTACGCCCACGGTCAACAGCACGCCACTGAGTCAGTTTGCATGTAATCGGGGTGGAGGAAGACTGCGCTTCCTCTACGCTTCTGTCGCTGACGCTGGCGAGGCGCAAAATGAGATCGCGAACGAAACAAACCGGAGAGCGTGGAACGGCCCGGATGACACGGGGCTTTTCGCTGATTGAGCTGCTGATCGTGGTGGCGGTCATCTTGATTATTGCCGCGATCGCCATCCCCAATTTCCTGCGCTCGAAGATGCGGGCCAATGAAGCTTCGGCGGTGTCGAGCCTCCGAAGCATCACCACGGCCGAGGTCGTTTACTCGTCCACTTACAATATTGGCTATGCGTCGACCTTGACGGCACTAGGTGGCAGCGGGGCGGTAATTGACCAGACCAATGCCGAGCTCATTGACTCGGTCTTGAGTTCAGGCGCGAAGAGCGGATACACCTTTACGTATGCCGCGACATCTTCCGACACCAACGGCGATATTTTGACCTATACGGCGAATGCCGATCCTTCGCTGCCCGGGACTACCGGCGATACGCATTTTTTCGTCGACCAAACTTCGATTATCCGGTCCAACCCGAACACAACCGCGAGCTTGAACGATACGCCAGTAAATTAGCCGGCGCATCGAGCCGTCCCAAGCCGGTCCGCACCAGCCATCCCTATAGCCCTGGGAGAATCGCCTGCCTGGGCCTGCAGGACTACGTCTTACGGCCTAAAGTCTACACGACGTCGTATTCAGTTGTGGGGTTAGCGGAGAACGGGCTGGATGCCGTATCTTCCGTTTACTTCTCCGGCGACAAGCTCGCGCACACACAGACGGGTCATGCTCAGGTCGCACTGATAGATCTGAGACATGGGCAGATCCTGCTGCCGCACGACATACTTCCCGGTTTGCAGCGCGTCGGTGGTGGCGACGCTCGCCGCAACGATCGAGTTTCCAGGAGATGCACGAACACGAAATTGCCGGCTGGAAGGCTCATAGTTGTTGTAACTGAACGCGTGCCCGATGCAAGCCCGATCGACGATATGCATGATAAAGACGCGCGAGCCGCGGAACGGCCAGATGGTGGAGGCCACCCGCTGTCCCGGAGGCAAGGTGCTTACGTAGTGCTCGACGTCGGTTTCCATTCTGTCGACCTTGCCCGTATCCTGATACAGGAAGATAAAGAAGGTGGCAGCGACAACCGAAAGTCCCAGAAGGTGCCATTTCCTGGGCTTCATTGCGCCAAGCAGGCAGCATGCGAAGACGGCGCAAATCGACGTGAGCCTTTCGTTCAGCAAGTTTAACGGGGTGGGATACTGCGGCAGGAGAATGCCGCTGGGAAGCGCCCAGACCGCTAGCAACGAGAGGCCGTATAACTGCAACGGAAGGCTGTAGGACGAGAGCAATCCGGGCGTGCCTCGACGCGCAATCAGATCCGCCGCCAGGAACGCTACGAAAAGCCCCAACAGCAGGAATAGCGGAATCTGGTAACGCGATCCGAACAGCAGCAACTGATCCAAACCGTTGAAAAAGATGGCGGGCGTGCGCGACCAACCAAGGGGATAGTGTGCCATGAGATAGAATCGCAAGGTGAGCAGAAGCAATCCGGCCCCAACCGTCATATAGGGTCGAAAACGCACCGGCGTGATTCGAGAAACCGCCAGGTAGCCCCCGACGCCAAGAAGCACCGCGGTTCCCAGGGGATGCGCCATCCACGTCAAAGGCACAACCGCAAAGACGAGCGCGCGCTCCCATCCGTGACCTCGCCACAGCAGGGCCAGAGCGAAGAAAGAGAGACCGAGCGCAACGTAATAATTCAGAAAGCCCATTTCAAACGTCCAGCCGTAGGCGAAAATCGCCAGGCATGGCAAAAGGAACCAAGAAGGACGCCGCGCCGCCGCGGAAACAAGCGCGAACGCGCCCCAGAAGAATAGGAGTACAGCCGATGCGACGGTGATCCTCTCGGCCGCACGCAAGCCGAACAGGTTTCCCAGGCTGCTGAGTGTGGCGTCGAAGAGAACGTTATTCCACTGTCGAGCGAGCCAGAGCCCTGGCGCTTGGCCACGGGCGATGAGCTCAGCGAGCCAAGCGTTGTACGTATGACTGGCGAGATCGCCCGCTTCGAGGTGGCGATGCCAGAAGCAGGGCGTGAGGACGGCGGCAGAAATCGCCAGAATTCGGAGCGGGTATTCTCTGAGGAAGCGTATGGCGGCTGCCAAGGCAGGCGCGTCGGAAAGCGGCTGTGTAGGACCTTGCTGTTGCTGCCCGGTGCTAATCGGTGGATGATCTTCGGTCGCCGACAGCATGCTGACCTCCATCGTGGTCATACTAGCAGCGCCGTTTCGATTCCACCGTGGCGGAACAGCGCGCGCGTAGCAGAAGCGATAACAGGACCCAGGGGAGAAAATCCTACAGTTCATTCGGTGAACGGGCGTTCGCGTTACAAATTCGGAGAGGGTCACTCGGCTGGAATATCGACTTCAGAGGTACACTCTGGTTATGGATCGAAAACGCCTAATTTCGGCACTCGTGCTCTTTCTCGCAGCGGGCCCGAGGACGCTTCTGAGCGCTCAGACCTCACCCCAGGCCGCGGCGATCGTTCGCGCCGTCGAGAATCGCTATCATAACGCCAAGACACTCAAGGCGATTTTCCTCGAACGCTATAGCGGCGCCCGAGACAGCCTGCAGGTCGAATCGGGAACGGTTTACTTCAGCCGGCCGGGGCGAATGCGTTGGGAATACGAGTCTCCGCAGACGAAGCTCTTTGTCGCCGACGGGAAGACGGTTTGGTTTTTCGTGCCGGCCGATCACACGGTCACGCGCGCGCCCATGAAGGAAAGTACCGACTGGCGAACGCCGCTTGCGCTACTCACCGGCAAGACAAAGCTGTCGAACCTGTGCGACCGGATCGACTTGGCGGCCGCGCCCACGACACCCGGGCATGTCATGTTGAGATGCCTCCCACGCGGGGAAGGGAAGAATTCCGCGGCGGCATCGTCCGGATCGGTCAGCGGAGATGCCAGCCTCGCGGGTCCCGACCAGCCATTCGACGAAGTTTTGCTGGAGGTTGATCGCGAGACGGGAGAACTCGCGGATGTGAAGGTGCAGCAGCCCGGCGGCATCGAACTGGATTTTCGGTTTGGCAACTGGGTCGAAAATCTTCCGCTTGCGGAATCGCTGTTCCATTTCCAGCCGCCATCGGGCGTGGCCATCGTGGACCAATCTGCCGTGCTCCCGTGACGGTCGAGAGAATCGGGAATTTCGGAGTTACCGCTGTTAGCGTCTGTCCAAATCCGCCAGCCGCCTCGCACTGAAAAGGGGGTTGCACGATTAGCGCGCTCGTGTGAACTACCGCTGCAATCATGCAAAAGACGGATGCTAGACTGAGAGCAAGCGCTGAAACCGAGAGGGCGCGGCAGTGCCGGTGTTGTGAATCGCGCCGTTAGGATCCCATGCAGACTGCTCTTGACAATTCCGCCGATTCGCCGAAAAGCGACACAAACGCCTCGCCGCCCAGCGAATCGACGCTGTTGGGTGGCGTCCTCGCACTGACGGCATTGGTGTTCGCCGCGACCGTGCGTTTTGAGTTTGTCTACGACGACCAAAACCAAATTGTGCGAAATACCCTGGTTCAGTCCTGGAGCTCCGTCCCGGGCTATTTCAGGGGACATCAGTGGCTGACTCTGTTCCCTAACGCGTCCGCCAACTACTACCGGCCGATGAACTTTTTGTGGTTCCGTCTGAACGATGCATTATTCGGATTGCAGCCCGGCGGCTGGCACGCCATGGCGATTCTGTTGCACCTGCTGGCGACGGCTCTGGCCTTCGCCATAGCGCGCCGCGTGACGGGTCGTCCACTCGTGGCCGCGCTCGCGGCACTGCTGTTCGGCATACACCCGACCAGGCATGAAGTGGTGGCCTGGGTTTCGGGCACGACGGAGTCGCTGTGGGCCGTGTTTTTCCTTTTGGCCTTCCTCGCCTATCTGAAATCGCGGGAACGAGATCAAATTCGATGGATCGCCATTTCGTGCGCCTGCTACGGGGCGGGGCTCCTGGCGAAGGAAACCTCAATCGTATTGCCGATCGTTATTTTTGCACATGCCTGGCTGTACGGGACAAGTGCCGCCACTGGTGATCCAGAGGAAACTGGCTGGCTGCGTCTACGAAGTTCTGCTGTCCTGGCGGCCATCTACGGAATGGTCGCATTGGGCTACTTGGTCCTGCGCATCACTGTTTTGCACGGCTTCGAGCATCCCCAGTCACATATTTCGCTTGGCACGCTGTTGCTGACGCTGCCATCGGTTGGGTTTTTCTACGTCCGGCAGTGGTTGCTGCCAATGCACGTCGGCGAGTTCTACGATTTGCCGCTTTGGTCAAACTTCGATGTGCTGCATGTTCTGGCTCCGTTATTGGCGCTGCTGGCGCTGGCCACAGTTCTTTGGTTCGCCCGAAAGAGCCTGGGCTCGCGGGAAGTGGCCTTCGCCGTGGTGTGGATGATCGCACCGCTGCTTCCAGTTCTCGACTTTGCTGTGCTCGCTCCAGGGCAACTGGTGCACGATCGATATTTCTACCTTCCTGCCTTTGGCGCTGCGCTCCTGACGGCTCTGCTTCTGGCAAAGCTGGCGACGGGGACCACGGTTTTTGGAGTCCCCCAGCGATTGCTCATTCCCACGCTGGCGATTGTGGTGCTTTGTTCTTATGTAACGGCGGATGCAGCCAGCTATTGGATCGACGAGTACGCACTGTTTCATCATTCCTACGAACTCGCGCCGAAGAATGTAGTAGTACGGGTCAATTACGCCATCGCTGTTGCAAGTCGTGGCGACTATTTGACCGCGATGCCGCTGCTGGACAGCGTACTATACGAAGAGCCGAACAACTGGCTGGCCAACTACAACCTCGGCCGCGTCTTTTATGATATGGGCATGTTGCGTCCCGCCGAGGGACGGTTTGCGGAAGTGGAAAGAATCTACCCCGCAATGCCTGATACCTATCTGCAGCTGGGCTTGATCGATATCAAGACGAACCGCCCCGATGATGCCGTAAGGAACCTGCGCCATGCGGTTGAACTGCAACCTTCCGAAGCGACCTTCCGCTTCTCTCTCGGCGTCGCCTTGCAAGTCGATGGAAAATGCGACGACGCTCGTTCGGAATTCACCCAGGCTCTGGCCATCGACCCGACGTTTACCAAGGCTCAGGAGCAAATGACCAAGTGCGGTACCAGCGCGGCGCAGGCGGGTGCGCCGACTGGTGCAGAAGCGGTCGCGGGCGCGTTGCCGACCGCCTCTGCTGCCCCTGACACCCAGGCAGATGTTCCCGCCGCACGATGATCCCCGGGCCATGGGCCAAGCATTGGCTCCCGCCGTGCGTGGCTACGCGACCCCTGCTATCAGGCGATAGCCTTTCATCAAGCAGAGTTCGTCAGGCGAACCGTGGGCGGGCCGTCTCGATTAAATTCATATGGCCGTAATTCTTTCCGGCAGGCCGTCCTGTATCCTGCGTTTTTCACCGCCATACAACCCCGGGCAGACTCCATGCAACAGTACCAGGGGGACACGGCGGGTTCCGTGCCGGAAGGGGTTGGGGTAGACTTTTACTTGTTATGGCTGAGTTTGTCTGCAAAGTAGCAGATGCGTCCGGGCGTGTTTCTTCGCAGGTTGAGATAGCCCAAAACGTCGGCGAAGCGCGCCAAAAATTGTCTGATCGGGGGTTGTATGTGTATTCCGTCCGGGCCCGGATCGGACTATTGGGACGAAGCTTGGGCCGACGCCAGGAACGCGCCGTCAAGAGCGGGGACTTCTTAATTTTCAACCAGCAATTCAATACCCTAGTCAAGGCTGGTCTTCCGATCCTCAAGGCTCTCGACCTTCTGGCCGAGCGCGCAGCGTCTCCCCGATTGCGGCCGACGCTGGTGGACGTTCGGAATCGGGTGCGCGAAGGCGCCTCCCTTTCGGAGGCCCTTGAACAGCAGGGCGGCTTTCCGAAGGTGTACGTAACGGCGGTGCTGGCCGGCGAAAAGAGCGGGAACCTGACTGGCGTGCTCGACTACTACATTGCCTATCAAAAGGTCTCCACGGGGATCAAAAAGAAGCTGATTGCCACGCTGGTTTACCCGGTCATCTTGATTTCACTCGCGAGCGTGATTGTCACCTATCTGGTCACCTATGTTGTCCCGCAGTTCGCCAAGTTATATTCGGATATGCAGATCCAGTTGCCTGCAGTGACTCGGTTGCTTGTGACTCTGACGGTAACATACCGCCCTTATATAGCGGCCGCGATCGCGCTTTTCGTGGTAGCGGTCGTATCCGTGTTGCTGTGGTCGCGGTCGGATCGAGGCGGCTTGGTCATGGATCGCCTCAAGCTGAAGTTGCCGATTGTGGGCGACACTTGGATCAAGTTTCAAGTGGCGCAATTCTGCAGGACGCTTTCCACCCTGTTGGCGGGCGGCACTCCCTTGGTTGGCGCCCTGGCCACGGCAGCCGACTCGGTGCGCAGCCGGCTAATTTCGGGGGGCATCAAGGGGGCATCTGAATTGGTGCGGGATGGTCAATCCTTGCATAAGGCCTTGGCCTCGACCGGCCTGATGCCGGCCATGGGGCTGGAAATGATAGAAGTCGGCGAAGCGAGCGGTGCGCTTTCGCCCATGCTTGGAAGTATCGCGGAGTTTTACGAAGAGGAAACCAACCTGCGTTTGGCCACGCTCATTGCGGTTGTGGAACCTGCGATTTTGGTGTTTATGGCGTTTGTGATAGCCTTCATTTTGATCTCTCTCTATTTGCCGATTTTTTCCTTCTCGGCAGGCGGCGGACCGGGCTAGAACACTCAGGATTTCGCAAGAACCATGGGAACCACAGACTACAAATTGGCGTCTCCGGAGCTGCAGGATGTGCAGCAGGAGAGCGAGCGAAGCCGGCGCCTTGCCGAGCGCTACCGCTGTCCGTTTGTGGATCTGAACGAAGTGCGCATTGACCCGGAGCTCTTCCGGAGTATACCCGCCGAATTAATGTTCCGGTTCAGCTTTGTGCCGCTGGAGGGAGCGGGCGGCCAACTGAGCATCGCGGTGGCTGACCCCAGCCAGGTGTTGCTCAGCGACGAGTTGCCCTTGCTTCTGGGTAAGAAGCTGGTCCTGAAGGTGGCCACGCCCTCCCAAATCAGCGACCTGCTCAAGCGCACCGAGCAGTCCCAGAGAGTCCTCGAGCAGGCCACCGAAGCCTTCACGCTACAGGTGGTGCAAGAAGAGGAAGAAGGTGAGGACGCACTTTTCTCCGACCGGCTGACGCGTGACACGGCGGTCAGCCCGATCGTACGCCTGGTCGACACCGTGATCTTTACTTCGCTCGAGCGCCGCGCAAGTGACATCCATATCGAGGCGCGTGACGGCGAAGTGGTCGTGAAGTACCGGATTGACGGCGTATTGGTGAATGCCATGCCGCCAATCTCGAAAGAGTGGCACTCGACGATCCTCTCCCGCATCAAGGTCATGAGCGAACTGGACATTGCGGAGCGCCGCGTGCCCCAGGACGGCCGCTTTCGAGTGCGCTACAAAGGCCGCTTCGTCGATTTCCGGGTCTCCATCATGCCGTCCATCCACGGAGAGGACGCCGTGCTTCGCGTTTTGGACAAGGAGACTCTCTCCGAGAAGTTTCATAATTTGAGCCTGGAAATCATCGGTTTTTCACCGGAGGAGTTGCGAAAAATCCGCCGGTACATTCGCGAGCCTTATGGCATGGTGCTGGTGACAGGTCCTACGGGTTCCGGCAAGACGACGACCCTCTATGCGGCGATCAACGAAATCAAGTCCGACGAGGACAAGATCATCACCATCGAGGATCCCGTCGAATACCAGGTTCGCGGCATCACCCAGATTCCCGTCAACGAAAAGAAAGGACTGACTTTCGCGCGCGGCCTGCGTTCCATCCTGCGGCACGATCCGGACAAGATAATGGTCGGCGAAATCCGCGACCAGGAAACCGCCCAAATCGCGATTCAGTCCGCGCTCACCGGCCATCTCGTCTTTACCACTGTGCACGCGAACAATGTGACGGACGTGATCGGCCGGTTCATCAACATGGGCGTCGAGCCTTACAATTTCGTTTCCGCGCTGAATTGCATCCTCGCGCAGCGCCTGGTCCGGATTGTTTGCCAGCATTGCAGAAAGACGGTGCGTTACCCATCGGACGTCCTGCGCGCCTCAGGTCTGGATCCCAATACGTGGGGTAGCGTCGGCTTTGTGGAGGGCACGGGATGCCTGGAATGCTCAGGAACCGGTTACCACGGGCGGACTGCGATTACGGAACTACTCAACCTTTCCGATCCGATCCGGGAGATGATTGTGAATCGGCGGCCCACGTCGGAAATCAAGCGCGCCGCGCGCGACGAGGGAATGACGTTCTTGCGAGACTCCGGCCTGGAGAAGATTCGCGAGGGCGTCACCACGCTGAAGGAAATCAATAAGGTGACATTCATTGAGTAAGCTGGTTTAACAAATTGGGCATCGACTGAAGGCCACCTCATACACAGGGAACGATGACGGTATCAGAAGGAATCCGGCAGGGCATCTATCAGAGCGGGCTCATTAGGCGAGTTGCGCAGTGGCTTGACGCTCCTCCCCACCCGCTCCTGGTTTGCGAAATCGCCGCGGAGCACGTCACGGCGGCGCGATGGACGCGCACGACCTGGGCTCTCGAAGGGTTCGCCATTGAGCCTCTTTCGCCGGACGCGATTGTTCCGACGGCCGTTGAAACGAACCTGGTGAACACGGCGGAGGTTCGGACGGCTATGGGAAAGGTCTTTGCTCAACTCGACGTGAAGGGGCAGGAGGTAGCGCTGCTCGTGCCTGACCCCGTCGTGCGCGTTTTTGTTCTGCATTTTGATACCTTTCCTCGCTCGGCGGCCGAGGCCACGCCGCTGCTCCGCTGGAGGTTGAAGAAGAGCGTACCGTTCGAGGCGGAAGAGACGCTTATCTCCTTCATGCGTCAGGCGCCTCGGGAGGACGGTGTGGATATTGTTACGGGCTTGTCGCGCCTTCGGATCATCCGGGAGTATGAACAGCTTCTGGAGTCAGCGGGCATGACGCCTGGAGTCGTGACAAGTTCCACTCTGGCTGCCATTCCGCTTTTGGACGACACGCGGCCTTGCTTATTGGCCAGAGTTTCGGGCAAGTCCTTAACGACCGCGATTGTTCGAGAAGGCATGCTGTGCGGCTATCGCTGTACCGATCTGCCCTCGCGGCTATCGGAATTGTCGCCGCAGGCGCTGCTCGATGAGATTTATCCCGTGGCCGCCTATTATCAAGATTCGTGGAGAGAGGGAATCGCCTCGGTGCGGCTGGCCGGGCTGGGGACGCGAGCGGTTGAGTTCCGCAGTCTGCTCGAACGCGAACTGGGTTGTCCGGTCAGCTCTCTCCTGGTTTCGGCCGCTACGGAGGGCCGCATCGGATCAGGCTTGCACTCTCTGGCCGAACATGATTTGGATTCGCTGATCGGTTGGGCGCAGGGTCGCAATTGATGCGCGCCCGACGGGAACCCGGGAAATGAATATCCCGCTAAATCTGGCTACGCGGCCGCTGGAGGGCAACCGGCGCTTCGTCGTCGGAGCTACAACGGTTGGAACCGCGGGCCTCATCGCGATGCTCATCCTTTCTTGGCACGCTTATGTGGCTTGGCGGGCGGACAAAGCCTTCCGGGCCGAGGAGACACGCCTTGAGGGCCAAATGAATGGCCTGCAGGCGGAGCGTGATGCCCTCGAACAGTTCTTTAACCAGCCGGCGATTACGCAGCGCAGGGACCGGGCCGCATTTCTCAATAGCTTGATCGTTCAGCGTGCCTTCCCGTGGACCAGGATCTTTATGGATTTGGAGAAAAGTCTGCCGGAGGGAGTTCGCGTGGTCAGTATCGAGCCCCGGCTGGTAGGCGACCATCTGGAATTACGCCTCCTGGTCGGTGCCTCGAACGACGATGGGAAACTCAAATTTCTGCGAGCTCTCGAAGGCTCCGGCGACTTTTCGGCAATTGAGGTCTTGAGTGACGGACGGACGGAGCGCCCTACCGACCCTGATCACATCGTACTGTCGCTGCAGGCGCGTTACTCAGCAAGTTAACCGGAGGGCATGCTTTGCCGCGAAGGAAGAAGACACTGATCCAGGTCCTGCTCGTGGCCATTGTGCTGGCCGACTTGGTGTTGGTGGGAATTAACTGGAATCTGACGGCAAGTCCTCGCTCGCCGCAAAGCGAGTTGAAAGTGCTCGAGCGGCAGCACGCCTTGCTGGCCGCGGACGTCGCCCGCGCCCAAAAGATCCGCGAGAACCTGCCGGCCATCCAGAAAGAATCCGACGGATTTTTTCACGATCAGTTTCGCCCTATCGGGACTGGCTACTCGGCGCTCGAGGATGACCTGGGAGTCTTGGCGCGAACCGCCGGGCTGCGCACGGAAGGTTTGTCGTTCCGCCAGCAGGCGGCTGACAAGGGCGGCGTCACCGAGATACAGATTGGCGCCACGGTCGATGGGGACTACCCGTCCGTGGTACGATTTATCGATGGATTGGAGCGTTCCCAGACCTTCTACATCCTCGATAGTCTCTCCCTAGCCCCCGGCTCGGCTGGAGAGTTAAGGCTGAATCTTCAATTGCGCACGTTTTTCAGGACTTGACGATGCCTCGGCGCACGCAGATTTTTGTGCTTTCTGGTTTGGCGGTGCTCTTGGCGGCCGTGCTCTACCTGCAGTACCGGCCCGAGGAGGCAGCTCCGGCAATCGCTGCGATCAACAGAAATTTTGAGCCCCTTCCCGTGGAAAACCCAGCCTTGCGCCTGGACCTTCTGGACCGATTGAAAAAGTTTCAGTACGAAGGTTCGCACCGGAGCATCTTCAGCGCCTCGCTCCCGCCGCCAATTCCCACTGCGCCGGCGGTTTCGGCTGTTCCTTCGAAGCCGATCGCGCCTCCGCCACCTGCAGGGCCGCCCCCTCTGGTGGTCCCGGCGACATTCTTTGGCTACGTTACCGACGCTCGCACCGGGACGCGCCGCGCCTTCTTTAGCGACGCCGATGACGTTTACGTCGTGGGCGTCGGCGAGACGCTGCTCGGACGGTTCCGCTTGGTCCAGATCGGCAATAACACCGCTGAAATGGAAGAAGTGGCCACCGGCCGCAAGACTACATTGACCATCACCGAGGAACCTGGAACGTCATGACGGCAGTGATGCGAACCGCTTCCTCGACACCCACACATCGGGCCAAGCAGAAGGGCTATGCCTTACTGATGGCCATATTTCTCGTGGCCACCATGATTGTTCTGGCTACCGTTGTCACTCCGAGCATCCTGACCGAGGGACGACGCGAGCGCGAGCAGGAAGCGATTTGGCGCGGCAACCAGTACGTCCGGGCGATCGACCTCTACTACCGCAAGAACGGTCGCTACCCGCAGACGGTTGATGACTTGGCCAAGGGAAACCTGGGCGTCCATTTTTTGCGGAAGGCCTATACCGATCCCACGAACCCCGAAGACGGAAGCTGGCGGTTCATTTACGTGTCGCCCACCGGGCAACTGATCGGCAGCGTGCGTTATCACAGCTTGCAAGAAATGGCGCTGACGCTCAACATGCCCGGCGCGGGGCAGTCCCTGCCGAATCCAAACGCTGCAGCATCAGGACAGCCGGCCGGGCAGGGCGCGAACCAGCAGGCGACAGGACAACCGGCGCAACAGGGAGCCGGCCAGCAGGGAACTGGACCTCAAGCAGCGGACAGCCAGCAATCAGGGACTGGGCAGGGCACTGGCCAACAGGGCACGGGACAGGGCACAGGAGGAGCGCAGGCTAGTGGTGGGGCCGGCAATGCGAACCCGCAGGGAGCCGCGCAGCCTGGCGCTCCGAGCCAAGGATTTGCGCCGACGCAAGGTGCTTTTGGTTCGTCGTTTGGTTCCACGCAGTCACCATTCGGTTCCACGCAGCCCACATCCGACATTCCACTGCAGGCAGTCGACGGGCCCGTGTTAGGAGCTAACTTGATCGGTGTCGCGGGTAAGGGCAAGAGGTCTTCGCTCATCGTCTACCAGGGGGGCAAGACTTATTTCCAGTGGGAGTTCATCTTCAATCCGCTTGCAGTGGTGGCCGTAGGCGGTCAGCCTGCCACTGGCGCACTGCCAGGCGGCGCAGGTGCGCCGCCTCTCACTCCACAGGGCACAAATGTTCCAGTAGGCGCCCTGCCCGGTCTCTCGCCCGGAGGTGGCAACAACGTCCCGCTGGGATTGCCGCCCGTGACGCCCCAGCAGTAGCCCTCCGGTTTTGTCTCCGCTCACCGTTCCGACGAGCTCTCCTAAGAATTAGGAATAATAAAACTGAAAACTGGTCGACTGTTTGTTGCTGCTTCCGGCCCAGGCGAGCGAATCAGGGTAGAAGGGACAACGAAGAGGTAGCTGACGCAAAATTGGAATTCTGGCGCAGCTTGTCGGTGACTCGCTGAATGTAATTGTACGTTTCCCGAAACGGGGGAACGCCGCGGTATTGCTGCACGCGATCCGGCCCTGCATTGTATGCGGCGAGCGCAAGCACGAGGTTCTGACCATAATGGTCCAGGAGTTGCCGCAGATAGCGAGATCCTCCGGTAATATTCTGCCGCGGGTCGAAGACGTTACCAACGGCAAGCGCCGCGGCGGTTTTCGGCTGCAACTGCATCAATCCCAGAGACAATTTAGGCGAGACGGCCTTCCAGTTAAAGTTCGATTCCACAGAGATGACGCTGGCAATGAGCTTTGGGTCAAGATGAAACTCCTTTGCCGCGTCGCTAATCTCGTCGGCGTACGGTACGTCTAGTTTGGGCGCGGGCGGAGGATTCGGCGGGAAAAATCTCTTCCGGTTCGACGGCAACGAGATCGGAGGCGGGAATGGTCACGCTGCCGCCCGGCAAATCAAGGCGCACAGTGTCTCCAAGATTCTCGTAGCCCGTCACGTGCAGACGTTGGCCGTTACGAAGGACGGCATAGTCTGCGCGCGCAGAAGGTGTAGCCAGCAGGCAAATGAAAATCGCCGCGCTAGCTGCTGCCAGTGGCAGGAGGAGCGTTCTGCGAGAGACGCGCATTACCACGAGCTTCCCAGCGCGTATTCTGCGATCGCGGCCGCCACGCCGCCATTATCGTTCGAGAGGGTTTCGCGCCAGCCGAGCACCTTGAGTTCCGGCACGCTGTTACCCATGACGACGGGCAACCCCGCGAATTCGAGCATCTCGCGATCGTTGAAATTGTCCCCAATAGCCATCACATCTTCACGAGAAAGCCCTCGCCGCGCGGTCCATTCCGCGAGTGTCGCACCCTTCGAGCAGTTCGGGCGGACCACGTCCACCATGCCGAAATCACGGTCTTCATAATAGGTGACGGCGAGCGCGAAGTTGGCTCGTTCCGGTGCTGCGTTCAGCGATTTCTCGGCTTGGCGCATGGCTGCGATCTGGCCGGTGAACATGACCTGGATCGGATCCTCGCTCAACGAATCCTCGAGCGGCGAAACCTGGGCGATGAATTCGCGGTTGCGGAGAAAATAGGCTCGGCGCTGCGGATCGTCCCAGTCAATCCGCTCGTAGATTACCTGATTAGCGCGTGGACGGTCAAAAACCACTGCGGCACCGTCGCGAAACTCGGGCATCTGTTGGAGTATCGCGTGCGCCGTCTCTCGATGCAGAAGCTTGCGCAGGTACGTCGTGCCCTCTTTGGACTTCACCAGCGCCCCGTTGTTGACGATCATCGTCAGCGGACAGGCGATCTGTTGAGCAATGGGCAGAGCAAAATCGAAGCGTCTCCCGGTCACTAGCGCCACCTCGATGCCTTGCGCAACCGCGGCCTCAACGGCCTGCCGGTTCGCTGCGGGCAGCGCGGATGCGCCGTCGAGCAAAGTGCCATCGATGTCCAGGGCAATGAAGCGTACTGGCATTTGTCTATTTTACCGTATGACTGCCCTCGCAGGTCTAACCAGGCGAGCGCTGTGCTCAAAACAGAGTAAGCAACGTCGTCAGCTAATTCGCTGAGCACGAGACCATGCGTTCGGTCCCGCCCCAATCGCGCAGCAGGTTCTCCGCCTGCTCGTTGATTTCATCGCTCGATCTCGGCTTGCCGTTACCCGAGCCGACGAACACCAGATAAAAAATGCCGCGCCGCGTGCCACCTTCGCGCGCGTTCGACCAAAGGCCCAGATTATCAGCCAGGGCGACCGATCCTTCGCCCATCGTGCCAATATCCGCAAAAATCGCGCTGGAGGTTTTGCCGTTTCGCACGTTCAAGACCACAGCGAAATCGCCCAGGTGCGCTCCCGTTTGCATGGCCACTTCGTGAGGCAGAACGATGAAAGGAATCTTCGACGCGTCCACGTATTTCCTCGGGTCATTGGGCTTCTTGGTCCGGTCTGAAAGTGACGTGGTGGAAACATAGTAGCCGGGGAAGGGGTCGTCGGGACCCTGGATGTACGGCATGCCGTCGTGATCCACGGCCAGGGCTCCCCAACGCCCCGGGGAACCCGCATTCGCCAAGTCGTCCAGACCCGTATTGTCGGGATTGTAGGCGTTTGGCGCGCCGTCCGCGTCAATCGTCATCCCGTCCTCAAAGAAGAAGGCGGAACTGTCCGGCATCCGCCACACCGGCACTTCGCGAGTGTTATCGACCTGGGTCGCCTCAAAGTTGAAAATCAGGGATCGTAAGCAGGCCGCCGGCGAATCATCATCCTGGCGGAGAGCAGAGGCCGCCGCCGGGTTGACCCTCGCAGTCGCGCCGAGCAACAAGCCCGCCAGCACAGAAAGAACAGTCGCGCGGTGAATGGTACCCTCCCAGAGCAATCGCCAAGGCCGAATTGTACACGCTTTTTAGCGCAGCGACTCGATGGTCCATTGAGTGGCCTGGTGGCGCGCCCTCCGTTTTTCCCGTCCGAAGAGGTCATTAGCATACTCGGTACATCGTTGGGCAGTGGCGCGTCCGAGGGCGCAACCACGCCTTAAAATTGGTGTTGATAGTTGTGAGGAGGCCTGTCAGTCTCTCGGGGAACCCGTGTGACGACTCGTCTCCAACTTCGGCGATCCGAGCCGCAATCGGATGGTATCGGCTTACAAGGAGTAGACGATGAAGATAAGACTGCTGTGTTTGTTGGGTGTGGTTGCCATGGCGTTTGCGCTTACCTTTTCGGTCACGACACCGGCTGCCCCAGCGCCGAAACCGCTCCCGGCGGCTGCCGCTGCCCCAGCCCCAACACCTGAGCCCCACCCAGAAATCAGGGATGCGCTCGAAGCGCTACGCAAGGCCAAATTCCGCATGGAGCATGCCGCGCACGATTTCGGGGGCCATCGCGTCGACGCTCTAAGAGCCACCGACGAAGCGATTCGTCAGTTGCAGATCTGCTTGCAGTTCGATCGGTAGGGGCACGGCCTGAAGTGGCGTTTTCCGGGCGGAATGCCATCGTTTTTTTCGATGGAACGGTGCATATCTTTGGTGCACTCACTTCCCGGCTCTTCCCCTAGAATCATTGAAACACCTGACGACACCCCTGGAAGCAGCTGAGGTACCTCCCCTCAGCTGCTTCCTTTTTTGTGGCTCTCTCGGCAGCCAAAATCGAGCAGCTCTCTCGATCCACCAGAGCACTCGATCCGTGAGCGCCATGGCGAGGCACTCTTGAATGACACACTTCTCCCACGCTTATAGAATTCGGGAATCGCGCGCAACGGGCGAAAGTGCTCTAGCGGGTTTGGGGCTCTGCGTTCTTGACGACTACGCTACAGGCTCCGCCGTCCGGCGGCAGGAGAAGACAAAGGCGGGGGGCAAGTTGCGCCAAACAAGTTTCGATTGCACGGATGCAAAATATTGGTCGAGGAGCGGACGAAGGTCCAGCCGGCGGACGCGCCCTCTCTCGCATTGCAGGGCGTGAATATACTGGTATTGCGTGAACACGGCCCGGTCGTGCACGAACGGCAGCAGCCGCTCGAATAGTGTGTGGCGCTCACGATCCGGCATCAGCCCCAGCCCGAGCGAAGAGGCCACCGCGTCCACCTGGAAGTAGCCGCGCTGCTCCAGTTCGCGGTCGAGATTCTCGGCGCTGGAGTGGATCAGCACCAGGCGCGGGTCGGAAAAATGAGTCTTCAGATAATTGTAAAAACGGGGGTTGATCTCGAAGACCACCAGAGTGGCGTGTGGCGGCAGTTCCGCGAGTAACGCGCGCGTGATGACTCCCGTGCCCGCGCCAAGCTCGACGGCGACGCGCGTCCTCGCCAGCGGCAAAGGCTTGAGCATGGCGGCAGCCAAATGAGATGAACTCGGCGCGATGGCTGCCGTGGTCGAGAAATCCGCTAGCGCTTCTTCCGCAAACATCCTCAGGCTCATCTGGCAGTATCCCCCTCTGGATTTACCATCGAGTCAAACCCGCGCCCTGAGCTTATCACGAAGTGGCATGCAAAAGGGATTGGTGGACGGCGGGGGATTCGAACCCCCGGCCTCCTCGTTGCGAACGAGGCGCTCTGCCAGCTGAGCTAGCCGCCCATTCTTCGCGTTGCGTGGTTTGTAACCGCCACGCCTGCCGGCCGGGAATTGACCGCCAGGACAGTCGTTGCAGCCCTGAAAGGGGGCCTGCTGGCAGGTTATTGCTGCAGCCCCTGTCCGGTGGTCCGCTGCGCAATGATGCGGCGGACGTTCTCGTAGAGCACACGCGCCTGCGGAAGGGCCTCGATCGCCCGAACCACTTGCGGGTCGTTCTCGAGTTCGACCTGGTCGCCGGCCGGAAGGCCGAACACGGAGATGAAGACCTCTTTTTTGATCTCGCGCTTGATCCAGTCCAGGTTCGCCGCGATATCCGCCGTCGGTGTAAGGCACCATCTCCTTGTCGAGAACGCGGCGGAACTCGGCCATCACGTTGTCGTCAACTACAAAATCCTTGGTGACGTCGGGCTTGGTTCCGAGGTAAGCGGTCGTAAAGCTGCCCACTCCTCCTTGATAGGGGAAGAAAACGTCCCTCCGAAGGAGCAGTTGCTGGAACGCGTTGGCCTTCGGCTCACTCACCACAACGTCGGGAGTAATACCGCCGCCGCCGAATACCTGCCGGCCGCCATCGGTTAGCTTGACTTCCGTCGGCTGGGGATTCTTGTGATTGTACAGGTAGTCGTACAAGGACACGTCCTTGTAATCCCGCTGGATGAGCCGGCCGCTCGGCGTGTAATAACGGGCAGTCGTCAGCGCCAAGCCCGTATCCTCGCTGAGCGGCGAAACCGTCTGCACCAACCCCTTGCCGAACGTCTGCTCGCCAACCACCAAGCCGCGATCGTGATCCTGGATGGAGCCGGTTACGATTTCCGAGGCCGACGCCGAGCCGCCGTTGACCAGCACAACGATCGGAATCTGTATGCCGCGATTACCACGCACGGCATAGTACCGCCGCTCCTCGGACGCGCGTCCGTGGTGCGACACGATCAGCTGGTTCTTGTCCAGGAACATGTCGGAAACCGCTACCGCTTCATTCAACAAGCCGCCCGGATTGCCCCGAAGGTCCAAGATCAATCCGTCCAGGCTGCCCCAGTCGATTTGCTTGAGGGCGGCCGCAAGCTCGCTATCGGTTTCCTCGTTGAATGCCGAGAGGCGCACGTAGCCGATGCCAGGCCGAACCACGAAGGCCACGTCGACTGAATGCTTGGGAATTTCGTCGCGGGTCACCGCCAGCGTGATGGGCTGATCGTAACCTTCGCGCACCATCGTCACGTGGACCACCGTGCCTTTCGGCCCTTTGAGCAGGTCGGCGACTTCCGAAACGGTTAGCCCGTCGGTGGGCTTGTTCTCCACGCGCGCGATGATGTCGCCGGGTCGAATCCCCGCTTTCGCTGCGGGTGAACCGGGCATGGGAGCAAGCACGACCGTATGATTATTCTGCGGCCCCACGGTCATGCCCACGCCGTAGTATTTCCCGCGTTGATCCTCGCGGAGCAAGGCGTACTCCCGCGGATCGAAGAACGTCGAGTGCGGGTCGAGCACACGGAGCATGCCGGGGATGGCCCCGTCATACAAAGCGTGGTCGGAGTCAATCGGAATCGCGTAGTTCTGCTGAACCACGGTGAGAACTCGCGTAAGGCTCTTGATGGAGTCCTGGAGATCGCTGGTGCCGGCGGCGGTTGCGCGCACCGGGGGACCGTACACACTGCCTAGAACCGCGGAGAAAACTAGTACACCAACAAATACCAGGGCGCCACGCCTCTCGGCTCTCATCCGTTTCCTCCTCCCGGCTATCGCTTCCGAGTATAACACGTTTTTCATGGCCATTTGACACCCCCCAAAGCCTCTTCTATGATGCCATGGAGATGTCATTCGCCCAGACTGCGCGGTGGCGGACCCTATCGCGCTCCACGTCTTCGTCGCGCGCGTTCTAGGGCCGGCGAGTCGACCTATACATGCTGAGTATCCCTCATCTTCTGATCATTTTTCTCGTGGCACTCATTGTCCTCGGGCCGGACAAGCTGCCTCAAGTGGCCCGCGTATTAGGCAAGACAATGGCTGAGTTTCGCCGAATCACAGCGGATTTCCGCACCACGATCGAAGGCGAAGTGCGCGAAATGGAGAGGCAAGCGGAGATTCGTCAAGCGGCGGACGCGGCCAAGGCCGAAGTAAATAGCGCACTGGAAGCGGTCGGTGGGATCGCTCGCGACGTGTCGCAGACGGGTGTAGAACCCCCGTCGCAATCAGATGCCCTCTCAGACAGCACCAAGCTCGTGCCCGAAACGACCTTGCCGCCTGAACCACCCGAGCCGCAAGAACCGGTCGCCGCCAGCAGTGCGCCCGCGTCCCCCGAGAAACTGACGAATGGCTAGTCCCACCCCTCTTGAGGTCGAAGGCCGCATCGGAGAACCCGAAGGTAGCGGCAAGATGTCTTTCTTCGACCATCTGAACGAGCTGCGCAAAAGGATCATTTATTCCGCCGCGGCAATTTTGATAGGGGCCTTTGTTGGATTCGCGGTAGCCAAGAAGGTGCTGGCTTTCGTGGCGCGGCCGATGGTTCTGGCGTTGCAAGCCGCGCACCTGGAAGACAAGCTGATCTTTACCCATCCGGCAGGCTACTTGAACCTGGTGATTACGCTCGGACTCTACCTGGGCGTGGTTTTGGCATCGCCTGTCGTCCTCTATCAAATTTGGCTCTTTGTCGCGCCCGGGCTTTATAAGCACGAAAAAAAAGCGGTCGCTGCATTCATTGCGCCCAGCGTCGGGCTGTTTTTCACCGGCATCGTCTTTGCTTACTACGTGATCCTGCCTTATTTGCTCAAGTTTCTCGTCGGTTTCCAAGGCAACGGCCCGTTCACGCCCTTGATCAGCATCGAGGAGTATTTCGACCTTGTCTTGATCGTTTTATTGGGAGTTGGCGTCGTTTTCGAGCTCCCCATGTTGATTTTGGTGCTTTCGCTCTTTGGTATCGTCACGCCGAAATTCCTGCTGAAGAACTTCCGCTACGCCATACTCCTCATCGCGATCGTGGCCGCCATCATCACGCCGACACCGGACGCCACCACCATGCTGGTGTTCATGGCGCCAATGATCCTGCTCTACCTGATCGGCGTAGCTGTTTCGGCGTTCGTCGTGCGCGGCAAACGCCGTGCCGAAGCGAAGGCGCGAGGCGGTGGGAGTTGATCTCATGAAGCGGGCACGCGCGATCTTGACGTCATCGGCATTGCTGGCCTTCGCGTTCGCATCGCTAGGTTGTGGCGGAAACGAGACGGCTACGCAAGCGTCAGCCGCCAATCCTGCTCCGAACGCGGCGCCACAATCTGCGCCCCCAGCCGGCTCGACCGGCGGCTTTGACGGCCAGCGTGCCTACCAGTACGTCGCCGACATCGTCGCGATCGGCCCACACAGCGCAGGCACCGACGGCAGCCACCGCGTCCAGGCCTACATCGTCGGCAAGCTCAAAAGCTTTGGCTGCCCCGTCGATCAGGAGGACTTTCATACCCCGAGCCCCATCGGCAATGTGGCCATGGAAAATATCGTCGCGAAAATCCCCGGGGCAAGCCCCGATATCGTGCTCCTCACAACGCACTATGACAGCAAACTTCTCCCCGGCTTTGTGGGGGCCAATGATGGCGGTTCCTCGACTGCCGTCGCCTTGGAGATGGCGCGCCTGCTCTGCGCTCGAAAGAACGGCCTGACGTTCTGGATTGCTTTCTTCGACGGCGAAGAAGCCTTCAATCCCACCGAATGGATCGATCCCGATAATACGTATGGCAGCCGCGAACTGGCAGCGCGCATGGCTGTTTCAGGAGACTTGGCGCGAATGAAGGCTATGCTGCTCGTCGACATGGTCGGTGGCCGCGACCTGACCATCAAGCGCGAAAAGAACTCGACGCCCTGGCTGACGGACATGGTCTGGTCTACCGCGGCGCGCCTCGGCTACAAAAATGTATTTGTCTCCGCGGATACTACGATCGAGGACGATCATCTGCCTTTCCTGGCCCGCAGGGCCGCAGCGGTCGACATCATCGACCTCGAGACGCCCCAGCGCGAAGGCTTCTGGCACACGAATGCGGATACCCTGGACAAAGTCAGCCCGGTCAGCCTGGCCATCGTCGGTCACGTATTGATTGAAGTCGTCCCGCAGCTTGAGCAGAAATTCCGTTCCGGCAAGCCCTCCTGAGTCGCCACCCCGAACTCGCCCAACATGACCTCGGCCCGTGTCGCGTGGCCTGCGCGGTGCGGGTGGTCCGGCGCGAAGGGTGTGCTAGAGTTGCGGTTTCTTCGTCATGACCACTACGCGCATACAAGTCCGCTCGGCTGTCGGTCGCTATGACGTCATCTATGGTGAGCGCGTATTGCAGCGAGCGTCGAAGGAAATGCGCGCGCTAGGTGAAAACACAGGCGTCTACCTGCTGACCTCGCCGCGCGTCGCGCGGCAATGGCGCCGGCCCGTCGAATCCGCGCTGCGCTCCGCCAATTTGCGCGCGACGATCGTTTTCGATGACCGTGAAATTTCGAAGAACATGGCAACCGTCGACCGGCTTTGCCGGCAACTGGTTCGCACTGGTGCTGACCGCCGCGCGGTGATCGTTGCCGTTGGCGGAGGCGTCGTCGGCGACGTCTGCGGGTTCGTCGCCGCAAGCTACCTTCGTGGCGTCCGGCTGGTGCATGTGCCGACTACGCTGGTGGCTCAGGTCGATAGCGCCATCGGGGGCAAGACGGGCGTGAACCTGCCAGAAGGGAAGAACCTCGTCGGCGCCTTCTACCCACCCCGTTTGGTGCTGGCCGATCCCGCAACGCTCGCGACGCTGCCGCCCCGGGAGTTTCGCTCGGGCATCTACGAGGTCGTAAAGTACGGAGTCATCGGCGACCCGCGGCTGTTTTCCTTCCTCGAAAAGCGCATCGAGCAACTCACGCAACGTGATGCCGCTGCGCTCGATTTCGTGATTCCGCGCTGCATTCGTGCCAAAGCAAACGTGGTCGGTCGCGACGAGCGCGAATCGGGCCTGCGCGAAATCCTGAATTTCGGCCATACGTTTGCCCACGCGTTCGAGACGGCCACGGCATACCGCCGCTACCTGCATGGCGAAGCCGTCGGCTGGGGCATGATCGCCGCGGCACGGCTTGCCGAACGCGAAGGCATGTTGGCGCCAGCCGAAGCTTCGCGCATCGAAAAGCTGGTCCGGCGCGTCGGACCGTTGCCGCCGCTGCCAGCCGAGGCGTCCAGCGCGCCCGCGCGTCTGGTGCGAATCATGGGCTCGGACAAGAAGACCCGTGGCGGGAAGCTACGATTCGTTTTCGCCAGCGGAATCGGCCGTGCCGAGACGGTCTCAGGCATTCCGATTGGCTCCGTGCAACGCGTACTCGCCGGCCTGCATGTGAACGGTACCGCAGGGCGATGACCAGTAACGCCCCATCGCGCGCGACCTTGTCCGGGTCCCGACCGTCCGGCGCTCTGGACGAAGCGGCTGCCGCGCGGCAAGTCCGTGAGATGTTTAGCCGCATCGCCCCGCGCTACGACCTGCTGAACCACTTTCTGTCTCTGCGGTTCGATGTAGCCTGGCGCAAGCGGCTGGCGCGTCGATTTCAATCCGTTCTGGCGCGGCCCGATGTTCGCGTGCTGGATCTTTGCTGCGGCACCGGCGACTTGACGCTGGCTCTCGCGGCAGAGATGCGGCCGCCCAGCCCGTCTTCACCTGGCATGGTTCTTGGAGCGGATTTCGCACATCCCATGCTGGTGCGGGCCAAAGAAAAGGCCAGCAGCGCGAGCTGGCGCACAATCATGGAATTTCTCGAGGCCGACGCGCTGGCGCTGCCTTTCGCGGACAAATCCTTCGATCTGGTCACGACCGCCTTCGGCTTCCGCAACCTTGCCAACTATGCCGCAGGCTTGGCCGAACTGCACCGAGTCCTGCGCCCCGGGGAATCGGTTGCCATCCTCGAATTTACGGAACCGGAAAGCGCCTTGTTTGGCCCTGCCTTTCGCTTCTATTTTCACCGCGTCCTTCCCAAACTGGGCGGCATTGTTTCCGGCAATGCACAAGCGTACGGATACCTGCCCGGCTCAGTGGCTCGCTTTCCCCGGCCCGTTGAGCTGGCCAATCTCATGGTCCGCCAAGGATTCACGCAGGTACATGTCGAGCGCTGGACGGGCGGGATCGTCGCGTTGCACACGGCGCAACGTTAGGTGGATGGCTACTCTTCGAGTCCGAGAGCGCGGATTTTGTGCAGGAGCGTCTTGTAGGAGACGCCAAGCTGTTCGGCGGCACGGGTCTTGTTCCATTTCGCAGCACGCAGCGCGGTGTCGATTCGGAATCGCTCGATCCGCTCGATAGCTCGCGCCGTCACTTCCTGCAACGTGCCCTGCCAGTTGAAGTCCTCGCCCAGCATTCCGGAAGGAACCTGGTCCTCCGTGGGCCGCGGAGAGGGAAGTTGCAGCGCGGCTACCTCGATCGTGTCGCCATCGCAAAGGATCGAAGCGCGCTCGATCGAGTTCTGAAGTTCGCGCACGTTGCCCGGCCATCTGTAGGCCCGCAGCGCGCCTCGGGCCTTTTCGCTGAACGTCAACCGCGGTTTGCGGAATTCGCGGCGAAATCGTTCGAGAAACGCGTCCGCGAGCAACTGCACGTCGTCGCCTCGCTCGCGCAGCGGGGGAATGGTGATGGGCACGCCCGCAATGCGGAAATACAAGTCTTCGCGAAACGTCTTCGCTTCCACTGCTGCGCGCAAGTCCTTGTTCGTCGCCGTGATGATTCGCACATCGACATCGACCGGCTGTGTCCCGCCGACGCGGTCGAAGCGCCTCTCTTCCAGCACCCGCAACAGCTTCGATTGAATGCCCAGTGGCAACTCGGCGATTTCGTCCAGAAAGATCGTCCCGCGGTGCGCCAGCTCCATCTTCCCGATTTTGCGCGCGCCGGCGCCCGTGTAGGCCCCACGCTCGTGGCCGAACAGTTCGTTCTCCACCAGGCCCTCGGGAATCGCGGCGCAGTTCAGCGCGACGAACGACTGCTCGCGCCGGCTGGACAGGTGATGGATCGCTCGCGCGAACAGCTCTTTGCCCGTGCCGCTCTCGCCCAGCAGCAGAACCGTCGAGTCCGTGCTTGCCAGGCGCTGGACCTGTTGGGTTGCGCTTTGCATGCTGGGATGTTCCCCGATGATCCGCGGGAATCCATAGCGCGCCGAATATTCTTCGCGAAGTAATAGATTTTCGCGGAGCAACTCTTGTTCTCGCGCCGCCCGCCCCACCAGAAGATTCAAGTGATCCAGATCCACAGGCTTCTGAATGAAGTCGAATGCGCCTTCCTTCATCGCGGTCACAGCTTCTTCGATCGAACCGAACGCGGTGATCAAGATGACGGGAATTGTTGGATCGGCCTGCTTTGATTCGCGCAATACGTCCAGCCCCGAGCATCCTGGCAGCTTCAGATCGCTCAAGATCAGCAAATACCGGCGCCCGCGCAGTTTGGCGACGGCAGTCGAGCCGTCCGCCGCTTCCTCCACGGCATGGCCGGAGCGCTCCAGCGCCTTGCGGAGCATGGCCCGCAGCTCAGCCTTGTCTTCGACCAGTAGCAATGGTTCCATTGAATTTATTTCTATCACGATTTGCGTGCAATCAGGCGGACACACACGTCCATGTGTGCGAAGAATGGACGGGTGGGGGACGCAGGGGCAAGCTTGCCGGGCGCCCCTCGCCGCAAATGCTGCAACTGGTCTCTATTGCGGTTGAGATGGAGCCGGCGTTGCCGACTGATCCGGCTGCTGCTGGTTCTGCGTAGCATCTGAAGCGGGCGCAGCTTGCTGCGCGGGCTGCGATGATTGCGAAGAGTCCGACTCCGTGTCCGACGCCGGCTGCGAATCCTCGTTCGCCCATCCAGGTTGGCCGCCCGACGTTCTCAACTCGTCTTGCAGGTTGCTGAGCGCTTGATTGTCCTTCTCTACGTCCTGTTTTTTCTTGTCGATTTGCGCCTGCGTGTCATTCAAGTCCTTGCGGCTGTACTCCTCGCGCAGCGCGACGTTTGGGTTGGAATAGAATTGTACTTCCTTCAGATTGTACTCGCGCTGCAGAACATCCAGTTCCTTGGAGTCATCGGCCAGCGCCCGTCGGGCGTCGGCAAATCTCTTCCGCCAGTACGCTTCACCCTTGGCCGGCTCCGCTGCGCCCTTGGCCGGCGTCGTGGCCTCCGCTGCGGCTGGCGGAGTTGCGTCGGATCCGACCACCGAAATGCCGCCTTTCAGGCTGGTGACGTCGTCGTCGGTAAAAACCTTCCGGGCCTTGGGTTCGCTCTTCTGTTGCTCTTTGGCCTTTCGGGAGGCCTCGGCCAGGGATGGTTGGGCGGTCTGTGAATCCTGTGCCCGGCTGGCTGGCACGTAGATCGCAGCGGCACCGAAGTATACAGCCATTAGAATCAATGCGTAACGGGATGTCATGGGTAGATGCCCCCTTTCGGGAACGATGGAAGTCTCCAACTTAAGTCTATGTTTGCGCGCCGACCGAATCAAGCTCAGCGGAGTGTTCCCGGCTGGCTGGTAGCCAAACGATTAACTCCGCCCCTCCCTCGGGCCGGTTCCTCGCTTCCACCGAACCCCCATGTTGCAGCACGATTTTCTGCACCACGGCGAGTCCCAGCCCCGTGCCGTTGGTCTTGGTCGTGTAGAACGGCGCGAAGATCCTGGACAGGTCGGCCGCCGGGATGCCGGGTCCATTGTCGGAAATGGAGATACGTTGCACCGTCCTTCCGCCGTTCTGCTCCACCGTGCCTGTCACGGTCACGCGTCCCCCGAACGGCTGGTTTCCGGCCGCCTCGGCGGCGTTGCGCACCAGATTGAGTAACGCCTGCCGCAAGAGCGCTTCGTCGCCCAGAACTTGCTCCATCTCGCCCGTGACGGAAATCTCCACCTCCGGCATGGCGTCGCGCACCTCCTCGATCGCGCGCTCGACGAGCGAATTCAGGGCCACCTCTTCGTTCGAAAGCTCCAGAGGCCGCGCAAACTTCAAGAACTCCGTCACCACGTGGGCCAGCGCGCGCGTCTGCTCGATGATCCGCTGCGCGTTTTCCCCTACGTCGCCCGTCGTTTCGCTGCGAATCATCTGTGCGTAGCCGGAGATGGTGGCCAGCGAATTCTTGAATTCGTGCGCGATGCCGGCGGAAAGCTCTCCGAGCGCAGCCAGGCTCTCCTTCACCCGCACCTGATGCTGCAATGCGGCCAGTTCCGTCAGATCGCTCAGCAGGCACAGCGCTCCACTCGCTTGGCCCGCGCTGTTTAGAATCGGCGATATCGTGACGCCCAGCCGGCGAAGCTCTCCGGCGGTCGACGCGTGCTCAATTTCTTCGCGCCGGTACGTGCGGGCGTCCGCCAGGCATCCGGCAATCAACTTCGCCAGCGGCGAGTCGTTCCCCAGCGCCTCGGTGTAGCGCCGGAAGGAAAGCGTGCGCACGCCTAGAGCCGCCTCGGCTGCGGGATTGGCGCTGGTGATCAAGCCCGCAGAGCTGACCAGCAGCAGACCCGCGGGCATGTTTCGCGTGACCGCCTCGCTCAGTTTTTCGGTTTGCTCGGCTCGCTCGCGATCGCTGCCGTTGCAACGCCGCCAATTCCTTTTCCTGCTCGCGGAGCTTTTGAATGACGGCTTGCATGGAAGCCGTCATGAACGCGGTCGGATTATCGGTGAGAGATTTCGCGGACGACTCTTCGTCGGCGCGGTTCGGCCCGTGACCGAGCCCCCTGCGAAGCGCGAGCAGGAGCAGATACGCGCTACCCAGCAGAACCACGATCAGCAACGCGGCGCTCAGCATCCACGTCGTGCTGATCGGCGCCTTTGCGCCTGTCTGCAATAAGCCGAGCAAAGGCATGCGCTCTCCTACCGCACCGCCAGGAAGGAACGATACCAATCGAGCGTCGCGGACCCGAAGAAAACCACCAGGATTGCGCCCGCTCCCAGGAACGTGCCGAACGGCAACTCGAAATCGCGTCCTTTGTGCCGAAACGCGATCACAGCCGAGCCAATCACGCTGCCAAGCAACGATCCGAGCAGAATCGTCAGCATGGCGCGTTGCAAGCCGAGAAACGCGCCGGCCATGGCCATCATTTTCACGTCGCCCAGGCCCATGCCCTCGCGGCCGCGCAGCCGGAAATAACCCTCCGCGACGAACCACAGCAGGCCACTCGCCGCGGCGGCGCCGATCAGGGCGTCCGCCAAGGAGAGCACCGGCAGCGGAAGGGAGAGACCAAACAGGTGCCCCGCCATCCAACCCGCTGCCCCATCCACCGGGGGCGTAAATAGGCTCAGCAGCAAGCCGAGCCCGAGTCCAGTGAAATTCACAACGTCGGGCAAAATTCGCTCCCGCAGATCGGTGACTGTCAACACGACCAGCAGTGCAGCAAACACAGCCCACTTAAGCGCGTCGATGCTCAGTCCAAACATCAGATAGCAGCCAACGAACAAGAGCCCGGTCAGCAACTCGACAGCCGGGTATTGCGCCGAGATCGTCGTCTTGCACTTCCGGCAGCGGCCACGCAGCATCAGCCAGCTCAGCACCGGGATGTTGTCGTAAGGTTTGATGCCGGCGCCGCAGGCAGGGCAGTGCGATGGCGGCATCACCACGGATTCCTCGCGCGGTATCCGCAGGATGCAAACATTCAGAAAGCTTCCAATCAGGAGGCCGAAGAGAAATGCGAGCGCAACAATCACGATTTCACTTTGCCACAAGCAAGACCACGCCTCAATGACGGCGCACGCAGCCGTGCCCCATGGCTAACGGACAATCTTCAGTCGGTGCTGGGCTCGCGCGCCAACATAGCACCCGAGCCTCACCCGCGGCGCCTAATTGACACGCTCTGCGCCCCTACCTATATTCCATTGTTTCCCCACCATGCGTTGGCTTGAACAGAGCATCCGCCGCTACGAACATCGGCGCTGGACCGTGGACGACAACCGGCGCGTGCTGCCGTTCGCTTGGGGACTTGAGTACATCGGCGGGCGTGCGGACGATCCGGCGCCTCGCGACTTCCTGAATCCCTGGGTGGACCGCACCCTCGCTCACAGCGACGAATGGTTCGCCACCGGCCCGGCGGACGATTACATTCTCCATCCGCCCGAAAATTCAGCGAGCGGTGAGCGCGTGCTTACCTTTACCAGCGCTGTGCGCTCACCCTGGCCGGAGAACAATCTGGTTCACGCGCGGCTATTTGCCGTCAGCACTGCGGGCCCGGCCGTCGTACTTCTTCCGCAATGGAATGCCAACTGGGACGTGCAGATTGCGCTGTGCCGCTGGCTCAACCGCGTTGGCATTACGGTTCTGCGCCTTTCCATGCCGTACCACGATCGCCGCGCCATTCCCGGCCACGAGCGTGCCGACAACTTAGTCGGCCCGAATATCGGCCTCACCCTGCAGGCCAATCGACAGGCGGTGCTCGACGTGCGCCGCTGTCTCCTCTGGCTCGACCAAGTTGGCTACGGCAAGCTGGGCCTGGTCGGCACCAGCATTGGCTCGGCGGTCGGCTTCATCACCATGGCGCACGATCCACTCGTCCGCGCGGGAGCATTTCTGCACGTGTCCACCTATTTTGCCGATGTGGTGCGCACCGGAATGAACACCTCGCACGTCTGGGAAGGGTTGCGCTCGCACGTTGACGCCGATGAGCTGCGGCGATTCTGGTCCCCGATCAGCCCGTTTCCGTACATCTCCCATTTGCGCGCCACGCAAAAGATGCTGATGGTCAGCGGAAAGTACGATCCGACGTTCTGGCCGGAATTTTCCGCCGAGATCATCCGCAACGTGAAGGCGCAGGGTGCGGAGCACAAGGATTTGATCCTGCCCTGCGGACACTACTCGCTGGAACTCTGGCCCTTCGCCTACGCTGCGGCCCTCGAAATGGGCTGGTTCCTGTTCCGTAATTTGGCCTGAACGTGTCGCTAGGAGTGGGTCGTTTCGGCTGCCTCTGTGGGCGATGCGAACAGCTTCCAGTATTTGTCCGGCAGCGCTTTGGGCCGTCCCGCCTTGTTGCAGACCACATGCATCGTTTCGCCCGTGGCTAGCAACTCGCCCGTCGCATCGTTGACGATCTCGTAGGCGAAGTGCAGCGTGCGGCGGCGCGCCCGCGAGACCCGCGTGCGGATACGCAGCACGTCGTCGTAACGCGCCGGACGCAGATGACGGCAGCGGGATTCAGCGACCACGATGTAGCTGTCGTCCTGCTGCTCCATTTCCTTGTAGGCCATGCCGCGGTCGCGCAGGTATTCCACACGCCCAATCTCGAAGAAGGTGTAATAGTTGCCGTAGTAGACGACGCCCATCTGGTCGGTATCCTTGTAGCGGACCCGCACCCTCGTTTCCGAAAAGTCGCTCATCGCGCGGACCAACTCGGCTTGCGCTTTTCCAGAAACGCCGTCAGCCCTTCCCGCAGGTCGTCCGTTTCCCGAATGGCGATGTTCTCTGCGATGCCCAGTTCCAGTCTGCGGTCAAGCTCATCCTGCGCAACTCGCACCAGCAATCGTTTCGTGGTCAGCAAGCTGTGCGGGCTATTCATCATCAGTTCGGCGGCCAGTTCGCGTGCCGCAGTCATCAACTGCCCAGCCGGCACGACGCGGTTCACCAGGCCCAGTTTCTGCGCTTCTGCTGCGTCGAAAAGCCTTCCGGTCAGGAGCAGGTCGCGCGCAACCTTTTCTCCCACCTGAAGCTGCAGGAACGCGGAAATGAGCGCCGGCATAAACCCGATGCGCACCTCCGGGTACCCGAATTTCGCTTCCTCGACCGACAGGGTGAAATCGCAGAACGTCGCCAAGCCGCAACCGCCTGCAACCGCCGCCCCGTTCACAGCCGCGATGAGCGGCTTCGGAAAACTCCAGACGCGGCGAAACAGCCCCGCCGTGCGGCGCGCATCCGTAAGATTTTCCGCTGGTGTCTGGTCGGCGAGTTTTCTCAATGCCGCCAGGTCCATGCCAGCGCAAAACGCCGGGCCCGCTCCCGTGAGGATGGCCACGCGTACCGGGCCTTCTTCGATGGAAGCCAGCGCTTCCATAAGATCCTCGATCAACTCCGGCGAAAGAGCATTGCGCTTCTCCGGCCGATTGAGCGTGATGATCGCGAGTCCGCCCTCTGTTTGCAGGATGACCGTGCCGTGGCTCATCGCGCTTTTTCCTCATGCGCGTACTGATCGCGAATTTCCGCCGTACGGACCAGCGCGGGCGTCAGCGCGGCAAGGTCGAGCCCGGTGTCGATGCCGTGCTCAACCAGCGTGCCCACGACAGTCTCGGTGGCGATGTTGCCGACCAGTTCGTCGCCGGCGAATGGGCATCCGCCCAATCCCGTGAGCGCGGAGTCGAATCTCCGGCAGCCGGCGTTGTAGGCCGCCATGACCCGTTCCGCGGCGCCTTCCGGGCGGCTGTGCAGGTGTACGCCCAGCTCGATTCCCGCCACGCAATCCTTGACGGCCGAATACAGCTTCCCAACGTCCTTCGGGCTGGCGGTCCCAGCCGTATCCGCCAGGGAAACCGTGCGCACGCCGATGCCCTTCAGCCAATGAAGCGTTTCTTCGACGATCTCCGGGCCCCAGGGTTCGTCGTAGGGATTGCCGAAGGCCATCGAGATGTACACGACCAGATCGCGCCCCGCATCCTTCGTCGCCTTCCTCATCTGCTCGACCAGCGCGCGCGATTCCGTGCGCGACATATTGGCGTTCGCGCGCCGGAAATATGCCGAAATCGAGTACGGGTATCCCAGCGTGGTGACGCCGCGCGTGGCCAGCGCGCGTTCAACGCCCTTGTCGTTGACCACGATGCCGATAATCTCCGGCGGCTTCGTACCGGAGGGCAGGGAAGCGAGGAAATGCTCCATCACCGCTTCGCTGTCGGCCATCTGCGCGACGTGTTTTGGCGAAACGAAACTCACCGCGTCGATGTGACGAAAGCCTGTCTCCACCAGCAATCGCAGGTAGTCAGCCTTTACTTCCGTTGGAATGATTTGCGGCAATCCTTGCCAGGCGTCGCGCGGACATTCAACAATCTTCACTTTTTCCATAGATGAGTGAGTTCCTGTAGAAGCCACATCGGAAGCGCTGAAGCTTTCGTTTTGTGACCACCAATAACGTAAACGTGTCGTTCCGAGGCCTGCCGTTTTTGCAGGCCGAGGAATCTGCTTTTCTCCGGCCTCAGGTCTGCAGCACTCCGGTCTTGAACTCGCGCACTTCCGGATTGAGCGCGGCCGCTTCCAGCGCCCAGATCAGAGCCTCGCGGGTCTGTGCCGGGTCCAAAATCGCATCCACCCACAGTCGCGCGGCGGCGTAGCGCGGGTCGGACTGCTCTTCATAAGTGGCTCGCACCGTATCCCGCAATTGCTCAAGTTCCTTCTCGGAAAGCTTCTTTCCTTGCCGTTCCATTTGCTTGGCCCTGATCTCGGCGAGTGTCCCGGCCGCCGAATCACCGCTCATGACCGCGTAGCGCGCTGTGGGCCACGCGAACATGAATCGCGGATCATAGGCCTTGCCGCACATGGCGAAATGCCCGGCGCCAAAGCTTCCACCCACGATCACAGTAATCTTCGGAACCACGCTATTGGCGACCGCGTTCACCATCTTGGCGCCAGCCCTGATGATGCCCGTCGCTTCAGCCTCCTTGCCAATCATGAAACCGCTGACGTCATGCAGAAAAATCAGCGGCACCAGGTTCTGATTGCAATCGAGAATGAAGCGAGCCGCCTTATCCGCCGATTCCGTGTAGATCACGCCTCCAAATTCCACGCGGCGCTGTCCGCTGGCCGGATCGATCGTCGGCACACTCATCTTTTGGTTCGCCACGATGCCCACGGCCCAGCCGCCGATCCGCGCATAGCCGCACAAAACCGTCTGGCCGAACTCGGCGCGGTACTCCTCGAACCGGCTCCCATCCACGATGCGCGCGATGATCTCGCGCATGTCGTATTGCTTGGCGGGGTCGCTGGTGAAAATCCCATAGATCTCTTCCGCCGGAAAGGCCGGGGGCTCGGAATCGATGTGACTGAAAGGCGCACGCGGCCGCTCTCCCGTGACGGCCATCAGCGCCCGAATCCTCCGGATACAAGCATCGTCGTCGGCCTCGCGAAAATCCGCCGTCCCGCTTACCTGCGCATGCATCTTCGCGCCGCCCAACTCTTCCGCCGACACCCGCTGTCCGATGGCGGCTTGCACCAGCGCGGGCCCCGCCACGAACAGCCCCGAACCCTCCGTCATCAGCATGTGGTCGCACATCACCGGCAGATAAGCGCCTCCGGCCACGCACATTCCCATGATGGCCGCGATCTGCGGAATGCCCATCGCGCTCATCACCGCGTTATTGCGAAACACGCGGCCAAAATCGTCCGTGTCGGGAAACACATCTTCCTGCAAGGGCAGGAACACGCCTCCCGAATCCACCAGGTAAATGGTCGGGATGTGATTCTCGATGGCGATGTTTTGCGCGCGAATCACTTTCTTGGCCGTCATCGGGAAGAACGCCCCGGCCTTCACCGTGGCATCGTTGGCGATGATCATCACCAGCCGCCCAGACACTCGGGCCAGGCCGGTCACAGTCCCGGCCGCGGGCGCGCCTCCCCATTCCTCGTACATCCGGTACGCGGCGTAGAGCCCCAGCTCGAAGAACGTCGATTTCGGATCGATCAGCCGGGCGATGCGCTCTCGCACGGTCAGCCGGCCCTTCTTATGCTGCGCCTCGATTCCGCGCGTTCCGCCGCCCTCGTGTAACTTCGCCTCTTCGTTCTTAATCTCGGTGAGCAGATCGATCATGCGGCGAGAATTCTTTGCGAAGTCGGGAGAGTTGCGGTGAATGTGGGTTTCGATGACTGGACTAGCCAAGGACGCGGACCTCAAATCTTTCCTGCCCGCCGTTGGCTTCTGGGCAGGCGGGTCTCGCAAATAGCGGCCGCGCAACGGGCCGCAAAAACGACAGTGTATCCTGTTTGCGGGAGTTTTGCCGCCTGGCGCTAATTGCGGTTACGGTCGCGCGCGTGCGCGCGCACGAACTCGATAATCTCCTGCGTCGATGTGCCCGGCGGAAAGATCCCGGCAATGCCCGTCGCCTTCAGCCCAGGGATATCAGCTTCGGGAATAATCCCGCCAATGACCACCGCCACGTCATCCATCTTCTTGCCATGTAGAAGTTTCATCAGGTCGGGACAGATCGTGTTGTGCGCGCCGGAGAGAATCGAGAGGCCGATCACGTCCACGTCTTCCTGCTCGGCCGCCGACGCGATCATTTCCGGCGTCTGGCGCAGCCCGGTGTAAATGACCTCCATCCCGGCGTCGCGCAGCGCTCGGGCGATAATCTTTGCGCCGCGGTCGTGCCCATCCAGCCCCGGCTTGGCGATCAATACGCGGATTTTTCTGTCAATCACGTCGGCAAACGGGTGTGGGCTCTACTTGGAGCCCACGCAATAAGAGGATACTGCAAACGGCTTTCGCCGAACAGGGCGCCCCCATTCAACAAAGAACGTCGCGGTCAAACAGCATCAGGTGACGGCGATCTCCTCATGCGTGCCGAAGACCGTGCGCAGCGCATCGCAGATCTCGCCCACCGTGGCATAGGCTTTCGCGGCTTCGTAGAGGTATGGCATGAGATTCTCCGCCCCCGCAGCGGCATGTTTCAGCGAGTCGAGCCTCCGCCGCACTTCCTCTCCCGATCGCTCCCGGCGCAATTGGCGCAGGCTCTCTTCTTGCCGCCGCGCCACGTTCTCGTCGATGTGCAGAATCTCGATCGGTTTTTCCTCCATCACATAATTATTCACGCCAACGATAATCTTTTCGTTGTGGTCCACCGCGAGCTGGTAGGCATAGGCGGCGTCGGCAATCTCCCGCTGCGGATAGCCGCGCTCGATCGCCGCAACCATGCCGCCCAGCGCGTCGATCTTCTCGATGTAGTCGTTCGCGCCGCTCTCCACTTCGTTGGTCAGCGATTCCAGGAAAAAAGATCCGCCAAACGGATCCGCCGTGCTGGCCGCGCCGCTCTCGTACGCCAGGATCTGCTGCGTGCGCAGCGCCAAGGTAGCGGCCGCCTCGGTCGGCAGCGCCCACGCCTCGTCGAGCGAGTTGGTGTGCAGCGATTGCGTCCCGCCCAGCACGGCGGCCAGCGCCTGCAGTGCCGTGCGTACCACGTTGTTATAGGGTTGCTGCGCCGTCAGCGAGCATCCCGCCGTCTGCGCGTGGAATCGCAGCGCCCAGGAACGCGGATCGCGTGCACCGAAACGCTGTTGCATCGTGCGGCACCAGATGCGTCGCGCCGCGCGGTACTTGGCGATCTCCTCGAAGAAATCGTTGTGCGCGTTGAAGAAAAACGATAGCTGCGGCGCGAATTCGTCCACCGCTAGCCCGCGGCGAATGGCCCGCTCGACATACTCGATCCCGTCGCGCAGCGTGAACGCCAGCTCTTGAATCGCCGTCGATCCAGCCTCCCGGATGTGGTAGCCGCTGATCGAAATCGCGTGGAACTTCGGCGTCCGCTGCGCCCCGAACTCGATCGTGTCCATCACCAGGCGCAGCGAAGGCTCGGGCGGGTAGATGTATTCCTTCTGCGCGATATATTCCTTGAGGATGTCGTTTTGCAGCGTGCCGGAAAGTGTCTTCCAGTCCGCCCCCTGCTTTTCCGCCACCGCCAGATACATGGCCCAGATCACCGCTGCCGGCGAGTTGATGGTCATCGACGTGGTGACGCTGCCGAGCGGAATGCCCCGAAACAGCGTTTCCATATCGGCCAGCGAGCTGATGGCCACGCCGCACTTGCCGACTTCGCCCCGCGCCAGCGGGTGGTCCGAGTCATACCCCATCAGCGTGGGCAGGTCGAACGCCACCGAAAGGCCGTTCTGCCCCTGGCCGAGCAAATATCGGAAACGCGCATTGGTATCTTCAGCCGTTCCAAAGCCCGCGAATTGCCGCATCGTCCACAGCCGCGACCGATACATCGCGGGGTGAATGCCTCGGGTATAGGGCGGCTCGCCGGGCATGCCAAGATCGCGCTCCTGGTCCATGTTGGCAAGATCGGATGACGTATAGACCCTGCGAATCGGGTGGCCTGAAACCGTGGTGAATTGCGAAGAGCGCCCGCTTGTGGCGCCGCCTTCGGGTGGCTGATCGGTTTTCTTGGCAGGCGTCATCGCGCAATTTCCCGGCGCGGGCTGGCGAACCCTCAGGAACGCACTAGGAGCGTTTGACCGCCGGCGAAACTGCCGAACGTTCCTGCGACGAATTCCCCGCGGCTGCTACGAGATCGCTCAACACGTCCGACGGCTTCCAGTCGTTATCGTAATACGAGCGGTAAACATGCCCATCGGGCGCGATAATATTCGTGCTCAGCGAGTGCGTAATCTGCCCATCCGTTTGGTTGTAGAACAGATTAAAGTATCGCGCGATGTCCGCTCGTTCCGGCTCCAGAATCGACGTGAACTCCCAGTGTTCAAACGGTGCCTTCTTCTGCTCATCCACGAAGGCGCTCGCATATTTGCGCAAGACCTCGGGCGTATCGTATTTCGGATCAAAACTGATGCTCAGCAGATGCGTCTTGGCATAAACGTCCGGATTCTTCGCCAGCCCCTTTTCGATCTCCGCGAAATTGTGAGTCATCAGCGGGCAGTAGTCCGGCAGCGGGCAGCGCGTGTAGATGAACGTAAGTAAGACCGCCTTCCCGCGGTACTGGTCGAGGTGCACGCGCTTGCCGTCCTGGTTTACCAGGGCGAAGTCTGGCGTTTCTGCACCGTCACTCCCAGGCTTCAGGTTGGCGCCGCTCGGTCCTGTCGCAGGCGCTCCCGTGCCTTTTTTCACCACCACCACGTTTTCCAGGCGCGCTCCGCCGTCGCTCACCACCACATCGGCCGTAATCTGATCGCCCACCGAAACCTGATCCAGAGTTTTCGGATCGGCAACCGGGTATGGCATCGTCATCGCCGACATGAATCCCGGTATGTCCCCGTGATTCACAATCAGGTGGCCCTGCTCCTTGTCGATGGACATGATGGTGCCGGCGAGGTGATAACGCTTTCCCGCCGTCTGCGTCTGCGCCTGACTCTGGTTCTGGTCTGCTTGGCCTCCGCAACCCGTCGCGAAGAAGCCCAGGGCGAGGCTCAGAGCAAAGACGAGATATAGAGCGTACCTACCCTGTGGCCTGTTAGCGTTCTGACTTTGATCCATGTGCCTATCGCGCATCCCTTCATCACAGTCATAGCAGGCCTGATTCGCCCTTGCAAGCGCATCGCCCCGCTTTGCGATGTGACGACGTCGAGAGCGCTCCTCGTTGACCGTGTCGTGGCAAGTGATGCTAATTCGGTCGCTTGGGATCAAATAGTTGACCTGCCATGGTCGTCCCAGGAATGTGTGTCTCGTGGGGCGCCGTTCCGGATACTGCATCCGCAACCGTGATCTTGAAAACATCGAGCGTACGCCCCAGCGCCCGCTGGAGATTCACGATGGCCTCGGCCAGATTCGCTTCGGCCCGCACCTCGCGCGGCCGCTGCGGCAGCCAGCGCCTGCTGGTCGGTGACCACCAGGAAGATCGTCGAAGCTCCCAGATCCAGCTTCTTCTGTTCGGCGTCGAGCGTCTCCTGCTGCAGTTCTCGGGTCAATTGCGCCGCCGTGACCGTGGCGCGGTCCTGTTGCAGCGTGATCAAGGCGTTCTGCACGTCCACCATGACGTTGTTGATCGTCTGTTGCAGGCGAGTTTGGTCCTGCCGCTGAGAGAGCAGGGCGCGTGCGTTGTCTGCTGCAGCCACGCGATTTCGGATGGGAAGGTTCAGGGCCAATTGAGCCTCAAACTCCGGGTAGCTGCCCTGGAAGACTTGGCTGGCCGCATCGCCAAAGCCTCCGGTAATTAAGGCGGGAGCTGGTACCGTGACCTTGCGGTTTCCGCCGAGCCCCTCACTGGATAGGAAACCCGACAAAGTCAACGATGGCAATAGAGCGTTGTGAGTGGCCTGGACGTTGACATCGTCTGCGTTGATGGTCAGCTTGGCCTCGGCCACATCCGGCCGCTTGGACAGCGCTTCATTGACGGCATCCGGCAGCGTGAGGTTTTCGACGGGCGGCAGGCTCGTGGCCGAGTCAGTGGGAATTATCTCGACGTTGAGCAGGTTCGGGGCGGTCGGGTTTTTCGTGATCACGCTCATCAGCAATGTTTGCTCCTGCAGTTGAGCGGTTTGCGCCACGATCAGCGCCTGCTGCGCGGTCGCGACTTGCGCCTGCGCACGAACAATTTCGATCGGCGCCAGCGTGCCCACTTCTACCTGACTTTTGTTGTCGTCATAGAGGCGCTGGGCCAGGTCGACCGCCTGCCGCTGGACGTCCACGTTGCCCCGTGCGAACACGAGTTCCCAGTAATCGTCTTCCACCGCCGTGATGTCGGTCAGGATAGACTGCTCGAACGCCTGGTCGCTGGCTTTCTTGTTGAGGCGGGCGATACGAATGTACCGCTCGTTAGCCACCCGGCCGAACCCGTTCAGCAATGGCTGCGAGAGGGTAAATTGTCCTGTGGTGAGCACCGAGGGATTGAAGGCCACCACCTGCGACGACGTGGACGTGCGTGTGGTGTCCAACGACGCGGTAAAGCTGGTTCCCGTGTGGAATGCTTGCGCGTAGCCCAAATCCTCGACGGCGGTGTGCGTAAATAGCGTCGCGAACGCGCCGAAGGTTGCACTGCCTCCGGTCCCGGCAATGAGCGGATTGTTGACCGGGATCAACCTGCTATCAATGTCGAAGAGCGTAGTCAGCGTCGGATCGAAGCTCAGCGGCAATTGATCGGTGAAAGCAGGCGGCAGGGTGGTGTTTGCGGTGCCACGACCAGGCCCGCCGCCCGCCGTCCGGAGCAGATCTGTCTCCGCCATCCACGGGTAATATCGCTGCAACTGAATATCGAGATTATTCTCCAGCGCCAGCTCTACGGCATCCTGAAGGCTCAGCACCAGTTTGCCGTCCTTGACGAGCTGGTCGATCCTTAACGAGTTCGTGAGCTGCGGCTGCGCGATGTCGCTCTGCCGGTAAGGAGTCGAAACGTGTGGGAACCAAGACGGCGGTAGCGAGTAGTCCGTCCCTCGCGCGAACCGAAACGGCACGACGGGCACTGGCACGACCTGGGTTTGCGCCGGTTGTTGGCTTTGCGGTTGCGTCGCCGTGCCGGCCGGAGGCGTTGTTGGCGCTTGCGCCTGCCCAAATGCGGGCGCCACAGGCGCCAGAGTGATCGCACCTGCCAACACCATCGCGGCAAACGAACGGAATAACTGTCGAGTCATACTTGTTCCTCTCCGATAGTTCCTGTCAGAACGATTTTGTGTGTTAAGTCTCGTGGCACTGACTAGTTATAACGTCCTGCCGGGCGGAAATGTTTCATGAATTGTGCGCGCCGGGTCCTCCCACGGATACCTTGGCGCGCGCGCACTGGCGCCCAATCGCGCCAATGCTGAGTTCAGCGGAGCCGGCAAAACCACAGCAGTCTAACAGTGCTTTCCCCACTTTGACAACGCAACCCTGGCAGGTTCGTCGGCCTCTTTCCTCCTGGTTGGCTTTTCTCCTCCTGCTGACATTTGCTGCCAGCCAACCTAAGCCGATAGCCTGCCCGGTCCGTCCCTCTGGACTCAAGCCCGCGGAGCCGCACCATGCGATAATCCTCGGGTGTGGGCTGTACTCGCAGCCCACGCAAACACCTTCCATGCGCAATATCAAGCTCACCCTCGCCTATGACGGCACCGAATTCAGCGGCTGGCAGATCCAGCCCGGCCAGTCGACCGTCCAGGGCCTCATCGCCGAGACACTGCATCGGCTCACCCAGGAGCAGGTGACCATCCACGCCGCCGGCCGCACCGATGCTGGCGTTCACGCCTGGGGCCAGGTCGCCAATTTCAAAACGGAATCCCGTCTATCCCCGCAAGAACTGGTTCACGGCATGAACGCGCTCTTGCCTCAGGCCATTCGCGTGCGCGCCGCGGAGGAGGTCGATCCGGATTTTCACGCGCGCTGGGGAGCAGAGGCGAAAACGTATCGCTATTCCATCTTTCGTGGGCGGGTCCTTCCGCCCTTCCTCTGCCGCTACGTACTGCACCATCCCCATCCGCTGGATTTCGCCGCCATGAGCGAGGCAGCCCGCTGCTTTGAGGGCCAGCACGACTTCACCACATTCGCAGCCTCAACCGGTTCGGACGAAGAGGACCTTGATCGCAACGTTTTGCGCACTATTTATCGATCCGAAATGATTGCGGCCCCTGCCGGATGCCAGGGCGAGGCGTCGCGCCCCTTTGATGCTGAACGCGCCCTCCGGCCCGATGAGTGGATTTACGAAGTACGAGGAAAGTCGTTCTTGCGAAACATGGTGCGCAAAATCGTCGGCACGCTCCTTGAAGTCGGCCGCGGCCGGCTCCAGCCCGACGATATCCGCCGACTGCTCGCAGTGCGTGACCGCACGCGTTCCGGTCCCACGGTTGCAGCTCATGGCCTTTGCTTGCTCTCCGTCGAGTATTCCGGCGCAACATCTCTGTTGCCGCGCGAACACGAACTCGATGGATTGCAGTAGAATGCCGCCCCGTGGTTCCACCGCCCGAATCTCGAAGCACAATCCAGTCCATAGATCCTGCGACGAGCGCGGTCTTCGTCCGCGTGGAGAGCACTCCTGCCGGTGAACTCCCCGGAATTGTGGCCCGATCGCGCCGCGCGCAAGCACTTTGGGCAGCCCAGCCTCTCAAGTCCCGTTGCGCTGCAATTCGGCGGCTCGGCGAAGTCCTCTACGCGCGACGCTCCGATCTGGCTGCATCAGTCACTCACGAAACAGGCAAGCCACATGTCGAGGCGCTTTTCTCCGACGTGCTCATTTCCCTCGAAACCGCGAAATACTACGCGCGCTACGCCCCGAAACTGCTCGCCGAACAGCGCGTCGCGCACCACAACCTCGCGGTCATGGCTAAGTCCGGCCGCCTCCGCTTCGAACCTCACGGAGTCATCGCCATCATCGCACCCTGGAACTATCCCCTGGCGATCTCGCTCAGCCAGCTTATTCCGGCAATTGTTGCGGGCAATAGCGTCGTCCTGAAACCTTCGGAACTTACGCCGTCCTGCGGGCAGCTCATCGCCGAATGTTTCGCCGCGGCCGATTTTCCTTGTGACCTCTTGCAGGTTGTGCAGGGCGCGGGCGAAGTGGCCTCCGCATTGATCGACACGCGGCCCGACAAAATCATTTTCACCGGCAGCGTTGCCACCGGAAGGCGCGTAGCTGAGACCTGCGCCAGACACCTCATTCCCTCAGTCCTCGAGCTAGGCGGCAAGGACGCCATGATCGTGCTCGCCGACGCCGATCTCGAAGCCGCCTCCAGCGCTGCCGTCTGGGGCGGCTTCACCAATTGCGGCCAAGCCTGCATTTCCGTCCAACGGATTTACGCCGAGCAGGCCGTCGCCGAACGATTTGCGCTGCGCTGTGCCGAGAAAACCAAATTGCTCCGGCTCGGCCCAGGCAGCGACCCCGAAAACGAAATCGCGCCCATGATTCGAGTCGACTCCCCGGATCACATCGAGGCGCAATTGCTCGACGCCTGTCGCCAAGGGCGCTGAACTTCTGACCGGTGGCCGACGCCGTCCCGATCTCGGCCCGAACTACTTTGAGCCGGCGATCGTTTTCCGCGCAGATCACTCGATGCGCCTGATGCGGGAGGAAACCTTCGGCCCGGTCCTGGCCATCCAGGTCGTGAAAAACGCCGATGAGGCCGTGGTTCTGGCGAATGACTCGCCATTTGGTCTGTCCGCAAGCATCTGGACCGGCGATCACAAACGCGGGCGGCGCATGGCCGGGTCCGTCCGTGCCGGTGCCGTCATGGTTAACGACGTCGCCAGCTACTTTGCCATGCCCGAAGCCCCTCACGGGGGCTATGGCCTGAGCGGGTGGGGGCGCACCCATTCTCGGATTGGCGTGCTCGAAATGGTTCGAGTAAAATATGTGGACGTCGACCGGCTACCGCGCTGGCCAAAAGCCTGGTGGTTCGGATATAACAGTGACGTGGCCCAAGTCGCCGGGCAATTTATTGATTTTTCGTATGCGCCCGGGTGGTGGCAGCGCTGGCGTAATGCAGGCTGGCGTCGTGAGGGCGCTGTTGCGCGGCCACCGCATCTGAGCCTTTGGTAGAGAATGTGCCGGATCCCGGCGGAGAGACCCTTACCTGATGGCTGACACAGCACCCGTTACAAGCGAGCAGACCGCTGCGGCGACCGTCGAGTCCGCGCCGCCCAAGGTCAAGATCCGCAAGCACAAACAGCGTTCCTGCGACGAGAAGGACGCCAAGGGTAAGGTCTGTGCCGGGCATTTGAAGCGCTGGTATGACTATCCTCCGGAGGTCGCCGCGCTGATCGGGCCGAAATCCGAGATCTATCGTTGCGAATTCTGCAAGACGCTCTACCGGCCGGACCCGGAGCAATTGCCGCATAGCTTTACGTTGCGCTATTAAGCTTGTTGACACGTCGCCGCACCGCGCGACGGTCTTTGGCGAAGTCTGGTGGTAAATCGGCAGTTTCTGAAGCCTGGCACGTTGTGAAGAAGGATGGCTGGCATGATATTTGCGCGGCCCCGGCTGATTTGCTGCGCCATCCTCTGCGCTGCTGTTTTCGCTATGCCCATGCTCTCCGCACCCAAGGCCTCACGACCCGTGACGCAGATACCAAAGCTCACCCGCGACCCTCGTGTGCTCTTGGCCTTGAAGCACCTTGAAGCCAACGACGCGATAACCGCGGAACAGATCCGCATCACGGAAATACCCGCGCCGACCTTTAATGAAACCGCCCGTGGCGCCTACCTCGCCAAACTTTTTGCCGACGCCGGCCTGAAGGTGATCACCGACGACGCGGGTAACGTCATTGGCGAACGACCCGGGCGATCGAGCAACGACATCGTCTTGGTGGTCGCTCACCTCGATACCGTGTTTCCCGACACCACAATTCACGTGCGCCGCGATGGCGAGCGCCTCTACGCGCCCGGCATCACCGATAATGGCGCGGGCTTGGTGGCTCTTGTGGCTCTGGCGCGAGCCATGCGCGACGCCCATCTTCAAACGGTCCAGACCATCCTGTTTGTCGCGGATGTGGGTGAGGAGGGCGAAGGGAACCTGCGCGGCATGCGCAAGCTGGCCGAAGCCTATCGCGGACGGCTCCGTTACGTCATTGCCCTCGATGGTGCCTCCATCGACTATGTCATTACCACCGCGCTGGCTTCGCGCCGCGTGGAGGTCACCATCGGCGGTCCCGGCGGGCATAGCTGGTCGGACTTTGGCGCTCCCAATCCCATCCACGCGGCCGCGCGCGCCATCGCGCAATTCGTGAACACCCCGCTGCCGGAAAGCCCGCGGTCTTCTTTCAACGTGGGTGAGATTCAAGGCGGCACCTCCGTCAATTCGATTCCCGCATCCGCCTCTCTCAAGGTGGATCTGCGGTCCGAGTCCGAGCAGGAGCTGGCCAAGCTGGAGACCGCCCTTCGCAAGGCCATTCAGTCGGGCGTTTCAGACGAGATGGCTGCTGCTCGAAGTCGCGGCCTGGGCGGCAATCCCCTGGAGGTCGAGTTCAAGGTGCTGGGCGTTCGCCCCGGTGGTGCTCTGCCCGCCGATTCGCCGTTGCGAGCGGCCGTGCAGTCCGCGGACGATTACCTGGGCAATCAGTCGCGCTCCGAGCTCTCATCGACCGACGCTAACATTCCACTCTCGCTGGGAATCCCGGCGATTGCCATTGGAGCCGGCGGCCTGTCAGCCGGAGCGCATTCCCCGAGCGAATGGTATAACCCGCTCGGCCGCGAGTTGGGCCTCAAGCGCGCACTCCTCACGGTCCTCGGTGTCGCGGGTATCCAGCCCGACTAGCACCGCGATTCTCCTCACGGCGAACCGCGCGCCACGCGCTTCTCGCACATCTCTCCGGTCCCCGCTCTGCTACACTCGCCCTTTTTAAAGGCGAGCTAGACCGCTGGCCGCAAGGATGTGCGTGTCTCGCAATCTCAAAGCCGACCTGTTGCTGATTATCTGCACTCTCATTTGGGGCGCCTCGTTCGTTGTGGTCAAAGCTGCCCTGATGGACGCTTCCGTTTTCGCATTCCTGGCCATTCGCTTCGCCGTCGCCGCACTGTCGTTGGTCGTTTTGTGTCTCCGTGACTTTCGCAGCTTGAACGCTGCCAGCCTCCGCGCCGGTGCGGTCATGGGGTGTTGCATGTTCGGCGGCTACGCCTTTCAGACGACTGGAATCGAGCTAACGACTCCCTCCAAGGCAGCCTTTGTCACCGGATTTTCGGTCGTGCTGGTTCCGGTTTTTCTGGGCCTATTCGCGCGGCAGCGGATTGGCCCGGCCATTTGGGCTGGAGCCCTGGCGGCCGTGGCCGGCCTTTATTACCTCACGGTTCCTTCCTCCGGCTTTGGAGGCCTGAATCGCGGCGACCTGCTTGTTCTCGTTGGCTCGGTGGCGTTCGCGCTGCACATTATCGCGATTGGCCGCTATGCCCGGCAGCATTCCGCGCGGGTGCTGAACCTCTTGCAGGTGACCGCGACCATGGTGATGATCTGTCTGACTGGGTCGCTGCTGACGGCGGCGGGAAGGGAATCGTTCGAGGTCGCGTGGACCACGAGGTTAGTGGCAGCGGTGTTCTTGACCGGCGTGCTGGCGACGGCTGTGGCGTTCTCCGTGCAGGTGTGGGCACAGCAGCATACCAGCCCGTCGCACGCCGCCATCGTGTTCACGCTCGAGCCCGTCTTCGCGGCGCTCACCTCGTTCGCATTCTTTCACGAGCACCTTGGTTTTCGAGCACTTGCAGGAGCCGCTCTGATTCTGGCTGGCATACTGCTCGCCGAGCTCAAAGGCCCGGCGCCCGCCGCCGCGGAGTAGGTCTTGGAAGAGGACGGAAGATCCCGAGGCCCGAGGAGCAGACGATGTGTCGCCCGCTCCCCAGGTCCATCGGCCGGAAGTCTACTATTTCCGATCGTCGTGATGGTCGTTGTCGTGGTGGTCGGCGTCGTTATCGACCGCGCCGAAGACAGCCACGCATCCGAAATCCGTGGCTTTTGTTGTTGTCGTGGTCGTGCCAAAGAAACCGCAAATGTCGGTCGCCGGAGGGGGCGCCGGGTGAACAACCACGAATACGTGGTTATTACTCCCCAACGCGGCCAGGTTGCCGGCCCTTCCGGTGGATGCCAGGCCGTTGGCGGGCGCGTTTTGGATCCAGTCGCCTGATTTCCCGTTGATGACGCCGAGAACCGTTGGATTCGTCGAGACTCCTTCAGCGTTCGCGGAAACGACGAACTCGTTCTCGCCTGGGTTGTAGTTCACTTCGTCGCCGCCTCCAACTTGATTGATGCCCGCGCCCAGTTCGTGTTCGCTGGCCACATCAAGGATCAGAGGGAACGAGGTGTTGGTGCCCGAGCCGGTGTTCCCGCACGCCACAACCACGTGTTCGTCCTGCCCAACCGCTAGGCCGCTGGGGCTGCAATCAAACTCGGCGACCGAAATGACCTTCTCGATCTTCTCCGTTTTTGGATTGATGACCACGATGTCCCCGGGACCGGTGCCGGTGGCATTTACGGTCGGCAACGTCTGCAAGAAACGACGGATTTGCGGGTCCCACGCGGGCTGTTCCAAACCATCGCCGGCTACGTTGCCTTGGGCCGTGTAGTTGATCTGGCCGAGAACGTTGTAAGGGGCGCTGGCGTTGATGAACGTGGAGAATGCCGCGAGGCCGTCCGGCTCATCATTGGCGACGATGATGATGTTATCGACTGGGTCGTACGCAAGCTCATCGGCGCGACGGCAGGTCGCGGAATAGTTGCCGGTAGCGCTGGTACAGGTGGCGGATGGCAAGCCTTTAAGGCCGCCGGTTGGGATCGAGGCGATGATCTGCAGGTAGGTCGGCGAGCTGGGATCGACATCCAGCACCTTCACGGTGCTGTCGCCGTCCGCGGCCCAGACTTTCTTGTCCGGCGTCGACACTACCCCATTGGGTCCCTCATTCTTACTCCCGTGACTTGATCCTCCAAACTGCAAGCCGCCGGCCCCCGTCGTGATCCGTCCGACGTAGAGATCAGCTCTGCCGTTGATCACTTCTACGGCGGCGTTCGACCTGTCAGTAAAAAACACCATCCCGGTTGTTTGATCGGCCCAGATGATGTCAGTGCTGGAGATCGGATTGGGCGCCGGTATAGGAATCGTCCCAAGCAACTTCACTTTTTGCTCCTGGTCCTTATCGTCCTTGCCCCAATCCCATGACTGCGCTTGCGCCGTAGAGCCCGCGGCCAGCGACAAACCGACCATGAGAATGGTCATCTTGGACAGCTTCATGGCGTTCCTCCTTGTATCTACCTTGCGGGGACAAGCGGTAGCTTCGACGGGCTTCGATCCGAGACCTCCTCCCGGATTGCCTCCGAAACCGTCGGGGCTAACGTTTGGGCGGGAATCTACGCAAAGGGCCGGGGCGTTGTCAATGAAGATTAAATTCAGTTGGGGGCGGCGAAGTGTTTGAAGTCAACCGGTTCGTACATGACTGCCTTCATGGGGTGATTTTTTTCGTAGGTGGAGATTTCTGGTTCGTGTTTGAGGGTCATGCCGATATCGTCGAGTCCTTCGAGCAGGACTTGCTTGTGGAAGGGATCGATGTCGAAGTGAAATTCCAGGCCGTTATCACCGGAGACCGTTTGTTTGTGCAAGTCCACGGTGAGTTTGCATCCGCTCTCTGATTCGGTGCGGCGAAAAAGCTCATCGATCTGGGTTTCCGGCAGCGTGACCGTCAGGATGCCGTTCTTCAAGCAATTATTGTGAAAAATATCGGCGAAGCTCGGCGCGATGACCACGCGGAAGCCGTAGTCGAGTAGCGCCCAGGGGGCGTGCTCGCGGCTGGAACCGCAGCCGAAATTGGCGCGCGCCAGCAAAATCGAAGCGCCCTGATAGCGCGGAAGATTTAGAACGAAATCCGGATTAGGTTTTTCTCCGGGCAGATAGCGCCAATCATAGAACAGCACGCGTCCGTATCCCTTGCGGGTGAGCAGCTTGAGGAATTGCTTGGGCACCATCTGGTCGGTGTCCACGTTCAAGCGGTCCATCGGGGCGGCCAAGCCGCTGTGTGTTGTGAATGGCTGCACGGTTACTCCGTCACGTCCACGCCAAGTTCGCGGACGTCCACAAAATGTCCGGCAATCGCGGCCGCCGCGGCCATGATGGGGCTGACCAGATGCGTCCGGCTGCCCTTGCCCTGGCGGCCCTCAAAATTGCGATTGGAAGTGCTGGCGCTGCGCTCGCCGGGCGGCAGCACGTCCTCGTTCATGGCGATGCACATGCTGCATCCGGCCTCGCGCCACTCGAATCCGGCGTCGCGGAAGATGCGGTCGAGCCCTTCCTGTTCGGCCTTGGCCTTGACCACCTGCGATCCGGGAACGATCAGCGCGGCCTTCAGCGATTTCGCGACGTGCTTGCCACGGACCACGCGCGCGGCGGCGCGCAGATCCTCGAGGCGCGAATTGGTGCATGAGCCGATGAAGACGCGATCCACGGGAATATCCACGATCGGCGTGCCGGGGCGCAGCGCCATGTATTGCAGCGCGCTCTGCGCAGCCTTCTGCTGATCAGGCTCGGCGAAGGAAGCAGGATCGGGCACGCGACCGGTGACGCTGGTGACCATGCCCGGATTGGTTCCCCAAGTTACCTGCGGCGCGATCGAAGCCGCATCGAGTTCGATGGTGGTATCGAACTGCGCCCCAGGATCGCTGGCAACCGCCTTCCAGCGCTCGACGGCCTCGGTGAACTGCGCGCCGCGCGGCACGAAGGGCCGGCCTTCGAGATACGCGAATGTTTTGTCGTCTGGCGCGACCATCCCCGCGCGGGCGCCGCCCTCGATGGTCATATTGCAGATGGTCATGCGCGCGTCCATGGAAAGCTCGCGAATCGCGTCGCCGGCATACTCGATCACGTGATCGGTGCCGCCGCCGATGCCGATTTTGCCGATCAGCGCCAGGACCAGATCCTTGGAGGAAACGCCCTTGGGGCGTTTGCCGCGAAACAGAACGTGCATCGTCTTCGAGCGGCTTTGCTGCAGGCACTGCGTGGCCAGCACGTGCTGGACTTCGCTGCTGCCGATGCCAAAGGCCAGCGCGCCGAACGCGCCGTGCGTCGAAGTGTGGCTGTCGCCGCAGACGATGGTCAGGCCGGGCTGCGTGATTCCAAGCTCGGGACCGATGACGTGCACGATGCCCTGGTTGCGGCTGAGCAGATCGAAGAGAAGAATGCCGTGGCGCTTGCAGGCCGTTTCCAAGCGCGTCGAGCTGGGCGCGCGCGTCGTGGTCCATGATCGGCAGGGAACGGTTCTTCGTGGGGACCGAGTGGTCCATCACCGCAAAGGTCAGGTCGGGGCGGCGAACCTTGCGTCCGTCGGCCTCGAGTCCTGCAAACGCCTGCGCCGAGGTGACCTCATGGATCAGGTGCCGGTCAATGTAAATGAGCGCCGGCTCGCCGGGGGCCTCGTGCACAACGTGGGCCTCCCAAATCTTTTCGTACATTGTTTTTGGTGGCATGTCGTTTCAAATCATCCTAGCACATTCGAGCAGCTCTCTCCCGCACGAGCCTTTTGTCTCCATGGAACCTAGAGTTTTTGACGATCGTGCCGATCATCCGGGAATGGAGAAGGACAGGCGGCGAAAACCACGCACCTGTAGCGCGCGTCCTGTGTACGTGCAGGCGGCCGGCGCGGGCGGCCAGCCCTTCGAGGAAGTGCGCACGATGAGGGACTTCAGCCGCGATGGGCTCTATTTTCTCACCGAGGAGTCTTCCTACTTCACGGGAATGCAATTGCAGGTGATTCCAGCGTTTGGCTCTTTGAACCTCGAATATGTGGCCGAGGTTGTGAGAGTCGACCAAACAGCCGCTGGCGAGTATGGCGTGGCGGTACGGCTGCTGCACGTGAAAGACGCCACGGGCACGCCACAAACCGTCACCAAGTCCGCGTACGAGTCGTTCGCTTTGGCCGCCCCGCCGATTCGCTCCACGCCTCGCTGACTTTTTTGTCGCGCAGGGGCTGCTGGAAGCGCAAAGTGTAGTGGAATGCATAAGGATGCAAACTACTGAAAACAAAGGGCCAAAAGAGCGGGGTGGGGGTACCCCCGGGCATCTTGTATGAATATCAAAACAAGCCGGTTGCGGCAAAAGCATCTTGTATGAATATGAAAACAAAGGGGCGCGAAATTCGAGGCGTGCGCAGCGGAAAAGCGGTGGACGGCCATCGACTTGATCAAGGATTCGGCGGGCGGGCTTGACGGAAGAGGAGCTTGCGGCAGAGCCAGTGCAAGCGGCGGGATCGGCGAGAAGCCTGACGCCAAACATAATCCATTATAACATGAGCGTCAATAGTTTATATGTTAGCTACTTAAGAGTGCCAAAATGGAACGGTGGATTCGAACGCGCCAAAGGCCACGAATGTCGCAGGAAGGGCGCCCAGCAGGGAACGCTCACGACAAGACCCGCCCTCGCCTGCGGCGAGAGCGGGGCATCCCTCAAGACATTTATCGTCCCTTTTGCGAGCCCACCGACCGTTCCAGATAGCACGGCTTAGGCAGCGACGCGATTGTAGAGCCAAGCGAAGACAAGCCCGCCGAGTCCGCCATCAACCAACGCGTATGCCGGCCCCGATGAGGGAATCGCTGAAGCTACGGGCTCCGTGGAAACCCGGATAGATGGAGCTGATCGCGTCGAGGAAGCTCGAACCATATGCAGGACTGACAAGGTGAACTAATCCAAGGCAAAGGATTGCGCCTCCCCAAAGCAAACCACAAACGATTGCCATTCCTCTGATTGAGAGTGTCATTACGCCTCCCTTCAAATTATTGAATGGCTGAACTCTGGCGGCGTTTGAGCCAGAAATAAGCCAGCAACCCGCCATTCTGAGGATCGAACACCTTATAGGCTGCGAGCTTCACGCGGTCGTTGAAAAGGAACCAGAGCAGCGCATAGCCCCATACGAACGCCGCCCAACGCCAACCGATTGGCGCCATAAATATCCCATACACAGCAATCAATGTCGCCAAGGCTTGGGTGCCGAGAACCGCCCAGAAAAGGATGGCGGCGGGCCGGATGGCCCAGAAAGGGCGCCGCGTCCGTGTCGCGAAAATCGTGAGGTGTCCCGCGACGGAGAGCTTCAGGTACATCAGAGACTGAATCATTTCCCGTCCGATGTGAAAGACCCTTTCGCCCAGGTAAAACAGTCCGAACGAGGCGAAAACGCCAGCGATTCCGAGAGTGCTCGCGACGCCAAGCACCACGGGCATGTTCCAGGACTCGGGAAGATTCGAATAGCGAACGCGGTCATACGCAATGGAGAGAATGGCTCCGTCGTTGAGAATTGCCAGCAGCACGATCATGATGGCCGTCACGGGATAGAAATTGAATACCAGGATGGAAAGCGTCATAAACAGCAAGACGCGAATTGTTTCCGCGATCCGATAAATTGCGTAGCTATTCATGCGCTGAAACATCTTCCGGCTTTCCTTAATAGAATCGATGATGACCGAAAGACCGGGATTCAAGAGCGCGATGTCCGCGGCGGCCCTGGCAGCATCGGTGGCGCCTGAAACCGCAATGCCGGCATCAGCCTGTTTGAGCGCGGGCGCGTCGTTTACGCCGTCGCCGGTCATCCCGACGATGTGCTCCTCGTGTTGCAAGGCTCTGACGATGCGAAATTTGTGTTCTGGAAATACCTGGGCGAAGCCGTCGGCGTCTTCTATCGCTTTGGCGATCTGGCCAGGATCGTACTGCTTGGACTCCGCCAAAACGGCGGCATCGACGATGTTGGATCCCAGCCCAAGCTCCCGGGCCATTTCCTTGGCGATGGCGATCTGGTCGCCCGTAACCATCTTCACCTTCACACCCATCTCCGAAGCGGTCGCCAGGGTTTCTTTCGAATCTTCCCGCGGAGGGTCAAACAGAGGCAAAACGCCCAGGAAACGCCACTGGCCGCTATCATCCGTGCGTGCAACACCCAAGGAGCGGAAGCCGCGCGCAGCGAATTCCTGCACCGCCTCGTCGACCGCCTGTCGAGCCTCGCCGGCATCGGCAGCTAACCCAACGATGACTTGCACCGCGCCTTTCGTGACTCGGAACTGGCCCTTTTCGGGGTTTGTCACGAGGGCCTCGGTTCGTTTGTGCACGGGATCGAAGGGCTGGAAGTGAACGATTTGGTATGTATCCAGTTCCTTCGGATCCTTCAAGCCGCTCAAAACCGCGAGGTCGATCGGGTCTTGGCTGCCCGGGAGGGAAGCAAGTGTGGCGGCGAGGATGACATTCGAGACGGCGACACCTTTCATGCAGAACGGCTCTCCGAGGGTCAGCTTGTTCTGGGTCAGCGTGCCGGTTTTATCGGAGCAAAGCACATCGATGCCGGCCAATTCCTCCATGGCCGCGAGGTGGGTTACGATGGCTTGCCTCTCTGCGAGCTTTCGTGCGCCGACAGCCATGGTCACGGAAAGAACGGCGGGCATGGCGACCGGGACGCCGGCGATCGTCAAAACCAGGGCAAATTGCAGCGTCGTCAGCATTCTGTCCCCGCGAAACAACGCTACGGCGAGAATAAGAACGACGAGGGCAACGGCGATGACAATCAGAAAGTCCCCAATTTTGAGAATCGCGCGCTGGAAGTGACTAATGGTCTGAGCGCTCTCCACCAGACGCGCGGTCTTCCCGAAATATGTGTTCTGTCCGGTGCCGAAGACCAAGGCTTCCGCTTCGCCTTGCTTGACGATCGAGCCCGAATACACCACATCGCCGGGTTTGCGCTCGACGGGTAAGGACTCGCCAGTCAGGGCGGATTGGTCCACTTCGATCGGATCGCCTCGCAGCAGGCGTGCATCTGCCGGAACGATTTCGCCGATGCCAACGCGCAGGAGGTCACCAGGGACCAGCTCGCGCGCGGGGATGGCGATCCAGGCGCCGTCGCGCTTGACTGCGGCATGCAAGGCCAGCTTGGCCTTCAGCGCAGCGATCGCGTTTCCCGCCTGATACTCTTCCCAAAATCCCACTCCGGCGTTCATCAGCAGCAGTACGAGAATGATGGCGAAGTCCTCCCAATGGCGCACGACCGCAGAGAGGATTGCAGCCACTTCGATCATCCAGGGAATGGGACCCCAGAAGTAAGAGAGAAATTTCAACAGAGAGTTGGTCTTTTGCTCGGGCAACTCGTTATAGCCGAATTGGCCCAAACGAGCCTGAGCTTCGGAAGCGGCGAGTCCCTCGGGGGAAGCTCCTAATCGGGACTCCGTGAATTGAAGAGATTCTGTAGCCAAGTCAGCGAGGTGCTCCGGTCCCGTTCCAGGCGTTTTTATGGGAGCCTTTTGGGCCTTAGCCATGGGATTGCCTCCGGCAAAGATATAGATGCGCCGGCAGGAGCCGTGTAACCGCTTCGCTATGGCAACCGCCGCCCCGATCCGGGATTCTTCAAGATCGCGGTGGCGTTTCAGTCAGCAGATCGAACGCGCACGATTTCGACGGAGCATTCAGCATAGTGGGCGACTGCCTCTGATACGCTTCCCATTAAGAAGCGCCTGACGCCCCTTAGCCCGTGGGAACCGACCACGATCAAGTCGGCGGGCCACCGTCCGGCTTGATCGAGGAGCGCGTCTTTAGGATCTCCTTCCTCGACCAAGTGAGTGGCCTTGAATCCGGCACCAACAAGGCCTTCTGCGATCTTCGAGAGCCTCTGTTTAGCCTGATCCCGCAGTTTCAAACGTGCTGCCGCAAAATCCGGGTAATTCTTGGTCCCTATTTTCTCCGCCGCCTCGACGGGGAATGGTTCGAGAACCTGTATGATTTTGACTTCGGGACCGTCCGGGTTGAATTGAGTCGTCACTGCGTTCGCTGCAGCGTCCGAGCATGCGGAATCATCGACCGCAAGGAGAATCCTTAAGGCTTGGTGCAATCGTCGCCCCTTAGTGGTCCGCACGATCTCTACCGAACAAGGTGCGTGGCGTGCTACAGCATCCGAAACGCTTCCCATCAAGAAGGCTTCTATACCCGTCCGTCCGTGGGAGCCCAAGACAATCATGTCAGCGGGCCATTCTTTGGCCGCTTCAATGATCTTTGGCCTAGGATCCCCCCACGCGACCAGTGCGGTTGCCTTCAGGCCTTTGGCACGCAGCAGTTCGGCTGTTGCTTCAACTAGAGCCTCGGCGGGTCCTCGTTGCAAGTTCGGGGCATGGCGTGCTTGCACATCATAGGCCGTCATTTCGGGAAAGGGCTCGTACATGGTGTCCACGACGTGTATTACCCGAACTTCGGTTTCCCCACGTTTGACTTGCGCGATCACAGCCTGCATAGCCGCGTCTGAGAATTTAGAGCCGTCGGTGGCGAGGAGGAGTTTCATTGGATAAGTCTAAGCGCAATCGACTCGACTGTGGGCCTGACCCTATAGAGATCGGGACAGCGGCTCTTCATTCTGGACTGTTCTTGACGGTTGCACGGTTGCAGGATAGCACTACCGGCATGGTGTCGGGTCCACAAGGCGCGCTTACGGTAACTTGCCCCACAAGCTGCACGAGGATTCGCGGGCGACAGGCCGGCGGCAGAAGTGCGGGGGCGTATCGATGCGATGTAGAATCAAACAGAGGGGTAATGCTTATGAAGCGACATTTTGTGTTCGGCAGTCTGATTGCTCTCTGCCTGGTCGCCGGGCCGGTCTGGGCCCAAAGCAACAGCGATCTCGGCGTTTGGAAGCTGAACGTCGCCAAGTCAAAATACGTTCCCGGGCCGGGGCCGCACAGCCAGACGCGGACGGTGGTACCGCTGCCGCAAGGCAAAGGCGTGAAAGTGACCATCGAGGGCGTCTCCGGCAGCGGAAAGACCATCAACTACAGCTACACCACGAATTACGATGGTCAGGACTCCGCGCTCAGCGGCGTGGGATTTCCCAGTGGCTCGGACACCATAGCGGTCAAGCGCGTGAACGCCGAGACCACCACGCAAGCGGATAAAAAGGATGGAAAAGTGATTACTCTGGGGACGCGCGTCGTCTCCAAGGATGGCAAGGTAGAGACCATTCACGCAAAGGGCAAAGACGCGGACGGTAAGCCGATCAACAACCTCGTCGTCTACGAGAAGCAGTAGGTCCGCGGCTTAGCGGTCCGCGGGATCCGCGAAGGTGTTGATTGAGGTGCGGGTGATTTCGAATCGCACGAGCCAGTCGCCCGGCACGTTTCGGGCGTCCGGAGAGAATTTCCACTGGCGCACGGCCTCCATAGCTTTGTCTGCAAAATATCCGCTGGGTCCGCGATAGTCGAATGAAGACGCGGTGATATTGCCTGCCGAATCGATACTGAGGCGGATGGCGACCCTGATCGTGCCTTGAATCGTGTCCCTGGCGGAGGGAAGGAGCTCGGGCAACACGCGCTTCACGACCGGATTCGCGGCCGCCGTGTCGCTGGGCAGATTTGCGTCTTGTGGAGCGGGAGCTGGTGGGGGCGTGGCCGCCACGGCCTCATCAGAAGCGGATAGTTGCGAAGCCGACGTGGGCGAGTCTTGCTGTGCTGGCGAGGGGCTGGTCGGGCTAAGGGCTGTCGGCACGGCCTGAGCGCCATGATGGAAGAACCGCGGAGCAAGAAAAACGGCGGTCAGCAACGCGGCTGCAATCACTAGCGCGGCGTACCAGCCGATCTTGCTACTGACCCGCGGTGCGACGGCAGTGCGGGGCTGGGGGATTTTCTCCGGCAAATCCGACGCGGCGGGCAGCTTCATTCGCGCCTGAATCTGCGTGATGGTCCAGCGCCGTTTCGCTTCGCGCCGCAAGCAGTGGCGGGCGATGTCGAGGAACGGCTGCGGCAGAGCTGCAGGCAGCGGCGGACCCTCGGACGATACCCATTCCGAGGTCGGGACGGTCTGGCTAAGGACTTCGACCAGCGTGATGCCGAGAGACCAAATGTCGCCTTCGGGCGACACTTCGCCCACCGGAGAGATAACGCCGCGGGTGGCCTCGGGAGGACTGTACGGGTCGGGAACGGGAACGGCGCGGTAGCGTTCGCCTATCGCAACCAAGCGGTCGCTCGAAATCTTTAGGCGCTCTCCGACGGCCATGATGTTGGCGGGCTTGACCGCGGTGTGCGCAAATCCCTTTTCGTGAAGGTAAGCGAGCGCATCGAGAGTGGGCGCGAGCATTTCGCCTGTTTCTTCCGCAGTGAGCGCGCGATGGGGAAGAATTTCGGAGAGGTTCTCGTCGGCCAATTCCATGACGACGTAGAGCAGAGGAATTTGGTCCAGAGTGCAGCGGCCTACTTGCAGCAGGCGAAGCAAATGTGGGTGCGACAGTTCCGCGATGCGTTTCCAGCGGGCGAGCTGTGCGTCGGCGTCCTGGGGATCGCCGGGATCGGCGGGGATCAGTTTGACGGCGGCCTTACCGTGTTCAGCTTCCGCAGGGTAGTCCACAAGATAGACGGCGCTCCGAGACGAGCCGCCGAGAAACGTGCGGAGAGTGAGCGTCGCATCGACAACCTGCCCTTCCCAGTGGTTCGAGTTTTCCAGCATGACCGGCCCGCGCCAGATCATTGTACTTTTGAATGGACGGGTGCCAAGTGTCCTCGCGCAGGGAGGCGCTCTTTCAGCTAATGGGGCAAACCAACGCGGGTGGAACCTTAGGAAACTTGCTTGGGGCCGGGCAGTACGAAATTGGGCCAGGCGCCTGTGAGATATTCGGTCCAGAGGGCGCGTTTGGCGGCTTCGGCGGCGCGGGGCAATTCGTAGAGGGCGTCGAGGACGTCCAGGGCGCCATCGTCAAGGGCTTGGGCCCATTCGCGGAGGTCAAACCTCTTGGCCACGAGAATAATGGCGAAACCGGGACGGTAGTGACGCGCGATCAAAGCCAAGCGCTTCCACGAGCCATCCTTCAACTGCGGCGTCGTCACGACCACCGGAAAGCGACCCGAGCGAGCGGAGTCGGCGCCCTCCATCATGTTCCGGGCGCGCTCCGCGGCCAGACCGGCATGACGAAAGACCAGCGCGAGCTTTTCCGCGATGCGATCGTCGTCCGTAACGATCAGGATGCGTGGCGTCCCGGCAATCCAGGGCTCCCAACCGATGCCGGGTTTCGGCCCCGAGACTTCTGGCCCCGAGCCGGGAGCGCCGCCGGAGCCGCCGTGCCATGTATCGTGGGCGGCGGAATGGCGGGGAGGGTCCTGGTTACCCAGTTCCAGAGGATGTCGCGGGGCATGGAACGAATTGTTTGACATAGAGTCCGGCCTCCATTTGTCGGCACCTCTTAGGATGCAGCGCGGGGGAAGAAGGAAGCCGAAATTTCGGAAGAAAAATATCTTGACAGGACAATATATCGCGTTACGATACATTTGTGGCTGGGGGGTGCAGGCTACCTGCAGGTGCCTGCACCCAGTCACAGTCTGCAAAATTCGCCTCAGCGCGCAGTACACCGCACCTAGGAGGAACCTCATGACCAAGGAACTTGCTTATTTGGCAGCTTCGCTCTCGCTGTCCTTTGTCCTGGCGGCGCCGGCCGCCTTCGCACAGACCGCGGGCACGAAGGAAACGACCAAGCCCACGTCGAAAACCGCCACAGCCACCCGGCCAGTGACGGACGCATCGTTTGCAAAGGAGGCGGCCGAAGGAGGCATGGCCGAAGTGAAGTTGGGCCAGCTTGCGGAGGACAAGGGCGCTTCCCAACAAGTCAAGGATTTTGGCAAGCGCATGGTGGACGATCACAGCAAGGCAGATGACCAGCTCAAGAGCGCGGCGTCCAGCGACAAGATAGCGCTTCCGGATAAGCTGAACACGAAAGAGCAAGCCGAATACGACCGCCTCTCGAAGCTCTCCGGCACCGCGTTCGACCGGGCCTACGCCCGCGACATGCTGCGTGATCACGAAACGGATGTTGCTGCGTTCCGGCGGGAAGCCAATGATGGCAAGGACGCTTCGATTAAGAACTTTGCTTCCCAAACCCTGCCGACGCTGCAAGACCATCTGAAGACGGCTCGGCAAATGTACAGCAGCGTTTCGGCCACCAACCACGGCACAACAACAACAGGAGAAAAGAAGCATACCGGAGCCTAAGCGCGCGTCCCTACGCTTTGGCTGTAACGAAAGGGCCGACCTCGCATTCGAGGCCGGCCCTTTTCTTTGCAGCGGAGACAAACCGCCGTATCGACGGCGGTGATATTCGAGGGGAGGCTAGCCGGGCCCCGAGGCGCCTGGCAGCCGGACGGTGTTGCTGAGCGGCTGAATGTAGCGTCCGAAGGTGATCACGACGAACCACAGGAACAGGGAAGTGACCGCGACGAGCCGGGCGGACATTGGCGGATCTTCTCCGGCCTTGAGCGGGTTGACGCGATTGAAAATGCCGGTCAGGTAGAAGACCGCGGCATTCACGCCGAGCAACATCAACGCCAAGATCTTGAGCCACAGCGCGCCGCTGTAGATGTAGTTTTCGGGCTGGCCGATAAACGCCAGCAAGCCGGTGATGATATTGGCCGCCAATCCGGCCATGGCCCAGGGCATGAATCGGTGCACAGGGGCCATGGGCAATTGCTTCAAGAATCCCATCATGCGCAGGTCGAGAATTCCCACGGTGCCAACGATCAGGGCCAGTCCAATGAAGTGGACCGCCATCAGGAAGGCCCAAAGCCACTTATTGTCGATAATGAAGCCGCTGAAGCCTTCGGGCGTGGGCTCAAAGTGGCTTAGGAAAGCTCCGATGGGGCCCTCCGTTACCGTCGTAGCGGTAGGGTTGTCGCGAACCCAGGGATGGGTGATTTCGCCTCCGGTGTTACCCGTTCTGGCGACCAGACCTACGGTGAGAAGCGAAAACACAAGGACCGCGGTTACGGTCCAGTGGGCGGGGCTCTTCAGCCGGTGGTACTGCCAGAGTCCGACGGCCGAGAGGGCGCCGGTGATCTCGATAAACCAAATCGTCAGCATCGCCGAGCCTTCGTGCCGCTGGATGAGCGCGTCGGAGATGCCGGGCTTACCGGTGATCATGGCCTGGGCGCCAAAGCCGGTGAGAAACGTGCCGAGGCTCAAAAAAGCGATGCCGGTAAAGATAATGAAGCTGGCCCGCCGCAGGTCTTTGTTTTCTCCGACAAAAGAGGCCAGGAAAAGGGCAAGGCCGATGATCGAGCCAATGATCGGAAAATGATTGAGCAGGAGGTGCCAATGCGCGAGGTTCACGTCCATAAGAGGCTCCCTTTTTTGGCTGGGCCGCGAGTACAGCCCAGACCCGAATCTCCAGGATTCGCTGGTGTGGCGCTTCTTGCCGGCAACCAGCAGATGCCAGCAACGTCCACGACGTTCAGGATCCCATCTTCATCAGGTACTGATGGTAGTTCAGATACTTATACGTCTCCGAAAGCAGACGGCCGGCCGAGATGGCGCAAACCCAAAAGGTCAGCGAGAGCAGGGCCACGGATTTCCCTCTGGCCATCACGGCGGCCTCGCTCAGACTGCCATCGTCGAACAGGCGCTTCATCCGGTACATGAAGACAACGGCCAGCGCGATGAACGAGAGCTTGGCGTAAAAGATCGGGTTCGTGAGGGCTTTGGTCGGGTAACCGATCAAAAGCAGAATGCCAGTCGCGACATTGATTCCCAGGCCCGTCCACCCAATGGCGAAAAGCCGCTTGAGCGGCTTGAGCGGCAGAGAAGACGCCACTCCTAGGATGCGCAAATCCACGACTGCGTTGGCGCCGACCACCAGAGACAAGCCAATCGTATGAAACAAAAGGATGAAGTAGAAGGCAAAAATGGAAGGCGATTCACGGATCCAGGTGCTGAAACTGCTTTGTTCAATGGTATTAAAAAATGCGGGCACGACCAAGTTGGTCTCCTCCGTTACAAGCCATGATTACTCGGCAAATGTTCGGTAGATCGAAGGTTCGGCTGTCTGCAGGCGCCAACATACATATTGGCACCCGCCGCAGTCAAGCCTGCGCGCATAGGCTCCCGACTTCGCGCGACGGACTCTGACCGGTGCCGGAGTGAATGCGCTCGATCTGAAGGAGCGGAAGGAACTGTACGAGGGTACAGTTAGCCCCCAGGAACCAGCCGGCGATGCAAACCACCGTACCATAGCCTTAGCGGCATGGGATTGGCCTACTATATATGGGAAACGGGAAACCGCCGGTGCTATACTGCCGCGCCTGTGGCCTGCACCGCCCGCGAGCGGTTTGTATCGGGAGCAGATGATGGGACTGCACTTACGCGAGTTAGCGATCTGGGCGCAAGGCCGGAAACTGCTGGCGACTGTCCTGGTGGTGCTGACGCTGTCCATCGGCATCCTGATCGGAACGCTGGTCTCCGGCCGGGCCAGTGCGACGCGTTCAATCCTGGCCAACGGCGGAACGCCGCTGGTGTTGCCCACCCCGACCGAAATGTCGCACGCTTTCAGCGGAATCGTGAAGCGCGACGAGCCCGCCATCGTCAATATTTCCACCACTCAGGTGATCAATCGAAGCGCGGCCTCCCGGCAACACGGCGGGGGAGGGGCGGATCCTTTCCAGGACTTTTTCAACCGCTTTTTCGACGCCCCAAGCACGGGACCGGAAGCTGAACGCAGCCTGGGGTCCGGGATGCTGACGGACAAGAAAGGGTTTATTCTCACCAACCGCCACGTGATCGAGCAGGCCACCAAGATACAAGTTCAACTGGCGGACGATCCCACGCTGTACACGGCGAAACTGATCGGCGAGGACATGGAAACCGATCTCGCGGTCATTAAGATTGATCTGAATCGCGAGTTGCCGACCGTGAGTCTGGGCAATTCCGACGGCGTACAGGTGGGGGACTGGGTGCTGGCCATCGGCAGTCCGTTCGGCCTGCAGTCGACTGTCACCGCGGGAATTATCAGCGCCACCGATCGCGGCGGCGTCGGCCGGCAGTTCCAGCACTTTCTGCAGACGGACGCGGCCATCAACCCGGGGAACTCCGGCGGGCCGCTGGTGGACCTGAGCGGGCGGGTCATCGGCGTCAACACGGCGATTATGACCGGCGGACGCGGATACGAGGGCGTGGGTTTTGCGCTGCCCTCGAAGGTGGCCATCGGCGTTTACAACCAGATTATCGAGCACGGCAAGGTGATTCGCGGCTCGATCGGCGTGAGTTTCACGGAAGATCAGAGCAAGAATCCGATTGTGTTGCACGAGTTGGGTGCCGAGTACGGCATGGTGCTGCAGTCGGTCGAGCCCGGAGGCCCTGCGGATAGGGCTGGCATCAAGGCCGGAGACGTGATCATGGCGATCAACGGCCAGGCGGTAAAATCCGGCAGCGACCTGGTGAATCCAATTTCGGATACTCCCATCGGGGAAAAGGTACAAGTGACCTATCTCCGCGACCACGAGCAGCATGAGGTCACGGCGACGGTGCAGGATCGCACTAAACTTTTCCCGGATCGCGCCGATGATGATGCCGAGGACCTCAACGGGGGACGCCACGGAACGGCGCCGGCCGGTCTAGGGCTGCAGGTCGAAGAGCTGAAGCAGGACAAGGCGCACCGCGCCTATTTCGAGGATCAGCGCGGTGTGCTGGTGATCGACGTGGCGCCGGCGAGCTTTGCCGAAGGCATCGGGTTTTTCCGCGGTGATCTCATTGCGGAAATAAATGAGAACCCGGTCACGTCGGTTAGCGAGTACAATGCCGCGCAGTCATCGCTGAAGTCCGGGCAGCAAGTAGTCTTCAAAGTGCTGCGCCATGACGAGAGCGGGCGAGTGCTGACCGTCTATCTGGCTGGAGTCGTGCCGACGGCACAGGAGCAATAAGGACGCTTGCGGGAAACATAGCGTTTGCGTTAGGTTCTTGGAGGCGACGGAATATGCGCATCCGATACACGACGTGCGGAATGCTCGCGCTGTTGTTTGGCGTAGCGGCATTGGGCCACGGAGCGCGGCTGCCCGGCAATGGCGCCGGAGATTCCAGCGCCACGAAGCCAGCGTCTACGACTGCTGCGGCAAAAGCGGCGCCCAGGAAGCCTGCAGCGGCCGGCGTCCATGCCACCAAAACTTCCGCGAGGCGCCGAGTGGTGCACGCAAGCGTAGTGCATGCGCAGCTGGCGCCAGCCCCGTCACGCATTTCTGAGATTCAGTCTGCCCTGTCCAGGGAAGGTGCGTACCAAGGTGAGCCGAATGGCCGGTGGGACGCCGCGACCATAGATTCCATGAAGCAGTTTCAGGGCGATCACGGGCTGACGCCCTCGGGAAAGATTGACGCATTGACTTTGCAAAAGCTCGGCCTCGGATCGCAGGTTTCAGGCATGGGCGCGCCTCTGCCATTGGCCGTGCCACAAGCTTCGGCCGCGGACGGCGGCGCACAGACTGAGCACCCCTAGCCAAGCAGCGTCCGTCTCATCCTTCTGAACCAAGCAGACACATAGTGAATCGGAGCGAATCGACGCTCCGGCGCAAGATTTGCTAGACTGAGTAATGCGCGTCAATTTTTCCCGCGTGCAGGCCGCTCTCTCCCGCCGTGATCCAGTCGCGTCCGCTCATCTCCATGAAATCGCTGAGGAGGCACCATGGCAACCGCCGTCGTCCCGAAAGTGCTGAAGAACTTCATCAATGGCGAATGGGTGGAGTCCGCGAGCGGGCGGGCGTTTGAGAATCGCAATCCCGCGAATACCGAGGAACTGGTGGGGATGTTTCCGGCGTCGACGGCCGAGGACGTGGACGCGGCGGTTGAGGCCGCCGGCGAGGCGCTCGAAGTCGTGGCGGCTGGTGCCGGCGCCCAAGCGCGCGGAGATCCTGTATCGCGCGGCGGAGACGCTGGTCCGGCGCAAAGAAGATCTGGCGCGGGACATGACGCGCGAGATGGGCAAGGTGCTCGGCGGAAACGCGCGGCGACGTGCAGGAAGCCATCGACATGACGTACTACATGGCCGGCGAAGGGCGGCGGCTGTGCGGGCAGACGACGCCTTCGGAGTTGCGCAACAAGTTCGCCATGTCGGTGCGGCAGCCGCTGGGCGTCTGCGCCATGATCACGCCGTGGAATTTTCCCATGGCGATCCCGTCGTGGAAGATCATGCCGGCGCTGGTTTGCGGCAACACCGTGGTGATCAAGCCGGCGGAAGATACGCCGCTGTCCACCTATAACCTGGCGCAAATTCTGAGCGAAGCGGGACTGCCGCGTGGCGTCGTGAACGTGGTGAATGGCGAAGGGCCGGAGGCGGGAGCGCCGCTGGTGCAGCATCCGGGAATCGCGGCGGTGAGCTTCACGGGATCGAGCGAAGTGGGCAAGCTGGTCGCGGAGGCCTGCGCGCCGAGTTTCAAGCCGTGTCACCTGGAGATGGGCGGAAAGAACATCCTGATCGTGATGGAGGACGCGAATCTCGATCTGGCCGTGGAAGGCGCGGTGTGGGCCGGGTTCGGCACGACCGGCCAGCGCTGCACGGCGGCCAGCCGCGTGGCGGTGCACAAGAAAGTCTACAAGGAGTTCCTGGACAAGTTTTTGGAGCGCGTGAAGGCGCTGAAGGTGGGCGACGGCCTGGACCCGGCGACGCGACATGGGGCCGTGCATCAACGAGAAGCAGCTCGAAACGGTGATGAAGTACGTGGAGATCGGAAAGAACGAAGGCGCGAGATTGTGCACCGGCGGGCATCGGCTGATGGGCGGGCCGTGGGCGCGCGGCTGGTTCCACGAACCGACCGTTTTTGCGGATTGTCGATCCGAAAATGCGCATCGCGCAGGAGGAGATTTTCGGGCCGGTGGTGGCGGTGCTGCCGATTGAGAATTTCGAGCAAGCCATCGAGATCGCCAACGGCGTGCGCTACGGCCTGTCGGCGTCGATCTACACGCGGGACGTGAACAAGGCCTTTGCCAGGCCATGCGCGACCTGCACACGGGAATCGTGTACGTGAACGCGCCGACCATCGGCGCCGAAATCCATCTGCCCTTTGGCGGCACCAAGCAGACCGGCAACGGGCATCGCGAAGCGGGCACGGCGGCGCTGGATTTCTATTCGGAGTGGAAGACGCTGTACATCGACTACTCGGACCGCTTGCAGCGCGCCCAAATGGACAGCTAGAATGAAGCGAGTGGACTGCTTGGGACGCCAGCTATGTTGATGGACGACGCTCTATATTCGAGACGCAACCGGGAATCCTGGCGGAAATCGTGCGCGCCTACGTCGTTGCGGGCGAGCCTGTGTCCAGCCGGGCGGTGGCGCTCTCTCATCCCGAAGGTTTAAGCCCGGCCACGGTGCGCAACATCATGGGCGACCTCGAGGACGCCGGATTTCTCTATCAGCCGCACACTTCGGCCGGCCGCGTGCCCACCGCTTCCGCCTATCGGCACTTCGCGCAACAGGCGGCGACGCAGGGAAAGCTAAGCGAGGAAGACCGCAAGTGGATTCGCAGCGAGCTGGACGCCGCGGCGACGCCCGAGGAGATGAGCGAACGCGCCGGGCACGTGCTCGCAGAGGTCTCGCGCGGACTCGGGATTATCGTCATGCCGGCGCTGGCGCAGAGCGCGCTCGAACACATTCGCTTTCTGCACTTGCCGGATGGGCGCGTGGTGGTGGTACTGATCTCGACGGGCGGCGCGACGCGCGACAAGCTGGTGCGTCCGGAACACGAATTCACGCAGGCGCAATTGGACAACACCGCGGATTACCTGAACACGCCATTACGCCGGCTGGACGCTCGAGGCGATTCGCACCGACCTGCTGCAAAAGCTGGCTTCCGAGCGCGAGCGCTATGCGCGTCTGCTGCCGCCGGCCCTGGAGTTGTGCGACCCGGCGATTCTCGAGAGCGCGGACGGTCGGCAGGTGTACATCGAGGGTGCGGCGCAGATGGCTGCGGCCCCGGAACTGGCGACCGGAGAAGGCGAGCCGTTGCGCGAGTTGCTGGCGGCCATCTGGAGAAAAGCAAACTGGTGGCGCTGCTGGACGGCTGCATCGAAACACCCGAGCCCGTGCACATCCAGATCGGCGTGAAGGAGATCACCTCGGCCGGCGAGCATCTAGCGCTGATCACCGCCCGGTATGCGGGGAGGGATCAAGGCCAAAGGCTCGCTCGGAGTGCTCGGTCCAATGCGCATGCAGTATGAGCGCGCCATCACAGCCGTGGCGTTCATGGCGCGGGCTTTCAGCGAAGCCCTCAGCCGCAGTTGAAGAATCCGCAGCGAACCTGGACACGCGAATGAGCGACGCAGAATCCACAAGCAAAACAGGGAAAGACGCGGTCGTGGAATTCGACCGCGGTGCTAAGGGCAACGCCGATCCGGGCGAAGGCGCGACCGACGCTGCGATCGTCGCGCGTCTGCAATCGGAAAAAGACGAGCTGATGCAGACGCTGATCCGGCGTCAGGCGGACTTCGAGAATTACCGCAAACGCATCGAGCGCGAGCGCGACGAGGAGAGACGGCGCGGGACCGAACGGCTGCTCGAGGATTTGGTTCCGGTGCTGGACGCGTTCGACCGGGCGCTGCGGGCGCACGACAACCCGGCGTACGAGGAATATCGCAAGGGCCTTCAGCTGATCTACCGGCAACTTTGGGAGACGGCGGCAAAGCATGGCCTGGAGCGGATCGCTGCCGCGGAGCAAGCATTCGATCCGCACTTTCATCAGGCCATCGAGCGAGTCGAGACGAACGAACATCCCGAAGGAACCATCGTTGAGGTCCTGCAGGATGGTTATCTGTTCCACGGGCGGGTGCTGCGGCCCAGTATTGTGCGGGTCGCGGCTGCGCCAGCCAGCGCATCCGGGGACAAGGCTTCTTCGACCAAGCGGGCACACTAGCTATCATCCACAGCGCAAGGAGTCAGTATTAGGGCGATGCCATCACAGGCCAAGTATGACTTTTACGAAGTGCTGAGCGTCAGTCGCACCGCGACGCCAGAAGAGATCAAATCCGCCTACCGTAAGGCAGCGCTGAAGTGGCATCCGGACCGCAATCCCGATCACAAGGAAACTGCGGAAGAGAAATTTCGCCAAGCCACGGAAGCCTACGCCGTTCTTTCCGATGAGCAGAAGCGCGCGGCTTACGACCGCTTCGGGCATGCCGGCGTTTCCGGCGCGGGCGGCGGGTTCAACCCCACGATCTTCGAGGAGTTTCAGGATATTTTCGGGGACTTCTTCGGGTTTGAAGACGTGTTTGGCCGTGGCGGGGGCGGAAAACGCGGGCGGTCTCGCGCACAGCGTGGCTCCGACCTGCGTTACGACATGCGGCTCAGCTTCGAGGAAGCGGCCAGCGGAGTCACCACGAAGATTCGCATTCCGCGCCAGGAGTTCTGCGAGGAGTGCAATGGGACGGGCGCCAAGAAGGGCACCGGCGTCGCCGCCTGCGAGACCTGCAAGGGCCACGGCCAACTGCATTATCAGCAGGGCTTCTTCGCGATCACCCGCACATGCCCGGCTTGCCAGGGCGCGGGGCAGGTGATCAAGGAGAAGTGCCCGGAGTGCCGTGGCAAGGGACGCGTCGAACGCACGCGCGTGATCGACGTGCGCATCCCGCCCGGCGTGGATTCGCAGACTCGGGTTCGCGTGCCGGGCGAAGGCGAGCCGGGGATCAACGGCGGGCCGCCGGGCGATCTCTACATCGTTCTCGAAACCAAGGATCACCCGTTTTTCGAGCGGCGCGGCGCCGACCTCTACTGCACGATTCCCATCAGCGTTGCGCAGGCGGCCTTGGGCGCGGAGATTCTGGTGCCGGCGCTGGCGGGCGACGAAAAGGTCAGCATTCGCGGAAGGCACGCAGACCGGCGCGATCATCCGCTTGAAGGGCAAGGGGCTTCCCGACCCGCATGGCGGAGGGAAGGGCGATCTGTACGTACACGTGCAGGTCATGACGCCGACCAAGCTCACCCGCGAACAGCGGCGATTGCTGCAGGAGTTGGGCGCGACGATGCCGGCCGAGAATCGCCCCGCGGAGCGCAATTCCTCGTTCTTCGGAAAAGTGAAGGACATCTTCGGCTAGCGCCTAGCCGGATGCTGGCGAGAGACATCCTCAAGTTGATTCCGCCGCGTTTGACACGGCGTGATAGCCTCCCATAGAAATCAGGTGCTTGCTAGTAGCAGGAGGATGGGTGTGCGTCGACGATTTTTCGTGGAGGGCTTCGGCGGACGGCCGGGCGACGCTGAGTGGCGATGCCGCGCATCATCTCGGGCGGGTGTTGCGCGCCGAGCCCGGGCAGAGCTACGAGTTGAGTGACGGGCAGGCCGTGTGGCTGGCGCGCGTCGAACGCGTGGAGCGGCGAGGCCATCGAGTTTGCCTTGGTCGAGCCGGTGGCGGCGCGCGAGACGCGGCTGCGGTCAACGCTGCTGCTGGCGATCGTGAAATTCGAGCGCTTCGAGTGGGCCCTGGAAAAAGCCACGGAGCTTGGCGCCGACACCATCGTGCCGTTGGCAGCCGAGCGCAGCGAAAAAGCGCTGGTCGGCGCGGCGCCCAAGCGCGCCGAGCGCTGGCAGAGAATCCTGCTGGAATCGGCGCAGCAGGCGCGCTGCTTGCGGCCGCCGGTGCTGCACCCGCTGATGACTCCGGCGCAAGCCTTCCGAACAAGCGAAGCGGAAATGAAGGTCCTGCTTTCCGAGCGCAGCTCCGCGCCTGGCTTGCGCGGCGTCCTGCAAGCGGAGGCAGGCACGCAAGATTTCGCCAGCGGTGATCGCGTCCGCTTCTCGATCGGCATTGGTCCGGAGGGCGGCTGGACAGAGGAGGAATTTGCCGCGGCTGCGGCGGCTGGCTTCCGCGAGGCCTCGCTGGGCGGCAACATCCTTCGCACGGAGACCGCTGTGGTGGCAGGACTCGCCGCGGCGCACCTGTATTTTGACAATTAGTGCTGGGTCGTCAGAAAGAGGCGAGGTGCGACATATTTGCCGCGAGTCGAAGGCGGCTAGCGCACTCGCTGATGGCATGATATAACTGGGCTCGCGGTCACTTGCATGGAGCAGATTGGGCACTCCAGTTCTCTAGAAAATAGCGAGCAGCGGTCTTCCCCCGGAACGCGGCGCGAATTGCGAGCTTGGGCGCGTGACCTGGTAGCGGCGCTCGGCTTGGCCATGGTGATCATTGTTTTCTTCTACCAGCCGGTCAAGGTCGAAGGAACCAGCATGGCGCCTTTGATCTCGGATCAGGAACGCATCTTCATCAACAAGTTTGTCTATCGCTTTGAGCCGATCGAGCGGGGGGATGTGGTCGTTTTCTGGTATCCTCTGGACCGCTCGAAATCGTTCATCAAGCGGGTGGTCGGTTTGCCGGGCGACTTGGTGAATATCCGCGAGGGGCACGTTTACATCAACGGCCAATTGCTCGAGGAGCCGTACGTTCCGCCGCGTTATGAGGACTATTCGGACTATGGCCCGGCGCGCATCGCACCCGGCCAATATTTCGTGATGGGCGATCATCGGATCAGCTCCAACGATTCGCGGATTTTCGGCACCGTGCCGGGGAGCTATATTTACGGCAAGGCGGTCTTCGCCTACTGGCCGGTGACGCAATTCGGCTCGATCTCGGCGTCAGCCTCGACCGACGTTTCGGCCAAATGAACGCAACGTCGAGAAGTGTTATTTTTGCCAACTTGGTATGCCCCATATGGCCTTCGGAGGGCCCACTGACGGAGATACCCGTACGCCCCGCCACGCTCGCACTGGAAGACGGGCGGATCTTTAACGGCCGAGCCGCTGGCGCGCAGACGCGGCGCGGCGGTGAAGTCGTTTTCAATACCAGCCTCACCGGTTACCAGGAAGTCTTCAGCGATCCCAGCTATTCCGGGCAGATCGTCTGCCTGACCTACCCGCACATCGGAAACGTCGGGGCCAACCCCGACGACCAGGAATCGGAACGGCCGTACATCGAGGGCCTGGTGGTGCGCGAATTTTCGGACTTGGCCTCGAACTGGCGATCGACCGAAACCGCGCAGCTCTATCTGAGCCGCCACAACGTGCCCGCGATCTGGGACCTGGACACGCGCGCGCTGGTCCGTCACATTCGCAGCGTGGGCGCGCTGCGCGGCGTAGTGGCTACCGACGGCACGCCCGCCGAACAACTGGTGGCCGAAGCCAAGGCGCTGCCGACCATGGCCGGCCTGGAGCTGGCCAGCCGCGTCACGCGCGAAAAGGCGCAGCATTGGACCAAGGGCTCGATCGAGTTGACGATTTCGCCCTGGCAGGAAGGGGCTGAAACCGGGCCGCGTCACGAAGGAGAGCGCTTCCGCGTGGTCGCTTACGATTTCGGGATCAAGCAAAATATCTTGCGCCTGCTGGTGGACCTGAACTGCGAGGTCACCGTGGTCCCGGCGAAGACCTCCGCGGAAGATGTGATGGCGTTGCGTCCGGAAGGCGTCTTCCTCTCGAATGGCCCGGGCGATCCGGAGCCGATTACCTACGCAGTGGAAGCGATCCGCAAGCTGATGGGGCGCGTGCCGGTCTTCGGCATTTGCCTGGGGCATCAGCTCTGCGGGTTGGCGCTGGGCGGCCGCACCTACAAGCTGAAATTCGGGCACCACGGCTCGAACCACCCGGTGAAAAATCTACTGACCGGCCACGTGGAAATCACCGCGCAGAATCACGGCTTCTGCGTGGACCCGGATTCGCTGCCGTCGAGCGACGTTGAGATCACCCATATCAATTTGAATGACGGAACCAACGAAGGCCTGCGCCACAAGTCGCTGCCGTTCTTCAGCGTGCAGTACCATCCCGAAGCGTCGCCCGGACCGCACGATTCGCACTATTTGTTCCGCCAGTTCACGGACATGATGCTCGAGCGCAGACCCTCGAAAGCGCCGCGGCGCGGAACCCCGGCAGCGGCGGCGAAACCAGCCAAGCGAAAGTCCGCAAAATAGCGATGCCAAAACGTACCGACATCAAGAAGATCCTGATCATCGGCTCCGGCCCGATCGTGATCGGCCAAGCCTGCGAATTCGATTATTCGGGCACGCAAGCCTGCAAGGCTTTGCGCGCGGACGGCTATCAGGTGGTGCTGGTCAACTCCAATCCGGCCACCATCATGACCGATCCGGAAGTCGCCGACCGCACTTACATCGAGCCGCTCACGCGTGCCTCGCTCGAGCAGATCATCGCGCGCGAAAAGCCGGATGCGCTGCTGCCCACCGTCGGCGGCCAGACGGCACTGAACCTCGCCGTCGAACTGGCCGAAGGCGGCGTGCTCGATAAGTATGGCGTGGAATTGATCGGGGCGTCGCTGCGCGCCATCAAGGTGGCGGAAGACCGGCTGTGGTTCAAGGACGCTTGCCGGAAGATCGGTCTGGATGTGCCGGCTTCGGCGCTGGTGAACAACGTCCAAGACGCGCTGAAGCTTGCCGACCAGCTCGGCTACCCCGTCGTGATCCGGCCCTCGTTCACGCTCGGCGGCACGGGCGGCTCGATCGCCTACAACCGCGAGGAATTTGCCGAAGCGATTGCCATGGCGCTGGACGCCAGTCCCGTGCACGAGGCGCTGGTGGAGGAATCGGTGCTGGGCTGGAAGGAATACGAGCTCGAGGTCATGCGCGACTTTCGCGACAACTTCGTGGTGGTCTGCTCGATCGAAAATTTCGATCCCATGGGCGTGCACACCGGCGACTCCATCACCGTGGCGCCGGCGCAGACGCTGACCGACAAGGAATATCAGAGGATGCGCGACGCTTCGGCGGCCATCATCCGCGAAGTGGGCGTGGAGACCGGCGGCTCGAACATTCAATTCGCCGTCGATCCTGCGAACGGGCGCATGGTGGTGATTGAGATGAACCCGCGCGTTTCGCGCAGCTCGGCGCTGGCGTCCAAGGCCACGGGCTTTCCCATCGCCAAGATCGCCGCGCGCCTGGCCGTGGGCATGACGCTGGACGAAATCCCGAACGACATCACGCGCAAGACGCCGGCCTGCTTTGAGCCGACCATCGACTACGTGGTGGTCAAGATTCCCAAGTGGCAATTCGAGAAATTTCCCGGCGCCGACACCGCGCTGGGCACGCAGATGAAATCGGTCGGCGAAGTAATGGCCATCGGCCGCACCTTCAAAGAAGCGCTGCAAAAGGGCATTCGCTCGCTCGAGCCGCACACGCCCTGGCGCGCTCCGGCCGATACGCCGGTATCATTGCTGCGCGAAAAACTGGCCACGCCGCGGCCGGACCGCATTCATTGGCTGATGGTGGCCATCGAGCGCGGCATGGGCGCCGAAGAAGCCGGTGCGCTGACGAAAATCGATCCGTGGTTCCTGCGGCAGCTCGAGGAAATTGCCGCGATCAACAAGCGCCTGGCTGCGGTTACGGTCGAGACCGTGTCGCCGGAACTTCTGCGCGAGGCCAAGCGCATCGGCACAAGCGACGAACAACTGGCGCAGATCTGGAAGAGCACGCCGGCAACGGTGCGCCACCAGCGGGCCAAATCGCGCATCGCTCCGGTCTTCAAGCGCGTGGATACCTGCGCGGCGGAGTTTGAATCGTTCACGCCGTATCTCTATTCGACCTACGAGGACGAAGACGAAGCCGGCCACCACCGAGCGAGCCAAGATCGCCATCCTGGGCAGCGGCCCGAACCGCATCGGGCAGGGAATCGAGTTCGATTATTGCTGCTGCCATGCCTCCTTCGCGCTGCGCGAAGACGGATTCGAGACCATCATGGTGAACTGCAACCCGGAAACGGTCTCGACCGATTACGACACCTCCGACCGCCTCTACTTCGAGCCGCTGACGCTGGAAGACGTTCTGGCAGTGGTCGAGCGCGAGAAGCCGCAAGGCGTCATCGTGCAATTCGGCGGGCAGACGCCGCTCAATCTGGCGCTGGACCTGAAGCGAAATGGCGTGCCCATCATCGGCACGGCGCCGGAATCGATCGATCTGGCGGAAGACCGGCGGCGATTTGGGCGGCTGCTTGGACGAGTTGGGCATTCCGCAGCCGCACAACGGCACGGCGCTGGTTCCCGAAGAGGCCGTTCGCGTGGCGAAAGAGATTGGCTTGCCGGTGCTGGTGCGGCCCAGCTACGTGCTGGGCGGGCGCGCCATGGTCATCGCCTACGATTTGCAAACGGTGCAGGATTACGTGGCGCAGGCGGCGCTGATGGGCCCGGCGCGTCCCGTGCTGATCGATCAATTCCTCGAAGAAGCCACCGAAGTGGACGTGGACGCTCTGGCCGACGGCGAAACGGTCGTGATCGGCGGAATCATGGAGCATATCGAAGAGGCCGGCGTGCATTCGGGCGACTCTTCCTGCGTGCTGCCTTCGGTGACGCTGAGCGCCTTCGGTGCTCGCCCGCATTCGCGACTACACCAAGCGTCTGGCGCAAGCGCTCAACGTGGTCGGCTTGATGAACGTGCAGTACGCCATCCAGCGCGACACGGTGTACGTGCTGGAAGTGAATCCGCGCGCGTCGCGCACGGTTCCGTACGTCAGCAAGGCCACGGGCGTGCCGCTGGCCAAGGTGGCGGCGCGGCTGATGACGGGAGCCAAGCTCGCGGACATGAAGCTGCCCGTCCTCGAGCACGGCGGCGTGGCCGAACTGGCCGTGCGCGATTACTTCGCCGTGAAATCGCCGGTGTTTCCGTTCAACAAGTTCCGCGGCGTGGACACGATTCTGGGCCCGGAGATGCGCTCGACCGGCGAGGTAATGGGCGTGGCGCGCAGCTTCGGCGAGGCCTTCGCCAAGGCGCAACTCGCCGCCGGGCAAGGCCTGCCGCGCTCGGGCACGATTTTTCTGAGCGTGAACGACCGCGAGAAGCGCCACGTTCCGCCGCTGGCGCGCGAGCTGGCTTCGCTCGGTTTCAAATTGATTGCCACGCGTGGCACGGCAGCGGCGATTTCGGCGCGGCGGCGTCGAAGTCGAGGCGGTCTTCAAGGTGAACGAGGGCCGGCCCAACATCGTGGACCTGATCAAGACGGGCCGCGTCGATCTGATCATCAATACGCCGCTGGGCAGGGAATCGTTCTACGACGAAAAGTCCATCCGGCGCGCCGCCGTGCGCTACCGCGTTCCCTGCATCACGACGCTTTCCGCTGCTGAAGCCGCCGCGCGCGGCATCCGCGCCGTCGCCGAGCACGCCTTCGAAGTGAACTCGCTGCAGGACCTGCACGCGCCGAAGGCCGCCGCGCAAAACTAGCCGTTTCGCAGCAAGAACTCGGGGAAGCCTGCACCAGGTGGTGCGGAACGGTAAATTCATCACTCGGCTTAAGTTACGCCAAACAGCCTGTCGCGATTGACTCGACAGGTGATCGGGCAGGCTCTATCCTTACTGGCGTCGAGAACGTTCCCAAAGCGCTCTGCAACGACCAGAACACACGCAGACGAAAATGGCGAATGATTCGATAGTCCGCGCGGGCGTCCATTGCCAACAGACAATCGACCATACGTGTAGAGCTAAGAAAAGCAAGCGCTCAGGAATTGCACAGATTGAACTTCCGCCGAAGATGTCGCAAAGGACCTCGTGTGGAATTCCAGAGAATCGCCTTAACGGGCAAGTCGGATGTTCCGAGCGCGGATGTATCCAGGCATCCAGAGGAAATGCCGGGCGTAGCATCACAGATGAGCAGCCCGAGCTCTTTCAGGCTGTAGCTATCGAGCATAAACACGGTATTTTGCTTGACGGCAGTTGATCTCACCTTTCCGACAACCACGGAACAACTTTGCGTAGCGTTTCACGCGTGGCCTATCTCGACGCCGCTGTGAAGCAGGTGTGCCCGGTTCTAAGGCAGAGTAGGTCTCGAAGCTCTGCGTTTTTATGGAGAAAATGGGAAAGGACAGGCGTCGATGACTTCTCGAGAGCGGCGGCATTGGCTCACGACATCGATGTCGGTTCGATGCCTCTCCGAGCGGAATCAGAAGCGTTGGATCAAGTAGAGGAAGCACGCACTCAACCGACACAGCGAACATTGTCCGCACGTTCGGCACGAACATCGAGCTCTCCGCACTGAAAACGAGACGCTCAGAGCAAGCGCTTACCCCGCAATTTGACCGGGTTCGATTGGGCAGGGGAGTTTCCGGTAAGGTATGATGGCCTGCCCTATGGAGTGTCACTGTCTACGCGCGGTTGATCTGCCTGATACCACACCGCTTTACGCCAGCTACGTCGAAGATTTTGCTTCCGTTGCTCGTTTTTATGCGCATGCGCCTATTGTCGAGCAGGTGAGAGCGGCTGGGCGGGGACGTGCGGCTGGATCCGGCGCTGCGGCGCGGCGTGACTGAGATTTTGCGCCGCCAGAACCGGGCGTTTGGCGGCGACAAGGCTGTCGACGCCAGTCTGGATCGCTTGGCGGCTGGGGCGGCGGCGATTGTTACGGGGCAGCAGGTCGGCCTGTTTTCCGGTCCCAGCTATACGATCTACAAGGCCGTCACAGCCTTGCGGCTGGCCGCGGATTTGACGGCCGCCGGCGCGCCGGCCGTGGCGATTTTTTGGCTGGCGGCCGAGGACCACGATCTTGCCGAAATAAATCATTGCTACTGGCCGGCGCGCGGGGAGCCTGCGCGGCTGGAGCTTCCGCCGGAGGGCAATGCCAAAGGCCGCGTGGGGAATGTTCCGCTAGGCGACGCAGTGACGGCGCTCGTGGAGCGCGCGGGCGGAATGATGGAAGGCCCCGCGAGAAAAGAAGTTCTCTCAGCGCTTGCGGAATCGTATCGGCCGGGCGAAACCTACAGCTCGGCGTTTGGCAAGCTGATGGCTCGGCTCTTCGCGGGCACGGGCCTGATCCTTCTGGACCCGATGTCGGCGGAATTGCACCGCCTGGCTGCGCCGATTTATCGCGCCGCTCTCGAACAGCATGGCGAACTGACCAAAGATCTGGTCGAACGCAGCACGGCGCTCGAGAAGGCCGGTTATCACGCACAGGTAAAAGTTGGCGGCGAGAATACGCTCTTGTTTGTGGACGTTGCCGGCGAACGAACGCCGCTGCGTGCGCGCGACGGCGGATTCGCGTTGGGGCGGCGCACGCTCTCAGCGGCGGAAGCGGCCAAATTACTGGCCGATGCGCCGGAAGCGTTCAGCCCAAATGCCTTGCTGCGGCCGGTGGTGCAGGATTCGCTGCTGCCCACGGCGGCATACATCGGCGGTCCCGCGGAGATCGCTTATTTTGCGCAGGCCTCGGTCGTCTATCAGCGCCTGCTCGCGCGGATGCCGGTGATCCTGCCGCGCGCGAGCTTTACGCTGGTCGAGCCGCACGCGGCGCGTCTTCTGCGCAAGTATGGCCTCGAGCTTGCCGATCTGTTTCGCGGGCAGGCGCATCTGCGATCGAAGATGGAGCAGGTGTTGCTGCCGGCCGATCTGGCGCAGCGTCTTTCGGATGGCGAGAAGGCGCTGCGGGAACTGCTGGCAGGCTTGCGCGAGCCAATCGCGAAACTCGACGCGACCCTGGTCGGCGCGCTGGAAACGGCCGAGAACAAAATCCTCTACCAGTTCGGCAATCTCGCGGGCAAGGCCGCGCATGCGGTGGCCCAACGCTCGGCCGTGCTGGACGCTCACGTCAGCGAGCTCATGGGCTCGCTTTACCCGCGCGGGGAATTGCAGGAGCGCTCGCTATGCTTTTTGCCGGCGCTGGCGGCGCAGGGAATGGGCCTGCTCGAGGAGCTGGTGGGGCGTGCCGCTGCGGGCGGGGCCAAGCACCAGGTCCTCTACCTATAGACTGGATCGGAATTAAGGCACGATCCCGGGGCACGGCTAAAGCCTGCGCGCACTCAAGCCGATCATTTATTCCGCAGAGCGAGAGGACGCAGCATTTTGCCTGGCGGAACCGTCGCTGTTCTGTGCGACACACACGGGCAGTTCGTTTTTCAACGGGTGGGAGCGCCGCCTTCCGGGGGCGTGTTAAACTCGGAGCCGGATTTTTGTACCAGCAAATTTTGCCGGTCGGAGGAAGAGAATGAAAGTCAGCCCAGGGAAGCAGAAAGGCCTGCAGGCGGTTGCGAATTCGCGCGGCGTGATTGCGGCGGCGGCCATGGACCAGCGCGGCTCGCTGCGCAGCGCCATTGCGCAGGGTAAGGGCATCGACAAGAAGGCCGTGACCGATCAGATGATGATCGAGTTCAAGGAGGCCGTGTCGCGCATCCTGACCCCGCATGCCAGCGCCATTTTGCTCGATCCCGAGTACGGGCTGCCGGCCGCGAAGCTCAGGGCGAAGAATGCCGGTCTGCTCCTGGCTTACGAGAATAGCGGCTACGACAATACCCGCCCGGGCCGGCTGCCCGATCTGCTGGACCATTACTCGGTGCGGCGGATCGTCGCCGCCGGCGCCGATTGCGTCAAGATTTTGCTGTACTACACGCCCTTCGATCCCCGCGACATCAATGAGACCAAGCACGCCTGGGTCGAACGCATCGGCGCGGAATGCGTCGCGTCCGACGTGCCATTTTTCCTGGAGTTTGTGGGCTACGAGGAAGGCGCCGACGAAAAAGGCATCGAGTTCGCGCGCAAGAAGCCCGAGGTTGTGGCCAAGAGCATGGAGGAATTTTCCAAGCCGCAATACGGCGTGGACGTTCTGAAGGTGGAAGTGCCGGTCAACATGGCCTTCGTGAAGGGCGCGAAGTCTTGCAAGGGCGACTCGGCGTATACGCGAGACGAGGCCAAAGATCACTTCCGGAAGGCCGCGTCAGTGGCGAAAAAGCCGTTCATCTACTTGTCCGCGGGCGTGAGCAACGACGTCTTCAACGAGACGCTGGAACTGGCGGCCGAGGCGGGCACGAATTTCTCGGGCGTCCTTTGCGGGCGCGCGACCTGGAAGGACGGCATCCCGATCTACGCCAAGCAGGGGCTGAAGGCGCTCGAGGATTGGCTGTCCGATCAGGGCGTCAAGAACATCGAAAACGTGAATGCCCGGCTGGCGGCGGCGAAGCCGTGGTTTGCATTTTACGGCGCGACGTCGGCAGCGGCGCTGAGCTGAACTTCACGCCGCCTGGGAGCGGGACGAAGCGGATCTGGTAGGGGCGCCCTTCAAGGCGCCCTTCGTCATTTGTGGGCTATGATTGCCTATGGTCATGAACCCAGCACCCAAGCATGGCGGGCCGCGCGCCGCAAGCGGCGAGCTTTCCGTGCAGACGGAGCGCCGCACGCAATTATTGGACGTGACGGCCGGCGTGGCCCGGCTCGTGCGCGATTCGGGTGTGCTGAGCGGCGTTTGCCATCTCTACGTGCCGCACACCACCGCGGGCGTGACGATCAACGAGAACGCCGACCCGGACGTTGCGCTGGACATCGCCACGGCGCTCGAGCGGATGGCGCCGCAAAGCGCGGACTATCGGCACAGCGAAGGCAACGCGGACTCGCACGTCAAAGCGGCGCTGGTCGGTTCCTCCGTTACTGTGTTCATCAGCAATGGGCAGCTGGAACTCGGCCGCTGGCAGGGCATTTTCTTCTGCGAGTTCGATGGGCCGCGCCTGAGGGACGCTGCGCGTGAAGATCGTGCCGGACTGAGCTGACGATGAGCCTCGGCATATACATTCAGGTGCCGTTCTGCCAGACCAAGTGCACCTATTGCAATTTCCACACGGGGCCGGCGGCGCGCAGCATGTACGCTCCCTACGCCCGCGCCGTCGAGCGCGAAATTCGCGAACGCGCGGCGCAAGCGGCGGCTGCGCTTGGACCCGTGGACACGATCTATCTGGGCGGCGGAACGCCGAGCCTGCTCGACCCAGCGGATCTGGCGAGCATCCTTAGCGCGGTGCGGGAAAGCTTTCCGAGCAGCAGCGGCGTTGAAATCACGCTGGAGGCCGATCCCGAAACCATCGACGCCGAGAAGGCGCGGCGTGGCGCGCAGCGGGCATCAATCGCATCAGCCTGGGCGCGCAGTCCTTTCACGACAACGAACTAATTGCTGCTGGGCGGATGCATCGCCGCGAGGATATTTTCCGCGCCGTGGAGCTGCTCCGCGCCGCCGGATTTGCGAACGTCAGCCTGGACTTAATCGCCGGCCTGCCGCACCAGACGGCAGACGAGTTGGCGCGCTTCGCTGGGCGAATTGCTGCGATTTCGCCCGGAGCACGTCTCGATCTATCTGCTCGAAATCGATGAGGGCAGCCGCCTCGGCAGGGAATCGCTTGCCGGCGGCTCTCGCTACGGCGCGGCCGCGATCCCCGACGACGACGCCATGGCCACGTTCTACGAGCATGCTTGCGCGGAACTCGCGGCGGCGGGCTACGAGCATTACGAAATCTCCAACTGGGCGCTGCCGGGTTTCCGCTCGCGCCACAACCTGAAATACTGGCGCCGCGAGCCGTACCTCGGTTTTGGCGCGGGCGCGCACTCGTTCGATGGGCAATGGCGCTGGGCCAACGCGCATGATCCGGCTGCCTATGTTGCGGCCATCGAGCAGGGCCGCCTCCCGATCGAGCAGCGCGAAGAGGTCACGCGCGCGCAGGCGCTCGAAGAGGAGATGTTCCTCGGCTTGCGGCAGCTCGAAGGCATCGATCTCGCGCGCATCGAGAAGGAGTACGAGACTGAAAACCTGAAACCGCGCATTTCGGAATTGCTTGCGCAGGGGTTGATCGAGCGCGAAGGCACGCTGGTGCGCCTCGCGCCGGGAAAACTTACGGTATCGAACGAAGTGTTCGTGGCATTGCTCGACTGAAGCGGCTGCACCGAAGGACCGATCATGAACGCCAGAAGCTCAGCACAAGTTTCAACACAAGTTTCAACACAGGCGTCCACGCAGACGACTGAAGGGCTGGAAACGCAACGCGCCACGATGGCTCCCGTCGATCTGCGGAGCGATACGGTCACGCGCCCGACGCCGGAGATGCGCCGCGCGATGGCCGAAGCCGTCGTGGGCGACGACGTCTACGGCGAAGACCCCACCGTCAATCGCCTGCAAGAGCGCGCCGCTGAAATGTTCGCGCGCGAAGCCGCGCTGTTTGTGCCATCGGGCTCGATGGGCAACCTGATCGCCATCAAGATCTGGACGCACCACGGCAACGAAGTGATCTGCGAGGAGCGCGGGCACATCAACCAGTTCGAGATGGCCGCGATGTCGGCCATTGCGGGCTGCATGCCGAGAACGGTCTATGTAGACGACGGAATCCTGACCTGGGAGCTGATCGAGCCGCTGATCCGGCCGAAAATTTACTATCGCGCGCAGACCGCGCTAATCAGCCTCGAGAGTTCCCACAACATGGCGGGCGGCACGGTCTACCCGCCGGCAGTGGCCGAAGAGATTTGCGAGCGCGCGCACGCCGCGGGTCTGCCGGTGCATCTGGACGGCGCGCGCATTTTCAACGCCGCCGTAGCTTTAGGGCGCACGGTCGCCGAGTTGACGCGCACATTCGATTCCGTCATGTTTTGCCTCTCGAAAGGTCTGGGCGCTCCGGTCGGGTCGATGCTGGTGGGTTCGCGCGAATTCATCGAAAAAGCGCGCGTCTGCCGCAAGCTGTTCGGCGGCGGTATGCGGCAGGTCGGGGTCCTCGCGGCGGCGGGACTGGTCGCCCTGGAGAACTCTCCCGCGCGCCTGCACGAAGATCACGCCAACGCGCGCCATCTGGCCGAGGGTCTGGCGTTGCTGCCAGGTGTCCGCGTGGATCAGCGCAAAGTGCAGACGAACATCGTAATTTTTGATGTGCGAGATACCGGGCGCAGCGCCGCGGAGATTTCCGCCGCGCTCGCGGCGCGCCAAATCCTGGCCAATCCGACGGGCGAATACGAGATGCGCATGGTCACCCACTGCGACGTGGATCGCGACGGCATCGACCGGGCGCTGGCGATCTTTGGCGAGATTTTGTCTTAGGCGTTCCGTCAACGCGCTGCTGCCACGGCGTCTTTCGCGATTACGACACACCTCGGAACGCCGTTCAGGCCTGCTTTTCGCGACTATGATAAATTTGAAGTTGCGGAAGACTGACGTCTTCCGCCGAGGCGCTCGTGGATTTTTCCTTCACCGATGAACAGCAGCAGCTCCGCCGCACCGTCCGCGAATTTGCCGAATCGGAAATCGCTCCGCACGTGATGGAGTGGGACGAGGCCTCGCGATTTCCCTCCGAAATTCTCCCCCAGCTCGCCGAACTAGGGCTTCTCGGCGTTATTTTCCCGGAAAAATATGGCGGAGCCGGGCTGGGTTACATCGAATACGCGCTGGCGATCGAAGAGCTTTCGCGCGTCGATGGTTCGGTGGGCGTCATTGTGGCTGCGCACAATTCGCTCTGCACCAATCACATCTACAAATTTGGCACCGAGGAGCAGCGGCAGAAATATGTGGTGCCGCTGGCGCAGGGGAAGAAGCTCGGCTGCTGGTCGCTGACCGAGCCGGGCGCTGGCTCGGACGCCAGCGGCATACGCACCTTCGCCACGCGCGCCGGCGACGGCTGGACGATGAACGGAACCAAGACGTTCACGACGAATGGCCACTACGCCGACGTGTGCGTGGCCATGGCGCTGACCGACCCAGCGAACACCCGCCATGGGATTTCCGCTTTCATCGTGGAGAAGGGTACCGTGGGGTTTCGCGCGGGCAAAAAAGAGAACAAGCTCGGGACGCGGGCCAGCGATACGTCGGAAATGATCTTCAGCGATTGTCGCGTACCAGCCTCGAGCCTTCTCGGGAAGGAAGGCGAGGCGTTCGGAAATATTCTGCAGGTGCTGGACGGCGGCCGGATTTCGATTGCGGCGATGGCGCTGGGGATGGCCCAGGGAGCCTTTGACGCGGCCGTGCGTTACGCGAAGGAGCGCAAGCAGTTCGCCCAGCCGATCGCGAATTTCGAGGCCGTGCAGTTCAAGCTGGCCGACATGGCCACCGAAATTTCGGCGGCACGGTTGCTCGTCTATCGCGCGGCGTGGCTTGCCGATCAGTCGATTGCCGCCGGCGGGTCGATTCGCTTTACGCAGGAGTCGAGCATGGCTAAGCTCTTTGCGAGCGAAGTGGGCGTGCGGGTGGCCAATGAAGCCGTGCAGATCTTCGGCGGCTACGGATTTATCAAGGATTACCCCGTGGAAAAATTTTATCGCGACTCCAAGCTGTGCACCATCGGCGAGGGCACCAGCGAGATTCAACGCCTGGTGATTGCGCGGCGGATCCTCGGCCAGCAGTGAATTCCCGCAGTCAGACCGCATGAATGGGACAGAGGCGATCGAGCGCTGGGCGGCGCAGGTGCGCGCGGGCGATACGCGCGCCGTTTCACGCGGCATCACGGCCATCGAAGATCACGATCCGCGAGCCGAGGCTCTTCTGCAGGCGCTGTTCCCATCAACGGGAAAGGCGTTCGTCGTGGGCGTTACCGGGGCGCCGGGCACGGGCAAGAGCACGCTTGTCGACAGGCTGGCGGCGGAGTATCGCGGGCAGGGAAAGACCGTGGGCATCATCGCGGTGGACCCAACGAGTCCGTACACGGGCGGAGCGATCCTGGGCGACCGCATCCGCATGCAGCGGCATGCGGCGGACGAAGGCATCTTCATCCGATCGATGGCCACGCGCGGTTTTCTTGGGGGATTAGCGCGGGCCACGGGGGACGTCGCGCTGCTGCTCGATGCCGCAGGCAAGCAGATCATCCTGATCGAAACGGTGGGCGTTGGGCAGGACGAAATCGACATCGTGCGCCTGGCCGATTGCACGCTGGTGTTGCTGGTTCCCGGCTTGGGCGACGATGTGCAAAGCATGAAGGCCGGCCTGATGGAGATCGCCAATATTTTCGTGCTGAATAAAGCCGAGCGCGAGGGCGCCGACCGGCTGGCGCAGCAGGTCGAAGCGATGCTGCATCTGGCGGCTGGCGGCGGGGAATGGCAGCCGCCGGTCGTTCGCACGACGGCCACCGAGGGGATCGGCGTTGCGGCCCTGGCTGAGACCATTGAGCGCTTTCGCGCTCAGATGGAATCCAGCGGGGCGCGGCGCGCCCGCACGATCGAGCATTGGCAGCAGCGCCTCGTCGTGCTCCTCGAAGAGCATCTGCTCGCGCGGGCGCTGAGCGGCGAAGACGGCAAACGCGCGCTGGCCATCCTTGCCGGAGAAGTGGCGGGGCGGCGAAAGAGCCCGTATGATGCCGTGCGCGAGTTGGCAGCTCGTCCTTTGAAATGAGAGAGGCGGGCCTAAGTGCCCGTCTGGTGAAATGAGAGAACGATGAAGCTAGGTGACCTCGAATTCCACGTCTCTGAATGACGGCACGTTCGGGCTCGACGGCGGCGCGATGTTCGGCGTCATCCCGCGTCCGATGTGGGAACGCGTGGCGCCTCCGGACGATCGCAATCGCATCCGTCTGCGCATGAATTCACTGCTGATCCGCAGCGCCGGAAAGCTGATTGTGGTGGAGACCGGCGCCGGCGACAAATTCGATGCCAAGCGCCGCGAGATTTACAAGCTGGAGGGAACGCGCCTGCCCGAGCACCTGGCCGCGCGCGGCGTGAAGCCGGAGCAAGTGGACATTGTGGTGAACACCCATCTGCATTTCGACCACTGCGGCTGGAACACGCGGATGATCGACGGGAATCTGGCGCCGACATTTCCGAACGCGCGCTACATCACGCAGCGGGCCGAGCTCGAGCATGCGCGTCACGCAAGCGAGCGCGACCGCGCCAGCTACTTCCCGGAAAACTTTGAGCCGATGGCCAAGACGGGGCAGTGGTCGCTGATCGAAAAGGACGAGGAGATTGCCCCGGGAGTGCAGTTGATCCGCATGCCCGGCCACAATCGCGACATGATGTGCGTGCGCCTCACCGGCGGCGGCCAAACGGCCATGCTGCTGGCCGATCTGATTCCCACGACGGCGCACTTGCCGCTTCCCTGGATCATGGGCTTCGATCTTTACCCCATGGAAACGCTGGAGAATAAGCGAAAGTGGATTCCGGAGCTTGTGCACGGTGACTGGCTGGCGATTTTTGCGCACGACCCGAACGTCCCGGCGGCACGGCTGCGCGAACGGGACGGCAAGGTTGTCGCGGAGCCAGTCGCAGTGGATTAAAGCGCGCCAGAGCGCGGTGAGAATTTCGGGGATCGGGAGAACTGGATGCCAACGAAAAAGGCGGGCGCGGCGAAGCCCGGCAAAGGTCAGGCGGAGATCGGAATCATCGGCGGAAGCGGGCTCTATTCCATGCCGGGCCTCGAGCGCTCGCGTGAGGTTCGCGTCAAAACGCCGTTCGGGGAGCCTTCCGATGCGTTCGTGGTCGGCACGCTCGAAGGGCGGCGCGTGGCCTTCCTGGCGCGGCACGGGCGAGGGCATCGCATCCTGCCGTCGGAGATCAATTACCGCGCCAACCTGTACGCGATGAAGTTGCTCGGTGTGCAACGCATCATTTCGGTCAGCGCCGTCGGATCCCTGCGCGAGGATTTGCCGCCGCTGGAATTTTTGATTCCAGACCAGTTTTACGACCGCACGCGCCTCCGCATTTCCACGTTTTTCGGCGGCGGAATCGTCGCTCATGTGGGCTTTGATCACCCGACCTGCGCCCAATTAGGCGACGTGCTGGGCGATGCCTGCGACGCAGCGGGCGTAAAGGCTCATCGCGGCGGCACGTACATCTGCATCGAGGGTCCGCAATTTTCGACGCTCGCGGAAGCGCATGTAAACCGCCAGTTGCGCTTCGATGTGATCGGCATGACCAACGTGACCGAAGCCAAGCTCGCGCGCGAGGCCGAGCTTTGCTATGCGACGGTTGCCATGATCACCGATTACGACTGCTGGCATCCGAATCACAGTTCGGTGACACTTGCCGAAATCATTGCGAATTTGAACCGCAATTCGGAGAATGCTCAGGCCGTTTTGCGCGCCGCGGTGCGCCAGATGCCCGCGGAAAGTACCTGCCACTGCGGCCAGGCGTTGGCGCACGCCATACTCACCGATCGAAAACTGATTCCGGCGGCCGCCAAGCGCCGGCTGGCAGCCATCATCGGAAAATACATCTCTTAAGGGAATAGGGGAACCCAGCACATGTCCTTATTAGTGGTTGGTTCTGTGGCATTCGATGCCGTGGAGACGCCTCACGGCAAGGTCGATCGCATGCTCGGCGGCGCGGCAACCTATTTCTCCGTGGCGGCTAGCTTTTTCACCCACGTCAATCTGGTCGGCGTGGTCGGAGAGGACTTCACGCCCCGCGATGAGGCGATTTTCAAGGGCCGCCGCATCGATATCGCCGGCCTGGAGCGTGCTCAGGGTAAATCGTTTTTCTGGGCCGGGCGTTACGGCGCCGACCCCAACGACCGGGTCACGCTGACGACGGAGTTAAATGTCTTCGCGACATTTCGGCCCAAACTACCGGAGCGGTTCTGCAAGCCGAGCCACGTCTTTCTGGCGAATATCGATCCGACGCTGCAGCTCTCTGTACTTGAGCAGATCTCGAGCCGTCCGAAAGTGGTGGCGCTGGACACCATGAATTTCTGGATCGAAGGAACGCCGGCGGAACTTCGAAAGATATTGAAACGTACGCACGTGCTGATGATCAACGACGCCGAGGCTCGCATGCTCTCGAACGAGCACAATCTGCTGCGCGCCGCGCGGCATATTTTCTCGTTGGGGCCGCGCACCTTAATCATCAAGCGCGGCGAGCACGGCGCGTTAATGGTGGACAGCAAGGGCGTTTTCTCGGTTCCCGCGCTGCTGCTCGAGCAGGTGCACGATCCCACCGGTGCGGGCGACAGTTTCGGCGGCGGATTCATGGGCTATCTGGCGAGCGCCGATCGCTTGAACGATGCCGTTCTGCGCCGCGCCATGGTCTATGGCTCGGTCATGGGGAGTTTTGCCGTCGAGCGCTTCGGCCTCGAGCGGCTACGGCAACTTACGCGGCGCGAGATTAACGCCAGGGCTCGACACTTCGCCAAGATGACCCAGTTCAAGCTTTGAAACTGGCGCTCAGCGTTTGGTGGCCGTACAGGCGCCAAGCTCCACTTCAACTTGAATGGTATTGTCGCCGTTGGTGACCTTGTTTTTGATCGTCTTGGGAAGCTGGAATCCGGAAATTTCCTGATAGGTGATCGAAGTCACTACGTGCATCGCTCCGCCTCTGGCGGGAAGGCGCAAATCGCTGTCGAAGCTGACGGGCAAAAAGCCCTTGGCGGTTTTGCTGAATTGCGGCCACGTCGCGCTGTTCAACTCGGGCCGTGTAATGAAGAAGGCGCCCACGCTTAAGTCCTTGTCCAGGGTAATCACCGCGCTGGCCGATCCATCCTTGAACGACAGGCGATACTCCGATCCCAAATCTTCCAGTTGGTAATCGCCATCCGGTGCCGGAAGAGCAGTCCCGACAACATAGGGCGACCACACTTGAAAGAAACCCGTGACCATCTGTTCTGTATTGGCGGCGATTTTTTTGAGGTCCCGGTCGGTGAGGTCGTCGTGGGTCACGCTGACATTGCCGTCCGCCCCGACGGTCACGGCCATGTGAATCTGAGCCAGTTGCTTCATCCTGGCGTCCGCCGCCGCGGGGTCCGATTTCCGCAGGTCCGCTTCGAGCGCGTCAAAGTTGGGAGTCACGGTGCAACGGAAGTTCGCCAGCCCTTCTCTCGGCAGGCTGTAATAGGCGTCCTCGGCGCGTTTCACAACGTCTTGTTTGTCCGCGACGGCTTGCGAAAAAAGCAGTTCCGGAAGCAGGCCGCAGATCAGCAGTGCGGCGCACAGCTTGGCAATTGCGCTCATCGGGGAAGCCGTCTCCTGGCCTGGCAGGTGTGACCTTTATCGAAGGGACGGCCGCTCGTCAAGGCGCAAGAACGGCTGCCGCTGCACTGGCGGCAATTACCGATCGAGCAGCACTGGTCCGTCGAGGCGTTAATCCGCGTTTCCCGGTCAGTGTATACTCGCGCCTGGCGTGTTCCCATCATGAATAAACCCGTCAAGCCTCCCGCGCTTGCGCCTGGCGGCCTGATTCGAACGATCTCGCCCGCAAGCCCGGCCCAGGCTGCGGCCACCAGCCTAGGTGTGGCCGAGCTGGAACGGCTTGGCTACCGCGTTCGGTTTGCGTCGCCGGAGATGAAGCCCGACGGCTATTTTGCCGGCTCACTGGCACGGCGCGCGGCGGAACTCAGGGCAGCCTTGCTCGATGCCGAGGCCCAGGCGATCATTTGCGTGCGAGGCGGTTACGGCAGCGGGATGCTGCTGGATAGTTTGGCGGCGTTGCGCTTGTCTCGGCCCAAGCTGCTCATCGGCTATAGCGATATCACCGTGCTCCACGCATTTTTGTGGCAGCGCGCCCGCTGGACGTCGCTCTACGGGCCGATGGTCGCGGCCGGCCTTGATAAGGGCGAGGACGAAACCGATGGCTACGACCGCGCCTCATTTATCGACGCAGTGAGCGGCGCGCAGCCGAAGTGGAGCATTGGGCTCGGCGGAGAAGCGCTGGTGCGCGGGCAAGCGACCGGGGTCTTGCTGGGCGGGTGCCTCACGTTGATCGAGGCGACGCTTGGCACGCCGTGGTCTTTGGACACCCGAGGCGCGATTCTTGTGCTCGAAGACCTGCTGCGTGAAACCTTACCAGGTCGATCGCTCGCTGCTTCATCTGGCGCAAGCGGGAAAATTTCGCGGGCTGCGCGGCGTCATCCTGGGAGACTTCCCCGATTCCGAGCCCCCGGCCGGCAGCAGCATCACAGTGCGCGACGTTTGCAAACGGGTGTTCGGCCGCATGGGGATTCCCGTGATTTTCGGCGCGGCCATCGGACACACTCATCGGCCGATGTTGACTGTTCCTTTGGGTGTGCGAGCTCGCTTAACCACCAGCGGACAAGGAAAACTGGACATTCTCGAGCCGGCAGTCCTGCAAGCGAAACGAATACAAACGAAATGACTACCAACGCAATCAAGTCTGTGTACCTGATCGGCATCGGCGGAGCAGCCATGGCGCCGCTGGCGGGCATGCTGGCCGAGAAGGGCTATCGCGTCAGCGGTTCGGACACGGGCGTTTATCCTCCGGCGTCGACGTTGCTCAAGGGTCTCGGCATTTCGCTGGAAGGAAGGCTTCCGCGAAGAGAATCTCTCGCCGGCTCCGGACCTGGTGGTGATTGGCAACGCCATCTCGCGCGGCAATCCGGAACTGGAACTGGTGCTCGACCAGAAGATTCCGTACCGCTCGCTTCCGGAAGTGTTGCAGGAGTTCTTTCTGCCCGGGCACGATTCCATTGTCGTCAGCGGAACGCACGGCAAGACGACCACCACAGCGATGCTGGCCTGGATCTTCCACGCGGCCGGGCGCCGCCCCGATTTCCTGGTCGGCGGCGTCGCGGAGAATTTTGGCAAAAGTTACGGGCTGGAGGGCGGCAGGGAATTTATTCTCGAAGGCGATGAATACGACTCGGCATTTTTCGACAAGGGACCGAAGTTCCTGCACTATCGCCCCGATGATCTGATTATCACGTCGCTCGAATTCGATCACGCCGACATCTACGCGGACCTCGCGGCCATCGAGCTGCAGTTCCGGCGGCTGGTGAACCTGATTCCGCGGCGTGGACGCATCGTGTGCTGGGGCGAGAGCCCGACCGTGCGGGGCGTGGTGGCCAAGGCGTTTTGCAAGGTCGAGACGTACGGTTTCGGCGCGGACAATACCTGGATCGCGGGCGACATCGAGTTCAGCGAGGGCGCCACGCACTTTCGCGTGGCGCGCGCCGGAGAAGAACGCGCCCGAATCCGGTTGCCGATGGCCGGGCGACACAACGTCTTGAACGCGCTGGCCGCAACGGCGATCGCCGACGGCCGGGGAATCCCGCGCGAGGCCATCGAGCGCGCGTTCGCGGAATTTCGCGGCGTCGCGCGCCGGATGCAAGTGCGCGGCGAAGCTGCGGGCGTGACCGTGGTCGACGATTTCGCGCATCATCCCACGGCAATCCGCGCCACGATCGAGGGCGCGCGCAGCCGCTGGCCTGGACGCCGCGTGTGGGTGGCCTTCGAGCCGCGTTCCAACACCATGCGGCGCCGCGTTTTCGAGGAGGAGCTAAGCCAGGCGCTGGCGGGCGCCGACGGCGCCGTACTGGGCGGCGTGAACCGCGCCGATCAGCTCACCGATGCCGAACGCCTTTCTCCGGAGCGAGTCGTCGCGAACGTACGCGCGGCAGGGCGCGCGGCCGAGTCCTTCGCTTCGGCCGACAAAATCGCCGCCTATCTCAGCGAGGAATTGCGCGAAGGCGACGTGGTACTGGTGCTCTCGAACGGCAGCTTCGATGGTCTGTGCGACAAATTGCTGGCGCGCCTTTCGGTGAAGGCAGCCGCCCCGCACGAGGTTCGCTAGGGTGCCGCGCATCGGCTCGCGTGCGAGGACCGCGTGGCATGCCGCGGCGTTCTTCTGTCTGGCGCTACTCGCGTTCGTGACTCCTGCCGGCGCGACGATCCGCTACGACATCTCGCTGGCGCGCCCGGCGCAGCATCAGTTCCACGTCACGATGACCATCCCGGAAGTGCGCCAGAGCGTTACGGTGCAGATCCCGGCGTGGAGCACGCTCTATCAAATCCGCGATTTCGGCTATCACGTGCTGGGCTTGCACGCCGTCGACGCTGCTGGAAAACCACTCCGCATATCGCGTTCCGACAAGCAAACGTGGACCATCCAAGGCCAGGGCGAGATTCGCGTCGAGTACGCGGATGACTGGGATGAGTCCGGCCCCTTCGGCACGCAACTTAATGGCGAGCACGCGTTCCTGAATCTGGCCATGGTGCTCTGTTACGTTCCTGACCGCCGCGCCGAGGAATCGGTGGTGCATTTCGCCGATGTCCCGCAGGGCTGGCGGACCGCGGTCGAGTTGCCCGTCACCGAAGGCGCGCAGAGTTATCACGCGCCAGGTTACGACGCGCTGGTGGACGCACCGGTCGAAATCGGCCCGCTCGACATGTTCCAGTTTCAGGCCGCCGGACGAACGATCCGCGTAGCGATTCACGGCGACGCGGTGGACCATGCGCGCGTCACGGATATGCTCTCGCGCATCGTGCAATACGAAACCGGCATGATGGGCGGCGCGCCCTTCAGCGAGTATCTTTTCATCTACCACATTGGCCGGGATTTTGGCGGCGGCGGAATGGAACACGCGAACTGCACCACGATTGCCGTGGGCGTCGGCCAACCAACTCGCAAACGTCAGTGCCCACGAATTTTTTCACCTGTGGAACGTCAAGCGCATTCGCCCGCAGTCGCTCGAGCCGGTGGACTACACCCGCGAAATGTGGACGCCTTCGCTCTGGTTTGCCGAGGGCGTGACGAACACATACGCATCCTACGCACTGGTGCGTTCCGGCGTATGGAACCAGGGGCAGTTTTTCACGGACCTGACCGAGCAGATCAACGAGCTGCAATCGCGTCCCGCGCGCCATTGGCAAAGTGCGGAGGAGTCCAGCCTCGACGCGTGGTTTGAGAAATACCCGCTCTACAACGATCCAGGCCTGAGCGTCTCCTACTACAACAAAGGACAGCTACTCGGCCTCGGACTGGACATTGTGCTTCGCGACGCCACGGAGAATCGCGCGAGCCTGGATGACGTCCTGCGCCGGATGAATCAAGAATACGCGCAAAAGGGCCGCTTCTATCCGGACAGCGCCGGCATCCGCGCTGTTGCCGAGGAAGTTGTCCGCGATGCCGCGCCGGGCGCAAAGATCGATCTCGGCGATTTCTTCGCGCGCTATGTTGCCGGCACCGACGAATTGCCGTTGTCCGATTGGCTTTCTCGAGCTGGATTGACGCTGCGGATCACCGGGGAGCGGCGAGGCGCGACGGGCGAAGAGCCGTCGCAGATCTATGCGATCGAGGAAGCGGCTCGTCCCACCGAAAAGCAGCTCCGCATTCGAGACGGCCTGCTTAAGGGAACCACCGATCGAACTCCGCTAGCGGCAGGAGCATCCAGTGGACGCTAGCCTGCGCCTGCATTTTGGGACCCAGCCCGCCGCATGATACGCTCCGCGCTGCTGGTCCTGTACTTGAGCGTGTACACGCTAATTGTGGGCCCGCCGCTCGTTCTCTACGCCGCGCTGACGGGATCCGTCGAGGCGCTGTACTGGGCGGGCGTCAACGGTTTGACGTTCATGGTTCGGCTCTTGGGCATGCGCACTCGGGTCGAGGGTCTGGAAAACATTCCGCCGGGCACGTGCGTGTTTGCGTCCAACCATACGAGCAACGCCGATGGGGTTGCCATCGTCGGCGTCCTTCCGCGGCGCATTGCGATCCTGGCCAAAAAGTCGCTCTTCGCGCTTCCGGTCATCGGCGTCGCGTTCAAACAAGCCCATTTCGTCCCCGTGGATCGCAGCAAGCCGGAGCGCGCCAAAGCCAGTATCGACCTCGCCGCGGAGTACGTGAGGCAGGGCACTTCGTTTCTGATTTTTCCTGAAGGCACGAGAAGCAAGGACGGCCGCCTGGGATCGTTCAAAGGCGGGGCGCTCTTGCTGGCAATCGCCGGGGGCGCGCCGGTTGTGCCGGTGGCCTGCATCGGAGCCCATCGTATCATGCCGAAAAAATCCCTGGGCATGCGCCCAGGGGAAGTCATCGTGCGGTTTTGCCCGCCGATCGACGCGACAGCCTATCGGCCTGAAGAGCGCGGTAAGCTGGCCCAACAAGTTCGCGCGGCCATCGCCGAAGCGTTGCCGCCAGATCAGCGCCCGCTCGACTGAGCAGTGCCGCCCGCTCTCAGATTGGTGATTTCCTCCTCGAGTCGCCGCACGGTTTTCAAGAGCTGTGGTAGATGATTGAGGGCCGCCATGTTTTGGAGCCACTGCTTGTTGTCGATCGCTGGATACCCGGAATAGAGCACCTTCGGCGGCACATCGTTGGGGACTCCGCTCTGCGCGGTGATCGTGGCGCCGTCGCCGATCGTAAGGTGGCCCGCAACGCCCACCTGCCCGGCGAGGATGCAGCGGTTGCCCACGGTGGTGGTTCCCGCCAAGCCGCTCTGGCCGCAGAGAAGCGTGTCCTCGCCCACCGAACTGCTGTGGCCGACCAGAACCAGATCATCGATCTTCGCGCCGCGCTCGACGCGAGTCTCCCCGATGGTGGCGCGATCGATGCAGGAATTCGCTTGTACCTCGACGTCGTCGCCCAGTACGGCGGTCCCGGCCTGCATAGTCTTTCGCCACGCGCCATTCGGCAGCTTCGCGAAACCGAATCCGTCGCCGCCGATCACCACGCCGTTCTGCAGGAGCACGCGGTGCCCGATCCGGCATGCCTCCCGAACGACGACGTGCGCATGCGCAAAGAAATCATCGCCGATTCTTGCGTCGCGATAGATGGTTACGAAGCTATGCAGTACCGCGTTTCGCCCGATCTCCGCGTTTTCATCCACGAAGCAGTACGGCCCGATATGCGCTCCGGCTCCGATACGCGCCGTGGACGCAATGACGGCTGTCGGGTGGATTCCGGGTGGATACGCAGGCGGCTGATGAAATAGCTCGATGGCCCGGGCGAAGTCCAGTTGGGGATCCGCCGAGCGCAACACCGCCAACGGCGGCAATGCAGGATCGCGCTCGATGGCGAAAGTCCTTGGCCAGGAGTGCCGCCGAAGCCCTCGTTGTGCGAACGTCGCGGCGGTAACGCGGGTTAGACACGAATGTGAGGTGCCCCGCTTTCGCATGTTCTATTCCGGCGACGCCGGCAATCTCCAGCTTTGCGTCGCCTTCGAGCGAACAGCCGAGGCGCTCGGCGATGTCCTTCAGCTTCATCAGTGGGCTCCCCGGGCCGGGCAGGCGGAGCCAATCTGCCGCCTCGGCCAGCGTGTTCACACTCTACACCACCCGCGCCGCGCGACGCAGAGATGCCCCCGTGGTTTTCTCGCTGGACTATTCGGAGAACAGCTTCGGTTGGGGAGGGGGAGCTGCGGCCGGTTTTCTGCGTGCGATTCCAACGACCCCGAGAACGGTCAGCTCAGCGAGGGCTTCCCGCGGCACAAAGATCCGCGTGACCGCTCCGTTCAGGTCCGGCGGCGTGATCTGTACCCCTGAATCGAGCAGCGCAAGCAGATCGTTCGGCACGATGCCTTCCAGGGTTTCGTTGTCGCTGAATTTGAGCCGCACCCAAAGACCATCGAGTTTCGGCCGGCTCAGGAAGGCCTTGCGCTCTGGCTCGTATTCGCCGCTGAATTCGCGAACGAAATAGATGGCGCGAACATCCTTGAGGGAAATTGGGCGATGCTCTCCGTTGACGGTCAGCAGGTCCAGGGGCTCGGCGGATTGCACACGCAATGGGTTGAGGTAGCCTTCCAGCCTTTCGCGGTCGGAGAACACCACTACGACCTTCTTGAGGGTCGAGGCTGGCGCTCGGGTTTTCACCAGTTTGAAACTTCGGGCAGGCTATATTGCTAACCGGCAAAAATTATGTTATGGTATGCCCGCTTTCCTTGTCAAGTCTATATTTTTCAGAGGGTTAGGCTGGGGGACGCCGCCTCTTGACGCAAAAGAAGCAGATCCTCAAGTCCGCCTCGGTCATCTCCCTTGTTACCGTCGTCAGCCGCATTTTGGGCTACGCGCGGGACCAGCGGCTGACGCTCTTATTGGGAACCAGTCCCCTTGCTGACGCTTTCGTCCTCGCATATCGCATCCCCAGCCTGCTGCGACGCTTGGTGGGGGAAGGCTCGATGACGGCCTCGTTCGTTCCGGTCTTCACGGGCTATCTGGCGAAGAGCCCAAGCCGCGAAGTCTGGCGATTCGCGAATCGCTTGTTCTGGACCTTGGCCACCGTGCTGGCCCTGCTCGCCGTTCTCGGAGTGCTTTCCTCGGCGCAGGTTGTCCATCTGTTCACTTCATTCGGTTCCGGCGGAGCGCGCTGGAACCAGGCCATCGACTTGAACCGCATCATGTTTCCCTACATCTTCTTCATTGGGCTGGCGGCGCTGGCCTCGGCCATCCTGAACTGCTTTCATATCTTCGCGACTCCTGCCGCGACCCCGATCCTGCTGAACCTGTCGATCATCGGCTGCTCGGTGGCGGCGGTGTGGCGCCGCTTTCCAAATCCGGCGGAGGCGCTCGCCGTCGGCGTGTTAATCGGGGGAACGCTACAGTTCCTGGTGCAGATCCCCCAACTCGTTCGCCAAGGGATGCATTTCGATTTTGGAGTGTCCTTTCGAGACCCCGGGGTCCGCTCGGTTTCCAAGTTGATGCTGCCGGGGTTCTTCGGGATTGGCGTGGCCCAGATCAATTTTCTGGTTGGCACGATATTCGCCACGTCGGCCCGCATGCCGCAGGGAAGCGTTACCTCGTTGTACGTAGCCGAACGCGTGACGGAGCTGGTGCTGGGTGTCTACGCCATCGCCGTGGCCACCGCGATCCTGCCGATGATGTCGCACCAGGCCGCGGCCGGCGCGATCGAGGAAATGAAAGCGACGCTGGCCTTCTCGCTGCGCATCGTCTCCTTCATCACCATTCCTGCGGCGGTCGGGCTGATCGTGTTGCGGGAACCGATTATTCGCGTTTTGTTCGAGCACGGCCAGTTTGTCGCCGAATCGACCGCGCTCACGACGCGAGCCCTGTTTTACTATGCGTTCGGCCTGCCGGCCTTCGCCGCCATCAAGCTGATCGTTCCGGCGTTTTATTCCAGCCGAGATACGCGCACGCCGGTCCATGTCGCATCGTTTGCGCTGGCGCTGAACATCGCGCTGAACCTGCTATGCCTGCACTGGCTCTTTTCGACGTTTCGCAATGGAGGACCGGCATTTGCTACTGTGGTCGCCGGATATTTCAATTTCCTGGCGCTGTTCGTCATCTTTCGGCTGCGCTATGGGCGGCTGGGAATATCGCAGATTCTGGTTTCGGTGGCTCGGATCGGTTTTTGCGCGGCGCTGATGGGCGCGATGTGCTGGATGGCGCTGCGCCTGTCGCATTTCGATAGTTATCAGCGGTTTCTGCCGCGTCTGGGAGTGTTCGCGGGCCTGATCCTGGGAGCGGCGGCGCTTTATCTGGCGCTGGCGTGGATTCTTCGCTGCCACGAGGTGTCGGAGGTTTATGGGATTGCGCTGCACGGCGACCACGAGCCGGCAGCGGTCCCTGGCTTGCCCGGTTAGGACAGTTAGGAAACTTACGTGACACTGGAAGCGCTCATCAGCGCGTTTTTGAATTACATCAAGGTGGAGAAGGGCCTCGCGGCCAACACCATCTCCGCCTACGCGCACGATTTGCGGAAGTTCGCCAAGTTCGCCACGCAGCGCAAGCTCTCCCTGGCGGAGGTTAGTCGCGGCGACCTGATTGAGTTTTTCGGCAGCTTGTACCGCGAGCACCTCGACAGCCGCTCCGTGGCGCGTCATCTGGTCTCGCTGCGGAATTTGTTTCGATTCGCCTTGATCGAGGGAGTCCTGACGGCCGATCCCACGCTCAATCTCGAATCTCCGAAAGTACGAAAATCGTTGCCCACCTATCTGCGGATGGAAGAAGTGGACCGATTGTTGGCGCAGCCCGATGTGGCGACCCCGTACGGCGTGCGCGACCGAGCCATGATCGAAGTGCTCTATTCGACCGGCTTGCGCGTCTCCGAATTGGTCGGGCTTCGCGTCTCCGACCTGGACATGCGCATGGGCTGCTTGCGCTGCATCGGGAAGGGTGATAAGGAGCGCTTGGTGCCGGTCGGGCGCAGGGCCATGGACGCTGTACAGCAATACCTGGAAACCGGCCGTCCGGCGCTTCTCGAGAGACGCAGGCAGGGAACCGCGCCGCCGCCGTTTCTCTTCATTAATCGCAGTGGGAACCGGATTAGCCGGATTGGCGGTATGGCGAGTCCTGGCCATAATTGGGCGGCGGGCGGGCATCCGAACGAGCCTCTCGCCTCATAAGCTGAGACATAGTTTTGCCACGCATCTGCTGGAGCGCGGCGCGGACTTGCGCTCCGTACAGTTGATGCTGGGGCATGCGGACATATCGACGACTCAGATTTACACGCACGTGGTCGAAGAGCGCCTGAAGCAGATTTACAAGGCGCATCACCCGCGCGCGTGAGGCCAAACGAACGCGGACTGCGGCGGCCGGCGCCATACTCAACTAGCGCGCGCCGTCGCGTTGCTTAAACGACCGGTTCGCCACGGGCGCCCACGAAGCGTCTGCGGCGCCGGCACCTTTGGAAAACGGACAAAAGAATGCCTGACTACATGTACATTTTGGAAAGCCGGCTATCCGCCGAACAGCGCGCGGCGATGATGCGCGTGCAGGAATTGGCAGCCGAGTCCGGTGTGAATCTCTATCTGACGGGCGGGGCCGTGCGCGACTTGGTCTCCGGCATGTCCATCCGCGACCTTGACTTCACGCTTGAGGGCAATCCGTCTCGTTTGGCGCACGAGATCGAAAAGGGCGGGGCCAAAATCGTCAGCGAGGACGAGAAACTCCGCCAGATAGAACTGATCTTTTCCGGGAACGTGGATGGCAGCGTCTCCGCCGCCCGCGAGGACGTTTATGCTCGTCCCGGAACGCGCTCCGAGATCCGCTGGTCGACGATCATGGAGGATCTCCGCCGGCGCGATTTCTCGATCAATGCCATCGCCCTCTCTTTGAATGCCGCGTCGCGCGGGTTGCTGCTCGATCCGACCAACGGGCTGGCGGACGTCGAAAAGCGGGAAGTACGCGCGCTGTCGATCCACAGCTTTACGAATCAGCCGGTGCGCCTGCTGCGGGCGATTCGCTACGCCGCGCGCATGGACTTCAAGCTCGAGCCGCGCACCGAGGAGTGGTTTTCGCTGGCCATGGAGCGCGGCCTCGCGGATAGCATCCCTCCGGAAGATGTCGGCCGGGAACTGCGCCAGCTTGGCCGGGAAGAGAAGCCCGCGGCGATTCTCAAGGCCTGGGAGGCTCGCGGTCTGATCGGGACGATCCATCCACAGTTGGCTCGGCGCCATCCGGACTACGAGATGCTCGGTCGCATCATTCGCGCGCGCGACGAACTCATCGCCGCCGGATTGCGGCCTCGTCTCTTCGGGCCGGTCAGCGCCGCGGTGCTCGGCCGCTTAAAGGGGCGGGAAGGCTCTGCGACCATCCAGAAGCTTGGTTTCCGGTCCAGCGAGGCAGATGCGGTTCTCGATCTCGAAGCAGAAGCGCAGAAAGCCGTGAAGATCCTGGCCGGCCGCAAGACAGCGGCGCCCAAGGATGCCTTCGCATTTCTGGAGAAAACTCCGCCGTACCTGATCGTGTTTATCATGGCGGAATCGTCAAACTCCAAGGCCACGAACAAGGTGCGGAACTACCTCGCGAAATGGAGGCCGCTCCGGCACGCCCTGCCGGCCGCCGCCACTGAGCTCGAAGCGTTGGGCGTAGCGCGCGGACCGAAATTCGACAAAATCGTGGAAGAGCTGTTTAGCCTCCAACTAGCTGGCAAGGGCCGCACTCCCGAAGATCGCACCAAGCTGTTGCGCAAGCTGGCCGGCATCAAGGAAGAGCCGAAAAAGAAGGAAGAAAAGAAGAAATCCGACGACAAGCTGAAAAAGCGGCTCATGGGCAAGGACGCCAAAGCGAAGCCAGCCGATGCCGGCGCGGCGGCGACTCCTGCGCCGCCGGCGGTCAGCGCCGCCCCGCAGCAGGGCAAGAAACCTGATGCACAGAGGAAGGCCGGCGCTGCCCCAGCGCATGCTGCTTCGAAGACTGCGCCAAAGGCGCGCGCCAGCGCGAAGCCGCATCGATAGAGCACGGCGCGCGAAACTTTTTCGCTCGCTGGAAAATTCCAGCAGCGAGGGCTACAATCACCCGGAATGGAAACACCTCCTTTCGTCCATCTGCATCTGCACACAGACTACAGCCTTCTCGACGGCGCCTGCGATATTAGTGAACTGGTTGGCGAAGCCGCGCGGCGCCATATGCCCGCCGTGGCCGTCACCGACCACGGAAATCTCTTTGCCGCCGAGCATTTTTATCACGAAGCCACCACGCGGGGCGTAAAGCCGATCATCGGCTGTGAAGTCTACATCGCGCGAGGCAGCCGGCATGATCGCGGCGCGGACACTCCGGGCCGTGACGCAGCGTCCTCCGGCGAAGGAGCATCCGCGGAACCCGGCCAGCGCGGCACCAATCACCTGGTGCTGCTCTGCGAGAATTCCGAGGGTTACCAGAACCTGGTCAAGTTGGTCTCGGCAGGCTTCCTCGAAGGTTTCTATTACAAGCCGCGCATCGATTACGACCTGCTGGCCAAACACAGCCGCGGTTTAATCGCGCTCTCCGCCTGCCTCAAAGGCGCCGTTGCCGAACCTATGCTGCAGCAGCGCTACGATGACGCGCGCACCGCGGCCCACCGCCTTCAGGACATTTTCGGCAAAGGCAATTTTTTCCTCGAGGTGCAGGACCAGGGCCTGGACGTGGATCAGCCGCTCAATCGCGAGCTGGTGCGCCTGTCGCGCGAGAGCGGCATTCCCCTGGTGGCCACCAACGATTGCCACTACCTGACGCGCGCCGACGCCCGCGCCCAGGAAGTGCTGATGTGCATCCAGACCGGCAAAACCATGTCCGACGCCCATCGCATGCGCTTCGCCACCGACCAATTTTATTTCAAGACTGCCGAGGAAATGGCCCAGGTATTCGGAGAACTCCCGGAAGCTCTCACGCGCACCGTGGCTATCGCCGAGCGCTGCAATTTCCGCATCGAGCCGGTGCGCAACTCGTTCCCCGAGTTCAAGGTGCCCGAGGGCTTCACAATCGACAGCTATTTCGAGCGCGTCGCTCGCGAAGGCTTCGCCGAACGATTGCCGCGCCTCGAGGAATCCGCCAAGCAGGGCCTCTTGCGGCGTCCGCTGGCCGAATACGAGCAGCGCCTCTCGAACGAAATCAAGATGATCAAGCAGATGCGCTACGCCGGATATTTCTTGATCGTCTGGGATTTCATTCGCTACTCGCGCGCGCAGAATATTCCTGTGGGCCCCGGCCGCGGTTCGGCTGCCGGAAGCCTGGTCAGCTACGCGCTGCGCATCACCGACGTCGATCCCTTGCAATACGGCTCTGCTCTTCGAGCGCTTCCTCAATCCCGAGCGCGTCTCGATGCCGGATATCGACATCGATTTCTGCATGCGGCGGCGCGGCGAAGTGATCAACTACGTCACCGAAAAATACAGCCGCGCCAACGTGGCGCAGATCATCACGTTCGGAACCATGGCCGCCAAAGCCGCGCTGAAAGACGTCGGCCGCGCGCTCGATTTGCCCTACGGCGACGTCGACCGCCTGGCCAAGCTGGTGCCCAACCAGCTCAACATTAGCCTGGAGGACGCGCTCAAGCAGTCCGCGCAGCTCCGCACCGCGATCGATGGCGACGAGCGCTTTCGCGACGTGATGGAGGTAGCCAAGCGCCTGGAAGGTCTCGCGCGCCACGCCTCGACTCACGCCGCAGGCGTCGTGATCTCTCCGCAGCCTCTCACTGACCTGCTCCCGCTGTACAAGACCAATCGCGACGAAATCACGACGCAATACGACATGAAGGGCCTCGAGCGCCTGGGCCTGCTGAAGATGGATTTCCTCGGCCTCACCACGCTCACCGTGCTCACCGACACGGTGAAACTCGTCGCGGCCAATCGTAGCGTCACTCTGGACCTCGACACGCTCCCGCTCGATGACCAGCCCACCTACGAGCTATTTTCGCGTGGCGACACCAGCGCCATCTTCCAGTTTGAATCGCACGGCATGCGCGACATCCTGCGCCGTTACCAGCCCACGCGCCTCGAGGATTTGACGGCGCTCAACGCCCTCTATCGCCCCGGCCCCATCCAGGGCGGCATGGTGGACGACTTCATCGCGCGCAAGCACGGCAAGAAGAAAGTCACCTACGACCTGCCAGAACTGAAAGAAATCCTGGAGGAAACCTACGGCGTCATCCTGTATCAAGAGCAGGTCATGCAGATCGCCAATCGCTTGGCCGGTTTCTCCCTGGGCGAAGCGGACATTCTGCGCCGCGCCATGGGCAAGAAGAACCGCGAGGAGATGGCCGCGCAGCGCGAGAAATTCCTGACGGGGTGCAGCGCGCACAAAGTGCCGGCAAAGAAAGCCGAGCGCATCTTCGACCTCATCACCGAATTTGCCGGGTATGGATTCAATAAATCGCACTCGTGCGCCTATGCGCTGCTCGCCTATCAAACCGCCTGGCTCAAGTCGCATTACCCGGTGGAATTCGTATCCGCGCTGCTGACCTCGGAAACCGGCAACATCGAGAAAGTCGTCAAGTACATTCACGAAGCGCGCGGCATGGGCATCACCGTCCTCCCGCCGGATGTGAACAGCAGCGAGCTGGACTTCACGCCCGTCGGCGAGGAGATTCGCTTCGGCATGCGCGCCATCAAGAACGTCGGCGAAAACACGGTGCGCGGCATTCTCGAAGCTCGCGAGCGCCTGGGCTCCTTCCGCACAATCTTTCAATTCTGCGAATCCGTGGACACGCGCCTGCTCAATCGCCGCGTGATCGAAAGCCTGATCAAATCCGGCGCGATGGATTCCCTCGGCGCCGGCCGCGCCCGCCTCTACGAAGTGATCGACCGGGCCATGGAGCGCGCCCAGAAATCGCAGCGCGAGCGTTCCAGCGGGCAGCATGGGCTGTTCATGGGCGGTGCAGGGCACGCCGAGGTTCAGGAACCAGAACTTCCGCACGCGGAGGAGTGGCCCGAACACGAGTTGCTCGCCGCGGAACTCGCCACGCTGGGCTTCTACGTGTCCGGCCATCCGCTGGCCAAGCATGCGGCGCGATTGAAGGAACTGGGTGCCGTCGAGCTGACCACAATCGACGGCCGCCGCAACGGCGAAGAAGTCACCGTCGCCGCCATGGTGATGTCCATGCGTCCGATGCGCTCGCGAAAAGGTGATCGCTGGGCCATCCTCAGCTTGCAGGACATGACCGGCGGCCTCGAAGCGCTGGTATTTCCGGAAGCCTTCGCGCGGCTCGAAAGCAAGCTCAAAGCGGGCGCACCGCTCCTGCTGAAGGGCCGCGTGAATGTCGAGGAAGTCGGCACGCGGCTGGTCATTCAGGAGGGCCAGCCGCTCGACGGCGTCTCGACGAACGGTTCGACCGTGATGCGCGTTCGCGTGGACCTCGGTTCGATGGACGAGTACACCCTCGATCGCCTGAAGGAGCTGTTTGCGCGCTCGCCCGGTCCCTGTCCGATCGCCTTCGATCTGCTCAACCCGGACGGCACCGCGGCCACGCTCCGCAGCCAGCAGCGAGTGAAGCCCGATGAGAAATTGCTCACCTCCGTGCGCGAAATGTGCGGACCGGACGCGGTCGAAGTCGTAAGCTGAAGGCCATGGACAACCGCGAGCGCCAACACGAGATTGATCAGCTCGAGCAGGAGGTCGAGGAGTTGCAGCGCCTTTCGACCGGAGCGGCGTCCTCGACCGCATCGGATATCGAGCGCGTCCGCGGCGAAATCTCCCAGTTGCGGCGCGACTTCTACGCCCATCTGGGCGCCTGGCAACGCACCCAGCTAGCGCGCCACCCCCAGCGCCCCTACACCCTCGACTTCATCCGCCTGCTCTTTACCGACTTCGCCGAATTGCATGGCGATCGCTACTTCGCCGACGATCCCGCCATCGTCTCCGGTTTTGCGCGTTTCCATGGACGCCCGGTGCTCGTCATCGGCCACCAGAAGGGCCGCGACACCAAGCAGCGCCTCGCGCGCAATTTCGGCCAGGCGAAACCGGAAGGGTATCGCAAGGCCCTGCGTCTGATGCGCCTGGCAGCCAAGTTCGGTCGGCCGATCCTTACGCTCATCGACACCCCCGGGGCCTATCCCGGCATCGACGCCGAGGAACGCGGCCAAGCCGAGGCCATCGCCACAAATCTTCGCGAGATGTCCCGCCTGCCCGTTCCGATCGTTGTGACCATCACGGGCGAGGGCGGCTCAGGCGGCGCGCTGGCCATCGCCGTCGGTGACAGAATCAACATGCTCGAGAACTCGATCTATTCGGTCATCTCCCCGGAAGGATGCGCCTCCATCCTGTGGCGCGATCCGGCAAAAGCCGAGACAGCCGCGGAAGCTCTGCACATCACGGCCGCCGATCTTATCGGCTTGGGTTTGGTCGACGAAGTTGTGCCGGAGCCGGAAGGCGGCGCCCATCTCGACCATGAAGCTACCGCCAAGAGCCTCGACCCCGTTCTCACCCGCAGTCTGGATGAGATGGACGCGCTGTCGATCCCCGAATTGCTTCATCGCCGCTACGAGAAGTTCCGCACCATGGGCCAGCGCTTCGTTCGCGAAACGGCTTGAGGCCTTGAGAAAACGGGGCGCCGTCGCGTCATTGCGCCTTTTTTTCCCAGCCGGATGTGATGTTACGTTGTCATCCCGAACCCGGTCGCCCGTCTTTGGCGAACGGCGGTGAGGGATCTGCTTCTCCGTGTTCTCCGTTCCCGTGCGCGCCCCTTCTAAGGGTTTCTGGCGCGCGGCATCTACCACCGCTTGGTACCGTAGCATTTAGGCAACGCCCCTCCCGCCTTGTAATTGTGACGCCCGCGAATTTGGTCTAGCCTGATCTCCAGAGCGCAAGCTGCTCACCTGGGGGACCAGTCAAGCCGATGTCCGAACCCTTTCGACCCTACGAGCATTTGGTCAAAATCAAGGTACTTGGAAAGATTGTCGAAGTACCCGAAAAAAACACCGTGCTCCGTTGCTTCCAATTCCTGAGCCCGCAGACCGTGCCCTATGGGCGTTTCTGCTGGAACCAGGATTGCCAATACTGCCGCATCATGGCCAAACTTCCGGACGACGATCAATCGCGAGAGATGCTGAGCTGCAAATTCCTGGTGATGGCGGGCATGGAGATCAGCGAACTCAGCCCGGAATTGAAGCTGTGCCTGCGCGGCGTATTGCGCAAATAGGATAGCCAGGCAGGGCTGTCATCCCGCCGAACTCTCTTCTTGAATACCCCCGCCCTCGAATGCCGACCTCACGGGCCTTGCGTAGACGCACTGTACTTCTAGGACCTCGGCTCAGCGTCTGAAAGAGCTGGGTCTCGCTTGCTCCCGTAGTGGCGCAGTTTCTTGTCCGAGGAAATGTGAAGAGAACTTCGACGCCGTTTTACGATGCCGCTGCCCCACACGACGGGCACGCTGCCGCTCCCGCAGTCCACGGCAGACCACACTTCGGGCAGAACACCGGCTGTGGCGGTGCTGGAGGACCCGGGGGCTGGTGTAACCATGGCGGCTCGCTCGCCAGCTTCCTGGTGAGCGGCGCAAAGACGGGAACCAGAAAGGGTTTGCCCCGGAAGGTCTGCACCGGCAACAGTATCCACAGCACGAGCGACACAAAAATCAGCGCGCTCATGGACAAAACGTGCAACGCGTACACCAGGGGGTTGCCCGTGTCCACCGGGAAGATCGCATCGGCGGCAATGATGCTAAGCATCAGCCCGCCGAACACACTGATTGACTGCAAGGCGTGCCATCGAATGCCACGGCGGGGGTTGTTTACGAGATAGATCGCGGAAAGCCACCCGAGTACGTAGGCCAAGGCTCCGGCATAACAGTCGGCCCTATCTTCCGGGTTCATGCGGCGTCACCTTTCAAGGGAGATTCATTGCAGGCACCGGCATAGGTTAACACCGTCCGGGCCGGCGGACAGCGCGCCAGCCAACGAGGCCTACTAGACTTCTCGGGACTTAGCCGGGCCGGTCATGTGAGCTGAGGGTGCGGACGGGCAAATGCTAGCGGCCGACAGCGGCCGCGGCGCCGTTGTTCTGGTCGAGAGTTACGTTGACGGTGCCGGACTCTACATCGACAGGCTGGTTCCAGAAAATCACCTTGCCGTTGTACGCTGCCATTCCCATCACATAGTAGCGGCCGGCGGGAACCGGAGGCGTCAGCGCATGGCCGGCGGCATCGGTGATGACCGAGCCTAAGGCTTTCGCCGTCATCACCTGCAAATCGCGGTTGCAAGCGGCGCTGTTGGCGCAGTCTGCAACCAACTGGTTGGTGAGAGAAGCGCCGGGCGGGAGGAGCTTGGCCCGACTCATCGCGTCAGCCGGATTATCCGGAGAGACCCATAGAGTGATTCCTGGAAGAGGGGTCAGGGAGCCGGGCGCTGAAATGCCGACTTGAAGCTGAATCTTGGAATTTCCTCCGGTTGCCGGGCCTGCGGTCGCGGGCACTGTGACCGGCGATCCAACTGGCGATTTGGCGGCGGACGATGCGCCGGGCTTAGACGGTGCAGGCGAAGCTGCGACTGCCTTTGCGCCGACGCGATCCATCCTGCAGTTGAAAAATGCCACTAGCGCGTGATCGTGCGTCGAAAAACCAAAGATCAAAGCCGGGATCGCGCCGGGATCGCGCGACAACACGACAACCTCCGAACCGCTGGCGCGATACGCGACGTTGTTGAGAATTTCCTCGTGGCCGTCGGGCGTAACCCACTGTAATTTGTCCGGTTCGAACGCAACAACGCCCGAGCCGAACATGGACTTGCAACCGCCGGCGAGAGTGCTGTTGAGCAGGCTCGCGGCAACATCGCCCGCTCCTGGAATGACAGCGGCGCCGGCCAACTGCTGGCCTGAAATAGCTTTGGGTGCGACCTGTTGCCAACGTCCAAGAAGAGGATTGTTTGCCGCCTGCAGAGGCGATTTGCTCCACCAGTCGACGGGCGGGTTGCGCTTGGCCGTGGGCTGTCCGGCGCCGCCTGCCGAACCCCCAGCGCCAGAACCAGCCGGCGCGTACTGCTGGTAATTCTCGTTGAGCCGCTGCAACATCTGCTGGTTTTGCTGCTCTACCTGCGCATCTTGCTGCTGCTCCTGCCGCTGCAACTCCGTGCTTCCTTGATAGGAGCCTGGGTCTGGGATCGCGCCCGGAGTGGAACCCTCTTCCTGCGCTTGCGTTGCCGCCGAGAAAGTCAAAGCGATGAATACGCCCAACAATGCTGGCCTGATTTTCATTGTCGGTCTCCGTGCTCCGAGTTTCGCCGGGGCTCAGCGGTTCGGGTTGCGGGAGCATCCAAACTCAATTGGGATTTTACTCCCACCGCCATGCAGCGACTGACCCGCTTCCAGCGACTACATAAGTATAGTATTGAGGACTGTCAAAAAGCCTACAGTAGACAGCAAGTCTGCGACAAGGGGAAATGCCGTTGATTCTGGGACAGCTCCCGGTGCCGAGTCCCGAGAAGGCAGGTGCAACGCAACTCGCCAATGCTTGAGAAACGGATCCCCCAGTAACCCGCCCACCACCCGCCCGCGAATAGGCTGCTCGCATATCTCGCATTGTGGTAGAATCTGCGTTTAAGGGGCAGGAGTTCGGCAGGGAGAAATACATGAAGTCCAAAACAAAGTTTGGCATAGGGATCGGCATCATCGTGCTGGCGCTCTCCGGGCTCGCTTTTATGGGCGCGAAGGAAAGCCAGACCTACTACCACACCATCTCTGAGCTTTCCACGCTTAGCGCCAGCCAGGCTCACCAGCGCATCCGGGTGGGCGGCGACGTCGCCGCGGGATCGATCCAGAAAATGCCGGGCCGCGTGGACTTCATACTCAAAGAAGAAGGAAAGTCTCTGCCCGTCAGTTATGTGGGATCCGACCCTTTGCCGGACACCTTCAAGGACGGCGCCCAAGCCTTGGTCGAAGGGCATGCCATGCCGGACGGGCGCTTTGTGGCGGAGCAAGTGCAAGCGAAGTGCGCCTCCAAGTATGAGGTCGCGCCGGGGCAGGGAAACTACGGCACCCCGCAGACCAGCACCACCGAAGACCACAAGAGTTAGCGGATCGGGGGTAGTTCGTTGGACCTGTTTGGATCGTACGCTCTCCTCTTAGCGTTTCTGTGCGGTCTCTACGCGTTCTTCGGCGGGATTGCCGCCATCATCACTCGCAAGCCCCTTCTGATCAAGAGCGCGCGGAACGCCGGAATGGCCGTCTGCGTGATGGTCTGGCTCGGTTTTGCCAGCCTCGCCTATCTCTTTCTCACCGACAATTTCTCGATGGCCTACGTGGTCGAGCACAGCAATCGCACGCTGCCGACCTTCTTCAAGATTCCGGCCATCTGGGCGGGGCAGCAAGGCTCGCTGCTGTTTTGGAGCTTCCTGCTTTCGATCTACGTGTTCTCCGCGCTCTTCGCCTATCGCCACAAGCATCCGGAACTGATGCCCTATGTCGGCGTGGTGCTCGCCGGCGTCCAGCTCTTTTTCCTGACGCTCAACAATTTCGTCTCTAGCCCGTTTCAAGTCTTGGGCGCACCGGCCGCCAATGGCGCGCTGCAATGGATCTCGCGCGGCGATGGCCAAGGGCTCAATCCGCTGCTGCAATATCCGGAAATGGTGATTCACCCGCCGATCCTGTATTCCGGCTACACGGGCTTCGCGATTCCTTTTGCTTTTGCACTCGGCGCTTTGCTCGGCCGCTATCCCGGCGAAAAGTGGATTCATCTGACGCGCCGCTGGACCATGATCGCCTGGGGCTTTCAGGGCGTCGGCATCTTGCTGGGCGCGCACTGGGCCTACGCCGTGCTCGGATGGGGCGGCTACTGGGCCTGGGACCCGGTCGAGAACGCCTCGCTGATGCCCTGGCTGACCGGGCACCGCGTTTCTTCACTCGGTCATGATGCAGGAAAAGCGCGGCATGATGCGCGTCTGGAACGTCTGGCTGGTGTTCATCACGTTCCTGCTCACCATCATCGGCACCACGCTGACGCGCACCGGCATGGTCAGTTCCGTGCACGCCTTCGCGCAATCGACCATCGGCCCGTGGTTCTTTGGTTTCGATCGGCCTGGTGTTGGCCATTTGCCTGGTGGCCTACTGGAAAAATCGAGACTACCTGCGCAGCGACAACCAGCTCGACTCGATGATCTCGCGCGAGTCCAGCTTTCTCTTCAACAATCTGATCTTGCTGGTCGCCTGCGTGGCCACTCTTTCCGGCACGCTCTTTCCGGTGCTCTCGGAATGGATTCGCGGCACCAAGATCAGCGTGGGCGCGCCATTCTTCAATAAGGTGAACCTGCCCATCGCCATGTTCCTGCTCTTCTTGACCGGTGTGGGACCGCTGCTCGCCTGGCGCAAAACCTCGGTCGAGAGTTTGCGCCGCAATTTCGGTGGGCCGCTCCTGGTGGGAATCGCGGCGGGAGTGGTGGGCTTTGCGCTTGGGTTTGCGCGAATTTTACGTCGTCGTTTGTCTGATCCTTTCGGTCTTCGTCACGCTGACGATTCTTCTCGAGTTTTATCGCGGCGCTCGAGTCATCTCGGCGCGCGCCGGCACCAATCTGCTGTCCTCGGTGTCGCAGTTGACCATGCGCAATACGCGCCGCTACGGCGGCTACATCGTGCACTTCGGCATCGTGCTGATTTTCATCGGCATCGCGGGCACGGCGTTCAATCAGGATAAGCAGATGGAGATGCCAGTCGGCGCGCAGATGGATATTGGGCCATACCACCTCACCCACCAGACTTTCGACTCCACGCCCGAGGCCAATTACACCTCCGAGAAAGCCACCATTGCCGTGGATCGTGGCGGCAAGCAGGTCATCATGCTGTATCCCGAACGCCGCTTCTATACTGCCAACCAGGAATCGGGAACCATGGTGGCCATCTACTCGACGCTCAAGGAAGATCTCTACGTCGTCTACGCGGGCCGTAGCCCCGATACCATGCAGCCCGTCATTCACGCGTATCTGAATCCGCTGGTGAAGTGGATCTGGCTCGGCGGCGCCATCGTCGTGCTGGGCACGCTCCTGGCGCTCATGCCGAACCGGCAGCCTGTTCTGGCGATTCGCGCGGTTGCTGAAACCGCGCCCGTGGGCGGAATGTCGCCCGCCCCTGCCCGCATTCCTGGGCAGCGATATGACGGTCATGACTAGGCTCAGAAAACTCGCGCCCGTATTGGCTCTCGCCGCAGCCGTTGATTTTCTCTACCGGGCTGCTCCAGGGGCAAAGCTCCGACCGCGCCAAGGCCCTCGGCGGAAAACTCATCTGCATGTGCGGCTGCAACGAAATCCTCACGGCGTGCAATCATGTCGGCTGCACGCGGTCCGCGACCATGCTCAAGGAGATGGATCAGCGCGTGGCCTCGGGCGACAGCGACGATTTGATTATGCAGTCCTTCGTGCAGGAGTACGGCGAGGCGGTCTTGGCGGAGCCGCCGGCGCGCGGCTTTAATTCTTTGGCTTGGGCCATACCCGTGGTGGTTTCCATTTTGGGGCTCGGGCTGGTCATCATGATCATCCGGAATTGGCGCCATCCGGCTGTGCCCGTAGCCGCTTCCGGCCCGGCCATTTCGCCGGAGTTGCTCGAGCGCGGCCGCCAGCAGGCGGATCGGGACACCGATGATTGACCTGCTAGCGTTCATCGACATTCCCGGCGGTCCCGACGCGCTGGCTCTCCTGGCTTGCATAGCGCTTACGGCGGCGGTTTTGATCTTCGTTTTCTTGATTGAGCCGGATGCCTCCGATTCGGCGCCGCACCGCTCGCGTCTGGATCAGTTGATGGAGCGGCGCGACACCATTTACGACAATTTGCGCGACCTGAAATTCGAGCACCGCACCGGAAAATTCGCCGAGCAGGACTACGAGCAGATGCGGGACACGCTCGAAACCGAAGCCGCGATGGTGCTGGCCGAAATCGAGACCGTCACTGGCAACGAAGCATCGCTGCCCCGGCGAGCGGCGGCAGCTCGCGGCGCGTCCCCGGAGACGCTGCCGCTGAAATCGCGCGGGTAGGCAACTCGATACGCAAGTGCCCACTGCTAACTTGAGTAAAATGAACACTTACGCAAAATACGGCGCGAAGTCGTTTAGAATGCGCACTTACAAAATCATTGGACTTAAAGTCTCCTGGAATGAACACTTACGAAAAAGTAGGGGGGAGGGGGCTCTTATTGTTACCCAACCCCTACCCGCGAGCCGAATGCGCTTGCTTCTGCACGTCGCCGCAGTCATTTCGCTGGCACTGATCTTCGCGGTGGGTGCGTCCGCCGGCACGGTGACTGGCGTGATACACAACGGCACCAACAACAAACCGGCTGCCGGAGTGGACGTCATCCTCATCCAGCTTCAAGGTGGGATGCAACCCGTCGCCAACACCAAGACCGACGCCCAGGGCAACTACAAGCTCGATAATCCAGCCATCGGGCAAGGGCCCATGCTGATTCGCGCCGTCTATCGCGGCGTGATGTTTCATCAGCCGCTCACGCCGGGCACGGCTACCGTCGACGTGACCGTGTACGACCCTACCTCCGACGCCAAGACCATGAAGGTCGGTTCGCGGCTGATCGTTTTTCAGCCCAATGGCTCGAACCTGCTGGTCGGCGAAGAATATTCCCTGCAGAACCAGTCCCAGCCTCCGCTGGCTTACTTCAACGAGAAGGGCGATTTTAACTTCGAGGTTCCGGACGGAGCGGAACTCTCGCAGGTCTCCTCCTGGGGGCCGTCGGGAATGCCGGTCGTTCAAGGAACGATCGACCGCGGGGCGCACAAATACGCCATCGCCTACGCCTTTCAGCCCGGCGATAACGGCGTGCGCATGTCCTACCAGGTTCCGTATTCAACGAGCTCCGCGACATTGAAATTTGTCTCGGACTATCCCGCCGAGCGCGTGATGCTGGTCGCTCCTCCCACCGTGCAGGTGACCAGTGCGGGTTTTTCGCCCGCTGGAACGGAACAGGGATTCAACCTGTACACGCGGGATTCGATGCCCGCGGGGCTGCCATTTGAAGTCGCCGTCTCCGGAACCGCGCCGCCTCCTCAGCAGGGAGGCGCCGGTCAGGGACAGGGGCAGGGGCAAGACGCGCAAGCCCAAGACGGCCAGGACCAGGTGAACGGCCGGGATTCAGCCGTGACCATCCAAACCATGCCCGAGCGCCTGGACAGTTTGAAATGGATTCTCGTGGCGGGTTTCGCCTCGCTTTTCGCGCTCGGGATTGTGTTTGTGTGGCGCCGTCCGATTGCCGTCATGGTGGAAGCGTCGACGGGCCAGGCCGTTGCTCCGCCTCCCAGCGGTCCCCGAGCCGGTCGCAGGCAACAATCCGCCGCGCCACCCGCTGTGGAGCGTCCCGCGCCCAAGCCGGCGCCCGCGCAGCCGCAGCCGGCGCCAACGGTGCAGACCGTGACTCGAGACGTTGAAACGAGCCTGGACAGTCTCAAGGACCGCCTGTTCCGTCTCGAACTCCGCCGCCAGGCAGGCACCATCTCGGAAGAAGAGTACGCGCGAGAGCGCAGCCGCGCCGAAGAGGTCCTGCGCGACCTGGTTCGAGGCTGAGCCGTCGGCGTGTCCATCGCTCCTCAAGCAAATTCGTCGCGCGGCGTTTCCATCGAATTCCAGAACATTGAAAAGCGTTACGGCGTCCGCTATGCCCTGCGCGGAGTCTCGCTCCACATTAAGGCGGGCGAGTGCGTCGCCCTGGTCGGCGCCAATGGCTCCGGCAAGACGACGCTGCTAAAGATTGCGGCGCTTCTCGTGCGCCCGACTGCTGGCCGTGTGACCTTCTCGGAGTCTGGAGCCGCGCACGCCCTCGAAGATCCTCTTGCCGTGAAACAACGCATCGGCATGGTCGCCCACCACATTCTGCTGTACGACGAACTGACGGCCGAGGAGAACCTCGAGCTTTTCGCCAAGCTCTACGGCTTGGATCGCCCCGAGGAACGCGCCCTCGCCGCGCTCGAGCCGGCGGGCCTGCTCTCTCGCCGCAACGATCCCGTGCGCGATTTCTCGCGCGGGATGCGCCAGCGCCTGGCGATTGCGCGCGCACTGCTGCCCGGTCCGGGCCTCCTGCTTTTCGACGAGCCCGCCACCGGTCTCGATCCCGCCGGCCAGCACTGGCTCGGTGAGACTCTGGCGCGCATCCACGATGCCGGTTGCACGATTCTGATGAGCACGCACGGTTCGAGCGAGGTGCGCGCGATCGTCACCCGCGCCGTGCGCCTGGCCGCCGGTTGCCTCGCCGAGGACTCGGCGCCTTCCGGCGACGCCGCAGCGAATGCTCGCGGCGGCGCTCGCGGCCGACGCGGCCGAGCAGGGAGCTTGAATGGCGTTCGCGCGCCCCACTGCGGTCCTGCTGGGCAAGGAGCTCCAGACGGAGTTTCGCACTCGCGAGCTGCTGACCACGACGGTGGTCTTCGTGCTGATGGTGCTGGTGCTGTTCAGTTTCACCTTCGACCCAACCTCCGTCGAGTCCCGCCGTTTCGCGCCCGGCTTGCTGTGGCTGACGCTTCTGTTCGCGGGCTCGCTGATGCTGCACCCCTCCTTCACGCGCGAACAAACTAACGACACGCTGGCCGCGCTGCGTCTCGCGCCGATTGATCCCACGGCGATTCTCGGCGCCAAGATTCTCGCCAACGGCTGCTTCCTGCTCGTCGCCGAAGCTCTGCTTTTGCCGATCTTCGCAGCGCTCTACAATTTGCACGTTTGGCAGGTGCTCGGGCGATTCTGCGTCGTGCTGATCCTGGGGACGCTGGCCCTGGCGACCATCGGCACTGTCTTCTCGGCGATTTCCTCGCAGGCTCGCATGCGCGAACTGCTGCTTCCTTTGCTGCTGCTGCCGGTATTGACGCCCGCGCTGATTGCCAGCACCGAGGCCACCGCCGGCTTGTTCGACGACACGCCTTACTTGTCCCCGCAGTGGGTTGGGCTGCTGGTCGCCTTCGACGCAATTTTTTTGACGGTGACCTGGCTTTTCGGCGAATATCTGTTGGAGGAATGACATGGCCACTCTGAGCGCATCCGCTCCGGCCCACGCTGGCGCACCGGGCCGCCCGCACAGCGCGCAATTGCTGGAGACGGTGCTCGTGGCGGTGCTGTTGGGCATTGCCGGCTACAGCGCTCTCTTCGTCGCGCCCACCGAAGCAACGATGGGCGTCATTCAGCGAATTTTTTATTTCCATGTGCCGAGCTGGTGGTCGGCCTTCGTGGCTTTTGCCATCGTTCTGGTTTCCAACCTCGCGTATCTGCGCGGGCGCAATCCCAAGTGGGATTGGCTGGGCGTTTCCGCGGCGGAAGTCGGCGTTGCGTTCGTCACCGTTGGACTGGTCACCGGCCCGATCTGGGCGCACCCGGTGTGGGGCATCTGGTGGACCTGGGATGCGCGCCTGACCTCCGCGTTTGTGCTTTGGGTGCTCTACGTGTCTGTATCTCCTGCTGCGCAACCTGATCGAGGAGCCCGAGCGCCGCGCCGTGATCTCCGCTGTCTTCGGAATCTTCGCGGCGGTGGATATTCCGCTGGTCTATTTTTCCATCTGGTTTTTCCGCACCCAGCATCCGCAGCCGGTCATTGGCGATGGCGGTTCGCTCGATCCGACCATGGGCAAGGTGCTTTTGCTGTGCTGGGCGGCGATGTTGGGTGTGTTGGTCTTGATGGTGCGTCAGCGTTATCGCGTGGAAGCTTTGCGGTGGGACGTCGATCGCCTGCGGCTGGAAGCTGCCCAGAGCACCAATGAAAGCTGCCGCGCGGTAGGGAAGTGCAGTCGGAGGGAAGCGAAATGAAAAACCTCGATAGCGTTTTGGCCGCCTATCTGGCCGTTTGGGCTATCTTCTTCGTGTATCAGTTTACTGTCTCGCGACGTCTGGCACGCTTGCAGGACGAAGTGGAACGCCTGAAGGGCGCAGCCAAGCGCTGACCGCGATGGCGCTCCCGCACTGCCGCTTGGCGTCACCGGAGTCCTCGCGCATGCGGCGGTTCCCGGCATGAGCAAGCCCAAAGTCGGAGTCGTTTTGTTTCAGTTGGGCGGCCCCGACTCCTCGCAAGCCGTCGAACCGTTTCTCTACAATCTTTTCTGCGATCCCGACATCATTAATTTCCCGCTCGCCTTTCTCGCACGCAAGCCGCTGGCGCGTTATATCTCCCACCGCCGCGCCCAAGTGGTTCGCGAACACTACGACGCGATCGGCGGCCGCTCGCCGATTCGCGTGCTGACCGAGCGCCAGGCGCGCCGCCTGGAAGCCGCGCTCGCGCCGGACTTCGACGCGCGCTGCTGGGTAGCCATGCGCTATTGGCACCCGATGACTGCCGCGGCCGTCGCGGGCGTGCGAGCCGAGTCTCTCGATGCCCTCGTGTTGTTGCCGCTGTACCCGCACTATTCCTACGCCACCACGCTGAGCAGCCTGAAGGAGTGGAAGCGCCTGTACCGTCCCGCGGCAGGCGCCCCGAAGGAGACCATCGTCGAGGCGTTTCACACGCACCCGCTGTACGTCGAAGCCCTGGCGGAGAGAATCGCCACGAGTCTGACGCACTTCGACGATCCGGCGAGCGTGCATCTGGTGTTCAGCGCGCATGGCTTGCCGGTGAGCCTGATCGAGCGCGGCGATCCGTATCAACGCCAAATCGAGGAGACCGTGCGCGAGGTTCTCGCGCGCGGCGGCTGGCGCAATCCGCACGTCCTCGCCTATCAGAGCCGCGTAGGCCGGCAGAAGTGGCTGGAGCCGTCGCTGACGCACACCATCGAGCGCCTGGCGCGGGAAGGGAAGAAGCATCTGCTGGTCATTCCCATCTCCTTCGTCACCGAACATATCGAGACCTTGCACGAAATCAATATCGAGGCACGCCAGGAAGCCTTGGCGCTCGGCGTGGAGCAGTTCGAGATGATGCCCGCCCTGGGCGACTCGCCTCGATTTATCGGCGCGCTGGCCGATCTGGTGCGGGCGGCGCTCAACGGCGGCACGCGTGGCGGCAAAGAGCGGACTTGAGAGGCCTGAGTAGACAACTGGAGCCCGGGCGACGGCGCCGTTTTGCACCTCGCGTCCAGCGCTCAAATCGCCTTGACAGGTGTGACCGCCCGGCTTATAAAAGAATGTTCTGTAGTGCTCTTATATTTTTTATTCATCGATGAGGTAGCGCGCTAATCCTATGGCAGATAACGGCGAGTCTAAGCCGGCAGTAGCTACGGTTACACCAGCACAACCCACAGCGGTCGCAGCGCCCCAGCCGAAGGCGGCGGCCAAAGCTAGCCCGGCAAAGTCGGACGCGCCGCCGCCCGACCGCATGCGCCGTCGCATGATTTGGACGGCTGTCGGCGGATACCTGGGCATTAACTTCCTGATGTTTCTGCGTTTCTTTTTCCCGCGGGCGCTCTATGAGCCGAATACGGTCTTCTCCATCGGCTTTCCCGCGGACTTCGACTTGGGCATCGATCAGCGCTTTCTGATGACCAACCGCGTCTGGGTGGTGCGCGAACCCGACCGCATCTTCGTCATCTTTGCGCGCTGCACTCACCTGGGCTGCACGCCCGAGTGGAAGCCCAGCGAGAACAAGTTCAAGTGCCCCTGCCACGGCAGCGGCTATGACAGCGAGGGAGTCAACTTCGAGGGGCCGGCGCCGCGTCCGATGGACCGCGCGCACATCGAAGCCGACGCCACCGGCAAGATCATCGTGGACTACCAGCCGCTTGTATCATCGACGATCCGAAGGCCGGCGTCAACCAATTCAATGATCCAGGCGCCTTCTTGAGCGTTTAAGGCGTCGAGGTCTCGCGCCAGCGAGGCCGTAGGCAGCAGTCTGCAGAGAGTTTCTGGGGGGAAATGCATGGCGGAAGAAAACGGGGGCAAAAAGACTACCGGTCTGATTGACCGGGTCCGCGAAGATACCGAGGACATAAAAAAGCTGGTTAAGGAAAAGGGCAGTGAGGAAATCGAGGCCCTGAAAGATCCGGAAAAGACCCAGCTTTACCGCTCCATTTTTCGCGTCAAGCACGAAGACACGCCCCGCAGCCGCTCGCTGGGCGTGCTCAGCAACGTCTTCCTCCATCTGCACCCGGCCAAGGTCAACCGCGACGCCGTCAAGTACAACTACACCTGGGGAATGGGCGGGATCACGTTTTATCTGTTCATCGTGCTGACCTTCACCGGCGTGCTGCTGATGTTCTATTACCACCCGACCAAGGTGCAGGCGTTCCGCGACATTCTCTATCTTGAGAACGACGTTCCCTTCGGCAAGCTCTTGCGCAACATGCACCGCTGGGCCGCGCACTTGATGATCATCGCCGTCTGGCTGCACATGTTCCGCGTGTTTCTCACCGGCTCCTACAAGAAGCCGCGCGAATTCAACTGGTGCATCGGCGTGCTCCTGATGGTGCTCACCCTGCTGCTCTCGTTCACCGGCTACCTGCTGCCCGACGATCAGTTGGGCTTCTGGGCGGTCACCGTGGGCACGAACATGGCGCGGGCCACGCCGGGCTTAGGCAACGAGGGTCCCTTCGGTTCGCTGCTGGGCATGACGCCGTATAACGACGTTCGGTTCGCGCTGCTCGGCGGCTCGATCGTCGATGCGAATGCATTGTTGCGCGCTTACATCTGGCATTGCATCGCCATCCCGCTGATCGCGTCGGTCTTCATGGGCGTGCACTTCTGGCGCGTGCGCAAGGACGGCGGCATCTCGGGCCCCTCGCCGGTCATGCTCGAATCTGAGATCAAGGAAGAGAAGGGCCCTCGCCCGGTCATCATGCGCCCGAGCGGTATGCTGTGATGGCCGCCCAGACAAATCCGAACTCCCGCGTAGGAGGCCAAACAATATGCTAGGGAACTGGCACCAGCTCTGGGAGATCGTTTCCGCGCCGGACAATGTGCCCATCGTGGCGCTGTTGTTCCTCATTCCGTTCTACATCTGGTATGCATTCCGGCAGGCCTTCGCCAATGATGAGTTGATCGCCAAGCTCGAAGCCGATCCGGCCGCCGCCAAGACCGCCTATCGCAAGACGCAGGCCTATCAGCCGAAGTGGGAACGCGAAGTCCACACGTGGCCATATCTGATGCGCGTCGAATTCGTCGCCGCGATTTTGGTCACGGTGCTGCTCATGGTGTGGTCGCTCACGCTGAACGCGCCGCTCGAGGAGCCGTCGAATCCAAATGTCACCATGAACCCGGCCAAGGCGCCTTGGTATTTCCTGGGCTTGCAGGAAATGCTGGTGTATTTCGATCCGTGGATGGCCGGCGTGGTCATGCCCACGCTGATCATCGTGGGCTTGATGGCCATACCCTATATTGACGCCAATCCCTTGGGGAACGGCTACTACACCTACAAGCAGCGCAAGTTCGCGATCTGGACGTTCAGTTTCGGCTTTATCGGGCTGTGGGTGGTGATGATCATGATCGGAACGTTCATCCGCGGCCCTGGATGGATGTGGTTCTGGCCGACACAAACGTGGGACGCGCAGGCCGTGCAGTTTGCGGTCAACCGCAACCTCGACCAGATCTTCGGGATCAACGGCGCGTGGCTTGCGCATCTGATGCCCGCGGCCAATCAGGACTACGCGCCCATCCTGGCGCGCATCATCTTTGGCATCTTTCCGATCGCGCTGTATTTCATCGCGGCGCAGCTACGCGCGTCTATCTGGTCATGAACTCGACCAGCTTTGCGCGCAAGATTTTCCAGCGCATGACGCTTCTGCAGATCGTTACCACCGATATTTTTTTGGTTCTGATGTTCAGCTTGCCGGTGAAAATTCTGGCCAGGCTGCTCTTCCGCATCAAGTACATCTGGGTGACGCCATGGTTCAGCATTTAATCCCGGGATTCACGTTCAAGGAGGATCGGGGTGCCTGAGATCCCGCCGCAGGACGATCCCATAACCAGTAGGCCGATGAGCCTGCTCGTTCTGATCTCCGCTTTCATATTGCTGTTGACGGTGGCCTGGTCGCTGTACAGCGAATTTTTCGGCCTGCGGCCCTGGCGCAGCTATCAAGACCAGTTCCGCGAGGTGTATTCGGCGTATCTGAAAAACAGATCGGCCAGCGCAAGGCCCAGGAGCAGGCCTTTTACGCCACCCCGGACTATCAGAAGCTGAAGGCCGCCGTGCAGGCCGCGCTCACCGCCGCTGCGCCGATGGACCGCCAGATTCAAGCGCAAATCGACCTGCTGGATCGCCCAGCGCGCCGCGATTACCGACGCCTTCCAGACGCTCGCGCGGAAAGGTCGGCGCCATTACCTACGACCTGGAACAAACTCCCGAGAGCTGACAAGAGCGGCAAGGCCTCCGAGCTCAAGGATCTCAACGAGGCCAAGGCCGAGACCTACAGCGTCGATTGGCCCGACGGCCAACGGCGTGCAGTCAGCGGAAGATAACTGCCGACGATCTCGCCAACACGTTTACCGGCATCATGTCGAACCGTGCGGCGCTGGTGGCGCAGCGCGGCGACGTGGACAAGCCGGCCAAGGATGCGCAGGCCACGCTGGACGAATACGTCAAGGAAAACCTGCCCGGCCTGGGCGTCTGCCGATCTGGCTGGCCTGGCGCAGAGCGTCCAGAACCTGGACATCAAGCTGCGGCAGATCAACGTGAATCCTCCGGGCACGCAGATCAACTACATCGGCGGCGTCGGCCTGGTGGATCGCTGCCAGTCATGCCACGTGGCCACCGACCCGCTGGTCGTTCCGGTGGTGATGACGGTGACCAAGGCCGACCTCGGATTGGCCAAGAGCATGGATGCTCCGTTCTCCAGCCATCCCGATCCGGACCTGCTCAAGTTCCACCCGCTCGAAAAGTTCGGTTGCTCTCCCTGCCACGGCGGCAACGGCCGGGCGCTCGACTCGGTCGAAAAGGCTCACGGACGCTACGAGCACTGGCTCTGGCCGCTTTACTATCCGGCGAACTACAACGCCGGTTGCCAGCAATGCCACGCATCCGATTCCATCACCGAGCATGCCCCGGTGCTGAACACCGCCAAGCAGCTCTATCGCGAAAAGGGCTGCATCGGATGCCACAAGTTCCAGGGCTTCGATAATCAGGACGAGCTATTGGTCGCCAAGCGCCAGCAGATTCTCCAGCTCGACAGCGACAAGAAGGCCGACCAGCTCGAGATTCCGCGCCTGAACAAGCTGGGCGACCAGGCGTCCAACAACGACGCCGCCAACCGCTCTATCAGCAGACGCCACCAATCTGACGGTGACCGTCAGCAACATGCAACGCGCAGGAAGAGCAGCTCGAACAGCGCTCGCACGACCTGCAGCAGGAAATCAAGAAAGTTGGTCCGGACCTGAAAGAAGTCCGCATGAAGATCCACAAGGAATGGATTCCGTACTGGCTGGCGCACACGCACGAGCTTTCGTCCAACCACCAAGATGCCGCAGTTCCGCTTGCAGCCGGATGAAGTGCAGGCCATTGCGGCGTTCATTTGGCAGTCGGGAATCACCGGCCCGGCTCTTCCGAAACAGGCCCCGGGCGACGCGGCGCACGGCAAGGTGCTCGTGGAATCGCGCGGCTGCCTGGCTTGCCACTCGATCGGCGAAGGCGCGGCCATGATCGGCGGGACCTTCGCCGCCAATCTGTCGCCGCGTCGGCGAAAAGGACAACTACGATTACCTGGTGCGCTGGGTGCACAATCCTCGCGAACGCACCCGCCCGTACAGCCCGTTCGAGAAGCGCGACCTGGGACCGGAAGATTACGCCAAGCACAATCTGCCGTTCGTTTTCGATCTGGATCATTCGCGCAGCCCCGACGACGGGCACGAACTCGTCGTGCAGCAGCCGACGGTGATGCCGAACCTGCGGCTCAGCATCGAAGACGCGCGCGACGTCGCCAGCTATCTGATGACGCTGAAGCATGCCGACGCTCACTACGATCCGGCCGACTTCATGGACGATCCGCAAGCTCAAGGCCAAGGGCAAGACGCTGGTGCAGTTCTACGGCTGCGCCGGCTGCCACGAAATTTCCGGGATGGAAGACGAAGGCCGCATCGGCACCGAACTCACCAACGAAGGCAGCAAGCCCATCGAGCGTCTGGACTTCGCGCTGCTCACCGAGGACGCCAAGCGCGGCATCCTGCCGGACGGCAAGAAGTCGCCGCGCGGCCCCTGGTACGACCTCAAGGGCTTCTTCGAGAACAAGCTGGCCAACCCAGCGATCTACGACACCGGCAAGTACAAGCCGAACCCGCTGGATCGCCTGCGCATGCCCAAGCCCAACGTCACGGCCACGGACATCGATGCGCTCACGACCATGCTGCTCGGCAGCACCGATCCGTCGCTTCCGCCCGACTACATGTACAAGCCCACCGATGACCGCGCCGCCATTCAGAAGGGCTGGTGGATCGTTACCAAGTACAATTGCATGGGCTGCCATCAGATCGACATCGGGCAGAGATCGGTTCTGATGGACCTGCCGATGTATCAGGGCGCAGGACAAGATCGGCTTGCCTCCGGTGCTTACCAGCGAGGGCGCGCGCGTCAATCCGGAATGGCTGAAGGGCTTCCTGGCCAATCCGGCGCTGTCCACTACGGACACGAATCGCGACGGCGTGCGCAGCTATCTGCAGGTTCGCATGCCCACGTTCTTTCTCTCTGACGATGAGATTCGCTCGCTCGTGCTGTTCTTCGAGGCCATGTCTCATCAAGCCCAGCCGTTCATTCCGCAGAAGCTCGAGCCGCTCACCACGGCCGAAGTCACCATGGCGCGCGAGCTGTTTACCAGCACGGCCGCGCCTTGCCTGAAGTGCCATGCCACTGGCGATCCCGCACACGACAAGAACGCCACGGCGCCGAACTTCCTGCTGGCCAGGGATCGCTTGCGGCCGGCCTGGACGGAGCGCTGGATCACCAATCCGGCACTCATCGCCCCTGGCACCGCCATGCCCTCCGGACTCTTCAAGAAGGACGGGGATCGCTGGGTTTTCTCCGGTCCGGTGCCGGCGACGTTCAATGGATATACGGGCGACCACGCCGACCTCCTGGTACGCTACATGTTCCAGCTGACCCCAGAGGAACAGCGTGCGCTCGTGGGGCGAACCGCGGCATCAGAACAGCGGCGGCGACAAGAGCGACACGCACAGCGGCGCACGATCCGCCGAGCACACCCCCGGGATGTGAGATTGTCATCCTAGAGGAGGAATTGATTCGTTATGAAAGCTAAACCTGTACTCTTGATCGCCGCCGCGATTAGCTTCGGCGCGGTCGATGATCAGTTGTGGCGGCGGTCCAGCACAACCAGCGAGCAACCCGCGGCAGGCGCTCCCGCTGCCGGCGGTGGCACGGCCATCGACCCTAACACGGCAGGCACGGTGACCGGCACGATCAAGCTCGACGGCACGGCGCCCAAAATGAAGGTCATTAACATGGCCGCCGAACCGGCCTGCGCCAAGATCCACGCCGCCTCGCCGGCGATGACCGAAGACGTGGTCCCCGGCGACGGCGGCACGCTGCAGAACGTCATCGTCTATCTGAAAGGTGATTTCAGCGCAGTACAAGCTTGACGTGCCCACGACGCCCGTGGAGATCGATCAGAAGGGCTGCCAGTATCAGCCGCACGTCTTGGCGCTGATGACCAACCAGCCGTTGCAGGTGGTCAATTCCGACATGACCACGCACAACATCCACCCCGTCCCGAAGAACAACCGCGAATGGAACGAATCGCAGCCGCCGGGCTCGCAGCCGATCAACCAGACCTTCGCGCGCGAGGAAGTCGCCATTCCGGTGAAGTGCAATGTGCATCCCTGGATGAAGTCCTACATCGGCGTCATCGGCAGCCCCTATTTCCAGGTTACCGGCAAGGACGGCTCCTTCACGCTGAAGAACGTTCCGCCGGGCACCTACACGGTAGAGGCCTGGCACGAGTCTTTCGGCACCCAGGATCAGATGGTCACGGTTGGCCCCAAGGAATCCAAGGCCGTTACCATCACCTTCAAGGCTGCCGCCGCATCGGACTAACGCACGGATAGCTAACGAAGCAGGGGCGGGCTGGTAATCACCGCCCCTGCGGCAATCCTTATGACCTCACCACGCGCCCTTGGCAATGTGCACCGCTTCGCTGTGTTTACGGCGTGCTGCACATTTCTGCTCTTGATCGCAGGCGCGCTGGTGACCTCGAATGACGCCGGCCTTTCCGTACCCGACTGGCCGCTCTCCTATGGCTCGCTCCTGCCGCCGATGGTTGGCGGCATTTTTTATGAGCATGGCCATCGCATGATCGCAACATTGGTCGGCACGCTCAGCATTATCCTCGCGGTGTGGCTCTGGCGTGTGGAGTCGCGAAGATGGGTCCGCTGGCTCGGCGTTGTTGCGCTGGGAGCGGTGGTGGCACAGGGCATACTGGGCGGCTTGACGGTTCTTTTCTTTCTCCCGCCTCCCATTTCCGCGGCGCATGCGACGCTGGCGCAGCTTTTCTTTTGCACCGTCCTGAGCATCGCTCTTTTCACCAGCGCCTGGTGGGAGCACGAACGACCTTTGGTCGCTGACTCGGGCCGGCCCTCGGTTCACACGCTGGCCGTGGCCACCGCCTCCGCGGTTTTGTGCCAGCTCATCCTGGGCGCGGCTTTTCGTCACAAAGCCTTCGGCATCATCCCGCACCTGATCGGCGCGGTCGTCGTGACCGGAATGATCTTCTGGCTCGCGGGAGTGCTCCGCCGCCGCTTCGCCGGGGTGCCGGTCCTGCGCAATTCCGCGCGCCTCCTGCACGCGCTGATCGGCTTGCAGTTACTGCTCGGCGCCGGAGCTTGGTGGTCGCGCGTCTACGCGGCGCAATTCCCGCAACCCATTCCCGTCATGGTTGCGCTGACGGTAATTCACACGGTCACGGGAGCCTTGGTTCTGGGCACCACCGTTTTGGTAACCCTGGCGTGTTATCGCGTGGTGCGCCATTCAGGCGTTCCCGCACGAGCATTTGTACCTGCCCCCAGCGCGGGCGCTGGACAATCGCAGACCCAGGGCGCCCTATGAGCACAGCGCGCGTAGCTGCTGCCTCGACTCCGTCGCGGGCCATGGCGTTTCTGACGCTCACCAAGCCAGATGTCTCATTCCTGGTCGTGATGACCACACTGGCGGGTTACGCGCTTGGAACAGTTGGCCCCCTGGATTGGCTGCGTATGACGCAGACCGTGCTTGGCACCACCTTCATGGCCGCTGGCGCCTCGACCCTCAATCAGTACCTCGAACGCGACGCCGACGCGCACATGCGCCGGACGGCTGCTCGACCTCTTCCGAGCGGAGTGCTCTCTCCCGCGGAAGCGCTGTGGTTCGGCGCCGGCTTGGCAGTCACCGGTCTGATTCAACTGCTGCTGACCACGAACCTGCTCGCGGCGCTGCTGGGGGCTGCCACCTGCGCCACCTATCTCGGCTTGTACACGCCGCTGAAAACGCGCACAACCTTGTCCACGCTTGTCGGCGCGTTTCCCGGCGCCGTCCCTCCGCTGATTGGTTGGGCAGCAGCGCGCGGCAGCCTCGGCCCCGGAGCCTGGGTGCTCTTCGCCGTGCTATTCCTGTGGCAATTTCCGCACTTTCATGCCATCGCCTGGATGTACCGCGAAGACTACGGTCGCGCCGGGATCCGCATGCTGCCGGTGGTGGACCCCGAAGGCACCAAAACCTTCACGCAGATTCTCGTTTGCGCCGCGGCGCTGATCCCGGTCAGCCTTCTCGCTGCCGTCACCGGCCTCGCTGGCGTGCGCTACTTTTTTGGCGCGCTGGTGCTGGGGATGATGCTCGTCGAGATGTGCCTCTGGGCGGCCGCGCGCAAGACCAATGTGCGCGCCAAATGGCTTATGCACGCCACGGTGCTTCATTTGCCGCTGCTGCTCGGCTTGATGATGCTCGATAAATTTTCTCGTTAGACGTGAGCCAATTTCGATCGCGGAGGCGCCGTAACACTCGACGATGAAGAAAGAACACGTTCTGGGCCTGGTGGCGATTTGCGTGATCATCCTCATTTTGTCGTTCGCGGGTCTGACTTCTGATTTTGTCACCCGCCTGATCGGCAATATCGACGGTTTGTTGCTTCTTTTCATCTGCCTGATGATGGTCGGACTGTTCGCGGGAATGCTTTTGGCCATGGGCAAGGAAGAAGGATGGCTGCCCTCGCGGCACCATGCGGAAGCCGGCGCCGCCTCCAATCCCGGACCGAAAAAGCCGGGAGAAGGGAAGTAGTCAACTTCTCCGCACACCTGCAGGTGCCTGATGTCCACCGGCGCTGTCCATCCAGTTGACGCGGCAAAGACCGCACCTGCCAAGCCTGGCATGAAACGGCGCTGGCTCTTCGCCATCCTCGCGCTGGCCTTCCTTTTCATTCTGATGCCTTTTCTGTTCTGGCAGGCCACCTGGTTTGGCCGCCCTCTGGACGACGCCCAACTGCAAACCTCGCTGGCCGATCGCGAGCATCCCCGCGAGATTCAACACGCCCTCTCGCAGATCGCCGATCGCATCCTGTCTCCTGACGCGGCCCGGCGGGATTCCGCGCGGCGCTTTTATCCGGGTGTGATTCGCATTGCGCAAACCGGCGGCGACGAATTGCGCATCACCGCCGCCTGGCTCATGGGTCAGGACAATTCGTCGCCTGAGTTTCAGCGCGAGCTGCTCGCCTTGCTCGGTGACGCCGACCCCATGGTCCGGCGCAATGCCGCGCTCGCGCTGGTGCGCTTTCACGACACCTCGGGCCTTGGCGAAATCCGCGCCATCCTGCAGCCGTACGCGGCGCCCGCAACGTATTCCGGCAAGCTGCTCGAGCGGCTGAAGCCCTCGGAGGCAATCAATCCCGGCGCCTTGCTGGGTTGGGTGCAGACGGAAGGAGCGAAGCAGGAAATGCGCTCGCAGGTGCCTGGAACTATCGATCGCTGGTTGGTTGCCGATGGCGCGGCCGTTGGCGCAGGCCAGCCCGTTGTATCGATCGATCCCAGTTCTGAGGAAGTTTGGGAAGCCTTGCGCGCGCTCTACTTGGTTGGCGAGGCCAAGGATCTGCCCGCCGTCGAGCAATTCGCCAGCGGCAGAGACAACATACCGCCCGACGTCCGCCGCCAGGCGGCAACCACCGCTGAGGCCATTCGCTCGCGAAAATGAAGCTCACGACGCAGTTCGTGCGTGCGAACCATTTTTAGGGGAACATCCCAAGAACAGAGTAAGGATAGCGCGCGTCTTAGTAGGGAAGAGCGCCCTGATTCGCTTCAAAGTCCGCCACAGGGACCATGTCGATGGCGTCCCACGGGCAGCCCTCGAGGAAAGCTCCGTCGGGTCCTTTGCTGGTGCACAGCTTGCAGCCGATGCACAGCAGCGGATCAACGATGATCCGCCCGAAAGGCGCGTGGTCGGGGTCGGGGCTCCAGTACATGCAATCTGCTACCGGGCAATACTCGACGCACGCGGGCGAGCCCGAGCAGCCGGTGCAGTTCTCATTGATCACCGCGAGAATGTGCGGTTTGCGCTTGCGCTTATTGGTCTGTCCGCTGGACTTTGGCGCGAACTTGACGACTTCGCCGGCTACGTACTCTTCGATGCTCGGGGCTTCGTATGCCACTCTGTGCCTTTCTCTGGCTGCCTAGGCTTCAACGAGATATTTTACTGAGCGTACGCACGATGGTCAATCGCATCCGGCGGACCTTATAGCAAGCCGGGCTTGCCCTCAGTTCTCCTTCATCATCGCCATGACGGCATCGGTAAACTCCGCCGTCGACGCCTTCCCGCCAACGTCGCGCGTCAGGTGCCGTCCCTCGCGATAGACGCCGTCGATCGCGCCCGCCACGCGACGCGCCGCCTCCGGCTCGCCGATATGCCGCAGCATCATCACGGCGCTCAGCAGCAGCGCCGTAGGATTGGCCAGCCCCTTACCAGCGATATCCGGCGCCGTGCCGTGCACGGCCTCGAAAAGCGCCGCATCCTCGCCAAAGTTTCCACTGGGCACCATGCCCAGCCCGCCCACGAGGCCCGCCGCCAGATCGCTCACCACGTCGCCGTACAGGTTCGGCAGCAGCAGCGTGTCGAACTGCTGCGGATCGAGCACCAGTTGCATGCAGGTGTTGTCGACGATCAGCTCGTGATATTCGATGTCAGCGTATTCCTGAGCCACATGCCGCGCGCAGCTGAGAAAAAGCCCGTCGGACAGCTTCATGATATTCGCTTTGTGGATCGCGTGGATTTTCTTGCGTCCGTTCCGGCGCGCATACTCGAAAGCGAAGCGCGCGATATTCGTGGACGCCACCTCGGTGATGATCTTCAGGCTCTCGACCACGCCGGGAACCACCGTGTGCTCCAGGCCGGCGTAAAGGTCCTCGGTGTTTTCGCGCACGATCACCAGGTCCACCCCGGTCCAGCGCGCCGGAACGCCCTCGATGTTCCGCACTGGGCGCAAATTCGCATAGAGCGCGAGTTCTTTGCGTAGCGCCACATTAATGCTCGGCGCTCCTTCCGCGACCCCTGTGGCCATCGGCCCCTTCAGCGCGATACGGTTGCGCCGCACGGACTCCACCGCCTCGGCAAAAGGGAATTCGCCGACGCGCCGCGTACCTTCCATCTTTGCGGTGATCCATTCCCACTCGATCGCCGCGCCGGCAGCATCGATGATTCGGCATGTGGCCTGAGCGACTTCTGGACCCACTCCGTCCCCGGGTAACAGAGTGATTTTGTGAGGCATAATGGCCTTCATTGTAGGTGAAGCGTACAGGGTTGTCGAAGCTCGTTTCGCTCCTCATTTCCTTCTCCGCTTGCGACGCGGCCAATTCGCCGGCATCAAATGGTTAGGTCCAGGGAAAGGGAACCGAAGGCCCCGTTGGAAGGGCCGCTGTTGCCCCCGAGGAGAACAGGTGGTTTTTGGTTCATTCCCATGGGCTTGACGATTCTGGTAGAATGATCTTGGGCTTATAAGTTGTGAGGCTTCCCGTCGGCCAATGACGTAGACGGGTCCCAGGGAGGGGAAAAAGCCAACATGATTCAATTGACGGATACCGCGAGCACCAAAGTCAGAGAGATTATGTCCCAGCAGAACCCCGCGCCAACAGCGCTACGCGTGGCTGTCGTCGGCGGCGGATGTTCCGGGTTCAGCTACCACATGGCTTTTGACAATGCCGAGAACCCCTCCGACAACGTGTACGAATTTGAGGGCCTGAAGGTCCTGGTCGACCAGATGAGCGAGATGTACCTGGACGGCGTTCAGATTGACTACATCGAGACCATCGAAGGCGCTGGGTTCAAGTTCAACAACCCCAACGTCAAGAGCACCTGCGGCTGCGGCAGTTCCTTCAGCGTCTAAAGCGCTCGCCGCGCCTGTCCGAATATCGTTAACGGGCTCCAGTGTTTCCGGGAGCCCGGTTCTATTTCTGGCGGTCCGTCTCCGACGATCTCCTACAGCGCCGCGCACACCGCCTTCGTCTCCGTGTAGTGCTCCAGCACCTCATGCCCCATCTCGCGGCCCCAGCCGGACTGCTTGTAGCCGCCGAACGGCAGCGCCGCGTCGAAGATGTTGTAGCAGTTGATCCACACGGTTCCGGCCCGCAGTTTCGACGCCAGCGAATGCGCCTTTTTGATATCGCGCGACCACACGCCCGCTGCGAGGCCGTAGATGCTGTCGTTGGCCTTTGGCACGATCTCCTCCAGATCGCGGAAGGGAATCGCCGTCACCACCGGCCCGAAGATCTCCTCCTGCACCACCTTCATTCCCGAGTGAGTGTTGACGAGCACCGTAGGCTTGACGAAGTAGCCCTTGTCGCCGTGCCGGCTGCCGCCCGTAACGGCTTTCGCGCCCTCGGACAGCCCAGATTCGAGGTACCCGCAAACGCGATGGAGCTGCTCCTCGGAGACCAGCGGCCCCATGTCGCTGCTATGATCCATGCCCGGGCCGACCTGAATTTGCTCGGCGCGCTGTGCCACTCCTTCGACGACTTTGTCGAAAGCCTTCTCTTCGATATAAAGCCGCGAGCCCGCGCAGCAGCATTGGCCGTGATTGAAGAAGATAGCGCTGGCGGCGCCGGGGATGGCGCTATCCAGATCGGCGTCGGCAAATATGACGTTGGGCGATTTGCCGCCAAGCTCCAGCGACACCTTCTTCAGGTTGCCGGCTGCGGCTTGCACGATGAGCTTGCCAACTTCGGTCGAGCCGGTGAACGCGATCTTGTCCACGTCCGGATGCGCGGCCAGAGCCGCTCCCGCAGTTTCGCCGAAGCCGGGAACGATGTTCACGACGCCATCGGGAATCCCCGCTTCCGCAATGAGTTCTCCTAGGAGGAGTGCCGTCAGCGGAGTCTGCTCGGCCGGCTTGAGCACGATCGTGCATCCAGTTGCCAGCGCCGGCCCCAGTTTCCACGCTGCCATCAGCAGCGGAAAATTCCAAGGGATAATCTGCCCGACGACGCCGACTGGCTCGCGCAACGTGTACGCGAGATATCTCGCGCCCGGCGTGTAGGGAACTGACAGCGGGATCGTATTCCCCTCGATCTTCGTTGCCCAGCCCGCCATGTAGCGAAACATTTCCGCCGCCAGCGGAACGTCCGCCGCGCGTGCCACCTTGAGCGGCTTGCCGTTGTCCAGGCTTTCGATCTGCGCGAAATCCTCGAGATTCTTTTCGAGCAGATCGCCCAATCTCCAGATCGCGCGGCCTCGTTCCGAGGCCGTCATCCTGGACCATGAGCCTGTCTCAAAAGCGGCCCGCGCAGCTTTCACCGCACGATCGATATCTTCCCGATCGCCCTCCGCGACTTCCGAGAGCACTTCGCCGGTCGCCGGATTGAACGTCGAAAACAGTTTGCCGGAAGCCGAATCGACCCACTTCCCATTGATCAGCATCTTGTGCTTGCGCACAACAAAGCTTGAGACCGTTGGCGCTAAAGTCGTTGCCGTCGTAGCTGCTGTTGCCATGCCTCCTCCTTAGCGAGCGAAAATGTGACCTGTCACCACGCCAGCAGTGCTGGCCACGCACCCCGAGATCAAGCCTGCCGTAGGGCGAACTTACTCCCGCACGGCGGCGGATTCAACCGGAATTACGGGATGATGGGCTCGCCGGCCAAGCCGTTTCCGTGGATAATCCTTCTCTCTCGCCGCCCCGCTTTCTTCGCGATGCTCGTTCTCAGTACATTGCAAACTTGCGCTCCGCCCCTTATGCTTAGTTTGACCGATGAAAATTGCTCTCGCCCAGTTCAATCCCACCGTAGGCGATTTTTCGGGCAACTCCGCCCGCATCCTGGATTTGGCCCGCCAAGCCAAACAATCCGGCGCCGATCTGGCCGTTTTTTCTGAACTCTGCGTCTGCGGCTATCTTCCGCTCGATCTGCTCGAGCGGCCCGGCTTCCTCGAACGCAATCGCGAAGAGGTCGCCTGCCTGGCGGCGAAAACGCCACTGCCCATCTTGGTTGGCTATGCCCGAAGTACTGACCATCCTACCGGCAAGCGGGTCATGAACGCGGCGGCTTTGCTGGCCGACGGACGGGTCCTGTTCGAGCAGTACAAAATGCTCCTGCCCACCTACGATGTATTCGACGAATCCCGCTACTTTCAGCCCGCCAAGGAGCAGCACATCTATTCCTTCCATGCCGAAAAGCTCGGCATCACCGTTTGTGAAGATGCCTGGAACGACAAGAATTTCTGGGCCAAGCCTCTGTATGAACGAGATCCCGTGAGGGAACTGGTCGGCCAGGGTGCCGAGCTGATCGTGAACATCTCCGCGTCTCCCTACACGATCCACAAGCGCGCCTTGCGTCTCGACATGCTTCGGGCATTGGCCCGCTCGCACCGCCGTCCGCTCATCTACGTCAATCAAGTTGGTGGTGACGACACCCTGGTTTTCGACGGCGGGAGCTTGGCTCTTACTGCCGAAGGCGAGATCGCCGCGCACGCTCGATCTTTCGAGGAAGATCTGGTCCTGTTCGATACGGTCACCGGCAAAGGGGACATCCGCCCGCAGCCCGCCGACGAAATCTCCGCAGTGCTGCAGGCGCTCATCTGCGGCACCCGCGACTACGTCCGCAAGTGCGGATTTCGCCAGGTCCTGGTCGGCCTGAGCGGCGGCATCGACTCGGCCGTCGTGGCGGCCATCGCCGTCGCCGCGGTAGGGAAGGAAAACGTCACCGGCGTCGGCATGCCCAGCCCCTATTCCTCCGAGGGCAGCGTCAACGACGCCCGCCGACTAGCCGCAAATCTGGGAATCACCTTCCACGTTTTGCCCATTGCCCAGATTTTCGACGCTTACCGGAGCACTTTGCGTGACGTCTTCGCCGGCCGCCCCGAAGGCGTCGCCGAGGAAAATATCCAGGCGCGCATCCGCGGCAATCTGCTCATGGCGATGTCTAATAAATTTGGCTCACTGCTGCTCAGTACTGGCAACAAGTCTGAGCTAGCTGTCGGCTACTGCACGCTCTACGGCGACATGGCCGGCGGACTCGCCGTGATTTCCGACGTGCCAAAAACGATGGTTTACGAACTGGCCGCTCTCCTCAATCGCGAAAGGGAACTCATCCCCCGCGCGACGATCGAGAAACCGCCCTCCGCCGAGCTGCGGCCCAATCAAAAGGACACCGACTCCCTGCCGCCCTATGATGTTCTTGATCGCATCCTGAAAGGGTACGTGGAAGAAGTCAAAACACCCGAGCAAATTGCGGCCGATTACGGTTTCCCTATTGACTTGGTACGCTCCATTGCGCTCATGGTTGATCGCAACGAATATAAGCGCAAACAAGCCGCTCCTGGGCTTAAGATTACGTCGCGCGCCTTTGGCTTTGGACGCCCATTTCCGCTCGCGCAGAAGTTTCTGCCATAAAGACAATAAGGGAGAGATGATCATGAAATTTCCCGCCCGCGCCGTTCTAGCAACGATCTGCTTGGCACTAACGCTCACCGCCGGCTCCGCGATCATACTCGCCCAAGGCGAGAAGCCAGCACCGGCGTCGCTGACCCCAGCCGCAACCGCCGCGCTCCAGAAGCGTGTGGAAAGCTACCTGAGGAACGTCTACGCCTGGGGAACCGGAATCGACGTCAAGGTCGGGCCGCTGACCCCGGCCCCGGCAGGCGATCTGTATCAAACCACCGTGGTGGTCAGCGCGGAAGGCGGCTCGGATTCAGCCCTGGTCTTCGTGAGCAAGGATGGACGCTACGTGCTCCGGGGCGAGATGGATGATATGAACGTGGACCCCTTCGCCGACGTCAAAAGCAAACTGCACATTGAGAACGCCGCCTCCAAAGGTCCGAAGGACGCGCAGGTCACCGTGGTTGAATTCGGAGACTTCGAGTGCCCGGTTTGCCGCCAGCTCGAGGGCGTCCTGCGCGCCGTGCTCCCGCAGTACCCCCAGATCCGCTTCGTTTTTAAGGATTTCCCGCTGGAGTCAATTCATCCCTGGGCCATGACGGCCGCCATAGCAGGACACTGCGTATTGCAGCAGAGCGCAGACGCTTTCTGGAAGTTCCACGACTCGGTCTACGATAGTCAGGACGTGATCAGCCCAGAAAACGCGTTAGACAAGCTCGTCGATCTGTCCACCCAAGCCGGAGCAAAGCCCGACGACCTCAAGGCGTGCATCGCCGACCCCAAGAGCAAAGAAGCCGTGCAAGCCAGCCAGCAAGACGGCGGAAACGTTGAAGTTAACAGCACCCCCACCGTCTTCGTAGACGGCCGCAGATTCGTAGGCCCAAACGCAAACCTACTCCAACAGTTCATCGACTACGACCTACACCCACAGCCAAACCCCGTAGCCAACTGATAAGAACATAATATACAGTATGGGACGATATAATGTCAAGCAGTGATGGTGAAAGAGCTGAGGAAGGCACAGCGAATTCGGCTGCCGGCAGCTCTAGCTGGGTATTGTTGCCAGATCTGCGGTTAGGGTGGCTAGGCTGATGCCGGACGGGGATGTGGCTTGTGCGTTGAGCCAATCTTCGGTGACGACGACGTAGGCTTCGTCTACTTGCGAAAGGGCCGCCGGGTCCATCTGCTGCCGAGATGCCCAGGTGATGCAGGTCTGGCCATGGCGGCCGAAGCCGAGCCACGGGATGGCGTGGCCGCTGAGCACGGCGCCATTGAAGGGAGCGTTCCAGGGCTGGCTCTTGCCGAACTGGTCTTCCATCGACTCCGTTATTGCTGTGCCGATTAACGCGCCGCCGAAGATTGAGATGCCCTGCTTGATGGCGTCGAGCGAAGAGATGTCGAGCGCCGCCCATCCAAGAATCTTGTGTCCGCGACAACCAGTCGTTTGCCAGTACGCGAGTGCGTCCGTCCATGCGGTCCCCTGGTCGCTCGAGGGATCGGCCGAATTATAGCCAGTGATAGCCGAGTAGAGATCGAGCGCCTGCTGCGTGGTGAATGTAACCGGCTTTCCGACGTTGGCCTGTGCCGCCATGATGTAATGCAGTATCGCGGCAATCACGCAGTTGCCGACTTGATCGTTACCGAGCATCGACGCCGCCCAGGTGCGATCGCTGACGGAATATTCCCAGGCGCGCTTGGCCTCCGGGTGCTCCGCGAGGTGAGCCGCCGGGAGATAGTCGCGCAGCAGCAGCGTCTTGGGATGGAACTTCGGAGGTTTCTTGCCGTAGCAGCGTGGCATCTATGACTCCCCTGATCCTAAGTGGGCATGTCGAAGAACGTATCCTTGCCGGCCCGCGTGCGCTTGATCGCCACCTTAGACAAGCTCCCAGCGATGCGCTTGCGAACAGCGTCGAGAGGAGTGTTCCCCGTGGGCTTCCGCAGGTGTTCAACGATTGAGGCGCGCGCGTCGGCGGTCGGCGTCAGGCTGCCCGTGTAATGTTTCGCGGCGGCATGAAGCGAGGCGGCCGTGCTGCCGGGAGTTTTCAGTTGTGCGATGAAGCTGAGCAGCGCCGCGATTTCCTGGGTTGCGGTCGTCACGATGGTGGTTACCTCGCTGGCGGCGCTAGCATCGGAAACATGCGCAGCCGCGAGCAGGTTTGACAAGTCGCTCTGGAGCGTATTTGCGGCAGCTTGGATCTGGCCGAGGATGCTGGGCTGGGCCGCCGCCGAAGCCGCCGACCACCGATCAAGGAAGCCTGATACGACGGCGACGCCGGCTTGAAACACGGCATTCGCGGCCGTCACGGGCGGCGCGAGCACGGGATCCGCTACTTCGACAATTGGGAGTACGCCGGAGACCAGCGGGGCAATGAATCGCAGAACGTTGCCGATCTCAGTGAGCACGTCCGCGAGGGTAATGGTGCAACCGGTGAGCAGCGAAGACCAGCTAAGTGCGATGAATGTCAGAAACGCGCCGCCAGCCCTGCCAAGAAATGAACGTCGTTTCATTGCCGATTCCTCCTTAGTGAATGCCAAATGGGATGGAGCCGCAGCCGCCCGTCGAGGGCTCTGCCGCTGAGAACCCGTTGAGAACCACTCCGTGCAAGATCAGGCTGCGCTCCCGGGGTGTTCGGGCAGTGCCCAGTTCCCTTTTAGTGTTCGTTTGCTTTGCGACCAACTGGACGGCAAGCGGCCCGAGGCTGTAACGTATTCAGCTTATGGATCGACCTGGTGATGCGATTGTCTGGTGGGAGCGGCGCCGCGTGGCGTTCAATGTAGTGATTCTTCTGGCCGGCACATTTACATTTCTTGTAATCCGGTTCATTGGCGCGGTGCTGGCGCGGTTCGGAGCCGACATCATTCAGCCCGAGGGAGTCGCGTCGCTTGTGATCTACTACATGCTGGCCGCGAACGTCTGCTACACGCTGGGATGGGTCACCGAGCTGCTTTGGAGCGACGGAGATACGTCGCGCACGGAAATGCTTCGCCCCGCGGTATATCGCTGGGGGCTGACGTTTGCGGTTGCGATCACGCTGCTGCCGGCAGTCTTCGTGCCAGTGTTTTGGTTCATGCAGGGACTTCGCTCGGTCCTCTAGCGAAGGTCGACACGCGGTGTGCGTCCCCGCCGGCTAACCCGCAGGGCAGGTCAATCCTCAATCATGTCGAGGGCTTCGCGCGCGTCGCGGCCGGTCAGGTAGAGCGGCTGGAGAGACGGGTCGCGCAGAGGGTATTCGACGCCGCGCATTCGCGCCGCGCAGCCGCGACAGACCGAACGCCCGCCTTTTTCGATTGCGGCGCGCCGCAAACACACCTGCGAAAAGAAACACGGCGGCGCACCGGTTTCCTGTTGCGCTGAGGAGCGCGAGGGTTGAGCGGGCGGAGCCGACTCGATCGCGGGCAGAAGGCGAAGCTCGAGACATGCCATATATTCACCTCGTTTGTTCAGGAATGGAGCTAATTCAAAGCAATCTGTAGTGCGGAGCGCGGGCCAGCACTTCCGCGGCATAGTCCGGATTGGCGCCGCCGTTCCACAGCAGCAGCGCCCGCGTGACGTTGCCTTCGGCCGCCGCGATTTTCGCGGCGAGAACGCGGCAGCCAACGGCGAGGCAAGTGGCGGGATCGCAGAGGGCCGCCAGCGCCCCGCCGGCGAATCCCTGCTCGCGAGCTACTTGCCCCATGACCTGCATCAGGCCCCAAGAAAACGCGCGGGCGCGAGCTTCGCCTTCATCGGCGATCGCGCCGCGGGCAAGTTGCGGTTGGACATAGCGCGCATAGAAGCCAGGCTCGTAGCGCAACGCCCAGCGGTCCCAGGCCGATTCCTGCTCGACGATGGCGCAGACCAACTCGGGCCACAGCGATTGCGCGTTCGCGGCATCGTGCGCCAGGGCGACAAGTTCGCCGGGCGCGGTGGACGCAGCGGGCAGGGTTGCTCCGGGGTGCGCGAGTTCGAGGGTGTGCTATCCGGCATATTGAGGAGTCAACTCGATCGGCCGTGCTTGCGCCGTTCCGATCCATTCAGTTCCACGAATCGGACGGGCGGCGGGTCGGAAAGCTCGATGGCATGCTCCTGAGCGATCAATTGCAACGCGTGATAGATGTGCGGCAGATGATTGGTGGCGATATCGTGCACGAACATGCGCGAGATTTCGGCGTCGCGCATGCGGCGGTGCAGCCAGCGCACAAAGACACAGAATTGCGTCAGCAGAGCGAATGCGATCATGAGCCAATATGGATTCATATTGAGAATGAGGCGCACAAAGCCTCTTCAGAGCTGTACGATCTCAAAACAGCTTGCCGAGGGCGCCACCGAGCGAATTCAGAAACGACGAGCCGAAGGAAGGAATCCTGGCCACGCTCGCGTCCACACCGAGAAGCTGTCCGGGAACCCCCAGCGCCTTGCCGAGCAACGACGAGTTGGTCCCGTACAGGCCGGAGAGGCCTTGCAGGGCTGTGATCTGGTCCTGCTTGGATTGATTGGCGAACGCGAGCTGGTTCTGCTGCGCGAGGCTCGAGGATTGCTGGCCTTGCTGGCGAGCGAGCGAATCGAGCAAGTCACCGTAGCCGGCGTCATTGTTGGTGCGCGCCACGTGATTGGCCGCGCTGGCGGCCAGCGCCGCGAACGTGCTGGCCAACGCGCCCATGGATTGGCCTGTGATGGCGGTCTGCTGCGTCTGCGTGTAGCCGGGATTCGCGAGCAGGTTCTGGTAGCCCGAGGCCGCTGTATTCTCGAGGGTCTGCCCCTGACCGAGGAGTTGCTGGTTCACGGCGTTCTGCGAGGCGAGCTGCTGGTTGGTCAACTGCATGGTTTGTTGCGCACCGCGTCCCATGGTGATCCTCCTGCTGCGATGCCGCACACGACGGCAGTCGCGTTGCTTTGTGAAAATTGTGCGTAGTTCCCTGTTGCTTAGTTTGATTTACGGAACGTTCTCTATCTGGAGAGGCCGAAAGCTAAGACGCGAAACGCGAACCTGAATCAGCCGGCTTTTTGGCGGGCTTGCGCGGGAGCTATTTCTGCGCGGCCTTGGCGGATTCCTGCTCCTTGGCTTTGCGGCGCAGGTATTCCTTCTTGGACGCGACCCCCTGCCAAATCATCCAGGCACTCCCGAGCAGGAAGACGACCCATGGAAGGTAGATCATTGGAGACAATGTCGAGACGATGGCTTACTTCGGCGTTGGCTTGGTCGAGCCGTGTTCCTCGGCTTTGCGACGCAGGTACTTCTTCTTGTCCGCAAACCCTTGCCAGATCATGAAGCCCATGCCCAGCAAGAAGGCCACCCATGGAAGATAGATCATTGGTCTGATCCCATTCTTACGCCAATAAAAGTGAACAGCAAGCCCATCATTGCCACTCCGATGGCGATCAGCCAATCCGTCTCGCTCCCGCGTCCGGTTTTCAGCAGGGTGTCAAGCGGGGCAAATACTAGAAGCAGAATACCGACATCGCGAATTGCCTCCGCCCAGAGTTCATATCGTCTCGGTCCGCCCACGGGCGCCAAGTTGTAGCGCCGCCAGCGACCCGCGTAAAGAAGTCTCTCGTCTCGTTTCTAGAGCTGCCGCGTGTGGCAGGTCCACGGGTCGCGGCGCCAGCCGAGGTGCTCCAGGCGGCGGCCGAACGCGCGCGCCACGCGCGGCGGCAGGAACGCCTGCACGTCGGCTAGGCCGCGGGCGGCGGCAGCCGCGCGCGTGGCATTCGTGCAGCGCCAGCAGCCACTGCCAACGCTGGCGCGGCGAGCCGTCGCGCGGATCGGCGAGCAGATAAGCCTCGGCGGTCAGCCGCAGCAGCGCGGCCATGCGCGGCCGGCCGTCGTCTTCGACGACGGCGCGCACCACGAAGCAGCGGATCGCTCGGGTCGGGCAGCTCGTAGGCGAAACCCTTGCGCCGCGTGCATGGCGCGCAGCGCGTCGAGGTCGGCGTCGGTGTATTCGCGAATGATCATTGCGACTGGCGGCTTCGGGAACGCCATTCTCCCGAGTAGCGTCTTGCCAACTGCGAATCCGGAGATTGGCGTTCCCGGGTCAACCTCGTGAGAAGCCGCGTTGCTACGGCGAGCGTGTCGTTCGAGCGTTAGCGTTTGAGTTCACGCCGAAGCCGCTGCCGCCCTGCTGCGCGGTGGCCGTGCCGCTGCCCGGACGACGGCTGCGGCGCGGGTCCGCCAAGCCGCCGCCGGTCACGGCGGTGGGCGGCGAGCCGAAGCCACCGGCGCCGACGGCGCCGAGCCGATATATTGGCTGTAGGCGCGCCAGTAGAGCGTCTGGTTGCCGAGCGAGACGCGCAGATTGCGCGAGCTGCCGAGAAAATAGACGTGCGGCGCGGTGAAGGACGGCGAAGTGTCGGATTCGGCGAAATAGAAAATGCCGCGGCGCACCGGCGAATTGTCGGTGATGGCGATGTCGAAGATGCCGTCGGCGGCGATGACCGAACGCTGCCGATCGGCGCCGGCGCGGCGATCGAGCCTGACGGGTCCACGCCCGTGGCGCGGCCGATGGAGTTGACCGCGCCCACGACTTGCTTGAGCGATTCGTAGAGGTACGGATCGCGGCCTTTGATCTGCGCGAGTTGTGGAATGTTGCAGCATTGATTTGCGGATCAGCGCTCAATGCCGGGCTAGCCCGGCGGCTACAGAAGCGACTCAAGATTCCGCCTCCACGAGCACGGCGACGCTAATTCCCGCCGCGGACCGGCGACCACGGATCGGGCGCGAGCGATGCCACCAGGCGCGACAACCGGAACCACGCGCCGGGCTGGTTCGTGCCCAACTGAAACGCGGCGCGTTCGGCGAGCACGTTGATCGGCAGCTCGAGATCCTTGGCCGCCGGGCGAACTCAGCGGCAGCGGCACAGCGCGCTCGGGAACGCCTCGTTCACGGGAGAACGCGCTGAGGTTCAAGTTCCCTGCCCCTTCGACGTAGCACGTCAGATAGGAGAACAGTTTGCGATGCGCGCGCGTCTGCAGCGACTGCTCGTCGTCCACGCTCGGCAGAAAATACGTCGTGTAGTAGCTGGCGATGGCCGCGCCGTCGTCGGAGAGCTGCGCTGTCGCTCAGCTCGTAGATTTTGCCGTTGCCCGCGCCGTTGCCGAGAAAAAACTGCGCGGTGCCGTCGGGCCGTTCGGCCAGCGTGGCGGAGTTGGCGGCGATGTACCAGGGCGACCATTTGCGGCGCGCTCGCCGGCCGCGAACATGCGTCCCGTATAGGTGCTGGCGTGGATCGTCCGCAGCGAGGCGATTTCGCCGGCCGTGTTGCAGGCCGCGATAGTCGAGCGCCAGAATGCGATTGGGCTGCGTGGCGGGCGCGATGCGGCACGCCCACGAGGATGCGCTTTGCGCGCGTATCCACGCGCACCCACAGCGTGTGCCCGGCGGCCCAGTTGATGGTGTCCCACAGCGGCTGAATCTCCTGCGAGATTTTCACCGGCTCGCCGCCGTCGAAGATGTACAGGCCGGAGCGGTCGGCGATGACCGCCCAGTCCTCGCCGACGTCCACGCCATCCACCGAGGGCGTGCCCACCGTCGTGCGACACTTCGCTGAGCGTCCAGTCCGGCGGGCTCGTTCACGCCGTCGTCCTGCGTGGAATAGATCGAATGTTCCTTCACGAAATAGAGCTGGCCGCGCAGCACGAAGGCGGCGCGCACCGCCTGGCCGTTGTTTTCGGCGACGGAGAGCAGGCCGCTGACGCCGTCGTAGCTTTCCGGATCTGATCGGCGAAGCTGGCGCGCACCAGGCTGGCGTTGTAGGGCTGCGCCGTGGGAAAAATCTCGATATTGTCGATCGCGAAGCCGGCGCTATTGCGTGGGCGTGCCGTCGGCGTAGACGCGCAGCAGCAGATCGGCGGGAACGCTCGACAAGCGGCGCGGTGAGCACGCCGATGAACTCGCCGAACGCGCCCGCGGCCAGCGCATTGGCCTGCGCGGCGGTGACTTGCAGGCCGGTCGTGTTGATGCCGCCGGACGCGCTGTAGAGATGCACGTGCAGCGTGCCCTGCGTGAGCGGCGGATACGGCCTTGCACGCGCGCGCGCACCGAATAGCTGGTGTTCGGCGCAGATGCGCGGCACGCCGTCGGAATCGAGCGCGGCGGGCTGCGTGATCATGCCGCGCGTGGACGTCGCGCCGTCGCCGATCATGTCGTAGCACGCCGCCCCAGATCGGGCTGGATCGCCAGCAGTCCGCCCGCGCCGTAGGTGGGATCGGTGGTCCAGCCGAGCGGCGTGTTGCCGCTCCAGCCGCCGTCGAAGCTGAGATTCTGGAAATTGCCGAGCTTGTTGCGTTCGCCCCACCAGAAAAGCCGCGAGGAGTAGCCGATCACGCCGGCGCATTCGCCCAGCTCGACCTGCTGAAAAAGCGCATCGGCGGAGCGTTCCCGCGAGCAGCACGGTATCGGAAAAATCGAGCGTCACGCTGGTGGTCGAGTTGTCGGCCATCGACCATGTTGGGCGTGTTGTTCAGGCCCGTGGTGTAGTAGAAGGAGTCGCCGCCCGAGGCGGTGAACGCCAGCAATGCGCGCGACGATGTTCACGTCGCCAAGCGCCAGGGGAATGCCGGTGATGGTCACGCGCAGCCCGCCCGCGGCGGTCCAGGAGACCGGCGGCGAAGGCTGCGTAAAGTAGCCCTGGCGCGTCTGGAAAAAGACGGCGACCTGATGCACGCCCGCGGACATTTGCGGCGTGAGCGTAGCCGTGCCGCCGCCGGAGGTGGTGTTCGGCGCCGCCCTGCAGAATAGGTGAACGTCGTCGCCGAAGGCACCGACGCAATCACGAACACGCCGTCGAACGATGTGTCCGTGACGCCGGCGATCGTCACGGTATTGCCCCGCGAGGTAGCCGTGCGCCGACCGTCGTCGTGATGGTGGCCACGCTGCTCGCGCGCACCGCGCCAGTCGGCGACGCGGCGATATTGATGCGGCGATTCGGGCGGCGCATCGGCTGACTGACGTGGGGCCCGCGCCGGGACCCACCTGGCTAACGCGATCGAAATACGTGCCGTCGTATTGCCGCGGAACGTCGATGCCGAATTTGCCGTCGGAAATGGCGATGTACTCGCGGCCAAAAAGCGTCGCCGACTTGGCGCGCGCTCCAGGGACGATGCCCGAGGCGATCTGCGTCAGCGTCGCCGGGCGAACTCTCGCCCCAGAGCGTTCCGGCCGAGTCCAGCGCCAGCAGCGTCTGCGTGAGATTCGGCTGGATGTACGTCTTCAGATAATTGACCGTGGGATTGCCGGCGATCGGCGTGTACATCGAGAGCAAGCCCGGCCGCGTCTTCACGGCGCCCAGACTGGAAGGCCACGTCCGCGCAATCCGGCGAAGCGCCCGCGGGCAGATCCGCCGGGGACATGTCGGTCACCAGGCCGCCGAAAATATCCAGCGATGCATCCGCTGTTCCAAGAACGCTCATATCGTCGCTCGTGCTCCTTGAATGGCACAGGCTTCAGCCTGTGCCTTGCGGGCCTGCCGCAACGCAAAGCCGCACAGCCTGAAGGCCGTGCCACTGAAACCGTTGCCGCCGGCTCCTGGGCGCCTAGAAAGCGCGCTAAATAAGCGGACCATACCCCTGGCGCCAGGTGTACGGCCGCCGGCGCCGCACGGTGTGCTGTTCGCGCTGCGTCGCGCGAACGAGCAAATCCTCGAGCGCGTCGGCGCCAGCCTCGTCCCAGCGCTCGGCCTGCGGCGCACCGCGCGCCGCAGCCGCCATGGCCGCGGTGAAATAGGCGATGGCCTCTTGCGCATTGCGGACCAGCACGGGGCTGGTCGCGTCCACGAAATCCGGGTAGGTCTTCTGGTAGCGCAGCCGGATCTGCGTATCCTGCGTGGCGCCGAGAAAGAAAATTCCCTCCGTGCGCCACTCCCAATAAATGAGATTGAGTCCCTGCGGCTGCGATGGCAGGCCGCCGTGATCGGTGAGATCGATCATTTCGACGAAATCGTCGGTCGAGCCATTGGGCCGTTCCCACAATTTCAGCGGCACCAGCAGATCGGTGGGCAATTGATTAGGTGGCGCGGTGGCATCGGTGATCGAAACCTGCACCGAGGCATCCGCCGCGCTCACAGCCGACACGACGAGCAGCACGTCATCGTTCAGGAAGGAGCCTGACTGGACGTTGCCCAAAGCGCGTTGCACTTTATGGTAGGCCGCATTCGCGTACGGCAGCAGCACGCCGTCAGTAAAGAGATTGCCCGCCGCGTCGTTCAAGAGCGAACGCACCAGCGAGGTAATCTGTCCGGCGGTGTTGTACGCCGAGGATCCGACGACTGGCATTATTCCCTCCCCGGAAGATGCTCGCTGTGATCGAGATCGCTGCGGCGATCCAGCGGCGCTTCCTCCGACGGCAGCGGCGACTGCTTCAGATACGCCGCCACCGCAACCACGGCGCTCATCAGCGCACTGGCCCCGGCCACGGCCAGCGTCGCTCGCAATCCCGATTGCAGATTGAAATGCCCGGGATCGACTCCCACCGCCGCCAGCCCCGTGGTCATCCCATTGGCCGCGCCGGCGATCGCCGCCGCCGCAAGCCCCTTCACCCACACCTCGACGATTCTGGGCATATCTCTCCCCACTCGGAATTTCAGTTGGTTGCGCGGCCATGCCAGTTGCGATAGATAGCGCGCTAGAACGCCACTGCCTCGAAGTAAATTACGTCGTTCGCGTTTACAGTTCCGGTCAGTGTGCAACTCGTGGTGTTGCTCGTCACTGTGAAGGTGTTGGTCTGGGTCGTGTAGTCATAGGAAGCCCGGCAGTTCCATCCGTTTGGAGCGGTGATGCCAGGAGTGATGACAAACGTGCTTGCGCCCGTCGTCCCCGTGCAGGTGGCCTTGCCCGCCCACGATCCCCCGCTCTGCGTCGTGATCGTCGCGCAGGCTCCGGTTCCGGTGAGCGTAGCGGCTGTTCCCGAAGCGGAGAGTGCGGCGGACGCGATTGCCCCGGAAGCGTTCGTAGTGTCGCCCTGGTTGTCGGAAATCAACATTCCCGTCGCGCCGGAGGTGCTGTTGGAGATCGCCGCGATCTTGTTGCCGCGAAGATCATTTCCCTCGATGGTGAAATTGCTGTAGCCGGTGGTTTGACCGGAGACCGCCAGCCCGATGCCATAGGCTTGCGTGGGCGAACCCTGGTCATCGTACACGCGGTTGCCTTGGATGACGACGCTGCCGAGGGAAGCGCTGCCACCGGTGGTCAGGAAGGTCTCGATGCCGGCGTGCGTGGCTGCCTGGCCGTTATTTTTGACCTCGTTGCCCGAGATGATGATGTTCTTGGAGTGCGAGGTACTGGTAAGGGTGATTTCTATGCCCCCGCCACCGGAGCCCGAGCAGTAGTTTCCCTCAATCGCGAGGTCGCTCCCGCCCAGGGTGATGCAATTGTTTGTTCCGGCGGACGCGCTACCAATGAATCGATTGCTTGTAATCGTGACTCTTTGCGCGGGTGGGTTATCCGCTACATCAGAGCAACAGGTACCCATGGCAAGCACCACGTTTCCCCGGACAACGATGTCATTCCATGATGCCAGGTCAAACACGTTTTCATTGGCTGTCCCGGCCATCGATACGATGTTGTCATGGATATTTGCGCCGCTCGCAGTCGTTCCGCTCCCACCCAGGGCGACGACAAATCCCAAGCCGCCCGTAATCGTGTTGTCTCCTACCTCGACGTTTCCAGCGCCGGTTTGATTCGAGAAGCCGACGAAGTTCTGCGAGCCTGTCGAATGATTGTGCAGGATTTTCACGTTCTGCGGATACTGGATGACCACATCCCTGCAAACGAAAATCCCGGTGCATCCAGCACGCAAGCCATTATTCTCAAAATCGTTATCCTCAATGTCGATGTCCGAGGCGAACGAACTCGCCGCTGGCCACAAGCCGATGGCGTCGCTCCACTGATTGATGAAGCGCATGTTCTGAATGGTCACTTTAGCGGCGGCCCCGCCGTTGATGGCTTCCCCGCCGCCCGTCTCATTGGAGTAGTTTCCATCGATGGTAAAGTCGGTGAACTTGTTGTTGCCCGTTGACCCGTAGCCGCCGCCTGGGTCGATGCAGAAGATGTGATTGTTGGAGCTGCCGCCGTTGGCGCGCTTCACGGTGGTGACATACTTCCCCGCCCCGCTGATCCACTGGCCGTCGTAAACATTCATGCAACCAGACTCAACCGACACCGTGATCGTGCCGGGTGGAAGAATCACGTGCGAGTTCTTGCCCCCGGCGTTGAGGGCTGCCTGGATGCCTGCGGCCGTCAGCGGATACGTCACCCCATCCACATAGATGACGTTGTTGAGATTGGGCGTGACGGCATTCGTCGTGAAGAAGCTGCCGCCCGTGCCGCCGCTATTGCCGGTGCTCTGATAATTTTGCGTCTGCCCCGGAAGCGCAACCAGGTCTTTCAGCACGAGGTAGCCTACGCCGCTTCCTGTCGTCACCACGTTCGGCGCGCTTTCCGCGGGACTGCTGATCTCAACGACTCCGTCATACACCCCAGGCGCCCAGTTACCGAATACCGGCTGGCCGGAGGTGTCCTGGTTGATTCCTTCCAGCACGGTTCCGCCGATGCTTTCGCTACTCGCGTTGCTCATCAGAAACGGAGTGATCGGCCCTTGCACCCAGCACCCTTTGCGGACCTGAATGGCCATGCTGGTGCCGACCGTGGCGATCGTCCGTCGGTTGAAGGTGCAGTTGTCGAAGTGGTTCTGCCCGTTCCCCTGAAAAATCACCAGCGGAGTAGCGCTCAGATTTGCGGCTTCCGCGGGACCCGATACAAAGCTGTCATTGGTGAACGTGTTGTCAGGCGTCATGTTCGTCGGCCCGACGATCAGATGGACGCCCATGTAGTCGTTGTTGCCGTTTGTTTCGCCCGTCTGCCACGTGCTGTTTGTCCAGATCAGGCCAGGTCCGCCGGAGCCGTTCATGTAGGCGAGCAGAGCGTCGTTGTTCCCTGGGTACTGATTCAGGAAGGTGTGATCGGCGTAGATCGAAGTCGGGTTGGAGCTGTAAATTCCCGGATACGCCGTATCGACGTCGATCTCCGCGCTCGCGTTCAGAGCCACGGCGGCCGCGCCATTGTTGCTTCCCGTGTGCGTGCCGAACCAGTTCAAATCGGCATCCCACTCGAGCGGAGCATCCAGCCAGAGCGAGCCGCATTGCTCGACGTTGACGGCGCCTCCGCCGGCCAACTGCAAATAGGACCCGACAATGAAGCGCGCCCCGGTGAGCGACGAATTGCACGGAATGAACAGCGGGCCGCCGTTGGTGTGAGCGCTGCTGGTTCCCGTCGCCAATAGTGGCGCGTCGTCGAAGGTCGCAAATCCGCCCGTGACGCTGTTCGTCGCGGCCGCAGCCAGCGTCAGGCTCGTGCTGCCGCCGCCGGCGGTGACCGTCGTGGTCAGCACGCCGTTCTGCGCGCTCGATGGCGCGCTGGCAGGCAGCCAGCCATAGAACGTCCCGTTGCCGACATCGTCGAGCCGTAATCATCCCACCACGTCACGCCCGGCCAGGAAATGCCCAGCAACGTCCAGCTTCCGCTCGTGCGCCCGTAGATCGCGTACTCGAACGCCCCAGTGACGGCGCTCCAGGTGATGTGATTGTTGGTGTACCAGCCGAGCGTGCCGCCCGTGCCCGTTACCGCGGCAGAAGTATTCTCACCCGTATAAACGGTGAACGTCGTCGTGTTCGTGACCGATTTGACGACGTAGCTCCCGCCAAAGAACGCATCATTGCTCGTTCCAGCGACGTACACGATAGCCCCTGCGGTCATCGAGCACGTTGCGGAACAGGTGATCGTCGTGACGCCGGCGGTCTCCGAGAGTGTGGTGATCGTTTGCGTTTGCGAGCCGAGCGGATTGCCCGTCGTAATCGAGGTCGCCGTGCTCGCTGGCGTGTAAGCGCCCCACAGGTTACTCGCCGGAGTCGCAGACCAACTCCCCAGCGCCACTACTTTGTAGCTGAACGAAGTGCTGCCCGAAGGCGCGTTCACGTCGATACCGGTTCCGGTCGCATGAGCTGCCAAGCTGGGCGTCACGCTCGGCGCGCTGGGCGTGCTCAGCGTGTTCGTCGCTCCCGCGCCGTAGCAGGAAATGCCGTCTTTGTTTTGAAAGATCGTGGCTACCCCGATCGTCGCGCTTTGCGAACCGGAGTTAACCGTGCAACTGGTTGTGTAGCCGATCGTGACGATCGCTCTGGCCCCGTACGCCGCCGCGTCCACCCATGGAGTCGGTCCTTGGAATGTCTGTGTCGCCGTCCAGGTATTCGCCTGCGCGGTCGACGGCACCGCGGCGCCGCCCACCGTGAGCGTGCCGGTGACGGCCGCGCTTCCGCTGACCGTGAGGCTCCCGCCCAGCGAAAGCGAGAAGGCGCTGATGCCGCTGGTCGTCGAGAGCGAAGTAAACGTGGGCGTGCTCGGATCGTTCGGCAAAATAACGTTCGGCAGTTGCTTGGTGGTGATGTTCGGGCCCGAAATTTCCAGCTCGTAGCGGCCAGGCGCCGCGTAGAAAGAATAGTTGCCCAGGCCGTCGGTGGTCAGCGGATTCGCCAGGGCCTGCGTCAGCGCCGGATCGGAATAGATATTCGCGAGCGGCGTACAAGGCTGCCCCGTCGCCACCGACGTGCAAACCCGCACGCTCGCGCCAGACATCGGCCGCCCCTGCGCATTGAAAACGATGTCGTCCTTGCGCGATCCCTGCGCCCGCGCCCCCGGCGCCCAGCACCCCGCGCACGCGAGCAGCAGAATCGAGGCACGCAGGATTCCGCGCACTCGCGACCGAGATCCCGCGCGCGCCCTCGCCTGCGCTAATGTTCGCGTTATGGTTGGCCTCACGCTGAAGCGGCTCCCAATCCTCATGTCTTCGTCTCCCAATACTGGTTTGTTCTCGTCGACACGCCAGCGGTTGGAAATCACCGTCGAACCGGCGCGGCATGCGCCGGTCCCGGCTTGGCCGCTTCAGCAGCAGCGGCGGGCGCAGGCTCGGCCGCGGCTGGGGGCACCAGGCCGAGCTTAGCAGCTTTGACGTGATCGAGAATTGCGCCGCAAATCTTGCAGACCGCCACGTTCGGCTTGATCTTCTCGCCGCATCCGGGACACTCGACCGTCTCGCGCGGCTGGTAGTGCCACTCCTTGTCGAGGCCGAGATGGCGCGCCGCGCGCCGCTCCACATCGTTAATGAAAAGGTACGAGTGCGAGCGCTCCCATTCGCGGTCCGCGGCCATCACCACGCGCCGGTAAAACGCTGCGAGCCGTTCGCGCGCTTCGGACAATTCCTCGTCGGTGGGCGCATCGCCCGCGGCGACAAAGACGCCGAAAAAGCTGTCATCGCCGCCATCCGAATTGATCTCGCGGCAGAGATCCTGGGCTACTTGGCGCGCCGTGATGTGCACGTCCAGCGTGCGTTTGTCGCCCAGATCCATGAGCGCCGTGCGCGAGGTTACCCGCGTGAGCCCGCAAGGCTCGCCGGAAACGCTGGCGTTCACGGCAAAGACGCCGTAGCTGCGATGTATTACCCAGCTTTGCTCGGTCAAATTGACGATCACTGCGGTCTCTGGATTCATCTTCTCCTCATTTTTTGCGCTCTGGCGCACAGCTACGCTCGCCGCGCGCGGCGCGGCAAAGCGAAGTCCGTTTGCATAGTGCCGGGAGACTCCGTGGGGCCATTGCCCTTACTGCGTTTTCACCCAGGTATGATTGCGATAGCGGATCACGGGAGCCCAGTCGGGTCCCGGGCAGCGCACCAGCGCGCTGCTCACTGTGTTGCGCCACAACACGCTCAGCACCGGAATTTTCAGCATGGCGCGGTTGATGCGCCCAAAAGCGGCAAGCGCTCCGCCCCACGGCGTGCGCGCCAGCTCCGCCGCGATGATCTCGTTGTGAATGCGGTTATATTTCTCCACCTGCGTCAAACTCAACGAGTCGGCATGCACGCGAAATCCGCCGATCAGCGCGTCCACCGAGTGCAGGCGCGCGTAGCGAAAAAAGCGCGTCCACAGTTCAAAATCGCTGCCGTCCCGGCGCGACGCGTCCACGTGGCCGCCTGCCCGTTCCCATAAGCCGCGCCGCCAGTACGTCGACTCCTGCTGGATGTAGCGATTGCAGCCCGCCAGAAAACGCCAGCGCGACCAGCGCCGCAGGCTGCGGTTCACGCCCACCGGCCAGCCTTCGTCGGAAAAACCCGTGGGCCGCCCGGTGATCCATCCCACGTCCGGCAGCGCGCGAAAGACGCTGCCCACCACGAAAAGCGAACGCGTATGCAACAAGTCCGTCGCGCTGATCCAGCCCATCACCTCGCCGGTCCCGCGCGCGAACCCGCGGTTGAGCGCGTCGTACATGCCGTTGTCGGGCTGGCTGTTCCACCCGCTCAAGTAGCCCGCGTATTTCTGGATGATTTCGAGAGTGCCGTCGGTCGATCCGCCGTCCTCGATGAAATATTCCAGGCTCGGGTATTGCTGCGAGATGACCGATTGAATCGTCTGCTCGACGTAATGCGCGGAATTGCGGACCGGAGTGATCAGCGTGATCCTCGGCCACTGGTTGCGTTCGTCGCTTCCCTGCTCCGTTTGGTCCGCCATGCTGTCTATTTTTTGCTGGACCTTCCTCGATCTATCTTTCTCTTCCGGGCCAGCCGCACCGCGCGTTCGTTCATCACGCGCCTGGCCAGCTATCCGGCGTGCACGAATCCGGGATGGCGACCAGGTTCTCGCTTTCGTACACGGGTTTTCGCGTCGCCGGCACAGGCGCCCCGGTGCTCGCATCGAATTCGTGGATGCGATAGTGGTGCTGTTCCAGAAAATCCCAAATCTGGGCGCTGCTGCCGCCTTGCTGGACCAGCCCCGGATCGGCCAATTCGATCAGCAGCAGCGGACGAAATCGCTCCAGGATTCCGGCGGCGCCTTCGAGAGCCTTGACCTCCGCGCCCTCGACGTCCATCTTGATCACATCCACTCGAGCCAAGCCCTCTTCGGCTACAATCGCGTCCAGCCGCTCCGTGCGCACTTTTTGCTTGACCGCCAGCGGTGTATCGTACGCGAACGCGCCTAGCGTATTGTGCCCGGAGCGCACATCGGCGGCTACCAGCAATTCGGCCTCACCCGAGAAATTGGAAGCCGCTCTCCGAACCAGCCGCACATTCGTGACGGAATTCTCCCGCAGATTTCGCCGCAGACGCTCGCACTCGCGGCTGCTCGGCTCGATGGCCAGCACCTGCCCTTGCTCGCCGACTTTTCGGGCCGCGAAGAGAGTATACAAGCCCATGTTCGCGCCCACGTCCACGAAAACCATCCCCGGCCGCAGCACGCGCGCCAGAAAGCAAAATTCGTTGGGCTCGTATTGGCCCGTGACAAACAGGCTGCGCGACGTCTCATTCCGCGGATACACGTAAACGCGCAGGCCGCAGATCCACGGCGTCGAAACCGCGGAGTCGATCCCGTACCAGAGCTGCCGCCGAAACCAGGTCGCCGGGCTCCCCGATCGCCGCTCCCCCGATCCCAGGCGCCAGCCCGGATACGGCCCGATCGCGGGTGAGGCTGGGACGCGCCGAGCCAGCCACTGGCTCGCCGAGTCTCGAATCTGCCGAAGCGACATGAGGATGGATCATAATTCTTTTTCGCTGCGGCGTCCCGCGACAACTGCCGAAGGCTGCGCCTCGACGTGTCAAACGTCAGTCTGGCGTCGGCTGCGCGACCGCCACGTGCGGCAAGCCGCCAAATGCCGGCATGCTCGGGTGCGGGCTGCGCTTCCAGCCCGCGTCAAGCGTTGTCGAGCACATCAAAGGCCCAGGAGTCATACTCGCGCTCGTCTCGCCGCTCGCGCTCGTCGATCGCCTGGCGGCGCTCGGCCGATCCGGCCAGCTTGCCGAACTCGATGACCCGCGCCACATATTCGGCGACGCTCGGCGTGAGCTGCACGAACTCGCCGCGCGGCCCCTCGACCGTGAAGCAGTGCTCGTATTCCCCGCGCTCCGGGTACGGTCCCAGCGCCGGCACGCTGACGCCACTTTCCCGTTCGATCGTGTACGCGTTCCAATCCTGCGGCGAGCCGTAGGATTCTGGCGGCATCCAGCGTTCGATGTGCCAGCGGTCGTGCGGAACGTACTTTGGCACGTGCCGCAACTCGACGACCTCGCGCAGGACGCTTCCGTCGTCATTGTGATCGGTCCATTTGCCGCCGATCCAGCCCAGCCGCGACCATCCCCACACGGCGCGGTACATCGGCTCGCCGTAACGGTTGATGCCTCCGGCCAGCCGCAGCCTCTTTTCGATCGTCGGCGGAGCCTCGTGCCCCTCGCGCAGTACGCGGATCATCAATCGCTACGTCAAGCGCCGGAATTGCGCCGCGAACACAACCTTGTCGCCGGTCGCCGAGCCGGGATACGACCCGGTCGAGAATTCCGTTCCGCCCGCTGCGTAACCGCGCATCACCCAGTTGCTCGCCGACGTTCCCTGCGAGAGGTTGTACTGATTGGGCGTGCCGCCCTGCACGGTGAAAGAAGCCTGCGTGGGCCCGAACGCGGGATTCCCCATGCTGGCCGCCACGAGCTGGCCGCTAAAGCCGATCTGCTCATTGATGCTGGCCCAGTTGACCGTGTCGCCGCTGCCGTTCGTGTACGCGCCCGAGAATGCGACGGTGCCAAACGCGTAGATCAGCGTGGCGCCCAGATCCACATCCGTAACCGTAAGTGTGATGGCCATTCTGTTTTCTCCAGAAACTAGATAAAAATAAGGCGCACATGGACAACTGCGCCCCTGTGTTTCCGAAACCGTGTAAGATTTCAGGGCAGTGGAGAAGAAACCCACCACGCGTCAGAAAGAGCTTCGAGCTGCGGCTTGTCGCCGCTGGCGGAAGCGGCACCCAGAGAAACAGAAGGCCGCCACATATCATTGGCGAGCACAAAATCGCGCAGCCTGGAACGCTTATTGCCGTCAATGGCGCAGGGCGAACAAGGAGTTGGTCAAGGCTGCCACCCGAAGAAGGTACGAGAAAATAAAACGCGATCCTGATAAGCACGCAAAGCATTTAGCGGCCGGGCGCTCGTGGTTGGTTGAGCATCCTGAATATGCCCGTGCGAAATCGAAGCGCCAGCGCGCACAAAACCCAGAGAAGGCGAGAGCCTATATGCGCGCCTGGATGAAACGCTGGTACTCGCAAAACCGAGACCATGCGCGCGTTAAGAATCGGAAGCGGCGAGCAGCAGCGATTGAGAAATGGCGCGCTTACGACCGTGCTCTGTATCGGCTCTATCGTGCAAAGTACCCCGAGCGGTATGCGCGAAAGCTGGAACGCGGCCGAGCTTGGGCCAAGAAGAACCGGGCCAAGCTAGCCGATTGGGCAGGTCGGTACCGAGCGCGAAAGAGGGGATCTCCTGGCTCCCACACTTTTGCCGAATGGATGGCCCGCGTTGAGTTGCATCAGTGGCAATGCGTCTATTGTTGTACCTCTCTGACTCCGAAAACACTCACCAAAGATCATGTCGTGCCATTGTTCAGAGGAGGCACGGACTTCGCCGTCAATCTCGTCCCGGCCTGCAAGAGTTGCAATTCTGCGAAAAGAGATCGTCTTCAATTTCGTAAGGTGGAAAGGGGCGGCGTTGGCCGCCCCTCAACAACCAACCGTTAGTATCCCGCTGGCCTCGCCAGCGTATCGATGTAAGCCCCAGACCTGGGGGAATCCGAGTAAACCTGAAAGCCGGTGTCGAAGTAGAAGATGAACGCGGCCGAAATGCCTCCCGAAGCCCCGTAAATCGGAAACACCGTTTGCCCGCCGATCTCGAAGAAATCGATGTCCTTCATGATCGCGCGGCCCCAGTGCGAAAGGTCGAGGAAATCCACGCGAGTCTGATCGGCGTTGATGGACGACTTGATCGGCACGCCGGACATGGTCTTGCGCCCGCTGAAAAGCAAGTCCAGGTCGTTCGCGCTGCCGTCGCGGCCGCTTTCCTTGATTACCTGGCTGATGGTGATGCCCAGGTTCTCCCAGGCGTGCTCCTGCTCCACCGATGTGTACGCCACCAGCTTGCCGAGTTGTCCGATCCCCAGCGCCTTGCGGACCTTGTTGATCGCCAACCGCACGTGGCCGGGAACCAGAGCCGCGTTGCCGGCATTGACGCGCGGCGTCGACAGTTGCTGCGGATAGGTCGCGCGGTTGAGGTTAAGCCACGTGCCGGTGGTCGCAGTATTCTGATGATACTTGACGCCGTAGAGCGACACCGGCTGCGAGCCGCTCAGCCCGTCGTGCACGATGACGTCGGTGGCCACGGTCCCGGAAGGCAGCGCGTCGATTGTGATGGTCTGCGCCGAGATCGGATCGGCGCCCGTCACGTTGCAGGAGCCGCGATTGGTCGTGAGCGTCGTGTCGTACACCTGAATCGTCTGCCCGACGTAAACCAGCGCGGCGCCGCTGGGAATCGCCATAGTCAGCGTGGTGCCGGCTACTGAGCTGATCGTGCCCAGCACGCCGTTCCCCGCCGTCTGAATCACTTTGTCGAGGAATGCCCGGAACTGCTTCATCCCGTTGGCCACCTCGCGCTTCACCGCGTTCTCGATGGCCTTTTCCCGCGCGTTGCTGGCGTACTCGACCAGCTTCGAGATTTCCACGGCGAACCGGAAGAAAATCGGCGACACTTGCGCGACGTCGTAAGTGGTGCCCGACCCGCGCCCCAGGTCTCCGCCGTCCGCGTTGTAGGATCCGGCCTTGCCGCCCGGAACCAGTTGCAGCGGCAGCCGCATGTTCCGCGAGCTGACCTTTTCCACGTCTCCGCGCTGCTGGATCATGGTCAGCAGGACGTCGTCTCGCTCGTATAGCAGCGGCACCTTGTCCCGAACCTTTTCCAGTTGCAGCGCGATTGTCTGCGCATTCTGCATCTGAGCCATTGTGTTTTTCTCCTTTTTGTTTATCGCGCCGTTTGGAGCGGCGTTGACGTCCGGAAAGTGGGACTGCGTTAAGGAAGACGCGGCCAGCGGGACGCAGCCTGGGCACGCCATTCTCCCGAATGGCGTCCTGTAGAGCTGCCAATCGGGAGATTGGCGTTCCGGGGTCGAGTCGCTCTCCCGCGCCAAGCCGATTTTTGTTAGTTGGGAATCCTGAACCAGGCCTGCTCGCCGGTTTGCACGTTGACGCTGAGCACCTCAGCCGCATCAATATTTCCGCCAACGTAACACCTTGAGCCGACGCACACTATTTGGCCGCCCAGTTTGTGATTCATGCGGGCGGTCCATTTCGATTGGCCGCTAAGAGCATCGAACCCTTGCACCAAGCTGGAATTCGGCGTATCGCGTGTGACTATGACTGCCACCCCTTGCAAGATCGCAACCGGCGCAGGTAGTAGTCCGGCGGCCTCTATAGTCTTACTCCAAAGCGTTCCGCCCGATGACGCCCCGATTAACTGCAGGCGGAGCTCGCCCGGACCGAAGAGCACCGATTCTTGGGGATAGCTAGCGACCAAGATATGTTCCCTATCGCATGCAAGACCTTCAATGACCCAGCGTTTGGGATCGCTGGTCGCCCACAGCATCCGGTAACTGGGCACGGAGTAAGCCGCCAGCTTAGTTGAGTCTTGCCCGGCGTACTCCGTTCCAATCACAACAAACTTGTCCCCAAAAGCAGCCGCCGAGACGGTCCAGCCTCGGGGCCAGCGCGCCAGAATGCGGCCCAAATCGGCGTCGGCCGCAAACAAATTGGTGAGTAGAGTATGGCCGTCCGACGCGTAAAACCGCACTCGATCGGCCTTTGAAAACCTAGTTCCCTCGTGGCGCCAGACGGTCCGGCCAGTGCGCTCGTCGAGCGCAACGAGTCCCTCCCGGTGAGCGGCATCGTTGAAAAAGATGTAATGCCCAAGAGCGGTCATATCGTCCGCGCTGGTTGCGAGATTCCACGAAGGCCTGCCTGTGAACGCATCAAACGCGTATATCTGCGTGTCTGGAAATCCCTCCCAAATGGCCACGGTGCTCGCGGTGGCGACGGGGTCGAGAAAGCCGGAATCCGCTGCAGGCAGTTCGGTTCGCCATTTTAGGGCTCCGGTTGAAAGACTCAGCGCGCCGAGAACCTTGTCGTTGTTGAGGTAGATCGTATCGGCCCCAGGACAGACCGTGAAGTGATCCCCGGTGCGGCACTGGGCGCTGGAGTTGCTAACGGCAAGCAGCAGGCAGAAAATTCCGAAGCAGATCGCTCCGATCCTAAGCGTCATTCGACTCGCTCCGATTAGTTTTCCGAGCCAGTTCCCAGGTATTGTTTTGGATTGCCAGCGGCGATGATGTTGTGTTCGTTGAGATCGCGGCCCTTGTCAACCCAATACTTCTCGCCGCTGGCGGCACGGTTCATGACCGTTGATTGCATGGCTTCGTGTTCCGCCACGCTACCGTGAGTGTTTTCGGAATAGGACATCGCCCCTCGCTCGCTACGGCTAGGAGCTGGTTGCGAGTTCTGTCTCGTCGCATGTTGAATTTGTCCATGCGCATGGGCCGCGTCTCTGACGCTATCGCTAACTCCGCTCACCGGCTGCGAGCCTCCAAAGTATAGTTCACGTGCGTGCGCGGTCGAGGGTACATAAGTCTGACCGCTTCTCTCCGGTTACACCTCCGCTTTTACATATCGAGGATCTGCTCGTCGCTAAGCCGCCGATAATCCACGTCACGCGGACGCAACGCGCTCGCCGCCACCGGCTCGGGCAGGCGCCCGCCGGTGATGTCGCGCCGCGCAGCCGCGGAATCGATCCGCGCCATCTTGGCGCGGTCGGAAGCCAGCACCGACGAGGTCCACTCAGCCACTACTTGTCGTGCCACTTCCGGCAGCACCGCGCGCGCCCGTCCCGACACCAGCGCTACCACTTGCTGCCGCGCTGCGGTGTCGAATTTCCAGTCGCGCAACGTTTCGCCGACGCGCCGCGACAGTTCGCGGTCGCTTGCCAGCGAAGCGTGCACCTCGCGGAAAACATCCTCGCCGATCCGCCGCCGCGCGCCCTCCGCGATGCCCTCGGGCAGCGTCGAGGCCAGAGTGCGGTCAATCGCCTCGTGCATGCGCCGGCCGACGTCTTCATTGGTGCTGGACTCAAACGCGCGATAGGCCTCGGCCGGAAAGGCCGCGCCGTTACTGCCACTCGACGCAGCGTTGACGTTCGATGAACTGCTCGCTGCATCCGAATTTGGATTCGGCTGCGCGTTTTCGTGCGCCAGCGTTGCCGTTGCCCCTGACTCCGCCGCAGGCCGCACGGCCTGCGACACGCTGCGCGGCCGAAGCGGCGCCGCCGCTTCGGGCATGCCGAGTTGCCGTGCCAGCTCCGCGAGCCCCTGCGGGTCTCGCGCCGCCAGCATCCGCGCGCTTTCCGCCAGCATCGCACGAAACGCCGCCGGATCGCTTTGATAAAGCCGCTCAGCCAATCCCGAACGCGCCCCTGGCTCGCCGCTGAAATATGCGGCATCGATCGACGAGATATCCTTGGCGGCATCGCGCCAACCGCGCGCCTCCGCCGCAGCCGCAGGCTGCGTCTCGAGCGCCGTAAGCCAGGCAGGCTCGGCTTCGCCGCGCCCGCTAGCCGCATCGCCCTGGCGCGGGCCGCTTGTAGCTGCGGAATTCCCCGCTTGCGGCGCCGACAGCAGGTCGTCGAGAGCCAAGCTGTGTTGGCCAGCCGCTCCACTCGATCGTCCGGCAGCCTCGCCGGCCTGCGAGTCTGCGCTCGTACTGCTCGGCGCCATGCTCTCGTCTAGCCCCAGAATCTGCTCGTCCGTCAACGTCGCCGTCCCGCCCGCATTACTTCCCTGCTGCATGGCTCGTTCCTCCTATGCTGCAATCCACACCGCAGACAATAGTCATCTTGGTTGCCCTTTGAGGCCGTGCTACATTCCGCTCATGCGCTACCTGTCAGTCTCAGCGCTCATCCTCTGCGCACTAGCCGCGCAAGCCATCTCACAAAAGGACTCAACCTCAGCGGCCCCCCGGGAGACCGCGGCGCGCAAGGTTCCCTGCAAGACTCCCGAAAACGCCTCGTTGTGCTACTGGACCCACGGACGGCTTAACTCCTATGAAGGCAATCCTTCTTTTCGCATTTGGAAGGTCGGTACGAAACGCATACTCGCCATCTATAGCGGCCCGGCAGTCATGCCTCGGTCAGCGGACGTGATCGTAAAAGACGGTGAAGGCCCGGAATTCCCGCCACACCTTGACAAGGTCTTTTTGGCTGAGTACAAGCATCGAGTCTCGACGAACTCTTCCCATGTCAACTTGGTTGATCCAGTATTCGGCGACTACGAAATCTGCCCACTAGAACCGGAACGAGAGGGTGAAATGCAAGCTTCCTGCATCGAATCCGCTAGGCATGTCGTCGTCCAGAGATGGGTCCGAAGCCAATCAACGATCGTCATTTATCCCGATACGTATTAATCCAAGCTTTGCTCGACGGCATATTTTGCTTGTTGGGATATGAATTGTCGTAGGGGCCGGACTGCGTGCTGATCGGAACGCCTTCTGGATTCCCCCTCGCAAAGACATAGTTCGATCGATCGTTTGTTGGCTTCTGAATCGAATACAGAGCGCCGTTGGTCGGATCGTTTCCGCTAAGATACGCCTCCCGAGCAGCGTTCATTGACGAATCGTACGCCCCACGAACCGTCGGGTTCTTCAGGGCGTCCGAGGATGGTTCTATGGGATTCGCTGTGCGAGCCCACTTCTCACGATCAGCTCCCCACTTCTCGTCGGAATTGATGATCGAATGCGCCATCTTTTGGCGTGCGGCATCAATCGGTTCATTCGAGTCCGGCCGATCGGAGTAAGACTGCGTCTCGTTGAAGACTCTAAGTCCCAGGTCGTGCACCGTCCCCAGAGAATCGCTGATCTTTGCTTGCTCCACTGATTGTTTCCACGCACCCTGATCGACTGCCGGTGGCTCAGGCGTGGGCGGAGCCGGCGGTTCCTGCTGCGACAAACCTGCGGTGAGATCGTCCCACAAAGAGTCGCTACTTCCCCGCCCCATCGCTACCTCCCGCCGGACTCTTTGGCTCTTGCGCGTGCTGTGATCCGGCCGCACTGGCCGCGCCGGAGACCAGCGCTGCGCGCATCTGCTGCCGCGCCAACGCAGCCGCATGTTCGGCGGCGTGCGCCCGCACATTGGCAAAGCCCGCCGGATTCTGCGCCCGCGCGATCTGCCCGCCGTCCGAGCTAGCCCACCGCCGACACTCCTCGAATTCCGTCGCGTGATCGTCCAGCATCTCGTCCACCGGAATCGTCGAGATCAGGTGGGCTTCCGTCTTTTCACCGCTCGCAGCCGTTTCGCCGTCGCCGCCCGAAGCTGCCCGCGGCACGTGCACCACCACCGGCGCCGACGCCAGCAGTTGCTGAATCTCGCGCAGTTGCTTGTCGCGCGCATCGTCTCCCGGCACCACCAGCTCGCTGAGTCCAATGAGCGATTTGATGAAGCCCAGATTCGCCGGCTCCCGCAGCGCCGCCTGGATCGTGGGATCGGGGCTGCTCATCAGCTGCTGCAACACTGCCCGCTGCTGCGATTTCAGGCGCGGAAACGTCTCGTCCGATTCCGGGTGCGCCTGGATGTTGCCCTTCAGATCCGCCAGGCGGATGAATTTCGCCTCGAATTGCCCGCCCGCGCCCAGGAACGGCATCTCCACGTCGTTCGGCCGGTTCTTCCGGAAGCAATCGACCGACAGCAGCATCACGTCGCCATAAAATTGCTTCAGCCGCCGCCACACCAGGCCCAAGCCTCCCGAGCGCCTGGTCTCGCGCCATGGCATACCCGCTGGCCGTCTTGACGTTCTCCATCTCGCCGCCAAACACCGCGGGAAATAGCCCGGTCAGAAATTGCGCGATCGGCCCGATCAGATCCTGTTGATGACGCAGCATGTCCGGCGGCACCTGCGCCGGCGCCGGCTGGAAGAATCCGTCGGCCAGCGACATGCCGGGCCGCGCGCGCGCCGGATAATGCGCGGCAGGTTCCGCGGTCTGGCCTTGCAGCGCGTCGAAATCGAGCACCTGCGGATCGGCATAGATCGGCGGGATGCCGTATTCGTAGGTCTCCGCCTGAATATTCGAGAGCGCGTTGTAGCGCTCCTGCACGTCGATCAGCGATTCGCCCACGCTCGGGCGATTCTGTCCGTCGCCCGGCAGCGCGTGCATTACGCGCCAGCAATCGTCCATGGACTCGTTGCGCGATTCGCAATACGTGTCGCCGGCAAAAGCCACGTAGCAGCCGTCGGGAAAAAGTTGCAGCAGCGCGTCGCGCACCGCCTTGTCTTCGATGGCGTAGAACGCCCACGGCCGGATCCAGGTGCGTGAGAACGTCACTAGATTGAACAGCGCGTCGCCCGGAAGCGTGGTCGGCATGCCCTGCGCCACGGCCACGCGTGTCGCGCGCGCATAGACGTCTTCCGCGCCGGCCTCGCCGCCCGTTTGAATCTTGTCGGCCACGTGCGGAAAGGCGGCCTTGAGCTTCGCTCGGTGCACTTCCATCTGCCACTGCAAGTAAGGAAATTCGTACTGCTCGTTGGCCCACACCGGCGTGTTCAGTTCCAGTCCGCCGACGATCGAGATCACTTCCTGCCCGTTCGGCACGCGCCGCGTGCCGATGCCGATCGGCACCGGCACGCAGCGGCGCCGGCCGGAAATCGGCCTCGCCAAGCGCCGTCCCGCATTTCGGGCAAATCGCGCCGGCAAGGAAACTTTGGCCGTTAGCAGCGGGTCTGCCGTCATCCCCCGAATGCTCCGCCGTCGACGCGAAGGCGTCGATCGGCGGCGCATTCGGCACGTCCGAATTTCCGGAGACAGCATCGGCGTCAGCGGCGTTGCCGCTCGCGTCGAGCTCCGTCTCTTCCCCGCACTGCGGGCAAACATGCTTGTCGCGTCCCAGCGGCACCCAGTCGCTCGGTCAGCACCAACTCATCGCGCCAGCCAAAGCGCTGCCCATCGGCCACGTAGCGCACGTAGCCGCCGATCTTCCCGTCAGTCCACAGGTAAAATCCGGCGCCCGTCAGCAGTTTCTCGACGTGATTATTCTGCTCGATCAGCTTGGCAGGCTTCCGACGCCGCCTTCGCTGTTGTAACGTCCGCCTCGATCAGCGTCGATTGCGGATAGAAGCGCGTCGCCGGCACGTCCTGGCTGATCACCGACACGAACGACAGCCCGAACGCCTGATACAAATTGGTCACGAACTGGTAGCGCGGCATCTCCTCCAGCGCCGAGTCGTCGTAAATCTTCGCTTCCCACGGCAGATGCCAGTTCATGTCTTGCGCGTTCCACCAGGAATACTGCAAGCCCTGCCAGAAAAGGCGCGCCTGGCGGATGCGCCGGATTTCATGCCGCCGCGCCACGAGCCCTTCCTGGCGGTACATCACCACCAACTCGCGCAGCGCGTTCACCAGCCGCGGCGCCGCATCTTCGAGCAGCTCATTGTCCGGACCCAGGTTCTGCGGCAGCGGCAATCCCCCATCGGAGACGGCCTGCGGCTCGCTGCGCGAGCCGTCCGCCTCGACTTGCGCCCCGCGCTGCGGCGCCGCCGCCGCGCCCACCGCCCGCGCATCATCGAAGTTGGCGTCCGGACGAACGCCATCCTGCAAAGTAGTCGTGTAGTTAGCCATAATGTCCTTGGGAAAACCGGGCTCGAGTAGCACAGGCACTCTTGCCTGTGCGCCTTTGAACTCCCGTAACGAAACCCGCACGACCTGAGGGCCGTGCTGCTGCACCGCGCTTGCCCGATTTTTGGGGGGGCGGAGCTTCATCTCCGACATAACCGGCAAAGAATCTACGGGGCTTTAGCCCCTGAAGCAGCATCGCTCCATGTGAACCCTGGGAACGCCATTCTCCCGAATGGCGTCTTACAAAACCGCCGATCTAAAAATCGGCGTTCCCGGGCAATGTTCGTGCGCGCAACAATCTATCCCCCGCGCCGCATCTCCCGCTCGCGTTTCTGCTCCGCCCGCGCCGCCTCAATCTCCCGCGCCGTGGCAATCTGCGGCCAGGAACGCCGTCGCACCGCCGGCGTGCTCGCCATCGTCCGCGGCGTCTCGATCGGCGGCACGCCCGCCGTGCCCAGCAGCGAATTCAGCAGCGCGCGATTCTCCTCGCGCAGCCGCTCAATCTCGCCGCGCGCGGCAGACAACTCGTCCTCGATCATTCGCACATAGCGGCTCCGCAACCCCTGCCGCATCCGCGCACACCAATCCGCAATATTCCAAGCCATAGAGTGTTCCCACTCAGGAGACTTCGTTACTGATCGAAAGCCGTAGCTCGACCCGTCGGACGGGCGTCCTTCGGCGGCTTCGGAGCGAGTTCGTGCGGCGCCGTGGGCCAGTCCTTCTTGATTGCGCCGCACGCAGCCTTCACCGCCGCGCTTACGCTTGCCTTGGATGACGCGCCAACCAGATCGGCGTTCGGCCGGTAAAGGTTCACGTCGGTTCGATCGACTGAAAAGCGGGTCAAAGGCACCGCTGCTATGTGACGGCTGAATTCAACGATGTAGTTCGCCGCTTTATAGTCGGCGGTGACGATCACGTTACCGCAGGAATGGCTGAAGTCGGCAGCGATTTCCACGGTGCGAACCTCGGTCTCGGCCTTAGCCCCGGCCCCTTGCTCATTCTGGCGCCACGCCGCGCTCGCTGCGATAAAAAGGCGCGGCTTTTCCTGCGCGGCCAGTGGCGCTGCGATGAAAATTCCGAGCAGAAAGGAGAGGATAACTCGCATAAAACCACCTTTCGATGCCCGGATCATGACCGCTGGCTTCTGAATCCGTCAAAAGACAAATGTCTGCGCGCGGCAGCGGCGCTTCAGCGCCACCACTTCCGCCGCGGCACCGGCGCCGGCCGCGAAGCACGCCGCTCCTCCCCCATGAACCTCTGCATCCAGATCGCGCGCGAAGTCGGATCCACGGCCGTGATGCGCTCGGCCACGCGCTGTTCGGCAGGCGCGCGTCCCGGCGACAGGCGCGACTTCAGCCCGTAGCGCGCGCTATCGGCCGGATCGTCGCCGGCTCGCCTTGAGCACGTCCTCGACGTTCGCCGGATCGCGCGTCAGCGTCGGCAAGCAATCGATCAGTTGCCTGCAATTGTCCGCGATGATCCACTGCCGTTGCTCCAGCAGTTGGTACAGCATCATCCATCCGCCGACGCGGTCGTCGTCGGCCGGAGCCGGCCGCGGCAGGCCGTTTTGCGCCAGCACGTCGCCCAATTGCTCGGCGATGGTCGAATCCGAGGTGCGCCGCGCAAACGCATCCGGCGAAAGATAGATCTCGCCAATGCGCTCCGAGCTTGGCGCCGAAGGATACCCAGGCTGTCCGCGGTAGCCAGGCATCTTCCGGCGGCAGTACAGTCCTCTCGGCAATCGCCTGCGCCAGCATCCGCGGCGAAAGATGATTCGCCACAAACTCGCGATAGGTCACCACGCGCGCCATCCGGCCGCGCCGCGTGCCAATACACCGCGCTGGGATGCTCGAATCCCCAGTCGATCGAAATCCAGCGCGGCCACCACGGCTCGAGCGCAAGCTGTTCGGCGCGCGCCGTATGCAGCCGCAAGTCAAACAGATCGAAATATTGCCCCGCGTAAACGTTCCAATCGCCGTTCAAGAACGCCTGGCGCAAATGCCGCGGCAGCGCTTCGAGCGTCTTGTGATAACCGGCGTCATCCTTGTAAATCGGATTGTCGGCGAGCGTGGCGCGAATGAACGCATAATCCTCCGGATCGTATTGGTCCGGCCGGTCCATCCCCGGAGCGGGCCGCTTGATCGACCCACAGCGCCTTCACCCAGGCGTGCCCGATATTGCCGGGATTGGTCGCCCCGGCCATGCAGGGCTTTGCGCGCTTGCACGACGTCAGCGATTGCGGCTGGTCAGGAACTGCCACTGGCCCAGCGTGAACAGCGTCAGCTCGTCGATGCCGATAAAAAGAAACTCCGCGCCCTGGTACTGGTAAATATCGTTTTCGCTGGCCGAATAGCCGAAGTGCGTGGTCGATCCGTTGTGCCAGGTGACCACGTGCTTCGAGTCGTTGTAGCTCTTGTAACTCTCCCGCGGCACGTCGCGGCGAAAATAAGTCAGCAGCGATTTTTCCAGTTCCGGAAAGGTGCGCCGCAGCAGCAGCGTATCGACATTCGGATAGCGGTTGGCCTGGCGAATCGCTTCCCAGAGCAGCGCTTTCGTTTTTCCCGGACCCGCCGCGCCGCCAAAGAGACGATATTTCGCTTGGCAGTCGTGAAATTCCTTTTGCCGCGGGAACGCCTTATAGCTCTTGGCGATAAGGTCCTGGGCCCAGGCGTGTTCGTTGGCGGCGGTGTCCCGATTTTTGTGCGAACCCCGGGCTGGCTTGCGTCGCGCCATGAAATGGTGCAATCACACAGCGATTACGGCAGCATCTCCGCGACGCGCACATGCAGCGAGTAAGCCATCGCCGTCGCGCCCGCGCTCGTATAGCCGAGCGAGTAATTGATATTTGTGCTGGCTTTGGCGTTGACCGTCAGGCAGCCGCTCTCCTGGCTCTGCGTCGAGTTGCCGGCCAGCAAAGCCGAGGTCGAGTTGAAAGTAGCTGCCGCCGGCGTTGTGATCGACACCGAATCGTCCGCATCCGTGTAAATCAGTTGAAAATTATTCGCTCCGCCCAGCGTCGAAGAAGTCGTAGCCGGCGTGGTCACCTTCGCGTCAAAACAAATCTGATAATGCCCCTGCCCATTCGCCGGAACCGCGTAGAGCAAAGTCGACGCCTTCGCCGCCGTTTGCCCGGTGAGATTCACCGCGCTCTGCGACGCAATCGCTCCCAGCGCCCCATTGTCGTCAATCACCGTCACGCCGGCGGGCACGCCGCCGCCCGTGCCCAATGTGTACGGACTGCTGATTGCCCCGAAGGAATTTCCCGAAGCCACCACGCGCGTGTGCGTCGTCGCGCCCCAAATCATTCCGTAACTCAAATTGGCCACCTGGTTTTGCCGAAAAGACACGTCGGTAACCGATGACCCGCTCGTGAACAAGCCCCAGTTGCCATCGCTCGTGTTCGTGCCCGTCAAATAATTCCCTACGACATTCACATTCGACGCGTTCGCAACCTCGATCCCATAATTGTTCGCCGACGTTAGCGCGATCGCGTTGCCCGAAGCCGTCGTGTTCGACGAATTAATGACCAACCCGGTGTGCCAGCCGATGATCGTGTTCGCCGTCAGCGCCACGCGCATCGTGCGCGACTGATCGTTGAGATAAACGCCCGTTCCCTGGTTCCCCGACGCGGCGATCAGCGTATTCCCGGCCACCGACCCGCTTGCCGTGCAGCCCGACCCCGTGCAGTTCTGGATCAGCATTCCTTGATACATGAGCGAAACCGTGTTGTGCGCCACCACGAAATCGTCTATGCCCTTGGCAACCTCGATGCCGTTGGAATTCGTCGAACCCGAGCCAGAAGTCGCCGCGATGTTGTTCCCTTCCACCGTGATTCTCGAAACGCTCCCGGTGGTGTTCCCGTTCACCACGATTCCATCCGTCTCATTCGCCGAAGTTAGCGGAATGTGAACGCTGTTGCCATCCACGGTAACGTCGGTCACCGTGCTTCCCGCGCCGATCGCATCGACCGCGTACACCGCGACAAAAGACGTCGTGACGGCGGTCGAGTCCACCGTGTTGTCGACGAACTTGATGTCGCTCGAGGCCACGGACGCCGTCGTTTCGTAGTTGAACTGATCGTTTCCGGCTCCGCTTAGCGTGTTTTGCGCGACGAGCACATGCGAATCCGAGATCATGTACAGGTCGTCTTTCGCGGCGTTTTGGATCACGCAGCCTTGCACCGTCACCCCGGAAACACCGCTGGCAAAATTGATCCCGTTGTAGCTGGTGCTGCCTTGATTCGAGCCGTTCGCGTTGATCGTGAGATTGTAGAACGCGACATTCGACGAACTGACGCTGAAGACGTGCGCATTCGATCCGTTCGCCAACTTCACGCTCGTCGCCGACGGGGAGTCCGCTTCGACGACCGTCGGATTGGCGATAGTGATCGACGAAGAAACAACGCAGGCGCCCGCCGACCTCGGAAAGTACAGCACTCCTCCGCTGGACGGCACGGCGCTGGCGGCAGCTTGAATCTGCGAGGTGAAATTCGTCGCGCCGTCGCACACGGCGCCATACGTCGCCACATTAAACACTGGGCTGGCAACGCTCGCCACGCCCGGAATCACCTGGTTCCCTGCCTGGGCGAAGACGGGCGTCGCGGCAAGCACGGCCAGCGCCGCGAAAATGAAACCTCGAATCACTGCTGGACCTTTACCGTGGCGTTCACGCCCGGCGAGACCACTTCGCGCACGCACACAAAGCGGAAGTTAGCGCCGCCGGCCGCGGTTCTTTGCAGCGTTACCTGGTCGCCGTTCACGTTCGTCGTGCTGCCCACCTTGGTGTAGCTGGTAAGCGGCGCGGTATCGTCCCAGGCCACGTAGATGTCGTACTGCACGCTGGACGGTGCGCTGGCGTAGGTAAACGTAACCGTCACCGGGCGCGGCAGACTGCCATCCTTATCGGCAATAGCCGCGCGCTGGCTGAAGGCGTTGGTGCCCAGTTGTTCCGCGCTGACGATGATCGACTGATCGCCCTCGTACACGCTCGAAGGCGGGACCGCGTTGGAATAGGGCGGCATGAAGCAGCTCCTTTGTTCTGAAATTGGCTTTGTTTGTCGACGTGGTCTTTCAAGTAGCACAGGCACTCTGCCTGTGCGCCGCGCTCGCTCCGCAGCTCTACGCGTGCGGGCTTCCGCCCCCATCGCAGCGCGCTCGGTGAAACTTCAGATCGTGGGATCCTGCGGGCAGGAATCGAGAAACGCGAGCCGCATTTCGCGGCCCGCTCACTGCAACCGGCTCGTCGTGGCTGGCGGCCGCGATCCATCAAAGCTGCGCCGCCGAGCCGCCCAGAAAAGCAAAAAGCCCGGGAGGGCTGCTCCCGGGCTTCAAGCGCAATTGTCTACGAGAAGATTATACCACACGCGTCAAGCTTTTCTTCGCGATTCTCTTTTTCGCACAAATTCGTCCCCGGAATAAATCGCGTTCGTCGCGCCGCGATTGACTTCGCTTCCGCAACTTCCTAACATCGCCGCGTCAATTCGCAGCATTTTTCAATCCAAGTGAGGACGCCCGTGGACAACAGCAATCGCTACGAACGTGGAATGGCTCTACTCAAGAAGACCCAAGGTGAGAATGGCGACAAGGTTTTGAAGTCGCTCGAAACTATCGCGCCCGACCTCGGCCGCTTCGCCGCGGAGTTCGCTTTCGGCGACGTCATGAGCCGCCCCGGCATCGACATCAAGACCCGCGAGATGCTCAGCGTCGCGGCGCTGACCGCGCTCGGCACAGCAGGTCCGCAGCTCCGCGCGCACATCGGTGCGGCCCTCCGCGTGGGCTGCACGCAGCAGGAGATCGTCGAGATCATCCTTCAGATGGTGGTGTACGCAGGTTTCCCGGCGGCGCTCAACGGAATTCAGGCCGCGCGAGAGGTATTCGCCGAGCGCGCCGGAGGATAAGGGCTAGTTTGAATTCCAGACGTCGATGAGTACCGCGATTGAGCACAAAACAAGAAAGACGCCCACGACGCGGAATAGCCACGTCATTATCTTCGTGTTCAGTTCCTTCATTCGAGGGGTTGGAGGCGGATTGATGTCCGGGTGCCGCTCGCGAAATCTTGTCGTCCACGCGTTATAGCGCACTGAAATTTGCCGGGAGCAGTAAAAGAGGATCGCCCCGAACAGGCTCAAGCAACCGCAGGCAATCGTCAGCAAGGTCTTTAGGGGCACATGCTATAGTGCCACGAAGCCCGGGTGAGTTGGAACATCGAGGAATGCCGAAGATCGGTAAATCAACTTACCCGATCTTCAAGGCGCCGTTTTCCAGCGTGGCATAGTCGGCGAGTTGCGCGCCGCGCGTGTTCACCGGCACCTCGAATGTGCAGTGCACGAAATGCACGTTTTCGAGCTTCAGATCGCCCCCGTGATAGCGGACGCGCGAGTTGACGAACGTCACGTCCTTCCACTCGACTCCGTCCAGCGTCTGGGTTACCCCGCTCAGGGTCAGCCCGCTCACCGAATTGGCATTTTGCGCCAGAGATCCACCCGGCGTTGACAGTAGGTCGGTGCCCGAAGCGATTGCCGACCCATCCACTACGGCGCCCGGCGCCTGCCAATCCATTTTCGCCGGCAGCGTGAGCTGGCTGTCGACGCGGTACACAGTGCCGGGGCTCATAGCCTCGGCCGCAAAGGATTCGCCCGAGCGAACCTTCAGCGTCACTTCTTTGTTCGGCAATTCCGGGCCCGCTTGCAACGCGGAATGATATTCGGCCAGCGCCACGCGCGCGGACAGCAAACGGCTCGAGATGTCGGTGTCCGTGGTGTTGGGCATATTGTTCAGCAGCGCGATGGTGCTGGCAAAGTAGCCCGGTGGCACAGGGCTCTTGTTCTCCTTCGCGGTCATCAGTAATTCGTGCGCGTTGTAGGCGACCTCCGCGGCCCGGACCTTGTCCCCGCTGTCCAGGTATCCCTTGACGTTGCCCAGCAGCTCCGCGCTGGACGCAGCGGCGTTCTGGGAAATCGTCAGCGCCTCGTCCACCATGGTGCGTGTCTTCTCGCCCTGGCTATCGGCCAGGATGTGCACGGCCGTTTCGACTCGGGCCATGCGCCGATCGGCGCCTTCTAGCTGGGCGTACATCCGGCCGATCTCATAGTGGTTCATCGCGCCGACGCCGATAATTCCCGCCACCATCAGCAGCATGGTGAAGATCCACTTCCAGTCGGTTTGTTCGTTCTGTGAATTTGTCATACGCACCACTCCGCGCTCTAGGAAGATAAGATGGCCGCACTCGTTAAACCATTTTCGGCTCGCGCTCGGACCCCGACAAGACCCCCCTCCCCTCCGTGTGTCGTGCCCCACACTGTCCTTGCCGCCCAGTACGCCCGTACTACTGTCCCGGCGAGGATTTGCGGAAAAGACTGCGGCGCGAGCGCGGACCGCCTTAGCTTCCCTGCTCACGCGCCCACTCAGTTCGAGCTTCATTGTCTCCAGGGCGGGACCAGAGTACGATACCCGCAGGCAGGAGGTCCGGATCGGAGACTCCGGAGTGTTCCGAGTAGGTCGAGGCACAATTCCGTTTCCAATCCAGTAGAGGAGGCATCTCGATGAGAGTTCGGCTTCCCGGTGTTCTGATGGCGGTTTTCGCGCTCATTGGCGCGGCGGTTCCCGCGTTCGCGCACCATGGATTCTCCGTGGAGTTCGACGGCAAGAAGTGCATGAATCTGAAGGGCACCCTCACCAGCGTCGATTGGGAAAACCCGCACGCGTACGTTCACATGGACGTGACCGACGCCAGCGGCAAAACTGTGTCGTGGAGCCTGGAAACCATCACTCCCAACGCGCTCAAGCGAAACGGCACCTCCCGGCAGGATTTCCTCACGAATATCGGCAAGCCCATGGCCGCCCGGGCCTGTCCCACCAGACCCGGAGGCACGCCGAATCGAGGCGCAGCCGAATTCATCGAGCTTGCGGACGGCCAGGTGCGGGTTACCGGACAGTTGGTCGAATCTTTGACGCGCGATCAAATGCACTTCTGAACGATAGCGGGCGAATCTCGCCCCAAAGTCTTTCGATCATTTGGCTCGATTGCTCAAATGAGCGTCGCGGAATTTTGAGGCATTGGAAAAATATCTGGCTCCCCTTTCTGAGCGCGTGCACTTGTCGCCGAGCCTGAAAAAGGAGAAATCGAACATGAGAGGAATGAATCGACGGTTCCGCTACGGCGTTGGAAGTGCTGGACCCGTGCTGGCGGCATTGTGCCTGATCCTCACGCCTGCTTTTGCGCAGGATTCCGGGCCAAAAAGCCCGCAAGTGAAGACGGGCCCCGTACCGATCGTCGGCAACTTCGACGCGGTGCAGCCACTGCCTCCCGGCGGACCCGCGCCCCGCATGGCGGACGGCCATCCGGACCTGACCGGACGCTGGTATCCCAACGCTGGTGGAAGAATGATTCAGGTTGCTTACCCTGTCGATAAATCCGCTTACGATCAATTCGATCCCAAAGCGACGCCGGAGGAGAAGCCTTCCTTCAAGCCCGGCGTAGACTCCAAATACATGAAACCGAAACCGTATGGGCTATGCGATCAGGCCGGAACTCCCAGCGTCACCCTCGAGCAAATGTATCAACACGCCCCCATGGAGTTGGTTCAGACGCCGCAACGGCTGGCCATGATGTACGAATACCCGCTGGACGTTCGCATGATCTATACGAACGGGCGTCAGCATCCCCAGGATCCCGATCCCACCTTCAACGGCGACTCTGCGGCTCACTGGGAGGGCGATACGCTGGTCGTTGACGTCATCGCCCTGGATGAACGGCTGAGAATTCTCGTGCCGGGGCAATCGCAGCAAGGATGGTTTCCCAGTGATCAGGAGCACGTGATCGAGCGCTTCAGTCGTCCCTCGAAGAACTACCTCATCTACCAAGTCACCGTCGATGATCCCAAAGTGCTAGCGAAGCCCTGGACCTCCGCCCCTCGCAAATGGTCGCTGGCGCAAAATCCTCACGACGAGTGGGGCGAAGTCTTCTGCACCCACAACGAGGAGCCCGACGAAATCAAGAAAATAGACGCAGCGGCGAAGAAGGCCAAGTGAGAGGCTGACCCGGACGCCGGCTTACTCACCGCTTACTCACCGAACGCAAGCCAGTCCGCGCGATTGCATTCGCTGCCGCCCGCATGTATGGTTTCGATTCAGCCGAAAGTCGAACCCACACGTGACGCTCCAAACCGCGGACCAACCTGATCTCGCCCCCGGCATTACAGGACCATCTAGCGGCGCCCCGGCGCTGGAATGTGCGGCAGCCTTCCTGCTCAGTCTGGCGTTGCTATTCTGGATTCAGTTCGCCAGCCCGGCCATCATCGGCAATGACGCCTACTACCACATGCGTTGGAGCCGCATCCTGCGGTCATCCCTGCCGCATCTGCCTGTCCTTCACCTGGCTGCCGCTGACGGTGCTTCGCCCCTCCGACTTTCGTCGATCAGCACTTCCTGTTTCACGTCCTGCTGATGCCCTTCACCTTCGGCGATCTGCGGCTCGGAGCCAAACTCGCCGCCCCGCTCTTCTCGGCGCTGGCCATCGCTTCCATCTTCGCGCTGCTGGTCGAATATCGCGTCCGCTACCGCTGGCTGTGGCTGCTCCCGCTCGCCGCCGGTTCCGAGCCCTTCCTCTACCGCATGTCCATGACGCGCGATCCCAGCCCCTCGCTCGTCCTTCTCGCCGTCGGCGTGTACCTGATCCTCGAACGCAAATTCGTTCCCCTGGCCATCCTCACCTTCATTTTCGTCTGGATGTACAACATGTTCCCGCTGATCGGGGTCTTCGCGGCAGCCTATGCCGTCACGATTTGGCTCGCCGAACGCCGCCTCGCTCTCGGCGCGCTCTATGCCACATCGATCGGCGCGGCCCTGGGCCTCGTCATCAATCCCTACTTCCCCAAGGACCTCCTTCTGATTTTTCACCACGTGCACATGCTGCTGGCCGATACGGCAGCGATCGACGTCGGCGGCGAGTGGTACCCGTTCGAGACCTGGGAGATGCTCGCCGGAAATGCTGTCCTTTTCGCCCTGTGCTTCGCGGCCTTGTTGGTCTTCGACGTGCGCAAACGCGCGTCGCGATTCCCGTCCGCTCTTCTTCCTCATTCTGGCTGGCATATTCTTGCTGATGGCGCTTCGCTGGCGCCGCTTCTTCGAATATTGGCCGCCCTTCGCGGTCCTCTTCGCGGCGTTCACTTTCGACGCGCGACGGATGGAACAAACATCGACATGGACGTGGCCGAGGCGCTTCCCGGCGCGCCTCGGCATCGCAGCGTGGCTGATCGTCATGGGCGCATTCGCCGTCGTAAACGTGCGCGGCGCGCGCGCGGATATCCGCGACACGCGACGACCCCTTCGCCATGCGCGGCGCCTCCGAATGGCTCGCGGATCACACCCCGGCGGGCTCCCTCGTCTTCAACGCGGATTGGGCCGAGTTCCCCGAGCTGTTCTACTACAACCAGCGCAACGCCTACGTCACCGGCCTCGACCCCAGATATCTCTACGATGCCCAGCCCGAGCTATGGAAGGTCTACGACCGCATCACCGAGGGCCAGGAAAAGCACCCGGGCCCCATCATTCGAGAACGCTTCGGCGCCGAATACGTCGTCGCCCGCAGCGATTCCACCGATTTCCTCAACGCCGCAAACGCCAGCGGCGACTTCGACACCGTCTACAGCGACGCCAACGCCTCAGTCCTCCACGTCCGCCAGTAGCACAGGCTCTCAGCCTGTGCGCCGTGATTGGATGTTACAGAGAGGAAGTAAACCGCAAGCTGAGATAAAGCGGAGAAGATCTGTTTCTCCACTCACACGCAAGTGCGCGGCCTCGTGCTTCCGCACGTCGGCGTTATGGCAGACACCGGTCATTCCAACCGAAGTGGCGGCCTCCTGTCTTTGCGTCCCGTTCCCCGAGCGAAAGTCCCCGGTAAGGGGAGCTTTCGCGGTAAGCAAGAACGCGCCGCCTCGCAGCGGAGGAATCCCTCTGCTCCGTGCGCCTCACGGGTCAGAGTCGCCCTCCACCAAATCCCTCGTCTCCTCCGCCGATAATTCGCGCGCGCAAATCCTCACGCCGCCCTTCTCGCATTGCGAGATCTCGTAAACCGGCGGATGCAGCGCCTCCACCAGCTTCTCCTCGGCTTCATCGTCCAAATCGTCCGGAGGGTCGGCCGTAACAACCGAATTTCCCGGCGCCGCGTGAACGCGAAACTGCCCCGTGGACGGCTCATAATTGTCGTAGCTGAAACAATGCCCGATGCAGGCGCGATCCACGATGTGCTCGACCACCACGCGGGACCGGGCGCCGAAGTCGATGTCCTCCACCACGCGGCGCCCGGCCGGCAAAGTTGCCACCGTTCGCTCCACCTGCCCCTCCATCTTGTTCAAGGTTCCCGTATCGACGTACAGGAAGCTGAAAAAGATCACCGCAGTGACCGCGCAACCCGCCGCGTGCCACTTTCCTGGGTTTCATCGCGCCGAGGATCCAACACGCCAGAACGCCCGACACCGAAGTGAGCCGCGACGATCAAATACGACAGCGGCTCTTCGTACTGCGGCAGCGCCACAATGGAGGGCAAAAGCATCGAAGCCATGCCCGCCGCCAGATAGAGCTGCAGGGGAATCCCGCAGTCGCTCCAGAAGCCGCGCTTGTGCCAGCGAAGCGCTCGCATCGACAGCGAGCGCGACTAGAAAAAACGCCGCGAATAGCGCATACAGCAGGTAATAGCGCCAGCCATAGAGCGCGAGTTGGTCCGCCCCGTTAAAAAAGAAATAGCGCGCCCACGGATTCCAATGCACCTCGTAACGCCGCACCAGAACGATCCGCGCGCCCAGCAAAAAGATTCCCGCCGCCAGCAAAAGATATCCTTGATAGCGGGGCCGCATGGCCTTGGCCAGCGCGATGTACGCGGCCAAGCCAGCCAGACAAATCATCCCCAGCGGGTGCGCCATCCAGATCAACGGAATCAACGCCAGCGAAATCAGCCGCCGCGATCTTCCCCGCGCGCCAAAAAGCCGCCAGCACAAAAAAGCACAGACCCAGCGAGATGTAGTAATTCATGAAGCCCATCTCGAAGGTCCAGCCGTAGGCGAAAACGGCAAGAAGCGGGGAAAGTTTCCAAGGCGCGCGGCGCGTAGCCGCGACGAATCAGGGCAAATGCGCCCCAGAAGAAAATCAGCACGGCGAACGATACGGCGATCCTTTCAGCAGCGCGCAGACCGAAGACGGCACCCAGCCCGCTAAGCAGCAGATCAAAAAGGACATTGTTCCATTGCCGCGCGATCCACAATCCGGGCGCCTGCCCCTGCCGGATCAATTGCGCCAGCCATGCATTGTAGAGATGGCTGCCAAGATCGCCCGCTTCAATTCGCCGGTGCCAGAAAACAGGAATCAGCAGCGCGGCGGAAACGGCGGCAAACCGCAGTTGCGCTTCCGCGCGTAAACCGCGCCCACGAGCGAAGATTCGCCCGCGCCTGTGTGGGCCTGTGCCTGCCGTCTCCGTTTTGTCCTCCGCCGCCGGCCCGCGATCGTTCGCTCAGGAACCGCTGCCTTTTCAAGGCCACAAACAGCCCGGTCAGCGGCTTGCCATATTCCGTCGCGCAGGAATGCCTCTTCCAGCCGCGCCACATTCAGCTTGGCCTCGGCCGCCACTTCGCGAACGTGATCGGGATGATGCGTGTAGCGGCCGGTATCGACTCAGCCGGTGCGGATAGCGGTCGCCCGCGCTCGAGAGTGAACGCAAATACGCCTTGCGGGCACAGAAGCTCAGCCACCGGCAGCAGCACCTGCCGCAGGTCACCGAAGTAGATCAGGCAGTCGCAACAAACGATCAGCTCGAATCGCTCCTGCGAGTGCGCCAGCCAGTTCGGTAATCTCCGCCACGTCCAGCCGGTCGTAAAGATTGCGCGCGCGCGCCAGCTCGATCATCTCCGGCGAAATGTCCACGCCGACCAGGCGCGAAGCGCGCGGCTTGAACTGCACGCCCGCCAGGCCCGGTCCCGCAGCCCAGATCGAGCACCGCCAGATTCTGCCGGTCGCCCAGCAGCGGATCGATCAGTCTCGCGCACCTGCTCCGGAGCTTTGTAGCCCAGCTCCTTGCATCAGGTTCGTCTCGAAGGTCCGCGAAAACTCCGCATACATCTGTTGCAGTGCCTCGTCCGGCATGCGCGGCGGAGGCGGCTCGTCCCGCAGAGCCACCAGGATGTGCCTGATCTCCGCATCGTCGGGCTTGAACTCGATGTATTTCTCATAAGCCGCGCGGGCATCGTCGCGCCGCCCCATCATCTCGGCCATCTCGCCGAGGTCGTACCACATCTCCGGCATTGTCCGGCGCCAGCGCCGTCGCCTGCTGCTGGCAAAGCGTATGCCATCTCCTCCTTGATTCCGGTAGCGCAGCTGTAGGAGATCTTGTGCAGTTCCTCGGACGGAAAGCTCGCGATGCGCGTTCCCCGGATCGCCGCCCGGCACAAGCAGTCCAGCCGCCACCCCCTCCTCGATCCAGGCTGTCACTCCCTCCGCCGAGCCTCGCTGGAAGCATCGGCGTCGAGGAACGCGCAGATCTCCTCCACGCTCCGGCTGCCGTCGCACAACTCCACGATCAGGCTGGCCGTGGGGTTCAGTTCATGCAGTTTGTCGTTGTGGAATCGTAAGCCGCGTAGCCGTTCTCGGTCTGGATGAGCTGAATGGCGGGATTCAGGGCGGGGTTTTGCATCAGGCGGCGGACACTTCGACTGCGGAACGGGTGTGGGCTGCGCTTGCACCCCCCGCAGAAAAAGCTCAAGGCCGTGTGGCCTGCAGGATTCTCCACACGGCCGCCTTTCCAAAGCCAAGCGGCCCTAGGCTGGTTGAGCCGCCGGCGTTAGCGCCCGACTACTTAGGGGCGTTGTCGTCTCCGCCCTTCTTCTTCTTCTTTCTTCGGGGCGTTGTCGTCTTCCTGCGCCAACGCTTGCGACTTCATCAGCGGCATAGCGGCCACTGCTGCGCCACCAATCAACAGGCCCTTCAGGAACGAGCGCCTGCCGTTGTTGGACAGAGCTTCGTCCATTGCCTTGATTTGTTCCTTTGACATCCGTTGCATCTCCTTAGTTCGTTTTGTTATGCAAGTACGAACGTGACCGCCGTCCAGCTACACGGCACCGAAACGAATCATAACAGAAATTGTTACTGGCAAGAGCCTTTTTTGAGGACCGTGTAGCCAGTTTCGACATGCCGCCCCCGCAGATTCCGGTCGGGCGCCCATACCCCTATTTGGGGTATATTGGACGCATGAACACCGATATTTTCGCCACCTTGGTTTCGCGCCGCACCGCCATGCGCCTGGCGGCCGGCGCTTTTGCGGCTCCGCTCGTCTCGATCCTCCCTTCCCGCTTGGGCGTACTGGCAACCGCAGCGCCGCTCCCGGCGCAGGAAGGCTCAGCGCAGAGCATCCCGCCCGGAAACGTCCTCGAGCCCAACCAGCTTGTGGACATGCTGGCAAAGCCCGGCGAGAAACCCACGATCATCTGCGTGGGCTTCAAGTTTCTCTACGACAGCGCGCACATTCCTGGCTCCTTGTACCGCGGACCCGGCCGCGAGGGTGCCGGCATCGTCTCCCTGGCACAATGGGCCGGCAACGCGCCGAAGAACAAAACCGTCGTGCTTTATTGCGGCTGTTGCCCCTGGGCTCAATGCCCCAACATTCAGCCCGCCTATGTGGCCCTCGCCAAGCTGGGCCTGTCGCAAGTCAAGGTCCTGCGCATCGACCAGAATTTCGGCGCTGACTGGGTAAACAAGGGCTTCCCGACCGAAAAGAAGAAATAGCCGTCTCCGATCGCCTTTAGAAACGGCGCTGCCCAAAAAAGAAAGGCGGCTAACTTCGCCGCCTTTCGTCTTTTCATCCGAATTCTCGAACCCGAAAGCCCGTCAGCGTTCTTTCGAGGAGCCTGTGTTGTTTAGGCCGCGCTCGCCAGTGCCCCTGGCGCTATTCGCTCTTCCTCGATCGACCCGCGCCCACGCTACATTTGGGCATTCTCAGCGGGACTCCCAGGAGGCTTGCTCACCCTTCATACCACCTCCCACTTATTTAGATGCGCGCGGGCAGCCCTCTGGTTGTGACGTCTTTGCGCGACCCGCTCTCGGCGCGTAATCCCGCGAGCGGCTTGAGCCTTATTTGCGGCGCGACATCCTGCGCCGCAAATCGGGCCAGAACTCCTGCAGCAGGTTGACCGGGATGCTGAGCCCAAGCTGCTCGCTGCCGTTGGCAAACGTGTAGCTTGCCAGCGAATGATGGCCCGGGCGCCATGTCGTTGAGATCGCCGTCGAAGCGTAGTACGCCACCAGCTTTGCGATGTTCAAGACCGGATGCCCCTCGTTGTTATACGTCACGAAGCTGTATTCGACAGCATGCAGGACGCGCCGCTTGCCTCCACGCTGGTCCGAAATGTAGCGAACGTCTTCATGTAGCGCCGCTGCCAGCGGCGTCCGAATGGTCCCTTGCACAACGTTGCTTCCGACGCGCGAGGCTACTCGACGCCCGAATCCCGCGAACCCGCCACCCCACTGCTCCGGTGAGTTTGTAGTTTGATCGAGCGCCAGCGCAAACCAGATCGGCTTGAAGTAGGCTCCCATGGACAAGAAGTCTTGCGCCCAGTACAGCTTCCAGCGCTCTCGCTCGGTCAGCGGAGTGAAATTCACGGCTGGCGACACGGTGATTCCGGTGACGGGGTTTACGGCCAGCCGCGCCTTCTCGCCGTCGGTGGTCGAGGGCTCCAGAGTTCCCGATGGCTGTTCATCCGGCTGTTGCACAGCGGGTTGTTGACCCGCATTCCCGGGAGAGTCGATCGCGATGTCGAAACTTTCCTCAGGGGCAGGAAGCGCGTCTGTCCTCGCCGGGTTTTCCCGCGGGTCGCTCACCGGCGGGCCAGTGACCGCCGGGGCCTGCGAGCGCGTCGCGGCAGGCATGGCCAGCAGCGCAATGGCAGCAAGAACCCCTGCGAGAACAGTCCTACCCCCGGTCGTCGGCCATCTCTGCATGAAGTTGGGAATCTCCGTCCGTGGCCGTGAATCAGCAGAATCGCTGGGATTTCTCGGTTGAGACGCCGCTTAGCCCTTTGCTTGGATGCTGTAAGAACCGCTCTCGTTCCACCCCATATATCTTACCTGCCCTCAAGATTGACAGCCACCCGCGTTGCTCATCGGTAATCTCGCAGGTGGCCCTGGGACCCTTCACGCAGCAGGGGTGCGCCCTTACGGTCCGCTCCCCTCGGGCGCCACTGAGGGCTTTTCCAGGACGGCGACCAGCGGAAGGTGATCGGAGGCGATCCGCGCCCCGCTCGAACGATACACGCGAGTCGAAAGACGCTTCATGTCGCCGCTGAAATACACACGGTCGAGGTCGATGAAGGGCAAAGGGGCGGGCCAGCTCTTTTCCCCGGTGAGCTGCAAAAGCGGCTTCAGGCTCCGGTTGACGTCTTGATGATTGAATTTCTCGTTGAAATCGCCCAGCAGGATGCGCGGCTCGTTCTGGATGGACGGGTCCTCGAGAATCTGCGGTGAGGCCAGGCGCCTGCCTTGTTCGCGCCGTTCCGCGACGCTGAGCCCGAGATGCACCGTGAAGACGTGCAGGGTCTGATTCCCTGCTGGCCATGCGATGTCCGCCCGCAGAACCGCGCGCTGCTGCCGCCCCGGAACGCCAATTGGGTAGAGGTTCGTCTCGCGAATCGGGAGCCGCGCCAGGATCGCGTTTCCGAAGTTGTATCCATGCACGGTGTCGGCGTGTCCGAAGAAGACGTTGAGCCCCAGCCGCCTCGCGATCTCCGCGGCCTGCTCGGCGCGAACCTCCTGCAAAGCGATCACGTCGGCGTCGATGCGCCGGAGAATCTCGGCGATCCGATCGCAGCGGAAGCGTCCATCCAGCCCCTCGCACGACCGAATGTTGTAGGTCACCACCTTCAACTGCGGCGCCTGAATCGCTGCCGCGCGCGCTCCCGGCCCTTGCCCATTTGCGCCGCTCGCCGAGGATAGAAAGCCGCCTGCGGCCAGCGCCAGGCTTGCGATCAGGGCCAGACCGCTGTCGCGCAAAATCATGGGTTGGTGGTTCGACGATCGGGGCGCTATTGCACCCCGTAGTAGCCATCCCTGGCCTGGACCGTCAGGTCCTTTTGCTTCGTGGTGAGATGAATCTTGTGGTAGCCATAGCCGGAATCGGACGCGGGTGTGTAGCCCAGGCCGTATTGGTTGCGCAACTCCGCCGAGATGGTCATATAGATCTGCGCAATGGTTTGCTTCTTCGAGACCTCGAACACGTTGCCGCCTGTCTCCTTGGTCATCCGCTGGAGAATTTTCTTGCCGTCCACGCGCTCTTCCTGGGGATACCCTCCTCCGCCGCCGCGTCGCCCCTGTCCCCCTCCGAACGGGCCTCCTCCGAACGCGAAGGGACTTTGCGGCTGTTCGTCGGCAAAATAGATCGCATACAGGATGGTGTCGGCACGCTGCGCGGTTTCGATGGCGATATCGATGGATTCCTTGCTGCTGCGGTCCACACCATCCGAAAGTATGATCAGCGCCTTGCGGCCCTGCTGCTTCTGGATGACCTCCTGGGACGCCAGATAGACGGCGTCGTAGAGCGTCGCTCCGCGGCCGTACCCGCCCTGGCCGCGCCCGCCGCCCCGAGGATAGCCCCCGCCCTGGGGATAGCCGCCGGTCTGCGGATACGGGTCCTGGTTCTGGTCTCGTTGCTGGAGTTGCGGCGCGTCCACTTCGTTCAGCGCTTTTTGCAGTTTGTCGCGCGAGTTGGTGACATCCTGGAGCATCTCGACCTCGCGATCGAAATGAATCAGAAACGCCTTGTCTTTGTCGGGACGCAGAATGTCTTCGAGAAACGCCTGGCTGGCGTCGCGCTCCTCCGGAAGGACGCGCCGCTGGCTCATGCCGGTCTCCACCAAAAGGCCCAGCGTGAGGGGCTGATCGGTGTCGCGCGCGAAGTAGGTGATGGTCTGCGTGCGGCCGTCTTCGTCGATGCTGAAGTCGTCCTTGCCCAGGTTCGAGACCAGCGCGCCCTTCTTGTCGCGCACACTGGCGAGCACGTTGACGACCTTCACCTCGACGCCGATCGGATCGTTTTGCACAGTAATTTGCGGCCGCGATAGCGGCGGCGTTGCGGTGGCTTTTGCGGCGTCTCTGCTGGTCGCGGGTGCTGGCTGCTGCTGCGCGTACAGGATGGCGCCGGTCAACGCCCGCAGCCCAGCAAGAGTGCCAGCGTGCAGGCGTGCTGACGATTGAGCTCGTGACCGATCTTCATAGTCCCAATGGATTCTCCCATAGCGGCCCTGGTCGCCTGTCGTGCAATCCAGTTCAATTTGGACTCAATCTTAGCTCAGGGGCTTGATCTTCGAACCGATCCATTCGCGGATGGAGGTGAATCGAAATGTACCCTTCGCGATGTGGTCGATGACGAAAGTGTGCGTTTCTTGCGGTTCTACTTCTAGGTAGAAACCATTCAAGCGAAGAAACGTATCGGCAGCCGCGAAGCCCACTCTCTTGTTCCCGTCGATAAACGGGTGATTGTTCACCAAGGATTCCATGAGGGCGGCTGCCTCTTCCACGAGGTCGCTGTAGTAGCCCGCCTCAGGACGGAAAATGGCGGCTTCCAGTCCCGCTTGATCCCGGAGCTCGGGGGAGCCGCCAAATTCCTCGATCAGCTGGCGGTGAATTTCGATCGTTTCGGCCAGCGTGAGGTAGATATGCCCCGGCATTTAGGCGAGGAGTTGATGAAGTTTTCGATTCTTGTCCGTGGAGCGCCGGAAGTGGGCCATAGCTTCCGGCCGGATCGTTTGTTGTGAAGGCGCGACGAACCGGATGTAGTGCTCGATGGCTTTCTCCAAAAGGAACCGCTGCGAATGGCCATTCTCCTTTGCCAGCTTCACGAATTCCGCGTACAGCCTTTTGTCGATTTCGGGGCCGATCTTTACCGTGGCGGCCATATGGCCTCCTTCCCTGGTCCCTGCCAGAAACATTCTAAATAGAGTTATCTAGGAACGTCAAGAATGTTCTAGATATATCTGGTATATCCTGGATGTACAACGTCCCGCAAATTCTTAGACAAGAGCCGCGCCCTCCCGTGAAGAATGGCGGTCCCACTTGGCGCTCACCCGCATCCCACTAACATCTGGTGTTTGGGGGTGGACGATATGAACGCTCGTCCTGGAGCTGAGCCGGCAAGGAAGTTCGCCGTGCTCCGTCGTACGGCCATTCTCGTGGCGTTGCTGACGCTATGCCTGGCTGGGCCGGCGTGGGCTCAGCATGGCGGAGGCGGCGGGCACGGCGGCGGATTTGGCGGACACGCCGGCTTCGGGCACGTTGGCGGAGGGCGCACGAGCTCCGCGTATCGAGGTAACGGGTCGAGTTCCCATTCCGCGGGAACGCACCACCACAATCCTTTCGGTTTTTTCCATCGCTTTCACCAAGAGAACGCTTTCCGCACCTGTGAGTCCTTCAGCGCCGCCTGCGGCGACGCGTACGGCGTGGTCGATTGCGGTTTTTGGCACTGGCGCTGTCCAAAAGCCGCGCCTGCCACAACTGATCCGTCTGCCCCTGGCGTAACATCTGCAAATTTGCTCGAGAAACCTCTGTGGGACCTCGCCCGATTCGCCTGGGATACATTCGCCCGCTCAGGGCGCATCTTCTCACGGAGCCTCAGGAGCGATGCCCGTGATTTGGCTGAAAGGCGGCTACAGCTACGAACTGGCGGATTACTGGGTCCAGAACGGCCAACTGCACTACCGCACCAGCTATGGCGGCGAGAACAGCGTCCCGCTGGATCGGATCGACCTCGAGCGCACCGACGAAGACAACGCGCAGCGAGGTACCCAGTTCAAGCTAAACCCCGAAGGCGTGCACGCGACGTCTTCGGTCGCGGATCCGCACTGAGTAGTGCTTCGACCCGGGTGCGGTGAGGGTCAAGGCCAGGCAAAGACACACCCGTAATACAGAGGCGTCGGGCAGCCACTGAATGCAACATCGGTTTCGTGGCACCACGCGGAGTGTCTTGAAGCAGTACCGGTGGAGACCTGCCGGCTGCGCGCGGGAGTGTGTTAGATTGGCGGCCATGCATTCGGGTTTTGCTCGTCCGCAATCGACAGGGAGGAATTCATGAGGAAAATGCGCTCGATCTCGATGGCCGTCACGATGGCCGCGATCGGCTTTTGCGCGCTGCTGCTCGCGGCGCGCCCGGCGGCGCGTGCGCAGCAGAATGCCGCGACGGCTTCCGCCGCTGCGATGGCGGATGCGGTCTACGTGGTCATCCACGTGGACCTGGTTCCGGACGGGCTCGTGGCGGGCAAGCCCGCCTTGCAGCAATACGTTGCTGATAGCCGCAAGGACCCTGGCGCCTTGCGCGTCGAACTGCTGCAACAGAGCGACCGCGGCAATCACTTCACCATCATCTCCGTCTGGGCCAGCCAAAAGGCGTTCGACGCGCACCTGACCGCCGCGCACACCAAGGAATTTCGCGCCAAGATCCAGTCCGGCCTCGGCAGCCCTTTCGACGAACGGCTGCATCATCTCGTCCAGTAGGCATTGTGCGCGGTGTCCGGATCGCGCCACGCGCGCGCCGCTGTGGCCCGCGGCCACACGGCGGCACATGACGCAAAAAGGGCCGGACGCCCGTGGCGTCCGGCCCTCCTGATGATGAGTCGTAGACTACCGCGAGGATTAGTGAGCGCCCGAAGGCTGCGCCTGCGCGGAAGCTTCGGTGGCGCCCACCGCGATCAAGGGAATCCCCTCGACGTTCAGGCCGCCGGTGCCCGAGCGCAACGCGATCTTCTCGACCTTGGTCTGCACGTCGTCAAAGGCCAGAATGAAGTGCGCGCTCTTGCCGTAGTCGATGTCCAGTTGCGGACGCTGTTCTCCATCGATATTCAGGAAATATCCGTTGGTCCGCGTATGGCGATCGCCGCGATCGTCCACGATGAAGGCGTCCTTCCACACCGCCGCGCCTTGCACTAGGGTATCCTTGGCGTTCTGGTTGGTCAGGTCGGTGACGCACAGGACTTGCGTTCCCGCAGTGCCCTGCCGGCCGCAGCCATATACGACCAGCATGGTATTGGCAAATTGCGCCTGGCCGAGCGCGCCTGACGGAAGGTTGCCGCCGGGCCCGTTCGCTACCAAAGCCTGCCCCGGAGCGCCGCCTGGGCCTTTGCTGGCCGGGCTATTCCCTGCCGGCGGATCCGATTTCGGCGCATTTCCCCCACCCGAGCCGCTCGGTCCTTTTTTGAAAATACCAGAAAGCGTGCTGGCCACCTGGACGGCCGCGTTGGCGTTTGGGTTTGTCCCGGCTGCCGTGCTGCTTGCAGCGGTCTTGCCCGCCGTCTGCACCTGCTGTGCCTTGGTGGTGCTAGACGCACCTCCCGAACTCGCCCCGGACGGCGCTGGGCTCGAGCCAAAAAGAGTAGCCAGGACGTTCGCCGCCGTATTGGCGTCCGTGGCGGCGGGGCTTCCACCTTGCGGCGTGCCTTGCGGAGCTGCTTGGCCACTCTTGGTAGGAGCGCTGGCGGCTGCGGCGGCTGGGGCCGCCGGGGCCGCTGGAGCAGTCGAAGGCGCCTTGGGGTTCAAAAGGCCGCCAAGTAGGTTTGTTGCCGCAGCCGGGCCTGTCGCCCCCGCCGTTCCACCGGCCGACGGTGCAGCCTCGGTCCAGCCCGTCTCGACGACATTTTTCTTGGCGTTGCGCCAGGCCGTCGCTCGCGCGTTCATGCCATTCTGCGCGGCGGTCAGGTTCTGCGCCGGAGCGCACGCCGCCTGGCCCTGGTAGGAGTATCTCTGCATGAGAACTTGCACAAACGCGGTTCGAAAGGCCTGCCCCGCAGCCACCGGCCCCCGCATGACGCCGCTGACGTAGACATTCGGCTGATTGGCGGCCCCTGCATAGCAAACCCAGAAAAACTGAGGCGGCGCGGCCTGCCCCCGCATCTGCACACCCGGAAACAACACCCAGGAAAACATGAAGGCCAAGATCGCTGGAAATCCGATGGGTTTCATGTTTGCTTCTCCCGCCGTGACGGCGTTTTGCCGGCATCCCTGGCTGGAATGCCGCGCCGAACTATATCGCGCCACGGCTTTCACCGTCAAATGATGCCGATTCGATGCCAGCGCTAGCCAAAAAGGATGGACTCGAAACGGGAGAAAAGAATACTCGCCTGCAAACGCCCTTTCGCGCGCTAGTTCGTGAGCGCCTTGTATTGCTGGCACGCCGCGAATTGCTGGCTCCTGGCGATGAAGTTGTGCGGCGTGGGCTTGCTGACGTCCAGTGCCGGCTCCAGGATGTTCTCCAAGCACGCGATCCGGGCGTTTCCCGTCTTCGTGTCGCAGCCGGTGCCGGGGTTGTTCGCTTGCGCGGCCAAATCCCCATAGTTGTTGATCGCATTGCGCAAGCACATCTGATATTGCGTTTCGGTCCGGGCCGGAACCTGCGCAGGTGTTCCCGCTGCCAAGCCGGAATTGCACTGTCGTGCGATCGAGTCGGGCGTCAAAACATTCGGCACCCAGGAGAACACGCGGCACACATAGGCCTTTACGCTCTCGCGGGATGTCCCGTTGACGGGCTGCTCGATCTGGGCTCCGCTTCCGCTCGTCAAGCAAGCTCCTTGCGCATCCTCGCTGGCAAAGTGGGTCGCCACGCAGTGCGCGTAGCCGGGATCGCCGGGGTTCCCGCACATCTTGAAGATGTCCTGCGCGGACACTGTACTGCTCGTGCTGTGCGAGCCCAGGCAGCGGTCATAGCTAAGGTTTTCCTTGGTTAGCTCGTTTGCGGCTCCGGCTCCGAAATCCTCGGGGCTCGGCTCCGGAAGGGGCAGCTTCCTTTTCGGCAGGTCCTTGATGAGCTTGGTAGCTGTGCCGATCGCCTTCGAGTAGTCCGACTTCAGCTTCACCGTAACCATGGTGCCTGGATAGCTCGAAGGGACGAACGTGCTCGATGAGGTCAGCGAAGTCGAGTCATATTTGCTGACCGTCGGAATCACGAACTGGGAGTTCACGGCGAGGTTCCCGGGAGAAGCTACGTCGTAAAGAACCACGTCGACGCTGGCATCCTCCGACGTCAGCGGCAACGGCTTCAGCAGAATTCCTTTGCAGTCGTACGTATGCACGCAGGCCCTCGAATCCGAGCAATAACGGTTGGGCGTTCCGTTGACGTTCGTGTTTTCCTGCGCGCAGATCATCAGCACCGGCGTGATGGCGGCGCCGCTGAGGTGCGTGAGGCCGTCGAGGATGCCGTGCCCGGGCAGCCCGTAGGAGCTGGGCGCGGCCGTCACATCGATCTCAGTGAGATACACATCCTTGATGGGCGACTGCGACTGCGCCGACGTAGGCGTGCAAGCGCCAAGCAGCAGCAGCGCGCCAGCCGCCGCCGTCACCAGCGCCAGGATCGTGCCGGAAAAGCGTCTCATCGAGGTGTGGCCCTCCGAAGCAAGCTGCTCTCCGCAGAGCGAGATGCGAGATTGTACACCCAGCGCCGCTCGGCGGGTTACGCGTGTAAGCTCGTTGGCGGACCGGGCCTGGTGACTGCGCGATTGCCTCGCTGGCATTGCAAATCCATTGTGCCCTTGCCAAGAGAGCGGTACGATGCGCCGAAACAGAGATTATGTCGAGGTGAGATCAATGTCACACCACACGCCCGATAGGTTCCGAAGAGCCTTGCGGCTTTGGTCGGCCTAGCAATCGCCGCGTTGCTGCTAGCCGGCGCGCCGCCAGCCGGCGCCCACGTCAAGAAAATCGTGATCGAGAAGAAAGTATCGCCCGCCTTCGATGGCCGCTCCTTCGGCAATGCCGGCCAGTATGAGACCTTGACGGGCCGCGCCTTTGGCGAACTCGACCCGAACGATCCGCACAACGCAATCATCACGGACATCCGCCTGGCGAAGCGCAACGCCAATGGCAAAGTGGACTACGTGGCCACCTTCTTCCTCGTCAAGCCCATCGACATGTCCAAGAGCAGCCACCTGATGTGGCACGACGTCCCCAACCGCGGCGGCCGCATCACCATCGCGCTAGCCGAGCGCAACTTTGGCGACGTCGGTCTGAGCAGCGGCTGGCAGGGGGACAGCTCCGGCAACACCGTTCCCGGCCCGAACAACGACTACGTCATCGTGCCCGTCGCCAGAAATGCCGACGGCTCTGCCGTTACAGGGCTCGTTCTGGGAAGGATCGTCAACGCCAGCGGCCCCGCATCAGAGCCCTTGTTTGTCCACAGCAATCCCCTGCCGTACAAGCCCGCCAGCCTGGACACAACGAAGGCGACCCTCACCACGCACGCCTCCGAAAGCATCGACGGGAAAATTGGCGCAACCGCCGCGATCCCGAGCGGCAACTGGGCCTGGGCCAAATGCGACGCCAGCCACCCGTTCCCCGGCACGCCGGACCCGACGCAAATCTGCGTGAAGGGCGGCTTCGATCCGAAATTGCTCTACCAAGTCGTCTTCACCGCGCAGGACCCCTATGTGCTGGGAATCGGCTTCGCCGCCTTCCGGGATATGGCCTCTTTCTTCCGGAACGCCGCGCACGATGACGACGGCACGCCCAACCCCGTGGCTCAGCAGATTTCCTGGGTCATCAGCCGAGGCGTCTCGCAATCCGGTAACTTCCTGAGAGCCTTTCTGCAGCTCGGCTTCAACCAGGATGAGAGCGATCGCAAGGTGTACGACGGCACATGGCCCATCATCGCTGGCCGTCGCATTTCGATGAATGCCCGCTTCGCATTGCCCGACGGCACCTCGAAGCTGTACGAAGCTGGCAGCGAAGGCCCGCAGTCCTGGGCGCCCTGGGCCGATCCCGTCAGGGGTTTGCCGGCCAAGGGCATCCTCGACCGCTGCACTGCCAACAATACCTGCCCCAAGATCGTCGAACTCAGCGGGAGCGCCGAGGTGTGGGCGCTGAGACTGACAGCCGGATGGGTAGGCGCGTCGGGCAATTCCGATCCCGACATTCCCATTCCGAGCAACGTCCGCAGATACTACGTTCCGAGCACCACGCACGGTGGCGGCAGCGGCGGCTTTGACGTCGATCCCCTTTCTCCCCCGGCATGTCCTGGCGCGAATTTCGGCGTCGGGATGTTCGCATCCAATCCCGTGCCGTTCACCGAAACAGTGAACGCGTTGCGCGTTCATTTCCGCGACTGGGTGATGAAGGACACTCCCCCGCCGGCGAGTCGCTGGCCGAGCGTCAGCGATGGCAACATGGTTGATCCGACCAAGGAATCCTTGGGCTTCCCGAACATTCCGGGCGTTCCGCGATCCGCGCCGACGGGCCTGATGAATCCGGTTCTGGATTACGACTGGGGCCCCCACTTCAACTCCGTGGATGGCTCGGGCTTTTTCACGAACGTCCCCCCACCCATCAAGCACGTGATCAACGGCAAAGCCCCGCGAGTCGATGCCGACGGCAACGAACTAGGCGGCGTGCCAGTCGTCCTGCGCGACGCGCCCCTGGGAACCTACCTGGGTTGGAACGTGGTCGCAGCCGGCTTCCACCAAGGCAAGATCTGCAACTACGCCGGCGGCATGATTCCCTTCGCCAAGACCAAAGCCGAGCGCATGGCGAATGGCGACCCGCGTCCGTCGCTCGAGGAACGCTACAAGACTCACGCCGGATATGTGGAAGCGGTAAAGTCCGCCGCGGCGCGCGCCGTGAGCCAGGGTTTCCTTCTCCAGAACGATGCCGACGCCCTGATCAAACAGGCAGCGGCAAGCAACGTCCTCAATCCGTAGTGCAAACTAGGCAGACGGCCATAAGCTCTGACCGCGATTCCAAAACCCAAGGGTGAACTGTCGAATGATGTTGCCCCGTGAACGTGCCAAATATTCCGCGATCGTAGACCGCCCCAAGCTGCCTCTGCCCAATGGAGCGCGCATCATCGTCTGGACCATCGTCAACGTCGAAGTGTGGGACATTTCCCGTCCCATGCCCCGGCAGGTCCTGGCGCCGCCCACCGGGGTGACCACTTTACCCGACGTGCCGAATTGGACTTGGCACGAGTACGGCATGCGCGTCGGTTTCTGGCGCTTCCACGCGCTCTACGAGCGTCTGGGCATTCGCCCGAGCCTGTCGATCAATGCCCGCGTGTGCCTCGACTATCCCCGCCTCGCGCAAGCCTGCAAGGACTCCAGCTGGGAGTTCATGGGCCACAGCTACGAGCAGCGTCCCATCCACAGCGAGGAGGATCAGCCGGCCATGATCGCGCGCACCCTCTCGACCATCCAGCAATTCACCGGCAAGCGTCCGCTCGGCTGGATGGGTCCTGGCCTGACCGAAACCTACGACACGCCCGATTACCTGAAGGCCGCCGGCATCCGGTACATCGCGGATTGGGTGTACGACGATGAACCCACCGAGATCGCCACCACGCACGGCCCGCTGGTCACGCTGCCCTATTCGCTGGAATGCAACGACATCGCCATGATGGCCGTCCAGCACCACGAAGCCAAATATTGGACCACAAAATGTTGTGACACCTTCGATCGGCTCTATGAGGAAGGCGCTGAGCGGCCCAGGGTCATGGCCATGGCCATCCACCCTACATCAGCGGCCAGCCCTCCCGGATCAAGTATCTCGAGGCCGTGTATGACTACATCGCCAAATTCGATGGCGTCCTGCACTGGAACGGCGAGCAGATCCTCCACTGGTATCAGAACGTCAGCAAATAGCGATTCTCCGGTACGGTCAAATCATGAGCGAACCGACCGATAGCGTCGAGCCGGTGCCCGAAACGTTGTACCGGCTCGATCCGGCAAGACTGCCCCATCTGCGAGAGAAAGAAAGAAACCGTGTCACCAGCGCACGCCTCTCGTCATCCGAGAATGCGGACGAACTCTCGTCCGGCCACATCCACCCAATTGGGCTTGAAGTTTGTTGGACTTCTTACCGGAGAGAGTGCAGAGATGAAAAACTAAGAGAATCCCAGCCACTCTGATCGCACTGGCATTCCTGACTGGCTCAGTTGTCCTGGCCCTTGCGGCTCAGGACAGATACACGCTGAAAGTGCCGAATGGGCTTGCGTTCTCTGAGTTCAGGGGATACGAGGCCTGGCAGGTTGTCTCCATCAGTCAGGATGGAAGTCTTGTTGCCGCGATCCTCGCCAATCCTGCGATGATCAAGGCCTACTCGGCCGGCGTTCCCGGCAACGGCAAGCCTTTCCCCGACGGCGCCAAGTTGGCCAAGATTCATTGGAGCCCGAAAAAGATGGAGACGTTCCCCGCGGCTACGGTGCCGGGTGCCCAGCATGACGTCGATTTCATGGTGAAGGACAGCAAGAGGTTCGCGGACAGCGGCGGGTGGGGGTATGCGGTGTTCGAGTATGACGCTGCGTCCGATACCTTCAAGCCCGGCACCTCGGCTGACAAGCCGCCGCAGGGGAACGACGCCAAGTGCGGGTTCGCGTGCCACACGATTGTGAAGACCAGAGATTACGTCTTCACCGAGTACGCGAAGAGGTGAATGAGTCTCCTGATTCCAGGAGAACACCTTTCCGTCGGATGCGCAATTACGTATGACGCTGGGTTGAGCTCGCTAGGGCTAACTTAGCGGCGTGCTGTTGACGTCCGCCGCTCCTGCCAGGTTGCCGCGAATCACGTTGGTCTGGTCGGTGAAGAATTGGCGCTGCCCGGTTGTGGTGCCTGTCGGCACCGCGGTCAGTGTGTAAGCCAAAATGCTGCCGCTGGAGTCCGTTGCGCCTGTTGTGTACGTGAAGCTGTAACCGCTCTTGAGGCCGCTCGCCAGCACCTCGTCAATCAATTCGGCGGAGCTGGCCGTCGGCGTGCCCCCTGACGGTCCACTCAGCGAAGCCAGCGTCGAAGGATAGCCGCCGTAATTGGTCGTGTACTCCGTGGTGCTCGTATTGATCGTCCGCAGCGATCCGACGGCCGACGCTTCATTCGCCGCCATCTTCGCCCGCAGCAGGTTCGGGATGGCGATGGCCGCGATAATCAGAATAATCGACACAACAATCAGGAGTTCGATCAGCGAAAAGCCCTTCTGTTTGTTCCGCATACCGCTCCTTGGAGTAGCCTGAGTGCGCGCCTGCACGACCTGGCGGGACGAGATAGACTCTCCAAGCTACCCTGAGAATGCTTATCTGCGCTACTGTACGAAAGGTCAGGTGCACGACGAGGGCGCGCCACGCACGGGCATTCGCCCCTTCATCGCCAGAGGAACCTGTGCTATAAGATGTCGCACGTGCAGGCCGCGACAAGCATTAGGAGGACACCCACATGGATCCCATGAGACGCAAAATTCTGGCAACAGGCGCCGCCGCCGCAGCCATATCCGCGGTTCCGGAACTGTTTGCTCAGACTGGCCAGACAGCTCCCACCTCTTTCTACGAAAAAGGTCCGGTGCGCATCCGCTATCAGGAAGTCGGCTCTGGCTTCCCACTCTTGATCATCCCCGGCGGCGGATTGAACTCCGCGCTCACCGGCTTGAGCAACCCCTTTGACACCATCCAGGAATTCAAGGGCGAGTATCGCTGCATCGCGGCCGATCTGCGCAACGCCAATCCCGGCCAATCCTCCGGCCCGCTCGAGGTTGATCGCCCGTGGGATTCCTACGCCGATGACCAGCTCGGCGTCCTCGATCATCTCGGCATCGACAAGTTCATGGTCCTGGGCTTCTGCATCGGCGGTCCCTTCATCTGGAACCTCTTGAAGCGCGCCCCCAATCGCGTCGTCGCCGCCGTCACGGCGCAGCCCGTCGGCTTCCGCCCGGAGATGCCCGACGTCATGTACAACGCCAGCATGAGCCCCTGGGGCACGGATTTGGTCAAGCGCCGTCCCGATATCACCGCCGACATGGTCCAGAAATTCGTCACCAAGATGTTCCGCACCGACGCCGATTTCGTCTTCACCGTCACCCGCGATTTCGTGAAGAGTTGCCAAACGCCCGTCCTGGTCCTCCCGGACGATATCCCGGCCCATTCCTACGCCGTCGCCATGGAATGCGCCATGCTCGCGCCCAAATCCGAAGTCAGCATGTTCCCCTGGAAAGACCCCAAGGAGCGAATCCCCCTGGCCGTGCGCCAAATCCATTCGTTCCTCAAGGCCCATCACCCGGCGACTGCCTAGCCGCCGACGCCCGTACGACGACGAAGGGTTCGCAGGCTATCCGGGAGTTGCGGACGGCGGATGACGTAACTTTACTTGGGGGGCCAGTTGAAAACCTGGATGGAAACCTGACTTTAAGATGGTGAACAACGCGTCAGTTCGATCAATACGCATCATCCATATCTTCTTCCTCGCGGCGACCGTAGGCTATATGTTCCTGGCCGAAACTCTGCCGAGGCCGGCTTTTGATTTGAAGCCTGTTTTCGTAGACTCCTTTGCGATCCTGTCTCTGATTGATGTGGCAATTGCATTTGTTTTTCGAAGAAAACTGCTCCCTCCCGCCATCGACAAGTTGCGGCGCGACCCAAGCGATGCGTCAGCACTCGGCCGCTGGCGGGCGGCGAACATGTTGAGCTTGGTCCTCGCCATGAGTGTTGCCCTATATGGGTTCGCTCTCCGCTTTCTGGGCGGAAGCCGTCTGGTCGCGTGGCCGTTCTTCGTGGCGTCGCTAGCCTTGATGTTGTTGTGGAGGCCTCGTTTGGATGAAGGAGCGAACAGCACGCAGGCCTCACCCCCGGAGCCCAGATGAGCGGTATCCATGCGTCGCGGCGGCAGCCGTCCGTCCCGCCGTGCTATTGCTCTAAGTCGGCAGAATCAGCTCCTGAAACACTCGCCGCACATCCATCTCGAAGTCCGTGTCCGCCACCGGCGGACGCGCATAATGCCAGGTGATGCCGCGAACGTTGGCGCTGGAAATTTCGCGAAGAAGCATCTCCTCCATGTACGGATGAATGTCCTGCACCGTGTACACACCAACGGCCGTCGCATCGCCCCACGACGCGCCTACTTCCTGTAGCAGCGCGCGCAAGCTGCCGAGCACCTGCGCGATCTTCTTCCGCATCCCCTCGCGCGAGACATCTCCCGGCGCCACCACGATCCGCTGATTGCTTTCGCTCACGCCCACCTCGGGCGCGCCCGAGATCACGAACGTCGATCTCTTCTGGCTCGACGCCACCGTGTACGAAAATCCAAACACGCTGGCCACCGGCGCCGGATCGATCTCCACGGCCACATTGGTCCTCGCCACCGGATTCAGTTCCCCGACCTGGATTCCCCACGCAGCCAGACGTTGCACGTAGGGCCGGTTGAATTCCTTGAACCCTTCGAGCGAGAGCGCCCGCGGGATGCGCAGTTCCATGCCGCTCAAAGCATTCAACGGCCGCCCGATCGCCGCGAAGATGCCTCTCGATTTGCGCGAAGCCCGCCTCCAGCGGCAGCATCGGATCGAAGCACGCATGCACCATCTCATACCCCGCGTCGGCCACTGCGCCCGACGAAAACGGATTGCGCCCCTTGATGAACCTGTAATTCCCTTTCGGATTCTCAATCAGCATGTGGCTCGGCAAACGCCGAGTGTAAAGCAAAAAGGCTCCCAGCGGCACGCCAACCCCGCGGAAGCCCTCTCACTCGGAACACAGCCCGGGCGTATAGCCCTTCTCTCCGGCTATTTTCGCCAGTCAGAACAGCCTAGGCGCTCTTCGGCACAAGCTGCCGCGCCGCCAGCGACAGCATCAGCCGCGAAGTCCCGCTGAACAGCATGCTGATGCCCACCAGCGTTCCGATCACCCACTCGGTGCTCGACGGCCAGGTCCGCCAGATCATGATCGCGAGAATCAGCGTGATCACGCCGTCGAACAGCAGCCAGCCCGCGCCCGAGAGATGCCGCAGGGCACCCCAGGCCGTGAATTCGAGCACCGCCTCCAGAAAGAGGTAAATCGCCAGCGCCAGCGTCAGCGCCGCCAGGCCCGCGATCGGTTGCGCCAGCAGATAGATGGCGATAGCGCCGTACACCAAGCCCAGCAACACTTCCCACACCGCCGCGCCGGCCGTGCGTGTGTACCACGCGAAGACCAGATGCATGGCGCCGCTAAAGAGCAATAGCCACGCCACCACAATGTTCACCGCAAAGCCCGCGACCGGCGGCATGGCGATCGCCGCAATACCCGCAAGAATCATCAGGATGCTGAAAGCGATGGTCCAGTTCAGGGAACGCCTGGCAATGCCAACAACGGAAGTTGCGCTCATGAAAGCCTCCTCTTCGAGAAACTCCCGGGGACAGACCTGAGATGCCGACGTACGGCCGGAGGATACACCCCCTGCCCCCCGCAATCCAAGCAGCCCAGCCCAGGCGTCCGCCCCCGCCCCTGGTCCGCCCCATTGGGTAAACGAATTTCAAGCTGGCGCTGCTGGCTGTCCACGTCTTGAAAACATAGGTCCACTGCCAATTTGGAGTATGCGGCTGGCCGACCTCCGTTCCTAGCTAATTACAAAAAGTGTTGCATCGGCCGGTTGAGCCGGCACGATTTTTCGGGAGTTAGCCGGAACGGCACCTTGCAATCCAGGACTTCGATCAACTGTGCTTGAAGCGGTTACGATTAAGGCGTTGGTAATCCGATGCGACCGAGCGTCAAATTGTTGATCGTCGCGTGCCTTTTGGTGTGCGAGCAAGGACACGCCCAAACGCTGATCTACTCTTTGACTTACACGGAAACTACGGCCAGCTTTCGGGCGCATTTCGGGAACGTTCCGTTTCCCTGGCGAACTCCAGAACAGAATCTGGAGATGAGTCGCCAGACCCTGAAAACTGAGATTTATGCCGTCTCCGTCGCGGACGGAAAACGCACTCTCTTATTCTCCGATGAAGGTCCGCATCTGGAGATCCAGGCCGTGGGATCGCTAACTCGCGCCGGCAAGGCATACGCTGTGGCATTTTGGCGCGATTGGCGCGGCCAGCCTTCTCCCGGCAGCACGGCTGACAGGGCTTATTACGAGATCAATCTGGACGGGTCGAAGCAGTTCCGCAAGGTTGCCGAGGCTCCAGCCGGCCAGGGACCACCGGTTTTGAATTCACAAGCAACGAGGGCGCTGGTGCAAGGACCGGACGAAACGTATTTCGTTTACAGCTTGCCCGATTGGAAGTTGCTCGCAAGTTGGGGGCTTGCCGGAATCACACAGGCCCATTGCCCGTTGTGCACGCCGGGCTTATACGGATGGCTCGCCGATGGTAATCGTTTGTACTTCGATCTGGATGTTTCCGGCGACGAGACCGCCGAGGAAGCCAAATCCGACCACACGGGCGTCTACATTCTCTCCGCAAGCGGAGATGATCTCGGAGCGATCCCGCCGGAAACAGGCGCGTTTCAGTTTCCCGGATACGTTCACTCCGCAATCGCGAACCGCCAATTTCTCGGTCAATTGTTAGACGGCCGCTATCTTTTCCTGGACTTCGGCATGAGGCAGGGAACGAACCCAAGGGATCCCGATCGGTTTTTGGTGATCTCCAGCACCAATCCTGCGCTTCAGCGGGTAATCCAACTCAAGTTCCGCGTCGGCGGCCCCGTTTCGCCGTCGGGAAAATACATGGCCTATCTCGAATCTCGTCTGGCGCCGGATTACAGCGCTGAGACGCACCTCTGGGTCAAGGATCTCGAATCTGGAGAGGACAAAGAATTGCTCGCCCTTCCTCCATCTGGTCCTCCGACTTCCCCTGACCCCAATGTCGGGCTCTCCATACTCGGCTGGATTCGATGACTAGCCGCCACCCCACCGAGCCATCCAATCCGAAAAACTGAATCGCTTCCAGCGCTCGCGCCCTTCGGATCTCAGTGGGACGTGCTATGGCAAATATTCGTTGTGTTGAAGATAGCGGAAGCATAGGATGTGCGAGACTTAAAGGCCTGAATCGGAAATCTCCGACTAACCTGGGCGCTACGGTGCCCTGGGTCCAAGCAAAACTTTGCCTGGGGGATCAATGAAAGTCTACGCCAAACTCTTTTGCGGTCTTCTATTGGTGTTTGCGTTTGCGGGTAAAATATTGGCGCAAGGTGCGCCTGCGGCAGGCACCATCGAAGTGAAGGTGGGACAAGCGATCGATTCTGACCGCGATGCGTCCGGCAAAGAGTATTCCGCGATCGTCACGCAGACGGTCAATGCCGGCGGCGTGACGATTACGCAGGGCTCGCTGGCGATGGTCACGCTGGTGAAGGCCGCCGACGGCACCGCGAGCGTGCAATTGGTAAGCATAAACATGCCCAGCCGGGGCCGCGTACCGGCCAGCAGTTCCTCGGTAACGGTGACGGGATCCCCGGCGCAAAAAGCCACGAGCAGGCTTGGGTCTGCTTTGGGCGCCAGGCTGGGCGGCATCGCGCAAAGCGCGGCGGCGCCGATCGTGACTCCGACAGCATCGGGCGCGAGAGTCTTCCTGACGCCGGGAAGCACCTTGCAGTTTACATTCAGCATGGGCGGCGCGACGACCGGCGCGGCTGCGGCAGCGCCAGCGGCGCCCGCTGCGGCGCCCGTTGCGGCGCCCGCTGCCAATCCCGCGCCCATTCCCGCGTCCAGTGCAGCAGCCACGTCCAGCAATGGCGCTAGCGGCCAGTTGAACGCCATGGAGATCTGCTTCAACACAATAATACGTGATCCCACATCAGGCCAAGGTACGATGTATTTGACCGCCGCCTTCGAGGTCCCTGTCGAGACCTTGCGCGCGGTCCCGGTGTTTGAGCCCGCATTCTCCGCGTATTTGAAGGCATCGTATCAGTATACGGGCGGAATCACGTGCCAGCCTATCTGGAGTATCGCCGACGCCCAGGCAGTGCAAAAGAAGCTCGCCGACCTTCGTGATAGCGTCAAGCCCAAGGTGGTCGACACCGGGTGGAGATATGGACAGGGGCCGCTCGCGCAGGGACAAAGCGGCTTCGATCCGCTCGCGGTGGGACCAGGCGGCCTCGATCTCTCGCAACATCGCCTGACAACGTATTTCTGCACGTTGGCTGGGACTGCCGCAACGTCGGACCCGGTCTATTCAAACCATGCAACATATGTCAGCTCGATATTCCAGGCAGATTGGGACTCGGCCGCTGTCAGTATGGCCTATAAGGTGTATATCCGGGATCACTTCGATCACGATCTCAATCTGTCCAACCTCAGCCCTGCATGCGGCGCGCAGAGCCCGGCACTCCAGGCTGGGCTGCATCAAACCGCTATGATATCGAATAAGCGAAGCGGGCTCTCTGTCCCCGTGGATTTCACCTACACGGCCGCCCAGGCTGCGGGAGGAAACGCAGCGGCGGCCCAGGCGGCAGTGGCAACCCATGCGGCAGCGGCGCAGGCTGCAGCGGCAACCTACTTCATCTCCTGCTCGACCTCAGGCGGTGCAGGGATCGACACATATTACACGGACGTTTTCCAGGAAAGCGGGACTGCGCATCGCAGCCCCAATGGAGCATGGGGATCTGCCTCATCCCAATCGGTTCTCGATCACTTTTATGCGTACCTGACACAGAAGGGCTACAACTTCAAGCCCGGCAGCTCTTCGGCCTGCGATGTCAGGCCGACCGAAGCGGACGCAAAAGCGGCCCATCATAAGCGGGCGTATGAGGGGGGCGGCTGCTCCACCTGCGGCAAAGTGGTGGAGACCGGCTGGAAAGACACGCCGTGATCTGTGTGCGCTGAACGAGGATCGGATTTCCGAGAGGAGAATCCGTAACGGACGAAAATGTTGCTGGTCTTTTGTGCTACCTCGGTGGGTGGGTCACGGGCTTGATATTCCTCTTGATTGACAAGCGCCCATTCGTGCGGTTCCACGCGATGCAGTACATCGTCGTCTTTGGAGGACTGCAGATCGTCTACATCGTTCTGACGACGATATTCCTAACCGGTCTTCGGACAGGCGGCCTTGGATTTTTCCCTTTCAGCCGGCTGCTTTTCAACGTCGTCAGACTGGCCGCAGTGGCATTTTGGATCGTTTTGATGGTGAAAGCGTACCAACACGAGCAATACCGAGTTCCGATTGCTGCGGACCTTGCCGATAACCTAGCTTCTGTACGCTAAGTAGACAACTGATGGGGACTGACAAATGGATGCCTCGACAAGAATCGGGGCAGTGTGGGTGTGCTTAAGCGTGTTGCCCGGAATCTACTTACTTCAACGGGAACGCAAGCGGGAATGTAGCCTTCAAGACCATCTAGCTAAAACTGAAAGGCCGGGGAATCACTGCACGGTCTTGAAAGAGGCCCGTTGTTAGGTGTTTTGACCGGATAGTTTATGGATTGTCGGCAAACCGGAAGTTATCCTCGGGCCAGCCGTCCAAATCGCTCGGATAGGGCCTGATAAGTCTTCTCGGACACTCGCTTTCGGAGGGCCCCCCGGTCTCCGATAATGCCGTTGATCACGACTCGGGCCAGCGCGCGCGACGCACAGAAACGGTGCGCAACCACATCAACGATATGGCAGACTTATCTCCCATGAAGAAAATTGGCTTCCTCTCCTTCGGTCACTGGGCGCCTTCACCGCAGTCACGAACGCAATCCGGCGCCGACGCGCTCCTGCAATCCATTGACCTCGCCATCGAGGCCGAGCGCCTGGGAATGGACGGCGCCTTCTTTCGTGTTCATCACTTCGCGCAGCAACTGGCATCCCCTTTCCCGCTCCTCGCGGCCATTGGTGCGAAGACCCGAAAGATCGAGATTGGCACCGCGGTCATCGACATGCGCTATGAGAATCCTCATTACATGGCCGAGGACGCTGGCGCTGCGGATCTAATCTCCGGCGGCCGGCTGCAGCTCGGAATCAGCCGTGGTTCCCCCGAGCAAGTCATCGATGGATGGCGCTATTTTGGCTACCAACCAATGAAAGGCGAGGACCATGAAGGCATGGGCCGAAGACATGCCGAAGAATTTCTCGAATTGCTGCGCGGCAAGGGCTTCGCGAAGCCGAACCCGCGTCCCATGTTCACCAATCCTCCGGGACTCCTACGTCTCGAACCATACTCTGCGACGTTGCGTGATCGAATTTGGTGGGGGTCTGCTACCAACGCGACAGCAGCATGGGCCGCCAAGCTGGGAATGAACCTGCAGTCGTCAACCCTCAAATTCGACGAGACCGGCGAGCCGCTGCACATCCAACAGGCCGCCCAGATTCGCGCCTTTCGCGCCGCCTGGAAGGAGGCTGGTCACAAGCGCACTCCGCGCATTTCCGTGAGCCGCAGTATTTTTGCCTTGATTAATGATCAGGATCGCCGCTATTTCGGACGAGACTCTGAGGAAAAGGACACCATCGGCTTCCTGGACGAAAACACCCGGGCCATCTTCGGTCGTAGCTACGCCGCCGAGCCGGACATTCTCATCAAGCAGCTCAAGAAAGACGAGGCGATCGAGGAAGCGGACACGCTGTTGCTAACCATTCCGAGTCAACTAGGAGTCGCCTACAACGCGCACATCATGGAGGCAATTCTGACCACCGTCGCCCCAGCCCTCGGTTGGCGCTGAATCCCCGCCATATTTACCGGCTCCCGTGATGATCGGAAAGGCGCCGCCCTCAATCCAGCGCGCTCATTTGGGCGCATCCGCATTTTTTGCCGCCTTCTTCTTCGTGTCGTCGAGGCCATTCTTGCATTGCGTCTGCACCGGCCCGTCCGTGGCGCACTTTGTGAACGAGGCAATCGCCTCCGCGAAGTGGCTCGTCGATTCTTGGGCCACGCCAAGCAACAAATAGTCCACCGGGTCCGTCTCGTTGCCGAGCTGCATCGACTGCGTCAGTTCCGCAATGGCGTCGTCATACTTCCCCGTCTTAATGTCCACGACGCCCAGCCCGTCATGGCACATCGAAAGTTTCTCATTCTTGGCCGCGTCAAACGTCGCTTGATCCAGCTCATCCGGCTTGGCCAGGGCGTTCAGCAATTCGATACCGTGCTGCGCCCAGCCCTGTGCTTTTTGCAGTTGCTGCAACCCCTCGGGCGTCTGTCCGTTCGCGCGCCGCGGAACCGCCCACGCCAATATCGGCAGAACGTCGACGTCGTCCGGATCCATCTGCAAGGCCTTGCCGCCGATGTCGATCATCTTGTCCACTTGGTTCGTCACCATATACGCCGGGGTCAGTAACGAATAGACCGCCAGCTCATGCGCACTCGTCGGATACTTGGCCACGAACGCTTCGCCTAACTCGACCATCTTCGCCGGATCGCCACTCCGTGCATCAACAACCGCCTGATAGTCAACGTCTTCCGGCGTGGGCGCCGGCGCCGCCTTCTGATCCTTCGCCGTGTCGCCCTGCGCCGGCTGTTTTAACGAGGGTCGCGGTTCATTGTTCTGGTCATTTTGCGCCCAGGCCATCCCCGCCACCAGGATTCCCAACACCGCCAACGCCCCAACTCTCGCCACATGCCACTTCATCGTAGATTCTCCTGATTCACACCCGGGATTCCGAACTTGACCGCTCGGCTAACCATTTATACACCTTTCCCACCCTCAAGAAGCGACGATTTGTGGCACGCGAGACGATGCGTCCGCCGTTTTGCCAACGAACCTTCTGGCCCCCACGAAGACCTCTTCCGGGCCAGTGGTCGTTAATCAAAACCTACTGCAAAGGAGCGCCCTTTTATAATTCGTTTCGCAGGACTTATGGCCAGAGGTACAATCCCGGCGCCCCCAATCCTGACCGTTCGGAGACCTAACGTGCTCTCCAATAACAAAGCTCCCGTCGCACGGGCCTTCACAATACTCGTCTTGAGCCGCGGTGTTGCAATTGCCCAGTCGCCTCAGAAACGCCAAGATTCTGACAAGCCTGATCCTCGAGGACGCGTCACTAAGCGCGGAAAGCCAAACAGAGAGTACCGGAAGTTTACGGCGGGAATTGCCTGCCGCGGAATCCTGTCGGCCGGACTGGCCGCCGTGGCGCTGGTTTGCGCCGGGCCGGCCTGGGCGCAATCGAGACCGGCGCAGACCGAATCCGCCGCGGCGCCTTCCGCTGCGGCCGTGCATCGCGAGATCCCCGCAGGCGCCCAATCCGTTGTGTCCGCGACCTTAGGGAAAGCTGATCAAGGCTATCGCGCGAAGGCCTCCGCACAAGGATACGCAACGGAGAACCCGGCAAATCATCTGGCCGCCCAATACGCCGCCAATGGCGTGGAAATGCGATTTCAGGATTCCAATTTAGATTTTGAGTTCCAAGGCTGGGGTTACGGCGAACGCCGTCTCCATAAGGACAAGGCCGCCATTGCGCCCGTTGTGAACGCGAACCGGGTCGAATACCGGCGTGGCGCCTTAACGGAGTGGTACGTCAATGGTCCGCTCGGGATTGAGCAGGGCTTTACGATTTCGCAGCCGCCGGGTGCGCTCCCGGATTCGGGCAAGGACGCGTTGGACATCGCTCTGCGTCTCCGTGGAAATTTGAGCGCATCGGTTGAGCCCGGACGACATGCGCTTGTTCTGCGGGATCAGAAGGGTGCTGAAGCGCTGCGGTATGGTCCTTTGCTGGCCTATGACGCCTCCGGCCGCGAGTTGGAATCGTGGATGGAGGAGCGGGGTGGCCGCCTGCGGCTGCGGGTCAACACCGCCGGCGCGCGTTATCCGGTGGTCGTCGATCCTTTCGTGCAGGTGGCCCAATTGAGCGTGAGCGGCGGTACCAAATACCTCGGCACCGCGACCGCGATTAGCGACGACGGCTCCGTCGTTGTGGCTGCCGCATGTGGCTACAATTCGTCGTATGGGACGTGCAGCACGACGGTCGACGCGAACGGAAGTGTTTACGTCTTCGTCGAGCCAATAACTGGCTGGGCCACGACGGTGACGCCCACGGCAACGCTGACCGCTCCCGACTCCATCTCCGGAAGCGAGGGGGATGGGTTCGGCACGGCTGTGGCGATTAGCGGCGACGGAATGACGATCGTCGTCTCGGCGCCTTACCACCAGTGCAGCTCTCTGCTGAGCTGCAAGGGGGAGACCTATGTGTATACCGCAGCGACCGAGGGCGCCTTTACGAATTCCGCGAAGGCAATCCTCACGCCTTCTGTCGCGAGTTTTGGAGACTCTTTCGGATTCTCGCTTGCCACAGACTACAGCGGCTCCACCATCCTCGCCTACTTTTATAATCCAGCCACAAAGGGGAGCCACGTAAACCTCTATCTTCTGCCACCGCCACCCAGCGGGGGGTGGATGAATGCCACTGAAAACGCACAACTGCAATCCTCTGACAACGGCGTCAACTTTGGATATTCGCTGGCCATTAGCGGAGACAGTAGCACCATCGCTGCCGGATCGTTCGAAGGGGACACAGCCCCCGGTGAGGCCTATGTTTTTCTGGTGCCCACCGCCACTGGGGGCTGGCGCAGCCTGAGTCCGACGGTACCAACCAATGAAACCGTCAAGCTGCGGGCTTCGGATGACAACGACGGTGGCTTTGGATACGCGGTTGCCGTCGACCAGAACGGAGATACGGTCGTTGTCGGAGCTCCGTACCAGACTGACAGCGGGACTAAGTATGAAGGTGAGGCCTACGTATTCCTCGTGCCACCTGCCCCTGGCACCTGGGGCTCGAACGGAAATCCAAATCCCCAGTATGAGACCACGCGGCTTGAGCCCAATACCACGTTTTTTTTTGGCGCGACATTTGGCCAAAGTGTTTCGATCAGTGACGACGGCAGTTCGATCCCAGTTGGTTCGAACAGTGGCTACGTCTATCTCTTCGGCGAACCATCCGGGGGCTGGCCGACGGGTAGCTTCAGCAATTCTTCAACGAATCCCTACGATTACCTGCCTAGCATCACGACCGAGACCGGTGATTACACTTCATTTCATGGAAAGATCAGCGGAAATGCGGCCGTCAGTGATTACGCCGGCACGCTTCTCGTCTCCGTCCCTGGAAACAATTCTGATGCGGGAGCCGTTTTTGTGTGGGGACCGCCGCCGGGAACGACGTATGCAAAGATCTTGCCTCCTCAGCTCGCTTTTGGCGACGTCACCGAGAATACGACGGTCACTCTACCCATCACCGTGATGAATATCGGCAGCGGGCCGCTGGTGCTGGACGGCGTGCTTCCAGTCGGTGCCAACTTCCCCTTCGACTATGACGCCTCCGGCACGAATGTGTGCAACGGAGTGCCCGTGTCGCAGCCGCTTCTCTCGCAGCCGGTGACGGTCAATCCACGATCATCCTGCACGTTTACGGTGTCATTCAATCCCCTTGCTCTGGGACCTTTCTCGGGATCTCTCGCATTCCAGGATAACGCCGGGGCGGGAGAGAGCAACCTCATGAGCACCGGTAGCGCGTCGCCCTTTACGCAGATGGTGCCGCTCTCCGGCACTAGCATCGCGCCGCCGATTGCGTTTTACCACGCGCCCACAACGCTCAATTTTGGCAACGTCACCGTGAACACAAGTGTCACGCAAACCGTGCAACTCCAGAACACCGGCGCCGGTCCGCTGATTCTTCAGTACGCCGGGTGGGTTGGCGGCGTTGCAGCCGGATACACCAATCCTCAGATCCAGTGCGACTACTATGGAATTTTAACGTCGCTTCCCGTAGGCGGATTGACCATGGTCCCAGGCTCAACTTGCTTTTTCACCGTGCAATTTAATTCTTCGCTTGCCGGCAGTTTCTCCGGCGGATTCGTAGTCGAGGATAACGCCGGGCCTGGACAGAGCAACCTTTCCAGCGTGCCCGTTGGCAACTCCACCAGCGTCTTCGCGCAAATCGTTTCCGTCAGCGCCGTTGCAGTTCCGAGGACGTCGGGTGATTACGACGGGGATGGCAAAGCGGACCTTGGCGTTTGGCGGCCCTCGACCGGTCAGTGGTTCATCGTGCCGTCCAACAATCCGGGCGCTCCGATTACTCAGTCTTGGGGGTTGAATGGGGACATTCCGGTACGCGGGGATTTCGATGGCGACGGAACGGCGGATTTCGCCGTTTGGCGGCCCTCCACCGGGCAGTGGTTCATCATCCGGTCCAGCAATCCAGGTACTACGATCATTCAGTCATACGGGCTGCCCGGGGACATTCCTGTGCCGGGCGATTACGACGGCGATGGGATAACCGATTTCGCCGTGTGGCGACCCTCGACCGGGCAGTGGTTCATCATCCCGTCCAGCAATCCGGGTACTACGATCATTCAGTCATACGGGCTGCCCGGGGACATTCCTGTGCCGGGCGACTACGACGGCGATAAGATAACCGATTTCGCTGTGTGGCGACCCTCGACCGGCCAGTGGTTCATCATCCCGTCCAGCAATCCAGGCGCTCCAATCGTTAAGTCATACGGGTTGACCGGGGACATTCCTGTGCCTGGCGATTACGACGGAGATGGGATAACCGATCTCGCCGTGTGGCGACCCACGACCGGGCAGTGGTTCATCATCCCGTCCAGCAATCCAGGTTCTCCGATTACTCAGTCATGGGGCTTGACCGGGGACATCCCCGTGCCTGTCGATTACGATGGCGATGGGAAGACGGACGTTGCTATTTGGCGGCCATCCACCGGACAGTGGTGGATCATCCCCTCGTCGACTCCCATGAGCCCTACCGTAACCCCATGGGGGCTTCCGGGGGATATCCCGGTTCAAAGGCCGATTGGGCAGTGAAACAAGAGCGGCGCGATTTAGCGTGAGCTGCTAATGTTCAGATGATTGCCTCCTGAGTGGGAAAAGAGGAGACACGGGCTTTTAGCTCGCCGCTTAGCTAAGCGGTGTGCTGCTGATGCTGGCCGCGCCTTTTGCGTTGGCACGGATCACGCCCGACTGATCGCTGAAGAATCGCCGCTGTCCGGTAAGGCCAACGCTGGTCGGTGTCGCCGTGATCGAATACTGCAGGATGTTGCCGGCGCTGTCGGTCAGCCCCTTTTTGTAAGCGAATTTGTAACCGCTCTTGGTGCCGCTGGCCAGCACAGCGTCAATCAACTCTGCCGAGCTGAAAGTCGCTGCGCCGCTTGCCGGCCCGCCAAGCCTTGCCAGCGTCTGGGGATAGCCGCCGTAAGTGATGTCGTAGCCCACCGCACTCGCATTGATGGTTCGCAACGATCCAACAGCCGATGCCTCGTTCACCGCTATCTTGGCGCGCAGCAAGTTGGGGATGGCGATGGCCGAAATGATCAGAATGATCGCCACGACGACCAAAAGCTCAACGAGTGAAAAGCCCTTCTGTTCGCTTCGCATGTCTAACTGAGAATACTCGAACGTCAAAGTGCGGAAAAGCCACAAGCTGCGATGGGTTTCCTTACCATAAATTAGTGACGGGTAGGTTTATCGAATTTGCCCCGCTGACCCAACAAGCAGACTGGGCGGGTGGCGCACGCTTTGAGACGGTCTTGAACCTCCGCGCGGCCGACCCTCTCATCAGAGGGTCGGGGTTTTCACGTCGCCCTCTGTTTGCCACTCATTATCTCCCTGTGCGAAACCCCGATTCCCAGTCGACGAGAATCCCGTTTAGCGGGACTTGGGAAGGACGCCAGCGAAATAATTGCTTCAATCTGATCTATACTTCACGCACCATGCGACACATAGCTAAGTATTTCGTTCTCCTGCTTGGAATGTCTGTCCTTTCGGGCTTGCCGGCTTACGCACAAAATAAAGCAGCGTGCGAGCTGCTCTCGAAATCCGATGCCGAAGCCGTTGTGGGAACGACGCTCCAGCCGCCCACACCCAGTGCGCCGTTTCGCTCGCTTCTCGATCCGGACTTCACCAGTGGCGCGCCTGAGCAGGGCTGCGCCTTCACAAACTTTGCGTTTAGATTCTCAGCGCCCAATCAGCCCAAGCCGGCGAAGATCGTTTACGTTCAACCTCGAAGTGCGATACTCGCCGACGCCCGACCCTGACGCCGTGGACGAGACCCACAAACAGGTAGACACGCGCACCTACGACCATCCCACCGATCTGTCCGGCCTGGGCGATGCGGCTTTTTGGATTGGACAGCCCAATAACGTGACGTCTGTTCGTTTTCGTTGGGGGCACAACGCGGCTGATGATCGGTCCCAGCGATATCGGTCTCGACGAGGAGAAGGCGCTGGCGGTGAAAGCGGTGGCGGCGCTGCGCACAACCGGTTTCAGTTATGGAAACCAGTCAACCAGATTTACAGGCCGAAGCCCGCTAGCCCGGGCCCGAATCAAACCGCGCTCGACCGCCTGAAAAGCGCGCTCACTGCGAAAGCCGATGCGGGAGACGCCAAGGCCCAACTCGCGCTCGGTCAGCTCTATCAGGACGGCGCAGTGGCCCCCAACGGAACCGCCCAACACGATTACGCCGGCGCCGCTTATTGGTATCACCAGGCGTCGGATCGTGGCAACGCTCAGGCGGCCTAGAACTCGTGATCCTCTATCACAATGGACTGGGCATGCCTGCCGACGCGTCGCAGTCGTTTCAGCTTCTGCAGAAAGCCGCCGAAGCCAACTATGTGCCGGCGATGTCGCCACTGTCTGAGGCCTACGCCGAAATGAAGACTCCGACTAGCGCCGAGCGCGCGCGGATTGGGCAATGAAAGCCGCCAACGCGGGCGACCCGCAAGGATGGCTGATTCTCGGCTTTGAATACGGCACCGGAAAGCTGGGCGGTGATCCGCCTATTGGTACCAAAAGGCGATGGAGTCTTATACCAAGGCCGCCGCCGGCGGCAATTGCCTCGCCATGATGGCCATCGGAGATTTGTACGCCGCCGGGAACGGTGTTCGCGCCGATCAGGCCCAGGCGCAGAGTTGGCACGCCAAGGCCCAATCCTGCGAGGGCGGAAATATTGCGACCCTTCAACAGCAGATAGCGCAATACAAGGCCAGAGCTGCGGCACAGCGCGATCCCGCGCTCTATCCTGTACTCACCGCGCTTCCGGATATTTCCAACCCGGCGCAAGCTGCTGGCTACAATCCGAGAGCGCCGGCTCAGGCGCGAGGTCCGGATAATTCCGGATTTGGCACGGCCATAACCGATGGTCTGGTCGCCGCCGCGGTGATTTACGTCGCGCTCCGCATAATGTTCCCCGATACCGGTTCCGGAGCTGCCGGCGACGGCGGGAACGATATGGCTGGCCAGTTGCAGCAAACCATACTGACGGGTAGAGCGATGTCTTGTGCGGGACAAGGCGGAACGCTCAGCAATGGCGGCGTTTGCAATTAGTGACGCGGCGCCAACGCCTGATAGGTCTTTTTATCGCCATATCGAAACCCCCGATGCCCGTTGGCGAATCCAGCTTGTCGGGACCGATCCCGTTCAGCTAGGAGCTCGCTTCCGAGTATGCCCTGCTTCGCAGCCAGTGCCCTGCGACCGGAAAGACTCCCGCAGAACAAATCCCGCTCGAGCATTACCACGTCAACGCGGTCAGATGTACCTTATCGCTTGCCCGGAAACTCGAAGAGACAGCAGTCCGATTCACAGAATCCAGTTGGGAGGGCCGCATGGCGGTGACCACGGAAATCGCGCCAGGCATCTATCGCATCTCGATCTTCGCCGCAGTAGGCAATTTGCAGTTCAATCATTTCCTGATCAAGGACGATGAGCCACTCCTGTTTCACACCGGGCTTCGCGGCATGCACGCCGAAATTCGCGAAGCCGTCGCCAGACTCATCAACATTTCCGACTTGCGCCACATCAGCTTCAGCCACTTTGAGTCGGACGAGTGTGGTTCGCTCAACGAGTGGTTGGCCGCAGCGCCCAAGGCCGATGTGATTTGCAGCCAGGTCGGCGGGCTCGTCTGCGTGAACGACTTCATTGGCCGGGAGGCGCGCACCCTCGCCGACGGCCAGACCTTCGCCACGGGAAAGTACCGCTTCCGCTATTGCCGGACTCCGCATCTGCCGCACGGCTGGGATGCCGGCGTCCTCTTCGAGGAAACTCAAAAGACTTTGCTGTGTTCCGACCTCTTCCATCAGAACGGCGACGTCGAACCGATCACCTCCGCCGATATTGTGGGCCGCTCGCAGCAGGCCATGAAGGAATACCAAGCGGGAATCCTTGCGGATTACGTTCCTTACACGCCGCTCACAGCGCAGAACCTCAAAAAGCTGGCCGACCTAAAGCCCAAAACGCTGGCCGTCATGCACGGCTCCAGCTTCACAGGAGACTGCGCCCGCGCCCTGGACGACCTCAACGTAATGCTCCGCGAAGTCTTCGGCCCTCAGAAGTAGCGCCGCCCGGCCCCGCGCCATATTCCCGCCACTCAAATCGTTCAAGCCGGCCCAAGCCCTGTGAGTCCTCTGACCGTCATCTGGGAGACCGCGATTCCCAGTCTCCGATAAGCCCGTTTCACCAGGACTTGCGCCATGCATTCAGCTTTATATGTAGTGAGTACACGTCTATGCGAAACTACCAGTCGACGAACCAGTCACCAATCCATACTTCGGATAACGTGAAGGCACTCAACTCATTATCTTGCGGGCAGGCGGCCTTCGTGTGTGGCTTCCTGTCACTTCTGTTTCTGCCCTTGGCCGCATTCTTCATCTATGGTTGGCTTTTCCACTGGCAAGCCACCCACGTCGACGCTTGCCAGAATCGGTGGCATTCTCTTGGGAAGTTGGTTGTTTATCTGGTTTGTGAGCGGTGTGTTTTTCAGATCGAATCGAGCTAAGTGACACCGAACTTGTAGCTCACTCGCGAAGCCAGGATGGAGCGTTGTCCCGAGAATCATTCGGCAAGCCGTCCCTCTTGCAGATGTCGCCCAATGTGATTTACATCCGTGCCGATGACCTGCTGGGCTCAACGAGGTGCGCTTCGTGACCCCCACTTAAAGCGCACGCTGGAGGTATCCTTCGAAATCTGGTGGAGGTGCGCCGCCGCCGATATCTACCTACAAACAAAGGCAGCGCCATCAGTCGTCGTGTATCCGTTCCATTACAAGAAGACAGATCTTGAAATGCTTCTCAATGAATTTCGCATACGAAACATACCTGCCAGATTAACGCGGTGAAATGGTCATCAGGCAGAGGGCCAAGTCTTGATAAGTCGCCTTATCGTCATCTGGAAAATCCCGATCCCCAGTCGACGGATAATTCCCCCTCTGCGGCGCTGCCTTCGCCGACTGCTTCCGAGTAGGCCGCTTTCGGGAGTCATAGGTTTGTCGGATAGGCGAACTGCTGCTCAACCCCAACCAGCCCTTGCGGCCCGCAACGACGCCTGACCAAAACGCGTCCTGTTTGAGCCCTTCCCCACTCCGGCCCATTGCGAGCAGCGGAGTGCCGGGCGCCAACCGCGCTGTGGAAAAGCAATGCACCAGACGCCGCGAGCCCCGCATCTGATTGGCTGGCGAGACTCCCATCCGCAAAGACCGCGGATGCTTGCAGCCCGCGCAAACAAGGAGAACCAACAATGGCGACCACAAAACACGCGCCGGTGCCCAGCCTGATGAAGGCGGTTCGCATCGCGCACTACGGCGGCTCCGAACAACTCAAATACCAGGAAGCGCCGCTGCCGCAGGTCGCCCCCGGCCAGGTGCTCGCGAGAGTGCGCTACGCGAGCGTGAATCCCATCGACTGGAAAATCCGCGAAGGCTTCCGCAGCCAGGTCCCGGTGAGCTTTCCGCTGACGCTCGGCCAGGACTTCGCGGGAGAAATCGTAACCAGCGACGGCTCCGGCCATTTCCCGGCGGGCGAGCGCGTGTTCGGCTTCGGCGAAGGCACGTACGCCGAGTTCACCGCGGCGGCGACCAATTACATCGCGCCGCTTCCGGAGAAAATCGACTTCGCGGTGGCCGCCGCGCTGCCAACCTCGGGACTCACGGCCCTGCAAGCCATTCGCGACTATGTGCAGCCGAAGCCGGGAACCCGCATTCTGATCCACGGCGCGGCCGGCGGCGTAGGCTCGTTTGCCACCCAGATCGCCAAGCGCTATGGCGCCCAGGTGATCGGCACCGCATCGGGCGAAGACGTCGTCTACCTGCGCTCGCTAGGTCACGTGCAAGTCGTCGACTACAAGCAGGAGCGCTTTGAATCCGTAGGCCAGGTAGACGCGGTGCTGGACCTGATCGGCGGCGATACGGCCACGCGCTCCTTAGCGATAATAAAGAAGGGCGGCGTGCTGGTTTCGACGGTCGGCGCAGCGAACGTCGAGCTGGCCGCGCAGGCCGGCATTCGCGCCGTGAACATGGTCTCGAAGGGCGACACGGCGGACCTCTCCGAGGTAGCCGCCCTCGTGGAACGCGGCGACGTCAAGCCCCGCATGGGCCAGGTATTCCCGCTAGAGCAGGCGCGCGAGGCGCAAGACGCCAGCCAGAAAGGCCGCGCCAAAGGAAAAATCCTGCTAAAGTTGACGTAGGCTCCGCGCCGCCATAACCGCGCACAACCTTCGCGCCAACTAAAAAGATCCCGACAACCCAACGCCACGCCCAAGTCCTGGCTTCCGTCTCACGCGCAGCCTAAGTCTTTGCCGGTAATCGCGGGCTAGACACTTCTTCCCCGCAGAGAACCATACGATCGCGCCCCGCCCGTTTTGCTTGGTACAAGGCGGCGTCTGCCGCTCGGATCAAGTCCTCGGGATTCCCGCCGTGATCGGGGAAAATAGCGATTCCGGCGGAAATGGTGACCGAACGCAGGGCCTGGCCGCGGTGCTGAAGCGGCAGGTGCTTGATTTCTTGGCGGATGACGTCCACACATCGCCCGGCTCCCTGCGCGTCCACCTCCGAAAGGATCAGCGCGAACTCTTCCCCACCGAAGCGGCACACCAGGTCCCCCGCGCGCACGCGGCTTTTAAGCACGCCGGCCACCTCCTGCAGCAGCATGTCGCCGGCTTGATGACCGAACGTGTCATTGAAGTTCTTGTAGAGGTCCAGATCGAGCATCACCACGCCTACGCTGCGATTTTTCCGAGCGGCCCGATTCACTTCCCGCACCAGCGACTCCTCCAGGTAGCGCCGGTTGAAAAGTCCGGTCAGCGGATCGCGAATGGATTGATTGCGCAGCACCTCGCGAAGCTTCAAATTCGATAGCGCAAGCGAGAGGCGCTCGGCTACGGCCGTGGCCCGGCGTTGCAGCCTTTCGTGGCCGGCCGCCGGCGCGACCGGGGCCAAGGAAGGCGCCGGATCATCGCTCTCTTCCACGTACAAGACGCCCAGGGTTTCCCCCTGCGCCACCAGTGGCACGCATACGTAGTTACCGGTCGAGACAGGCGCCAGGTGCGAACACCGCACCGGCGAAGCCGGTTCGGAACCGCCATAAAGTTTCCCCAGCCGCAGCGCCCAGCAATCGTCGGGATCGAAAATCTGTTCGGTGCTCGAACAGCCGTTCCAGACGGCTCCCGCTTCCAAAAGGTTGCGCGAGGAGTTGATAAGGAACAACGCTCCCGGCTGCCCTTGAAAAATGGCGGGCAGAATGCTTTCCGAGATCTTGCAAGCTTCCTGGAGCGTCTGGCAAGACTGAAGCAAATCCGCCAGACGGGTAAGCTCCCGGCTTTCCCGCGCATTCATTTCCGATTCCAGCAGGGCCGCCCTGACCCGCTGCCCGCTCACCTTGCGATCGGTGATGTCGCGCAGGAAAACCACCCCGCCAGTCCTCTCGCCTTCGTCGTTCACCAGTGGATTGCCGGCTTCGAGAAGCCACACAGGTTCGGTCTTGCCCGGCGGCCGCACGCAAATTTCCAAGCCCTTGACCGTCTCGCCGCGCAGCGTGCGGCGCAGCGCCAGCTCCTCGTATCCGTACAGCGTCACACCGTCCGGTTTGTAAAATCCCAATACGTGCGGGATTTGTTCCGGAGTGGTGTTCGGTTCGAGAATAGGAATCATGTTCAGGGCGGCGGGATTGCGGAAGATGATTTTCCCGCTAGGGTCCGCGACGACCACCGCATCCGGGCAGCCATTCAGGATCGACTCCAGCAGCTTTCTCTGATCGGCGAGGTTGCGCTCAACGCTCGTGCGGCGGGACAACTCGATATTGACGCCCACCAGCGCCAGCCCCACAAATAGGCACACGCCGACGCTCACGAGCAGCCATCGGTTTTCCATTTCCATCCCCTGGTGCAGCAAGAACCAGCCGAGGCTGAGCAACGCAACCAGGGTCAGAACGACCGCGAGAATCGGCCTCAAATAGGAATACACCGTGGCTCCCAGATCCGTCTTCATTCACCCCATTTTAAGAACTTTTCTCTCGCCCGCGGCATTCGCAACGAAGTAACTCATCGAATTAGACACTACCTGCCCCAGCCCTCCGAATCCCCCACCCGCCCCCGTTGCGTCGACCCATGGAGAACCACCCCGTTTCTCGGGACTGCGATGAGCCAGGTCGAATTATGCTCGCCTTGACTCACGGCCCGCAGTTGGCCCATCCTCAGAGTCCGATATACGCAAGCGACGGGAGGCTACATGATCGAAGCACTGAAGGGATTTCCCACGAAGGTCCTCGCCTTCGCCTGCAAAGGACACGTCACCAAACACGATTACGAAACCGTGCTGATTCCCGGTGTGGAAGAAGCACTGAAACAACAAGGCAAGCTCCGCCTTTACTATCAAATTGACCACGACTTTTCAGGGATCGCGCCCGGCGCCATTTGGGACGATTTCAAAGTTGGCATGGAGCATGTCCTTCGCTGGGAGCGCATCGCCGTGGTTACCGACGTTGATTGGATTCGCCACACGATTCGAGCCTTCAGTTTTGTGATTCCCGCGGTGGTAAAGATTTTTCCAGTGGGCGAGCAGGCCCAGGCGCGGGAGTGGATCTTGGAAGGGACCCACTGAGGGCGCTCGTTTAGACTTGCTCCACCAACGCGAGCCCTTTATATCTGCACTGATCTTGCCATTTGTTGTCACTCCTTGACGCGATTCTGTCATTCCCATCTGGCGGCAGTGCTTCACCCATTCCAGGCTGTAACAAGTCCCACTCGCTAGAGCCTTGATTCCCAGCGGTTTCGAGAGATGTCCCGAAGAAATACGGCCCCTCACACTGTTTGGCAGCTTCCGTGCCCCTTTACTCGTCGAAACCCGTACCCGTATGGCAAAGCAGAGCGCGAATGCTTGCGCCTCGGCGTCGAGTCCATGGCCATGAAGACAAAGCCACTCAACCGGCGTTCCAATTGCCCTCTTGTTCTGCGTTTCGCACCTATCCTCGCAGTGTTTGCGGCCACGATCCTGATCCAGTTGCCGCTGGCGGCCCAGTCTGTTCGGCTGATCACCACGGTCGCGGGCAACGGCACCCTGGGATACAACGGCGACGATATTGCCGCCACGAGTGCGGAACTCGGCGGTCCAAACGGAGTGGCGCTGGATAGCGCGGGCAACATGTACATCGCCGACACTAGTAACTTTCGCATTCGGAAGGTGGATGCCAGCACCGGGGTAATCAGCACGGTCGCGGGCAACGGGTCCCAGGGATACAACGGCGACAATATTTCCGCCACGAGTGCGGAACTCAGCCTTCCAACCGCAGTGGCACTGGATAGCGCGGGCAACCTTTACATCGCCGACACTGGTAACGTGCGCATTCGGGAGGTGAACGCCAGCACCGGGCTGATCACTACGGTCGCGGGCAACGGAGCCTATGGCTACAACGGCGACAATATTGCCGCTACGAGTGCGGAACTCTACTATCCAGCCGGAGTGGCACTGGATAGCGCGGGCAACCTTTACATCGTCGATGCAATTAACGATCGCATTCGGGAAGTGAACGCCAGCACCGGGCTGATCACTACGGTCGCGGGCAATGGGTCCCTGGGCTATAACGGCGACAATATTGCCGCCACCAGTGCGGAACTCTACTATCCAGAAGCAGTGGCACTGGATAGCGCGGGCAACCTTTACATCGCCGACATTGGCAACCAGCGCATCCGGGAGGTGAACGCCAGCACCGGGGTGATCAGTACGGTCACGGGCAACGGAACCCGGGGCTACAACGGCGACAATATTGCCGCCACGAGTGCGGAACTCTGCGAACCGGTGGGAGTGGCACTGGATAGCGCGGGCAACCTTTATATCGAGGACAATGATAACCAGCGCATCCGGGAGGTGAACGCCAGCACCGGGGTGATCAGTACGGTCACGGGCAACGGAACCCATGGATACAACGGCGACAATGTCGCCGCCAGAAGTGCGGAATTTGAGGCTCTGGCTGGATTGGTGGTGGACCGTGTCGGTAATTTGTACTTTGCAGACATAGAAATCAATCGCGTCTTTAAGGTTTTTTCGAGCACCTCAGGCGATTTCGACGGCGACGCCAAGGCCGACGATGTAGTGTGGCGGCCCTCTAGAGGGGTCTGGTATATGATCCCCAGCGGCAATCCAAATCCAAACTCTTCCATCGTGGGCTTTGACGTGGACATCCCCGTGCGCGGGGATTTCGACGGCGACGGAAAAACTGATTTTGCCTTCTGGCGTCCTTCCACGGGCCAGTGGTTCATCATTCCGAGCCGTGATCCGGGTTCGCCCATCATGCAGTACTGGGGATTGCCCGGCGACATTCCCGTGCCGGGCGACTACGACGGCGATGGCAAGACGGATTTCGCTGTTTGGCGGCCCTCAACCGGCCAGTGGCTCATCATCCCGTCCAGCTCTCCGGGCAGCCCGTTCGGGCAGTACTGGGGATTGCCCGGCGACATTCCCGTGCCGGGCGACTACGACGGCGATGGCAAGACGGATTTCGCTGTTTGGCGGCCCTCAACCGGCCAGTGGTTCATCATGCCGTCGAGCAATCCGGGCAGTCCGATCACTCAGTACTGGGGATTGCCCGGGGACATGCCCGTGCCGGGCGACTACGACGGCGACGGCAAGACGGATTTCGCCGTTTGGCGGCCCTCGTCCGGGCAGTGGTTCGTCATGCCGTCGAGCAATCCGGGCAGCCCAATCACGCAGTCCTGGGGATTGCCCGGGGACATTCCCGTGCCGGCTGATTACGATGGTGACGGGAATACGGATTTCGCCGTTTGGCGGCCCTCGACTGGCCAGTGGTTCCTCATCCCCTCGCTGACTCCCATGAGTCCCACCGTAACCTCATGGGGCCTTCCAGGGGATGTCCCGCTTCAAAAGCCGATTGGGCAGTGAAGCAAGAGATCCGCAATCTCAGCCGGCAATCATCTGAGTATTAGCTCACGCCGGCGGTAATAAGCACCCGTTTCGGGCCAGCTCCTGAAAAGTCATCTGGCTTTCGCCCGATTCCCACATGACGAGAAGCCCGTTTACCAGATGGGATGAGAAGGCCGGTCTCCGGCGGGATGCTGTACGCTCCCAACGATTGACGCGCTCAAGGCGCAATGGAAAGGAGACCGGCTTATGAAAAAGAATAGCACCGTGGCGAACAGTGGAAAGCAGATTTTCACGGGGAAGAAGCTGACCATCGGTTTGGATCTGGGAGATCGCTGGTCGTTCTACTGCGTTATGGATGAAGCAGGCCAAGTGATTTTGGAACAGAAGCTGCCGACGACATCGGAAGCGTTGCAGCAGACCTTTGGAAAAATACCGCGAAGCCTCATTGCTCTGGAGACAGGAACCCATTCCCCCTGGGTCAGCCGGCTGCTCACCGAGTTGGGACACGAAGTGATCGTGGCACACGCACAAAAGGTGCAATGGATCACCAAGAGCAGCCGGAAAGATGATCGGCACGATGCGCGGACGCTGGCACGACTGGCGCGCGTCGATCCCGAGTTGCTGGCGCCAGTGCGGCATCGCAGTGTCAAAGCACAACTGCACCTGACGGTGATCCGTGCGCGAGCGGAACTGGTGAGTGCTCGAACTGCCTTGGTGAACGCAGCACGCGGGTTGGCGAAGTCGTATGGCCAACGACTGCCCAAGTGTGGCACGTATCAGGTGAGCCGGGAGCTGGCCACTGCATTGAGCACGGAATTGCGGGATGTTCTGGAGCCGCTGCTCCAAGAAATCGAATCGCTGAACGAGCGCATCAAGGAATACGACGAACGGATGGAGAAAATCGCCAAGGAAGTGTACCCGGAAGTGTCCTTGCTGAAACAGGTGAAGGGCGTGGGAACCCAGATCGCTCTGACCTATGTTCTGACGATCGAGGACCCCTATCGGTTTGCGAAGAGTCGCGAGGTCGGCTGTTTTCTGGGATTACGGCCTGGCCGCAGGAACTCCGGGGAGAGCGAACCACAGAAGGGCATCAGCAAAGAAGGAGACCGCTATCTGCGCACGATGATGGTGCAGGGGGCGCACTACATTCTGGGACCTTTCGGAGCAGACAGTGATCTGCGGAGATGGGGACTCAAGCTTGCGGAGCGCGGAGGGAAAAATGCCAAGAAGCGAGCCGTGGTAGCCGTGGCTCGAAAGCTGGCGATACTGCTGCATCGGTTGTGGGTAGGCGGAGAGGTGTACGAACCACTGCGCAATAGCCAGAAAGCGATGCGGGCAGTGGCCTAGAGAGTTGCGATCCGGACAGCCGAGCTCAACCGCCGAGTCCAGGTGACTGCGACCAAGTCCTGGGGCCCGACTCTCACCGAAAAGGTGGGAAGAGAGGTCGATTCTCAGGTAGCAGCACCTACTGAAACGAGAACACCCAACTGGCACCGAGCGAAAATCGCTCACCAAAGAGTGCGGATGGAAGGATGGCGACAGAGGCGGCTTGGCTGAATAAGGAACAGACTCACGGAAAGAAGAAAAAGAAAGTGTGCCTTGACATCAACCGGCCTTCTCATGGAAGGACTTGGCCATCGACGGAGCTTGATTTGCGCATTTTCGGCATATAATCCGCGCAGCAATTTCCACCAAGCGATTGAGGTCTTACCTCGATGCGACTCAAGAGGTTAGGCATTTGGTATCTGCCCGAGCCGTGGTTGCGGGACGACTGGATTGTCTCTCCCCCCGTGGCCAGATTCTTCCTGTTTGCCTCGTTATGCGGGATCGTCTCGATTCCTGAATTTCTGGGCTATCTAGACCCCGCTAAACTGCCGCGTTGGGCCAGTGGGCCCGTGATCTTGTTGTCTGTGTTACTGGTCATCCCGACGCTGCTTTTGTGGCTCGGGATGTGGAGATATTGGTTCCGAATAGATAAATCCAAACCCAACACAAAGAGAGTTTGGTTCTTCCTCCTGCTCGTTGGAATGTTCATGGCCAGTATCTTGTACTGTTTTTCGGTTTATCTACCGCAAGTACGGCGGGCGTCGGCGAATCGGGGTGTAACTCAATGTTCGGAAGACTCCTGATCGTGGCATGGGCTCTGTTAGTCCTGTTTGTGCTCGCCCTTGTGATCTCACCAAGGGCCGTGGCTTCGATCCCGCACTTAGGTTTGTTTCGGCCCTTCTTTATCATTCTCTTCCTCGTTACTGTCGGGTTTCTTCTCCGCCGACTCTACGTTGGCGGCATGAAACGCTCGGGCTAATCCGGGGAAATTGTTACCTGAACTCGCGGCCAACTCCTGTGAAGTCCGCTTCTCGGAATATGCGAGAATAAGATTCGGAGGCCAACATGACGCCAAAAAAAGAACCATCGGCCAAACTCCTCGATAAGCACGCGAAATTCCTCGCGGCCTGGGCTGCAGCGGGCTACCCGGACAAATTCGAGCTCGATGGGACGTCCCTTCATAACATACGGACGACCGCCGAGTGGTATCGCGAACAACAGCAGCAAAAGCAGCCCAAGCAACAGAAGCAAAAAGCCGCCAAGGCCTAAGCCGCCCGAAAATCCATTCGAATCGCCGCCACGAACCGCGACCGCCGCGGCGCCTTCCGCCCCGCCAGTCTTCCAGTCGCCTGTCCGGGCCCAGTCCGTTGTTTCGCGGCCAAGACAACCGCAAGATGCCGGCCCATTCGAACGAGTACCATGCAGTAATTATTATTTACAAAGCCACTATTTTATGCTAGCGTAGCGTATGACGCTCGCACCGCAGCCCCCTCCGCGCTCGGCCGCACTTCCCCGCCCCGCGCAACGCGCCCCAATCGGTCAGGGCGCTATCCCTCCCGCACGAGGCGCAGTCTCCCCGTATCGCAATGCGTCCTCGTTTGCACAAACGGCCAAATTGGACGCCCTTTGTTTTGTTATTCATACAAGTTCCTTTTGCCGCAACCCCCTTGTTTTGATATTCATGCAGTTTGCCCGGGGGTGTACCCCCTCAGAGAATCGGTGCGCACAAATGACTAAGTTCGACGCCCTTTGTTTTGATAACGATACAAAACCCTTCTGCCGCAACCACCCTGTTTTGACACCGATACAAAACCCCTGGGGGTGTACCCCCACCCTGGGAACGCCAATCTCCCGATTGGCGCTTTGCCCCGTCCCACCATCGACTCAGCCGTTCACACGGCAAAAAAGCCCAGTCTCGACGGGCACCTCCCACGGGCCAAACTCGTTGTGTCGCCGCGAGGACAGGCGTACCATGCACGGAATCGGGTGCGGGCTGTACTTGCAGCCCGCGCAAACTAAAGTCCGGGGCTGTACTTGCAGCCCGCGCAAACTAAAGTCTGGGGCTGTACTTGCAGCCCGCGCAAACTAAAGTCTGGGGCTGTACTTGCAGCCCGCGCGAACACGCAAAAGAGGTCCGAAGCGGAGATCCCGGATCTGCACACGCAGTTCGGCCCCAGTTGCCCGGCCGGCCCCATTTCTTTGACCGGCCCAGTGGTTTGACCGGGAGGCAGCCTTGAACATTTCGGCGCCATTCATCGAGCGCCCGATCGCTACTTCCCTGCTGACGGTCGCGCTGCTGCTAGCCGGCGCCGTGGCCTTCCCGCATATCCCCGTTGCCCCGTTGCCCGAAGTCGAGTACCCGACCATCCAGGTGAACGCGCAACTGCCGGGCGCCAGCCCCGATACCCTGGCCACCTCCGTGGCCACGCCGCTCGAGCGCATGTTCGGCCGCATCGCCGGCATCAACCAGATGACTTCCTCCAGCTCGCTCGGCGGCACGTTCATCGTCCTGCAGTTTGATTTGAGCCGCGACGTAAACGCCGCCGCCCGCGACGTGCAAGCCGCCATCAACGCCGCGCGCGGCCAATTGCCTTCCAATCTTCCGACGAATCCGAACTGGCGCAAGGTGAATCCCGCCGAGGCGCCCATCCTGGTGCTCACGCTCACCTCGGACACGGCCACCAACCCGCAGATGTACGACGTGGCCGACTCGATTCTGGCGCAAAAGATCCAGCAGATTCCCGGCGTCGGCGTCGTCAATCTCCAGGGAAGCTCCAAGCCCGCGGTTCGCGCGGAGTTGAATCCGCTCCAGTTGAGCAGCCTCGGCGTCGGTCTCGATCAAATTGGCAATGCGCTCAATCAGGCCAACTCGCACTCGCCCAAGGGCCGCCTATCCGATCCCAAGCAGAACTACGTCCTCAACGTGAACGACCAGCTTTACGTCGCCAAGCAATACGCGCCTCTGATCGTCGCCTACAAAAACGGCGCGCCAGTTCGGCTTTCCGATGTCGCCACGCTCCTGGATGCCGGGGAAAGCAATCGCAATCTGGGCCTCGCGCAAGGAAAGCCGTCGGTCCAGCTCGAAATCTCCCGCCAGCCCCAGGCCAACATCATCGAAACCGTGGACCGCATTCTGGCGCTACTGCCCTACCTGCGCGCTTCCATTCCGGCTTCGATCCACCTTCAGGTGGTCCAGGACCGCACCACAACCATTCGCGCCTCGGTGCACGATATCGAAGTGAGTTTGATCATCTCCGTGGTGCTGGTCATCCTGGTCGTCTTTGTGTTTCTGCGAAACGTTTGGGCCACGGCCATCCCCAGCATCGCCGTGCCCCTGTCGCTGGTGGGCACGTTCGGCGTGATGTACCTGCTCGGCTACACGATCGACAACCTGTCCCTGATGGCGCTCACGATTTCCACCGGCTTCGTCGTGGACGACGCCATCGTGGTCATCGAGAACATCACTCGCTACATGGAGCAGGGACACTCGGCCATGGAGGCCGCGCTCCAGGGCTCGGCGGAAATCGGGTTCACCGTGCTCTCGATGAGCACCTCCCTGATCGCCGTGTTCGTTCCCATTCTCCTCATGGGCGGCATCGTCGGCCGCATCTTCCGCGAGTTCGCGGTGACGCTGAGCGTGGCTGTAATCATCTCGATGATCGTTTCCCTGACGACCACTCCGATGATGTGCTCTCAGCTCCTCAAGAAGCAGAAGGGCCGCAAGCATAACCGCCTCTACAACGCCTGCGAGGCCGCCTTCGATGCGGTTCGCGATGGCTACGCCAGCAGTCTCCGCTGGGTCCTGCGCAATCAGCCGCTGGTGCTGGGCATCACCATTGGAACCGTCTGCCTCGCGACGTATCTCTACGTCGTGGTTCCCAAGGGCTTCTTTCCGCAGCAGGACACCGGGCGGATCAGCGGCAACGCTCGCGCTTCCGAGGACACTTCCTTTCAGTCCATGAAGCTGAAGCAAGCCCAATACAACCAGATCATCATGAGCGACCCGGACGTGCAAACCGTCTACACGTACACGGGCGGCAACCACGCCAGCAATACCGCGAACTTCAACATCTCGCTGAAGCCTCTCTCCCAGCGCAAAATCACCGTGGACCAGTGGATCACCCGCATGCGCCCCAAACTGGCCCGCGTGCCGGCCGCCACGCTCTTCCTCCAGCCCGTGCAGGACGTGCAAATCGGCGGGCGCGCCAGCAACGCGCAGTTCCAATACACGCTACTCGGGGACAATCTGCAGGACTTGCTCACCTGGGCCCCGGTCGTGGAAAAGAAGCTAAAGACGCTTCCCGAGATTCGAGACGCCAGCAGCGATCTGCAAAATCAAGGACTGCAAGCCGGCCTGGTCATTGACCGCGATACCGCCAGCCGCCTGGGCATATCGGCCTCCCAGGTGGACAACAACCTCTACGCCGCCTTTGGCCAGGAAGACGTTTCCGTCATGTACGAATCCACCAACCAGTACCACGTCTTGATGGAGATCGATCCGAAATTCCAGCAAAGTCCCGACGCTCTTCAGAGTATTTATGTTCGCTCCAGCACAGGCCTGGCCGTTCCGCTCAGCGCTTTCACGCACTACCAGCCCTCGACGACGGCGCTTTCCGTGGCTCACCAGGGGCAATTCCCCGCCGTGACCATTTCCTTCAACCTGGCTCCCAATGTGACCCTGGGCGACGCGGTGGACGCGGTTAAGAAGGCTGTGGGCACGATGGTTCTGCCGGCCACGATCCATGGCAGCTTTCAGGGGACGGCCCAGGCCTTTCAGGACTCGCTGGCGACCGAGCCGTACTTGATTCTGGCGGCGCTGGTGACCGTGTACATCGTGCTTGGCGTCTTGTACGAGAACTTCGTCCATCCCATCACCATTCTTTCCACGCTTCCTTCCGCCGGCGTGGGAGCGCTGCTGGCGCTGCTGCTCTTCAAAACCGAATTGAGCATCATTGCGCTGATCGGCATCATTCTGCTGATCGGAATCGTCAAGAAAAATGCGATTTTGATGATCGACTTTGCGCTGCAGGCCGAGCGGCAGGAAGGCAATAGTCCGCAGGAATCGATCTACCAGGCATGCTTGCTGCGTTTCCGCCCGATCCTGATGACCACGATGGCCGCGATGTTTGGCGGCATCCCCATCGCCGTCGGCACTGGGAACGGCGCGGAGCTTCGCCGTCCGCTGGGCATCGCCATTGTCGGCGGCCTGCTCTTCAGCCAGATGCTGACGCTATACACGACTCCCGTGGTCTATCTATATCTGGACCGCTTCCGCGCTTGGATCAGCGGCGGGAGGAAACTGCGCCCGCTGCAGGACGCGGGCCAGATCGTGAGTCACGCGCCCTCCGCCTCGGACTAGGGATTGGGGTATTGCAGGATTACTGTATCCGTCTTGCGGGTCAGATGAATAAGCTGGTCCGCGATTGCAGCGAGTCCGCGAGAAACGTCGCGACCCCGCCGCATTCGATTCCGGCAACCAGTTCCGATTCCTTGATGCCCATCATGTCGCGGGACATCTCGCAAGCGGTCATGCGCACGCCCAACTCGCGCGCCAGCGCAACCATCTGTTCCAGCGAGCTGACGTTTTTTTGTTTCATCATGGTCCGCAGCATCTTCGCGCCCACGCCAAAGTAATTCATCTTCGACACGGGCAGTTTCTTCGTCGATCCCGGAGACATCACCGCCATCATTTTTTGTAAAAGTGTTTTGCCCGAAAGCTGCGTGTCCTTTTTCAATACGCTCAGTCCCCAGAACGTGAAGAACATGCTCACCTGCTGCCCCATCGCCGCGGCGCCCGTAGCAATCACAAAGGACGCCAGCACGCGATCCAGGTCACCGGAAAAAACCACGAGCGTCACCTTGTCGTCCGGCACGCGCTCTGTAAGTTGCATCAAGCGGCTTTCCAGTTCCCGTACCCTTGCTTCGAGTTCCTGCACGCGTCCCTGTATCTGGGAAGGTTCCAAGGCGGCTTTCGTGCCTGCGCTGTCCATAGGCCCTCCTTACGTCTTCAACTCGTCCGCTTTACGTAGTGCACGTACACGTTCGTTCCGTCCATCGTTTCCGTTTCTTGTTCGAGCAGTTCCACGTTCCTGGCGATCTTGGCCCAGCCTTGAAAATCCGCCACCGAGCCCCGGTCCGTCGCCAGCACCTTGAGCGACTGCCCAGGCTCCAGCGTGGCGATCTCTTTCCGCGCGTTCACCAGCGGCATCGGACAGTTCATCCCGCGCACATCCAGCAATTTGTCGAAGGATCGCCCCATGGATTTTCCTTGCCCGACATTATAACCACATTTGCCGCGCGCTGGGTGCGGTCGTCCAGCACGCGGGCGGACGGCGCAAGGCAAATTCCCCAATGGCTGCCTGCGTGGTGTATCATCGCGCCACGCATCACCAACGCTTTGACATCCATAGGCGCTGCTGCGCCGGGAGCGAGGTTGCCATGTCCGACAAACCGCACATCACGCGACGATCCTTGCTGGGAATGGGAGGCGCGGCCGCTCTGGCGTACCCGCTCGGAGCCTTGGGCGCGGCGCCGGAAACTCCGAATGCGGCGCCGCTGAAAATGGACAAGGACGTCGTGGTCGGCAAAGGCGGCGACGCCGATCTGCATGTCGACATCTACCACCCGCCGGCCGGCACCGAGAAGCACATGGCCCTGGTGCATCTGCACGGCGGCGGATTTGCCCGCGGCAGCAAGGACACGATGGGCCCGCAGGTCACGCCGATCACCACGAAGGGCTACGTCTCCGTCACAGTGGAATATCGCTTGGCGGGCGTAGCCAAGTGGCCGGCGCAAAATGCCGACGTGAAGAACGCGATTCGCTGGACGCGCGAAAACGCCGCGCGGCTCGGCGTGGACCCCAAGCGCATCGCCGTCGTCGGTTATTCGGCGGGAGGGCATCTCGCGTTATTTGCCGCCGGCGATCCCGAGAATCAGTTGGCCGCGTGCGTGGCGTTCTACCCCGTCGCCGAAATCGTCAAGGACGGTCCCTGGACGGCCGGCCTGATGCCCGCAGGATACGATGACGCAGCGCTGCGCGCCGCCAGCCCGACGACCTACATCAAAGCCGGCTTCACGCCCACCATCGTCTATCACGGCCTGGCCGACAAAACCGTCTCGCCCGATAGCAGCTTGCATGTTTTGCAATTGCTTCGAGACGCCAACGTCTCCTCGGAACTGCACACCTTCGCCGGCGTGCCGCACGCCTTTGATCAGCATCCCGAATTCGCCGACACCTGCTCCGTCCTCACGGATTTCTTCCTGGAGCGCTACGTCCTGAACCCACGGACCTATCCGCCGTTTGGCGGCGCCGGCCGCGGGCCCGCGTAAGGCTCACGGCTCGTGGCGGAGGTGGCTCGTGACGCAACCACAACAGGGTGAGACGACGGATTACGCAAGGCTGCTGGGCGTTTTCGCGGCGTTTGATCCGCAAGCCGTGGATACGACGCCGAGCATCGCGACGCCGTGGGACGAGCCTGAGCCGAGGATCAAGCTGGCCCGGCGCGTCGCCTTTATTTTTACGCGCGACGGAAGAATCGGGGCCTATATGGCTCTGAAGGGTGAGAGCGTGACCCTGCAACCCACAGGCTCCTCGACCGCGAGCAGCGCGAGCGGCTACCAGACGCTGCGCGGCGTCCTGGCGGGATTCAGCGAGCAGGATGTGCGTAATGAACCGAATGCGGCGGGCGGTCCCCGAATTATCTTGTCGAGCCGCGCGACGTTCTGCTTTTTGCCCGACGGCAGCATCCGCCTGTACAGCGATTTGGCCAACGACAAAAATGTGTTCGTCCGGCCCCGCGTGGCTGCCCCTGTGGCGGCGCAAGCGCCGCCTCAAACGGCTCCCGCTCCAGCGGAAAAAGCCGCGCCCGAGAGGCTGCGCGTTTCCTATCCCAGCCAGGACCAACAGCGCGATAGGACCCAGCAGCAGTCCACGGCCGCCGCGCCCTGGCCGCACGAACGCAAGACCAGCGGAAGCTAGAGGAGGAGCCGTGCCTTCACGAGGGACGGGGCGCATTTTCCGGCCCGCGGGCGGTGCACCTCATCCTTACCGCACCGTGGCGCTCTCCTCGCGTTGCATCTGTTTCGTTCGAGGATATAATCTTGGCGTTGCTTTCCGAGATGTAGCGTAGCGATGCACGTTTTCCCACAGCTCAATCTCGCTTGGCTGCTGCTGGCCTTGCCCACAGCCTTCGCCATTTGGCGCGCGCGGGCTGCCGCGAAAGCGGCTCTCCTGTCTTGCTGCGCCGCCCTTGCGCTTTTCTGCGCCCTAGTGGGGTTAACGCCAACCGCGTCGGCCGCCGAGCCGGCCGCGCCCCCGGCGCAGGACTCCTCGCACACCGCCCTGCGCTCCAACTCCAGCTTCGCCATCGCCGATTTTGACGGCGACCAGCGACCCGACCTGGCTACGGCGGAAATCGAACGCTCCGACTCGCGTTTTACGCGCTACCTGATCCGTCTTCAGCTCGCTGCCGGCCCCGGCCAGCACGGGCAGTCCGGACAATTCATTGGCGTCACCGGTGCTTTCGGCCTGCCGGAGATCTCCGCGGTCGACGTGAATGGCGATCATGCTTTGGATCTGGTCCTCACCGCTGCGGGCCAGCAGCAGCCCATCGCCATTCTTCTGAACGATGGCCGAGGCAAGTTCTCGCTGGCTAACCCAAGGGACTTCCCGGCGGCCGCTGTGGATTCACCCTGGCACTGGGGTTCGGCAAGCCATCCGTTTCAAGACCTCGCCGTTCTCATTCCCACCAGGGCTCCGCAGGCCGATTCGCAGAACGCGCGCCACTTGCTTGTGCCGCGACATCTGGCAGAGTTGCGTTTCTCCCGGAATCGTGGCTTCCGGCCCGATCCCCTGTACTCTTCCCCGCTGGGCCGCGCGCCTCCGCAGCTCGCCTGACCGCTCGCAGTCACCTGATCTTTAATTCTGAATCCTGCGTCCGAATGACGCCGCAATTTGCACGCGCGTCACCGGCGCGTAATCCGCGCGCAAACACCCCTGTGCGATGGAATCGAACTGTGGAGTGTCAAGCATGCATCGAAAGAGCTTCGCTGAAATCGTTGGCTGCCTGCTGTTGGCCGCTTCCCTGTTCGGCTGCGGCACCGCCAAATCCGATCCCGCGGCCGGCGCGCCGCCACAGGCGCAGGTTGAAGAAGAGCCGGACCTGAACGTCATTCAGGTGGATCATCCCGAGCAGTTCCCCGTGGTCGCCGCGACCTTGCGCACGGCCACGTCGCAGCTTGTGGTCACCGGCGTGGTTACTGCCGATGTCTCGCGCAACGTGCCAGTCATCTCGCTGGCGTCCGGCCGCGTCGTCGATATCCGCGCGCGCCTGGGCGACACCGTGCAAAAAGGCCAGCTCCTGCTGACCGTGCGCAGCGACGACGTCTCCGGGGCGTATTCCGAGTATCGCAAGGCCGTCGCCGACGAAGCCCTCGCCAGCGCCCAATTGGCTCGCGCCAAGGACATCTACGCGCATGGCGGCTTCTCGCTCAACGACGTTCAGATCGCGCAAGACACCGAGGACAAAGCTAAGGTCGACGTGGAGACCTCCACGGAACATCTTCGCCTGCTCGGCAACGACCCCGATCATCCCAGTGGCGTCGTGGACATCGTGGCGCCCGTCGCCGGCGTCATCACCGATCAGGAAGTGACCAATGCCGGCGGCGTGCAGGCGCTGGGCTCGAATCCCTTCACGATTTCCGATCTCTCCTACGTGTGGGTTCTTTGCGACGTGCACGAAAACGATCTTCCCACCGTGCGCCTCGGCGATTCCGCCGATATCCGCCTGAACTCTTATCCCGATCGCGTCTTCAAGGGCAAGGTCAGCAATATCGGCGCGATTCTCGATCCCAATCTGCGCACGGCCAAGGTGCGCATCGAGGTCGCCAATCCGGGAATCATGCGGCTGGGCATGTTCGTGACCGCCACCTTCCGGGGGCAAACCAGGCAGTCGCACGCCGTCGTTCCGGCGACCGCCATCCTGCATCTGCACGACCGCGACTGGGTCTTCGTGCCGATGGCCAATGACAGATTTCAGCGCGTCGAAGTCTCCAGCGGAATCACGCTCCCGGGAAACATGCAGGAAGTGATATCGGGCATCCAGCCGGGAACGCGCGTGGTGACCGACGCGCTCACTCTCGAGAACACGGCGGAACAGTAGTACGAGTAACGAGCGGAACAGCAAACCCGCGGTAGGCGGGCTACAACAATGATCGCCAAATTCGTCGACTTCGCCCTGGAAAACCGCTTTCTCGTGCTGGCCGCGGCGCTTCTGCTCTTCGGCTGGGGAGCAATCTCCTTTCATCAGCTTCCCATCGAAGCCTATCCCGACGTGGCCGATAACTACGTCGAGATCATCACGCAGTGGCCCGGCATTTCCGCCGAACAAATCGAGCAGCAGGTGACCATTCCCCTCGAAATCTCGATGAACGGCATTCCCCATGTGACGCACCTGCGCTCTTTTTCGATCTTTGGTCTCTCCGATCTGAAGCTGATCTTTGACGATGACGAGCTGAACTCCTGGAACCGCGAGCGGGTCCTCGAGCGGCTCGCGCAAGTCACCCTGCCGCCGGGCGTCTCGCCGCAGATGGGCACGGACTGGAGCCCCGTCGGCCAAATCTATTTCTTCACGCTGCACAGCACGAATCCGCAATACGACGTGATGGAGCTGAAATCGCTGGAAGACTGGGTGGTCGAGAAAAATTTCAAGTCCGTTCCCGACGTTGTGGACGTTTCCAGCTTCGGCGGTCCCACGCGCGAATATCAGGTGCGCGTCGATCCCAATAAGCTGATCGACTACGGCTTGAGCCTGGCCCAGGTCGAGCAGCAGCTCACCAACAACAATACCAATGCCGGCGGCAGCTTCATCGAAAGCGGTTTGCAGGAGATCAACCTGCGAGAAGTAGGGCTGGTCACGAACGTGCATGACATCGAGAACACCGTCCTCACGACCAAGAGCGGCACTCCGCTGCGTGTGAAAGACGTCGCGGTCGTTTCGCAAGGCCCAAAGATCCGCCTGGGCCAGTTTGGCCGCGCCATTCATCGCGAAGATGGAAAGATCATCGATAACGGCGACGTGGTTTCCGGCATCGTGCTTCTGCGCAAAGGCGCCAACGCCGACCAGGCCCTCGAAGGAGTCGAGGCCAAGGTCCAGGAGCTGAACGATCACATCCTGCCCGCCGGAGTGAAAGTGGTTCCCTTCCTCGACCGCCGTGACCTGATCCACTACACCACGCATACCGTGCTGCACAATCTCACCGAGGGCATGATTCTGGTCGTCATCATTCTCTTTCTGTTTGTCGGCAATGCGCGCGCGGCCATCATCGTCTCCTTGACGATTCCTTTCGCTCTGCTCTTTGCCGCGACTTGCCTCAACCTCGCGGCCATCCCCGCGAACCTGCTCTCGCTGGGCGCGCTGGACTTCGGCATGGTCGTGGACGGCGCCGTCGTCATGATCGAGAACATCGCCCGCCACCTCGGCCGGCAGAACGACCCACCGCGGCCCATCGGCCAGGTCATCCGCGAGGCCGCTCATGAAGTGCAGCGGCCCGTCTTCTACGCCATTGGCATCATCATCACCGCTTATATGCCGATCTTCACGCTGCAGCGCGTCGAAGGACGCCTGTTCAAGCCCATGGCTTGGACGGTCGCCTTTGCGCTGCTCGGCGCTCTGCTCTTTTCCATGCTCATCGCCCCGGCGCTCTCCACCCTGCTGTTTCGCAAGGGCATTCGCGAATGGCATAACCCGGTCATGGCGTTCCTGACCGCCCGCTATCGCCGCGCGGTGCGCTGGGCCATCGAGCATCGTCTGCTGACGGTGGGGATCGGCGCCTTCGGTTTATATGCCGCTGTCTTCCTGATCTATAGCGGTGTGATTGGGTCCGAGTTCCTGCCTCATCTCGACGAAGGCGCACTGTGGGTGCGCGGCACGCTCGCGCCCAGCGTCGGACCCACCGAAGGAATCCGCATCGCCAACCAGGCTCGCGTCATGCTGTGCTCGTTTCCCGAGGTGCCGCAATGCACCAGCCAAGTGGGGCGTCCCGACGATGGCACCGATACCACGGGCTTCTTCAATACCGAATATTTCGTGGACCTCAAGCCCAAGGAACAGTGGCGGCCCATTTTTCATCAGGATCGTGATCAGTTGATCGCCGCGATGAACGAGCAGCTCAGCAAGATTCCGGGCGTCGTCTGGGGCTTTTCTCAGCCGATCGAAGACAACATGGAAGAGGCAGTCAGCGGCGTAAAAGGCGAGCTGGCCACGAAGATTTACGGCGACGACCTTAAGGTTCTCGAGGACAAGGCCAATCAGGTCGTTCAGCTGATGGGCCGTGTGAAAGGGATCGAGGACCTCGGCGTCTTCCACGTGCTGGGCCAGCCCAACCTCAATTTCACCGTGGACCGCGATCAGGCCGCGCGCTACCAGATCAATGTGGCCGACGTGCAGGACGCTATCCAGACTGCCGCCGGCGGCGGCGCCATGACGCAAGTCTTGCAGGGTGAGGCCCGCTACGATCTGGTCGTGCGTTACCTGCCGGAATATCGCTCCACCCCGGAAGCCCTCGAAAATATCCGCCTGCTCTCGCCCTCCGGCGAGCGCGTGGCCCTCTCGCAGCTCTGCAAGATTCAGGAACAGGACGGCGGCTCGGAAATCTACCGCGAGAATAACCAGCGCTACGTGGCCATCAAATACAGCGTGCGCGGGCGGGACCTGGGCAGCGCCGTCGAGGAAGCCATGAAAAATGTGAACTCTCAGGTACAGCTTCCGCGCGGCTATCACATCGACTGGGAAGGCGAATACGAGAGCGAGAAGCGCGCCCAGGCGCGGCTGTTCCTCATCGTGCCGATCACGGTTCTGGTCATTTTTCTGATTCTGTACACCATGTTTCGCTCGGCCAAATGGGCCATGCTCATTCTCGCCACCGTGGTGATGGCCAGCTTCGGCGGCTTACTGGCTCTGCTGATCACCGGGACCGACTTCAGCGTCTCCTCCGGCGTCGGCTTCCTGGCGCTGTTCGGCGTCTCCGTGCAAACCGGCGTCATCATGCTCGAATACATCAATCAGCGCCGCGCCGGCGGTTTTTCCATCCAGGAGGCGGCTATCGAAGGCGCCGTTTTGCGCCTGCGCCCCATCATGATGACCATGCTCGTCGCCACGCTGGGACTGCTGCCGGCCGCGCTTTCCCACGCGATTGGCTCGGATTCGCAGCGGCCCTTCGCGATCGTGATTGTCGGCGGGTTGATCGTCAATTTGGCCATGAGCGTTTTCTTGTTGCCCACTCTGTACGTCTGGCTGGCCGGACCCAACGACAAACTCCCGCAACCGGAAGAGTCCTTCGGACGTTAAATTAAAGTTGGGGGTTTCTTATTCCCTGCAAATTTGCTCAAATCGTTTGTTTTTGTGTCGACTCCGGGAAATCGCCGGAGCCAGGAGCTTGCGCTGAATGGTTCGTGTCCCCGGGAAACTATTTGCCGGTTTGAAGAAGTTGGTTGTAGCCCGACAGAAGCTCGCCGCCTTTTTTGCAATCCTTTTGGCTTTCCTTGGGCTTCTCGTCCCGCTCTCCGCGCAGGACGTTGGCCCCGGTGGCGCTGCGGGCTCGCCTTGCATCGAGCGCTCTGCCGAAACTTCCGATGCCCCGCACGCTGCGTCCGCAGAGGAGCCGTCGGCTGCCGCGCGCCCGGTTCAGCCCGGACAGGCTGCCTCTGGCGCCGCGGACCCCGAGCCGCCTGACACCACGCCGCAAGGCTATGCCGGCACCTCGCAGTCCGCCTGCACCCCTGCGCCAGCGGCCCCGGGCTTTTCCGCGTATCTTTCAGCGCCGGGGTATTTTCCCTTCTCCTCGCTCGCGGGCAGCACCTTCCCACAGGATTCTGACGCCGCTACGCTCACGAAGCCCGCCAAGCAATACCCAGTCTCCCCGAATGTGGGCAAGTGGGGCGGTGAAGAGTGGCGGCCCGCGATCCTGCAGGCGCTTGGCTTCACGCTGGCCCAGAACGGCTACCGCTACGTCACGGAGGCGAAAACCCGCAAGGCCATCAATGAAGAGACCTGGGGCCGCTATTGGGCCGCCATAAGCGGCCTGCACACTTGGAGCGATGGCGGCAAAACCTGGACGGTCTATGTGGCGCATCCGGCGCAGGGCGCAGTTTTCGTGGACATGTGGACCGAGCACGACCCGCACGGCGTCCTGGTCCCCTTCGGCTTCAACCACCCGTACTGGGCCAGCAAGATCAAAGCGTTTTGGTGGAATGCGGCTTGGGAAATGCAATGGAAGTTCGGCCCGTTCAGCGAAGCTTCAATTGGCAACGTCGGGCTGGTCCCCGGAAAGCTCGGCGCGAACACCATCGTGAGCACCGTGACCATCGGCACTGGCCTCGCGATTGGCGAGGACGCGCTGGATCGCTACGGCATCGCCAGATGGGAACGAAAGACCAACAGCCGGGCCGCCCGGGCCTTGCTTCGCACCTTCCTGAACCCCGACCGCAGCTTCGCCAATGTGTTCCGCAAGAAGTACCCGTGGTTCCGCGACACTCGCCCCACCTTGCGCGACGTCGATCCGTGATGCGCCCCGCCGGTCCTGATTCGGTCGAAACAATCTATGGTAAAGTCCCCGGAACGCAGTCTGCCTCATCGCCATGGCGGGGAGAGCGATGGCAATGGCGGCAAAATCTAGGAGAGACGTTCCAAGGAGAGAAATGATGAGTGCCGATCATCGTCGTGCGGCAGGAGTGGGTCTAGTAGTGCTCTTCGCAGCCGTATTTGCCGCCGCGTTCCTCGCGCGCGGCCAGGCGCAAAACGCGCCGGCGGCGGGAGGTGTGCAGCGGATCCTCCTCACCAAGGCCGACGTGTCGGTCCCCGGCCGCGAAGCCGACGCCATGCGCGCCGAAATCGCTCCCGGCGCTTCGACCGGCCGCCACACGCATCCCGGCGATGAGATCGACTACGTCCTCCAGGGGCAGCTCGACATCACCTTCGATGGCCAGCCGCCGCACCATCTCAAGGCCGGCGACGCCCTGATCATTCCCATGGGCACGGTCCACAACGCGGTCAACGTCGGTTCCACCACGGCGTTAATCTCGGCCGTCTTCATCGTTGAGAAAGGCAAGCCGCTGGCGACTCCGGCGCCCTGAGGCTCGAATCCTCGAGATCGAGTTAGGTTCGTGCTATCCCTTGCCCCAGCTCTGGCAGCACTCACGCTGATCCTCGTCGGCCTGCTCTTTGTGTATGTTTTTGCCGTGAGGCCGTGGCACACGCGATGGGGCGCCACGCATCTGGACGTTATCGCGCGCCTGCCCGGCGACGTTGTCTCGCCCCGCTCCTCCGCGCAGGTCACTCACGCCATCAATATCAAGGCTCCGCCCGAAGCCATCTGGCCCTGGCTGATGCAGATCGGACAGGATCGCGGCGGCTTCTACAGCTACACCTTCCTCGAGAATCTGATCGGCTGCGACATGCACGACACCCGGCGCATCGTTCCCGAGTGGCAGCATCGCACCGTGGGCGACACCGTATGGTTTGCCACTCCCAAGCGCTTCAAAGGCCAGGCCCGCATGGTGGTTGCCGTCGTCGAGCCGCTCCGCGCGTTGGTGCTTTCTACTCCCGCGGATTGGAAGCGCCGCCAGGCGCAGGACGAAGGCCTGGACACCACCTGGGAATTCGCCCTCCAGCCCAAGCCCGGCGGCACCACCCGCCTGCTGGCCCGCCTGCGAGTCGAGGCCTATCCCACCGCATGGAAGCGCCTGATGAACTTCCTCTTCTGGGAGCCCGCGCATTTCATCATGGAGCGCAAGATGCTCCTGACCATCAAGCGGCTCTCCGAACGCGGCTTCTGATCTCACGATTCGTGACCTATCGCGGCGGGCGCGCTTTTGCTCCGCGGATGCAGGGGCTCACTCCCGTATCTACTCCGTTAACCAAGTTCGCGGGGGGTTCCTTTCGCGGCACATAGCGGCAAATAGTGATACCCGAACTGCTGCCTAACGTATTCAATACTCGGGTAGGACATCTTTCATGGCACAGCTTGCTTCTCCTAGTTCTGCTTCGCAAGAGATTGACGTCTTCTGGCGCAGCGATGGCGAATTTGCGCCCTCGTTGGTCTCTGAAATCAGCCGCTCGGGCGCGTTTGTCAAAACGCCCAAGCCAGCGCCCATGGGAGCAACCGTGCAACTGCGCATCGATGCCCCGGGCCGCGAAATTTGCGCCCAGGCCGTGGTGCGTCGCGTCGTGCCGGGCCAAGGAATGGCCCTTGAATTCGAGGCCCTCACGGATGCGGACCGCATCCGTCTCGATGCCATGGTCCAGCGAATTGAAGCGGCGCACGCGTCGCCAGCGGCCCGCTCTGCGGCTCCTCCTGCTCCCGTCGCCGCTGTTCCAGCACCCCGTTCTGCGCCCGCCGCCAAGCCGGTCGAGGCTGCTGTGCCCCCTGCCGCTCCGGAACCGCGTAATCGCGGCGTCGATCGTCGTACCCGCTTCCGCCACAAATTCGCTGCCCCCGTGCACATCACCCAATCCGGTTCTGGCCAAACGGTGCAGGCTCAACTGTCGGATTTGGGCAAAGGCGGCTGCTTCGTAAAATTGGAAAAGCCCTTTCCTGTGGGCGTCTCTCTGGAAATCACCATCACCGAAAACGGTCAATCCTTTCAAGCGAGGGCCAACGTCGTATCCTCGCAGCCCGGCAATGGCATGGGGCTGATGTTCACGGTTATCGACCCGACGCAGCATCTCGTTCTGGACGGATGGCTGGCGACATCGATGGAACGCAAGTGGCTGGCATCCAGCCGCCGCAGAAGCCAGCGCGTCATGGTCAGCATCCCTGTGCAGGTCAAGGCAAAGAATACGGCGGGGCTCGATCTTGTCGAGGACACCAAAACCGTATCCGTCAGCGCTCACGGCGCTCTGCTTCGCCTCGAAATGCCCGTGAGCAAGGGACAGGCCGTTACTCTCCGCAATCCCGCGAACGGCGACTCTTTGGATTGCTCGGTTGTCTATCTCGGCGGCATGCAGGACGGCCGTCGCGAAGTAGGCGTTAGCTTTATCCAGCCAAACAAGACCCTGTGGCGGATCGCTTTCCCGCCCGCGGACTGGTCTCCGCAGCATCCTGACGCTAAAAGCTGAATCGTCTTCGGCCCTTCCGTCCGCGCACTTACGAAACGCACCCAAGAAGTGGCGTGACGAGTGTCACAGACCAACAACTCTCAAAGAGTGTTACACTCGGCACGCCGGAGGAAGGTACTTCCTCCCCGGTGAGAGGCGCCCCGTGCCGCTAGACTGGTATCTCCCGTCGCGGGGCGCCTTATCTCAAGCTTTCTGCGCTATGCCTCCGATCGGCAGTTGGATTTTTGAATTCGCGCCAACCGAAAGCTTGACTGGGCGCGATGCCAAGAGTTGATGATCGCCTCAACGATAGCGATGTGAGCGGCAACAAAGCGGAGCAAATAACTCCTCTAGAGTGGGCGCCCCGCAGTTGCCGTCCAGCGCGGGGCGCCTCAGGGGGTCCTGCTGTCACTCATTCCCTGGTTCGGACGTTTTGGTTCCCTTATTTTTTTCGGCCGCATCTGCCCGCTAATCCACGCCGCCGATCAGGGTCGCCTTACTTATTTTGCTTCCGTCTATGTGAGTTCCTCGAGTCGTTGGGCGCCCCGCACCCGAGGGGGTTGCCGTCCAGTGCGGGGCGCCTAGTGGGTCCTACTGTTGCTCATTCCTCAGTTTGTGTGGTTTAGTTCCCCCTTTTTTTGCGCGCGTCTCACTGCTCCTTCGCGCCGCCGCTCAGGTCCTGCCGTCTCGCGAGCAGCACAATTGCCGCCAGTAACGCCGAAGGCAGCCAGATCCACAGGAATTCGCTGGGAAAAACGGAGAGCCCGCCATCGGCGATGAAATTCGTGATCCCGATTGGCGAAACCTGAATCGGTGTCCAGGGAAGAAAATAGCGGCTGTTGTCGAACGGCGCGAAGAAGGCCACACCCAATCCTCCGTTGGTCATGGCGTCGAGAAACCCGTGGCTGACCGTGGCCAGAAAAAAGTAAAGCCACAAGGAAGATCGGCTGAGGTTCGGCACGCCGCGCGCAAACACCAGCCCGACCATGGCCAGCGCCAGAAGCGCCGCGAAGAAAAGCGAGTGCGTGAATCCGCGATGCCCGAAGGGATCGCCGTAGTCGACTCCCAGCGCGAAGCCAATCACATCCGCGTCGGGAATCGCCGCGCACAGCGCGCCCACCGCCCAAACGCGCTTCGGAATCCCGGGCCGGTAGAAGCAAGCCCCAATCCCCAGTGCCGCCACCGCATGTGAAAATACCGTCGCCACCGAGCCGCCTCCTCTGCGCGCATTGCGCCAATCGCGCGGGCCAGTCTAACCCAGCTTCTTTCCGAACTCCCTTGTTTGCAGTCAAAAGTCGGAGGAGAATGCGCGCAGGTCGGTTTCCGGGAGCACCGGAGTGCGGAGAACCCGCATAGGAGGAGAGCCATGCTGAAGTGTTCTCGCTGGGTGTCGGTGGTATGCCTGCTTTGCGTCGCAATCAACGCACGCGGGCAATCGGGCACGAAGAATGGCGAGTGGCGGAACTACGGAGGAGACCTGGGAAGCACGCGCTACGCGCCCCTCGATCAGATCAACGCGGATAATTTCAGCAAGCTGGAAATCGCCTGGCGCTTCAAGACGGATTCGCTCGGTCCTCGGCCGGAATTCAAGTTCGAATCCACGCCTCTGATGGTCCATGGCGTGCTCTACTCCACCGCTGGTTCGCGCCGCGCCGTCGTGGCGCTGGATGCAGCGACCGGCGAACTTCTCTGGACCCATCGCGAGGATGAAGGCGTTCGCGGCACGTACGCGCCCCGGCAGCTTTCCGGGCACGGTGTCGCCTATTGGACCGACGGCAAGGAAGAACGCATTCTGTACGTTACGCCCGGTTACCGGCTCATCGCTTTGAACGCCAAGACCGGCGTGCCCATTTCAGGCTTCGGCAAAAACGGCGTGGTCGATCTGAAGCAAGATGATGATCAGGATATCAACCTGGTGACCGGCGAAGTGGGTCTGCATTCGACGCCGGTGGTCGCCAAGGACGTAGTGATCGTCGGTGCGGCGCACCTCACCGGAGGCGATCCAAAGAGCCGGAGAAACGTGAAGAGGTTACGTTCGCGGGTTCGATGTGCGCACCGGCAAGCGGCTCTGGATTTTTCACACCATCCCCCGCCCCGGTGAGTTCGGAGCCGACACGTGGGAGAAAGACTCGCTGGTCCTACACGGGCAATACGGGCGTGTGGGCGCAAATCTCCATTGATGAGGACTTAGGGCTGGTCTATTTGCCCGTGGAGTTGCCGACGGGCGATTATTACGGCGGCGACCGTCCGGGCAATGGACTTTTCGGCGAGAGCATCGTCGCCGTTGACCTGCAAACCGGCAAGCGCAAGTGGCACTACCAATTGGTCCATCACGGCATGTGGGACATGGATATCCCCTGTGCGCCCATCCTGACCGATATCACCATCGGCGGGCGCACGGTGAAGGCCCTGGCGCAGCCGACCAAGCAGGGCTTCCTATACGTCTTCAATCGCGAAACCGGCGCGCCGATCTGGCCCATCGAGGAACGCCCCGTGCCCAAAGGCGATGTGCCGGGCGAATGGTATTCGCCGACGCAGCCATTCCCCACCAAGCCGCCGGCTTACGAAAATCAGGGAGTGTCCATCGACAGCTTGATTGATTTCACGCCGGAACTGAGGGCTGAGGCCGCTAAGCTCGTCTCGAAGTATCGCATTGGCCCTATCTTCACACCGCCATCGGTGAGCAAGGCAGAGGGACCGCTGGCTACGATTATCTCGCCGGGCGCTACCGGCGGAGCGAACTGGCCGGGCGGGTCCTACGATCCCGAGACTCACAAACTGTACGTTTACTCGCAGACTGCGATTGCCCTGCTGGGATTGGTCCCCACCCCGGGACCTCAATTTTCAGATATGGAGTACGTGCAGGGCACCGCAGGTGTCGATCCAAAACCGAGCACCCCGATGGGCGCGCCGCCAAACCCGGCTGCCGCAACGGGAGCCGGCGAGGGTGGCGCGACTCTGACCGTTCGCGGCTTGCCCTTGCTGAAACCCCCGTACGGGCGGATTACCGCGTTCGATATGGATAAGAGGCGAAATTGCCTGGCAGGTGCCGCACGGTGAAACGCCGGACAACGTGCGCAATCACCCGGCGCTCAAGGGCCTCACGATTCCCCGGACGGGGCAATCAGGGCTCGTGGGAGTTCTGACAACAAAGACGCTGGTGGTCGCCGGCGAACCGATGTTCACGACGACCGCATCCGGAGCACGCGGCGCAATGCTGCGCGCCTACGATAAAGCGACGGGTAAGGAAGTGGGCGCCACGTTCATGCCCGCGCCGCAGAGCGGCTCGCCGATGACGTACATGTTGAATGGGCAGCAGTACATCGTCGTGGCGATCAGCGGACAGGGATTCCCCGGTGAGTTGGTGGCTTTCCGGCTTCCAGCGGTTGCCTACTCGTCGAAGCGTTAGTCGCCGCCCGGCGCGGCGCGCCATTTTTGCTTCGTGCCGGGCGTTGGAGTATGCTTCCCCGCGATGGCCGTCCCAAACGCTTCAAAGCGGTTCGGACTCCGCGCCCGATTCTCGAGCGCGACGATCGCTCCACACTAGCTGATGTCCGCGACGACCGTAGTGTCAGCGACGATAAGGAACGCTGGCGGCTGGCTTGGCATTATGCCGACATGACCGATGGCGAGCTCGAGTCTCTCGCCGCCGAATCCGGCTCCCTCACCGAAGTAGCGCGGCGCGCCTTGCAGTCCGAGTTGCGCCGCCGCGGCTTGTCCGTCGAGCCGGAGGAACCGGCCGTCGCCGCCTCTGCTAGCGCGACTGCCGCGAGTTCCAAGCGCTCGCGCAAACTGGCCACCGTATGCCGCTTCCGGGATATGCCCGAAGCCCTGCTGGCTAAAAGCGTCCTGGAATCGGCGGGCATCGAATGCCTGCTGGCCGATGCCAACATCATCCGCACGGACTGGCTGTGGTCGAATTTGGTCGGCGGCGTGAAGCTTCGCGTCCTCGAAGAAGATCTCGAAGAGGCCACGCGCATCCTGGATCAGAATCCTCTCGATCACGGCTCCGAGCCGGGCGTCGAAGATTTCGAGACGCCGCTTTGCCCGCGCTGCCACTCGCCGGAAGTTACTCTCGGTGATTTACTTGACGCCGAAGCGGCCGTCCCTTTAGCCGGCCCTCACACTCGCGAGGGCCAGCCCATCTGGACCTGCCAATCGTGCGGCAATCAGTGGCGCGAACTCGAACCCACCGCCTGAGCGCCGCGGCTCCACCAAATGCAAGGAAAGGTACCTTTTCCGGCGTCAACGCCGTCTAACTTTACGTAGCTAGATCGGAGGCTCTCTTGAAGAATCGGATTGTACTCAGTGCCCTGCTGCTCACGCTCGCCGCTCCTTCTCTTGCTTTGGCGCAAAATCGGGGAGGCGCCGGAAATCACGGGTTGGCGGCTCCCCGCACCGCCAAACAAATCCCCTCGCGTGGTCCCGCTGCATTTCACGGCACGCCGCAGCCGCACCCCTCGCCGCCTCCCCCGCAACCCCGCGGCGGCGATCAGGCTCGCGGTGGCGCACCTCAGGCGGCGGCGCGGGCGGAGAGCCGCAAGGTGGACAGCCTCGCGGAGGAGAGCCCCAAGGCGGGCAACCGCGTGGCGGGCAGCCTCCGTCGCCGGCGCGCAATTATGCCGATAAAAACGGCCATCCCGATGTCCCCCACGTTGACGGCAACAAGTGGGTCGGCCATGACACCGGCCGCGACGACGTCAACTACCATCTCGATCGTCCGTTTGAACATGGCCACTTTGACGGTGGCTTCGGCCGCGGTCATGTCTGGCATCTTGCGGGGGGCGGACCGGACCGTTTCTGGTTCAACAATTTTTATTGGAGCGTCGCCCCCGCCGATCTCGCCTTTTGCGATGACTGGGACTGGAATTCCGACGACATCGTAATTTACGACGATCCCGACCACGACGGCTGGTACCTGGCCTACAACGTCCGGCTAGGCACCTACGTCCACGTCATGTACCTCGGCAACCAGTAGTTGCCGAACAGCCCTCGAACTTCCAGAAGCCGCCGCTCCAACCAGGGGCGGCGGCATTGTTTAGCATACGAGTCATCACCGCCGTTGCGCCCATACAGGCATCGAAGGATAATACGATCATGAGTGGAATCCAGTTCGTCACCGATGAGAAGGGTCGAAAAGTCGCCGTCCTCATCGACCTCAAAAAGCACCGGGCCATTTGGGAGGACTTCTGGGACGGTCTCGTGTCCGAATCGCGCCGGAAGGAAAAGGGCATCTCTTATAGGCAATACCGCGCAACCCGCCTGAAGCGCGCTAGCTCGCGTGGATAAGTACTCCCTCGAAATCAAGCACTCAGCGCAGAAGGAATTGGATCATCTGGATGATACGGTATTCGCGCGTGTCGACCGGAAAATTCTGATGCTGGCCGACAATCCACGGCCTGCGGGATGCAAGAAACTGAGGGGCTACGCGGACCACTGGCGCATCCGCGTCGGAGACTGGCGCGTCGTCTATATCGTCGACGACGCGGCGAAAACGGTGAGCGTGACGCGCATCGCGCACCGCCGCGAAGCTTACGAATAACCTTCTTACCGGGTGAAGTGGATCGGTTCAACGCTGGACGCTGCGCGATCATTGACGTGGCAGGGCATACGCAAGAGGACTCATGCTGATCTTCAGCCTTACGATTTTTCTCGGCGCGCTGCTTCTTTTTCAGGTCGAACTGATCATCGGCAAGTACATCCTGCCGTGGTTTGGCGGGACCTCCGCCGTGTGGATCACCTGCATGCTGTTCTTTCAGGTGCTGCTGCTGGGCGGCTACGCCTACGGGCATTTGCTCGACTCGCGCGCCCGCGCCGGTGCGCAGACGCGGCTGCATCGCCTGCTGCTCCTGATTTCGCTCTTGGTGCTCGGGGTGCAGTTGTTTCTCTGGCATTCGCCGCTCATTCTCGATGCTAGTTGGAAGCCGCGCGCCGAGGGCAATCCCCTGCTGCAAATCCTCACTCTGCTCGCCGTCAGCGTCGGTCTGCCGTATCTCGTTCTTGCCTCAACCGCTCCGCTGCTGCAATCCTGGTGGCGCCGCTTGTACCCGAACTACTCGCCCTATCCGCTCTACGCCGTCTCGAACTTCGGCTCGTTTCTCGGCTTGGTCAGCTATCCGTTTCTCGTTGAGCCATTTCTGACGTTGAAGACGCAGGCGCGCCTGTGGAGTTGGTGCTACGTCGCCTTCGCGCTCGGGTGCGCGTACTGCGCGATGCGCGCGGCACGCGCACCCGAGTCCGGCGCTGACGCGCCATCGAACGCGGCGCCTGCGCCGCTCGTTCCGAGCTGCGCAAGTAGCGGCACGCCAGCGACCGCCGTCGGGCCGCCACAGCGGCCCGCCGCCGGCCTCGTGGTCCTGTGGATGAGCCTGGCGGCATGCGCCTCGGCGCTGCTGCTGGCGACCACCAACCAGCTTTGCAAGAACGTCGCCGCCGTTCCCTTGCTGTGGGTGCTGCCGCTGGCCATTTATCTGCTCACCTTCACACTGTGCTTCGAGAGCGACCGCCGCTACTCGCGCAAATGGTTTCATCCGGCGTTTGCGCTGGGCATGTTTCTGGTCTGCTTCGTGTTGGCGACCGGCGCGGGCAAGGATCTGCTGGCGCAAATCGCCATCTACTCCTTTGGCCTTTTCGCTGCGTGCATGGTGTGCCACGGAGAACTCGCCCGGCTCAAGCCGGACCCGCGCCACTTGACCTTCTTCTACTTGATCGTTGCCGCCGGCGGCGTGCTCGGCGGATTCTTTGTTGCGCTCGTCGCGCCGTATCTTTTTCGCGGCTACTGGGAATACGAGATCAGCCTCTGGCTCGCGGCGTTGCTCTTTCTCGTGGTGCTGTATCGCGACCGCGGATCGTGGCTGTACAGCACGCGCGTGAAATCTCCGCTGGTATTGCTGGGCGCGGCAGCCCTGCTGCCCGAGAGCCTGGCCTTGGCGATCGGCGCGACGCAGCTCGCGGGCACGCTGCCGTCGATCGTCGTCATTCTCGGCGCGCTCTTTTTCCTGCAAAACCAGAATCAGCGCCGCAAACAAAAACCGCTCCGCGCGTCTCGCGCCAGCGCACCGGCGCCGGAATCCGCGCCACTCCAAAAGGGCAATCGCTTGCTGCTTGCGAGCTGCGCGATCGTCCTGCTGATTCTCGGCGCCACGTTTACTACGCTCGCCAAGGCCTCCCTGGGACAGATCGCCTCGGTGCGCGATTTCTACGGCGCGCTGACCATCGATCGCCAGAATCCCGGCGATCCGGCGCACGATGCGTACGCCTTGAAACACGGCGAAATCGTGCACGGCTTCGAGTTTCGCGCGCCGAACAAACGGCTCATCCCCACGTCCTACTTCAGCGAGGATAGCGGCCTCGGTCTGCTCCTCGCGCCGCATCTGCACGCCTCCGATAATCCAGCCGGCGGCGATGCCGCGTTGCACATCGGAGATGTCGGCCTCGGCATCGGCACCGTCGCGGCCTACGCGCGCGCCGGCGATTCGCTGCGCTTCTACGAGATCAACCCGCAGGTTGTAAGCGTAGCTTCCGATCCGCGCTACTTCCGGTTTCTGCACGACGCCGCGGCGCCGGTCGATGTCGTGCTGGGCGACGGGCGGCTCTCCCTGGAGCGTGAACTGGCGCAAGGCGCGTCACAGGACTACGACGTGCTGATCGTCGATGCTTTCAATGGCGACGCGGTCCCCGTGCACCTGCTGACCATTGAGGCCTTCGAGCTGTATCTGCGACGACTAAAGCCGAGCGGCGTTCTGGCCATGAACGTCACCAACACGTTTCTCGATCTGCGCCCAGTCGTGGTGGCCGCCGCCGAGCGGCTCGGCCTCGCGAGCGTATGGGTCCATTGCGACGGCGACGAGCGCGTCTCCTACACCAACGACTGGGTGCTACTCTCGCGCGACCGGCAAAGGATTGACGCGGTCGCCTCCGCCGCCAAGCACGCGGCGATGTTGCAAGTACCGGAGTCGCGCCTCTGGACCGACGATTACAGCAATCTGTTCGAGGCGCTGCGCGACAAATCGCGCACTCTTTCCGTGGTCGCTGAATTCGCAAGCCGCTAAGCCATTCATTTCGGGTGTGCGCCTCCCCCCGCGTACCTGCTGTGCTCCCCCTGCTCTTGCGACACCTGAAACCTATCCCACCCGCCTACTGTTTTTCCCGTATGGTCCCTTCGGAGCGGCAGACATAGCAACGAAACCGAAGGTGACGTAAGAGCATCGTAATTGTCATGAGGCCTTTTCGTCGCAGTGGCGTGTTGCTGGTGATCGTGGCTGTCGCAGTGGTTTTCGGCGTCTCTGACCTTCGTTCGGCGCGACAAGCAGAGGAGCCGCCGCAAGCGCCTCCGCCCGCCGAGCAACCTTATCAAGTCGAGAATACGCAGCAGTTGCAGCAGCTCGTGGCTCCGATCGCTCTGTATCCCGATTCGCTGGTCGCTTCTGTTTTGGCCGCTTCGCGATACCCGGAGCAGATCACCGAAGCCAATAGCTGGCTGGCGTCTCGTCAGAATCTTGCGCCAGCCGAGGTCGCTCGTCAGGCCGACTCGCAGAATTGGGATCCCAGCGTGAAGTCCCTGCTGGCTTTTCCTCCCGTGGTGCAAAACATGGCGGCCAATCTTTCCTGGACCTCCGAGCTGGGCGATGCCTACTCGAATCAGCCCAACGACGTGATGGACTCCATTCAGGTGATGCGGCGCGACGCCAAGAAGGAAGGCAAACTCAAGAGCAACGACCAGATCAAGGTCACCGACAAAAACGGGTACATCTCGATCGACCCGAAGCGTCCGCAAGAGGTCTACATACCGCAGTACGATCCTTGGGATGTATACGGCTATGCGATTGACCCGTGGCCTGGATGGGTTGACGAGCCTGGACTCTGGTGGGACGGGCCCGGCCTCTCCTTCGGTCTCGGCTTTGGCCTGAGCCCGTGGCTGGGATACGGATGGGGATGGGGAGGCTGGGGCCTCGACTGGTACAACCACGGGATCTTTTTCAACGGCGGCCCGTATTGGGGAGGCGGTCCGGCGTTTTTCAACCGCTATGGCTACTATCACGGCTATCCCGGCTTTGCCCGAGGCATTCGGCCGGGAGTCGGTTTCTCCCGCGGGCATGAGGAACCGCGGGATGGAGGCGGTCTTCGCTCCGGCGCTTTTGGCCGGTACGGTTACGGCGGCTCGACGAGAAACTTCTCTGCCCGCGGCCAGCAAAGTTTAGGCGGCGGCTTCCACGGCGGTGGTTTTCACGGCGGCGGCTTCGGTGGCGGTTTTCATGGGGGCGGCGCTGGCGGTTTCCACGGTGGAGGCGGCTTTCACGGCGGCGGGGGCGGGCGCGGTGGCGGCGGGCGCCGTTAGCTGATTGCTGAACTTCGGGTGTGGGCTCTACTTGGAGCCCGCGCAATAATAGGATTTTTTCGATGCTTCTTGCGCGCAAGGAATCATTCCAGAATATTTCGGGAGGAGCACCCATGTCACCAGCGTCAGACCAGCTTCTGATTTCGTCGCGCTGGCTTAGCGCTGCGGCCCTTTTCTCGCTGTTCGTGTCTCTGTTGATTGCGGCGCCGCAGCAGGCCAGCGCCCATGCTGCACAGCCGCAGGCGCAGGCAACCGCGGCGAAAGCAAAGACCAGTGCCGCTCCCGCGCAAAGCCCCTCGAAGCAGAAGACCTTCTCTTCGCCGCAGGATGCCGCCACAGCGCTCTACCAGGCGGCCCGCAAAAACGATGAAGACACCATGCTCGTCATCCTCGGCCCGGGAGCTCACGATTTGGTCTTGTGGACCGACGATCCCGCGGATCGCAAAGCGGACACGGATTTCTTCGTCAAGAAGTACGAGCAGATGCATCGCCTGGTAAAGGAACCGGATGACGAGACCACGCTGTACGTCGGCGCCGAGAATTGGCCTCTGCCCATCCCGCTCATGGAAAAGAACGGCGTGTGGTCTTTCGACGCCGAGTTGGGCGCGCAGGAGATTGTCTATCGCCGCATCGGTGAGAACGAAACGAACGCCATGGATGTGCTCCGCGGGCTCAGCGAAGCGGAGAATGAATTCTTCGATAACGAAATCACCGGGTCGCCCGCCGAATACGCCCCCCGCTTCGATAGCGACCAGGGAACCCACGACGGTCTCTACTGGCCGGCAGGCGAAAAAGACGCTCCGAGTCCCATCGGGCGGTATGTGGCCGAGGCCAGTTACCGTCGCCCCGACCACAAGCCGCTCCACGGATATTATTTCCGCATCCTCATGGAACAAGGCCCGAATGCCCCGGGCGGCGCGCGCAAATATGTGGCGAATGACAAGATGACCGGCGGATTCGCCTTTGTGGCTTTTCCCGCGGAGTATCGCTCCTCCGGCGTGCAAACGTTCATCATCTGCCATGACGGCACCGTCTATGAGAAGGATCTCGGCCCAAACACCACGCAGATCGCTTCCACCATGGCGGCCTACAATCCCGACGCGAGCTGGACGCGCGTTCCGTAATCGAGCGTAGCGCTCGCCGGTCCGTACCTTTACTTTATACGTACCTGTTCGGTAGAATCCGCGTTGCTTGGGGCCATCGACTGGAATCCCGGTGTCTGGGAGATGCGCCATGAACAGGTCTTTCGGTCGGGCTACCTCCTGCTGGGCTCTCGCGGCATTTGCCTGCGCTTTCGCGGGGAACGTGAGACTTTTCGCGCAGACCTCATCCCCCGCCACCAAGCCGGATTATTCCAAAGAGCCGTACATCATCCAGAGCTTCACCGCGAAGCTGGTCTTTCGGAACGACGGCACGCTGACCCGCGACGACACCGCGCGCGTCCTCATTCAGTCGAATGCTGGCTTGCAAGACTACGGCATCCTCCATTTCGGGTATGCCTTCTCGACCGAGACCATGGACGTTACGCGTGTGCGCGTGACCAAGCCGGACGGCAGCGTCATCGACACCCCGGCCGGCGATATCATGGAAGTGACGCCCGACCTCAGCCGCGAGGCGCCCATGTACAGCGACCTCAAGGACAAACAGGTCGCCGTGAAGGGCCTGCAAGTGGGCGACACGCTGGAATACCAGTCGCACACGGAAATTACCAGTCCTCTGATTCCCGGACAATTCTGGTTCAGGTACGATTTTTTCCGCACGGCCGTAGCTTTGCAGGAAGAGTTGCAAATCAGCGTGCCGCGCGGCCGCTACGTCCAGGTCAAGAACCGGGACGTGCAGCCAACCACCAGCGATCAGGGTGACGCCCGCATCTACGATTGGAAGACGGCAAACCTCAAGCCAACCTCAAGCCAAGATCAAAAAGACGCGGACTCCGCGCCGCCGACGCCGACGACGAGATTCCCTCCGTTCAGCTCACCACGTTTCACAGTTGGGACGAGGTCGGACAGTGGTTCAAATCGCTGGTGGATACTCAGGCCACGGTGACGCCCGCGATTCAAGCCAGGGCGAACGCGGTGACGGCGTCGGCAAAGTCCGATTCCGAAAAGGTCCGCGCGCTTTACGATTTCGTCTCGACGAAGGTCCGCTACGTGGGCATTTCGCTGGGCATCGGGCGCTACCAGCCGCACGCCGCGGCCGACGTCTTGAGCAGCGATTTCGGCGATTGCAAGGACAAGCACACCTTGTTCACTTCCCTGCTGGCCGCCGAGAACATCAAGGCCGTGCCGGTGCTGATTAATTCCGGGGCCAAGATCGACCCCGATGTCCCGTCGCCCGGGCAGTTCGATCACGTGATCACGGCGCTGCCGCAGCCGGACAAGAGCTACCTTTTTCTCGACACTACGCCGGAGGTCGCGCCCTACGGCCTGCTGATGTCCAGCTTGCGCGACAAGCAGGCACTGATCGTGCCAGCCGAAGGTCCCGCCAAGCTCGTGCAAACGCCGAAAGATCCTCCCTTCCGGCCCTACGACCACTTCTCGGCTGATGCCACGCTCGATGATGCGGGAACGCTGGTGAGCAAAAACCAAATGACATTCCGCGGGGATACGGAAGTTATCTTTCGATCCATCTTGCGCCAGGCAGGCCCGGCCAAATGGAATGACGTGATGCAATCGGTCATGTCCAATCTGGGTTTTGCCGGAACCGTAAGCGAGGTCTCGGCCGGCTCTCCCGACGCCACCGACACGCCGTTCCAGATCACCTACAACTACAACCGCAAGGAATATTCAGATTGGGCGAACCGCCAGATCACGCCGCCCATGCCGCCGTTCATCATTCCCAATGTTCCTGACGACAAAAAGACGACCAAGCCGCTTAAGATCGGCTCTCCGCAGGAGATGCTGTATCAGACGACCTTGAGACTGCCGGCGGGCTCGGCGCCGGCGCTGCCTGTCGCCGTCGATTTGCATGAGAACTTCGCCGACTATCACGCCGCGTATTCCTTTGCCGACGGCACGATTCACGCCGAGCGCCGGCTGACGACGAAGGTGACCGAAATCCCCGTGGCCCAGATCGAAGCCTATCGCGCGTTTGTAAAAGCAATCGTGGACGACGAGGACACCTACATTCCGCTGCGGGGCGGCTCGAGCGTGAGTTCCACGTCGATCGCGGCGCCGCGCGATTCGCAGGGGACGCCCGAAGCTCTGGCGTTTATCCGGGAGATGCAAAACGCAGCGCAGCGAGGCGACGCGCCGGCGGCGCTCGACGCCGCGCAGCACGCTGTGGACGCCGATCCGCGTTTCTCTCTCGGCTGGCTCGTCCTGGGCAGCATGCAGGTGACCATGAGGCAGGAGGATCAAGGTGTCGCGTCCATCAAGAAGGCCATCGCGCTAAACGCCAGCGATCCTACGCGCTACGAGCCCGTCGCCGCCGAGTTGGTGAAAATGCATCGCGAGCAGTCGGCCATCGAGATCTGGCGGGCACTGGAAACCGCGCGACCTGGCGACGCGAATCCGCCGGTGAAGATCGCCGAAATCCTCTTGCAGCGGAAGCAATATTCCGACGCGGTGAAGGAGCTCGAGCCCGTCGCGCGGCAGAACCCGAAAGAAGTGCCTGTCCTGATGATGCTGGGCCAGGCTTACCTGGATTTGCCCGCCAAGGAAAGCAAGGATAAGGGCGCGGAATTCATCGTGCGCGCGGCGGATATGACGCACGATGCCAAGTCGCTCAGTGACGCCGCCTCGGCTCTGGCGGACAATGGCGTTCACCTGGACGATGCGCTGCGCTATGCGCAGGACGCCGTGCGGCAAACCGAAAGCGCCACGGCCAAAATTTCTCTAAACAATTTGACTCTAGCCGACATTCGGTCGATGCCCGCGATCGCCGCCGATTGGGAAACGATGGGTTGGGTGCAATATCGACTGGGCCATCTCGACGCCGCCGAAAAATACCTGAACGCGTCCTGGAAACTCACGCAAAGCCCGGTCGCGGCCAGCCACCTCGGTCAGGTGTACGAGAAAGAAGGCAAGAAACATGACGCGGCGCTAGCCTATTCGCACGCTCTGGCCTCCGGTGATAATGCCCCGGAGGGCACGGACAAGCGCCTCGAGGACGTCCAGAAGGGCGTACGATTTCAAGATCAAGAGCATCCGGACGCCATCGCCCTGCAGGACGCTCGCACCACGAAAATCCCCTGGAAGTTCACCCAGTATGAAAGCGCGGAATTTTTCGTACTGTTCAGGCCAGGGTCGAAGGTCGTGGACGTGAAATATGTCAGCGGTTCCCAGGCGCTGCAGGACGCCACCAAGGTGATCGCTGCCACGCACTTCGACGAGCCTATCCCCGATGACCCTTCGGCTCAGATTCTGCGGCGCGGGCTGCTGAGCTGCGGAAACTCGCCGGCGGCAGGCGCCGGGCAATGCCTTTTCGTGCTATACCCGGCCACCCAAGTGAATTCCGTCAAATAATCCCAGGCTTTTGCGGAAAGCGCTGAAGCGCCCCTAGCTCCGTCCCGTGCACGAATGCGGGGCTCCCTCCCGAATGCGGGGTCCAAGTTTATTGCAGGACAGAGCCCCGAGTGGGCCGCTACTTCGCGGCTACGCCGTCCGCGCCCGCGGCGAAGGAGCGATACTCCTCCTCCTCGGAGGGCACGCACATCTGCTCCGGGAGGCTCTCGCTGGCTTCGAGGTGGAAGATCAGGCCCGGCTGGGCCACGAAGGGCTTGGTGTAGATCTTTGGATCGTCGACGGTGACCACCATTTTCAGTTTGTCGTGATCCATGCGCGTGTATTTTTCTTCCACCTTCATGTCCAGGCTGTGCGGGTCGCCGTAGGGATCGAGCCAGCTGCGATCATCGGAGCCTATGGTGTTGACCACGAAGGTGTCGCCATCCCAATGCCCGATCGAATAGCCGGACCAGCGCGGGTCGGGTCCGCCGGGTTTCCCGACGTTGGTGGGAAGCTTGCGGCCGTCGGTCCAGATTTCGCGCCACTGGTCGTTGTACTGAAACAGTTGGACCACTTTGGCGGGCGTCTGGATCATCTCCATGTGCCGCATTTGGTAAAAGAGCATGCGCGGGAAGCCCAGCGGATCGCAGTAGACATAGGGATCGTTGGTCTCCGAAATTCCCACCAGTTTGCTCGCGCACGGGCTGTTCGGATCGTTGTAGCCTGCGCAAGCGTTCAACGGCTTGTTGGCGTCAAAGGCGGCCTTGCCTGCGGGCGTGAACGCGGAAACTTCCTTGCCCGTGGTGTTGCGCACCACGCCCTCCCAATTTCCATTGAGGTTGTGCGGGTCGAATGGGCTGTTGTCCGGCGTCGGACTGCGCCACACGGAGTTCGGCGTGTTCTTGATCGGCGTGCCGCGTCCTTGGATCGGCTTGGCGGCAGCTTGGCCGGCGGATTGGCCGGCGTTTTGTTGTGCAAACGCTATCGGTGAGAGGGCCAGCGCCAAGCCCAGAAGAAATGGTCAACCGAATCTCCGATTTTGCGAATGCTCATGATGCTCCTCCTTTTCGTGCGGCAACCACTCATGGCTGTCCTCAAAAACTGCCGCTGAAAACGCGCTCGGCCAGGCGTGGCTGTGCCAACGGTTCCCTACTTCGCGTGGATCAGCTTGCCGTCGGGAAGTACGGCGCCCATGAGCTCGCCGTACGGCGTGCCCGCTTTGGACACCGAAACGTACGCGGTGATTTTGTCGCCGGCGTGCACCGTGTCGCGCGTCCAGCCTTCCACCGCCGACGCTTCCGGGCTGCCGAATTCGGCCATCCAACGCACGGTTTTTCCGTTCGCGTCGGTGACGTCAAACTTAAGAATACAATGAGGATTGATCCACAGCAGTTGCACCACGGTGGCCTTCATTTCGACCTGCTTGCTCATATCGAAGGAAACGGTTCCGTGATGCGCGTAGCTGGTGGTGCCGCAAAGCGCGAGAAGGCTGACCGCCAGAACCGCGCACACTGCGAGTTTCGTTTTCATCCTGAGCTCCTTTGCTTCCTTTGACGAAGGCACCGACGACCCCGTTTCAATCACTTCCACACGACGGCCAGAAGCGATCGACTCCACCGATGACATCAGTGGAACCGGAGTCAACCAGGACCGCTGGACCCTGGCGGGAGATCCTAACAGCTTCACGCCCGGTACAGAACCAATTCCCTCGACCGAGTACGCAGTTCCCTGGACCACTAACGCCAATTTGGGCGCTCCTGCCTCGTTCGGCAAAATCACCAGCACGCCGGACGTCGCGAAAGGCAATCCCCTGGTGGGCAGCGGCGGACCGCGCGCGGTCCAATTGGCGTTGCGATTGTCCTTCTAACCAGCCGCGTGCGGCGGGCGGAGGCGTCCGCCCGCCGCACGGCGTTTGCCTTGGTAGGACAGCCACTCCTGGCTGTCCTGTCGGTTTCGCGGTGAAAACGCGCACCCGCCAAGAGTGGCTGTGCCACCGCGCCGTTGACACCTACGCGGCCCCGGGGTACGGTGATGTTCAACAGTGGACCAAATGGGATGATCTGAATGGCGGCGATCCAGCCGGGAGGCTTCGGTATGCGAAATCGTGCGACAGGCGCGTTTCTAGCGTTTGCTTTTGGGCTGCTCGTCTTCTCGGCGGTCTGTGCGCAAGCGCAGAACGGCCAAGGGCAGCAGGCCGGACAGAACGGCCAGGGCCTGCCGGGCCTGCGCCCCAACGTGCCGGCGCATCGTGCGCCTTCGGGGCCCGCCCCGGCGAAGGACATCAACGGCGTTTGGGCCGGCGTGGCCGCGCCGCGCGTCAACCCACCGCCTCCGATGACGCCCGAAGGCCAGGCTGCGTTCAAGGCGAACAAGCCCTTCTTCGGCCCCGCTCTGGTGCCCGTCGCCGAATCGAACGATCCCATGATCCACTGCGATCCCATCGGGTTCCCACGCGACGTCCTGTTTGAAATTCGCGGCATCAAGTTCGTGCAGCTTCCGGCTGAAACGCTCCAGCTCATGCAATACCAGCGCACCTGGCGCGAGATCTGGACCGACGGCCGCGCGCTCCCCACAGGCGTCGGCGGCGACGCCCCCAACGCGCCCGATCCGCGCTACTACGGCTACTCCATCGGCCACTGGGACGGCGACTATACCTTTGTAATCAACACGAATGGGATGGACGAGCGGACCTGGCTGGACGAAAACGGCCACGTCAAGAGTGCCGACGCCAAGGTCGAGGAGCGCTACACGCGTCTGGACCACGACACGCTGGAATACACGGTGACGGTCGACGATCCGAAGATGTATACCCAGCCCTATAACGCGATCAAGTTCGATTTGCAGTGGAACCCCAAGGGGGAATTCGAAGAGCAGCTCTGCATCCCTACCGAGATGGAGCAGTACATGAAGATCATCGCCAATCCCGCGGCCCCGCCCAAGAAATAGCGCTGGCGGCCAAAGCAATGATCGTCAATCAAACCTTTTCATCTTTTTTGACTGATTCTGCCGCGCTTAGCTCTGGCACGGGAGGAGCTGGACGCTAGTTGGTCAAGGGCCCGGCGGCGATCATTTCGATTTCCACGCGCGCGCCGGGCGAGCTCAGATTGTTAATGCACACCGTGGTGCTGGCTGGGCGCCAGTCGCCGAAGTAGCTGTTCATCACCTCATGCATCGCGTCGGCCTCGCGCATATCCGTGAGGAATTTCGTTACCTTGACGACGTGGCGCCACGTCAATCCCTTATGGTCGAGAACGATCTTGATGTTTTCCATGGCGCGGCGCGTCTGCTCGCGGATGTCGTCGGGCTGCACGTGCTCGGCGGCCACGTGTGGATGCTGATGATAAAGTGGCGAAGCGGTAGCGCCGGAAATGAAGATCAGCTCCGCCGGCGTTTCCAGGCTGACGGCCGGAGCGTAAGGCATCGTCGAGGCTGCTTCCGGCTTGGGCTGAACGGCCTTGATCTTGCCCATCGGTCTTTTCTCCCTGCGCCCGGCCACCTCGCTCGGAGCCTGGGCCCGTCGTGTCCGCGCGGTTGCTAACCTTCTGGAGGCGCCAGTGCGGCGGGCTTGCCCCAGTGCCCCGTGAACACGAACTCCGACACCGCCTTGCGCTGCCGCGGCTGCAGCTCCCTCTCGCGCAATGTATCTGGCAGCGAATTAGGATCGCCGGGATAGCCGAGCGCAAGTCCGGCGGCCACTTCGTACCCTTCGGGAACTCCGAAAATCTCGCGCGCCTTATCCGGAAAAATGCCGCCCATCTGGTGCACCTGCAAGCCCAGCGCGACGGCCTCCAGCGCCACCGTTGCCGAGGCCGCTCCCAGGTCGTGGAGAGCGAAACGATTGGGCTTGCCGCTCGCCGCGAAATTCAGCGACGCCACGCTCAGCCCAATCACCGGCGCGTGTTTGGCCCAGGCCTGGTTGTTCTCGTTGAAGCATTGCAGAACGCGGGCGAAATTCTCCGCGTCGCCCTGGGTGGCCACGATGTAGTACCAGGGCTGGCTGTTCGTGGTCGATGCCGCCCAGCGCGCGGCCTCGAACAGGCTGCGCAATTTTTCGGGCTCAACCGGCCGCGGCTCAAACGCCCGCGGGCTCCAGCGGTGGCGGATCAGTTCATGGACGGGCGCGTCGGTGGATGCGGGCTTCTGCACGGAACTCACTTGCGCTTTTTGCGCGGGCGCCCATTCGAGCTACTGCCGCCACCGCGGCGCTTGTCCCGCGCCATGCGCCGGGCCATGCTCAGCAGCAGTTGGCGGTTGCGCTCGGTCATCGCCGCCAGCAGATGAATGAAGCGCGCCGCGTGTCGTCCGCCTCGCACCGATAGATCGTCCAGCTTGGCAAAGGAGGGATGGGCCGGCGTGCCGGGACTTTCCGCGTCCTCGTAGAACAGCCGGTACATGGGAACTTCCAGTGCGCGGGCAAACTTGTAGAGTGTTTCGACGGCTGGAACGGTATGGCCGTTCTCGACACGCGAAATGTAGCAACGCATCAAGCCGGTGCGCTTTTGCACGTCGCCCTGGGAAAGATTTTTAGCCTCGCGCAAAACGCGCAGTCGTTCTCCGACAATCATGCTGCCTCCCCTGTGAAATAACTCCCGTCCACTTGCAATGACCCTCGCCTCGGCCACAGCCGAGCAGCGACCTGTGTGCGTCCATAATACCTTGAGTGCGTCGGGTATGCATCATGCCCATCCATCGACGCCGAGGGGGTGCAACGAGTATACACGTGTAAAGAAGATTACGGGAGCTCGAAGATTCAGCCGATCTGCCTGAAAAGCAGCGGCGCCGGTGGATTACAGCCAGCACAACACCGGAAGTAGCCGGATAGACTCCCCGACCGCGGAGGCATGTGCGTGATTTTGCGGGACATCGGCCCGTGCCGCCTGGCGCAGAGTCTGGCAGCGTTCCTGCTTCCTGCCAAACCCTGCGACGCCCGAAGATTTGGGAACGGACGGGGAAAATAAGGGCGCCTCAAAGACCGCAAAAATCCGGAGGGCACATGGACACTCGCACAGACGTGTACGTGAAGACCGGGCTGTTTACCTTGGTGGTCATCGCGCTGGCCGCTCTGCTCATTGCAGTCGGGGCCAAAGCGGCTGATCGCGCGGCGAATGAGGCGTCGCTTGGACGGCATTTGCATCACGATTCGCGGTCCGGAAATTACCGCTCGGCGGAGGCTTTTCCTCGCTTCTGATAGCCCAATTGGGCGGCTGCGCAATCCATCCGCCTGAACTTTCTGCTGAACCTCGGCGCTGCGGTTTCGGTGGGTCTCACGCCGGCGGATTGGCTTCCTCGGACTCGGCCGGTGGCGGACTCGCCGCGCGAATTTCCTGAACAAAGTCATTCACGAAATCGTCCACGGCCGCCCAGTCCTCGCGGGAAGGGTCCGGTGTCGGTCCGCTCTTCCCCGCTAACAGTTTCATGGCCCAACGCACCAGAAAATGGTAGCGAGTATAGGACACCGCCCCGGCCAGCGGGTGCACGCGAGCCGGACTCCATCCCGTTTCGCTGAAAAATCGATCGAGCAGCTTCCGGGTATCGTCGACGAGCCGCGCGTGCCGTTCCTGCGCGTCCTCACGCCGCTCCGCCCCAACCTCGCCTCTGGCGAGCGTAATGAATGCTGCCGGCAGGCGTTCCAGAGCGGAATGGTGCACCTTGACGAAATCCACCAAGGCCTTTTCATCGTCGCTCATGGGAACCGGGGCCAGCAGCACGGCCGCGACGCAGCGGCTAAGGTCAAAGCCCGCGAGGTCTTGGAGATTGTGACTCTCAGTGGGATACCCGTGCTCGCGCAAATCGTCCTCGACGCGCTGGGAAATCATACGTGCGTGGCTAGCCGAGGCGCCGTACAGCACGGCAACCGGTTTCTTCTGCCTGACGACATGTGTGTTGGGCATGGCTGCTTCTCCTGCCGCTGCGTTGGGCGAGCAAATGCCACGCTGAAGGCAAATGCGCTGTGATCCGGCGCACTCACCGGTGTGATAGTCGTCACCAACATGCGACTATAATCGCGACGCGACGGCCACGAGCCGCGCGCGAGACGGATCTGGAATGGTCAGGAGGACAACCATGAAACTACAAGAACCGGCGGGCCTCCGAACAACGTCACGCTCGATTCTGAACGCGGCGTTACCACTGCTTGCACTCAGCCTGGCGCTGCCCCAAGCTCTCCCAAGCGGCGGGTTGCAGACAACGCAGACACAGCAGGCTATACAGGTTGCGAGTGATGCACAAGGTGTCAAGGTCGGTAGGGTCTACCTGACTGGTGAGAATCCAGTCATCAGACTACTCGATAAGCAGGGCGGCAACGTTCTGACCTTCGTCAGCTACTGGCGCATCGTCTGGAGCCCGGCCGGGCCGGGACACGTGTGCTACATCACCACCGGCGATGGCAAGTCGCCCGCCGACCTGCGCGTCGCGCTGACCGATAATCGCAAGCTCTACGACTACCTCACCACCAACATCATGGCCCCGGTGCTGGACAAAGCCATCGCCGATCGGCCCTACACGCCCGTGGCGGCGACCTTCGACGATCCCGGCCGCGGCACATTTACGGTGGACGGAAGTACGATGACCGAGCGGCGCATCACCGCCCGCTCGAATAAGTACACCCTGGTGCTGGTCTGGAGCGATTTCATCGAGCCCTTCCAGCTCGATACCCCGGTGGGCGGCGCGGCCAATCCCTTCGGCGTGACCTCGCTATTCATTCCGGCCGAAACCGCCGCCGTTCTGATCAATGAGAAGAAAGCCGCCGGCAACGTCTACCCGCAGATGCGCGGCCCGGCGCAAAGCAGCAGCGCGTTCCTGGCCTTTTCCGAAAGCTGGGTGAAGTAGACACGCGGACCATGAGACGCCACCGCGGGGAGCGTCCTCTGTTTAGTCGCTTGCGGCGGCGGCCTTGAATGTCAGCGTGGCGGTTTTGGTTTCGTGCGGGGCTACGGTGATGTTTTGCTCGGTCCTGCCGTAGGCTTCGTGCCAGGCGGTGAGCGTGTAGGCTCCCGGCGGGACATTGCGCAGCGCGAACGTGCCGTCCTTGCCGGTCACGGCGAAGTAGGGCGAATCAAGGACCGCGATGTACGCTTTCATCCAAGGATGAATATTGCACTTCACCGGGATGGCTACTTCGGCGTGCGCAAAGCTCTGGCGATAGGCTTGCGACTTCGGCGCCAGCGTGTGATTCCAGGCGGCGTTAATTTTGGCCATGGCGTTGACGTTGTGGCCCGTCGGGTCTGAGCTGATCACATCGAGCGGCTGGTCAACCATCAGCGCCACGACATGGGGATGAAACTGGCAGCCTCCCTGGTCGAGGGTGGCGGGGGTCTGCGGCACATCGAAGCTGTACGCGCCAAAATCACCCTTCAGATAGACGACCACGTTTTGCAGCGTGCCGCCATCGCCGGGCACAACGTCCTCGCTGGTTGCGCGATTATCGCTGGGGTGCTGCTTGGCGCAGGGTGGTACGCCACTCATGTTGATGGTCTTGGGCGCGGGCGGCGCGCCATCCAACATGATCATTCCGGTGATCGAGCCGGCCGTGGTGGCATCGACGGGCTTGCCGCTGGGATTGATGGTAGTCGGCAGCGGCGCGGCGGACTCCGCCGGCGACCCGCTCTTGCCGCCGCAGCCGACCCACACGGCAGCCAGCGCCACGATTCCCAGCAACGAGGCCAGTCTTGCGCCCTTTCCCTTGGTCATTTCGGCGATTCGTCCTTCGATCAGGCTCACAACCGCTGCGCCACGCGACGACCGCGCACGGTCCTTCTATCAGTATACGTCAGCGCAGCAGAAACGAAAGCGCGGGTCCGAACATCCTCGATCCAGTCACTTCCCGACTGGTTGACTGGTACGTTTCGATTCCTTCGATGTGCTTGACTTACCTTCTTGCTAAGTAAAAATAGACTCCCCTTCCAATTGCTCCTCGGATTGCGACCCGGCGAAGGATCGTCCGGCCAATCCTGGAGACCCAACAAAATTTCTAGCCCTCAGGCATCAGAGGGAGGTCGAATTCATGCGTTCATCTGGCCTGGCGATCATTGGTTCATACAACTACGGTCTCGTCGCGCTGTCGGTTCTGATCGCCGCGGTCACTTCCTATGCGGCGCTGGACCTCGCGGGAAGAGTAACCTCGGCGCGAGGCTGGCGCCGCGGTCTGTGGCTGGCGGGCGGCGCCATTGCGATGGGCATCGGCATATGGTCCATGCACTATGTGGGCATGCTGGCCTTCCGCTTGCCCGTTCCGGTTCTGTACGACTGGCCGACCGTGTTGGTCTCGCTCGTGGCTGCTGTCCTCGCATCCGCGAGCGCACTGTTTGTCGCCAGCCGGGAAAAAATGGGGTTCTTGCAAGCCGCGGCTGGCGGTGTTTTCATGGGCGGCGCCATCGCCGGCATGCACTACATCGGAATGGCCGCGATGCGGCTGCCGGCCATGTGCAGCTATTCTCTCTGGATTGTTGTCGTCTCCATCGTCGTGGCCATCGCGATCTCCATGGTGGCCCTCTGGATGACGTTTCGTTTTCGAGAGGAGACCACCTCGGGAGGCTGGCGCAAGGCGCTCAGCGCCGCGGCCATGGGAGCGGCCATTCCGGTCATGCACTACACGGGCATGGCCGCTGCCACGTTCACGTCCGCGAGCTCAGCCACCGGCGACCTGTCGCATTCCCTCAGCATCTCCACGCTGGGCATGACTGGGATTGTCGTCGCTACCTTCACCGTTCTTTTCCTTACCCTGGTGGCGTCGCTGGCCGATCGCCGCTTCGCGGCACAAACCCGGGAGCTGCAATTCACCAAGCGGGCGGAAGAAAAGTTCAAGGGGCTTTTGGAATCAGCACCGGACGCCATGATTATCGTCAGTCACGAAGGGAAAATCGTTCTCGTAAATTCTCAAGCCGAGAAATTGTTCGGATATCCGCGAACGGAGTTGTTGCAGCAAGGAATCGAAATTCTCTTGCCGGAGCGCTTCCGCGGTCAGCATGCGGGACATCAGACCCGCTTTTTCGCCGCCCCCAGGAGTCGTCCCATGGGCTCCGGTTATGAATTCTACGGCCTGCGCAAAGATGGCAGCGAATTCCCCGCCGAAATCACGCTGGGTCCGCTGCAGACCGAGGAAGGCCTGCTGGTCTCCAGCGCGATCCGCGACACCAGCGAACGCAAGCGCTTTGAGCGTGCCCTGCGGGAAGCCAAAGACGCCGCCGAAGCCGCCAATGAGGCCAAAGGCATTTTTCTGGCGACCATGAGCCACGAGTTGCGCACGCCGATGAACGGCATTCTCGGTATGACTCAACTGGTTCTGGACTCGGACCTCAACGCCGAGCAGCGTGAGTTCCTGGAGACCGTGCGTTCGTCGGCGGAGTCTTTGTTCTCGCTCATCCAGGACATTCTGGACTTCTCGGAGATGGACGCGGGAAAGCTGGCCCTGCAGTCGATGCCCTTTTATCTGCGCGAAGGCCTGCGCGAAACCGTCGAGCAGCTCAGCGCCAAGGCGCGCGAGAAGGGCCTGGAGCTGAGATACGACGTTCAGCCCAATGTTCCGGAGTCCGTGATTGGCGATCCTGACCGTATTCGCCAGATTCTCACCCATCTGATTGGGAACGCCATTAAGTTCACCGAGCGGGGCGAGGTGGTTCTCAGGATCGAGGAAGAAGATCATGACAGCGACGTGGCTTGTCTGCACTTCACCGTGCAGGACACTGGCTTGGGCATCCCGCTGGACAAGCAAGCGAGCATCTTCAAACCATTCCAGCAGGCCGACGGCTCGAAGACGCGAAAGTACGGCGGCGCGGGGATCGGCCTGACGATCTGTTCCAGCCTGGTGAACACGATGGGCGGGGCCATCTGGGTGGAGAGCCAGCCGGGACGAGGCAGCGCGTTTCACTTCACCCTTCGCCTGTCCGTAGCGGATGCGCCTTCGCACCGTGAAAAAAGCGCCGTAGGGACGACACGAACCACGTCGAAGCTCGATTAGCTTCGCGAGCCACTGACGCTTCGTGCGTGGCGCCTGTTTGCCAGGGCTTGCACTGGCGCGGCGGCTGCGATTGTCGTCAGGATCACGATGACCGGGTCCAGGGGATGGCGGTAGCGCAGCGAGGCGTGCGTCGCATAGTAGATCAGCGGAAAAACGATGGGGCACGCCGCGAGGAGCCATGTGAATTCGCTGCGCCGGTGATAGAGGACCGCGATTCCGGCTGGTGTGCCGAGTATTACCAGGAGGCTGCAGAGGGACACCATTTGCAGGAGAAACGTATCGGCGCGGCGGAAGTCGCGCAGCGGCGTGGGCGTGCCCGTCCAGAACTCCACGGCGCGCAGGGCGGTCAAGCGAACCTCGACGCGCGGATGCGACACGATGAAGTTGATGGCCTTGTGCATCTCTTCGTGCACAAAGGGCATCTCGCCCATTTTCGAGAAGCGATATAGCTCGCGGTCCTTGGTAATGAGGTACGGGAAAACTCGCGGATGAACGTCGTCGTAATTTTCGTTGTTGCCGACGTACAGCTCCATGCCCAAATTCGATCGCAACGGAACCAACTCGTGGAAGACCAGATAATTGCGCACGGTCCAGGGCACGCAGCAAAGGATGGCGACGGCTGCGGCCAGCGCCGGCCGCCGGAGGCGCTGGAGGGTTGGGCCGCGTGCCGGAGATGAACGGTACGCGAGCCATGCCAGCCAGAATGGCAGCAGCGCGCCGGGCGCGGGATTGACCATCAGCATGAATCCCCACAATAGTCCGTAGCCGCACCAGTCGCGCCAGCGTTCGGATTGGGCGACGCGCAGCGTGGCCCACAGGAGCGTGGCCACCAGCAGCGCGGTGAGCGAGGTATCCCAAATCCACTCGAACGGCAAAATGATCGCATCCGGAAACAGCGCCCAGGCCCAAGCGGCGGCCACGGCCACGCCTGTGCCGGCGATGCGTTTGCCCGCGTAGAAAATGGGAATGCAGGTGGCGGCGGAGAAAATCATGTTCACGAAAACCGAGGCCAGAAAGGAATGCAGGCTCTCGATGCCGAAGATGCGGAAGATTCCCGCGACCAGCAGCGGATAGACGGGCGTGAGCCAAGCCGTCGGACCGGATTCCGCTCCGTAAGGCGAGCTGTAGCCCTTCCCTGCCGCCAGGGAGTGCGCGATGCTCCCCGTTTCTTGCGCAAATTGGTAGACGAAGAAATTTTTGGGAGACTGAGTGACTTCGTTCCAGCCATAGGCCAGGCGCAGCCCCATCGCAACGAGCAGAATGAGCCAGAGAGAAGTTGCGACGCGAAGGAATCGTCGTTTCATGGCGGCACTGGCAGTCTAATCCGCGGCGCATCTTGCTTTCAACCGTGCGCGGGAGACGCCCAGGATGACTATCGCCTTGGCTTTTGCCGCGAGTTTCGTGCTGAAACTTAAAGAAGGGCTCGAACTTTTCCGGGAATGGGTGTACCCCCTCCCCGGTGTTTTTCACAAAGAGTGCGGGAGCGCATGAAAACAAAGGAGTTGAGTTGCGTACACTTACCAAAGAGCGAACAAAGAGTGTGGAAGTGCATGGAAACACGGCGGTTAAATTTTCGTTGTGCGCGAAAGAGCGCGCAAGTTTATCAAAATGGAGCGGTTGGAATTTTTGCGCGAGAAAAAGAGTGCGCAAGCTGCTGAGAACAAAGGGGCGGCTTTCACGCTCTTGGTCGAACGCTGCCGAGATATGAGCGGGGGCAGACGGGAAGGCGGGGCGGCGGACGGGTTCCGCGCTTTGCGGGAGATGTTCTTCGTTGACGAACATGAGGCATTATATCATGGACGTCAATACTTTACTTAGGCGTAATCACACACAGGTGAGTCATTCGAATGGGCGAGGAACCCAACCTTCGCGGGCGTGGATGGGGCGCCCCAAAGCCTGCTGCGAGTCCGTGCGGGAAGGTCGGGCCACCCGTCCCCTTGAGTCGTTATCCTAGAGACCGGCCCGCCCAAATCCTATGCCACAAAAGATCAGGAGGAGAAGGAAACCAGTCAGAGCGACTCCCAGCCAGCGCGTTTTGTCGTCATAGGCAAGCTTGGCGGCAAGAGGAAAAATCAGTCCCGCGACCGCCGCCGAACCAGCTTGGCAAGACAGCTCGATAAACCAGGGGGAAACGCCCTGGGCGTTCGCGAATGGATCAGAAACGCTTTCCGCCGCCGCCCCCACGATCATGCTGAGGAACGTGAAATAACCGCCTGTGAGCCCATTCATGACAAGGACGGCGCTCGCAAGAGATATGGCAAACCCAGCGAAATAAGAGGCGACGAATAGGCGCATCTTGAATTTCCCGCGCTCCGTTCTAGTATCTGAGTTCATCGACTCACTTCCGCCGTCAATTCGCCTTGGATTCCCCCAAAATGCGCCAGCAGCCGGATTGTTGGCGTTTGTAAAAGCGCACAGACAAGAGTGTCTGTGCTACCGAGCGACGTCTGGACTTTTCGCCAAACGGGCTGAAAGCGAGAGTGAGAGGTGCTACCGAAACGTGGCCCAATCTGGAGGTGCATCGCCTCTTCTTTGCGCGGCGGTATCCAATACGGACCTGTCCTCGGTGATTTCCTTGGGCTGCATTAAGGGACTCGATTTGCCGACCACGCCAAATTTTTTGTAGTAGACCCGAATGGGCCATTTGCCTTGATCCGGCTGGGCCTGATCCTCAAGCACTGTGATCGTGAGCTTCTTACCGTCCGGGGAGACCTGTGCCTTATGCATGGTCCGCTTGCCCTTGGCCCACCACATTCGTTCGTAGGTGTGGGAATCGACGAGCTTCCATACGAACTCGCGAGGATCGCCACCCCAAGACTCGTGGGGCTTACCGTCGAAGATGGCCACGTGAATTTCACAGTTATTGGAATTGTCTTTGCGAACCTGCGTGGAGACTTCCGTGAATCCACCGGGTTGCGGAGTAATCACAAAGACTTGGCTTTTCTGGATGTAATTCTTGGTCTCATCATTGTTGGTTTCCCAGATGCCGTAGAACGCCTGGAATCGCGGGTCCGGCTTATCGGAGGTCGGCCGATTGCCTTGTGCCCTGAGGCCAGAACACAACGCGATCGTGATCACGCAGATGACTAGAAGTCTTCGCCACATTTCATTCTCCTCCTCTGGGGGTGTTACGGCTTGGGCAGGATCATCCGCCAGGGGGCGGCGAAATGCAACTCGTTGCCATGGGTCAAAATCCTCATCTGACTTTCGTCTGTCGTAGACCGAAGGATGGGGGACCCCAAACCTTGGTGCGGGTCCGTGCGGAAAGGACGCCAGCCGGCCTTAGATAAGAGGACCCAACGTCTTCCAGCGTACTCCCTCGTGAGCGGCAAATGTTTCGCTAACAAATTGCGAATTTCAGGAGTATTGTTGTCACATTACTGTGGTCACGGAGGTATTCCGGGAGTGGGCCTCGTGGCTCGATTGCTCTCCCTACAAAGTCCCATTCGTAACCGTGGACGAGAATGCGAAATCGGAGGTCCTCGATGGGGGTAGTGTGGGCCGTTCTTTGGCTTTCTGGCGGGCCTCGGAACCACGGCATATGACTGTGACGATTTCGCGCCCAAACTGGCTCCTCCGTCGAGCGATTGGTTAGAAGCGGCGATGAATATCTCGGAACCATTTATCCGGCGGCCCGTCGCGACTTCACTCTTGACGGCCGCGGTGCTTCTGTTCGGGGTGCTGGGATTCCGCCTGCTTCCCGTCGCTTCGCTCCCGGAAGTCACTTATCCCGTCATCCAAGTCTCCGCAAATCTTCCCGGCGCCAGTCCGGAAAACATGGCTACCGCCGTGGCCACGCCGCTCGAGCGCATGTTTGGCCGCATCGCGGGGATTAATCAGATGACTTCCGTGAGTCAGCTCGGCGGAACGAACATCGTCATGCAGTTTGATCTCGACCGCGATATCGACGGGGCAGCGCGCGACGTGGAGGCCGCCATAAACGCCGCCCGTGGGCAGTTGCCGGCCCTACCCAGCAATCCGAGTTGGCGAAAGGCCAACCCTGCCGAGGCGGCGATTATGGTTCTGGCCCTTACCTCCGATACCGCCACCCGGCCACAAATCTATGATGTCGCCGATTCCATCCTGGCCCAGAAAATTTCTCAGATCGCCGGCGTCGGGCAGGTCACTGTCGGCGGCAGCTCGCAGCCCGCCGTTCGCGTAGAACTCAACCCGCTGCAGCTTAGTAATCTTGGCGTAAGCATGGAGGACGTCCGCACTGCTCTGGGGCGGGCCAACGCAAATATTCCCAACGGGTCACTCGGAAGCGCCGACCGCCGCTTCATGCTCGAGAATAACGATCAGCTCTTTCTGGCCAAGGAATATGCGCCGCTCATCGTTGCTTACCATAACGGCGCTCCGGTGCGCCTTTCAGACGTCGCCAGAGTCGTCGAAGGGCAGTCGAATCTCCTGAACGAGGGTTTGGAAAACGGCAGGCCTGCCGTGACGATCAATGTTTTCCGGCAGCCCACCGCGAATACGATCGAAGCGAGCGATCGCGTGAAGGCGCTATTGCCCTTCCTGCAAGCGTCGATTCCTCCCTCCATTCGCATCAGCGTGTCTCAGGACCACAGCACGACGATTCGCGCTTCGGTTCACGATATCGAGGTGACCCTGGTCATCTCCGTGTTGCTGGTGATTCTGGTTGTATTCGCGTTTTTGCGCAGCGTCTGGGCCACTGCCATCCCCGGCATTGCCGTACCGCTTTCGCTCGTCGGCACCTTCGGCGTGATGTACCTGGCGGGTTACACGATTGACAATATATCGCTCATGGCGCTGACGATTTCGACCGGCTTCGTGGTCGACGACGCCATCGTAGTGATCGAAAACATTAGCCGCCGTCTAGAGCAGGGCATGGGCCCGATGGAAGCCGCTCTTGAAGGCTCGCGTGAAATTGGCTTTACCGTACTCTCCATGAGTACGTCGTTGATCGCCGTCTTTATCCCAATTCTCTTGATGGGCGGGATTGTGGGCCGGATGTTTCGCGAATTTGCAATCACCTTGAGTGCCGCGGTAGCCATTTCCCTGCTGGTTTCGCTGACCACCACACCGGCTATGTGCGCCAAGCTGCTTCGGTCGCGCAACCGGGAGACGAAACACAATCGCGTTTACCGGATCAGCGAAAGAGGATTCCAGGCGTTTTACGACGCCTATGCCGGCAGTCTCCGTTGGGTCCTGAAACATCAGCGTCTGGTATTGGCAGCCACTTTAGCGACGGCCTGTTTGGCTGTTTACCTCTACCTGGTGGTGCCCAAGGGTTTCTTCCCCGCTCAGGATACAGGAGTAATCAGTGGTAACGCGCGCGGCCCCGAAGAGATATCCTTCCAATCCATGCGGGAAAAGATGGTGCAATACGCCGGCATTGTGCAGAAGGATCCGGCGGTCAGCAACGTACACGCATTCATATCCCGGCCCAACCAAGCCGACTTCACGATCACACTGAAGCCGTTATCGGAGCGAAATGTCTCGGTGGACCAAGTCATCAATCGGCTGCGCCCCCAATTGGCGCGTGTGGTTGGCGCCGCCCTCTTCTTGCGGGCGGTGCGGGACGTTGACGTCGGCGGCCGCGTCGGGAATAGCGAATTCCAATACACTCTGCAGGGAGATAACCTGCCGGACCTTCTGAAGTATTCGCCCACCCTGGAGCAGAAATTACGCGCCCTGCCACTCATCCGTGATGTGAACACCGATTTGCAGAATCGCGGCCTACAGGCGGGATTGGTGATCGATCGTGACACGGCCGGTCGCCTGGGCATAACTGCCAGCACCATTGATAACGCGCTGTACGACGCGCTTGGCCAGAGACAGGTCTCCACGATTTACAAGGGCATGAATCAATATCACGTCGTGATGGAAGTCGATCCGCAATTCCAGCTTAGCCCGCAAGGACTCAACAACATCTTCGTCCCATCCTCCAGCGGCAAGCTGGTACCGCTCGGCGCCTTCACCCATTACGAGTCCTCGACCACATCGCTGGCCGTAGCCCATCAGGGGCAGTTTCCCGCCGTCACGTTTACGTTTAATCTTGCGCCCAACGTCCCTCTGGGAGATGCAGTCAGCGCGGTGCAAAAGATCGAGCGTGAGATCGGCTTGCCGACGACGATTCACCCCGGGTTCCAAGGCACAGCGCAAGCCTTCCAGGATTCCCTGGCGTCGGAGCCTTTTCTCATTGCCGCGGCGCTGATCACGGTGTACATCGTTTTGGGCATCCTCTATGAAAATTACATCCACCCCATCACAATTCTCTCGACGCTGCCCTCCGCCGGGGTTGGGGCGCTGCTGGCGATTTTGGTGACGCACAGCCAATTGGACATCATCGCGTTCGTCGGCATCCTCCTCTTGATCGGCATCGTCAAGAAGAACGCCATCTTAATGATCGATTTTGCCATCCAGGCCGAGCGCAATGAGATCGGCTCCCCCGAAGAAGCGATCTATGAAGCGTGTCTGCTGCGTTTCCGTCCCATCATGATGACTACAATGGCGGCCCTTTTCGGAGGCCTTCCCATCGCTCTGAGCACCGGCAATGGTTCGGAGTTGCGCCGACCGTTGGGCATCGCCATTGTCGGAGGGCTGATCGTCAGCCAGATGCTCACACTGTACACGACGCCGGTAGTCTATCTGTACATGGATCGGTTCCGCGCTTGGGTAAGCGGTGGAAAGAAGCTCGCACGTCTCGACAAGCTCCCTTCTGTGACCCGGGAAACAGAGCCTGTGACAACCATCCCAGCATAGCTCCTGTGAAACGGGCTGATCGCTAGCTGGGAATCCGGGTTCCCACACGACGATAAGCCGACGTATGACTGGCGCGGCGTGCCTTCCCTTATTTAGCTCCGTTGCACCCTTGCATGGATTGAATTGCGTTGCTACGCAGCAGCCTTGAATCGCCCGTGACGGCTCACGCGGAGTGCTTACGCGATGTTGTGGGCCTTTTTATATTCGGCCCAGTGGTCTTTTAGATAAAGGAATTCCTTGAGGTTTTTGCAGAGCAAGAACGGGTTGGTGGCGGCTTCATGGCCGATCGTCGAGGAGGGCGCGACGCCGTAATCGTGCCCCGGCCAGACTTCGATGGACGCATCGAGCTTCATCAGACGCTGGAGGCTCTCCCATTGCTGCTGCGGATCGCTGCCTACGAAATGCCCGCCCGTCCCGCCGACTTTGCCGACAAAGAGGATGTCGCCGGTGAGGAGCTTTCCGCCGCCCAGGACGCAGATGTGGTCCGGGATGTGTCCAGGGGTATGCAGAAAGCGCAGGTTGATCGCACCCACGGAGAGTTCCTCGTTGTCCTTGACGCGCAAATTTGACGGATGCGGCGAGCTTTCGTGCAGCACTTCGCTGGCTTTCGTCCGCTCCAGAACGTAGGCGTTCCCGTCGATATGGTCCGGATGGGAGTGCGTGCTGATGACGTAACGGACGCTGAGGCCGTGGTGCGCCGCGCGGTCGAGCGCGCGCTGGGGAGCATAGGATGGATCGACGATCGCCGCCTCGCGCGTTGCATCGTCGGCAATCAGATAGGCGAAGTTCCTGTCCCCGTCCGCGGGAATCTGTTCGAAGATCATTTCGCCTCCTGGATATGTGCCCTCGCCTGGAGCGAGGACAGGCTACCCGCAAAACCTTCTCGCGCCCAACGGGCTTGCCAGCCGCCATGCCACCCGCCTACTTTTCTGATGCGTTCCGGCATGCTCGGCGAATCGCCGGCTCGGCGGCTTGCACGCATGCCAGTCCTTCGGCAATGGCTTCGTTGGCACGATGAAAATCGAGCCAAGAAAATTCTCCTAGTCTTGGGGATAGAAGCACATCGGGAGGATCGCCAGCCAATCGCGTCCGGGTTATACGATCCTGCATGATATTCAAAGAATTCGCCAGTACTTCGAAGTAACTCGGATAGTCGGGTCCGGCCTGGAGCACACGATGAAGAATTGGACCGACGGCGTCCATCAGCCACTGGGGCGCCTGGGCCGGAATGGCAGGCGCGGTGGTTGACGCGGCCGGGTCCATATCGGATCCCCTGAAGCGCCGCCCGACCAATTCCGAGTTCAGGTCCACGGCGATGATAATGTCGGCGCCCAAAGCGCGCGCGAGCGACACCGGTACCGGATTGACCAGACCGCCATCGATCAACCACTGCTCGTCATGCCTGGTCGGACTGAAGATTCCGGGCATACCGATGGAGGCGCGTACCGCGCGCCCGATCGGTCCCTGCTGAAGCCAAATCTCCCGCCCCGACGCAAGATCGGTCGCCACCGCTGCATAGCGGGGACTCTGCGTTTCGATCGAGCCAGAGATTTCCAAGCTATCGAGAAAAGTTTCTACGCGCCTGCCTTCAATCAGACCGCCGGTCGCCAGATGCACGTCAAGCATTGCAGCAACATCGTGCCGGCCGAAATTCTCCATCCGAGTCTTCAGCGCGGCAAGTTTGCCGGTCACAAAGGCGGCTCCAACCAACGCGCCAATAGAGGTGCCTGAAACAACCTGTGGCACGACTCCCAGGGCTGCGAGTCCCTCGAACACGCCAATGTGGGACCATCCGCGCGCCGCTCCGCTGCCGAGTGCAACACCGATTTTCGGTCGCATGAAAGGAACTTTCGAAGTGCCCGACGACGTTATTACAACAAGCGAGCGGCCAGTCTATACGGGCCAAATCGGCCGGTCAACGCGACAGACGATCCTATCCCCGGAGCAGTTTCGGTCTGCGGTTGGCGCGCGCGGGCGCGAAGACTCGAGCTGCGGCAAAGGCGAAAGCAGATCCCTCACCGCCGTTCGCCGACATCGGGCGACCGGATTTGGGATGACAGTGCGGGGGCGTCGTAGATGCCTGGAAAATCGGAGGAACTTCCCGCTAAAGCGGTCGGGTTGTGCCGCCGATGGGAGATTCAGCGGCTGCCGGAAGGGGCTGTATGCCGGCGGCGAGGGCGAACCTTGTGACCCCTCAACACCTGCAGGGCGGCGAGAGCGCGATGTTCCAGTTCCGTTTCGGCGACGTGAGGTTCGTACGCGGCAGTGCGGCGTTTCTCGTGCTGGCGTTGTTTTCGGGCTCCTTTTGCCGCGCGCAAGAGGCGAGCGTTCCGGAGCCCGCAAACGCCAGACCTGACTCAACTGAGCCTGGAAGATCTGAGCAACGTGCGAGTTTACGCGGCGTCCAAGCATCTGCAGAGCGTGAATGACGCTCCCTCGTCGGTCACTATCGTCACCGCCGAAGAGATACAGGAATACGGCTACCGGACGTTAGCCGACATCTTGGAGAGCGTTCGCGGCTTTTACATCACCTACGACCGCTACTCCAGCTATGTAGGGGTGCGCGGATTTGGGCGGCTGGGCGATTGGAATAGCCGGGTGCTGCTGTTGATCGACGGCAATCGGATTAACGACGTCGTGCTTGGCCAGGCCGCGCTCGGGACGGAGTTTCCTCTGGATGTCGATTTGATCCAGCGCGTCGAGATCGTTCGCGGGCCCTAGTTCCTCACTGTATGGCGCGGAGGCTTTTTTCGCGGTGATCAACGTGATCACGCGCAAAGGGCCAGATCTTCATGGGCCGGAAGTCTCGTTGTCGACGGATAGTTTCGGGACCTATGAGGGGCGCGTCAGCTATGGTTCGCAGTACAAGGGCACGGAGTTCCTGCTGTCCGATACGTTTTATTCCAGCGACGGCCCCACGCTGTTTTTTCCGGAGTTCGACAGTCCCGCCACGAATTTCGGAGTCACCAGCGGCACGGACTATGACCGGAACCAGCATGCGCTGGCCACGATCAGCCGAGGTGGATTCACGTTGCAGGGGTTGTACGGTTACGGCGACAAAGGAGTGCCCACGGCGTATTTTGGCGCGCACTTCAACGATTCGCGAACGCGCAACCTGGAAAGAAATGAGTACCTGAACCTGAGCTACCAACACTCCTTCGGAACCAAGTGGGAACTCGCGGCCCAGACCTCCTACAACCGAGTCCACCCTAGACGGTCCGGTCGCCATGGCCGCTTCGGAACCTCCGGATGACTATTCGTTCCATGGACAATGGTGGGATTCAGAAGCTGACGCTCACGCGCAGCTTGTTCGGAAAACACAAACTGACGTTTGGTTCCGAAGTCACGGACAATTTTCAGCAAGATCAATCGAACTACGATCCCGACGGCAGCCCCCCGGTCGGTCCGTTCCCTACCACTCGACGATCTGGGCGCTTTACGGGCAAGGCGAATTTCGCGCTCACGCGGAAATTTTCGTTGAGCGCCGGCGTTCGCTATGACCATTATTTTCCGGGTTCGGAGGCACGACGAATCCCCGCCTTGGGCTGATCTATCATCCGCTTGCATCCACGACCGCCAAGGTGCTGTACGGCAGCGCCTTTCGGGCTCCGGTGCCTTACGAGATCGATCCTGATTTTCCGTTTCTACGAAAGCAATCTGAGTTTGCGGCCGGAGACGATCCATAGCGTCGAGGGCGTCGTGGACCAGGGAATCGGAAAAAGCTTCACCGTTTCCGGCAGCGTCTTCCAGAATCAGATCGGGAATCTGATCACTCTTAATACCGATGAAGGCAGCGGACTATTCGGTCTACGAAAACTCCGCCGGCGACACGGCCACCGGCGTGGAGCTGGAAGTGAACGGGAAGATGGGCGCGGGATTGCGGGGCAACGCGAGTTACAGCTATACGCGAATAAAAAATTCAAGTACGGGCGAGACGCCGGCCAATTCCCCCGAGAGTCTGGTCAAACTAAACCTGGGAATCCCACTGCTGCGTCAGAGGCTATTTGCGGCCGTGGACGGCCAGTACACCGGCCCCGTATCCACGCTGGGGAACAATGTGCTCGGCGGCTTCGCGGTTTTCAACGCCACCATCACAGGGCACATTCTGCGAAAACACCTGGACGTCTCCGCAAGCCTTTACAATGCTTTCAACACACGGTACGCGGACCCGGGCCGGCCGGAGGACCCTGAGGATGCAATCCTGCAGGATGGAAGGACGTTTCGGGTCAAGATCACCTATCGTTCGCGCCCGGAACTCAATGGGGGCCATTGATCTGATCGTTCCTCCCGCCGTGACTCTCTTCGCGTTCATGGCACTCATCGCTGGCGAAGAGTCTGCTTCACGGGCCTGAAGGCGAGACCGGGAGTCCCCTCTCCTCGCGCGAGGGCAGGCCCGGCACGTTTGACACCCACGCAACGCGCGGCCTACGATGTGTTTGGAAGCGGCTGCGCTCAACCATTCCCACCGGGACGGAAAGCTACCTGTCGATCATTGCGGGACCGGCGGCAACCGCAAAGAAGTAGCCGCTCTAGTTGCCCTGGCCATGGATGACGAACAAAAGAGAGCCGCGACCGTCGATCGCGAGCATTTTCGGAACGCCTATGCGGAAAAAGCGCCCTGGGATATTGGCAGGCCACAGCACGTCTTCCAAGCGCTAGCCGACACGGTTGTTGGATCGGTTCTGGATGCGGGATGTGGCACAGGGGAACATGCGTTGCTCTTTGCCTCGAGAGGCCATGAGGTGACGGGCATTGATTTTGTGGAAGAAGCCGTCGCGGCGGCAAAGCGAAAAGCTGCGGAGCGAGGACTTGCGGCCACATTCCTTGTCAAAGACGCTCTGAAGCTGCAAGAGTGGCCTGCACGGTTTGATAACGTAATCGACTCCGGCCTGTTTCACGTTTTTTCCGATGAAGACCGCGCCCGCTATGTGCTCGGCCTCAAGACGGTGCTTAAGCGCGGGGGGCGCCTATTTCTGCTTTGCTTCAGCGATCAGATGCCGGGGACGGAAGGACCGAGACGCGTGTCACAAGCCGAGTTACGCGACGCCTTCTCCGACGGCTGGGAGATCAAGTCGATTGAACCGGCGCGGCTGGAAGTTCGCCCCGAACCCAGGCAAGCACGGTTCGCGGGCGAAGACCCGCGGGGATGGCTACTGGTCGCACAACGCGTTGCATGATCCACTTCAAGTGTCTCAGGGAGCCGAGGGCGGCGGAGTCCGCCGCTTGGTGGCTTGTTCAAATGCGTAGGCTAGTTGCAGGAGCTTCGGTTCGCTGCAGGCGGTGCCGGTGAAGCTGATTCCGAGGGGCGCTGGACGGGCGTCGAAACCTTTTGGGAATGGCGGGATCGGAGCGTTGGGCACCGTGCCGAAGGGAACGATCACCGTCGGATAGCCTGGCTTCGCGGCGATGGCGGCGCCGCTGGTGCCGGCGAACAGGAGAGCATCCAGGGAATTCTTTTTCAGCGCCGCGTCGATGCCCTCTGCCGCGGAGAGTCTCAAGTCCTTGGCCCGGTCGGCTTCGTAACGCGCGCGATCCTTCTGCAGATCCATCTCGTCGGAGATATCGAGCTGCGATTGGCCGTATTTCATTGCGCCGGCCGCCTGGTGGGCAAGGTTGAACATGCGGAGGTCGGTGAGCGACTTCACCGGCGCGGAAGGCCCCAACGAGGCGAGCCACTTATTGAAATCGCGCTTCATTCCGTATTTGAAGACGACAGAACATTCGCTGTCCTTCCCTTTTGCGTTGTCGAGACCCGAACAGGTGTTCCACTTGAGCAAATTATTATGGGGATCGGTACTCAGGGCGCTGGGGATATCGGCCGGATCGACGACCGCAGCGCCTTGCCGCTGCAGAATTGCGATGGCCTCGGCCAGCACTTTTTTCTGCTCCGGCTTGAGGCCACCTTGCGGAGCGCTCTCGCCGGGTGGGATTACGGCGTCGACGTAGAAGGCCCTGGGCACACCGATGCGCGCGCCCTTCAGGCCATCGGCTTTGAGAAATCGCGTGTAGTCGCCGCCCGGCGGGCGCGGGCATCGCGTCGTTGCCGGGTCGTTGGGATCGGGCGCCGCGCTTTCCAGTGCTCCCAGAAGGATGGCGGCGTCGGTCACGGTTTTCGCCATCGGTCCCGCCGTGTCCTGATCCGCCGTGATCGGGATGATGCCGTAGCGGCTGATGCGGCCCACGGTGGGTTTGACGCCTGCCAGCATGTTCATATTCGACGGACTGAGAATCGAACCGGAAGTTTCGCTGCCCACGTTTGCGGCCCAAAAATTTGCCGCGGTGCCAACTCCCGAACTCGATCCGCCCGTGCTCAGGGCGGGACGGCCATCGAAGGTTTCGCTCCGGGGATCACGCCGAGGATCGTAGGGATTCATGCTGTAGCCGGCCAGTGCGTTGTAGCCGCCCGGCATGGGCGTGGGCTCGCCGGCGATCCAGTTGGCCAGCTCGGTCATGGTGGTCTTGGCGATAATCACGGCGCCGGCGTTGATGAGGTTCTTTGCCAGCGTCGCCTGGTACGGCGGTAGAAAGCCGTCAAAGGCCAACGCGCCTCCTGTCGTCGGCATGTCCGTGGTCATCATGTTGTCTTTGAGCGCGATGGGAATTCCGTGCAGCGGGCCGCGGACTTTGCCCTGCGGCGCGTTCGCGATCGCGAGCGTCGGCTTCTCGCAGAGCATTGGGATTGACGGTCATAATCCCATTCAGTTTGGTGTTGTAGAGGGCGATGCGGGTGAGGTATTGGAGCACGAGGTCGTGCGAGGTGACGCGTCCCCGCCGCATCGCTGCCTGCATCTCGGGAATGGAGGCTTCCACGACGCTGAACGGGTGCCGAGGGGCCTGAGTTTTGTGGGCCTCAGCCCGGTGGGCGTCGGGCTGGTGGCCCTGCCCGTACAGACCGATAGTCGCGAGAAACCCCAGGAGAAGAAGGACGCGCTTCATAAAGACCGGATTCTACCTCACGGAGCAGCGAATCCATTCTTGGGAACGGGGCTCCTCGGGTGTGGCTAATTTTTCGAGGAGTTCTCCGCTCTCCAGGCCAGTTGGGCTTGCATGCACTCGTAGATGACGGTTTGAGCGCGGGAGACGGCTGTTTTGCTGACAAAGGGATTGGGGCCGCCCGGCTTGCGGAACTTGACGGCGTTTATCTTGTCCAAGGTTTTGTCAATCGAATCGTGGCTGGCGAGAAAAACATCGGCGCCGGCTTTTTCGGCAAGTACCTGAAATCGCTTGGCCTGGTCTCCCCAGACTTTCATGGCCGTTACTTCATCGGGAAAATACTGAACGCCGTCGCCGTTAACAAAGGGAGCGCGGCCTCCGAAAAACGCGGCCACGTGTTTCTGGTTTCCGTCCTTGATGGGCGAGATGATCGCCGAAACGGTGCCGGGAGTGTTGCCCGGAGTCACATACAGAGTGACGGTGACGTTGCCGAGCGTCAGTTTCTGGCCATCGGTGACGACCATGTCCCTCTTGGGCTTGATGTCCGGCGAGAAATTACCCTTCTCGATGACGTTCCAATCCGCGTCGGAGAACAGGATGTGCGCTTTGTAGCGATCCTGCAGCATTCGTGCGCCGCCGAAAATTTGCGGTTTGGCGACGGAGATCACGACGTATTTGATCTGCGCCGGATCGAGACCCAGTTTCTTGAGACCGTTGACGATGAGTTCTTCAGCGCTGTAGTCATAGTCGGCATCGATCAAGATGATCCCGTCGGATGTAGTGATGGCCCATGCGGTGGAGTTGTCGCCCGGGCCTTCCCCGACGTAGTAGACGTTGTCGAAGATCTTGGCTGGGTCGGCATACCACTGGGCGCGCGCCGGGATTTTTCGAGGGCCGGCCGGCGCAGGAGCAGCGGCGGCGGCTCCCGGTTTGGGCTCGTCGCAAAGGCCAAAGATATTGGTAAAGTCCTGGCCCGGCTCGTAGGCAGCGGCCTTGGCTGCCGCCACGTGAGCTTGGGCGCTGCTTGCTTGAGCGCCGGCCTTGAGAACGACCCACGAGGCCAGAAGCAAAGCACTACAAAAGACGACTACGCCATAGCGCTTCATTCTTATTTCTCCTCTACACCTGGACTTTCGATTTGGGCTCCCCGGTGTGGGCACGGTACACCTCTTCTGCTCTTCTGCACAACGAATTTGACGGCGAGAGAGGGCGGGGAGCGTTGACATTGGCCGCGGGCGCTCGTAACCTCTCGCAAATGAGCGCGAGCAAACCGCTGAACGTGTGGCAGCGCTGGGTTCAGCAGCCGCAGAATCTTTGGGTGCGCAAGGCGCTGTTCCAGGTGCACCTGTGGAGCGGCGTCGGAATCGGGCTGTACGTGCTGATGATCAGCATCACCGGCAGCGTGCTGGTTTACGCGAATGAGCTGTACCGGGCGGCGACTCCCAAGCCAATCTTCTCGACTGCTTCCGGACCGCGACTCACGGATGACCAACTGAAAGATGCCGCCCTACGCGCCTATCCGGGTTACCAGGTCGAGAATCTTGGGCGCGCGCGGAATCCCGATCAGGCCGTGGATATTTCGCTGCGGCGCGGCGGCCAGGAAAAAAAGCGGCTGTTCGATGCGCGGACGGGCGACGATCTCGGCGAATCCGTGCCGCTCTCTATTTGGCTGGTGTCGAAGCTGCTCGATCTGCACGACAACCTTCTTGGCGGACGCACCGGCCGGAAAGTGAACGGCCTTGGCGCGCTGGCATTACTCGCGCTGGCGACCACGGGTTTGGTGATCTGGTGGCCGGGCGTGAAGATCTGGCGCCGCAGCCTGACGCTGCATCGCGGCGTGGGATGGAAGCGCCTGGTTTGGGACTTGCACAGCATGATCGGCTTCTGGAGCTTCGGATTCATTCTGTTGTTTGCGTTGAGCGGGCTTTATCTGGCGAATCCGCAGCCGTTTGAGGACCTCGCCGTCCGGCTCCAGCCTGTGCTCGGTGATGGCGACCGGATTAATTATTGGCTGGCGATCCTGCATTTCGGGCGCATCAACGGCATCGGGTTCGCGTGCGGCGGGCCTGGGTTCTGCGACCAGATGACGAAAGCCATTTGGGCGCTATTCGGACTGGCGCCGGCGGCGATGTTCACGACGGGAGCAATCATGTGGTGGAATCGCGTGCTGCGTCCGCGCTGGCAGGCGCTGGCGCGGCCCGTTCCTTCTGATGCTGCTGTGACTACGCTTGACTCCTGATGCCGATCAGAACTTGACCATGGTGCTGCGCGTCAGCGTCACTTGCTTGCGGACGACATTCGGGCCGTCGTTAAACATATAGGTGACGGCGGATTGCTCCCCGTAGGCATCCTGTGACGACAGGCAATCCACTGGGACGATCACCTTGTAGCCGCGATCGGCCGCAGCCAATGCATTGGAAACGCCCACGCCTTGAAACGAAGTGCCGCAGAGGATGACCGTCTTGATGCCCCGCGCTTTCAACTTTTGGTCGAGATCCGAGCCGAAAAATTTGTCCACGGAGGGCGGAGACGCCCATTCGCCATCGCGCGGCACATAGCCGATATCGATGATGTCCGCAGGCTTGCCATTGGGGCCGCCGAGGGCGAACCAGACCATCGCTCCCGCGGCGCGCGAGGCGTCGAACAGCCGCTTGACGTTGGGAATGGTGGCCACGCAGCGCGGGCGCATGGCGCACACGCCATTCTTCATCAGGTCCATGATGAGCAGCGCCGTGGTGGAACCTTCCAGCTTGACCGGCTTCAGCTCGGGCGGGGGCGGCGCCTTTGCCGTAGCCCAATCGTCGAGGATATCGGCGGCCGAAGCCGACGCGGCGAACGCCAGGATGAGCAAGCCGAGGGCGACGGCGGCTCGCCGCAATTGAGTCCGTATGTTTGACATGATGTCCTCCCCGGTCTGATCCGACCGTTCAGCCAGAACTTTCGATCCGCGCCACTGACTTTTGCATCGTATGCCCCTCCTGCCGTGGACACAACGGATTTGCCACAGAGTAAGCCCGACAGGGACGCGCACGACAGTTCACCCGGAAGGCCCGCGGGTGTATAACGGGTAGTGGGCTGCCCTTGCAGTCCACCCGATCATTGTGTGTACCTGAGAGTTCAAAGAACGGAAAAGTCGAGTTGCAGATTCAGGAGGAGGCAGGCATGAGGAATATGAGGAAACTGGCCTTCGGACTGGCTATTTTTGCAGCATTGGTTTGCACGGGAACGCTGGCTGAGGCGCAGCAGCAGCCAGCGCCGCTCAAAGTGACGCAGATCAAGGACAACGTCTACTGGGTCCAGGGTGGCGCGGGCTCGAACAACGGCTTCATCGTGGGCACCACGGGCGTGATTGTCGTGGACACCAAAATTACAACCGATTCGGAGAAGGGCGTGATCGCGGAAATCGCCAAAGTCACTCCCAAGGTCGTGAACACCGCCATTATCACCCACAGCGATGGTGACCACGTGAACGGCCTGGCCGCTTTTCCGGCGGGCTTGACGATCATTGCGCAAGAGAACTGCAAAAAGGAGATGGAAGCCTCGGCGGGCAGCCGCAACCCGGCGCCACAGGATCGCCTTCCCACGAAGACCTACGCGAAAACCGATAAGCTGACCATCGACGGCGTGCATATCCGGCTGTACCACTGGGCGCCCGGACATACCAGCGGCGACACCATCGTATTTCTGCCCGATCAGAAGGTTGTCTTTGGAGGCGACTTGCTGGCCGGCGCCCCCGACCGGGCCGAGACCCTCATTCACTTGGAAAAGCATGGCTCCGCTGCGGGATGGATCGAAAATGTGAAGGGGATGCTGGGCCTCGATGCCGATACCTACTTGACCGGGCACGGCAACATGATGAGCAAGGCGGACGTGCAGAAAAAGTTCGATCTGATTCAGGACAAGTACAACAAGATCAAAGCCATGGTGGCGCAAGGCAAGTCGATCGACGAAATCAAGACGTCGCTAGGCGAGCCGACCGCCCCGCCGCAACCCAACGCCAATGGCGTGCTGCCGGCGCCCACGCTGACCGAAGTGATCTACAAGGAAGTGTCGGCCAAGAGCTAGCCGGCTGAGGCTTTTCTTCTGTCGGGCGCCGCCTGATCGGGAGGCGCCCGCGGATTCCTGCTAGGAAAGCATCATTGAGTCAAATAGCGGAACCACACTTCGCTAGGCGACCCAGCAGGGCTTGGCTTTGCGCTTGTCTCTGACTCTTGCCTGCCCATATTATTTTCTCCGGCCATGAGCCTCCCGGAAAATCCATGACCGTCCGCCGCGAGCCTTTGAACAGGGCCGAGGGGTCCGAGCGCATCGCCAAGGTCATCGCACGAGCTGGACTGTGCTCGCGCCGCGACGCCGAGCGGTGGATTACCGACGGGCGCGTCAGCGTCAACGGAAAAATGCTGGACACACCGGCCTTCACCGTCGGGCCTGACGACCGGATCCTCGTGGACGGCAGACCTTTGCCGGCCGCCGAGGCGCCACGCCTATTTTTGTATCACAAGCCCGCCGGTCTGGTGACTACGGTGCGAGACGAGAAAAACCGTCCGACGGTTTTTGCCCATCTGCCGCCCGGCCTTCCGCGCGTAGTCAGCGTCGGCCGGCTCGACCTGAACAGCGAAGGCCTGCTGCTGCTCACCAACGATGGCGGCCTGGCGCGATATCTCGAATTGCCGGCGAACGCCATGCGGCGCTGTTACCGGGTGCGGCTGCATGGTCCGGTAAATGCCGCCGGTCTTGCCAGGCTCACACAAGGCATCACGGTGGACGGCGTGAGATACGGGCCCATCGAAGCGAGGATGGAAGGCCCGCAGAGCGGCGCCAATGTGTGGGCTGTCGTCACGCTCAAGGAAGGCAAGAATCGCGAAATCCGCAAAGTCATGGAGCATCTTGGCTGGCAAGTCAGCCGCCTGATCCGCACGGCCTACGGTCCGTTTCAATTGGGCGGTCTGGCGCCCGGATCCGCCGTGGAAGTTGCGCCGAAAATTCTGCAAGAAAAGCTGGCTGGTTATTTTGCCGGAGTTTCTTGACCTCCTCTTTGACGGCGAGCGAGTCTCGATCTAGGGGCTTACGTGCGATGCTCTGGCTTCGTTGACCCGGGCGACTAGATCGTCGGCGACTCGATTCGTGCGCGGGGCTAATAGGTTTTGGCGTGGGACAAACAGGACTTCCGCCCCGAACTTTCCGGGTGCGTCAAGGCTCAGACGAATCCGTGGCTGGGCGCCATCGCGGGTGTTTGAGAAGTTGACGTAATTGATGTTGGAAAGCAGGACGGTTTCCTCTTGGCCACCTTTTTTGACCAGGAGATAATCGCCGCAGTCGTACACCTCATCCATGAGATCGCGAATGCTTGATTTCCAAGCGTAGTAAGCGCCCATGGCGACCACGCCTGGGAAGAGCACAAACATCGGGGCTTTCTGGAGCCCGCCGCTTTTGAGCAGCAAAAACAAAATGAAGGCGCAAAATCCGCAAACCAGGAAGGGCACGATCTTTAAGGCGCGTGTAAATGGGTTTGAGATCCTTTTCATGGCCCGCCTGTCGCACATGGCGGCTGGGTATGCGACTTCAATACCTCCTGCCGCCGTTCCGTTTATTTCGCCACAACCGAGTGCCGGGTAGAACAACAAGATCCGCCCATGTGCTTATGCAAACAACTCCGCGTAGCCTGCGTTTTCCCGTACGCCTGCGGAAAGGCATTTCAGACGCGAATTGGCTGCCCTGGCAATTTCCCTGGCGGAAGTTCTATTCTTGGCCGATGTCTTCATTCCACACTGCGGGATTCGCTTGAATATAGTCTGCCAGCAGCGAAACGCATTCCTGCGAGTCCAGGTCCATTACATGGACTCCCAGGGAACGCAACCAGTCGATCCCACCCTGAAAGTTCCTGCTCTCCCCAACCACCACGGCGCCAAATCCGAATTGGCGCACCAACCCGCTGCAATACCAGCAAGGAGCGAGCGTCGTCACGAGGATGAGCTTGCGGTAGCTTTTTTGCCTGCCGGCCTTTCGGAATGCGTCGGTCTCGCCGTGCGCGGACGGATCGCCTTCTTGCACGCGGCGGTTGTGTCCCGCGCCAATCAATTGTCCCGCCGGATCGAAGATGGCTGCGCCAATGGGAATGCCGCCTTCTTGCAGGCCAAGGCGAGCTTCCGCGAGTGCAGCCTCGAGCATGGAGCGATAATCCAGTGTGGAAGTCATGCCTTCTCCTGATTCGGCGCGCTCAGAGATCCGCCGCTGTAGTCTTATACCATCGCGGCAACAAATCCGTTGTGTCGCGGACCGGGGAGGCATACGATCACGCGAGTTGGAGGCGCAAACCGGGAAAGTCTGGTTTGAGCGATCGGAGGTTCACAATGCGACTGGTCCTGGCTTTTCTATCAACTCTATCGGTGATGCTCGCTGCGCAGGTGGGTTGGGCGCAGTCTCAACCGATCCGGACAACGTATGTGAAGCTGGGTTCTTCCAGTGCCCTGCTCATGGAGCCCACTACGCCTGGCCCGAAGAGCCACATCGTGATCGTCTACACATACCCGGGCACCAGTTTGAGCCTGCCGCAAACGGTGAATAACTTCAATGATCCGACGGGCCCACAGCTCGCCAGCCGCGGCTATCGCGAGCTGCTCCTGAACCATGGCCTCGCCGGACCAAAAGTGGGATACGAATCGATTGCGCCTGCCATCGGGCAAGCCATCAAATATGCGCGCAGCTTGCCGGGAGCGGATACGGTTCTACTTTTGGGGCATAGCATCGGCGGGCCGCTGGTCACCTTTTATCAGAACGTTGCCGAAAATGGGCCCGGCGTGTGTCAGGGACCGGAAAAGATCTATCCGTGCCGCGGCGATCTGCTGAAGGATTTGCCAAAGGCGGACGGCGTTGTGCTTACGGATGTGCACCTGGGAGAAGCATTCCGGATGCTGACGTATGTGGACCCAGCCGTCACGGATGAGGCGCATCCACTGCAGAGAAATCCCAAGCTCGACATGTTCCAGCCAGCCAATGGATTCAATCATTCCGCGACGGGCGCGACCTATAGCATGAGCTTCCTGAAGGAATTCTTTGCCGCGCAGGCGGCCCGGAACGACAAGCTGATTGCGGATGCGCTGGCACGCTTGGCGGCGATTAAAGAAGGCAAGGGCAAGTACAAGGACGATGAGCCGTTCGACGTTGCGGAGGTGAATGCCCGTCCCCTGCAATCGGACCTGAAACTAATCTCACAGACGCGGGACCAGCACCTGCTGCTCAAGAGCGATGGCACCGATGCCATGCAGATTATCAAATCGGTTCATCCCCCGATGGGGCCGGACCGTGAAAGTGGCACCTACGAACAATATTCGATCCGTGGGTTCCTGGCGGGCGAAGCGGTTCGCACGACCAAGGACTACGGGATGACGGCGAATTCGATTACCGGCGTCGATTGGTCTTCCTCCAGCACCAGCGCGCCCTCCAACATCGAAGGAATCAAGGTGCCGGTGCTGATCATGTCGATGACCTGCCATTACTTCGAGGTGCCCGACGAGCTTCTCTTCGACCACGCCACCAGCAAGGATAAGCAGCTCGTCTACGTCGAAGGCGCCGCCCATGAGTACACGCCGTGCCGCCCGGAATACGGCGACACGATGAAGAGGACCTTTGACTACATGGATGGCTGGCTGAGCAACAGCAAGAGGTTCTCGCACAACGGCCGCGTAACTTCCTCAAGCCAGACGGAACAGCCGGGCGTTACTGGTAGCGCTAAGCCTCGCGGCTGAGAAAGGCTTAGGTCAAGCCACTCGCGCCACAAGAAAGTGCGCGGCTTCGTCTCTGGGGCTCTGCCGCTGGGCAGAAGTTTTATTTCAATTCCAGGCGGGTATTCCCGGCTTTGCGCACCACGGTTCCCTTCGTGGGACGAAACACGAATTCCTGGAGCAGGCGAACGCCCGCGTGCACTGCGGTATTGATGGCAAAATTCTCAAACAGGAGTCTGGCGCCTTCATTCGTCTCGGGATAATAGAGATTGGAAATTGCGGCGGAAGCCATGTCGCCGCCGAGGCTGGAGACGTTCGGCTCCAAACGGCCGCTGTCCGCTCTGGCGACGAATAGGTTCGCCAGGGCATGCAAAGCGCGGGACTTCTTTGTTCCCGAACCCTGATAGAAGTAGCGCGGATCCTGGTGCAGGAGCGACGGAAGGACAGCGCCTCCGATCATGATCGCCGTGAACTGATTCGCATAGATGGCGCCAAATCGCTCGCCATAACCTTTGGCGCCCTGTACGTAAGCGGGGTGCCCTGCCGCCTGCGCGGCTCCAGCAATCACGGCCACGCCAGCCGCAGTGAACGGGTCCCGGATGGCCCGGAAGGAGAGAGCGAATTTAAGCTTGGCATTGAGAGGCGCGGGATTGGGATCGTAAACCGCGAAAAAATTAGGGATGACGCCAAATCCGCGCTGCTTCTCTTCGACCTTTACCTGCTCGACGGCCATCTCATCGGAGCTTTCAGGGGTCACCGTAACGTTGGTGTGCACTTCTTCGATCCGGAGCTTGCTCACGTCCAGGACTTCGCGCTGGCCTGGCTTCAGGACGATGGCGGGTGACTCCCAGTTTGCAAATCCTGGGGCGCTGACGGTGGCGTGATACGGAATTCCCGGCTGCACATCTTGAATTGTGAAGAATCCATCGCTGTCCGTCATGGCCGTGAGGACATCGCCCGCTTCAGCGCCGTGGAGATCGATGGTGGCGCCGGCGACGGGGTTATCGTTTACATCTGTCACCTTGCCGAGAATGGCTCCCGACTCTGACTGGGATCTGGCGATCGGAGCGCCGGTCGGCGACGGCGCCGTTGTTTGCGCAAGCAATGAAAAAGAAGGAAACGCGGGGAAAACCAGGATGAACAGCGCGAAGATGTGTGGGCGTCTTGTCAACTGTTCGCCAAAATAAGACACCGATCCTCAGAAAGGCCTAGGCCGTCCACATGCGTCACCAGTGAAAAGAGAATGCTCCGAGCGGTCTCGCAAGCGTGCGAGACCCGATTGTGGCTCCGACTGCACCAGCACTATAACCCAGGAAGATGGCCTACGCTACTGTCCCACAGGCCATGAGTCTAAAGGCGCACGAATGCCTGGCCAACTCCTGATTTGCGATGAGATGTGCGGGGTGCGCCGTGCGGTTGTATGGCAAGGCCAAAACAGTCTGGCAGGCTACGATCCAGAGGCATGAAGCTGGGCAATCAAACGTTGCGACTTGGATTCGATTACTTTGAACATCGGCCTTGTGCTCTACGTGTGTTTACGATGGCTTGGGGATGGGTCATGTTTGAGAAGCTTACGCGAGACTGGGCGCAGCTCTTCGGGATGGTGGTTGAGATGTGCGATCAGGCGCTGCTTTTTGCCCTTACCGCGCTCTGACTCGCCTTCCTCGACGGATGCATTGGCGGGGATCAGTTTCGGCGCGCAGGCTGCCACGCGGTCGTAGATGTGCCGCCACGTTTTTTTCACCGTGGAAAGCGAGACATCCAGCTCAGCGCTTAATTCCTGATCCGTTCCGCCATTGAGCGCCGCGAGCAACAGGCGCTGTTCACTCGGGCTGAATCCGAATTGCGGCGATTGATGGAGGAAAAGGGAGCCAATCACGGAGGTAATCGACTCGAGCGGCCGGTCAACGGCCATTTCTCGCGTGATGCCGAGGACGTGAGGCGTACGAACGATTCCGGACACGTCTCCTGGCGGCAAGTCGCAATAGCGCCCCTCCGTCCCATTCCAGAAAAAGCCTCCGGTGTGGCGCAGGCCGAGCAAGTGCTCGACGCTTTCCGCTTGCGCGACGAGCAACTCCTTCAACAGGTAACCACGGTGATGCTGGACGCCCGCCGCCATGAAGGCATTCCAAATCTCCATGCGATGCAGGTCCTGCGGACGGACCGTGGCCTGCCAGATCACGAGATTCAGTCCGTCGTGTGAGTTCGCTTCACGGATGCGTTTGGGCAGAAGCACCGGCCATTCTTCACCGGCGACTCTTTTGGCCAGTTCCGGACCGAGCCAAAAATGTGGGGGAGTTTTCAGTTCGCGCAGAAAACTGTCGGAGACAAACACGCTGACGCCGACCCCGAGCAATTGCGGAGCGCCAGCGACTGATTCTTCAAACACGGTGGCGGCACAGAAACCGTCGCGTTCCAGAAGGCGGCGCCAAGCCAAGTCCAGATTCGCAATGGCATTGCCGTAGCGGGGGCCCGCAATCGGATGCGCGGCGACGATTTCCACGCATTCGCGGACATCCTGAGGCCGCATGGGTCGGTAACGAATACTCATGGAAAGGGCCTGGGTACCGCCTGCAACGCGCTTCGCTGCTCTTTTAGAGGTCCCGTTTATAACATTTTTCGGCGCAGGGCGCGACGCTCTGCAATCGGAGGATTGGCGGGCACTTCTGATTGGCGCCGCGCCTACCGGGGCTTGAGGCCGGCGGCGGGGTCTCTTTGCAGCTTGTCGAATAACTGTTCCTCGGAGGGGACGCAGTATTCCTCGATGAGCTCGGAGCCTCCGGCGGCTTTGGCGGCTTGGGCGTTGGTCTTGGTGTTCTTGTAGACGAACTTATCGGCCACCCAGGGATGCTTGTAGGTCTTGGGGTCGGTGAGGGTCATGGTGATCTCGAGCGTGTCGGCGTCGACGCGATGGTAGGTTTCGTGGAGCGTCATCTGATCGCTGTGGGGATTGCCGAAGTGATCGAGCCAGCTTCGTTCGTCGAAGCCATTGGAATCGACGACCAGCGTATCGCCGTCCCACTTGCCGACGGCGTAGCCATTCCATCGCGGGTCCGGGTCCTTCGGTAGCGCGCGGCCATCTGTCCAGATGGGGCGCCAGGTTTCATGAAACTCGAAATGCTGGAGGATCCGGCTGGGTGTTTGCACGAACTCCATCGGCCTTTGGATCGTCGCAATCATGATGCGCGGATAGCCCAGCGGATCGCAGACGCCCATGGGATCGTTACCCAGCGCGGGCACCACGGCATGAGCTCCGTAGGAAGGCCGCGTGGCGGCTAATTTTTCTTTTCCCCAGGGCGTCATGGCCGGCACCAGGTTGCTCAAGATGAGCCTCGGGCCGAGCGTGACCCAGGGGCCGGACAAGTCATGCGGATCGAAGGATTGTGACAGCGCCGTCTTGGACGGAAGCGCGGCTTGTGACGCTGACTGCGGCGCAGCGGCTGCGCACCAACACGCCAGCACCACGGAGAGGCTCAGCACCAGCGGGACCAGGAAGCGATTTCGCATCTTCAGACTCCCCAAAGCAGATCGAAAGTAGAGATTCACAGCGCGGGTTCGATTCCACCGCTGCGCTATGAACGGCCTGGCTCTCAGGACGTCGGTCACTCCTCGTATTTCGGGCCGTTATCTGGATTGGCCGGCCGGCTCCCCGGCGTGGTGCCCGGACCTTTTACGGTTCGGCCGTCCGGGAGCTTGATCTTGTCGATCACGATGCGCGTGGTGCCGGCTTTCGAGGGGTTGCCGGTCAGCGTGACTTTATCGCCGGGCTTCAGCGTGTCCTTGCTGAACCCTTGGCGGGCGATGAAGCGCGGATTGTTCAGTTCCCCGCCCCAGTTCACGACCTTGCCCTGATCGTCGGTGACATCGACATAAATCAGGACGTGAGGATTGGCCCACAGGAATTGCGTGACCGTTCCGGAAAGGGTCAGCTCCTTGGTCATGTCGTACGACGTGCCCGTGCCATGGTGCGCCAGCAATGGCATGCACACGCTCAAAAGAGCCACCGCCAAAGCAGAAGAGATGATTCGCTTGCTACGCATGGGCATACCTCGCAGGGGTTTCTTAGCAGAACGTCCGCCGCGATGCAACCTCTCTTGGTTTCTTGTGGCGCGCAGCTTGGCCGCGGCGACGGTCACGGCTTCAGCGGTGTAATCGAATGCGGGCGGGAGAATGAGGGCGTCAATCTCCGCACGCGTGAACCGATAGATGTAGCGTCTGCGCTAATCGTTCACGGACTTGGTGCTGAAGGTCAACGTAATCGTCTTCGCTTCCTTCGGTCCTATGGTGACGTCCTGTTCCTGCGTTCCGTAGAGTTCGTGCCAGGCGATCAACTTATAGTTTCCCGGGGGAACGTCTTTCAGATCGAAAGAGCCGTCCTTGCCTGTCACCTGAAAATAGGGATTGGCGAGCACGGCGATATAGGACTTCATCCAGGGGTGCACGTTGCATTTCACGGGGATGGCAACTTCCTCGCGCGCGAAGCTCTGCATGATCGGCGATGCGCCGGGCGGCTGCGACTGGTTCCACTCGCGATTGTCTTTTGGAACTGGATGGATATTGTGCGTGACCGGATCCGAGTTGATCACCTGCAGCGGTCTGCCCGGTGCGCAACGCCAGAACATGCGGCTCGTACATGCAGCCTTTCTGGTCGATGGTCACCGGGCTCTGCGGCTGGTCGAATTTGTATTGGCTGAAATCTCCTTGCAAATAGACGACGACGTTCTGCAGTGTTCCGTTCTCTCCGGGCACCACGTCCTGGGTCATGGCCGGCGAGCTGCTGTGGTCCTTCGCGCAAGTGGGTTCGGCCGCCATGTTGATGACCTTCATGCGCGGCGGCGTCCCATCAAGCCGTATCGTGCCGGTGATCGAACCGGCGGTGGCGGCGTCCACCGCCGTGGCCGAGGAATTGGCCGCGGGCGTTTGGACGGCGGAGCTTCCCTGCTTGCTGCCGCAACTCACCATGCCCGCCGCCAGAAACAGCGATGAAGCTACGATGGCTACCGCACCGAATGTGTTCTTCATGAGCGCGCCTCCCGCGGAGAATTTGGAATTTCCTCACATCGTAATGAATGCAGCGGAGTCATTGAACTCGTTGATGCCTGCTCGCGGGTCCTGCATGTAGAGGCGGCTGGAATCGACCAGGACCGTCCCGTTGGCCAGCAAACTGACGTGGCAGCGGTCCATCGGGCGCGGCGCGGGACCCGCGAAGTTCACGCCGTCCGGATCGTATTCGCTTCCGTGGCACGGGCAGTGAAACATGTTTTCCTGCGGCAACCAGTCCGGAGTACAACCCAGGTGCGTGCAGCGCGCAAAGATCACGAACAGGCGGCCCGGTTCGAGCACCACCCAGATGCGGTTGGACTGCAAGAACTGCTGATTGACTCCGGACTGAAAGGCGGTGGGAAAGCCGATGTTTACGATCGTGCTGGGCTCGTACAGGGCTCTCGGAAAGAAGAAGCGCAGGAACATCATGAAATTTACTCCGAGGTAGCCTCCGATCATGGCCCAGATGAGCTGCCTGCGTTCCTTATTGATCTTGTCGCGAGACTTTTTTGCGTCCGGCGGCGGCGATGCGGCCGCGGACGGCTTGGCGTTGGAGAGCTGATCCGCGGAGGGGATTTGTTCTGCGGTGTGCGTGACCATGAGGGACCTCCGTGCCTGAGGTTGAAGCGGCCGGGAGGCGGTTCGCCCTTGTTCCGAGCGGATCGCACCAATTTCGTTATGTATCGTATCACGATATACATGCCATTTCCAGCAACTTTGCGGATATCCTTTTTGGCCCGGCTGGCGTCTCACGAAACAGCAGGGGGCTAGGTTGGTAGTCCGTCAAAAGGAGGCGGCAGGCACGGGGCGAGCCAGTTTACGGCGAGCGTGTCTTGATGCAGGAGGTTAAATGCCGTGTTCAAGAATCACCATGACTTTTTGGGAGAAATGAATGGATCGGAGCCGGCCGAAGGCGAATCTGGCCGGCCTCGGGAACTTCCGCGGCGAATGATGCAAACGGTTCCCGGGCGTCCGCGGATTCGCCGCGAACCGCACGTCTTGCTTGTTTCCGGCGACGAAGCACTCGCCGACATACTGATTTCCATCCTGGACGAGTCTGGCTTCGCTGTGGAACACGCGACGAGCATAGCGGATGGCTGCGCGCTGGCCGAATCGGGACATTTTTATGTTGTTCTGACCGAGCCCAGCTTGAGCGATGGATCCTGGAGGTGCCTGGCCGACCTCGCGACGCGCAACCACGTGAAGTTCGTCTTGGTGCTCATTGCGAAGAGAGGCGACCTTCCTCCGCGATTTTATGCGAAGCAAGACGGGGTCTTTGATGTGATCGACGCATCGAACGACCTGTCGAGGGCCGGAGATGTGGTTGCGCAAGCGCTTTGGGTCGAGTATTTGAATGGCAGCGGACCAGTGCCGGATTTGCTTCGCTTGAGCGGACGAGGAGGAAGTCACTGAATCCGCTGAGCCGGCGAAGGATTCTGATTCTTCGTTTCATTCCCTGTCGTTTTCCCGGATAGCGATGCTACCGGGGAATCCAGGGCTGAGCGGCACGGGCAGCGCTACTGGTCAGTGTGAGATTTTCATAGCGTTGGAACCACACACAGGCGCGAAGCCTCGGATCGCCTGTGTGATCAGAATCCCATGCCGAGTGTCCCGCTTTAATGTGGTGCGCAATGGCTATGTCAAATAGAACGGGCGACCTCAATCGAGTCACGGGAGTCTACGAATCGTCCTGCCACCCGAAAGAACGGACACTGCTCGACGGCCAGCAATTTCCCCGCTGCGGTTCTTGCGACCGCGACACGACCTGGGTTCTAGTTCGGCGACGCGATAGTAATGCCAGGTCAAAGACAAAGACCGCCAAGCAGGGTCGAGATTCAAAGTAGCCCAGCCGGGGCAGCGCGGGAGTTGACACGAGTGCTGGGCCATGATAAAAAAACGGCACATATATCGTAAGGCGATATATGCAGGAGGTTGTGCTCGCAGCCTGTGGCATCCAAGGAGGACTTCCCCATGTTCGGAATAGCGGCTCCTTTATCGTATTTCCTGACTTCCTGGGCCCTGGTCACCGCGATTCTGGTGGCGCTGTTGGTGTATGGCAAGATTGTTGCGGCGGAGGAAAATCGCTTTTACGGCAAGAGGCTCGAAGACGAGAGAGTGATCACGCAGGAACGGACGATCATGGTAAAGCTGAACCGCCTGCGACGGAGCGCAGTGCCCCTGGCAGTGCTTTCCGGCGTATTGCTGCTGGCGAGCGCCGCCGTGTGGATTTGGATGGGGCTCAGAACCTAAGCGCGAATCGAAACCACGGGTATTGCCTTCCCGGATCTTCCGAGACAGAACGTTCGATCTTGTGCTCGGCCAGTTCGGCGAGGACGAGAACGGGCGCGTCTGCCTGCCGTTTTCCGTGTGCTCAAATGTATGGCTATCTTTTTCACTTTCACGGCGTCTCACGAATCAGGAGAGAGTTGCCTGGCAGCCAGAAGTCTTTCTGCGAGCGCTCTGGGTGGGATGTTTAGAACGGCGTTGGTCCGGTGGCGGACCTGCTTCGCTTGAGAAAAATAGGAGGGTGAAGCCAATGAACCGTTTGACTGCGGTGCTGCTCCTTGCAGGAATCTTCGTTTTCTTCGCGGCGAGTCAGCCACTTCTTGCCAAAGGGAATACGGCGAATTCTCCGGCTACGACCAAGGCTCGCGGCGATTCCATGTTTTTCAATGTACAGGCACAGGGAACGCCGAAATCACAGCATGCCAGCAACTTCTGGAGCTGCCTGCGCGGTTTTGGACTTTGCAATCAGGCTGCCCTGGCCGCATCGGAAAAGCGAGATGTCAACGAAGCATTGCGGCGGCGCAACCTTCTAGATTGCCTGCAAGGCTTTCTGGACTGCGATCAGTCGCAGCTGGCCGTCTCGCAGGCGGCGCAAGTCCATGACATCGAGCGCCAGCAAAACCTCTCCGCGTGCGAGACGGGAGACAGCACCTGCAATCACGCCCTATTGACGGCGGCGGAAGCCGACAAGGTCGCCGCGCTGGACCATGAGCGCAATTTCCTGGCATGCGAGACGGGCAACTTTTTGTGCGATCCCATGCGATTGACGGCTTCCGAGCTACAGCAAGTCGAGCAGCTCAAGAAGCAGCGCAACCTGCTGGCCTGCGAAGCCGGTGACAGCTCCTGCGATCCGTATTTGCTGGGAACGGCCAAGGTCAAGCAAACGGCCACGATCGACAGCGGCCTGAACAGTCCCCCGGCTGCAAGGGATTCCCGCTAGACCCTTATTTGGCGGACTGGTCGCCGGGGGCCCAGCCGGAGGGCTTGGCCAGGCGGTCGCGATATTCGATGGCCTCGGATGGGACGCAAAGCGTCTCTTCAAAATCCTGATCTTTCATCCAGTAGTAATTTGCCTTCAGGAGTTGAAAAGGCTTGGTGTAGAACTTGGGATCGTCCACGGTGACGACGACCTGCAGGTTGTACTGGTCGAGGCGCGTGTAGCGCTCCTCGACGTGGGCGTCGGTGCTGTGCGGATGGCCGCGCTCATCGAGCCAGGTTCTGGGGTCGAGGCCCGTGGTATCGATGACGAAGACGTTGTCGCCGTCCCAGTGGCCAATCGAGTAGCCGTAAAAGCGCGAATCGGGAAAGCCCCTGGCGTCCACCTTCGCGGGCAATTGCCTTCCGTCCATCCAGACTTCACGCCAGATGCGCTGCTGCTCGAAGAGAATGAGCATGCGGTTCTGCACCGGCTCGAACCACATTCCGCCGCGCATGCTGACCGCGTGGTTCTGCAGGTCCCGCGGAAAGCCGAGCGGATCGCAGACCATGAAAGGGTCGTTGGTGGCCGCCAGGCTGGCCAATGCTTCGGGTGATTGCGTTCCCCGCCCTGCTTCCGGAACAGGGTGATTGCGCTTGTAGGCCGCCTCGCCCGCAGGCGTCATTTCAGGGTAGGGGCCGTTGACCCAGTTTTGCGGACCTACCCAGGCGCCCGTCAGCTCTTGCTTGGGCGCGGGGCCGGGCGGGTTCGGCATTTTGGGAACGCCGGCCATGACGTAGCCCGGCGGTGGCGGAGCAGGAAAGCGTTGCGCGGTGGCTGGCTCCTGAGCGAGCGCAGCCGAAGAAAACGCCAGCACGGCCAACAAAGCGACGACGGGTTCAGCGACCTTTGTCATTTGCGCTACTCGCATTTGCAGTACCCTCCTTATTTGCGCGGGCTGCGCGATCTTCAGCCAGCGACTGCCCTACTTATCTTGATTGTTCCCGCCGCCGCGGCCGGCATCGGGGCCGTAGCCGCTCTTGTTCCCTGCGTCGCCGCCGAGCTGCGTGTCGTGCAAGGTGGTGCCATCGGCCAGCACAATATGATTCAGACGCCCCGCGGGTTCGCCGGATTTCGCGGGGTAAAGGGCGACAGTGATGACGTCGCCGGGCTCGATGATCGTCTTGCTCCAGCCGATGAGCTTCAGCGCTTCGGGGCTGGCTGTCTCGGCGGTCCAGTTCACGACTTTGCCTTTATCGTCCTTCACATCGAATTCGATCAGGCTGTGAGGATTGGACCACAGGAATTTCGTCACCGTGGCTTGCTTGAGTTCAATGGTCTTGTCCGCGTACGCGGCATTTCCGTGATGTGCCAGCGCGGGACCGCAAACAGCGAGAAGACCAACGCTCAGGACAAGCGCCACAAGGAACTTGCTATTCATTCCGTTGCCTTTCATTCCGCACCTCTGGTTTTTGACGTGTGAGACGACACCTTCATCGATATCGAAAGACGCGCGAACCCTTTACCCTGTTCCCCCAAGATTACACCAGAATCAGCGATTTGGAACTGTTTGCTTGTGCATCCTACGCTTCTCCCGCCCCGGAAACAACGGATTCGCCACCAGTGTCGCCGCAAAATGAGAATGTCCGGTTTGTGCAAAGTAGAAATGTCCGGTTCCATGGGTGGCCGAGGGGCCCATGGAAACGGAGCGAATCACGTTGAGTCAACGAGAACGAGACCGGTTGAAAGTGCTGCACGAAGTGGATCAGAAGCATCTGACGCAGGTCGCCGCGGCCAAGCGGCTGCAGGTAACCGACCGCCACGTGCGGCGGATGCTGCTAGGCCTGCGCCAGCGTGGCGATGGTGCGCTCGTTCATGGACTGCGCGGGCGCCCCTCGAACCGCCGGCTGGCGGCCAAGCTTCCAGGAGAAGATTCTGGCGCGGCTACGCCAGCGGTACGCGGATTTCGGCCCCACGCTGGCCGCCGAACACCTGGCGCAGGAAGGTTTCGCGGTGAGCCGGGAGACGCTGCGGAAATGGATGACCCGGGCGGCCTTGTGGCGACCGCGCCGCCAACGTGTCAAGGCCGTGCATGTGTGGCGCGAGCGCAGAGCCAGTTTCGGGGAGCTGGTGATGCAGGACAGCTCGCCGTTCCGCTGGCTGGAGAATCGCGGTCCGGCTTGCCATCTGATCGCTCTGATCGATGATGCCAGCAGTCGCCTCTGGGGACGGTTCACCGAGCACGACACGACGGAAGAGAACCTGCGCACCCTGCAAGGATGGGTACGGCGCTATGGCCGTCCGCTGGCTCATTACACCGATAAAAACAGCATCTTTCAAACGGCCGGTCCGCAGCCGCTTGCCGAACAACTCCGGGGAGATCCCCAGCGCACGCAGTTTGGGCGAGCGTTGCACGAACTGGGGATCGAATGGATCGCGGCGCACAGTCCGCAAGCGAAGGGGCGTATCGAGAGACTCTTTGAAACCTTGCAGGACCGTCTGGTGAAGGAGATGCGGCTGGCCGGGATCGACAGCATCGCCGCAGCCAACCATTTCCTGGAAATGCGCTTTCTTCCCCAGTGGGAACAGCGCTTCACCGTGACGCCTCGTAGCCCGCGCAATGCTCATCGGCGGCTGGGGCCGGAGCATCGCTTGGAGGAAATTTTCAGTGTGCGCGCCGCGCGCCGGGTGGCTGCAGATCACACCGTCAGCTGGGATGGCCATCGCTGGGGAGTCCTGCGGGAGGACGTTTGTGCGGGGCTTCGTGGAGCTGCCGTAGAGATCGAACGACGCTTAGACGGAAGCCACTGGTTGCGCTACCGGGGCCGCTATCTCCACCTGCGTCCCTGCCCCCAACCGCTGCGGCCGTCCGCAAGTCCTTCCGGCCTACGGCCTCCAGGACTCGCGGAACGAACACTGCAACCCCAAACCAAAAGCAAACCCAAATACCATGTGCCTGCTGAGCACCCTTGGAGAAAACCATGGAAGCGGACATTTCTACCTGGCGGAAAACCGGACATTTCTACTTTGCGTTGACACGGATTCGCCACGCGAGCCAAGCCGCGCCTGGCAAGCTGGCGTATACTGCTCAGGCCCCGGGAGAAATATCCGTCCTGGCGAAGACGAAATTTAGCTTACTTTATTCCAGATTCTAGGAGAGTGAAATGAGTTTGACTGCAGAGCAAGCAAAAGCCGTAGCCGATGCCATGCTGGCCGATTTCGATAACGAAGTGGCCGCTACCAAGCGCGTGATCGGAGCTATTCCCGCGGGAAAGGAAAGCTACGCGCCCGACCCGAAGAACATGACGGCGATCGACTTGGCCTGGCACATCGCCAGAGCCGAGCCATTTTTTCTGAATTCGATGTGCGACGGCGCGTTTGCGCGAGGCGATAGCAAGCGACCGGAGAACATCCGCACCGCGCAGGACGTCATTGCATGGTACGAGGCCAATTTGCCTCCGGCGCTGGCGCGGGCTAAGGGGCTTTCGGCCGACAAGTTGGCCAAGGATGTGGACTTTTTCGGCGTGATGCAAATGCCGGCGGCGAATTGCCTGGTGTTCATGATCAAGCACGGCGCGCATCATCGCGGGCAGCTTTCGGCGTACCTGCGTCCGATGGGCGCGAAGGTGCCGAATATCTACGGGCAGAGCGGCGACAACAAGTGACCGCCGCCTTGTAGTCCTGCGTTTTTGACGACGTCTTGTGATGCCGCCGGGGGGTACACCCCCGGGCATCGTGCATGAATATCAAAACAAGGCAGTTACGGCGATAGCATCTTGTATGAACATCAAAATAAAGGACATATTTTTCGGCTGTTTTGAGGGGCAACGCAGAAGTTATTGAAAATACAGGGGGCGATTTGTTTTCGCGCCACGGTTGAAGGTGTTCCGCACTGAGCGAGAATCGCGGTGTATTCCCACTCTGGGAATTGTGAAGACCAATTCTCTGGCCCGGTCACGCATAACAGATCGGGACCGACTGGGTCGCTACGGCGGGCCGGGCTGACACGCTGCGAAGAACGCAGCTTCTCGAACTCTATTTTAACATCGCCGTCAATTCTTGCGGGGCTACGAGCGCAACCCAGGCCGTTCTTCTTCGTGGGCCGCAAGTACAGCCCACACCCGTCTTTCTCCGTGGGCTGTAAGTACAGCCCACACCCGTCACTTTTATCGCTGAGCGGTTTTGCGGAGGAGTTCGTCGGCTTCTTCGCTGTCGACTGGCTTGGAGAAGAAGAAGCCTTGGCCGAAGTCGCAGTCGAGGGCTTTGAGGTGGGCGATTTCGTCGGCGGTTTCGGCGCCTTCGGCGACGACGTCCATGCCCAGGTTGCGGGCCAGGCCCATGATGGTGCGGACGATTTCGAGATTTTCGGGATTGCCGGGCAGATTCTGGACGAAGGAGCGATCGATCTTGAGCGTGTTGATCGGAAAGCGGCGCAGGTAACTCAGGGAGGAATAGCCCGTGCCGAAATCGTCGATGCTGAGGCGCACGCCGAGATTCTTGAGTCCTTCGACGATTCGAATGGTTCGCTCGGCGTTGTCCATCGTCACGGTCTCGGTGACTTCCAGCTTGATTGCGGTGGGATCGACTTGCGTTTCGCGGACGATCTTCTCGACTTGCTCGACGAAGTCGGGCTGCTTGAACTGGCGGCCGGAGACATTCACGCTCATGGTGAGCGGCTGCTCGCCGGGACTGGCCTGATGCCAGCGGCGCGCCTGCTCGCAGGCTTTTCGCAGCACCCAATTTCCGATGAAGACGATCAGGCCCATCTCTTCGGCGACGCCGATAAACGCTTGCGGTTCGACGATGCCAAGGCCGGGACGGTCCCAGCGCACCAAGGCCTCGAATCCGGTGATCTTGTTGCTCGTCAGCGAAACGATGGGCTGGTAGTAGACGCGGAACTCCTCACGCTCGAGGGCGCGGCGCAGATCGGTTTCGAGCTTGAGGCGGCCGACGGCTTGATCGTGCGTGGCCTGATCGAAGACTTCGCAGCGGGCTTTCCCTTGGGCTTTGGCGCGATACATGGCGATGTCGGCATCGCGCAGCACATCGGCGGCGGTCGCGTAGGACCGTGAGCTGGCCGCGACGCCGATGCTGGCCGTGGTGAACACCTCTTGTCCGGCAATCACAAAAGGCTCGACCAAGGCCTCCTGGATTCTGGTGGCCACGCGGATGCTGTCGGCCGGACTGCGCAGATCGTCCAGCAGGACGGTGAACTCGTCGCCGCCGAGGCGGGCCAGGGTATCGTCCTTGGCGGGCCATTCATTCTGCGGGCGTTCGGGCTGCTCGCGGCGCTGGGCGGGGACGCGGGCTTGGACCTGGAGATGACGTCCTCGAGGCGCAGGGAGTGCAGGATGCGCTTGGAGAACTGGATGATGAGCTCGTCGCCGGCGTGATGGCCGAGGCTATCGTTGACGATCTTGAAACGGTCGATATCGATGAAGAGCACGGCGAATTTGTAGTCGTGGTGACGCTTCGCGCGGGCCACCATTCGTTCGAGGCGATCGAGGAACAAGGCGCGATTGGGCAGGTTGGTGAGGGGATCGTGAAAGGCGTCGTGGACCAGCTTTTCCTGCGCGCGCTTGAGCTCGGTAATGTCCTTGAGGATGGCGAGCATGCAGACCTGGCCGCCTAGCTCGATGATCTCGGCGGACTCGAGGCCAGTGCGTTTTTCGCCGGGCTTGGTATTGAATTCGATTTCCACGTCGCGGATGCGGCCTTGCTCGGACAATGTCTGTACAAAGCGGGCGCGCTCCTCGGGCAGCGTCCAGAAGCCGAGTTCCGCGGCGGTGCGGCCGATGACCTCCTGGCGCAGAAAGCCGGTGACGAGCAGGAAGCTTTCGTTCACGTCGAGGTAGCGCTCTTCGGGAATCGTGGCGATGGCAATGGGTTCGGGATTGGCATTGAAGGCTTTGTAGAAGCGGTCTTCCGCTTTTCTGCGCTCCATCACGCCTTGCGCGCTTTCCACTTCCAGGCGAACCATTTCGATTTCCGCGCCCACGAATGCGCCGGTGGTGGAGATGGCGGCGATTTCGCGGGCGGTGTATTCGTGAGGCTTGCGGTTTTGCAGATTGATCACGCCGACGGCGCGGCCGCGGGCCAGGATGGGCACGGAGAGAAAGGACTCGAAGCGGTCCTCGGGCAGATCGCTGAACCGTTTGAAGCGCGGATCCTTCCAGGCGTTGAGTCCGATGGCCACCGTTTGGCGGTGCTCGGCGACCCAGCCGGTGATTCCCTCTCCGACCTTGAGCTTCAGGCGATCGAGGATTTCGTGGTGCGGGTTCTTGGAGGCCATCAAGACGAGATCTTCGCCTTCGCGGACGTACACGAAGCAGGAATCGCTCTCGACCAGGCTGGTGGCGAAGACGACCAGTTTCTCGAGAATCTCGTGGAGCGGAGAGACTTCGGCGTGAGTGGCCAGCTCGTCGAGAAAACTGAGCGTGGGATCGAACTCTTCGGATTTGAGGGGCGTCACGCGGCAAACTCCGCGGCCCGTGGGCTCTGAATGTCAGGCGAGAGAAGCGAATCCGGCGCGGGAGGCGGCATTTCGTGCCGTACGGTGTGCGGTGGCATATAGGAAAACGCAGGCTTCCGAGGCGGCCTCCGGAATTTGGTCTCGCATGGTGCTGTTCGTACTGTAGGTTTGCGGTTCTTCAAACGCAAACTCTAAAAAATTGATCTGTGTCATCAGTGAAACCGACCCAGCGTTGGCCGCCAAAGCGATTGCGCGCGAAAAGGGCTTGTTTTCGATTTCCGCGCCGAGCAATGCGCCGGTGGTCGAAATGGTCGAAATGGCGTTGACGGATGGCGGATTACGTCTGTATATTCGGGCCACTCTGTGGTCCACAAGGAGGTTCCATGAAGCGGCACCTTCCCCTGGGGCTTTTCGGCCTTTTTGTTCTGGGTTCTGTGTTATCGGCGGTTCCCGCGTTCGCACACCATGGATTTCAGTTTGAGTACGATGGCAGCAAATACGTCACGATTACGGGCGTGCTGCGAAAGATTGAATGGGAAAACCCGCACATTTATTTCAACGTGGACGTGACGGGCGCCGACGGCAAGGTGACGTCGTGGCGCTTTGAAGGCTCGTCGGTCACCTTGGTGCGAAGGAGCGGGGTGACGCTGGCGGACTTTAACGACAACATCGGCAAGACCATCAGCGTGCATGGCTGCCCGGCGAAGAGTGGTTTGCCCAGGGTCGCGGCCGAGACGGTGAAACTGCCGAGCGGCCGGGAGATCGTGGTCGCCAGGAAGAGATATTTCGGCGACGGCAAACCCGGCCCTGATGACAACTAGCGCCTGGAAGGGCGAACGCCGTTCGGTACCGGTATCGGTTCGCTCGCACCACGCTCGGCTGTGAACGTCTGCTGCTCAACAGGAGGGGAACAAAGATGAGGCTCCATCTTCCTGGGCGTCTTTCTGCACATCTTTCGGCGCGTGTTCCTGCGCATCTTCCGGGACATCTTTCGATCACGATCACGGCGGGTGCGCTGGCGCTCGTGTCCATGCTCTGCGTAAATGCACGCGCGCAAGATGAGGCGGGACAAAATCCAGCGTCCGTTTACGGTAAAAAGGGCTCGAAGCCACTGCCGGATGGCGGTCCCGCGCCCCGGCTGGCGGACGGGCATCCGGATTTGAGCGGACACTGGTACGTGGGGCTGCTGGGGAAGGAAGACGCGACGCTGAACGGCGGCGGGGTCGGGGGGGATCCATTGCAGAGGCCTTTCGACCCGAAGGTGACGCCGGAGGAAAAGCCTTCCTTTCAGCCCTGGGCGGCTGAAAAGATCAAGCAACTGAACATCAATGCTCCCGCTGCGGCCTATGACAAATTGCCCAACGAGCAGAAGATCGCCATTCTGAAGAACGAGATCCTTCATCTGTCGCAGAATTGTATGCCGCACGGCGTTCCCGGGAACTTCGATGCCGGGCACGGCGTGCAATTGGTGGAGACGCCTGGATTGTTGGTGCAGCTCATCGAGCAAAATCACGACTTTCGCGTCGTGCCCACTGACGGACGGCCGCATGCGAAGGATCCGGATCCCGCGTTCAACGGCGACGGCGTGGGTCATTGGGAGGGAGATACGCTGGTCATCGACACCATCGCGATCGATGAGCGGGCCTGGGTTACCCCGCAGTGGACATTTCATAGCGCCCAGGAGCACGTGGTGCAACGCCTCACGCGGCGCTCGATGAATTATCTGGACTATCAAGTTGTGGTCGACGACCCCATGGTGCTGACGAAACCGTGGAAAACGGTCATTCATCATTTTTCGCTGAGCCATGAACCGCTGCTGGAATGGTATTGCGGGGTTGGCTCGCACGATGACGAGGACATCGCGGCCATGAAGGATGAATTAAAGCAGCTGGAAGACGCGAAGTAAGAGCGGCGATGCAGGCATAGGGTCCTGTGCAGGGACCTCCGCAGGAAACGGAAGCAATCAACATTTTGCATTGGGAAAGTGCCTAATCATGCGGTGTGTGTCGAAGGCCTAGACCTATGAAACCGGGATGGAGACTGACGATTCTTGGCGCCGTGGCGATGGCGAGCCTGCTGCGCGTGGCGTGCGCTAGCGGCCAAGCTGGGCCAGCACAAAAGCCGCTGATGGCGGAAGACGTCTTCAAGAACGTCCAGGTGCTCAAGGGAATATCCGTCGACGAATTCATGGGGACGATGGGGTTTATCGCCGCCTCGCTGAGCATGAACTGTATCGATTGCCATACCGCGGCGAGCGCCGGCGACGTGGCCAGGTTCGCCGACGACACTCCGGTGAAGCAAACCGCGCGCAAGATGATTCTGATGGTGAAGACCATCAATGCCAACAATTTTGGCGGTGTGCGCGAGGTGACCTGTTACTCCTGTCATCGCGGCAGCGACCGGCCCAAGGTCACTCCCAGTCTTTCCGAGCAGTACGAGACGCCGCCCCCGGACGATCCCGACGAATTTGAGATTAGCAGCGACGCCGAGCCGGGCCTCTCGGCCGATCAAATTCTGGACAAATATATCGTGGCGCTTGGTGGCGCGCAGCGGGTGGCCGGGCTGACAAGTTTTACCGCCAAGGGCACCTATGAAGGGTTCGACACGGAATCAGAGAAGGACCCGACCGTCCCGGCGGAGGTTTTTGCGAAAGCTCCCAATGAGCGCACCATGATCGTGCATCTCTCCGGAGGAGACAGCATCCGGAGCTACGATGGGCGCGCTGGTTGGACCACGTCGATCGGCACGCTCTTGCCTGTGCCGCTGCTGGCGCTGACGGGAGGGAATCTGGATGGCGCGAAGCTGGATGCGCAGCTCTCTTTCCCTTCGCAGATCAAGAAAATGCTGAGTGGATGGCGCGCCGGCAGCACCGCCATTGGCGATACGTCGGTGGAAGTCGTCCAGGGAACCACCACGGCACACTCTCCCGTGAAGCTGTACTTCGACAAGAAATCGGGCTTATTGGTGCGGTCGGTGCGCTATACGAACACGCCGATTGGCTTCAATCCCACGCGGATCGACTACTCGGATTATCGCGTGGTCGCCGGGGTGAAGATGCCGTTTCACTGGGTCGTGACCTGGACCGATGGGCGCTCCACAATTCAGTTGAACGAAGTGCAGCCGAACGTTGCGATAGACGCAGCGAAGTTCGCCAAACCGGTCGCAGCGGCGCCCAAACCCGCAGCGCGATAGCCGCTGCGCGTCACCGCACGGCAACCACCCACCCACACAAACATCCAGAGCCGTTCGTTGCGGGCGTGCTTGCCGTGCGCGCTTGGCGCGAGTGGCTATTGAGTGGTTATTGTAGGATGACGCCGCAGGCGATGCGGGCGCCAGAGTTGCCGGCGGGATCGGTTTTGTAGTCGTCGGCGGTGGCGTGGATGACCAGGGCGGTGCCGCCGTCGTGGAAGAGCGAGTTGGCGCCGGGGCCGAGCGTGACACCGGAGGCGATCAGAGTTGTCTTGGCCTTGCCCTTGGCGTCCACGGTGATGTTCAGGAGATCGCCGGCGTGCGGACCCATGGGGTTGTCCTTGCCGTGCATCTTCATGGTGGGATTAAAGTGGCCGCCGGCGGAGGCGAACGCGGGGCCTTCGCACTTCCCTACCGTGTGGATGTGGATGCCGTGCATGCCGGGCATCAGGCCGTCGACGGTGACGACGATGCGAACGCCGTCACCCTTGATGGCGGACAGCGCAGCCACGCCGACTTTTTTTCCTTGGCCATCGGTGATGTAGGCGTGCGCGTGGGTCGGAGCCTTGTCCTGCGCGAAGGCGCCTATGGTGCAAAGTGCGGTGGTGCAAAGCAAGGTGGCGGCGAAGAGAAGGTTTCGAGCGCGCATGAGCAGCCTCCGTTGAATTTGTTTCCCAAGGTCGCGAAACGGCAACATTGTACACACATCGCTGGCGTTGGCAACGGGCGGGTGGGCAGCGTGTCGGCTATATAACGGGGCGGCTGACGCTGCGCGGAATCAGAGGAACGGCCGGCTAGGCGGATACGGCGGACGGCTTGTCCTGCCCTTTTGCCGCGCGCTTGTTGACGTAGAGGTCCTTGTCGGCGCGGCGCAACAATTCCTCCGGGGATTCGCCGACCGTGTAGTCGGCCCATCCGGCGGAAAAAGTGACGGTCAACTTCTCTTCGTCGATCTCCGCGTGGACGCCCTCGAGGCGTTTCAAAACGTATTGGACGTCTCCCGGGCTGCACTCCGCCAATATCACCACGAACTCATCGCCACCGTAGCGTGCGGCAACATCGGAACCGCGCGTCGCTCTGCGCAGCCGATCGGCAAAGGCTTTTAGCAGCTTGTCGCCCGCTTCATGGCCATGGGTGTCGTTGACCAGTTTGAAGTCGTTGAGATCGAACATGATCACGGTAAGGGGAAGGTTATGCCTTTGGGATCGCATCATCTCATCCTGCAGCCGCTGGCGGGCGTAGCGACGGTTATACAGGCTGGTGAGCGAGTCCATGACCGCGACCCTGTAGGCCTCTTCCGCGAGCATCCCGGCCTTATCCACGGAGAAAGCTTGCTCGGTGACCTGGCGGCGGATGCGGTTAATCTGCACTTGCTGGTAGACGACGTACACGTTGAAGATCAAGACCAGGCCCACGAGGCCGCGCACGGCGTGAACGATGGCGAAGGAGTAGGCGTCGCTGGCCTGAGAGAGCAATTCCGGGAAAACGAAGGTGGCGATCGCCACGGTCAACAGGATCGTCACCGACATGGCGTAAGACCACAGCCACCACTCGCGATGTTCCATGCGGCGCATGCTTTCCCGCATCGCGTTGGACTGGGCGCCGACCTTGTTGATCAGCTCGTCTTCTGGGTTCAGGTCTGGGTTCATGGGACCGGGAGCTCCCTATGTGGAACATTGAAACCGAATGCGGGTGTGCGCGGTAGTGGTTTTCTGCGGACGGGTTCTAGGCCTGCACCTGGACTTTCGGCAGAGTAAGCACAGCGTTATCAAGTACTTAATTGATCGAAGGCCAGTTGCGATAGGGAGCTGAGACAATTGTCTCCGCAGTCTCGACCGTTGGCACCGTCTGCCGGAACGTCGCCGGGGAACGGGCTTGAGCGCACCTACCGGGCGCCTAAGGGGTTCCCCGGAGCGAGTTTCGCTACTCCATTGTATCTAAGCTACTTAGCTGGCGCTGCCTCGCTCGGCGGTGGCGTAGAACCCGCCATTGGGCAGTTTCGCTGCGCCTGCCCGGACATGTTCTGCATCATGCCTCCCTGCTGCGTCATCTGGTCGCGCATTTGCGCCAGCAAGGCTTGATGTTCCGCCAGTTTTGTTCTGAGCGCCGCCGGATCCTTTTCGTTCTGGATCGCGGTCATGCTTTGCATGAGCTTATTCATGAGCTCGGTCATCTGTTGGTGATGAGCCATCATCTGACCCGTCGTTCCCCCGCCCATCATGCCTCCGCCCATCATCCCCTGCCCTTGCCCCATCATTCCCGCATTGGGCTGGCTTGGGGTTGTCTGGCCCTGCTGCTGAGCAGCGGCGCCGAGGGCGAGAATCGAGGCGAGTCCCGCAACCGCAAGCATCTTGTATCTCATGGAGAACTCCTTTCGGCCTCTCGAATCAGGCCGCACGTCTCCCGTTACAAGATGATTATCGGAGAACACCGCGATCCTCATCTGTGATCCGGCGCACGCCCCGCGGTGCCCGATGACCGTAGTGCGGATAGCTAGCAACGAATCGCTGAATCAGGAAAAGGAAGAAGGCGCGATGGAACAGCCTGCGCTAGGCGTTGCCGCGTGCGGTTGCTGCGCGCGGCGTCCTGCAGGAACGCCGCGCACGGCGGGTAGACGCGAACTTAGAGGCAGTTCTGATAGTGGTGCAGGCCGTACCAAAGCCACCAACTGATGCTTCCCAGCAAGACGGCCCCGCCCACGAGCGAGATCATTGCCGCTTTCAGGATCGCCAATTCGGCGGCAGCGTCCGCCTGCTCGAAAGACATCGCGGGCTGTTGTCCGGGTGCGGCGATCTCAAATTCAGGGTATTGGGCTGGCGATGGGGCGCTCAGAATGGTGGCCATCTTCGGTTCCTCCCGGATCCGTGTTCAATTCGCGCTTCCGTAACGCGGGCCGCAAGTGAGGCCCACTCGCGCACCGGCGACGGGCTTTGCCCGGACCGGCGTGCGGCTGCGAGTCACTGGCGCAGCCGCACGATTGAAACTTGCGCGCAGTATAGATTTTCAGGCGGGAAAGCGCCGTGATGCATGTCACGGTTGCATGTGCCGGAGCGCACGGGCGGATTCCCTGCCGGCTGCCGGGCCCGGCGGGTGGGATTGGCCGCTCACGCCAAAAGCATTGACTGCTTGGGGTGGCGAGTGTATATGTTGACGCAGACGGGCACTGCAGGAAGCAGATCCGAGTTGCTGGACGACTGGCCGGAGGAAGAGGCCGGGGCGGTTGTGGGAACAGGGCCGCTTGCAAGTCGGGTGACTACCGTTTTTTTTACAAATACATTCTGGAAAACATATGGAGGCTACATGAGGCTCGGATGGAGGCAAGCGATTGCCGGTTCCCTGGGAATCGCCGTGATCTGCCTGACCGGCGTGGGATTCGCCGGTGGCCAGACGGCGGCCCCGGCAGCCAAGCAGACCACGCCCGCGAAAAAGCCGGCGACGGCGGCGGCCGCAAGACCGGCGGGACAGCAGATGGCCGGGACCTATTTCAAGAACGTGCAGGTCCTGAAGAACATCCCCGTGGATGAGTTCATGGACACGATGGGATTCTTCGCGGCCTCGCTGAGCCTGAACTGCACGGACTGTCACATACCGGAAAGCGCCGGGAGTTGGGCGCGGTATGCGGACGACACGCAGCTCAAGATCACGACGCGCAAGATGGTGCAGATGGTGAACGCGATCAACGCCAACAATTTTGGCGGCGCGAAATTCGTCACCTGCTGGACCTGCCACCGCGGCGGGCAGCAACCGCCGAACATCCCGAGCTTGCTCGAACAGTACAGCCCGCCTCCTCCGGACGATCCGAACGAGTTTCAGATTCGCTCGGACGCCACGGGCGAGCCGACGGCCGACCAGGTTTTCGCCAAGTACATTCAGGCAGCCGGCGGAGAGCAAAAGCTGGCGGCGGTGAAGAGCTTTGCCGCCAAGGGAACGTACGAAGGTTACGACACCGATCACGAACCGAATCCATTTGAGGCATACGCCAAGGCGCCGAACATGCGTTCTACCGTGGTGCACTTCCGGATCGGCAACGGCATTCGCGTCACCGACGGGCGCAACGCCTGGATCGCCTCTTCGGATAAGCCGCAACCGCTCATGACGCTGACCGGAGGCGAACTCGAGGGGGCCAAGCTCGATGCGGCGTCGATGTTCCCCACGCAACTGAGGGCCACCTACCCGAACTGGAAGGTAGGCGACACGACGATTGACGACAAACCGGTGATCATCGCGCAGGGCACGGCTCCGGGACGGACCTCGGTGAAACTGTTCTTCGACAAGCAATCGGGATTGCTGGTGCGGCTGGTTCGCTACGACAGCACCGTGATCGGCACCAATCCGATTCAGATCGATTACGGCGATTACCGCGACGTCAATGGAGTGAAGATGCCGTTTCTATGGACGTGGACCTGGACGGACGGGCAAGACTTCATCAAGCTGACCGACATCCAGCCAAACGCGACGATGAGTGCGACGCAATTCAGCAAGCCGGCTCCGGCGAAGAGTTCGGATACCAGCCAGGGCGGCGGGCAGTAGGCAGCAGGGTTCGGACGAGCGGACGCCGGGCGCGTGGATCTGCCCGGCGGTCCGCGGAAGTGTTGGCCCGGGAAATTGGAATTCGCGGGCTTGACGGCGAAGGGATTTGGGCGTGTAATGCGGGGCACTATTTGGGTGGGTTGCCAGTGCAGCCCACACCCGTGGGGCGTGGTTCTCGTTCTCGATTCGTTCCGCAAGGAGAAGACTCGATGAAAGCAAGGCTCGCGGTGGTTCTTGCTGTGGCTTTTGGCATGTTGGTGGGCACGCAACTGTTTGCTCATCACGGCACGGGAATTTCGTACGACATGCACAAGACGGTATCCGTGAAGGGCGTGATCACGAAGTTCGCCTTCCAGAATCCGCACTCGCAGTTGTATTTCGATGTGAAGGATGACCAGGGCAACATCGTGCACTGGGCCGCGGAAATGCGGGCGCCGGGCAACCTGGAAGCCAACGGGTACACGCGCAAAGGGCTGATGGAAAAGCTGGCCCCTGGAGCAAACGTAGAGGTAACGGGCAATCCCTCGAAGGCGGGCTCGCCGGTGATGGTGTTCGTGAAGGCGACGCTGGATGACGGCTGGTGCCTCTGCAACGACGCAGGCGGCGGCCGCGAGACCGAAGGAAACGCCAACTAAGCTCCGAGGGATCGGAGCGATTCGAAAAAGACGCGAAACAAAAAGGAGCAACAGAAGATGCGAACTCGCTTGATGACTGTGATCTTTGTTGGTGCAGCGGCGATGGCGACGGCGTCAGGCGCGTTCGCGCAAACCGGCGCCGGATATCCGCCTCCAGCGGCTGTACCGATTTACGGGCCGAGCACCGAGGGGCACCGCCCGCCGCAATCGATGAAAGCCGCGGCGGCCGCCCCCAAGCCTGCCTATGACCCGCACGATCTCTCAGGCGTGTGGTGGGGCCGCATGAACAGCGTATTGATGGGCAATCCCGTTCCGGACCTGACCCCCGCGGGCAAGGCGGCGTTCGACATGAACAAGCCCGCCGCCGGACCGCGTGGCGTTCCCCCGGCGCTAGCCAACGACCCGATCGGAAACTGCGATCCAGCGGGCTATCCGCGCAACCTGTATTACAACGGCCGCTCGTTCGAGATGATTCAGCTTCCGAACAAGATCGTGCAAATGCTGGAGTGGGACCACACCAGCCGCGAAATCTGGCTGGACGGCCGCAAAATGCCGGACGACATCGATCTGCGCTGGTACGGCTACGCCATCGGCCACTGGGACGGCGACACGCTGGTGGTGGACTCGGCGTTCTACGATTCCCGGACCTGGCTCGATGCCTTCGGCGATCCGCACAGCGAAGACATGACGATGCAGGAGAAGTACACGCATCCCGACGCGTTGACGCTCACGGAGACGATGACGATCAACGACCCGAAGTTCTACACCAAGCCATGGGTCAGCGCGAAGCCGCAGATGTTCAAGTTGCAGCTGCCCAAGGGCCCGACCGAGCTGCAAGAACAATACTGCGTGCCTTCCGAAGAGCAGGAGTTCAACAACAACACGCGGAATCCCGCGGGCGGCATCAGCCAGACCCACGAAGTGAGGTAGTCCGGGCGTTTGAAATTGGTCAAGCTTCCCCACGCCGCCTGGCGCGGGGAAGCTTGATCGAAGGCCTCCCAGCCACCGGCCGGACTTCCCTCCCGCTGACCAGCCAACACTCTGGTACCCCGGTACTGTCCGGATTGTGCCTTGCAGGATCGCACGCGTCCTTGCGACCATAACGTTGTAGCTCCCCGAGCGGGCGTAGTTCAACGAGAACGGAAGCCTTCCCGGCTTCAGGCAAGGGTTCGATGCCCTTCGCCCGCTCCAACTTTACTTTTCAAGTTTTTCAAAGGAATTGTCCCTCTGAATTTTCATCCATGATTTTGGAATAGCCGCAGGTTTCTTCAATCGCACGCATACATTCTTTGAATTGGACCGCCACGATCCGCTGTGCGAACGTGAATGGCGTCGCTAGTCACCGCAGCTAGCGGGCTCAGCAGTGACAGGAGTTTGATTTGAGGCCCCCGGGTCCCGATCCTTTGGCTCGAATTCGCGGATTTGTAAGCACACAGTTCACTTCGGATGGAACAGGCTTTAGGACGCTCGGAAGCCGGTCGCTGCAGAAGTTCTTGTTCGTTCGCGCCGTAGTGTTCTTGTTCGGCGCGGTGATTCCGACTCCCGGCCTCGCTCAGTCGCACCCCGCGGCGGTCTTCCGATTCTCGAAAGAGGTGCGCTGGGGCAGCGCCGTTCTGCGGCCCGGCGACTATGTGGTTTCTGTCTCCGGCGGTCCGTCTCCCGTGGTGACGGTTTGCCAAAGAGGAGGCGCCTTCGCGGCTGCTATCGCGCCAAGCGCAGTTTCATCCCAGCCATTCTCCGGAAGCACGCGAGTCGTGATGAACGACGACGGAACGGGCAGCTACGTCATTACTTCTTTGTACCTCGAGAATACTCGCACGGTACTCACGTTCGCGGGGGCCAATGCCCCGGCGCCAGCACCCGATCCCGGCACCCAGGATCTGGCACGACCAAGCGCCATCTCCGGCAACTCCGCGCTGGGCGATGGCGGATTATTCACGATCTTCAATCCGCGCAACCAGGTCTTGCCTTATGGCGAAGCGCAAGCGCTGTACCTATCGGCGTGTAAAGTGGTTGAACAGGAGTTCAGCCGGACCGACCCGATTCGGCCGCGGGTGACACTGGTCCTAGGCGCTGAGAGTGACGCCATCTACTACCCCAAGCGCGAAATACATCTCGTGAAGTGGGACAAGTACCAGTTTGCGCAGGGCGTCGTGGTGCTGGCGGTGAACGAAATGTTGCCGGCCGACATGAGAATTTCGCTTACCAAGCTCGCCGTGCTGGAGGCGGAGTCCACGGTGGGCGTCGAGGAATTGAAGAAGTAGCGGAACCGCACCGTTCGCGAAGGTTCTTCCCTTATCCACTGCCTCTGGCGCACCGCCGCATAGTTTCGCGGCTTGATTCCCGCGAAATCACGGGTATGGCAGTACAGGTGGGCATCTGATTGCAAGGGTCGCACGTTCCCTGCTCCGAATCCAGCCCTTCGTCCAGTAGTGTCGAAAATCTTCTCGTCATAGTGTGTCGGGCGAAAAAGAAGGCCGTGTAACGCAGACGTTGAGAAAAACCGCGGGCCCTACTTGGGCCCGCGTCATCCGACGCCTGAACGCGGCTCTTCGCGGGGCCGACCTGCCCATCCTCGGCTCCGAGATCCAGTGGTCTTTCCGGCGTTCGCACAATTTAGTTTTTTACCAGCCGGGAAGAGTTGGGGAGACAAGCATGAAAAAACGCTTCGACTTCGTCGTTCTTAAGCGGGCGCTACCTCTGTTCTTGATTCTCGCGGCCAGCGTTGCTGCCGCAACAGCCTTGGCGCAACAATCGGTCAGTGACAACGTAGGCTCATCGGCTCCGACTTCGGTCTTACCTTCGGTGTTGGACAGCCTGGACCCGGGCCCTCGCGGCGGCCTGGTCGGCGCGGGCGGCTCGATTAAGTTTTCCTCCACGGAGCAGTCCCTTCCGGCCAACTTCCAGAACGGCCAGGATAAGTTCCAGCAAGAGGACAGCGTCGCGGCACCGGGCGGCCTTGGACCTACTTTCAACAGCGACTCATGCGTGTCGTGCCACTCACAGCCGTCGCCGGGCGGCTCGTCGCCGTCGGTGAGCGCTTATCCTTTTGTGGGGCACAATCCGCAGTTCATGGTTGGGCAGTTGATGGGCGGCTCGAATCGCGTTCCATTCTTTGTGCTGCCGGACGGGCCGGTGCGTGAGGCGCGGTTTAAGTCGGATGGCGGCGTGCACGACCTGTTCACGATTGCCGGCAGGACCGACACCCCGGTACCCAACACGTGCAGCATGTCGCAGCCGAACTTCGCGGCCGAGAATGAAAGAGGCAATCTCAGCTTCCGGATTCCGACTCCGACGTACGGCGCCGGACTCATCGAGAACGTCCCGGAAGCTACGATAGTCGCCAACCTGGCAGCTTCGGCCAGCAGACAACTGGGAATCGCGGGCGTTGCGAATCGCAGCGGCAACGACGGCACGATTACCAGATTCGGCTGGAAGGCTCAGAACAAGTCGCTGCTGATGTTTGCTGGAGAAGCGTACAACGTGGAAATGGGCGTGACCAACGAACTCTTCCCCAACGAGCGCGGCTATCCACCGAATGCCATTCCGGCGGGCTGCTTATTCAATCCCACGCCGGAAGACACCACGAATTTCGACTCTCCCGACCCAACGAAGGTTCCGTCCGACGTGAACGCGTTTGCGAACTTCATGCGGTTCCTGGATCAACCGGTGCCGGCATGCACAGGAACAGGGTGCTCGGCTCCGATTCAGGCGGGCCGCGCCGCGTTTACAGCGATCGGATGCGCGAACTGCCACACACCCGCGCTTACGACGGCACCATCGGGGATGGCCGCGGCCCTCGCAAACGCGCAGGCCAATCTCTTCTCTGATTTAGGGGTGCACCACATGGGGACGAGACTCGCGGACGGCATCACGCAAGGAGGCGCTGGTCCGGACCAGTTCCGCACGGCGCCGCTTTGGGGAGTCGGCCAACGGGCTTTCTTCCTGCACGACGGGCGCACCTCGAACCTGGTGGAAGCCATTCTGGCGCACCAGAGCCAAGGCAGCGAGGCGAATCAGGTGATCAGCAACTTCGACAACCTGCCTCGCCAGACCAAGCAGGATCTGATCCTGTTTCTTCGTTCACTGTGAGGTTGCGCGAGGGAGGCGCGTTCTCAGAGATCACACAAGAGAGAATGCGCCTCGGCCTCGCTCAGAATGCCTTTGCTGAGCAGGATGTTCAGGAGCCGCAAGAAGCGCGGATCTTCCGCCAACTGGGCTTCGTTTTCGCCGCTTTCTTGACGTATGGGAAATGCAACGGCGCCGGCGGATGAGGCCGAAAATTCACCACCCAACCATTTTGCGAGCATGGAACGTTGTTCGGCCGTCATGCCTTCAAACACGAGGCCCATGCCGGATCCGATATGGCTGGAAACGACCTTGGCCCGGAATCCCACGGTCTGGTTATCCTTCTCAATTTGCAGCCGCACGGTCGAGGCTACGGGAAGCGGGTTGAGCGTGTCGATGTAGCAGCCTCGCGTGCTCAAGTCGGCGGTGCGCACCCGGACGCGTTCGCCTGTGTGCGCGTCGATGATTTCCGTGGAGGCGACAAAGGTCGTGCGCGCGGTGGCGCGCCGTTCACTGCTGTTTGCGGAGGCCGGCGCAGCTTCCACGCGGGACGCCTCCTGGGGCGAAAGAAACACGGCGACGCCAAAGCCAGATCCCTGGCGATGCACCCGCACGACCCGGCCCAAGTGCTCCCAGTTGTCTTCGGTTCCGGATTGCGTCGCCTGCGAGACGCGCAGCCGCATTCCGACGCGGTAGCGGTCATGGAGCGTCAGGAAGTAGAAGCCGCCGCGCGAGAAATTCACGGTGCTGCAAATTTCTTCGAAGCTCCCGCCGTTGAAATCGGCGGAGCGGATGAGCATTTCGCGGGAAACCCGGGCCCGCCCTTTTTGCCTGCGTTCCTGTCTGGCGGCAGGCGCCCCGGAATGACCTGCGTGCTCCTGTAGCCCTACGGTAGCGATTGGCATCGTGGAATTGTCCTTAGAACCGCGTCCGACGTCTGTAATTCTTCGATTCGGAGTGTAGCTGGCGACTTGGCGGAGGTACATAGAGCAGCCGTACCAGTACAGGCGTTTTACGGACCGGGACTTCGCCGACATAATCGAAAGGGATGGCGGGGCAGGCCCTGCGAGGGCCGGGAAGCAATCCCTGTGCACGGGAGGGCAACCGCTTCATCTAAAGCTAAAGAAGGGGACGTATCAAGTTCTATACGCCGGCTGAGGCCATGAGGTTGGCGCCGGGACCTTTCCGATAAAATACGCATTAAGGTCAGGTCAAAGCGATAAGGGAGAGATCATGAAACGTCTTGGAACATGCTTGGTGCTCGCGTTGTTTGGCCTATTGCCGGTCCATAGGCTCGGCGCGCGGCCGCTCGGAGCGAATTGGCAGGCGAAGTATGTGGCGGGCAGCTCTTTTCTCGCTGCGGCGCAACACGACGACGGCGACGATCGCGACCGCGACGACCGCGATCGCGATGACCACGATCGGGATCGACGCGACGTCCGGCACGAACTGCGGATCGATCGAGCCGTCTATGGCGCGGGCAGGCGAGCTGTCGACGTGACCGAGCAAGTGCGGGCGCAGGTTCGGGATGGACGGCTGAACATACCGGTGAGCAACCAAACCATGGGCGGCGATCCGGCTCGGAACAGGCCTAAAACTCTGACGGTTTGGTACACGCTCGATGGGCACGGTGCGCAGGTGACGGTCAACGAAAACGACTATCTGAAGCTGCCGACCGGCGAGGCCTATGCCGACCAGCGCGATGATCGCGACGATCACGACTACGATCAAGCACGCGTGGAGCGAGTCGTGCTTCGCCCCGGCACTGAACTTGCCCTGCGGACCGATGAGAGAATCGATTCGCACGAGGTCGTGGAAGGACAGACCTTCCGCGCTGAGGTTGCCGAAGATGTTCGGGATGATGACGGCTACGTCGCCATTCCACGAGGTTCCGACGCGCGGCTCATCACCCGGCGGCTCGAGGGGAATGGCGACATCACGCTCGACATTCAATCCATCTGGGTTGGCGGAAAGCGCTATCGCGTGAGCACGGAAGGAACCGAGCTTGAAAACCACCGCGACGGCATCGGCGCCAATCAGCGCACCGGCGAATTCGTGGGCGGTGGAGCGGCCATCGGCGCGATCATCGGAGCCATTGCCGGCGGCGGAAGGGGCGCGGCCATTGGCGCGGTGGCGGGCGCGGGCGCCGGAGCGGGCACGGAGATCGTCACGCAAGGCCGGGAAGTACATGTTCCCGCGGAAAGCGTGATTCGGTTCCGGCTGGACCATTCGCTTCGTCTGCACTTGTGGCAGTAGACGGCGTTCTTACACCGAATCCCAACGCCTTTTTGCGTGGGCTGCAAGTGCAGCCCACGCCCGTGCGGCCAATCGAAGGAAGCTACTCCTTGCTGGGCGGGCTCTGTTTTGCGGATTTGGAGCGGCGTCGGGAATCGGCCTCCCGCTGGGAGGCGCTGCGGATTGCCTGCGTGCAATCTGCAATCTGATCGTCAATGCTCTTGATCTGTATCGCCAAGTGCAATCGCTGCGGATTCTGGTTGAACTCCTCAACCAATGGCCGTCTTTCCGCTTTCAATTCTTCGAGGCTCGTCTCTAAGGCGGACGGCATAAGGGTTTGAACTCCACACAGAGTATGGGGCCTGGCGGCCGCTCGCGATAGCCCTTTCGTTTCCCAATGGACGGTGGGCGCGGATATTGCTGACGTAGAAGGCGTTTAGCCCACACCCGATCGTACTATTGTCGATGGCGAATTCCACACTCAGGCTTAGCTGAGCGGCCCAATTAGCCATGGCAAACCAGCCCATTCCCGTATCACCAGAGATTCGCCCACAAGGGGCGCGGCGGGGCTTTGTTCTCGTGGCGGCTCTCGTGTTAGCGCTGACCACGAGCGTCGTGGCTGCGGCGAATTCCGCCAGCGTGAAGGCTGCCTGGGAAGAGATCGAGAGCGTCATTCAACTCAAGAGCACGCCGCTTCCGGCCTCCGCGCCTAAACTTTCCGGGCACGAAATCGAAGAGCTGCCCGCCATGGATCCGCAGCAGCAAGCCCAACTGCTCATGGAACGCGCCATCAACCACTACGCAGGCGCGATTGAGCTGATCGACAAGAACGTTCCGAGCTGGTATGGCCGGCTCGACGTCGAAAAAGGTCCTCTGGCAAGCTTGCTGAACACAGCGATCAACGCCAATGACCTGCGCGTGCGCGCGGCGTCTCTTGAAATTACGCTGGCCGGCTACAACTTGCCCAAGGATCCCGCGAGCGTCGATCAAATCCTGACCCGCCTACAGGATGAGCCCGACCACCGCGCCTGGCTCCTCTGGATTCTGGGCGTGCTTGGCAATCGCGGAGTGGAAACCTCCCGAGTGGAATCGACCTATCTCGATCGGGCGCAGGATCCCGATGAGCTCACGCGAAGCTATGTCGCCGTGGGCTTAGGCCTGGTCGCCACCGACGATGCCGTCCCGGCCCTGCTTCGCATGTTCCGGGAAGACCCCTCGCCGCAGGTTCGGGAACGCGCCGCGTGCAGCCTGGCGCAGTCCGGCATGTTCACGGATGCGCAGCGGATGCGCGCCGTGCCGGAGCTCCTGAAGATGATGGACGACGCCACGCTGGACGCCAGCACGCGATCGTGGGTTTTCCAGGCGCTGAATGATATTACGGGCGCCGGAATCGGCTCCGATCCAGCGGCCTGGCGTGCGTGGTGGTCACAGCACTCCCCTGCCTGATCGCTCTCTCCCACTGCGCCGAAAAATGGCGGTTTGGATTCTTGAGGTCGACTGGAACTGCGGCCAGGGTTTGCGCGGATATTCAGCCGGCGACCGCGACATCCATTTTTTGATCTTGCCAGGACTCCACCCAATGGTTCCGGGCGCTTACCCCTTCGAGCCACGCAGACCAGCCGCAGCGGCAGCAGATGCTGAACCGGACGGCGCCGACCGATCCCAGAGTGGCGCCTTCACTGCGCCAGGGTATGGCGATCGGATTTCCACATTGCCCGCACTGAAACACCAGTAAGTGGAGGTACTTCCCAGCATTTTCTTCCACGCAACACCTCAGCAAGCCCATTTCTTTTTTGGCCATTCTCCGGTGGCAATATTTCTCACGCATCAACTCCGTGTGAATTTCCGGTCGGCGGACTCGCGCGTTAGCGGCGCACATCCTCAACTCCCAAAAAGGAAATCCTGGCAGGTGACTTTCACGTAACCTAAACCCGAAAAATCCAGGAAATGCATCTTCTGGCGTCTGCCGGATTCGGAGTTATAATGCGGCCATCGACATCTTGTCGACATCGGCAGTTTTTGCCGAGAAGGAGGTGATCCAGTGAGGTTCGGTTTACGTTGACGCAGTGAGTGAAAGAGGCGCTTGTGAGTTTGCCGGGCGCCTCTCTCCTTCTTTGCCCGCCTGCACGAATTTCCCGCGCACGATATCGACCGGCCGCCGATCGGCGACGGTCTCCTTCCCGGCCAGTCTACTTCCCGTTCGGTGAAACGACGACGAGCGCACTGAGTTTTATTCTCGCGTGCGCCAGATAAACAGTCCCGTCCTTGGCGGCCACACCATTGCGGGCGCCCATTTGCGTGGGTACTTGCGCGACGATGGCGAGGTGGCCCTTGGCGTCCGCGTGCGCGATGGTGAGCTTCGCGGCCTCGGCGGCGCCTACATAGAGCATGTGCGTCGCGGGGACATAATTGAGGTCGTCGACGCCATCGCCAGTGTCCACCATCGAGAGAATGGCGCCATCATGTGCGACGTCGAGCACCTCCGCGAGCGTGCTGCAGGCGACAAACAGGTGGCCGTCCGCGGCGTCCAGCCCCAAGCCGTGAGGACCTTCCTTGCCGCACGAGGGATTCCAGGTGGCGATGGTCTTGCGGGTTTTCAAGTCGATGGCCAGAGTTTGGTCCTTGTCTTCCATGTTGGTATAGAAGCGGCCGCGCTTGGCGTCCACGGCATATCCTTCGGGATTGCCCTCGAAGGTAAGCTTGGCTTTTTGCTCGAGCGTCTTGCTGTCGAGCACGCGGATGGATTTATCGCCGGGGGTAGTGACCCAGACTTCTTTCGTCGGCGCGACGAAGGCAACGCCGTCGGGAGTGGCGTCGAGGTGGCCGCAGACGCCGTGCGCGAGCGTGCGGGAGTCGAATGCGCATACGCTCGCATCTCCGCGGTTGCCGATATAGACGACGCCTTCGCCGACGCTGACGGCGGTGGGACCGAGCACGCGCTTGCCATTGCGGCCCTGCACTTCTTTAGTGGCGAAGCCGGAAATTTGCCGCACCGCACCGGTGGCGGCATCGACGACGTCGACGGCGCCGGTGTTTCCTCCCGGCACCCAGACGGAGTTCGTGGCGGCGTCATAGGTGATGTAATCCATGGAAACATCGCCTGCGTTGTTGTCGGGGAGCGGCAGGGTGCGCACGCTGTAGGAGCTGGCGCCCCGGTCGGAGGCACCTTGCGCGCCGGCGCCACGCGAGTTCGATTGGGCAACGACGGTCCAACCTGATAGAACACCGAGGAAAACAGATCCGAGCACGAACGCCCATGGTTTCATAGCCCCTCCTGGAACGTGGCCAGAATTTACTCTCTTAAACCAGTACGCGGATTATACCCCCAAATTCCTGGAAACAACCGTTGGCCGCCGCTACCAGCCCGGAGGATATTTCCCGTCAGCCTGTGGCGCGGGCTTTCCTCGGCGGGAATCGCGCTGTATACTCCGCGAAGATCAGGTGCTTCAGCTCACGGGGGAGAGAGGAAGGCGAAGGCGATGCCCCGATGCAGTCTGCTGTCCCGTCTGGGATTTTCCCGTCGCCGATCCCAACGCCAAGACCGCTCCCAAAAGACACAATGACGCATTCAAGCGAGCAAACCGCCGCACGGTTTGCAGGAGGACGATCATGATCAGGGAAATTTCGCGTCGCGAGGCGATTAAGGGTGGCGCGGCTTTGGCCGGGCTCGCCGCGCTGGGTTTTCCAGCGTGGGTGCCGCGCGCTCTGGCACGGTCGGAAGAGGTTGTTGTTCCCTGGACCGACATCCCCGACGGTTTCGATCCGGCTCCGGCAACGGGCCCGCACAGCTTGGATACGCGGAACCTTGAGGAATCCTCGTTCATCACGCCGGTGGACGATTTTTTTGCGGTGCAGCACTACGGACCTACGCACGGTGGATCCGGCCAGTTATAAGTTGCGTTTGAGCGGCCTCGTCAACAAGCCCGTGGAACTCAGCGTCGAACAGTTGAAGCGCCGGCCGCGCACCGAGATCATCGCGGGCTTCGAATGCTCAGGCAACAATCCCGGGCGATTGAATACGCTGGCGGGCAATGCCCGCTGGGCGGGAACGAGTCTGGCCGCATTCCTCAAAGAGGCGGGGCTTCAACCCACCGCGCGGGAAGTGGTCTTCTTCGGCGCGGACCATGGCACGGAAGAGATCGTGCACGGCGCCGGGCAGCCGCAAAAATACGAGCAGAATTTCGCGCGCAGCCTGGCGGTCGAAGACGCGATGCATCCCGACATCCTTCTCGTGTGGGAGATGAACGGCGCCCCATTGCCGGCGAAGAATGGCGGGCCGGTTCGGCTGCTGGTGCCCGGCTGGTATGGCGTCTGCAATGCGAAGTGGCTGAACCACATTCAGGTTCAGGATACGCGCTTCATGGGCCGTTTCATGGCGCGCGACTACGTCACCCTGATGGAAAAGAAGGATGGAGACCAGACCATCTGGGAAGAGACGTCGGTCAGCCGCATCCGGATCAAGTCCATGGTGGCCCGGCTCACGCGCAATGGAGACAAGTTCCTGGCCACCGGCTTTGCGCTGAACGACGGAACGCCGCTGCGCTCGGTGGAGATTCGCGTCGATAATGGCGCCTGGCAGGCGGCCACGATGGACCGCCAGAACACGAAATACTCCTGGAAGCTGTTCACCTACGAATTCCCTGCCCCTGCAAGCGGCAATCACACAATCGTTTCTCGCGCCACCGACGTGAACGGCACGGTGCAGCCCGAGGAAGCCGACTTACAGTCGAAGAAATCCCGCTGGGAGAATAACGGGCAGTTCGTGCGCAAATTCAAGGTCTAGCCGGACAGCTCCGCGCCGACCGTGCGCGAAGGAAGGAACCGCCAGATGAACTGCAAGATTTCGACGACACGCTCGACTGCCGGGCAGCGACCGTCGCACAAAGTGTCCTACTGGCAGCTCGTGGCGGCTTTGGCGCTGCTTGCCGGCGCCATGCCTGCGGCCGCGCCTGCCGCGCCGCAGGAGACGGCGCCGCCCGCTCCTCACGTCGCTAGCGTCAAGCAGATCGCCAGCGATCTCTACTTCTTCTTCGACTACGACGGGTCCAATTCGGTTTTCCTGGTCACCGACCAGGGAGTTCTGGTGATTGACACGCGCGAACATCCGCGCGCCGGCCAGGACTTGATCGATCGCATCCGCAAGGTGACCGATAAACCCATCAAATGGGTCATCAACAGCCATTTTCACGGCGATCATACGTTCGGAAACGCCGCGTTCCAGGCGGCGGGGGCGACCTTCGTGGCACAGAAGGAAACCGCGCGCATCATGCAGCAGGTTCAGCCCAAGGAAATGGCGCGGCGGATGGACTACTTCGAAAGCCATCACTACGACCCTAACGAGGTGAAGCTAATCTTGCCCGACGTCACGTTTGACAACGAGATGACGATCCGTTTGGGCGGGCGCGAAGTCCGCCTCTTCTATCTTGGTCCCGGCCAGCAGCCTGGCGACACTTTTGTTCTGTTCCCGCAGGATCGCGCGCTCTATACGCCCGGGGCGTTTGCCAGACGCAGCATCCCCAACATGGCTTTCACGCCCTCGGTGGACAACTGGATCAAGCTGCTCAATCAGGTTGCCGCCATGGATGTCGATTACATCTTGCCGGCACACGGAGACGTAGCCAATAGAGGCGACGTCAAGGAACTCGCCGCCATGCTTTCCGACGAGTACACGACGGTACAAGGCGCCATCGCAAAAGGCATGAGTCTGGAGCAAGCGCAGCAGACTCTCACCTTCCCGCAGTACAAAGACTGGCGCAATTACGACCGGCGGAAGAACGAAATCAAATCACTCTACGAGCTGATCCAGACCGGCAAGCGAAGCTATTTCGAGTGACCCACTCATTAGAATTGAGAGGGCGACTCGACCTTTGCGGATTCCGGTCAATGCAGGCGCGGTTTTACTTCTGCAAGAGAAACTTCTGCACGCGATGGTCCGGATTTACTTCGGCTGTGTACACGTTGCCGCGCGAGTCCATGGTGATGGCCTGGACCGCGTCGAACTGGCCTGCCATGTGGCCCTTATGGCCGAACTGGCCCGCAAGTTTGCCGTCATTGCGGTTGACGATAAAGACGATGCCGTCCTCACCGCCAGTCACCAGCAGGAAATTTTGCTTGGGGTCGTGCGAGAAGGTCAGGCCCCAGGCCGATCCACGATCCAGCGTCTCCGGGTGGACGATCAATTCTTTCACGAACTTCCCTTCCTTGGTGAAGACCTGGACCCGATCGCCGGTGCGATCGCAGACGTAAACAAGGCCGTCCACCGAAATTTTGACGCAGGCCACCGGACCCAGGAATTGCTTGGCGGCGGGAGCGGCGGGGGCTGTAGGGCGCAAGCTTGGAGTTGTCGATCTGACTTAGGGGGATGCCGTAGGCGCCCCAGCCGCGCTTGAACGCGCCAGTGTTCGAGTCGTACACGACGACGCGCTTATTCAAGAAGCCGTCGGCGATGTAGACCTCGTGAGCTGCGTCGTCCACGGTCATCTCGCCGGGGCCGCCGAGGAAACTGGTGTCCTGGTTATTCTGCGGATCCTTGGTCGGGTGGCCAATCGAGAGGAGCAGCTTGCCATCATTCGAGAGCTTGAGGACTTGACGATCCGCCGGGCGCTTTCCGTCCAGCGCAACAGCGTTTCCGCCCAGCCAGACGTTGCCCTCGCCATCCACCCAGAGACCATGCTCAGCCGTGGGCCAATCGGGCGTGAATCCTGGATGTCCCCAGGATTTGATGACTGTACCCGTCGCTGCGTCGAGCACCATGATCGAAGGAGACGGGACGCAGCACGCGGCGTGCGGAGGCGTTAGCGACGCGCCGATTTCATTGGCCGCCAGCGCGCCGGGGTCGGTCAGCACCCAGATGTGATCTTGCTTGTCCGCGAAAATACCGTGGACGTTCGACAAGATCCAGTTGTCTGGATATTCCTTGGGCCAGTACGGATCCACTTTGTAGCGGGGCGGGGCTTGCGCTTGCATCATGGGAGCAGCCGCCAGGCCCAGAAAGCAGAACAGCGCAATCGATAGTCCCACAGACTTGATTTCTGTCTTCTCCATCCGCATCGAATCCTCCTCGGCGAGGCGCTGGCGCCGATCGGCGCGCATGCCTGCTGGCCTCCGTGAATTCGTACACTATACACTCGCTGCCGCGCCGCGTCCGCATTTTGCGAGGCCACTCGGCCGGAGGGCCAAGGAACGAACTAAGTGCTCCGGTAACGATTACGCCACCTGACTCCAGGAAATAATAGGCACGGCGTACCTCCCTCCGATAGCATCTCCACAGATTAATATTTCCTTACGAAATCCATGGGAAACTCGCTCCTTTCCCGACCCACTCTCGACTTTCAAGCACTCTTCCAGTCCGCGCCAGGTTTGTATCTGGTCCTGACGCCGGATTTCACGATCGTCGAAGTCAGCGACGCCTATCTGCGCGCCACCATGACCAAGCGAGAAGAGATTATGGGTCGTGGAGTTTTTGACGTTTTCCCGGACAATCCGGACGATTCAGCGGCCACCGGTGAACGCAACTTGCGATCTTCCCTGAAGCGCGTCCTGGAGCGCAGGGTTGCTGACGCGATGCCGGAGCAGCGGTACGACATCCGCAAACCCGAGGCGGAGGGCGGCGGCTTCGAGGAAAGGTACTGGAGTCCGATCAATTCGCCGGTGTTTGGTCCTGACAAGGAGGTCAGTCACATCCTCCATTGCGTGCAAGACGTCACGGAGATGGCGCGGCTTCGACAGCGGGGACTCGAGCAGGAAACGGTGATGAAGGACCTGCGAGGGGAGGAGAGATTCCGCAAGGCGTTCGACGCCAACCCGGAGCCGATCCTGATCGCCACACTTTCGGACGCTCGCTTTGTGGACGTGAATGAGAGTTTCCTGCGAATCACCGAGTACCGGCGGGAGGAGGTCATCGGACGCACCAGCCCGGAGCTAAAATTCCTGGAAGGCCCCGAGGATCACATCCGGCTGATCCAGATGCTCACGAAGCAAGGATCGATCCGCGACTTGGAGATCACGTTTTTCTCGAAGTCCGGGGAACGGCGCGCAGGGCTAGGTTCGGCGGAGGTCATCGAGGTCGGCGGAGAGAAATGCGTCATCGCGATTCTCAAGGACATCACCAGCCGCAAGGAAGCCGAGGCGCAGATGCGGTTGCAAGCAGCGGCTTTGGAATCCGCGGCGAATGCCGTCGTCATCGCGGATCGCTCTGGAAAAGCCATCTGGGTGAATCCGGCGTTCACCACCATCACGGGCTATGCCCCGAGTGACGTATTCGGAAAGAATCTGCGCATTCTCAATTCAGGGAAACACCCCAAGGCTTTCTTCCAGAATATGTGGCAGACCATTCTGGCCGGGAACGTATGGAAGGGCGAGATGATCAACCGGCGCAAGGATGGAAGCCTGTACACCGAGGATCAAACCATCACGCCTGTTCGCGACGACCGGGGCGAAATCTCTCATTTCATAGCCATCAAGCAAGACATCACGGAAACCAAGAAGCTGACCCTGCAGCTCACGCAAGCGCAGAGGATGGAATCCATCGGCCAACTGGCCGGCGGCGTTGCTCATGACTTCAATAATCTGCTCAGCGTAATCATCGGGTACAGCGAGGTGTTGACGGACAGCCTTGCGCACGACGACAAGACGCGGAAGCACGTGGAGGAAATTCAGAAAGCCGGTCAGCGCGCCGCTTCGCTCACTCGCCAGCTACTGGCTTTCAGCCGGCAGCAGGTGCTCGAACCGAGAGTCCTGAATCTGAACACCTGCGTGGTCGAGATCGAGAAGATGCTGCGACGGCTCATCGGCGAAGACATCGAGCTGCGAACTTCCCTGGACTCGGCATTGGGTCCGGTGAAGGCCGATCCGGGACAGATCGAGCAAGTCATCATGAATCTGGCCGTGAACGCGCGCGATGCGATGCCGCAAGGCGGAACACTGGTGATCGAGACCAGTAACGCCGACCTGGACGATGAATACTCCCAGCAGCATCCGCCACTGCCCGCGGGCCGCTACGTCTTGCTCGCCGTTACGGACAATGGCATGGGCATGAGCCCGGAAACCAAGGCGCGCATCTTCGAGCCGTTCTTCACGACCAAAGAAATCGGCAAAGGGACTGGCTTGGGGCTTTCCACCGTGTATGGAGTGGTGAAGCAGAGCGGCGGCTATATCTGGGTGTACAGCGAGCTTGGACAAGGGTCCGCCTTCAAGATCTATCTGCCTCGGACCGACCGAGCCGAGTCACAAAACCGGCAAGCGGAGGCGGCGCCCGAAGTGCTTCGCGGAACAGAAACGGTCTTGCTGGTGGAAGACGAACAAGCGGTCCGGGCCTTGACGCGAAGCCTGCTGGAGCAAGGCGGATACACGGTTCTCGAGGCCGACAACGGGGCGCACGCGATCGAGATGGCCACGCAGCATCGTGGCCTTATCCATCTCCTGCTGACCGACGTGGTGATGCCTGGAATGAACGGCCCGGCGTTAGTCGGTAACATTCTTGCCGATTCACCCGGAGGCCAAGGTGCTCTTCGTCTCCGGCTACAGCGGCCGGTTTGGCACGCAGACCGGACTTGTTCCCGAGGGAGCAAACCTGCTGCAGAAACCGTATTCGCGCGCAACGCTGCTGCAGAAATTGCGAGACGTGCTGGACTCGCCACAGGACGGTCACTGACCCGGAATTCAGCGCTGCGGAAACATCATGGCTTCGAACATATCCGCCCGGGCCTTGTGGTCTGAGGCGATCAGACGAAGCAGATCGGCGATCGAAATCATTCCGAGAAATACTCCGGCGACGTCCACCACGAGCAGGTGAAAAATCGCGTGATTCTCCATCATTCGGAGGCAGTCATCCAGCGTTTGTTCCGGCGTGACGGTGATCAACTCGCGCGTCATGATGTCGGACACGCGCATCCAGGCAGGGCATTTGTTCTCCGCGGCGACTTTGTCGGAGATGTCGCTTTGGGAAAGCGCGCCCACCAATCGCCCGTCCGCATCGAGCACGCCCACGGCGCGGACCTGATGCTCACGCAGGTAACGCGCAGCGTCATGCACCGGCATTGCCTCGGAAACCGAGAAGACTTCCTTGCGCTCGCGGAGCAGGTCTTGGACGATCATAAGTCCCCCGAGAGGGTGGGCCTGCGGCGATGTTAGTACGATCGAAGGCGGCAGGCAACTCCTCCGCGGTCGTGGAAACGGAAAGAGACGAAGTTCGCGGGGCGCGACCAGGATTGACTCGTACCGCGTTTCAGGTATACACTCCGAATCAGTGTAGGGGAACGGGAAACGGGTAGCCCCTATCCGTCAAGGAGGAATTGTAATGAAAGCAAGGCTCGCGGTGGTTCTTGCTGTGGCTTTTGGCATGTTGGTGGGCACGCAACTGTTCGCTCATCACGGCACGGGAATTTCGTACGACATGCACAAGACGGTATCTGTGAAGGGCGTGATCACGAAGTTCGCCTTCCAGAATCCGCACTCGCAGTTGTATTTCGATGTGAAGGATGACCAGGGCAACATCGTGCACTGGGCCGCGGAAATGCGCGCTCCGGGCAACCTGGAAGCAAACGGGTACACCCGCAAAGGGCTGATGGAGAAGCTGGCCCCTGGAGCGAACGTAGAGGTGACGGGCAATCCCTCGAAGGCGGGCTCGCCGGTGATGGTATTCGTGAAGGCGACGCTGGATGACGGCTGGTGCCTCTGCAACGACGCAGGCGGCGGCCGTGAGACCGAAGGTAACGGCAACTGAACCTGGCAGCAGGACCGTTTGAGCCTTGTACCTTGATGACGTCAAGTCGGGCCGATTCTGCGAATCGGCCCGACTTGTAATATAGGGCTCGTTTAACGTTACCTCCTACAGCCGAGCGGCTTCGCACGCGGTTGTGGAGCGCGATGAGTATGTTTGCTGTGTGCCCGCCGTGTTATGAAATCGAAAGCCTCAGTCGCAAGACTCGAAATCATAGGATCGTTAAGGAGTGTCCAACCATGCGTAGCCGTATTGCTAGTGTGACCTTTGCCGTTTTCGCCGGGCTGCTGCTCTCCGCGGCCGCATCCGCGCAGGTCTACGGACCTAGCACCGAGGGTCACCGCTCGCCAGTATCACAGAAGGCCGCAGCGGCAGCGCCGAAGCCCGCGTACGATCCGCACGATCTCTCAGGCGTGTGGTGGGGCCGCGGCAACAGCATATTGATGGGCAACCCGTGGCCGAACTTCACGGATAACGGCCGGAAGATCTTCCAAGCCAATAAGCCCTCGTTTGGGCCGACCGCCGTTTTGCCAGCGCTCGGAAATGACCCGCAAGGCCACTGCGATCCTCTCGGCTATCCGCGAAATATCTACGCCAATGGCCGCTCGTTCGAACTTGTGATGACGCCGCAGAAGATCTGGCAGATCTTTGAGTGGTCGCGCGCCGGCCGGGAGATCTGGCTGGACGGCCGTCAGATTCCCGAGGACGTCGACCCGCAATGGTACGGATACGCCGTGGGCCATTGGGAGGGCAACAATCTGATGGTTCACTCGGCGGCCTATCGCGGCGACACCTGGCTCGATCAGGCTGGCGATCCGCACGACGAGAACATGACCATCGACGAAGTCTTTGCGCATCCCGATGCCGCGACCTTGACGGACAAGATGACGCTGACCGACCCGACCGTCTACGTCGCGCCCCTGGTGAGCTGGCAACCGCAGAAGTTCCAATTGCAAGAACCCAAGGGCGTCACCGAATTGCGAGAAGAATACTGCGTGCCTTCCGAGGAAGAGTCGTTCAACCTGAACGATCGGGATCGCGCGGCCGGCATCGCCAAGCCCGTAGAAGTGAAGTAGGCGTTATACCTTCGGGGGCAGCCGCTCTTGTGACTGTCCTCTCGGAAAACCCGAGCGAACTCCCCGGTGTTCGACAAGGGAGTTCGCGCAATCCCCTCAGTCCCCTCCCTTCTCCCGAGGCCTGCCAGGTTTCAATCCCGTGGCCCGACTGACCTGTACGTCGGGGCAGGTGCGAATGTGGGCACGCGCCCCTTTTTTCATCGTCGCCGATGCAACGATCGTGCGCGTAGAGTGAGCTATGCGAAGGTCCCTGTGGGCCGGATGCACCCTCTTGAATCGAACGAAGGAGAAAAACCATGTGGAACACGAACAAACCTGAAACAGCGAATCCGTCCCAAACGCCGGCCGCGACAGCCGTTCCGCACGCGCCCGCGTCAGTGGAATCGCGGTCCGTCGGCGTACCTCCTGGCACGAGCAGCGTTCGTCCGAACGGCCCGGTGGCGCGCGACTTGGCCACCTTGGGAGCGTCGCTCACCATCAAAGGCCAAATTACCGGCGAAGAAGATCTGCAGATCGAAGGCAAAGTCGAAGGTCCGGTCTCGCTCCAGGGACACCGGCTCACCATCGGCCGCTCGGCGCGCCTGCAGTCGGAAGTCAGCGCGCGGGAAGTCGTGGTGTACGGGCACGCCTCCGGCAATCTGCATGCCCGCGAGCGCGTCGAAATCAAGAAGGACGGCGAAGTCATCGGAGACATCACCACCTCGCGCATCAGCATCGAGGACGGCGCCTACTTCAAGGGCCACATCGAGATCGAGCGCGCGAAATCGAAGCAGGAATCAAAATCCGAGACCGAGTCCGAGCACGCCAAGATTCCAGCCGGCGTCGCGGCGAACTGAACAGTCCGCAAGCCCATGCTCGAACGTCCGCACGCAACCAGCCGCGTGCACGGGCGACCCGGATCGCTGAGAAAAGAGCAAAACCTAGCCGCACGCGGTTGACAAGACTGAGGGGTGGGGCTATCATTTTGGAGGGTTGGGAAGCCTTCGCTGACACGAAGGGCTCCCCAAGAGCCTCCCTCGATTACTTAGCCTTGCGAGCGAAGTATCCGAGTACAGCAACGACCGCCACTACAACGGTCGCAACTTCAGATAGAACTAACAACATAGTGTCTCCTTTTCTTCTAGAGTGCCCCGGTGGGAGGGCACCGGGTTTTCCGCTAGCCAGCACGGAAACCCATTGGGGGAAGGAGTAAACCCCAAACCGTTACACACCTGTCAGCGAACGCATACTAAGCACATTTCTCCGTTTAATGAAAGTGGCTAAATGTACCCAGATCGCATTTGGCTCTGCTCATACCGAGTCAGTGCGAGACGGTGCTGTAAAACGAATTGCGGCCGGTGCGCAGGTCCTTGCCGTACCCCAGTACGAACTCGAAGCTCCCGAACACGCGGATTTTTCCCTGCACTCCGGTATCCCACAACCATTTTGGCGCGCCGAAATAGCCCGCCCCGAAAGGACCGGAAGGATCAGAGATCTTTCCGCTATCCACGAATGGGCCTAGCGCCAGCCGTAACAACGATCCCGTGTAAACATTTTTGGCGACGTCCCAATTGGCCAGCACGTAGTTGCGGCCCAGCGGCGCGCTGCCCTTCTGGCCGTGGCTCAGTCCGGGATGGCCGCGCATCCACAAATCGTTGTCGCGGTCGAAACCCAGCATGAAAAGCTCGTCGAAGGGAACCTCGCCGAAGGTCCGGCCGGCGCGCAGGCGGCTCTCCATCTGGTAATCGTCGCCGCGCGCTCGTGGAAACCACGTGGACCGCAAATCTCCCGCGAGCCGCGCGTACCGCCCCAGCGGAGGCTCGAAAAATGTGCCGACTTCCGCGCTGGCACTGGAATCGAGCGTGAATCTTCTCTCCGGGAATCGCACCAGCGAGCGGTCCATGCGGAAGCGTCCGGCGATCGACGAGCCGCCCGTCAGAAACGCAGCCGCAGTCGGCGGTGGCAATCCCTGGAGGTTGCGCAACCGCCGGTCGGAATACTCGAATGCCTCGCTCCAGCTCCAGCGGCCGCTGGGAATCTCGCGCAATTCCGCGCCCGCCACAACCGTTTCCAGATTGAGCCACGCCGGAGCGGGCGGCGCCGCGGGAAGCAGCGTGCCTGCCAGGTTCCAATTCTCATTGCGCGCGTCGAAATAGAAGCGGTATTGCCATTCGGGATTTTTCCAGAGCGGAGCCGAAACCTCCGAGTATAAGCGGCGCTTCTGGTCGTCCCAGCGATAGTAGGAACGCCAATTCAGGGCCGTGCGGTTGAGGTTGTAGAACTCCGGGGAAACGGTTTGATAGGGCAGGCCGCGAAAAAGCGAAGCCAGCCATTGCCATTTCGAGGCGCTCCAAGGCTCACGTTCGGTGGCGTCAAACGCTAGCTGAAAGGCGCCGTCCGGTTGCTCCGCGAGCCCGAAGCGCATGCTCGAGAACTCGCCCAAGGCATCGAGACGCGCCCGCGTGGTCAGGAATTGGTCCCAAGTCCATTGGCTGCCTAGCGAAAAATTAAACGCGCGGTCGAGCAGAACCGGATCGAGATGCGCCGCTCCATGAATAGCGAGATCGGAGAGTTGCGGCTTGCCCGACCGGTTCCAATACTTCAGCGCCGCATCGAGGTTGCCCTCCTGGAAGTAGATCGAGGCCAGGAAGTCGTTGGCGTAATTGTCAGCGGGCTCGAGCGTCAGGGCTCGGCGCAAGTGCAGTTTGGCGCGCGAGAATTGCTGTTGCTTGTACTCGACGCCCGCAAGTTCTTCGAGTAGCCGCGGCTGCCGAGGATCGCGCGCCAAGCCCGCCTCGAAAGCTCCCCGGGCTTCCGCCAAGCGCCCGAGTTGCGCGAAGGACAAGCCGCGATAGAGTTCAAGCTGCGGCGAATAGCCAGGCGATTCCGGAAACGCATCGATCAGGTCTTGCCAGCGGCCAGCATCGTACAGGGCCTGGGCGCGGGCAAACTGCTCATCGCGGTTCTCAGCCGATGGCGCCGAGTTTTGCGCCTGCGCGTGAACGGGAACTACCGCGAGCAGCAGACTGAAAAGTAGCAGGAAGGTCAATCGCCGGCGGCCGGGACCGCCAGCAGCGTCCAGTTGTTTGCCGGGTTCCATTCTCCGAGAAATCCCTCGCGAGAGATCCGCAGCATTTTCCCCCGCGCGGGATCATTCAGGAAGACGAAGTTTCGCTGCCAATCGACGCCCACGACCACCGCGTAATGCAGCGGGCCGCGACGGCCGCTGGCCTTCAAGCTGACGATGAGAGGGCGGCCTTGCGATACATGACGCACCAAATCGCTCCAGTCGCCGCGAAACGCGTAGGTGCGGTACCCGGACTGCTCGAAATAACCGAGCATCGCGGTCGCGGGAATTCCCTTCTCTGCCGGAACGAAAAGCAGGTCCTGGATTTTCCGCGGGTCGGCAGAGGCAGGCGGGCCCGATTGCTGATCGCGCTTTGGCGTGGGTTGTCCGGCCCAGTACTGCATCACCATGGAGATGGCCGCCGCGCCGCAGCCATCCTTGGCCTGTGCGATATAGGGAACGTCAATCCAGTTCCCTGCCGCCGTGTCCGCAGCCGCCAGAGGGGCCACGGGCACGGGAAGCAGGACTATGCTCAGGACGACGGCAAGAGCGAGAGTGGCGCGGAGATTCACGTCAGCGCACGGCCACGATGATCAAGATGACCACCGCGACGCCGACCAGAATCCAGATCAGGTCGCGATCCGTGATTCTGCCGGCCGCGAAATCGTTTTGCGCCGATTGCGCACGAGACGAAAGCCGCGCCAAATCGGCATCATCGAGCGACGCGACGGCTTTCCGGACCTGCTGGTAGCTGACGTGAGCGGTTTCCAGGGCCTTCTGGCCTTGCTGTGTGGAGAAGAAATCATCGAGCTGCGCGAGGGACTTCTGCCGGGCGGCGGCCACGGCCTGAACGTCCTTGCGGAGGTCCGCCGAAGAGACTACATGGTCTTGCGCGAACAAGCTGGCCGGCAGGGCTACCGACAGGCTAAGCAAAGCAATCAACAGGAGTTGGAACGTGCGCCGGAGCGAGAGAGACATGAGTTCCTCCAAAGTTGTTGGACTGGGATCAAACGGGCTGGAAGGACATTCTACTGTCTGGACCCGGGCGCCGACAAGTACCTGGAATACTGGAGGCGAGAGAGACCTCCGTGGCACCTTCTCGCCAGCCTAAAGAAGTCAAAGTTTACGCAGGGAGACTCTGAGGATTAGTGGCTTAGATTGACAGCGCCGCTCGCGACGGACATGGCCGTGCCGATCGCTTGCGGCATCCACCAGGTGTGCCGCTCCCAGCCGTGCTGGCTAGTCATCATGCGATGACCGACATAATCGAGCACCAGGGGCGCCGCCTGAATCACGACATAGAGGGAAGCATTTCCGGCGAACGGCCGCAGCATCGGATTGGCCTCTTGCCCTTGGCCGCTCGAAACGACGCGGCGCGTGGACCAGGCGTCAAATGTCGCGGCGCCACTCTGCACGATGCCGAGAGCAAGCCAAATGCGGCGCTGGCGCTGCTCTTCTTGTCGGGAGCGCAGCGCGGCAGGCGTCGAAGCAAGGAAAGCCGCAGCTCCGGGAGAAGACGGGAACGCAACAGGCCCGCTGGTTGCTGGACTTCCGGCAACGATCGGCTCGGGGGTCAGGCGGCCGGGTTGAAACGGAGCCGCAGGGGAGGGTTGCGTCCCAGGATCGGGAGTCGCAACCGCAGTCGAGGCCCGCACGGCTGCCGGGAGCGCTGCGGTCGTCGTGGAGCTGGCATCGGCGGGGGCTGTCGGCTTCCCCGCCGATTTCGATGTTGCGCTTGCATCCAGGTTCAGACTGGTCGGGGAGACGGAACTCGGCGGAATCGCTGAAAATTGCAAGACGAGTGCGGCGATTGCCAGGATCATTCGGTCTCCTCAGTAGGCCGGGCATCTCGTTCCTGCCGAGAATGCGCGTTGAACGAATATCACAATAAACGCGGCGACGGCAATCTGAAATGGACGGATCGTACAGTTCTCTTGAGCCGATAGTCCTAGGACTGCGGTTCCTTTTGAGCGGAGCTATGAAGCAGGATGGCGGGGCGGGACAACGGAGGAGCGGATTCTAGCGCGGATTCACGGGAGATTCCTGTTCAGGCGGAGACGCTGCGGACTAACGAACTGTGATTGATGGACTGGAAGTCACCGCGGCTACGTGGGTTCGGCTAAGGCGGAACGGCCAGGGTAGCTGCCGCTGTCGCCGGCCGTAGCCGCGGTGTGACTTCGAAGGTGCCTAATTCTGTACGCCGGCGAGTCTGCCGCCAATGCGGAAGACCACTCCGGCGGAGATGCGGATATTGTTCTGGTTGATCGTCGGGTATCCGGGGACGGAATGCAGGGTGAGAACGTAATCCACGGAGCTGAAGACGGCCCAATGCGGTGCAATTTTCCACTCGCCGCCGCCACCGATCGCGCCCGCGATGCTATTTTGCGAGTAGGTCGGCGTTCCATTCAGGCTGGCGGTCAGGCGGTCGATGCCAAACAGGGCGTGCACGAAGAACGGCCGAATGGTAACGCGCGGTCCGGCCATAGCGTTGTAGTCATAGAAGGTGGCAACGCTCAGCGGATTCCCCTTGTAGTCCCAGTTGAAGGCGCCCTCGGCGGACAGCCAACGATTGAAGCCCATCGTCGCGGACGACTCAAAGCCATTCGCGCTTTGGCGTGGAATCCCTGCCATTCCGACGAGGTCCAGATTCAGGTAGGAATACCCAGCGGAGATCTCGGCGCGAGGCGCAACGCTGCCGAAGAAGGGACCCGCCGTCATCGCCCGCACAGGCTTTTCGCCACTGGTAAACGACGTTTCCATGGCCGGCGCCGGGGCGGGCGCCGCCGGCGCGGGCGCCAGCACCACCGAGGACGGCGCAACGTAGCCTTGTTTGCCGTCGGCAGTCCGTACCATCACATAGCCGTTTCTCGCGGTGCCGAGAATCTCCAGCTTCGCGCCGCATCTCAGGTTGGTCACCACGGTGAGTTCGCTGGGCGATAGATACAGGTACACGTATCCCTCGCCTCCCGGACAAACCGCGTTGCCGGCCTGCGCGGTTTGTTGCGCGAAGGAAGGCCGAGCCGAAAGTACCAACAGGGCTAGGAGCATGCCGAGCGGCAGACAAAGTTTTCGTGACATGTCGCTTTCCTCACAAGTAGAGACAAAAATTAGGTGCGTTGACCCCTGTGGCGCGCGGTGCCGCGACGCCACGACCCCAATATCACATTGGCCGAGAACTGCCGCGACTGTACCAACGTACAGGTTTGCCGGAACTGACAACGTGGGGCGGATCGGAGGTCTGCTGATTTCAGGGGGACTTCGGCGGAGGCGTTTTCAGATCGCAAACATATGCGCAACGGGATGAAAAGTGGTGGATCAGCCTCCGAGGGAAGCTGATCCACCACCGGAGTGCCTAGTGGTCGTGATCGCCGTGGTCGTGATGGTCGTCGTGGTGATCGTCATGACGGAAGTCGCGGTCGTGGTCGTGATCCCAGCGGTGGTCGTGCTCGATCCGTCCGTGATCGCCGTCCCAGTAGCCGGCGAAGTATTGCTGTCCGTCATGGTGCGGAGCGATCCAGCGCGCACCCTCGTATGGAGGCCTGGTCCAATAACCCTCGTGCCACTTGTAGTGATGCCCCACGGGATACCAATAGCCCTCGACCCAGACGAAGTCCGGTCCCGGGCGCGAGGGGAGCACGGCAACCACTCGGGGCGGAGGCGGCGCGCCAATGCGGATGCCGACAGAGATTTGCGCGTGAGCTGCCGACGCGCCAATTCCGAGCAACAGCGCCAGCAGAAATGTTGAAGTGATGAGCTTTTTCATGTTCGTAGTGACTCCCTCCTGGTAGATCTCTATCCATACCCCAGCAAAGCTTGGCCCGCTCAAACCAAAAGATGCTCTTCGTGTCTAATTGCTGAACCCGTTCTTGTCCGTGGTATCAAAAGCAGGTGGGCCGCCACACGCCAGCCGGATTTTCCCGTTTGTTTTCAGCGCATTGCGGAACGCGATCGGTTCATGCTCCCGGCGGGCGTGTAAATTTTTCGGGTGGGCGCGGCCACCTCGACGGCTTACGATTTGGCCCGCGATGACTTGGAGGCTGGCCGCATCTTGAGGAATGACGCGATGAAGAGCAGGCCCAGGATGGCGTCGGCCATCGCTGCAGTCAACATGCGCATTCCCGTGCGGTGCTGAAGATAAAGGACGACCACGGCAAAGAACCATGTGGCCTTTTCCAGCACCGACGGAATCATCATCGGCCGGAAGCGCGCCGGATCCGTCGCAATCATCAGGAATGCAATCTGCCAGACCAAGCCCAGGCTGACGAAGCCGTAATAAAACTCAGGATGAGTGACCGGCGGCGGCGTCTGCCGCCCAACCAGGTCAAACGTAAAATACATCGGCGTGAGCACCAGCAAGCCGTAAATCCCGGCAATCGTGAAAACGATCCTGGCGAATCTCATACGCTGCCGCCTACTTGTGCCGGATGTCGTCGGGCGCGCGCTGACGATCCAGAGGGAGCACCTGCAGCTCCCATTTCACCGGCACAGAGGTTGGCAGGTAGCAAATCTTGCTGTCGCAGGCCTGATAAGCGAACTTCCCCGCGATCGTGAACGTCTTACCGTCCGTGCCCAGCGAACTGCTGAACGCCGCCGCGGAGCTGATTTGCAGGTCCTCGCTGATGCGGAACTTGCCCTCGAACACGGGTACGCGCTCGTTGATCGCCGGGAGGAAGAGAGTCTTGGCGCTCGGATATTTCACCGGCGTGAAATCCGCCACGGGCGAAGGGTCCATCACCAGGGCGATGGCCTTGTAGCCCTGCACCCCTGGCGCGTAGACGTGCACGTCGGGCGGAAGCTCGACCTCGGCCGTCAGCGTGATGCGGCCGCCCGGAAAGCCGAAGCGATCGGACTGCTCGACGGCCAGCTTCAGATGCGGCGCCTCGACGTTATCCGTCACTTCGTCGCCCAACGTCGGGAAGAGCTTGCCGATCACGTTGTTTCCGGAGAGCCGCTGGCGGTACTTGGCCTCGAAGAATTTCTCGCGGATCACGCCCTTGGTGTCGATGAAGAAATAGCCGGGCCGCGCCATGCCCTTGAATTGGCCGGCGCCCTCGGCGTTCAGGACGTGATAGTCGCGAATGGTTTTGGAATCGGGATCGGAGAGCAGAGTGAAGTCAATCTTCTTGCGGTCGGCGAAGGATTTCAGGATCTCCACGTTGTCATAGCTGATGGCCGCGAGCTTGAGGCCCTGCTTTTCGAAGCGCGCTTTGGAGTTTTGCAGCTCGACCAGCTGCCCTTTGCAGTACGGTCACCAATCGGCGGAGCGGAAGAAAAGCAGGACGGTGCCGTTCGGCCCTTTCAGCGTGTCCAGGCTTTGCTCGTGGCCGAACTGGTCGCGCGCGGTGAACGCCGGCGCCTTCTGGCCCACGGCTAGCCCAATGTCGGTGAGCATCTTGAACGAAGCGACGTGCAGCGTACTGCCTTCGACCGTGCCGCTGACGGTGACGCTGTCGCCGAGATGGCCCACGGCCGGCTCTTGCGGGTCGAGGACGAACATCTGCCGGGTGGTATCGTCGTACAGCACCAGCTTTGTGCCGGGCGCGCCTTTCGCCGTGCACTTGGGGTCCTCGGCAAAAGCTTCATCCGCGGTGCAGCCGCTATTGATGATGACGCCGGACCAGGGGCCGGAATCGGCCGTGCTGGATTGTTGTGATGTGCCTTGTTGAGCCATGGCGATCCTCGAAAGGAAAAACAGTAACAACGCGAAAATCAGAGAGCGCCTCGCGACTTTGCGGCCGTAGCAAACCAAGTGCGCCACCTCGCCCAGGATTATAGCCTAAGTGATGGCTCAACATCCGAAGCTAGAGGCCGACGAGGTGCGGGTCGCGCCGGTGTGCTTCCAGTAGCTTCGCGGCGCTTAAGCCGGTACGCTGTCCCTACTACTCGGTTGGATGGCCCTTATGTACGCAAAAGAATTCGAGGTTGGGCTCGCTACATTCGAGAGGATCCGCGCGTCCTTTCCGGCGCTCAATATGAAACTCGATTTACATCCGAACCATGTTCAGCTCGTCATAGACATTCCGGCTCAACCAGGTCTTCTCTTTGACGTAAATCTCAATCTTCAGAACCGCGACGAACTCCACCTCCAGGCATCGACCCTGTGGGTCTCATGGTTTCCGTGCACGAAACAGAAGAAGGTAGATGAATATCTCGAGGCCGTATCGGGTTTGCTCTCGGGCCGGTTTCGCATTCTCGTGCACCGGCGCGGCAAGCGGCGCGTGCGCGCTCAGCTTCAGCGCCCAGTTGCGGACGGATGGAGGACGGTGGCTAGCTGTGTGGAAATATCGGCGCTCGTTCCGTGGCCGCGGAAAACCATCGATGTGGTGCAAAATGTTGCCGCCATTTAGTCTAGCGTCGGGAATTTGCGGCATTTTGCGTGGAGACAGAAAGGGTGGCATCTTCTCTCGTCCCCCTTCCCGGAGTGAGCCGCACACAGGTACACTGTGACGGTCGGAGACGATCGTATGGAGTCGCGACGAGGGCTTTGGTTATCGCGCCGCGTGCGCGCGGGGCGCGCCGGTTTCCCGGCGCGCCCTATGCTGTGCGTCGCGATCTGCTTCGCACTCGGCGCGGGCGCGGCTATGGCCGCCCTGTCCGCCGCGACTGTCGATCCCGCCTACCAAGCCTCCGTCGAGAAGTGGCGCCAGAACTACGAGGCCACTCTGCGCGCCGACGACGGCTGGCTCACCGTTACCGGGCTTTTCTGGCTGCACGACGGCGACAACCGCTTCGGCTCCGATCCTCTCGGCGACATCGTGGTACCCGGCAAGAACATCCCAGCGCAGGTCGGCACGTTTGCATTTCACAACGGCAAGGTCGTTGTGCACGCGCAACCGAGCGCAAAACTGCTGCTGAATGGCAAGCCGGTGACGACGGCCGAGCTGCACGCCGACGCGACCGATGAGCGCCTCGCGCTGGGCGACCTGGCCTTTTTCGTTCACGCCAGCGGCACGCGCTTCGGCATTCGCCTCAAGGACAAAAACAGCAAGGCGCGCCGCGAATTCAGCGGCCTGCACTGGTTCCCTATCGACCCTGCGTACCGCGTCACCGCGCGCTTCGTTCCCTACCAGCCGCCGAAGACCGTCCAGACGCAAAACATCGTCGGCGATCTCGATCCCTACGTGATGATTGGCACCGTCGCGTTTACCCTGCAGGGAAAGCAGTATCAACTCGAAGCTTCCGAGAATATGCCCGGCACGGGGACGCTCTTCATCGTCTTCCGCGACCTCACCAGCGGCAAGCAGACCGATGCGGCGGCGCGTTTTCTGGTCACCGCGGCGCCGAAGAATGGCACGGTGGTCCTCGACTTCAACGAGGCCTACAATCCGCCGTGCGCCTACACCGCTTACGCGACCTGCCCGCTCCCATCTTCCGGCAACCGCATGCGCGTGGCCATCCCCGCCGGCGAGAAAAACTACAAGGACCAGCCCGACTAGCTGCTCGCAAAGAAATTGCGTTTGACCCGCCGCGCGCGGCCCGACTATATTTGCGCGGGCTGCAAGTACAGCCCGCACCCGCCACGTGCTTCAAATCGCAATCATCGGCGACTACCAGGAAGATCGGCCCTCGCACGAGGCCACCGACGAAGCCATCCTGCACGCCGCGCGCTCGCTGGGCATCAACTACGCAACTGAGTGGATCCCCACCGAGCTCCTCGACACAGCCAAGCCCGAGCAGTTGCTGCGATTCAGCAGAGCGGTCTTCGTCGCCCCGGGCAGTCCCTACTACAGCATGCGAGGCGCGCTGAACGCGATTCGCATCGCGCGCGAATCCGGCCGGCCGCTGCTGGGCACCTGCGGCGGATTCCAGCACGTCGTCATCGAATACGCGCGCAACGTCGTCGGCATCAAGGACGCGGAGCACGCCGAGTACGATCCCAGAGCCAAGCGCCAAGTGATCCGCGCGCTGCCCTGTTCGCTGGCGGGCAAAACGCTGCACGTCGATCTGGCGCCCGGCTCGCTGGCGCGCCGCATCTACGGCCGCGACCAAATCGAGGAAACCTACCACTGCAACTGCGGCCTGGACCCGGCCTACCGCATGCAACTCGAAACGGCCGGGCTGCGCGTCACCGGCGTCGAAGCTGGACTCGCCGGCGCTCCTGCCGAATCCGTAGGCGAGGCCCGCATCGTTGAGCTGCCCACGCATCCATTCTTCCTCGCCACGCTCTTCGTGCCGCAGATGCGCTCGACCAGGGAATCGCCGCACCCGCTCATCGTGGCCTTCCTCCGCGCGGCCCTCGACTCGAAGGTCCAAGTCGAAGAAAGGCCGCTCTTCGACGACGAGGGTGCCTCCGACGACTGACGGCAGGGTGACAGCAGAGTAATGGCGGAGTGGCGGCCGGGGCACTCCAGGGCTCCGGGGCATCCTGTGGAAAATGACCCAAATCGGGACAATCGGAGACTGTCCCACCCACTTCGATAGGCTTATAACTCATTCATAATGCGGAATCTATTGCCGAATTGCTGGTGCCTGACCCGGCTATCCCCGGGCACGGGGCGTCGGCCTGATTCCCGTTTTGGAAGGGCATAGACAGGCACCAGACCCCGGTATAGAATGCCGTCCGTCCCTGATCCTAAGCCCTCATAAGATCGTGAGGAACGATGACAGCAGCCGTACAGGAAAATCCCGCCTCTGAAGTAGTGTGTCTGTTTTGCGGTTCGCATACTCCAGCCCCAGCTCCAAAACCTGCGCGCAGGTCGGCAAGAAGGGTTACGGATAAGAATTTCCGAGTGTCGCTGGTGCGTTGCCACGTTTGCCTGAAGGAAGCGCCGTATCAGTTCAGCAATCCCGAAGACTGCGGCGACGAGGCCAAAGCCGCAGGCGCTGGCGCCGACTAAGCTCCCACTGGCCTGACTCTCGTCGCACCCTGGCTTGACCATCGCAGGCTTTCGCTTGTGTGCCCCATCGCGCCACGCCAACGGCGCACAATCTGAAGCCGAGGCCTTCTCTGCCCGCGCATCAGCTCCTCACTTCCGCGGATAGACCAACGGTACCCGTGGACTCACTCGCCGCATCTATCTGAAAGTTCAGCCAACACATCCATTGAGATCGAGGAGGAAAGCATGTACGTCATTCTAGGAGCCACGGGAAACACCGGCGGAGTAGTCGCCGAGAAGTTGCTGGCGCAAGGACAAAAGGTGCGCGTGGTGGGCCGCGACGCAAAGCGCCTCGAACGATTCGCGAAAAAGGGCGCGGAAGCCGTCGTGGCGGACGCCACCGATGCGGCGTCGCTTCAAAAAGCATTTTCCGGGGCGCAAGCGGCGTACGCGCTCGTTCCACCAAATATGAGCTCACCGGACGTGCTGGGCTACGGACAGCGAGTCTGCGATGACCTGGCTGCGGCCGTTGAAAAGAGCGGCTTGACGCATGTCGTGCTCTTGAGCAGTTATGGCGCGGACAAAACGGATAAGACCGGCCCGGTGGTTACGCTGCACAATCTCGAAAACAAACTGAGCGCGATTCCCCGGCTCAATGCCCTGTATCTGCGTGCCGGATACTTCATGGAGAACCTCCTGCCGCAGGCGGGCGTGATCAAGAGCATGGGCAATATGGCCGGCCCGGTCCGCGGGGACTTGCCTTTGCCGATGATCGCCACCCGCGATATCGGCGCCGTCGCGGCCGAAGCGCTGCTGAAGCTGAACTTCCAGGGCAAGAACACGCGCGAGATCTCTGGCGCGCGCGACGTCTCCTACAACGAGGTAGCCAAGATCATAGGCGCGGCGATCGGCAAGCCCGGTTTGGCCTACCAGCAAGCGCCCGGAGCGATGCTCAAGCCGGTCCTGATGCAGATGGGAATGTCCGCCAATTTCGTGGACCTCTTGCTCGAGATGACCGACGCGCTGAACTCCGGCCACATGAAGACGCTGGAGCCGCGTTCAGCGTCGAACACCACGCCCACCACAATCGAAACCTTCGTGGCTGAGGTTTTCGCCCCAGTCTATCGCGGCCAAGCCGCAAGCGCCTGACGCCGCAGGCCGGGGTGCCGGGGTTGCCGATAGGTGTATCCGATGACCCTGCCGGGCATCTTAGCTAGGGGGAGATCGGGTGAACTCAGGGAATTACAGCCATGACGAGATCAAATCTACCGAGGAGGCAGCGATGAGCGACGAAGAAACACCCAAATCGAAAGAGTCTGAAATCGCCGACGATCTGGAAGCAGAAATGGACGTGCGGGACGAAAATCGTCTCGTAAGCGAACGAGCCCAGCGGCAGGATCTCACTCAGGGCATGGACACGGGAACGCATGATTCCGTCCACCGAGGAGTCGATTGGGGCCCCGAGTTCAGCATTCACGAAAAGCCTAAGCCAGCCGCTCCGCCGGCGGAGCCCGAAAGGCAAATCGGATAAGGGCTGACAGACAACAGCCCTTACGTTGCCGTAAGCTGAGCCGCGGCGGAGGCTCGAGCACATCTACGCCGCGGCAGCCTTGCTGAAGTCACCGACCGCAACTTATCGCGTAGGCTCCTGCGCCTTCGACCCTACCTCGGGAGCGACGGTGAGTTCGTTGTATCTCGCCCGCTCCACGGGTGAGCAGTAAAACTCCATGACGTCCGTGCGGGGATCCATCAGCTTCAAGGGTACGTCCATGGCCACCCAGGGTTTCGTGTAAATCTTCGGGTCGTCGATGGTCTCGGACAGTCGCAAGGTGTCGTGGTCCACCCGGTGGAAAGTTTCCGTCGTCTTTACCTGATCGCTGATGGGCCGGCCGGCGGCGTCGAGCCACACCCTGTCTTCCGGCATGGTCCCGAGCGTTTGCGCCACCAGCGTCGTGTCATCCACCCATTTGCCCACTGAATAGCCATAAAACCGCTGCTCTCGCGTCTGATCGCCGATTTGTACGCCTCCGTCCACCACCTTGGGGAGTTCCCTTCCGTCGGTCCAGATCAGGCGCCAGCGATTATCGTATTGATAGAGAATCACCACCTTGACGTTGTCCTGAAAGATTTGCGTTTGCCGCACCTGGTAATGATTCACGTGAGGCATGCCCAGAGGATCGCAGAGTTCCCGAGGATCATTTTCTTGCCCGGGGTCAACGGCGTCGAATCCTTCGAGCGCCTTGTGAGACTTGAACAGCTTTAAACCGTAAGGAGTGTAGGGCAAGGCATGTTCGGGCCGCCCGTCGGGCGTCGGCCCGGCAAAAAGCCCGCTGCCGCCAGCCCACATCCCGGTCAGATCGTGCTTGGGAGCGGGGCCAGGTGCGGTTTTCGGAGCTTGCTTCTCCCGCGCTTGCTCCTGATCAAACCAAATCCAGCCATTTTGAGCGAACGCCGGCGCGGTCAAAGCCAGCGCAGCCGCGAAAGCGAACATCAGCAAGAGGAAGCGCTTCTGCAACATTCGATGCCTCCATTCCCCAATCTTTCCCGCAGTTGCAATTCTGGTGGGGCGAGTTCCCTCCCAAGCAACTCCGCGATCTCCCGGCTTTAGGCCGAAATATTCGTTGCAAGCTGCCCGTTTGCGCCAAAGCCTAGCCCGTGCGAACTGGCGCGTCAATCGCAAATCACTTGGGTGGGTACGCATCCCTGCGATAAACTCCGCGGCAGAGTTCGACGCCGGAGTGCACGAAGGAGAATTTTCCCATGCCAAAACACTTGAAGGCCACGATGTTCGGTCTATTCGCGATACTAGCGCTCGCAACCTATGCGCGCGCGCAAGAATCCCCCGCCGCCCGCTCCGGCGGCCTGACGTATCAGGATCACATGGAAGCGGCCCGGCTTCTCGCCGATGGCGACATGGCCGGACGGAACATGGCGGATTGCAGCACGCCGCAGGAATCGGCTGCGCCTAAAGGCACCCCGCTCGTGGCCCCGCCCAGCAAGGCGTTTGACCAACTCTATTACCTGGGCACGAACATCGTCGCCTCCTGGGCGCTCGTGACCAGCGACGGGATCATCCAGATCGATACGCTGAATAATTCCGACGACGCGCAAAAGATCATTCTGGCCGGCTACAAGAAGCTGGGCCTGGATCCCACGCAGATCAAATACATCGTCCTCACGCACGGCCACGTCGATCATTTTGGCGGCGCGAAATATCTTCAGGACACGTACCACCCGCACGTGCTCATGGCCACGGCGGACTGGGACATGCTCGCGAAAATTCCGCCGGGCCCGGTCCCGCCGCCGAAGCGCGACATGGACATCACCGACGGCCAGAAGCTGACGCTGGGCAACACGACCCTGACCTTCTACCTCACGCCGGGCCACACTCCCGGCACCATCTCGTTCCTGCTTCCCGTCACCGACCACGGCCAGCCGCATCTGCTTTCCTTCTGGGGCGGCAGCGCGCTTCCGCGCACGCTCGAGCCGGGAGCGTTTGAGTTCCCTGCCTTGGACTCCGGCCTGCTCATCTACAAACAATCGTTCGAGCACTTCCTCAAGATTGGCGAGGACGGAGGCGCCGACGGCTACATCGCCAACCATCCTTACCGCGACCAAACCTTCGTCGACGGCAAGAACGACAAATTGACGAAGAATGCCGCGCGCAAACCGGGCGATCCCAGTCCCTGGATTGGCCGCAGCGCGTACATCCGCTACATGATGATTGGGTTGGAGTGCGCCGAAGGAGAAATCGGCTGGATCCAGGCTGGAAAGCCGCTGCCGGCGCGGTAAATCGCAGCTTCTAAGCGAAGCCTTAGGGCTTGACGGATACTTTCACGTAGGCATTCGTCCAGCAGCACTGATACCCGTGCCCGCCCACGCCGGACCAGTCGTTGGCGACGACCAGCAAGAGGTAATCTCCGGGCTCGCTAAACGTGGCAGTCGTTGTCGCCGTGCCGCTTACTCCGGCCGAAGTCACCTCGGCGCTGGCAAGCTCGACGGCGGGCTTGGCATTGGAAAATGTCACTGCCCCTGGCCCGCGGAGCTCGATCCAGGTGACCGCGAGCGGAGGTGTCGAGGGCTTTTCCAGTCCCAACGCGCCGATCAGAGGCACCTTGGCGTCGTCGCTCAGCGACACGGCCAGCTTCAGCGGAGCCGCGGGCTTTGTCGTCATGGCAACGCTAATTGGACGCGGCCCCTGCACCGATGCGCCTTCCAGTTTGAGAATCGGTGGCGTGTTTCCCGTCGATGGATCAAGGAAGGGTGACACCTCCCAAAGCGGGTCGAGGCTCATCGGAATCACGGAGGTTTGGCCGTTGCTCACCAGCGTCCAGGCCAGCTTGTTCTTGCCGAAGTCCTTCGGCACCGTCACCGTGAAGACGCCCCACTGCCTGCCCGATAGGAAGCGCGTTGGTTGACCCTGGTCGGGGCCTCCCGGCTCAATCCGATTATCCGGCCCGACGGGGATCTCCAAATCCTGTTTCAGGTTGCGATTGAAGTAGCCCAGAAGAAAGCTGAAGCTGCCATCCTGATTTGGGAACCAGCCCTCAAATGCGCCGGTAACGCTCTGCCCGGTTTCGTGCAGCGGTTCCAAGGGCAAGTTTTGTGCACGAATGGAGGCGGCGCCTCCGAGCGCGGTCGCCATGCCAAGAATCAAGAGTGTCGAACAGCGCCATTGCATGTCCAGCCCTCCGAATGAACCGCCGCCCCGCTATGGCGCTGGAACAATCGAGCGCGCGACCTCGCTGGACTTCTTCTTCGCCACGTAGGACTGATACTCTTCCTCGCTGATCGGCGTCACATTTACCCAGGCGTGGGACATCTCGTCCACCGTGCGCTCGCCCCACCCGACCCATTGGTTCGGATCGGGATTGTCGCGGTTCGCGGCCGTATTGTCATGCCAGGCCGTGATGCGCAGGACCGTGCCCGCCGGAAGCACCGGCGCGGCATCGTCCGCATACACATAATTAATCATCCAGTTGAAACTGAAACGGTCCACGTAGCTGAGCATCTCCGTGGTCCCATCGGGCAGGATCGCTTCCATGGACATCGCCTTGCCCCGCAGGTGCATGTGCGGCTGGAAGTTCTCGAGGATCGCCGGCTGCTTCAAGACGTGAAAATTCTGCGTCTCCTTGAGCGTGTTGGGTGGGATGTCCAGCACAAGCTGCCCATCGCGGGCCGGATTCGCGGTGTACGACATCAGGTACGTCCGGTGCTTTGGCTCCTGGCCTTTCGGATAGAAGTAGATCGCCAGTTGCGCGTGGTCGGTAATCTCCTGACCCACGGAATGCAGGTGCAGCTCCCACAAAATATGCGAGCCGGGCAGCAACAGCTTGCCGGTATCCGGGCGGTACACGTCGTAATTCTTTCCGATCGCCCATTCCATCAACATGCCCGGGCCATCGCTATTGGCATCGGAGCCGAGGAAGAGCGTCTTGCGCAGATCCGGTTCGTTCTGCTGGAGACGCGCCAGGACGTGATGCATGATCCTGCGGCCGGCCGCCGTCGAAGGCCGAATCTCGACGGCTCGCACCCAGCGCGGCTCGGTCAGCGGGATATCCGTCGTTGGCTTCCACCATACGTCCTGCCCCTGCGCCGGCATGGTGTAGGGCGCCGAGTCAATCACCAGGTCCGGCTGGCCGAATTGCTTCGCCAGTTGCCACTGGTTGAGATCCGGCCACTGTTTCGGAGCAGGCATGTCCTTGGGATCTCCCTGCGGCGCGCCTGCGTTCACCCAGCTCACGATGGTGTCGATCTGCTCGTCGGTCAGCGAGGGATCGTTCTTGAAATGCTGGATGCCAACCGTGCGATCGAGATGCCAGGGAGGCATGGTCCGCGTTTCCACGCGCTGCTTGATGGCTTTCGCCCAGGGGCGCGCCTCTTCAAACGTAACCAAAGACATGGGCGCCATCGCTCCGGCGCGGTGGCATTCCTGGCAGTGGTCTTGCAGAATCGGCGCCACGTCCTTGCTGAAGGTAACTTGCTTTTGCGCCGCATCCGGCCTGTCCGGCGTTTGCGCGCGCGCCGTCGCCGCGATCGTGCTCATGGCAAGCAACAACGCCAGAGTCATTCCCAGGGGACCCAAGGAAACGCTTCTACGATCAGCGCTCATCTCGCCACCTCGTCAACGAAACTGTTTGTCTTAGCCGGCCCGGCTACCTCGCGAAGGAATTTAGCAACAGTCCAACACTCCACCCCGGAGTTGTCAAGTGCGTATTTCCGAGTGCGTATTTCCGAGGCTGCGCAGCCGGCGCGGAGGATTGATTGGTTGACTACGGCTTCCGTGTGGCGTAGATAAGCTTCTGCGTAGAGGATCTCCGTGGCGCGCCGCCACGGAGGAGGAGAACATCATTCCGCCGATCGCAAATCGAAGCGCGCTGTGCGCGCTGGCCGTCCTGCTAGCTTGCATCGCTGCGGCGGCCCAGCAGCCATCGGCTCCCGCTTCTCAGCCGCCAGTCGGCGAGCACGAGGTTCGCAAAGTCTCCGAGCACGTCTGGGTGATCGACGGGAGCAAGAGCCGGGTGCTCTTCCCCAATGTTGGCATCATCGTCGGCTCCCGAGCGACGCTGGTCGTGGACACCGGCATGGGAACGCCCAGCGGCGAAATTGTGATGCGCGAAGTGAAGCGCCTCAGCAGCAATCCCACGCTCTATCTCACCTATACGCATTTTCATACCGAGCATGTTTCCGGCGTGCAGGCCTTCCCGGCGGATACCATCCTGATTTATTCGGAAGCGCTGCAAGAGGACATGGACGTCGGAATCGTCGCGCACATGGCCAGGTTCGCTGCAGGCTCACCGGAGGTCAAGGAGATCTTGCAAGGCGCCAATCCCCGGCCGCCGAATATCCTCTTCGATCACGAGGCGAAAATTGACTTGGGCGGCGTCACCGCGCGCCTGCTCTATTTCGGGCCGGGCCACACGCACGGTGACAATCTCATTTTCGTCGAGCAAGACAGCGTCCTGCTGCCGGGCGATATCGTGCAGGTGCGCATGTTCCCGAATATCTCCTACCGGTTCGACGCCAGCTCCGGCGTCGGACCCAGCGCGACGGGCTGGCTGAACATACTCGACAAGGTCGAAGCTCTCCATCCGCGCGTCATCGTTCCCGATCACGGCGCATTTCCCGCCGACGCCACCTGGATTGGCAAGGAGCGCGACTACCTCCAGTCGCTCAAGGCGCGCGTGGCGGAACTCAAGAAGCAGGGCAAGACCAGCGAAGAAGCGGGCAAGATCCTGACGCCCGAGTTTCATGGCAAGTATCCGGATTGGACGCCAGCCAGCGCCATCGCGCCGGCAGCCCAGCGCTTCTACTCCGAATTGCCTTAGCGCGCCCCAGGCCGCGCACCGCCGCTCCGAATCCGATCCGCACCGGTGCGAAGCAACCACCCAACCAAATCACGGCTGAAACATCTGCTAGGGTTTGTAGTCGCGGCCAGGGAGCTTATCGGAATGGTTTAGCTTGTCGTCGTACTCTTTCAGTTCGGAGAGCGTGCAGGGGTGCGCGTCGAGCGTCCAGTCCTTCTTGAGTTTCCAGAACGCGTGGACCGTCCAGGGCTTGGCGTATATCTTCGGATCGTCGAAGGTGAAGGTAATTTCCAGCGTGTCCGCGTCGATGCGCTGCCAGCGCTCGGTCTGATGCATGGACTCGCTGATCGGAAGTCCCGACCAGGAAAGAAACTGCTTGCCGTTGTACGCGGCTGACTCAACAACGAAAACGTCTCCTTCCCACCGGCCCACCGAATAGCCCATGTAGTCGGGATCGGCATCGGAGGGAATTTTCCGCCCGTCCGTCCAGATTTCGCGCCAATTGTCGTAGTACTCGAAGTGTTGCAGCATGCGGTCGTGCGTCAGCAAAATCTCGAATGGCCGCGGCGTAAAGAAATTGCGCGCCGTGCCGTAAGGGTCGCAATCCAGGACGGCTCCGGCCGCAATGAACTTCAAGTTGGCGTCGTATTTGGCCCTGCCGAACGGCGTGAAGGGAGGCAGCGGATCGTCTTTGGTGAACTCGACGTGCGCGGCGACAGGCGGCTCATTCTTCGGCTGCATCGAGGGAACGAGGTTCCAGATGCCCGCCAGATCGCGCGGTGAATACGCCGCAGCGTGAGAGGATTGCGCCTTCGCATCGCTCTTCCCTGCCGCCGAAGGCGCAGTGCTCTGCGCGATACTCACGGCGCCGAAAGCCAGCGCCAGCAACGCGATGATCGGACCGATCAAGCTCTTGCGCATGTTCGAACTCCTTTCGCGGTCCACCGCTCCATCCTTACTGGTCCTGCCAGAGCGGCCACAGCCGCGCGCCGTCGCCACTATTGCGCGCCGGTTTCGCCGATCCGGCCGCCGCTCAACTGCTTGCCATCGGGGAGCACCACGCCATGGAGCATCCCCACGGGCGTGCCCTTCCTGCTGGGAGCGAAGCTGATGCTGATCTGGTCGCCGGCATGCAAGGTCTGCGGACTCCAGCCGGCCCTCCGCAAGACGGCCGGCGCGAACGCTTCGATACTCCAATGCACCACTTTCCCTTTGTCGTCCGTTGCGTCGAAGAAAACCTGTACGTGCGGATTGGCCCAGTAGAATTCCGTCACGGTTCCTTTCAGCGTCACGGGATGCTGCTGGTCGTAGTCCGAGCCCCCATGGTGCGCAAACGCGGGCACGCAAAGCAGCAGAAGCCCGGCCAGCACGCCGAAAGAAGTGATCCGTTTCCGTCTCACCTGACACCTCTTTCCATTCTTTCCGTTGGTTCGCAGCGGTATGGAATCCTCGATTTCATGCGATCGAAAATTGCGGAGCGCGCCGAATACCTGGCCATACCCACCTCAATCGATGACGACTTTGGCCGGAGTATACCACGCGGAGGATGAGCCAAGACGCCGGTCGATTGTCGCCGGCCGATGCATGTGGCTGGGCTGAATCTGTCCTCTTGTCCAGTGGATGCTGCGCTCGCCATCTTCTACCCTGTTGGGAAGCCATGCGCTGCTTAAACCTACAACCCGGCTTCAGAGCGGCTCGCCGTAGGAAGCGCGGACGCCGATTTCCATCGCTGGCAATCGCGCCAGCTTTCCTCGGCGCGCTGCTGGCGGGATTGAGCCTTGCCGGATGCACAGGCGCCGTTAGCTCTAAAGCGAGCAGCACCAGTGGGCCTCCGCCTCCGCCGGGGACCGCTTCCTCGATCACGAAGGACGGCATCACCTGGACCTTCAGCCAACCGGTCCCAGTCGGGCAGTTTGTGAACGGCGATTACTACGTCGTTGGTCCTGTCTCCGTCACCTCGATCGATCCGCCGCCTACCACATCCTCACCGTATCTGAATGGATCGGTGGTGGACTTGCCCACCGCCAACGGCAAGAGCGGATTCGATTCGCGGCTGAACGACGGCACCGACGAATCCTGGTGGTTCGATGCCACCCTGCGCTCCTATGCGCCGATTTCCCTCAAACCCGGAGACTCCTTGGTCTCCTCAATCAGCCTGGCGCAGATTCATTCCGATCCGGAAGTGATGCGCGCATCGGACATGAGCGCGAGCCCCGTGCGCACCGTCTCCGTGCTGACGGTCCTGGCGGCCGCGCCTTCCGCCGACGCCTTCCGGCCCTCTTATTGCGATCGCAAGCAAACCATCTATCACGCCAACGCCCTGCAGCGCGATCTGCTGCTTGCGCTCCCGCCGCCAAATCCTTCCGCCACCCCAGCCCTTTCGCAATTTGAAGATTATTACCGGCGACCCTGGATTGATACGAACGCCTTTCTCTTCGATGCGCCGGCGGAATATATGCCCAGTTACGGGCAGCACGTCGCCTTTGCGGATTCCTACGCGTCGCTGCTCCTGATGCTGAATTTCCCCGCCGCGCAAAAGGTCAACCTCACCAACTACTTCGTGCAGTACGGCATCGATCTCTACGGCTGTCTGCAGGCGGGCTACGGTTGGCCGGCGTTCGGAGGACATCGCAGCGGCCGAAAATTGCCGATCATTTTCGCCGGGCTCCTGCTGCAAGACAACGGCATGAAAAATATCTCCACGTCGTTCCCGAACAAATTTGGCGAGGACATGCAGACGCTCTACATCAATCAGCTTCCGCCCGCCGGCTCGATTCAGCAAGCCTGGCAAGGCGCGACGGTCATTTACGGCGGCCACTACGGCGTGCTGACCGACGGCACCCCCGTCAGCGCCGGCCTCTACGGTCCGTATGAACAATTGCAACCGGCGGCCTGGCCGCTCCTCACTCCTACCGAACAGCTCGGCGAAGCCTATCGCCGATGCTGCACCTCGGTCTCATGGGTAGGCGAAGCCCTGACCATCCATCTCCTCCACGCCGAAAATGTTTGGAACCATCCCGGCCTTTTTCGATTATGTCGATCGCTGGATGAATGAAGACGACACGCAGGCCGTCGCGCAGATCAAGGCGCAGAGTGGCTTCGACTACAGCGCGGACTGGGAGCGCCAGAAGCAAACCCGCTTCTGGCTGCAGGGCGAATTTCCCCAATACACCTTCATCGACGACATGTGGAGTTCCTACCGCTAAATCAGGACCAGGCCGTTCAAATCCAGCCCCTCAACCGGTACCAGAGAAGGCCAAGGAATTCGTGAACCGTCTCGCCATTCGCCCGGATCGCCAGCCAAGTGGGGATCAATTGGGTGAAATCGAATTCCCGTATCCCAAGCCCAGCGGGAAAAGGCACTACGCCAATACCTTCCTTTCGAAAACACAGTTCGGCACGCAGCATGGACTTCGCGTCGGTCACCAGAACGACGCTGCGGATGCCCTTCGATCGAAGGATTTCCGCCGAATACGCCGCATTCTCGTGGGTGTTGATCGAGCGCCCTTCCTGCACAATAAACTCTGGCGCGACGCCTTGCGCTTCGAGCAGGAGCGCCATGGCGGAATCGCATCGCGAGCCGCTCACCAAGACGGGCCGCGCGGCTTGTGAACGATACAACCAGGCGGCCGCTAGAGAACGGTCATAGCTGTCCGGCCCGAGCACCATGTGCGGCGGATATTCCGATTCCTCGCAGCCTCCGCCCAAAACGACAATCGGTTCGCCGCCATCCACAAAGTGGCGCCCTTCGTACCGCGCTTCAAGCGGTCTTGAGAAAAGCCCGGCGATCGGCGTCGAGGAGATGAGCAAAAGGACAGCGACGGAAAACGTAAACAACCAGGGGTGCTCCTTCGAGCGCCTCCACGCGCGCACCAGCGCAACGACTAACAACACCAGCGCCAATGGCAGAAGAGGGTCGGTGTACCGCAGCGCCAGACTCGGAGGCATATCGAACGGATATGTTAGCTGGATTCGCCCCGCTTTGTGCCTGCCACCTGCGAAGTACTATCGTACCGGCAAAATGGGCCGGACGACTCATGGTCTTCGGGCATAGTACGAGCCACACTATTGATGTTCGACTCGCGTAATTGCCCCCTTGGAGCGGCCGGTTCCCCCCAACTGGCCGCTCTTCGAGGAAGAGAAAATGCCGCAGACCATCGAAGCCTTACGGCGCCCGCCACGTGTCAAGCTGTCGCAGCCGATGCGCGTCCGTCCGTACGATTCCCACCTTCCCGAGGAAATCTGCATCACGCAGAATGTCTCGCGAAAGGGCTTCTATTTCGAGACCTCACTGGGACATTACCGCCCGGGCATGTACGTGCGCGTCACGCGCAACTTTCACGCGGGCGATCCCGTAAGCCGCGAAGACGAGGGAGATGTCGTTCGCGTCGAGAAGCTGAAAACCGGCAAGTGGGGAGTGGCCATCCGCATCCAGCCCGGCGCCGACCGACCCCAGACTTCGCAAGCTGCGCCGGCCAAGACCGCCAAGACGCCCAAGACCGTCGAAGCAGCAGACACGGACCACCGCCGCTCTCACCGGGCCCGCGTGAAAATCCCGCTGTTCGTCTACGGCAGCACTCCGAAGGACGAGCCTTTCGTGGAAGAGACTTGCACACTTGAAATCAACGCACACGGCGCGTTGATCGTCATGAAGACGCCCGTGGCCGCGGGCGAGCGCTTGCTTCTGACCAACGAGACCAACGAGAAATCCCAGGAGTGCACCGTCCTAGCCGTCCGAGCGAGGCGGGGACGCGACGCCGAGTGCGCGGTCGCCGTCAAATTTGCCGCTGCGGCAGCGGCGTTCTGGCGCAAGACCGAAGCCCAAGATCATCTTAGGCAAGATCATCCCCAAAACACCCTTAAGCCCGCCAATCGACTGATCCTCACCGCTGTATAGATCGCCGTCTGCCTGAACCTGGCTCGGCGAAGCAACGCGAGTAGACCGCCCGCTCCGCAAGTTATTTCAGCAAGTGCACGCCACAAGCCGCCAGGCTGATCACGACGCTGGCCGCCCCGCCTAAAGCCATCACGCCGTACGACGCCGTGCGGGCCGCGGATGCCGACATCACGCGGCCGAGATTCCAGCGCGCCTGGCAGGCCAGATGGACGAAGACAGCCAGCACCGCCAGCGAGTAACGCGGCAGCAGCGAGACCGTCGACAACGCGCCGAGCATGCCGGCAGGAGCGTGCGAAGCCCACGCAAACGTCGTGTCCATTCCCTGGTGGCGCGTGGTGAATACGGCGATCAGATGCGAGGCCAGAAACGCCGCCAGGTACAGCCCGGAAACCAGTTGCAGGTTGCGCAGAGGCGAGGCCCGCCGCAGCGCGTACTTCCAGACCATCGTCAGCCCCGTGACCACCTGCACCACGACGGCGGCAACCAAAATGATCTCGACAATCCTTTCCCGGTAAACCACGCGCAGCACGTGCATCACGGCCACGTGCGTTCCAAGGCTGAAAATTGCCAGCGAGTGATTGAACACGTGCACGACGGCGAAGATGCCCAGCACGATGGCCGACGATGCGTGCACCTGGCGAAAGCCCGCCGTCGAGGCGACACTTGACGATTCCGAAGCCGGCAGCAGCGCAGTCAACGCGGCGACCGCCGTTACCAGGTACCAGGCGAGCAACTCATTGATCCCGACCTTCGCCACCAGAGAGAAGAGCGGCGGCGTAAGGGCGGCCAGCAGCGCGCCATGCACCACCAGCCGATTCCGGCTGCGGTCGAGTTGGTGTTCATCCAGGTAATTCAGCGCCAGCCAGCCCGCGAAGGGTCCCGCCACCGACCACGCGATCGCCAGCGCCAGAAAACCGCTTCCCAGCGCCACGTTCGCTCGCGCGAATTCCGCGCTGCGAAACATGGCGGAGAGTGATAGTTGATAAGAGATAGGAACAAGCCAGACGAGAAGTGCCTGGGGCGCCGCGCCCGTCCTTGCTTGCGCGCGAACTGGGGCGCTCGCAACCGCCATCGTTTTCATGCCGCCTCCGTACTCAGCCTGATTTTTCGCCGGCGATCGCACAACGTCGCCGGGACATCCCCTGTCCCGAATTTGTGCGTAGTATAACCATAAATGTGGTGTAAAGAGGCGCGAAACACGCCCCACGCCGGGTGCTGGTCATCCTCAAACAACTTTTGCTCTCTACCTTTGGCCGCGCGAGATATACTCTGCGGCGGTCTCCCATAGCCAATGCAGAAAAGAGGCGTCTATGCCGCGAAAGCCGCGATTCATTTCCGCCGTATCCGCGTTGGGACTCTTGAGTCTGTGTGTGGCCGGATCGAGTTGGCTGGCAGGCAACACCGCGCGCGCTGCCGGACCGCAGACGGAGGCAGCACCGGCGCCGCCAGCGGCCCAATACCCTCCCCTGTTTTTCCGCGAAGACTGGAAGCTGGCCGGCGGCCTGTCCAATATCAATACGCCGCAGGAGCCCGAGCACGCGCTCTTTCAGGGTGACGTCGCAAACCCGAATCTCGAAGTGCGCCTGTACGGCGACAAGACCGGCATCGTGACCGTCAGGCAGCCCAACAATGACCTCACGTACGTGATGACGCTGCTCTGCGCGTCAAACTGCGCGGTCACGCTCCGCGACAAAAATAACGATGTGGATTTGAGCGGGCTGGCGACCATCCGCTGGCGCACCAAGGTCAGCGGATTTCACATGCTCCATCCCATCGTGAAGCTCGCCGATGGAACATGGCTGGTGGGCGACCATGCCACCGCCCTTTCCTCCGACTGGGTCGAGTCGCAAATCCAGCTCGCCGACGTGCGCTGGCAGCTTCTCAACATCCAGGACGTAATCGAAGGCCGCGGCTACAAGTGGATCGATACTCCGAACCTGAGCAGGGTCGAGGAGATCGGCTTCACCGAAATGATGCGCGGAGGCGGTCACGGCTCCTCGGGCTCGCGCATCGACTGGATCGAAGTGTACGGCAAGCCAGTTCCGCGAGCTGCGTCGGGCGCCACAACAAGCCGCCGCTAGAACCCCCGGGTCGCGGGTAGCCGCATGACGCAAGCCGTAAGCTTCTACAGCGAAGGCTTCAAGCTCGGCGCCGATCTCTATCTCCCCGCCGGTATGGGAAAAGCGGAGATGCGCGCCGGCATCATCCTTTGCCACGGATACACCGGCGTGCGAAATCTCTATCTGCCGGAAATCGCCGGCCTGTTCGCCGCAGCCGGCTACGTCGTTCTGACCTTCGATTATAAGGGCTGGGGCGATAGCGAAGGACCGAAGACCCGCCTCGCGCCGCACAGCCGCGTGGCGGACGTGCAGGCCGCGCTCACGTTTCTCGCCGCGCGCAAGGAAGTCGATCCCGAACAGCTCGGCCTCTTCGGCACCAGCTATGGCGGGAGCACGGTTGTCTGGGTCGCCGCGATCGACCCGCGCGTGAAATGCGTTATTTCCGTGGTCGGCGTCGGCAATGGCGCGCGCTGGATGCGCAGCGTCCGCCGCCCGGACGAATACCACGATCTGCTGCAACGCTCGGCCGCCGATCGCGTCCAGAGCATGACTACCGGCAAATCCGAGTTCGTCCCGCGCGATCAAGTCCTCTTGCCGGACCGCGAATCCGCCCAGCTTTCCGCCGCCGCCCGGCGCAACGTCGCCGCCGCCGTCAACGAAATCCCTCTCGAATTCATCGACGACACGCTGGATTTCAATCCCGAATGGGTCGTCGACAAAATCGCGCCCCGCCCGGTCCTCTTCATCACCACCGACGATGATCGCCTCGTGCCTCCTCAGGAGAGCGAAGCCATGTACGCCCGCGCCGGCGAACCCAAGAAACTCGTCGTGCTCCAGGGCTTCAGCCACTACCAGGTGTACACCGGCGAAGCCCTGCGCCAGGTCATGGACGCCAGCCTCGCCTGGTGCTGCCAGCACCTCCCGGCCCAGAAGACGCGACCCGCACGCACACGCAAACCTCGGCGCTGACCTGCGCGCCCCTCACGGCCCACCGTTCCGCAATATCAAACCAGTTGACACGCGCGACAAGCCGGGTGTACGCAATCGCCCGGAGCGGAAGCAAATTCACCGAGCGGAGGAGGCCACGTGGAACATGTCATTTCCAGTCTGTTGAACCGCTATGAAGGCGGCTCGCTCACGCGCCGAGAATTGATTCAAGGTTTGGCGATGTTGGCTGCTACGAGCGGGATGGCAGCGGGCCAGGCCCAGCCTTCCGGTTTTGCGGCCAGCACAATTAATCACGTATCGATTCAAGTCAGCAATCTGCAGCGCTCCACGGAGTTTTACATGCGGGCGCTCGCTCTGCCCAAGCGTGTCGCGGCCAATCCTGCCCAGGCCATCCGTTTGGGCGTGGGCCCAAGTCATCTAACCCTTCGCCAGGACAAAGTGGCTCCGCTCGTGGACCACGTTTGTCTGGGGGTGGATCACTTCAACCGGGACGCCGTCATTCGAGACCTGAAGCAGCGCGGCGTCGCTCCTGACGCGGACGAAAAGGGTTTTGCCGGCTTCCACATCAAGGACCCGGACGGCTACAGCATTCAACTCGAGGACTCATCTTCATTTTGAGAATGGCTCGGGCTGAGCCCCAACGGGCTGGCATCACCGAATGCGATCGTCACCGGCGAGATGGAACTTGAACTCCTTGCCGTTGGACGCGAGTTTCCCATCCTCGTCTCGAAAATAGCCGCTGGACGCGCCATCCTTGGACGGATGAAAGGTGATCGTGATTGGATCGCCGGGTTTCAGACTCGTTCGCGTCCAACCGGCGCGCTCCAGCCACAGCGGATTGTAGAGTTCCACGGTCCAGTGCCGCATTGCGCCCTTCTCGTTCTTCGCATCGAAATGCAGCAGGCAATGCGGATTGCTCCAGTCAAAGCGCGTTACCGTGCCCTCCAGCGTAGTCGACCGGCGCAGATCGTACGCCGCCGCCCCGTGATGCGCGAAAATCGCCGCAGGAGCAATGGCCAGCATCACCGCTACGCAACACGCCGCCACAAAGTCGGTGAGAGCGCGTCCCGCCATCGGCTTTGCTCCGAGTTTATCGCTAGCGCACTGCATGTTTCCGAGCGTAGATGATCCGTATGTGCGACGGCAGGTATTTTCGAGGACATGCGTCAGCGTGGTTACTGCCGGTATTGAAATCGGCGGTCGATCTCGCCATTCGTGGCCTGATGGCCCCCTGAGTCGATTCCCTCTTTAGCGCCCCTCTACTTCCGCCCGCACGATTTGCGCCCCGGCGACCATCGCTTTCATCTTTCCGAAAGCGACTTCGCGCGGCAGATACTTCATGCCGCAATCCGGCGCCACCACCACATGGTCTGGATTCACATAGGGAAACGCCCGCCGAATCCGCGCCGCCACCGTTTCCGGCGTCTCAATCGTGTGGGTGGATAGGTCCAGCACTCCCAGAATAATCGTCTTGCCCCGCAGTTTTTCCAGAACAGAGCAGTCCAGCGAAGACTGCGCCGTTTCGATCGAGACCTGCTGCACGGAACATTCCGCCAGCTCCGGCAGAAATGAATATCCCGACGGCCGTTGATGAACGATCGCAGCGTACCCGAAGCACAAATGCACCGCCGTCGTGCCGGTGATTCCCTCCAGCGCGCGATTCAGCGCCTTGATCCCATAGACGCGCGCCTTTTCCGGCCGCGCCTGCATGTAAGGCTCATCGATCTGCACCACGTCGGCGCCGGCCGCGAAAAGGTCCCTGATTTCCTCGTTCACCGCCGCGGCATAATCCAGCGCCAGCTCCTCCTCGCTGGCGTAAAAATCGTTCTGCGCCTGCTGCGTCATCGTGTACGGCCCGGGCACCGTGATCTTGATCTTGCGCGTGGTGTTGGCTCGCAAAAATTTTACGTCTCCCACCTCCACCGGGCGCTTGCGTCGGATCTTCCCGACCACGCGCGGGACCGGATTCATATGCCCGGTCCGATCCGCCGCCGCGCCCGGATTGTCGATGTCCACGCCCTCCAGCGCCGTTGCGAACCGGTTCGAGTAGCTCTCGCGCCGCATCTCGCCGTCCGTGAGGATGTCGATGCCCGCGTTTTCCTCATCGCGGATCGCCAGCAGCGTCGCGTCATCCTGCGCCTGATCCAGCCATTCCGGCGCGACGCGCCAAAGCTCCCGCACCCGCACGCGCGGCGGCAAACGCGAGCCCAGTTTCGCGCGATCGATCAACCAGTCCGGCTGCGGATACGATCCCACCAGCGTTGTCGGTAAAAGAGTTCTCTCCATAAATTCCCTTCCACTTTGGAATGACGGGACACTCTAACCAAATCAACTTACCCGCCACAAGTCACCTCACGAGTCACCAGGGCGCGCAACTCCGCAAGCCCCGTCTCAGCCATGATGTTTTAGGCTTCTATCCGATTGATGACTTCCCGCCGAGTATCAGTCTTGCGGTGTCGCGAATGAACGAGAGCGGTGTATCATCGTTATTCTGTTTGCGGGATGAATTGAAGTTTCCGTTTATGTCCGCCAACCCCGAACTCGCTACACGTCCTGCGCGAGGTGCTGAAATGGATGCCAAGCCCGGCTCTGTAAATCGGCGCGGTTTTTTGCGAACTGTGGGATTGGCGGCGGGCGCCAGCCTCTGGGGCGGCCGGTTTCTCGGCGGTCCGCAGTTCGCCTGGGCGGCGGACGAAGACGCTTTGCTCGCGGGCCGGCCGTTGGTCCGCTACCCGGAGAAGACCGATCTCATCCTGCTGACTTCCCGCCCGCCGCAGCTTGAGACGCCGATGAAGTATTTCGAGACCCCCATCACGCCCAACGAGGCGTTCTACGTCCGCTATCACATTAGTCCGCCCACGTCGGTGGACCTTGCCACCTGGCGCCTGAAAATCGGCGGCCACGTGGACCATCCCCTGGAACTTTCCATGGACGATCTCCGCAGCAAATTCACGCCCACGACGATCGTGGCCGTGAATCAGTGCTCTGGAAACGGCCGCGGATATTTCGAGCCGCGCATTTTTGGCGGCCAGTGGGCCAACGGAGCCATGGGCAACGCCGAATGGACCGGCGTCCGCTTGCGCGACATCCTCTCGATGGCCGCCGTCAAACAAGGCGCCGTCGACGTCAGCTTCAACGGCCTGGACCGGCCGGCGATGCCCACCGATCGCCGACTTCGTGAAGAGCCTCAGCGCGACCCGTGGCATGGAAGATCCGAACGTTCTGGTCGCCTACCAGATGAACGGCAAGCCGCTGCCCATGCTCAACGGTTTCCCCGCGCGTCTCATTGTGCCCGGCTGGTACGCCACGTATTGGGTGAAGAACCTTTCGGACATTACCGTGCTCGATAAAGAGTTCGATGGCTTCTGGATGAGGAAGGCCTACCTGATCCCGGCCACCTCCTGCGGATGCGTCGAACCCGGAGCCGTTCCCGCCCATACCGTGCCCATCAGCCGCATGGATGTCCGGTCGTTGATCATCACGCCCGGCGAAGGCGCGCGCGTTACGGCGGGCCGCCCGGTGGTCGTGAAAGGCATCGCCTTTGATGCGCGGCGAAGGCATTCAGGAGGTCGCGGTTTCCACCGGCCACGGACGCCGACCTGGCGGCCCGCGCAGCTCGGCAAGGACCTCGGCAACTTCTCCTTCCGGGAATGGTCGTATTCGTGGACTCCGCCGCGCAAGGCCAGCTACCGTTTGATGGTGCGAGCCACCAACCGCATCGGTGAGTCACAGCCTGCCCAGCCGCTCTGGAATCCGGCAGGGTATCTGCGGAACGTGGTCGAGCACGTGGATGTAACGGCGGTTTGACGATCGCAAGCAGCGCTGCGCTCTGCGCCGCGCACGAAGGATCGGCGCCATGAAAACTTTCGAACGAAAAGCGGTCTGGCTCGTCGCGCTCCTCGGCTTGGCGGCGGGAGCCCTCGCCCAGGAGACCTCCATTCGACTGCCGCCGGACAATCCCGTGGCTCAAGTCAAAGCCGGCGCTGGCGACCAGGCCGTGCGTTCAAACTGCAGCCTCTGTCACTCCACCGACTACATCGTGCGGCAGCCGCATCTCGACGCGCAACATTGGGACGCCGAGGTCAAGAAGATGATCAATACCTTTGGCGCCCCCATCAACGACGCCGACGAGAAAACAATCGCGGGATACTTGGCGAAGAACTACGGCCCGGAAACAGACTCCGCGAACAAGCCGGCGGGCGACAAACCCTAAATCCCCACCCGGTGCATCAGGCTCGGCACATGCCTCTTAGTCGAGCTGTTGGGTTTCCTCGGGGCTGAGCAAGGTTCGGTCGCAATAATCGTATCCGGTCTGGCAGGCGAGGAAGTTGCGTTGGTGTCTGACGGCGGTGACTTCTTTGGCCTCCGGCGGAGTCAGCTCGGACGCGTTGCACAACCCCGAGCCCGTCTTGCAGGCCAGCATATTTCTCTCATGTTCGTAGGCCGCGGCCGCCTGCGACTCCGCAGGCGTCAGCACGGATCGATCGCAGATCTGGCCGGTTTGGCAGGACAGCACGCTCCGCTCGTGCTCGATACTGGCCACTGCGGCCGCCTGCGACGGATCGAGCATGGTGTGGTCGCAATACCCAAGCCCGGTCTTGCAGTCCACGAGGTTTCGTTCCTTGGCAATTTCCGTGGTTTTTTTTGCCTCCGCTGGTGTCAGCAGCGACTTGTCGCAGGTTCCCACGGTTGTTTCGCAGGCCAGAAGATTGCGCGAATGTTCCGCCTCGGCGACTTCCTTGGCCTCGGTGGGCGTCAGCGACGCATGATCGCAGATGCTGCCCGTGGTCAGACAGTTATAGAGATTCCGGTCGTGCAAGATGTCGCCAATTTGCTTGGTTTGCTCGCGTGTCAACTGCGAGCGGTCGCAGGCCCCATAGCCGGCCAGACAATTCCGCAGGTTTTGGCTCTTAGTGTTGTCGGCGCCAGCCGTTTGAGCGAATCCGGCATTGGTCGCGGCGCAAAGCAGCAGAAAAACCGCGGCCACGTATTTCATGCCTTCCTCCCGGAACTCGCCCCATTCCAATGACCGAAATGCATGGCTCACGCTCCCTTTGTCCCGCAATACCAGCGCTTTTTCTGCATCCACTTTAACGCGGAAATCCCCCTCAAGCTACGATGCGAGTTGAGCTGGTCTCGGGCCGGGTGCCCCACACGTCGCATGCACGTGTGGGTCTTGTTGTAGCCTCTACGTTTCCGGTTAAAAAAGTGGGAAGCAGACCGCGGGAGGTGTTCGCGGCTGCTTCCCGAGGGTATATGATTGACTGAAATTCTAGCGCGCGGAATCTTTCAGCCGTGTAAACGCGCCGTAAGAAATTTGTAAGGAGACCGGCGCAGCCTGCGTCTACCGTCTGAATATGAGGGCTGTATTGCTCGCCACCATGGCCACGCCCAGCAGAATCACGAACACGCTGAACACCGCGCGAATCTGTTGCGCGCTGAGCTTCTCCGTCAATTTCACGCCCAGATACATCGCCGACAAAGCGGGAATCATCAATTCGATCAGCAGGATCCAATCGAGAACCAGAGTGTGGCGGCGTCCAAACACAGCCAGCGCGCTGTTCCCCGCGATAATCAGCAGAGCGGTTCCGGTGGCCGATTTGATGGGGATCCGAAGGAAGAGCACCAGCGAAGGCACGATCAGGAACCCTCCGCCCACGCCGAGAAATCCGGCCAGAAATCCCACCGTCCCGCCGGAAACCACGACTGGCCAGATGCTTCTCTCATCCATCGCATTCTGCCGCTCGCGGCGCTTGAACAGCATGGCCGTTCCGGAAATGCCCATCAGCACCCCAAATAGCAGCAAGAGCACCGCGGCGGAAACGTGCCGGGAAAGGTTCGCGCCCAGAAAATTCAGCGGCGCGCCGAACAGAATGAAAAGCAAACCCTGCTTCCAGGCCACCCGCGCCGCTTCCTGATGCAGGAACGCGCCAGCCAGCGCCGTGCTCCCCACCAGAATCAGCGCAAGACCAATCGCGGCGTGCGCCTCAACGCCCAGGACATACACCAGAATCGGCACCGCCAGAATCGACCCGCCGCCCCCGAGAAGTCCCAGGACCAAACCCATTGCGGCGATCAACAAAACAGCCAGCCAAAGGTGCAAGTGAGCATCCTCTCCGCGCGGAACCGGAACGAGTTTCGTGAAGCCGAAACAGTCGGAGCGAACGGCCCCCAGCACATCGTGGCGGGTTCGTTTCGAGCGAGAAAAGTATATCACTCGCGCCTTGCGCCGAACTCACGCATCAGCGCTTCTCCGGACTTGGGAAACGCAGCCAAGAGTGCTAGCGTAGGCGCGTCGGGGCCAGGATTCGGGCCGGGCTTTGCATCCTCACGAGGGAGCGCCATGAAAAACCTTTCAACGCGTGTTCTGCTGGCCGCAGCGATCGGCCTGATCGGATTCGGCGCGGTCAGCGCGCAGGCGCCGCGAGGAAATCCCGACGTCGATCGCCTGGACCCTGCCCTGGATGCCATCGTGCCGCAAAACGCCAAGCTCGAAATATTGAAGGCCGACTATTTTGGAAATGCCGAAGGCCCCGTTTGGGTGCAACAAGGCCAATCGGGATACCTTCTGTTCACCGACATCAGCGCCAACCACATCTACAAGTGGACTCCCGACGGCGCTATCTCGATGTTCCTTGATCGCACCGGCTTCAATGCGCCCAACACCGACCCCTTGCAAACCGCCGGCTTTGTCGGCGGATACAACGGCCGCTTCTACCCCACCTCGTTCGGCTCCAGCGGCACGACCTTGGACCCGCAAGGCAGGATCGTCTGGTGCGCGCAAGGCGACCGCTCCGTCGTCCGTCTCGAGAAAGACGGCAAGACGCGCACGACCTTAGCCGACCGCTACCAAGGCAAGCGCCTCAATCGCCCGAACGATCTGGTGGCCAAATCCGACGGCTGGATCTACTTCACCGATCCGCATTCCCAGCGCGGCCAGCCCCAAGACCTCGATTTCAGCGGCGTCTACCGCGTGAAAGACGGCACGCTGCAACTGCTGGAGAAGGAAGTGCAGCCAAACGGCCTGGCCTTCTCCCCGGACGAAAAGATTTTCTACGTCGGTGGAGAGAAACTCTGGCGCTACGACGTGCAGCCCGACGGCACCATCGCCAACCGCAAGGTGATTAACGAAGTCGGTTGCGACGGCATGAAGGTCGACGTCAAAGGCAACATCTACTGCGCCACCGCCTCCAGCCACGGCATCCGCATCCTGACGCCCGAAGGCAAGCACCTGGGAACGATCCTCACCCCGCAAGACGGCGCCGGCCCGACCAATCTCGCCTTCGGCGACGCCGACAGCAAAACCCTCTACATCACAATCAAGCGGAGCCTGGCCCGCATCCGCCTGAGCATCCCCGGAGTCCGCCCAAACTCCTAATCATGTTGACCAGATACCGGAAAAATAGGAGACCTCCGCATGAATCTGGAGCATACGGATTTCGGCCCGCTTTTTATCTCGCTGGTCCGATTTTCGAAAACGATGCTTGAGCAGCAGGGAGCGTTCTTGCCCCACGGCGCAATCGTCTCCCCGGACGGGAAGGTCGGCCTCGTCGGAGCGCAACCGAAAGAGCAGCAGCCCGGCGCGCAAGTTACCTTGCAACTCCTCGAAGGTGGCCTTCGAGGGATGGCCGCGAAAGGGATTTGCCGCGCTGCCGGCATTGCCATGGACACTCGTATCAAGGTGGCTCCTCGACAGGAGGACGTCGGAAGAGACGCCATCTGGGTGATTCTCGAGGAAAGAGGTGGCGCGTCTCAGGCCGCTATCGTGCCCTACTGGAAATCTCCGGGTGGCTTTACGTATGGCGAAGCCTTCACGCAGCCTGAAAAACCTCGCATCTTCGGGATCCCAGCTAGATGATCTGTCGCGCGACACCCGCATTCACCGGCCTGCCGCCCGTCCGTTGCGAATTGCAGAATTTCGTTTTCACCGTTAAAGGTACAATCGAACTCCGGAGGAATACATGAATCTCAAGAATTCTGTCGCTTTGATCACCGGCGGAAGCGCGGGCATCGGCCGCGCCATTGCCCAATCCCTTGCCGCCAGCGGCGCGCGCGTGGCCATCACCGGACGCGACCAGGCCCGCCTCTCGGAAGCCGCCCGCGCCTTGGGAGTGTTTCCCATTCACGCCGACGTCTCGAAGGAAGACGATGTCGCGCGCACCTATCGCGAGCTGCTGGCCCAGTTTGGCGACCTGGACATCCTGGTGAACAACGCCGGCTTTGGCGTCTTCAGGAGCCTGGTGGACTCCGACCGCGCCAGTTTCGACGCCGTCTTTGCCACCAACGTCACCGGCGCCATGCTGATGGCCCGCGAAGCCGCCAAGCTTTTCATCGCGCGACAGCGCGGCAACATCGTCAACATCTCCTCCACCGCCGGTCTGCGCGGCGCCCCCAACGGCACCGCCTACTACGCCAGCAAGTTCGCGCTTCGCGGCATGACCGAATGCTGGCGCGCCGAACTCCGCCGCTACAACATTCGCGTCTTCCTGGTCAATCCCAGCGAAGTTCTCACCAGCTTCGCCGCCAGCGCCGGCCTGACGCAAAAAGAAAATCCCACCAAGCTCCGCTCCGAGGAGATCGCCTACATCGTGAAGGCCGCCCTCGAAATGGACGATCGCGGTTTCACCCCCGAGCTCTCCATCTTCGCCACCAACCCCAAAGACTAGCGGCCTTTTTCATAAATGGGTTTTAGGGGGGCGGAGCTTCAGAGTCTGTGTAACAACTAGGGGCGGGGGCTTCAGGGTCTGTGTGACAACTAGGGGGTCGGAGCTTCAGAGTCTGTGCACCGACTAGGGGGTCGGGGCTTCAGCCCCGACATATAGCCTGTATTTTCTTGGGCCTTCAGGCCCTGAAGCCATTCTGAACCCGGTTAAGCAACGCTTAGTCCGCAGGCACGGCTCGCGCCTTGGCCCATTCGCGCAGCGCCTGAATGTCTTCCGCGCGTGTCACGCTGAGCGGCTGCGTGCCACGAATTTCCGCCAGCACAATATCGGTCGAGAGTTGCGTTTTCGCGCTGAACGCGGTGTACAGCCCCGCCGCGATGGCCTGTTCGATTTCGGCGCCCGAAAAACCTTCGCTCGCCGCCGCCAGCTTGGCCACGTCAAACGCCGCCGGGTCCCGCCCTCGTTTCTTCAAGTGCAGCGCGAACAGCGCGGCCCGCGCATCCGCATCCGGCAAATCCACGAAGAAGATTTCGTCGAAGCGCCCCTTCCGCAGCATCTCCGGAGGCAGCGCGGAAATATTGTTCGATGTCGCCGCCAGAAAAACGCCGCCTTCGCGGTCCTGCATCCAGGTCAGCAGCGTCGCCAGCAGCCGCTGCGATAATCCCGCGTCCGCATCGCTGCTCGCGCCCGCCGAAGCAAACGCCTTCTCGATCTCGTCGATCCACAACACCAAGGGCGCCAGTTGCCGCGACAATTCGAGCGCCTTGCGCAAGCGCTTCTCGCTTTCGCCGACGTACTTGTCGTACAGCGCGCCCGCATCCAGACGCGCCAGCTCGATGCCCCACTCGCCCGCCGTCGCGCGCGCCGCCAGACTCTTGCCGCATCCTTGCACGCCGGTGATGAGCACGCCCTTGGGCGGCTCCAGTCCGAAGCGGCGCCCTTCCGGCGTGAACGCGCTGTGCCTTTTCGCCAGCCACTCGCGCAGGTGCTTCAGCCCGGCCACGTCCGCAAACGTGGCGTCGCGCCGCGCCGGTTCCAGCAGCCCCTCGGTTTGCAGCGCCTTCCGCTTGGCATCCATCACCGCGTCCGCGAGACCGGCGTCCGCCTTGCCTCGCTCGAGCAGACATTTGCGCAGCGTGCGCATCGCTTCGTCCGCCGTCAACCCAGCCAGGCTCTCCGCAAGCCGTTGCACGCTCGCGGGATCCTGGGCGACCGCCATGCGCTGCTCGCGGCTCATCTCCGCGAGGACCTGCTTCACGCCCGTCGCCAATTCCTCCGCGTCCGGCAAACCAAACGCAAACGGCGCCGATTCGCCGGCGATTCCGGCGGCAAGCTCAGCGACGGCGCTGACATGACGATAGACCGCCGCGCGCTGCGAAACGAGTCCGCCAGATCGCGCAGCATCCGGCAAATCTTGTCGTCACTGCAATAGCGCGCGAAATCCTTGAGCAGGAATATGGCGTCGCCCGAAACCGCCGCGATATTGGCGAGCGCCTGCTCGGGCTTCGTCGTTGCGTAGAGCGCCGCGCCGTCCACTCTGGCGAGACCTGTCGTCACGCTCCAGGTGTACAGCGGCACGCACAACTCCTCGGCCAGCGCCGTCAGCAGATGCGTCAGCCGCTCTTCTTCCGTCGTCTCTACGGTGATAATCGGATTGCGCGAATTGATCAGCAGCCGCAATTCATCGTGCTTGCTGCCAATCGCCGCCCCGCTCGAACTCGAAATGGAACTCATCCGTGACCCCGCCGGACAAGAATAGCAAAGCCGTATTCCGCAGCGGGCCCGTTTTAGCCCTCATGTCGCAAGCGAATTAACCAACACACGAAACGCACCCTGGCCTACCGAAGCACCCTTCGTGCACACGGATCGGTGACCCGGCGCACATCCAGCCTAGGGCTTCTGTACCAAATTGGTACAGAAAGGAGGCATCTACGTTAAAGATCATCTATCTTGCCCTCGCCCTCGCGTTGCTGTCCTGCTCACCCGTCATGGCACAAGAGCAGCAAGACGAAATCAAAGCTATGAACCAGCTCCTGCGCCCTGCTACAACGTCAGTGCGGGTTGTCCACGACGACGAAAAGAAATCCGAAGTTGCCCGTTCGCACTGCAATCCTTTGCTGCTGTCGCTGTGCTCCACGTTCCGCGATCGCACCGTTGCGTTCATGGCTGCCAGCCAGTTCGGATTGTCGATCGCTGACTCCGTTCAAACCGAGGTCTTCAAGGCAAGAATGCAGCGCGAGGGACGGCCATTCCTGGAAGCCGACCCCCTGGCTCGCCCACTCGTAAACCACCCCGCCGCTCTCTACGCATTCGACGCCGGAGGAGCAGTCGCCACAGCATGGCTGGCTCATCGAATGCGCCATTCGCCGCGCCGCTGGGAGCGCAGCGTTTGGTGGTTGCCGCAAAGCCTGGTCATCGTCGGCAATGCCGGAGGTATTGTCGGCAGTATGGCCTGCCGGCCTCGGTGAACCGATAGCCTTAAGACCGCCAGCCGCGACCGAACCATCCAAATCAGGATCAGTTCTTCGCCTTGTCGGCCTTGTCAGCCTCGGCGGCGGCTTTGTCCCGCCGCTCCTGATCGGTTGGGGTCAGCGGCCCGGCATAATTCCCGGACCCAGCCTGCCGCGAATAGCGCATCACCACGCTCCCGTCGGCTCGCTTGATCTGGTCGATCACGCCATTCGGCGCTCCGGACTTCGCCGGCCGCAGCACCAGCACAATTTCGTCGCCGGGCTTGAACGTCTGCTTGGTCCAGCCGTCGTCGGCCATCATGGCCTCGGGAGAGGCGACTTCCCCGGTCCACTGCACGGCCTTCCCGCTGTCATCCTTCGTCGTCCAAACCAGCAAAACGTGCGGATTTCGCCACTGATAATCCACCACGGTGCCTTTCAGCGTCGTTTCCGTGGCCGACCACGCCGCATTTCCGTGATGTGCCAGAACAGGAGAGGCCAACAGGGGGAACAAAACGAGGGCCGCCAGCACCGCAACCACGCGCAGGTCTCGCAACATTTTTGCCTCCTCTCTCTCTTTCTCTTCAACCCGCCGCCAAAGATTCGAGCCGGGTGCGAGCCGCACGTGCAGCCCGCGTGAAAAAATCGCCCCTACTGCTTCGACACCGTGGGAATCGTATTCTCCTCATTGAAACGAATCTGGTCCGACGGCACGCAGAAACTTTCCGCCATCTCCACGTCGGGCAGCAGCGCGACCTTGCCGGTCGTCGTCCAGGGCGCCGTGTACACCTTGGGGTCAGTGATGGTCAGCGCGAGCTGCAGCAATCCGTAATTGAGCCGCTGGTAACGCTCCTGGATGCGCATTTCGTCGCTATGCGGATAGCCGCCCGGCCGTCCAGTCCCGCTTTGCGCCGACGGAGCCTGCGCAATCCAGGAGCGCTCGTCGTAGCCATTCGAGTCCACCACGAACGTATTCCCTTCCCACTTGCCGACGGCATATCCCAGGTATCGCGGGATCGGCGGATCGGCCGGCAGTTTGCGCCCATCGGTCCAGATATCCCGCCACGTGTGGCCCCACTCAAAAAATTGCAGCACGCGGTCCGGCAACACCACGAACTGAAATCCGAAGTTGAAGGTCAGCCAGCGCGGCCAGCCCATGGGGTCGCAAACATTCTCCGGATCCTTGGAATTCCACTGCGGCGAATCGCTTTGGGCCGCCGCGAACAACTTCTTCCCGTACGCAGTCAGCGTAGGCACCCCGTTCATATTGATCGGAACGCCGTTGACCGCCAGGTCGTCCGGATTGCCGCTCCAAATTCCCGATAGGTCGCGCGCATTGAACGGGCGCGTATCCACGTTGGCCTTCTTGCGCCCTTCCGCCGCCCAAGCTTCATTCTCGCAGTGCGGACACGCCTTCCACCCCGGCCCCGGAGTCACCAGCGGCACCTCCAATCCCGGCCGGGCAGGCTTCGAGTCCGCGCTTTGCCCCGCGGCTCCCGGCCGGGCGGGCTGGGCAGACGGAGCCGGCTGCAGGCTCAGCAGCGTCGCCAATAGCAGCAGACTGAGAATCGCTAGATTTCTCATTGGCAGCTCCTCCTTGACTGGACTCACCACCGTCGGATCGCCACCTAAAACAAGAACGCCGCAATGTCACTTCGCCCAAATGGAAACGTGGAATACGACGGATGCAGCCACATCCCTCCCCACGCAAAAGATTGATAGGGATATACCGCAGAAGACGGTTCAAAGACAAGCAGACGCCCCCGTTTCCGCCGTCCCTCTCGACGGACGGTCGAGTCCGGCCCGGCAGCGGGCATACACGGGAAATTCACACCGGGCTGACTTGCACGTAACCTTCGCAAAGCACGATGAATGGGGTTCAATAAGCGCCGGCGGCGCGCCTTCTGCAGGACCGGGCGGCCGTGCATGCCCGTCCTCTTGCTGGCCTGTCGAACAGTAGCGCGTCTCCGCAAAAGGGCCGTAGCATTTGAGAGCGGATTCCTTTCAGACCGGCGTGCTCTTGCCGCGCACGTAGCGCGCCCGTAACACGCCCGTTACACGAAAGAGGCGATCCGATGCCTGAAGTCCTGGTCAAGCGTACCAATCGGCGTTTCTCGTTTGTCGCCGAAGCCGAATTGACCGCGTTGCCTGACGGCCGAGGCCTCCGCGCGCGCGTTTCCGAACTCAGTTCACGCGGCTGTTACGTGGACACTCCCGAGGTCTTCCCCGTGGACACGGACTTGCGCCTTCGCATCCGTTACGGCGGAAGCACCTGCGAGCTCTCCGGCAAAGTGATCTACACGCATTCCGGCTGGGGCATGGGTGTGCGCTTCGGCGAGATGCCGGCTGGCCAGCACTCTTCACTCAACTCCTGGCTCGCCGAACTCGCCCGCAAGAGCGTCCGCCGGCCATCCGCTCCGCAGAGCCCATGCAGGCATCCGGCCGGCCCAGCGCGGAACGGCTCTGCTGAATGGTCTCTGCAATGGCGGCGGAACCGGGAGTCACTTCTAATCCGCCATCCGATCAAATTACGTTTCACCGGCCTCAGCGCGGTAAAATTCTCCGCAGCGGCAATCGACCACCTCCCCAGTCCACGCCGTTCCTCACGCCTCTGCGGACTTCGCAAATTTCTGGAGGCGTGCGGATGAACTCCGTCCAGCGACTGGCACTCGGGTTCATTTGTCTCTGGCTCATGGGCTACGCGTCGGTCGGTAAGATCGGCCCGCTCTTGAGCCGGCATTGCAGCTTCGAATATCAACGTCAGCACCCCGACCAACGTCACCATCACCTGGGCCACCGATCAGCCGGCGACCAGTCAAGTCGAATACGGTCCCACCACAGCCTACGCCAGCCTCTCCTCTCTCGATCCCACGCTAACCACCAGCCATTCAGTAACCCTCACCGGCCTCGCCACCAAAACCGTCTATCACTGCCGCGTCCTGAGCACCAACGCCGCAGGCATCCCGGTAACCTCCGGCGACCTAACCTTCACAACGCAGTGACCCGGAACCCCCTCGCCACAAAACCGCAAGCACCCCGGGTCTGCCGGGCGGTAGGCCGTCCCACGAATATGCTTGAGAAAAATTTAGAAGTAGGGTAATAACTCCCTCTCCTCGCAGCGGAAAGGGCAGGCACAGCCTGCTAAACATGAGTCGACCACCCCGGAAGATATGGCGAGGTGTGGCTCTCGCCGCGTCTCTCGCTTGCCTGTTTTTTACGGAGGGGATCGCCGGCGCGCAGTCGGCTCCTCCCCTGCCGCGGCTCGTCGGGCCGATCGATGAAGCCGCACTCACATTGCTGAGGGGCAACGTTCATCCCCTGGCCCGGCAGGAATTTGATCGCGGCCCGGCGCCTGCGGACCTGCCTCTCGACAGAATGCTTCTGGTGCTCCGCCGCTCTCCGGAGCAAGAAGCCGCGCTGCAGAAATTGCTCCAGGACCAGCAGGACAGCTCATCCCCCAGCTATCACAAATGGCTCACGCCCGACGAGTTCGGCCAGCAATTTGGTCCGTCGGACGTGGACATTCAGACGGTCGCGTCTTGGCTGGCCGCTCATGGGTTTCATGCCATTCAGGCGTCACGCGGCCGGACCGTGATCGAGTTTTCTGGTTCGGCTTCGCTGCTTGAAGGCGCGTTCCACACCGCCATGCATCACTACGTCGTCAACGGACAGGACCACTGGGCGAACGCCAACGATCCCCAAATCCCCACGGCTCTCTTTCCGGTGGTCGGCGGCATTGCCACGCTGCACGATTTTAAGTCCCAGCCGCAAATTCACGTTTCCACCGAACCTGTGTTCACCGCATCGGTGATTACGGGCAAGCCCGACCTTACCGGGACAACGGGCCAACACGGGCTGGCTCCGGCCGATCTCCAGGAGATTTACAACGCGAATCCACTGTACGCGCAAACGCCTCCGCTTGCCGGCAACCCGTTCAACAACATTCTCATCCCGGCCCGATCCAATATCGACCTCAGCGACCCCTACACATTCCGTCAGCTCTTTCAACTCGGAGTGATACCGCCGGTCGGTACTTTCGCCGTCGGACTGAACGGCCCGGACCCCGGTGATCTGGGGGGCGGCGACGAGGCCGAGGCTGTTCTGGATATGAGCTGGGCAGGAGCACTGGCGCCCGGCAGCGGAATCGTGCTGCTCGTGTCGTCTTCCACGGCCACAACGGACGGCATCACACTGTCGGAACTTGCCGCGATCGAGAACAACAACGGCAGCGTCATTTCCTCGAGCTACAGCGTGTGCGAGGCCGACGTCACCAGCGCCCAGGCGCAAGCGATCTCATCTCTCGCTCAGCAAGCCGCCGCGCAGGGGATCACGTTTCTTGTCTCCACAGGGGACAATGGCGCTCTCGAGTGCGCCTCCTCCAGTGCGGGTGACACCACCATCTCCATCAACGTATTGGCTTCCAACCCGTATACGGTCGCGGTCGGCGGCACCGAATTCAATGAAAACGGGAATGACGGTTTATATTGGAACCCCACAAACTCGCCCACCACGCTGCAATCGGCAACCTCCTACATTCCCGAGGACGTATGGAACGAAACTCAGGGCTCCGGAGGCGGAGGCGCCAGCGCCGATTTCCCCAAACCTTCCTGGCAAGCGGGTGTGCCCGGCGTCCCCGCCCAGAATGCTCGCTTTATACCCGATGTGTCTCTCACAGCCGCAAGTCACGACCCGTATCTGTTCTGTCTGCACCTCTCCTGCGAGCCGAATTCCCAAGGGCAAATCGGCCTATATCAGGCTTGGGGAACGTCCGCTTCGGTCCAGACTTTTGGCGGAATCATGGCGCTCGTGGATCAAAAGATGGGAGCGCGCCAGGGGCAGGCCGACTATGTTTTGTACCGGCTCGCGGCCGCGGAGAATTTTGCTGAGTGCAACGCCTCCGCGTCTCCGGCGCTGGCCGCGAATGGTTCGTGCGTTTTCAACGATGTGACGATTGGCAATAACGCAGTCAGCGGCGAAAGCGGATACGGCACCCCCTCCGCGCTCTATCAAAGCGGCGTTGGTTACGACGCCGCCACGGGCCTCGGTTCGGTGAACGTCGCCAACCTTGTAAATTCCTGGGGCTCCATCCACTTTTCGACAACCACTACTACCCTGCAGCTAAACAACGGCAACCCCGTCCACATCATGCACGGCCAATCGGTGCCGCTCAGCATCACCGTCACCAGCGCGTCGGGTACTCCGACCGGTGACGTCACGCTGGGCGGAAGCAATACGGGTTTCCTCTCGGACCTCGTGGATTTTCCCCTGGTCAATGGCGCCGTGAATACCACCACCAACCTGTTATCGGGTGGGTCGTATCTGGCAATCGCGGAGTATGGCGGAGACCCGAATTTTGCTCCCAGCATTTCCCAGCAGTTTGCGCAGGTCACCGTGGACCCCGAGCCCACCCAGACCAGCATCGGCCTGCAGGCGGTTGGTTCCGGCCAAATCTACAACGGCACTGGCGCGGTTCCCGCGGGCGATTATGAATGGCTGGTGAACGTCACGACTGCCGCGGGAACGTGCACGCCGGGCGTCGGCCTCCCGCAGTGCCCCAGTGGGAGACTCTACGGATTCGCTGGAGGCTATAACGATCTACCAAACCAATCCAGCGTTGCGTTGGTTCAGTTGGACTCATTCGGAAATACCAAAATCCTCATTCACCTCGACGAAATTGGCCAGCACAACTTGAATGCCGTCTACGCCGGCGACATTAATTTTGCAACCAGCCAGACGACCACGCCGTTTAACGTCGTTGGCATCGACTTGAACATGGGTAATTCGCTTCTCTACGTTGGGCAGGGAGCGTCATCCACCATAAACGTGAACGTGTTTAGCGCCGGTTTCAATGGGCCGGTAACCTTTGACGGTTCCTCCTGTTCCGGACTGCCCGCGCTTGCCACCTGCAGCTTCAAACCCGCTTCCGTCACAGGCGACGGGCAAACGGTACTCACCATCACCACGACAGCCCCGGCGTTGACGGTCACCGGCAGGCCGGGCAAGCTCCCGTGGCCAGGAGAAGCGCTCTGGTCGGCCATCACCATCGCGCTGCTGCTCCTGTCTCTCTTGCTCGTTGGCGCCGGACGCGGCCGCCTGCCCCGCTTCGCCGCGCGGCTTGCGTTTACCTGCCTGCTCGTGGCCCTTGCTGGCTGCGGCGGGGGCGGTTCGAATGCACCAAGTTCGCCAGGCACGCCCGCTGGTGCCTACACAATTACGGTCAGCGCCAGCGCCGGTGGATTTTCCGCCAAGACCAGCTTCACACTGAACGTCCAATAATCCCCGGCCATATTCCCCAAGGTTCCTGCGAAGGGTGGGCTCCTCGCCCATTCGAATGACTCACCTGAGCGTGATTACGTATAAGTAATTATGTTGACGTTGACGCCCATGATATAATGTCTCATGTCCGTCAACAAAGAACGTCTCCTCGAACGCTCGGACCCCGTCCGCCGCACGACGCCGCGGCCTCTGCGCGTCCCCTCGCCGCCCGCTTGCTCGCCACATCGTCCGAATTTTCCCCGGCAGACGGTACGCCCGAGCCGCGCAAAATGAACGCCCTTTGTTTTGATATTCTTACAAACTCCTTTTGCCGCAAGTCACCTGTTTTGATATTCATACAAGTTGCCCGGGGGGTGTACCCCCTCCATTTTATGCTGCGTGTTTTCAATGACTTGCAAAACGCCCTAGCTCCACAGGCGGCCGTGTGGAATCTACCCGTCCGCCAGAGTGCGCACTTACGGCCCGCGCAAATCCCATGCCGCTCCTGCCCATTCCAAAGCCGCAGCGGGCAGCCTACTAGCAAAACCCGAAGGAACCCGAGCAGAATGAACACTTACGCAAAATCCGCCGCTAACCCACGCACAATGAATACTTACAAAAAATGGGGGTGGGGGGAGTGTTCGGGTGCGGGCTGTACTTGCAGCCCGCGCAAATCAAATATTGTTACCCAACGGCCGCACGCGGGAATCAAGCTACAGGTTGCGCACGCCTTGCGTGCATTCGATCTTGGTGCCCCAGGGATCGGTCAGGAAGGCGAAGCTGATGCCCAGGTCCGGCCGCTCCGTGTACGCCACGTCGAACCTAACGCCGCCAGCCTCGAGTTTCCGGCAAAACGCCGGCAGGTCGGCGATCTCGAAGCTGATGTGGTCGATCGCGCGGCCCACCGTACCCGCCGTGGGAACGGCGGACTTCGAGAAGGTGAGGTTGGCGCCAGGAATGTCGGCGGCGTCAAAGTGCATGCGCTTGCCGGGCTTCGCGCCGAACGTGCGCGCATACCAGGCCTGCATTTCGGTGACGGCATTGGCCCCGCCCAGGCCATTTTCGCCCACGAAAAAATGCACATGGTGAAACGCGATCGGCGCCGTCAGCGAAGGCTCTTCGGTGATCTCAACGCGCAGCAGTTCGTCGGGAGTGATGACGTAAGCCTGCTCCGCGATGCGCCCCGACTCGGTCTTCAGCCCGGCGGCCTGCCAGACGGCCAGCGCCCTGGCGAGGTTGGGCACTTGAAAGCACACATGATCGACGACCGATCCCGTGGCCGGCGCCGTGGGTTCGGCGTGCTTCAGCAGCACCAGCGCGCCCGGAAATTTGATCATGGCGAACGGCCCGAAGGTGGTCGCCTCGCCTCCCAGCGTCTCCCAGAACTTTTTCCCGGCTTCCATGTCCGCGACGATCAAGTGCACGTGCCCCATCGCCACGCCTGCCTCGTTGGGCGCGGCCAGTTGCGCCAGCGCCGCGCATCCGCCCGCGAGCAAAGCCGCCAGCTTGGGAATCGCAATCAGCCCGATCATCATGCACACTTCCCTTCTCTCCGCAATCAGCCCGCGCGCCGCATCGCGCCGCGCCGAAAAATTCTGTACCGCAAAACCACTGCGCTGCCTATCATACCCGACAGGCAGGCCCCGGCAAGGGGCGCTGCGGTTGGCTTGTCGCCGTGCAGTGTCGCGCGAGAATGTCGGCCGAAGAACCAACAAAGGGAGGAAACGAAGATGGTCAGCGTAGCGTTGTTTGTACGGATGGAGGCGAAGCCGGGCAAAGAGATGGAGGTGGCGCAATTCCTGCAATCAGGGCTGGCGATTGTGCAGCAGGAGCCGGAGACCACGGCGTGGTTCGCCACCCAAATCGGGCCGAGTACGTTTGCCATTTTTGATGCGTTTCCCGACGAGCGCGGGCGGCAAGCGCACTTGACGGGACGGTTGGCTGCGGAGCTGATGGCCCGAGCCTCCGATCTGTTCGTGAAGCCTCCGATCATCGAGAAATTGACGGTGCTAAAGGACAAGCTGCCAGCTCAGGCGCAGGCTCAGAAAACGTAGCGGCGCGCTCGTTTCCGCGCTCACGGTTATCACCTGAACACGTATCGGCAGCCTTATGGGGGCCGCTGGGGATTGTGGTAAACTTTGCGGCGCTGGAACGACCGTCCCCCTGCCTCGTTTTAGGCGAAGTTCAGGCCCTGCCGTGGATTGAAAAGCTGGAGGTGCGGGACCATGAGGAACCAAACCCGGTCCGCCGCATTGGCCGCACTGGCCTTGCTTCTCGCAATTCCCTTCCTCGCGCCGCGTGCTCGGAGCGCCGGCCACGAGCAATGGATCGAGGCGCGCAGCCCGAATTTCATCGTGGTCAGTAACGGCAGCGAAGCCGACGCGCGCAAGACGGCGCAGCAGTTCGAGCAGATTCGCGCTCTGTTTCGCGACTCGATGGCTTACGTGCGAGCGCAACCTTCGCCGGTCATCACCATTCTCGCGGCCAAAGACGAGAACACGCTGCGCGGACTTTTGCCGGAGTATTGGGAGACGAAAGGCCACGCGCATCCCGCCGGAATTTTTCTCGACGGCTACGATCAATTTCAGGTGGCCATCGACCTGGCCGCGCACGGAGACAACCCCTACGAAGCGATGTATCACGAGTACTACCACTCGGTGACCACGCCGTATTTCCCCGGCTTGCCGCTGTGGGTGACCGAAGGGATGGCCGACTTCTACGGAAACTCGGCGATCAACGACAAAAACGCGAGCATCGGGATGCCGAATCTCGCGCTGATCGAGATGTTGAGGCGGCAAACTCTGCTTCCGCTCAGTACGCTCTTCCAGGTAAATCACGACTCGCCGTATTACAACGAAGCGAGCAAGGTTTCGATCTTTTACGCAGAGTCCTGGGCGCTGATTCATTACCTGATGATTGGCGACCAAATGGCACATCGAGCGGAGTTTGGCAACTTCCTGAAGGCGATGGATCAGGGAGAGACAGCGCAGCAAGCGACGGCGGCATTCGGAGATCTCGGGAAACTACAGGCGGAGCTGGACCGATACGTTCACGCTTTCGGCTTTAACTCGCTCATCGTGCCCGCGCCGGCGAGGACGGCCGAGAAGGATTTGCACGTGCGCATGCTCTCGGACGCGGAAGCGGACGCCTACCGCGGAGGATTTCTGGTGCTGCACGGGCAATTCAAGGAGGCGCAGGCGCTTCTCGAGGAGGCGGCCCGGCTCGATCCCAAGCTGGCGCTGGCGCAGCAAAATCTGGGCGTGTTGCATTTTGCCCAGCCGGTGCAGGCAGACAAGGCGCGGGCTACGCTCTCGGCCGCAATTGCGCTGGACCCGAACAACGCCTACACGCGTTATTTGCGCGCGAAAGTGAATTATGACGGCGGCACTGCGCCAAATATTGCGGACGCCGAAGCCGACCTGCACCAGGCCATCTCGATCAACGCGGACTTTGCGCCGCCCTATGGCTTGCTGGCGCTCTGCCTGATGCCGCACGAAGAGAATTTGCAGGAGGCGCTGGCACTGGCAGAGAAAGGCATGGCGCTCGAGCCCGGCCAGGCGAGTTATCAGTTTATTCTTGCGCAAGCGCTGATGCGCCTGCGCCGCTACGATGAAGCGGAGGCTGCGGCGCGCCATCTGCTCTCGCAGACGAGCGATCCGACGCAGCAGAAACAGCTCAACGACCTGCTGGACGAGATGCAGCGGGCGCGCCAATTTGACGCGCAGCGCGCGCAGAGGCAGCAGCAGTTGACGGCGGAAGCGCGCAACTCCGCCGCGACAGCTTCGGGACCGTCCGAAAGCGGCGGGGCGAACGAAGGCGACGCGCGGACCGAGTCCACACAAACAAATGTCGCGCCAGCCGCGCCGGACAAGCGCATCCGAGGCCAGGCGACGGAAGTCACGTGCCGCGGCAATGCGATGCAGGTGACGGTAGCGACCGCCGATGGCGCCGTCGTGCTCCACGTAGCGGATGCCGGCAAGGTGGACTATACGAGTTACGTGCTGGTCCGGCCGGGGACGATATCGCCGTGCGATGACCTCAAGGGACGCACGGTGAGAGTGACCACCAAGGACGGCACGCCAAACGGCGAAATCACGGCGCTGGACATCATGAAGTGAAGACGCCAGCGGGAATTACTGCTCTCGCGCTTAGCGAAATGAAGCCGCCTTTAATGGAATAGAGAGGTCCAGTAGCGTTTGACGGTTTCCCACGGGCCCAGCGGCCTCGGCCTTGCGGTCGCGGCGATGTAGTCCTGCAAGCGGTCAACTTTTTGGAAGCCCGCTGGGACGTCGAACAGCGCGGTGTCCAGCGGCGCGGTGGAGATCTCGGCGACTTCGGTCAGCGATTCGCTGACGAAAGCCTTGCCGGAGGGAACGCTACTCGTCGTCTTCGTCGTGAGCGAAACGGCGAAGCCGTTTTCAGCGGGGCCCTTGCTGTGAGTTTCGATCTTGTCCATCTTCATGGCGCCGCCGCGCGACATCGAGCCGCCCATCAATAGGAAGGCCACGCCCTTGGGCCTGGGCGCGCAGCCCGCGTTGACGTCGAGGTCGATGTACCAGCCGTCGCGCATGAATTCCTGGCCTAGCGTGACCGCGCCGGGTCCGGGAATCATCGTCTGCGTCGTGATGACGTGCCGTGCGGGATAGCCGAAGAGTTTCTTGCGCTCGCCGGTATCGTCCGTTTCGATGTTGACGACGAGCGTGCCGCCGGATGGTTCGGTTGAGAGCGGCGTTCGGGGTGATGCCTCGGGGCCGGACACCGGGCGGCCCTGTTCGTTGAGCCGATAGCTGGTGTACTGGCGCGCCTCGGGGTCGAGCTGCAGGACCTGATGCTGGTCACACTGGTTGATGGTCACGCGCGGGTGGCCGAGGATTTCGCGCTCGATGCGCGAGCGCTGGCCTTTGATGTATTGCGTGGTGGTGGAGGCGAGCGCGCGGCCCGAGGTGAAGCGCGTGGTGATTTTGAGGTCGGGCGTTTCGGCGGGCGCTGCGAATGCCGCAAGCGCCGCGGGCAAAACGCTCCCGAGGGCCAGCAAAAGCAAAAGTGGAAGACGCATCTCGCTTCCCTCAACGCGGCGGTCGCATGAAGCGCGAACCGAGCGGCATTTTAGCGCACGAGAGCTGTGTGAAGCGAGATACCTTGGAGCTGGAACCAGGATTGCCCTCGCAGGAGGACAGCCAAGAGACACTTCGATACGGCCTGTGCTATACTCGTATAGCGAGGTGTTTATGCTGGCGATTCGACTTCCGCAGTCCATTGAAAAGCGACTGGAGAAACTGGCCCGGCGGACCGGGCGCACCAAGACTTTCTACGCCCGCGAGGCCATCCTGGAACACCTGGACGACCTCGAAGACCTGTATCTTGCCGAAGGAGCGCTCGAACGCATCCGCAGCGGCGAAGAAAAAACTATCCCCCTCAAAGCCGCTCTGAAACGTCATGGCCTGGAGCGTTGAGCTGTCGGAGTCAGCGGACCGGGAACTCGGCAAACTCGACCCACAACACAGGAAACGAATCCTAAAGTTTCTGCACGAGCGCGTGGCCAGGCTGGACGATCCGCGCTCGATCGGAAAGGCGTTGCAGGGCTCGCGGCTGGGGGAGTTCTGGAAGTATCGCGTGGGCGATTACCGGCTCATCGCGAAGATCGAAGACGACCGCCTCATTGTGCTGGTTCTCCGCGTGGGACATCGCAAGGAAATCTATCGCTGAAAGGCGCTGAGGGGTCAGGCGAGGACGATGCGGTCGCGGCCTTCGGCTTTGGCGCGGTAGAGGGAGGCGTCGGCGGCATGCAGGAGTTCGGCGGCGCTGGCGCCATCGTCGGGGGCCACGGCGACGCCGACGGAAACGGTGACCTTGCCGAGGACCTTGCCGGCGTCCTCGACGATCATGTACTGGAGGTCCTCGCGGAGGATTTCGGCGCGGCGCGCGGCGGCTTCCTTGGTGGCTCCCGAGAGGATGATGACGAACTCCTCGCCGCCATAACGGCAGGCAACGTCATGACCGCGGGTGCGCTGGCTGAGGAATTGGCCCAGGCCGCGCAGAAGCGCGTCGCCGCCTTGATGGCCAAAGGTGTCGTTGAAGCGCTTGAAGTGATCGATGTCCAGCATCAGCACGGCGACGGGCTGGCCGCTGCGGGCCGAGCGGCTCAACTCGCGCTCGAGCGATTCCTCCATGTAGCGGCGGTTGAACAGGCCGGTGAGCGCGTCGCGAATCGATTGGGCGCGCAACTGCTCGCGCAAGCGCAGATTTCCCAGCGCCAGGGAGAGACGCTCGCCGAGGGCGGTGGCCTGGCGAACTTCGATATCCACGTGATCGGAGCGGCGTTCCTTCGGAGGCGGATCGGCCAAAGAGGCCGGCGGCTCGGGCGGACATTCCAGATAGAGGAGTCCGAAAGCCTCGCCCTGGGCGACGAGCGGAACGCAGAAATAGCCGCCCGGCGGATCTCCGTGAACGTGAGCGCAGCGCAGGGGCGAGCTCGAGTCTTTCACCTGATGGACTTTGCTGCGCCGCAAGGCCCAGCACTCGTCCGAACGAAAGGTCTTCTCGATGGTTTGCAACTCGCCCCAGGAAGCCACCACCTCGACATCGCGGGACGGGCTGAGGATGCACAGAGCTCCGGCAAGGCAAGGAAGAATGGCGCGGAGCGAGCTGGCGGTGACCTCATAGGCTTCGGGAGCGTCGGGCAGGATTGCAGGACGTCCACCAGTTCGCTGAGCTTGGCGGCTTCGCGGTTCTGGCGCTCGAGGTTTCGCAGGGCCATGTTCAGCCGCTGATGAGTCTCCTTGAGCGCCTGGTCCGCCTCTTTGCGCAGGGTGACGTCGCGGATCACGCTGAGCACCAGCGCGCCGGTCTGCGCCTGGAGCAGGCTCAGGGAAATCTCCACGGGGAATTCGCTGCCGTCCTTGCGCCTTCCGTGCAGCTCGGCAGCGTGCGGCGAAAAATGCGAAGGATGGGCCGCGTGTTTGTCGAGCTGTTTGTCGGGGCTTTTGCCGGGATGACCGAGCCAGAAATGCTCGGGGATCAGCGTCTCGGCCGGCTGGCCCAGCAGCTCGCTGCGGCCGTATCCGAAGAGCCGTTCGGCCTGGGCGTTGAGGCGTTCGATGCACCCATCGGCGTTGACGGCTAGCATGGCGTCCGGGCTTGACTCGAAGAGGGCCTCAAACATTTCGCGGCTTTGCCGCAGGGCTTCCTCGGCTTGTTTTCTCTCGGTGATGTCACGCGAGATGCCGAAGCGGCCGATCACGCGGCCGTCTCGATCGGTAAGCGGCTGCAGGATCAGATTGACCGAAAGTTCGGTGCCGTCCTTGCGACGAAGCTGGATGTCGCCCGTCCAGCCGGAGGGCTCGTAGGTCGTGGAAAGCTGCTGGAGAAGCTCCGGAGAATTGCTGCCGGCCACGATCATGCTGAAGTGCTTGCCGAGCAGCTCTTCGTTGGAATAGCCGAGAACCTTGTGAAAGGTGGGATTGACGAAGAAGAATTTTCCCTCGAGGTCGGTCATGCCGACCAGGGTGGTGGTCGTTTCGACGACTTGAGCGAGGCGGCGGACTTCATCTTCGGCACGTTTGCGTTCGCTGATGTCCAGGCCGATGGCGATGAAGTGAGTGACCTGGCCGTCGGCACCGTGAATCGGGGTGATGGTCCGCTCTTCGTCGTAGAAGCTGCCGTCCTTGCGGCGATTCACGAGTTCCCCGCGCCACTCCTTTCCGGCGAGAAGCGTGCGCCAGAGCCCCTCGTAAAAGGCCGGCGTCTGGCGGCTGGACCAGAAGGCAGGCGTACTCTTCCCGATGATGTCGTGAGGAGTGTAACCAGACAGCGGCTCGACGGCGGGATTGGCCCAGACGATGGTGCGATCACGATCGATGATGCATACGGCGGTATGAGCGGCCTCGAGCGCGGCGGACAGCAGGTTGAGCAGTTCCGGGTCGCCCCGTTGGGCGCTCAGGGGCGGAGGGCATGCTTCTTCCGGTTTTCGCATCGCTGGGCGCCTCACCGCGAGGGAGCTAAGTCTCTTTCGACCATTATGGCGGTTTCCTGGGTTACCGCTTCCGTTAATTCACGGAGCGGGTATCAAAGAGTCACGGCGGTTAGCGTTTCGAGGGCGTGGGCGCGCGGCGGACGCGGTTCTTCGCCGAGCTCCCCGGTTGCAGGCGGCCTGCTTCGGACAGGAACTGGCGCAGGCGGGCGCGGTCCGCCAGAGTCATCTCGACGATTTCAAAGGCGACGCTGTCCGCTTCGCCCGTCAGGTTCTTGCGGACAAAGACCTGGGCGGGCACCGAGCGGCGCCCGAGCGCGAATTTCAGCGCCAGGATGGTGCCCTCGGGGCAATGGCTATCGATGACGCCCAAGCCGCCGCCGAGATTCAAGGAATGAAGCTCGAGCGTGGAGTCCTGACGCAGGTTGGTGGTCACGGCGATCAGTGGCCGGGACAACCCGAAGCGCAGGTAGCGCCTCTGCCGCAAGGCGGAAGCGTTGGAATCGGCATCGAGAGCGGGAAAGGAGGCGATCTGCGCGGGGGTGATGTCCACGCGCGGCTCGAGATTATTCCAGGCCTCCGGGTCGACCTTGGCAAGCGTCTGGGCCGCGACGATGCGCAATTCGGAGGGGTACAGCCACCGGAACATCTGCTTCGTTTCCAGAATCCGCTGCAGGAGCGGGGCGATATCTTTCGCGCGCAGACGGCCAGCGGCCTCGATGGCTTTGAGGCGGACGAGCTCGTTCTTGCCGCTTTCGGTCTGAACCCTCTTGAGCAGCCACGGAATGGCGCCGGCGTCGCCGCTCATGCCAATCTCGTCGAGTGCCAGCGGGCGAATGAGCGGGTCGAGAAAGTCATAGATCTCGGTGAGAAGCTGGCCGCGCTCGGGGCCGCCGCTGAAGGCGATGCGCCGAACGACCAAGTCGTGGAACGAACGAGGACATTCGCGCAGGCGTTGCGGCAGCGCCTGGATCAGCAACTCGGGATTGGTGCGGCTGAGCAGGCCTACGATGTCCACCACTTCGAGAGGCGGCGCGTCGGCAAGCGATTGCTTGAGGTACTCGGCGCCTTCAGGGCCCAGGTGCTGGAAAAGAGTCAGGAGAAGGTCGCAGTCCTCGCGGAAACCGGCCTTGCCGAAGCGCTTGGCCAGGCGCTTGGCGCCGGAGCGCGGCAGGCGTTGCAAGATTTCGACCAGGCCCTTGGGAATCTGGCGACTCGAGAGGGCGTCCTCCAAGAACTCAGAGAGGCGGTCCTCGAGGCCGATGCGCTGCTGCAACCCCTGCACCAGGGTCTGGTCCTGCGATTCGAGGGTATCGAGCGAGCTGAGCACAATTTCCAAAACATGATAGCTGCGCCGGGCGGCGCCTTCCTGACTCAGGCGGACAAAGGCGGCGCTGGCCAGGCTGCGCAATCCCCGGTCCTTTTCCGAGATGATGCAGGATGCGACCTTGGCAATGGATTCGCCCAGAAGAGCGACTTCGTCACCGAAGCATTCGGAGAGGTCACACAGGCCGGTGAACACTTTTTTGCGGGCTTCGGCCTTTTCGCTTTCTACGCCCTTCAGATAATTGGTGAGAATCGCGCAACAGGTTTCGTGATCGCCCTGAGTTCGGTGCTCCCGGATATAGTCGCTGATGTGGCGCGGGGGAACGCTCCAGGCGTCCGGCGACAGAAGAATGGAGCGCTTGGAGGCGTCCGGCACAGCGTTCCAGAACTGGCGCTCGAGCTGATCGGCGTAGGGCTCGGTGGAAATTCCCGCACTCTTCAACTTATCTTCCTGCGACGTCAGGACGTCGCGAAGGGCGGAGATTTCCTGGCCCATGCGCTCGAGCAATTGCTGCACGGCATTGACGGACGTGTCGCCGCGCTCGAAGGCGTCCACGGCGAAGCGGATGGCCATGTGCTCGGCGAGCCGCTGCAGGAAGAGCTTGTCGTGATTTCCAGCCGGAGCCTGCGAGGCCAGGGCGACCAGCGCGTCGTGGAAGAGCACGCGCGTGGCGACGGAAATCTCGGAAAGGCGGCTTTGGAAGGCGTACGGTTCGATCGATCCTTCCGGCGCGTCACTATTTGCTGGCAATTGGCGCAAGAGGCGCAGGACCTTGCAGACATCCTCCTGCTCCGGCGTTACCAGCGGGCCGCTGCCGATGGTCAGGCCACGCATGGAGGCCTTTACTTCGTCCCAGAAATTGGTGATGCCGCGGAGGCGCTTGGCAACTCCGCCACCGATGCCGCCAGCACCGGCAACTCCACTGCCGCCGATCGCGCCGCCGATTCTGCCTGAACCCAGCCGGCCAGCGCCGTCAGTGCCCGCGCCATTGCCGCCGCCACCTGTGCCGGTGCCGCTGCCAGAGCCGACGCCACTTCCCCCACTACCTGAGCCGGTGCCAGGGCCGCTGCCCGTGCCCACGCTGCCGGATCCAATGCCAGTGCCGACGCCGATTCCACCACCCGTGCCGGTGCCAACGCCAGGGCCCGTGCCACTACCACTGCCACCGGCCACGCCCGCACCGGCGCCACTTCCACCGCCGATGCCGGTGCCAACGCCAGGGCCCGTGCCACTACCACTGCCACCGCCCGTGCCCGTACCGACGCCGGTGCCAGGGCCCGTGCCGACGCCACCGCCGCTACCGCTACCGCTGCCAATGTCTCCGCCGGCGCCACTTCCAGTGCCCGTGCCGGACGCGCCGGCGTTACTTCCGCCGGCTTCTCCTTCGCCAGTACCGCTCTGTCCCGGGGCGCCACCTCTGGAGCCTTCCGCAGCGGCAATGAGCTGCAGGAGCCGCTCGGGATCGGTGAACCAAGATGTTGTGTCGTCAGCGCCGGTCGAACGCAGCACGCTTCCGGTGATTTGCGCCGCCAATTCCAGGCTCACGGAGGCGGAGTCGGCAGGCACAAAGCAAATTTCGTTGAGGCGCACGCCGGAAACTCCCTCCATCGTGCGCTTGTATTCCTCGGTCAGCAAAGCCTTTGGTCCACCCCGGGATGGAAAGACGCGGACAAACTTGTCAAAGTCCTCGCGCGTGATGTTGGAGGAGAAATGGACGCTGGAAATACCGATGCTGGCGAGCAACTGCGCGAGGCTGCGGTCGGCTCCGGAGCTGCCGAGAGGCGCGCCGTTCAGCAAGAGTTGATTGCCGGAAGAGCCGAGGAGGATCTCGCCGTCGCTTTCGCCGGAAAGGGCGGTCTGGAGTTCGGACCAGGTCTTCTCGATTTGCTCGGCGGTGCGGGTGTGCTCAAAGCCATAGAGCCGCGCGAACTTCAACATAATGTTGAAATTACGCACGAAGGTTCTTGCGTTGTTCGTCCGGAGTGCAGTGGGCGTTGTGCTCACAGGAGACTCAGAGATCGGGCAGTCGTAGCTTTCAGCCTATTGAGAGGAAAGGGAGAAGGCAATCGGAAGATAGTCCTACCCTTGTCCAATGCGCCATCGGGCTGGTTTTTGAGGCTTGGGGTGGCTGGGCGGGTGCAGGCATCGGTTCACAGCGGGTCGAAGACACGCGGGAAGCGAAGGGCGAGACGGTACGCCGCATGATGCCGGGGGAGTTATACGCTAAAACACGTATGCGGAGAATTATCTCGCTGGCGCAGACGGATTGATAGAAACTAAGCTGTAGGCATAAGTGTCTGGCCAAGAGCCAGATAGCGGAAGCAGCCAGGAGGGGGCATCTGGTGTGGGGATGCTGAGAAACATCAACAACAGTACGCAACCGGCGCCCAACGAGCGGCGGCGGAACGCGCGCTATCCATTTACGGCCTCGATTGAGGCCATCGAGACCAAATCAGGAACGCGATTGAATGGACGCACCAGTGACTTGGGACTGGGCGGCTGCTATGTGGATACGCTGAGCCCCTTTCCGGTTGGCAACGTATTGTCGGTCAAGATTTCAAAAGATAACGAGTCCTTTCAGGCGAAGGCCAAGGTGACCTACTCACTGGTTGGCATGGGCATGGGCCTGGCCTTTATCGCCGCCGATCCGGAACAGGTGAAGGTCTTTCAGCGTTGGATCCGCGAACTGAGCGGCGAAAAATCACCGGTGTCGGCTGAGCCTGAGGAGGGCGCGGCGAACTCCGCCGCGGCGTCATCCGGTCCGGGGAACGGCCCCACACAGAGCGGAGCGAGCGAGCCGCAGTTCGTTCTGACCGAGCTGATCATCGCGCTGATGCGAAAAGGCGTACTTGATAAAGACGATGGAAATGCAATGCTGCGCAAGCTCAATCGATAGGAAAGACTTAAAGGACGCTAGGCAAGATCTCAGGGCGTCGCAGGGCTGAGTGGTGTGGACTTCTTTGCCACGAGAGCGAGCACCGCAGCGGTGACCCCGCCCGCACCTCCCACGGCCAACAGAATATAGAGGGTGCGAAGATTCCGCGCGGTTGGCGGAGTCGTTGGCCTGCTTGTTGTAGTTGAGGTGGTTGTCGCTGGGGCCGGCGCACCCTGCGCGGATTCAACGCCCTGCATGGTGCCGTCTGCAGCGATCCTCACAACCTGGCCGGTGCGCAGGAGTACCGCCTCGGCGCCTTGCAACGCCGTCACACCGATGGTGCCTCCCCGGCATTCGACGCGCGCGGCGCCATTCGGGCCGACGGTGAGGACGCCCGCCGCCTCAGATTCAGAGGAAGAGGTATACAGAGCAAACCTGCCAAATTGAATATCGAGATTGGCGTGCGCCTGAAAGGAACGAATGTCGACAGTGCCCTGCTTCAGCGAGGCGACCTTTTGACCCACGCCGAAGGAAACCTCGGTCTGACTTTCCAGGGTCAGCGCCCCGACGCCCGGCGCATTGAAGACCGCCGCGCCACCGCCTCCGGTGCGCACGGTGTCGCCCGGGAAAATCGTCTGCCCATCCGCGGCGCGCATCCCATTCACTTCGACTTCGCCACTGAGCTGCAGGAAACCCAGCACCCGGGAGGCGGGCGCCTGTGCGGTTGGAGCTGGCGCGGCTGGCGCCGGCGCTTGCGCCGAGGAGTCCACGGGGCAAGAAATTTGCAGCAGCAGCGCGCAACAGAGGAGGCGGCAGACGCCAGTCGCCAGAAGCGCGGGACCGTTTCTCGCTCGGTGAACGGGAGTTATCATAGCGTTATTTCGCGGCCATTCTAACTGACCCTCTGACAGACAGCAACGAATCAATCTTCCCAACTGGCCAGCGCGGCGAATCCACGGGGATGGCGAATGACCGAAACGAGATGAGCGGCGGACGGACGAACCCGGAGCGAAATGTATGGCCGGACAGACGGGAGTGGGGTATAACTTTCGGCGGAAATCCGAGTCCAGTTTATCGAGCTGGCTGATCCAGCGAGGAGCAATCCGTGAAACGCATGAAACATTTACTGCTGCCGATTTTCGCGGTCGTGCTGGGACTTTGCAGTTGGGCCGGCGCGCAGGCCCAAACCCAGGTGACGCTACTAGCGCCCATGCCGCTGGGAGCGCCGTTCCGAGCGCTGCTTCCGGGGTTTGAAGCGAAGACGGGATACAAAGTGACGGCGATGTACGTCCCGACGCTGCAGATGAAGGACAAGGTGGCGCAGGGACAAGGGGCGGACGTGGATATCATGGTGCCGCCGTACGATGAGGCGTTGTCGTCGGGCAACCTGAACAAGAAGAGCGCGACGACGCTGGCGTCGTTTGTGGTGGCGATTGTGCTGAAAAAGGGCGCGACGAAGCCGGACGTTTCGACGCCCGCCGCGGTGAAGAAGACGTTACTCTCGGCGAACTCCTTTGTGTCGATTGATCCAGCGACGGGCAGCGCGGGGGTGGCGGCGCAGGCGGTACTGAGCAAGCTGGGCATCGCCGACCAAGTGAAGGACAAGATCAAGCTGATGCCGGTGGGCGGGGCGCTGAAGGCGGTGACCGCAGGGGACGGGACTTTCTCGCTCGGTCCCTACGTCAGCGATGTGCGCGCAAACGAAATGGTGGATGGCTTGGCTTTGCCTGCGGGCGCTTACACGCCGACGAAGATTGTCGGGTATGTGTCCAGCAAAGCGAGCGACGCCAAGGCCGCCAAGGCGCTGCTGGAGTATCTAAAGTCGGCTGACGCAGAGGCGCAGTACAAGTCCATTGGGATGATGCCGGCTCGCTGAGGGCAGCGTGAGTCGGATTTAGGTTCTCTTGGCGTCGGGGTCGTTCTGCGACCAGCCCAAAGGCGGGAAGGCGACCCGCCAGAATGTGCGGTTGGGCAGCGTGAAGGAAACTCCCACCTCGCGTCGCTGCTCTTGTGCCTTGCCAACATAAACGACCGAGCATTCGAGCGCGCCGTTGGTCAGCAGGTTGCGAAGAATCAGGAGCTGGCCATCGACCACCCCCGTCGAAAGCAGGACGGTAGCGCCATGGGCGCTGATGGAGATGGTGCTGGTGTTTTCCGAGAAGTCGGTTCCCAGGCTGTCCCTTCCGCCGACGTGCACGGGTAGTTTCAGCAAGACACGCTGGCTCCTTCGGCGGACGGTGGCCAGCCAAGAAGTCTTCATGGACGCCGCAATCCACTGATCGAGAGCGACGTACTGCTGTGGTTCAACGTCGGTGAATACCAGTCCCATGCCATGATCGGGCACGGCGGAAACGACGCGGGCCTGTGCACGAAAGGATTGGGAGTTGCGAGAGATGGTTAGTTCCACCTCCGCACCCACGGAAAAGAACGTCTCCGTCTTCACGTTGCAGCCCATGCGCGCCAGATCGGCCAAATCCCCTTCCACGATCTGGCCAGTTCCAATGTCCATCAGGCTGACGACTGCGGCGATCTTGTGGCGGAAATGGGCTCGGCGCTCGGTCACGGGGGCCCGCCCAGGAGAAGCGGGAGGAGCGTCGGAGTCCTCCAGGACCTTGGCCGCAGGGGCAGAGTCCACTCGCTCCCCTGCCACCGAACGCTCCCTGGACCCATGGGCCGCGTCGGAAGTATCCTCGCGCAACAGCGGCACGGCAACCCCGAGCAGCGCTTCAAAGCGCTCGCGCTCTTCCCTGGCCATCGGCTGAAGTTCGACGCCCATTCCCTCGCCCTCCACGCAGCGACGGACAATGGCCTGGGCCCGAATCCCGTTGGTGGGCACATCCAAAAGCAAATGCAGGAGGGTTCCCGGCTCGGGCGGCTTGCTGGTGTGGATGAAGGCGCCGTCCTGGGAGAGGTCGGAGATGACGGAAATTTCATACTCGCCGCTGCCACGCCAAGCGACCTGAATCTTACTCAGGGGCTCGTGGCGATTGTGCCGGCGGCGCTGACGCACTGTACGTTCCTCCCAAGTGTCGCTGACAGGGGTGCGGGCCTGGTATCGGTCGTTTCCTTGGCAGAATTAATTTTGGCACAGGGGGCCGCGACGAAATTATTTTTTCTCAATGTGGTTATGGGATAGCCAACAGCAGATTCGGCGCATTCGAACCGGCGAAAAACGGCGTTTGGCAGCTCTTTACTTATAGAGGCTAGGCAAGACAGTTATCGCGCCGTTGCGCTTCCCGGCGTTAGACAATGGGTAAAAGCAGCACCCGGAGAATCCATGGAAGCCCATTTCATGCCGAATCTGATTCCGACCTATGCAGGCTTGGCCCTCGTGCTGATCCTTGCCAATGTCTATCTCTCGCTGCTGTATCGCGCGGGCCGAACCGGCGATTTCGATCGCTCGCCCGTTTGGGCGCCACGCGCGCTCGATTTTGCGGCGCAGGACCTGGGCGGATTCTCCTACCGGCAATTGGCGGTAGCCAGCGCCACCGGCCTATTTTTAGAGCTGCTGGTGATCCGCTGGGTTTCGTCCGAGATTCAAGTCTTCGCTTACTTCAAGAACTTCGTCCTGATCGCCTGTTTCCTGGGATTTGGGCTCGGTTGTTGCCTTTGCAAACGGCGGATCAGGCTGGTGGCGCAATTGCTGCCTTGGCCGATTCTGGCCCTGGTCGTCTCGCTTCCCTTGCAGACGCTGCGCAAGCTTCTTACTTCCATGCCCACGATGATCGGCGGTCTGGCCGAGGTCGACGTCTCCGGGGTGCCATCGCTGCCGCATACGGGGACGGAATGGATCGGCATCCTGCAAACGATCACGATTATCGTGCCGCTGTTTGGCCTGATTGCATTCTCATTCGTACCGATTGGCCAGATCGTGGGTTGGTCTTTGGAAAATTCCAAGGGGATCAAAGGGTACACGGTCAATGTGCTCAGCAGCCTCGCCGGCATCGTGCTGTATACAGCGCTGTGTTTCTTGGATCAGCCGCCGGCGGTTTGGATCGCGGTGGCCGGAGCGTTACTGGTGGCGCTGTTCTGGCGATTGAGGACCGCGCGGTGGGTGGCGGCAGCGGTGTTCGCGGGATGCGTGGCATTGACGGCTCTGGCACCTCAGGCCGGGCAAGTCTATTGGTCGCCTTACCAGAGGCTGATTGTTCGCCCGTTCTTCGACCTACACCACGAAATCGTGTCCTATGAAATCCGCACCAACGATAGCTGGTATCAGCAAATTTTTAATCTTTCTCCCGAATTCGCGGCCAAGCACCCCGAGTACTTTCAAGACGGTCCGACGAGATGGAATCCCTACAACATGCCATATCAGTTTTTCCCGAATCCGCCCTCGGTGTTGGTGCTGGGCGCCGGAACGGGAAACGACGTGGCGGCCGCGGTGCGTAACGGCGCGCAACGCGTTGTGGCGGTGGAGATTGATCCGCTGATCCAGCGCCTGGGACGCGATTTGCATTTCGAGAGGCCGTACAGCTCGCCGCGAGTGCAGGTGGAGGTCAACGACGCACGGAGCTACCTGGAAAACAGCCACGAGAAGTTCGACGTCATCATGTTCTCCTTGCTCGATTCCCATACGACCAGCTCCTACTACACGAATATCCGCATCGACAACTACGTCTACACGCTGGAAGCGCTGAGGTCGGCCAAGAAGCTTCTCAAGCCCGATGGCCTGCTGATTCTAAAGTTTTGGGTGGACACACCGTTTATCGCCAGCAGACTCGCTCAGTTGACGGAGACCGTGTTCGGGCGGCCGCCGCTGACATTACAGGCGATTCAGCCGGTTTACGGGACGAACGGCTCCTTCTTCATCTCCGGCTCGCAAGAACGACTTCGCGCGGCTCTGGCCAGAGATCCGGAACTGCTGACCTATACGCGACAACATCAAGCCGCCGTTCCCGATGCGCCGGCGGCTCTAACCACGGATGACTGGCCCTACTTTTATCAGCGTGAACCCGGCCTTCCGACCGCCGTATTGCTGATGTCCCTGGTGCTTCTGGGCTTGGGCGGGCAACTGCTGCGCAGTACCGGAGTTTCCACGGCCTCGCTGAATTGGCACTTTTTCTTTTTGGGCGCGGGCTTTTTTCTGCTGGAAGCCCAAATCATCAGCAAAATGGCGCTCCTGTTCGGAACGACATGGCTGGTCAATTCGATCGTGATCTCCGGCCTGCTACTGCTTATCGTGGGAGCGAATCTGCTGGTTGAATGGCGAAAAGACTTCAGTATTCGGCTCGCTTATGCGGGGCTGTTCGGCTGCTTGCTCCTGTCCTATTTCATCCGGATGGAGTCGTTCTTTTTTGCCTCGTTCTGGCTCAAGGTTCTGACGGCCACCCTGGTGCTTTGCATGCCCGCGTTTTTCGCCGGCATTGTGTTCATCAGAAGTTTCGCGAGAGTTGGGTTTCAAGGATCGGCGCTGGGGTCCAACCTCTTCGGCGCACTCCTCGGCGGACTGCTGGAATCGCTGTCCATGTGGACGGGAATCCGGTCCCTGCTCGTGGTCGCCGCGTTGCTTTACCTGGGTTCCTGGATTGCCCTGGGAAAGATCAAACCGGCTGGGCGTGACGTGGAGGCTGGCGTTCCCCAGGAGGACGACGCCGAGGCTGTGCCGGCCGGCGTGCGTTAGGCTCTTCTCGCGCAAAATCGCGCAGAGGTCCCCGATTTGCATCCTGCGGGCGATACGCGCAGGCCGGCTAACTTTGTTCGTCGCGTTGCCCGGAACTATTTCCTGGTCACGCCGGCCGCGGGATCGCGCACTTTCTCGTTGAACTCCTGCTCCTCGGAAGGCACGCAGTAAACCTCTTCCAGTTCCGTGACGCCCTTGGGCAATTGCAGGTGAAACGGCATGGCCTTCTTGCTGACCCAAGGCTTGGTGTAGATCTTCGGGTCGGTGAGCGTCATGCTGACCTGGAGCGTCAGGGCGTCCGGGTGCTGCCAGCGCTCTTGCAGGGTCATGTCCTCGCTGTGCGGGTAGCCGAAGCCGTCGAGCCAGGTCTTGTCGTTGTACGCGGCGGAATCGATGACCAGGTCTTTGCCGTCCCAGTGTCCGACGGCGTAGCCGAACCAGCGCGGGTCGGCGTCGGCGGGAATCTTGCGGCCGTCCATCCAGATTTGGCGGACGGCGAAATTCCACTCGAAGATCTGCACGATTTCGTTGGGCGTCTGGACGAACTGGAAGGAGCGGATGTTCTGCATGAGGTTCCGCGGATAGCCAAGCGGATCGCAGAATCCTAGCGGGTCATTTCCGGTGGCGGGCGGAACGGCACGCGGGCCTTCGGACGGCAGGTTGGCCTCGAACATCTTCTTCCCTAGCGGCGTCATCTCGGGGACGGGGTTGCCCATGAGGATGCTCCAGGTGGTCGGCGTGGTGGCGCTCTCGCCGCCCCACCAGACGCCGGAAAGGTCGTGGGGATCGTAGGCGGGCTTGGGCGCGGCCGCAGCAGCCGCCTTGGCCTCGGCCGAGCGGCGTCCCTGCGAGTTTGTGCCATAAATCTGAGCGCAGGCGGGCGAGCAAAGCGCCAGCGTCAGGCCTACCACGAAGACAAAGCTTAGAGTCGTGAAGCGAGTGCGCATCTTTCCAGCGCTCCTTTGTGGGCGATGCGGTCTAGGATTCGCCTTCGAGTTTGCGGAGGCGAACTTCGATACCGCTGCCCTTGAGCGCGTCGGCGAAATCCTCGGTCTTCGAGCCGCGGTAGTGGTAGGGGTAGACGATCTTGGGCTTGAACTGCTTGACGCAGGCGGCAGCCTCGATTGGCGACTGGGTTCGCGGGGGATTCATGGAGATGAACGCCACGCTGATGTTCTTCAGCGACTTCATTTCCGGCGTGCATTCGGTATCGCCGGAGAAATAGACGCGGGTATCGCCGAAATTCAGGATGAAGCCGCTGCCGATTCCCTTGTGGTGGTAAGGCTCGCCGGGCTTGGAACCCTGCACCAGGTTGTACATCGGGACACCTTCGATCGGGATGCCCATCACAGTCTTTTTCTCGGAGTCGCTGATCGAATTGGCTTCGCCGCAGGCAGGCGCGCAATTCAGTGTGTCGATGACGGCAGGCGGACCGACCAGGAGCGTGCCGGGCTTGTGCAGCTTATCCACCATGCTGCGGTCGAGATGATCGGCGTGCGTGTGCGTGATGACGATCATGTCGGCGGGCGGGAGGCCGGTGTAATCGCCCTGGCTCCAGGGATCGACGTGAATCACCTTGCCGGCAAATTCCAGCATGACGCTGCCGTGATAGAGCGGGCGGACTTTCAGGTCGCCGGCGGAGGTGTGGATGGTGTCCACCACGTCGTTGACTTTATTCTGGGCGAGCAGGGCGGATGCGGGCGCGGTGACCAGCAGGGCCGCGAGGGCCAGCGTAACCGCGGAGCGTCGCAAAAGATTGTGCATGGGCGAACTCCTTTATCTGTGATTCTTCGTTGAGTTTAGTTCAGATTGCCGCCGCCGTGCATTTGCCGGCAGACCTTACAGTACGTCGGCGGCAGCGTATTGTCCACGCGGTGCTGCACGGGCTTGAGCGTCTTGATGTAGGCGAAGATGGCGGCCAAATCCTGGTCGGTCATGCCGCGGTAGGTGCGCCAGGGCATGATCTGGCTGAGCTTGCGCGCCTTCACGAAACCGGTGCGCATGGTTTGGATAAACAGCGCCTCGTCGTAATACGGGATGCCCGAGGGATCGGGCGTGATGTTCGCGCTCACTGCCCTGCCCCAGGGACCATCGAGGACGAAGCCGCCGGCGAAGTCCATGCCGGGCAGCGGCTGGCCGTGCGCGTCCGCCGGCGTGTGGCAATCGGTGCATCCGGCGACGGCGACGAGATATTTGCCGCGCTTCTCGGGAGTGGAAACGTCCGGGTCGGGCACGGGCGCGTTGATCGGCTGCGGCACGCTGCGGATCAGATATTTCACGGGGAAAATCAATGCCGTCGGCGGGCGCTGCTTTTTGACCGGCGGCAGCGCTCGCAAATACACGATGATCGAGGCGAGGTCCTCATCGGACATGTTACGAAAGTCCGGATACGGCATGAACGGGAAGAGCGCGCGGCCGTCGTGCCCGACGCCCTCGCGAATGGCGCGGGCCAGCTGATCGTCGGACCAATTGCCGGCGCCGGTCTCCGGGTCGGAAGTGATGTTCGGCGCGACGACCTGCCCCGGGAAGCCCTTGAGGATGCTCATGTCCTGGCCTGAGCCGAGGGTGCCGGGCAGAACGGGCGCGTCGTGCTGCGTCCAATCGTGCTCGGCGTGGCAATCCATGCAGTCGGTGACGTTGTTGACGAGGTATTCGCCGCGGGCGAAGCGCGCCGGGGTGCTATCAAATTTGCGCGCCGTGAGCGTGCGCGCATGCGGCCCGATAAAGGGCCGCCAGCCGATCGTGAAGGTGATGCCCAGGCCGAGCACCACGACGAGCGCCAGGCCGAGCCATAGCAAAATCTTTCCGAGCTTCTTCATTGCGAATCCTTAAAAAATGGGCACAAAACAAAGTAGCGGGACGAGGCAGGATTATACCCATGGGCTGGTGGCTGAGGAACCCAATTTCTTGTACCTGGCGAATCGTTCTATCGCACGCGTCTGATTCCGAAAAAAGAGCGCTCAGAATTACTGGGGACGTTTACGTGTGGAGCTATTCCTACAGGCTGCTGTGAATTTTCGGCACCGATCTAATCTCATGTTAAAGAATCTCGACAGTGACTTGACCGAAACCGAGCGTTGCCGCCACGATCCTGTACTTGCGCATATACGCGGCAGCGTAATCGCTCAAGGCTCTGTACTCATGAAGAACATCGTAGAACTCATCGAAAATGATGAGCGTGCCGGGTGACATGAGGTGGTTCATGCTGGTTAGACAATATAAGCTGGACGAATAAAGATCGCTGTCATTGTGGACCACAAGACGGTTCTTGGGCTCGTAGGACCCGACAAAACCTGGAAGGGAGTGCTGGAACCACCCGACGACGAACTGAACCCGTGGGTCGGCAATTTCCGGCGTCTTCCCAAAGGTATTGAACGCCCCCTTGGGCTTTGATCCCGTCCAATCTTCGGGTAAGCCTTGGAAGGAATCAAAGCCGAAGAAGTGCGTTTTGGGGTTGGTATTCAACGCACACCAGGAGCGCAGACTATCGCCGTAGGCGACGCCGAATTCAAGATAATCCATGGCCGACTTCCCGTCGTCAAAGAAGGTGCGGTTCAGGTGCATGTACATCTCTTCCCGCGAGTCAAACTTGGGGCACTGCGAATTTTCCTTTACGGTGTCGACCCAGCGGGGCGTCCAGTTCAGGCGGTCGAGAAAGGATGAATAGCGAGGAAACAGGCGGCTCGCAACCGACCTTTTTAGCGGAAGATTGAGTTGTGCGCCCAAATAGAACACCGTCAATTCAAAGTCGGGAAAAACAAGCCAGCATCATCCATTCAGCTTTCCAGTGAGTTGAGTAAAAGTAGTTTGGTCGGAAGGCCCTCGAAATCGTATCGATCACAAACGACGTACCATGGCACCCACACAGAGTGCTCCGCATGGGAAATCGGAGCCATAGGGTAAATCATGCAATTCCATAAAGGGATCGTCGGATAGTCAAGTTCAGACGCGCCAAGCTATACACAACTGACGATTCGGCCTGCGAATCGTGCGGGAGGGCGCTCTGAGAACCGAGCCGGGGGCGGCGATGACCGGTTGTCGCTGTTCCGCAAGCCCGGAAGTGATATCCAGTTTGAATCGACCGCAACCTCTGTTTCCCAGGACGAAGAAGTATGTTTCAGTTTGATTGGGCATCACCCTCACTCTGGTCGCAGGAAGCCGCTCAACTCACTGCGAATCCATCCCACTTAGACGGTTCTGTCCAGGGCGCCATGTTCATCCAGTGGCAGGAGCACTGCATCGAGTGTGCCATCCCACATTGCTATAGCACCTGCAACCTTTACGTGCAACGCCGCGACCGCAAATGCGCCCGCTTGGTGTACGGGATGATCCGCAACCCTGACTTCGCGGGGCTGTTGAACAGCGGTGTCGACCTCCGCTTCCGCCGCTGGGGCAAGATCGAGGCCGTGCTCACCGGAAATTACGTGTCCCTTGCGGGCATCCGCCTCTTCGACAGGGTTGACCGCGTCGCGACCGCAGTCGTGAACGTCGTCGGAGACATGCTGGCTTGGGCCAATCCAAAGCGCCGCGTCAACGGAGCATTTGTCCTCTATCGGGAGCGCCTCATCGAGCGCATTGGCAGGCCCGAAGCCAGCTTCGACGGCTTCGTGATGGAATGCTACTCCTTCGAACAACAGCCCTTCCGGATGATCGTTGAGTTGCGCAAACAGGGCATCTCGACCTACCGGGAGAGTGTTGAGCTTAAACCGGGCCACAATCTGGCCCATCTCGATATCCCGCTCCGGCAATCGTTTCGTGCCCGAGACGGGTATGTGCTCATGGTTTACCCAGACGCCGACCAGGAAGTTCGCGTCGTTTTTTCGTGGCTGGATTTCATCGCGCTCCGGCCAGATGCACAGCGGGTCGGCTCATCCGAACCGGCTGCGGCGGTCGCGCTTTCCCCTCATGCGCCGGCAGCAAAAGTCAAATGCGTCGCTTGGGACCTCGACAACACTCTCTGGAAAGGCATTCTCGTTGAGGACGGCGCGGGCTCGTTGGTCATGCGCCCTGAAGCCGAGCGCCTGATTCACGCCCTGGACGAGCGCGGCATCATCCAAACAGCGGTCAGCAAGAACCATCACGATGAGGCCATGGAGGTGCTCGCACGTCTGGGTCTCGACCAGTATTTCCTTCATCCCGCCATCAATTGGGGCAGTAAAAGCCAGAATCTGCAGCAGATCGCCGACCGCCTCAACATTAATCTCGACAGCTTCGCTCTCATCGACGATTCCCCGTTCGAACGCAACGAAATTTCCAGCGCCTTGCCCATGGTGCGCGTCTTTCCTGAGCACGATTTGCAGGCCTTGCTGCAACGCCCGGAGTTCAACGTTCCCGTCACGGAAACCAGCCGGATTCGCCGCGCTTCCTACCAAACCGAGATCGTGCGCGAAGCGGTGCGCGAGCAGTTTGGCTCCGACTATCTCGAATTTTCTCCGCTCGTGCCAGCTCAAGCTCCGTATTTTCCGGCCGGAGAGTGAAATGGAAATTGAGCGCTGCCTTGGAACTCATCCAGCGCTCGAACCAACTCAATCTTTCCGCTCGCCGCTATACCTATGAGGAGTTCAGCTTCCTCCTCGCCAATCCCGGCATGCTCTGCGTCGGTTTCGAGTGTGCGGACAAGTTCGGCGCTTATGGGATCGTGGGATTTGCAAGCATTCGGCTCGATAGCCATGAGCCGATAGTCCAGGAGTTCGTACTGTCCTGCCGCGTGGCCCAGAAGCATGTCGAGCACGCCTTCTATGGCTGGCTCGCCGAGCGCATGCATGAGCAGGGCGCGCGCCGCCTCCTGGTCAATTTGGTCGAGACCAAGCGGAACGAGCCTCTGATAAAAGTCTTCGAGGAATTGCCCTTCCGCCGGCAAAGCACGGAGGAAGATCACCTGCTGCTGGCCATGGACTTGGCAGTGAAACCTGACCGCGATGATGTCGTTTCGCTCGACGATTCCGAGATTCCGCAGGAGGCAATTTGAAGATCATCGTCAATGGCGACGATCTCGGAATCAGCTCCGCGGTCAACGACGCTATCTTCGCCCTGATGGAAGAAGGGCGGGTCACCTCCGCCACCCTCATGACCAATGCGCCAGCCGCCGAGGACGCCTCCCGGCACCTTGGCAAGCTGCCCAACTGCTCGTTTGGCGTTCACCTTCGAGACAGATTTCCGGGCGCTCTCTTCGCAGCCCGGCCCCGTTCCGCCGCCCAACGGAAACGGGGAGTTCGCAGGAAACCTGCGCCGCATTACCATTACCCCCGCGGACGCTGGTCGCATCTTTACGGAGTGGTGCGCCCAGATGGACCGCGCTCTTGCGCTGGGTGTCCCCGTTAGCCACATTGATTCGCACCATCATGTGCACACCCATCCCCGGCTTTTTCGCATCGTCAAACAAATTCAGAAGAAGTACCGCATCCGCAAGGTCCGCCTGACGCGCAATCTGTACAGTCCCGGAGAAGACTTTCCCGCACGGCTGCGCTTAGCCAAGTACTTCTGGAACCTCGCGCTGCGCTCTTACGTCCCGACCGCCACGACTGCCGGCTTCACCTGCTTTGAAACGTTCTACCAGCTTGCCGCAGCCGGGCATAACTTGCCGGACACTCTTGAGCTGATGTGCCACCCTGGCGCGGAATCCTGCGCTCACGAGACAGGCCTGCTGCGCACGAACTGGAAACAGGAATTGGCTCCCGAAGCGCAGTTGATCAGTTACAACCTGCTCTGAAAAGACACCAACCCTCACGGAGTCATTGAGACCACGCTGTCTATCAGGAGCGTGGGCAGGCCGAGGTGTTTGCCCTAGACCCCCGGCGGACCAGGGTCGCCATGCCCCTGCGCCATTTGGCGTTTCGACACTAAGGTGATTTCCACAGAAAAATACATTGATTCCAGTACATACAGGAAATACCCTAGGTGCGCGCTAGTACCTCCGACACCCAGTCGACCTCAAGTTCAGCGCTAGCGAACGTTCGCCGAACCATAAACCTTTGGGGAGGAAGTCTGAAATGAGGGTTAGGCTGGCTGTCCTGCTTGCGTCTCTGTGTGTTCTTGCTTTTGCTTTTGCCGGGGTTGTTTTCGCATCCAATTTTTACGCTACGAGCCTTAGCAATATCGAAATCGGAGGCCCGCGGTCAATCGCCGTGAGCATTCGTTTCCAGGCCACGTCGAGCGCTCCGCTTTCAGGGGTGCGTCTTTATTGGATCGTTGCAAATCCTTCTGGAGAATCTGGATATGCATCGGGCACTGGCGGCAGGTATGACTACACGTTGCGCAACGATTCCAACGGCCAGCCCTATGGGGTTCTGGCGACGGCCAGCATGATTCAAAACGAACTCACAGGAAATAGACGCGGCAACTTTCCGTTGATCTGTTTTCCACCGGTAGCTCTCCAAAAGGGCCGGTACTATGACATCGTCATCCAAAATCTTGACGCGGATCCATCTGTAAACTGGGCGTCGCTTGATTTCTTATACGCTGCAGGCGAGAAGAACCAAACGCCGGATGTCCAGATCTGGGCTTCCTTGTATAAAGGGGCATTCGAGATGCCGGACGGCGGGTCGTTTATCGCAAGCCCGGTCGCACTGTTCTATTCGGACGGCACCCTCCAGGGCCGCGGAACTATTGCCGTTGGTTCGGCGTATCCCGGCTGGTACCAATGCGGTTCGGCCTACGGCTTTCCCGCAGCGCTGTGTCAATAGTAGCTATCGGGGGCGCGGACGCACCTGAGGGAGCGTGCGCGCCTGCGGGCCGATGAAGGGCCGCCAGCCTAGCGTGAAGGTGATGCCCCAGGGCAAGATCCACCACGAGCGCGAGGACCGTCCCTGCAAGGATCTTTGCAAGCTTCTTCACCCGAAACCCTCAACTCATCCGCTTCGAGAGGAAACGCCGGCCAAGGGCAATTCACCGCTTGCCTGGCGCGGCGGGATTATATCCGTCCGCCGATGCGCAAGAAAAATGATTTCTTGCGCGATCGTCTTATTGCAAGGTTGCGGCGCATGGCCCGTGTCAAGCCACGCACAGAACGATGCGAGCCGGGTTGCCAGGCCGCGCGACTCTGGTTTAGCATTTCAACCGACAGAGCCGGCGCAGCGCGCGGCGAAGCGGGGCAACGCTCGCTCGCGAGACGCCGGTCCCGGTGACCTAGACTCAAGCAGCCACAAAAAAGGAGCGGAGAGAGAATGGATTTCAGCCAAATGTGTAGATTAAAGACGCGGAGAGAGATGTTGCAGGCGGCCACGGCAGTGGCCGGAGGCGCACTGCTCGGAGGGCTCGCGCCCAGGGGAGTGTTCGCAGAGCCGGCCGGCGCGGCGCGCGCGGCGTACATGCCGCAAGCGGGGGCGCAGAGTGCGGCGGCGGGCGTCGATGCCTTGCGCAAAGCGCTGGCGATGACGCCTCTCACAACGATGAAACTGGCCGACGACATCACGCTGCTTTCCGGCCCTGGCGGAAACGTGACGGTACTCGACGGGCCCGACGGCAAAATCATGGTCGATGACTTCGTCCAGCCGGTGCAGGCCAAGCTGCAAGAAACGCTAACCGGCATCAGCAACGCGCCGCTCAAGTTCGTGGTCAACACGCACTGGCATTTCGACCACACCGACAACAACGCGGCCATGCACAAGGCCGGCGCCACGCTGCTGGGACACGAGAACACGCGCAAGCGCCTCAGCGAGACGCATCACTTGGACGTCCTGAACGTCACCGTGACTCCCTCGCCCGCCGAGGCACTGCCGCAACAGACGTTCCGCGACAATTTCCGGCTGTTCTTCAACAACGAGCAGATGACCATGGGCTATTTCGGTCCGGCGCACACCGACGGCGACATCCTGGGTCCGCTATGAGAAGGCCAACGTGCTGCACGTCGCCGACATTTTCTTCAACGGCTTCTACCCCTTCATCGACCGCAGCACCCGCGGCGGCATCAACGGCATGATCAACGCGGCCAATAAGGCGCTGGCCATGGCCGACGACAAGACCAAGATCGTTCCGGGGCACGGACCGCTGGGCGACAAGGCGGCGCTAACGAAATACATCAGCGTCATAACGGCGTGTCGGGACAAGGTGAAGGAGCTCAAGACGCAAGGGAAATCGCTGAAGGACACTATCGCCGCTAAACCCACGGCGGAGTTCGACGATCCCTGGGGCAAGGTGCTGATTCCGCCCGACGGCTTCGTCACGCTGATCTACACGACGCTGTAATTTCGCGCGCGGGAGCGTGGCGGCGCTAGTCGCCACGCTCCAATTTGTGGCGGCAAGCCATTCTGGACCGGCTCCGTCAGTAATCGGGGAGCGGGAGTTTGTCGGCGAGATCGCGGCCGGCCGCGAGATCCGCGACCCAGGGGATTCTCAAGAGGTTGATCACCTGATTGCGCAGGAACATCGAGAGCTTAGACTTCGGCGCGAAGGTCCCGCCAAAACGCAAAGCCATTTTCTGCTTCTTCAGAACAAACGGGGCGAAGAGATTCTGGTATTGGGCAAAAGCCGTGGCGTAGTCGTCTCCGGCACGATGCAGTTCGCCGGCAAGAATGTACGCGGCGATCATGGCCAACGCTGATCCCTGCCCGGCGAGCAGCGATACGCAAAAGGCGGCGTCTCCAAGCAACGCCACGCGGCCGCGCGTCCACGAGCCAGCCTCGACGCCCATGTGCACCTGGCTCACGCGATCAAAATAGAGATCGTTCGCGGCATCGAGCGCGTCCAGAATCTGGGGGCATTCCCAGCCGCTGTTTCCGAACCGCTGGCGCAAGAGCGCTTTCTGGGCCCGGAGGTCGCCCGCCGCCGCGTCGATGTCCTGGTCCGCGAATATGAAAAGGAACATGGTCCGATCGCCGGACATCGCAAACTTCCCGACCTGTTGACCCACCTGCGTGTACATGACGTACACCAACTCCTCTCGAGGCCGGTAGCCCTGGACCTCGAAGGCGGCGACTTTGTATCCCAGATATTTTTCGAAGCGGCTTTGCGGGCCGAAAGCGAGCTCGCGCACGCGTGAGTGAAGCCCATCCGCGCCGACGACGAGATCGAACTCACCGGCGAGGCCACTTTCAAAAGCGACGCGGACGCCGTGCGGTGTTTGATCGATCAGGACGATGCTGTCGTTGAAGATGGTTTTTACTTTGCCTTCGAGCTTGCCGAAGATGGATGCGGCCAGGTCTCCCCGCGGGAGGCTGACGTAGCGGCCTTGCGCTATGCGGGCAAACGCCTCGGCGGGAAATCCCGCCACGCGCTTGCCGTTCCGGCCGACGATCCGCACCTCGCGGACCATGTATCCCTGGCGGCGAATCTCCGGGAGCAGCCCCATGCGATCGGCGATGTCGAAACCGAGTCCCCAGAAGTCGATGATGTACCCGCCGGTTCGCAACTGCGGAGCTTTCTCGACGATCGTGGGTTCGAGTCCGTAGTGCGCCAGCCAATAGGCAAGAGCCGGCCCCGCGATTCCCGCGCCGGAGATCAAGACTTTCATACAGCGATAGGGTACACAGAGCGGAGGCTGCTTCCAACCTTTTAGATGAGCGGTCCGGTTGTCCCGCGCGAGAACACGCGACTTAGTGCGCGATCGTCACGAGGACGACGACGCCGATGGCCGCGCCTACAAACAGCACAGGCACCAAGAGCCAAGGCAGAACGCGTCCTTTCGGGTTCCATCGGGTGAGCATGTGCAGGGCGAACAGCAGGGGCACTCCCCCCGTGAGGGACAATTGGAAGACGGTCACGACGCGATCGAGGTCGTCGCGCACATCGCCGGACGATAGCGAACGCCAGCCCAGGATCCGTAGCGTTGGGATGAACCCGGGGTCGCCGTGGATATACCAGGTTGGCGGCAGCACCAGCAGCCCGACTAGCGCGGCCCAGACGGCGGGATGCCAGTGCGACATCGCCAGGAAGTCCAGCACGTTTCTGCAGAAGCCGCGCGGCGCGGAGGGACGCTCCAGGCATGCGCGCAACAAGAACAGCAGGACAACGACGGTAATTAGGCCGCCGATTTCAGCGGCAGCCAGCAGTGGATTCGCTTCGCCGTAAGCGAGGCGCGGGATTTGCAGGGAGAAGACAAGGGCAACCGCACCCGCCGCGGGAATTCCCAGCAGCGCCATTACGAAGATGAACGGCGATGCCTCGTCCAAAAAGGATTCGGTGACCTGTGCCGTTTTCATTCCACACTTCCAAGACCGTCGTGCTTCCCCGCTCTATCTGTACAGTAATCGAAAGCGTTGCGGCGGGACGTTCCACGCGCGCGGGTTGTTCCCAATAGTCAACTGCGAGAGACGGCATCGGCGGGAGGGATATCTGCGCGGCTTGGGCGGGCTTGCGAGAAAACACCTATCAAATGCCGGGATCAGCGAGCCCCGGTCTGACTTCCAGTTTCCGCTCTAACGCGCGCGGTTTTACTTTACCGAAGAGGTGGCTTGTCCGTGGAAGACTGCGTCCATGGCCGCTTGGGCGCATTTCTCGCCGTCGGCGCCGGATACGCCCATCGCACCGATGACTTGGTTATTGAGGACGATGGGAAGAGCGCCGGGCTGCGGGAAGTCGCGCATGAAGGTCGGGGCGAGATTCTCGCCGTTGCGGACCATCTTGTTGGTCTCGGAGGTGGGGCGGCGCCAACGTAGGGCCGATTTGGCTTTCAGCAGCGCGGTATCGATCGCGTTCGCGGGCGCGCCTTCCATGGCGTGGGACTCGATGAGATTGCCGCCCCAATCCAGAATCGCCATGGCCACGACTTGCTTATTCTGCTCGGCCCAGGCGGTGCAGGCGTCGGCCAAGGCGCGCGCGCCGGCGCTAGAGATCACTTTGATGTCCCTGGTCGTTTTGATGTCGCTGGTGCCTTGCTTCGCCGGCATGGAGTGCGTTTCCTGTGCGCGCGACTGCGCGGGGAGCGACAGCAGTCCCGCGACGATTCCCGAAAGGATAAGAATCATCTTCATGGCGACCCTCCTTAAACCCCGCTACGCATGGTCGTGCGGTGCGTTCGGGCTGTTTTCGCAGTCTTTAGCAATATGACTCGGGCAAGTCAACTCGTATTCTCGCGATCCAGGGCTGGACTAACCGCCGATGTGCACGCCCAGCGCGGCGGCTTGCTGCTTGGCTGCGGTCTTATACTGCCCCCACGCGCCTGGCTTCGCTTGCAATATTCCTTCGAGGCAGGAGCGGCACGAGGCGACGTTGATCTTGCCATTGTCCGTGTCCAACTGGCACACGATGTGGTCGTCAGCGGCCGGGTCCTGGTTGGACTTGAATCCGTCGAGCACGTGCAGGCAAACGAGCACGTCACCCGCTTCACGGTTGTAGTTCATGGCTTCGCTTCTTCCTCGCGGCCTTAAGCCTCATCGGATGGCGATCAGCAGGCCGCCGCTGATGCCAAGCGATTGCTCGTGGCCACGGCCAAAGCTGTAGTCGTATGCCGGTTCGAGATACCAGCCGAAGGTGTGCCTGCCGGAGGGCCAAAACATGAAATCGCCCACGGCTTCAAAGGCGGCTGAGTTCGTGCTCACGCCTTGCGATCTGGTGTGAATCCACTCGGGGCCGACGCCGGCCATAAACTCCGCTTTGCGGGAGAGGGTCCAGGGCTTCTTGAAGAGCAGGTCGGTGTCCCATTCGGTCGAGCGATGGCCGAAAAGCGTGGTGACACCTCCTTCGAGCTCCAGCCAATTCTCGATCGGAGTGACTTCCGCGGCGACATTGGGGCCGGCGCTGAATCCGCCGTCTTCGAGGCTCACGCCAGCGGCGCCGCCGAGCTCGAGGATTGCGGCCGGGTCTTTATCGGCATCACCTGCACCCGGCGACTGGGCGAAGGCGCTTCCCGCACAAACAAGCAGGAGCCCCAGCAATATCAATCGGGATTTTGTCGCGTTCACGATCACCCCACCGACTCGTTGTGGCCGTCGAGATTCTCACCTTTTGGTCGGGGACGCAATTCCCCGGGGTCCGGGGTCAGCCGTTCGTGGACGCACTCGGCTGGTGGTCAGGGGCTATTGGGCCATGCAGCCGCGCTGGCTGCGGCCGATCGTGAGTTTCATTTTCCTGGAGCCCACGCACTGGATCATGCAGTTGCGCCAATTCCAGAACCTGAAGCGGCGCGCGGAACGCGATGCGACGCAAATGGAACAGAGGGCTGCCTGAACGCAAACGTGGGCTGAGGCGAAGCATGTTCAGAAAGGTTTTGCTCGTCGGCGGCGTCTTTGTAAGAGTGCCCGGGATGCCGATGCGCTTCTAGTTCTAAGCGTTGCGGAAGCGCCCCAGTGTGCGGTGCCGTAATTTCCCCAGACTATAGTTCAAGAAGTGTCCGCGCCCAAGAAACGGGAGGACCGGCGCGCCTCGTTTTCCAAGGCTGGCGCGCACTCGCCGGATGTGAGAATTGCCTGGGCAGGACCGCAAGCCCGCGTCCAGGGTCTCGACGGCATCGTCACGCTGCCCAGCCGCGAGATACACCTCGGCGAGATTCAGGTAGAGCTGCGCGTCATTGCGCTTCAGAGTCAGAGCCGTTTCGCAGAATCTCACGGCCGCCAGCCACTTCCGCTGGGCCCGGGCAATGGACACCCCCAAAAACGAAAGGTAATACGGATTCTGCTGCTCGAGTTCCACGGCGTGTTGCAAGTATTCGACAGACTCGGCCGAGTAGCCGTTGCGCAACAGTGTGATCCCCTGTTTGAATTCGGCGAAAGCAGTCGTCTGCGCCATCGTTCTCCGTCCTTTCTCAGAGTTGCCCCAAAAAATCCAGTGACGACGAGAATCGCTTGGAATTGAGCACAATTTAAACGCTTCCTGGCCGGCCAGGCTACTGATCGACAGGACAGTTCAGAGACAGGGGGTCATTCCGTCCGGTGGTTCCTGTCAAGCGTGATTCGGGCTTGGTAGAAATCCGAAAATCATCCTGCGCGAAGCCCTCGGCCGGCCCGATTGCCTGCCCAGGAGACCCGAGGGGGCGGCCTATTGACTGCTTCGGGGAGAGAGGCGTAGGCTCCCCTCAACTAAGCAAGCAACACCCCGGGGCCGGATGACACACACCCCATTCGGCCCTTTTGTTTTCCGCTGGGATGGCCTGCGATTTCGGAAAAAACGCTGATCGGAAACTGCCTCGCCAGGAAATGCGAAGAGGCCGAGTGTGCCTACAGGTCGCGGTTTGCGAAGTGGTAGAGGGCGATAGCCAGCGCAACGAGCGTATAAAAAATGGCGTAGCCGATCATCGTGCCGCTGGGCACGGAGATGTCCGCGAAAGGCGAGAACTGCAGGGAGCCTGCCAGCGGCGGCTCCATTTCAAATGCCGCGCGCCGCCACACCGCTTCGCTGGGCATCACCAGGCTGGTGACGATTCCGATGGTGACCAGGCGCGAGCCTTCGGCGAATCCGCTCATCTGTTCGAGCCAGCCGCCCATGAACGCCAGCCCGTGCAGGCCCAGGACAATGACGCCGTTGGTCAGCGTGGAAAACCAGGTGCCGCACAACAGCGTCACCGTGAGCGCCAGCACGCATTCGAGGAACACCAGCGCCGCTCCGGCCAAGGGATTTTGCGGCGTGACGCCGGCGATCCAGCGCCCCACGGCGATGGTCCCGCCGAACATCAGCCCCACGTAGATGGCCAGCATGCCGACGAAGCCGATCCACTTCCCCAGGAGCACTTGCCAGCGAGCGATGGGCTTAGTGGCGATGGCGTGGATGGTGCCGGAAGTGATCTCGCCGGAGATGGTGTCCACGGAGGTGAGGATGGTCATGACCACGGCCAGCAAATCCACGGTGTACAGGCCGATCATGAGCATGCCGCTGAGAATCTGGTAGCGCAGAAAGATGGCCATGTTGTCGCGCGCCGAATCGGCCATCTGATAGTGCAGCCCCAATCCGAAGACGATCAGAAAACCGGCGCCGGCGGCCAGCGCGGTCCACAGAATTTTCTTGCGCGCGGCTTCGCGGAAGGTGATCCCGGCCATGATCCAGAGTCCCGTCACAGGCCCCGGTCCTCGCCCATGATGGAGACGAACAGCTCCTCGAGCGAAAGGCGCTGTGGCGTGAACTGGTAGACGTCCGCGCCGGCGGCGACGAGGTGGCGTAGGATGTGCGGCAGGAAGTCTCGCGAGCGCGTGGTGAAGGTGAGTTGCTCGTCATCGAGTTGCGCGGAATCGCTCCACGGGGCCAAGCCAGCGACGGCTTCGCGCGTCAGCTTGCGAGCGCGGACGACCACGCGGACTTCCTCCTCCTGAACCGAGCGCAGATCGCGGCACGTGACCACTTCCCCGTCGCGGATGAATACCACTTCGTCGCAAGTGATTTCAATTTCGCTGAGCAGGTGGGAATTGAGGAAGACCGTGGCGCCGCGGTCGCGTTGCGCGCGAATGATGTCGCGCACCAGGCGCCGGCCCATGGGGTCGAGGCCGGAGGTCGGCTCATCGAGAAAAATCAGCTCGGGCTCGTGGATCAGCGCCTGGGCCAAGCCGATGCGCTGCGACATGCCCTTGGAGAAATTTTGCAGGCGCTTGTCGCGATGCGGCGTGAGGCCAACGAGTTCGATCATTTCGGGAACGCGCTGGCGCAACCGCTCGGAAGGCACACCCGAGAGGCGACCGTGCAGATGGAGCAGTTCCTCGGCCGTCAGCCACTCGTAGAAGCTGAAATCCTCGGGCAGGAAGCCGATTTTTCGGCGGATGGCCACGTCGCCGATGGGCTTGTCCAAAACAAATGCTTCTCCGCCGCTGGGCTTGACCAAACCCAAGAGCATCTTGATGGACGTGCTCTTGCCCGCGCCGTTCGGCCCCAGAAAGCCGAAGATTTCGCCGCGGCGCACTTCGAGCGAGAGGCCGCGAACCGCGACCTTGTCCCCGAAAACCTTGCGCAAATTTCGCGTTTGCAGGACAACGCTATCTGAGGAAGACAGTGCCCGCTCCTCGCGCCGCCTCGCGGCCGCGGTTCACTTCAACGAGTCCGCGAGCGCCACGGCCTCGCCGGAATCCCCGAAACCGATCAGCGAATAGACCATGCCGTTCTTCGCCCAGATCAGGGTGTAGCCCGGACCGCGCCGGCCCGCCAGCGTCAGCAGCGTGCCCTGCGCGCCATTCACCGTTACAGATTGATAGGAACGCAGGAAGCGCGGCACGGTCATGGACAGCGTGGACTTCCAGTCCACCGTATTCAGGAAATCGTGCGCCTGCGTCGGATTCATGCCGGCGACTTCGAGGCCAATCTCCGCCAAGTGTTCGACGTCGAGACCCGCGGGGACATTGACCTCCGGACTCGGACTTTCGCGCAATCGCACGCAATCGCTGTACTGCGTCGAGGACGTCGTCGGACCGGTGATGTTGCTGGCCAGTGCGTCGGTGGCGTTGGTCGGGCCGGGGCAGGTGCCGTAGGTGGCTTCGACGGCGCGCGGCATTTGGACCGAGACGGTCGATCCCTCCAGCGACGCCGGCACGGACAATTCCGGGTGCCCAGCCTCAGTGAAGATGGCTTGCAGGCGCGCGCGGTCGATGCTCAGCGTGACGGCGTGCTGCCCGGCCACCACGACTTTCGGCGCGTCCTTGCGCCCGCCGAGGAGCTGCACGGGAAAACCCGCGATCGGCGTGGCTGCCGCGGAATCCGCAGCGGGCTGATCCTTTTCGTTGGCGGTCACAATTACTTTGCTCGAGATCATCTGCGCGACCATGTCGTGCAGCGTCGGGTTGGCGTTCGGATCGGTGAAGGAAGAGAGATCAACGTTCACCGCCTGCACCTTCTGCATGCGCAACGAGCGGAAAAACGTTCCCGCAGCTTCGCGCCCCGCGGGCAGGATCAAGCCAGCGGCGATGAGTAGCATCGCGGCGAGAGCGGCCCACAGTTTCCATTTCGGCTTTGCGGGAGTCTGATCGTTGCCGGGAGATTGCTCGCTCATGCGAATTCCTCCTCTGTTGTGTGCATATTTAACCGCGTTCTCGGCTGTGATTTCAACTCCCAGGGCGGCGAATTTCCCGAAGGCTTGCGGGAGTTAGCGGCGGCGTTCTGCCTTCTTGACCTGGGCGATTTTTGCCAGAGCCTGCGTGTAGGCCACGATGGTTTCGGCGACGACCTCGCTGTACACGAATTGCCCTTCGCGGCGGCAAGCGATCAATCCCGCCTCGCTCAGAATCCTGAGGTGATGAGACACGGTGGCCGGGGTCACGCCGCGCAGCGAGACGATCTGGCCGCAGTTCATCTCGCCCGACGCGGAAATGGACTCAAAAATTCGCAGACGCGTCTCGTCGGCCAAGGCTTTCGATATTTTCTCGATGTCGGCGTGATCCATGAGTATGTCCAAGTCTAACGAAGTCACTGTTTTACCGCCAGAACGCTGTTTGGGCCGCACTTTCGCAAAAAACTTGCACCCACATACTTAGATGTTCATCTAACTGTCTAAGTTGCCAGGACGCGGCCCGGTGCGCCGCGCAGAGGGCAACCGCAACGAATCAGGACGAACACTTTGAGAGGAGACCGAACATGAGCGGCAGATTCGACGGCAAGGTAGCGGTCGTGACCGGCGGGAACAGCGGCATTGGATTGGCGACGGCCAAACGCTTGCAAGAAGAAGGAGCGAAGGTGGCCATCTCGGGCCGCAGCAAAAAGACTCTCGATGAAGCGGTGAAGACGATGGGCAATGGCATCCTCGCGGTGCAGGCGGATGTTTCCAGCCTGTCCGAGGTGGACAAGCTCTACGCGCAGGTTGCGGAAAAGCTCGGCAAGATTGACGTGCTGTTTGTGAATGCCGGAGTCGCCAAGTTCGCGCCCCTCGCCGATACCTCCGAGGGGCTCTACGACGAGCAATTCGACATCAACATCAAAGGAGCCTACTTCACCATCCAGAAGGCGCTTCCCTTCCTCAATGACGGCGCCTCCATCATCCTCAACACCAGCGTTGTGGATCGCTTGGGATTGCAGGGCACCAGCGCTTATTCCGCGACCAAGGCCGCGTTGCGCTCCCTGGCGAGAACTGCGGCGGCGGAGCTGGTCGGTCGAGGCATCCGCGTGAACGCGGTGGCGCCGGGGCCGATCGTCACGCCGATTATCGAGAGAACTGGCCTGCCGAAGCAGGCAATCGATGACTTCATTGAGCACACCACTGCCAGCGTTCCGATGAAGCGGTTCGGCCAGCCGGAAGAGGTTGCCGCAACCGTGGTGTTTTTGGCTTCGCAAGACGCGTCGTACATCACCGGCGTTGAAATCAACGTGGACGGCGGACGCGGACAAATCTAACGAAAGCTGCGGTGCGAGCGAAGAAAAGGGGGGCTGGCTGTCATGGGCAATACGAAAAGTGAGTTTCCGCTAAAGTGCGTGGTGCTTGGCCAGTCCCTGCCGCATCCAATATTTCGCGATCTGGTACGTCGTAGATATATGAGAAAACTCCGGAGCATCTCCGTCATTTTAGCCGCAGCGGTGGCCATTTTTGCCTCTGTTTCGCTATTTGCACAGGCGCCCCTGCTGCCGAACGATTCGGCTCATCACAGCCAGCAGTCAGACAACTCAACCGCTCCCATCGGGAAAAGACCAACCTCAACAGCAAACCAGTCCCGAAACAGGAATCATTCTCGGGACGGTAACGGATATGAACGACGCTCCGGTTTCCGGAGCGATCGTCGCTCTCCGAGGAAGCGATGGCGGCGAAGTCCGCTCAGTCACCACGAACGAGAGCGGATTCTTTGAAATTCGCGACGTGGAGGCAGGACGCACGTATGGCGTCAGCATTCGCGCCCCAGGCTTCGACGAATGGGACTCGCCTGCTGTCACGCTCGATCCGGGCCAGTCCAAGATATTGGACGTGGACAAACTGCGCATCGAGGAAGTGCAAACCGTCATTACGGTGACGCCCGAAAGCGTTGAGGAGATCGCCACCGAGCAGGTCAAGACCGCAGAGAAGCAGCGCGGCTTCGGCATCATCCCAAATTTCTACGCCGTCTACGAATCCAATCCCGTGCCGCTTACCACGAAGCTCAAGTTCAGTCTCGCGCTCAAAGTCGCCAGAGACCCGTTCACTCTGGCAGGCGTGGCCATGCTTGCCGGAGTCGGACAGGCAGCGAATAACCCGCAATACGTTCAGGGAGCCAAGGGCTATGGCGAGCGGTTTGGCGCGAACTATGCCAACAGCCTCACGGACATCATGTTCGATGGCGCGATCCTGCCATCGCTTCTGCACCAGGATCCCCGCTACTTCTATCAAGGGGCGGGCAGCACGAAATCGCGCGCCATCCATGCGCTCGCCAGCCTGGTGATTGCCAGGGGAGATAACGGGCGCTTGCAACCGAACTACTCGAGCCTCGGCGGCGATCTGGCCTCCGCCGCCGTTTCCAATCTGTACTATCCGCGGTCACAACGCGGCGTGGCGCTGCTCTTTCAGGGTTTTGCCATCAACACCGCGATTCACGCGTCGGTCCGCTTGCTCGATGAGTTCGTGTTTCGTCCTTCGGGCACGACCCCGGTGCACCTCTCACGCAAGAACGACGGCAAAGCGTAGGCGTATCAGCGAGCACAGTCTTGCGCCAGGCTCCAACAGCAGGGCGGCCGCAAAAATTGAAGCAAACGTTGTAATGCCGCAGTAATGACAACGGGTGTATAGTTCGAGCGTCACGTCACACACCCTCCGCCGCGCCCGCCATGGGTGACGGTTCCTGTGTCACGGGACACATTCCGCAGACCGAGTATCGCACCGCGGTTGTCGGCAACCCCAGCCTGGCAGTTGGTACTCGTTTCGCAGAATTCCGCAGGAAAACCAAACGAAGGAGAATACAAATGAGTCCCCAAGCAGCAACAGCAATGCAGCCCGTGAAAGGGTCCGTGCCAGTCAAGCAAGCCACCACAAGCGATGTATTTGACCAGATCCAACAAACCTACGACTCGATCGCTCGCAGAGCCTTCGAGATCTTCAATGACAACGGCAGGTGGTTCGGGAACGAACTGGGAGATTGGCTCCAGGCCGAAGCCGAACTGCTGCAACCTGTGCGATTGGAAATTGCGGAATCCGACGACAGCATAACGGTTCGGGCGGAAGTGCCCGGCTTCAACGCCAAGGAACTCGAAATCGATATCGAATCGCCCACGCTGACCCTCACGGGCAAACACGAAACCCAGGAAGAAAACAAAAAGGGCAAGACGGTTTACTCCGAGCGCTCGGCGCAGGAAATCATGCGGGTCGTTGAGCTACCGACGGAAGTGGACGGCTCCAAGGCCAGCGCAACGTTGAAAGATGGCGTATTGACGATCGAGTTGCCCAAGGCAGCCCACGCGAAGAGAATTCGCATCGAGCCCAAGGCGGCATAGCCATCAGCAGCAGCGCGGCGGGCGCGAACCGCGATTCGCGCCCCGCCGCGATCAGCCGCGCCTTTTCCGGTTACCTTGGGGCGCGGGCGAGGTCTTCGTCCTTTGTTTCGCGCATGAGGAGCAGGCCGACGAGCGTGAGGGCCGCCGAGGCTGAGAGATAGTAGCCGACGTACTGCAGGCCATAAGTGGTGGCGAGCCAGGTGGCGATGTAGGGCGCCAGCGATGCGCCTAGGATGCCCGCGAAGTTGAACGCAAGCGAGCTGCCCGTGTAGCGCACCGGCGTCGGAAACAATTCGGAAAGCACGGTGCCCAGCGGCCCGTAAGTCAATCCCATCAGCGAGAGACCCAGCGCCATCATGGCGATCGCGCCAAGCGTGCCTGCGGCGAAGATCGGCGCCAGCACCAGGCCGAAGATGCCAATCGATGCGGTCACCCAAAGCAGCGTGGCGCGGCGACCGCGCTCGGCCAACGTTGCGGAGATCGGAATGGTCACGGCAAAAAATACGATGTCGAAGAGCTGCATCAGCAGGAATTTCTCGCGGCTGAAGTGCAGCGCCGTCGTTCCCCACCCGAGCGCGAAGACCGTCATCAGGTAGAACAGCACGAACGTCGCGAGACAAGCCAGAACGCCGGTGACCAGCTCTCTGCCGTGTTTGCGAAAGACCACCAGCATCGGCACCTTCACTTGCTGGCGCCGCTCGAGCACTTCCTGAAACACGGGCGTCTCGCTAATCGTCAAGCGCACGTATAGCCCGACAAACACCAGCACCGCGCTCGCCAGAAACGGCAGCCGCCAGCCGAAGACGAAAAATTGTATGTCGGTGAGCCAGCGCGAGAGCAGCAGGAATATGCCGCCAGAGAGAAAAAATCCCAGCGGCGCGCCAAGCTGCGGAAACATGCCGTACCAGGCGCGCTTCCCTGCCGGCGCGTTCTCGATCGCCAGGAGCACCGCGCCGCCCCATTCGCCGCCGAGGCCGAGTCCCTGGCCGAAGCGGCAGAGCGCCAGCAGCAGCGGCGCGGCGAAGCCAATGCTGCGGTAGGTCGGCAAGGCGCCGATCGCCACCGTGGAGAGGCCCATGGTCGAGAGCGCGAGCACCAGCGTCGTCTTGCGGCCGATGCGGTCGCCGAAGTGGCCGAAGAGCGCGGAGCCGACCGGCCGCGCCAGAAACGCAATGCCAAACGTTGCGAGCGAGGCCAGCCTGCGCGGAAGCCGGATCGGTCGCCGGAAAGAACAAGCTCGGAAAGACCAGCACCGCCGCCGTCGCGTAAATGTAGAAATCGAAGAACTCGATGGTCGTGCCGACCAGGCTGGCGAACAGCACCTGGCGCGGCGCGTTAACCGGCACGCCCGACTCCGCCGCGTTCACTTCGTTGGCGGCGCGCTTTCCAGCGATACGGAGGAATCCCCGGGCATATGGGTGCTTATCCTAGCGAAAACGGCGCACCTCTGCCGCGGATTCTGAGAGCAGGCAAAGTACCCCGCGCAACTAACATGGACTTAGCGACAGGTTGCGCGCTCGGCGAAGCAGTATTAGAGTCTTGGGCGTTAACGCAAAGCAACCGCGAAAAGGAGGCGTGCATGCCAAGCAATGAACTGGATCGATTTATGATGACCTGGGATCGGGAGGCCGAGAACACACTGAAGCTGCTGCGCGCGCTCCCTTCCTCGCAATATGATTTTCGGCCGGATCAGGGCGGGCGTTCGCTCGGCGAACTCGCCTGGCATCTGGCCGAAGGCGACGCTTACATGAGCTTGGGCATCGAAAACGGCCGATTCACGATGGACGCAAAGCCGCCGAACATCGAGCGCCCGCAGAAAGTAGAAGAGCTGGCCCCAGGATACGAACGCGTTCATCGCGAGGCTGTTGCGCGGATCAAGAAGCTCTCCGCCGATGATCTCGATCGAGAAATCGAGTTCTTCGGCGGCCCCGTGGCAATCCGCAATATCCTGTGGGACATGATCGTCATCCACGGCGTGCATCATCGGGGCCAGTTGGCGTTGATGAATCGTCTGGCAGGCGGGCAAACGCCCGGACTTTACGGCCCTAACCGGGAAGAAACCGCCGCGATGCGCGCCAACGCCGCGTCCCGGGGCTGAACCCAAGACGGACCTTACCGTAGATTCCGATGCAGATCGGGCTGCCGCGCGGAGGCCGTAACAGTGTATGATTCCCAGCCGCGATGACAACCTCTCACTTCCCGGATGATCCATTCGCGTCCGGGCTTCCTTACGACCGCTACGTGCAGACGGGCAACGACGAGCAGCAGCGCCGTTGGCGCCAGGTTTATGAAGCCGCGCAAACTGAGCGATCGCGCAGAAGCAATTGATCGCTGGATTCGTGCGGGAGATGAAAATCCTGATCTTCAGCGGCGTCTGGTGCGGCGACTGCATTGAACAGTGCCCGTTGATCCAGCGCATCGCCGAGGCCAATCCAGGAAAGATCGATCTGCGTTTTATCGAGCGGCCACGGGAAGGTGAATTGGTCCCTGAACTGCGCATCAATGGCGGCAATCGCGTGCCCGTGGTTTTATTTTTGTCGGAAGATAACGAATGGTGCGCCACCGCGGGCGACCGCACGGTCAACCGCTATCGGGCCTTGGCCCTGCACCGGCTTGGCCCGCTGTGCCCCACCGGCATTGTCGCCCCTGAGAAAGAAGAACTCGACGCCACGCTCGGCGACTGGCTGAACGAGGTGGAACGCGTGCAATTGATGCTTCGGCTCACGCCCCGGCTTCGCCAAAAATACCAAGACTGAGCGAACGCCGGAGGCTCTGGCTTTCGATTGACCGCCGGAGGCAGCCGCGATGGAAAGCAGCGGCGGCATGGGGGCGGCATGGGTTGCCAGCGCATATCGATTGGTCTATGCTCCAAGCAATCGTGCGAACGCCGCGCGCCAAAGGAAGGCCTCCCATGGAAAATCCGGTGAGAGTTTTGTTCTGCAGCGCGATCGTGCTTCTGGTGATGTCGTCCGCTGCGATGGCGCAAAAGCCGGAAATCCAGCCGACGACACTGAAGCCCAGCGCCAAGCCCGCGCCCGCCCAGCGCCACGACATCAACGGCGTGTGGGCTGGCCCGCTCGTCCCGGCGATCTACGACGTGCCGGCGATGACGCCGTGGGGAGAGGAGCAATACAAAAGAAACCGCTCCAACGGGACGTACGCCGTCCTCACGGCCAACGACCCACTCAGCAAATGCGATCCGATGGGCTTCCCGCGCAACGTTCTGTATCAGGACAGGGGAATCGAGTTTGCCGAGACGCCCACCAAGATGCTCGAGCTGTGGCAATACCAGAAGGTCTGGAGGGAGATTTGGAAGGACGGCCGAGGCCTCCCGAAAGATGTCGGCGCCGACACTCCGGATGCGCCAGACTCGAAGATCTACGGATATTCCGTCGGGCATTGGGATGGCGACCATTCATTTGTGATCGAAACGAACGGAACCGACGACCGGACCTGGCTGGATAACGAAGCCCATCCGCACTCCGAGCGATTTGAGCGCGGAAGAACGCTACACGCGTGTGGATCATGACCGCCTGACGATGGAAATCACCATCAACGATCCCAAGGCTTATACGAAGCCGTGGCAGGCCGCGAAAGCAAATTTCGTGTGGCATCCCAAGCAGGAGTTTGAAGAGCAGCTTTGCATCCCATCCGATGCCGCACAATATTTCAGCATCATCGCCAGCCCCGCTGGCGAGCCCAACAAGAAAACCAACCACTGAGCAATTTCGTCTGGAATCGCAGCCGGGGCGGGCCTCGTGACATGCGTCTCCGACGCTGGCGTGTTGCACTGTCTCCGGTCGATCCGCAAAACAGAGGATGCGTGCTTCTTCTTTGCTGCAAAGGTTTGCGGAGTGGCAGTGACTTGAACCTGCAGTAATCCCGCAACGCGACGACTGACGGTGCTTGTTTCTCAGTAGCTTAGGGAAGAATCACCGCCGAAGCAGACGCCTTCTCGTTAGGAATCTAGATTGCTGGTGAACTCTCAGTTGCGGAATTCGGGGTCGCGGTTCCGCTGTCTTAGCTTTACTCCACAAGTATATTTGCGGGATTTTCTATTTTACTGGCAGGAGGATTTCATGGGGACTGCCCAGTCTCACCCCTTTGCCGCTTTGTCGGCGCGTTCTTCGCAAAGTCGCAATTCTTGGCCTGGTGCTGCTCTGCTGCACGACACTCGCGCGCGGCACTTCGCAGAAGCCACCCGACGACTTTGACGGCGATGGGAAGACGGACATCGCGGTGTGGCGGCCGACCGGGCAATGGTTCATTATCCCGTCGAGCAATCCGGGCAACCCGATCGTTCAGTCTTGGGGGTTAAATGGGGACATTCCCGTGGCGGGCGATTACGATGGCGATGGGAAGGCGGATATGGCGGTGTGGCGGCCCTCGACCGGGCAGTGGTTCGTCATCCCGTCGAGCAATCCGGGCAGTCCAACGGCTACGTCCTGGGGGTTGGCGGGGGACATTCCCGTGCCGGGCGATTATGACGGCGACGGGAAGACGGATATGGCGGTGTGGCGGCCCTCGACCGGGCAGTGGTTCATCATCCCTTCCAGCAATCCGGGCACTCCGATCGTTCGCTCTTGGGGGTTGATAGGGGACATTCCCGTGCCGGGCGATTACGACGGCGACGGGAAGACGGATACGGCGATTTGGCGGCCCTCGACCGGGCAATGGTTCATCACCCCGTCGAGCAATCCAGGCACGCCCATCGTGCAGTCCTGGGGGTTGACCGGCGATGTTCCCGTGATTGGCGATTTCGACGGCGATGGAAAGACGGATTTTTCTATTTGGCGGCCCTCGACCGGGCAATGGCTCATCACCCCGTCGGGCAATCCGGGTACGCCGATTGTGCAGTCCTGGGGATTGACCGGGGACATCCCTGTGAACGGGGATTACACCGGGGATGGCAAGTCGGATTTTGCAGTGTTTCGAAGCGGAGGCTGGTACGTCCTTCCCAACGGAGGCGGATCTTCCACGCGGACCTTCTTTGGCCTGAGCGGAGATATACCCGTGGAGGAGTTGCTGGCCGCGAATAGCGTGGCCGGTGGCGCCACGGCTATATCCAGCTTGACGGTCAGTTCCACCGTGGTAGTCGGCGGCACCGCCCCGACGGGAACGGTCACGCTGAACGGCGTAGCGCCCCCACTCGGTACGGTAGTCATTCTTCTCAGCGACAACCTCTTCGCGGCCACGGTCCCATTCAGCGTCACGGTCCCCGGCGGAATGTCCTCCACCAACTTCACGGTGACGACGATGGTTACCACCTGGCCGGCGCAGGCAAACATCTACGCGAGCTTCAACGGATCGACCGACAATCAGCGGATGTGGATCAACCCGCCGGGCGTCCCTTATCTAACCTCTGTCACGGTGTCGCCCAACGAAATCATGGGGGGAGTGAACTCGCCGCGGGCAGTTTTGACGGTGCAACTGAGCGGCCCAGCGCCTGTCGGCGGCGCCATTGTTTCCCTGACAAGCAACAACGGCATCAGCAGTCCCGTCGGCTTCGGTGGTCTCAGTCCGACAGGAACGATTATGGTCTCGCAAGGCGCAACTTCGGCGACGAAGAACCTCTTCACCGCCGCGGTAGCGTCGGTCACCAGCATCTCCCTGAAAGCGGACTATAACGGCGAGTTGGGCACTTCCTTGAAGCTTAGCCCGACGCCCGTGCTGGCCACGGTAGCGCTGGCCCATGCGGTGACGGGAGGAGCGACCAATCCCTCGGGAACGGTGACCCTCAGCGGCGCGGCACAGTCGCCTGGCGCGACGGTGACGCTATCCAGCAACAACGCCAACGCCACTGTGCCCGCGAGCGTGGTGGTTGCGACGGGCACGAATTCCGCGCCCTTTACGGTTACGACGTCGGCAGTCGGTTCTCAACAAACGGCGACGATCACGGCGAGTTTTGGCGGCAAAGTGATCCCGGTGGACCTTGTGTTGACTCCCTCGGGCTCGCCGGTACTCACTTCGATTACGCTGAATCCAGGGCAAACCGTTGGCGCAACGACGTCCACGGGCACCGCGACTCTCAGCGGCTTAGCCCCCTCGGGTGGCACCATCGTGACGCTATCCAGCAGCAACACGGCAGCCGCCAGCGTGCCGGCAAGTGTCACGATCGTGGCCGGCACCATGTCCAACACCTTTACGATCACCACGTCGAATACAGGGATCAGCGGGTTCATCCCGGTGCAAATTTCCGGAACCTACGGTTTGACCCAGAGTGCGACGCTAGCGGTCTACCCGCCCATCGCGCTCGACCAGGGCAGCGCGGGCACCCTACCCATCGCTGGGATGAACGTGCCCTATCCGGCCAACACGTTCGTATCGATGGATGCGGGCGTTGGCCCGTTCACCTATGCCATGCCGACTGGGGCTCTTCCGACCGGCCTGACCTTTACGACCACCGGCGCCAACGCCGGCGAGATCACCGGGACGGCCAGCGGGCCTCCGGGAACCTCGAACTTCACGGTTACCGTCACCGATGGCCAGGGCCACGTTTCCGCGCCAGCCTCGCTGAGTATCCAGGTGGTGGATCCGGCGAATGCCTGCGGCACTGCTTCGGACCCGAGCCATGTGCTCAACGGTCCCTACGCGGCGTTGCTGCAAGGCTCGGTCCCCGCCGGCGTAGGATTGTTTGCGCCCGGGGCTGCGGTCCTCAGCTTCAGCGCCAACGGCAGCGGCGGCATCAACAGCGGAGGCAGCATCGACCTGAACTCGGCATCGAGTTCATTCCCCTACCAGACGCTTGCCATCACCGGCGGCAATTACAACGTCGGGGCGGACAATCGCGGCTGCATGCAATTCACCACGACTGGCGGCAGCAGCGGAATCACCAGCGTCGTCTTCCATTTCGCCCTCGCCCAGCTCAACGGCCCGGCGAGCCAGGCGATGATCGGTCGGCTGATCGAATTCGACGACTACGACGGCACGGGCGCCAACCTGACCGGAACAATGCGCTGGCAGGATCTGGCCTTCCTGAGCGGAACGACGAGCGGGATGGCCAACCGCTTTGCGTATGGCATGGACGGCTACGTTACACAAGGCGGCGGGGCGCTCGGCCATTTCTCGAACGTAGGCTCGTTCAGCCTGAACACCTCGACGGGAGCGATGACGAATCTCTACTACACGGCGGATGCGGCGGGAAGCCTCACGCAGGTCACCGGAGGCACCGCGCAGGTGGTCAGCAACGCGGTCTCGACGACCACGGGCCGCTATTTGCTCACCTCGACCACCGGCGGCCAAACCTTCAACGACGTTGGCATTGTCATTAACCCCAACGAAACCTATCTGCTGCAGACGGACGATCCGCTTAGCGGCAACGCTCCTCTGGAAGCTGGGCGGGCCATCGTCACCGGTGCGTTCGGCTCCTACTCGGCCAGCGCCATCGCTGCATCCTACTTGGTCGATGCCTTCGGGATTGACGGCACTGCCCCGGGCATCGGTGGAGGCACCTTGACCCTGAACTCCGGCGGCTCCCTGACCGGTAGTAACCTGTTCAACGACAAGTATGGCGCCTATACAACCGATGACGTCGCGCCTGGAACAACGTTCAGCGTGGATGCGAACTCCGGGCAGGTTGCGATAAGCGGAGATCAATCCCCGGTCTTTTTCATCACGGCGCCTGTGACCAGCGGCAACGATCGCACCGACGCCATTTACGGCTTTTTCGGCGGCTCGGGAACCACCCCAAGCACGGGCGATCCCTCGGCCCAATTCGGCTTTGCCAGGCTTCAGCCGAGCAAGACCTACAGCAACAGTGACTTGCCTACCCCGTTCATTCTCGGGGCCGAGGAGGCCCCCATTGGCAGCAATGTTGTCGTCGGCGGAGGTACCTTTTCTTCGGGTGTCGCCACCGCTTTGCGCGACGTAAGTACTTCGAACGGCGGCCTGTTCACGAACGAGTCCACGGTCCCAAGCTTCACGGTCAATTCCGACGGCACGATCAACGGCGCGTTCAACCCAGGCCAACAGGACGTGGGCGCAACCAACGGAAGCCAACTGCTCGAATTCACCGAAACGGCCGGCGTATTGCGGATCCTCGAAAAATAGTACGGATCGGCGCAGGCCCTATCGGAAACGGCTTTGAACGCCAGTGCCTCCCAGGCCGGCGGGGAGATCGAGTGGCACAGCTCGGCCGATCCGAGAACCGGTAACGGGGGGCTTCGTGGGATTGCCGGCGCAACGGGTCAGCTCAATCGCAAGCTGGACGGGAATCGGGCGCCTTGACGGAAGATTCGCGGGCGTTCAGCGTCCAATTTCTTTGAGGCTGAATTTTTTGTCGTAGACTCGCACGGCGTTCGCCTGCGTGACGGTGAGCGTCTTCCCATCCTTCGAGACCTGCTCGGTATCCATGGCGATTTTTCCGGCGCGATTGTGCGTTCGCTCGACGGTCAGGGGATCGATCAGTTTGTACGTGATCTCGCGCGGATCGCCTCCGCTGGTCTGATGCGGTTTCCCATCGAACGCAACCGGATGGACCTCGATCCTGGCCATGTTCTCTTTTCCGGTCGTGATCCTCGTGCTGGTGAAGCCGCCATCGGGCGTGGGCACGTTAACGATTGTATTGCCTTGCTGCGGATAGCCGGGGCTCTTCGACAGGTTAATTTCCCAGATGCCCAGGCTTCTCGCGGGTCGTGTTGCGCCATCAGGCTGGTGCAAAAAGCCAGCGTTGCCACCAACACACCTAGAGATTTCCAGTTCATTTCACCCTCCCGGATATTTGCGGGCGCACGGAACTCAAACTTCCGTCCTCTATCTCGCGGATGGTACTCCTCTGGCATCCTCGGCACAACGTCTTCGCCGGCGAGGCAAGTCCGCTAGCGCCCGACGACGAGCACCGAAAATGTGCCGGGAATCATTGGGGCTCGCGGATTGGGGTTAGCGGCCGTTGGCTCGGGGCGCGGGCCGACATCGGCAACGGGCAGGTACACTTTGCCAGTCTTTTGGTCGAGAGCCATGGTGCGCGCTCCGGGCAACGTCTTCACGGTGTCGACAATCGAGTATTTGTCCGGGCTGTCTTCATGGAAGATCGAAAGAGCGCCTTCGCCGCCGCCGGTCGAAACGTAGATCAGTCCCGTCTTGGGATCAAATTCCAGCGCGTCCACGCCAGGTCCGATCGGTTGCGTCGCCACGATCTTTCCGCTGATGCCGTCCACCACCGCCAAAAGGCTGGGGGCCGGGGCCTGCCCTTGCGCGTTGCCCCTGCAGCCAATGAAAATGCGGTTGTGGGCGCGATCCATATCCATGCTGCTGGGTTGCACGCAGTCCGGCGAAAGCTGCCAGGTTTCCATCACTTTCAGCCCTTCGGCATCGATCTTGTGGAGCTTGCCTACGTCCTGCATGTTCAAGAAGACGTGCCCAGCTTCGTCGGAAGCCAAATGCTCCGTCCGGCCACCGAGATCGTCAACGGCGCCGGCAATCTTGCCGCTCTTGGCATCGATGGCGGTGACGCGTTTGCTCCCGCGATCCGCGCTGAAAACGCGCTGCGTCTTCGGGTCATAGATAATTCCGTTGGGATCGTCTCCGACCCTGACTTTGCCGAGCACGGCGAGGGTCTTGAGATCGAACATCGTGACGGAACCAGGGTCGGTGGCGCTGATGAACCCGTGTCCGAATTTCCGCGCGATGGCCACCCCATGCACGCCCTTCAGGCCGGTAATGCTCCCGGCGATGGCGCCGGAATCCAGGTCGAGAACAACGACCTCGGTGCCATGAGGAACGTACAGGCGGCGGCCCTGAGTGTCGGCAGTGATGTAGTCCCACCCATAATCGTGGGGAATCGTAATTCTCCGAATTGCGTGGTAGGAATCCGCTGCAGCCAGGCTAGACGCAAGCGCGGCAAGCAATGCCAGCAAACGAACCCTCGCGCCAAACGCGGTTCGTTTTTTCATGCGTCATCCTCCGCCCGAAAACGGTTACGAGCCAACGTGCACTGGCTCCGGTCTTCCGGGAAGCGGGAGTATACCCCCTCGGCATTCGAACTAGGGCGCAGTCCAAAGCACCTTGCGGTCCTTGTTGAAAAGCGTGACCGAGGCGGCGGAGGTTTTCTTGACTTGTCCGTTCTTGGCGGCTTGCACGCCGTTGCCGATGCTGGTGGTGAAGCCGTCCTTATCGGAAAGGTCGAACGCCGTTCCGTCCGAAGTGACGCCGATGTGGGCCTGGATGTCCGCGCGCTCGCCGATCAACGAAAGCTGCGAGCCTTCGCCTTGCGCAACGCTGATCGAAAAGCTGGCGTGGTGCTGCGGATCGGACAAAATGAGAAACGGCCCGGCGGGGGCAGCGTCACGCAGCGACAAGCCAACCAGCGACGCGCCGTTTTGATCCAGCAGCTTGAGGCTGGGCCCTTCCCCGTCCATATACAGCTCGGCGCGCACATGACCGTTGGCATCTTTCAGGATGAAACTCTGCGCCTCGATATTTGCCGGCATCACAAACGGGGCCGGCGCTGGCGCGGCCGCAGCCGGCTTGGCCGCGCGCGAGCCGGAGCCTTCTTTTGCGTCGTCTGCCCCATCAATCCCAGGGAAACGACGAAGAGCGTTGCTAGAGAAACCAGGACGGCCAGCGCGCCGCGCTTCAGGTTGCGGTTCTGCCGTTCCAGCCGTGCGATACGAGCGAGGATCTGCTGATTCAGGTGGATTTCGTCTCCCATGTGTCCTCCGTGACTAGCTCTGAATTGTATCGGGTCGCGCCGCGGCCACCCGAAAAACAATCCTCGTCCTGACGCCAATCGCCAACTAGCTAGCCAACCGGCAGAGCAGACTTCTTGACGAACTGCAGCCAGCGACGGACCTCGGCCGCCGCACTCAAATCCGCTATAGTTGAACGCGAATTGCACATTGCAGCGTGTGGCTGAGCAACCCGTTCGTGCTGATCGGAAGTTCCGGGAAAAACATGAAAAACGGTCTACCAACAGGGTCCCATCCCTGCCGATGCCGAAAAGCCCGTCACAAAGCGAAGCTGGTCGTACTCACCGGAGGGCCCGGCGGCGGAAAAACGGCCGTGCTGGAAATGGCCCGGCGTTATTTCTGCCAGCACGTCGTGATTGCGCCCGAAGCAGCCGGTATTGTCTTCGGCGGCGGGTTTCCCAGATCGGACTTGCCCAAAGGCAAGCGCGCCGCGCAACGAGCTATTTTTCATGTGCAAAGGGCTTTGGAAACGGTCGCACTCGAGCACCCCGAGACGGCGGTGATGCTCTGCGATCGCGGAACTCTCGACGGTCTCGCCTATTGGCCCGATTCACGTCAGCGCTTCTGTGAGGAATTCGGCATCGATTATGAGGAGGAACTGAACCGCTACTCGGCGATCATCCATGTCGAGGTTCCCGCGTTAGCCTGGGGCTATGAGAAGAACCGCATCCGCAGGGAAAGTGTTTCGCAGGCCCGCGAGATCGACCGGCGCATCGCACGAGTCTGGCAAGCGCACCCGCGCGTGATGACGGTCAATGCCCAAGCCGGGTTCCTCGACAAACTGTCCAACGCGATCGAGCTACTGCGGGGCGAACTCCCGCTATGCTGCCAGACTCACCTGCCTGCGGTATCCGCATAGCCAAAAGCTTCTCCTTACAAACAATTTCACATCGCCTGAGGAAACTTCTCGCGCACGAGGGCATCAAAGGCAGGGTACGACGGGACTCCGAGCCAAATCTAAATGCCTAAAGGAGGCGATCCCATGACGACGTTCACGACGAAGGATGGCACCGAGATCTATTACAAGGATTGGGGCAAGGGACAACCTGTGGTTTTCAGCCACGGCTGGCCGCTCAACGCCGACGCCTGGGAGGACCAGATGATTTTTCTCGCGTCACGCGGCTATCGCTGCATCGCGCATGACCGGCGCGGCCACGGCCGTTCGAGCCAGCCCTGGGACGGCAATGACATGGACACGTACGTCGAGGACCTGCGGGAGCTGATGGATAAGCTCGATATCCACGGGGCCGTTCATGTCGGGCACTCGACCGGGGGCGGCGAAGCCGCGCGCTACGTGGCCCGCTACGGCCAGAGCCGCGGCGTGACCAAGGCCGTGCTCATCTCCTCGGTCCCGCCGGTCATGCTGAAGAGCGCGACGAATCCCGGAGGCACGCCGATCGAGGCCTTTGACCAGATTCGCGCCGCCATCCTCGCCGACCGATCGCAATTCTGGAAAGACCTCAGCGCGCCCTTTTACGGAGCGAATCGCCCAGGCGCGAAAGTCTCGCAAGGTCTGCGCGATTCCTTCTGGCTTCAAGGAATGATGGCCGGACACAAGGCCGTCTACGATTGCGTCAAGGCTTTCTCCGAAACCGACTTCACCGAAGACCTCAAGAAGATCACCGTGCCCACGCTGATCCTGCACGGCGACGACGATCAGATCGTGCCCATCGATGATGCGGCCCGGCTCTCGGCGAAGCTCATTCCGAACGCCACGCTGAAAGTCATTCCCGGCGCGCCGCACGGCATGCCCGCAACCCTTAAGGACCAGATCAACGCCGAACTGCTCGCGTTCCTGAAGGGCGCGGCCAGCACGGCCTCGGCCTAGCGAAATCTCTTTCTGGAGGCGAGCTCATGGCACAAGGGCCGGTTCCCCAGCACGACAACAAGGCACTCGTTCAGGCGAGCTTCGATCGTTGGAGAGATGGCACCGGAAGTCCCTTTGAGCTGCTGGCTGACGACGCGGAATGGACCATCGTAGGCTCGTCTCCCTTGTCCAAGACCTATCGTAAGCAGCAATTTCTCGACGAGGTGATTCTGCCATTCAACGCCCGCTTGGCCAAGCCGCTGGTTCCGAGCGTCAGAGGGATCTACGCGGACGGCGACATGGTCATCATCTTTTTCGACGCCGCAGCGACAGCGAAAGACGGCGTCCCCTATCGCAATACCTACACCTGGTATTTCCAGATGAACGGCGGCAAGGTCACCAAAGCCACGGCGTTCTTCGACACGAAGGACTTCGACGAATTCTGGGCACGCGTGTCGCCTGCGGCGTGAGATCCCAGGCGCGGGCGCTGCAACGCCCGCGCCCAAGTCCAGCCGCCGTCCGAATGCTAGGCCGCAGCGCCGGTCGAGAGCACCAACTTGCCCGTCGTGTGCCGCCCTTCGAGCAGGCGGTGCGCTTCGGCGGCCTGCGACAGCGGCAGGACGCGATCGATGCGCAGCTTCAGCCAGCCCTCCTGAATGCCTCGCAGGACGTCGCCGGCGCGCCGCTCCAAATCCGCGCGCGTGGCGATGAAATGCAGTAGCGTGCTGCCGGAAAGCGTGAGCGCGCGACCTTGCAGCGCGTTCGGCGGGAAAGGATCAGCGGGTCCGCTGGCCGAGCCGTACAGCACGATGTGACCGCGTATCGCGACAGCTTCGAGATCGCCGGGAAAAGTAGTCTTGGCCACGCCGTCAATGATGAGCTCGGCGCCCCGGCCGTTGGTGAGCCGTTTGGTCTCAGCGGCGAAATCCTGCTGCGTGTAGAGGATCACCTCGTCCGCGCCGGCTTCCCGCGCAAGCTTCGCTTTCTGCTCCGTCGAAACCGTCCCGATCACGCGCGCGCCCATGTGGTACGCCCACTGCACCAGCAGCAGCCCCATACCGCCCGCCGCGGCGTGAATCAACACCACGTCACCCGGCGACACTTTGCGAAATTCGTGCAGCAGGTAGTGCGCCGTCATCCCCTGCAACGGGAATGCCGCGCCCTGCTCGAAGCTCAAGCCCGCCGGCAGTGGAATCAGCCGGTCGGCCTGCACCAAACTCTTTTCGGCGTACGCGCCGGGCTGCCCGGTATAAGCTACGCGAGCGCCCGGCGCGACGTTGCTCACCCCTTCGCCCACTGCCTCGACTACTCCGCTGGCCTCCCCGCCCGGAATGTACGGCAACTTCATCGTATAGCGGCCGCTGCGCTGATAGATCTCGACGAAGTTCACGCCCGCGGCCGCGATGCGTACCAGTGCCTGGCCGGGCCCCGGCTGGCCAATCGGCACTTCCTTGAGATGCAGCACTTCCGGGCCGCCCGTCTGCTCGACCAATATCGCTTTCACGTGATTCCCCCTGTTGCCACGCCTTGACTGGCGCCGCAACTCAGCCATACGAAACGAAACGCGCGCGCCGGAAAATCCACCCGCGCCTATTTCGGATGCGTGAAAAGACCCACGCCCATGCGCACCTCGATCGTATTGATCCCCGGATTATATTTCGTCAGGCTGGCGTCGGAGATATGCAGGAAGCGCAATTCCGCGCTCCAATTGTATTTGTGCTGCAGGAAGTGCGCGCCCAACGCCATGCTCGGCGTGAAATTGACGTGCGAGACGCCCGGCGGCGTGTCGCGCGTGGTGAGGAGCACGCTGCCGTCAATGTCGAAATATGGCGACACCCGCCGGCGCGTGACGAAATCCCACTTCAGCACCGACGGAACGATCGCCAACCCGTAAGCCGTGCCGCCCGGCTGAAGCACCCAGAAGATCGGCGCGACGTCCATGCCCGTCTCGAAGCGGCCGCGCAAAAAGCTGGGGCCGTGCGGCTTGGTCAGCACCCATCCGTAGCGGAACCCGGCGTTCCAGACTCCGATTTCCCGTTTCCCGCCGATGATGCTTGGGCCGCCCCCGCTCCAGAACTCAATCTCGTGCGCGCCCTTCGCCGGGCCCGCCTCCGCGCCCACGTCCGGACTCGCCGCCGCGCTCGCGCTAGCGCCCGCGTCCGTGCTCGCGCCCGCGCCAGATGTGGATTGCGCGCGCGCCGGCAAAACGAAAAATAACGTCACCACCGCAACCGCCAGAATCGCCCTCAACGCTCAGCGTCCTCCCCACACGAAGAACGATCATTCTAGCGCAGATCGTTTCAGCAGGCCGCGTCACAAGAAGAACGATCCAATCAGCAGCGCCAGAGTGATGTGGCGGAGGTGATCGAGCGGGTCAGTGTCCTTTCGGGTGCGAGAAAAATCCGAATCCGGTGCGAAACTCGATGGTATTGATGCCGGGATTGTAATACGTAAGGCCCCCGTTCGAGATGTGGAACCAGCGAACGTCCACGGTCCAGGAGTATTTGCCGGATTTTCCCAAAGGAAAACTCAGGCCGCCGGCCGTGCTGCCCATGAAATTGAACGGGGTCGTTTCTGCAACCACTTGATGATTGCCCCACAGGACGCCGCCGTACAGCTCCAAATATGGCGATAGCCGACGGCGCGTCAGAAGATTCCACTTCCAGACCACTGGAGCGAAGCCCCCCGCATAGACCGGGCGTTTCGGCAGCAGCACCTCGATGATCGGGTCGATCTCGAAAGCCCACTCGAAGCGCCCACGCAAAAATCCCGGTCCGTGCGGGTCCGTGAGCACGCGGCCGTAGGTTCCGCCAGCAGTCCAAAGTCGCGCCTGAGGCGCGGCGTAGAAAGGATCGGTTGGGAATGCGCCGCCCGCCCACACCAGCCACTCATTCGAGCCCTTTTCCGGGCCATCGACGTGCGGAGGCGTCTGGCTCTTCGAATCGCTTCCCGCAGAAGGAGTCGATGACGCACCTCCATCCGCCTGCGCCCAGCCGCTCGGTGCGCAACATAGACAACCCAGCAATGCCATCGCCGCGAGTACTTTTAGCATTCACCCCGCTCCCGTAAGTCCGCAAGATCATATCGAAAGAGCGCTCGCCTCGCGACACACGCAAATGGGAACGAAAGCAGTGCTCACCCGAGCGCCGGCCGCTCCGCCACCGATTCAATCGTGCTGCCTACCGCGTCGCACGGAGCCGGCAGATCGGCCGCCGCGCGGGCCTCGCCGCGGCGACGACATTTCGCGGAAATAACGCGACGGCGGAAACAGGCCTGCGCGCAGCAGTTCGCGGCCCACGCGCTTGCGAATCTCCTCGGTCCAGAACGACCACGAGGTCTCGCTCAAGCCCAGCAAGTGCCGCGCCGCTTGATATTCAGCGCCGCCGAGGTAGTAGAGGCGGAACAGCACCAGCCGGCTGGCGCGCAATTCCCTGCTCCTGCGCCGCGGCCTCCAGCGTGCGCGCAGCTCTCGCGAGAGCTTGTCGTGCGCGGCGCGGCCGTCGTGGGGTGGCTCGTCTTCGCCGAGCGCCCGCGCGCCGGCCAGCGCGAAGTCGGCAACGTATTCGACCAGGCGCGGCCGCAGGTCGGGCCGCCAGAGAAATTTCGAGGCGCGATCGAACTGCAGCGTCGGCATCCGCGTATTCACAATCTCGCGCGCCGCCGCATAGACCTCGTGGCAAACGTCAAAGGCCGTGCTCGGCTTCACCGGCGCCCGCCAGCCGCGCGGCGCGTGCGCACCGATCCGCGCGCCACCGCGCGCCCCGCGCCAGCCCTCGCGCAGATCCACTCACTCAGCACCGTCGGCCGCAGCCGCGACTCCAGCCGCGCCAAGGCCAGCGCGGCGTAATCGCAAGCCGCCTCCCACATTTTGTCGCCGCGCCGCCCGGCCAGGAAGCGATCGGTAGTCACGTGAAGACGTACCCGCTCGATCATCGGCCCGACGCGCGTCGCGCCGAAGGAGCAAACACATTCGTCGGCTGGCGCGCGACCCTGCGGAACGGTTGCCGTGAGGCGCCGTCGCCCGCGCCCCACTCGTAGATTCTCCCCGACCCTTGCCGCTCTTGCCTGTTTCCCGCGTGCCATCATGACGCTTTCTCCTTGGGCTCCGTCCGAAGCCCTGTGCGCAATTCCCGACTTGCTTGTCCACTGGCGGCGTCCCGCGCGCGAATCCGTTCCAGAGCCTCGGGCTTCACATACACGCCGCATGCGGCGGGCCGCAAAGCTGCTCCTGCCCAGAGATCGCGCTGTACCTGCAGCGACTTGCCCGCCCCGCTTGCACCGCCCAGCCCGCGCAGCCAGGCGCGCGCATAATTGCCCGGCGAACGCGCCGACTCCCCTGCCTCCTCGAGTTTTGCCGCCATGCTCTCATACTCGGCACGCCGTGCTGGCTCCGGCAGCTCCGGAAATTCCAGGGCGAGCTTCGCGTCGAGTTGTGGCGAGATGCGTACGCGCGGATGATCGAAAACGAATTCCCCGCCGGGGCTGCTCACGGGCGGTTTGCTCTTTTCTTCTTCGTTTGCCGGTGCCGACGCGCCTGTTGGCGCTGCTGCTGCTTCCACTTCCCTATCCAGATCCAAAACCAAATCCAAATCCTGTCCTTGAGCCTTTCCAGGCTTTGCCTTGAGCCTGCTGTTTGAAAACGCGCTGAGGTACTTCGCCAGCGCTGCCTGTGGCACCGGTGGCGCAAGCCGCTCCAGACGCGCCCGCCACGATGGCGGCGGCAGGCGCCCGGGAAGGTCGCTGCCCGTCCAGTGCCCATATTTCTTGCCGTTCTCTTCCCAGACGAAGAGCAGCCCCTTCACGCGGAATTCCTCGACCACGCGAGACAACTGTTGGATCGTGACGTCGTCGCGGATGGCGTAGGCGCGGCCGAAGATCACCCGCAGGTTGGTCAGCTCGAAGCTGCCGTTGCTATCGGCCAAGCCATAGATCCAGGTGTACTCCGCTCTGGCCCACGGCGCGCAGTGGGAGAGCTTGTCGCTGGCCCACACGGCGTCAAAATCAATGACACGCTTCGGCATCCCGCCCTCCCTCTTCCGGCAGAAAAACTTGGTTCGGCGGCAAGACTTTGTATTCCCACAGCCATATCGCGTGCCCGGATTCGGACTCGCCGATCCTGCGCTGGCGTTTCTCAACGCGATAGCGGCCGTGCCGCGCCTTTCGCAAGTGGCGCAACTGCGCCGAGATCGACGCTTCGCCAAACGCCGTCGGCTCGGCGATTTCCGTGAGCGTCAGCCACGCCCCTCGCCCCGCTGCATCGAGCATCAAGTCGCGAATGATCCCGAGCTGAGTCGGATCTTCGTTATCGCGATCGCGCAGAGAAGGCACTGCGAACTCCGTGTTCATCCTCGTCTCCTGACTCGCCGTGCAATTTGCCAGCGATTTCCCGCTTGCTACCGCGCGGACCAGAAACCATCGCAAGGCCGTCTTGGACCGTCGCATTGCCGCTAACCCCTTACCGATTAAGCGACTAGCAATCCTCGGAGATGCCTTATCCACGTCTTCTGGAGTCCGATAATATTTGGCGCTCTCCGGCCGAGAATGGTCGCCTGCAAACTCATTTTGTCGCTTCGTCCCAACCTCCATCGTTCCCCTCCCATTCACGGCAAATCAGCGAAATCGCCAGCAATTCTGCGGATTTCTATTATCGCGTCGGCGCTCACCAGAACCTCGTATTCCGACTCTGCGCGCCACTCGCGCGCCGGCTCGTTTGCCGCAACGTTGCGCCCATTCCCGCACGTCCGTGCCCCGAAGGCCACAGATCGCAATGAATTGTTTTCCCCGCACGAATCGCCATCGACCCTGTCGCCGAAGCAGCTCGCGGACGGCGGCACCCATCCGTCGCTATCGCCTTCGTAATCTCCCGAACACCCGCTACACATTTCTATGCCGCTCCTTCCCCGCCATTACCGGTTCTGCTATTCGCTTTCGCTTCACCATTAGTTTTCCACAGCCTTCCGAAATATATCTGGACAGCTACTATCCATCTTGCTATGTATTCCGAACATCGAGGCCCAACCCATGCCCACTCGGCGTCCGGATCCACCCCTGGACTATCTGCACTCCGCGTCCGTCTCTTCCCTGGAGAGTTACGAGTTGTCGAGGCTGAATCACGCCGCGAACCTGCGCCGGGAGATTGCCGCGCTGCTCGATCAGTGGATCGAAGAGACCGTCCATGCCCAGCTGGCCCGCTGGGTCCTGGAAGACCGCGCCCTGCAACAACACTCCTCCGCCCGCGAGCCCCTCGCACCGCAGCGACAGCTCCCCTTCGAAGTACCCGTAACCCCGGAGATAACAGCGCTCCGCATCGCGCGTCCCCTGAAGCCCGCCGCCCCACAACACTAAACCCCGTCGCCCCCCGGAACACATCGCTCTCGCCCCATCCCCGCCCCCCATCCCACAACCCACCACCCCACCACAACCACCCGTACCCCTATGTTCTCCTTTCTCGTTATACAGCCTGAGACCAGTTCATTTCTTGGAGCTTCGGTCGACGTTGAATGGAGTTAAGCGCGCCGGGAGCTTCGTGCGCACGACGGGCCTATATGCGTATGCGAGAAGCTCGCGGTGCAACGAAAAACATGTGGGGAGTTTCATATATGGGCAACGGAGCGGCGGGTGAAAGCTGATTGTGATGAAATGGCGGGAAGAATGGCGAAGCGGGCTTCGCTATTCTCTCGAAATCGACAATTGGCTAGTTGCAGAGCCACGGGGCTTGCAAAGTCGCGGCGCGGCCGAGTTGCTGACGGATGGTGCCGCGGCGGCGCCAGGCGCTAGCGGCGGAATGCTTAGCGCTGCTGCGAGGCGGGCTTCGAGGCGATTGCTTCCAGGAGCTGATTCTTGCGATATACCAGGGCGCTGACGTCGTAGGGCGCCAGCTCGAAGCCGTGGCCGTGCGTGATGGCGTCCGTGGGGCATGCCTCGACGCAATAGCCGCAGAAGATGCAGCGAGAGTAGTCGATGTTGTATACGGAGGCGTAACGCTCGCCGGCTGAGATTCGCTGGACTTCGGTGTTTTCGGCGGCTTCGATGTAGATGCAGTGCGCCGGGCAGGCAGCCGCACACAGGAAACAACCCACGCATTTTTCGAGTCCGTTTTCGTCGCGGTGAAGGACGTGAATGCCGCGGTAGCGCGGCTGAAAATGGACGGGCTCCTCGGGATAGGATTCGGTGACCGGCTTCTTCCACATGTTGCGGAAGGTGACGCTGAATCCCTTGGCCAGCGTTACGAAGGTTTCGCCGATGTCTTGGATGATTGAGGGCATCGTCAGCAGTCTACCATCGTTTGCCGGGCTGCAAGTGCAGCCCGCACCCGTCGCTTTCTTTTGTCGCCTGCGCCATTCGCTGTTCGAGTGATCATGATGAGGCGACCGGGAGGGGCGCGCCGGCCAGGGCGGCGGCGATTTGCTTGCCATGGAAGCGGCCGTTCTCGATGAAAATTTCGCTGGTGTGATTGCCGCCAATCACCACGCCCGCCAAATAGATGCCGGGAACATTGCTTTGGAGCGTCTGGGGATTGATGTGCGGGCTTATTGGTTTCCGGGTCCAAAACGACGCCGAGGCTGCGCAGGAACGAAAAATCGGGATGGTAGCCGGTCAAGGCGAAGACTTGCGCGGCAGGGATGGTTCTCTCCCCTTCCGGTCCTCGGACTCGCACGCAGCCGGGCTCGAAGCCCAGAACGTGGGTCTCGAAGAGGGCTTTCACCTGCTTGGCCTTGATACGGTTTTCGATGTCCGGGCGAACCCAATACTTGATGGTGGGGCCGAGTTCGGCGCGGCGATGAATCAGGGTTACATTGGCGCCGGCGCGATACAGATCAAGCGCGGCTTCCGCGGCCGAATTCCTGCCCCCGACGACGACGACGTCCTGGCGCCAGTAGGGGTGCGGCTCGGTGTAGTAGTGCGAAACGTGGGGAAGATCCTCGCCGGGGACGCCGAGGCGATTGGGCAGGTCGTAGTAGCCAGTGGCGATGATCAGGCGGCGGGCGGGGTATTGATGCCAAGTATCATTTTCAGAACGCGTGTGGACCGTGAAATTGCCTTCGCTGCCGTCGACACGCTCGACGCGCTCGCCCAGGCGCAAATCGAGTTCGTAATGCTCGGCGACCTTGCGATAGTACTTGAGGGCTTCATTGCGCGTGGGCTTCTCGCCGAGGCAAACCATGGGCAGGTCGCCGATCTCGAGGAGTTCGGGCGTGGTGAAGAAAACCATGTTCACTGGATAGTGGTAGAGGGAGTTGCAAAGGGCCGCTTTGTCCACGACCAGGGCGCGCATGCCGGCGCGTTTGGCTTCGATGGCGCAGGCGAGTCCTGTGGGGCCGGCGCCGATGCATAAAACGTCGTAGGTTGGGTTCACGCGCTTTAGTTTGCCTTCTCGGGGAAGCGATTGCAAATTGAGATCAAGAATCGGTCGGAACGAGGACGGCTAGTTGCGCGACGCCCTTCACGTGTTCGAACACGCAGAGCTTTCCGCGTGTCGCTGAGGGAGTGGCGTACATCGCAGAGGCGCTGGCGCCTCGACAACCCTGGGAGCCCGGTTTGCACCTAAAGGTTCTGAACATTTCCCACATAGGTAAAGGAGGCTTCTTATGAACCGAAAACTGCATTTGGGGCTTTCGCTGGCCGCAGGCTTGTTAGGCGGGATGCTTGCGCATTATGTGTCGCCGGAGTTGGTGCATGCGGCGCAGGTGGCGCCGACGAAGGAGATTCGGGCGCAGAGTTTTGTGCTGGTGAATGGGGATGGGAGCCCGGCGGGATTGTTTGGATTTGACCGCGCGGGGCATCCGAACGTGATGTTGTTTGATCGGGCGGGCAAGGTGATTTGGAGCACGGATGGGAAGGCCAACTCGAGGCCGCTCGATATTCGGGCGGAAAAATGACGACGGGACTGGCGCGGCGGAAGGAAAATACCGCGCCGTTTTATTTATTTCAAGCGGGATTGCTGGCTTGATGCGGTACATCCGAGGTGATATAAGCGCCGGGCGCGGGGGCTGCCGCGGTGACGGCTGCTGCTGGGAAAAACGCGCCACGGGGCGGCTTGGGAAGCCAAGCACCCCGCATGAAGGCGCCGGACCTTGGATCAGAATACTGAACTGAGCGGGTGGATTGGTCTTGCGGCAAGCGTGCGTTTGCCGATGCAGACCCGCTGCCCGCTGTTCCAGAGTTCGGATTATGGAATTGAGGCTGGTCCGCCCCGAAGCGAGGAGGACCGCAACGAACGGAAAAAGGCGGAAGCGTTGCTGCGCGAGGCTTGGCCGGGAAATGTCGTGGAACTCGCTGAAGGCATCAGTCTCCTCCCTGCGGATGAGAAGAAAAGGATCGAAGGCATCCGGGTCGAAAAATGGGGCGAAGGCTACAAGACGATTGCGGACTTGCTGGACGAATCGCGAGCGGATCCCGTCAGCCAATTCGCCTCGTGCATGAAGCGGGGAACGGCCTCCGGCGAATCTCCCGCTGACTTCTCCGACCCACGATGGCGGCGCTCTTTCGAGGCTCTTTTCTGGCTCGGATACAGGCGGCGCAGAATGTTCCGCAAGGCTACCGCGGAGCGCACCTACGATATCGGGCTGGACCCGGCCTATGTGGGCGCCGAGGGCGATCCTGGACTGGCGTATGTCTTGATTCCGATAGCCACGCTCTACCGGAAGCACAGCCGATATTTCAGAAAGCTTTTGACGATCAGCATTTTTCTGATTCGCGTGGAACCCGACTACCGCCAGGAAAGACCGATCACCACCGCTCAAATCCGGCACACTCTGAAAGGCAACCTCAAGCTAACGTCCGACGCGTGGAGCGGTTCCCTTTCGGTCTTCGAGATCGCGCGGCACTATCTGCGATTGCTTGCCGGGTCGGTGCTCAGCAAAGGGAGAGACAGCTTGCCGGCTGAAATAGAATTCGAGATCGAGCAGGGCTGCGATCCGATCACCACTGGCGCAACGTTGAAGATGGCGGCGATGGAGGCTCCCCTGGGACTGGCGCAAATCAAGAGTTGGAATCAGGGCGGGCGGGATGACGCGGTCGAGAGGCTGGCCATGGAACTGATGCGCCGGGATGACGTATTGGTGGAGCACGAAGACGTCCGGGAACATGCGCTCAGCGGCAGTTCGCTGGGCAGCCGGAACTATGTAGGCGTGTTTGACGCGGGGGACTCTTTTCTTTTCGCGCTCAGCCCGCGCGACGATATGCCGGCGCCGGGATTTCTTTCGTCCTGGTGCATGCTGCATATTCGCGCGCTCTCGACTCTTCGCGAGATGATCTGGATGTTTTACCAGGAGATTGCGACCACTCCCGACCGGACCCTGCTCTCGCACGTAACGATGGAGTTTGTGGACGACTTCGAGCAATTCTACGGATTGGATTGGCGCAACCGGTATCACGAGGGAGAATTCCAGAGGCTGAAGAAGCTCGATGGAACCGAGGCGAAGTACACGAGCCTGCGGGACAAACTGACGAGCTTGCGGGAACATCTCAATGTCGAAGCTACCTTCAATCTGACGTATATCGTCCTGGTCGCAAGCATCATTGGGCTCATCGTGACGGTGTACTCTTCGCTGTTTCAGGGCGGCTCAGCCTGGAAAAAGGGCGGTGCGACGACCGGGGCGATCGTGCTGTTTGCGCTCCTGTTGGAATTATTCGCGCCCGGGACACTTTCATCCGGCTGGGATCTCTTGAAGGACCGCTGGAAGCTCTTGAAAGATCGATGGGAACTGTTGAAGGATCAGTGGCCCGATTGATCGATTGGCTTCGCTGATTTTGGAGGCGATACGGAATACCGCTTTCCGCAGTGCTGCTTGCATCCAGGAAACTCCGGCTTAAAGTGAATCCCCTGTGCAGAGACTAGACTGGTTGGCGTTGGCGATTGCGATCGCGCTGGCTTGGATTGCGGCGGGGATTGGCGGCGCGTGGCTTGCGCCCGTCGAGCGGCTGCTTGGCGCGCTAGCGCGGCGCGAGCGGCTGGCGGTGGTTGGCATCGGCGCCGCCGTGATTTTGATTCGGGTGGCGCTGCTGCCGTGGATGCCGGTTCCGGAGCCCCGCGTGCACGACGAGTTCAGTTATCTGCTGGCGGCGGATACTTTTGTGCACGGGCGGCTGGCGAATCCGCCGCATCCACTTTGGACGTTCTTCGACACGTTTCATGTGTTGCGGCACCCGACGTATGCGTCGATGTATCCGCCGGCGCAGGGGGCGGTGCTGGCGGTGGGTAAGCTGCTCGGGTCTCCGTGGCTCGGCGTGCTGCTGAGCAGCGCGGCGATGTGCATGGCCATCACGTGGATGCTGCAAGGATGGGCGCCGCCGGAGTGGGCGCTGCTGGGCGGCGGGCTGGCCTTGTGCCGCTTCGCTATTTTTAGTTATTGGACGAACAGCTACTGGGGCGGGTCGGTGGCGGCGATTGGGGCGGCGCTGGTGCTGGGCGCTTTGCCGAGGATGCTGCGGCTTTTGCGTTCGCGCGATGCGGTGATTTGCGGCGTGGGCGCGGGAATTTTGGCGAATAGCCGGCCGCTCGAGGGATTTATCTTTTGTGTGCCGGTGGCGGTGGCGATTTTGTGGTGGTGCGTGCGGGGAGGCCGTAGCGAGGTCAGGACGCGCGTGCGGCGTGTGCTTTTGCCGCTGGCTGGGGTGCTGGCGATCGCCGTGGGATTCGTCGGCTATTACAACGCGCGCGTCGGCGGAAGCGCCACAACGTTTCCGGAGATGATCGAGACGCGGGCCAAGATGACTTCGCCGATATTCGTCTGGCAGGGCGACAAGCCGCGGCTGACTTACGCCAATCCGCAGTTCGATGATTTCTACAATAATGATGTGCCGGACCTTTACCGGCCGGGATGGCGGTCGGCGCTGGACCTGACGGAGTGGAAATCGGGTTACGTGTGGCGATTTTTTCTGGGACCCGCGCTGACGGTTGCGCTGCTGGCGCTTCCCTGGGTGCTGCTGCGCGACCGGCTGGCGCGATTATTGGTCGCGCAATTTGCGCTGTGCGCGCTGGGACTTTTCGCGGTGGCGTTTTTTCATCCCCACTATGCCGCGCCCATGATGACGACACTGATGGTGCTGGTGACGCTGGGATTCCAGCAGATGAGCCGGCTGCGGCTTTTGGGGCGGGCGTTTGGGGTTGGCGCGGTGCGCGTGGCGGCGGTTTATAGCGTGCTGATCGGGCCCGTTGATTTTGTGAAGTTTGCCATCGCGCAGTCGCCGCGGATGTCTGTCAGGTGGAGCGCGGTGCGTCCGCATTTGCCGCATTATTGGGTGTTCGTTGTCGCGGCTGGCGTTCTGGCGGCTTTTTTGGTGCTGGCCGGGCGGAGAGAACGATCGAGCGCTCGGCGCTTTTAGGCTGCTGCTGTACGCGGGCTGGCTGGCTGTTCTGCTGGTGATTCTTGGCGGGCAGGCGAGACATGACGACTATCCGTTCGACACGGGGAAGCGGGACGAGCCGTTTCGCAGGCCCATCGAGCGGCAACTTGATGCCATGCCTGGGGAACATCTGGTGCTGGTGCGATATGGGGACTGTCACGATGCGGGCGAGGAGTACGTGTACAACGACGCCGATATCGACCATGCGCGCATTGTTTGGGCGCGCGAGGTTCCTGGCCAAAGCTTGGTGCCGCTGCTGGACTATTTTCGGAATCGCGACGTGTGGGTATTCCAGCCGGACGACGGCAGGAAGCTCAAGCGCTATGCGCCATCGGCGGACACGCCGTAACCGGCCTCGAGTCTCTACGGAATCTGGCCTGGGGGCTGGGCGTTGAGGTCAAAGGTCTGGCCGTCGAGAGTGACGCGGGAGTTGTCTAACCAAGTAATTTTGCCTAATGCAGGCGGCGCTTTCAGGGGATAGCCTGCGGTCGGCTGATCGACAGAAGCGATCACCAGGTAGTAGCGATCCCTGCTGAGAGTACCTTCCCAATATCGGCCGAAGGGATCCTCGTATTCCCAATCGAAAATTCTGGCGGCGATGGCGACCCTGCGGCTATCGGGCGACCATTCCGGCGACGAAAGGAACGTGTGGATGCCGTCGTAGATGTCTTTGGGATGGGGCTCGCAGTCCTTCGGATGGGCCACCGGGTAGACGGCGCGAGAACCAAGGTACAGGCAGGAGTTGGAGCCGGCCGGCGTTCCGATAAGCCGGGCGACGTCGATGCGCGCCAATGTCTGGTGGTCAGGAGACCAGCGGAAACTCAGACCCGTATATCTCTGGTCGATGCTTCCGGTGCGTGCGTCGACAACAAGATACTGGCTAAGCAAGGGATCGTACTCGCAAGACAAGCCGACGTGCTGATCGTCGAGCCACTGTTCGTCGCCGGTGGTGCACGTAGGGCCGAGCTTGGGGTCGTCGAGGTTGGGAGAGCGCAGGACCTGCTGCCCCGCCTGGCCAAAGATCGCAAGACAGGGCGCTATGAAGTCATCCACGCCGGAGGCTGGCGGACACACAGCGCCGCAGGCAATGTGCGAACTGTCGGGCGAAACGGCACCGGGACCTTGCGCGGAACAGTCTGACGCAACTGTTCCGGTTGTCGAAGCCGGAGCCAAACCATCCTGATACTGCGAAGCCAGGACAGGCGGGCAGGCGGCTGCGAAGTAGAAGATCGAGAGCAAGGCCAGCGCGAAAGCCAAGAGAGTGCCGAACGCCCATCGGTAGCAAGGCCTCATGCTCAATACGATGCTTCCGATGGGCAGGAGGGTTTCAATCTGGGGACGTGGCAGGACCGGCTGCTAAAATCATGAGGCCGCCGGTGGAGGTTCCAAAATGACGGTGGAACTAAGCTGAATCGCATTGTGCAAGGTGCGATAGAGCGGGCAGCGCATGGCGTAGAAACCGTGAACACGCTCGACGGCTTCGCGGGCGCTTTCCGGGGCAACCAGGCGCATGGCCACGTGAATGCGCCGTATGACCAGCACATTTTCCTCAGTTTCCACTTCGCCGGTCACTTCGCCGATGAGCTTTCCGTTACTGGCATCGATCTGACGCGCCTCCAGCGCGCCTCCGAAGGTGCCGAGCATTCAACCGGCCGTGGCGGCAATGACGTAATCGATCGTGGAAGCGTGGGACTCGGTGAGCTTGGCGGGATCGACCTTGTAGTGCTCGGCGATGGCTCCGTGGACGCTAAAGATGACCGGTTGGGCTTCCCCGGGCAGATACGCGAAGCGCAGCGGACCGACCTTTCGTTCAATGCGAGCATTCGAGACGTAGACGACTTCAGGCACGGAGCCTCCTTTGGAGTCGCGAGCAAGACCGCCGGGAACGCACAAAACACATTGGATGTCCCTGGACTCGCGTTGGATTCAAGCACTTGATCGTTCTGAACGCTCACGCATTGAAACTGCTAGACTCTAACCGTTCAGCGAAACCCGTGGTAGCGGAAGTTTTGCGGAATATCAAACAATGAGACGGCGGCTCAATTACCGGGTAATTTTTCTGGCGACGGTGCTAGCGGTAGTGGCTTTCGTGCAGATCGTGCGCGAGCACCGGCCCTCGTTTCTTCGCCCCGGGTTGCACCTCAACGCCTACGTGGCCAACGCCGGCGACGGAACGGTATCGGTGGTGGATTTGGCGCGCCTTGCGACCGTAGCGACAATTTCCACCGGACCGGGGCCGTCCGGCTTGCGCACGCTGGCGTCGCGAAAAGAGATTTGGGGCGCCTCGAGCGCCGGGGGGTACATTTGGGTGCTGGATGCCGCCGCCGGGAAAATATCGAACCGCATTCCGGTGGGCGCCGCTCCTTTTGCCGTGGAGTTTTCGCCGGACGGAAGACGCGCGTACGCCGCGGCCTCGGGCGCGAATGTCCTGGTGGCCATCGACACCGCGACGAAGCAGATTGTGGCGCGGGCGCGAACCGGCCCACAGCCGTGGCTGGCTCGCGTCACTCCGGATGGACGCACGGTACTGGTGGCCAGCCGCGACGACTCCGCGCTGGAGCTTTTCGACGCGCGGACGCTGGCTCCGCTGGGCGCGGTCGGCGTGGCTCACCACCCGGAACAGATCGTGGTGCTGCCGGATAGCTCAGTGGCCTTTGTGTCGGCTACCGACGCCAACGAAATTTCCGCGGTGGACCTGCGCCGGCACGTGCTTCTGGCAAACCTGCAACTCGGGAGCGCGCCCAGCCGCATGACCCTGAAACCGGACGGCGGCGAACTGTACGTCACCGAGCCCGATTCGCACAGTCTGGCGATCATCAATACGTGGACGGCCGAGGTGGCCGATTCCATGGTTGTCGGTTCAGCGCCGGGGGAAGACGTGTATAACGCGGCGGCCGATCAACTATATGTCTCTGACTCGGTAGCGGGGCGGCTCGTTCCCATTGCCATGGGAACGCGGCGACTGGGCGCGGCGATCCCTGTGGGCCGGCAGCCTACGGCCTGCCGCCTGGACCCCAGCGGGGAGCTGCTTTTGGTTGCCAATCAGGAGTCCAACGACGTCGCCGTGATCCGCGTGCGCACGGGAAGCTTGTTGACGATGGTTCCAGTGGGCTCGCGGCCAAGCGACATCGCGATCATGCTGTTTTGAGGGACGCCCGGATTCACTTCCCAGCCTCGGGCGGCCAAGCAAAATGATCGGCGCCCAACTGCACTTCGAGCCAACCCTCGGCGGGTAGCAAATCCACGGGCAAGCCACCCTCCCACAGGGCTACGGCAAAAACAAACGAGTTGCGGCGGCGGAGACGCAACAGCTTGCGCGAGACGGAAACTTCGAGAATGCGGTCCAAAGCAACCTGGACCATTTCGTCTGGACCGAGCAGACAGAAGTCCCTGGCCTCGACGATGTAGCCGGAGAGCTTGCCAAGCTCGACGCGGATGATCACGCGGAGTTCCTCGTCGTCGCGGATCGTCAGCCGGAATTCCGCGTCGCGCAGGCTGGCGAAGACTCCGTCGAAAACATCCAGACGCACGAAGAAGTGATCGTCGCCGAAGCCATAGTGAATCTGTCGGAGCGCGCGAGTCCGGCCGTGCATGGAACTCTCGACGTCTTGCGGCAAGTAGATGCCCGGCGCCCATCCACTCGAAATAGCTGGTCTCGCGACCGTCCACGCGCACATTCAGAAGAGCCGAGGGCGGCATGAACCTCGGCCCGCTGCGGCTGATGCTTGATGGGCTCGGCAAGTTCGTCGGGGGCCTCGGCGCCGAGCGAGTGATAGACCTCGCTGAGCAGCTTGCGATAAAAAGCGTCGAACTCGGCGTCGTTGGCGGAACTGTGTTCCGGGCCGAACCACCAGCACCAGTCGCTGCCTTCGGCGGCCAGCAGGGCGTCGAAGGCCAGCGGCGAGCTGCTGCTGCGGGTGTCGCGAGCTGCGGCGCCCTCGCTTCTCCATCGCGCGCTCGTAGAAGTCGCGCGCGTCGCGCAGCAAATTCCAGGCGGCGACGTCCTCCGGAGTGGCCAATCCAGACGTCGAAATTGGCGTTGATCCAGGAGCCGGGAAAGATACTGGTCAGCGGTGGCGATTTCGCCAGCGGCCTCGATGGCCTCGCTGACCGTTAGCGCGCGAATGTCCGGGTCGTCGCCAATGCGCCGGTAGAACTGCCGCAGGAATTCGCGCCCGTTGCCGGGGTAATACTCCCAGGCGTTTTCGCCGTCCAGAATCAGCGAGACCGTCAGCGGACGGCCGGTCTGGACGCGCTCGCCAATGGCCCGCAGACGACGGTGAAGATCCTCGGCGGCCGCCGAGGCGTCCATGCGGCTGTACACGAAGCCGACCAGATCGGAGAGATAGTGATCGCGGAAAAAACCGGTGATCTCGCGCCCGTCGAGCCGCACGCGCAACGGCGCGTAGAGGCGGTCGGCGTTGGACGGCACGCCGTCGGCATCGCGGCCGAAGCCGATATTCAACGTGCGGCCCAGCACGCCTTCGTCGCTGGCGAACCAGCGGAAGCCGAGTTCGGCGGCGATGCCCAAGCGCCTGGTCGGAGACCGATCCTTCCGACGGCCAAAGCCCGACCGGAGGCCGGCCGAAGAGCCGCTCGTGATAGCGCCGCGCGCGCACCAGTTGTTCGCGAGCATCTTCGGGATGGCGGAACGGCGGCTGCGGGAGCGGCGTACCGGGATTCGCGATGCTGCGCGATGTCGGTGTCGCAGAGCAGCGGCAAAATCGGATGATAAAACGGCGTGGTGGAGATTTCGATCTGCCCGGCGTCCTGCGCGCGGCGATATTCGGGCAAAACGCGCGCCAGCAGTTCGAGCTGCTTGGCGCGCAGCATCTGCTTGTCCGCTTCGGTGTAGTCGGAGCCTTTCTTCGATAATCGCGACACCACGGGATCGTGAGCCAGATACTCCTCGTCCATCCATGCCAGTTGCGAGAGCAGCTGCAAATCGCGCCAGTCGCGCAGGCCGAAGCGTGCTGCACTGCTTCGTCGCCTGCGTGCTGCGCCCAGTCGAATAGCTCGGTGTAGCGCGGCCAGCGGCGCATCAAGATTTTCGCGATTGACCTGAAAGCCGCGCAGAAGCAGTTCGGCCTTGTCCCTCGGCGGATAAGCTTGTCGGCGGGAGAAAAAGCCAGCGTGAACCAGGGCTCGTCGAAATGTGCCGCTGGCGTATTCCTCGAGCTGCGCGGCCAGCGACGGCACTACGTTGAATGTGGCGTGCACGCTGGGGAAACTCTTCGAGCACGCGCACCATGCCCCAGTAGTCCTTGAGGGCGTGCAGGCGCGTCCAGGGCAGGACGTAGCGGTCCGGTGGCCGGGTCGCGATACTGTGGCTGGTGCATGTGCCAAAGCATCACCAGATGGATCGGTTCATCGCGACGGCTTCCCGAGGAACAGACCGCAGAAGCCGTGCTAGAATGGCGGTTCCTCGTCGATGCGCATCATCGATCGCTATATCTGCCGCGAAATCCTCTCCCACGCGCTGCTGGGTTTGACCGTCTTCACGTTCGTATTTTTCGTGCCGCAACTCGTGCAGTTGATGAACCTGGTGGTGCGCCATTCCGGCGTCGGCCGGGACGATCGCCGAGCTCTTTCTCTGCACGTTTCCCGGCGTGCTGACGTTCACGCTGCCCATCGCCGTGCTGGTCGGCGTGCTGATCGGCCTGGGACGCATGTCGGCGGACAGCGAACTGATCGCCATGAACGCGCTGGGCATCGGGCTGCGGCGGCTGCTGGTGCCAGTCGGGCGCTGATCGCGCTGTTCGGCGGCTGGCGCTGACGCTGAGCATGACCCTCTGGCTCGGTCCCGCTCTCCGTCCGGACGCTCCGCGTCCCTGGAAGAACGCCTGCGCACCAGCCAAGCATCTTTGCAGATTCAGCCGCGCGTCTTCGACGAGCAGTTTCCGCACCTGGTGCTCTATGTGCAAGATGTTTCGGCCGCCGCCACGCACTGGCATGGCGTCTTTCTGGCGGAATCGGACGCGGGGGACGTTTCGCGCCTGACCTTGGCGGAGGACGCCATTGTAATTGCCGACCGGCGAACAGGGCAAGCTGGAGTTGCACCTGCGCGACGGCACGCGTGCACGAATTCTCGCCGGACCAACGCCGGACAGTACGCGCTCTCGGCCTTTGGCGAGCGCGACTTATCGCTGGCTCTCTCGAACGTTGGCGCAGCAGCAAACGCCCGAACCAACCGATGCCGAGCGCTCCCTGGGCGCGCTTCTCGCCGAACGCGGCCACCAGAAGCGCGGCGCCCAGGTGGAATTTCACCGCCGGCTGGCTTTCCCTGCCGCCTGCCTGGTATTCGCTCTGGTGGCGCTGCCGCTGGGCGCAAGGCCGCGCCGCGGCGGGCGCGCCGGCGGATTCCTGATGGCGCTGGTTATTGTCTGCGCCTACTACGTGCTCCTGGCGACTGGCGCCGGCATGGCCCGCGACGGCACGGTTCCGCCGTGGCTGGGAATTTGGGGCGCGAATATCGCAGTGGGCTGCCTTTGGGCTAGCGCTTTTGCCCGGCATGGAACGCATGCACGAGGAGAGCCGTCTGGAACGCATCCTCAATGTGCCCGTGTACTGGGTTCGCCGGCGCCTGCGATGGATGAGGCGGCGCCCGTCGAAGGCGAGCGATGCTGCAAAACGGGTATCGGTTGGCCCCGGGCAAAACGGCGATGGCACTGGCGGAGGTTCACACCGCAGCGACGACACGCAGCGTGCGCAGAGCTCGCAGCGGAGGCGGCTTCCCGCAATTTCTCGATTTTTACCTGCTGCGAGAATTTTTTCTTCTATTTCCTGATGCTGCTGGCGGGATTCCTCCTGCTCTTTGAGGTGTTTACCTTTTTCGATCTGCTCGACGACATCGCGCAACACCGCACCAGCGTTATCGACATCGTGAACTACTTTCTGCTACCTGTCCTGCTACCTGTTCTATCAGCTCGCGCCGCTGGCCTGCCTGGTGGCGGTTCTGGTCACGCTCGGCGTGATGGCCAAGAATAACGAACTTGTGGCATTCAAGGCCGCAGGCGTCAGCCTCTACCGCATCGCGCTTCCCCTGCTTGGCGCTGGGATCCTGTTTGCCGCCGGCCTTTTTGCGCTCGACGCCACCTACCTGCCCTATGCCAACCAACGGCAAGACGCGCTGCGCAACGCGATCAAAGGGCCGGCCCGCCCAAACCTATTACCAGCCGCAACAGGCAATGGATCTTCGGCGATCACTCGAAGATCTACAACTATCAGCTCTTCGACCCGGACCAGAAGCTCTTCGGCGGACTCAGCGTGTTCGAACTCGACCCGACGACCTTCGCCGTCAAGCGCCGCATCTATGCCGAGCGGGCGCACTGGGAGCCGCTGCAATCCGCCTGGATCCTGGAATCCGGCTGGATGCGCGATTTTGCGGATGGCAAGGTCGCGCACTATGAGCCGTTCCATGGCCACCGAACTCACCGAACTGGACGAGCCGCCCAATTACTTCAGCCGGGAGGTCCGGCAGAGCTACCAGATGAACTGGTGGGAGCTGCGGCGATACATCGCAGCGCTGCGGCAGGCTGGCTTCGACGTGGCGCAGCTTTCCGTACAGCTGCAGAAGAAGCTGGCATTCCCGCTGATCGCGCCGGTGATCATTCTGCTGGCGATTCCGTTTTCGATCCTGGTGGGAACGCGGGGCGCCGTGGGAGGTCTGGCCCTGGGGCTAGGCTGGCATCAGCTACTGGGCTTCCGCGGCGCTGTTTGAGGCCATGGGTGCGGTCGGCCAACTGCCTGCTGTCATGGCAGCTTGGGCCCCAGACGCCGTATTTCTGTTTCTAGGTCTCTACTTCTTCCTGAAGATGCCTACGTGAGGCGCGGCCTCAGCGCCTAAGGCTCGCGGTAGCGCTCCTGTCAGATGTCCAAGATACTTAATGTGATACTTTAAGTGCGCTCTTCCGCTACGGGCGATCCGTCGCTTACGCTTTCTTGCGCTTGCTCTTTGTCGAGGCTTTGCGCTTTTCTTCAATCACGGCTTGAGCCGCCGCCAGCCGAGAAATCGGCACGCGGAAGGGCGACGCGCTGACGTAATTCATGCCCTCGCGGTGGCAGAACTTGACGCTTTCGCGAATCCCCGCCATGCTCGCCGCAGATTCCGACCTTCAGCTTTGGACGAGTGGCGCGGCCCCGGGTGATGGCCCAATCGATCAGCATGCCCACGCCGGCCTGATCCAGCGTCTGGAAAGGATCAGACGAGAAGATCGCGGCCTTGCTTCTCGTCCAAGTAGTCGGACAGGAAGCGGCCGGCATCGTCGCGCGACAGTCCCATCGTGGTTTGCGTGAGGTCGTTTGTGCCGAAGCTGAAAAACTCGGCGACCTCGGCCATCTGGTCCGCCAAGCAGCGCCGCGCGGGGCAGCTCGATCATCGTGCCGACCATGTATTCAAGTTTCACGCCGGCTTGGCTGATGATCTCCTTGGCGACACGATGAGTGGCGTCGGCGAGGATCTTGAGTTCCTTGCGGTCCATCGTGAGTGGATGCATGATCTCAGGAAAAACTTTAATTCCCTTCTTCTGGCATTCGATGGCCGCGTCGATGATCGCCCCCACCTGCATCTCCAGGATTTCGGGATAGGTGATGCACAGGCGGCAGCCGCGGTGGCCGAGCATCGGATTGGATTCGTGGAGTTGCTCGACTCGGCGGGCCACGACCTCGCGGATGACGCCGATTTTGTCGCGCGAGCTCTTTCTGCTGCTCGGGATCGTGCGGCACAAATTCGTGCAAGCGGCGGATCGATCAGGCGAATGGTGACCGGGAAACCATCCATGGCCTCGAAGATGCCGATAAAATCACGCCGCTGAAATGGACGCAGCTTGGCCAGCGCCTTGCGGCGGGCTTCGGAGTTGTCGGCGATGATCATCTCCTGGATGGCCAACTGCCGGTCGGCGCTCTGTTCGGGCTGCTCGAAATCCTTGAAGAACATGTGCTCGGTGCGGCAGAGGCCGATGCCCTCGGCGCCCATTTCGCGGGCCTTGCGGGCGTCCTGGGCCGTATCGGCGTTGGCGCGCACGCCCAGCCGCCGGATCTGGTCGGCCCACTTCATCATGATGTGATAGCTCTTGGGCATTTCGGGTACGGTGAGTTGCACCTTCCCTGGAAGACGGACGCCGTCATTGCCGTCGAGAGTGATCCACTCGCCCTCGCGCACAACGCGGCCGTCGGCGGCCATCTTCTTGGCCGTCATAATCGATGACGAGATTTTCGCAGCCGACGATGCAGCATTTGCCCCAGCCGCGCGCGACCACGGCGGCGTGGCTGGTCTTGCCTCCGGTCGCCGTCAAAATCCCCTGCGCCACGGCCATGCCGCCGACGTCCTCCGGGCTGGTTTCCTTGCGGACCAGAATCACCTTCTCGCCGCGCGCAGCCCAGTCCTCAGCCTCATGCGCGGTGAAGACGACCTTGCCCACGGCGGCGCCGGGAACGGCATTGATGCCTTCCGCAGAGCTTGCGCTTGCTGAGATCGCTGCGGACGACGGACGGATCAATCACCGGATAGAACAGCCGCTCGATGTCCTCGGACGTGATGCGCTCGAGGGCCTCTTCGCGCGTGATCAGTCCTTCGTTCACCATGTCCACGGCGATGCGGAAGGTGGCGGTGGGCGTGCGCTTGCCGTTGCGGGTTTGCAGCATGTAGAGCTTGCCCTCCTCCACGGTGAACTCCATGTCCTGCATGTCGCGGTAGTGCTTCTCGAGCAGCTGGCGGGCGCGCTCCAGCTGCTTGTAGACTTTCGGCATCAGCTTGGCCATCTGGTCAAGGTGCATGGGAGTGCGAATTCCAGCGACGACGTCTTCCCCTTGCGCGTTGATCAGGAAATCGCCGTAGAAAGTCTTCTCGCCCGTAGAGGGATCGCGCGTGAAGCAGACGCCGGTGCCGGAGTTGTCTCCGCGTGTTACCGAAAACCATCTGCACGACGTTGACGGCGGTGCCAAGAAGGCCGGTGATACGTTCGACGCGGCGATAGGTGACCGCCTTCTCCGCCATCCAGGACTCGAACACGGCTCCGATCGCACCCCAGAGCTGTTCTGTCGGATGTTCCGGGAATTCCTTGCCCGTTTTATCCTTAAAGTAAGACTTGTACTCTCCGACCAGTTCCTTCCAGCCCTCGGCCGGGACCTGATGTGTCGTCCTTTATCTTCAGGCGCGCCTTGAGGGCGCGTAGCTTGGCCTCGAGATCTTCCTTCGGAAGGCCGATCACGACCGCTCGAATACATCTGGACGAATCGGCGGTAAGCATCCCAGGCGAAGCGCGGGTTCTTGGTATTCTTGGCCAGTCCCTCGACCGAACGATCGTTCAGTCCCAGATTTAGGATCGTCTCCATCATGCCGGGCATGGACCGGGCCGAGCCGGAGCGCACGCTGACGAGCAGCGGATCCTTGGCGTCGCCGAGTTTCTTGCCCGTGACCTTCTCCAGGTGCGCGAGGTATTTGGCGACCTGCGCGCGCAGCTCGGTCGGATACTTGTGGCCATGCTTCAAGTAATAGTCGCAGCACTCGGTGGTGATGGTGAATCCCGCAGGGACGGGGAGACGATGCGCGTCATTTCCGCGAGGCCGGCGCCCTTGCCGCCGAGGACGTCCTTCATTTGGCCGTTGCCTTCTGCTTTACCAGCTCCGAAAAAGTAAACGTATTTCACGAGTAGCCTCGCCTGTTTATTAGGTTTTTGTTTCAGTTCGCATCTCGTGCTAAAAGCTTTATCCAGTTCCGCATATTGCGTCGACGCGCCGACGCTAGCTCTAGAAATTGTTTAAAGTTTGCGACACTTCCCGCCTCGATACAAAGCACAACTTGAAATATGGCTTGATCGCGTGCCCTCATGCGTTATTTTTCGTCGACGCCGGGGCCAGCTCGGAAAATTCCGCGATCGTCGAAAACTCTTTCAAAAGCTCCGCAAGCAGCGTCAGCCGATTGCGGCGCATCTCCTCCTGCTCTGCCATGACCATCACGGAATCGAAAAAGTCGTCCACCTCGGGCCGCAACGTGGCGATTCTCTGCAAGGCCTCACGATACTTTCCCGCGCGCCGGTGCTGCTCGGCTTCGCGAGCCACACGGCGCGGCCGCGGAGTGCAGTCTGCGCTCAGCATCAGCCTGAAACAGCTCAGGGCGAACGGCGGGAAGCATCCACTTCTCCGGGGCCCCGGCTTTCTCCAGAATGTTGCGGATGCGCTTGAAGGAGACGGCCAGGGGCTCGAAGTTTCTGCGTCTTGCGAATCGCGCGCAGGGCGGAGATGCGCTCGACGGCATCCACCAAATCGTCGCTGGCGGCAGCCAGGGCCGCATTGATTTCGTCGTACGCAAAACCATGTCGCTCCCGCAGAATGTAGCGAGCGCGGTCCAGCAGGAAATCCCTGACCTGTCGCTCTATTTCGCCGGTGATCCGCAGATTGGGCGGATGGGCCGTCAGTCCGCGCGCCGCCGCCGCGATGACTTCAGCCAGGGAGAGCGGCAGCTTGCGATCGAGGATGATTTTGACCATGCCAAGCGCGGCGCGCCGGAACGCGAACGGATCGCTTGATCCGGTCGGTATCAGGCCGACACGCAAAACAGCCGACGAGTGTGTCCAGTTTGTCGGCGAGGGCGACAATCGAGCCGGTGAGATTCCGCGGGATGGGATCGTCGAGCCCTACGGGGCGATAATGGTCGTAGACCGCGTCGGCCACATCTTCAGGTTCTTCTTGAGCTTTTGCATAGAGTCCACCGACGATTCCTTGGAGCTCAGGAAACTCGCGGACCATGTCGGTGACCAAATCGCACTTGGCGAGTTCCGCAGCGCGGTCCGCATCGGCCACGCTGGCCTCGTGAATTCCGCGAGCGAACCACTGCTCCGCCAGCCAGCGCGAAAGAGCGCGCACGCGTTCAACTTTTTCGCCGTAGCTGCCGAGCTTGACTTGAAAGGTTACTTGCGAAAGTTTTGGGAGATAGTCGGCCAGCCGACATTTCTGATCGGCCTGCCAGAAAAAACGCGCGTCCGCAAATCGCGCGCGCAGCACGCGCTCGTGTCCGGCGCGAATGAGACCGCCTCGATCACGATCCAAATTGATCACGGCCAGAAAGTGCGGCGCGAGGCGGCCGTCGCGGCGGCGCAAAGCGAAATACTTTTGGTGGCCGCGCATTACGGTGATCAGGATTTCCTCGGGCAGTTCGAGGTAAGAGTCTTCAAAATCGCCCATGATCGCGGTGGGATATTCGTTCAGGTACGTCACCATTTCGGTGAGCGCCAAATCCTGGTTCACGCGTAAACCCTTGCGGGAGGCAAGACGCAGGAGTTCTCGCTCGACCTTCGCGCGGCGCTCGTCAGGGCGCGCCAAAACAAAGTTGCGGCGGAGCTTATTCACGTAGTCGTCCACGCCAGAGACAGGAATGTGCGCCTTGCCGAGGAAGCGATGCCCTGCGGTCGCGGCCCCTGAAGATACATCCGCCACCTGAAAATGAACTGTCTCGCGGCCCAATAGAGCCATAACCCAGCGGATCGGCCGAATGAATCGCAGCCCGCTGGCCCCGGTCCAATACATCGTCTTCGGCCATGGGATCTCGGCTACGGCCCTAGGCAGAATCTCACGGAGCCGCTCTACTGCGGCGCGCCCAACGATGGTTTGTTTGGCGGCCATGTACTCCCCGCGCGGAGTGCTCACGGAATAAAGATCGGACACGGCCAACCCCTGCTTGCTCGCAAAGCTCTCCGCCGCACGCGTCGGGTGACCCTCGGCGTCAAAGGCCACTGACTTCGGCGGCCCCATCACTTCACGTGTTACATCATCCTGGCGAAGACGCAGCGCCGCGCAGGTGGCCACCAGCCTTCGTGCCGCTCCGAAGGCTTCCACGGAAGCCCCATCCAGGAGGTTTTCGGAGCTGAGATATTTGTTAAGTATTGCTTTAAGTTCAGCCGCAGCGGTCGGAATCATGCCCGCGGGGATTTCCTCGCAGCCAATTTCCAGCAGGAATTCCGCGACGCGCGGCTTCATGCCGACTCCTGGACAGCATGCGATGGCGATACGGAGAGACGCTGATCGAGATACGCCGCAGCAATGCGGCAGGCGATTTGGCGAATGCGTCCGATGAGGGTGGCCCGCTCCGTTACCGAGATCACGCCGCGAGCGTCCAGTACATTGAACAGGTGCGAGCACTTCAAGCACTGGTCGTAGGCCGCAAGCACTGGGAAGCGCCTCTTGGCTTCAAGCTTTACATGAGCATAGGTGTCCAGCAGCGATATTGCTTCTTTCTCATGCAAATCGAAGAGCTTGCGCGTGATTGCTGGATCGGCGTAATCGAAGCTGTAGGCGGAAAACTGCTGCTCCTCGGCAAGCCGCACTTCGCCGTAGCGCCGGGTTCGCGACCAGCGCACGTCGTAGACATTGTCCACGCCCTGAAGGTAAGCGGCGATGCGATCCAGGCCGTAAGTCAGCTCGACGGGCACGGGATCGAGATCCAGGCCGCCGCACTGCTGGAAGTACGTGAACTGGGTGATCTCCAAACCATCGAGAAGGATTTGCCAGCCGATCCCCCAGGCGCCCAACGTGGGGGCTTCCCAGTTATCTTCCTCGAAGCGAACATCGTGCTCGGCCAGACTGATGCCGATCGCTCGAAGGCTCTGGAGATACAGGTCCTGTATGTCGGACGGCGCCGGCTTCAAGATCACTTGGAGCTGGTGGTGCTTGTACAGCCGGTTGGGATTTTCCCCGTAGCGGCCGTCGGTGGGCCGCCGGCTCGGTTGAATGTAGGCCACCCGATATGGGTCTGGGCCCAGCACGCGAAGAAATGTCTCTGGATGCATGGTCCCAGCGCCAACCTCGACGTCATAAGGCTGCTGGAGGACACAGTCACGATCGGCCCAGAATTTCTCAAGTTGAAGAAGAAGGTCTTGAAAGGAAGGTCCTTTGACGACCTCTTCTTTTCCTTTTACTTTAAGCTTAGCTGTCAACGCAGAGGCTCAAAACTTTCCTCAAGGGAACATGGAGGCCTACGTACATCCTCAACATTCACTTGACATAATTCAAACATTCTAACTTCCCTTCAATTCCGTGAGAGTCCTTCTCGGGAAGATCTAAAGCTATTCCTGCGATACGCCTCGGCGATTAAATTCCCGTCTCCAAGCGGCTTCTCTAATTCACCAAAGTCACAGCTACCATGTAACCTTAGATTCTCAACGTAGCGGCTCGAAGCTCTCTTCCAGTAGGCGCCGAGACTGCAATCGCCGCTCGATGTGTTGCTCGATGATGTCCAGCATGTAATCCTTTAATTCCGAAAGAGCGCTATTGGATAACGGCTCGTTCGCCAAGACTTCAAGTTTCTCATGCGATATTCGCAGAGCGATTCGTATGGCTTCCTGCGAAAGCAACTTTGGCCCCGCGATTCGACACGACGAACATACGAGGCCCTGCCCCTCCGTTGCGTACCCGCCAGCGATCAAATCCGCACCGCATCGGCTGCATCGATCCAGCCGCGGCAACCATCCCCCCAAGCGCACGATCCAGAGCGTGAAATAGGCCAGGACCAAGTGCATTTTCGTCCCGGAGCGAATGGCTCGGACGGTAAGCAACAGCAAGCGAAAATTTGATTCGGCAACTTCCTTTTCGCCCAAAACAGCTTCGGTGACCTCGCTGGCCAGAGCCAGCGCCAAACTGCTGGAATACTCGCGCTGCGCATCGACAAAGGATTCCAGTAACTCGCACTGATTGATGCGTACCAGATCGCGCGTCTCTCGCTCGTAATACCAGATGCGCACGTGCGACAAGGGTTCCAGCGTTGCAGCAAACCGGCTCTTGGGTTTGCGCGCGCCGCTGGCCACGCCGCGCAAACGCCCGTGCAGGCGGCTCAGAAAACTGACGAGCAGGTCCCCTTCCCCGAGGGAAAAGGTGCGCAAGACGATGGCCTCGGATTCGCGGACCGGCATCGGCGTGTCGGCGCGCCGACTCCCCTGAAGATCGCGCCGCAACCCAGAGCCAAAAATAATTATCACAGCGACGGCTCTCACGCAAACGCTATCGCGACATTCATCGGAAATATTCGATTCTGGCTGTTGTGGCCGCTAAGAAACTCACCAACGAGTTCACTTCATGGACGTAGGTTGCGGGCGAGGCACGTTTTTGGAGTTTGGGTCAGGCTTTGCTTGCAAATCCGCGAGGTTCGCTTACAGTTTCTTTCCGCGGCGCTTGCGGCCGCAGCGCAACCATGAAAAATACAACCCATGAATGAACGGGACCCGCTGCCGATGATTGACTTCGTGGGCGTCGGGATCAACTCGACTGACACGCTCATCCGGCTGCCGCGCTTCCCGGCATTCGATTCCAAGGTCGAAGTGATCTCCAGCGAGATTCTACCCGGCGGACAGGTGGCCACAGCGGCCGTGGCCTGCCAGCGGTGGGGTCTGAAGACGCGTTACGTAGGCAAGGTTGGCGACGACATGGCCGGACGGATCCAACGGGAAGGATTGCAACGGGAGGGTCTCGAGACCCACTTGATCGAGGTGGCACATTGCTCGAGCCAGATCGCGTTCATTCTTGTGGACCAATCTTCCGGCGAGCGGACGATCTTATGGAAGCGCGACTCCAGGCTCGACCTGCTGCCAGGCGAGCTGTGCGCCGAGTGGATTACACGCGCCCGCCTGCTGCACGTCGATGGTCACCCCAGCGCCCCTGCGGCATTGGCCGCACAATGGGCTCGCCAGGCCGGAGTTCTGGTGATGGCGGACCTTGACAACCTATATCCTGGAGTTGAAGCATTACTTGAGAATGTCAACTTCCTGATTTCCTCGCGCGAGTTTCCAGAACGCCTGCTCGGAATCGCGGATCCCCTCGAGTCCTTGCCGGAGATTGTCCGGCGATTCGGTTGCCGCGTGGCCGGTGTGACCCTCGGACAAGAGGGAGCGCTGGCTTGGGATGGCGAGAGATTCCACTACAGCCCGGCGTTCCAGGTCGATTCCGTGGATACGACCGGCGCCGGAGACATCTTCCACGCCGGGTTTGCATATTGTCTACTTGATGGTCGAACGCTGGCGGAGACTCTGGAGTTCAGTTGCGCGGCGGCGGCGCTCAACTGCACTGCCTTCGGCGCACGCGGCGGTATCCGGCCCATCCGCGAGATCACAGCGTTGATGCAAGGGGGCGCTCGACACCCGAGGGCATATGAGTCGGGTGATTTGGGCCATCGGTCCGAGCAGGCTGCAGCGCGCTGCCGGAAGAATACGGCGAAGCTAAAAGACCAATGATCCCGCTGCGAGCCGAAAATCCGCGCAGGACATTTGCCGTCGTGAACCTGCTGCTCATCGTAGTGAATGTCGTTATATTTCTTTACCAGGTTTCGTTGCCGCAGAAAGCGGCGGACAAACTGGTCCTGAACCTAGGGGTCGTCCCCGCGCGAGCCGAGCAAGTGTGGGATCTGGCCCGACCGTCCGCTCGAGCGACTGGGCGCGCCACAAAGGCAATCCGGAGAACGCCGACCGTATCCGCGCTGGTGCCGCTCGTCGCGACGCTTTTCACCAGCATGTTTCTGCACGGCGGCATCCTGCACTTGCTGGGCAACATGCTATTTCTGTGGGTCTTTGGGGCAAGCGTGGAAGATTACTTGGGCCATTTGCCATATCTAATGTTTTACTTGATATGCGGTATCGGGGCCGGTGTGACGCATATTCTGGCCAACTGGGGCTCTACACTTCCTACGATTGGGGCGAGCGGCGCAATTTCCGGGGTAATGGGGGCATACATTGTTCTCTTCCCACGCTCGAAGATTCTTACGCTCGTTCCGATCATCATCTTCTTCTTTACAGTCCGGCTGCCAGCTGTTTTGATTCTGGGCTACTGGTTTCTCATTCAGTTCTTGAGCGGCTTTCTATCCTTGGGCGAGGTCGATCAAGGGGGTGTGGCGTGGTGGGCGCATGTCGGCGGTTTTCTTCTCGGGGCATTTCTCGCTTGGGGATTCTGAAATTAAAGTCGAACGTCAAATATCTCCTCGACTCATTCAAGCTCCGCTCGACGCACGGTTAGTTGCTCGATGCGATCTCTGCGTGGTTGGAATCCAATACCGGCCTCATGTAAGACTTTAATTGTGCCTTGTTGGCTTACCGTGACTTCCGGCTCGATGATGTCTTCGGTCCAATACCTGCGGCTGGCGGTCACGTCTCCTGGCAGCGTGAAATTCGGTAAGGTGGAGAGCGCGATGTTGTGTGCACGGCCGATACCTGATTCGAGCATCCCGCCGCACCAGACCGGGACCTGGTGCTTCTGGCAGAGATCGTGAATGTCACGCGCCGGGGTATAGCCTCCCACCCGGCCCAGCTTCATGTTGATGATCTTGCAGGCGCCCAAGGCGATGGCTGGACGGGCTTGCTCCTCCCCATGGATGCATTCATCGAGGCAGATGGGGGTCTGCAGTTTGCGCTGCAGTTCGACATGGCTCCAGAGGTCATCCCAGTCGAGAGGCTGCTCGATCATCATGAGGTAGTAGGCATCGAGTTGCTGCAAGAGCGGAGTGTCTTCGAGACGATACGCGGAGTTGGCGTCGACCATGAGATGGATGCGCGGGAAGCGCTGGCGCAATCTGGCAACGGGCGCGACATCGCGTCCGGGTTTGATCTTGATCTTGATGCGCTGATAGCCGGCGGCAAGCTCGCGTTCCACCGTCCGTTCGAGCTCATCGTCGGTTTCCTTGAGGCCGATGGAGACACCGCAGGCGATTTCTTCGCGCGTTCCTCCGATCAGTTTCCACAGCGGGACGCCCTTTTGCTTGGCCTCGGCGTCCCAGATGGCCGACTCCACGCTGGCTTTGGCCATGTTGTGGCCTCGAATCGGGGCCAACAAGGCCCATACGTCCGCGGCTGAAGCAAATTCCCTCCCCCGCAGCGCCGGCCAGAGGAAATCGCGGATGATGTGCCAGGCCGTCTCGATCGTTTCGGGCGCGTAGAAAGGTCCTTCACCGGCGACGCACTCGCCCCAGCCAATCACGCCATCCACATCGGCTTCGACCAGAAGAATCCGCCGCAAGGTGGTGCGGCCGAAGCTGGTTTCGAAAGGCGTGACCAGCGGCATCTGAATTTCTCGCAATTTGAGCGAGCGCAATCGCATGTCAGGCAGCCTCTACTCGCAAGGGCGAACGCGGCTTCATTTCTTCCTAGTCTGTCGCCAGGGCTGCAGCAGGTATGCAGATCCCGCCGAGTCGGATTCCACAGCGGTTGCCGCATAGCCGCGGCCAAGCCAGTGCTCAAATTCCTGACGAATCTCGCCTTGAACGCGCGCGGCCTCGTCGGGCTTGCTGCGCACGAGTTCGTCTATCCCGATCGGGACACGCATGCGCACCCATTCCCTGCCCCGAGGCGGCTGCGGCCGTCTCTTTGGCGGAGGAACCGGCGAGACGGCCTGGCGCACTCGCGGCGAGCTCAGCCACCATTCGGCGACCAAACGATCGGTGGGCAAACCGCCGTGCAGCGGGCTGGTCGTGGAGCCGTATAGATTTGGCAGGTAACGCCTCACGATCGCGCCCAATCGCACCAGGTTGAAATATGCGTTTTTCACTTGCAGAGGATCGAACGTCCATTCGATTTGATCGATGTTGTGCGACAGTGCATCGCGGCGCTGAAACAGCTTCAAGCTGCGGGCAATCCCGCGATTCCAATACGCGGGGAGCACGCCGGTCATGTGCGAGTGGAGGAACGGCCGGCGCTCGCGCACGCCCGGAAAGGCCAGCGTAAAGCCGACGACGCGATCCCCATCAAAGGCGCCCAGCACCTGCCCGCCGATTTCCGCGGCGACCACGAACAGGGGCAGCGGCACCAAGTCGATATCGGAGCTTCGCCACACGGCCCGCTCGACATCGAGGCACGCCGCAAATTCGGTCAGGCCGCGACAATGCCGCACGACGATTTCGCTCGGGGACGGCGGCGGGACGGGCGATCGCCGATGACGCGTGGTTTTCATCATTGGTAGCGTATCTCGCGGTAAACCCGGAGCCGTTCGGTCACTGCGCCTTGAGAGGATGCGCTGGATCCGCGATTAGCGCGCCACGAAGCTTCGCCTCGTTCCACAGCGATTCCAGTTCCGCGGCGGAGAGTGCGGAGAGTTGCGCACCGCGAGAGGCCGCCATGCGCTCCATCTCGCGGAAGCGCTCGCTGAATTTGCGATTGGCGCGTTTTAGGGCGATCTCCGCATCGAATCCCAGGAAGCGCGCCAAATTGACGACGACGAAGAGCAGGTCGCCCACTTCCTCTTCACGGCGCGTGCGATCCTCCGAATCCAGGGCCTGGCGCAGCTCGCGAGACTCTTCGGCCAGTTTCTCGAACAGGCCTTCGATATTTTTCCAATCAAAGCCGACATTGGCAGCGCGGCGCGTGAGCTGGTGCGCTTCGAGCAGAGCGGGCAACGTGCGCGGCACGCCATCGAGTACCGACGCAGGGCCGCCCGTCTGGCGCGCTGATTTGCCCGAGGATTTCTTTGCAGCGCGCCGCTCCTCGGCCTTAAGCTGCTCCCAATTCTTGAGCACCTCGGCCGAAGTGCGCGCCTTCACCTTGCCGAAAACGTGCGGATGGCGGCTCACCATCTTCGTGTGAATGCGCTCGATGACGTCAGCGATGTCGAAGCGGCCCGCTTCGGCGGCGAGCTCGGCGTGAAAGACAACCTGCAGCAACAGGTCGCCGAGTTCCCCCGCGAAATCGGACCAGTCGCCGGATTCCAGGGCGTCGAGAACTTCGTAGGTCTCTTCGACAAGGTAGGTGCGCAGAGACTCATGGGTCTGCTCGCGGTCCCAGGGGCATCCGTTCGGCGCACGGAGTCGCGCCTGGAGCGCGACCAAGGCCTCAAAGAGCTGCCCGGCGCTGCGTTTGCCCGCGGACTTCCGTTTGTGAACGGGGGTGGACTTTTCGGAACTGCTGTGCCCCTTGCGCGGGGAGCGCTTCGCGGATTTCGCGACATCCCGCGCCGGTTTGGACGGTGAGCGTTTTTGCTGTGACGCGATTTTGCGTGGCGACAAGGAGGCCTGTTTCCGTTCGGAATCGAGCGATTACTTTACGGTAGGCCCGGGTGATTGACAAGCATGCGGCCACCCTGGGAGCGGACGCTGGACAGAAGCCCGGCGCGCCGGGGTTCTTGTCGTGGCCAAGCGGCCGATGCTACACTGACACCTACACTTTCGTCAGTATTTGCGCGCAACTACGGAGACTCCCTTTGTCAGATGCAAAGCACGAGGAATCATTTCGAGTTGTAGATCGCCGGATGTTCAACGCCGAAGGCGAAGTTCGCGATGAGGCCCGCGAGGAGAGGCGCCGCGAGGAAGCTCGCGGAACCACTCAGCCGCCGACGGGCGCGCCAGCCAAGCCCAGCGCCCCGACGCCCATCAATTCGGCCGAGCGGGTTCAGCAACCTCCCCAGGGCGCACCGGCGCAGCCACCGCAGCCGGCGGCGAATGCCAATGAACCCAAGCCCTCGCGCGGAATCGAGATGCTCATCAATTTCGTGGCGCAAAACGCCGCGATGCTGCTGGGCGCCTACCCTGACCCGCGAACCGGCCAGGGCATGGTGGACCTGGAAGGGGCTCGCGAGATGATCGACATGATCGACGCACTGCACCAGGCGACGCGTGGCAACTTGGCGCCCGAAGACGAACGCTTGCTGCTCGACGTGGCCGGCAGCCTGAAACTTTCCTTCATGGAAATGACCAAGGCGGCGGCCAAAGCGATGCAGGAAAAAGCCAAGGCGCGTCCCTGAGCTACAGGTGTCTTCCTCCGAACCGGCGCTCCCTTCTTCTCTTCGACTGACCGTGATGGGCTCTGGCACTTCGATGGGCGTGCCGACCATCGCCTGCCACTGCCGGGTTTGCCATTCGAGCGACCCGCACGATAATCGCACCCGCCCTTCGGTATTGCTCAGCCGCAACGGCCAGAGGGTGGTCATCGACACGACCCCTGATTTTCGCTTTCAGGCGTTGCGAGAAAAACTCGACCGCCTCGACGCCGTCGTATTCACCCACGCTCATTCCGATCACATTCTTGGCTTCGACGATATCCGCCCGTTCAACATGCGGCAGAAATCCGCGATGCCCGTCTACGCCTCGGCGGAAACGCTGGCGATTTTGAAGCGCACGTTTTCCTACGTCTTCGCGAGCGAGCCGGCTGTGAGCACGATCCCGCAGGTCATCCTGCACCCGATCACGGGGCCGTTCGAATTGCTCGGGACGCTCTGGAAACCGGTGCCGGCCGAGCACGGTCCCATGGGGGTCCTGGGCTTTCGGGTGGGCGGCATGGCCTACCTGACCGATTTCAGCCGTGTTCCCGAGGAATCGAAGCCGCTGCTGATGGGCGTGGACGACTTGGTGATCGACGCGCTGCGCGACGAGCCCCATCCGATGCACCAGACGGTGGCGCACAGCCCTTGAGCTGGTGAAGGAACTCCGTCCTCGTCGCGCCTGGTTCACGCACATCGCGCACGATCTGCCGCACCGCGAGACCAACGAGCGCTTGCTGCGCGAGGGTTTCTCGAACGTGCAACTCGCCTATGACGGTTTGAGCTTCGAGGTGCGCGCGTGACGACGTGCGCCCTGCTGCATAGCACTGCCGAATGGGTCGCGCACTTCGGCGCTTCCGAACAGGCTCGGCAACAGGGCGCCGTGGTATCCATCGGAAACTTTGACGGGATGCACCTGGGCCACCAGAAGATCCTGCGCGCCGTGGTGGACCGGGCGCGAGAACTGCAGGCCGTCGCCACCGTGATTACGTTTGATCCGCATCCGCTCAAGGTCTTGCGTCCAGCGCAGGCTCCGCCACTGGTGTGCACGCTCGCTCAGAGACTTGCGGGCTTCGCCTCCTTGGGGATCGAAGCGGCGCTGGTCTTGCGTTTCGACGCGGCCCTCGCTTCCCGCGCTCCCGAGGAGTTTGTGCGCGAATTCCTCGCGGGTGAGCTGCGCGCAAAAGCAGTTCTGATCGGCGACAATTTTCGCTTCGGGCACAAGCAGGCGGGCAACGCCGTTGTGCTTCAAGAGATGGGAGCCAGACTAGGTTTTGCGGTGGAGATTATTCCGCCCGTGGTGTCAAACGGCGAAATCGTCTCCAGCACGGCGGTGCGCCGAGCCGTTGGCGAAGGTCGCGTGGCGGATGCCACCCGGCTGCTGGGCCGGCCCTTCGCGCTGACCGGCGAGATCCGCCGCGGCGAGGGGCGCGGCAGCACCATCCTTTTCCCGACACTCAACCTGGCGCCCGAGCAAGAGCTTTTGCCGATGACCGGCGTCTATGCAACGGAAACACTGATCGATGGCCGCGAGCGCGTCTATCGCTCGGCGACCAACGTCGGATTTCGTCCCACGTTTAATGGAACGCACCTCAGCGTCGAAAGTCATCTCTTTGGCTTCGTCGAATGGCTGACGGAAGGACGCCTCGAGGTGCGTTTCTGTGAGCGCCTGCGCGACGAACAAAAATTCAGCGGGCCGGAGGAATTGCGCGGTCAGATTGCGCTGGATCTCGAACGGGCGCGCGACTTCTTCCGGCGGCTTGACCAGTCCCAAGCCACGCCACAGTCAGCCTGACGGATCCGCACAGGATTCGCATTGCGACATCAATCAGCGAAAACTTCCGCTGCGATCACTTTCTTATCCGTGAGGCGCACGCATAGAACCAGCAAACCCGAGGCAACCGAGCACAGCGAAAGGAACAACAAGCTCGCGCCGAAGCCTCCCGTCTTGTCCCGCAAATATCCGATGGCGTAAGGGCCAACGAAGCCACCCAGGCTGCCGAAGGTGTTGATCAGGCCGATGCCGGTGGCCGCGGCGGCGCGGCTGAGAAGCATGTTGGGCATCGGCCAGAAGCCGGCGTGCGCGCTGTAAAATCCGGCGGCGGCAACCGAGAGCGCCAGCACGCTGATCCAAACGTTGTTCGAGGTGTAGATGCACGCGGCCAGCGCGCCCCCTGCGACGATGCGCGGTATGGCGGCGTGCCAGCGCCGCTCGCCAGTGCGGTCGGAGCTCCAGCCCGCGAGCCACATCACCGGCAGCGCCACAAGGTACGGAATGGCCGCGATCAGGCTGACCGTGGACACGCCTAACGACGAAAGCCTCTCGACAATTTTCGGCATCCACAGGCTGACGCCGTAGGTGGCCGTAAGCCCGAAGAAAAGAGTGAAGCTCAACAAGAGCACGCGCGGATTGGCGAGAGCGTGCCACGCCGGAACCCGGGAGGCGCGGGCCGCGCGCTCGCTCTCCAGTTCACCCACCAGCCACTTGCGCTCATCCTCGCGCAGCCATCGTGCCTCTTCCGGGCGCTCGGTCAGATAAGAGAGCGTCATGAATCCCAGAACGATGGCGGGAATTCCCTCGAGGAGTAACAGCCAGCGCCAGCCGTTAAACCCGAGCCAGTGAATTTTCAGAAAAATGGCGGCAAGCGGCCCGCCGATCACCTGCGCCGCGGGATTGGCGGCCATGAAAATCGCCATGGCTTTGCCGCGATCTTCCGGGCGATACCAGTGACTGATGTACACCAGAATCGCCGGGAGGAATCCGGCCTCCGCCAGTCCAAGAAAAAATCGCAGCCAATAAAATTCGCGCGTGGAATGAATCAGTCCCGTTGCGGAAGCCAGAAAGCCCCAAGTCAGCAGGATTCGCGCAATCCATTTGCGCGCGCTCCATACTTCGGCCAGCACGCCGCCGGGAATTTCCAGCAACATGTAGCCAAGATAAAAAATGCCGCCGCCCAATCCGAACACTGCGTTGGAAAATCCTAGCTCGCGCGTCATCTGAAGCCCCGCGTAGCCAATATTCACGCGGTCCAGATAAGCCACAACGTAGAGCAGCACGAGATACGGCATCAGGCGCCGGTTGATACGGCGGACAGTGCGCAGCGCTGTGTTGGCCTGGAATGGCGTCGGTGCGTCCAAAACTGGGGCAGTCTATCACGGCAAAGTCGCGGCCCCGCTCCCAATAGATTCCACTTTTAGCGGCACCGGCTTCAGCCTGTGCACCATGGACGCGTCTTAACGCAATCGCACAGCCTGAAGGCTGCTGGGCCGGACTTCCAAGGGCGTTCTCAGAGGAATTGTGGGTTAGCGGCAGGACTCGCAGTAGCCGCCGATTTCGGCGCGGGAGACAGTGATCTTGATGCCGGTATCGTGGTGCGATCTGGCGCTTGAGCTGCTCGAAAAGGTCGCTTTCGACCTCGCGAACCTTCCCGCAGCGCAGGCAGGCGACGTGAATGTGGTCGCGGGGGCCATGGCTTTCGTAGTAGTGGCCGTGACCATGAATGTGGAGCAGATCGAGCTCATCGAGCAGGCCGTGGCGCTTGAGCATTTCGAGCGTGCGGTAGACGGTGACGCGATGAACCCGCGGATCGATTTTCTGGGCGCGTTCGAGGATGGCGTCGGCGGTCAGGTGCTGTTCGGCCTGGTCCATGACCTCGAGCAATACGCGCCGCTGCCGCGTGAGTCGCACGCCGCTGCCGCTCAAGCGCCGAGCGCAACCGCCCGGGCTCGGTGTGCGCATTGAGCCGCTCACCGGAGGAGACTCGGGGACGCTTGCGGGCGGTAGCCATCTTGGGGAACATCAGCGGTCGGTAGCAGCCTCAAGACGTCATTGTACATGACCAGTAAAAACACCACCAACAGGAAGACCATGCCCGCGGTCACGAAGCGCTCCTTGATCTTCAGGCTAAGATCGTGCCGCAATGATCCCTTCGATCGCCAGCATCAGGATGTGACCGCCGTCCAGGATGGGAATCGGCAGCAAGTTGAGGACGCCGAGGCTCAAGCTCACCAGCGCCATCAAGCTGACCAGGTTGCCGAAGCCTTGCTCGTGCGGCCTGGCTGGACTCTTGCACGATGCCCAGCGGGCCCTGCACTTGCTTGAGCGAAACTCTGCCGGTAAACAGATCGCCTACGGTGTAGAGCATCTTGTCGGCGAGGATCAGGTTGCGTCTCTCCGGCCTTGGCGATGGCCTCGGGCACCGAGTAACTGCGCACGGCGGACGCGAACTGGAAGGCAATGCCAATCTGCCAGCGCGGATTGCCGTCTCCCGGATCGCCAAACGTCGGCCGCAGCATGATCTTTTGGTTCTGGCCGCCGCGAACGAACGTCCAAGTCCAGCGGGATTGCCTTTGTTCTCCTGAATGATCTCCGACAAGCGCAACGGGCTGCTGATGGGCTGGCCATTGGCCGCGACGATCGTGTCGTCGGCCATCAGGCCAGCGGCCTCTGCAGGCAGACCATGGGTGACAGATCCCACCAGGGTTGGCTCGGCTGGATATCCCGTGGAGACAAAAGGCTGCGGCTGCGCTGCCACTTTCGTTTCGATCAATTGGCCGCCGCGCTCGATGGTGATGGGCTCCATGTGCCCGGGCGCGGAAAGAGCGAGTTCGAGCTCGACGCGATCCCAGTCTGGATTCTTGAAGGCCCGCGAAAGAAACGATGCGGTCACCGGGCTGCAGACCCGCCGTTTGCGCCGGCGAATCCTTGACGACGCCCGCGATGACCACGGGCTTATCGGCGTATAGGGGCTGCTGGCCTCCGCGCACGAAGATCCCAGCCATCAGGACGATCGCGAGAAGGAGATTTGTCGTAGGACCCGCCAGAGCGATCAGCACGCGCTGCCAGCGGGGTTTCGAGAGAAACTCGTCCGGGGCGCCGGTGCGCTCTTCGGAGGGATTGTCACCAGCCATGCGAACGTAACCGCCCAGCGGCAACGCGCTGACACGGTAATCGGTCGGCCCGTGGCGAAAGCCCCACAGGCGCGGACCGAAACCAATCGAAAAAACGTCGACGCGCACGCCAAACAGACGTGCCACGACGAAGTGGCCCCATTCGTGAAGCAAAACCATTAGGCCCAGACCGATGGCCGCCGATAGAATGCCGATTAACACGTTCGATTCCCTCACGAGGGCTTCCGCCGGGCTTCACGCGAACACGCCCGCCTGCCCCGTTGCTATCAAGATCTTAGCCCGTCCCGCTACCGCAACCCGCTCGCTCTCGCGCAGAACCTCTTCTTGCGCCAGGCGTCGCGCTTCCCCGTCAGCTGCAACCACGTCTTCGATGACCGCCAACTTCGACGCGCGGCATGCGCTCCAGCACGCGTTCAATCACCCGCGCGATGCCCGGGAACGATAATCGCCGCTCCAGAAAGGCCGCGACGCGCCACTTCATCCGCGGCATTCAAAGCGCAGGTCTGCGCGCCACCTTCGAGCAAGGCCGCGCGAGCCAGATCCAAACAAGGAAACTTGCGCGGCGGCACGTTCTCGAAATCCAGTCGGCGTAAGGCGCTCCAATCCAGCCGTACTGCATTCGATGCGGCACGCTCTGGATAGGTTAGCGCATATTGGATCGGCATGCGCATGTCCGTGGGACCCAGTTGCGCCAAAATCGAACCGTCTACGTATTCCACCATCGAATGAATCGTGGATTGCGGATGAACTACGACGGAAATCTGGTCCGGCGGCATGCCGAAAAGCCAGCGCGCTTCAATCACTTCGAAGCCTTTATTCATCAAAGTGGCTGAATCAATGGTGATCCGATTTCCCATGCGCCAATTCGGATGCGCCAGCGCCTGCTCGGGAGTCGCTTCGGCCATCTGTGCGAGCGAAGCCTTTCGAAAAGGCCCGCCCGAAGCCGTCAAGATCAATTGGCGCACTTCACCGGGGCGCCCGGCGCGCAGGCACTGGTGGATGGCGTTGTGCTCGCTGTCCACCGGCAGCAGACTCGACGCCCGCTGCGGTCGCAGCCGCCATGACCAATTCTCCGGCGGCAACCAGGACCTCCTTGTTCGAGAGCGCCACTTGCTTGCCCATGCGCACGGCGGCGAAGGTCGCTTCGAGGCCGACGACGCCGACCGCCGCCGAAACCACCGTTGCCGCGTCCGGATGTGTCGCAACGGCTAGCATGCCGTCGCTGCCCCAGTGAATTTCAGGCAGAGGCTCGTGGAAAGCCGGCGCGCAGCCGGTCGCGCAACTCGCCGGCGCGTTCCGCATCAGCCACAGAAACAACCTGCGGACGATGCCGGACGATCTGGCCCGACCAGCTCGTCGAGATTATTGCCAGCGGCGAGGCCGACGACGCGGAACCGGTCCGGCAAAGAGGAGACAACGTCAAGGGTTTGACGCCCGATCGAACCGGTCGAACCAAGAATGGAAATGGCTTTCATGCGATCAATCAGTAGTCTGTCAGCGTAGCGGCCGCGGCTCAGCCTCGCGACGCCAGCACCAACTCAAAATAGTACCAGACCACCGGGGCGACTAGAATCAAGGCGTCGATGCGATCCAGCATTCCTCCGTGACCGGGCAGCAGCGTTCCCGAATCCTTGACCCCGGCGCTGCGCTTGTAAGCGGACTCGATCAGGTCGCCGGTCTGGCCGCCGACGTTTGCCAAACCCGCCACGACCAGCATGTGCGAGGCATCGAAATGCAGCCAGCGGGCGAAGAGCACGCCCACCAGCAACGAACCCAGCAGGTTCGCGGCGGCTCCCTCCCATGTTTTGTGCGGGCTCAGGTGCGGCGCCATGCGAGCGCGCCCGCACCACTTTCCAATGATGTAAGCGACCGTGTCCCCGACCCACACCAGAGTCAAAGTAAACAAAACCAGCCGTGGGCCAATCACGCTGACTCCGTCCAAGCGCACCAGGGCGCTGAACGGCAAAACCACAAAGAGCAGGCCGGCAGAACTTAAGCTGAGGTCGCCGAGCGCCTCCACCAGCGGGCGCTGTGAAAAAAAAACGATGGCGGCTGCGCCCAAGACAAAAACGAAAAGAACCAGGCCAAGTTCCAGGTCAGAAGCCGTCATGGAGCGCGTGAGACGAAAGTTGCCGGCGAGCGTCCAGGATTGCGCTTTCGTGGCAGTCCACTGCTGGAAAAGCACCGCCAGCGCACAAACGCTGGTCCAAATCCGGTAGCCGTGGAGGCCGATGCGCTCGCCCAAAGCGAAAAACTCGTGCAGCGCCAGAAGCGTCACGAGACCCGCCAGCGCCGTGACCAGCGCCGTCGAGCCCCACAGTACGGCGGCAACCACGACGGGGATCATCACGGCGGCGGTGACGATGCGCATCCAGGTCATCGGGGGCCTCGAGGGGACCTTGGAAGTCGCCGCCGAAAATCTTCATTCGGCCAGGGCCAAGGACTTCACCGGCCGGTCGCCGTCCGCCAAACCGCCATAGCGTCGTTCGCGTTTCTGGTAGTCAACCAGCGCCGTGTACAGTTCCGCGCGAGAGAAGTCCGGCCAAAGAGTTTCGGTCACGTAGATTTCGGCGTAGGCGATCTGCCAGAGCAGGAAATTGCTCACGCGCATTTCGCCGCTGGTGCGAATCAAAAGATCCGGATCCGGCAATCCAGCCGTGTAGAGATGGTCGGCGATCATCTGCTCGTCCACGCGAAATGCCGGCAGGCCATTGCCGTTCGTTAGCGTTCCGGCGAATGCTGTCGAGGATCGCGTTGAAGGCATCGACCAGTTCCGCCCGGCCTCCATAGTTGAGAGCCACGGTGAGGCACATGCCGGTATTCGACGCCGTGAGCTCCATGCCCTTCTCGACGTCGACCCGCACGCCCTCGGGAAGCTGATCGGTGCGGCCGATCACCTGCAAGCGAATGTTGTTGCGATGAATGGCCGGCAACTCCGTTTTCAGGTACTGGCGCAGCAGACGCATCAAAAAATCGATTTCCGCCTTGGGCCGGCGCCAATTTTCCAGCGAAAACGCATACAGCGTGAGCGCGGGGAGGCCCAGCCGGGCACACGTCTCAATCACGGTTCGCGCCGAATCCACGCCCGCTCGATGCCCCGCGACGCGCGGATAATGCCGGCGCTTGGCCCAGCGGCCGTTGCCGTCCATGATGATGGCGATATGCTTGGGGAGCCGCTGCGCGTCCAGGAGATCAAGCAGGCGCGCCTCTTCGCGGTTGGCGGGTTGGAGCAGGTCCGGTGGATTCACGTTGGGGTTCCCGGAGATTCTCCGGCACGCGCGCCCGGCGCACGTCTTCTCTGGGTCTTCACTCTTGCTCTTTACATCGCAAAGCTAACACAGCCCCCGAGCCCGTGCAACCGCGCCGGTGGCCGTACGTCGCAATGCCATCCCATACTTCGCAATGCCAAAGGTTAAAGTTTGGATAGGGGGTGGCCCGTTTCGCTCGAAGCGGTTATGATGGGGGTGCTTCTGTACACCAGCAAAGCAACAAGATATATCATGTATTCAGGAAGAAAAAACGGATGGCCCGGTGGGCCTTTCCTGGAGGAAGCTCGGGAGTCGTTCGATGACAGAGTCCGCTACAGCAGCTAAGCCCGGTATGCCAGCGCAAGCGCTATCGGAAACCCAGCAACATCCCGCCGCAAGCAATCCCCTCTTGGCGATTTGGGACAGCATCATCGGCAAGAAGATCGTCATGGCCGTCAGCGGCGCCGTGCTCGTTCTCTTCGTCTTCGGGCACGTGGCCGGCAATTTGAAGATTTTCTCCGGTCCCGAGGAAATCGATGCGTACTCCCGGTTCCTCCGCGAAGTGGGTTACCCGGAATTCAGCTACGGCCAGTTGCTGTGGGTCGTCCGGATCATTCTGTTGATCGCCGTGGTCCTGCACATCACCGCCGCCTATCAGCTCACCATGATCAACCGGAAGGCGCGGCCGGTGGATTACGCAACCAGGAAAAATGTTGAAACGACTCTCGGCGCGCTGACCATGCGCTGGAGCGGTGTGGTGGTGCTGGTCTTTGTAATCTTCCACCTTCTGCATTTCACGCTCGGCGTGGTCGGGTTCCAGCCCGGTCAATTCGTACACCTGGCCGTGTATGAAAACGTCGTGGCCGGCTTTTCCGTTTGGCCCATCGCCGTCTTCTACATCCTGGCCATGGCCGCTCTTTGCCTGCACCTGGACCACGGCATCTGGAGCGCTTTTCAGACGCTTGGCTGGAACAACGCCCGCAATCACCGCGCGCTCAGGATGCTTTCGCGAGTCGTCGCCATTCTGGTGTTCCTTGGCTTTAGCTCCGTGCCGGTTGCCGTTCTCGCTGGGTGGGTGCGCTGAAGATGACTTTCGAATCCAACATTCCTTCCGGTCCCATCGAGCAGAAGTGGGAGAAAGCCCGCTTCGACATGAAGTTGGTCAATCCCGCCAATCGGCGCAAGTACACCGTCATCATCGTAGGTAGCGGACTTGCCGGCGCCGCCGCGGCCGCTTCTCTCGGCCAGCAGGGCTACCACGTGCATTGCTTCTCGTTTCACGACAGCCCGCGCCGCGCGCACTCCATCGCAGCGCAGGGCGGCATCAACGCCGCCAAGAATTACCGCAACGATGGCGACAGCATCTTTCGCCTGTTCTACGACACGGTGAAAGGCGGAGACTTCCGCTCGCGCGAGGCCAACGTCTATCGCCTGGCGCAGATCAGCGTCAACATTATCGATCAGTGCGTGGCGCAAGGAGTGCCATTCGCGCGCGAGTACGGCGGCCTGCTCGATACGCGCTCCTTCGGCGGCGTGCAAGTCTCGCGCACTTTTTACGCGCGCGGGCAGACCGGCCAGCAACTCCTTCTCGGCGCCTATCAGGCGCTCGAAGAGCAAATCGCCGCCGGCTCGGTCGTCATGCATTCGCGCAGCGAGATGTTGGACGTGGTGGTGGTGAACGGCAAGGCCCGCGGCATCATCACGCGCGATCTGGTCACCGGAGCAATCGAAAGCCATGCTGCCGACGTCGTGGTGCTGGCAACCGGCGGCTACTCGAACGTCTTCTATCTTTCGACCAACGCCAAAGCATCCAACTGCACGGCCATCTGGCGCGCGCACCGGCGCGGCGCGCTGTTCGCCAACCCCTGCTTCACGCAGATCCATCCGACCTGCATTCCCGCAGACCGGCGATTATCAGTCCAAGCTCACGCTCATGTCCGAGTCGCTGCGCAATGACGGCCGCGTCTGGGTGCCGAAGAAAAAGGGCGACCAGCGCAAGCCGCAGCGAAATTCCCGAAGACGAGCGCGACTACTATCTGGAGCGCCGCTACCCCAGCTTTGGCAACCTGGTTCCGCGCGACGTAGCCTCGCGCGCCGCTAAGGAAGTTTGCGACGATGGGCGAGGCGTAGGCCCGGGCGGACAAGGCGTCTACCTGGACTTCGCCGATGCCATTCGCCGCATGGGCGTCGCGCAGGTCAAAGAGAAATACGGCAACCTCTTCGAAATCTACGAAGAGATTACCGGCGAAGACGCCTACAAGACCCCGATGCGCATTTACCCGGCGCCCCACTACACCATGGGCGGCCTGTGGGTCGATTACCAGTTGATGTCAACGATTCCGGGCCTGTTCGCCGCCGGCGAAGCCAATTTCTCCGACCACGGCGCCAACCGGCTCGGAGCCAGCGCCCTCATGCAAGGCCTGGCCGACGGCTATTTCATTCTTCCCTACACGATTCCAAACTACATCGCCTCGAACACGCTCGAAAAGGTGGATACCTCGCGCCCCGAGTTCGCGGCCGTCAAGGACGAAATCAGCAAGCGCGTCGCAAAACTCGTCAGCATCCGCGGCAAGCGCACCGTCGATTCGATTCACCGCGAGCTTGGCAAACTGATGTGGCAGAACTGCGGGATGTCCCGGTCGGCGGAAAGTCTGCAAGACGCGCTCGCCAAAATCCCGGCGTTGCGCCAGGAGTTCTGGAACAACGTCTCCATCGTCGGCACGGGCGAGGAGCTGAACCAGTCCCTCGAGAAGGCCGGCCGCGTCGCCGATTTCCTGGAATTCGCCGAGCTGACCTGCGGCGATGCCCTCGATCGCAACGAGTCCTGCGGCGGCCATTTCCGCGTCGAGAGCCAGACGCCGGAAGGCGAGGCCCTGCGCAATGACGCAGAGTACTCCTACGTGGCCGCGTGGGAATGGAAGGGCGACGGCCAGTGGGAGCTGCACAAGGAGCCGCTCACGTTCGAGTACGTGCACCTTGCCCAGCGCAGCTATAAGTAAGAGGAGCGACCAGCAGCCATGAACCTTACGCTAAAGATCTGGCGCCAGCATGACGCGAAAGCCAGCGGCCAGTTTGTCGATTATCAAGTCAAGAACGTCACGCCGGACATGTCCTTCCTCGAAATGCTGGACGTCCTCAACGAGGACTTGAACAGCAAGGGCGAACCCCCGGTGGCTTTCGAGAACGATTGTCGCGAAGGCATCTGCGGCTCTTGCGGCTTCCTCATCAACGGAGTGGCCCATGGAGGACGGCGCGGCACCACGGTCTGCCAGCTCTCCATGCGCTTCTTCAAGGACGGCGATTCCCTGGTGCTGGAGCCTTGGCGAGCGAGGGCCTTCCCCGTTCTTCGGGACCTGCTCGTCGATCGGTCCCCATTCGACCGCATCATTCAGGCTGGCGGCTTCATCAGCGCGCCCACGGGCGGCGCACCGGACGCGAACGCCATCCTCGTGCCGAAAGAAGCGTGCGGAAACCGCTTTCGACGCCGCGGCCTGCATCGGATGCGGCGCATGCGTGGCCGCCTGCCCCAACGCGTCGGCCATGCTCTTCACCTCGGCCAAGCTCACCCATCTCAATTCCCTTCCCCAGGGACAGCCGCAGCGCCATCAGCGCTCGCTGGACATGGTCGCGGCAATGTCCGCGGAACTGTTCGGCAGTTGCACCAACCACGGCGAGTGCGAAGCGGTCTGCCCGAAGAAAATCCCGCTGGAATTCATCGGGCGGATGAACCGCGACCTGCTGCACGCAACCCTACACCCGAGCCGCGCCTAGTTATTAGTCTGAAGATTGCGGCGCCGGCTCCGGTTTGGTTAGAATCCGCCCCGTGGCGGACGTCCCGACTTTCCGCAGCGACTTCCGGATTTTAGCCGAACTGCGGCTGGACGAGGCTCGCGTGCTACTCAGGGGCAGAAGGCCACTTGGAGCGTATTACCTCGCAGGGTATGCTGTTGAGTGCGCTCTTAAGGCGTGCATCGCCAAGCAAAGAAAAAGGTTTGAATTTCCGCCAAGAAGAAAAATCATCGAGCAAATCTATAGCCACGATCTGGAAGCCTTGGTGGAAACGGCCGGCCTCGGAGAGCAACTAAAGAGACACACCGAAGCCGACCGGGCCTTTGCCGCAAACTGGGAAATCGTTAAGGACTGGAATCCAGAGAGTCGATACAAGACCTCCGGTTTGAGCGGGAAAGATTTGTACGATGCAGTCAGTGGGCCTAATGGAGTTTTGCCATGGATCAAGCTGCGCTGGTAAAGAGAGATATTGAGAAAGGCAAAGTCGTGTCGGCTCTTAGCCTGGCAAAGATTCCGGTCACCGCCCTGGACTGGGATCAAGAACCTGAGCTCGATAAATTACAATTAACGGTAGTAACCCGTTTGGTGGACCAACGAGGGCCTCGTCAGGCCTACGCGCGCATCCTGGATGCGCTTTCGAAAGCCGGCGTGTACGATTCGATCTCCATTCGACAATTGAGAGTTCGGAGCCCCGAGGATCCGATCGCAATGCAATTAATGGACGAGCTGAAGACGATAACAGAGGGCTCGGTGCACATTGTCAGGAACAAGACTCGAAATCGCATCCCCGAGTACACATTGGTTTTTGCTCCTTACCTCGGAAGCGGCGGTCCGATACCCGGCAAGCATCTGAAGGGCAATGCCGAGCTCCGAGAATTCCTCGAAGGACCCCTTCGTATTCGCCGATACGTTGTGGACCCGGCGCTCGTCGAACTTGAGCAAACCGATAGCACGACCATATTCAACGTTCAGATCAGCCGCAGACAAGCCAAGAGGCTCAATCTAGCCGCCTAGTCGTGCCTATTTTCCGAGCGCCTACTTGGGGGCGTTGAGGCTTTTGTCCACCCTGTCGCGGAACTTGGCCTGCTTCCCGGTGAGCACCTGTCCTCCTGAATCTGCCATGTCGCGCCGTTTTCAGGTGCAGGCTTTTCGGGGCCCCAGCTAAACGTTTTGGTGTAGGCCTTAGGTCGTCGAAGGTAGGCGTCACGGCTAGCCCTTCGTGATCCATATGTTGGTAGCCTGTGGGCTACAGTCCTGCTCCCGGCGTCGCATTCGGATGGAAGATCGCGAAATAGAGCAGCACGAGGGTGAGCGCGATCATGGCAACGCTCGTAACCCAGGCGACCACATTAAACGTGCGGCTATTCACTTGGTCGCCCATCAGGTCCTTCCGATTAATCAGCAGGATCATGAAGATCAGCACGATGGGCAGCCAGACGCCGTTGGCCACCTGCGAGAGCACCAGAATGCGCCAGAGCGGCGCTCGCGGAACCAGAATCAATCCGCCTCCGACCACGATCAATATCGTGTACAGCCAATAGAAGATGGGCGCCTCGTTGAACTTGTGATCGATGCCGGCCTCGAATCCCAGTCCCTCGCAGATTACGTGCGCGGTCGAAAGCGGCAGGATGGAAGCGGCAAACAGGGACGCGTTCAGCAGCCCGAAGGCGAACAACATGGCAGCCCAGCGGCCTGCCAGCGGCGCCAGAGCCCGGGCGGCGTCCGCAGCATCGGAGATGTTGCGATGGCCGGAAGCATAGAGCGTCGCCGCCGTGCTGACGATGATAAAAAACACGATGACCATGCAACTGACGCTGCCGGCGATCACGTCGGCGCGCGCCTGCGAATACTGGCGCGGACCAACGCGCTTTTCGACGAAGCCGGCTTGCAAGTAGAAGAACTGCCAGGGAGCGATCGTCGTGCCCACCAAAGCCGTCAGCATCAGCAGGTAACCGGCGTTAAATTGCACGGTCGGAATCACGGTGTGCCGCGCCGCATCAAGCCAGTCCGGCTTGGCCAGAATGGCCGCAAACAGATACGCAAGATAGAACGTGCATAGCGCCAGAAACACCTTTTCCACTTGCCGGTAGGTGCCGCGCAGCACCAGAACCCAGACCACAAATCCGGCAATCGGCACGGCAATGTAACGGCTGACGTGGAAAATCTCCATGGCCGAGGCCACCCCGGCGAATTCAGCGACCACGTTGCCCAAATCCACCAAAAAGCCGGTCACCATCACGAAGAACGTCGGGCGGAAGCCAAACTCTTCGCGGATCAGGTCGGAAAGCCCCTTCCCGGTCACCACCGCCATGCGCGCGCACATCTCCTCGGTAACGTACAGCGCGATGGTCATGGGGATCAGCGACCATAGCAGGAGATACCCGTACTGCGCGCCGGCCAGCGAGTAGGTCGAAATTCCGCCAGCGTCATTGTCCACGTTCGAGGTAATCAGCCCCGGACCCAGAACAGCCAGCAGCAGCGCCAGGCGGCGCCAGGTATGGCGGCCGCGCCGCTGAACGCTCACGGCGTTCTGGCGCCACTTCTCAACCCGCTCGTTGATGGTGGTTAAATCCATCTCGCTTTTCGAAATCGCTGATTTTTACAAATGGGCGCGCAGGCGCGTTACCACGTCATCGACGGCGATCACGCCCATGGGGCGGCCGTTCGGGTCCACCACGCCCAGGGTGCGTAGGTTGTACTTGTCAAAAAGTTCAAAGACTTCCCTTTCGTCGGCGTCCGGCGGCACCGAAACCAGCGGCTCGGATTTGAGCTCGGCCACTGGCTGCTCCTCCGGCGCCAGCAGAAGCCGGGCCACCGCTACTTCGCCCGAGAACTTCGCGTCGCCATCGATCAAAATGATGCTGTCGAGCTGATCGAGTTTCACTTCCTTGCCGCGGACCCAAGCCACCGCTTCGGCACGCGTCGCGGTCTCGCCCACGAAAACGAACTCGGTGTTCATCATGCCGCCGGCGGAAGTCTCGTCGAACTTCAGCAGCGCTGTCATCTCCCGCGCATCTTCGCCGGAAAGCTCGTCGAGTACGTCGTGCGAAACCTGCGACGGCAACCCGGCAAGCAAGTCGGCCGCCTTGTCCGGTTCCATCTCCTCGATGATGTCGGCCGCCCGATCCGGAGCCAGTTTTTCGACGATTTGCGACGTCAACCGCGAGTCCAGCTCGGCCAGCGCCTCCGCGGCGGTTTCCTCATCCAGCGATGCGATGATGGCCTGCCGCTCGGCCGGCGAGAGAGCTTCCATAATGTCCGCCAAGTCGGCCGGATGCATCTTTTCCAGTTTCTGGTGGGTGATGCGCAACTTCACGCGCCGCAAAGGATCGGGCTCGATCAAATTCACCAGTTCCCAGCGGATCAGGCGGGTGGGCAAGCGCGCCTGTAGGCGTCGGATCATCCCCGGTGACGCCAAGCCCTGCAGAAGCCGTCGCGCGGCGCCCGTCAAGCCCACGTCCACGTCAGCCACCCGCAGCTCGACGGTTCCGTCGGTGCGCTGTTCGGTCAGATCAATGTCATTGACGCGAACCACTTTGCGGCCGCCCGTATCGATAATCTGTTGGTCCAGCAGGTCTTTGCGCACGGCCAGCCAGCCCTCGTTCGGGCGATAATGCTCGAGATCCTTTTCCTCCACGTTCAACTTGATTACGCCCGGCGCGACAAACGACACCTGGTTGTATCGCGCCACCAACGGAAGATATTTGTCCCGATCGAGCAGGTAGCGCGCCACGCGGTTGGGCTGGTCGGCCGGCTCAATGAACAGCTCCCGCACGCGCCCAACGAAATTTCCATGCACGTCATAGGCCTCGCCGCCCAGCAACTCCGTGGCATGTAGCGCTATGCTCATGTTCTACTCCTTCCCCTCGCGCATTCCTGCACGCCTGCGTCCAGCGCGAGCGCCCGCAAACGACAAAAAACCCGTGGTCACGAAGAGTATCGACCACGGGTCCACGGAAAACCGATGGTTTTCCCCCTAGTCGCTATCTACTCTCCCTGCTCGAACCCAGCAGCTCGCCTCAGTCACAGCCCAAGCGCTAGAGCCGCCAGCCGAGACACGACCGTAACGAAGTCCTGCGCCGGTACTTGGTCCCGGATCCTGATCCGCCGAATGGCTCATCGACAAGAAATGGCTCCCACATGAAGTAGTTAAAGGCACTCGTAATCTTTGTCAAGGAGAGACTACGGAAAAAAAGAAAAAAGTTCCGCAATCGGCTCACGGGTGTGGGCTCTACTTGGAGCCCACGCAATAATTAACAAGTCGAATTGCTGCCCGGACTTCATTTCTTCTTGCGAAAGAGCATGTCGCGAGCCTCCGCACGGGCAATCCGCCCCCGTTTTGGAGGGCCGGTCCTCCGCACATGATCGAGAAAGAGCCGCCCATAACTCTGGGTGACGTAATCGGCCGGTTGATATCCCAAAAGGGCGGCGGCGCGGTCTATCGCCAAGCGGGTCCCTTCCACCTCCAGGAAATCGCCGATGGGCGTCTCGTCCAGATCCAAGGTGACGCCACCCAGGTGTGGGAGCCGATAGGTCGAGCGGTATTTCTCATAACAAAAGGACGCCCGCAGGCCCAACGCCCCCAAGATGCGCGCCAACGCATCCCCGTCAGCGACCCAAACCTCCCGCTCCTCGCGAATCTTGTAGCGGCGGCCACCAGGCGACTTGCTTTGTTCGTCCCGGCGCACCGGGCCCTTGAAGGTAAGCAGTGCCCCTTGGCTCGCCCGGCCCGCACTCGGCATCCTCGCCGAATTCGTCGTCTTGTCCGCCGGACGCTCGATTCGGATCCGCAACACCTTCCCGCTACGGGCGAGCGCGCCGTCGGGCGTGTCGTACAGCGTGTTCATCTCGTGCACCCGCCCGTGGTACCGTGCCCGCAGGCGGGCCAGTTGGCGCAGCAAGGCCTGCCGGTCGGAAACGCGCAGCTTCACTTCCGTTTCGTTGCTGTGTTCTCGGCGGGGTTTTCGGCTTGTCTCGCGGTTGACCGCGACGTCCGGCGGTCGGCTAATCTTTCGCTGCGGCATTTTGTCGGATAGACGCATCGCCGCCTAGTATAATGCCGCCTCGCGAGACCCAGCGGGTGCGGGCTCTATTTGCCGCCCACGCAATACGGGTGTGGGCTCTACTTGGAGCCCACGCAATATTATGACCGAAGCCTCCACTCCTTTGATGCGGCAGTACCAGTCCATTAAGAAACGCTACCCGCACGCGCTGGTTCTCTTCCGCCTCGGCGATTTCTACGAGCTTTTCTCCGAGGACGCCATCGTCGCGGCGCGCGAGCTGCAAATCACCCTGACCTCGCGCAACCGCGAAAAGGGCGAACCCATCCCAATGTGCGGCGTTCCTCACCACGCCGCCGAGACCTATATCGCGCGGCTGCTCCGCGCGGGCTATAAAATCGCCGTTTGCGACCAGCTCGAACAGCCCGGCCCCGGGAAAAAACTGGTGCGCCGGGACGTGGTTCGCGTGATCACCCCCGGCACCGCTACCGACCTGCAAGTCCTCGAGCCCAAGGAAAACAATTTTCTCGTGGCCATCTCCCGTGCACCCGCCGGCGCGCTCATCGGACTCGCCTACGTTGACGTCACCACCGGCGAATTTCGTGCCACCGAGTTCGCCGGTGCGCAGGCCGAAGAAAGACTGCGCGACGAGCTGCAAATCCTCCAGCCGCGTGAGATCCTGATCCCGCGCCAGCCCGGATTATTCGCGCAGACCGGCTCGGGAACTCAGGACGCCTCGCCAAACGGATTGCGCGAAGGCCTCGAGACGCGCCTCGAGGAGTGGGTTTTCCGCTCCGGCTACGGCGAACGCATCCTCGCCGAGCAGTTCGGCGTTCACGGCCTCGAAGGCCTCGGCCTCGCGGGTCACGCCCAAGCCATTTGTGCCGCGGGAGCGCTGCTGCACTACCTTCGCGAGACCTCGGCAAAAACCATTGACGCCTCGCCCACGGCCCTCCTGCACCTCGAGCCGGTCCGCTACTACGAGCAGCAGGACGCGCTGGCTCTCGATCCCGTGACCGTACGCAACCTCGAGATCATCGCGCCGATATTCAGCGACGATGGTTCCCCGAACTCCAAAGCAAGCGGCCCTACATCGCTGCTCGCCGCGCTGGACGAAACCGCCACCAGCATGGGTGCGCGGCTGCTGCGCGCCTGGGTTCTGCGCCCGGAAGTGGATCGCGATGAAATTGCCGCCCGTCTCGATGCCGTCGCCGAACTGAAGACCAGCACCGTGCTGCGTGGAGAGATTCGCCGCGATCTCGCCGCAGTGCTCGATCTCGAACGCCTCGCAAGTCGCGCAACCTTGGGCGTGGCCACGCCTCGCGATCTCGCCGCGCTGCGTCAATCCCTGGCACGCATTCCCTTGCTGCGCCGCTTCCTCGAAAAAACCTCGGCAGCCCGCCTGAAAACGCTGCACGACGAAATGGATGAGCTTGCAGATCTTCACGAGCAGCTAAAAACAACGCTCGCCGAAGATCCGCCAGCCCTGGCCTCCGATCCCGGAGTCATTCGCCGCGGCGCCAATACCGAACTCGATCAGTTGCGCGATTTGAGCCAGCACAGCCGCCAAATCATCGCCGCCATGGAGGAGCGCGAACGCAAGCGCACCGGAATCGCCTCGCTCAAGATTCGCTACAATCAGGTCTTCGGCTTTTACCTCGAAGTGTCCAACCCCAATCTTTCGCTGGTCCCCGCCGATTTTGAACGCAAGCAAACCCTGGCCAATGCCGAGCGCTTCACCACGCCCGAGCTTAAAGAATACGAGCGCAAAGTTCTCGCCGCCGATGAAAGCATCGCCGAAATCGAGCGGCGTCTCTTCGCCGAACTGCGCACCTTGGTGGCGCAGCAGTCACAGCGCCTGCGCCGCACCGCAGCGGCCGTGGCCCAACTCGACGTCCTCGCCAATCTGGCTTTGGTAGCGGCCTCGCGCAATTACACGCGCCCCGAATTCAGCCAATCAGCGATGACCAGGAACTCTTCATCCTCGGCGGCCGCCATCCCGTCATCGAGCAATTGCTCGAGCAGCAGGGCGAGCGCTTCGTGCCCAACGCGCTCTACCTGAACGCTACCACGCATCAGATCCTGCTCATCACCGGGCCAAACATGGGAGGCAAGTCCACCTACTTGCGCCAAGCGGCGCTGATCGTAATCCTGGCGCAGATCGGTTCCTTCGTCCCCGCCGAAAAGGCCAAGCTGCCGCTCACCGATCGCATCTTCACGCGCATCGGTGCCTCCGACAATCTCGCCCGCGGCCGCTCCACCTTCCTGGTGGAAATGAGCGAAGTTGCCGCCATCCTCAATCTCGCGACGCCCCGCAGCCTGGTCCTGCTCGACGAAGTCGGTCGCGGCACGGCAACTTTCGACGGCCTCTCCATCGCCTGGGCCGTCGTAGAGCACTTGCAGGCGCATACCCGCGCCCGCACGCTCTTCGCCACGCACTATCACGAGCTCACCGAACTGGCCGACCTGCTGCCCGGCGTGAAAAATATTCATGTGGCCGTGCAGGAAACGCCCAACGAAATCGTGTTTCTGCGGCGCATCGAGGAAGGCAGCGCGGACAAGAGTTACGGCATCGAAGTGGCGCGCCTCGCGGGCCTGCCGCCCGGCGTCATCGAACGCGCCCGGGAAATTCTGCGCCGCCACGAACAAAGCGAGCACCAACTGGGAGAAACGCTAGCGCCACCCGCCGCGCACGCCGATGGTTCGCCTAACGGCAGCGCCACCCAGCAAGCGCTCTTCACCCCCATCGACAGAAAAGTTCTCGACGAGCTGCGCGCCGCCGACCTCGACAACCTCCGCCCTCTCGACGCGCTGAACCTGCTGGCCGAGCTAAAAAAGCAGATCTCATGACTCTCATTTCATGACACCAAAACGCGAACCCGCAACACTCGCCCTTGGATTAATGTCCGGCACCTCGGCCGACGGCATCGACGTCGCCCTGGTGCGCATCCCCTCCGACGCCCCGGCGCGCCTGGAGAACTTTGCGACGCTGCCTTTTCCGCCCGACGTTCGCGCCGCCGTCCTGCGCGTTGCCGAAGGCCACAACCTGTCCCCGGGCGACCTCAGCCAGCTCAATTTCCGCCTAGGCCAGGTATTCGCCCAAGCGCTGCTAGCCGCCTGCCGCAAATTTCGCGTCAATCCAAAACGCGTCAACTTGATCGGCTCGCACGGTCAAACCGTCTATCACCAAGGAACGCCCAGCCGCCTGCTCGGCGAGCAAGTCGCCTCCACGCTGCAAATCGGCGAACCCGCGGTAATCGCCGCGCTAACCGGCATCACCACCATAGGCGATTTTCGCCCAGCAGACATCGCCGTCGGCGGACAAGGAGCCCCACTAGTCCCCTGGGTGGATTATCGCCTCTATCGCCACGCGCGCCTGGGCCGCGCCGCGCTCAATATCGGCGGCATCGCCAACATCACCGTGATTCCGCCAGCCGCCAAGCCCGCCGACGTCTTCGCCTTCGACACCGGCCCGGGCAACATGGTTATCGACGGTTTGGTGCGCCACTTCACCCACGGCCGCCGCGCCTACGATCGCGACGCGCAAATGGCGGCGCATGGCCGCTTGCTTCCCGCCCTGCTCGACGATCTGCTAGCCGACCCGTATTTCCGCCGCCCGCCCCCGAAAACAGCCGGCCGCGAACAGTACGGCGAGCCGTTTCTCAGCAAACTCCTAGTGTGGGGTCGCCGCCATCGAGCACACCCGGCCGACTTGGTGCGCACCGCCACCATCCTCACGGCGCTATCGATCGTGGACGCCTTTCACCGTTGGATTTTGCCGCGAGCGCAGGTCAGACAACTGATCATCGCCGGCGGCGGCGCGCGAAATCCCCTGCTCTGCTCGCAGATCGCCGCTGCCCTACCTCAAATCAAGATGATTCCATCGGACAAGCTTGGAGTGCCAGGCGACGCCAAGGAAGCCTTCGCCTTCGCGCTACTCGCCTACGAGACCATCCATTGCCGCCCCGCAAATATTCCCAGTGCAACAGGCGCAGCCCGCCCCGCCATCCTTGGCAAGATCTGCTACCCGCCCCCGCGCTAAGCCGCCCATTGCCACAAATTGGGCTCGCGGCGAGTGTTCATTCGAAGATTGCTATTTGGGGGGAATTACCTCGAAGACCAGGATTTCGCCATCAAACGCGCGCTGAAAAACTGCAAATCGCGTCATTCCGAGGAGCCGCAAGCGATGAGGAATCTGCTGTCTCCTCGCCGCCTAATCCGCCGCTACCACGCTCTCAATATCCTCGGCAGCCACCAGCCCCTCGCGCACAATCCGCCAATCGTCGTCGCGCAAATCCACGATGGTCGAGGAGATCATCGCTCCCGTGTCGCCGCCGTCCAAAATCAGCGGCACGCGGTCGCCCAACTGCTCCATCAACTGCTCGGCATTCGAGCAGGAAGGAAATCCTGAAATATTGGCGCTAGTCCCCGTGATCGGCGAACCAAGCTGCTCGATCAACGCGCAAGCCGCCGGCGAATTCGGCCAGCGCAAAGCCGCCCTGCCCATATTCGCGGTGACCTTCAGCGGGATATGGTGCGAGGCGTCCACCAGCAGCGTCAGCGGACCTGGCCAAAACTTCTGCGCCAGCTTCAAAAAGTTCGGCGGCAAATCCCGCGCCAGCGTCACGGCCTGATCGATGGAATTGACCAGTATCGGCAGCGCCCGGTTCTCCGGACGGCCCTTGGCCCGGTAAATCTCCTCCACCGCCGCCAAATTAAACGGATCGGCAGCCAGCGCGTAGAATGTGTCCGTAGGCACACCCACCACTTCGCCGCGCCGGATAAACCCAGCCGCATAGCGAATCGCATTGCTATCCGGTGCCGCCAACGAAATCTTCACCAGTTCAGCCGACAAGATGTATGGCTCCTTGGGACCGTTTCCCTTCCCGGTCCGCCCGCTCTGCCCAATCCCTGCCCATTGCCACAGATGACGCCGCGTGGTGGTCTGCAAGTGCGCCGCTGCTTCTAGCCGGTTCGCTCAGGATGTCTCCCAGACAAACTGAAGAGATTGATGCTAGACGAAGCCTCGTTTGGGAGTCAATCGGCTTTGCGTTTGAGATGCGCGGTTTCGTTAGCGGCGCGAAGGCGAATCAAAACCGCTGCGCTTCATCAACCGGCAGGTTTAGCCGGCAACCACACGCGCGCGCTTCGGAGTGCACAACATCAGCACCGCCCCGGCAAGCGAGGCGGCCAGCATCACGGCCAGCCCATACGAAAGCGATCCCGTGCGCGTGTTCAGGTAGCCGAAAAGGTAAGGACCCGCAAACCCGGAAACGCTCCCCACCGCATTGATCAGTCCCACCGCCGCCGCAGCAGCCGACTGCCCCAGAATCTCCGTCGGAATAGCCCAGAAAGTCGGCAAGAAGGCGATGCCTCCCAACGCCACCATCGTGAAGAGCACCAGCAAGAACGCAATCGACCCAGCATGCCCGCCGTGCCCGGTCTGAATCACCAACCCCACAAGCCCCGCAGCTGCAATTAGAAAGGGCGCCGCCGTATGCCAGCGTCTTTCGCGGGTCCTGTCAGAATGCCACCCGTTCACCTGCATCGCCACGAAAGCCGCCAGGTACGGCAAAGCCCCGAGCAGTCCCACATTCACATCCGAAAATCCCGACAGCCGTTTCAGCATCGTCGGGAACCAAAACATAAAGCAATACAGCACGAAATAATCCAGAAAGCACACCGACGCCAGCAGTAAAGTCGTCCCGGAACTAAGCGCCGCCCAGATCGACATCCCTTGCGCTGCGGCAGGCTTTTCCTCGGCCAGCTTCCCGGAAATCCATTCCTGCTGCTCGGCGGCAAGCCATGTCGCCTCGCCAGGGAAATCCGACAGGTAAAAGAACGCCACGATTCCCAGAAGGATCGCCGGCAGCCCTTCCAGAAGGAAAAGCCAACGCCAGCCAATAATCCCCAGCCAGTTGTGCCCGAGAATCCAGCCCGCGATCGCCGATCCGATCACGAAGGAAATGGGAATCGCCGACATGAAGTTGCTCGTGGCCTTGGCCCGGTCGTCCTGCCGGAACCAGTGGCTGAGATACACAATGACGCCCGGAAAAAACCCGGCCTCCGCCACGCCCAGCACAAAGCGCGCCAGGTAAAGCTGCGCCGGCGTATGCACCAGCCCCGTCAGCGCAGTCAGCGATCCCCACGCAATCATGGTCGCGGAAATCATCCGCCGCGCGCTCCACAATTCCACCAGCAAGGCCCCCGGAATCTGCAAGGCCACATAGCTAACAAAGAAAATCCCCGCTCCCAGCCCAAACACGCGGTCGCTGAACCCCAGATCGCGCGTCATCCCGAGCGCCGCATACGCCACGCTGGTGCGGTCCAAATAATTCGCAACATAAAGCACGAAAACAAACGGCAGCAGCCGCAAAGCAATATGCCGCCGCGTGCGATCCCCGAGATGGGCCGCAGCAGTCGCGATCGAGCCTGAAATAGCCGTAGTCACAACAGTATTTTCAGCGTTTCGTCAGACAAAGCGCGATGGCCGGGAGTATATATCGAAATTCCACCAACGCTTGCACGAAATACAGCGGATTCGCTAGCCGACACGCTCACAGTCTTTTCCGACGCGCGATTTCCCGTCGCGTCATTTCGAACGCAGTGGCGGCTTCCTATTCAGCGCGTCCCGCTTTTGGACGCGGCCGCCACGAAGTCGAGAAATCTCTCCGTCTCCGGCTTCTCCGTTTCCGAGGCGCTAGAGCCGTCGCCGGTCGCACGCCCTCTAGCCGCACGCGGAAAGCGGTATTTCGTACCGCCCCTTCCAGCCGGCTCGTGCTTCGGCCTCGGCCCGAAGTGGACAGAAGCTGCCTTAGGAGGAAATGCCGTAACGCCGAAGAATGGCTTTCCCACCGCGGGAGTTCGGACTGAGGCTCGCCCCTCTTGTTTCTCCGCCCTCGTAAACAACTACCTTCCCAGTGACTGGCCGCAAGCCCCATGCCTTTGCTTGTCGAGTAACAATCAGCGTTCGTCTACCTGCGCTTGCGTCCGGAACCAGGGACTCGCGCACGAATTTCCGCACCATTTTGACCGAAGGTAACTTTTCGATGAGCTCATGAGCGCGAAACGACTGTGAGTGATATGGAACCAGTTCTATACACGCGAGTTTTCTCGAGAGATCGCGTAGCGCATCCAAGTAGCGCCCGCCGAATTTCCTGGCGGCTATGATCTTAGCCACGTTGCGCAGTTTCTTCTCCCACCACACGAACCCGCCGTGCCAGCAGAACTGCGGGTCAAGTTCCCAGAACGGAAACTCGACCCCCTGGAACGACTGTCGGAGATTGTTTTTCTTCCGCTGCCGAAATGCCGGAATTCTTGTCTCAGCCCAATAGTCACAGTACGAGAACCCCGGATTGAGAAGAAAAATCACGATCTCTGCATGTCTGAGATCGCCATCATAGGGAAGCGGCAACAGTGACAGATGTAGTCGGTGGTCATCGAAATTGCCAAACCGCGGACCGGCCACGAACGTATCGAAATTCGACGGCTCGGAATCAATGAACCTTCCGTCCCTCTGCCTCAGTATTAAAAGATCGTCCGGATGTGCGAACGGTCGTGCGGTCAATCTACAGTGCCGCCAGAAAGTTATGAACTCCTCAGGGCCTGGCGGGCGAGTGACCGAACCTTTACCTGTCCCGGGTTTCACCGGGGACAGCGCTTTCCGGCCCTTCCTTAGAGTTTGCATTTTAGTTTTGCTGTACTGGATCGGGACGCCTACGCAACGGTGGCAAGCCCTTTCTTCTCGACCAGCGATAGCAGCTTAAGCGAGGCCCCGGAAGGCCGCTTTTCGCCCCGTTCCCACTTGCTGACCAGACTGCTCGTCACGTTCAGGTAATTTGCGAAAACCGTTTGGCTGACGTGTTCTCTCTCCCGGATCGCCTTGATCTCTTTAGGCTTCAGTGGCCGGATCGGTGTGAGGCAAGCGGCATCGAAACGCCGCATTGTCTGTTTGTCGATGACCCCACCATCGTGCAGGTCCTCCATCATTTCATGGATGGCCGCCATCGCATCGCTTCGATATTTTTTGCTCATTCGCTTTTCACCTCCACAAAATCGCCTCTCTTCAACCGCTCCACGAGCTGCGTCTCGGTCAACGCCAGGACGAGCTTTGCAGCTTCCTTGAACTGTTCTTCCTCATCCTTATCAATGTTCGCCCGCTCGCTCTTGGAGAACCCGTACACGAAGAACGCCTTGGCTCCGCGTCGGAAAAGTATGATGGTTCGATAGCCTTTCGATTTTCCCTGTCCTGGCCTGGCAATCCGTTGCTTGATGACCTCTCCGCCCAGCGCGCCGTCGATCTGCCCCCTTTCGGCCCGAGCAACAGCCTCATCCAAGAGTGAATCAGCAATCCCTTCCTTCCGGGCAAAGCGTTCAAACCACCTGGATTTGAAGATTCGCACTGGACGCCTGTTCGATATTGTATAGCACTAAGTGCCATAGTTCAAGGCCCTTGCCGATCGGTCGTACTTCTCTCTGGCCGGGTGCCCCACACGTCGGTCTCACGTGTGGGTCCGGTCCTTGCGGCCGTTCGAACGCCCCATTCGAAACTAGTACTATGCAGTAATATGTTGACACATATTTATGTCTATGGTACCCTCTAGCGTGCCTCGCAAACACCACCCTCGTTTTGCCTCGTTTCCCGGCGCCGCGACCCGCCCGCGACCCAGCTATGCAACTCATCGCACCTCTTTCCATCTCGCCCTTTGTTTTCATATTCATGCAAACCCCTTTTGCCGCAACCCACTTGTTTTGATATCGATACAAAACGCCCCGGGGGTGTACCCCCTCCCTTCTTACCCCTTTACTTTCAGCAGATTACAAAACCCTTTCTCGCGTTCCTTTTCACGGAGCCTTCAATACCCGGCACCCTGTTTTCAACACCGTTGCGCACTCTTGCCACGCTCTTTGCGCTCTTGTGCATCTGGAGCGAAAAGCAATTCCTTTGCTTTCAAGTGCGTGCGCGCTCTTTGAAAAAACCACCCGGGAGGGGGTACACCCCGTGAACACCAAAAAAATTGCACAAGCTCCCGCCCCCCGTGCAACAGCGCTGCGAAATCCGCGAGCCTTTACCCGGCCGGAGGCGTTTGCTAGTCTGCTAAATACTATGGCGCTTGCCGCCAATGCGCGCGGGCCGGCTTCGCGCGTCCCCGAACTCATTACCAGTCGCGAGAATCGCTGGCTCAAGCAATTCCGCGCCGCGCTCGCCGGAGAAAAGCCGCGCAACCCCGTCAACCCCAGCGCCGAAATCATCGGCGTCGAAGGTCCGCACCTCGTCGAGACCGCGCTGCGCGCCGGATTGACAATTTCCGCCGTGCTGGTCAGCGAAACGGGCGCGCGTCACTTGCCGTCCCTCGGCGAGTGGATTCCCGAGTCCGCTCGTCTGCTGGCCACCAGCGACCGCCTCTTCGCGCAAGCCGCCGGAACCGAAACGCCGCAAGGTATCGCCGCTCTAGTGCGCGCTCCCCAAACTTCCTTTGACGACCTCGTGGTCGGCGTGCCGCTGGTGCTGGTCATGGCGGGCATACAAGACCCCGGCAACGTTGGCACTTTGCTGCGCACCGCGGAAGCGTTTGGCGCAACCGGCGCCGCGTCCTGCCCCGCCTGGGGAACCGGCACCGCCGATCCCTTCGGCCCGAAAGCGCTGCGAGCCTCAGCAGGCTCGGCCCTGCGTTTGCCCGTCTTGCGTGGCGTGGGAACTCCGATACTGCTGGCGCAACTCCGCGTGGCCGGCGTTCGCGTCTATGCCGCGTCGCCGGACGCGGCGTCCTCAGCCGCAGCAGGTGCTGGCGCCAGCACGACCGCTAGCCGCGAAAGCGTGCGCAAGCCGCTGCTGCCCTGGGAAGTAAACTGGCGCGAGCCCGCGGCCCTGCTGGTCGGCAACGAAGGCGCGGGGCTTCCCGCTGATCTCGTGCGCTCGAGCGACGCCGTCGTGCGCATTCCGCAAATCGCGGCCAGCGAGAGCGGCGCCCCATTGGATTCGCTCAACGCCGCCGTTGCCGGCGCGATCCTGCTCTATGAGGCGGCGCGGCAACGCGGGCTCGGCTGAGGCCGCATGGCTGCTAGGATCAATCGAAGGAAATGAAGCATCGTGGGTCTTTTCGCCAAACTCGAGCCCGAAGAATCGGCCGCAGGGTCGGCCCCGCTCGCCGAGCGCATGCGTCCCACCACGCTCGAAGAGTTTGTCGGCCAGCAAGATTTACTAGGCCCTGGCAAACCCCTGCGCCTGGCGATCGAGCGCGATGAATTGGGCTCGATGATTCTCTGGGGCCCTCCGGGCTGCGGCAAAACCACTCTGGCGCGTCTGATCGCGCGGCGCACGCATTCCGAATTCGTCGCCTTCAGCGCGGTGCTCAGCGGCATCCGCGAAATCAAGGACGTCATGGCCGCGGCCGAACGCGTCCGCCGCTCCGGACGCCGCACCATCGTCTTCGTCGACGAAGTGCATCGTTTCAACAAAGCGCAGCAGGACGCCTTTCTCCCGCACGTCGAGGCCGGAGACGTCATCCTGATCGGCGCCACCACGGAAAATCCCTCCTTCGAGATCATCGCCCCGTTGCTCTCGCGCACGCGCGTCTATGTCCTGAAGGCGCTGAGCGCCGAAGAAATCTTGCAGCTGCTGCGCCATGCCCTCGCCGACAAGGAACGCGGTCTCGGCAACGAGCATCTCGACGTTACCGAAGGCGTCCTCGAACGCATCGCCACCTTCGCCGACGGCGACGCTCGCGCCGCCTTCAACACCATCGAGGCGCTGGTCCGCGCCGCCGCGCCCGGCCCCGACGGCCGCCGCCACATCACCGAACAGCTGCTCTCGGCAACTCTGCAGCGCAAGTTCCTGCGCTACGACAAGACCGGCGAGGAGCACTACAACATCATCTCCGCGCTGCACAAGTCCGTGCGCAATTCCGATGCCGACGCCGCGCTCTACTGGCTCGCGCGCATGCTCGAATCCGGCGAAGACCCGCTTTACGTTGCGCGCCGCCTGGTGCGCATGGCCAGCGAGGACATCGGCCTGGCCGATCCCCAAGCGCTGGGCATCGCTGTGGCGGCCATGCAAGCCGCCGATTTCGTGGGCATGCCGGAAGGCAATCTGGCGCTGGCCGAAGCGGCCGTCTATCTGGCCCTGGCGCCCAAATCCAACGCGCTCTACACCGGTTACGGCCAAGCGCAAAACGATCTGCAGACGACCGCCGCCGAGTCCGTCCCGTTGCATCTGCGCAATGCAGTCACTGGATTGATGAAGCAAGAAAAATATGGCGAGGGATACAAGTACGCACACGACGAGCCAGACAAAGTCGCCGACATGACCTGCTTACCGCCAAGCCTTGCTGGAAAGCGGTATTACCAGCCGACCAGCGAAGGCTTCGAGCAGCGCCTGCGCGCACGCATGGAAGAAATCCGCGCCATCCGCACCAAACGCTCGACGAAAACGGAGCCGGAGAGATGAAACCTGGAAGGAAGAATCGCCGTTCAGATCTACTCGTAAAGCAGGACAGCCACTCGATACTCGGCGAAATCGCCCGTCTGCGCGGGCCGCGCAAGCGCCCACTTCGGCGGCGTGGTATTGGCCGGTTCGGATCGTTTTCTCGATTGTGTCCGGCAGTTTGTCCAGGTCAATGCTGGTGTAGCGCAGCATGTATGCCGGCCGGGTGGTCGCTCCGGGACCGGGGCCCTGCTGGCAGGCGCGCCGCGCATCCGCGTTGTCGCTCGAAATTTCGAGGCCGCGCGCCTTAAGCTGCGCCCGCACCCGGTTTTCCTGCTCCTCGATGGACAAGGAAGGAACGGCTCGCGAGAGATCCTGTACGGCAAATAGCTGCCCGTCGCGATCGACTACGGCGATGCCGACGGAATTGAGCTGAGGATCGAGAATGTTTTTCCGATGCGGCGGCGAATTCATCCATCCATCGTGAATCTCGTCCGTGGTGGCGCCCTCGGCGACGTTCTCGGCCAGGGCGCTGAATCGGGCGCCGGCCTGCCGGGCCCGCGCAATCGGCTCCGGCTCATCCGGCAGTTGATGCTCAATCGAGTTTTGCTGCGCCATCAGCGCTGCATGCTGGCGCGCGGCCTCAGCGAGTTGCGCGTCCCATTTCAGTGGCGATAATCCGCGCTGCGTGCGCTCGCGGTTAGCGTCATCGAAAAGGGTTTGCTCATCCTTGGTCTGTGCCCGAAGCAGACCGGGCCGGAACAGTGGTGTCAGGCAGATCAGCAGTGACAGCAGCGCGAAATTTCGCATCGCAAAATTCCTTGTCGCTTTTGATCGCGCTCGTCGCATCGCGGGGACGACCGACGTCATTATCCTTTGCGCGGAGTCAGCGCATCAAGCGGTGGTGTGCTTTCAAAATACACGTGTCCATGACGACGAGCAAGCCTGCCGCGCGTGCCTGCGCGGCAGCCTCTTCGTTCGCGACGCCTTCCTGCATCCACACGGCGCGCGCGCCGATGCGGATGGCCGCGTCCACAATTTCAGGCACCGCCTCGGAGCGCCGGAAAACGTCCACGATGTCCACTTTTTCGGGAATATCCTCGAGGCGCGCGTACGATTTTTCGCCGAGGACTTCGCGCACGCTGGGATTGACGGGAATGATGCGATAGCCCGCCGATTGCAGAAATTCCGATACGCCGTAGCTGGCGCGATACGGTTTCGGGGAGAGCCCCACCACCGCGATCGTGTGTGCGCCGCGCAGCAGCTCGGCGATCGCTTGATCGGACGGCGGTCCAGCCTGCCCGGGCGCAGCACCGCTCGATGACTTTGCGTCAGGAGTCATGGCCCGGCTTTCGAGGTTTCGCAGACGCAAAGCTTGCGCGCCTGGACTTTGCGCGCTCGAACTTCGCGCGCCCCCTGCCGGCGTGGGGCTTCTTGGGGACGGCGATGGAGGCCGCGTGCTCTGTCGCGCCGCCACCGGCTGCACGGTCAACGGCGCGTCGCAGCTGCGCCACTTCCCTGGAATCGAGCTGGCGATACAGCGCTTCCGGGAGCGAGCCGAGTTCGAGCGGCCCTAGCTTCACGCGCTTCATCTTCTCGACGGGATGGCCTGCGTCGAGCAGCGCGCGGCGCAGCAAATCGCGCGGCGCTTCGCTCACCTCGACTTCGTACCAGGGATTGGCCGCGTCGGGACCGGCGGAGCCGGGCGAACGCAACCGATTCATCACGCGCGCCTGCGCACGGTGCCTCACTCTTCGCAACGTCTCGTCGTTCGGCTTTCCCTTCAGCTTCACCCAATAGACCTGCGGCATTCGCGCCAAAGACTTGGAAATGCGATCGCCCAGTTCGCCATCGTTGGTCAGAAGCATCAGGCCGGAAACGTCATAGTCGAGCCGCCCTACCGGGAACACGCCCTCGGCCATACCTCTCAGCAAATGGCGCAGCGTCGCACGGCCCTCGGGATCGGACATCGTGGAAACTACATGGACGGGCTTGTGCAATATGAAATAGCGCGGCTCGGCCGGCTGTTTGGCCACGCGGCCAGCGGCTTCCACGCGGTCGCGCTCCGGGTCGGCCTTTGCGCCCAACTCGCTGACCACCACACCATTGACGCGCACTTGTCCGCTGCGGATGAGTTCTTCGGCATGGCGCCGCGAGGCGATGCCGGCGCGCGCGATAATTTTTTGCAGTCTTTCAAGCATGATGATTAGATGTGCTGGCACCGCGCCGCGGAACTGGTTGCTACCTTGTGCCGCTGCCCGCGGCCTTTTGCGAAGGTTCGGCGACAGCCTCGTTCCCCGTTGCTTCGGCCTGCTCGCCAGATCGGGCTGGAGCGGGTTCTGCACTCGCGGATTCGGCTCCGTGCGCCGCGCCCTCTGGTGCGGCGGCGACATCTGTCGATTCCGCCTCGGCGGGCTCGGCAGACTCCGCGGACTCGGCGACCGGTTCCGCTTCTGTAACTCCGTCTTCCGTGCCGAGCGCTTCGCGGGCGAGCGCCTCGAACTCCTTGAGACTGGGCAGATCCTCGAGGTCGCTCAGGCCAAACCGCATCATGAACTCTTTCGAGGTGCGGTACAGAATGGGCCGACCGATCACCTGTTTGCGACCGGCCGTGGTGATCAAGCGCCGTTCGAGCAGCGTCTGGATGACGCCGGCGCAGCTCACGCCGCGAATCTCCTGGATCTCCGGCTGCGTCGCAGGCTGCTTGTAGGCGATCACCGCGAGCGTTTCCAGCGCCGGCATACTCAGGCGCAAGGGAGGCTGCAAGCTCTTGATGAACCGCCGCACCACGTCGTGGTGCTGCGGTTTGGTGTACACGCGGTAGCCTCCGGCCACCGCGCGAATCTCGATGCCGCGCTCGTCGCTGCCATAGCTGCCGACCAATTCGTCGAGCGCGGCGCGGACCAGATGCTTCTCTTCTCCGACGGCGTTAGCCATCTGTTCGACCGTCGCTGGTTCGTCGGCGGCGTAGATGATGGCCTCGAGGGCGCTTTTCAGTTCTACCGGTGTCATGGTCATTGAGTTTGCCCGTCTATCGTTTCCTCTGGTAGTTCAGCTGCCGTGTCGGCGGTGCGATCTTCATAGAGGCCGGCGACGCCGTTGCGGAAAACCTCGTCGAACATTTTGTGTTTGCGCAGCCAGATGGCGCTGAAAATTTCTTTCTGCGTCAGAACAATAGCCTGCAGACGAACCAACTCCAGCACGGCCAGCAGCGCGCAGATCATGGCCGATCGCGCGGGGCAAGCCTCGAAAAATGCCGCGAGTTCGACGCCATCTTCGGACATCGCCAATTGCTGACGCAGCGTTTCCATCATGTGCTTGACGGTGAATTCGTCGCGATGCAGCTCGATGCGCACCACTTCCTTGCGCCGCTCGAGGACTTGCTGGAAGACGCGCACCAGATCTACCAGCGACACGACCAACTCGCCTTCCATGTCCTCGCCCTCGTAGAGCGAGCGTTCCGGCTTGGACCAGACGTGCGCTTCGAGCTGCTGCCGTTCGTATAGAAGTTGCGCGGCGTTCTTGAACTTTTCGTGCTCGACCAGGCGCTGGACCAGCTCGGCGCGCGGGTCGGCTTGCTCTTCGGCCGTCGCCAACGGGTCAGGCGGCAAGAGCATCTTCGATTTGATCAGGATCAGCGTGGCGGCCATGTAGATGAAATCAGCCGAAACGTCGACGTCGAGTTGTTCGAGCTTGTGCAGGTAATCCAGATACTGCCCGGTGATTTGCGAAATCGGGATATTGTGGATGTCCATTTCCTGCTTGCGAATCAGGTCAAGCAGCAGGTCCAGCGGGCCGTCATACGCTTCCAGATGAATCTTGTAGGGTGTGGCCACGTCAGCGCCCCCCTTCCTTGCTGCCTTTTGCCGCCAAATTCGCCTCGGCCAGATTGAGCTGGGTCTTCTCCCAGCCGAAGACGGCCTCACGCACCCGGGACATCGTCTTTCGGGCAACTCCGCGAGCCTTGGTGGAACCGTCCGCGAGAATTTCCAGAACGCCGTCGGGATCGGCGGAAAATTCCTCGCGCCGTGCCCGCACCGGCTCGATCCACTCAATCAGCGCTTCGGCCATCAGGCCCTTGCACTCGACGCATCCGATTTCCGCCGTGCGGCAGGCCAGGCTGATGCGATCGACTCGCGCCCGCTTCTCCGGAGTCTGCTCCTCGGGAAACAATTTATGCCAGTCGAAAACGGGGCAGACGTCGGGATTACCGGGGTCGCTGCGGCGTTTGCGCGCCGGATCCGTCATCATGGCGCGCGTTTTTGTCCGTATCGAATCGTTGGATTCGCTCAGCGAAATGAAATTGCCATAGCTCTTGGACATCTTGCGCCCGTCCGTGCCGGGAATGCGCGGCGTGCGCGTGAGCATCGGCTCGGGCTGCATTAGGAGTGTCTCCGAGATTAAATACCCCTGCACCGAAGGCTCCAAATGCTCCAAAGCGTTCTCGTACCCAATCGCTTTGACGAAATCTTTGATGTTCTTCTCGAAATGAATCTGAGCAGTTTTGTGAGCCGACCCGAGTTGGGATATGTCAGGTGCTCCTAAGCCGCTAGCAAACTTATGCAAATCCTTCCGCCGTTCCGCTAAGTACAGGTCTCTGGAGATATCAAGACCGTAGAACGTGTTGAATCTTCGCACGATCTCGCGCGAAAGCTCGATGTGCGAGACCTGATCCTCTCCGACGGGAACGGCCAACTCTTGCCCCGGCTCGCCATACATCACGATGTCCGCGGTTTGCAGAACGGGATAGCCGAGAAAGCCGTACTGGTGCAGGTCTTTGTCCTTGATGTTTTCGAGCGCTTCCTTGTAGGTCGGCACGCGCTCGAGCCAGCCGAGCGGGGTCATCATCGAGAGCAAGAGGTGCAGCTCGGCGTGTTCGCGCACGGCCGACTGCAAGAACATCGTGCACCTCTCCGGATCCAGGCCTGCGGCCAGCCAGTCAGTGGCAATTTCGATGCTGTTTTGCGCCACGCCAGAGGTGTCCGCGTAATCGGTGGTGAGGGCGTGCCAATCGGCGACGAAGAAGAAGCAGTCGTGGTCGGCGCTGTTCTGCAGGTCGATCCAGTTTTGCAGGGCGCCGAAATAATGGCCGATGTGCAGCCGCCCGGTGGGGCGCATGCCGCTCAGAACGCGCTTGCGATTGTCCGAGGCGTTCTGAGGGGAGGAAGGCGCCACCTAGCGGCCTCCTTCGGCGGCGCGCGGCCCGCCGTCCTTCAGCAGGTCGTGTCCGAGCAGATCGCGGGCAATGATCATGCGTTGGATTTCACTGGTACCTTCGTAAATGGAGATCACGCGGGCGTCGCGATACATCCGCTCGACGTCGCTTTCTCGCGAGTAGCCCGTGCTGCCGTGAATCTGCACCGCCTTGTACGCCACCCGGTTCACCATTTCGCTCGCATAGAGCTTGGCCTGCGAAGCATGCGCCCCCAGGCGCGCCGCGCCCGTGTCCCGCAGCCAGGCAGCCTGCCACACCAGACCGCGCGCCGCTTCGATTTCAGTTTGCATGTCCGCCAGCATAAATTGAATCGCCTCGAACTCGCCAATGGTCTTGCCAAACGCGCGCCGCTGCTTCGCGTAGCTCACGGCCGCTTCGAATGCCCCTTGCGCGATGCCTACGGCCTGCGCGGCAATCCCGACGCGCCCGCCGTCGAGCGCCTCGAGCGCGATCTTCAGCCCCTGCCCTTCCTCGCCCAGGCGGTTCTCGACTGGGACCTGGCAATCGGTCAGCGTGATTTCCGCGGAGCGCGAACTGCGCAGGCCCATTTTATCCTCGTAGCGGCTGATGCGAAAGCCGGGGAAGCTTGGTTCCACTAAAAAAGCCGACACTCCGCGCGCGCCGGCCTGCGGGTCGGTCTTGGCAAAGACGATATAGAGGCCGCTCTGCCCGCCGCTGGTGACCCAGGTTTTCACACCGTCGAGCCGGTAGATGTCCCCGTCGCGAACCGCGCGCGTCTGCAACGCCGCCGAATCCGATCCCGCCTGCGCTTCCGTAAGGCAAAAGCTGCCGAGAGTTTCACCTCGCGCAAGCTGCGGCAAGTATTTCCGGCGCTGCGCTTCCGTGCCGTGCTGATACAACGGCCAAGCGACAACCGAATTGGTCACGCTGAGCGCCACGGCCATCGCGGCGTCCACGCGCGCCACTTCTTCCAGCATCAGAACGTAGGCGATCGAATCCGCGCCCGCGCCGCCCCATTCCTCGGGGATCAGCATGCCGCAGCAGCCCAGCTCGCCCAGCCGCCGCAACTCGCCGGCGGCGAATTTTTCTTCGCGGTCATTTTGGCGCACGTTCGGGCGAACCTCTGCCTCCATGAACCGGCGCACTGTGTCCCGGATCAAGCGCTGGTCATCGGTCAGTGAAAAGTCCATTTGGCGAGAGAAATGCGAAGTCGCGGTTCCGGATACGTCGCAGCATGCTAGCACGCCGGAGGAAATCAAAATATGGAGAACTTGCCGGGAGCGGCGCGCTGGGACATCCAGCAACCAGCTACATCTTCAGCAACTCGCGCAGGCGCTTGGTTTGCCCGCGACTGACCGGAATTTCCGACTGCTTTTTATCGGCCATCTTGAGCATGTAGCTTGATTTGAACCAGGGCATGACTTCCTTGATGTAGTCGATGTTGACCAGATAGGAGCGGTGCGGGCGCCAGAATCGTTCCGAATCGACCGACTCGGCCAGTTCCTCGACGGTGCGGAAATTCGAGGTGCCTTCGAACTCGCGCGTTGAAATCGTGATCGTGCCGTCTTGGATCGAGGCGCACACCATTTCCGCCGCGTCCACCAGCAGCAACCGGCCCTGGGACTTCACCAGGAGTTTCACCGGCTGACCCTGGCGCGTCTCCAGTTGCGTCATCAGGGTCTCGAGGCGTTCGGCGGGAGAGGACTCGGCGCCGAGAAGGCGCTTGGCGCGCTGCAACGCTCGCCCCAGACGCTGCTTATCGAAAGGCTTCAAGATGTAGTCGACAGCGTTGACCTCGAAGGCCTGAACAGCGTATTGATCGTACGCGGTGGAAAAGATGATGTGCGGAAGCTTCACCTTGCGCTCTCTCAGCTTGCGAATCACGCCGAAGCCGTCGAGACCGGGCATCTGCACGTCGAGGAAAACCAGATCCGGATTGTGCTCCCGGATCAAGGCCACGGCGTCCAAGCCGTTCTTGCCCTGACCGAGCACGTTCACCTCGGGAAAACTCTTGAGCAAAAACGCGAGCTCGTCCCGCGCGGGCTTCTCGTCGTCTACGATTAAGGTATTCATCGCGAAGGGCTGCGATCCCCAACCGCGAGTATACGAACTCGCACGGCTGTGGGCAACATCACAAGGAGTCCAAGCCCGGTCTCGCCGGTGGAACACCCCTCTTCGGCTCAAAATCCGCTAACTCTAAGCATAGACACGGTATCGGCGTGTTTTCCGCGGCAGATCGCGTGGCCGATAATATCGATTTACTGATGTTCTGTTACCTACGGCTGCGGCTTCCCTTCCCCAGACTGCAGCGACGGTCCCTAGCCTTTTCGTGCTCTTCGACCTTAGAATCCGGTGTCCGTTCTGAGAGTTCGCATCTTCGGTCGACGGAGAGGAATGTGCCCCCCAAACAAAACAAGCAACGTGCCAAGGTTCTGGAAAGCGAGGTCGTGTATAAGGGGCGCGTTTTTGAGCTTCGCCACGAGCGCGTTGCGGAGCCGGATGGCGTCGTCACGACGCGCGACATTGTTGTGCACCCCGGATCGGTCGTGGTGCTTCCGGTTTTTCCCGACGGAACGGCTTTGCTGATCCGCCAGTATCGGCACGCCGCCGGCCGCTATTTGTGGGAACTGGTCGCTGGCAGCTTGGACAAGCCTGGCGAGCCCGTCGCGGCAGCGGCGAAGCGCGAGCTACTTGAAGAAGCCGGGTACACGGCGCGCCGCTGGCGCAAGCTGCTCGATTACTACCCTTCCCCGGGACTTCTCAGCGAGTGCATGCACATTTTTTTGGCGACCGGCCTGACCGCAGGAGCAGCGCAGCCGGAAGACGATGAGCGCATCGAGCCGAAACGGTTTCGCTGGCCGGAGATCGAACGCATGATTCGCAACGGAACGATCTCTGACGGCAAATCCGTTGCGGGACTTTTGTATTACCTGCGCTTCGTTGCACGGCGCAGGCGCTAGGGCTGCGCCTCGCGCATTGCTGCAAGCAAAGGTTTTTGCTTGCGGCGCGTTCCGCGTTTCTTCCTGGCGCTTCGCATTCATCTCCGTGCAACATTTCGCGCGGGCAGTTGCGTTCTTCGCTTGCAACCCATCGCGTGCTGGTCTAGGATTCACAGCGAAAAAGTTTTTTCGCACGATCGGAGCGCGAAACCAACCACATGAGCGTAAAGGAATTCATCAAGCGCAACTTCCGACACTTCAATGCGGCCGTCGTCGTGGACGCCGCGGAAGCCTATAACCGCTATCTGGCGCAGGGCGGAAAAATGTTTTTGGCCATGGCCGGCGCGATGAGCACGGCCGAGCTGGGACTTTCCCTCGCGGAGATGATCCGGCAGGACAAAATCCACGCGATCTGCACCACCGGCGCGAATCTCGAAGAGGATATTTTCAATCTGGTGGCGCACAACCACTATCGCCGCGTACCGAACTATCGCAACCTCAGTGACGAACAAGAACTGGCCCTGCGTGAAAAGGGGATGAACCGCGTCACCGACACCTGCATCCCCGAAGAAGAGGCTATGCGCCGGATCGAGCGCCAAGTGCTGAAGTATTGGCAAAAAGCGGACGGCGAGGGCCAGCGCTACTTCCCTTATGAATACATGTACCAGCTCATTCGCGGCTGCACGATCAAGGAGTTCTACGAAATCGATCCCAAGGACTCCTGGGTCTATGCGGCGTGCGAGAAGAATCTGCCGATCTTCACGCCGGGATGGGAAGACTCGACGCTGGGCAATATTTTCGTGGCCAACTGCATTCGCAAACAGGTGTCAAACATCCAGGTGGTCAAGTCGGGCGTCGAGCAGATGGCCGCGCTGATCGATTGGTACCGGCGCAGCACGCAAAACAACTCCGTCGGATTTTTTCAGATCGGCGGCGGCATCGCCGGGGATTTTCCGATCTGCGTGGTGCCGCTCATTACCCAGGATCTTCGCGAACAGTGCCGGCTGTGGGGCTATTTCTGCCAGATTTCAGACAGCACCACCTCCTACGGCTCTTACAGCGGAGCGGTGCCAAACGAGAAAATCACCTGGGGCAAACTTGACAAGGACACGCCGCGGTTCGTCATCGAATCGGACGCCTCCATCGTCGCTCCTCTCATCTTCGCGTACGTGCTCGGCCAGTAGCCGCTCGCGACGGCAGCCGAGAGAAAAATCGCCCGCGGAAAATCGCTCATGGAAAATAGAGAAATCGCGCGGATCCTGCAAGACACTGCGCAACTGCTGGAAATTGACGGCGCTATCATCGGCCGTTACCGCAGCTATGAGCGCGCCGCGGAACTGATCGCCAGCCTGACCGAATCGGTCGCCGACCTCGCGGGCGACCCCAAGAAACTGACCGAGCTTCCCGGCGTAGGCGACCGGCTCGCCGAGCATATTCAGGAAATCGTCAAGACCGGCGACTACGGCCTGCGCAAGAAGCTGCTGAAGAAATATCCCGAAACGATTCTCGATCTGCTGGCCGTGCATTCCCTGGGGCCGAAGAAAGTCGCGCTGCTTTGGAAGAAGTTCAAAGCGGGCACCGTTGACGACGTTGAAAAACTCGCGCGCGAGCAAAAGCTTCGCGACATACCCGGCTTCGGCGAAAGAACCGAAGAGAACATTCTCAAGGCGATCGAGGTGTTCAAGCGAACTTCGGGACGTTTCCTGCTGAACTTCGCCGAGGCCGAGGCCGCCAAACTGGTCAAGCACATCAGCGCGTTCGGGAAGCCGGTGGGCAAGGTCACGCCCGCCGGGTCGCTTCGCCGCGCCAAGGAAACGGTCGGCGACCTGGACCTGCTGGTCACGCTGGCGAGTGAGCGTCATACGGCGCGGGAAGTGGAAGCGCTCGCCAAGCACATCCTGACCTACGACGAAATCGAGCAAATCCTGGCGCACGGCGAGAACAAGGTGAGCTTCCGCCTGAAAAGCAATCTGCAGGTGGACGTGCGCCTGCTCGAACCGGAAAACGAAGGCGCCGCGCTGCTCTACTTTACCGGCTCGAAGGAGCACAACGTCGTGCTGCGCGGCCGCGCCAACAAGATGGGCTACACGTTGAATGAATATGCGCTGGCGACGCTGGAAGCCGAACGCCGCGTCGCCGGCAAAACCGAAGAAGAAATCTACGCCAAGCTGAAACTGGACTTCATCGAACCGGAGCTGCGCGAAAACACCGGCGAGATCGAAGCCGCCGCCGAACACCGCCTCCCGAAACTGCTCGAACTCTCGGACATCCGCGGCGACTTGCAGATGCACACCACCGCAAGCGATGGACGCAACTCCATCGAGGAGATGGCCGCGGCGGCGCACGCGCTGGGCTATGAGTACATCGCGCTCACCGATCACAGCAAAGCCGTCACCGTCGCAAATGGCCTGGATGAAAAGCGCACGATCGAGCAGATCCGCAAGATTCACGCGGCCAACGCGCGCAAGCCCGGCATTCGCATCCTCGCAGGCAGCGAGGTGGACATCCTCAAGGACGGCCGCCTGGATCTCGACGATGAGGTGCTCGCCGAGCTCGAGGTGGTCGTCGCCTCCGTGCATTCCTACATGAATCTGGAGCGCGCCGAGATGACCGAACGGCTTCTGGCCGCCATCGAAAATCCTTACACGCAGATCATCGGGCATCCCACCGGCCGCTTGCTCCTGCGCCGCGACGAATTCGCCTACGACATGGAGCAGATCCTCGAAGCGGCGCGCAAATACGGCGTGGTCATGGAGTGCAACGCTTCGCCCGAACGCCTCGACTTGAAGGATACCTACCTGCGCATGGCCAAGGAGCGCGGTGTGCGCATCGTGATTTCGACCGACGCGCACGCGACCGGAGCCCTGGAAGCCATGCGCTACGGCGTGCGCATGGCCCGGCGCGGCTGGCTCGAGAAAAAAGATGTAATCAACACGCTTTCAGCCGAAAAGCTCCTGGCCGCTCTACGTCCCAAGCCCGGCGCCAAGCCCGCGCACAAAGCGGCGCACGCACCCGATCACCGCCGCGCGGCTACGAGATAGATTCGGGGCAATTCTAAGCGGACAAAAACTTTTTCGGCGCCTCACCTTCCGCATTGCAATTCGCTGCCGGTTCTCGCATGATATTGAACTTTGCCCCTGCGCGACGCTCAATTCTGACTCAATGGACGACCGCAGCAGCAACACTCCCGGCGCAATGCGTCCGGGTGATTCATGCAGCGACATGCTGCTTGCAAACCACTAGGGGGATTTCGTTATGCGCCGGCCGACAACAATCGCAGCAGCAAAAGGAAAACTTGGCGTTCTGACCGTTGGCATGGGAGCCGTGGCCACGACCTTCATGGCTGGCGTCGATTTGGTGCGGAGCGGCGCCGCGAAGCCCGTCGGTTCGCTTACCCAACTGGGAACCATTCGCCTGGGCAAGCGCACCGAAGGCCGCACCCCCGCGATCAAGGATTTTGTTCCCATCGCCGGCCTGGAGGATATCGTTTTCGGCGGCTGGGACCTCTTCCCCGACTCCGCGTATGAGTCTGCCGCAAACGCCGCCGTGCTTTCGTCCGAGGATCTCGCCAAGGCCAAGAAATTCCTTTCCGGCATCCGGCCGATGAAAGCGGCTTTCGACCGCAACTACGTCAAGCGCCTGGACGGCCCGCACGTCAAGAAGGGCAAGACCAAGTACGACCTGGCTCTCGAAATCAAGGAAGACATCGCGCGCTTCAAGAAGCAGTCGAAAGTCTCGCGCGTGATCGTGATCTGGTGCGGCTCCACGGAGATTTTTCTCACCCCGCACGATGTCCATTCGACTCCGGCGAAGTTCGAGAAAGCGATGAAGGAGAACCATCCCTCCATCGCTCCCTCGATGCTGTATGCCTGGGCGGCGATCACCTCCGGCGTCGCCTTCGCCAACGGCGCGCCCAACCTTACGGTGGACATTCCGGCCATGCAGCAACTGGCGCACGAGCACCAAGTCCCCATCTGCGGCAAGGACTTCAAAACCGGCCAGACGCTGCTCAAGACGATTCTCGCGCCGGGCTTCAAGGCCCGCATGATCGGGCTGAACGGCTGGTTCTCCACGAATATTCTGGGCAATCGCGACGGCGAAGTCCTGGACGACCCCGAATCGTTCAAAACGAAAGAGGAATCGAAGCTCGGCGCCCTCGATTACATCCTGCAGCCCAAGCTCTACCCCGAGCTTTACGGGAACATCTGCCACAAGGTCCGCATCAACTACTACCCGCCGCGCGGCGACAACAAAGAAGGCTGGGACAATATCGACATCTTCGGCTGGCTGGGCTACCCGATGCAGATCAAGGTGGACTTCCTCTGCCGCGACTCCATCCTGGCCGCGCCCATCGCGCTCGACCTGGTGCTTTTCCTCGACCTGGCCCAGCGCGCCGGGATGCGCGGCATCCAGGAGTGGCTCAGCTTCTACTTCAAGTCGCCGATGTGCGCCCCGGAGCTTTATCCCGAGCACGATCTCTTCATTCAATCGATGAAGCTGAAGAACACGCTGCGCTGGCTGATGGGCGAGGAACTGATCACGCACCTGGGCTCGGAGTATTACGACTGACGGTCTGCCTGGATGAAGTGAATACAGGGCTGCCCGGCAAGTCTGTATCGAAAATATAGAAGCGTCCGATCTAAAACATTGATCGGCTTTATCGAAACGTTGCATTTTGCCGGCACGCGTTTTCCGGGGTATTGTGCGTGAGCCGGTGGACTGTGGGCAGAGGAGCAGGCGTTGGGCCCGCACAGTCCGGCAACTTCGCAGGGCCGTTCTTGACGGCACATGGCTGGTGCGCTATCGTCGCCCGTTCCATCCCTCTGGGTAATTCGACATAAATCATTTCTTTAAGGAGAATCAATGGATCCGAAATCAGTTCTTGAGTTCGCAGCCAAACACAACGCAAAAATGCTCGATCTTCGCTTCACCGACCTTCCGGGCCTGTGGCAGCACGTCAGCTACCCGATCGGTGAGCTGGAAGAAGATTCCTTCAAGGACGGCTTCGGCTTTGACGCCAGTTCCATTCGCGGCTGGCAATCGATTCACGAATCGGACATGCTGCTGATCCCCGATCCCAACACGGCATTCATGGACCCGTTCCGCGAAGCGCCGACGCTGGTGATGATCGCCGACGCCGTCGAGCCCGCCTCGAAGGAACCCTACAAGCGCGATCCTCGCAACATCGCCAAGAAAGCCGAAGCCTATTTGACAAAGTCGGGCATCGCCGATCAGGCGTTCTTCGGCGCCGAAGCCGAGTTCTTCATCTTCGACAGCATCCGTTTTGATTCCGCGCCGCAGCACAGCTTCTACTACATCGATTCCGATGAAGGCCGCTGGAACAGCGGCCGCGAGGAGCACAATCTTGGCTACCGCCCGCGCTACAAGGAAGGCTACTTCCCCGCTCCGCCGATGGACCACTTCCAGGACCTGCGCACGGACATGGTGCTGCAGATGCAAGCCTGCGGCCTGGACGTCGAGTGCCAGCACCACGAAGTCGCCACCGCCGGCCAAGCCGAAATCGACCTGCGCTTCAACACCATGCTGAAGTCCGCCGACGGCATGATGAAGTACAAGTGGATCATCAAGAGCGTGGCCAACCAGTACGGCAAGACGGTCACCTTCATGCCCAAGCCGATCTTCGGCGATAACGGCTCCGGCATGCACACGCACCAATCGCTCTGGAACGGCGGCAAGCCGCTCTTCGCCGGCGACAAGTACGCCGGGCCTTTCGCAACTGGCCCTTTGGTACGCCGGCGGACTGCTCAAGCACGGTCCCAGCCTCGCGGCCTTCATCGCGCCGACGACGAACTCCTACAAGCGCCTTGTGCCCGGCTACGAAGCTCCGGTCAACCTCGCCTACTCGAGCCGGAATCGCTCCGCCGCCGTGCGCATCCCGGTCTATTCGCAACAGCCCGAAGGCCAAGCGGCTGGAATTCCGTCCGCCCGACCCGTCCTGCAACGTCTACCTGGCTTTCTCGGCCATGCTGATGGCCGGACTCGACGGCATCAAGAACAAGATCGATCCCGGCCAGCCACTCGAGAAGGACATCTTCGAGCTTTCCGCCGAAGCGAAGACGTCTCCGTCGATGCCCGGCTCGCTCGAGCAGGCGCTCAGCCAATCTGGAAAAAGACCACGCCTACCTGCTCGAAGGCGGCGTCTTCACCAAGGACCTGATCGAGACCTGGATCGGCTACAAAAAGAAGAACGAGGCGGACCCCGTGCGCATGCGTCCGCACCCGTACGAGTTCCACCTGTATTACGACGTCTAGAGCTAGGTCAGCAACACTCGGAACGGGCCGGGACCGAGAGGTTCCGGCCCTGTTTTGGCAACGCTTTTGTCCGCGAGGCTTCCGCGAACTTCCTGGCGGCCACTAGCCTTGATGCTGGCGCTTGAAGAACTCCACCTGGCGCAGCCGCCTAAGCGCCTCGGCTCTTGTCTTGTACGGGCCGCCCAAATTGCGGCCTTTCGACGACAGCACCTTGAATCCACCCTTCACCTGTACGATCATGGCGCGCCTCCTGGGACCCCGCCTTCTTCATTGTCAATGATGATGTCCCCAGTGGTGACCTTCCCACAGGAGCATCGTCGACGCACACACGATGAACAGCAACACCATAAAGAGATAGTCTTGGACGACCATATTGGCCTCCCGTACTTCACCACCGTCGTTACGTTAACTCTTCGCGCCCCTTAACGATGTGACGCACAGAACAGTCCCGCGCGACGGGGGTCACAAGGAGCGCCATCCTGGCGCGAGCCGATGTCAGGGCGCGAAACGAGAGCCGGGCGACTGGCGGGAGCGGCTTCCAGTAGCGTAGAATTCGGTTCCCCGAAGCGATGGATTTCTGATGCCAAGGTTACGGGAAGTTCGACAACATGATGAACGACAACATCTACCCGCTGAACGCTTTCCACCGGAGACTGCTGGAGATCGTTTCGGAGCTGTCCGTATCGCGACCAGGACTCCGATTTCTGGACAGATATTTTACCGAGCCAATTGCATTCGATAGTGGCAGGCTTCCGAATGCTGCCGGCGTGTACGGCATCCTGGTGAATGACCAGGCGTGGCAACCACGTCCCTATCGGCCAATCTATTTTGGCGAAGCTCGAGATTTGGGCGCAGGGGTTGCGATCTCGCACGAGAAGTACGACGAGTGGCTACGCACGGCCGGGGCTGCCGATCAGCTTTATGTGGCATACCACCTAGTGTCCGGTGGCGACGCGGAACGAGCCGCCCTCGCAGCAGGCTTGAGTCGGGAATACCGGCCTGCGTGTAATGAGACAGCGGATAATTCACCCGAGCTCGCTCATTCGGATAGCCAGGCAAGCTTGCCCGAAGCACAAGCACAGAATCCAGTGGAGGCGAAATGAAGGTAGGAGCGCGCAACCGCATCATCGGTAAAGTGAAAGAGATCAAGAAGGGTTCGATCATGTGTCTGGTGAAGGTGAGCGTACAGGGTCCGGTAAACATGGCGTCCGTGATGACGCTCGAATCGCTGAAGGAGCTGGGAATCAAAAAGGGCGATTCGATTGAGGTTGTCGTCAAGGCAGTGAACGTACTTTTGGTGAAAAACTAAACCGGGGCTGGCCATGGGTAGTCCCCTCGCCCAAACGCCGTAGCTGCCGATTAGTGGTACCATTCGACCCGTTCCAGTGGGGTTTCTCCCAAGCGGCCTTCTAAGGAGGAAACGTGCCCTGGTACCAATACATCGCGTACTTTTTCGGCGGCGCCTTTCTGGCGAACGCCATCCCGCACTTCAGCAACGGGATCTCGGGCCGTTCGTTTCCGACTCCATTCGCGAAACCGCCGGGCAAGGGATTGTCTCCGCCGACGGTAAACGTGTTTTGGGGGGCTTTCAATGCCGTGGTCGGGTATCTATTGGTGTTTCACGTGGGATATTTCGCGCTGCACGATTTCGGGGATATAGCAATTGCGGGCGCTGGCGCGCTGTTTATGGGTGTGATGCTCTCGCAAGCGTTCGGACAAGTTTTCGGAGGCAAATAGGCGTAACGACGGTCAGGACGACCGCGCTACAGTTTGTTTTCCTTCAATAGGCGGGCGAGGTTTACGGCCTGCGAGTACGTCAACCTGAGCATCACTTCCACCTTGTCGCCGCTCCAGACGCCAATATCGGCGGAGTAACCAGGCGGAAAGAGCCGCTGCAATTTCCCGCGCTCGTCCAAGACGGCTTCGCGGTCGGCATCCGGCTCGGGCTGGACCTTGTTGCGTGTCTTTGCTGTCTCCTGCCTGCTTTTTTCAGGCTCGGTTTTTTGGTGCCTTGTTTTTTTCATGAGAGCCACTCCCGCAGCGGGCCTCGTTTGTGATAGCAGCCGCCCTTAGAATCAGGCACGGACAATCAAGTCGTCAATCCGTGGCAGTGCTAGAATCCGCAGCGTGGAAGCGCATGGTCAGCCGATTGCCCGTCGGGGTCGATCGATATTCGAGCGTATCGGCAAAATGACGCAGGAGGCGAAGGCCATTGCCGCCAACACGCGCCTCGTCGATGGTGCGCGGGACGGGCGGTTCCGGCACGGACAGAGGGTTGAACAGGGGAGCTTCGTCTTCAACGACAAAAGTGAAATAGCCGTCCCGGGGGCTGCTGGCGAACTGCACAAGCATGGGGCGGCCCGGCTGCCCTGCGTAACCATGGCGGATGACATTCGAGAGGACTTCCTCGAGGCAAAGATTCATGGCGAACTGCGTGTTATCGGGAATCGCGTAGTGCGCTGCAAGATGTTCGATCCACGGCGAAACGCGCGCCAGATCGGACAGTGAGCTCCGCAAAGTCAGCCGCTCCCTGGTGGTGTCCGAGGCATTCAAAGTCATAATGCTCGGCGGTCCTTGCCGCATTCCGGGCGCGGCTTGGTAACAACACAGTTTCCTAGTATAGCGCAGCCATAACACTTTCGAGCTCATGGTGAATGGGAATCAGCGGGTCACAGCTCCTCGCATTCTCGCCAGCTGGCAATGGGAAACGGCGCCCGTTGAAGCAACGTCGGCAGGACGCTGGGCTGTCGGAGTACCGCCTCGCTCAAAGCGGAATTCCGGCGAGGTCCTGTGGAAGGCCTCGGCTCTTGCTTCTTGCTTGAGATTTCCAGGCTAAGGGTGGACGACGCCGAAGATGACTAGAAGCGGGACAATGACCGCAACGATGGCTTCACCCGCGATGAGACCAGACGCCAGCGGCGTCATGTAAAGCTCGTTTGAGCGACGATCCGCGCGGCGCCAGATGAAATCCGCGATTCCACCAACGAACATAGCGATGATGACAGATGCGGGAACGAGCATCCCGATGCCCATGGCTGTAGGCGATGGCAGCCACTTGACACCACGCATCTCGTAAATCGTGATGACGATTCCGATGAGCGATGCCAAGGCGAGCGCCGGAACCGCCCCGCGCGGAAGGGCGCTGAACCCGCGCGAGAGAACTTCGGCGAAGCCAGCCCATTTGCGCGAAATCGGGGACGTCAAGCCAGCGTGCTCGCCGACGATTCCGTAGGTCTGGCGGAGAAGTGGATACATCCAGGAGACCGCGGCCGCCCCAACCGGCGTGGCCATCAATTGCATGATGGTGAGATGTTTCGGTGACGAACCAATCATGTCGCCTGCTTTGTAATCCTGCATCAAGGCTTCGGACTCAGTGGCGATGGTGCCGGTGGTGCCGCTGGCCAGCATGTTGGCAAGGACTTGACCGGGAGCGATCACGCCAAACACTCCCTGCATCATGTTCGAAAGTGGGCTGATGGGTCCCCAGTTCGTTTCGCCGAGGACACGCAGGCCGACGAGCATGAGCGGCACGGAGAAAGCAATCGCAGCCAGCGTCTTCCATACGTCGAGTCCAAGGCTGATTTTTTGCACCACCACAAGCGCCGTGCCGGTGATGGCTACACCCGCCAGAACCCAGGAAAGCGGAAAGTCGCCAGCGGCTGCATCGAGACTTGCGGTCGACAAGTTGCGGAACGTCTTCACAAGCGTTGACCAGCGCAGCGCCAGCGCCGTGAGTCCGCCGGCTACCATCATGCCTGTAGCAGGCCACATCACCCAAAACAGCACGTCGTTGCGATTGAACGTCGGCGCCAACACGCCATAATGGAGCAGCGCGTACGGCGCAATGATCCAGCCGAGCACGGTGCCCAATAACATGCTGGCGTTGATTCGTACGCCCACGAGCATTCCCGACCCGACCGACAAAAGACTCCAGTTCAAGCCCACGCCCGTGGTCATCGTCACAGCGGTTCCCAAGAGCATCACCGACGGAAACCAATTGAGAAGGTGCGCGTCCTGAGTCATCGCCATGACGGCTGCCGATGCGATGCAGCCTATCGCCAGGACCCTGGCAGCCCGCTTGGCCTCCGCGCCATGCCCATCAAGCACCATGAGCGTCTCGCCCGCGGCCACACCGTCCGCAAAGGTCAAGCGCTCGTCGATTACGAAGTGTTTGCGCATCGGCACGGCCAAGAACACACCCAGGAGACCCGCCGTGGTCAGCCAAGCGAACGACTGCAGCGGAGTGAGCGACAGATGGAAGGAGACGCGCGGGTTGGCGGAGAGCATGTCGAAAGCCGCCAGCAGCACGCACATAAAGGCCGTCTGCGCCGCCGCGGTTCCGGCGGTTTGCACCAGGTTGTTTTCCCAGCGATTATAGTTTTTGAAAACGATGCCGAGCGCGAGATACCCGAAGAAGGCTGCGACCACGGACACATTCGGGCCGAAACCGAGCTTCAGCACCACATAGGGATAGGAGGCGCCCATGACGGCCGCCACCACGAGCCCGCACAGGACGGCGCGCAGAGAAAACTCGCGGAAACCCGGCGGCTTCTGGCCCGGTGAATGCGCACCAGATTCTGGGGCTACAGTAAGCTCAGAGCCGGGTGTCATTGCCGCCGGATGCTACTCCGCCAATGCGGAATTGTCCAATCAGCGACTCGATATGACCTGAAAAGCGGTAGGCACCAGCCCGAAAGTCTCAGCCAGCCGCTGCTTCCGCCGATTTCTGCGCAGGCTCCTCGCCGGCCGACTCCGTTACTTTGGTCGCGATTTCGAGGCCATTCTTGTTCATGTCGAATCTCTGTTTGCGGTCCAAGCCTTTGACAAACTGACGCGTCGCCTTGGCGACGGCACCGGGAAGGCTCGAAGCCTCCAGCCTGACCGTCGATTCCACCCGTTGCTCGCTGCGATCTTGAAAGCGAAATTGCACCTCAAACGTCTTCATGCGCGTATCCTCCTTTTCACACTTTAAACCGGGCAGGCTCTAAGACTGCTGAGACTTTCGACTCCGCCGGCGCTTGCGACTGGTCGCTTTGGCCGAGGGGCGCTTCTTTTTCAGTTCTGCCTGAAGCGCGCTATTCTCCTTGGCCAGCGCGTCACGAGCAGCCGTCACGGTTTCGACATTGTTCCCCAGTTGGCCATTCTCTTTTTGAAGCTCCGCGACCTGGGCCTTCAATTGCTCGTTTTCCTGCAGAGTTTTTGTGTCCTTGCAGCCAGTGAAGGACAAACTCAGCACCACAACTGCAAGAAAGCCTTGAACACTATGGTTGCGCATCTTTCTTCCTTTGCGAGAAACGTCAGAAGCATTCGCGCAGCAACGGAAACCGTTCGATAGCGGAGGGAGGGGGGAGAGACGCCGCTGACGACTCGGCCAGAGTAATGGAGTTTCCAGAATGGCGCAAGCCCGATGAACACCCAAATATAAATGCCCCGGCAAACACAGTGGCCGGAAAGTGCGCTATGCTTGCCCAAAGATCGTCCGTGGATCCACTCGCACTTCCAGGGACGTCAGTTGACAAGTTAGGGGGAAACGTTGGGAAAACGTGGGAACCGCGACAACCGGGGCCGAGAACCCAAAAAACCTAAAAAGGCAAAAGAGGCGCCGGCACCGCCAGGAAGACGCTACTCAGAGGGCGCTCGACCGAACCTGACGAACCCGGGCAAACCGGCGGGATCCGCCTAAAAGCATGCGCACTTACACGGCACCGGTCATCTACGCAAGCCTCCTCGTGCTGGGTTTGGGGATGCCGGCGATTGCAAAACCGCAGTCCGCCGCTCCAGCGAGGCCCGGACCGGCGATCGAATCCTTGAAATCTCCTGCCGGCGCGGGCAGTTCCGAGCCGCAGATGACCGTCCAGGGCGACCGGCTCATGTTGAGCTGGCTCGAGTTGGACGGTGAGCGCGCGACCTTGAAATTCGCTGAGCGCACCGCAGCGGGCTGGTCCGCTCCGAAGAGCATCCATTCGAGCGAGAATTTTTTCGTCAACTCATTCGACGTCCCTTCGGTGCGCGCCCTGGCGGACGGATCGCTCGCGGCACACTGGCTGGAAACAAACGGCCCCAGCGACGATGCCTCGAAGATCGAACTGGCGTGGTCGAAGGACGCAGGCGGCACATGGTCCAAGCCGGCGAGCCCACATCACGACGGGACGCAGACCGAACATGGGTTCGTATCCCTCTTTCAAGCGCCCGATGCCGGACTGGGAGTGGTCTGGATCGATGGGCGGGCCACAAACCCGGACACGGAAGCGGGCGACATGAGCCTCCGAGCCGCGACGTTTGACGCGGGCGGCAAACAGCTCGGCGAAACAGTGGTGAACCCGCGCGTGTGCGAATGCTGCTCGACCTCGGCCGCGCCAACTCCCGAAGGCGTGATCGTCGCCTATCGAGGCCGCAGTGCCGACAACGTCCGCGACATTTACGTCAGCCGCTTCGCCGGCGGCCAGTGGGCTATGCCGACCGACGTGCACCAGGACGGCTGGAAGTTAGAGGCGTGCCCAATCAATGGCCCCGCCATCAGCGCCCATGGCAGCGACGTGGCCGTCGCCTGGTTTATGGCCAAGAACGATCAGGGCCGCGCGTTCGTGGCATTCTCACATGATGCCGGCCGCTCGTTTGGCCCGCCGGTGCGCGTGGACGACGCCGGTTCGCTCGGGCGCCTTGGCGTGGCGATGCTCGACGATGGCTCAGCGGCGGTCACTTGGATCGAGTCCGCCAAGCCGCGCAGCCAGCTTCGGCTGCGCATCGTAAAGCCGAGCGGAGAACGTTCGGCGCCGGCGACGATCAGCACTGCAGCGGGCGGCGACCGCTATCCACGAACGGCACGCCGGGGTAACGAGCTGGTTCTCGCCTGGACTGAAGGAAATGACAAGTCGTCCCAAGTTCACACGGCCCGTCTAGCAATCTCCGGGAAATAATGCTAACGGCTAGCCGCGATTCGGCGCGGATGGCAACCCAACTTCAGGATAACGGTGCCAAGCGCGAACGCAGCGACCGGCTCATCTCGAGCACGTCCTCGGGCCATCGCTGCAGCGTTTCGAGCCGAGCCAGAACCGCAGCCAAGCGCGGCCCTTCCCCGTGCTCCAGTTCCAAAACCAGTTCCGCTGGCTCGCCCGGAACGTCCATCGCGGCGCGCATTCTAAGCAGGAGGCGCTCATCGGCGGTGAGCGTTTTCTTCTTCGCGAGCGGCTCAAAATCGACACTGAACCCATCGCCATCCTGACGCAGCATGCGCGGATGCGTGGCGCGAACCAGGCTGATCAGCACCAGGATCAACTCATCGTTTGTGAACGTCGCCGACGGCAATTTTTCGCGCCCTCGAAGCGCAGCGCAACCAATATAGGGGAGCGGCTAGACGACGGGCAAGAGAAGCGCGGAGACATCTGCCGCGAATCGGCCAAGCTCCGCTAATAAATCAGGCGTCGCTTCCACTTCCCTGCTCTTCCAAACAAACAAGCTGCGGCCGTTACGCGTGACGCGGACGCTCATATTTCCCCCAATCAGGTAGCAAGGATCGCCGAGAATTCGCAACGACCCGCCGTCGACGGGGACCAGCAAGACGGCAAACAAGTCGCGCCGGACTCCGATGGCGCTGGCGTAAAGAGGGAATGCGACGATGTTAAAACCGCGGGACGCCAGACGCTCCAGGATCGAGAATTGCGCCGGCGTTAGTTCTTGCATGGCAGGGAGAGCTGAAAGCCGGCGCGACGAAACGCGCGTATACCGCAACTTGGAAACGAGTCAGCCAACCCGCGCGTGCGCGACACTACGCGACGGCAGGATTGGCTTTGCCGTGGCTTTGTTCGTCTTGTTCGTCCTGCTGATCCTGCTGTTCGAGCGAAGCCAGGATGCCGCGAAGCGTGGAGATCAGTTCGTCCCGAGAGACGCTGCTCTTGCGAAATTGAATGCGCAGGCGAAAGGCCTCGCTCTCCGGCTGGAAATTGAAGATGAAGGGCTGCGGGCGAGGGCCGGCCACGGCTTCTTCGCGCCGTTCGCGGCGAGCCTCATCGCGCGTCAAGCCGCCCGCCAGGATACGCTGCAGCGTCTCGGCCATTTTCTTTTCGTTGGGCTGGCGCGCAATCTGCAGGAGCAAGGATTTCGACACTACGCCGTGCTCGATGCAGCGCCGCCGAACCTGTTCCGGGATGTTGCGCAGGGAAAGCGTCTCGGTGACCGAAGAACGGGCGCGCGCGATCTTGCGCGCGATGTCCTCATGCGTGTAGGCGAAATGCTCGGCCAGCCGGTAGAGTCCCTCGGCTTCCTCAAATGCGGTCAGATCCTTGCGCTGGAGGTTTTCGATCAGCGCCAGCTCAAGTGTTTCCGCGTCATCGGCAATCTTCTCGATGCAAGGTACTTCGCGCAGGCCAGCGGCCCGCGAGGCGTGGTAACGTCGCTCGCCGGAAATAATGTAATAGACGTCCTCGCGTGGCATGTAGCGAACCAGCAGGGGCTCGAGCACTCCCTTTTCCTTGATGGAATCGGTCAGCTCGCGCAGGTCGCCCAGAGCCTTGCGGGGCTGGTCCGGGTTGGGACGGACCTTTTCCACGGGAATCATGCGGCCCACAGCCGCGCCGCTGAAACTGGTCAGCGACTCGACATAGTGCGCGTCATGCCGCATCTTCAGTGTGACTGGCAACCCCATCCTCTTCGACACGTTGAATGACCTCCAGAGCAAGCTTGCGGTATTCCTGCGCGCCGGGTGATTTCGGCGCAAACGTCATGATGGTTTCCTTATAGGCGGGACTTTCCTCGAGCCGAACGTTTTTGCCAATGCGCGTCTTGAAAAGCATGGGCCCGAACACGGAGCGAATCTGCTCGTGCGTATCGCGGGAAATATTCGTTCGCTTATCGAACAGCGTGATGACCACGCCGAGCACCTTGAGGATCGGATTGGGGCGCGCCCGGATGCGCTCGTACGTTTCCAGCAGATCGTCGGTGCCCTCGATGGCAAAGTAAGCGGCTTGGATCGGTACGACCAGGTGCGTCGACGCGACCATGGCGTTCACGGTCAAAATGCCGAGCGCCGGCGGCGTGTCGATGACGATGTAATCGTAGTCCTTTTGGATGGGCGCGAGCGCGTCCTTCAGTTTGAAGGGCGCGTCGAATTGCCCGGAGAGCTGCTGTTCGATTTTCGCCAGCGCCAGGCGCGCCGGCGCCACAAACAGCATGGGATCCTTGGTGGGCTTGACCACCGAAGCCATTTCGGCGCGGTGCTCGCCGAGCACCTCGAACATCGACGCTTGCACATCCGCCATATCAAAAAACGTGACGGTGGTATTGGCCTGCGGGTCCAGATCAATTAAAAGTGTTTTCTTTTTTCGTTGGGCGATGGCGGCGGCAAGATTGATGGCTGTGGTGGTCTTACCCACGCCGCCTTTCTGATTGGCAATTGTCAGGATAGCGGTCATAGAGAGCCCGCTCGCTCGCGCGGCGAGACCCAACCCTCCCGAGTCGAGAAATCCGCCATCCGGTGGGCGGCATGCTCAGACCCTGCGGGTGCGCTCAATCTAACCGGCTTAGAGGAGGAAGCGCAAGGGAAAAATGTCACTCGCGGCAAAGTACGGTGCAAAACGCGATGGGCAGCAGGTTCCGGAGCGGCCAGGGGCCCTCGAGGCAGCTACGCCTCGAGATTTACATCTTATAGCGGCCCAGGTCCTCGTCGGAGAGGCCCTCGAGCCATTTGCGCAGCTCTTCGCTGGTGGATTTCTCGCTGATAGCGCTGGAAATCTTGGAGCTCTGCAGGACCGTCTCATCGACAAAGATCGGGCAATCCACGCGCAGGGCCAGGGCCAGGGCGTCGCTAGGGCGCGAATCGATGGACATGCGCTCGCCGTCGCGTTCCACCCAGATGAGGGCGTAGAAGGTATCCTCGCGGAGATCGTTGACCACAACTTTTTTCACCTGGACGTTCAAGCCGAAGAGCACGTTCTTCAGCAGGTCGTGCGTCATGGGGCGAGGTGTCTGAACCTTTTCGATCTCCAGGGCGATCGCGTTGGCCTCGTACACGCCCACCCAGATTGGGAGCACGGCGCTTCCCTTAACATCCTTCAGAACGACAATGGGCATGTTCGTGACCGGATCCATCATCAGGCCGCGGATTTTCATCTCGACTTCCATCGCTGCCTCCCGTCACGCCGAGATCAAGTGCTCGCCAACCAAACTGTTAGGACCTGCGCCCGTGATGCGAACGTTTACGTATTCTCCCAAAAGGGATTCACGCGGCGAAGTGATATTTACCATGCGGTTGCTCGATGTGCGACCGGCCCACTGATTTTCGCGGCGCGCGGCGCTGTCGACAAATACTTCGACCACGCTTCCGATCAGCGTCTGGTTGCGCGCCTCCTGAATTACCCGCTGTCTCTCCTGCAAAATGCGCAGGCGGCGGCTCTTTTCTTGCTCCTCAATCGCGCCGGGCATGGTGCGCGCCGGCGTATTCGGCCGCGGAGAGTACAGGAACGAGAAGACGCCATCGTATTGGGCCAGATCAAGCAGGCTCAGCGTTTCCTCGAAATCGCTCTCAGTCTCCCCGGGGAAGCCAACGATCACGTCAGTGGTCAGGCTGATGGGGCGGCGGACGCCACGGACCAGCGCGAGCTTCTCGAGATATTCCTCACGCGTGTAGCCGCGCCGCATGGCCTCGAGAATGCGCGTCGAACCCGACTGCACCGGCAGGTGCAAATGCTCACAGATCGCAGGCACCGAATCCATGGCGGCCACGATGTCGGCGCCCAGGTCGCGCGGATGCGAGGTCATAAAGCGCACGCGGCGGATACCCGGTACTTCGGCGACGGCAACTAGAAGTTCGGCAAATGTCATGCGCCGGGGCGACGGGTCGGCGTAGGAGTTGACCGTTTGCCCGAGCAACTGCACCTCGGTGTAGCCGACCTCCGCCAGTTGGCGCGCTTCGTCGAGGACGGCGCTGCTGGCGCGGCTGCGCTCCGGGCCGCGCGTATAAGGGACCACGCAGTACGTGCAAGCCTTGTCGCAACCCTCGATGATCGTGATGTAGGCGCGCAGCGGGTTGTCGCGGCGGGTCAGTTCGGTCTCGAAGGTCTCGTCGGTATCGGTGTCCAAGCCGGCGACGTGTCGCTCGCCTGCTTCGAGTTGCGCCAAAAGCATCGGCAATTTGCGATAGCTGGCCGAGCCGCAAACCAGGCTCACCCAGGGCGCGCGCTCGAAGATGCGCTCCCCTTCCTGCTGCGCGACGCAGCCGAGAACGCCGATGATCTTATCCGGCGTTCCCAGCAGGCCATTTTTCGGATCGAACAGGCCCAGCCTCGAGAAGAGCTTGTGCGCCGCCTTCTCCCGAATACTGCAGGTGTTATAAAAGACCAGGCGGGCGAGCTCCGGAGAACTAACCTGGCGATAGCCGCGCCGGAGCAGCACCCCGGCAACCTTTTCGGAATCGTGATCGTTCATCTGGCAGCCGAACGTCTCGATGTAAAAGGTCCAGCCGGATGCGGCGCCCGGAGCCGCGGAGCGGGCGGAGGGTGCGGCCAAAGTCTCGAGCGGAACGTGAATTGCCTCGCTCATCGTCGTCCTATCAGCCATGCTACCACGTTTCCCATCGGGTCTTTGGACCACCGTTTAGCTAGTCACCAGACCGCGGTGCCAGTCGAACGACACGCTTCCCTCCGTTCGGCCTGGTGGTATATACTTTCACTCTATCGTGCCACGATGTGTCGCAAGAGACAGCAGAAATTTAGGCCCGGCACGCGTGATTTGTTTGACCGTCCATGGAGCGTGTGCTACGGTGATTTTCCGGAAGTCGTTTCAGTCGAACTGGGGGGAGACCAACGATTCCGCCGCTGGCACTCTGCGTTGTTTACGTCGGCCAACTCAGTACTCTCATCGAGCAAACGGGATGGGTAGCTCGCGGCGTCCTCATCATGCTGCTGTGTTTTTCCCTCTTCTCCTGGGCGTTGATTTTCCAAAAACTGCGCCTGTTTTCCCGCTTGGAGCGGCAAACCAACATTTTCCTGCGCGTCTTTCGCGCCGCACGAGGGCTTCCCGAACCGAAAGCTGTGGGCTCGCTGGGATCGCCCCTCGAAGCTGTGTACGTCGCCGGGTACCAGGAGCTGGCCAGCCAGCTCAACGCGGGCAATCCCCACGGCCGCGTGAAGAGCCTGAATGCGGTCACCGCCGATATGCAGGTCGCTGCGGCGGAGGAGATTCGCAAAGTGGAAAAATACATGCCGTGGCTGGCGACAACTGGCTCGGTGACACCGTTTATCGGCCTGTTCGGAACGGTCTGGGGCGTCATGGACGCATTTTCCGGACTGGGTACGGCCGGCGCGGCCAGCCTGCGCGTTGTCGCTCCGGGCATCGCGGAAGCATTGATCACCACGGCCGCTGGACTGGCCACGGCCATCCCAGCGGTCATTGCGTACAACCATTTCCTGCACAACATCAAGGAACTGGGAGCGCGCATGGACAATTTCGCGTTGGAAGTGGCTGCCATGATTGAGAAGCAGTATCTCTAGGGCTGCGGGCATGGCCTGCAGACATTGAGCGGATAAAATCCAATGCCGCAACTCAGTCGCCAGACCGGTACATCGCTCGCCGACATCAACATCGTGCCGTTTGTCGACGTTATGCTGGTGCTGCTCATCATTTTCATGATCACCGCCCCCGTGCTGCAATCCGGGATCGATGTGGACCTGCCCAAAACTCAAACCGTCAAGGAGATTTCCGAGGCACGGCTGGTAGTCACCATCGACCGCTCGCAACTCGTTTACCTCGGCGATGATGCCGTCAACATCCACGATTTGGGCGGCAAGGTTCGTTCGCGGATGCAGAATCCCCAGTCCGACCCGGTGTTCTTGCGCTGCGACCAGACCGTGCCATTTGGCACCTTCGCCACGGTGATCGATACGCTGCGCCAATCCGGCATTGCCAATGTAAGCATCGTGACCCAGCCTTTGAGCGATACACCGCGCACCCAGTGACGTCATGACCAGCGTTCGCATACACATCGACGACGAAAACCTCAAGGCCCCGCTGGCATGGTCCTTGGCGTTTCATTCCTTGCTGCTGGTTTCCCTGGCCGTCTCGACGTTGGTCTCTCACCAAGGTGAGAACTGGGCCGGCAGCCCGGGCGGCGGCGCGGTCTCCGTGAAGCTGGTCGGCGGGTTAGCCTCCGCACCGGCCGGCGTGCCGCTTCCCCGCCCTGAAGTGGTCACGCCAAGCCGCGTCGTGGACACCACCAAGGGACTTTACAAATCCGAGCCGCAGCCCAAGCCGAAAGCGCCGCCCGAAGCCAAACAGATTCCCGAATTCAAAAAGGAAAAGCAGCCGCGTTACGTCACGCGGCCATCCAAGTTGCTGGAGGACAATACGCCACCTCCGCAAAATGCCGTTCCCTATGGACAGGGAGGCTCGCCTTCGATTCCGTACTCCCAGTCTCAGACACCATCCGCGTCACAAGCCCCGTCCCAGTTCAATCTCGGGAGTGGCGGAGCAACCTCGGGCGGATTGGGCTTCTCAGGGCCGGGCAGCGGTGACTTCGGCGGCCGCTTCGCGTGGTACGTGGATGCCGTCCGCAACCGCGTGAGCAGTAACTGGCTGCAAAGCACGGTAGACCCCAGCGTGCGCTTTGCGCCGCGAGCGGTGGTGACGTTTGACGTTCTGCGCAACGGAGCCATCGCTAACGTGCAGATTTTGCAGTCGAGCGGTAACGCCTCGGTGGACAACTCGGCGGTACGGGCCGTTCTCGGTTCCAACCCGCTGAATCCGCTGCCGGGAGAATACAGCGGCTCGAAGGTATCGGTGGAGTTCTGGTTTGATTTCAAGCGTTGAGTGGGGCAAGCGAGCCATGGGCGGAGTTCACGGGAAGAGACTTCAGAAATGAGATGTGACCGATCCGTCTTTTCGCACCGGAGCCAGTTAAGCCGCCTCGCCGCGACGATCCCCTTCGCGGCAATCCTCGCTGGCGTGGCCTTGCTTTTGGCGCTGCCCGGCACTCTCGCGGCGCAGGACTGGTTCCGCACCGGCACGGGGTTGGGTGTTTCGAAGCCGCGCGTGGCCGTGGCGGATTTCGCGCCGCGCAACCCGACGTCACAGACATTTGCGACCCTGTTCGGAGACGTTGTACGCAACGACCTCGACTACAGCGGCATCGTGGACATCGCCAGCAAGAGCTTCTATCCGACGCAGGTGCCGAGTGCCCCGGCCGAGCTGAACTACCCGGTTTGGAGCAGCGCTCCGGTTTCGGCGCAATTCCTCGCGTTCGGCAACCTGACCGCGAACGGAGACATGCTGGAAATCCAAGCATGGTTCTACGACGTGCAGAATATCTCCGCCCCTGCCGTGGTTGGCCGGGTTTACCACGGCGCAACCCAAGAGGAGGTCGTCCGCCAATTTGCGCACCAGTTCGCGGACGAAATTATCGCCAGGCTTTCCGGCGGACTGCCGGGGATCGCCAGCACCCAGATTTCTTACGTAAGTACCCGCAGCGGCAATAAAGAGATCTGGGCCATGGATTACGACGGAGCAAATCAGCGCCAGCTAACGTCGCTGCGCTCCATCTCGCTCACGCCACGCTGGTCGCCCGACGCCGGGCGCATCGCCTTTACTTGCTATCCGACGGCCGGTGCCATCGTCAGCGCGCAAATCTGCATGTACTCGATGCTCACCGGAAAAATGATCTCCTGGCCGCGCTACCGCGGAACCAATAGCTCGCCGGCTTGGTCGCCAGATGGCAGCAAGCTCATGTTCATGTCCAGCATGTACGGCAACCCGGAGCTGTTTATCGCCGATGCCGACGGCGGTCACGTCAAACGCCTCACCTTCGCCGTCGGCGCCAGCACCTCGGCGACCTGGAACCCAAAAACCGGCCAGCAGGTGGCGTTCGTGAGCGACCGCGGCGGCCTCCCGCAGCTCTACACAATGGACGCCGACGGCGGAGACGTACAGAAGGTCCCGCTGCCAGACATGGGCTACGTGATTGATCCGGCGTGGTCGCCGAACGGTCAGCTGCTGGCCTTCAGTTGGCGCCGCCCGAGCGGCAACTATGATCTCTATGTGATGGATATCGCATCGCACGACCTGGTCGAGCTCACGCGCGACGCCGGACGCAACGAGCGCCCGAGCTGGGCTCCCGACGGCCGCCATCTCGTTTTTGAGTCCACCCGCACGGGCACACGCCAGATCTGGTCGATGCTCGCGGATGGAACCAATGCGCGGCAGTTGACTACGCAAGGACAAAGTGAATCGCCCAACTGGTCGCCAAAGTAGCTCGGCGCCGCGCACCGAGGGGGTTAGGCGCGGCATCGAAAGACGGGGTTACAGGGCCACACGACGAATTTGTATGATTTTCCCGGGGTAGATAGATGTCAATCTCAAGCTCATTTGGAGCCGATGCTCAAGGAGGATTTTGAAATGCGGACTCGTTCGCTCGGAAGCGTCATCCTGCTCACCCTTCTGGCGCTTGTGATGGGCGTTGCTGGCTGCAAACACCAGGCCGCGGCAGTGCCACCACCGCCGCCACCACCGCCGCCCGCGGCGCCACCGCCCGCGGTCCCCACGGTGACCTTGCAAGCAAATCCGCCAGCCATTGAACGAGGACAGTCCACGACGCTGACCTGGACTTCCACCAACGCAACAACATTGAACCTCGCTCCGCAGATTGGAAACGTCGCCCCGCAGGGATCCATGACGGTCACGCCCGCCGCCTCGGTGACCTACAACATTACCGCAACCGGACCGGGCGGCTCGGCCAACGCCAACGTGCGCGTGACCGTGACTGCGCCACCACCGCCTGCGGCCGCTCCACAACCGTCAATCGAAGATCTCTTCACGAAGGAGGTGCAAGACGCCTTCTTCGACTTTGACATGGCCGCCGTCCGCGCCGACGCGCGCAGCGCTCTGATGCAAACGGCGCAATTCCTGCGATCCTACCCGCAGGTCAAGGTTAACGTCGAAGGCCACTGCGATGAGCGCGGCTCAACCGAATACAACCTCGCTCTCGGCGACCGGCGTGCCCAGGCAGCCAAGGACTTTCTGGTTTCGTTGGGCATCGCCGCCGATCGCATGCAGACCGTCAGCTACGGCAAAGAGCGGCCGTTCTGCATGGACCACGACGAGACGTGCTGGCAGCAAAACCGCCGCGCACATTTCGTAATGGCCAAATAACCACAGCCGCGGCATCCCGGCCGGCGGTGCAAGGCGGTGACGAGGGGTAGCGTGTGCGCACCCTTCGCCACCTCCGGCAAATTTTGGGCATATACTATTAGGCGTGGGCCAAACGGCCACTACTCGGAAGGAGGCACCAGCATGCAGAGGCGATCGGTCATCTATCTCGGAGTCGCAATGCTGGCGGGAGCCATGGGCGGCGCGCTACTGGGACCCGCGCCAGTAGGCGCGGTAGCTCGGGAGATTGTGGAACTACAGACGAGCGTGAACCAGTTGATTCAGGGCCAGCAGGCCATTCAGACCGCGGTTACGCAGAACCAAGCCGTGGAAAAAACCTTGATGGAGCAGTCGCTGGATTCCGTAAATAAACTTAGCGCCACGATGGGCAGCCTGCAAAAGAACGTTGAAGACATGCAGGCTACATCGGGCGCGCGCCTGGATACCATGTCCACGCAGGTTCAAGGCGTCTCCGATAATCTCCAGGAACTGATGGCGCGAGTAGGCAAGCTCAATCAGCAGCTCACCGACGCACAGAACGCCATTCAAGGCATCGACGCTAAACTCGCTAGCGCCGCGCCTCCGCCCGCACCACCCGTGGCAGCGCCCGGGAACGCCTCGAATCCAGCGGGCGGCGATGCGGCAGCGCTGCCGCCAGCGCCAGTGCCTGGTTTGACGCCGAGCCTTCCCGCGGCAGCGGCCGCGCCGCCTCCGTCTTCCGACTTGCTCTATTCCAATGGCCTGCGCGATTTGAATGGCCGAAAGTACGATCTGGCCCAGCAGGAATTCCAGGACTACCTGAAGTTTTACTCCAGCACGGACCTGGCCTCGAACGCCCAGTTCTATCTCGGCGAGATCGCCTTCGCGCAAGAACAATTCGACCGGGCCGTGGACGCTTACGGCAAGGTGATCGACAAATACCCAAAGAGTTTCAAAATCGCGCCCGCGCATCTGAAGCGCGGTTTGGCTCTGATACAACTCGGCGAGAAGGCCATGGGCGTGCGAGAACTGCGTACGGTCGTCAAGCTCTATCCGGGTACCGACGAGGAGCGCCGGGCCCGCGCCAAACTGCATGACCTCGGCGAGACGGCCTAGTCTGCCGCACTCCGTGTCTGCGGTCTTTGACCGTCAATAGCCGTTCGTCACGCGGAAGAACCTTGGTCTCGCGATTTGCGCCCGTCCCAGTGACATGCTATCTTCCGGCCGCGAGGTACCTTCGATATGTCTGTCAATAAAGCAATTCTCGTGGGTCGGCTGGGAAAAGATCCCGAGACGCGCTACACCTCCAGCGGGCAGTCCGTGTGCAACTTCACGCTGGCCACCGACGAAAGCTACAAAGATCGCGCGGGTGAACGCCAGAAGCGCACGGAATGGCACCGCATCGTCGCCTGGGGCAAGCTGGCGGAGACCGCCCAGAAATATCTTCGCAAGGGATCTTTGATCTTTGTGGAGGGCCGCATCCAGACCCGGCAGTGGGAAAAGGATGGCCAGAAACATTACTCGACCGACATCGTTGCCAACGATTTCCGCTTCCTGGGAAGCCGCGGCGATAACGCAGGCTCCGGCGCGCCTAGCACGGGCGGCGATGCCGACGCCCACGCTCACGCTCCCGGTCCCGAAGAAACACCCGCACCAGAGGTCTCGGACGAAGATATCCCCTTCTAGCGCCTCAGCGCCTTGCCTGCGCACTCGGCCCATTCTGAACGATACCCGGGAAAGTTTTGGAGTCAGGAAAGCCCTGGAGAAAGTTAAGAACTGAGAATCAGTTCGGCGCGACTAGGGAGCGTTCCTGCGCCGGCGGTCCTCGTCGACCCGGCCGAGAAAGTCCTCGAACTTCGGCCGTTGCTCGGGTGTCAGAAGCCCGCGGATCTGCTCGCGGCCTTGTTGACGGACCTGTTCGAATTGCGGAGCCATTTGCTGACGAATGCCATCGTACTTGGATTGCATGTCGCTGAGAATGCCGGACACTTGCTTGATTTGGTCGCCTGTGAGATTCAAATCCTGCGTCAAGCGGGCTACCGGACGCGCCGTATTGGCCGGATTGGATCCGCGCAGGCGTGCGCCATAGACGCGCCGGTTTACCGCAACGGTGCCTACCACCCCCAAAGCAATCCCCAGCACAAGCACCAGGAAAAGCAGCGCGATGGCCTTGCGATTGGGCGAGTTAATATCCATTTTCCATCTCCACCAGCGACATCAGCACCTCATCCTGATTCGAGGGCTGTGCTGGAGGTTCCGGCATCAGGCCCACGACCTCGGTCTGTGAAGTCGTCGCAGGCACCTGGAACGGTGGCGCAAATTCAACAAGATAAAACGACGCGGCCAACAATAGCACCGACGCTGCAAGTGCAAACCTCGATGCCAGCAGTTCGATGGGCCGCCAGATGGCGCCGGCCGCCGCACGCCGGGCCTCTTCCTCCCGAATCCCTGCCATCACCCGCGTCACGAACGCTCCCGACATTTCCGCAGGCGGCTCACAAGCGTTGCGCACGATTCGACCCGCCAGCAGACCGTCGTCGAACGCCTCGCGACATTCGTCGCAACTCCGAAGATGCTCGGCCAGCGCGGGGTCGGCGTCAATAAGCTCGCGGTCCTCCGCCAGGCAGTCTTCCATGCGGGCCCGATAGCTTCGACAACCCATTCGCACTTCGCTTCTGTCATCCACGGCGGCCTCCTCCTTCGGGTGCAACCTTCGGAGAACGCGACGTTCTGCGGTGCTTCAGCCTGCGCCGGTAAATCTCCACGAGTCTAGCACGAGCCCGGAACAACCTGACCTTCACTGTGTTTACGTTCAGTTCCAGCGCTTCCCCGATCTCCTCGACCGTGAAGCCACCGACTTCCTTCATCACCAGCATGGTGCGGTCGTGCTCATCGAGCTCGCAAAGTAACTGGTCTAACAGGTCGCGCTGCTCGGTTCGTGTCTGCGCATCCTGTCCAATCTTCAGAGCACCGCCCGTGTGTTCCGGCAGCGACTCCAGATGCTCGATCTGTTCCTCGCTCAGATCCGCTTCGTAAACCAGGCGCCGCACCTTCTTCTTGCGGAAGTAGTCCCAGCACTCATTGACGGCAATCTTGTATAACCATGTGCCAAATGCCGCCCGCTGATCGAACCGTTTCAGCGAAACGTACGCCTTGATCAAGGCCTGTTGCGCCACGTCCTCGACGTCCTCGCTGCGGCGCAAAATCCCGCCGACCACTGTAAGCAACCGCTGCTGGTGCATGCGCACCAGCTCTTCGTATGCGGCCTGGTCTCCCCCCTGAGCTCGCCGCACCAAATCGCGCTCTCGTCCGGCGTCATGGCCGGTCGAGCCAACGCGGCCCGTCGCCGTCCGCCCGGCCTCTTCTCCCGTTTTAGGGACGCTGCTCATAGCCATTTGGTTACAAAATTGTTAGGTCCCGGTGTTCCCGACATTTCCCTTGCACAAAGCATAACTGAATGAAATAATGCCCGCATGATTATCGGCGACCGATTGCGCGCATTGCGCGAAGAAAAGAAACTCTCGCAGGGCGACATCGAGAAGCGTACAGGTCTCCTGCGATGCTACATTTCACGCGTCGAAAACGGGCACACCGTGCCGGCGATCGAGACTCTCGAGAAACTCGCTCGAGCCCTCGAAGTTCCGCTCTACCAGCTATTTTACGATGGCGAAGAGCCTCCCGAGTTGCCCAACCTGCCGAAGCGCAAGACGGCGGATGAAGTTGCTTGGGGCCATTCCGGGAAAGAAGCGCGCTTCCTGACCATCTTCCGCAGGCTGCTCGGCGGGATTGACGAAGGCGATCGGCGCCTGCTTCTGTACATGGCGCAAAAGATGGCCAGCCGCTAGCCCCGCTGCGGCTAGCCCCAACTAGCAATCGCGCGGCGTGCCGTTCAGTTGTATTCCGTAGGGCTACGCCCCTTTTCATTTTATTCGCCACTACTCCCACTCGATCGTGCTCGGCGGCTTGGAACTGATGTCGTACACCACTCGGTTCACGCCCGCAACCTCATTCACGATTCTCGTCGAAATGCGCTCGAGGACTTCCGCAGGCAACCGTGCCCAGTCCGCCGTCATGGCGTCTTCCGACTCAACCACCCGCACCGCAATCGCTTTTCCGTAGCTTCGTTCGTCGCCCATCACTCCGACGCTGTGTACCGGCAGCAGCACGGCGAAGGCCTGCCAGACTTTCTCATAGAGCCCCGCGCGCCGAATTTCTTCCACGACAATCGCATCGGCATCGCGCAAGGTGCCCAGGCCAGACGGCTCCACTTCGCCCAGGATGCGCACCGCCAGGCCCGGACCCGGAAACGGGTGTTTCGTTAGCATCTCCTCCGGCAGACCCAGTTCCCTGCCTATATTTCGGACTTCGTCCTTAAAAAGTTCCCGTAAGGGCTCGACCAGATCAAATGGCAAATCGGGCGGAAGTCCCCCGACGTTATGATGCGACTTAATGGTCGCCGAGGGGCCTCGGACCGCCACCGATTCGATCACGTCGGGATATAGCGTCCCCTGTACCAGGAAGCGAATGCGGCCCAAATTGCTCAGCTTCCGGGCCTCGTCAGCGAATACCGAGATGAATTCCGCCCCGATGCGCTTGCGTTTCTCCTCGGGGTCGGTCACTCCCTTGAGTCGCGCCAAGAACCGCTCGGACGCGTTCACGCCGATCACTTTCATCCCAACGCGCTGCTCCAGCAGTTCGATGGTGTGCTGGAACTCGTTCTTGCGAAGCACGCCGTTGTCCACGAAAACATTGGTGAGCCGGTCGCCAATGGCGCGGTGCACCAACGCGGCTGCGACGGCCGAGTCCACGCCTCCGCTAAGAGCGCAGAGCGCCCGCTCCTGCCCCACCACACGGCGAATGGCCTCCACGGTATCCGCGATGAACGACGCGCCACTCCAGTTGGGCCGGGCGCCACAAATCTTCAGAACAAAATTGCGCAGGATTTCCGTGCCCAGTTCAGTGTGGCGAACCTCGGGATGAAATTGCACGGCAAAAATGCGCCGCGTGGAATCCTCGGCCGCCGACAGCGAATTACCCGTCGCGCCAGTAAGGTGAAAGCCGGGCGGCAAGTCCAGCACGTTATCGCCGTGGCTCATCCATATCTTCAAATGCTTCGGGAACCCTGCGAATAGCGGGGAGCCATTCCTCAATTCCAGGTCCGCCGGGCCATATTCGCGGCGTTCGGCCCTCTGCACTCGTCCGCCCAGCGTGTGTGCGATCCACTGCAAGCCGTAGCAGATCCCAAGCACCGGAACGCCCAGGGAGAGCACACCCGGGTCGCAGGCGGGCGCGCCCGAGTCATACACCGAACTGGGACCGCCGGAAAGCACGATGCCGGCGGGTTCATATTTCTGGATATTGGCCAGCGAAGTATTGCAGGGCAGAATGGCGGAAAACACCTTCTGCTCGCGGATGCGCCGCGCGATGAGCTGCGTGTACTGCCCACCGAAATCGAGAACTACGACTCCGCCTTGCTCGTTCATGGGCAAAAACCTCTCATCGCGCTGACCTTTGGGCGTTCAAGCGGAACTTAGCGCAGAACAATGTTCACCAGCTTATTGGGCACCACGACCCGTTTGACCATCTGCCCTCCTCGCAGCAACGGCCCGATCCGCTCATCCGCCATGGCCAGTTCCATCAGTTCGTTCTCACCGAGCCCGCTATCGACCAGCAGCTTCCCGCGGACGCGCCCATTGATCTGGAAGACGATCTCGACCTGTTCCTCCTCCGCAAGCTGCGGAATAAATTCCGGCCAGCGGGCCACGTCCAGCGCCTCGGCATGTCCGAGCATCTGCCACAGCTCCTCGGCGAGATGCGGCGCCATCGGCGCCAGCAGCAGCGTCAGGCATTCCAGCGCCTCCTTCACCACTTCCGGCCGCGCATCCTGAGCGAGCGGCTCGGCCGCCTGTAGCGCGTTCACCAGTTCCATGATCAACGCCACCGAGGTATTGAAGTGCCAGCGCACCTCGAAATCCTGCGTCACGCGCCGCAACGTCTGGTGCGTCTTCCGGCGCAGCGCCTTTTCTTTCGCTGTCGGATTGGGAATCACAGCGCCCAGGCTGGCTGTCGAGACGTGCGCCAATTCTGTGGCGTGCCGATCCACCAACCGGAACACTCGATTCAGAAACCGCGCGCAACCCTCGATTCCCTGCTCGCTCCACTCCAGATCCTTCTCCGGCGGCGCGGCGAACAACGTATACATCCGCGCCGTATCGCAGCCGTATTTCTCCGCCATATCGATCGCGCCGACCACATTCCCCTTGGACTTCGACATCTTCGCCCCGTCCTTCAGCACCATCCCCTGCGAAAAAAGCCGCCGCACAGGCTCGCGCAAATCCACCAGTCCCAGGTCGTGCATCACCTTGCAGAAGAACCTCGAGTAAATCAGATGCAGGATGGCGTGCTCGATGCCGCCGATGTACTGATCGATGGGAAACCAGTAGCTCGCGGCAGCCCGATCAAACGGCGCTTGGTCGTTGTGCGGGTCCGTGTAACGGAAAAAATACCACGACGAATCGATGAATGTATCCATCGTGTCCGTTTCGCGCTTGGCTGGCCCGCCGCACTTCGGGCACTTCGTGTTCAGAAAGTCGGGCACGCTCGCCAGCGGCGACTGGCCCTGCCCCGTCAGTACCACGTTTGCCGGCAGCCGCACCGGCAATTGATCGTCCGGTACCGAGACGATCCCGTCGGTCGGGCAATAAATCACCGGAATCGGCGTGCCCCAGTAACGCTGGCGCGAGATGCCCCAATCCTTCAGCCGGTAAGTCGTTTCCGCTTGGCCGATTCCCTTTGTCTTGGCATCAGCCGCCATTCTTTCCTGAGCTTCCTGGCTGGTGAGCCCCGTGTATGCGCCAGAGTCCACCAGGCGTCCGTATTCCACAAAAGCCTCGGTCATTCGGTCAGCTACGAGCGTTTCACCGGACTCGGGTTGAATGACCACGCGAAAGGGCATCTGGTACTTTCGCGCGAACTCGAAATCCCGCTCGTCATGCGCCGGCACGGCCATGACGGCCCCGGTGCCGTACTCCGCCAGCACGAAGTTCGCCACCCAAATGGGCACGCTCTCGCCCGAAAAAGGGTTGGTCGCGAATCGGCCGGTGAAAAAACCCTTCTTTTCGGCGGTGCCCAGGTCGGCGCCCCGCAAAATCTGCTGGCGCAGATGGTTCCATTGCTCCTCAAGCTTCGCCCCGCCCGGCCCGCCGGAAAAAAGGCCCGGCAGCAGCGAATGCGCCGGCGAGAGGAACACCGCCGAAACGCCATAGATTGTGTCCACGCGCGTAGTGAAAATGTCCAGCGCCTGGGTCTCTCCCCCAGCGGAACCTTCGATCGGAAACTTCACACGCGTGCCGCGGGATTTGCCAATCCAGTTTCGCTGCATGATCAGCACGCGCTCCGGCCAGCCACCCTCGAGCTCGCTCATGTCGTCCAGCAGCGCATCCGTGTAATGCGTGGTGCGCAGAAACCACTGTTCGATTTCCTTGGCCTCGACCGGCGTGTCGTCGTGCTGCCAGCAGCAGCCGTCGATCACCTGCTCGTTGGCCAGCACGGTCTGGCACTTCGGGCACCAGTTCACCAGGCTGCGCTTGCGGTAAGCCAGTCCGCGCTCGAGCATGCGCAGGAAAAACCACTGGTTCCAGCGGTAGTATTCCGGCTCGCAGGTGGAAATCTCGCGCCGCCAGTCGTAGCTGAAGCCGAACCGCCGGCAGACCGCCTTCATCTGCGCGATGTTCGCGTTGGTCCATTCGCCGCGGCGCAATGCCCCGCTTGATGGCCGCGTTTTCCGCCGGCAGGCCAAAGGAGTCCCAGCCGATCGGGTGCAGAACGTTGAACCCGCGCATCCGCCGGTAACGCGCCACGGCGTCGCCGATGGTGTAGTTGCGCATGTGGCCCATGTGCAGCGTGCCCGAAGGATACGGCAGCATTTCGAGCAGGTAGTATTTCGGGCGCGCGGGATCGGCATCGGCGCGAAAGGCGCCCTTCGCGCTCCCACTCCTGCTGCCACTTCTTCTCAATCGCTTGCGGGTCGTATTCAGCCAAGGCTGGAATGTCCTCTCGATGGACCCTTCGATTTAGGCTCGAACTTTCTTCGTTGCCTTTGTTCCTTGCCCACGTTTGTTGGTCTTCGTCGCCAGTGTCTTCTTGCCGTTTCGCGCGCTCGCCGCGCGTCCTGCGGCGCGCAGCATGCTGAAGCCATTCTCCGCATGCGGCGCCTGCTTCACGCTCAATCCCGCGAGTTCCCACACCGTGCGCACATTTCGTCTGTCATCGCCCGGCTTATCGATCGGCGTCTCCAGGATGAACGCGCGCCCTGCCAGTCCACCAGGACCGCCCGCGGCCAACCGCGGATGCATGAGAATGCGGCGAAACGCCTCGAGGCCAATCTTGCCTCGCCCGATGTGCTCGTGCCGGTCCACGCGCGAGCCCAGCGCCGTCTTCGAGTCGTTCACGTGCACGACAGCAACGCGTTCCAGCCCTACGGTGCGATCGAGGTCGGCGAGCGTTTGCGCCAGCCCCGCCTCAGTATGAATCTCATAGCCGCTCTCAAATGCGTGCGCCGTATCCAGGCAGACGCCCAGCGGCAACTCCGGCGCTTCCTCGAGAATGGCTCGCAACTCCTCGAAGCGCACACCCACCGCCGAACCCATCCCCGCCGTGTTCTCCAGCAGCACGCGCAGCCCGTCCCCAAAACGAATGCCGCGCGCAGCTTGCCGCAATCCCTGTGCGACACCTCGAATCGCATCTGCCGGCGCAGCGCCGCGGGCCGACCCCGGATGCACCACCAGAAAATCGGCGCCGAGCGCCAGCGCGCGCACCATCTCGTCATGAAACGTCTGAATCGACCGCGTCCGCAAAACCGGATCGCTGGAAGCCAAATTGACTAGATAATTGGTGTGAATGACCAGCGGCCCAAGCCCCAACTCCGCGCGTCGTGCGCGAAATCGCGCGGCGTCAGCCTCGCCAATACGCGATCCGGCGCGCGGCCACATCCGCGGGCTGGCCGAAAAGATCTGCAGCGCGTTGCAACCAAGCTTGTGAGCCGATTCCAGTGACGCCGTAAGGTCCCCGGCGATGGACGTATGAATGCCTATGCGCGTGCTGCCATCGCGCCAGGCCGCAGGCGCGGGCTCCGGCGCGGGTTCCGGCCGGTACTCGTCCTCATCGTCATACACAAGTGCATGAGCTTGCTGTAGGTCGTCCATGTCTCTCGAAGCGGCAGGTTAACCATTCATTCTAGTAGAAGCCCCAGAGCACCGCAAACACCCGCTCATCCGCGCCGCGATTCGAGCGCGCAGACAAAAAGCTCAGGCCGCCCATGCGCGTGCTGCGCGCGACTGGGCGGCCTGAGTTAGAAACGAACGAACTGAGACGCGGATGCCGCTACTTGCGCGGCTGAATCCCGCCGTCCTTGTAGACCGCTTCCGCTTCGGGCGAGTCCAGGAACTGCACCAGTTCCTTGGCGGCTTTGGCGTCCTTGGCCTTGGTGGCTGGGACGATGAAAATGTCGGTCGGAGTCGAAGCATCTTTCGGCAGGCCGCCGACCACGATGAGATCGGGGTTCTTGTTGGCCCTTGAGGTCGCTGACGTAGGGGCCCAGTCCGATGTCGCTCGTTCCGTCGAGGACGGACTTGCCCACGCCGCCGCCATTGGGAACGTACTTCACCTTGGATTGCACCTGGTCGAGGATGTTGAGCTTCTTCAGGCACGCGTTCGTCGCGACACCCACGCTTCCCATGGTCGGGTCCACGGTGACCAGGGCCTTGGCGTCCAGCAGATCCTTTTTTACCGCGGCGGCCGAGGAGATGTCCGGCAGCGGTGAGCCCTTCTTCACGGTGATCGCCAGGATGAACGCCCCGACGATTTTGCCGTCCTTCTTGACGAGGTTGCCCGAGTTCAACGCCTCCTCATACGGCGGCAGGATCACGAACACGTCGTAGGGATCGCCCTTGGCAGCTTCCTGCTTGGTTCCCACGCCCGTGCCGTACGTGGCATTGACCTTGACGCCCGTCTTCATCTCAAACTTGGGCAATAGCTGCTCGAACGATTCCTTCATAGGCAGCGGCGCGCGCAGAGTGATCTCGGTCTGGGCCTGAGCGCTGGCCCAGCCGCCGAGCACCAGCGCGGCGACGAAAAGCGATGAAAGCAGATGCTTTGTGTGTTTCATTCCTTGTTCCTCCAAAAGGGGATTGCCCCTCCCGATCAGCCGAGCACTCCCGTTCTCGGCCCTCGATTGTGCGATCAGCTTATACACCAAATCCCGCCAGCGCAGCAACGCCGACGGGCGCACTCGGCCGACTCGGGACCTTCGCGCCGATGGGTGGCCGTTGGGTAACAATCATTTGCGCGGGCTGCAAGTAAAGCCGCACCCGAAGCCCTCCCCCACCCCCATTCTTTTGTAAGGGCAATAATATACTTGACTGACTACGCGTTTTGGTGCTATCTTTGGTGCAGGTGAAAGCCATGAAAACGCCAAAGACACTCCAAGAAGCCATCCAATACTTCGCTGATTTCGATATCTGCCGCGAGTTCATGATCGCTCGTTCGCTGGCAGGATGGCAAGGTCCGGTGCCCCCAGTGCGGCTGCGGAGAAGGTTACCTATCTGGAAAATGCGCGGATCTATCGCTGCTACGGCGCCCATCCGAAGCAGAATTCTCGCTGAAGGTCGGGACTATCTTTGAGGATTCGCCTATCCCTCTGGAGAAGTGGCTCCCTGCGGTGTGGATGCTGATTAACTGCAAGAACGGGATTAGCAGCTACGAGATTCACCGCGCCCTAGGCGTTACTCAAAAATCCGCGTGGTTCATGTTGCACCGCATTCGGCTTGCGATGCAGAAGCAATTCCTTCGTCAAATTGGGCGGTCACGGCACCGAAGTCGAAGTGGACGAAACTTTCATCGGCGGTGCAGCTCGGATTCATGCACCCAACACGCCGTCGCCGCATGATTACCGCACGCGGCGTCAAGGATAAGGCCGCTGTCTTCGGGATTCTGGAGCGTGGCGGGAATTGCGCGCGACCGCCGTGCCGAACCGCAAAAAGAAGGCGCTGCAAGGCGCAATTGCAAGCACGTTGCGCCGGGGACTTCGATCTATAGCGATGCTCTGATGTCCTACATCGGCCTGAAAGCAGAATTTTGAGCATCAGGTCATTGACCACGCCGAGAAATATGTTGATGGCAAGATTCACACCAACGGGCTAGAAAACTTCTGGAGCTTGCTCAAGCGTGGACTGAAAGGCACCTACGTTAGCACCGAGCCGTTCCACCTGTTCCGCTATCTGGACGAACAGGCTTTCCGCTACAATAATCGCGGGCCACCAAAAATAATCACATGACTGACGGCGACCGCTTCGAATTGGCAATGTCTCAGATCGTGGGAAAGAGCTGACTTTTGCTGAGGTGACTGGCAAGGTGGGAGAAACGCCCAACTAACCTTTTGCGTTTGAAGCGCGGGAAACGGAAATCTTTTTGAAGCTTTCGCTTTCCGCTCGGCGTCTAGCTTCGCTTTAATCTCGCTGTGCGGGACAGCTACTAAACGCCGCATGAAGCTCTTGAATTTGCCAAAATCGTCCGTCTCATTCTTGGCGGAAAGGTCCGGGCGATGAGGCCTCGATGACACGACACTAGGAGTGTGCCGTGTCGCTGGTCGAAAATCAAGAACTTTGCATTTTGGATGAACCGATGCCCTGGATTCAGCCGCAACATTCCAGAGAAGACGTGGACACCGCTGGTCGAATTCTCGCGTCCGCTTTCGTTCCATCAGAGGACCTTGATGGTGCGCTCAGCATCATTAATAATTGGAGAGCTTCACACCATTTTCCGCTAAATACGTTCCGTACCAACCTGCGCCGTAAGGCGGCGGTATTTCCCGATGCTGTAATCGCGCAGCGCGTCAAACGATTACGCGCCATTCAGCATAAGCTTCGCAAGCATACTAAAAACCCGATAGCTCTGTCCGAAATGCAGGACATTGGCGGCTGCCGTGCGGTTGTGAAGAACCCGGCGCAAGTCGCCAAGCTTCATAAAGCATTCTTGGAAAGCGACATAAAGCACACCCTTGTGAGGCAGGATGACTACATTACTCGCCCGAAATTCTCAGGGTACCGTGGCATTCATCTAGTCTACGCTTACGAAAGCGATAGAAAAGAAACCTATAACGGATTGCAAATCGAAATCCAAATAAGGACTCAGTTACAGCATGCATGGGCTACAGCGGTAGAGATCGTTGGTTTCTTCCGTCGGGAGTTACTCAAGTCCAGCGAGGGAGATCACATCTGGAAGCACTTTTTCAAATTGATGGCTGCCGAGATATGCTTTGAGGAAAAAACAGGTCTTGGGATTCCAGATATACCCAATGACCGAGACCAATTGCGTGACCAGATTCGTCGCTGCACCGCCAAGCTAGATGCGATCAATTATCTCGGTACTATCGGCAAGGGCGTTGCAGAACTCATCGAGGTTGAGACAAAGGATGCGCATTATTTTCTTATGGAATTGGATACCAATAAAAAGCAGCTAAGAATCACAGGATTCAAATTGAACGCCGGTCCAAAAGCGACCATGGATTACGCTGAGGTAGAACGCGTCGTTTTTGGTTCTGAGGAACACGATGCGGTCTTAGTATCGGCTGAATCTATGGCCGATCTGCGGCGCGCCTACATCAACTACTTCCTCGACATGCAGAGTTTCATCAAGCTCGTGGAAACAGCGACCGCGTAACATTTCACCACCTATACTAAAGCGTAGCTAGGGCCTAGTTTCATACCCACCACTATATGTAGACGTTTCGGATAAAAATGCCGCACAGGTGCTGCTTTTTGTTGACTTGGGAGGCATCGGTGTGGTTGAATCCAAAACGAAACTCGCTCGACGAGCCGGAAGCTCACCGAGCGAGTCACGTGCCACGAACGGGCGACGAGATGAGTAAGCGCAGGTAGAAACCTACCGTACTGATCTCCCTCCTGTCAACACGAAATGTTTACGTGCGTGGCGCGAATACTAAACCTGCGCCCAAAGGAGGGCCAATGGCATCACCAACGCTGTCTGACTTGCATTCACTGACCGGAGACAACATCGACGCATTCGTCACAAGAACATCCCCAGGCGTTTATGCGCTCGATGGAACAACTGCGAGTAGCTTTATCTACTCGTATGTCGGCAGATCGGATGTCGATGTGAATGGGCGGCTTCATCAATGGATCGGAAAATATAAGTACTTCAAGTTTGCCTATTCCTCGTCAGCCAAGAACGCGTTTGAGGACGAGTGCCGCCTGTACCACGACTACAATCCGCCAGATAACGCCATCCATCCGGCTAGGCCGACCAACTCCGGCTGGGCGTGCCCGAGGTGCACGATCTTCGACTAATTCTCCGAAGCCATCAGCCTCAAAATGTCGCTCAACGCGGAGAGGTAGCCGTAATGCCAATAGGCCCTCTCCGTAGTTCCTTCATCCAAATGTTTTTGTTCTGACACGCAAGTGGAGGCATTCTCTTTGATCCAATCCCTCATGCCTTCGGCCCTTGTCCTGGCCATTGCAGATACGGAACGCTTAGTGGGGGAACAGGTTTGCATCAGGCACACTCCTCAAGTAGAGTTCGAGTGTCGCCCGAACTTATCGTGCGGAAGGCCCGACCGCGAATCGGGCCTTTTTCTTATGTCCTCAAGTAAACTACCCTACGCGCACCAACTCCAACAATACAGAAGTAGCCGCCCTGTCACGGCAATGCCATCCTACCAGCAAGAGTCAGTCAAGTATATTATTGCCTTTGTAAGTGTTCATTACACGGGACTTTAAGCGGGATTATATCCTTACTCCACAATGTAATCTCTGTTATCCTTTCTTCGTGCTCGACACCCGCTCAATCTTAGCCAAATGGCTCTTGATAATCTTGTGGCCCTTCTTCGTTAGTAGGTGTTTCATGGCCTCTTCGGTTGTCATGTCCTTCGGGTGTTCCTTCAGTTTCTTTGCACAGCAACTTCTACATGAATCTCATGGAAATGCTCTAACAATTCAGCGACGAATCCAAGTGCCGCGCTTACATCGAGAAACTGCGCTGGCCGAATGGTGCCGTCTGCCCATCTTGCCAGTCCACAAAGATATACCGCCTTGAGAATCGTCCGCTATTGCTCTGCGCCTCATGCAAGTACCAATTTAGTGTAACCGTGGGAACGATCTTTCACGATACGCACTTGCCGCTCGAAAACTGGTTCGTGGCTACGTTCCTTCTGTGTGAAGCGAAGAAAGGCATGTCGGCCTGCCAGATTCAGCGCACGCTCGGAATTAAGACTTACAAAAACAGCATGGTATCTCTGCCACCGGATTCGCAAGGCGATGCAGGAAGTAGCGCCAGAGCCTCTTAGCGGAACCGTAGAGATTGACGAGACGTATGTCTATGGCAAACCACGCCGCTGGCGCTCGCGCCCCGGACAAGCAGGTTGTTATCGGCATCCGCCAGCGTAATGGCGATCTGCGGCTTATCCGCGCCAAGGATGCGAAGTCCGCGACCGTGCGCGAGATTATCAAAGCGAATCTCGGGAGCCAAGTCGAAGTCATTATGACGGACGAATCCGCTATCTACCCGTGGGCGCTCGCCCAAGCTTGACCACACGGACAAACACAACACGATTAACCATTCCCGCGAGTACGCGCATGGCGACGTTCACACGAACACCGTGGAATCGGCGTTCTCGTTGCTCAAGCGCGGCATTGTTGGTTCGTGGCATAAAGTGGATGCCAAACATCTCCCAGCCTATCTCGACGAAATGTGCTTCCGTTTCAATAACCGCAAGAATCCTTATCTTTTTCGCGATACGATCATCAAACTCATCCACACTCCGAACCTACAGTACCGGGAACTGACCGCACGCGTGCAAGATGTCGCTTAATTTCGATTGTGGGCAATAGCCAAGGTCACTGTTTCGCCAACCACTGCTGAGGCAAAATCAGCATCATCCAAGAATTGATCGTAGTTACGTTCATCTAAGTCGGCAATTGGAATCATCTTACTTATGACTATCCTCTTTAGTGCTCCCAGGTTCTCCCTTGGCGTTGGAGCCTACAACTATTATGTAGGTCCATCTGAGCTTCGCCAATCCCAAACGGATTTCGCTAAAGATCAAATCAGATCGTTCTTTGGGCACTCTTTTTTAAGAAACTTTGATGAATAATGTCGAAGCTCATTTCACCCTTAATATATTTGTTATTCTGTTTTTCGCGCATAATCGTGAGAGGCGAACCGCCATGCAGTCCGACGTTGTACTCGAAAATGGCGTTTGAATCGTCTCGTTTTTGAATTATCAGGTGCGCACTATCAGTCCATGCCCTGATCCGAACCTCCATAATCTCCAGGTATTGTTTCCACCAATTGCTTACTCGTAGTCACAATGGGGCTCGCCCAGCGAGCGCAAATCCAATGACTAAAATAAGTGCAAATGCAGCTAGTCCGTACAGTGTTGGACCGGACCATTTCCTTCTTTGCTTTTAGAGCTCCGACTAGAGGCCAACTCCAGTCGCAAGCAATAAGTCGGAAAGTGCACTGGAAAACATCGCCAGCAAAACGTCTCGCAGCCAAGCCATAAAACACACTCCTTCCCGACTTAAAGCGGGAAGGCTGTCTGCCTTCACGCGGGATCATTGCACACCACTAGTGGAGTGAACAGACAACCCCGCTTTAAGTCCAATGATTTGGAAGTGTTCATTCCGCGGGGGTTAGCGGCGTATTTTGCGTAAGTGTTCATTCTGCGCTAGTGTCCCGTTTCTAACGCTTCGTTACAATGCCTAACCTTGCGAGCAATCGAGCGTGCGGAGGTAGTCCACACGAAGGGTTGAGGACTGTGGTTGCGGCGACGGATGTAATCGAGGATGGCTCGCACCAACTCCCCGACACTGCGGAAGGTTCCTCGCCGGATACGCTTGTCAGTAATCTCCGCGAAGAAGCGTTCCACCAGATTGAGCCAGGAAGCGCCCGTGGGCGTGAAGTGCCGGTGATACCGGGGGTGTGCGGCAAACCAGGTCTCCACCGCCGGATGGGTGTGGGTGGCATAGTTGTCGAGGATGAGATGAATCGCCAGCCGACGTGGCGTGCGGCGCTCGATCCGCTGCAAAAAGCGTAGAAACTCTTGGTGGCGATGGCGTGGCATGCAGCCACCCAGCACTTCGCCGTTCAACACGTTGAGGGCAGCGAACAAGGTCGTGGTCCCGTGGCGAGTGTAATCGTGAGTGTGCCGCTCCGGGATTCCCGGACGCATGGGCAGAACTGGCTGCGTACGATCCAAGGCTTGAATCTGACTCTTCTCATCTACACTCAGCACCAGTGCTTGGGTCGGAGGATTCAGGTATAAGCCGACGATGTCGTGCAGTTTGTGGAAGAACTGTGGGTCGGTGCTGAGCTTGAAACGCTTCACTCGATGCGGCTGCAAGCGATGCGCTTTCCACACCCGGTGGACCGTCGCCGGACTCACCCGTTGCGCTCGGGCGAGCGTGCGCACGCTCCAATGCGTGGCTCCAGGCGGCTTGTGGTACAGGGTGGCGTTCACAATGGCCTCTTCTTTCTCTGGTGTCAGCCGCCGTTTGCGCCCAGGTCGCGGTGCATCTTCGAGCAATCCCTCCAGCCCCGCCTGCTCGAAACGCTGGCGCCAGCGCAAGACGGTCGGCCGGCTCGTGCCCAGTTCAGTGGCCAGTCGGTGGTTCGCGACTCCGTCGGCCGATCGCAGAACGATGCGGATGCGCAGGGCGATCTTTTGCGGCGTACTTCCCGCCCGCGCAAAACCGTCCAGCAGTTCTCGCTCTTTAGGGCTAAGACACAAAGGTTTGGCAGCTTCCCACATAGCTGCCTACTATAGCGCGAATCTCGCTTATTGTAACTTTATTTATGAAACACGACACTAGTTACTCATGATTTCTTCGGGCGGGCTCCAAGTAGAGCCCTGCCTGTCTCGCTGACACGCTGCCCGCCGCAGCCGCCAGCCCGCACTGGTGGGTTCGTTCTGCTGGGCTGCTGGGCTGCCGGCCCGCGGTTTGCTGGCGGGCGCCGCGTCTTGCAGGAGACGATCTTGGTAGGCGCACTTCTTGGCTTTGCTGGGGCTCCGGCGGGGCGCGGTCCCCGAGCAAACTGATGCTCTAACTCTGAACACGAGACATTATAACATGGCGGTCAACAGTAGCTCGTGGGGAGCTTTTTGTGAGTGGTTCGAACGGGGGCGCATGTCGCTGGAACCCGCCGGGGCGAAGACCGTCGATTCGGTGGGCTGGGCCACCAGGGCGGAAAACGCTACCCCGATCAAACCAATCAGCTTCCTGTACGACTTATTGAAATGAGATGCAAGTGGCTAACCTGCTTAATTCATGAGGGCTGAGATTTTGTTTGGGAAGACAGTTGGTCGGGAGAGATGGCGCGATCAGATGGGTGAGCGGGACGACAGGATGCGAGCCAAGAGCGTACGGCTGGCGAGCGGAGAGGTTTTGGGCGCGGCTCCACAGGGACAGTCTGTGGAAAGCTGAGTTCGGGGCAAGCGGTCAGGTCAACTGCTGTTGACGGCGAAGGTGACGGAGCGGAACAAGTTCTGGAAGGGCCAGCCGCTGGCGAGGTGAATGCGAACGCAGCGGGCGGTCTGGCGAACGCGAGCTCCGATTTTGAAGAGTTGGGCGCGCAGCGTTTCGATCTGGGCCGAGCGCCAGGGCTGGGGCAACTGCAAGCGGAACAGGTTGACCAGGTTGTAGGCGGAGCCGTGCAGCAGGAGGCGGAAGGCGTTGGCCAGGAAGCGGTGACAGCTCAAGCGGTCAGCGCGGAAACCGTTCTTGAACTCCTCGATGCGGTTTTCACACTCGCCGCGATCGTTGTAGAAAGCGAAGACCGTGGAGGCAGGACCGGGGCGGTTGGTAATCAGGAAGCGCAGGTTGGTTCCGACGACGGTGTGTTCGGCCTTGTAGCAGATGCGGCGCTGGCGCGGCCAACTGCGGGCGCGATGGCGGAAGCTGGAAAAGCCGCGCTGTGGGAGTTGCGTGCGACGATAGCGCCGCTTCAACTGTTTCTGCCGAGGTTCAGCGCGCTGTTGGAAGGCGCAGTTTGCGGGGATGCCGAAGGCGTATTGGATGCCGAAGAACTCGCAGAACTCATAGAGCAGGGGTAGAGCGAAGCCGGCATCGCCGCGCACTTTGATCGGCACGCCGGGAAAAGCGGCTTCCAGTCGCGGCACCAGCCGCAGCAGCATGGGCACGATGCGAGCATGACTGGAGGCGTTTCCCGCTCGGAGTCGGGCTGCCAGCAGACATCCGGTGTGGCGCTCGAAGATCAGCATCGGGTGGTACATATGCTGGTCGTAGGCACCGTTGAAGAAGCTGAGTTGCTGGCGGCCATGAGTGGGATCGTCGGTGGAGTCGATGTCCAGCAGAATCTCGCCGCGCTGACGGACCTGTTTTCCGCAGAGGCGAATAAACTGATCGAGCAGGGCATCGTTCAGGCGTACCAGATCGCGGCCCGCAGGTGCATTCTCCCAGCGGCTGACAGTAGGCTGAGAGCCGAGCGCCTCTCCCAGTTTCTGATCGGCGATGATTTGCAAGAGCGGATCGTGGCGCAAGCGGTCGGCGTCGTTGGCGTCTTCGTATCCGGCAACGATTTGGTAGATGCGCTGCCGCAGCAGCGCCAGCCAGTCGTGACGGACACGATCGCCCTGACGTGGATCGCTGAGCGTTTCAGCCAGATCGCGCGTCAGCTGACGGCGTTGGTCAAAGGCCCGCAGCGGCAAAAGTCCGGCATCGCTGGTGATCTGGCCGCCGGAAAAATCAGCGTGAACGGGTCGATGTCTGTAGCAGGAGAAAACCAGTTGTGGTATACAGTCTGTCACTCTTGGATGCTCCGAAAGGGAGTGCTGGGTTCACCAAAACCCAGTGTTCATCAACCTTTTAGAGCATCCTTTCTTTTTCACCAGCCCAATCGTGAATAATCCAGGCTAAGGTTCCAGCATTCCCTCAATGTCAGCGATTGAGCTTTCTAGATCCGAAACATTGGCCTTCATATCTGACACAACGTCGCGCCAATCGCGGGTATCGAAATCTTCGACCGTAGATTTGAGTTTGTCGAAATCGTTCCGGACGCCGGACATGTTTAGCCTCATATTTTCGCGCCATGACGCTACCTCCGCACCGCCGTCGTCGCAACCCGTCGCCAATCCACATCCCGCCGTTGCCAGCAAAGATAGGAGCCGCCGTCGATCCATAGAACACCTCATTGAGGCTTTTCGGAAACACCTAGAGCTTAGGAGAAATCCTTGAGTGCCGCGGTACGAATGTCTTCCATGATGGCATCAAATTCTTTTGTGAAGGCCACGCCGTTGTGAGTGTTCTGCAAAATAGATGCTGCCTTCTGCCAGCGAGGTCCTATATTTAGGCCCTTAACTTCTTTCGCAATAAACAAGCGGTTGTAGATAACATTCGCGGCGCTCACGGCCGCTTTATGAATCGCCCGCTGGTCCCTCGGACTCATTGCCACGATGTTGTTGCCGTGATAGAGGATCAACTTACTCCCACAATCCGTAAGCGTCGTGAGCAGTGTTCGATACTCCCCCCGTTTGTTATCCAAGAACCAGTGCTTACGTTGATTCCGGTTCGCAATGTAGCCGCCCGCAAACACGCCAATGAGAAGCGTGACCACCGGCCAAAAGTAGGCGGCAATCGTTTTTATGAGTTCCCATTGTGATTGACTCATAGCGCCCGGATTGTACGATTAAAAAATCCCCCACAAAGGAGAATGAAACGAGCGCCGCTCCTGAAGAAATCGAGCAGCCCCGTCGCGCAATGCAAGAAACGAATTCAGGCACTCCAAAGGGAGATCGCCATCATCCGGGCGGGTGACCCGTCCTAAACTGGCGAGAAATTCCTTGGGTTATCGCGCCCTTAACTTGTCTGATGCGCTGAGGCTGGTTACAGGCGGGTGGCCGGTCCTTTCTGAGGATCTCTCTTGATGTCGCGGCACGCCGGAGGGTATCACTGTCGCGCAGCGTTGCACGATCAGCCATCGAGGGTGTTTTGAGGGGATTTGACGCTATGGGCTAGGTCCAGTAGCCACTGGCCCACCGGCATTTGCCAATTATAGATTGCCACCTTTGTATGGGCGGTAAGGAGTAGCCCGGCGTAGTCCTGTTGCTTTTCTTCTGCGGTCACATATACATCGCAATAAACTGAGTTCAAGACGTGGTACATATCGTCGACCAGATCCGAAGGATTTGAATTGCGATTGGCACATCGCCAGTTGTAATACAGGTCCGCACGAACCACACCTCGGGCCATCCGGTTACCCGAAGAGGCAGTCAGAAGCGCCCTCGCCAAAATCTCCACTTCGATTCTGGGAGCGCTGTCGAATAGTCTGGCTATGTGATCCGCCAGTATCACCAGGCCAACGGGCTTTGTCGCCTCCGTCTGTAGCCACGATTCGAGCTGATCAGGAGGAACACCTTTCAATCTTTCCTTCGTCTCGGTTCGCACCTCAAGATGACTTGCTTGGTTGCTTCGTGTGTTTGACGAAAACTTAAGCCGATTTTCTATAAAGCTGCTCGCCCGTTCGTCGAAATTGCCATTTGCGAGCTTATCGACTTCTCGCCGTAGCGCCTCATAGTGGGATTCTTCAAGAAGCGCATCAACTGACGCTGTCCGACTCCGCAACGCCTCCAATTCCGCGAAGAGCAATTCCATATTGTCCCTAGCGCAGGGGGTGTTGGCATCAACGAACTTCTTAAAGTGAGAGAACAGCTTACGACCGCGCTCCGTAGCGTGAGGTCTGGTAGATAGGAACGTCCTGGCCAGCTCAAATGTAGTCTGGTTACTGAACGCAAGGTTCGCCTCATAGCAGGCAAGAGACTTCACGAGATCTCCTGGGCCGACGTTCCTGATCGCACAAAGCGTTCCAAAGCATCGTGTCTAGATAAATGTTCACTATCAACCTCACGACCATAATAACAGCCTCTCGAGCACGCGACCCACCGGTGGGCGGCCGAACCCTTGCGCACAAAAACGACACCGCTCCGGCACGAAAGGTGCCTGCCCTCGCCGCGCAACTGCCTCCGCACCGGCCGCTAAGCAGACCGAACCTACGGGTGCGGGCTGTACTTGCAGGCTGCCGGCAAAACTCGGAGCAATCCGAGCAAAATGAGCACTTACAAAAATAGGGGGAGGGGACCGACTATTGTTACCCAACCGCAAGCCAGGAGGCGAAGCCCTCGGCGGGCAGGTCGGGTTGCAGCTGGCGCTGCGGGGCGCCGGCGTCGGACAGGATGGCTTCGGCGGCCAGGTAGCCGCTGCGGACGGCGCCTTCCATGGTGGCGGGCCAGCCGGTGGCGGTCCAGTCGCCGGCGAGGTAGAGATTTGGCAGCGGGGTGCGCTGCGGCGGGCGCCAGCGGTCGGAGCCTGGCTCGGGCGAGAATGTTGCTGCGGCTTCCTTGATCACCGTGGACTTTACCAGCTTGGCGGCGCGCGTTTCGGGCAGGACTTCGCGGATTTCGGCCAGGCAGAGATCGATGATTTCCTGGCGCGGGCGCGGGAGGAGATCGTAGGAGGCGCTGATTACCAGTTGCAGGTAGCGGCCGTCGCCGGGGCCGCCGTAGAGGCGGGACTTGTTGAAGATCCATTGCGTGGTGCGGTCCAGCAGGATCAGGAAGGGCTCGGACATGACGTCGCGATCGAACCAGAGGTGCACGCCGGTGATGGGCGAGACGCGCAAGTTGCGGAGATTCGCGAAGGCCGGCTCGCGCTCGGTGAATTCCGCGCGGCAAGACGTTCGAGCTACCGCGTTTTGCGGGACGGCCAGGACGTAGAGGTCGGCGGTCTCCTCGTAGCCGCCGTCCATTTCGACCGCGGCTACTCGGCCTTCGGCGATGCGCACGCGGCGCACGGGCGAGCGCAGCGCCACTTCCCCGCCCTGGCGCTCGATGGCGGCGCGGCAGCCGTCGTAGAGATCGCCGAGCGGGACGCGCGGGATGCCTAGCTTGTAGCCGGCGCGATTGGCCAGGAAGGCCTTCCAGAAAACGTCCAGGCCGTAGCGGGCGTCGATGCGATCGAGTTCGTCATTGAGCGCGCTGACCAGGACGACGCCCCAGAAGCGGCGAATGGCGGCTTCGGACTGGCCGTGCAGGCGCAGCCAATCGAGCATGGTCTTGCCGGCGGCGTCGCCGCCGGAGTTTTGGCCGCCGCGACGGGCGATGGCCAGCATGGCGTGGCCGATGGCGTTGCGCTCGGCCCAACTGAGCGAGGGGTAAAAGGCGAGCGAGGGCGCGAGGTGCAGCGGCGGCGGCAGCGCGGAGGACTTGCATGACGGCGCGGCGGCCTTCGCGATCGACGAAGACCAGGCGATCGTACGTGGCGATTTTTCCGGCGGCGCCTACGCGGCGGTAGAAATCGTCGAGATTGGTGCAGCAGCCCAGCGTGACGTGCTGGCAATTGTCGACGTGTTCGCCGCCGGGCAAAACGTAGGAGGAAGCGCGGCCGCCCAGGAAGGGGCGCCGTTCGAGAAGACGGACGCGGAAGCCAGATTCAGCCAGCGCGACGGCGGAGGAAAGTCCCGCCAGTCCGCCGCCGATCACGATCACGCTCTTCGAGGACATCCGCCTCCGACCAAAAGCCCAGGCGCGCGCGCAGGAGAATAGCCGCTTTTTCGGTCGCCGTCAGGCGCACGCGCGAGGAAAAAACATCAAAGTCGCGCTCTTCGATGCGCGCGAGCAGTGCGCTATAGATGCGCGTCAAGGCCCACAGCGCGGCGCGGCTATCTTTGTGAACGAGCGGCAGCAGGCGGCTGCCCTCGGCGTAGAACTTCCAGGCGCGTTCAGCCTCGAAGCGCATGAGTTCGCGCACGGACGGGGTGACCACGCCGCGGGCGAGTTCCTCGGGCGAGCAGCCAAAGCGCGTCAGATCTTCGGACGGCAAATAGATACGACCCATAGCCAGATCGCCGGCGACGTCGCGCAGGATGTTGGTGAGCTGGAAAGCGATGCCTAGTTTTTCGGCGAGATCGGGCGCGGACGGATCGTCGAACTCGAACACGTGCAGGCACGTCAGGCCGACGGTGCCCGCTACGCGATAGCAATACTCGCGCAGGCGGCCGAAAGTGGAATAGCGCGTCTCGGTGAGATCCATTTCGACGCCGGAGATCAAATCGTGGAAATAGCGCGGCGGGATGCGGTAGCGGCGCAGGGTGTCGGCGAAGGCTGGGAGAATCGGGTGCGCACCGACATCGCCGGCGGCGGATTGATCGAGCATGGCGCGCCAGCGGGCAAGCGCGGCGGTCTTGGCGTCGGCGCCGGCGGCGGCGTCGCCGCGGCCGCGGATGAATCCGCGGCCGGGCTGGGCGTGTCGGAGACGTCGTCGACCAGGCGCATGAAGGCGTAGAGGGCGCAGAGGGCGTCGCTCTTGGGCCGCGGCAACATGTAGAAGGCGAAGTAGAAGTTGCTGGCGGCGGCGCGGGCGACGCGGCGGCACTCGGCGTAGGAGGCGGGCACGGAGAGAGCGGCCCGCGCTTGCGCGGGACTGCTCGGCGAACGTTGCGGGCGCGGATGGCGCCGCGTGGGCGGACGCTTCCGCGCCATTTGCGCTCGGGCCAGGCGAGTTCGCGCCGGGCGCTTTCTGGCTAAATTGGGCGCGCAGAAGACCGAAGGCGGCGCGCCCGAGCAGGCGCGCGCGGGTGGCGGGGCCGATGGCGGGACGGCGCGCGAGCGTGTTGTAGCCTTGCGCCTCGATGGCGTCCAGCACGGCCAGGCCGCCGCGGCCGAACAGGTCGAGGTCCACGCGCAAGCGCGCGTCCACCTGCGAAACCAGCGGCGCGCCTTCGGCGAAAAGCTCGCGTGTGCGCGCGATCAATTCCTTCATCAAGGCGGCGTAGCGCTGGTCAAAATGCCGCGCTTCGATATCCGCGGGATCGAGGCCGTGGCGCTGGATGGCGTCCTGCGGAATGTAGATGCGGCCCTTGTCGAGATCGCGGGAAACGTCCTGCCAGAAATTGGCGAGCTGCAGGGCGGTGCAGGTGGCGTCGGAGAGCCGCTGGCGCGCGGCGTCGCGGTAGCCGCAGAGATAGAGCACCAGGCGGCCGACTGGATTCGCGGAATAGCGGCAGTATTCGAGCACTTGCTCCCAGGATTCGTAGCGCTTCACCACTTGATCCTGGCGGAAGGCGGTGAGCAAATCGCGAAACGGCTCGATGGGAATATCGAAGGCGCGAATGGTGGGCAGCAGCGCGACGAAAACCGGGTGAGAGGGCCGGCCGGCGTAGCATTCGGCGAGTTCCTCTTCCCACTCGTCTAGCAGTTTCAGGGCGCGCGCCGGATCGGCGATTTCATCGCCCAGGTCGTCGGCCCAGCGGCAATAGGCGTAGACGTTGTAGAAATGCTGCTGCAGGCGCGCGGGCAGCAGCCAGGAGACGACGTGAAAGTTCTCGTAATGGTGCGTGGCCAGCCAGTGCGTGTAGCGCTGGGCTTCGGCCGGGGTGCAACCGGGCGGCGGGAGATTGCGCGCGATTTCGAGTTCGGCAGGTGACTGCATGGCGCTCGCGATGCGCAGAGGCGCGGCGCGAGGCGCGGCGGAGCGCTGCGCAGGCCGCGCTCGGTCGCGCTACGGAATCACGGCGACTTTCATCTCGCCGTTGCGATGCTTCATGTGCTGGAACATCGACGGGAGCTCGCGCAGCGGGATTTCCGCGTTCACGAAGTCGCTGGCGCGAATGTCGCCCCGGGAAATGGCGTCCAGCGCCTGGCGAATGAAGCGCGGCGTGTGGTGGAACGTCGACTTGATGGTGATCTCGGAATAGTGCAGCGCCGTGGGGTCAAACTGCACCTGCGTACCACGCGGGCAGCCGCCAAAGAGATTGACCGTGCCGCCGCAGCGCACCATCTGTAGGGCCCATTCCCAGGTCAGGGGCAAGCCGACGGCTTCGATTACCGAATCGGCGCCGCGGCCGCCTTCGGTCAAGCGGCGAACTTCGGCGATGGGATCGGAAAGCTTGCTGACGTCGAAGGCCGCGCGCGCGCCCATGCGTTCGGCGGCGCGGACTTGATTGGGCCGCTTGCCGAGCGCGATGACGTGCACGCCGCGGCAGGCCAGCATGCGAATGAACTTGAGGCCGATCGGGCCGCAGCCGATCAGGACCACCGTGTCGCCGGCATGGACGTCGGCTTCCTCGATGCCGCGCAGGACGCAGGCCAGAGGCTCGACCATGGCGGCGTCCAGGAACGAAACGTGCGGCGGGATCTCCAGCAGATTTTGCCGGACGATGCGTCCCGGGATGCGGATGTATTCCGCGTAAGCGCCATTATTGAAGAGCAGGTCCTCGCAAAGATTGCTGCGGCCTTTGCGGCAGAACAGGCAGGCGCCGCAGGGCGCGGAGTTCGACGGGACAACGCGATCTCCGACGTGCAGCTTGTCGGAAACGTCGTCGCCCAACTGCTCGATCACGCCCGCCAATTCGTGCCCGAACACCGCCGGCGGAGTGATCATGCGGGCATGGTAGCCGCGCTTCCAGACCTTGAGATCGGTGCCGCAGGTGAGCGCCACCTTGACGCGGACCAGGGCCTCGTCAGGCGCCAGATGCGGAATGTCGATATTCTCGACGCGCAGATTCTCGCTGCCATAGAGGACGGCAGCGGTCATGTGGCCGCTCGATTTGGCGGAGATCGATTCTTCTTTTGGAGTCAAAGTATGCATCAAGAGTTTTCCATCAAGGCGTCATCACCACTTTTAGAGAACCTCCCTGGGGCCGTGCGGCCAAAGACAGGGCCTGTTCAAACGCTTCCAGCGGAAACCGGTGAGTAATCAATCCGGCCACCGGAAGGGTACGAGAAAAAACCAGCCGCGCGGACTCCTCTTGGCGGTCCACCGCGGCGCTGTAACTGCCGAGAATCTCCTTTTCCTCGACGCCAACCGCGGCGGCGGGAAATTCCAGCTTCAGGTGCGGATCGTTCTGCGCGAAGAGCAGCACGCGGCCGCCCGGGCGCGCGAGCGCCAAGGCCTCGGCAGCGCCGCAGGCAAGCGCGACCGCAACCAAGACAACGTCCGCGCCGCGGCCTTCGGTGCGAGCGCGAACCTCCGCTTGCAGGCCGGCCGAGGGGTCCAAAGCTACAGCGGCGCCAAAACGCTCACTTGCCGCGCGGCGTTCCGGCATCGGGTCGCTCGTGAGCACGGTCGCGCCGGCCAAGCGGGCCAGCATCATGAGCAGCAAACCGACAGGACCCTGGCCCATTACCAGGACCGTCTCGCCAGCGGTGACGCGCGCTTTTTCGACGGCCTTGAGGCACGTGTTCACTGGCTCGACGAAGCTGGCCTCTTCAAAGCTCACTCCCGCGGGTATCTCGACCATGCCTCGCTCGGCAATCCAGGGCATGGCGCGAACGTATTCGGCGAAGCCGCCGCCATTGGGATCGAAACCCGCCGTGAGGCCGACTTTCTTGTAGGCCGCACATTGCGAAAACAAACGCCGTTCGCAATAGAAGCAGTGCCCGCAAGGAACGTGATGAAAGCTCACCACGCGATCGCCCAGTTTCCAGCGGCCAACGCCGCGTCCGACGGCGACGACCGTGCCGGCCACTTCGTGGCCGAAAATCTGAGGAGCGGCCACGAAACCGTGCTGAATTTTCTTGATGTCCGTGCCGCAAATGCCGCAGGCGGCCACGCGCACGAGGACTTCGCCGTCAGCAATTTCGGGGACGGGCACGTATTCGGTGGCCACCCGCCCAGGCCCGCGGTAAACACCCGCGCGCATTTCCTTGGCTCTGGGCGAGGGAGCTTCAACGCGGTCAAGAGTTGTGTGCGTGGTGCTCATAGGGCGCCCACCGCCGCTGCCTGAGACAAATTTCCGCGCGCGCTCAGCAGCGCCAGGTACGCATCCAGGAATATGGCCAGCCGCCCCGCGGCCACGCGACAATCGCGGGCCAAACGCAGCAAAGCCGGGATGCGCTGCGGCTGCCGGGCCAGTTCGAGCAACAACGCCCGGTAACGAAGCTTGCCCTGGTCATCCCGAACGCGATCAAAATCGTATGGCAAAGAAGACTCCGCAGTATCACTCACGGCTCGGACTGAAACGGCGCGCACGCCGTGGCGGGCGGCTTCGGCCAGAATCACAAAACTCTCCATTTCCACGGCGTCCGCCTGATCGGCCAAGGCCAGCTTTTCAGAGGCGCCCACCACGAGCCGTTCCGAGGTGAGGAAACGGTCCACGCGACGGGCGCCAGCGTCAGTTGCCGCGTTCATCAGTTCGTGATCGCTGGCCACAGCCAACTCCCTGCCCGCCCGCCTCACTACGCGCGCCGCCAAGACATCGCCCACGGACATCGCCGGACGGAGAGCACCCGCAAAACCACTGGCGATACACAAGTCGGTCGGCGAAGCCAAGGCCCAGCTCATGGCCCGCGCCGCAGCGGGGCCGCCAATTCCCGTCAGCAGAACCCGCACCGGGCTGCCGCCAATGTCGGCGGCATAGAGCGGAAACGGCTCGCGCGTGACGAGTCGAAAGCCGCGCTGCCGCCGCCACGCCGCGAATTCAGTTGCCACCGCAAACGTTACCAGAGTCTTCATCCTTCCGCTGCGACTTCCCGGAGCGATGTGTCTCCAAAATCAGGCCGCGTGCGCCTGAGCGATTCCGGCCGCGCGGCTTGCGCCGACGTAGCCGTTTGCCTCGTACCAGCGTACAGCACGCTCCAGGGCCGCAGCAACCGGTCCCGGAGCAAAACCGAGTTCGCGCCGAGCGCGTTCCGAGCTGACGAACATGCTGTGCCGCGCCATGCGCACTCCCTCGAGCGGAATCTGCGGCTCGCGTCCAAGCAAACCGGAGATGGCCGTGTCGATATAGCCGGCTCCAAGGGCCAACGCATGCGGCACGCGCATACGAGGCGCCTTTCGCCCTGATGAGCGAGCGAGAAGCGCAAGCACCTGCTTTAGCGTAAGGTTCTCGCCGCCCAGAATGTATCGCTCACCGACGCGGCCCCGCTCGGCGGCCAGCAGATGGCCTGCCGCCGCGTCTTCCACTGGAAGAAAATTGAGACCGGCATCCACATAAGCCGGCATGCGGCCATTGAGAAAATCCACAATGATGCGGCCGGTAGGCGTTGGCTTGGCATCGCCCGGCCCAACCGGCGTGGTCGGGTTTACGACGACCACGGGCAATCCATCGGCCGCAGCTTGTAAAACTTCCTGCTCCGCCAGCCACTTCGAGCGCTTGTAGTGGCCGATCATTTCGTCGACAGAGGTGCGCGTGTTTTCGTCCGGGAGAGCATCGCCGCGCGGAACAGCGACCGTGCCCACGGTGCTCGTGTAGACGAGCTTGGCAACCCGCCCGCGGCGCGCGGCCTCGATCACATTCCTGGTGCCATGGACATTGGAGTCGTAGATGTCCGCCCGGTTGCGCGCCCATAACCGATAATCCGCTGCGACGTGATAGATCACGTCCACGTCCTGCATCGCGCGATACAGCGACGCCAAGTCGCGCAGATCGCCGACGGCGTGCTCCACACTATTCGCGGGGCCATCGGAGGGCAGGACTTCCGCCACGCGCCCCACGCTGGACGGCCGCACCAGCACGCGCACGCGTTCGCCGCGTTCGATCAGCAGCCGCGCAACGTGGCTACCGAGAAAACCAGTCGCTCCAGTGACCAGAGTGGTCATAGCACCCGCAATCTTCCGTCGGAGGAGACCAATTCTTCGCGACTCGCAGGAGGCGGCATGGGCGTGCTCTGCCCACCACCCATGCCCTGGCCGCCGTTCGTGCGGCCTCCGTTGGCGGCCTTATCGGGATTGCCTCCGAGGCGGCCGGAGAATTGCCACTTCAACATTTTCCAGGTATCGCCGAACTGCCGCTTGGCACCGAGCACCGGGGTCGTTTCAAACCCCACGTGCATCATGCAATCCTCACAGCGAGGATCGTTGCCGGGACCGTACTTCTCCCACTGCGTCTTCTCGACCAGCTCCTTATAGGACCCGTAGTGGGCATCGGTAATGACGTAACAGGGACCTTTCCATCCGCGGGGATTAAACGTTGGCGTTCCCCAAGCCGTGCACTCCAGTTCGCGATCACCCCGGAGGAAGTCGAGGTAGATATTGGAGACCATCAAGTTGTGCTTGCCCAGAAGTTCGAGCGCCTGGCGGAACTTCTCGCGGATATCCTCGCGCGACATGAAAATATCCTTCGTCGCCACGGCCGAGTAACTGTAGGCGGGGGAGAGCATGTAACCGTCCACGCCCAGCGTGTCCAGATACTCGTAGAGCTCGGCGATTTCGTCGAGATCGGTCTCTTTGTAAATGGTGGTATTCGAGCAAACCAGAAAGCCCGCCGCTTTGGCGGCCTTAACGCCCTCGATGGCTTCCTTGAAAACTCCGTCGCGTTCGACGCAAAGGTCGTGCGTGCGCTCGAGGCCGTCCAGATGCACGTTCCAGAAGAAACTCGAGGTCGGACGGAATTCGTGCAGCTTCTTACGGATGAACATCCCGTTGGTGCACAGGATGATATGCCGCCCGCGCGCCAGAATCTCCTGGGTGAGGCGGCCAATTTCCGGATAGATCATGGGCTCGCCGCCGCAGATGGAAACAATCGGCGCCCCGGAGTCGTCCACCGCGCCCAAACATTGCTCGACCGTCATCACTTCATTGATCGTGGACTTGTACTCACGGATGCGCCCGCAGCCCGTGCAGGTCAAATTGCAGGCGTGCAAAGGCTCCAGCATGAGCACCATGGGAAATTTCTGCGCGCCCGAGAAGCGTTTGGTCGCCACGTATTTCGCCAGGTTGGCGGTCATCTTCAGCGGATATCTCATCGGCTCTCTCAGCTCCCTTGCGCGGCAGCTTGCTGGCCGCTCGTTTCCGGGTACTGGCGGAACGCCCGGAAGTCAGTACGATTTTGTTCCAGATTGCGATACCGCGCCAGCGCGTACAACGGAAAATAATTTCGATAGAGATGATACTTCAGAAAGAAGACGCAGGGAAAACCAGTGCCGGTAAATTCCTTTTCGTCCCAGGATCCGTCGGCGTTTTGCTGTTCCATCAAATGCGCGACGGCGCGCCCCACGGCCGGATCCTCCCGGTCGCTGGCGGCCAGCAAGCCGATCAAACCCCAGGCTGTTTGCGACGGCGTACTTACGCCCTGCCCTTTGCGTTTTGCATCGTAGTAAGACGCGATGGATTCACCGAAGCCGCCGTCGGCATTTTGCACCGAACGCAGCCAAGCCACGGCCCGCTGGCAGTACTCGCGGGCCGCTAGTGCCACGGTTTCGAGGGAACGCAGCACGCCGCTGGTCCCGTACACGTAGTTCACGCCCCAGCGGCCGTACCAGGCGCCCTCGGAAGTCTGCTCGCGCAGCAAATAGGCCACGGCCCGCTGGATGACGGGTCGTCTGCCGGCCAGCCATGCCGCCCCAGACATTCGACGACCCGCGCCGTCACATCGGCCGAAGAGGGATCAATCATGGCGTTGTGATCGGCAAACGGGATTTGCGTCATGAAGTGCCGGTCGTTGTTGTGATCAAAGGCGCCCCAGCCACCGTCGCGATTTTGCATGCCGAGCAACCAGTCGATTCCGCGCCGCGAGGCAGCCTCCATGCGCGCCCGATCCGGATATTCGACGCGCTGCAAGGCCATCAGCACGAACGCCGTATCGTCCACATCCGGGTAGAAGTCATTGCGGAACTCGAACACCCAGCCGCCTGGCAGCACGCCCGGGGTTTTCGCCTGCCAATCTCCAGGCCCAAGCACCTGATTGGCTAGAAGCCAATCGGCGGCGCGAACCAAAGCCGGGTGATCTGGCGGAAGGCCCGCTTCCTCGAGGGCAACCATGGCAATCGCGGTGTCCCACACGGGAGAAAGGCACGGCTGCAAGCGAATCGTGTCGTTTTCCTCGATTTCAAATCGCGCCAGTTGCCCAATCTCGCGAGCCGTAAGCGGATCATCGGGCGAGTAGCCCAGAGCCAGAAGCGCGAAGATGGCATTCATCATCGCGGGATAGATCGCGGCCAAGCCATCGCTGCGTTCCAAGTGCTCGACCAGCCATTGCTGCGCCTGACGCAGGGCGCGCTGCCGCAGCGGCTTCCATGGCAGCCGCTCGTAGAGTTTCAGCGCCCGGTCCAGCGCCAGGAAGAAGTTGCGCCAGCTAAAGACCTCCCTGCTCCAATCCAAAGATGGAACGTTGCGCGAGGGGTCGCGGAAAAGTTCATCCACGCGCGCGTCGGCCGGCAAGGACCAGCGCGGCTTGTTCGCGTAGAGAATCGCCAGGGGGATCACGATGCCACGGGTCCACGACGACATTTCATAGATATTGATCGCGAACCAATTCGGGAGCAGCATCAGCTCGGGCGGAACGGCGGGCACGATATTCCAATCCACGCGTCCAACCAGGGCCAAGTAGAATCGCGTGAAGGAATTGGTGGCCTCGAGGCCTCCCAGTTCATGCACGCGGCGGCAAGCGCGCTGCATGTGCGGCATCTCGGGCAGATCGCCGGCCAGTTTCAAGGCAAAGTAAGCCTTCACGGTCGCATTCAACTCCGAAGGGCCGCCGAAATAGATGTTCCACCCGCCATCCGGCAATTGGCGCTGGCGGACGTAGTTGGCCAGTTTGGAAATGCGGCCGGGGTCCGCCTTGTCCAGGACGTGCAGGTAGAAAATGTAGTCGGATTCGAGGGTTGTATCAGCCTCAAGCTCTCCCAGCCAATAGCCTTCCTGCGCCTGCAACGAGAGCAGGTGGGCAGCGCCCCGATCAATCGCCTCGGCCAGCCGCTCGGCAAGAACAGGGCTTGCGGTCGAGGGCGATTGCCGCTCTTGCGGCTCGAACTCTAGTCTGGCTCCAGACGCCATGCACTCCTCGGATGCACAGATTGTGCAAAATGATGCGTGTTCCTAGACCCCTAGCGCACACTACCCTTCAAGTAGACACACCTGGGGAGCCCTTCAGAAAAGTCCAAAGACGCCCCCCTCGGATGAACCACCCATCCGCCCCAGTAAGGAAGCGATACAACTGCGCACGGGTAATTATCCGTTGTATTTCACTGGTGGTCAACCGTTAAGGCAACCCTGGCGGTTTGAATCTAATAGCCATGCCGATAGCCGTACCACCTGGTCTACCATCGCGAAGCGTGCTCCCGGTCAATTTTCGCGCTCTACGACTTCGGGGCGCGCCAAATTGCGAAGGCGTTCCCCCAATTCGGGGAGCCGGCTAATCCATTTGAATTGCCTCTTGAACTGCTCAATTTGCCGCGCCGGCGTGCCCCAAACGGTCTGGCCGCTCCGGATCGTCTTGCCGGTGGGAATGCCGGCCTGAGCGCCGACGATGCAACTATCCTGCAGCCGGCAGTTGTCAGCGACGCCGACCTGGCCTCCCATCATTACATCCTTTCCAATCACCGAAGATCCAGCAATACCGGTTTGGGCTGCGATCAGCGTTCGCTCGCCGATTTCAACGTTGTGGGCGACGTGTACCAGATTATCGAGTTTCACCTGTTCTTTCAGGGATGTAACGCCGAGCGAACCGCGGTCCACTGTGGAGTTGGCCCCAATCTCGACTTCATCGGCAATTTCCAGGGAGCCGATTTGCGGAAACTTCCAATGCCGACCCAGGCCGGAGACGTAGCCGAAGCCGTCAGCACCCAGCACCACGCCCGAATGGATGGTGACCGCCCGGCCGAGTTTCACACCGGCATAAACGGTCACTCGCGGATGCAGGCGGCAATCGGGGCCCAGATTGGCGCCGCGCCCTAGATAGCAAAACGCGCCCACTTGGGTATTCGCGCCAATGCTGACCGCCTCTTCGATCACGGCGAAGGGACCCACAGCGACGCCCGCGGCTAGTCGCACCGAAGGGGCGATCACGGCCGTGGGATGTATGCCCTCGGCAATCGGCGGCGGCGCGAGCAACCAAGCCGCCGCACGCGCAAAAGCAAGTTTCGGCTGAGGCGCCACCAGAACGGTTTTGCCGGGAAGAGTCGTCCCGGGAGCAGCAATTACGCAACGCGCCTCCGAGCGCAGAACACGCTCCTGATAGCGCGGCGAGTCGATGTAAATCAAATCTTCGGCGCTCGCTCGCTCGGGACCGGCCACGCCGGCGACCGGCACCGAGGCGTCGCCATGCAAAGCGCACTCCAGGAATCGGGCGAGTTCACCTGCCGTTCGATGGCTCATGTTTTCTCCGTCACGCTCGAGGGCTCATGCGGCCGCGTTGCGGCCGGAATCGTCTGCGGCTGCTGGTCAGGATAAATCGGCTGCTCGCCAGGGGGCCGAGTCTTCCAGCGGCGATGGACCCAGAACCACTGGTCAGGGAATCTTCGGACAAAGCCTCCCAAGGTTTCGTTGAACAACGCCGTGTAGTTGCGAATGTCAGCATCGACGTCCTCTGTGCGCTCGAGCGTCAGGGCGGGTTCGTAACGCAGGCGGTACTTCCGCAGCGCCGGGTCCCAAAAGGAGTGGACCGGCACGACGGCGGCGCCGGTATGCCGCGCGATGCGCGCAATGCCAGTCGTGGTTGCCGCCTGCGTGCCCAGGAAATCCACGAAAACGGAATCCTCGAGAGCCGCGTTTTGATCGGCCAGAATCCCGACGACGCCTCCCTGGCGCATGACCCGCAGGATGGCGCGCGCGGACTGATTCTTTTCAATGGGCGTGTTGCCGGAAAGAGAGCGGTAGCGGTTCACCAGCGCGTCCACCCGAGAATTATCAATGGGCCGGACCACGAAGTGGATTGGTCGATGGTAAAGCGCATGCGCGAACGGTTTCAGCTCCCAGGCTCCCAGATGGCCCGTAAGAAAGAGCACGCCCCTGCCATGGCGCTCGGCCGCTGCAAAATTCTCAAAACCATCGAGCACAATCACGCGCTCGATGTTCTCGCGGGCATACCGCGGCAACTGCGCGAATTCCGCAGCCGCCCAGCCGAGGTTGCGCACCATCGCGCTCACGGTTCGCTGGCGCTCTGATTCTGTCCACTGCGGAAACGCCAGTTGCAAATTGAAGAGCGCGACGCGGCGCCAAACGGGTTGGAGCCGGAACAGGAGTGCCGCAAGTCGCGCAGCGACCCACCGAGCCGCGGACCGGGGCAGCAACCCGAGAAACTTGAGGACTGCCCAGGCGATGGCATACTCGCAGCGTTCGCGCATGAAACGCCATTATGAGGAAGGCGCGAGAGAGATGCCAGAGTTGCGGGCAAGTAATTGCGCTTAGCTCGCGGATTCCGTAAACAACGACCTCGCGGGAAAGAACTCGGCCGCCAACCGTTCGGCGCAAGCCTGCAAGAATGCTAGACTCAGCGGCCGTGCACTCTCTCTCGCCGCTTCGCGTGCGCAGTTCCGAAGAAGGCAGCACGCAAATTTCCTGGTGGACCGCCGTCCTCACGCTGGCCGTGGCGGCGACCTGCCTTCTGAGCGGACTGGGAGCGCTTGGACTGGTTGGGCCGGACGAACCGCGGTACATGTCCATCGCACGCGCGATGCTGCAAACCGGTGACTGGGTTACACCGCGTTTGTACGGACAGCCGTGGTTCGAAAAGCCGGTGCTCTGCTATTGGGCCGCCGCTGCCGCGTTTCGTGTGTTCGGCGTCAATGAATTCGCCGCTCGCCTGCCGGCAGCGCTGGCTGCGCTTCTCGCAACCGCCGCCATGGCCTGGGCCGCGTTGCGTTCCTACGGGTTGGACGCGGCGTGGCTGACCATGCTGATGCTGCCCACAACGCTAGCGACGATCGGCTTTGCGCGTGCGGCGACCCCGGACATGCTGTTCGGCGCATTCCTGGTGGCAGCATCCGTGTCCGCCGCGGAAATGCTTTCGAAAACGCGCTCCGGTCTCGGGGCGCGCCTGACGTTTGGTATTTTTCTCGGCGCAGCCACGCTGGCAAAGGGCCCGGCGGCCTTAGTACTCGCCGGGGGCGCTGTATTTCTTTGGGCGCTGGCGTCGGGACAGTGGCGTGCAATTTTGGTGTTGATCAACCCGTTGAGCACCGCGATTTTCCTGGTGGTCGCTGTGCCCTGGTACGCGCTCTGCGCCTGGCGCAATCCAGAATTCCTGCGCGTCTTTTTCGTCGAACACAACTTTTCGCGTTACCTCACGACGGTATTTCAGCACGTTCAACCATTTTGGTTTTTCGGGCCGATCATTTTGGCCGCCACTATTCCGTGGACGATTCTGCTCCTGCCGTTGGCGATTGCCGCGATGAACCGGGCACGCGCAGGCGGGCAGTGGAAGGACTCGCCGGCGCTGTTCTTCAGCGCCTGGGCGATTTTCCCAGTGCTGTTTTTTAGCTTTTCGGAATCCAAGTTGCCCGGCTACGTGCTGCCGGCGGTGCCACCTTTGATCCTGTTGCTTGCCACGATTTCCGCGCGATGGCTGAAGACCCCATTGCTCGATGAAAGACCTGCGGCCTCACGCTGGTGGCTCGCGCTCGTGGGCTTCACGTTCCCAGCCCTGTCGCTTGCCGCGATCGCCTCATTTCATCGCCACCTGCCCACGGAATTGACCGGATCGGAGGCCTCCGCTGTTCTGTTAGCCACGGCGATCGTTGGGGGCATCGTCTGCGTGTGCTTCGCGCTCACAGGACGTTTGCGGTCTGCGTTCATGACGATAGGCGTACTCATGGCGTTGCTGCTAATGGGCATCAACAGCGCGATCAGCCCGAAGGTGGATCCGTTTCTCTCGCCGCGCGCTGCCGCCCGCGCTACGCCGCCCGAAGCACTGGGCGGCCAGAGCCTGGCCATTTTCGATCTCAACCGCTCTTGGGAATACGGCTTGGACTTCTACCTGGACAGGGCGTTGCCGGAATGGACTCCAAGCATGCCGGCGCCGAGTTGGGTTTGGACCACCGAAAAGGGAGCCACGAAGCTCGCGAGCCAGGCAAAGACAACCGTCGTCGCGCGTGTCTCAGCCGAGGCCTGGCTGGTGCGCACCGAAAAATAAGCGGACACTTTTTAAGGAAAGCCCGTGCGGCCAGTTAAACCTGAAACTTATGGCGGCAGATTGAGCAGGAAAAAGCTGATGATGCGGTTTTCATAGGCGCGTTTATCTTCGTCGAGCATCCCGTCGTAATTTCCTCGCGTGAGCAGGACCTCTTCCTTCGGCATGGGAGAGAGCAGAAACAACTCGTGCGTGGGCCCAACCAGGGCTGGCTCGTCCGTGGCTTCCAGGAAAAGCTTGCTGTCGCTACCTAGGCGGCTGGCGCCGGCTGAGAGCGACGGCGTGAGACGATAGGTGAAGTTGAACCAGAGAAAACTCGCTTCGGCGATGCGCTTAAAAAACGGAAGCGGCGTCATACCGTAGCGCGTGAGCAGTAACCCCAGCATATCTTCCGGGCGGTCGTAAACGGATTCCACTGCAAGCGCGCGGACGCGCGGGTCCACTTCCGCGGCCCCGACCGAGGCATAAGCGCCCACGTTCGTTCCCCACAACCCGAAGCGCGAGCGGTCGACGTCCGGGCGCGCGGCTAGGGCGGCAATCGCGGAGCGTAGCTCGCCGATCTCGCGAAATCCGAGCGTCGAGTAGGTTGCATTTTGCCCGCGGCTGGCGAAGTCAAACAGAAACACGTTGTACCCGTGATCTTGCAGGCCTGTGGCCAAGGGCAGGAGCTCCTCGCGGGCCGCCGCATACCCCGGACAGAGCAAGATCGTAGGGGCCGTCTTCAGCCCCGGAAAGAACCATCCCTGGCGAGTGCCCAGGCCAGGCACATCGAAGGAGAAGTCCTGTGGGTTGCCGGGAAGACGGGCTAGATCAACCGATTCGCCGGCTTTGACGGGCGCAACGACGTGGTACACAAGGTAAGTGCCGACGGCGGCGGTCGCCAGTAGAGTGAAGAAGCCCAGCGCCAAAAGAGCCGCCAGCAGCTTCGAGTACCACGTCGTTGGGTGGCGAAGTTCGGAAAGAAAGTCCATGCGTTGATCGGGCGAACGACCCGAAAGCTCTCCCAGAAGTCTCGCATGGTAACACAGCGCGAGAGGCCGCAAGTCCTGCGGATGCGTGGCGCGTGCGCGACAGGCACGGCCTGCGGCGGTATTATGATGTAAGAACCTAAGCACAAACTGCCGGCAGGGGAGCCGCGCCCAACCAGTGCCATGCCCATCGTAGACCTGCGACAAATCAGTTCGCGGCAAATCGAACCACTGCTCGTCGAAGAGACACGGCACTGGAGAGACGACTTACGCTGGGACTACCGCCCCTCGCTGAATCTGATCAAGAGATTCGTGGATGCGAAATCGCTTGCCGGCTGCGCGGCGATGGAAAATGGCCGAGCGCTGGGCTATTCCTTCTACGTCGTGGAAGATCACAAGGCCCTGATCGGCGGACTGCACGTGTCCTCCCAGTGCGAACAACCTCCGCTGGCGCGGCAGTTGCTGGCGAGCATGCTGGAGACGCTGTCGGCCATCCCGGGTATCGAACGCATCGAAGCCCAACTCATCCCTTTTGGCTGGGAATTCGACGGCCTGTTGGTTGAACTGGGTTTTCACATTTACCCGCGACAGTTCATGCTTCTCGATCTCGACCGAGCCATCCTCCCGTCGCCTCCAGCCAGTCCGGGCCTGGTGCTCGATCGTTGGGACGATCGCCAGTTCGGCGCGTGTGCCCGGTTGATTCAGCTGGCTTACGCCAACCACATCGACGGCGAGATCAACGACCAGTATCGAAGCGAATCGGGGGCTTTGAAGTTCCTCAAGAACATCGTGATCCTTCCCGGCTGCGGGCAGTTTCTGGCACCGGCTTCTTTTGTGCTGCGCGCCCCACACAGCCATGAACTCGTAGGCACGGTGCTGACATCGACCGTGGCGCCCGCGACATGGCTCACACCACGCAGATCTGCGTGATGCCGGGCTATCAGCGGCACGGACTGGGCAAGCGCCTGATCGGGGCGACGATCGCCGCGCTGCGCGAACGGGGCTATTCGTCGCTTTCGCTCACCGTCACGTCCAGCAACCTGAATGCCGTGCGGACTCTACGAGAAGATCGGGTTCAAGACGATCAAGACGTTCACCGCGGGAGTTTGGCAGCCGGCCGGTCTTGGCTGGAACGGTCGCGCAGCAACCCTTTAGCTCGGCCATGAATTCCTTCACGTCCTTGAAATCCAGATAGACGGAAGCGAAACGCACGTAGGCAACCTTGTCCAGCCTCTTCAGTCGCGTCATCAACAGCTCGCCGATTTCCGTGGTGGTCCGCTCGCGCTGCGGTGCGTCGTGCACGAATCGCTCGACTTCATCCACGAGCGCCTCCAGTTTCGCGGTCGGCACGGGGCGCTTTTCGCAGGACTTGAGCAGGCCCTGCAGAATCTTTTGGCGGTCGAAGCGCTCGCGGCGGCCGTCCTTCTTGATGACCATGTAGGGAATTTCATCGATCCGTTCGTAGGTGGTGAAGCGCCGGCCGCACTTCAGGCATTCGCGGCGGCGGCGGATCAGATCGCCCGCCCTTCCCTCGCGGGAATCAATCACTTTATCGTCGCTGAAGGCACAGAACGGACATTTCACCGAGGAGCGTCTCCCTGAATTACATCCGTTTCGCTTGCCCGACGGGGTCCGTCCGGCCCACGCCGACCATCGGCAGGTGCTCTCCAGACTCCTCGGCTTCTGTTTCGGCTTTGGCCAGCTTGCGCAGCTCGCCCATCGACAACCCCTCGTGAATCAGCAAGGGAATACCGACCACGGTCGATGCGGCAAAGGTGACAATCCAAAGCACGACGGCAATGGCCACCGCCGGTTCCTGTTCTACTCCAAAGATCGTGGTCAGCGCAATGAAGCTGGCGACTTGCGCGCCGCCGCCGACGCCGGGAAGTTGCAGCGTGGCGCCCACCAGCGTCACGGCCAAAAGCAGCATGGCTCCGGGAAAATTCATTTCCGCATACGTGAAGTCCCCTTTGAAGGCCTGCGCGATCAGCAGATAAATGAGCGTCTCGAGTCCCCAGAGCGCCGCCGTGTAACCGATCGCCATCAACAGGTCGGAAACGCTGCGAATGGCCTGCAGCCCCTCGGTAAAGCCAGTAACGATCGTGGCCGTGCGTCCCCTCCAGGAACCGGCGGAGCGCCAGCACTGCAGGCGGCGCTCCAGCGCTGGCGCGCCATGCAACCGGATATAGGCCATCAGCGCAATGAGCAGAACGAGCACTCCGAGCAGGACCCAACCGCCAGCCCGTGCACTGTCCAGCCAGTCGCTATTGGCGCCGGCATCGTAGAGCGATTTCGAGAAGACCAACAGGCTCAGGCAGGCCAGCACGATCGCTGCTGCGGTATCGAAAAGCCGCTCCAGCACCCAGATGCCGAACATGCTGGCCACCGGCAAGCGGCTCTTGCGAGCCAACAGGAGTGGGCGAACAGGCTCGCCCGGCCGGCCCAGAACAAAAATGGCCGCAAATCCCATGATCGTCGCGCTGAACATGCCGGCAAGGCTGGCCTCGCCGAAGTGAGTGGAGAACTGACGCCAGCGGATCGCCCGAATCAGATAGGTTCCGTAGATCGCGACCAGCGAGAGTAGTAAAAACCAGACGTTGGCCTCGCCGACGGCATGAGCAAAAGTTCGCCAGGTGAAATCGGCTAAATGAACCCTGTGACGGGAGGTATAAGCGAGCGCCGCGAGCGCTGCCACTACCAAGAGTGCCAGCAAGAGCCGGCGAAAAGTTCTGCGCATTCGTTGGCGAGCGTAACCGTAGGAACTGGGGGTGTCAAGAAAGGAGCCTTACAGCACTACGTCGAAACGCCAACCCGCCTAGCGCTCGACGACTCGGTCCAGGAGCGCGAAAAAATCCGGGTAAGAGATGGCTACGCAATCGGCGTCGCGGATGATTGACTCGCCCTTGGCGCCAAGCGCCGCGATGGCGAACGCCATGGCCATGCGGTGGTCGCCGGCAGGATCGATTTCGGCGCCGCGTAACTGGCCGGCGCTTTGTCCCTCCACTCGCAGACCGTCGGGGCGCTCCTCGACCTGCGCTCCCATGTGTCGGAGGTTCTTCGCCAGAACGGCAACGCGGTCACTTTCCTTGAGGCGCAATTCACTCGCGTCGCGAATCTCTACTCCGTCTCGAGTGTACGGGCCCAGCGCCGCGAGCATGGGCAGTTCATCGATGAGTTGCGCCACGATGGCGCCCGACAGCACGCCCCCCGTCAACGGCGAATGCTGCACAGCCACGTCGCCGACCAGTTCCCCGGACTCTGCGCGCACGGAAATGACCTTGACCTTGCGCGCCCCATCCGGAAAGCACGTCCAGCACGGCGGTGCGGGTTGGATTTAGACCCACGTTGTGAATAATCAAGTCCGATTCGGGAAGCACAAATGCCGCGGCCAGAAAAAAGGCCGCCGAAGAGAGATCTCCCGGCACCGTGAGACGGCGCGCTTCGAGTGGCTTTCGACCCGTGATCCAAATTGTCCGGCCAGCGCGGCGCATGGAGGCGCCGAATTCGGCCAGAGCAACTTCGGTGTGGTCGCGCGTACAAACGGGTTCCTCCACCGAAGTCTCGCCCTCGGCGAACAATCCCGCGAGCAGGACCGCAGACTTCACCTGCGCGCTGGCCACCGGCAACGCGTAGTGAATGGCGTGCAGCGCCGAGCCATGAATTTCCAGTGGAGCGAAATTGGCGTCACGCCCGACGATACGCGCGCCCATTTGCGTCAACGGCTCGATGACCCGCCGCATCGGCCGCTTGCGCAGCGAGGCATCGCCCGTGATCGTCGAGTCAAACGATTGGCCCGCGAGAATGCCCGTAAGCAGGCGCATCGTGGTGCCGGAATTCTCCGCATCGAGAGCGCGGCGCGAATGGCGCAGCCCGTCGAGCCCCGCGCCCGTAACAGCCACGCTGCCGCCGTTCGGGCCGGCAGAGCGTTCGATTCCAACTCCCAGCCGTTCCAGGCACTTGAGCGTGCTCTGGCAATCGGCCGCCGCCGCATAGCCCACGATCTCGCTGCGGCCTTGCGCCAGGGCCGCGAGAAGGGCGTAGCGGTGCGAGATGGACTTGTCGCCAGGAACCTCGACAACTCCGGAAATCTTGCGCGCGGGATTGATTGTTCGTTTTGCCACGTCCGGATTCTAACATGCCGACACGAGCGCCCCCTGAGTGCCCGAAGCGGTTCTCTCGACACGAAATGGATTGGCCAGTAGGCAATCTCGGCAAACCGCGGGGATTCGGAGGTAACTTTCCTCTCGGGCTGGACGTAAAATAGACAGCGGCAATCGCAAAGGAGGAACGGCGATGCGAGCGCGAAAAATTTTGTCCGTGCTGGGTTTGGCGGGACTGCTGATCGTCGCGGTAGCTTGGGGACGGCCGCAGCAAGCGCAAAAACAACCGCCGGCCTCGCCTGCGCAAGATAACTCCATGCAAGGCATGCCGGGCATGGATATGAGCCATATGGACATGGGCCACGACGAGCAAGACCATGTGGAATCCGGCGCCATGCACGCGATGGCGCACGGTCACATGGAAGGCTCGCACATGCACATGACTTCCCTGCGGCCGTTAACGCCCGGCGACCGCGAGCGAGCCGACCAGATTGCCACATCGCTGCGCCAAGCCATTGAGAAATACCGCGATTACCGCGTGGCTCTTGCCGAGGGCTTCCGGATTTTCGCCCCGAACCTGCCGCAGCCTGAATATCACTTCACGAATTATTGGAACGGCTTCGTCGAGGGATTTACGTTCGATCCCGCGCGACCAACTTCGCTGCTATACAAAAAAACCGCAGACGGCGGCTGGGAACTGATTGGCGCCATGTACACCGCCCCGCGCAGCGCAACGCTCGATCAATTGAACGAGCGTGTCCCACTAAGCATTGCCCAATGGCACGTGCACATCAACCTGTGCGTGCCCAAGCGCGGCGAAGCGGCGCAGGCCGACTGGACAAAATTCGGGCTCACCGGATCCATCGCGACGGCGCAGGCCTGCGAAGAAGCGGGCGGCCGTTTCTTCCCTCAGATCTTCGGCTGGATGGTGCACGTCTACCCGTTCGAGTCCTCACCCGAGAAGATGTGGGAACAATAGGGCCGGATGGCGGGCAGTGTTCGGCCACTATCGGGCACTGGCTTCTGCGACCCAAGGGCACGTTGCTAGAAGGACCTCGTGAGGGGTTACGTCCACGGAACGCAGCGCGCAAGCGTTCCGCCAGTTATCGGAGATAGAGCATCATTTTCATCGGGGGCTGTTTGGTAATGACTGACAAACAGGAATTCCAGCTTATCGCGCCGCTCATTGTGGGAGGCGGGTGCTTCATACTGCTTCTGGTTCTTACGCGGATGACAGGAGATCTTAACCGGTACACGTGGAAGGCATTGCTCGCGTCGGGCGGGCTCCTGGCTTATACCCTGTACCTGACGTTCTGGCAGAACGAGATCAGGTCTCTGTGGCATTCATCGGCGGTCGTTCTTGTCTTTGGATTGCTCTTATCGTTACTCATTCCCTTCGGTCTATTCTACTGGATCTGGCGCGTTCAGGTTGCAGCCAAAGCGCAAAAGTCGTAGTGGAACTGTGGGCTTTGAAACACCGAACCAAGTCCTAATACTGCGCGTCCTCGGAAACTGGCCTGCTACCGAATACCGGCGGCCGCGTAGCGGGACTGCGGCGATTGATTCCCGCCATCGCTGCGAGTATGATGACTGAGATGCTCGAAGCGCGCCTCTCATGCCCCTGGCGCGCAACAGCCCGTTGCGTGGTGACAACCTGATGAGATCTTCGCTGACCAGCCCAAGCGGTAGGTTTTTCCTTGCGCTTCAACGATTTGCACTGCTTGCCGTAGTTCTCTCGTTGGCCGCCGTTTCCCTTCCCGCCGCCGACGGACCAGCCATACTCCCGCTGGACCAGATCAAACCGGGCATGACGGGCTACGCGCGCACCATTTTTGCCGGCGACCAGGTCGAGAACTTCGACTTGGTGGTCATCGGCGTGATGCCCAATCTGATCGGACCCAAACAATCGATCATCTTGGTACAGCTCGAAGGGACCGAAGGTCGAGCACACCGGCGTGGTGGCCGGAATGAGCGGCAGCCCTGTCTATATCGACGGAAAACTCGCCGGCGCAGTTTCCTTGAAATTCGGCATGTTTGTGAAGGAGCCTCTGGCCGGCGTCACGCCGATCGAAAACATGCTCTCGCTGCCGACCCAGGATGCGGCGCCGCGCGCGGGAACGGCCGTTGCAGACTCATACCCCTTGCCGTCGGATGGCGGCGATTCGCTGATGGCGTCGGCTGCAAACCCGGGCGCCAAGCAAGACCTGCGCTTCCCGCTTCCTGCTGAGTTTGCCCGCGCGGCGGGCATCACCGGGGGCGGATTCCTCGAGCCCATTGACACGCCGCTGGTCTTTTCTGGATTTGCTCCCGCGACTGTCCGGCAATACTACTCAGACTGGGCGCAGTACGGCATGGTGGCCACGCCCGGCGGCACCACCGATGCCCGGCCGGACGACGCCAATATCTCCCCCGGCGACATGGTCGGGATGGTTCTGGTGCAAGGCGATCTCTCGCTCAACGCCGCCTGCACCGTGACTGCGGTCGTCGAGGATCGCGTCTACGTTTGCGGCCATCCGTTCCTCGGGCTCGGGTCGACCAAGATGCCCATGGCCCGCGGCCGTGTGCTGACGACCCTGGCATCGGATTTTGATTCCACGAAAATTGTGAACATGGGCGGCGTGATCGGAACGATCACGCAGGACCGCTTGACGGCGGTCATGGGAAAGATGGGCGCGGCCCCGGCAATGATCCCGGTGGACCTCTCCTTCACCACACCCGAAGGCGAGAAAAAATACAGCATCGAGATGATTTCCAACCCCAAGCTCACGCCGCTGCTGGTGGGCCTGGTCTCGTTCAACGGAGTGACGCAAAACACGACGTACGGCGAAGGGACCACGCTGCGGTTGAGCGGCACCATCGAAATCAAGGGACACTCCCCGGTGACGCTGGACGACATGTACGCGCCGACCGATCAGTTCGTGCCGGATGGAGCGTTTGTCGCCTCCAGCGTGCAGTCGATTTTCACGCGAATTTTCTCGAATCCCTACGAGACGCCTCAGATTGAGAAGGTGTCGTTGCGTCTGGACAGCATCCCGGAGCGGCGCATTGCCACCGTCGAAACCGCGTGGTCGGAAATGAGCGAGGCTTCGCCGGGCGATCGGGTAACGATCAAGGTCATGCTGCGGCCCTACCGCGGCGCGCCATTCATTCGCGACGTGCCGATCACGATTCCGCCGCAGGCCGCGCGAGGAACGACTCTGCGCGTGCAGGTGAGCGATTCCGATTCTCTTAACCGGCTGGCGAATCTGTTCACTTCCCAGGGGCGCCTGGGCGGGCTTGAGCAGCTCATCACGCTCCTGAACCGCGAACGGCGCAACAACCAGCTTTATGTCACCTTGATGAAGCCAACGCCAACGTTGATGGTCGACGACAAGGAGTTGCCGAATGCGCCCTTGTCGGAGATCAACGTGATGGACCAGCGGCGGCTTCCGGGTAATTCGGTCCTGCTGCGCGAATCCTCGGCGGGGGAATGGTCGGTGCCGATGGACGAGGTCATTGCAGGCTCCGCGTCGGTGCTCATTAAGATCAAGTAAGATCAAATGAATCGTAGCTCCGGCGCAGGAATCCTCGGCGCCGCGTTTTCCGGGAGCGGCACGCTGCCCCGGCTGAGGAGTGTCATGCGCAAAAAGACGATGAAACCGGCGGTCAAAATCAGATCGGCGCGAGGCTTTGCCGCCGCGTTCGGCGGGTTCAGCATCGCTCTGCTGATCCTCGCAGCTTGGGTTGTACCGGCATCCGCCGAACACACCCGTTTCTGGCGTCAATCGGACTTCCAGGAATTCGATACGGGCACCGCGCACGGCGTGGCGCTGCGCAGCGACGGCAAAATCGTCCTGGCACCCAAATTCGCTCCGTTTGCCGATCCTAACCTCGCCTATCTCTGGGCGCTGCGGGTGGACTCCAAAGGAAACCTCTACGCAGCGGGCGGCACCAACGCCAAGGTGCTGCGCATCGATCCAGCCGGGAAGATGACCACCGCCTTCGAGTCCGAGGAACTTACCGCGCAGGCCCTGGCGCTGGACAAGAACGATACCCTCTACGTCGCCACGTCTCCGGACGGCAAAGTCTACAAAGTCACGCCTAACGGCCAGAAGTCGGTCTTCTTCGATCCTAAGGCGAAATACATCTGGGATCTCGCCCTCGGAGCGGATGGTACGCTTTACGTCGCCACCGGCGACGCGGGCAAGATTTACGCGGTAGCGCCAGACGGAAAAGGCGGCGAATTCTACACCAGCACCGAGACCCACATTCGCGCCATCCTTCTCGACGGCAAAGGAAACCTTCTCGCAGGCACCGAACCGAACGGCCTGGTCTTGCGAATTCCACTCGCCGCCAACGCCGCCGCGGCTGCCGGGCCCGCAACCGAGAAGCGCGGAGCGGCCAAAGCGGACGCCGCCAAGCAAGACGCGGCGAATAGCACCGGCGTCAACACCCGCAGCGCCTACGTCATCTACGAAACAGCCAAAAAAGAGATCACAGCGCTGCTGCCTGACTCCGCGGGCAATTTGTACGTAGGCGCGATCGGAGACAAAACGCGCGGCGCCACTCCGGCGTTCCCCCAAAACGTGACACCAACTGCGCAACAGCAACCTGCAGCCAACGTACAGAACGGAGGAACCGCCACGATCACCATCACGGCGGGCCCCAACCCGCAGCAACCCACGGCCTTCTTGCCGTTCCCTTCCCTCACATCTTCCTCCGTCTATCGCATCGCCGCCGACGGCTCGCCGGAGGAGATTTGGACCTCGCGCGAAGACAGCGTGTACGCGCTCGGGCTTTCCGGCGACGGAAAACTCTTGCTGGGAGTGGGCAACGAAGGTTCGGTGATCGAACTGGGGCCCGACCGTGTCTTTTCGCGCCTCGCCAAAACGGCCTCCGAACAAGTGACCGCCTTCGCGCGCGCCGCCAATGGCAAGATCTACGTCGCCACCTCGAATCCGGCCAACGTCTCTTCACTCGGGCCGGATCTTGAATCCGAGGGCACTTTCGAGTCGCAATCCTTCGACGCGCGCCTCTTTTCTCGCTGGGGACGCCTGACATGGTGGGGCCAAAACGCCGCGAGCCAAAATCCGAATGTGGAGTTCTATGTTCGCGCCGGAAACACCTCCGACCCCGCGGATAGCTGGAGCCAGTGGTTCGGGCCGTACCGCGATCCCAAGGGTGAGCAGACGCAGAGCCCGGCGGCTCGCTTTGTGCAGTGGAAGGTGGTCCTGAAGGGCTCGAAGGCGCCGGCGCCGGAAATATCCTGGGTGAATCTGGCGTACCTGCCGAAAAACGTCGCCCCGTACATCGACGGAATCGCTATCCAGGACCCCGGCGTGCGCCTGTCCAGTTTCGGACAGGGGCAGACGCCGTCAGTTCCAGTGCAGGTCCGCATGCCTCCAACGGGAACGCAGCAGGCCGGTGCAGGACAGCGGCCCGCAGCCGAGATAGCACGCTTTGAAGCGCCCCCGCAGGGAGCGTCTCAAAAAGGCTTCCAGTCTGTGATTTGGAGTGCCGACGATCCGAACGACGACGATTTGGTCTACGCGATTTACTATCACGGGGAAAACGACAAGGACTGGAAGCTTCTCAAGGACAAGGTCGAGCAAAAATTTTATTCCTGGGACACTACGTCGATGCCGGATGGCGCTTATTACCTAAAAATCGTCGCCTCCGACCAGCCCTCGAATCCCCCAGGCGAAGCGCTGACGGCCGAGCGGGAGAGCGAACGCTTCCTCGTGGACAACACTCCTCCGCAAATCACTGGCCTCGCGGCGCAGCCCGCGAGCGCCCCGGGAGACTCCGGAACTACCGTGCGCTTTCGCGCCGCCGACGCCACCAGCGCTATCGTCAAGGCGCAATATAGCGTTGACGCAGGCGAGTGGACGCTACTCTTGCCGGTCGGATCCGTGAGCGATTCTCCGGACGAGCATTACGAATTTACCTTGCGTAACCTCGCGCCGGGCGAGCACACCGTCGCGGTGCGCGCCAACGACCAATTCGATAACCTGGCGGCAGCCGAAGTGACGTTTTCTGCTTCCGCGGCCAAGAAATAGCCGCGCGTTCCCCGAGGCGTCCATGTTCCGCGCGCCTCGCCGCCATGGCGACTCCGCTCAACTGACCCAGCGGTCCCGCAGATTCAGCGGCTCGTACCGCTCGATGCGCATTCCCACGCCCGATTTGCCACTGGGGTCGTGATCGACGCGCACCACCCGCGCTACGCAGCGCACGTCGGTGGTGTCATGGCCGGAAACCTCGCTTGGGATTCTCAGAAACAATTCCACCTGCATCCCGACTCGCAGCGGATAATTGGTCGCGACATAAAGACCGCGCTGCGACATATTCACCGTCTCGGCGAGTTGTTCGGACGAGACAGGATTCGTGACCGGACGGAACCTCACGGGCTCGCACACGTTCACGCGCAGCTCAGTCCGGCGTTCAATGACTTTCCGTTCGGCTATTTTCATGATCTCTCCCCGCGCGTGGGAAAAAGGGCACGCGGATGAATTTTCGGAAGGGGGAACTTCACTTTATCGCGTCCATTTCGGCGTGCAATCCATTTGTCGGAACGTATGTGCAACGCGTTATCATGGCGCCGTGGAGGGACGCGCTCGCGGAAGATGCCGCCGCAGCCGGAATCGCAGGACGCCGAGAATTGCATGAACGCCCAGCCCCAGCCCGCGACTCCGAACACGCCGGACACACCCAGCGGACCCGGCTTCGATCAAATTCGCGCCGCACACAAACGGATTGCCCCGCACATTCATCGCACGCCTGTCGCGACCTCCGCGTCGCTCGATGTGCTGGCCGGCGCGCGGCTTTATTTCAAGTGCGAGAACCTGCAACGCTCGGGGTCGTTCAAGATGCGTGGCGCGACGAATGCCGTCCTATCGCTCAGCGATCAGGAGGCGGCTCGCGGCGTCCTCACGCACTCCTCCGGCAATCATGCCGCTGCCCTGGCGCTCGCTGCGCGCCGGCGCGGCATTCCTGCCTGGATCGTCATGCCTTCCGATGCGCCACGGATAAAATCGCGGGCCGTCGAAGCCTTTGGCGGGCAGATCGTTTTTTGCGAACCGACGCTCGCGGCGCGTGAAGCCGCCGCCGCGGAACTCACGCAGCGCACTGGCGCCGTGCTCATCCATCCCTACGACGACGATCGCATCATCACGGGACAAGGAACGGCAGCGCTCGAGCTCATCGAAGAGGTCCCGGACCTGGATTTGGTGCTAGCGCCGGTTTCCGGCGGCGGCCTTTTGAGCGGGACCGCCATCGCCACCAAGCATCTGCTTCCTGCCACGCGTGTGCTGGGCTGCGAGCCGCGAAACGCCGATGATGCCGCGCGTTCCCTGGCTGCCGGTCGGATCGAGCCGGCCGCGCCCACCAGAACAATAGCCGACGGCCTGCGCGCCACACTCGCACCGCGCACCTTTGCCATCCTGCGGCGCACCGTGGATCAGATTGTGCTGGTCAGCGAAGAAGAGATCGTCGCGGCAATGCGCTTGCTGTGGGAGCGTTTGAAGATGGTCGTCGAGCCTTCTGGAGCCGTCGCGGCCGCGCCAGCGCTATTCGGGCAAATTGGCGCCCAGGGCAAAAAGGTCGGCATCATCCTATCGGGCGGGAACCTCGACCTCGATTCCCTTCCCTTCGGCCAAGTACCTTCCCCTCAGTCCCGCTGATTGTTCGCGGCGCGAGCCGTGGGGCGCCGCTTCGAGCCTCGACACGCTGGCCGTCCTCGACTAATTCACATTCACCTGGACGACCGTCTGCACGGCGCTGCCGGACGAAGGTGTGGCCGTCACGGTCACGGTGTACGACGTGACTGTCGTCCCCGGATTACTGCCGTTTCGGCCAATGCCCCCGTTGCTTATCCCGCTACCACCGCCGCAGCTAACGGCGCCAACCATCACGAAAATCACAAGCGCCGCTAGGCACGCCACGCCGCTCAGCCTCCTCGCCGGAAGGCTCGTCCAGAACGAACCGAGCAAGAGAGCCAGCAGCACGGCAGCGATCTCGAGCAACACCCGGTTGTTGGGCCCGTTCTGTGGTGGCCGAAAAGGCGCGACCAACGCGCTCGCGGCCGTCGTATTGACCACCAGCAACCTCTGCCCGCTGGTCACCGGCGGATTCGAGGCTTGATTCAGCGTGATCACGGAATTCGCAGTTCCGTTAAGCGTGAACGAACACGTAGGCAGGTCGTTCACTGGCATTCCCGTGGCCGCCGGAGCGACGCTGCAAGTCAGCGTCACGTTACCGCTAAAGGTTGTGGAATTCGCGGTAATAGGCGTGTTTGCCGACCGCCCGGGCGCGGGGACCGTGATGATCGTAACGTTAGGTACAGGCAGTGGGGCCAGGGTAAAGGCCGATGAACTCACTGTGACCGTGGCTGAGGCAGCGATTGTCGACGTGGAGTAATTACCTCCCGTCGGCGTGAACGTTGCCGTGACCACTGTCGTCGCCGTGGGAGTGACGTTGTTCAGGGTCGCTACGCCCCCAACAAAGCCGCTATTGTCGGCTGTGCTGCCGTTGGACGTGAAGCTCGTCGCCGGTGTAGCGTTTCCACAGCCGGTCACCGCAGGGGTACATGTAAAAGTAACCGTGCCAGCCAGAAAAGCCCCAAAGCTGCCGCCTGAGGAAGCGGCGGAGCCGCTGAACGTGTCCACGAAGGCGGAAAGCGTGACGTTCGTGCCCGAGGCCACCGTGATGCTCGTGGCGGGCGCAATCGTCGCAGTGCTTGCGGAAACCGACGCAGTCGTCGGAGCCGCCACCACGGTGAAATTCACCGGACCCACCACGGTCGTTCCGGCGCAGGGGCCAGTCGCGTTACTGCTCGGGCAGTAACTATTGTCACCGCTGTAGGTCGCCGAGATGCTGTGCGCACCCAACCCGAGTGGCGCAATATTCGTGACCTGATCCACGTTGGCGCCGGTCGCATCGTCCGCGTAGCCCTCCGTATTGAGTGGGAATACACCAATCGAATTGCCATTGTCCGTGAAGGTCACCGACCCCGTTCCGTTGTCCAGACAAGAAGATGGCAGTGATTGTTGCAGACATAGTTGGCGCGAGTTCAAGCCGGCTACGTCGGCTCGCAGAATCAGCGCATCTCCGTAGAAAACCTGCACTCCCGAAATGTTCGGGTTGATCGTGCTGTTCAGGAAATTCAAAAGGCCGGCGCTAACCGTTGTCGTACTTGGTTCGGGATTCACGGTGACGGTAACTGGGCCTGAGTCACTCGCCCCAAATGTCCCGTCTCCTGCATAGTGCGCCTTTACCGTGTACGACGTCCCGCCGACCAACCCATTGGTCACGATCGGAGCGGAGCCGCTGGTCAGGAATTCCACATTGACGTTGGAAAGGTTGTAGTTGCTCGACGTAAACACGTCCACCCCGGCGGTGCCGCCCGGCAAATTGCCGCCGGAGCCGATCAGCGAGACGATTTCAGCTTTCGTAGCCGAGTTAGATGCCGGGATTGGGTTGCCGCCATTCATAACCTTGACGAGCCCGTTCACCTGCTGGCCGTGAGTGATCGTGACTGCGGCGGGAGGAGTCGCGCACGAGGTTCCCAGCGCCGGCGCCGCGACGAGACACAGAGTCGTCGTTGTCGGCATGAAATTCCCAGCCACCGACGACCAATTGCTGATCAGGTTGCTTACATTGATCGTGCCGAGGCCCGTGGCCAAGTCGTATCCCGTCCCCGCATCGAAGGCTATCGTTCCGGACGGACTCTCGATCACTCCGTACTCACCGCCGCTGCTCACGCAGTTCAGCGACCCTGTCAGGCAAGGAACCGAATTATTCCCCAGCGTCACGTCATAGAACGTGCAGCTGGCCGTATTTGGATTTGATGTTGAGTTGCAACCTCCCGTCGGCGGCGTGGTCACCTGTTTCGATGCCAACGCATACAGCACATAATCCGGATTGCCTTGGCGAGCCCCCTGCTGATTCACCACGAGCGACATAATGCCCGCGAAGGCGGGCGCTGACGAAGAAGTCCCGCCGACGCCCAGGAAAAAAAAGTTGGGGCTTAAGCAAGATCCGCCCTGGTCAGCCTCGCAAACCGTATAAAAGCTATTGCTCTTAAATCCAGCCGCCGCAAACAGGGAGATATCTGGAAGGTCGCGCAATCCATCCGTGTTGGCCGTGCCGGTTACGGCCGATCCGCTTTGCCACGTGGGCTTAGGATAGCCTGCCAAATTCGATCCTGTCAGGGCGCTGGCGGACACGCACGAAACGATCAAACCCGCGTTGTTGATCGTCGCATTCAGGCAATTGCTCTGTCCCCCACCGCCTCCCACCGTAAGTAGCTCGTCAATATTCCCCGGCGGACCGCATCCGGCCGCCGATGGCGGAGAGGCGAGACTCTGTGCGCAAGAATCGTTCCAGGGGATTTCCGGTATGTAGGATTTCGCCGACTCCCCCGTCACGCTATTGGAATTGTTCCAGAATGTGCTGGCGTAGGTTCCGGCGGTCGGCAGGTTGACGTCGAAGTCGGTCCCGCCTGCAGCAACGTTGAATGGCGTCGAGGCCAGTCCGTTCACCTGATTGCCATTTACGGCTTCAGTGGGAGCCAGCGCGTTTGAATTGTCGCACTCGGCCGAGCCGGCATCCCCGGCCGAAACAACCACCGTGATGCCCTGAGCTGCCGCCTGCTCCCAAAGAAAGTTCTCGAATGCATTTTGGGTCAAGCCGAGGAACGCCTCGCACTCCCCAAAGCTTTCGCTCAAAATCGGCGCCAGATTGTTGTTCACAATATATTCGGCAGCCAGGTCCGTTCCGAACGTGGATTCCGTATCCTCGGCGACAACGAAATCAATCTGCACATTCGGAGCAATCGCACCGGACCACTCCGTGTCCAGGTCGCCTTCGATTTCGTCGCTGTTGAATCCCGGATCGGGACCGTCCAGAATCACACACACAGGACCGCCGCTCAGGCTCGGCGCAGGGCAGGAAGGGCTGTTGACCGGCAACTGGAAGAGATTGCGGAAGGCCACCACATCGTCGGAACTGCAGGTTCCGAAGTCAGGCGAGTTGCTTGTGCAGATCTCCGAGTCGCCCACGATGGCAATGTTCTGTCCAGCGCCGCCATTGGGGTTGCCGTTCGCGCCCGCAGGCACATTGTAAATTTTGGCAAAGTCCGCCGGACCCAGCGCAAAGTAGCTGCCGCCGTTGCCATTGGAAACCGTGAGCAGCGGCTTCACCTGCCCGGTTTCCGTGGACCGGGAAAACGCACCCCGCGAGTGGTTCAGCGCCTTCAACGGAAAATTGTGCAACGACACCGGCCCGGCAACGACTCCAGCGAGCGCCGCGGGAATCTGCGGGTCGCTGGCATTCGCCAGATGCTCCACGCCGTTGACTACGAACCGGTGAATCTCGGTGTTGAACGCGCTGCGCACCTGCCCAGCATTCCCCGAAAATTCGATGACCGTGCGCCCGGCCGATACGCCGGCGACCTGGAACCCATGCGACTGCAGCCATCCCGTCACCGTCGCAACGTCGGCATCGGAGGCACCGAATTGCTGGCCGAATTGCTGCGGCGTGAGCCACTGGCGATAGCTGGCGGAAGACTTGCTCTGCTGTTGGTCCAGCAGCGACCGCAACGCCGTCTCCTGATCGGAAGATCGCTGCAGCAGCAAAAGCATCCGGCGAATTGGCTGGCTATCCGCGACGGCGCCCTGATCAAACTGCGGACGCGCCAGCGGATGCGTGTTGCCCCGCAGCGTGATCCGATTCGTCTCGTCCACGGGCTGCGTAATGCGCGAGGGAACGCGTGCGTTCTGTGCCGTTGCCAGCGGCGCGCCCGCCAGCCCGGGGGCTTGCGCGCGAGCCGTCGGCGCGAGGGCACCGAGAGCGAGCAGAGCCAGGACCACCCCGCTCAACGCCAGGCGCAGGCACGGATCCGCCGACGGATTCTGCGGTCCGCTTTGTTCACACCGTCGACTTCGCATGCTCTGGCCACCTCGTTTGGACACATTTCCATTCATGTCGATCGCCCCACCAGATGGAATTGACGAATCGCAGACGGATAGTTCCCTTTTCACCCGTCCGGCTTGCCTCGAAGTTACCCCGTGTGCACTTCACAGCCTGCGCCAGTTCTTAAGCGCCACCGCTAGGCCTCGTGTGACTGCACAAGTGTTCTCTGATGCTCTTCACGAGCTTTGGGGTTTGCCGGGAAAGACGGATCATTTCCGCGCGGATAGTAACACAGCAGCGAACCGGGTGGCGTTGCCCCCGGAGGAACGTCACCGCAGCGTCACGGGTCTGTAGCACCGCGGTAAGTGGGAAAGAACGGCCCCGGACGCTCTAGTCCTCGGGAGCTTTCCAGTTCGTAGGCGGAAAGGAGATGCCCCAGAACCCTGCCGCCATGCTCGCAAACTCCACCGGAACCAGGTACCCGTCCGCGCTTGCGATGGCCGCGCGCGTGACTCGGCAAAGCTGCGTTTGCTGGGTGCGCCCGTGTTTGAGCAGCAACTGCATCTCGGGGGCGAAATTCCGCGCGCAAAGCAGCATCGCGCCGTGGTCGTTCACCGACGCCGTGTTGGCCTGCAGCGTCGCTTTCTTTCCCTCTGAGCCGAACTCCAGCGTAACGGGAATTCGGATCATCACACGCTGGCTGCGCCGGCGGTCCTCTCCCCGCAAAACCTGGGTACCGAGCGCCATCTTCAAATCCGTGTTGGTCAAAGTTCGAAGCCCCAAAAATCCATGGGAGGCTGCGTTAACGCGATCCCCAGTTCCCATCCCTCGGTCTGCTCATTCCCTTTCCAGACTACAACGCCAACGTTCGCCTGTTCGGTGGCGAGGTTGATCACGCGAAGATCTTGCTCCAACGAGAGAGCCTGCGGCAAAACGACCAGGCAGCCGTATGGGCTGATCACCCGCGTGAACGCTTGTTCGCGAAGCGTGCCGCCTCCGGCGTCCCGCCATTCCACGGCCACCGGGACGCGCGAGTTCATGCGCACGCCGCGGCGCTTCTCGTTGATCTTCGGAGTCGGTAACGACGGCGAGGAGCTCTTCATTCTGGACACCTTCACCCCGTAAGCTCTGGAGACAAAAACAATCGCCCCTATCTGCGATCCTAGGATTGCGCCGAGAGGCGGTCAATGGTACGGCGGGACAGGGCGGGACAGGTGCCGAGGACAAGTATGACGACAAGAAAGGCCGCAGGAATTGGGCAGCGGCTCTCCGATTCTCGCTGCGTAGTCTGCGATTACTTTCGCATGGTGTCATCGAGCATGCGTTTCTCCTGCGCCGTGAGCGCTCGATAAGCTCCCTTCGCGAGATCTCCGAGCAATAGCGGCCCAATCGCCACTCGAACGAGCCTCAGCACCTCAATTGCCAAGCTTTCCAGCATGCGCCGGACGTGGCGATTTCTGCCTTCGTCCAACACCACCACGAGCCACGCATTCCGCTGCCCCTGTCGCAAAATTCCCGCGCGTTTGGCCCGCAGGAGTTCGCCGCCAGTATCGCGCACGCCCCGCTCCAGCGTTTCGACGAGAGCTGCGTCAGCGGGCCCCGCGATCTGCACGTGATAGGTCTTGTCCAAATGCGTCTCTGGCGCCGCGATCCTCGCTCCCCACTCGGAATCGTTCGTCAGCAGAAGCAATCCCTCGCTGGCCTTATCGAGACGGCCGACCGGGGCCACCCAGGGCAACTCCGGCGCCAGACATCCGTAAACTGTCTCGCGCCCCTTTTCGTCCGATGCGCTCGTGACCACGCCTCTCGGCTTATTCAGCATGAGCCAAACGCGAGCCTGCGCTTCGACCACGCGGCCGTCCACCTCAATTCGGTCACGCTCCACATGAACCGGCGCTTCCGGATCGCGCTGTGGCACGCCATTCAGCCGTACGCGCCCCTCGCGGATCAGCGTGCTCGCCTCAGACCTCGAGCAATAGCCCAGCTTCGAAAGAGCCCGCGCCAGTCCGACCCGCCGCGAATTCGCGTTTCGCGTCATGTGTTTAGAGTATGCCCAGGGTAAATCACCTGTAGTGGCCCAACAGCTGCCCGTAACTACATATAAAACCCTATTGTCTCGCTCAGCATCAAAATTTAACATGCGTGAGTATATAGGCTCAGCGGCTTGGCCCATGAGGAGTACCGCCATCTTGCCATCCATTCTTCTCGCCGACGACAACCTCAGCGTTCGCAAGGCGGTTCGCATCTATCTGGAACTGTCCGGCTTTGAAGTGTGTGGCGAGGCGGTGGACGGAATCGACGTATTAGAAAAAGCCTCGGCCCTACGGCCTGATTTCATCGTGCTCGATTTGGCCATGCCCGGAATGAACGGCTTCGATGCAGCACGCAAGCTGCATCAGTTGTTTCCCAAGACGCACCTGGTCATATTCACTCTCTACAAGGAATTGGTCAGCCGCCCAGAAGCGCCGGATGTCGGCATCGAAGCGGTGGTGTCCAAATCCGACGGCATGACCGCGCTAGTCCAGAAGATGACCAGCCTCATCGATCCCCACACTCAGCCCAAGTAGCTCCCGCAAGTCTCCTGCATCCTCCCGTTGGCGAGTCTCGTATAATCAACTGCGCGCTTCGACTCGGTACGCAGCTAAAGTAGCGACTGCGTTGGGCGCGACATCCAGGAGGATTCGGCACATGGGCGGGAGCAAACTTTCGATTGCCATCGTCGGCGCCGGGATCGGCGGGATGGCTGTTGCCGCTACCCTGCGCCAGATTGGAATCGACGTGCGCGTTTACGAGCAGGCTCCGCGCTTTGCTCGGATCGGCGCCGGCATTCAGATGATGCCGAATTCGATGAAGGTGCTGCGGCGCATCGGCGTCGAAGAAAAAGTGCGCGGCACCTCTTTTCAGCCCTATTCCCACCTGAACCGCGAATTCGACACGGGCAGGGTGCTGAGAGAACTGCCCATGCCGGAAAGCATGTTCGGGGCGCCGTATCTTTGTATGCACCGCGCTGATTTGCACGCCGCCCTGGCCTCGGTCGTTGCCGAAACCATCGTCCATCTGGACAAAAAGCTAGTCGGCCTCGAGCAGCGCGCGGATCTCGTCACGCTTGCGTTTGCCGACGGAACGCGGGCAACCGCGGACGCCGTGATCGGCGCGGATGGCGTTCATTCCGTCGTGCGCGACATCATCATTGGCCCCGACGAGCCCATCCACAAAGGACGCATCGCGTACCGCGCCATTTTTCCGTCCGCTCTGCTCAACGGCATGGACATTGGCCCCTCCCGTACCAAGTGGTGGGGGCCTGACCGCCACATCGTGATCTATTACACCAACGCCGCGCGCAGCGAACTCTACTTTGTCACCAGCGTGCCCGAACCTGCCGAGTGGCTGACGCAGGGAATCCTGGTCGGCCAAGGGCGACGTGAAGGAATTGCGCAAGGCGTACGCGGGATTTCATCCGGACGTTCGGAGCGTGCTCGAAGCCTGCCCCGATTGCCACAAATGGGCGATCCTGGAACGCGAACCGCTCCCGCGCTGGAGCGATGGTCGCGTGGTGCTGCTGGGGGACGCCTGCCACGCGATGACGCCCTACATGGCGCAGGGAGGCGCCACCGCCATCGAGGATGCCGCCATCCTGGCGCGCTGCATCAACGACGTCGACGGCGAAGATCTCGATCGAGCCTTCCAGCGCTACGAAGCGCATCGCAAGCCTCGCACCTCGCGCATCCAGGCCATTTCCAGCGCGAACACCTGGATGAAAGGCGGAGATGAAGACACGAGCTGGTTATACGGCTATGACGCGTGGAGCGTGCCTCTGACGCCCACGGAGCCGTACGTCCAGGCTGTCTGAAATCAGACTCCCCGATGCACAAGGAATCCACGCTCGAAACGTTCAAAACTTCCGATGGCTGCGCCATCGCCTTCCGAGTGCGCCCCGCATCGAAACCCGGCGCGCCCCGCATCGCCCTGATTCATTCCCTGGCGCTCGATGGCAGCATCTGGGACGGCGTCGCCACGAGCCTCGCTGGCCAAGCGGAAATCCTGACCTACGACTGCCGCGGGCACGGCCGTTCCTGCCGTGAGGCCATCCCGTTCACCACCGAGCTATTCGCACGCGATCTGCGCGATCTGTTCGATCACCTCGGCTGGCAGGCCGCTGCCGTCGCGGGTTGCTCAATGGGAGGCTGCGTCGCTCAGGCATTCGCCGGCCTGTACCCCTCGCGCGCAACCGCTCTCGGGTTGATCGACACCACCGCGTGGTATGGGCCAGACGCACCCAAAACTTGGCGCGAGCGTGCAGCCGCGGCACGCTCCAAAGGTTTGGCGGCGATGACCGACTTCCAGGCCACGCGATGGTTCGGCGATCGTTTTCGCGCCGCACATCCGGAAGTAATACAAGCAACAAATCAAATATTCCTGGCCACTGACATGGATAATTACGCCGCCACTTGCATCATGCTCGGTGACGCTGATTTGCGGACCTACTTGCCTTCGCTGCGGATACCAGTCGCGGTGGTTGTGGGTGAAGAAGATTATGCGACGCCCGTCGCCATGGCGAGGCAGTTGCACGAAACGATTCCCGGCTCGACGCTCACAATACTTCCTGGCGGGCGGCATCTGACTCCGATCGAGTGCCCGGAAGAAATTGCCTCGCAGCTCCTGTCGCTCTTCCGTCGCATTGGCTCAGTGCGCGGGGCCGAGGCGTAGATCGAGTGCGCAATTCCCCGTCGCTTACGGAACTGAGCAGCCGCAACGAAATTCACGCCGACGAACTCCTCGCGCGGATGGAAAGCGTGCCCTTTTCGCGATGGCATGCGAAAGCCCGCATCGTCATGGGTAGCGCGACCTTCTTTGACGCTTTCAACGCGCTATCGCTCGCCTTCGCCCTGCCCACCCTCATTCGCCTTTGGCACATCTCTCCCAGGCAAAGCGGCTTCCTCATCTCGGCAAGCTATGTCGGTCAATTAGTTGGCGCATTGGTGTTCAGCGGGCTTGCCGAGAAATTCGGGCGTATTCGCGGCACGGCGGCGGCGGTCGCCATCATGTCCGTCATGAACTTTGGTTGCGCGGTCGCCGGAAGCTTCTCCGCGCTGCTTGCCTGCCGCCTCGTGCAAGGCGTTGGTGTCGGCGGCGAAATGCCGGTTGCGGCCACCTACATCAACGAACTCTCCCAAACGCACGGGCGCGGGAGGTTCTTCCTCTTGTACGAAATGATCTTCCCCGTGGGTCTCATGGCCACCGGCCAAATTGGCGCATGGCTCGTGCCGGCGTGGGGATGGCGATCCATCTTTCTGCTCGGCGGTATTCCGGGCCTGCTGATCGCACTTTTGGTGGCGCGCCTTCCGGAATCCCCGCGATGGCTGATCTCGAAACGCCGCATGGCGCAAGCCGAAACAGTCATCCGGCGGATCGAGGCCAGCACCGAGCGCCGGATTCCGGTTGTCGCGCGCCCGGCTTCTCTGCTTGCGCCTTCCACGGCCGACCACACAGAAAGAAGCCGATGGAGTGAGCTCCTATCCAGCTTCTATCGTGGACGAACGCTGATCGTCGCGGCGCTTTGGGCCAGCGCCTACTTTGTATCCAACAGCCTGAACAATTGGATGCCGAGCCTCTACAACACCGTCTATCACCTGGACCTGCGCAGATCACTCCGCGCCGCCTCGATGACCAACGTCGCGCAAGTCGCCATCCTGCTTGTTTGCGCCCTTTGCATCGACCGAGTAGGCCGCAGAAACTGGACCGTCGCCGCTTTTGTCGCCGGTGGAGGGCTGCTCGGGATTTTGGGCTTCGTCGGGGCGCGCAGCGTATCAAGCGTGCTGATTTTGGGCACGCTGAGTTACGGGATCATCGGGTCTACCAACGCGGTTCTGTATCTTTACACGCCGGAAATCTATCCCACGCGCATGCGAGCGATCGGAACCGGTCTAGCCACTTCATGGCTGCGCATCGCTTCGGCCGCTGGCCCCACGCTGGTGGGTTTCATGGTCGGCGCCGAGGGCATCCATTCGGTTTTCTTGATGTTCGCCGGAGTGAGCGTGGTTGGGGCGCTAGCGGCCACGCGCATGGTGGAAACGCGCGACCGCCGTCTCGAAGAAATTGCCCCGTGACGATGCCCTGCGCGCCGGAGACCCCGGCTCGCGTCATGCTAAATCTCAGCCCCCCTACCGCGCCAACGCCCGCGCAACCCTAGTGGCCTGACGACTGGCTCGCTAGCTGCTTGCCTTCATTGGCCAAGGCTTGGAACGCTGCGCTCGACCGCTGCGCTTCCTGCATGAGTTGATCGAGTTGAGGGTCATTTTGGTTCTGCGTATCCGGCGCGCCTTTTGAAGAACCCTCCAGCAGGCTCGCCTTCTTCATGATTTCGCGCTCCTGGGACACGAACGCTTGCTTGGCCGCGAACAAGCGATCTTCCCATTGGCTCCGGCCAGGAAAATCCGTGTCGTTGCCTTGCAGGACGTTCTTCGCCAAGGTGGCGCGATCCAACGAATCGAGTTGGCCAAGCAGCGATCCGAGCTGTCCCAGTTGTTCTGTCGGGGATCCCGATCCCAACGCTGGTGCCGCTCCGGCTGGCTTGCCGGACGCTCCAGCTTGTGCGGCTGGTTGCACAGCATGTCCCGATCCACCGCTGGTCGACGAAGACGCGGAACCAGCGCCGGAGGAAAAATCGTCATTGGTAAAAACTTTCTTGGCCGCCGGTTTGGCCTTGTCTTTGTCCTTATCTTTGTCTTTCTGGGCCTGGGCCTGCCTGGCCACATCACCCAGTGAAGGCGCAGGTGAGTCTTGCCCGTGCCCCGGCAAACAGAAACACACTCCCAGGGCCAATGCGCCCGCTGCGAGCAGTTGCAGGTTTCGCGGCATGTCGTTCTCCTCCGGTCCCTGGAGCACAGCCGGGACACAACGACTCTTCCAATGTTCAGGCTCAAAAGAGGGGCACGCCATGGCCCGAAGGTACAGTCTCGGGGAAAGAGTAATACGCAGGCGACGCGATAAGCGAATCCTGCGGCAGCGCGTGACCGGGGCCAATCGTTCCCCTTGCCGGACTCCGCTCCGAGCGTGATACTGTCCGCATACCCGGAAGCCCTCGGGAAAAAGGAAGAAAGAAGAATTACGTATCGTGTTCCGGAGGCGCCTCATGGCAAACCCAAAGATCCTGATCTTGACAGGCGATGCAGCCGAATCGCTCGAGGTAATGTACCCCTACCAGCGATTGCTGGAGGAAGGCTATGACGTCAAAATTGCCGCGCCCTCAAAAAAGAAATTGCACTTTGTCGTGCACGATTTCGAGCCGGGATTTGACACCTACACCGAAAAGCCCGGCTACAGTTGGGATGCCGACCTCGCCTTCGCGGACGTGAATCCAGCCGACTATGTCGCCCTGGTAATTCCCGGCGGGCGCGCGCCCGAATACATTCGCAACAACGCGGATTGCCAGCGCATCATCCGGGCCTTCTTCGAGAAACAGCAGCCCGTGGCCCAAATCTGCCATGCGTCTCTGGCGCTTCTCGCGGCAGGCGTATTGAAGGGCCGGCGCACAGCCGCCTACCCTGCCCTGCAGCCTGACGTCGAAGCGGGCGGCGCTCAGTTCGTGAACTCGGAAGCCGTGGTGGACGGCGCCATGGTCTCCGCGCGCGCCTGGCCCGATCACCCTTCCTGGATGCGCGCCTTCATCTCCCTATTGAAAGAGAAAGCTCCCATCCAACAAAAGATGTCAGCCCGCTAACTCACGCCGAGGAAGCTCCGCCCGCGTGGAAAGCGGAGGCCACGTGCAGCTTCCGCAGCATGGAGCGTTTCTTCTCCTGATGAGACTGCATGCGCCGCAGGATGTCGTCGAGAATGCGCACGGCGGTCACGACGTAGGGCCCCTTGTTGAGCATCACGCACTCGGCGCGTTCGCCCATCGCGGCATCGGTAATTTCCGAACGCGACGGCACTCCCGTCTTTGCCAGCGACTCGAGGACTTGCGTCGCCCAGATCACCGGCATGTGCGCGGCTTCGCAAATCCACAGGATTTCTTCTTGGACTTCCGCCAGACGCTGGTAGCCGCATTCGATCGCCAGGTCGCCCCGCGCGATCATCACTCCCACGGCCCGGCTGCGCATGGCCGCCAGCAGCAGTGACGGCAGATTATCGAAGCCTTCGCGCGTTTCGATCTTCAGAATAATGCCCAGCCTTTCGCCGTCTAGATCGGCCAGATGCGATTGCAGTTCGCGTACGTCCTCTTGCTTGCGCACAAAGGAATAGCCGACGATATCCGCATTCTTCACGATAAAGGGGAGGGCCTTGAGGTCGTCCTGGGTGAGGGAAGAAAGCTTGAGCTGGCTCTCGGGAACATTAATGCCCTTCTCGGCGCCGAGCTTTTCCCCCGTGGGCCGCGCCTGCGTGATTTCCACGCTGACCTTCTCCGGAGCGACCTCGCGGATGATGCCGCCGATTTTGCCGTCGTCGAACCAAATAGGCTCACCGGAACGGACGCAGTCGAAAAATTCGGGAAGTGTCACCCCGATGCGCGCCGGGCTGATCAACCGTTTCTTTTTGTCGTATTTCGCGAGCCGGCCCGGATCGAGTGACCTCGTGAGTACCAGCGTGTCGCCCGCGTTGAGCCGCAGCGTCTGTGCTTTCGGAGGGATTGCTCCCGTGCTCGCAAGCCGCGCGGGCTTTGGGATTTTCCTTCCGGCGCGAGGGCGCAGCTCAAGCGCCAGGCCGGTCACGATATAGGCCGTGCGCGAAGACTCCGCCCAGCGGCTGTTGCCGTCGACCCCGGTAATCGTCAAGTCCCGTGACGCGCCGCGGGCATCGGTAAAGTGGATGTGGTCGCCGCGCTTGACTCGCTCGAGCCACTCGCCGGGAACGGGGATTGCGGCGTCCGCCTCGGCAGGTGCGTGCTCAGGCTGGGCGCCGGGCGTGAGCCAGATGCGCGCCGCGGAGACCACCCGGCCGAAGTCGTCCCGCTGCGGACGATACTTCAGCACGGCCGGCCCCGGCTCAATGCGCCCTGTGCGCAGTTTTGGCCCCGCAAGGTCCATGGCGATCTTGCAGGCTCGGCCTGTTTCTTTTTCCGCGCGCCGAAGGTTGCGCACCATCCCGGTCCACTGTTCCGGGCCGTCGTGGGCACAGTTGATCCGCATGCAATCCATGCCATGCAGCACCAGATCGCGGACCAGATCGTAGTCCGTTGCGGCCTCCGACGGCATGGTCACCATGATCCGGACGCTCCGGCCCACCGGCGCCGGACCAAGCAGGACGTCGGTATTTTTCTCCAGGGGTGCGTCGCCATCGCCAATTTCAGGCTCTCCGGCCGGAAGATCGACCGTCGCTTCCTCCGAGCCAGCCAGTTGATTCAGCACCTTCGTCACGGCATACAGACCGCCGATCACGTGCGACTCAGTGCGTCCGAGAGACGAAAGGCCAAGGGATGCCAGTTGCGCCTGGAGTTTGCGGATATCGTGCCGGCGCAGCGCAAGGTAGTGGATCAGATTCGCGGCGCTCGCGCGGTGCTCAGGGTGCACCTCGGCGGAGTCCACCATGCCGGAGGCTTCCAGTTGCAACATCTCCGAGCGAAGAAGGTTAAGCTCCTGAATTAGCTGCCGCGGTAGTACCTGGTCTCCGTTTTCCATCTTGTCCCGTTGGATAGGAGAACCACAGTATATCGCCGCTTCGTTACGGTTCTGTGAACGGGCGGTAACCTCGCGGTCTCAATGACGAAGTGAAGGTTTCCGGGTGAGCCCCAACCGTGCATAATTGCCCGGGCGTAATTGCTGTTTCGTACGCACAGAACTTTGCTCTCAAATCGGTCAATGAAACGATGACCACACCGGAAACCGATCGCGCAACAGGAACCTTGGCCGACCTCGGCGCAGGAGCCCCTGCTCCCAGGCCCGCGCCGCCCCCGGCTCACCCGTTCCTGCCCTCCTTTCGCCCCCTATCGAAAAAGCAGACCATCCACGTTTCTGCCGCAGTCCTGGACGCCGCCCGCAAGGATGCCGCCCAGCTTCTCCACGACTTGCGTACCTCGCTGAACGGCCTGATGGAAGCTGACGCCGAGGAACGCGCCAACACAGCAGGCCCGAACGAAGTGGCGCAAGAGCGCAAGCAAGGCTGGTTCGTCCGCCTTCTGAAGATGACCCGGAACCCGCTGGTCATCCTGCTGACCACCCTGTCGGTAATCTCCTTCCTCACCGGTGACCCACGCGCCGGCACCGTAATGGCCGCCATGGTGCTGCTGAGCGTGGGACTTCGTTTCTGGCAGGAAGCCCGCGCGGATGCGGCGGCGGAAAAGCTCAAGGCCATGATCCACGTCACCGCGACGGTCGTGCGCGACAGCACGCCGAGGGAAATCCCTCTCCGCGACCTCGTCCCCGGCGACATCGTCAAGCTCGCCGCCGGCGACATGATTCCGGGCGACGTTCGGCTGCTCTCCTCGAAAGACCTCTTCGTGAGCCAAGGCAGCCTGACCGGCGAGTCCCTCCCGGTCGAGAAATTCCACGACCCCGAGACGAAAGACGATTGCTCGCCCACCGAACTCAACAACATCTGCTTCATGGGCACCAGCGTCGAAAGCGGCACGGCGACTGCGGTCGTCGTCACCACCGGCGTGCAAACCTACCTCGGCAGCATGGCCCGCTCGATCACCGGCGAACGTGTACCGACCAGCTTCGACCAGGGCCTCAACCGCTTCACCTGGCTGATGATGGAGTTCATGGCCGTAATGGTCCCGCTGGTTTTCCTGATCAACGGCCTCACCAAGCACGATTGGAAGGCGGCCTTCTTCTTCGCCTTGGCTGTAGCCGTGGGACTCACGCCCGAGATGCTGCCGATGATCGTCTCCGTCTGCCTCTCGAACGGCGCCCTGGCCATGAGCCGCAAGAAAGTCATCGTCAAGCGCCTGAACTCCATCCAGAACTTCGGCGGCATGGACGTCCTGTGCACCGACAAGACCGGCACGCTCACCGAGGATCGCGTCGTCCTCATGAAGCATTGTGACGTCACTGGCCAGGAGTCAGATGGCGTTCTTCTCGACGGCTACCTGATCAGCTACTTCCAGACCGGCCTGAAAAATCTCCTCGACCGCGCGATTCTCGATAGCCCGGATTTTCATGAAAAGACCGTTATCGATACCTACAAAAAGCTCGATGAAATCCCGTTCGACTTTACCCGCCGCATGATGTCGGTCCTGGTCCAAAACCCCGAGGGCAAAGCGATCCTGTTGACCAAAGGTGCTCCCGAAGAGGTTTTTCTCCGCTGCTCCCATTTTGAACTCGACGGCAAGTTGTCCCCAATGGATGCCGATCAGGCGGCCGACCTGAAGCAGGAGTACGACAACCTTAGCGACGACGGCTTCCGCGTCCTGGCGGTCGCCACAAAGGAACTGACCGGCAAGCAAATCTGCGCAAAAAATGATGAGCGGGAACTCGTGCTCAAAGGCTACGTCGCTTTCCTGGACCCGCCCAAGGCCACCGCAGCCCGCTCCCTCGCGGCCCTGCACAAGCACGGCGTGGCCGTCAAAATCCTCACCGGCGACAACCAGCTCATCAGCCGCAAGGTGTGCAAGGACGTGGGCCTCTCGGCCGATCCCATGCTCCTCGGGGGCGACGTCGAGAAAATGTCCGACGGCGAATTGGCCGACGCCGCCGATAAAGCGGTACTCTTCGCGCGGCTCTCACCCGCGCACAAAGAGCGCGTCATCCGTCTCCTCCGCGGCAAGGGCCACGTCGTCGGATTCATGGGTGATGGCATCAACGACGCTCCCGCCCTGCGCGCGGCCGACGTCGGCATCTCCGTGGACACCGCTACCGACATCGCCAAGGAATCGGCGGATTTGATCCTGCTCGAAAAAGACCTCATGGTGCTCGAACAGGGCGTGCTGGAAGGCCGTGGGGTCTTCGCCAACATCGTGAAGTACATCCGCATGGGCGCCAGCTCGAACTTTGGCAATATGTTCAGCGTACTCGGCGCCAGCGCCTTCCTGCCCTTCCTGCCCATGGCGCCCATTCAGGTGCTGACCAATAATCTCCTCTACGACTTCTCGCAGGTACCCATCCCCGCCGACGCCGTCGACGAAGAGCAAGTCGCCCGCCCGCGCCCCTGGAACATCGATGAAATCCGGCGCTTCATTCTCTTTGTCGGCCCCATCAGCTCGATTTTCGACTACACCACTTTCTTCGTCATGCTCTACCTCTTCCATTGCTGGGACCCATCTCGCGCACCCCTGTTCCAGACCGGCTGGTTCGTCGAATCCCTGATGACGCAGACGCTCATCATCCACGTCATTCGCACCAACAAGATCCCCTTCATTCAAAGCCGCGCCAGCCTGGCGCTGACCGCGACGACGCTAGCCATCATGGCCTTCGGAATCTGGCTGCCCTACTCTCCACTGGCGTCGGCGCTCGGCTTCACGCACTTGCCCGGCTTGTACTGGCCCATCCTCCTGCTCACGCTATTCAGCTATGTGGCCCTTACCCAGGTCATCAAGGTCTGGCTGCTGCGCAAACACTGGATTTAATGCGGCTCCTGTAGCGCCCCCGGCTCTTGCCAGGATGCGACGGCCCGCTGCCCGCCGTGGCGAATCCGTTGTGGTACTGCCGGAAGAAGCGTACGATTCACAAGAAGAAGAAACTCAAATCGAAATGCGAGGTTACTCCCCCGAGGGAAAATCATGACCATGCGCTACGCAGGGCTCTTCGCTGTCTTGCTCTTTTCTCTTTCCGGCCTCCGCGCCGCAGCGCAAGCCCCGAATCCATTGATGCTACCGCCGACCTACATCCCGTCCGGCGAGGGCATGTACCAACAGTATTGCGCCGCCTGCCACGGCGCCAGCGCCAAAGGCAACGGCCCTGCTGCCGCCTCGCTCAAAGCGCCGCCACCCGATCTCACCACGCTCGCCAAGCGCCACGAAGGAAAATTCCCCTACGACTACGTTTCCATGGTCCTTCGATTTGGCCCGGGCACGAGCTCGCATGGTTCATCGAGTATGCCCACCTGGGGACCAATCTTCGGTGCGATCGACAAGCAGAACGCCCGCGCTGTGACGCTGCGCATCAAGAACCTGTCGGACTATCTCGCTTCATTACAGGAGAAGTAACTGCCCGTTACCAGGTCGGCGGCCGTCGGTTCCAGTCCGTCGCCTGTTCATAGGCTTGCGCAAGCCGCAAGACCTGCGCCTCACCCCAGGGTGGGCCGCTGATCTGCAGGCCGATGGGCAAGCCATCGTGCGTGAAGCCGCAAGGAACGGTGATCGTGGGAAGTCCGTACACATCAAAAGGAAGCGTGTTCCGCGTGAGCTGCGAGAGCTGCTTGTTGGCGATCATTTCGCGTTCCTCACGATCCGCTTCCGGAATCGTGTGCGGAGGAATAGGCGTCGTGGGCGTGACCACCAGATCCACCGACGTAAACACCTTTTGCACTTCGCGCCGTAACCTCTCGATCGACTGCCGCGCCTCAAAATAGCTCGCAGCGCTCACCTCCGCCGTCGGACGCAGCCGATCCAGCGTCTCCTTCTGATACAGTTCCGGGCTGCGCGCCATGTATTGCGCGTGGAACGCGTAAACTTCCGCGCCCGTAGCGCCAACGGGCAGGTTCGCAGCCTCGGGCAGCGTAACGTCCTGTTCCTGGTTTCCCAATTGCTTCAGCACCACGAGCGCTTGCTCCACCGCCTTCGCAATATCCGGATCGAGCCCATCGAAAAAGAACATGCGAGCCACTCCCAGCCGAAACGGCCCTTTGTGCGCCCGCATCTCTTCCGCAAAATTAGGCACGCGAACATTCGCGCTGGTCACATCCTCCGCGTCGTAGCCAGCCAGCGTCTGCAAGAGCAGCGGCGTATCCGTCACGCTCCGCGTCAAAGGACCGACGTGATCCAGCGAAGGCCGCATCGGTATCACGCCACGATTGCTCACCAGTCCATATGTTCCCTTGAAGCCCACCACCCCGCAAAAGGACGCCGGAATGCGCACCGAGCCCGCCGTATCCGTGCCCAGGCTTCCGTAGCACAAACCCGCAGCCACGGCCGCCGCGGGCCCGCCGGATGATCCCCCCGCGATGTGCTCGACGTTCCAAGGATTGTGCACCGCGCCAAAAAAACTCGTCACCGAAGTCCCGCCAAACGCGAACTCATGCATATTGAGCTTGCCCAGGATCACCGCGCCGGCGCCCTTCAACCGCCGCACCACCTCGGCATCCTCAGTCGGAACGCGATTCGCAAAAACGCCGCTCGCCGCCGTCGTGCGAATGCCCGCGGTATCAATGTTGTCCTTCAGAGCCAGCGGGACTCCGTGCAAAGGTCCTCGCCATTTGCCCTGCCGTAGCTCCGCTTCCGCCGCGCGCGCCTGCGCCAACGCGCCATCGCGATCCACGGTGATAAACACATTCAAAATAGGATTCAGCCGGTCAATTCGCTTCAGGCACTCTTGCGTGAGGTCCACCGGCGATACGGTTTTCTTGCGCAGTAAATCCGAAACTTGCTGCAGCGAAAGCGCCGCCAGATCGCCCTGATTTCCCCGATTGTTCTGAGCGCCCCGAGCGCTCACACCCATGGACGCGCCCAACGCCGGCCCCGCCGCAAGCATCGCGCCTCCGGCCAGCGCAAGATTGAGAAACTCCCGGCGCGACGGATGCCCCGTCGTCTCTTCATTTCTGATTGCCATTCTCATCGCGGAATCCCCAGCGGCCCGAAAATCGTTCGCGTTTCCAGTCGTCGAACCCGCCCGAAGCGATCATACCACCGCCCCGCGTCATCGCCCCTTTGCATTGCATGCCCTGGCCGCCGGGTGTATGTTCCGTGTACCTGGGAGGACGTGACGGCTTCCTGGAGGCCGCCGCCTTCGAAAACTTGGAGGTTCGCATGATACGACGAAGCCACGTGGTGCTAGCCATGAAGTGCCTGCTCGGATTCGGCCTTGCCTTGGGTCTGGCGGCCAGCGCCTTCGCGCAGCAGCAGGCGGCAGCAGTCCGCCCCGCTCCAGGCAAAGGTGGCCATCCGCCGCTCTTCTTCAGCGAAGTGTGGAACCACCCGCAGAAGGAGCAGGTCCCGCTCGACGCAAGAGCACGTCTCCAATCCCAACCTCGAACTGAAACTCTACGGCGGCGCCAAGACGGGCGGCATGGAGATCACCGGCGCGAACGACGGCGGCGAGGATAATCCCGTGCGCATCTTCATGGGAACCTGCTTTGTGCAGTGCGGCGCGACGTTCCGCGACAAAAATAACTACGTCGATCTCAGCGGCCTCGCCAGGATCAAGTGGCTCACGCGCGTATCCGGCTTCCACAAGCTGCGCCCCATGATCAAGCTCGCCGACGGCACTTATTGGGTAGGCGACCACGCCGATGGCCAAATCTCCGACTATTACGAAACGACATTCGCGATCCAGGACGTCCACTGGATTAAGCTGGACGCCGACAAAATGCTCACCCACGGAGACTTCGTCAATAACTTGGACCTGAGCAAAGTCGACGAAGTCGGCTTCGTCGACCTGATGCCCGGAAGCGGCCACGGCCAAGGCGGCTTCTCCGTGATGTCACGTTTCGCCGTTTACGGCAAACCAGTCCCGCGCCAACCCGTGCAGAGCCGCGCCAACTGACGCGCCTGCATCCCGGCGCATCATCCTGACCGCGTGGGCTCTTGAGCGCAGCTCAGGAGCCCACGCCGCAATTAGCTTGGCATCGCAGAGGCCTCGGAATCACTTCCGAGGCCTCTTTTTTCCAGCGAGCTATTTCTGCTTACGAAAGAACCCACCGACCCGCCTGCGCATCACTGCCCCGCCCGAACGATTTCACGGCCTTCCCGAAAAACTCCCGGCAGCAGGCGTGGAAGCCTTTGGAGCCGGCATCAGAGACTTGAGAAGGTCCGCCAGCGGGGTTGCGTGATAATCAGCGGGCACTTGGAACACGGAAGCGTCAATCGGCGCGCTGGAAAGCTCTGTGGCTACCATGTCGACCACGGCCAGAGCGGCATTGGGATCAAACCCCGCGGGAAGCGGATGACCCTGTGCCTGAAGGATCGGCGCAATTTGTGCCAGCACCGGTATGAAGATTTCGGCGTGCATCTTCAGTGTCGCCGACGGGTTCTTCGAGAATTCCTCGATCATGGGTTCGAAATTCTGGCCAATAAACGGCAGTTTGCCGAGGATCTGCTGCATCGAGGCGGCCGGATTCAGCAGTTGAGCACTCGACGAGCTATACGTCATGAACTCGCTCAGCGCCGGAACGCGCTGCACTTCCGCCGGCGTAGCGCTCCAACGCTGCATCACCAGCTTGATGACGGTCACTGGCTGCCCCGGTTGAAACATTCCTGGCGGCATCGGCAGTCCCGCTGGTATGGGCAGACTCATCGAGAAAGTGCACTCATTCTCCTCCACCATCACGCTCACCACGCTGTCCGTCCGCCCGGTCTTGCTGCAGGAAAAGTCCGACTTGATCGATGCCAGGATTGCCTGTGCCGCGGGCGGAACGGCCGGCATCGTCGGCATCGACGCGGTTAGCTCTCCCCAATAATCCTTAATGGCGACCGTGGCAAAGAGCTTGTTGGTCGCATCCAGGATGGTGATCTCTTGCTTGGTGAAATCGATCAGCGAGGCGCTGAGGCCGGCGTTCGAGGCTCCCTTGTCGCCCTTAACCTGCACCAGCACGATCGGAGGAAACGGCAGTTTTGGGCTGTTGGAACCCTGTTGCGACATGGCCGGCGGCACCATGGCTCCGACCTTGAAATCCGTCTTGTAACGAATGGTCACATCGGCGCGCAGCGCCGGAGCAGCCAGCAGGCAAACCATCAGGATGAACGTGCCAAAGGCTCGCATCGCAAAGTATGGCTTATGCACTGGAGTCGTCTCCTGTCTCAGGAAAGGTGGTAAAACCTGTTGTTTTGGTCGGCGCGACCTGATGATCGGATCGTACCACCGAGGGCACGTCAGCCCTGAGTGGCTGATTCGTCTTTTCGGCATGCCGGTGCCCCTTTGCTAACCGGGCGCCCGATTTCCCGATGGGCCCCTCCGACTCCAGCGCAGGAAGCGCCGTGGTACTCTAACGCCGACGAAATCGTGACCCTTCAGTCCACGACAGTCGCGACCCAAAGCACGCCCGATGGAGAATGGACCCGGTGAGTGAATCGCTGCGCGACAATTCCATCTTTCAGGTGCGCGGCCTAACCAAGATCTACGGGACTGGGGCTGGCGAGGTACACGCCTTGCGCGGCGTGGATCTCGACGTCCGGCGCGGCGAGACGCTCGTGCTCCTCGGTCCTTCCGGTTCGGGCAAATCGACGCTGCTCAACATCCTGGGCGGATTGGACCGCGCCACCAGCGGCCACGTCGTGTTCCACGATCGCGATCTGACGCAAGCGTCGGACGCGGAATTGACCCGCTACCGCCGCCGCTCGGTTGGCTTCATCTTTCAGTTCTTCAATCTCATGCCCAGTCTTACGGCACTCGAAAACGTCGAGTTGATTACGGAAATCGCCAGTCCATCGATGGATGCCAGCAAAGCCCTGGCTTTGGTTGGCCTCAGCGACCGGGCGGACCATTTTCCCGCGCAATTGTCGGGCGGCGAACAACAGCGCGTCGCAGTGGCCCGAGCCATCGCCAAGCGGCCCGAACTCCTTTTCTGCGACGAGCCTACCGGCTCGCTGGACAGCGTGAGCGGCATTCAGGTGATCGAAGCCATCGTGGATGTAGCGAGAGAAATTGGCGCCACAACACTGATCGTCACTCACAACGCGGTCATCGCCGACATTGCCGACCGCGTCATCCACTTTTCCAACGGCGCAGTGGCTGATGTCAAGGAAAACGCGGCCAAGCGGGCGCCCCGCGAACTGGTCTGGTGACCCTGGTGCGCGTACTCAATCGCAAACTCCTTCGCGACCTCTGGCGATTGAAATGGCAAGCCGGGGCCATTGCTCTGCTGATTGCCTGCGGCGTGTCCGTCGCGGTCATGGCCTCTTCCACCCAACAGGCGTTGGTCGTCGCGCGGCGCGACTACTATGCGCAGACGCGCTTCGCCGACGTCTTTGCCACCGCCACGCGCGCGCCGCTTTCCGTCGCCGACGACCTTGCCCGCATCGACGGCGTGGTCGCCGTCGATCCCCGCGCCACGAAATCCGGCCTGATGGTAGTCCCCGGGCTGCTTCGCCCGGCAACCGCGCTGCTCATTTCCCTGCCCGACGACGACCGCCGCGCGCTCAATCGCATCGTCGTCATTGCCGGCCGCCGGCCAGATCCGAACCGGACCGACGAAGCTGTGGCGCTGAAAACGTTCTTGGACGCGGCGCACGTCAGCCTCGGCGAACAGCTATCCGTGGTGATCAATGAACACCGCTTGACCTTCACGATCGTGGGCGCAGCCCTTTCGCCCGAATACGTCTACGTGCCGAGTTCCAGTCCCATGCCCGACGATGCGCACCAAGGTGTGCTCTGGGCGCCACGGGCGGCCGTCGAGCGGCCGAGTGGACTCGGTGGCGCGTTCAGCGCCGTTTCCCTGGCGCTCGCGCCAGGAGCCTCCCAAGCGGCTGCGATCGCAGCCGTGGACCGCATTCTGGCGCCCTACGGCGGCGCTCCCGCGTACGCGCGCGCCGATCAGGTCTCGGATAAATTTCAGTCCGACCGCATTCAGCGCCTGGGGATCATGGCCGAAATCATTCCGCCCGTGTTCTTGCTCGTGGCCGCCGGGCTCGTCAACCTCGTGCTAAGCCGCCTGGTGCAGACCGAGCGCGAGCAAATCGGATTACTGAAGGCATTCGGCTACGGCGATCTGGAAGCTGCGTCCACTTATCTCAAGATGGCGGGCCTGATCGGACTCATCGGCACGGCCGTGGGCGGCGCGTTCGGCGCATATTTGGCGACAGGGATCACGGCTCTGCTCGCCCAATACATGCGGTTTCCACATCTCGCGACGCAGTTTTCGTGGACGGCCTTTGCCGTGGCTGCGAGTATCTCAATCGTCGCGGCTCTGGCGGGCTCGTTGCTCGGCCGTGCGTCGAGTCGTGCGGATGAGTCCCGCCGTGGCCATGCAGCCGCCCACGCCCTGCGCGCTACCGCAAAGGAATCGTCGAGATGTTCGCCGTGTGGCGGATTCTCGATCAGCCCACGCGCATGATCGTGCGAAACCTGGAACGATTCCCGGCGCGCGCCGTGTTGACCGTGGCGGGCTTGAGCGTCAGCCTGGCGCTCCTGGTGGGCTCGCAATTCCTGTTCGCCAGCGTGGACGTCGTTGTCGATCAAGCGTACTACCGCGTCACATCGCTGGACCGACGAAGTCGGATTCAGCGACACGCGCGACGTGCATGCCCTGTCGGAAGTGGCGCACCTGCCGGCGGTGCTCCGCGCCGAACCCGTCCGCACGGAACCCGCCCGCATCAGGGCGAATGCGCGCGAGGAACGCATCGGCGTCGTCGGCCTCGACACTGAGGCCCTTCTCGATCAACCTCTGGACGAGCAGGATCGGCGTATTCCCTTCGAGGGACGCGGCGTGGTGTTGTCCGTTGCACTGGCGGCCCGGCTCGGTGTGCGTGCAGGCGATTTCGTTGAACTCGAAATTATGGACGAGCGGCGGCCGCGACTGCTTCTGCCGGTAACCGCGATTTCGGAAGACTATGCGGGACTCACCGCCTACATGGCGAGGGACGCGCTCAATCGCGGCATGGGAGACGGCGATATGGCTTCGGGCGTAGATCTTCTCGTCGCCCCGAACGATCGCGGCGATTTCTACCGCTCCCTCGCGCACATCCCTCAGGTGGTGAGCGCCGCATCGCGTGACGACACGGTGGCTTCCTTTCGATCCGCCGTGGCCGACGTCTTGACGATTGAAATGTCCTTCTTTCTCGGATTTGCCGGGGCCATCGCCTTCGGCGTGGCCTACAACATCAGCCGGATCGCGCTCGCCGATCGATCGCGCGACCTCGCGACGCTCTGTGTGCTCGGCTTCGGTCCAGCGGAATGCGCCTATATTCTCTCCGGTGAGCTGATCTTCCTGGCGCTGCTCGCGGCGCCTATCGGCGTGGCGGAAGGTCTGGCGTTGGAGAAAGCTCTAGTGAACGCGTTCACACAGCAGGATTTTTATCTTCCGTTCCTGGTCACGCCGCAGGGTTTGGGCATCGCCATCACAACCTACCTCGGCGCAGTGTTTCTGGCGGCAGGCTTGGTGGCCCAGCGAATCTGGAGGCTCGATCTGGTGACCGTGCTGAAAACGCGGGAATGACTATGACCAAGACGCTGATTCGCTGGGTCGTCATCGGGCTGCTTGCGGTGGCTGTAGTGGCTCTCGTCGTGTTTTTGTTCTGGCCTCGTCCCGTCGAGGTGGACGTTGCCGCTGTGCGCCGCGGCCCGATCGCCGATGTCGTCGCGGATCAAGGAACGGCACGCGTCCGGCAAGCCTACGTCGTCTCATCGCCAGTCGGCGGACAGCTCGAACGAGTGAACTTGGAGGTGGGCGACCGCGTAGTCGCCGATCGCACGATTGTCGCCCGCATCAGACCCGCCGCGCCGGAATTTCTCGACCCCCGCGTCGCGCGCTCAAGCGGAAGCCGCGGTGGAAGCGGCGCGCTCGGCACTAGCATCCGCGACGGCGCAGCGCGACAAGCTCGCGGCCGATGCCGCCCGCGCGCGTGATGAACTGCAGCGCGATACTGGCTTGGCGAAAGCGGGAGTCCTTCCGACCGCGGACCTTGAGACCGCCCAGAGCAACGCCGATCAATCGGCTAGCGCTCGTGCGCGCCGCCGATGCGGACATCGCCACCCGCCGCGCGGATCTCGTTTCGGCGCAAGACGCTCTGGCGAATCCACCCGCCGACAACGCGCAAGTCGTCTCGGTGACCTCGCCGGCGTCCGGCGTCGTCACGCATCTCCTCCAGCAGAGCGAACGCACCGTCGCCGTAGGCACGCCGCTGGTCGAGATTGGCGATACGGCTGGTCTAGAGGCGGCGATCGAGTTTCTGTCCCAGGACGCCGTGAAAATCCATGTGGGCCAGCACGCCGAAATTTACGATTGGGGAGGACCGGCCGATATCCCGGCCCAGGTGCGGCTCATCGAGCCGCAGGGCTTCACGAAAGTGTCGGCGCTCGGCGTCGAGGAGCAGCGCACCCGGGTGATCCTGCAATTCACCGCCCCGCCGGCGGCGTATGCGGGCCTGGCGCCTGGCTACCGCGTGTGGGGGCGCGTCTATCTGCGGCAAGTCGAATCGGCAGTGCTTGCCCCGCTGGGTGCGCTAGTCCGGGACCAAGGCAATTGGGCCGTTTATCGCATCGAGCAGGGCCGCGCCCGCCTCCGCGCGATTCGGGCGGGCACGCTCACGGATCGTGACGCGGAGGTTCTCGAGGGCGTCAACCCCGGCGATCAACTCATCGTGTATCCGTCGGATCAGGTGCACGACGGCCTTCTCGTGCGCCCCCGCCCTTAGCCTAAGCGCGAATCGTCGGCGCGCTGATGTGGATCAGCGTATGGCCGGGCGGCGGAACGTGATGACCACCACCGCGGCCGACTCCGCACTCGCTCCATCTTCCTTGGCGGGCGCAAAGTGCCAGAGATGCAGCGCGTCTAGCGTCGCATCGGTGAGCGGCTCGACGTCGCGCAAGACTTGCGTCGAGGCAATCTCTCCCTGCTGATCCACGGTAGCCAATATCGCGACACTGCCGTCGATCACAGAGTGCGGCGGGTAGTCCGGTTCCTTCGTATAGAGGGGCACAGCCGCTCGGTCCGCTGAATTCGGCGACGGGGCCGCAAAAGTACGTTCTTGCGAAGTCAACGGCGGCACGTACGACTGCGGGAATTGGAACACGATACTAAGCTTGCCTTCGGTCGGAACACCGTTCACGCGAGCCGGCTCGAAACTCCAGGTGCGCACGGCATCCAGCACCGGCCCGAGGAAGGGTGGCTGCCCGCTCACGACCGTCAAGTCCGCCAGATTTCCGCTGGCATCGACAACAGCGTCGAGCACCACTTCCCCTCCAAAGAGCGCCTGCGGAGGATAGGGAGTGGTCACCAGGGAAAGCGGAACGGGAGGCGAAGATCCTTCCTCCGCTTGAGGCGTGGCCTGCGCAATCTCGGGCTGCACTGAAACCGTTTGCCAGGCGATGCCCCGTTCATGCAGCAAGGCGATCGCGTAGTGGATGGGCAAAGCAGCACCCGGCGCCGCCGCAATCTGATCGGCGGCGGTCGCAAGAGAGATCACACCGGGCCGCAGCCAGCGCCCGAGAACAACGCCGACGACTTCACCGGAGTCAGCCGCAACCACGGGAGAACCGCTTTGTCCCGGCACGATCGGCTGGCTCACGGCGAGCAGTTCCCTGTCCGTGCCTTCGATCTCGCCTTTCGAGAATTGAAAGCTCAGAAGTTTGCCGTTCTCGCGATCTTCCATCAGCGTTTCCGACGAATTCGCATTCTGCTGATCGGCGGGGCGCAGAGAGTGCACGAGAATATCCTTCCCGGTGGCCGGCCTCTCGGCCGTCAGCGGCAGGGCCCGAACTCCGTATCCGCTCGCGAAAGGATTCGGCGTCGCACGAAGGATGGCCACATCGTGCGCCCAATCCGCCGCCACCAGGTTGGCCTCGACCAGATGATGCGGACCGTTCTTCGTGCCCACCAGAATGTACGGCTGCCCTCCCTTACGAAAGGGGCTGACGACGTGCGCGGCCGTCATCAGGTACCCGTCTTCGTTAATGAAAAAAGCATTCCCGTAAAACAAGTAGCGAGTGCCCAGGTCGGATTGAATCTGATCCAGCGGATACACGATCAGGCATTCGCTGGCCGAAGTCGCCGCGTCGTTTGCCGTGTTGGTTGGCGTCGCCCCCGCCGTATAGGAAGAGAAAAAGAACACAATCGCAGCGAGCGCAATAAGAACTTGTTTGATGCCAGGTTTCGCGAGCATGGGAGCCCCCCACGCGTACTTTGATGAAGATGGAATAGATTGGATAGGTTCAAATTCGCAAGTACCCGCGTCGTGGGAGTCCTAGGACTGCGTTGGCATGGATACGCTTCGCCTTCGCCACGAAGACGAGCACACCCGCGATTATTGCGATGATTTGAGGGACTGCGGTCCCGTTAAGTTTTCCACAGCTTTAATCGCTGGCTTGATTGAGGAGGTCGATGGAAGCCCGATCGAGTTTTATTTCCGCGGAGGCCATTACATCTTTCAGTTGTTCCAGTGTCGTCGCGCTGACAATCGGCGCCGTGATGCTCGGACGAGCCAGCAACCAAGCGAGGGATACCCCGGCGGGCGTGGCGTTGTATTTTTGTGCGACTTGGTCAAGCGCGCCAAGAATCTTGAACCCCCGAGCATTGAGATATTTTTTTACCCCTTGGCCGCGCGCGCTCTTCCCCAGATCGGCCTCCGAGCGATACTTGCCGGACAGAAATCCGCTGGCCAGCGGAAAATAATTGATCACGCCCAAACCTTCCTTCAGACACAGCGGCTCAAGGGCGTCTTCGTAATCGGCCCGCAAGTAGAGGTTATAGTTCGGTTGCAGGCTCCCATACCTCGGCAGGCCGGTCTTTTTGCTGACGGCAAGCGCCGCAGCCAACCTGTCCGCCTTGTAGTTGGAAGCCCCAATCGCCCTGACTTTGCCTTGCCGGATCAGTTCCCCGTATGCGCCGAGAGTTTCCTCGAACGGCGTGTCCGCATCGTCCGTGTGCGATTGATAGAGATCGATGTAATCGGTTTGCAGCCGTCGCAAGGAGTCTTCCGCGGAACGCAGGATGTAGTTTTTGGAAAGCCCCTTCCTGCCGGGCCCCATCTCCATGCCCACCTTCGTCGCGATGATCAACTCGTCGCGATTTTGGTTTTGCTTCATCCACTTGCCAATGATCGTCTCCGACTCTCCGCCCGTGTGGCCCGGAACCCATCTCGAGTAGGTGTCCGCCGTATCGATGGCGTTGAAACCCGCGGCCGCAAATGCGGATAGCAGCTTGAAGGAAGCCGCTTCATCCACCGTCCACCCGAAAATGTTCCCCCCGAAAACCAGTGGCGAAATTTCGATCCCCGAATTACCCAGCTTGCGCTTATTCATTGCGCTCCTTCCGAATTTTCAGCCCACACTTCAATTAGATCTCGGACGTCGCCCGCAACTGCCACAGAGCGATCAGTCCAAGCACCATGAGATTCGGAAATAATAGCGGAGCCAGTGGCGGAGCGCCGTAAATGAAATTATCAAACGCGTGAACGGAAGGTCCCTGCAGATTGCCCTCGACGTGCAGCGCAAAACCCCACAACCCCACGCCAGCTTCCAGAAGCAGAATAGCCAGACACAGCTCGAGGTAGCGGCGCGCCACCGGCATGACCAGCGGCACAACCAAGAAACCGACAGCGAGCGCGCTAGCCACCACCGGCACCCACTCCAGCGGATGGAAAAATCCGTTCTCCGCGTGATCGGACAGGCTAAAGACGAAATTCCCAACGAATCCGCCCAGCGTGAGCAGCAGCACCCATTGAGCCCATTCGAGCGTGCGTGGTTCCACCATGCGGTTCAGGATCAGCAGAAACCCCAGGCCCGTGTAAGCCAAAGGCGCGGCAAAGGGAGCTGAATACGTCAGACTCCGCAGGGTGCGCTCGTAAAAGAATTGGCTCTGTAGATGGAAAATCACGCCAGCGAGTCCGACGAGCACGGCTGCCCAGCCCACCAAATAACCCAAGTCCTTCCACACCGCCGGCCAGCGTCTACGCAAGGCAATTGCAATCACGAGCACGAAAGGCGCGCAAGCGGAAAAAATCAGCGGAATATACTCCGCTTCCCTGCGGAACTGATTTACCGAATGCGCGAGGTAGATATCGAACGTGAGAAATCCGATATTCGCGATCACGAACCATTCAACCCAGACCTGTGGACTGGCCCACCAGCGCTCATTTGCCTCTGCCATGCTCTCTCCTGAGCTCGGCGGCCATGGACTGCAACTCGACCGTCTTTTGCAGCATCGGGTAGTTTCCGTGCCACTGCACGAAGTCCGCCCCTCCCATGAACGCGCCATGCTTGCTGGTCCGGCCGTCATAGTGCCAAAGGTCGAAATAGACAAAATCGATCGGCTGCGAAAATGGCGGCCCCGTGAGGACGCCGTCCTTGCGCAATCCGTCGACGAGGTCTTGCGCCGCGCGTACGCGGTCATTCGTAGCCTCGACGACCTTTTCGGCTTGGCTGTAGACCTGGTCAATCAATACTGGTGTGTGGCACTGTGCGCAAACCTGTTTCATCTTGGCCTGGTTCGCGGCGTAGTTCGGACGTTTCTCGCTGATGGCGCTGGCGAGGTAGTACGACAGCCGCTCCGAGGGATCGTGCGTGACGCCCAATCCATTGATGCCGCTCATGTGACAGGTGGCGCAGGTGGGCACGAACATGTCGCGTGTGGTGAGCGTGTTAGGAGGGGCGTCCAGATTCAGCAAGTTCTCTTGCGACTGGAACATCACTCCGTGCTTCGATTCTTCGTAAATTTCGATCTGCGAGTGGTCGGGACCCATGTGGCATTGGGCGCACGTGGAAGGCAGGCGCGCGATCCTTACAGAACTGGTGTGACGCGTATGGCATTCCGTGCAGGTTCCGATCGTGCCGTCGCTATTCGGCTTGCCGACGCTGTGGCACTGCTCGCAGCCGCTGGCCATTGCGGATCCGCCTTCCAGTTGCACAAAGGGATGCGGCGGCCTGCGCGTCCCGCCCGGCTGGTACTGCTCGGAAAGATTCACCTCTTCGGGCGTGAGCCCCTTCTCACCGTAAATGGCAGCCCACGCGGGCGCCGCATGACGGCTGTGCAGGAACTGCTGGTAAATGGTTTCATGGCAACTTCTGCAATTCCCAGCGGTGAGTTTGGTGGAAATTACGAAACCGTGGTGGTCTTCCTTTTCCTGTCCGGCAGCAGGTTGGTGGCAATCAAGGCAGTTCACGCCCTTGCTGGCGTGCAAACTCATCTCATACTCGTGGACCACCGAATACTGAACGCGCGCGTGACATTCGGCGCATTTTCCGGTGGCGCGAACCAGCTCCCCACTGGGCTGCTCGGTCTCAACGTGCGGCCTGGCGCCGTTCACGAGGAAGGCAGCCACAATCAGCGAAAACGCAATTACCACAGCCAGAAAAACAGAGCGAAACGACATTTCAGCCTCTTTCTAGGTCAAGGGCCTCCTGAGGCGGCTTACGGACGGAAGCCGCATTATATTCAATTCGCAGTGCAACCGGCGCGGGCGCTCGGGGAATGTGCATGTACGCCAACCCGTTCATTGCGCAGCTCGGTGATACGCTTCGCATCAACTCTGCGCTTCTAGCGGCGCTTGAGCGCCTCGAGTTCGTCCAGCGTGCGCGGCCAATCGGCGCGCAATAATCGCGATAAGCTGCGATCGGCCAAAAGCTTTCCGCCCGTTTGGCAGCGGGCACAGTAGTTCGTTTCATTATCCGCGTAGCGAATCCGCTGAATTTTGTCCCCGCATCTTGGGCATGGCTTCCCGTAGCGCCCGTGAACCGCCATGTCCTTGCGAAACGCGGTCACCTTTTCGGGAAAGCCCGCCTTGGCATCTTCGCGAAGACGGTCGATCCAGAAGTTTAAGGTTTCGCGAGTTGCTGCGAATAGCCTTTCCCATTCGTCCTGATTCAATTTGTGCGTGAGCGCGATGGGCGACAATTGCGCCGCGTGCAAAATCTCATCCGAATACGCGTTGCCGATGCCGCTCACCAGTCGCGGATCAGTGAGGGCTCTCTTAAGCGTCCGATTCTCCGCCGTAAGCGCGGCGAGAAAGGAGGCGAAATCGCTTGCGAGGAACTCGATCCCGCCGGGATCGATCGAGCGCAAGCCTTCTTCACCACGAAGCACGTGCAGCGATGCTCGGTGCTTTGTCCCGGCCTCAGTGAGCACCAGGGAGCCATTCGGAAAATCAAGTGCTGCAAGATTGTTGCGGCTAGCCAGCTTTGCTCCGGGCGCCCGCCAGTGCAGACGGCCCGCAATCATCAGATGCAGCACAAGCCAGAGGTCGCCCTCCACGCCGATGGCGATTCGCTTGCCCACGCGGCGCAATTCGCGCACGACTCGTCCCTCCACGTCTGTGAGCGGCGGTTGCACGGTCCGGAGAAGGAAGGGACTCGCCAGGCGCACTCGTTCGATCGGCTGACCGATGATGCGTGGTTCCAGAGCAGTGATGTAGGCGGCTATATCCGGCAGTTCTGGCATCGCAATTAGATTACAGCTTCTCCGCGCCAATGCTGAAGCATTGGCAACCGAAAGGACCGCGTGAAATCCACCGACGCGCGCCCTTGTCCGTCGGAGTAAAGGAGCGTTAGAGTCTTCGGGAAAATGGGAGCTGGGGCTAGACGGAACAAATATCGGGCGCGAATCACGGCGGCGTTCTTGACTGTCGTCGCGGCATGGGCCGCATGGTCAACGACCGCAACCGCGCAGACCGCCGACCCTGCGTTGATGGCGGAGATTCACCGCATCAAGGCCATCGACAATCATTCGCACCCGCCGCGCGTGGTCAACGCCGGCGAACGCGATGACGAGTTCGACGCTCTGCCCTGCTACCCCCTCGAACCCACGCCCACGAATGTGACGCTGCGGCCGGAAAATCCCATGTACCTGGCGGCATGGCACGCGCTGTGGTCGTACCCCTACCAAGACCGCTCGGCGGAGCATGTGGCCGCATTGGTTGCGCAAAAAAAGCGCACGCAGCAAGCCAAGGGAGATGCGTACCCCGCGTGGGTTCTGGACCAACTCGGAATTGAGACGGAACTCGCCAACCGCGTGGCCCTCGGCCGCGGCCTGGCAGCGCCGCGATTCCGCTGGGTGCCCTTTGACGATGCCCTGCTCTTCCCGCTAAACAACGACGCGCTGGCCTCGGAGACGCCGGACCGAAAAATCTTCTTCGGGCGTGAGGAGATGCTGCTCGCACGCTATCGGCAGCAATTGGGCGTCGCCGCGTTGCCCGTGACGCTCGGGGATTACACGGCGCGCGTCGTCACACCTGAACTGGAAAAGCAAAAACGAGACGGCGCAGTGGCCGTGAAATTTGAAGCGGCATATCTGCGGTCGCTGGATTTTGAGCCGGCCGACGAAAAGCAAGCGGCGGCGGCATATGCCAAGTACGCCCGCGGCGGCGAGCCGGACCGCGCCGCATACCGCGTTTTGCAGGACTATCTGTTCCGCTATATCGCCGCCGAAGCGGGACGCCTGCAAATGCCCGTGCACATCCATACCGGCGCGGGCTGCGGCGGCTATTTCTCGCTGCGTGATTCGGAACCGCTGCTGCTGGAATCGGTGCTCAACGATGCGAGGCTGCGCAAAACAAACTTTGTCCTCCTGCACGGCGGCTCCGGCCCGTTCACTCGCGAGCTGACCAATCTGCTGATGAAGCCCAACGTGTACACGGACCTTTCGGAACAAACTTGGATGCTCGAGCCGCGCGCGCTGGCAGCGGTCTTGCGCGATTGGCTGGAGGCCCTTCCCGAGAAGGTGCTGTTCGGAACCGATCTTTTCCCCGGCGATGGCGCTTACGATTGGGAGGAGATTGGCTGGCAGACGGCGGAAACCGGCCGGCAGGCGCTGGGAATTGCACTGACGGGAATGATGCAAGACGGCGAAATCACCAGGGCCAGGGCGGTCGAGATCGCGCGCCTGGTGCTCCGGGGCAACGCTTTGAAACTCTACGGCTGGAGCGAGCAGCCCTGAGACTCGCGTACCCCCTGCGACGCTGCGTCAGCTCTCTGACGCAGCGTTCCGGTCGCGACCAGCGTCGCGCAATCTAGACGAAAACTCTTAAAGCACTCCCACTACTTCGCGCCGTGGTGCTTGTGCAAGAACAAGCGCGGAACCCCAACCATGGCGACGAACAGAACGATCATGAACGCGATTGCAGTTGCTGGTGTGCTGAGTGGTGGCATGATGCCCTCCTTCGTTTCCGATCAATTACCTGACTTCACGCTGCTTCCTTGGCAAACCACAAGCTCGAACTTGGTTCATGAAACACTCCCCCAAACTCGGCGATCTCGTGCGCGGGGTACGGCGCTTCCTTGCCGCATATCTCGCACCGGATGATCGAAACGCGATGATTGCTGCGCGTCGCGTTCGTCGTTGCGGCGCCCTCGCGGGAGGTTTGCACTGGCGTCGGCAGCCCGCAAAATATGCAAACCACGCCGTTGTGCGTTGCAGTGTCTGGACGCTCATTTGTCTGAACTGCCTCGGTGATGGGCCCCATTGGATGCCTCCGCGACCGATGATCCTGCGACCGACCGGAACGCGCCGTGACAGGGACAACCGGTCAATGTGACCTAGATCACGTTCTGACGCCGCCGCCCCGAGTTCGCTGAAACAAGCGTCCCACCGCTTGGTTTTTGCTGCCTACGGGCGTTTCGCTCTGGCGTCACGCGCCCCTGTGACCTGCGTTACTGCTCTATTTTTTCCTATTTGCGATTCTACGGGTGCGTTAGGCCGGGAGACCGGCAAGGGGGCGGTCATGGTGGACAGAACCCTGGTACCTGCAAATGCCCGGATGTCCCAGAGGAGAACGGACGGACCCGTGGAGGACTCCGTCGCCGCCGTAAAGACGGAACATTTGGTGCCCAGACACCTCGTGCCCGCAAATGCGAAGCTTCCAGAGACGAAACCTTTCGAGGCAAGAGGCGATGCGGGCGACGGAGCCAAGCGCGACCTGCCTGTACGCAGGACTCTCGTTCCGGCAGATGCCCAGATCGCTTCAGCGCCGAGCCAGACGGGCCCACTCGAGCTCCGAGGCGGCGAGGCGCGACAAAATCTTTTTCAACTCGACGAAGCCCTCCTCGATAAAGCCTTCGCCGAAGACGCGCGCAAGCCGGTGGACTGGCTGGTCTCGCTGGTTGTTCACTTGGCGGTCGTGGCGGTCGTGATGCTCATTCCTCTTTTTGTTACGCAGGCGATCGATCTGGGCCAGCTCAGGTACACATACCTGGTTGCGCCGCCGTTGAACGCGCCCGGCCCTCCGCCGCCACCGCCTCCGACGGCAATGCGTCCGCAGCAATCTCCTCGAACTCAGAATCTGGTGAACAAGCTGATTGCGCCCGTAGCGATTCCGAAGGCTGTTGAGATGCCGCGCGTCGCCGAGGAACCCCCCGCGGAGGAGACGATGGGCGTTCCCGGAGGCGTTGCAGGCGGAGTTCCCGGCGGACAGATTGGCGGCGTTCTCGGAGGCGCCTTGGGAGGCGAAGGCCTCAGTGCTCCTCCGCCCCCGGTTCCCGCCGCGGCTCCCGCTCCGCCGTCAGTTCCGAGCGGACCTCTGCGCGTCGGTGGACAGGTCAAAGCGCCACACGTGATTTTCGCGCCGCAACCGGAGTACCCGATGCTGGCGAAGCAAGCCAGACTCCAGGGCGTGGTGCAAATCGAGGCGGTCATCGACGAACATGGAAACGTGGTGCAGATGAAAGCAGTGAGCGGCTCAGGCATCCTGATTCCCGCCGCCATGCGCGCGGTAGCACAGTGGAAGTATGAGCCGACCTACCTGAACGGGGTGCCCTACCCGGTCACGCTGACCGTCGAGGTCACCTTTCATATGTGACCGAGGCGCCCTTTGTAACGAATGTAACGAAGCGGGGCTGCTGAAAAAGCGCAGCCCCGCAATCCGCGAGAAATAAAATCCTCAACTAGAAATTGAACGTGCCCTGCAAATAAACTTGCCGATTGGCCACTACCGAACCTCCCGGGCCAACATTCGAGACGGATTCAGGCTGGGCGAATAGCCGTGAACCAAGAACTCCTACCGGCGCGGCAAAATTGACGTCGTTCAAGATGTTGCGAGCATTAAGACTGACGGTGAAGCTGCGGCCATTGTTAGCGCCGCCTCGTCTTCCTGGGCCGCCTCCTCCACCATTGAAGTTCGGTCTACCCCCGGGGCCGCCTCCGCCGCCGAAGCCGCCTCGCTGGCCGCCAGGTCCACCGGGGCCCCGTTGGCCCGCAGCTCCGCCCTCCGGAGCTTTCGGGCCGAAGATGAAGGTCTTGGTCAACCGCAAATTAAGATTGAATTGAGCAGGTCCCCGAAGCGAGTTCACCGGAACGAGCGGGTCGCCGGGTGCAGGGTTCGGGTTGAACGTGCCAACCGGCGTGCAGAGGTCGCCGGCCGCAGTTCGTTTGAGTACTCGCGCATGTCGCCGCGGAAACGATGCCGGGACGCTGATTCAGCACGGACGTCCCGAGCAAATCCTTGCTCAACACGATTGTATACGGCGCTCCCGAACTGGCCTGCACCGTGGGCGAAAAAGCGATCCCATACGGCAGGTTGATGGTTCCGAGCAGAAAGAGGTTGTTCCGCGTGCCGAACCGCCCGCCCGCCTGGCCGTAATCCTCCAGAATGTTGTAGGGGTTCTCGACGAAACCGCCGAGGCCATTGCCCGTGGCGTTCGGCGTGCTGTCCGCGTAATTCAGCACGTAGAATCCGTTGAGTGTGATCTTGGACCAGATTCTCCCGGTGCCGGGACGTATCGTCGCATTTGCGAACATTTGGTTCTGCCTGAATATCCCTGCCGACTCGTACTGGTAGATGTTTTGGTCCTGTCCGTTCGGGTACACACCGCCGCAGGGTGGGGGGACGGTGGCCGAGCATGGGATTGCGGGCGTCGGAATCTCTGTTCCCGGAAGCACCGGCGCGTTCACGTTTGCCAGAAGCAATGAATCCTGCCCGCGCGCATTGTTGTAAGTAAGAGATACCTGCACCGACTTCGACAGTTGCCTCTCGACGCTGACACTCGTTTGCATCAGGTACGGCGCATGAAGATTCGGAGAAATTTGGTAGATCGTCGGAACCGAAGAACTCGCACCCTGCAGTTGGCTCGCCGTCGTCGGGCAGGGGTTGCCTGCGGAGGCCGACTCAAGGTTTGTGCCAACGGGGCTATCGGGGCCGCAGTAAAAGCCTGGGTTGGTGACAATATATTGCTGTTCGGTGATGCCATTCTGGCGCAGGGCTTGGAGGATATTCTGAAAGCCAAACCGCGTGTAGAAAACTCCCCACCCGGCACGCACGACATACTTGGGGGTTGTCTTGGTCCCTCCCAGCCCCCAGGCTAGGCTCACGCGCGGGGCCCAATCCAAATGGTCCTGGATATGATTCTGGGTTTCAATGCGCAAGCCATAGCTGAGCGTTATGTTTGGGCGCACCCTCCAGTCATCCTCGATAAATGGGCCGGCGTCAAACATGGCGACAGACGCATGAGGATTCCCGCCCGTCAGCGAAAACTGGTTCGGACTGCATTGGCCGTTGTATACACCATTGGGATTGCACTGCGATTCGGCCATGATCTGCGCCATGGTCATCCCGCTGCTTAGACCCTGGAGCACTGTCTGATAGGCCGCCAGAGAGGCGAAGCTGTAAGCGCCGAAGAACGCGCTATTCGAATTGTTCGAGTCGGTCAAGTCCCGAATGCGCGCGCCGAATTTCACGAAGTGCTTCGTAAACGCGATCGAAGTGTAGCTCTGCAATTCGTACCGATTGATCGAGTCCAACACGTTTCCGCTTCCGCCGCCGGTGAACTCGCCGGGCACGCTGATCGACGGTATGAGGTTCGCCGCGATGTTGCTGGTCGGCTCGTGCAGGTACTGAAAATGCGTCTCGTACACGACTCGCTTGCCCAAATACTGCGTATCGGTGATTTGCAGTTGATGTTCCGTTTGCAATTGGTTGGAAGCCTGCACCGGAAGGATAAAATTTCCCACTCCGCTGTTGGTCACCGAGTTCCGCTCGTATTGGTATCGCACCGTCATTGTGTTGTTCTTGCTCACTTGCCAGTCGAACCGTGGACCAATATTCAGCCGGTATTGAGGAAGCGGATTCAGCGCCTGATAGGGCCCGATCGTGAAGTTCGGACCGGGACCGACAATCTGCGCGTCGATCACCGCCTCGTTCTCAATCTTCCGGTAATCCGCATTGAAGAAGAGAGACATGTTCTTGCCCAGTCCCCCGCCAATATTGCCGTTGATTTGATTGGACTCGAAATTGCCCCGCGTCAGGGCAAAAGGATTCCGGCTGTTCAAGAATGAGCTGTTATTGTTCTCCGACACCGAGCCGTGCCAGGCAGCCCCGCCGGGTTTCGTCAGAACCTCGATCCTGCCAAATCCCACCTGGTCATACTCCGCGGAGAAAGGATTCGAATTGATGCGAATTTCGCGAATGGAAGATTTCGGCGGAAGCTGCCCCGCCGTAAATCCGTCGATGTACATCTGCCCGCCATTCGGTCCTGCGCCGGGCCCCGCCAAAGACTGCAGGTCCGCCTGCAACTCGTCCGGATCATCCGGGAGCGCATCCAACTCCTCCTGCGTGATGACCACTTGGCTGGCGTTACTCGACGCGCTGGTATCCAGCGTAAGCGCATCTCCGGCAACGGTCACCTGTTCTTGCTGCTGCTGAATCGTCAGCGAGATATCGAGCTGCAGCGCCCGGCCCGCCGCAACCACAACATTTGCTTTCTGGTACGGCGCGAATCCCGTCGCGTTGACCTGGATCGTGTAGCTTCCCGCAGGCACGTTGTTCAGATTGTAGGCGCCCGTGGCGTTGGTCGTGGCCGTGAACGCCGCACCCGCCGCCGGTGCCACTTGCACAGCGGCGTTGGGAACAGCGAGCCCGGATGGATCGAGCACCGTGCCGTGAATCGAGCCCGCAGGACCAGCTTGCGCCGCCAACAGGCTCGCACACGCAAGCGCCAAGGGCGCGAGCAGCAAGCCCCGCAGCGCTGCTTGGACAGGGCCCGAGCGCGCCCTACGTCTCGCAAATTTCATATCATCTCCAACGAATGGGTCCACTCTACGCGACCTACGAGCAAGCACCAACCGGCCAGAGCGCTCGCTGTGCGTGACCTCTTATTGGGTTACTGGGCGCCCCCGCCTTCGTCACCGCCACCGCCGCCAAGGGTCCACGGCGCAAGGTTCATCTGCTGCCCGGCCGGCGCCGCCAGAATCGGTTCCACGCCTCCGACCATGGTGATCGCCGTAGCCGTTTCCGCCGTAGCGCCCTGGGTCGAGACGATCATGACCGCATCGCCCTTCATGAAATCCGTAAGCGGCGCCGCCGGAAGACGCCCGACCACCTGCTGCAAGTCCGCAGCGCCGCCGCGCCCGCCGCCCTGACCGCCTCCGCCGCCTTGGCCTCCGCCTCCGCCCGCTGCGCGCTCGCCTCCGGAAGCCGCCGCTCCCCCAGCAGCAGCGCCCTTCAACCGCGCGGCAATTCCCTGCGCGACTTGCGCCGGAATCTTGACCACTTTCGATTGCGACGTGATTTGCACCACCACGGGCTTCTTGGTCACCAGATCAGTCACGGTAATCGCATTGCCCGCGGCGTCCACGGAATTCACCGTGCCCGAAATGTTGCGGAAAGATCCCGAAACAATCTCCTCCGCGGCAAAGCTCGAACCGTCAGCACCGCGCGCGCCGCGCGCAAGAAGCTGATCGCCCGTCTTAATCTGATCGATCGTGCTGGCCTTGGCGTCGTCAAACTGCACCGACCCCGGCGCATAGCGGCGCAAGATAGTGCTCTTGGTCGTGTCGATGGCCAGCGGCTTGGCGCCGCCAAGTCCCGCCACCGAAATCGTGATCACGCCACTGGCAGGGTCCACCGCGCTCACCAGCCCGCCAACGCCTCGCTTCTGCCAGTCTTCGCGATCCTGCTTTTGCTTGGCTTCGACGTCGGAAAGCTTCATCGCGATAATGCCCGCCGCAGCGATGGATTTGCCGTCGTCGGAAGCCCTGCCGCGCACCAGGATGCGATCGCCGACCTGCAGATCGGAGAGTTGCAGCGCGGCCGCGTTCTTGAGATCGGTTTGCCCCGGCGCCACCCGCACGATCCGCGCCCCCGGCTGCACCACGACGCGTAACCTCGCCGCCCTTATCAGGCGCAAGAGTAAGCGTCGTGCCCGAAATCGTTTTGATCGCGCCCACCACCTGCGCCGCGGGAGCGGCTTGCGCAGCAGGCCACGGCATCCGGGGTTCGGCGGCCGAGGCCCTGCACGAACCAAGCGAAAAGATCGTGAGAGCCGCAGCCATGCAAACACTCAAACGCGTCAGCGTTCGATTTGCCCCAAACATGATTCCTCCCACTTACCGCAGCAAAACAGGCAGGTGAGCCCTGCCCCACGTCCTTGTGCTACTAAGACGGGCAGGAGCGCTGGAGCGTTTCGCCTACTGGTGGCACAGGAGCGCAGTTAGAGACGGCTCAGCCGGCGTGCCGGGGCTTCCGTCAGGAAATTCAGCCTCGTGAATCCGGCGCCAGCAGAAGAATCTTCCCAACGCCGCCTTTCTCCCCCAACACATGTGCTTCAGCCGCATCACGCAACGGCATCCGCCGCCCAATCGGCAGAATGAACTTGCCATCGCGCACGTCATCGGCAAACTCACGCACCTTGGATGGATCAGGACGCGCGCCCACCCGCGCAATCTTCACTCCCGGATTTTGCGCCGCCGCGCTTTGCGGCAAGGCGCTGGCGTAGCCAAACGAGCCGCCCTGCTTTACCTTCGCGATCAGCTTCGCCGCAATGTCCCCGCCAACGGTGTCCGCAATTGCATCCACCACGCCGGAATTTCTCAATCGCCGTATCGTCGTCAAGGGCGAGCACGTCAGACACGCCAAGCGAGCGCGCGGCATCCAGATCCTTCCCGCGAACACCCGCAATCACCTGCGCCCCTATCTTCTTCGCCGAATGCACGGCCGCGCGCCCCACGCTGCCCAGCGCTCCCGTGATCAGAACCACCTGTCCCTTTTGCACGTTTGCCACCCGGCGCACAAGCTGGTCTCCCGTGAGGGCAATCAGCGGGATCGCCGCCGCGTCCGCCAGGTCCACGCCATCCGGCAGATGGGTCACGTCCGAATCGTCCACCGCCACCAATTCCGCATAAGTCGCGTTGGTGAATGCAAGAACGCGCTCGCCAACCTTGAAGTGCTTCACATTCGCGCCCACCGCCCGCACCACGCCACTCACGTCGCGCCCCAGAATCGCCGGAAACGACAACGGAAAATCCTTCTGCCGCGCCCCTGACCGCACTTTCCAGTCAATCGGATTAACGCTCGCAGCCACCGCCGCAATCAGCACGGTACTCCCGCCAACCTGCGGCTCCGGAACATTCTCCTCAAATCTCAGCTTCTCAGGACCGCCATACTCATGCAGCACCACTGCCTTCATCGCGTATCTCCCCCCGGCACAGCCTCAGCCATATCCGACGACATCATACCCGACCCGCCTGACCACCCGACGAAGGGTGGTCATCCCGAGGTCGCGTCCGCGACCGAAGGACCCCTCCGGCTCCGGCTGCGTCTCCGTCCCCGCCTCCGTCCCCGCGCGAAAACCGGCATTTCGTCCGGCAGCCGGGTGCCCCAGGTTTCGCATTCCGAAACCTGGGTCCTCTCCCTGGGAACGCCACTCTCCGATTGGCAGCAGTCAAGCAGTTCAACTCTTCCAACTTGCCAAGCGGACAAATCAAACCACGAGAGGACGAAGCTCACCGTCGCGAGACACGGCGACAATACAACCCGCCTTCCTATGCTTGCTCAAGAAGTCCTCAATCCTTGGCAATGCGGCGGCAAATGCGCGTCCCATCTCCTCACCTCTAAGATCGCGCGCCGTCAGAATGAAAGCCCTTACTCTATGCCTGAGCAGAGCTTGCTTCTCCCGAGGGTGATATCTGAGCCGGTTGTCTTTTGTAAGAACGATCCATTTCCGACGGCCCACTTCCGCGAGCCACTCTTCATCTGCCGCATCGGGTGGGAAATAGTCGTCGTGGATCTCGACCGTGGCGCCGGCCGAGCGAAGCGCAATGGCAACCACGTTCTTTCCGAGTGAACGATCTAGAAAATAAACGTAGGACTCAGGCGGCCTTGATGGCGAGCTCACAACGGACCGCCTCTTCAATCTCCGTCCGGTCGCGACCGTAATCCCGCGCGAGCTCGTCGATGGACTCTCCCGCCTTATAACGCTCGGCGACGAGCTCCGTGCGAATGCCGGTGCCTGCAAGGACCGGCCGTCCAAAGGACACGCGCGGGTCAATCATCACGGCTTTAGGCTGCGCAAGCTCTCGTTGTCGGGTAAACGGATAAAGCCTGCTGGCCAGACCCTGGGCATCCCATTCAATGCGCTTAAGGTACGCATCCAAAACCTCGGGCATCGCCTTCTGGCCGCTTTTGGAAACTGCAATCAACTCGCCGAGCTTCCGGATAAACAGCTCTTTGCCATCGGTCTCGAACTTTTGCTCCGCCAGCGGGTGTTTCGATCCGAGCTCCTGACGGAGAAACGCGATCGCCCTCCTTACTGCCGGCAGACCGACACTATACTCGCCGCGGATGGCATCGAGCACATGGGCCTCAACGAGATTCACAAACGAGAGCATCGCCGGCCCGCGCGCCGCCGCGACGATCACCGGCTCGAAAAATCGCTCGCCTTTCTGGACCGGGTACCGTCTCCCTACCGTCCAGGAACGCAACGTTGCCGCAGGAATCTGCAGATAGTGCGCCGCCTCAGGAACCGTATAGGTCGGCTCCTGGCGCGGATCGCGGTTGACCGAAATGGGTTGCACCCGCAGCGTTCTAGTCGCTCCCTCTCTCGCCATTTTTATGATGCTACCATGCGAAGCACCCCGCGCGGGGAAAAGTAGCTGCCCGCCTTTTCCCGTCCCGCTCCCTCTTTGGAGCGAAAGTCCCTGGCAAAGGGAGCTTTCGCGGTAAGCAAGAACGTCCGGCCATGCAGTCGAAGAATCCCTCCCCTCCGTTCGCCGTTCCCTCCTCCGAACCCATCGGCTGCTCCATGTTCCGCCTTCCGAAACGCAACTCCTACCCTTCCACCCTCGCATCGCCTCAACTCCCCGGGCCTTTCCCTTCCCCCTCGCCCCATTCCCGATCCCCTGCGGAGAGTGACCACCCGATGAGGGGTGGGCATCCCGAGCGCAGGCGAGGGACCCCTCAGTCTCCGTGTCATTTCGCCTGTGACCACCCAACAAAGGGTGGTCATCGCCCTGAGCGAGGACGTAGCGGAGTCGAGGTATCTCTACCCCTCCGACAGTTTGCTCCTGATGCGCCGGGTGCCCCAGGTTTCGCGTTCCAGAAACCTCGGTCACGAGCCAGGGCGCTTCATTCCGCGCCGCCCATTCCCGATCCCACGCGGCAAGCGGTATTTCCTTCGGCCGAGCGCGGGGCGCGCAGCGCTGTGCAGTGCTTCCAAAAATGTCGCCACAGCAAACATCGGTCATCCCGACCGGAATGGCGGTCTCCTTGTTCTGCATCCCGCTCCTCGGGATGCGCCGCCACGCAGCGGAGGGTCCCCTCAGCCGGTTTGAGCTTTGTGTTGGGTGCCCCGCTCCGTTCCCCTCTTCACCGCCTGCCCCATTCCCGCTCCCACACGGAAAGTGGTCTTTCGTTCCGCCAACCTAGCCAACCCGTCACGCGGAAGCCAGACCACTTTCCGATTTTGGGCTCGATCCGCTCGAATAATCCGAAACCGTTAGGCGCGCCGAACTTGCACCCACCCTGGCACACTGCGCGTCCCACACTCATCCCCTTGCCAACCTTGTACGCGATAAATAGAATTCCCAGGCTGGAAGTCAAGCGCTGCCGCGTAGTCGGACACAATCGTCCAAAGGTCTGCGCGGAAATTACGGACCAGACAATGCCCGTACATACGGCGAGCAGCCTTTTCGAGCGGAACATCAGGAGTGCTAAGGAGTGTCTCCGCATATTTGACGGCCTATCTAGACTCGAAGGTAAGAATAAATCTAAATGGCTGTTGCGCGCCGCTGTCATGTTTGCAGTTTCAGCCTTGGATACTTACTTCCATGACAAAGTTAAGTACCGCGTGGGCAGATTCACGTTGAATGACTTGCCCCCACACAGCTAGGAAAATTCGACATCCCCATACGCGAGCTAACGACATGGGATGATGCCCAAAGAAAAGGCAATGTGCTCAGGAACTGGGTTACCGACTATCTAAGCGTAAGGCCTTTGCAATCTCCCTTGGCGATTGCAGAGGCCTTGAAATTAGCGGGAATCGACGACCTATGGGCTCGCATCGAACCGAACTCCGTTCACAAGGCTGCATTGCTCGATAAATTCAACAAGCTAATCCGGCGCCGAAATCAAATCTCTCATGAAGGTGATCGGGAGCAGTCTCGCCATAGCGGGAAGAAGTTGCGGCCGATTAATAGAAAGACAGTAAACGATTGGATCGCATTCGTTGAGGATCTCGTTTCCAAGGTCGAGTCCGCATTTCCCGGCTGAGTCCGATTCCGTCGCGGCGGTATCGTGTCTGAACTAGGAGCGACCATCTGGCTACCCGTCGAAGCACATTCTTAGGCGTCAGACCGTCATCCCTTAGAAGAATGGGTGTGTTCGATGCGCTGATTGGGATCGACAGCAAACTGTTTGTTGACCCGATCCTGCTTAAGCGCCTTCGAATTCCAGAGCTCAAGGACTCAAGGAACCATTCGAAGCCTATTTTCAGACGGTGCTCCTGCTGCTGGCTAGGTCCAGAAAAAAAGAGGACGTCGCTTGGAGGGAGGCACAGCGGCGTCTCGTATTTAGGGAAACAAAAGGGGTGTCGCTCGGCTACGGAATTTCCACGAGCGATGGCAGTGGCATCGGCGACGTGTTGGGACGCCGACTGCTGGAAACTGCCTCCGAAATCGTCGAGATGGGGGTTAGCGATCCTGCGATCTTCGAAATCCTCGGGCTACTCGAAGAAGACTTCGGCCCAGATCGCCTGAGTGACATGACCATCTCGATTATCAGAGACGATCTGTTCCGGTACTCGTCACGGGTCGCCAAAGCTCTCCACCTGCGTAAGCTCATAACCGTCAAAACACAAACCGGACGGTACAGGCTACCTAAAGGCCCTGATCCGAAGAAACCTCTCGTTTTCGTTCCCAGCGGAGTTCTCCGACGCCTTCCCGTCGCCCAAAGCTGGGAAGAAATCGGCGACGTAATTAGTTTCAACCAGGCGCTTCGAAACAAACTGAACAACATCATCAATAAGGCGTGGAAAAAAGGCATCGGTGTTTTGAAGCGGCGCTTTAGAGAAGTGCTCCTTGCGAGTCCGGAAGACCTGAAGGAACTGCTCAGAGGCTATAACCAGTACCACGGCCGTGCGTACGACCTTCACTCCGACCCAGAAGGCTTATTGAGCTGGTTCGAGCTCGGGCAACGCTTTGCAAACAAGTTTCCTGTCTCCCTCTTTCTGAACTCGGCCCCGACGATCCAAGAGATAGAGAACACAGTTGAGGCAATAGTCGTGCAATTCAAAAAGCTCATCGAGCATAACGGTTTAAATATCCATTTGTACGATCCCAGCGGAAAACCTCTGCACGAGAGGTACAGTCAGCGCCTGTTCTTCTCAGTCGCAGATTCTTACTGCAAAGCGAACAACGTCGACCTGAGCGCTGAGCCGAATGCAGGAAGCGGTCCAGTCGATTTTAAGTTCAGCAGGGGGTATGATTTTCGGGTACTCGGCGAGATAAAGCTGTCGACAAACACGCAATTAGTCCACGGATACGAAAAACAGCTGCGGACGTACCAACACGCAGAAAATACCGATGCGAGCGTCTATGTGGTTCTTCGCGTCGCGAACTCGGAATCTGCTATTAAGAGGGTGCTCCAGCTTCGAGACGCGGCGGTTACTGTCCGGAAAAGGGCACCCAAACTATTTGTAATAGACGCTCGCAGAAAACCAGCCGCCAGCAAACGGCGAACTTAGCAAAACATCAACGGAGCTGCAATGCTAATTGCCTGCCTCGGTTGGGGCTCACTTGTCTGGAATCCCGGCGACCTGCCGCTAGGCGCTACCTGGTTTCAAGACGGACCGTTGTTGCCAATCGAATTCGCTAGAAAATCTCAAGATGGTCGGATATCTCTCGTGCTGGTTTCCTCTAGCCATCCGCTCGTGCGCTCACTATGGCGACCGATGTCCGTATCGAATCTCACTGATGCCCGTCGGGCACTCGGCACTCGCGAATGTCCAGGTCGTGACATCCCCGAATCATGCGCGGATTACTGGCCCCGTGGAAGCCGAAACCGTTTCGTGATTGGTCGGGTCGGAACTTGGGCAAGACAGATGCAACTAGATGCAGTTGTGTGGACAAACTTGCCCCCGAAATCTCCCAATGGAAAAACCAAAACACCGAGCACCTCAGAAGTCCTCGTGTATTTGCGCGGACTACATGGACCCAGTCGACTAGAGGCCAGACGGTACGTCAGCATGACGCCGCGCCAGATCGATACCCCCTACCGCAAGGTCATCGAACAGTCACTCCACTGGCACTGTACGAGTAGAGTTTGAACATGCCTTGAATTACAACTGTCTAAACCACGCCGACCTTCCGGGGCTGGCCTCCCTTTCCTCTTGAACCGGCGTACGACCGGATGATACCGCTGCCTCGGAGCTCGCCATCGCGCGAGGAACGGAGCGGTGAAACACTGCGTTCACCTAGAAATTTCTCTTCTCGCTCATTAAGGCCGCTCGACCCGCACCTAACCACAAAGTGACCTTGACGCGGATGTTATAATAGTCCATGTTCGCAGCCAAAGATCGCGTACCGCAAGACGCAGCGGCCTCTCCCCGCCCCGGCACCCTCACCGCCTTCCTGCCCGCCACATCGTCCGAATTTTCCCCGCCAGACAGCACGCCCGAGCCGTGCAAAATGAACGCCCTTTGTTTTGATATTCTTACAGACTCCTTTTGCCGCAAGCCCCCTGTTTTGATATTCATACAAGTTGCCCGGGGGGTGTACCCCCTCCCTTTTATGTTGCTCAGTTTCAATTACTTGCAAACTGCTCCAGCGCAGCATTCGCCCGTGTTACCCAGCCCAAAACGGGAAGGCTATCGTTCACGGCTGCGGGTTGTACCTGCCGTCAGCAGCAGCGCCTCACGCGGAAACAGCTCTGCCTCGCGTCTGAAATTTGTTTCTCAGGCTTTCGCGCAGCGGAATCTGCCAGGCGCCGGAACGGGCAAAGCTCGAACCGATTGGCGTCGTTCTCGCTCGCGGCTGCGAAGCGCTTCCCGCAGCAGTTGGCGAAGCCGCAGGCGCGCCTTGAACAGTTGCGACTTGGAATTCCCCACCGAGCATCCCAGAATCCCGGCAATCTCGTTGTGTTCATATCCCTCCACGTCGTGGAGAATGAACATTTCCCTGTATCCATCGGGCAACTGCTCAAGAGCCTTGTTCAAGTTGACGCGGTCGATCACTCCGTTGAGGCGAAGATCGGGGCCGCCAGGATCGAGCATCGGCTTGGAATCCGTATCGTCGGCTTCATTCGTCGCATCGAGCGACACTTCCGGGTGCCGCTTCCTGCGGCGGCGCATGAGCACAACGTTGACGGCCAGCCGGTGCAGCCAAGTCGAGAATTTCGCTTCTCCGCGAAACGTGTGGATCTTGCGGAAAAGCTGCAGGAAAGCCTCCTGCATCAAGTCTTCGGCGTCGGTTGGGTTGCCTGCGAAGCGCAGGCACAGAGCGTACACCCGGCGGCTGTGCAATTTGTAAAGCCGCTCAAACGCCTGGGGGTCGCCCCCGCTCGCCAAGCGGATGGCTTCCGGCTCAGGCATGTCGTCGATGCCGAGATGAACGACTGGGGCGCCAGGGGGCTGCGTTTCTGTTGTGTTGTGTCGGTCCATGGCAAACACAACAGGTGCAGGGGCGGTACCAAACCGCGGGCAACGCAATGAGGCGCTGTAACGCGCTGATAAACAGATACTTACGATTGATCGGCGCGCGCGGCAAATCGAGAAAAGGCGAGCGCTTCCCGGTGCATTTCAGGCACCAGCGGTGGTTTTCGGCCACCTCAAAGATGGCTGAAGCAAAGCGCAAGGCGGTCGGCGGGCGCAGCATGCATTTTTTGACCAACCGAAAAACATATCGACGCATCACGGGACCTATCTTCGGTTGCGCGGACCGCAAGTCCAGCCCGCACCCGAGGTTCGCTACGCTTGGATGGAGGCTCACGATGCATCGCTCAATCGTCTGTCTGGTTTGCGCATCCTGGTTGTTCGTGTTTTTGCCCAACGCTAATGCACAGCAGAACGTCGTACCCGCCGGAACCCTCCTTCACTGCACCATGGACGAGCCCAACTTGTCGTCAAAGACCGTGGCCGTCGGTGATCCAGTCCTTTGCTACCTGACCACTGTGCAGGAGTTCGGGCGGATCGTGTTTCCGCGCGGAAGCTACCTGCAGGGACACATCGACGCCGAGAAAGAGCCAGGGCACTTCTGGGGCAAAGGCTACTTGGCCCTGGTCTTCGACCACATCGGATTGCCGAATGCCGATACCTCTGCGGTGAGCAAGCTCGTCGCGGTGCGCGGATATCCCGTCAATCGCGATGGCGCCATCGTCGGGAAGGGGCACGCCAAGCGTGACGCAGCCGAGTGGCTCTTTCCGCTGCTCTGGCCCTGGAAGTTGATCATGCTGCCGGCGCGTGGCCCGCGACCAACACTCAAAGGCGAAGAGCAAATCACGCTGCGGCTGATGGAAGATATCGTGGTTCCGTCGAACCTGGCGCAACCGGCGAACGGTTGGCACTATTTCAGCCAGCCGGGATCGTAGTAGTCCCTCGCGTTTTGGCAACCGGGTGAACGTTTGCGGTGCGGTCAGTCGACGTCTGCCTACGCCACCCGACGATCGGCTCGATTTGCAAATTCCACCATCAAGCGCTCCGGCATGCTTGGACTATTCGCCGCGCGGCGCTAAAATCCCTTGTTGTCCTGAGCCCCAAGCACCTTTTTCGGAACTGAACGCCTGGAGACCCCGTCTATGAGTAGTACCTGTGCACTTCTGGGCGCGGCCAGCGACCAGACGCCCCGACCCATCATCTGACGACCGAGGAACCGACACCGACAATGGCCGAGCACACGCAGAATACAGCAGTCGCCGACAAGCCCTCGGCGTCGCGTCCGAATCCGGAGCCTAGCGGCGGACACCACTGGTGGAAGTGGCTTCTGGTAGCCGCGGTTCTTGCCGCCGGCGCCTTCTTCTTTCTCCGCCATCAAGGGACAGGGCTCACGGGACAAGCAGCGGCCCCGCCTCCTCCCAGCTTCGCCCTCGCTGTTACGACGGCCGCGGCGCGAAAGGGCGATATTGCAGTTTACGTCGACGCGCTCGGCACCGTGACGCCGGTCTATACAGTCACCGTGACCAGCCGCGTGGTGGGACAGATCGTGAGCGTGAATTATCAAGAGGGGCAGCTCGTTCACCAGGGCGATTCCTTGCTGGAGATCGATCCGCGGCCCTATCAGGCGGCCTTGACTCAAGTCCAAGGCCAATTGGCGCACGATCAAGGAGTGCTGAACGAGGCCCGCATCGATCTGGACCGATACCAACAAGCTTTTGCGCGGAACGCAATTGCCAAGCAGCAGCTGGATGATCAATCGCAGGTGGTCACGCAGGATGAGGGCACGGTAGGAAACGACCAAGGCCAGGTGGAAAATGCAAAGCTGAACCTGGTCTACTGCCATATCACTTCGCCCATTGACGGCCGCGTCGGCCTTCGACTAGTCGATCCCGGCAATATCGTGCAGGCGAATGGCACAACTCCCCTGGTGGTCATTACCCAACTCCAGCCCATCACCGTCATTTTCAGCATCGCGGAAGATTATCTGCCGCAGATCCAGAATCAATTGCGCCAAGGGCGCCGTCTGCAGGTGGATGTCTTTGACCGAACGCAACAAAAACAGATTGCCACGGGCGCGCTGCTGACGCTGGACAATCAGATCGACACCACCACCGGCACTATCAAACTCAAGGCCATCTTCGACAATAAGGACAATTCCCTCTTTCCCAACCAATTCGTGAACGCCAGGCTCCTGGTCACTACCGAGCGTGGGGCCACACTCGTCCCCTCCGCGGCGGTTCAACGCAACACACAGGGAGCGTTCGTCTATCAAGTGAACAACGACCAAACCGTTTCGTTGCGCACGATCACCGTGGGCACCACCGACGGGAGCACGACCGCCGTGCAAGGCCTGAAGCCCGGCGACGCGATCGCGGTCGACAACTTCGACAAGCTACAGGACGGAATGAAGGTATCAGTGCGTCAGAGCAGCGGTGGCGTGAACCAGAGGCCTGCGCAGTGAGCGGTCCCTCCACACCTTTTATCCTTCGGCCGGTCGCTACATCCCTGCTCATGGCTGCCATTTTGCTGGCTGGCTTTGTGGCCTTTCGGCAGCTGCCTATTTCGGCGTTGCCGGAGGTGGACTACCCCACGATTCAGGTGCTGACGTTCTATCCAGGCGCGGCTCCGGACGTGATGGCCTCGGCCGTCACCGCGCCGCTCGAGCGGCAGTTCGGGCAGGTGCCGGGGCTCAGCCAGATGACCTCGACCAGCTCCGATGGCAGCTCCATCATTACTCTGCAGTTTTCACTCGACCTCAGTATCGACGTGGCCGAGCAAGAGGTGCAGGCAGCGATCAATGCCGCCCAGACTTTCCTGCCCGCGGACCTTCCCGTCCCTCCCGTCTACAGCAAGACGAATCCGGCGGATACGCCTATTCTGACGCTGGCGCTGACCTCGACGACATTTCCTTTGTCCCAGGTGGAAGACTTGGCGGATACCAGGCTGGCGCAGAAGATTTCGCAGCTCTCGGGCGTGGGACTGGTCAGCATCAGCGGCGGCCAGAAACCGGCTGTTCGCATTCAGGCAAACCCTACCGTGCTGTCCTCTTACGGCATCAACCTCGAGGATTTGCGCAGCGCGCTGCAGTCCACCAGCATCGATCAAGCCAAGGGCAGCTTTGACGGGCCGCAGCAGTCTTACCAGATCGACGCGAACGACCAACTCCTGACCAGCAAGGATTACAGGCCGATTGTGGTGGCGTATCGCAATGGCGCGCCGGTGACGCTGTCGGACGTGGCGCAAGTGATCGACGGCGCGGAGAATGTGAAACAAGCGGCGTGGATGAACGAAACTCCCGCGATCATCGTCAACATCCAGAGGCAACCGGGCGCGAACATCATCCAGGTGGTGGACCGCATCAAGGCCCTTTTGCCGCAACTGAAGAGCACCCTGCCCTCCTCGATCCAAGTGACGGTTCTTACCGACCGCACCGTCACAATTCGCGCATCGGTTCGGGACGTCGAATTCGAGCTCATGCTCACGGTCGCTCTGGTCGTGATGGTCATATTCCTTTTTCTGCGGAATCTCGCCGCGACGGTGATTCCCAGTGTCGCGGTGCCGCTCTCGATCGTGGGCACATTTGGCGTCATGTACATGTTGGGCTATAGCCTGAACAATCTGACGCTGATGGCACTGACCATCTCGACGGGCTTCGTCGTGGACGATGCCATCGTGATGATTGAGAACATTGTTCGCTACATCGAGGAAGGCCAGGAGCCTTTGGCAGCGGCGCTGAAAGGAGCCGAACAGATCGGCTTCACGATTCTTTCGCTGACGATTTCCTTGATCGCCGTTTTGATCCCCTTGCTCTTCATGGGCGACATCGTCGGGCGTCTGTTCCGCGAATTTGCGGTGACCCTGAGCGCGACGATCCTGGTTTCGGCGGTGGTCTCGTTGACGCTCACGCCGATGATGTGCTCCCGCTTGCTGCGTCACAGACCGGAATCCGAACAAGGGCGGCTATTCCGCGCTTCGGAGCACGTATTCCAAAGCATCATCGCGTTCTACGGACGGACGCTGCAATGGGTTCTGAAACACCAGTTCGCCACGCTGACGGTTGCCGCGGCAACGCTGGTTCTCACGGTGCTGTTGTATATCGTTGTGCCCAAGGGCTTCTTCCCCGTCGAGGACACCGGCGTGATTCAGGGTATTTCCGAAGCGCCGCAGGATATTTCCTTTTCGGCCATGGCCGAACGCCAGCAGGACCTAACACGCGTGATTCTCAAAGACCCCGCGGTGGACACTCTTTCTTCCTTCATTGGCGTGGACGGCACCAACACCACCCTGAACAGCGGGCGAATCCTCATCAATTTGAAGCCGCTTGAAAACCGCAATATTGGCGCCCTCGACGTGATGCGCCGCCTCCAATCACAACTGAGCAAGGTCCAGGGCATTACGCTGTACATGCAGCCGGTGCAGGATTTGACGGTCGATGACCGGGTGAGCCGGACGCAGTTTCAATATACGCTGGAAGATCCCGACGCCAACGAATTGAACACCTGGACCGCGAAACTGATGACTAAGTTGCAGGCCTTGCCACAGTTGCTCGATGTGGCCACCGACCAGCAGACGGGCGGATTACAAACGTCCCTGGTCATCGACCGCGTGACCGCGTCGCGGCTGGGAATCACGCCGCAGATGATCGACGATGCCTTGTACGACGCCTTCGGGCAGCGCCAAATCTCCACACTGTTCACGCAATTGAACCAATATCACGTGGTATTGGAGACGCTACCGGAGTTCCAGAAAAATCCGGCGAAACTGAGCGACATCTACGTGCGCTCCGCGATACCCGCAGCAGTCTCGGGAGTCCCGGCGAACCCCGCCTCCGCACCCACGATTGTTTCGACGGGGGGCGCCGCTGCCGGAGGGCGCTCCGGTTCTCCCATATCGAGCGCGTCTTCACCGATACCTAACGGCGGCGTGGTGCCGCTGAGCGCGTTCGCTCACTTCGAGTCAAATACCGCGCCGCTTTCCGTCAACCATCAGGGACAATTCCCGGTGGTGACCATTTCGTTCAACCTGGCGCCGAACGCATCTTTGGGCGACGCCACCCAGGCGATCGATCAGGCCGAAAAGCAAATCGGAATGCCGCCCAGTATCGCCGCTGCGTTTCAAGGAACCGCCCAGGCATTCCAGGCCTCGCTGGCCAACGAACCCCTGCTGATTTTGGCAGCGGTGGTGACCGTGTACATCGTTCTGGGAGTGCTATACGAGAGCTACATCCACCCGCTCACGATTCTATCGACACTCCCGTCGGCTGGGGTCGGAGCGATTCTGGCACTCATGATCTTTCATTCCGAACTCAGCGTGGTGGCGCTGATCGGCATCATTCTGCTGATCGGTATCGTGCAAAAGAACGCCATCATGATGATCGATTTCGCGCTCGAGGCGCAGCGCAAACAAGGGAAGCTCGCGACCGATGCGATCTATCAAGCGTGCCTCTTGCGCTTTCGTCCGATCATCATGACCACGATGGCGGCGTTGCTGGGTGGTCTGCCGCTGGCTCTGGGTTCCGGAACGGGCGCGGAATTGCGGCGGCCGCTTGGGGATCGCCATTGTGGGCGGCTTGATCGTAAGCCAAATGCTCACTCTCTATACGACACCGGTGATCTACATCTTCTTTGAACGGCTCGCGGCGGAAATCTCCAGGTTCGGCGCTCACGCACGAAACGTGACGCCTTGGGCGGGAAGCCAGCCATGAACATTTCCGCGCCGTTCATTCACCGCCCCGTGGCAACCACGCTGCTGGTAGCGGCAATTGCTTTGGCGGGGGCGGTTGCGTTTCGATTGCTACCAGTGGCGCGGCTCCCGGAGATGGACTTTCCGACGATCGCCGTGGCCGCCGGTTTGCCGGGAGCAAGTCCCGAGGTTATGGCGTCGTCGGTCGCTACCCCATTGGAGCGGCAGTTCGGCCGAATCGCCGGGGTCACGGAGATGACCTCGACGAGCTACCTGGGAACGACCGGAATCGTCTTGCAGTTCGATTTGAATCGGAACATCGACGCAGCGGCCCGGGACGTGCAAGCCGCCATCAATGCCGCTCGCGGCTATCTGCCCACCAATTTGCCAGCCAATCCCTTCTACCGAAAGGTGAATCCGGCGGACGCGCCTGTTCTGATCGCCTCGCTGACTTCTGACGTCTACGGACCGGGGCGCCTGTACGACGCCGCGTCGACGATCATCCAGCAGAAGCTGTCTCAGATTCAGGGCGTGGGGCAGGTGATTGTCGGCGGGAGTTCACTTCCCGCGGTCCGTGTGGAAGTAAATCCCACGCAGCTGAATTCCTACGGTCTGGGCCTCGAAGATATTCGCACGATGCTCAGCGTGCAAAACGTGAACCGGCCCAAGGGCCAGATTTCCAACGATCCCACAACGACTTCGGATTTGACCACGAACGATCAACTACTGAAAGCGGACGACTACAAGCCGCTGATCGTCGGGTACCACAACGGCAGCGCCGTCGCGCTTTCGGACGTGGCCGACGTGCAAGATTCAGTGGAGGATGTGCGCGCCGGCGGGCTGATGAACGGCAAGCCCGCCATACTCGTGATCGTGTTTCGCCAGCCTGGCGCGAATATCATCGATACGGTCGATCGCGTGAACGCGGCCGTGCCGCAACTGAAGGCATCCCTGCCGGCCGGGGTCTCGCTCACGGTAGTGTTGGACCAAACGACGACGATCCGCGCATCGGTTCGGGACGTGGAACGAAGTCTGCTGATCTCGATCGCCTTGGTGATTCTGGTGGTCTTCGCGTTTCTACGAAGTCCGCGCGCCACGTTCATCCCCAGCGTGGTCGTCCCGGTTTCCTTAATCGGAACGTTTGGCGTGATGTATTTGGCCGGCTTTAGCCTGGACAATTTATCGCTCATGGCGCTGACGATTTCGACCGGCTTCGTGGTCGATGATGCGATTGTGGTCATCGAAAACGTGACGCGCTACCTGGAGCGGGGCATGCGGCCGGTCGAGGCGGCCCTGGTAGGCGCGCAAGAGATCGGCTTTACGGTGCTCTCAATCAGCCTTTCCCTGACGGCTGTATTTATTCCGATTTTGCTGATGGGCGGGGTTGTCGGCCGCATGTTCAGGGAGTTTTCCGTCACTCTGTCCGTGGCGATTCTAGTCTCCCTGGCTGTTTCCCTGACGGCGACTCCCATGATGTGCTCGCGTCTTCTCAAACACCAGACAGAGGACGGCCACGGGCGGCTCTATCGAGCCAGCGAAAAAGTGTTCAGCGGGATGCTGAAGGGATACGAATATAGTTTGAAATGGGTGCTGCGGCACACCGCCCTAGTGTTCAGCCTGCTCCTATTGACCATCGCGCTGAACGCCTACTTGCTCGCAATTGTGCCCAAGGGATTTTTCCCGCAGGAAGACACGGGCCGCCTGAACGGCGCTATTCAAGCCGAGCAGGATACTTCCTTTCAAGCCATGCGCGCGCGGATTGCTCGCTTCGTGGAAATCATCAAGTCTGATCCGGGCGTGGACAACATCATGGCGTTTACCGGCGCCGGCGGGGGCAACACCACCAATACCGGGTTTGTGTTCGGTTCCTTGAAACCGCTCGACGAGCGCCATGTCACTGCGGACGAAATCGTCAATCGCCTGCGGCCAAAGCTGGCGGTGGTGCCCGGAGCGACGCTCTTCTTGCAGGCCACGCAAGACCTCACCGTGGGCGGCAGAAGATCTAATGCGCAATTCCAATACACGATTCAAAGCGACAACCTTGCGGATTTGAACAAGTGGGGACCGGTCCTGCTGCAGCAGATGCGGCAACTGCCGGGCCTAACGGATGTGAATACGGACCAGCAGAATAGCGGTCTCGAGGCCTCGCTTGCGTATGACCGTCAAACCGCCGCTCGAATGGGGATCAGTCCGCAATTGCTCGATAACACCCTGTACGACGCGTTCGGACAGAGACAAGCATCGACGATGTACACGCAGCTCAACCAGTATCACGTGGTGATGGAGGTGGCGCCGCAATACTGGCAAAGCCCGGCCGGCCTTTCGGATATTTATGTTCATCCTACGACGGGAGGCGAGGTTCCGCTCAGCGCGGTGACGCACTACGAGGCTACCACCGCTCCGCTGGCCGTGAATCACCAGGGACAGTTTCCTTCGGTGACGCTTTCCTTCAATCTGGCGCCCGGCGTGGCGCTAAGCGATGCGGTCCGGCTGGTCACGGACATGGAGCAAAGAGTGGGAATGCCGAGCAGTATTCAAGGCAGCTTTTCAGGCACGCTGCAGGCCTTTCAAACGTCTCTGGCCAGCGAACCGCTTTTAGTATTGGCCGCTCTGGTGACCGTTTACATTGTGCTTGGGATTCTCTACGAGAGCTATATCCATCCCATTACCATCCTCTCCACGCTGCCGTCGGCCGGGGTCGGTGCGGTGCTCGCGCTGATGATCACCCACACGGATTTGAGCGTCATCGCGCTGATCGGGATCATCCTGCTGATTGGCATCGTCAAGAAGAATGCGATCTTGATGATCGACTTTGCGCTGGCGGCTGAACGCAACGAAGGTAAGAGCTCCGAGGAGTCCATCTTCCAGGCGTGCCTGCTGCGCTTTCGGCCCATTCTGATGACCACCATGGCCGCCATGCTGGGCGCCTTGCCCCTGGCGCTCGGCAGGGGCACCGGATCGGAGCTGCGACGTCCGCTGGGAATCGCCATCATCGGCGGCTTGATCATGAGCCAAATGCTCACGCTCTATACCACTCCGGTGGTGTACCTGTATCTCGACCGTTTGCGCCTATGGATGAAGGGACGGCCGGATAAGGTCAGCGTGCGTCCGCAGGAGATTGCAGGGTGAAGATCCACACGCTGTCAGCGATGGCCCTGGCATTGACGTTTGCTGGAGGTTGCAGCGTGGGGCCGAAGTACGAACGGCCCGTCGTGCAAGCTCCAGCGGCTTACAAAGAGCTGACTCCGGCGGACTTCCCGCAAACCGATGGATGGAAGGTGGCCCAGCCGAGCGACGCCCAGCTGCACGGCAAGTGGTGGGAAATGTTCAACGATCCCGAGTTGAACGGGATCGAGGAGCAGGTCGGTGTTTCCAACCAAAATATCGCGGCCGCGGCGGCCAACTTCCTCGAGGCGCGAGCCTTGGTCAAGGAAGCCCGCTCGCAATACTTCCCCACCGTTTCCACGAACCCCAGCATCACCAACGAACGCAACCCAGTTGTACCCTTCTCTGGCGCGTCGATCAAATCTTTTACGGACTACTCGCTGCCATTTGATGCCTCCTGGCAGCCGGATCTGTGGGGCCGTATTCGGAACACCGTAGCGGCCAATGCTGCGGCAGCGCAGGCAAGCGCCGCCGACCTCGAAAACGTGCGGTTGACAGCTCAGGCAGAGGTCGCTGTCGATTACTTCGAGCTTCGCGGCGAAGATTCGCTCAAGGACCTGCTGGATTCAACGGTGACGGCGTATCAGCAGTCGCTCGATCTGACACAAGCGCTCTATGACACCGGCATCGATTCTGACGAGGCCGTCGCGCAAGCCGAAACGCAACTCGAAGCCACCCAAGCGCAAGATACCGCGGTCGGTATCCTGCGCGCGCAGTTTGAACATGCCATCGCTCTTTTGGTGGGCGAGCCGGCATCGACATTTTCCATTCCGATGGCGCTCCTGAACCCAAGCCCCCAGGCCGTTCCATTTGGCGTTCCCTCGCAACTTCTCGAGCGACGCCCGGACGTTGCGGCGGCCGAGCGCCTGATGGCTCAGGCGAACGCGCAGATCGGCGTCGCACGAGCGGCGTATTTTCCGACGGTTACCCTGAGCGGCACGGCTGGGCTTGCCAGCGCCGCAATCACGAGTTGGTTCACCTGGCCCGGCCGCCTCTGGTCTGTGGGACCCGCGGTCACGGAAACGATCTTCGATGCAGGCCTCCGCAAGGCTACCAACCAGCAGTTTCAGGCCGCCTACAGTGCAACCACGGCGAACTATCGCGAGACGGTGCTGGCGGCCTTTCAGCAGATCGAAGACAACCTTTCCTCGCTGCGGCTGCTGTCGAAGGAAATTCAGCAGCAAGGCACGGCCGTAAAATCCGCGCAGAGAAACCTCGCGCTGGCCAACGACCGCTATCGATTGGGAATCGATCCGTACCTCAACGTGATCACGGCCCAAACCACGCTCCTGAGCAACCAGCAGACGGCCGTGAATTTGTATATCCAGCAGATGACCGCGACCGTGCAATTGATCGAGGCGCTCGGCGGTGGGTGGGATAACTCACAATTGCCCGCGCCGCAATCGTTTGCCGCGAAGACGCCGTAGGGGCGGGCGTCGGCATCGGTATCGGCGGACTGAAGCTCTGCTGCGCTGAGCGAGGCTGCAAAATCGTTGTGTCAAGCCCAACGGCAGGGTTAGGATGCACGGGAGGGCCAAATCGGATGCTGCGGTTCACCTCGACGGCGGCTGTTACCTTCTGCTTCTTTCTGGTTCTTGGAGATGCGCCTGCACGCACTCAGAACCAACCCAACAAGGAAACCGATCAGGCCAAACCTGTGTTTCTCGTGGCCCGGCCTGAGATTGGCGATCCAATTTTCCAGCAGTCTGTCGTTCTATTGTTCCCGACGTCCGTGGAGGCTTCCGAGGGCGGAGAGCGCGTCATTCTCGGCTTGATCGTGAACCGCGCGGCCAGTGTGAGCCTGGGCGACGTTTTCCCAGATGAAAAGGCGTTCAAGGGCCGCAACGAGACCGCATACTTTGGCGGGCCCGTGGAGATGAGGTCCTTCAGCGCTCTTTTTCGCTCGAAGAAGGACGTCAAGCAAGCGCTGCACCTGTTTGACGATGTTTATGTCAGCTTCGACGCTGACTTCATCGAGGGCCACTTGAAGAAGGCCGGCGAAACGACCGATCTGCGCCTGTTCCTGGGGCGCTCGCAATGGTCGCCGGCACAACTGCAGCACGAAAGGAACTTGGGGGCGTGGTACAGTCTGCCTGCGGAGACCGGCTTGGTGTTCAGCTCCAGCCCTCAGTATCTGTGGCACAACCTGCTGGAGCGGGCGGCTCCGGGCCCAGTCGCTAAAGCTCCAGGCACCTCAACCATTCCGGTGTCGACTCCGGTCAGGTGGTCGCCCTCACCGTTGCGTTTATCTTTTCCCTGATCTTCCTTGGTGCGGTCTCCTTCAGGAACAAGCAGACGAAAGTGCCTGCGATCAGTCCGGCAAGAGCAAGCTCAAGTGTGTTTTGAATGCCGTAGTGTGCGGCGATGTAGCCGGCCAGGGACGGCGCGACGCCTCCGCCAAATATCTCACCTGTGCCCGAGACGACGCCGATGGCGGAGGAGATCAAGCTGACAGGAACGGCTTCCGTGGCGACCGGCCCCGTGAAGAGCGCCAGGAGACCAAAGCAACAAAATGCCAGGAGGAACAGCAGTACGAACAGGCGAAATGGGTTAGCTCCGGTCGAAATGAAGGCGATCAACAGGATGCATGCCGCGAGGAACGAGAAGATTGCGACCACTTTCCGGCCAAGGATATCCGACAGACCGGCGACTGCGAATTGTCCTAAGAAGCCGCCGAAGCCGATCGCCGACATTACAAAACCCATTTGCTGAGGCGTGAGGCGCAGGTAGTCGAGCAAATAGTTCGGCATCATAGCGCCCAAAACAAAAACGCCGGTCATGGCGCATAAGAGCGCCAGCATCGCTAAGACGACGTTGCGGCTCCGGACAACCATCGCCCAGCGATGATCTTCTGCCCTCTTGGTCTGCTCCCTAACGTGTGCTGGCTCGCGGATGACGACGTAGAGAAGGTAAGCGATCACCAATCCTGGAATTGCCACCAGAACGAAAACCCAGCGCCAGGAAGGTACGATGAGCAAGAGCTGCGTCGCTAGAATTGGGCCGAAGCCCAAACCAAACAGGGCAAACGTGCTCAACTGCAGGCCCTGATTCAGTCCTCTTCGGCTCGGCTGCGAGGCGTCAGCAGTCGCGGCCACACTCGCTGGGCAAAACGAACCTTCTGTGACGCCCATGATTGACCGGATGAGAAGCAAACTCACCAAGCCGGTGGCGAGCCCGGAGAGTCCGGAGAGCAGCGAAAACAGGAGGATCGCGGGAATCAAAATCTTGCGGCGGCCGATGCGATCGGAAATGGCGCCCGTAATAATGGCGGACACTCCCCAGCAGAGCCCAAGGACGGCGATGAGATTTCCAAGCGCCTGATAACCCAGATGCAAGTCGCGCATCATGAATGGAAACAGGGGCGCGATAATCCAGCGGTCGAGGCCGACGAGGCCAAAGCCGAGACTCAGCAGCGTGACTGCTTTCCACTCGTAGGAGCTGCCGGGCAAATTCCGGCTTTCCTTCATCGAGTTCTACCGATGGCGGGCGCAACCACAAATGGCGCGACGCGGCACAATGCGGGGCGCATGGCTTACGGCGTGGAACGGCTTTTCTTCATGATGATGTTGATGTCGTCCGGGTTGATGAGATCGGGCGCGGTCCAGCCGTCGAGATCGTATTCGGCCATGCACTGTTCGGCGAAGCCTTTGTATTTCGCGGATTGGCCCATCTCATCGGCGGCAAAAAGGGTTTCCAGGCGAATGCGGTCTTGATTGCCGAAGTAGTTGCGTTCGTAAAGCTCGTGGCGGCTGCCAAACTCGGTGCCGATGGCGTCCCACATCAGTTTCATGAGCTTGACGCGATCAACCGCGGAGTAATTATTGGAGCCGCGGACAAACTGGTCCAGATACTTGCGAATTTCCGGGACTTTGAAATCCTGCGCGTGCGAGGGCAGATAGATCAGGGCGCTGGCCAGGACGTTTTCGATGGTTTCCTTCAGCCGAGGATAAGCCATATTGCACATGACTCGATAGGCCAAGCCGTACTCCAGATTCGGCAAGACGTATCCTGGAGTCCACGGAGTGCTGGCGCGCGCCATGGCATCGGTGAGCGCCCAAAACAGGTTGCGCCAAGCGAGTATTTCGCCCACTTGAGCCTGCACGCCTCGGAATTCATTCGCGCCGGTCGCGTCCACGGCCTTAAGCAACAACCCTGCGATGAAGTCCAGCTTGACCGCGAGACGGATGCAACCGTGGAACATGAACCTCGGTAGAAAACCGGAGCGCGGGAAGAAATTATTCACCTTGTCGATGTCGCCGTAGGCGAAGACGTTTTCCCAAGGCACAAAGACCTTGTCGAATACGATGATGGAGTCATTTTCGTCCAGGCGGCTGGAGAGTGGATAGTCAAATGGGCTGCCCATCGCCGCCGCGGTCATTTCGTAGGAAGGGCGGCAGAAGAGCTTCACGCCCGGCGCTTCGGTGGGCACGATGCAGACGAAGGCGAAGTCCTTGGTCTTGATCGGCAGGGCGCCGTTATTGGCGATGAAATTGTAATGCGTCAGAGTGGAAGTGGTGGCGACGACCTTGGCGCCGCTGACGATCAGGCCGCCATCGGTCTCTTTTTCGACGTGCATGTAGACGTCGCGCACTTCCGACAGTTCCCTGTCGCGGTCCACCGGCGGATTTACGATGGCGTGGTTGACGAAGGTCACTTCCTCCTGCGTCTTTTTGTACCAACGCCGCGCATTCTCGTCGAAGGGCTTATAGAAGTCGGGGTTGGCGCCGAGCGTGGCGAGGAAAGACGCCTTGTAATCCGGGCTGCGGCCCATCCAGCCGTAGGTGACGCGCGCCCATTCGGCGATGGCATCCCGCGCGCCTACCAAATCTTCGGTGGTTCGCGAGGCCTTGAAGAATTTGTGGGTGTACCCGCCGCTGCCGGTGTCCGTGTCTGCGCAGAGCGTGCTTTTGCGCTGATCGTGCAGAGCCTCGTATAAGCGCGCCAGCATCCGAACGGTGTTGCGGAAGGCAGGATGCGTCGTGACATCCTTGACGCGTTCGCCGTAGATCCAAATCTCGCGCCCGTCGCGCAGACTTTCGATGTATTCCTGAGCGGTGAACGGCCGCGTGCGGGTTGCGCCGTTCACGCCGGTTGTTGGTGTCCCCGCATTAATCGACATCAGTCCCTTGCCTCCCGTCGTCGAGCAAGTTGCCCGACGCATGGTAACCGACGGCGGCGATTTTTTTGATGGAATTGTATGCCGCGCCCGAACAGGCGCACACGTGACGGGCGGTCACAGAGATGAGGCCGCCGTTTGCCAATGGGGACCTATCGCCAGCAGCAACTAAAATCTGCCCGCCGCAGCCTTGGCGAGGGTCGCTTCCTTCGTTTTTACCTCATCGGTCGTGAACGCCTTAGCTTTCAGACCGTTGAGAATCCGCAGGGTGAAAACGGAGCCGCCCTTTCGGACCTGAAGGATGGGCGCCTCGTGATCCTTGGGGATCTCGTAGAGCGCTTCATCGCCGATTCCGCTGGCGGGCTCGGTGGTTATTCTCGGGCTCGACTTCATGAGCCCGAACGCGACCGTAGAATCGGTGATGGACAAGGTGACACGACGGCTGCCGACGCTGGCATCCGCGGAGTCGGTCCACATGCAAGCCTTAGTGCTGCCCGGGACAACCGGCTTGCCCGGCAGGCTTTGGATTTCAATGGCAGCGCTCACTTCACCCGGGGTGAGCAGTGAGCAAGCGTCCTCGTTCGCCGGCACGGCGGCCCATGCGGCGCTCGCAAGCGAAGACTTATGCGAGCCGCCCAGCACGGATATCGAGGCGAAGACACCGGCAAGGAGCAGGCGATGTTTCAGCATGAAGACCTCCTGAATGTCGCCCGTATTATGCGCGGCATCATCGATCTCAAGCAACGAGAATTAGCGTGCGGGGCCGTGCTCGCAAATAACTTTTAATACCGGAGGCGGAAATCGGGACCGCGCCATCCCCCAGTCATTAGGGTGGGCGATCTGATTGGCGGCGCCAAGAGCAGTCACAATGAAAAAAAGAATTAAGCGAGCGGGCCTATAAGCCGGATTCTGTGCCAGCGCGCAACCGGAAAACGGCAACCCGAAGGCTGCTGCTCCCGCGATTGTGCGCTGCGGCGATCATTCCTCTGGGCCGCTGATCGCTCAACGGCTCAAGCGGCCTACCCGAGGGTCCTAACGGGCCGGGCTAGCCCTCCCCTCCTATTTGGCCTTGCACCGCGCGGGGTTTGCCGTGCCGCAAGCATCGCTGCCTGCGCGGTGGGCTCTTACCCCACCGTTTCACCCTTACCTGTGCCGCGGCTTTGAAAGACCCGCCGAAGGTTTTGCCTCCGGCCGATCACCGAGCCTACCTGCACCGGCGGTTTATTTTCTGTGGCACTGTCCGTAGCCAAGCCGTCACCGGCTGGGCCCCCTGGCGTTACCAGGCGCGCTACCCTGCGGAGTCCGGACTTTCCTCCAGGTCCTCAGGCCTTACGGCGGAGAACCCAGCGATCGCCCAGCCCGCTCGCTGGATTACTATAGCATGCCAAACAATCCGCAAAGTTGCCCGCCGTCTGGCGGCCTTGTTGGAACTTGTAACGTGTCTCATTTCAGAGTGGCTTCAGGGCCTAAAGGCCCAAAGAAGATGCGGCCTTTATGTCGGGGCTGAAGCCCCGACCCCCTGAGGGAAAATTCCCACACGCGAAACCGGCGTGTGGGGCACCCGCCCGGCGACCTCAGGAGTAGGCTCCCGCACTAACCGCCAATCCTGCCGTATAGGCAAAGACGCAATGGCTGTTACCCGGAATTCTTCTTGGCCCGCGCACGGCCGGCAGACTTCTTCGGCGGATCGGCGGCTGGCTCTTCCGCGAGTTTGCCCTCGAGCAGCGCATCGAATTCGTCTTCGTTGAGGATGCGGACGCCGAGTTCCTTGGCCTTATCGAACTTTGAGCCGGGATCGCTGCCGACGACGACATAATCTGTTTTCTTGCTGACGGAGTTTGACACCTTGCCGCCGTGGGCCGCGGCCAGGGCTCCGGCCTCCTCTCGCGAGCGGCGTGCCAGCGCTCCGGTGAAGACGAACGACTTCCCTGCCAATCGCGTCGAGCGGAGCGCCTGGCGTTCGTGCTTGGGATCGACGCCGGCGGCGCGCAGTCGGTCGATCACCTTGCGATTGGCGCGCTCGGAGAAAAATTCGACGATGCTGGCGGCGACTTTAGGACCGACTTCGGTCACCTGCGTCAACTCTTCCTCGCTGGCCTTTTCCAGCGCCTCGAGCGAGCCAAAATGCTCGGCCAGCAACTGCGCGGTGCGTTCACCGACGAAGCGCATGCCCAGCCCGTAGATCAGCCGCGCCAAGTCGTTCTTCTTGCTGGCCTCGATCTCGTCGAGCAAATTCTGCGCGGATTTCTCGGCCATGCGTTCGAGCGCTGCCACTTTTTCGAGATCCAGGTGATAGAGGTCGGCGAAATCCTTGACCATGCCGCTGTCCACGAGCTGGTCCACGATTTTCTCGCCGAGGCCATCGATATTCATGGCGTGCCGCCCGGCGAAATGAATCAGCGACTCCTTGCGGCGCGCCGGACAGGCCACGTTGATGCAACGATAGGCGACCTCATCGGGAGATTTGTGGATGCGGGTGCCGCACTCCGGGCATTTTTCGGGAACCTGCACCGGCCGGCGGTGCTTGCCCCGCTCGACGACCTTCAGCACGTGAGGAATGACTTCGCCCGCCCGCTCGATGAGCACCGTGTCCCCTGCCGCAACTCCGAGTCGCTCGACTTCGTCCATATTGTGCAGCGTGGACCGGCTGACCGTGACCCCACCGACGGCGACCGGCTCGAGCATGGCCACCGGCGTCAGCGCGCCGGTGCGACCTACATTGAACTCAATCTCCTTGACGACCGTGGTCTCCTGTCGCGCAGGGTATTTGTAGGCGATGGCCCAGCGCGGAGCCTTGGCCGTAAAGCCCAGCTCGAGTTGCAGCGATATTTCGTCGACCTTGACCACGATTCCGTCAATCTCATAGGCCAGCTTTTCGCGTTTTCCGTCCCAGGCGTCGCAATATTTCTTGACGTCATCGATGGAGCGGCAAAGCTTCCAGTCTTCCGAGGCTTTGAAGCGCAGCTTGGCAATCGCTTCGAGCGACTCCGAATGGCGCGGGAACGGATAGCGGCCGCCGGCCAGAAGGTAGTAGCCAAAAAAATCGAGCCTACGCGACGCGGTAATCGCCGGATCGAGAACGCGCACGGCCCCGGCAGCGGCGTTGCGCGGATTGGCGAAACGCTTCCCTCCCTGCTCCTCTTGCTGGCGATTCACCTCCTCGAAAGCCTTGCGCGGCATGATGATTTCGCCGCGCACTTCGAAAGCGGCGCTCAGGCCGAGCCGCTTGGTCTCCGCTAAATCGACCTGCAAAGGGATCGAGCGGATCGTGCGCACGTTGTTTGTGACGTCTTCCCCCGTCGTGCCGTCGCCGCGCGTTACGCCGCGCACCAATACGCCGCTTTCATACTGGAGCGCGATGCTCAGGCCGTCGAATTTGTGCTCGGCGATGTAATCGACGCGCTCATGTCCGGTCAACTCGTGCACGCGGCGGTCGAAATTGTCGAGTTCCTCGTAGGAAAAGGCGTTGTCCAGACTCAGCATCGGCGGCCGGTGCTGGCGCGTCTCGAAGCCCTTGCGCGGCGCGCCGCCCACGCGCTGCGTGGGCGAATCCGGCGTGATCAGCTCCGGGTGCTCTGCTTCGAGCCGCTTGAGCTGATTCATCCGGCGGTCGAATTCGGCGTCGGAAATGGTCGGTTGGTCGAGACCGTAATAGCGATACTCGTGCTGGCGGATATCGTCGCGAAGCTTGGCGATTTTTTCCCGCAGCTTGCTGTCTTCTTGGGTAGTGGACTTCCCCGGCATCGGGCCTCGGAAGAGATGGGAGTCGCAGTCGTGGCGTATTATACAATGCTGAACGCCGACGATGCGCGCCACTGGCCTGGAAGACTCGACCAACCACTTCGTGACGGAAGAAATCCGCAGCGCATTGCTCATCGTCAATCCGAATGCCGGACGGGTGCGCAGCTCGGAGTCGAAGCGGTTGGATAGCGCCCGCCAGATTCTGCAACGCGATGGCATCGAAACCGATCTGGCGCTGACCGATGGTCCGGGCGCCGCGACCGGGATTGCGCGCGAGGCCGTCGCAGCGGGCAGGCAGATGGTGATCGCCTGCGGCGGCGACGGCACGTTCAACGAAATCGTGAACGGCCTTGCCGGAAGCCGGGTGCCTTTGGCCGTGCTGCCCGCGGGCACCGCTAACGTACTGGCCAAGGAGCTGGCCTTGCCATGGAACGTTGAGCGATCCGCGGCGATGGTGGGGCGCAGCCGCCTGCGGCGAATCGCGCTGGGACTGGCCGTCTCCGGCAATGGCGGGCCGCCACGGTATTTCGTTTCAGTCGGCGGCGCTGGCCCAGACGGCGCGATCGTCCATGCCCTCGACCTCGGCCTAAAGCAGCGCGCCGGCGTGCTTGCCTACTGGGCCGAAGGCTTCCGGCAACTGGCGGCCTACTCGTTTCCCAGATTTCGAGTGACCGCTGGCGGAAGGCAGTTCGAGAGCACCTTAGTGGTGGTCGGACGAACAAAACACTACGGCGGGCCTTTCCAAATCACGACGGAAGCCGATCTCTATTCCGACGAATTCGAAATGATGGTCTGCGCCAGCTCGAGTCGCTTACGTTATTCCACTTACGTGGGCCTGTTGTGCGCAAGGCGTTTGCGCGGCGCCAGTGGATTGACGTTTCTCAAGGCTGATCGCATTTATTGTGAGCCGCTGGATCAGGCGCCGGTTTTCACGCAGGTTGACGGCGAGCCGCTGGGACATCTGCCCGCGGAATTCCGCATCGTGCCGGATGCGCTGACTCTCGCCGTCCCTGACCGGCAGGGCGGCAAACCGCGCTGAGCACTGGCCGTGCTGCCGGGCGCAAAAAGCGGCTAGGCCTGTCTTTGCGGGTGGCGGTCGAGCAGCAAGTGGATGGCCGCATAAAGCGCCAAAACGCTTAGGATCGACGCCAAAACAAAACCGAGCTTATGCTGGGACAGCAATTGGATGGCACGCTGTCCATAGCGCACCGCGAAATACCCTTCCCCGTAAAAACGCAGGCTGCGCGCAATGACCAGCGCCACGACAAGCGGGCGCAGCTCCATTCCCAGCGCTCCGGCTGCGATGACAAAAACCTTGAACGGCGTCGGCGGCGGCAGCAGCGCCGCAACCAGCAGGCTCAAGAATCCGTAGCGCTCAATCCAGTGCCGGATGCCGGCGGCACGCTTACCGGCGCGCTCGTGAAACGCCGCCTCCTCGCCTTTGCGCGCGATTGCGTACAAGAGCACGCAGCCGGCCACCGACCCCAGCGTCGACATCGAGGCGTAGTACAGCATCCGCGACGGCGCCAGGATCGACAGGTCCATGAGCAGGAGGTCGTTGACCGACGGGAATGGCAGAATAGTTGAATCCAGAAAACCGACCAGGAACAGCCCCAGGCCGCCGCTTGACGCCACGGCCGCCTGCAACCAATGCGGAAGATGATAGACACCCATAAAGATTAGCGAATGGAGCTGCCATGTAAGCCCCAGGCAAATGTTCCCCGTACAGCGATTCTGTCTGGCGGGATTCTAGCAGAGCGTTCCCCCTGCGAGCCGATGAATTCCGCACTGTGTTGGCCATCACTAACCGCAGAAGACCGAGCTCCCAGTACTATTATTACCTGATCTCAAATTAGAAACGTTGTGTTCTTGACCGCCGTCAAACAGCCTGCTATAAAATTGCTTCACCTATCTGTTTAGATCACGCCTAGTCGAATTCCTAAGGATTTTTGGTGTGGAGGGTGCATGTCGGGTGCAGGGTGGGTCAGGTTCGTAAGGGCGGTCGCTGGCGCGGGGTTTAGCACGAGCCAGAAGCTCTGGCGCAAGGGCTTTCGGTTGCGGTTGGGTGCCCCAAATTGGATCGAAGGCATGTCCTTCGTGGCACGTCGTTGCGGCAAGGCATTCGCAACAGCGTCCGCTCTTCTTCTTGCGAGCGCAGCGGTCGCCATGGCCCAGGCGGCCCCCGAAACTGCAGGCGGCGAGGCCAATCTCAAACTGCCCGATCTGTCACAGGTAAACTTTCTGGGCACCGACGGGCACACCTTGCTGCTCTACGGGATTCTCTTCTGCGTCTTTGGCCTGCTTTTCGGATTGACGATTTATCGGCGCCTGAAGAACCTGCCCGTTCACCGCGCCATGCGGGAGATCTCCGAACTCATCTACGAGACCTGCAAGACCTATCTCATCACCCAGGGCAAGTTCCTTCTCCTTCTTGAGAGTTTCATCGCTGCCATCATCGTCCTCTATTTCGGCGTGCTGCTCCATTACGAAGCGCTGCGCGTCGGCATCATTTTCCTGTTTAGCGTGTTGGGCATCGCCGGAAGTTACGGCGTCGCCTGGTTCGGCATTCGCGTCAATACCTTTGCGAATTCCCGCACGGCCTTTGCGGGTCTCAGCGGCAAGCCCTATCCCATTTATAAGATTCCCCTCGATGCTGGCATGAGTATCGGCATGATGCTCATCAGCGTGGAACTGTTGATGATGCTCCTGATCCTGCTCTTTATTCCGGGCGACTACGCCGGGCAATGCTTCATCGGATTCGCCATCGGCGAATCGCTCGGAGCAGCGGCGCTGCGCATCGCCGGCGGCATCTTCACGAAGATCGCCGATATCGGCGCCGACCTGATGAAGATCGTCTTCAAGATCAAGGAAGACGACGCCCGCAATCCCGGCGTGATCGCGGACTGCACCGGCGACAACGCTGGCGATTCCGTGGGCCCCAGCGCCGACGGCTTTGAAACCTACGGCGTCACCGGCGTCGCCCTGATTACCTTCATCCTCTTGGGAGTAAAGAATCCCACCGTGCAAGTACAGTTGCTGGTGTGGATTTTCGTGATGCGCATCGCCATGCTGGTCGCAAGCGCGACGGCGTTTTTCATCAATGGCGCAATTGCCAAAGCGCGATTTAGCGAGGCGAAAGAGATGAACTTTGAATCGCCGCTCACCTCGCTCGTGTGGCTGACCTCCATCGTCTCGATCGCGCTGACTTACGTCATCTCCGCCGTCATCATTCCAACCTTGGGCGGTGACAGCACACAGTGGTGGAAGCTGGCCACGATCATCTCCTGCGGGACGCTGGCCGGCGCGGTGATTCCCGAACTGGTGAAGAGCTTCACGTCCACCGAATCGCGCCACGTTCGGGAAGTTGTTACCTCGGCGCGCGAGGGTGGCGCATCGCTCGGCATTTTGTCCGGCTTCGTCGCCGGCAATTTCTCCGGCTATTACCTTGGCCTCGCGATGGTCGCGCTGATGTCCATCGGCTATCTGGTGAGCCTGGGCGGGCTCGGCAACCTGATGATTGCGGCGCCCGTTTTCGCATTCGGCCTGGTGGCCTTTGGCTTCCTGGGGATGGGTCCGGTCACGATTGCCGTGGACTCCTACGGTCCAGTCACCGACAACGCGCAATCTGTTTACGAGCTTTCCTTGATCGAGCAGATTCCGGGGATTCAGCAGGAGCTCAAGCGGGACTTCAATATGGACGCGCACTTTGAACGCGCCAAGGACTTGCTCGAGGAAAACGACGGCGCCGGCAACACCTTCAAAGCCACCGCGAAGCCCGTGCTGATCGGCACCGCCGTCGTCGGCGCCACCACCATGATCTTTTCGATCATCATGGCCCTGACCAACGGCATCACCGAGAACGTGGACAAGCTGTCCCTGCTGCACGCTCCGTTTTTCCTGGGCCTGGTCACCGGCGGCGCCATGATCTACTGGTTCACCGGCGCCTCCACGCAGGCCGTCACCACCGGCGCCTACCGCGCCGTCGAATTCATCAAGGCCAATATCAAGCTCGAAGGCAGCGAAAAAGCGTCCGTCGCCGACAGCAAAAAGGTTGTTGAAATCTGCACACAGTACGCACAGAAGGGCATGCTCAACATCTTCATCGCCGTGTTCTTTGCCACCCTGGCCTTCGCGTTCGTCGAACCATTCTTCTTCGTCGGCTACCTCATCTCCATCGCCATCTTTGGCCTCTACCAGGCCATCTTCATGGCCAACGCCGGAGCCGCCTGGGACAACGCCAAAAAGATCGTTGAAGTCGAGCTCAAACAGAAAGGCACCGAGCTGCACGCCGCCACGGTCGTGGGAGACACCGTCGGCGATCCCTTCAAGGACACCTCTTCGGTCGCGCTGAACCCGGTCATCAAGTTCACTACGCTGTTTGGCCTGCTGGCTGTCGAGCTTGCCGTGCAGTTGACTGCCGAAACCGGAGGCGTGCTGACGCGCGTGCTGGCGGCGGTTTTCTTCGTGATTTCTTTTATCTTCGTGTACCGCTCGTTCTACAGCATGCGCATCCGCACAACGGAAGCCGCCGAACAGCCCGTGCGCGCTGCCGCCGACTGATCTCGCGAGGCGCGCTTACCGCGAAAGTTCTCCATCGAGAACATTGTTGCCGCCGAAGCAGCGTTCCTGTATAAAGCGGCTTAGCCGGGACATGGTTTTCCACGTTTTTGATCGCGGGCTGCATCGGTTGCCCGATTCAGTGGTGCAGGTCTCATGCGTCGAGCCTTGCTTCTTCTGCTCATTCTTGTGGGTCCGAGACTCTACGCCGCGGACAAGGTTACGATTCATGGCTACGTTGTCGAGGTTAACTCAGCGACCAGTCTGACTGTCGACGATTTCAGTGTCACAAACCCCAACAAAGTGAATCTGGACTTCGGGCCGGGAAGCGGTCGCGCGACGCTACAGCCGGGCGAAGCCCCGGTCGGATCCGAGGTTGAAATCACGGGCGAGTACAACGCGACTACCCAACAGATGAAGGTCGCGTCCGTCAAAGTGTTACCGGGCGCTTCGAACGGAGCGGTCAAGGGCACGGCCCGACTCGATAAGTTGCCAGCCCTGGAGAAAACACCTAGCGGATGGAACGGCTACATCTTCGCGGACGGGCAGAAAGTGCAGGTCACGGATGCGACCATGGTGACCCTGGCCAAGGGAAGGACACCGGTGGCTACCCTTGATGGCATCGATTTCGACACGTTCGCCCACTACGAAGGCAGTCGTCAAACCAATGGCTCGATCCGCGCAACCAGAGTGGAATTCGTGCCGGTCCAGATAACTGCCAGCGAGAAAAATTTGCTCCAGAAACTGATTCCCAAATTGAAAGACACTCCGCCGGGAGCTTCGGGACCAGCCGAGCTGCGAATAGCTCGAAAGAATTTTCGTCTCGTGCAGGACCAAGACGCTCAGAAGTACGTCCAGAGAATCGGACAAAGCCTGATTCCGGCTCACCAAAGAAATCTCGCCGACGACAATTCATTCAAAATACCGTTCCAGTTCTATCTAGTAGCTGACAAGTCCACGGATCTGCTGGCCTATCCGAATGGCGTCGTTGTTGTGCCGTCCGGCGTGTTCAGCCTCCTGGAAGACGAAGCGCAACTCGCATTTCTGCTTTCCGATGCGATCGCCCAGGTGCTCGAGCGAGACGTCTGGCGCGTTCTGCAAGGTGATACGCCGGCCCGCACCGGACTCGGTCGGGCCGTGGCAGTTGCCGACGTAGCGTTTCCGCTGCCGGGCGGGTCTTTGACGAGGGTTTCCATAGCAGTGACGCAACTTTCCTTGGCAGTGACGCAAGGCAGTGCAGAAGGACTTGGGGGACAGGCCGAGTGGGTCGGGATGGAGGAAATGCTCGACGCTGGTTACGACGTCCGGGAGGCGCCGCGCACGTGGAAGGCTTTCGCATTGAAGAAACCGCCGCTGAATTCCCTGGTGAAAAGCTATCCCGAAGAAACTAATCGGGCCGATGAGGATAACCAACTAGCGGTGCAGCGCAGTCTGCTGATGACGCAACTGCGAGAAAACTACGCAGACGTCGATTATTCCGCGCTAAAGAAGGACAGCAACGAATTCCACGACATCGCGCTACAGGTCATCAGCACCGGCAAAAAGAAAGAGAAGTAGCCGAAACCGTCCCGAAGCGCAACTTCACGACACTGCTTAGCAAACGCCAGCCGGTCAGGCTTTAATCAGTTTCGGGAACTTCCGCGGATCATTCTCGAAGCCGGGGAAAACGGAGCCGAGGTCATGCGTGCCGAGGTGCGAAGAAATCACTTCGCCCAGCACGGAGCGAAAATCCGTAGTGAGCGTGAGGTCGCGGCCTTCGTTAAGCTGTTCAGGCGCCAAGCCGGGCCACCTGCCGTATACCTTGCCGCCCTTTACCGGCCCGCCCATCACGAACATGCAATTGGCGTGGCCGTGGTCGGTGCCGCGGTTGCCGTTCTCATGCGCGGTGCGGCCGAATTCGGACATCGTGACGACCACGATGTCCTCCATGCGGTCGCCCATATCCTGCGAGAAAGCCGCCATGGACTGGCCCAGATCGCGCAACAAGTTCGCAAGCTGGCCCTGCGCGCCACCTTCATTGACGTGGTTGTCCCAGCCGCCCGTGTCCACGAACGTGACCTCGAGCCCGATGTCGGACTTATAGAGTTGCGCCACCTGTTGCATGGTCTGGCCCACGCGGCCATTCGGATACATGGCGCCGTTTTCCGGCTGCAATTTCGATGGATCGGCCTTGCGCAGCATGTCGATCGCTTCGAACGTCTCCGTGCCAGTGCCGCGCAACGCCTGGTCCACCGTTTGTGCGTAGAGCGCCTCGAAGCCGCCTTCGACGGCCGGCGACTGCGCGAACACGCGGAACTGCTTGATGTCGGGCAGCGCAATCGCGGGAGCCACGCCGCGCAAAGTGAGCGGCAGGTTCGCCCCCATGGCTACGGCGCGGAACGGCGAGGCGTCGGCTTCGGGAGAATTTTGCAGCGTGCGATTGAGCCAGCCATCATCGGTCGCTTTCGTGCCCGGCGTGCCTGACTCCATGTAATCCTGTGCATCGAAATGCGAGCGTGTGGTATCGGGTGAGCCCGCCGCGTGCACGATGGCGAGCTGCTGATTCTTGAACAGCGGAACAAGAGGCGCCAGGCTCGGGTGCAAGCCAAAAAAACCATCCAGGTCCAGTGCCGCGTTTTCCGCGCCCTGCCGCGGCTGGGGAATCGCGATGGTCGGCCGGATGCGGTAGTAATTCGGCTCCGCGAAGGGCACGACGATATTCAAACCATCCGCTGCGCCGCGCTGGAACAGGACCACGAGCCGTTTGCGGTTCGCCGCGGGCGTTGCAGCCACTGCGCGCCGGAGAAAGGCCGGCACCGTGCTCATGCCAATCATGGCCACGCCGCCGCTCTTGATGAAAGCTCGCCGAGAAATGTTCATTGTCGCTCTCCTTCTACAGCTCTCAAATCGCCAGGGCTAGAGCTTCAGGGGCTAAAGCCCATTTTGCCTCAAGTTTCTTTGTCGGAGCTGAAGCTCCGACCCCCTAAAAAGCCTTCTTACCTCCAGCAAGCCGCGACTGCTGACTCACTGCCCCAGAAAGGTTCTGATGCGTTGCGGCGCGATTTCATTCGTGTCTAGCTTCAGCGCCGCTGGAACTCAGGCGCACCCAGCACCAAGCCCGCCACCATCCCTTGATTCACTTCCTTGACCGGATCGTCCAGACTCGCCTGCAGAATTTGCGGATCGTTCATTTGCTTTTCGAGCGTCTGGCGCGTTTCCGGCGAAACCTCCCCGGAGAGCAGCGCCGCGATCGCCTGGTCCAACACCGCGTGCGGGTCTTGACCCGGGCTGGTGCCAAGCGCAGCCGCAATATCGACACGCGTCCCACGCATGCGCCCGCTCGCCAGCGTCAGCGAATAGTTCAGCCGGTTCAGCAGCGCGCCTGTATTCACCCAGTCCGCTGCCTTGTCGGAATAGCCGGTGGGAGGCTGGCACTGGTAGAGCGGCTCGCCGATGCGCGCCGTCCACTGCACCATTGGCAAAGGCACGCTCACATCAGCGCCCACGGCGCGCGCCCCGGAAGCCACCAGTTCGAACGGCGTCTTGATCTTGGCGCGATAGACGTCCTTCGACCAAAACTCCGGGGAATAAATCATCGTGTGCAGCACCGCGCGAATGTCGCCATCGGTTGAAAGATACGTCTGGCTCATGCGCTCGACCAGCGCTTCCGGCGGATTGTCAGAAACAAAGTGGCGGGCGATTTCGAGCGAAAGGTGGTGCGCCGTGTGCGGATCGCGCGACAAGATGTCCAGCACTTCTTCTCCGTCCTTCATGCCGCCCGCGTCGATCTTGTGGCCCAGCACCATCTTCGGCTTGTCGTCATGCAAGCGATCGTTGAAGAAGAACTGCGGATCGCGCTGTGGCGTGCGGATCGTCCATCCGGTGAAGGCGCGCGCCACTTCCGTGACGTCTGCCTGCGTGTAGCCGCCGTCGACGCCCAGCGTGTGCAGCTCCATGATTTCGCGGCCGTAGTTCTCGTTCAGCCCGCGCTCCTGCTTCTTCTGCTGCGCATTGGGATTGCCCGGAGCACCAGGAGGCAGCCCGCCGAATACGCGATACCGCCGCGGTCGCAATTGCTGTTCCTGCTGCAATGCGCGCCCACGCCGCCGGGTCCACGCTCTGCCAGTTATCCAGATAGAAGAGCATCGCCGGGCTCTTCGCCGTGGCCTCCAGCAAATCCCTGAATTTGCCCATGGCGTGCGGCCGGATGGTGTCGCGCTCGTACGAAGTGAGCATCCAGCGATCCACTCCCTTGCCCGCAAACACGTTGAAGTGGTTGAACCAGAAATCCACCATTTGCTCGTAGAGCTGCCGTTCGCTGTAAACTGCGCGGTCAATCTTGGCCATCGAAAGTTCGGCGACGATGCGCTGTGGCGTCTGCATCTGCGCATAGTCCATCAGGTTGTTGCCGAATTGGCCCTGGCCCTTGGCTCCTTTGCCGCCTTTTGCGGGGAAGGCGCTAGCATCATCGCCGCTGCCATTGCCTTGATCTTGCGCAGCCATGTCCTGCGCTGGCGCATTCACCGCGCCAGAAGCGCCCGGAGCGCCTGAAGCGTCAGACGCGTCGCCCGACGGCAACCCTTCCGCCGCGCCCACCTGCGCCATCATCACCTTGGCCGCCTGCTCCTTGCGGTATTCTTCGGGAGTCACGCCCTCCTGCTTTGCAGCCACCGCGGGCCGCGGGAACTCGCTCAGCAGCTTCCCCGAGGACATCGTCAGCGTCGGAAAACTCGCCAGCCGCGCGTTCATCGCTGAATCGTCGATCGATTCGGGATGGAGCTGCTGATCGATCCACTTCGCCAGGCCCATCTGCCGCACGCGTTCCACATCGCCCGGACGCGGCCCGAAACCCAGGCGATTGAGCGCGTGCACAATCGCTTCGTTCTCGCTCAGGTCCGTGCCCGGCAATCCTTTCAACGCAGCCGGCTGCGCGGCGCCTTTCTGATCTTTGTCCTTTGCGGTGGACCAGTGCGGAAGCGCAACGGCAAGCGCGCCCGAAATCAGCAGGCCGATCGCGGCTGTCGTTGTTCTCTTCCGTAACCGAGATGAGGTCTTCTGCTGAATCTTTGCGGTGGCCATCTCTACCCCCTGCGATCTTCTGCGGGTGCGCGCAGGCCGGCTAGTGGAATCCGTCTGCCTGTTATTTTAACCCTCTTCCCGGGCAAAAGTTGCGCCCATGTTCCAACCTGTTTACCGTCCGTAACCTCAAGAATGTAAACGTCAATCGTGTCCCTCGGCGCTGGTATCATGTCCAGTCCGCCGAGGCCGCCGCGCGGCTGACATCGCGTTACAATCCGAGGAGATCGATACGACACCTCTTCGCAATCTCATCCTGTGGCTCTCCACCAAGAAAAGCGTCACCGATGCCATCGCCCGGCGCGGCATGAAATATGGCTTCGCGCGGCGATTCGTCGCCGGAGAAACGCTGGACGACGCCATCGCAGCAGCCGTCGAACTCGCACGTGAGGGCCGCCGAGTAACCCTCAATCAGCTTGGCGAAAATGTCATCACTGCCGAGGAATCTCGCCAATCTTGCGATGCCTACCTCGAAATGCTGCGCGCGCTCGACCGCGCCACCCTGGATGCAACCATCTCCGTCAAGCTGACACATCTCGGCCTGGACCTGGACTTCAAGCTCTGCTCCTCCCTCACGCTAGAAATCGCCGCCCAGGCCGCCGCGCTCGGCCACACCCTCGAAATCGACATGGAAGGTTCGGCCTACACCGACCGCACCATCGACATTTTCGAAGCCGCGCAGCGCCAGTATCACAATGTCGGCTTGGCCCTTCAGGCCAGCCTGCGACGCAGCGAGCACGACCTCGAACGGCTGGCCGCCCTCGACCCGAAGATACGCCTGGTGAAAGGCGCCTATCGCGAGCCGGCGTCGCTGGCATTCCAGAAAAAGAGCGAGGTCGACGCGAATTACCGCAAGCTTCTCGATCTCCTGCTTCGCCCGCGAGCCAGCGGCCGATTCACCGCGGCCATCGCCACGCACGATCCCAGCCTGCTGGACTTCGCTCGCCGCACGATAGAGCAGTACGCCGTGCCCCTCAGCCAGTACGAGTTTCAGATGCTATTTGGCATCCGCCGCGACCTCCAGGAACAGGTCCACGCCGCCGGCCATCCACTGCGCGTCTATATTCCCTTTGGGAGCGCCTGGTGTCCCTATTTCATGCGGCGCCTAGCCGAGCGCCCCGCGAACGTCTGGTTCCTACTTCGCAGCCTCGCGGCCGAGGGCAAGCGCCCTGCGAGAGAGCAGGCGAAATAAAAACCAAATGAAGGTGACGCTGCTTAATTCGCACAAGAAGCACAAGAGCACGTGGCTTTTTCTCGCATTTTTTTTCTTGCTTCCCTCGTCCGGGATGATCGCAGGCCCTGCGAAAGCTCCCCCGCAAGCGCCCAGTTCCTCCGGCGCCGGCAAGTCCGTGACGGAAAGCGTGAACCAGACGGCCCTGCCTCCAACCAGGATCAGCCTGATGCCCTACCGGCACTTGGCGCTGCAATACTCCGTCGCGGGTTATCTGCGAGCAAAAGTTGCTCTCGTAGCCTTCGACGGAACCAAATACCTGCAGGCCGGATTCAGCGACGACCCCGGTATCTACTATTTCATTCCCAGGCTTGCGCTCTGGTCGGGCCTCTCTCTCGAAAAGGCCATAGATCTATTCTTCGGGGGAATCCTGGCGGTCTCGTTTCTCGCCGGGATCATCGGTTTTCTGGCCACCTTGCGCACTTGGCCGCTCAAGTTGTGGGCTGCCTTCGCCCTTTGCATGTTGTGCTGGTTTTCCTACCGAAAGGGTGACGTATACATCGCACTGAGCGCGCCGGCCGTCGCCGTCGTTCCCTGGTTCCTGCATTTGCTCAGAAAAAATACCGCGGGCGCGGGGACAGCGGCTTTTCTGTTGGGCGTCGGTCTATTGGTGGGCTTCACCAACCAGGTACGCAGCTACGCCGCCACCAGTTTGGTGATCTTTATTGTGATTCTGGTTGCGTTCGAGTTGAAGAGTACCCGCGCGAGAAAACTAATCCTGCTGGCTGCCTTGCTGGCAGGCATGGCGCTCCCGATAGCTTACTTCCACAAGCTCATCGCTCAGCGTGATGCCTATCTCATTAACGCCCAGCCGGGATACACGAGAACGGTCGACGAACATCCCATCTGGCACACCGTGTACACCGGCCTCGGCTTCACGAAAAACCCATACGTCGCGGGCTATCGCGATGAAGTCGCCGCCGAGGCAGTGTCCGCCATTTCTCCTTCCACTCCTTACCTTTCGGCGGAATACGAACGCATCCTGCGCGACGAGTCCCTGCGCATTGCCAGGCAGCATCCCCTGTTCATCCTCGTCACACTCATCGCCAAGTTGCGCATCGTTCTTTTCCTGTTGCTTTGCTGGTGTAACGCCGGGCTGCTCGCGGCCGCTCTTTACCCGAAAGGCTGGGCCATGGAATCGGCCTTCTGGGGCGCCTTGGTTTTTAGCTCGCTGTTCGGAATCATCGCCGTACCTCAAGTCCAATACATGCTCGGTTTCATGGCCTTCGCGACGCTGTATGGAATCGTTAGCTTAGACTACGCCCTCGAACGCCGTCGTGCGGGCGAACATCGCCCCCGCTAGAATTTGCCAGCGCAAAAATGTCTGGCTTGAGCCTTCGAGAACTATGTTGGATTCGCCCAGAATGATCGCGAATTGCCAGGAACGTTACGACGCGCCGTGCGGGCCCTGCACAACATCTCCCGCCGCAGCCAACGGAGCCTCCGCATCGCGCGACGCGCGGAAACCGTCGAGGGACCAGGCATCCATCCCCTCGACATGGCGGAGGATGTAGAAGTTCCCGTCGTTCGCCCGGACTCGAAAGTACACGGCCCCCGGGGAATACCAGCGGTCTTCTACTTCCGCGACCTCGAACAACCGCCCGCGCAACACAAATCGCAGCGGCCGCTCATCCGTCCGGTACTCTTCGTAACACCACTCGACGCGAATCTCCGCCATGGTTCGCCTCCTCGCGTCGCTGCAGCTTTGAGTGTAGCGCTGGCGGCAATCGCTGTCACGCGGAACCGCTGCACTCGGCATTGTACGCGGCGCCGATCAGGATGACGGTCGCCGTCAGTTCCATCCAAATCATCAAGCCGATCGCTACCTCCAGCCCGCCATAAACGGCCCGGTAGGGCACCGAACGCATGTACACTCCAAACGCCCAACTGACGAACCACCAGAGCACCGCCGCCACAGCGGCCCCGCGGGCGACTGCCGCCCATCCCCCGTCGTTGGGTCGTCCGATCCGATAGATCACGGCGAGCACGCCCATGACCGCAGCCAACTCTCCCACAAAGAAAAGAATGGACCACAAGAGTGCCATCCCCGGCGGCCATTCCCCGCTGCCAATCATCCGCGCGCGTATCTGTTTGCCGAAACCAATGAGCATTGTCGTCGTTAGCCATGGCGCGATGGCAATGGCCAAAAGCAACAACGCCCTGAGATTTCGGCTCCGGTATCCCGGCCCCTCGCGGTCCTGGTAAACCATCCGAAGACCATCGATCACCAGCCGCATCATCTGCCCACCCGCAAGCAGGGAGCCCGCCAGGCCCAACAAAATCAAGCGCCACGCGTGCGTGTTCGGCGCGTTAAAAAAATCGGCGATGAGTTGGAACAGGCCCGGCGGCAACATCGCGCGAAACGGCCTCACCGTGTCAAGCAGCCCGACTCGCAGTTCATGCGACGCAGCCACGATCCCCAACACGAGCACCACGGTCGGGGCCAGCGCGAGAAACATATTGAAGGCGATCGCCTGCGTCTGCGCGATGCAGCTCGGAAGCGTGCGTCTGAATGCACCGAACAGCCGCCGCGCGAACAGGCTCATCGTCGTGCGATTATACAGTGGTTTCGTTGCCAGTCTCGCGCTTCTCCCAGCGCTTTGGCCGCGCCGCTCTGCAGGGGCAGACCGCCGACCCATACGCGATACCTAGTTCCATTCGGACTCCGGTTGACTTATGATATGCGCAGCTGGAGGGATTGGAAGATCGGATCCATCACGCCCATCGTTCCTCGTGGACATGAATTCCGAGAGGGATCAAGGAGGTCGGGAAATGAACGTATGGAAGGCCACGGCAAGCGCCCTTGGCGTGTTCGCACTGGCGGCGGCGCTGGCGATGCCCGCGAATGCTGCTGATTCGGTGAAGATGACTTACGGCTTCTTTATGAATCCGGTAGAGATACCGGGCGGTAAGGTAATGCCGGCTGGTCTGTACGGCTTTAAGATTGTGGATGAATCCGGACCGAACAAAATCATCCAGATTCTGACCTCCCTGCCCAGCGGATCCTTGCCTCCGACCAGCCCTGCCAACGCAAATGCGTTCGTCGAGCCCGCACCGATGTCGGTGGTCGCAACCATCGTCGCGGTTACCGATTACAAGAACCGGCCCGGCAACGCACCTGTCACGTACTACCAAGCTCGTGGCGGCGGTAATGCCGCGTTGCGGACGGTGCTGTTTGCGCCCGACCGGAATGCGTTGGTGGTTGCTTATCCCGCCGCACGCGCCGCTGAACTTGCTAAAGCCGCGAATCGTCCAGTCCCCTCGATGGCCTCCGATGCCGCGGACGCGAATGCTCTCAAAAGCATAACGCTGCAACTTACGACCGTGAATGGCTCCAGCGCTGAGGTTGCCTCCGCTTTCGGCAAGCCAGGCGACACCTTCGCGGCTGGCGGTCAGCGCGGAGGCGGCGATGCCGCTGCAGACTTTAATGGCGCTTCAGCGGAAGGCGTGAGTACAACCCCTGCCGCCCAGGCGCCAGGCGCCGTAGCGAGCGTTCCTGGCGTCCATGCCGTGGACATCATGGTCGGCGGCAAGATCGTAGTGCTTCACTAGGCGTCAAGGACTGCGAATTTTTGCGGTACCGTGGAGGGCGCTCGTTACGGCGAGCGCCCTTGCTGTTAGTTACGCCTTGTGCGCCGCAGACACGAATTCCGAAACGGTCTAAGGAGCTCGGAGATGAATCTCTGGAAAGCCGCCTTAGCTTCTGTCGGCCTGTTCGCGCTGGCGGCATCGCTGGCGATCGCAGCGAACGCCGCTGAGGCGATAAAGATTACCTACGCCTATTTCATGAATCCCGTCGAATTGCCGGGCGGCAAGGTTGCGCCGGCAGGTCTGTACGCTTTCAAGCTTGTCGATGAAACCGCCCCGAACAAGATCATCCAGGTTCTCACTGCCCTGCCCAGCGGGTCCTTGCCCCCCAGCAATCCCGTCAACTCTGGGGCGTTCTCTGACCCGGCGCCGATGTCACTGGTCGCAACCATCGTAGCGGTTCCCGATTACAAGAACCGGCCGGGCAACGGCATCGTCACTTACTATCCAGCTCGCGAAAGCGGCAACGCCGCGCTGCGGACCGTGATCTTTTCGCCAGAGCAAAATGCCTTGGTCGTTGTTTATCCTGCTGCGCGTGCCACTGAACTCGCTAAGGCTGCCAATCGGCCAGTGCCCTCGATAGCTTCCGACGCCGCGGACGCCACTGCGCTGAAAAGCGCCGCGCTCCGAGTCGCCACTGTAAACGGGTCTGAGGTCGACATTACCGCAGCCTTTGGTAAGGCTGGCGACACCTTCGCGCCTGAGCCCGGCGGTCCGCGGGGCGCAGCAGGCGGCTATAACGGTGCACGCTAGTCCGCTGCGCCTCGCGCGTAACGCCGCAAGCGACGGCTCCCTCCTCAGATGCCCGCGTACCAGGAATAGCCGATCTCCGGCGAGATGGACCCCAGGCCCTTGCCGATATTTTTCAGCGTGTCGGTGACGGTGATTCGAGAGAGATACTTCACGCTCTTGTAGCCGAGTTGCCGCGCGACCCGCACCCGCAGCGGAGCGCCATGATCCGCGGAGAGCTCCTGACCGTTCATGCCGTACGCCAGCAATGTCTGCGGGTGCCGCGCATCCGCCATGTCCAAACTGTCCCAGTTTTCGTCGAATGGAAAAAAGACCACGTACTTCGCCTGCGGCTGGATGCCCACCATGTCCAAAATGTGCGCAAGAGGCACACCCGTCCATTCGGCGATGAACGACCAACCCTCTTCGCAAACTTGATTGGTGATTTGGCTGCGCGAGGGATAGTTCTTTAGGTCAGCCAGAGAAAGCGTTGCTGGGTGCTCTACTAGGCCATCTACGGTAAGCCGCCAGTCCGCGAACCCTCCGGCCATTTGCCGCCGGTAGGTTTCGTCCTCGGGAGGATCGCCGTTGATCGGGCAAACCGCGGAGATCTTGCTTCTGCTGAATTCGCGAGCCAATGGATGGCGGGACAGCAACAGTCGTTGCGACGCATAGGTGAGAGTTTCGCCGACGCCGTAAATGCCGCCGCTATCGGGCGGAATCAATCCGTATCGATCGGCGAGCCGCGCAGCAATTTCCAAGCCGCCAGCGCCTACAGCCGCCGCGAGCGCAGCCTTGATCAACTTTCGGCGCGAAAGACTCACGCTCATCGGCGCGCCTTCTTGGCCCCGAAGTCGCCAGTAATCATGGCCCGCATCCGCCGGGCAAAGTCTGCACGAGACACCATGACGACATGCACAGCAACGAACAGAACCAAAAAACTCGCTGCGAAAAAATGAATCGTCCGCGCCGATTGCTGTCCCCCGAATCCGTTCACGAGCTCCGGAACCGCCGACGTGATCGCCGGCGACATGGCCAGACCGCTGAGAATGATCACTGGAAACAGCACGAAAACCACGCCCAGGTAGGCCAGTCTCTGAAGCACGTTGTAATGGAGCAACTCTTCTTGCCCAGGCCGGCTCCAACGCAAATGAGCCCAAATCGCAGATGACGCTTGCTTCCATGCCATCTGGGCCTTGGTCGGCATCAAATGAGTGCTGAAATGCTGCGTGAGGAAGCCGGACAACAAGTAAACCATGCCGCTCAGAACGCAGACCCACGCCGAGAGAAAATGCAAAGATCTGCCCCAGCCAGAGTGCCCCAGCGAGAACGGAACGGGCAGATCGACGAGCGACGGCGCTCCCAAAGCGCCGGTTTCGCCCCAATAAAGGCGCGGGTGCGCCAGGAGAATGGCGATGCCACTGATGAGTAACCCGCAGAAGCTCAGCGTAACGATCCAGTGCGTGGCGCGGACGGTTGCGGAATGCCGCGGAGCCTGTGGAACGTCAGCCTCGCGAACCGCGAGTCCTCGGACAATTGCGGACTCCGCCATGGCTAGTGCCGCCGACGATAGCACGCGCTTAGACCACCCGCAATGGGACGCGGGCGTGACTGCGGCGGCCCCACCTACAGCCCGTCATCTACGCCGTGCACGGCGAGAACCGCCGTGTCTCGAAACTGCCGCAACGAGCGTATCCGATTCGCAACCTCCCCGGCAAACAAGATGGCCATCGTTCCGTGAAGCGCTACACTGTGGACTTGTGAGGAACTGAAAATGGCTAAAACAGACGCCCGAGCTATCCACACTGAAGAAATCGAAATCGACGGCGAGGCAAGACTTTGGGATGTACTCCGGGCCGCCCTGCGGGCGAAGGAAGCCGAACCGCAGGCTTCGATGCTGCCCGCCATGGTCATCCTGAAATCCAACGAAGTCGTCGCCAAGGTCTACCAGAGCAGCGAGGAACCCCGCACTTTATTGGTGCGTACATGCACCGGAATTCGCAGGGTCAGCATCAATGTGTACGACGCGCTCTCGATGCTCTACCGCGCCTCTGCGGTGACGTTAGAGAAAATGGATGGCACGGCCGTGATTTTTCTCGGAGAGCGTAGCGCGAAAGATGCGGGCCAAGCCATGATTTGCGCGATGAAGTGGACGGCGCGCCAATTCCTGCAGCAGCCGCTCCGGGGCGCCAAGCTCCCGGCAACCCAGGACTCCATCTCGCAACCCTACTACGTCGAGAACGATCAAATCCGCTGGCTTTCCGAAATCACCACAGCTCTCCAATTTTCCTGAGCGAATCCTGCAGCATGGACGACGACTGCTCCGTCGTCCGCACTAGCCTTGCGTGCTCATGCCGCCCGCCTCGAAGTTCGCTGCACGTGCGAAGCGTTCCGCCTCGTCTGCCTCATCACACGTGCCCGTTCTTGCGTCGCTCCGCCAACCTGCATCATCCTTCCCATCGCCACTCCCGTGAGTACCGACGCCGCAAGCCAAATCCCAAGGAAAAGTACGATTTTGTCGGCCATAAACCCCTCCCCGTTACAAGCCCAGAGCAGTTGCGTTTAACCCCGCAACCGCGCCAATCTTCGTCCGCCAGCCATTTCGACGGATGTGACGGCCGTCACCTGCTCCGGTGAGGCCTGGCTATTGATCGGATGGGTTCCTCTTTGGAACATATCTTAGTGTCTTGTGACCCCGATCACGCATCTCATTAAGTGTAGGGGTATTTAATGGCTGCGACGGTGTTTCACAACGTCACAGCCTGCGCGCGGCTGGCACGGAGGGGGCCATGGACGAACAGCCGGCATATTCCGAAATCAGTGAGCTTGAAATGCGCGAATTGGAAGCCGAGTTCGGTCGCCCGCTTACTCGCGAGCTGGCTCTCTGGCTGATTCGCAACAAGATCATCCGCGATGCGGTTCAGCTCATGATCGACGAGACCGGCGACGAGGACCAGCCGCCAGGCACTTCTCACAAGCGCGCCGCGTGACGGATGGACGGGCTTTGCCGAAGAGACGATCGGGATCGGGGAAATGGGGAAAGGACCGGTAGTGGGCGACTCTGCTGGGTCGCCCACTACCGCGGCTAATTCGTCAACTACCCCTCCGCCGGCGTAGCTACGTACTTTTTGAACCACCCAATCGTGCGCGACCAGGCCAAGTCGGCGGCAGCCTTGTTGTACCGTTCCGGCGTCGCATCGCAATTGAAGCCGTGAACCGCGTTCGGATAGATGTAGCCTTCGTGTGGAACTCCGATCGCCGTCAAGGCCTTGTCGTACGCCGGCCAAGTCGACGCCAGTCGCGTATCAAGCGCCCCGTGATGGACCAGAATCGCCGCCTTGATTTTCTGAATGTCCGCGTCGGCCGGAACAGCTCCGTAGAAGGGCACCGCAGCGCTGATGTCGGAGCCCAACCGGACGGCCAAATTATTGGCAATGCCGCCGCCGAAGCAGAAACCGGTCGCGCCGATCTTGCCCGTGCAGTCCGGGCGCTCTTTCAGCCACATCGCGGCGGCCACGAAATCTTCGCGCATCTTCGCGCCGTCAACCTTCATGAACAGCAGCCCGCCGTGATAATCATCCCCGGGGAAACCTCCCACCGAGCTGAGTCCGTCCGGCGCGAACGCCATGAAGCTCTCGAGGGCCACCCGCCGAGCGACGTCTTCGATGTGCGGATTCAGGCCGCGGTTCTCGTGAACCACGATAATGCCAGGCAGCTTCGCTGGTTTTTCGTCTCGCGTGTCGGCGCTCACAGGCCGCACCAGATATCCCCTGATGTATCCGTTCCCTTTCGGCGATGGGATCGTCTCGTACGTGCACTTGAGCCGCTCATCGGTCTTGGACACCTGCTGTCCGAAAGCATAGTTCGGCATCAACGCCTCGAGAATCGTTGACGCCGCCAAGCCACCAATCGCGAACTTCTGCACGCCGTCCAGAAACGCGCGGCGGCTGATCACGCTATGAATAAAAAGATTGTAGAGTTCCACGGCCTCGGCCGGAATCTTCGGTTTCATTGGTTCCATTGGCTAGCTCCTTTCCAAATGTCCAAATTGGTTGCGATGCGGCATGCAAAGTACCACGCAAGCCGCTCGCGATGCCAGCGTCTTCCTTCAACCGTTCTGCGGAAATACTGCGCCAGCGGCAAGCAGAAGCTACTGTGCCCGGCGGCCCGATTCATATCTTCCAACCTTCAAGACAACGCGACCGGCCAGGACGCTGCGAATCCCCTCGAGCATTCAGCGGCCGATCACAGGGAATGAAGAGAGGATGCTTCAAACGTCCAATGGAAGTTACCATCCAGGATCAGTGGAATCCTGTATGAGGTTCATAGCAAGAACTATACGCGAGAAGTTGACAAGCTTCGGCTTATACGCTAACAAATCATTCAGGTCCTGAGGTGACCTGATCCGCTTTCGGCCAAAACACGTGGCTAACAGCCCTGCAAAACAAAATAGGAGGTATGTCGTGACGAACTCAGTTACCCGAGATAACCTCTTCGAAGGCCCGTTCGCCGTCCGCCGTCATTTCTCCGCTCGACTCTTTCAGCTCAGCAGCGAATCGTTGGGCCAAGGCCGCTCTTTCTCCTAGCTGCCCTGCTATCGCTTGTTCTTTTTATCTGGCTCGTTCCGTCTGCCCGCGCTCAAAACGCCTCCACCTTCAAGGGGGAGATTACCGACGAGCATTTGAACTGCATCCAGACTCCGGTCAAAGCAGTGCCGGGTGTCACCGATAAGGTGTCCTGCGTGCTCTATTGGGCTCATTTTGTGCAACCGCCGAGCAAGTTTGTGCTCTACGACGCCGCGTCCAAAAAAACATATCAACTCAGTGATCAGAACCTGGTGCAACCCTACGTCGGCGAGAAGGTGCAGGTAACCGGCAAGCTCGACGCTGGCACTAAAACGATCGAGGTCACCGGCATCAAGGTGGCTGACGATAGCCCCCAAAAATAAGCCGCACGAATAATCACAGTTCTGCGTGGCAACGTGCTGAGCTATGTTCGTCGATGAGGAATCGACGGCTGCTTACGCCGAGTTCCTCGCACGTACGGCCAGCGAACAACAATTTCGTTCGTCCGGAACGGCCTCGGGTATAAGATTGGCCACCGGCGAGGTCGACGGGCAACCAGGAGGCTGCGATGCGACTGACATCATCTACCATTAAACTGAGGCTCTCCCTCAGTCTGCTGATTTCGCTCGGATTCGCGGCGCCGTCGCTCCTGTGGTCCCAAGCCGCGCCAAATTCTCAAACAACCGCGATCCGCGCGGGCCGTCTTTTTGACCCCAAGTCCGGCGCCAATTTGACCAACCAAGTCGTGCTGATCAGCGGTGACCGTATCACCGACGTCGGCCCCGCCGATCGCGTGCGGGTTCCCGCCGGGGCCAAAGTCATCGACCTGAGCCAGGCGACGGTCTTGCCAGGCTTGGTCGACGGCCATTCGCACATCTATGATACCCTTCCCGCAGCCCAGCGCGTGACCACTTCGAACGAAGCCTGGACGCTCCTCGCCCTGAAAGAAGCGCAAACCGACCTGCGGGCCGGATTCACCACCATGCGCGACTTGAGTACGCACGGAGAAGGCTACGGGGATGTGGACGTGCGCAACGCCATCAATCGCGGTTATTTCCCTGGCCCTCGCCTTCAGGTCGCGACTAAGGGAATCGGCGCCGTCGTGCCCACGATCGGATTCCCCGGAATCACCATACCGGGTGGCAACGAAACCATCGCGGGCCCGGATGACGCTCGGCGCGCTGTCCGCGAGCAAATTCATTACGGCGCTGACTGGATCAAGATTTTCCCGGCCGCGGACTACTCCTTCAGCCCCACAGGAGAATTGTGGGTCGATCCTACGTTTACGCTCGCCGAGGTCGAAGCCATCGTTGACGAGGCGCATCGCCATCACCACGGCGTAGCCTGCCACGCATTCGGCGGCGAAGGCCTGCGCAACTGCATCACCGCCGGCGTGGACACCGTCGAGCATGGCCAGGACCTCGACGACAGCGAGATCGCCATGATGGTGCAAAAAGGTATCTATCTCGAACCAACCCTCTACCGTTACTCCATGCCGGAAATCGTCGAACACGACAAACAAATGACCGGCGGTAAGTACAGCCTGCCGGAAGTTCAGGACCGCAGATTCCGGGTGGCCCTGGCCAAAGGCGTCAAGATCTCCTTCGGCAGCGGCGTCGACGGCAATCCCTACGCCCACGGCCTCCAGGGGCTCGAGTTCCAATGGATGGTCAAGCACGGCATGACCGCGGCGCAAGCCATCCAGTCCGCCACCGCGACGGCCTCACAAATGATGGGCTGGCAGGACAAAGTCGGCTCCGTCGAAAAGGGCAAATATGCGGACATCATCGCCGTTTCCGGCGACCCGCTCCAGGACATCACCGAATTGCAGCGAGTGAAATTCGTCATGAAGGGCGGCGAGGTAGTGCGCAACGATCTCGGCGCAAGCACGCTGCTCTCATCCCGATAATTCGTCGCGATCGCAGCCGATTTGAAGTTGACACCAATTAGCACTGCAGCGTATGTTTTCGATCAGCGATCATCTCAGGAGGAACGAGCCATGAAACATCTGAACCGTTTATATTTGTCGATCTTCGTTGCCGCGCTTGCGCTGAGCGGCTCGATTGGTGCGCGCGCGCAAACCGTTATCACCCTCCGCACCCCGGGACCAACCAAAGCCGCCATTGACGAAATCCTTCCAGGCTTTGAAGCCAAAACTGGTTACAAGGTTGACGTCTCCTACGGCAATGGCGTGGGGACCAAGGGAGAAGCCGCGAAGGGCGACCCCTATGACGTGTTCGTGATCCTGCCGCCTTACCCGGAGGCTCTGGCCTCGGGCAACCTCGTCAACAAGAGTAAGACGACCATCGGTAGATTCGTCCTGGCCATCACCGTGAAGAAAGGCGCGCCATTGCCGGACATCTCCACGACGGAGTCCGCCAAGAAGGCGTTGCTCGCGGCGAAGTCCTTGGCCACCGTGGACCCGAAAGCAGGGAGCGTCGGCGTAGCCACGGGAGAGGCCGTTCAAAAGATGGGCATCGCCGACCAGATGAATGACCGCATCCATTACGTTCAAAACGGCGGCCTTGTTGGCAAAGCGGTAACCGATGGCAACGCAGAAATCGGCATGGGGCCGTACGTAAGCGACCTCCAGGCCAACCGCAATCCCGATCTTGTGGTCGTTGGCCCGCTGCCCGCAGGCGCTTCCACGCCCACGGATATTGACGCCTTCATCGCCACTAAGGCCAAAGACCCCAAAGCCTGCAAGGCGCTTTTGCAATATCTTAAATCGCCCGCGGCCGAAGCGATCTACAAGGCGCACGGCATTGCGCCCGTCAAATAGCTGAAAAAGGTGAGTGCCGCTAGCCGCGGCCGACGAACGGCATCTTAGTCGCCATCACCGTCATGAATTGCACATTGGCGTCGAGCGGCAGGGACGCCATATAGACCACGGCCCGCGCAACATCTGCCGGATCCATCGTGGGCTCAACCGCAATCGCGCCGTTCGGCTGCGGGGCGCCTTTCTTCATCTTCTCCGCCATTTCCGTCGCGGCATTGCCGATATCGATCTGGCCGCAAGCAATATCGTACTTGCGGCCATCGAGCGACGTTGCCTTGGTCAGGCCCAGGACTCCGTGCTTTGTGGCCGTGTAAGGTGCGGAATTCGGCCGCGGGGCGTGCGCCGAAATCGAGCCGTTGTTGATGATGCGTCCGCCGCGCGGCACTTGGCTCTTCATGATTTTGAATGCTTCCTGCGTACAGAGAAACATACCGGTAAGGTTCGTATCGACTACCGACTTCCACTGCTCGTACGTAAGATCCTCCAGAGGTATCGCCGGACCGGAAATGCCGGCATTGTTGAATAGCAGGTCCAGCCGCCCAAAAGCACTTTTACTTTTTGCAAAAAGCTCGCGCACCGAGCCGGGATCGCCGACGTCCGTTGGAACAACGAGCGCTCGGGAGCCGCCCTGCTTCACCTCCGCCGCAGTGGCTTCCAGAGGCTCTACGCGCCGTCCGGCAAGCACCACCGAGTAGCCGTGCCGAGCAAGAGCGACGGCGACGTGCTTTCCGATACCGCTTCCTGCTCCGGTGACCATGGCAATTTTCGACACTGAGTCCATCAAGCTCCTCCGCGATCCGGCATTCTGATTCCGTCGATGCCGCCGCGTAAAGTTCTGTTTTTGCGCTTCTGTGATCGCAATCGCGCAGCGCAGGCTCACGCCGGCGCCGGTTAGTGGTACTCTTCTGCCAGATCAAGCCACAGGAGGGCACGATGTCAAACCTACGAACTCGATTGAGCTGCGTCGTCGTTGCCACAGTGCTCGTCACTGCGTTAGCGGCCTTCGCCGTTTCGGCTTCGGCCGGAGATATTCTCGACCAGTGGGACAATATACAACTTCCGCCGCGTCCCGAGCTCAAACCCGTCACGCTCCAGGGCCCGACGACAGCGCTGCTCATCCTGGACATGCTCACCAACCAATGCGCCCCGACTTCGCGTTGCGCGGCCACGGTTCCCACAATCAAGCGCTTGCATGACGCGGCCCGTGCCGCGGGCGCGATGGTCTGGTACAGCATGCCCGGCGCCAATACCATGCCCGCGGACATCGTCGATCCCGCACTCACGCCGCACGACGGCGAATGGGAGCGCGTCAGTGGCCCGGATAAATTCATGTTCTCGAGTCTGGAAGAAAAGCTGAAAGCGCACGGCGTCAAGGCCGTGATCGTGTGCGGCCATTCCTTCCAGGGCGTGGGCATCGGCACCGGCTCGGCTTCCGCTGAGCGCGGCTACCAGGTGATCATCCCGGTCGACTGCCTTTCCTCAGGAGACAACTACGGGGAACAATACGCAGCCTGGCACATGTACAAGGGCGGACCCAACACCGTCATCAGCAGAACGACACTGACGCGAAGCAGCATGATAAAGTTCTGACGCGGCCGTAATCAGAAATTGATCCGACTGGGTGTACAGCGCTAGGTCTTTCCGCTCAACTAGCGCCATTCCCTTTTGCAAATTTCTTCAGCATCATCGTCGTCGTTTCTCCGACGTAGACGTTGCCCTGCGCATCCGCGGCCACGCCTTCCATGCCGGCGTTGGGGGTCTTGTCCGGGTCGGCTTCGACAAACGGAACCAGGGCGGTGACCTTGCCGTCCTTCGCGCTTCCTACCCGGAGGCCCCTCTTGAAACCTGGATTAATCGTCGCATTGGATTGTGAGTCAACCACGTAAATGTTGTCCTTCTTGTCGATGAACACGCCGCTGGGGCGGCCGAACTGCTTCCATTCCGCGATAAAGTGACCGTCCTGGTCGAAAATTTGGATGCGGCTGTTCCCGCGGTCGGCGACAAAAAGCCGCCCTCGCGAATCCATGGCCATGCTGTGCGGCGTATCCATCTCGCCGGGGCCGGTCCCTTTCTTCCCCCAGGCCTTGATGAATTTCCCATCCTTCGAAAACTTCACGATGCGTCCATTGGCATTGGCTACGTGGCCGTCGCTGACGAAAATGTCCCCATTCGGCGCGATCACCAAATCGGTGGGCCCGTTGAAGGTATCGGGGCCTTCCTGGGCCACGCCCGCCTTCCCGAGCGTCATCAAGATATTTCCTTCCGGGCTGAACTTGAACACCTGCTGGCCCTTGCCGTCTTTATTCTGCGCGTCGGTGACCCACACATTTCCCTGGCGATCGATCGCCAGGCCGTGCGGCTGCACGAACATGCCTGACCCAAAGCTCGTTAGCAACTTGCCGGAGGGATCGAGCTCAAGGATGGGCGGATCGTTTCGATGGAAGACCCAGATGTTCCCATTCGGGGCTACATCCACCGAGATCACCGCGCCCAATTTTATGTTCGCGGGCAACTGCGGCCAGCCCTGCACCTCATGGTACGGATTGCCCTGCGCGCGCGCGCCGGCCGCCAACGCGAAGGCCGCCATCAGTAGCATTACGATCCGCATGAATCTCACCAGACGTGGATGGGACATCCCAGCACCTCCTTGCCTAAGATGCGGGCATTCTACAGCTATCTTTCGGCTTTTGCAGGCTTTCGGCGCCTCGTACGCAGGCCGCTGGAACTGGGAAACGATGCGACATAGAACAATCTGGTTCACTCAGAAGCGCCTCCGGTATATAAGAGTGCCCAACGGGGAGGCTGAAATTCGGGCGCAGCGGGCCAAGCCCAGCCGACTCAAGAATTTTCAGCGGAGGGTTTATGCATCGGTATTCGTATCGGGGCGCGTTGCTGGTAGTAGCAGTGCTCTGCGTTCTCACCATTGCTGGTTGCGCCCGGCACGTCGAAGTGGACGACGCTGCACTTCGAGCTGCCGATTCCGATTCCGCGGACTGGCTCACCTACGGCCGAACATACTCCGAGCAGCGCTTCAGCCCGCTCAAACAGATTGACGAGCAGAGCGTCAGCCGGTTGGGGCTGGCCTGGTCCGTGGATTTTCCGACAATGCGTGCATATGAGGCGACTCCGCTGGTAAAAGACGGCGCGATGTACACGACGGGCCCATGGAGCGTCGTGTATGCCCTGGACGCGCGAACCGGCGCCCAGCTGTGGACCTATGATCCGCAGGTCGCGAAGGATCACGCGAAATTCGTCTGCTGTGACGTCGTGAATCGGGGAGTCGCGCTCTACAAAGGACGCGTCTATTTAGGCGCGCTGGACGGGCGGCTGATCGCGCTCGACGCGAAGACGGGCGCGGTGGCGTGGCAGGAGCAAACGACGCCGAAGGATGGACCGTACGCCATTACCGGCGCGCCGCGCATTGCCAAAGGCCTGGTTCTGATCGGCAATGCGGGATCGGAATATGCGGTGCGCGGGTTCGTATCCGCGTACGACGCTGAGACCGGAAAACTCGCGTGGAGAACCTACACCGTGCCGGGCGACCCCTCACAACCCGGCGAATCCGAGGCGCTTCGCAAAGCGGCCAGCACATGGTCCGGGGAGTGGTGGAAAGCGGGCGGCGGCGGAAGTCCGTGGGACAGCATCGTGTACGATCCCGATCTCGATTTGGTCTATGCGGGTACGGGAAACGGATCTCCCTGGTATGACCAAGTGCGCGGCAAGGGAGACAGTCTCTACGTCGCCTCCATCATCGCACTGCGCGCCAGCACCGGCGAACAGGTTTGGCACTACCAAACGACGCCAGGTGACAACTGGGACTACGACGCAACGCAGCCCCTCCTGCTGGCGACGCTCACGATCGACGGGCAGCCCCGCCGCGTCGTGATGCAGGCCAATAAGAACGGTTTCTTTTACGTCTTGGACCGCGAAAAAGGCACGCTCCTCTCAGCGAGCCCTTACACGGACATCAATTGGGCAACCGGCATCGATTCAAACGGGCGTCCGATCGAAAACGTCGCGGTGCGGGCACTCAAAGACGCAACCATCGTGAGGCCCTCGACCGAGGGCGGACACAATTGGCAGCCCATTTCGTTCAATCCAAGCACCGGGCTCGTGTACCTCAACGTCATGGACAGCACTTCAATTCATGTGGCGCAGCACGACTTCAAGATTGACCTTCACGATCAGGTCACGGGTGTGGATAGAGGCTATCGCGGGCCAGTGCGAGATCAATGGCTCAAGACGGAGTCCACGGGACGCCTCATCGCCTGGGATCCGGTTGCCCATCGCGAAGTGTGGCATGCCGACCAGCCCTTAGCGAGGAGCGGCGGAACGCTGACGACAGCGGGGAATCTGGTGTTTCACGGCAGAGCGGACGGAAAGCTTGACGCTTACCGCGCCACCGACGGCAAGCCACTGTGGGAGTTTGACACTGGCGTAGGGATTTCCGCGGCGCCGATGACTTACTCGGTGGACGGAACGCAATACATCGCGGTGGAGGCCGGATGGGGTGGCCCCACGACGCTCGCTAATCGACCCATCGGCAAAGGAAAGATCGGGCCCGGGAGACTGGTTGTGTTCTCGATCGGGGGAACGGCCACGCTCAAACCCGTCGAACAAACCGTTCAACCCGTTCCCATGCCGACCTTCAAACTTGCCGTATCCAAGCGCGAGGTCGATGAGGGATCGAATCTGTTTGCGACGTTCTGTTCGCGCTGCCACGGCGGCGACGTGGTGAGCAGCGGTCTCGTGCCGGACCTGCGTTACACCAATGCCTCCATGCACGAAATGTTTCAGCAGGTCGTCCTGGGCGGGGCCTTGCGGCAGTTCGGAATGCCATCGTTTTCCGAGGACCTTACTCCCGCGCAGGTCAAGTCCATTGAAGGCTATATTCTGAGCCGAGCACAGGAATCGGCGCAGGCAGACGCCGCGGCCAAGCATTGAGGATATCCTCTCTCAACGCGGCAACAGTTCCCTGCTCTGCTGAGAAAATTGCTGGACAGACGCGGGTAAATCGGCGTAGCGTTTAGACCCATGAAGCGCTTCCATAAGTATTTGGCTCTTTCCGTCTTGGTTGGTGTCGCGGCGCTGGCTGCCAGTTCGTTCCTGGCCGGGCAGGCTCCTTCGTCCGGTGATCGCCTGGTCGTCTACGGCGACACCGTATACTTCTTCGGCGTCGGCAAGCCCAACAATTGCATTTTGAACAGCCGGTTCAAGAAGGGCGATCCGCTGGGATTCCGCATGACCGCGATCAATCCGGCGACCGGCAAGCGCGACCGCGCGACGCAGCTTGTGGTGCATCTGACCTACAACGGCAAGACTCTTGATCTTCCCATGCGCGACCGCCAGACCGAGCAGCAGCCCGAGCGCGAATTCTGGGTCCTTAAGTGGATGGTGCCCGCCGACGCCACGCCCGGAATCCTGCGTTACACCGTCACCGCGAAGGATTCGCAGGGCCGCACCGGCGAGTTCAAGCCGTTCGACGTCGAAGCGTCGCAACTTACCATCGTTGAATAGCGCGACGGAGCGTGCGGTCTCCGGAAGCATGAGAAGTTCTCTCCCGCCCAGCGTCTGGATGATCCTTTTGGCGTGCGTCGCGGCGTTCTCTGCCTGCTCGCGATCCCCATCGGCAAGCACTTTGAACACGGCGGCTTCGACGGCCGATCCACCCCGCGTGTTAACAGCAGCGCCAAGCACGCCACTCAACCTCGACTACGACAAGCCCGCCGTGGTTGGCGCGGACGTCCACGCTACGGCGGCAAATCTCCCACCTGGGAAGAGCGTCGACCTTACCTGGGGCACGGTGACCGGCGGCTGGGTCGTCGAAGACAACTACCACTTCGGCGGCAAGAAATACGCGGAGACCACCAGCAAGCTCGGAGAGTTTCCTGTGGATGCGAGGGGGCAGCTCGACGCGCACTTCGCAATCCCCGAGGATTACGGCGGCGTGCACGAGGTCATTGCTCTGATCGACGGCAAACCCGTCGCCCAGAACGGTATCGAGGTCACCCAAACCTTCGCGCTCACTCCGAAATCCGGGCCGGTCGGCACGCCCATCGAGCTGAAAGTCACAGGCCTCGGCTGGCGCACCATGGAAAGCACCTGGGTGGTGAACTGGGACAATGCCGGCTTAGGCTGGGTATCGGCCGCGGGGACGCGCGGGTCGGCGATCGCGCGCTTTCGTGCAGCCGGGCCCGTCGGGGATCACGTCATCAAGCTCTACACTGGCTGGCAGGGGCAGAGTTATCTGAATTACGAGCAATCGCCCGTCGCCAATCTTCCGCGGCCTCAGTTCATTTTCCGAACCACGCCCGGCGGGCCCTCGCGAGAAGCATATGCGGAACCCTACCAGCCACAAGCGATCCCGAAAAGCGAAGTGCAGATCCCGGGCGCGACGCTGGCGCTCAGCCCGACGCAAGGCCCCGTCGGCGCACACGCCACGCTGCGCGGCGAAGGCTTCCCGCGAAACGCTTCGCTGCAACTCATCTGGCAAACTGACGTCGGTAGCCGCGTGAGCAACTCAGGGTTCGAGCCTCAAGAAAAAACCGTCGCGCAGGTCCACGTAGGAAACGACGGGCGGCTCGAATTGCCGCTGATCGTTCCCGACGACCTCGGCGGCCGGCACGCGCTTGTGCTGCGCAGTGGCGATCGCAACGTCGCGCGTACGTCCTTTGCGATCGAAACCAGCATCGTCAGCATCACGCCTGCGTCGGGCCCCGCGGGCACCCCGGTAACGATTCACCTTAAGGGTGTGGGCTGGACCGAATATGACAACATCTATGTCGCAACCTATGACAACGCTTACATGGGCTACGTCTGCGGCTTTAACAGCCAGGGCGACGTGATCATGAATTTCACCGCCGCAGGCCAACCCGGCGCGCACCTGATCGACTTGTATCCCGGAATCTACCAAGGACCAGCGAACGCGCCGCAGCAACTGTATCGGCTCCCGCAGCTCACTTACGCGGACGACCATCCGGGCAACAAAATTCCAGCGCTGCGTTTCACGTTTGAGATCACCCCGTCGCCGGGACGCCGCCCAGCGAGCCCCGCGTCGAAGCCTCTCGACCCGTCATAACCATATAGCGTCACGCGACAGCCCTCGCGCTCGCCAACGAATGCCAGCCTGAACCGTGTTAGGATGCTGCACGAACGTTTGCTCAAGCTCGGCTGGGGAGGGTCGCATGAAAAGACGACAATTTCTAGCTTCATCACTGGCAGCGTCCGCGGTCGTGGCCGCCAGACCGGGCGCCTACCTCGAGGCCGCGCAGGAACACGCACCGGGAAAGGGCCGCGAGTTTTACCAGCTCCGCCGCTATCACATCAACGGCGGACCACAGAGAAAACTCTGCGACGATTTCTTCCGCGACGCCCTGATACCCGCGCTAAGCCGTCTGAAAATAGGCCCCGTCGGAGTGTTCGACGTAACGATTGGGCCGGAGACTCCTTCGATCTACGTGCTCATGCCGAGCTTATCGGCTGAGACGTTGGCGACCGTCGAAACCCATCTTGCTCAGGACGCCGAGTACAACAAGGCTGGTGCGGCATTCCTGAACGCGCCGGCCAAGGAGCCGGCCTTCGACCGGATGGAGAGCTCGTTTTTGCAGGCTTTCGAGAAATGGCCCAAGCTCGTGCTGCCCGCGGCAACCGCAAGCAACGGACCTCGAGTCTTTGAGATGCGGACATATGAGGGAGCCAGCGACCAGGATCACAAGCGCAAGGTGGAAATGATGCAGTCCGGCGAATCCGATATTTTCACGAAGGCCGGTGCCGAACAGATCTTCTACGGCGACACGCTGATCGGAACGCGCCTGCCCAACCTCACCTACATGCTGGCCTTCGCCAGTCTGGCCGACCGCGATAAATCATGGGCCGCCTTCCGCTGGCTCCGATGAGTGGAAAGCGCTGTCCAGCCAGCCCCGATACACGTTCGAGACCATCGTCTCAAACATCACAAACTTGATCCTGACCCCCACCGCCTATTCACAAATCTAACCCGGTCGCAAGGAGCGCCCACTCGATGCGAAATCGCAGACAATTCCTGAAAACTATGGCTGGCGCGTCGGCAGCGGCGATCTGCACATGCGGTGCTCGCGGTCTGCTCGGGGCGATGCCGCAGCAGGCAGGTCTCCCCGTACCGAAGCACAAGCCCGTCATGGTCGGTGGCAAAAGAATTAAGACGGTCGATGTGCATTGCCATATCAACGTGCCGGAAGTGGCCACCTTCCTGAAGGGAACGCCTCTCGAGGAGGCTGGCGTGACGGCCCTGAAGGGCGTCGGGTTTGGCAATCCCCTGCTTGGGGATCAGCGCCTGGCCATCATGGACAAGGAAGGCATCGGCGTTCAGGCAGTAAGCATCAACGCATTCTGGTATGGGGCTGACCGCGATTTAGCCACACGGTTCATCGATTTTCAAAATCTCAAGCTCGCGGAAATGGTGCAGGCCGCCCCCAAAGGGCGCTTTGTGGCGTTTGGCTCGGTCGCTTTGCAGTTCCCGGACTTGGCTGCCAAACAACTGGAAGACGCCATGAAAATGGGGTTGAAGGGAGCGGCAATCGGCGGCAGCGTTCCCGAAGGTGAAGTCTCATCACCCGAATACGACGTCTTCTGGGCCAAGGCGGAGGAATTGCAGGCGCCCATCTTCATGCATCCTCAGGACAGCGCGAATGCCACAGGCATCGCCAATCGCGTGAAGGGGAACGGCGTCCTGGCGAACGTGATCGGCAACCCGCTGGAAACCACGATTTTCCTCTCGCACATGATCTTTGAAGGCGTGCTCGAGCGCCACCCCGGCCTGAAGCTCTGCTGCGCTCACGGTGGCGGATACCTGCCCTCCTATGCGGATCGCAGTGACCACGGCTGCGCCGTGTTTCCGCAGCAGTGCAAGAACTCGCCGCTGCGCAAACCTCCCACGGAATACCTGAAACAGGTTTACGTCGATTCGTTGGTTTTCACGCCTGAAGCTCTCCGGCATCTGCTTAACGTCATGGGACCGGACCACATTATGCTCGGCACGGATTATCCGTTCCCGTGGACGGAGAATGGCGTCGGCACGCTGGGACCCATCGATCATCTCTTCGCCACACCCGGCCTAAACGACGCCCAGAAGATCGCCATTCTGGGCGGCACCGCCAGCAAGTGGCTCTCGATTCCCTCCTAGGCAATGTAGGATTCGCCGTAGTAGCTCGCCGTGATTGCCTTCGATGTTGACCGAGGCTCCGGCAACTTAAGCTTGATTTGACCAGGCTAACTGGCATACATTTCGTCCACATCGGGAAGTCCGCGAGAGGTTGCGTCTGGCGCCAAGTGCCGGAACGCTGCGAAGGAGAAACCCATGGATTCGACGAAGCCCGAACCGAAAAAACCGAGCCGAAGGAAATTCCTGAAAGGCAGCGCTGCCGTGGCCGGCTTGGCCGTGAGCGCGAACGTCGCCGCCACTGCCCAGACCGCAATGCCTGGCATGGAATCTCCGCAGCAACGCGCCAAGGACCTGGTCGCCTATGGCGAGCGCTCTAAATTTGTGACCTCCGTGCGCGTGCCCGTGGCCGAGCGCGACTCGCCCGACATGTTCGGCATGACGTTCCACGTCTTGACTCCGCTGCAGGACTCGGTCGGGAACGTCACGCCATCCTCGCTCCACTTCGTGGGCACCCATCGCGGCGCCATTGTTCCGGAGATTGATCCCAAGGAATATCGCCTCCTGATCCACGGCATGGTGGACCATCCGCTCGAGTTCACTCTCGCGGACTTGAAGCGCTTCCCATCAGTGTCCCACGTTCATTTCCTCGAGTGCCTGGGAAACCGCACCCGGCCCGAATACAAGACCGTCCAGGAAACGCACGGGCTGACCAGTTGCAGCGAATGGACTGGAGTGCTTCTCTCCACGTTGTTCAAGGAATGCGGCGTGCAAAAGGGCGCCTCCTGGGTCGTTTCCGAAGGATCGGAAGAAGTGAAGGGCGCGGGCAGCATCCGGCTCGCGAAAGCGATGGACGACGTGATGGTTGCCTACGGCCAAAATGGCGAACCTCTGCGTCCGCAGAACGGCTTCCCGGTGCGGCTAATCGTCCCCGGATTTGAAGGCATCTACAACACGAAATGGCTCCGCCGAGTCAAAACCGTTGACCGTTACTACATGACTTACAACGACTACGGCCACATTCAGGCCGATCCGAAAGCCGCCGCGCTGACCTTCGAGTGGGGACCGAAATCGGTCATCACCTTCCCTTCCGGCGGACAGCAGATACCCGCCAAGGGTTTCTACCAAATCACTGGCCTGGCTTGGTCTGGCGGAGGCGCCGTCAAGAAAGTGGAAGTCTCCACCGACGGCGGCCAGACCTGGAAAGAAGCCCAAATTCGAGGCGCGGTGCATCCGATGGCTCACACCCGATTCGGCATGGATTGGAAGTGGGACGGACAAGAGTGCGTCATCCAGTCACGCTGCATCGATGAACTCGGCCAGGTGCAACCGTCGCAAGCTGAGCTAGCCAAATTCTTTAATGTGTCCGCCGACTACTACAAGACGCACGGCACGCAAGGCTCCGACAACAGGATTCAACCTTGGAGGGTAGCCAGCGATGGGATCGTTCACAACGCGCTCGCTTAAATTTTTCTTGCCTCTGATCGTCCTGGGAGTCTGCCACGCCGCATGGGCGCAGTCGCCCACTTACGGCTTGGGAAAAACTCCCACCGACGAAGAGATTCGCGCCTGGGACATCTCTATCGGTCCCGACCGGCAAAGAACTCCCTCCGGGCAGTGGCAGCGCCAAGGAAGGCGCGCAACTTTACACGCAAAAGTGCGCGGCCTGCCATGGAGCGACCGGTTCAGGCGGTCTGGCTCCCATGCTGATCAGACCCGAGGCCGGCACCACCGTCCCTGGGAAATGCCTGGCGCCTTGCATCAACCAGAACAACGTTATGGCCTTGCACTCGCCCTACGCGACGACGCTTTGGGATTACATCAACCGCGGCATGCCTTTCTCGCGCGAGGGCTCGCTGAAGCCCGATGAGGTCTACGCCATCACCGCCTTCCTGCTCTTCAAGAATGGTGTGATCAAGGAAGACGAAGTCCTCGACGCCCAGAGCCTGCCCCAAGTCAAGATGCCAAATCAAAATGGCTATGCCCTGCCCGAGTGGAAGCACGGCGCACCCAGGATTTTCCCAAACAAACAATAGCCTGAATCAATGGCCGAAACGCCCCAAGAGTATATCCAGCGGATCCTGGGCAACCTGAAAGGCCAAGATCCGCCGAAAGTTCAGGCGCGAACCGCAAATACGCTGCAACGACTCATCAAGGGCCAATCCGCGCCGAGGCTGCGAAAGCGCCCCGCTCCGAACAAATGGTCCGTCGCAGAAATCCTCGCGCACTTGGCCGATTGTGAAATTGCTATTGACTGGCGACTGCGGCAGATTCTGGCCGCGTCCGGCACAACGATGCAGCCGTTCGACCAGGACGCTTGGGCCGCCACCGGCCACCACCCCAAGCGCAACCCCCACAATTCGCTCGAACAGTTCCGCGCCCTGCGCGAAGCCAACTTGGATTTGCTGAAATCCTTGACGCCGGAGCAATGGGAACACTACGGCATGAACGCCGAACGCGGCAAAGAGACCCTTCCTCACTTCGTGCGCCTGCTCGCCGGCCACGACCTCAACCACACCAAGCAGATCGAACGGATTCTGAAGCCAAAGAACGCCTGACTCCCCCGCAAAACCCAAAATGCACGGACGCAATTAGTCGCGGTGCCGCTGAATTGGGCCGCAAACCCAGTGACACCGGTCACCCGATTCCTTTGGGGTTGACAAGAGATCAAAAATAGAGTCAAATCCGCTTCTCTAGTTGATACTCAGTTGCAACTAAGCGACGGCTCGGCGTTTCCAGTGGGAATAGGCAGTGCGCCTAGATGCAACTGAGTTGCATCTAGTCCATGGGAATCTCTGCCACAGAAGGCGCAGCAAAGAGTTTTAGCAACCGGTCCCCGCGGCAAACCTTTGATCGAGGGCCGTGGGGACCGGAAATCGCGGCCCGCAGGCCGGCGACGCCAACATTCTAGGTGCGCCGGCCAGGGTAATTCAAGGAGACAAATGGTGAGGCGCTCTGGCATTGCACGACGGTTGTTCCTGCGAAGAATGGTCTTCTCTTTGCCTTCTATTTCACCGAAAGATACACGCAGCAGACTCGCCCTTCCGCTGCGGGCATTTCTACTCTATGTCGCGGTCTTGCTGAGTGCAGCCGTGCTCTGCCCTGCCGCTTCCGCGCAGGAGAGCCCCTATATCGTCACTTACGATCACTATCTGGAGGAACCGGGCAGTCTCGATGTCGAGTACTTCTCAACCTTTGGCACTCAACGCGCCGGCAACGACTTCCACGCGTTCTGGGTTGAGTTCGAATATGGCGCCACAGCGTGGTGGACCACCGAATTTTACTTGGACGGCCAGACCACATTTAACGACAGCACGCTCTTCACCGGCTTGCGATGGGAAAACCGCTTCCGCCCGCTCCGCCAGGAGCACTTCATCAACCCGGTGATTTACATCGAGTACGAGCAGATTAGCGACGCGGACAAAATCATTAAGGAGGTGGAAGGCCACGACATCGAGTCGGGCCATGCGGACCCCAACTCCGTTCTCCGCCAGGGGCACAATCATGAACTGGAATTCAAGCTCTTGCTCTCCAAGAATGCCAAAGGCTGGAACTTTGCCGTGAACCCGCTCGCCACCAAAAACGTCTCACCAGACAATCCCTGGGAATTTGGCTATGCCATCGGCGCCAGCCGTCCCCTGGCACTGAAGGCCTCCGCCAGACATTGCAATCTCTGCCCGGAAAATTTCGTCGTTGGAGCCGAAATGTACGGGGATCTCGGCGACAGCAGTGACCTCAGCTTGCACGACACGTCGCACTATCTTGCTCCCGTCGTCGCTTGGAATCTTCCCTCGGACTGGACCCTGCGCGTCTCCGCTGGATTTGGCCTGAATAACAACAGCCATCGCCTCCTGCTCCGCTGGGGACTGTCGCACGAGTTCCCCGGATTTGGAAAAGCCGTGCGCACCCTCTTCGGAGGCCACCGATGAAGCGTAATCTTTGTCTGCTTTCCGCAGCCGCGTGTGTCTGTCTAACAGTGATTTTACTGCTGGTGACCGGCGTGGCTCAGGCCTTCCCACAGAAGAGGCAATCGCCTGCTGCTTCCAACAAGAGTTGGACCTATGACGAACTCGCCAAAGCCCCGCCCAAACAGCAAGCCAGGCAAAATCCGCTGGAACACGATCCGGACTCCCTGGCCGCCGGGAGCAAACTCTTTGAAAATCACTGCGCGGAATGCCACGGAAGCGCCGCCGACGGCACCAAGGACGCCCCCAGCCTGCGTGCTGCTGAAGTGCAGCAGGCCACGCCGGGCGCGCTCTTTTGGCTGGTGACGAACGGCGTCGTCCGACGCGGCATGCCGGTCTGGTCGAAGCTACCTGAGCCACAGCGCTGGCAGATCGTTGTGTACCTAAAATCGCTCGGTGCGAGCGCCTCCGCGGGCAAGCAAGTAGGGTCCCTGCCGCATCCTCGCCGGCGCCACTCCGAGGCTGCAATTGTGCGGACGGAGGAAATCACACACTCGCAAGCTCTCACGCGATAGCCCTCCGCTTGGTAGTGGGTCAGTTTGGAATGCCCGTGCCCCTAAATTCAAACCGACCCACGACCCTCCGCTTGCACCTTTGAGGGTTTTATGGTTGAGTACGTGACAAGGAGGTTCCCCATGAAACGGCTGATCTGTTTTCTCTCCTTGTTCCTGCTGGCCTTGCCTCTTTGCGCCAAAACGTCGAAAGTGGACGTGCGGGTTAAAGTGGACAGCGCCATCAAAAGGGAGAAAGCTCAAGGCAATCTATCCTTGGCAGTCAATCCCATCATGATTTCGTACGTCAATGTGACGATGTCGTCAGACGACGCCGAGGCGGTAGCCAAGAACAACGGGCAGTGGTGCATCCAAAGCCAGGACGAGTATGTGGAATTGCCTAAGGGCGCCGAGTATCAAGGGGTGCTCAACGGCGACTTCCTCGAAATCGCCATCCCGCAAAAGAACGGCAAGGTTAAGAAAGTTTCGTTTAAGATTTTCGACTACAAGTGGCGCACGCCGTACGACCTTCCAGGCGGTCCGGCCGCCGCGCACTAGGGCCCTCCCTGCCAATAAGGGCCCCGGCCGCGGTCCCGGGGTCTACTCCATCTTCGGCAGCGGCGGTGCAGCACCTGAGCCCGAGCACACCTTCGAGATGAACTTCGGCGATACTCCGATCTCCGCGCTGACGTCCATCACGCCTGGAATTTTCGATCTGCCGCCCATCCTGGGTATGCCGCGGACGCCCACAATCAGGCTCGGCGCACCAGATGCATGAACGCCTGAAGCGCTGCCTGCCTGGATATTGAAAAGTACCAGTGGACCGATCGAGTAGCACGCTACTGACAGCTTTAGAGAGGCCGTGGAACGCTTATGGTCACTAGCTCAGGTGACGGAGCGCACTGATGAAATGCTTCGCGCAAGCTATCTTGCAGACCAGGGCGATGCGTAGGTTTCTTGCGTTTTGAAAAGCACGTCGGCCCAAGGAAGTTCCGTGTTCGGCTTGACCTACAAGGATCAGTACCTGATGCCCCGTAGCGCGTTGCGGGCCGCAGTCAAAGACACGCCGAGCAATCCACGGAACTACACACAACTACCCGCCAGTGTGCCTGGCGGAAGAGGAGCCCAATGATTCCAAAGCGGCTGTGGCCAGTAGGCATCGCAGCGTTCGTTGCATTGTCGATGATGGCCTCGGTCAGGACTCAGGCCGAACCAGGGGGCCAGTCACAAGATGCACAAGGTCAGACCGAGGCAACGACGAAGATCGAGAAACCAGCGAAATCGTCAAAATCCAAGCGGGAGAAACGAGACAAGAGGGACGCCAAGCAAGAGGCCGCTGCAAGCCTGCCTGCCGTGCTCATGGATGAATCCAGAGATCCGGCAACTCTGAACCTTTACTACGGCGCGGGTGGACAGGAAGACGCCCCCAATCCGAACGATGTCTACACCTTCGTGGCGGAAGATCTCAACCAGACCCAGCCGAAATTTGATGCACGCGACTCCAAGGGGCGGCTATGGAGAATCAAGCTCGGAGCAGAGTCAAAGCCGGAGACGGCCGCGGCGCGCCTCGTGTGGGCAGCCGGCTATTATGTGGACGAAGACTATTACCTCAGTGAGGTGCGCGTACAGGGAATGCACCGGCTTCAGAGAGGACAACGATACGTAAAGAAAGGCGTGGTACAGGGAGCCCGGCTGCGCCTGCAGCCGAAGAGCAAAAATATCGCCTACTGGAAGTGGAGCGATAATCCGTTCGTCGGCACGCGGGAGCTCGATGGCCTGTGGGTCGTCATGGCTCTGTTAAACAATTGGGACCTGCGCACGTTGAATAACAAGACCTATGTCCGGGACGGAGAGCGGCGCCTGGTGGTCAGCGACCTGGGAGCAACCTTCGGCATCTCGGGAAATGAACTCACACGGAGGAAAAGCAACTTGGCCGCCTATACCCGCTCGAAGTTTATCGCCAAAGTGAGTCCGGACACCGTGGCCTTTGCACTTCACACCAAGCCGTGGTTGGTGGCGGCTTTCTTTTTGCAGACCTTTTTTCACCTACAACATTACTACTCGGAAATGTCCACCGCACAAAAAAGCGTCCGGGACATACCGAGATCGGACGCCCAATGGATCGGCGAAAGAATGTCACGGCTCTCGGATGATCAGATTCGTGACTCCTTCCGTGCGGCAGACTATTCACCGCAGCAAATCGATGGATTTACCAAAGTTGTCCGCCAGAGAATCACGGAACTGGTGGATTTGGGAGGAGAGTCCTGAAATTACTTCAAGATTTGGAGGAGGCAAGCCCCCCGGTATGCGCTGCCTGGCATGCACGCTCGGGTTCGGGACTCGCGCTCGAAGCGCAAACTGACAATTTGCCAGCGCTGATTGGATGACGTTGTGGGCTCCTCCCGGGCGAGTAGACTTGGGCCGGAGCTTCGTCGCATGACGAGGCGAGCAGCGGGTCTTAGGGTGCCCCATCCCCCGCTTGCAATGGGTGATTTCCTCGCCCTCTCTGCTTCCTTACTAATGTATATACTGTGTAGTAATACACGATTGACCTCCGTGGTATAATGTCTTATGTTTGTTCGCGAAGAACATCACGCCAGAAATGCTGGACGCCTCTTCCGTTTCAGCGCCCCCGCCTCCCGAGTGGGCATCCCGACCGGATTCGACCAAGCGCACGAAAACCGTCCTTTTGTTTTCAGTAGCTTGCGCACTCTTTTTCTGGCCCCGCAGGTCCAACCATCGCATTTTCATAAGCTTCCGCACTCTTTGTTTTTCCTTGAAGACGTAACCACAGCGTTTCCATGCACTTCCGCACTCTTCCTTCGCTCTTTGTCTCCAGAGCGAAGAGCAACGCCTTTGTTTTCATGCGCTAGCGAACTCTTTCGTAAAAGTGGTAGGGGTACCCTGGGGTACCCCACCGAAAATCGACGGCGCCAGCCTTCGGCCAGAGTAAACTCGCCTAGCCCATCATGACTACTCAACCCAAAATCGCCGCCGATCGCACTGCTGAAGTCCTTCGCAAACACCGCGAATACCTCTGGCCCGCCGTCACCAATTTTTACCCGCAGCACCCGCTCGTCGTGGACCGCGCTCGCATGCAGCACATCTGGGACCTCGACGGTCGCCAGTATCTCGACTTCTTCGGCGGCATCCTGACCATCTCCGTCGGCCACACCAATCCCAAAGTCACCAGCAAGATCAAGGCGCAAGTCGATCGCCTGCAACACACCTCGACGCTCTACCCCAACGAGGCCATCGTCGATCTTGCCGAAAAAGTCGCCCAAATCACGCCGGGCAATCTGCAAAAGAGCTTCTTCACCAATTCCGGTAGCGAAGCCAATGAAGCGGCCGTCTTGCTCGCGCGCATGGCCACCGGCTCCTATGATGTCGTGGCGCTGCGCCACTCCTATTCCGGTGGCTCCTCGCTCACCAAGGCCATGACGGGCCAGGCGCCCTGGCGCAAAGCCGGAGTTATCAGCGTCGGCTTGTCACACGCCATCAATCCTTACTGCTATCGCTGCCCGCTCGGCCTCCGCTATCCCGATTGCGGTGTGGCCTGTGCCAACGACGTCGAAAACCTGATCCAGACCGGCACCAGCGGCCAGATCGCCGCCTTTATCGCCGAGCCCATTCAAGGCGTCGGCGGATTCATCACGCCACCGCCCGAGTATTTCAAGATCGTTTTCACCGCCGTCAAAAAGTATGGCGGCCTGTTCATCTCCGACGAAGTCCAGACCGGCTTCGGCCGAACCGGCAAGCACTGGTTCGGCATCGAGCATTGGGAAGTGGTTCCCGACATCATCACCTGCGCCAAGGGCATGGGCAATGGCGTGCCCATCGGCGCCACGGTCACGACCAGCGAACTAGCCAACTCCTTTCAGGGCCTCACTATCTCGACCTTTGGCGGCAATCCAGTCACCTCCGTCGCCGCGCGCGCCACCATCGAAGTCATCGAAGAGGAAAACCTGCTGGAAAATGTCGACGTGGTTGGCAACTACTTCCGCAAAAAGCTGGAAGCGCTCCAGGAAAAATATCCGCTCATCGGCGACGTCCGCGGCCTCGGACTGATGCAAGGCCTCGAACTGGTGAAGGACCGCAAAACAAAAGAACCCGCCCCGGAAGCCACCGCGCAACTCCTCGAGCGAACCCGCGAAAATGGCCTCCTGGTGGGCAAGGGCGGCCTCTACGGCAACGTCATTCGCCTGTCGCCGATGCTGAATATCGCCAAGTCCGACGTCGACGAAGCGATCAGCCTGCTGGACAACTCCTTCGAGGAGGTCCGCGCCTGAGTGGCGGGGTTCCCATGCAGTCGCGCCGCTTCTCATTGTCGATTTTGCTGGAAGTCGCGATGGTCGCCGTTATTGCCACCTCTGCGATAGCCCGTGGAAAACCCCTCGAATGGAAGCCCGCCGAGCAGGCCGTATTGCGTGTGGATGACCATCCTGTGAGCGAGTGGAACCTCTACCAGGCGGACAAGAAAAACAATCGCTTCCTGCTGCAGATGAACGGGCGCTTTTTGTTTGTCGACGTGACCGCCCATCAGATCTTCGAGCTCGATCCATCCAAAATCGAGCACAAAGGCGCCAGTCTGCGCTGGGATCCCGACGATCGTCCCGACAAACCGCTCGAAACGGCCGATTGGCTGATCAAGGACGTCGGTGGCGCCTACCGTTTTAACGTCCATCTGGTCGCTGAAAATCACGTACTGGACGTGCAGATCCCTCACCCGCTGGACCTGCGGAACATTTTCTAACGCGGTGGGAGGTATTCCCTACGAAGAAAACTCAAGGCCGATGAACTGAGTTCACCCAGGGGATCCCGACGACACCGTTCTGAATCTCGACGACCACCGTGTCGCCGACGTGGAAACGCTGGTAATCGTCGCGCTCGACCGGCACGCGCTCCACCGGACGATCTTCGCGCCACGACGTGACCACCAGGCGCTGCGTCCGCGACAGTCCCGGCATCGCGAATTTCCCCACCACCGCTGTCGTCTCCGAAGTCGGCGGCTGCACATCGAATTTGCCGTTCACAAAAAGGAGGATCGTAAGAATCCATGGCACCGGCAGAAAACCGAAATAGATCCTCTTGATAGCTTCGATCTCCTGGTGCCTGCGCGCGCGCTCCACCATCCAAAAACCCAGGCCCAGCACCAGAAAAAACAACCCGCCCACGAAAATCAGAATCTTGTCCAGCTCCAGCGGCGGAAATGCCTCACACACGGGCAGGAACAAGACCGCGCCCACCAGAAACCACGCCGTCCGCCACACCAGCCGCCGCCGCAACATCACTTCGGCGGCCGCCGAAGTCAACCCACACGACGGGCACTGGTCCTCCTCGCGCTCGGAACCGCAGTACAGGCAATGGACCATTGTCTGGCGAGGCTCTCCCGCAACGCTCGGATGGGGTTCGGACACTCGCGCCTCCTCAAGGTACGGATGACACCACCTACGGCGATGCTATTTGCGCGACGCGGGAGTGTCAAGACAGTTTGCGATTTGTCGCCAGCGCTCGAGCCCCGCGCTGCGTGCGGAAGGCACGCTTTCCGGATGCAGCAAGCTCGCGAGCAGAGCCACGCCTTCGGCAAGGCGCGGCCCCGACCGCGAGAAATAAGCGTTGGCGTCCACTGCATACACGCGCCCGTCCCGCACCGCCGGCAAAGCGTTCCAACCAACGGGCTGGCGCGCCGTCTTCCACACCTCGACGTTGCGCGCCAGATCGTAACCGCACGACATCAGCACGATCACTTCCGGCCGTGACTCCAGAATCTGTTCCCACGCGATTGGGAACGAAGGCTCCCCTTCGCGGCCAAACAAATCTGTTCCTCCCGCCAGGCGCACCATCTCCGGAACCCAGTGCCCGCCACAATACGGCGGGTCGAACCATTCGAGGCACAGCACGCGGGGTCGCGCGGCGACGCCGGCCGCTGTGCGTTCGATCGCTGAGACACGCTGCTCCAACTCCGAGGCTAGCGCCTGCGCTCCGGAGACGCGCCCGATCGCCTCGCCGATTTCGCGAATACTCGCCCAAACATCAGCGAGATTATGCGGCGTGAAGGTCAGCACGCGAGGCACGCGCTCGGGTGGCAATCGAGACAAGGCGCTGGCGAGATCTTCAGGTGAGGCGGCGCACACATGACACAGGTCCTGCGTGACGATGATGTCGGGAGAAAGATTGGTAAGCAGTTCCGCGTCAACTGCGTAGATGCTCTCGCCGCGATCGAGGAGTTCGCGTACTTGACGGTCGAGTTCTGCGGGTGGCGCCAAGGGATCGACGCGCGGGCGAATCAACTTGGGCTTGCGCGCGGCGGCCAGTGGGAAATCGCACTCATGCGTTACGCCGATGACGGAATCGCCGGCGCCAATCGCGTAGAGAATTTCGGTGGCCGCGGGAAGAAGAGAGACGATGCGCATCGCGAAAAGTCTAGCTTGCTGCGGCGAACGCGCGCAAATGCTGCTGCGCACCGGATCAAGTCTGCTTGGAATCGCAGCAACGCTCCGTTTTGTGCTGTCGGTGTGCTGAAGTTGGCAGCACAGGCAGAGTGCCTGTGCTACCCGAGCTGGCAATGCTTGCTGGCGCGGTGCTTGAGCACGAACCCTGTGGCTTAGGTCGCGGGCAACAGATCGGCGAAGATGAAACCGTCGCGCTCGACGATCTCGCCGGGCGCGACTGCGAGTGGGGCTGAGAACATCGGGCCGGCGAAGGCGAACGAATGGAACTCACCCTTTTCACCGCAAGGATCGACTGCGGTGGGCAACTCGTCGAGCAGGGTTGAGTCAAACGAACGTCCCGCAAAATGGCGGTCTAGCTGGCGCGGATCGACGCAGGTGAGGTAAGCACGCAGGCCGTCGGCGACCATTTCGCGGGCGAGCCGATCGGTCGGGCGCCCCCAGATGGGAAAAATCGGAGTCATCGCGACGGCGTTCAAAGTTTCCTCTCGATACTGGCGAACGTCTTCGAGGAAAAGATCGCCGAACGCGATATGAAAGATGCCCTCCGCGCGCGCTTGCGCCATGGCCGCGCCCATCGCTTGCTCGTACTCGGCGTTCGAGCACGGAGAAGGAATCGGCACTTTCACGAGCGGTAGACCAGCGGCTGCGGCCTGTGTTTCGAGCAGTTCCTCGCGCACCGCGTGCATGGCCACGCGGCCCGCTTTGCGATTGATTGTTGTGAGTAAAGCGGTGACCTCGAAATCGGGTGAGGCACGCAACTCGTGGAGCGCCCAGGCGCTGTCTTTTCCGCTGCTCCACGAAAGCCAGATTTTAGTGCGTGCCATCGGCTACCTTCCCGCGCATCCTGACTGCCAACCAGCATGTTATCGGTTGGAACCGCTGGACGGCGAGCTTGATTGTTCGCCTTCGCGGGTGTGCTATATACTCGCGGCAGCCGGGCGTCAACACGCGAAATTGATCTCGAGCCGCCCGCTTTTTCACTTGACGATTCCCTTCTGATGCCACGCTCCAGTCGTCCCCAACCGCGCCAGCGCGCTCCCAAGCGCAAATTTTCGACCAAGCTTTCTTCCGACGCCGCGGCCTGGATCAAGAAAACTCTACGTAGGATGACACTCGACGAAAAGCTGGGTCAACTGCTGATGGTGCCCTACTACGGCGGGTTCACTTCGGAGGAGAGCCCCGAATTCCTGGAATTGCGCCGCCAAGTGGAAGAGAACCACGTCGGCGGTCTGATGCTCCATCTACGAACAGGTCCGCAGGGCGTCGAACGCAGCGAGGCCTATCCGGCGGCGGCAGTAGCGAACCTCCTGCAGAGGCGCGCGAAGATTTCGCTGTTGGTGAGCGGGGATTTCGAGCGCGGCACGGCGATGCGCATCCAGGAGGGCACGTCATTTCCACACGCCATGGCCGTCGCGGCGACTGGCCAGCTTGCAGATGCCTACACGGTGGGGCGAATCACGGCGCTGGAGGCCCGCGCGATTGGAGCGCCACTGATTTTCGCCCCGGTGGCGGACGTGAACAGCGATCCCGCCAATCCGATCATCAACATACGGTCATTTGGCGAGGACCCGGAGCGCGTGGCCGAGTTTGTTGCGTCCTACGTGCGGGGCGTGGAGGAGAACGGCGGGCTGGCAACAGCGAAACACTTTCCCGGTCATGGCGATACGAATATCGATTCGCATCTGGACTTGCCGACGGTGCCGAGCGATCGCGCGCATTTGCAGAGGGTAGAGCTGCCGCCCTTCCGGGCGGCCATTTCCGCAGGCGCCAGCGCGATAATGACGGGGCATCTTGCCGTTCCGGCGCTGGAACCCGACAGAAACGTGCCCGCGACACTCTCTGAGCAAGTCACGACATGGCTGCTGCGGCGCGAACTGAAGTTCGACGGGCTGACGGTGACCGATGCGCTGACGATGGGCGGCGTCACCGTTCGGTATCCGCCCGCAGAGGTGGCGGTGCGGGCGATTCTCGCCGGTTGCGACATCCTGCTCTTGCCGCCCGAACCTGATGCGGCGCTGGCTGGACTTCGCGAGGCTGCTCAGACCGGCCGGCTGCCGCTGTCGCGAATTGACGATGCGGTGGCGCGGATTCTACGCGCGAAAGCGCGCGCGGTTTTGGACAAGGCAAGCCAGGTGAGTCTAGGCGCACTTTCCAAAACATTCGGGCGGCCGGAGTTCGCCAGCGCCGCGCAGGATATCGCCGACCGCGGGGTAACGCTGCTGCGCGACGAAGCGCGGCTGCTGCCGCTCGACGCGGCGCATCCCACACGCGCGCTGCTCATTGCGATCGCCGGAGACCAAGACCGCCATGCCGGAACGGATTTCGAGCCCGAACTGCGCTGGCGTGTCGATTCCCTGCACACGCAACGGTTTGACACGTATTTCGCCACAATCACTGATCTCGTGGTGCCGCCTCCTGAGGACTACGACGTGATGATTGTCGGAATCTTTGTGCGGGTTGCGGATCGGAAAGGCCACGTAGGTTTGCCGGACGATCAGATCGCGGCGGTGAAACATCTCTTGGCGCTGCAGAAGCCCGTCATTGTCGTCTGCTTTGGCAGTCCCTATCTGATTTCGCATTTTCCGGAAGCGCAGACATGGCTGGCTGTTTTCAGCCCGGCCGAAGTTGCCCAGAGGGCCGCAGCGCGCGCGCTTTTTGGGCAAGTTGGCATCGGCGGGCGCATCCCCGTGAACGTGCCGGGCAGCGTCAAGATCGGGGACGGGCTGGACCTCGCGGCGAATCCCATGAAGCTGAGAGCTGCGCGGGCACGACATGGATGCCAACCTCTCGGCGGCGCGCGAGTTGCTGCGACCGCGCGGTGGCCGACCGGGCTTTTCCCGGCGGAGTGCTGGCTGTTGGCTCGCGCGGCGAATTGGCGGTGCATGCGTTCGGTAAGCAGAGCTACGAAGCAAAGGCGCCCGCCGTGACGCGCGAGACGATCTACGACGCGGCGTCGCTGACCAAGCCGGTGGTTACCGCTACGATTGCAGCCATGCTAGAGGAAGAGAAACAACTCGATCTGGATGCCCCCGTGGCGCGTTATCTGCCGCGATGGGCCCTGTGGCAGAACGCGGACTGGCGCGCGCGCGTGACGGTGCGGCATCTGCTGACCCACACTTCCGGGCTGCCCGCCCACCAAGAGTTTTTCCGAACGATCAAGGCGCGGCAAGGAATTGTGGCGCTCGCGATGGCGGCGCCTCTCGCCTACGAACCCGGCACGGAGTCGGTTTACTCCGATCTGGGGTTTATTGTGCTCGGCGAGATGCTGGAGCAACTGACCGGGAAAGGTCTCGACCAACTTGCGCGCGAGCGGATTTTTGCGCCGCTGGGGATGACGGATACGATGTTCAATCCGCCGAAATCGCTGCGCCCGCGCATTGCGCCGGTGGAGAACGACGGCGGATTTCGACAGGGTGTGATTCGAGGCGAGGTTCACGACGAAAACGCTTGGGTGATGGGAGGCGTCGCGGGGCACGCGGGAATGTTTTCGACGGCGAGGGACCTTGCGGTCTTCTGCCAGATGATTCTCAATGGGGGAATCTACGCGCACCGGCGGCTGCTGCGCCGCGAAACCGTGGTGAAATTCACTGCCGCGGAAACACTTTCGCGCGGGACTCGCACCCTGGGCTGGAACGTTCCCACGCCTGGGTCCTCCAGTGGGCAGCATTTCTCGACGCGAAGTATTGGACATACCGGCTTTACCGGCGGATCGATCTGGATCGATCCCGAACGGGAGCTGTTCGTTGTGTTTCTGACGAATGCGTCCGGGCGGAACCGGCTGGAGCCGGAGAACGATAAGATACGGGCGGTGCGACCGGAGTTGCATGACGCCGTGGTCGAGGCAATCAGTGCCACGAGCTCCTCGCACCCGTGAGATTCTCACGCGGCTGCACCGCATGGCCATTGCCACTCTCGCTACACCGCGCGTCGACAGAACGATCCCACGGCTATAATCTGCATTCGTGAAAACTGCGAGCCGGAATCGGCGTGGGACGGAAGAGCGCAACCCACGCTCGCGCGAACTCGATCGGTTATCTACACAAGAGCTGCTGCGCGTCATTCATCGCGAGGATGCTACGGTGCCTGCGGCTGTGCGGCGGGAATTGCCCGCAATTGCTCGCGCCGTGGATGCGATTGTTTATGCACTCTCTCGCGGCGGCAGACTCATCTATGTCGGAGCGGGCACGAGCGGTCGGCTGGCAACGCTTGACGCGGCGGAATGTCCACCGACGTTTGGAACTTCGCCGAAGCTGGTCCAAGCGGTGATTGCCGGAGGGCGGCGGGCGCTGACCGAGGCTGTGGAAGGCGCGGAAGACGATGCCAAGCAGGGCGCGCGAGACCTGAAGACGAGGCGCGTTACGAAGGCCGACGTTGTCGTGGGATTGACCGCCAGCGGGACGACGCCTTACGTGCTGGGCGCTTTGCAACTGGCACGGCGACGCGGCGCCATGACGATTGGAATTACCGCGAACCGGCGGGCGCCGATCGAGCGGCTGGCTGCGAATCACCATCGCGCCGGAAACAGGGCCAGAAGTCGTTGCCGGCTCGACGCGCATGAAGGCGGGAACCGCGCAGAAGCTGGTACTCAATATGCTGAGTACCGCCGCGATGATTCGGCTGGGTCACGTCTATAGCAACTGGATGGTGGACGTTGCTCTGACGAACGAAAAGCTGCGGCGGCGCGGATTGCGAATCTTGCAGGAGGCGTCCAGCGCGACGGACGTCCGCGGCGGCGCGGGCGCTGACGGATGCGGACAACCGTTTGCGCGTGGCGCTGGTGATGCTCAAGATGAAAACGGGCGCACCCGAGGCTCACCGAGGACTGCGAGAAGCCAAGGGAGACTTGAGGCGCGCACTGGGCGAGTTGATCAACGACACGCGCCGCGCGCTTTCGGAACGGAAGAGCGGCGAGCGACAGGAAAGTTAGGCAAGAAATTCATGGACCGATTCCGCATCACGGGCGGCAAGCCCCTCGAAGGCACGGTGCGCATCAGCGGCGCAAAGAATGCGGCGCTGCCGACGATGGCCGCGGCGCTGCTGACGGCCGAGCCCGTTCATCTGAAAAATATTCCGCGGGTGCGCGACATCATCACCATGGGCCAGGTGATTGCGCACACGAACGCGCGCGTGGAAACGCCCGACGTGCCGCCGACCGACCTCACGATCGAGGCGCGGAACATCACCGACGCGGAAGCGCCGTACGAACTGGTGCGCACGATGCGCGCCTCGATTCTGACGCTGGGGCCGCTGGTGGCGCGCTTAGGCCACGCCCGCGTGTCGCTGCCGGGCGGCTGCGCGATTGGCGCCCGTCCCGTGGATTTGCACATCAAGGCGCTCGAGCAAATGGGCGCGGAGATTTCAACCGAGCACGGGTACGTGACCGCGCGAGTGCCGGGCGGACGGCTGCGCGGAGCGGACATTCACTTCGAGAAAATCACCGTGACCGGCACGGAAAATATTCTGATGGCGGCAGCGCTCGCCGAAGGTGAAACACGCCTCGAAAATTCCGCGCGCGAGCCAGAAGTGACCGACCTGGTCGAATTGCTGATCAAGATGGGAGCGCGGATCGAGGGCGCCGGAACGTCGACCCTAGTGGTGCAGCGGCGTGGAGCGGCTCGGAGGCGCGTCGCACACGATTATTCCAGACCGCATCGAGGCCGGGACGTTCGTGGTGGCCGGCGCCATTACCGGCGGCGACATCGAGGTCACCGACTGCAATCCGGAACATTTCAGGGCGGTGCTCGCCAAGCTCTGCGAGATGGGCGTGGACATCGAGGCCGCGGGCACCGATCGGCTGCGGGTACGGGGAGCCAAAAAGCTGACGGCGGCGAACGTCACAACCGAGGAATATCCGGGCTTTGCCACCGACATGCAGGCACAACTCATGGCGCTGGCAACACAGGCACAGGGCGCGTCAGAGTATCACCGAGACGATTTTCGAGAACCGCTTCATGCACGCGAGCGAAATGATGCGCATGGGCGCGGACATTTCGATCGACGGGCGCAAAGCGGTGGTGCGCGGGCCGACGCCACTCGAAGGCACAACCGTGATTGCTTCGGACTTGCGCGCCAGCGCTTCGCTGGTGCTGGCTGGGCTGGTAGCGCGCGGGGACACGATTGTGGACCGCGTTTATCACATCGATCGCGGATACGAACGGATTGAGGAAAAACTGAGCCGGCTGGGCGCGCGGATCGAGCGCGTGCGTTAGAGAAGCCAAGGCCGGAGCCTTGGCGCCGCGAGCGTCCACGCTGGACGACTGGTGCAAGAACAAACGGGGAGGCGCGCTGGCGCCTCCCCGTTTTGCTTCACGGTGTGATTTCACGCCGGCGCGATTACGCGCCGGTGCCTTGCTGCTGCTTTTCGCGCTGTTCGCGCAATACCGCTTTGCGCGACAGACGGATTTTGTTGCCCTCGATCGCCAGGACCTTGACCAGGACCTGGTCGCCGAGCTTGAGCTCGTCGCGCACGTCGCGGATTCGCTGCTCGGCGATTTCGCTGATGTGCAACAAGCCATCGGTGCCCGGAAAGATTTCGACGAAGGCGCCGAAATCCGCGAGGCGAACGACTTTGCCCAGATAGGTCTTGCCGATTTCAGCCGTGGCGGTGACGTCGCGGATCATCTGCAGCGCGGACTCGGCCGAGGTTCCGTCCGAGGCGAAGACGTGGACCTTGCCGTCGTCCATGACGTCGATCTTGACGCCGGTGGCCTCGATGATGGAGCGAATCTTCTTGCCGCCGGGACCGATCAGGTCGCGAATCTTATCGGTTGGGATAGTGAGCATGAACAGGCGCGGCGCGTACTGCGACATGCCTGAGCGGCCGGCCGTGAGCGTTTGGTCCATGATGTCCAGCAAGTAGAGGCGCGCTTTCTTGGCTTGCTCGAGGGCCCGGCGCATGAGCGGAACGCTGATGCCGCCGACCTTGATGTCCATTTGGAGCGCGGTGATGCCGGTGCGGGTGCCGGCAACCTTGAAGTCCATGTCGCCGTAGTGGTCCTCAGCACCGGCGATGTCGGTGAGGACGGCGGCGTTCTCACCTTCGATCACCAGGCCCATGGCGATTCCGGCGCAGGCCGAGCGCAACGGTACACCCGCGTCCATCAGAGCGAGCGAGCCGCCGCAGACGGTGGCCATGGAGGAGGAGCCGTTGGATTCGAGAATGTCGGAGACGAGGCGCATGGCATAGGGAAAATCCGCCTCCGGCAGGAAGCAGATTGACCAGGGCCCGCTCGGCGAGCGCGCCGTGGCCGATTTCGCGGCGTCCAGGACCGCGCAGGAATTTCACTTCGCCGACGGAGAAGGGCGGAAAATTGTAGTGCAGCATGAAGCGCTTGAAGGCTTCGTCCTCGAAGAGCAGATCGAGGCGCTGCATGTCTTCCTTGGTGCCGAGGGTGAGCGTGGCCAAGGCCTGGGTCTCGCCGCGGGTGAAGAGCGCCGAACCGTGGACGCGCGGCAGCATGCCGACTTCGCAGGTAATCTGGCGAATCTGGTCGAAGGCGCGACCGTCGGGACGGCGATTGCGGTGCAGAATATCGTCGCGGAAAAATCCGCTCGCGGAGGCGCTCGAAGGCGCGCTCGGCGAGCTTGCGGGAGTTCCTCGTCGTCCTCGGGGAGCGAGGCGAGGATCTCCTTCTTGAGCTCGTCGACGAGCTTGTAGCTTTCCTTCTTGGGATGCTTGGCGGTATCGAGCGCATCGTGCAGGCGCGCGCCCCATTTCAGCTCGATGTCCTTGGCCAGTTCTTCATCGAACGGCACCGGCGGGACTTCGACTTTCTTGGGCTTCAGTTGATCGTGCAATTGGCGGATGGCGGCGATGATGCGGCGGACCTGTTCGTGCCCGAAGCTGAGCGCTTCGGCGACGGTGTCCTCGGAGACTTCGAGTGCGCCCGCCTCGACCATTACGATGGCGTCTTCGGTGCCTACCACGACGATATTCAACAGGCTGGTCTTCTGCTGCGCGACCGTCGGGTTGGCGACCAGTTGCCCTTCAAGCAGGCCGACGCGCACGGCGGCGATGGGCGTGGTGAACGGCAGGTCGGAGATGAACGCCGCGGCCGATGCGCCAGTGATCGCGATGACGTCGGGGTCATTTTCGCTGTCGGCAGAAAGCACGGCGGCGACAATCTGAGTTTCGTTGCGCCAAGCCTCCGGAAACAACGGGCGCATGGGCCGGTCGATCATACGCGAAGTCAAAATTTCGCGTTCCGACGGGCGGCCTTCGCGCTTGAAGAAGCCGCCAGGAATCTTGCCTGCGGAATAGGTGTACTCGCGATAATCCACGGTCAGCGGGAGAAAATCCCGATCGTTGGCTTTCGTATCCATGCAGGCGGTCACCAGCACGACGGTTTCGCCATACTTGACGACAACGGCGCCGTTGGCCTGCTTGGCCAGCTTGCCGGTTTCCAGGGTCAGCGTACGTCCGCCGACCTCTACACTTGCTTTATGAGGTGCTTCTTGGGGCATAACTTGAGTTCCTTTCGCCGCACCGCTCCAGCGGTGACGGCACTACGTGCGATTTAAAGTTTGTAATCGGCGAGAAGAGATAAAGCAAGGAAGAGACAGTCAGCGAGACTCGCGTACACCTTGTCCGAATGCACCCCTAGCAAACGCCATCGATGCGATGGCTGGGGCTGCCCCAACCGAGGGTTGGGAGCGTTCGGATTTGATCTGGAAGTGGCTTCGAGCCCGAAAGGACCCGCCGCTACTTGCGCAAACTAAGGCGCTCGACAATCTCGCGATACCGATCCGGGTCACGGCGGTTCAAGTAATCCAGCAAACGACGGCGCTTATTCACCATCATGATTAGCCCGCGCCGCGATGCATGATCCTTTACGTGCGACTTCAGATGCGAAGTCAAGTATGTGATCCGCTCGCTCAGCAATGCAATCTGCACTTCCGGCGAGCCGGTGTCTTTTGGATGGGTCCTGTACTGTTCGATCAGCGCTACTTTGGCTTCGCTCAAATCGCCCTCTCCGTCGAGCCCCTCTTATGCCCTATTCGTCTTCTCTTCGACCTATAGAGACTACCATACGCTTCGGAAACAATCGAAAATAATTTCGGGACGCCCGGCGGGCCGCGGACCGATGCGCCGCGGCGCAACCCGATCGACGCTAGCGGTTGCCCCGGCCGATGAGCGCAAGGAACTCTTCCCGGGTCTGCTGATTGTCGCGGAATGCCCCCAGCATGGCGCTGGTGACCGTCTCGGAATTCTGCTTTTCGACGCCGCGCATCACCATGCACAGGTGCCGCGCCTCGATCACCACGCCCACGCCCAGCGGGTTGACGCAGTCCTGAATGGCGCGCGCGATCTGATTGGTCAGCCGCTCCTGAATCTGCAGCCGCCGCGAAAACATGTTCACCAGGCGCGGAATTTTCGACAGGCCGACGACCTTCTTATCCGGCAGATAGGCCACGTGGCACTTGCCGAAGAAAGGCAGCAGGTGATGCTCGCAGAGGCTGTACAGCTCGATATCCTTGACCACCACCATCTCGTCGTAGCAGACATCGAAGACGGCGCCGTTGAGGATTTTTTCCGGGTCCTGCTGGTATCCGCCGGTAAGGTACCGGAAGGCGCGCTCGAAGCGCTCGGGCGTGTGCAGCAGTCCGTCGCGCTGGGGGTCCTCACCAACGCTCTCGAGCATTGCGCGAATCATGTCGGCGATGGGGCTGCTCCCCTGTTCGTGCTCTTCCGCCAACGCCAGATCCTCGTTCCTCTCTCGCATGTCGCTCATCTGCTGCTCCTCTCCAATTACCCCGCGTACTCGAAGCTGTTGCGCCCGGTTTCCTCCAGGCGAATCCGCACCAGGCGCGCTTTCGGGAAGGCCTTCAGGCGGTCGAAAATCTCGATGCAGAGATTCTCCGTCGTGGGCACACGCTCGCGGAATGCGGGGACGTCCTTGTTCAAATAGGTGTGATCGAAGGGCCCGATTACCTGTTGGGCGACGAACTGATCGAGGTCTCCCAGATGGGCAATCATGCCGGTGGCTGGCTCGGGTTGGCCCGCGACGGTCACGTCCACCACGTAGTTGTGTCCATGGCCGTAGGGATTATTGCACTTGCCGTAGATGCGCTGATTTTCCTCTGCGCTCAGTTGGGGGCTGTGCAGGCGGTGCGAAGCGGAAAAGGAATAGCGGCGCGTGAATTCGAGTCTCATGCCGCGCCTTCCTCGCCGTAACAATCGACGTAGAGATCGGGGCTCTCCCAAAGGCGGACCCGAGCCAGCTTCCCGTGACGAATCTTGGGAGCGAGCAACCGCCAGATCACCGCGGCGACGTTTTCGCAGGTCGGAATCTGCCCGGCAAGCTCGGGCACTTCGTAGTTCAAGAAGCGATGGTCCATGCGCTCCATCACTTCGCGCTCCATGATTTCCTTCAGTTCCTTCAGGTCAATCACCATGCCGGTGGCGGGATCGGTCTCGCCGCCCACGGTCACCTCGAGCACGTAGTTGTGCCCGTGGCCATTGGGGTTGTTGCACTTGCCGAAAATGCGCCGGTTCTCCTCATCCGAGAATGCCGGATTGTGATAGAGGTGCGCAGCGGAAAACTCGATTTTGCGCGTCAGGTAGACCATTTTTTAGCTGGGCTACAAGTCCAGCCCAGACCCGATTCTTGTTTGTCGCAATAGCCGGTGCGCGGTTTCGATCCTCACGCGCCGGAATTACCGACCGGGTATTCGCGGCCTTTCCAGGCTACCTTGCCGCGCGCGTAATGCCAGTCGGAGGACAGCAGCACAGCAGCATATAGGGCAACGCCAGCTAGATAGTATAAGACGTCCGACCGCGGGAAACGATTCCGGCTAAGCTGGGCGGCATAGCTGGCGTGGCGGCCGGCGAGCAGCAGGACTCCCAAGACCCCGAAGCCTACGTGCAGGGGCAACGCTAAGAAACAAAGCAGCGGAATCCAGGGAATCACCGAAAGCAGCTCTCGTGTGACCGTCTGGCCCGGCGTCTTTAGCAACGGAAAGAGGTTTTTCGTCCAGCCCTCCCACATGGCGCGAAAGCTTGAATACATCCTGACACGCGCGATTTCTACGCCGGGGGCGAAGTAGAGGCCGACGCCTGCGGCCTTGGCTCGCCGCGCGAGCGCGACGTCTTCGAGCACCTCGCTCGAGACCGCCGCGTGACCGCCGATCGCGTCGTAGGCGTCGCGGCGGACGAGCAGATACTGCCCGTTGGCCGCCGCGGCGGGAGATTGCGGGTCGTTCACTGCGGCGTAGGAATAGAGCTCCGACAGCCGGCAAAAGATGAATGGGATCAAAGAGCGCTCCCACCAGGTGTGCAGCTCCTGTGCCGGCGAGTACGAGACCACGGCCGCGCCAGTCGTGGCGGCGTCGGCCAAGGCTCGGGCCGCTGATCCCGGCAGATGCAGGGCGTCGGCATCGGTGAAAAGCAGCCAGCGCTCATTTGCTCGCTGAGCGCCTTGCCAGGCGGCGTGATTCTTGCCGACCCAGCCCGACGGCAAAGGTCCCGCGTCCAACACATGGAGCTTTGGCTCTTTCGATGCAAGTTGGGCCAGCACGCGCGCCGTGCCATCGGTGGACTGGTCATTGACCACTAGGATTTCGCGGACTTCGAGCTGCGCCGCAAGCGAAACGACCGCGCGCTCGACGGCGGCTTCTTCGTTACGCACCGGGAGAATCGCGGATACGGTGTCGGTTGGATTCATTGGCACGAGAGAAGCGTTTCGGCGAGCGCCCGGGACTCCAGCGCGCGACTGGCTGCACTCGCGCAGAATCGACGGGAAGCGCTATTATAGTCTTTGGAGCAAATTAGATGAAAGAGAAAGTCCTCGGCAGCGCGGCCTTACTGGTCGTTGTTGCCGTGCTTTACTTCTTCGCTATGCCCAGCTACAGGCAGAGCGAGCCCAGTGTTGCCGGCCGCAAGGCGCCGGATTTTGCGCTGGAGATGAACGGCCGCCAGACACATTTGTCGGACTTGCGCGGCAAGGTCGTGGTGCTCGATTTCTGGGCCACCTGGTGCCCGCCTTGCGTCCAAGAGGCGCCGTCCCTCAACGCCCTGCAGCAGCAGATCGAATCCCAAGGCGGCATGGTTCTGGGCATCAGCCAGGACGAAGATCCCGACGCGTATCAAAAGTTTCTGATTGAGCATGGCGTGAACTTCCCGACGTTCCGCGAGCCGGAAAAGAAAATTCCTGGTGAATACGGCACGGTGATGATTCCCGAGGCTTACCTGATCAGCAAGGATGGGAAGATCGCGAAAAAGGTGGTCGGGCCGCAGGATTGGACCAGCCCCGAATTGATCTCCAGCGTCGAGACATTGCTCCACGCGCAGTGAAGTCCCGCAATCCCTCACCACCACCTAGCACTCCCTTGTTAGAGGGCGGCTTTGCGCAACCGCAGCGCGTTGGAAATTACCGAGACGGAGCTGAAGCTCATGGCTGCGCTGGCGATCATCGGGTTGAGCAACAGCCCGAATGCAGGGTAGAGCGCCCCGGCGGCCAGCGGAATGCCTAGCGCGTTGTAGACGAACGCGAAGAAGAGATTCTGGCGGATGTTTCGCATCGTGGCGCGGCTAAGGCTGATCGCCCGGACGATGCCTCGCAGGTCGCCTTGCACGAGTGTCACGCCCGCGCTCTCCATAGCTATGTCCGTGCCGGTGCCCATGGCGATGCCTGCCTGAGCCTGGGCCAGCGCGGGCGCGTCGTTGATGCCGTCGCCGGCCACGGCGACTACGCGGCCTGCGGCTTGCAGTTTCTTCACGACGTCCGCTTTGCGCTCCGGCAGGACTTCGGCCTCAACCTCGTCGATGCCCAATTTCTTCGCCACTGCTTCGGCCGTTGTGTGGTTGTCTCCAGTGACCATGACGATGCGCAGGCCCGCCTTGTGAAGCTGGGCGATGGCTTCGGTGGAGGTGGGCTTGATCGGGTCGGCCACGGCAATCAGGCCGGCGATGCGGCGATCGACGGCGATCCACACAACAGTGTTTCCCTCACGACGCAGCGCGTTGGCGGCTTCGCCGAAATCGCCTAGGGCGATGCCCTGCTCCGCGAGGAGTTGAGAATTGCCTAGAGCCGCCTCGTGACCGCCGATCAGACCCGCGATGCCGCGGCCGGCAAGTGCGCGGAACTCGCGCGGTGATTCGAGCTGCAGCTTCGCATCGCTGGCAGCCGCCAGAATGGCGGCCGCGAGCGGGTGCTCGCTGGCTCGTTCCAGGCTGGCGGCGATTCGCAGCAACTCTTGCTCGCTAGCGATTGAGCCGCCGGGAGCTAGCTGGATGGAGGTCACGTGCGGCTTGCCTTCGGTGATGGTTCCCGTCTTATCGATCACGAGCGTGTCGACTTTTTCCAGAATTTCGAGAGCCTCAGCATTCTTGATCAGGACGCCCGCGTTGGCGCCGCGGCCCACGCCGACCATGATGGACATGGGCGTGGCCAGGCCCAGCGCGCAAGGGCAGGCGATGATCAGGACGGCGACGGCGTTGACCAGCGCATACGCCAGGCGGGGAGACGGGCCAACCGAGGCCCATATGGCGAACGTCACGATGGCAGCGGCGACAACGCCGGGGACGAAGTAAGAAGAGACGACGTCGGCCAGTTTCTGGATCGGCGCGCGGCTTCGCTGCGCTTCGCCGACCATGCGCACGATCTGCGCGAGCAAGGTCTCCGCGCCGACGCGTTCGGCGCGCATGATGAAACTGCCGGAGCCGTTCAGCGTCCCTGCGGTGACGCGGTCGTTTTCGTGCTTTTCGACGGGCAACGGTTCACCGGTCAGCATCGATTCGTCCGCGGAACTTGCGCCTTCGAATACCACACCATCGACCGGCACGCGTTCGCCGGGGCGAACGCGCAGGCGGTCGCCGTGCATCACTTGTTCTAGCGGCACGTCCTCCTCGGCGCCACCTGCGCTCAGGCGGCGAGCCGTTTTCGGGGCAAGTTGGAGCAGGCCGCGAATGGCGGCGGAGGTTCGGCTGCGCGCGCGCAATTCGAGGACTTGGCCGACGAGCACGAGCGTGGTGATAACGGCCGCAGCCTCGAAATAGACCGGCACTTCGCCACTGGCAGAGCGAAAGCCCGCCGGGAACGCTCCCGGGGCCAGCGTGGCGGCGATGCTGTAAACATAGGCGGTGCCGGTGCCCACGGCAATGAGCGTGAACATATTGAGCTGGAGATGGACGATCGAGAACCATCCGCGTTCGAAAAATGGCCAGCCGCCCCAAAACACGACCGGAGTCGCCAGGACCAGTTGGATCAGCTCGATTGCGCGCGGCGAAAGTCCCCGCACGATCCCCAGCATTTCGCCCATCGCCAGAAGGAGCACCGGCAGCGTCAGCGCGAGGCTGACCCAGAAGCGCCTGGTCATCGAGATGAGTTCTTCGTTGGGCTCTTCCTCGGCGGAGATTGTCTTAGGCTCGAGCGCCATGCCGCAGATCGGACAGGCCCCCGGGCCTAGCCGGACGATTTGCAGATCCATGGGGCAGGTGTATTCGACGGCCGGAGCAGGGACCTTCGGTTTGCCTGGAACCGCTGCCGGAGGAGCTGCAGGCGGAGGCGGCAGACTTGGTCGGCAGCCCTGGCGTTAGGACTACAAGAGACGGGCCAGAGGGCTTGGCAGGCGGCGCGAGGTATTTGTCAGGCGCGGCGCGGAATTTTTGCGCGCAACCCTCACAGCAGAAGAAATACACGCGTCCGCCATGTTCGGCGCGCGCACGGGCCTTGGTAGGATCGACCTGCATTCCGCAGACTGGGTCGCGTTCCAGGGCCCCACGCGTTTCGCTCGCTCGTTTCGTTTCCATGTCTCGTTAGATGATCCATCAGCGCAGGCGGCATGTCCACAAACGCCACAGCTCGGTGCTGAGTCAGTTTCTCCGGACTTGGTCCAGAGGCTCTACGGGAGTAACCTTCGCATTAGTCAAATTTGTAGCCAACAATCCAACGAAGACGCAGCAGATGTTCAGAGGATTTGAGCCATGAAAACGGAGATGCAAATCGAGATGGATATTTTGGGGTTCATCGCCCTGCTTGCTCCGGTCGGACTTGTTTATAGCTGGCATTTCTACTGGACTCAAATGAGAAAAGCTCCCTCTCACTGGCGAGACCGCATTACGCTGTTATCGCTGGCGCTGGTTTCGCTCGTTGCGCTGCTCTGGCCTGTCATGATAGCGCTCACGCCCCGGGCAGATTGGGGAACTGGACTTGGAGTTGCTCACCAAGTTCAATGGGTAGAGTCATGGCACACGCCAATCTTGCGTTCTTTGCTAGTTGCTCTTGTTCTCGCCCTCCTCGGTCGACCAAGGCTTATCGGGCCAATTGCAATTGCGTGTATTGGCACGGCAATTTTTTGGGTTGGCACCACGATGCCTTAGCCTTAGAGGACAACTTTGAAGTCCGGCTTCTCGGACACTGGAAACTGGCCACCACACGTGGCCAAGGATCCACCGTGAGTACTGCTAACGACGCAGCCATCGGCGGGTAGCAATGCTATATACTGTGCCCCATGACTCTAGTGGAAGTGACCTACGATCTGCCGACGCCGCTCAAGCCTGAACAGCTTCGTGCGCTCGGCCTTTTCGCCAATACGTATGGGCTGCGGCGAGTCCGCGTAAACGAGCACACCAATCAGATTTGCGTGGAGTATGACGGATCGCGACTGACGGAAACAGAGGTGGCGCGGATTTTGGGGAACGCGCGAATTCTGGCTTCGCGTCGTGCGATGTGCCTAGCGAAGTTCGATTTTTCTGGCGAGTCTGGAGCCGGAGCGGAAAAGAAATCGGGGGCTCTGGCTTGGGACCCAGAGCCCCCGTGAGTGCATTCCGTTTCCCGGCCGTTTTAGGCCGAGGCGTGGGGTCATCCGTCCTAACTTTCCTCAAGGAGGCAGGTAGGAACGTTCCGCGACAAACGAAAAGTGAGCCCCTTCCCTCTCACTTCCCATCTGGCGAAGAACGTTGTCGGAATGCACATGCCTCAGGTCCTTGCAGCTTCATGGCCAGTGGTCACTCAATTCACTTTCGCGCAAACCGTTTGAATTCAAGGTCTCGTTCTTGTGTCCCGCCCTTCGCAAAAAGACTGCATCCCGAATTGAGATGCGCTTCCCGGGCCTGGTTCCCAAAGCGGGAAGCGCTGAAATTTCCCAGTCAGGCACCTGCGCTCTTAGAAAGTCTTTCCCCGCGAATAAGGAACTCCCAATGAATCGTTCGATGCAGTTCTAGTACGTACAGCCGACACAGCCGCGAGGTCCCTAGCGAAATCCATCTTCAGAGCTATCCGCCGGGCAAGGGTTGTCGAACGACAATGCCGCCATGAATAAACGACGACTCGCCTGGCCGCGGAGAGTGGCGCTGATTGCTCTTCTGATGTCTCCGACGCTATTGGCGTGGTCGGACGGCGCGTTCCCCACACACTCTTCGGAGAGCCAAAAGACGTGCTATTGCGGCTGCGATATGAAGGCCGGTACTCCCATGTGCACGCAGATGTGCGAACTTCCCAAGTATGCGAACCGCTCGTGGGCCAGCTCGTGCCAGAAGAGAAAGCCTCAAGTTAGCCCCGCGCCATCTCCTCAATCGGGAAGCCACTCGAGAAAGACCAACCGCATTCAGAGCGCGCGCCTGTAGTCTTCGGCAAAACGAAGGCAAAATGGACGAGTGGTCGGCGAATCAGCCGTCAGGATTCGCGGCTGCGCAAGAGCCGCGCGGCGGCGGCAATGCCGGGCTCTCCCTTGCCCGTTCCATTCGCGCCGTCGCCATTTGCTGCGTCTGTCACCGCGGGTTCGCTGGAATCGCCGGGCACGGAATCACCTTCGCCGGGCGCGAGAAAGAGGTTCTCCTGCAGGCCGTGCTGCCTGGTGTAGAGGTCAAAATAACGGCCGCCGAGGGCATAGAGCGATGCGTGAGTCCCGCGCTCGATAATTCTGCCTTCTTCGACGACCAAAATCTGGTCAGCGCGGCGAATCGTGGAGAGGCGGTGCGCTATCACAAACGTGGTGCGCCCGCGCATCAGGTAGGAAAGGCCCTGTTGGATTAGAGCTTCCGATTCCGAATCGAGGCTGGAGGTGGCTTCGTCCAGAATCAGAATCCGCGGATCGGCCAGGATGGCGCGGGCGATGGAAATGCGCTGGCGCTGGCCTCCCGAGAGCTTGACGCCCCTTTCGCCGACCACGGTGTCGTATTTCTCCGCGAATGATTCCGCGAATTCGTCCACCCGGGCAATGCGGCAGGCGCCCAGGAAATCCTCTTCGCTGACATCAGGCCGCGAGAACATGACGTTGTCGCGGATGGTGCCATCGAACAGAAACGTATCCTGCAGAACGACGCCGAGTTGCGTGCGGTAGCTTTCCAGGCGGACCGTCGAGAGATCAATGCCGTCCACGAGGACTTGACCGGACGTGGGAACGTGGAAGGCCGCGATCAAGCCGATGATCGTGGATTTTCCGGCGCCGGAAGGCCCGACCAGCGCGGTAACGCTGTCCGGGCGCGCCTCGAAACTCACTTCGTGCAGGACCGGTTTGCCCTCCTGGTAGGCAAAGCCGACGTTCTCGAAAACAACGTCTCCGCGTACCGTGCCGATCGACAGCGTGCGCCGCGGGTCGTCATCCTCCCGCTTTTCGGCGAGGATATCGCTGGTGCGTTCGAGGCCCGCCATGCCCTCCGAAAACTGCGTGCCAATGGTAACGATCTGGTAGATCGGCGCCACGAGCATGCCGAGGAACAGGCCGTAGGTGACAAAGGTTCCGACGGTCATGGTGCCGGCGAGCATGCGGCGGGCTCCCAGATAAGTAATCAGCGCGCTCACCAGGCCCAGCAGCACGGTGGACGACAGGCTCATCGCCGAGGTCGCCGTCAGCGTCTTTAGAATGTTGTCCAGCAGGCGCTGCACGCCGGCCGCGAAGACTTTGTCCTCGCGCTCCTCGGCCCGGTATCCCTTGACGACGCGCACGCCCGCGAGCGATTCCGTGAGGCGACCGGTGACCTCGGCGTTTAGCCGCGAGCGGGCTCGAAAAATTGGCCGGATGGTGCCAACGGCTTTGTTCAAGACCACGCCGAACGCCACCAGAATCGCAAAGGCCACGCCGGTCATGAAAACGCTGATGCGCAGAAGAATGATGAACGCGAAGACTGCCGTCATCAGGCTGCCGACCAACTCAACCAAGCCGGTGCCGACGAGATTGCGCAAGCCTTCAACGTCGCTCATGATGCGCGCGACGAGGGCGCCGGTCTTATTGGTATCGTGAAACGCGACCGACAGGCGGCCGATATGAGCCTGCACCTGGCGGCGAAGGTCGGCGATCATGCGCTGCGCGGCCTTGGAGAGAAGCTGCGTCAGCGTGAAGGACGTGATGCCTTGCACGATCGTCGCCGCGATCACGATCATCACCAGTGGCACGAGAAGCTGGCCTTGCCGTTTGAGGACGACGTTGTCGAACAGATACTTGGCCGAGGAAGGCAAAACCAACCCAGCCGCGCGGTTGATGGCCATCAGCAACAAGCCGACAAGCAGCAACCAGCGCTGCGGACGAACAAAAGGCCACGATTGACGCAGGAGTTGGACCAATCCCGATTTGGAGGCGTCCGGCCGCTCGGCCCCGCCTATGACACCGCGGGAGCCGCCGCCGGATCTGGCTCTGTAGCCAGTTCCTAGTCCCGCACCGGGGGAGCCAAAGCGCGTACCCATAAGCGAAAAGTATAGCGTATTCTGAGTGGGCGCCGGGCCGACGGGCCTCTAAGCCTCACCGGGTCTTTGCGCGCCCAATCCCTGTGCAGCTCTTTGATCGCATCCGTTATTCGACGTGCGCCGTCCGGCTGCATCAGCCTGCCGAGTCCTCGTCGCTGGACCACAACTGGCCTTTCGTCCAGCTACGTCTGCTCCCAAGGCTCCGGTATGCTAAGTCAGTCGCAGAGCACCTGAGGGGAGTGATGGTGTGGGAGACGACTTTCTCACGGCACTGGGAACTCGCACTCAGGAAACTTTCGGTGCGAGCTGGCCCCATTCTAAAGTCTATCTAATCCTGCTGGTCCTGGTTCTTGCAGGCGGCAGCTTCGGCTGCGCAGGATTGGCCAGCTCGGGCTCGAATCCGAAAGCCAATCCGCCCGCCAAGATCGCAGTCAGCAACATCGGCGCCTCTTCGGTCGCAGCGACCAGCGCCAATATCACCTGGACGACCAACGTGGGCGGCTCGTCTCAAGTCTTTTACGGCACCTCCTCTAATTACGGGCAATCCACTGCCGTGAACAGCACGATGCTGACGAGCCACTCGGTAAGCCTGTCGGGCCTGACCCCCTCAACCTTGTACCACTATCAGGTGGTCTCGGTCGACGCTTCCAACAACTCGGCCAGCAGCCCCGATGCCACTTTTACTACTCTTACAGACGCTGCGCCGGTGATCAGTAATGTGAGTTCGATTCCCAGCTCATCCTCGATCGCCGTCTCCTGGACGACCGACAAGACCAGCCACCTCGCAGGTGGACTACGGAACATCAACCAATTACGGGCAGAGCACGCCGCTCGATTCCACGCTGGTGACAAGCCATGTGGTGACGATTTCCGGCCTCGCAGCTTCGACCACGTATGATTTCCGTGTGGACTCGAAGGATTCGTTGGGAACGCTCGGTCAGAGCGGCAATTTTACCGCTCAGACCACGGGCGGGAGTTCGGTTGCTCCGTCGATCACATCCCAGCCCTATGAGTCAGGCCGTGACGATTGGCCAGCCGGCGACGTTTAGCGTCACTGCACGGGAACGCAACCGCTCAGCTACCAATGGCTGAAAGACGGGGTCGCGATTACGGGTGCCATCTCCTCCAGCTATACGACGCCTTCTACGGTATTCCTTGGACGGCGGAGCGCAATTTAGTGTGAACGTCAGCAATGCCGCGGGAAACACGACGAGCCAGGCCGCCGAGCTGACGGCGAATCCCACTCCCGCGATTGACGTGATCACCTACCACAACGACAACTCGCGCACCGGGCAGAATCTGAGACGAGGTGGTCCTGACAGCCCACGAACATCAAATCGGCCACTTTCGGGAAGGTTGGCAACTTCGCGGTCGACGGGCTCGTGGACGCGCAGCCGCTCTATCTTTCAAACGTCAACATTCCCGGTCAAGGCACGCATGACGTACTTTACGTGGTCACCGAAAATGATTCCGCGTACGCTTTCGACGCGATCACCGGCGCCCAACTCTGGGTGAAATCCGTGCTGGGGCAGGGAGAAACGGCCAGCGACAACCGCGGTTGCGGTCAGGTGACACCGAAGATCGGCATCACTTCGACTCCTGTCATCGACCGCTCGCGCGGCCCGAACGGCGCCCTCTATCTGGTCGCCATGTCCAAGGACGGGTCGGGAAATTACTTTCAGCGGTTCCATGCACTCGATATTACGACCGGCGCCGAGCTCTTCGCGGGACCGACGACGATTTCCGCCACCTTCCCAAAACCCGGCGGCGGGAAATGTGACGTTTGATCCCGGCCAGTATAAGGAACGCGTGGGCTTGGTCGAGCTGAACAACGGCACCATTTATACTGCCTGGGCCTCACACTGCGATGACGGACCCTACACCGGCTGGGTGATGGCTTTCAGCGCCTCCAGTCTGGCCATGACCAGCGTGCTGAACGTTACGCCCAATGGTGGCGACGGCGCATTTTGGCAAGCCGGGGCTGGCATCGCAGCCGATTCCTCCGGCTCTCTATACCTCCTCGATGGCAACGGCACCTTCGATACAACGCTTGATGCCAACGGATTCCCCAGCAAGGGGGATTACGGCAACGCCTTCCTGAAGATCTCGACGGCCAGTGGGCTGAGCGTGGCCGATTACTTCGACATGGATACGGAGGCCTCCGAGAACGCCAACGACGTCGACCTCAGTTCGGGCGGCGCGCTCCTTCTTCCGGATTTGACCGACAACGCAAATCACGTCTGGCATCTGGCCATCGGCGCCGGCAAGGATTCCAATATTTACGTGGTGAACCGCGACGCCATGGGCAAGTTCATGACCAACACGGACGCAATCTATCAGGAACTCGACACCGCCATTCCCAACGGCATCTGGGCGATGCCGGCCTATTTCAATAACACGGTGTATTACGGCGGAGTCTCCGATCCCATCATGGCGTTCCCGATTGTGAATGCGAAGCTGGCGTCGCCCACCAGCCTGACTGCTAGCGCGTTCGGTTATCCCGGCGTCACGCCCGGAATTTCAGCCAACGGAAGCGGTAGCGCCATCCTATGGGCGGTGGACAACGGCGGCACCGCCGTCTTGCATGCCTACGACGCCACGAATCTGAATTTGGAACTGTACAATTCCAATCAAGCGGCAAACGGTAGAGACCATTTCGCTGGCAATAAATTCATTACGCCGACGATTGCCAACGGCCGGGTTTATGTCGGAACGCCTACCGGCGTCGCCGTATTCAGTTTGCTCCCGTAACGCGGCATGGTGTGAACCGGATCAGCACACACTCTTCAACCGGTCCACAAGCACGTTCCGAAATGCCGTAAAATAAAAAAGTTACCGTTATTCAGAACTACATATCTATTTCCGGGCAGCGGAATGCGTTCCAGCCAACGATTCGCCCGGTGGCGGTGGGCGATTCACCGCGGACGATTCGAGGAGCACCATGGCAGACGAGCCGCAATCGCAACCTACGTTCTCCACGCCGCAGCTAATCGCGTCCATGCTGAAAGGGCGCGAGCACGTGAGCGACCTCATCTTTTCCCCGGGTCACGCGCCTCAGGTGGAGATTAGCGGAGATCTCGTGGAACTGCCGTTTCGCGGCCTGGAGCGGCTTCTGCCCCAACACACCGGCCAGATTGCCCGCGACCTGCTGGGTTCGAGCGAGGTTCCCAAACAAAAACTGGATACCGAGGGCTCGGCCGATCTGTCCTATGCGGTACCCTCCGTGGCGCGATTTCGCGTGAACATTTTTCGACAGCGTGGGACCCACGCGATTGTTATGCGCGTGATCCCCACCGTTATTCCCACGTTCGATGCGCTCGGGCTGCCGCCTCAGCTCGACGAAATCGTGCATCTTCGCAACGGCATCGCTCTGGTCACCGGGCCTACCGGTTCGGGTAAATCCTCCACGCTCGCGGCGATTGTGGATCGCATGAATGCAGAGCGCGCCATTCACATCCTGACGATCGAAGATCCCATCGAGTTCCTGCACCAGCACAAAAAAGCGACGGTGCACCAGCGCGAGTTGCATGCTGACACGCCGACGTTTGCCTTGGCGCTGCGCGCGGCGCTGCGTCAAGCGCCTAAAGTCATCCTGGTTGGAGAGATGCGCGACCGGGAAACGATCGAGATTGCCCTGGAAGCCTCCGAGACCGGCCACTTGGTTCTCTCCACACTGCACACCACCGATGCTTCGAAAACCATCGAGCGAATCGTCGGCGCATTTCCGCTGAGTGACCAGCAGACCATCCGTACGCGCTTCTCAAAAGCCTTCCGCTTCGTGGTCTCCCAACGGCTCGTCCCGCGACGAGGCACGCGCGGCCGCGTCGCGGTGCTCGAAGTTCTCAAAGCCACGCTGCGCACCCGCGAATACGTCGAAAAGGGGGAACACGAAGGGAAGACTCTGCTTGACGCGATGCGCGACGGCAGCACCGATGGAATGCAATATTTTGACGGCGAAATCGAAAAGCTCATTCGCGCCGGCACCATTGGTCTCGAAACCGGCCTGAGCTACGCGACAAACCCGGGGAACTTACGCCTGGAATTGACGGACTTCACCGATAGCGACGCAACTCCCGCCGAGCCCGAACTCACCAGGGGCTAGCCGCAACGCATTACCCGGAGCGCGCAGTGCCGGGTCCGAGGTCTCAGTGCCGTTCGGAAGTAACTCCTAACTGCGTAGCCGTATTGAAACTTCTTCTTCAGGGCGGCCTTGTGCCCAATGCCCCTTTCCCGGCATCGAAATCCCCGTGTCAGAAAGAATGTGCGGAACGGGTTACCCAGGAACGATTTCCACAGGCACCGATGCCTGAAGTTCTCTATGTTTCAACCGATGGAATCGGCATGCAATTTGCCACACAGTTCGCCAGCCCCAGGAACTATGCCGTTCTGCTGCTGGAAAGCGAGTCGCTATGATTGACGGCGATGGGATGGATGATCTATCCTCGCCGCACCTCGTGCCGGGGCACGAGGGGGCGTAGTGTCCCAGCTCTCCTTGGGTGGATTCAGTCGGAAGTGGTCGGAATTCGTCAGGCCCGAGTCAGATGTCCCTTTCGGCTCGGACGAAGGATGTGGCTATGAGGTCTTCCTGCCGACGAGTCTTAGTTCTCGCGGTATTGCTCTGTGCCCTCCCGTGCTTGCCCGCTCGCAGCGATTCCGGCACAACACTCCCCGCGACCGCCGCAACCACCTCGATCCCGGGACCGCTGCGTTCCTTCCTGCGCATGGCGGGCATCAGCCAGAAGGCGTCGCCGGACGAGGTGCTGCCGTTGCTCGCTCGCGAGGTGGCCGTCAAGGGCTATCAGACGGTGACAGAGAAATCCGGCAAGGCGATTGCAGGTGGGAAATCCACCGAATACTTGCTTCTCCTGCAGAACTATCTCAAACAAGCGCGAGAACTCGAGGCGCTGGCGGGTCCCGAGAAAGTCATTCGCGTTTCCAGTTGCAGCGATGCGCAGTCACTACTGACGATTCTTGGATACAGCCTGAAAGGAAGCTGCGGCCCAAACGTCGCGCTGCAGACTTCCGACCCAGACAAAGCGTTCCTAGCTGTCGATTCTGGATTCCCCCTGGAAAACCTCGAGGAGGCGCTCCGGAGCGGCCAGCCGTTCGCTTATCCCTACGCCGCCTCGCGTCTGCCGGTGCTGTTCTCGGAAGGCGACTGGACGGCGATGGTCAAGAAAGTGAAGGGCGAGCACGTTGACGTCGTCGATTCCATTTTGCTTGATCCCGCGGTGGGCCGGCTCTATTGGAGCATGTCCCGGATCGACTCGGAAACCGGAGCAACCCTGCAGCAATCTCCCGGCCTGCGAAAACTGCTCCCATTCGCCGCGGTTCTCGACTTCTACGGGAGCCACATTTTCATTCGGGGCGGACACGTGGTTGCACCCGGGGGAGAGCCCGCGGCAGCGACGTGGAAAGAACTGCTGGGAGCAAGCCCGGATTCGCCCGCGGAATTTGTGATGCGGTTGCTGGCCAAGGACGATGGTTGGGTTGCCGCCTATTTTGATGCCCTTTCCAGCGTCAATCGATCTCAGCAAACCTACTTCGTCGAGCCCATTCGATTGAAGCGCTATTACGAAGCGCTTCGAGGACGCGACCTGGCACCTAGCCCCATCCGTCATACCTTCCAGCCGGCCCCCGGGCTGTTCCTTCTGATCAGCCGGCTGCAATTCGACCCGAACGGCCAGCCGCATCTTCCAGGCGATCTCAGCCTCTGGAAGGAAGCGGTGCGCCGAAAGAGCGATTCCAAGGAGGTGCGGGAGTGGGCCGGCCGCGCCAAGAGCTGGACGGACCCGGAACAAGTCGTCGAGAGCATGTTCGCTTTCTCGCGGGTGAACTCGAACAGCAACCCCTTGGAGATTTTTCTCGCACTCAACGAAATAGACCGCAGGCCGGCCGAGGTACCGCGATTGCGTCCGGAAACCATGCGCGCGCTCGCCGAGCAGTTCCCCAGATTCCACGACCAATACGCGACGCTTACCGAATTCCGTAATTTGAACGATGCATCCGTCAATCGCTTTCTCACCGTGGCCCAAGGCGCCGACCGGATTCCCGATCGCATGCTGCGGGCCGACGCGTTGGGAATTTTGCAGGCCAACATCGAGCTGTGGCGGATTCTGGCGCGACAGGGACAGATCCCCGAAGCCATGTTGAACGAATCGTGGCAGGGCGTCATCAATCCCTTTGCCAAGATCACCTCGTCGGCCCGGCTCTTCGACGCAGGACGAACCTCGCTCGGGGAGCTATTGCGCGCGGCTTCGGGCGACGCGAACCGATCCCAAGACGAACTGATCGCTCTGCTCGCCGGGCCGAACCAAACCACCGCGGAAGGCCAGCAAGTCCGCCAGCAGATCGCCGACAAGATGCGCGTGGTGCTTGACGATCAGCGCCTGGTTTCGCTCGATACCCTGTTCGCCTTGGGCGATGGTTTGAGAAACTTGGCGGCTGGACATACCACAACCGAAACGCTGATGCCGCTGGCCGCCGACCTTCGCGATTTCGAAATGCCGCGGCCGATCTTTACCACCCGCGAAAGAGCCGAAACTGCCGCCAGGCAATTCAATAACCGCCACGCTGCACTGCAGCCTCGCACCGATCTGGCCAAACTCTTGCAGTCTCCGGGCACCTCTCCTGAAGCAATGGCCGCAGCCCGTGGCCGGCTGACACCATTTCTGCGGGACTCCCTGGTGGGCCTGAGCTACGCCTACTATGAGCCGCCAGGGGCTCAGATGGTGCACCAGAACCCTGTCTTCGTCAGGTCTCATGATTTCTCGGGCGAGGTGGGCGATGCCGGACTACAGTCGTGGCAAACGCCGCAGGTGTACGACCGCGGCGAAACCACGAGCGGTGGAGCGTATCTGGGTGGGTCTTTGGCCGATTTGCCCTACCTGATGGCGCAAGTGGAGCAGGATTTTATTGTCCCGGAGAACGTCCAGTCGCTCATCTGGGAAGATTTGGTGCCGGACCTCGTAGCGGACTCCACGCTGCCGCGCTGGTGGGGGGTGAGTCGAAACGAACTTCACGCCATTGCGTTGTATCAGCGGGCCGGCGAGGAACTCGTTGCGGCTGCCGCAAAGGACGAGAAACTGCGTCAATCGATCATGGGCATCCTCGGTGATCGGATGCTGCCGCAACGCGCTGACCAAATTGATGGCGCCCTCCGCGCGGGACGGGGAGCGGACGCGGTTGGCGCGATTACCCCGGCCGAGGCCGCCTTCTTGACGGCCCAGTTCCGAAAACAATTCCCTGACGATGCACGCAACTGGGGACCGGCAGGAAAAGAGCTGGAATCCCTCGCCAGCCGCGATCCGGCAGAGGTCGCTTGGGAAAGGCTCTCGCAGGATTTCGGCGTGCCGCACCCGGTACTGACGCAGAGCTATGTTCGCGAATTGCTCGTCGTGCCGCCTCCTCCGACCTTCCTGGGCTATTCGAGCCGCATGCTGGCCGAGTCCTGGGAGTCGAACAACTTGTACTGGGCACGGCTGGCGGACGAAGCGGGCTACTCGCCGGCTCTGTTGAACCGCGTGGTGCCCGAACTGACGCGCCGAATGGTCGAGAAAATTTTCGCGACGCACCCGGACGATTGGGTTGCCATGCTGCGCGCCATGCGGGAAACGGGCGACGAATTTCGCTCCGGCAAGCTGGCATTTTTACCGAAGAGCGGAGCGGCAGCGAACCCATAAACGACAAAGCGCGTAGCACCTTCACGGACGGGGGAACCTATGGCAAAAATGGCGAACCGGCACCTGCTATTTCTACTGGCCGTTCCGAGCCTCCTTTGCGGATTTGCGCTCTGGATGGCTGCTCAGGAAGCTGAGCCGGACAGCAACGCGGTCATCCGTAAGGTTGTCGACATGGTGCAGCTGAACGTGGCCGTGACCGACGCCAAGGGCAACTACATTACCAGCCTTCGCCCCTCCGACTTCACAATCACAGAGGATAAGATTTCGCAGACCATCGCCACATTTGAGGAAGGCAATGAGGCTCCACGCATCATTGCCCCAACACCAGCGGGAGCAGCTTCCGTCGCCTTCGCACCTCAACCGCCCGCGGCCGCCGCCGCGGAGCCGCTTACTTCTGAGGCGCCAGCGGAGCCGATCACTTCCGCGGTAACCGGCGCCAGCGTGTTCATTCTTTTTGACAGCAGCGACTACATGTACCACAGGCGAGGCTTCGTTTTCGCCCAGGATTCCATCGCGGAGTTCGTGCGCTCCCTGGATACTGCCGATCACGTCGCGTTCTATTCCTACAGCCGCGACTTGACCCGAGCCTCGTTGCTCACCTCCGACCGGACCCAGGTACTGCGCGGCGTTCGGGCAACGGTGAACGGCGACGACTCCGCGCTGTACAATGCCCTGTTGCTCACATTGAAGGACGCAGCGCAGCACACCGGCCGCCGGGTTGTGGTGGTTTTCTCCAACGGCCCCGACAATTCCAGTATGGTGCCACCCGAGGACGTCTCGGAACTAGCGCAGTCGGAGGGCGTGCCGATTTATATGATCAGCACGCATGAGGCTCAGTTGGACCCGATTTCCGCGGTTGTTTTTACGCGGATGAGCGCAAACACGGGCGGCCAAGCCTATTTCGCCAAGGACTGGAACGACCAGGAACAAGCCTTTTCGTCGATTCGCGAGGACTTGGCCCATCTATATCTTCTAAGCTACTATCCGCAACCGAATCCGAACCGCGGCTGGCGTGCAATCACGGTGAAATTAGTCGGGAAACAATTGCAGAAGTATCGCATCCGGACCCGGAGCGGTTATCGCCCACTGCCGGTACGTGTATCGGTGGAAGCCACTCCGGCCCGCATCGAATAGGCCAAGCACGGGTCGTAGCGTCGGCGGTTTGCGCGGCTAAGTCGCCTTCTTGGAGAGGCCGTTCTGCAGTTTGAGGACCCGTCGCAGACGGTCACGAAGTTGCTCCATCGCTCCGTGGAGTTCTTCCACGCCTTTGGATTCGCTTTTGACCCTGCCCGCATCGATGTCGGTGACCACTTCCATGCACAGATTGATGGTGCGTTGAATGCGCGCGGTGGCCAGAACCGAAAACAGTTCCCCGTCATCCAGACCGCGAAGCTGGCATTCTCGCAACTGCTGCACCGCTGCCGCCGCCGTGCGGATGTAATCCACCGCGTCGCGGTACTCCTTCAGAAGGCGCAGGTCGATGCCTTCGGACTGCAGGGCCTTTTCGAGATTTTGCAGTTCGACGCCCGTCTTCTTGACCTGAAGATTCACGCCCCAGAAGCTCTCGTTCGGAACGATTAGCTCCACCACGATGCCCTGGGAGACTCCCTCGCGCGCGTGGGGCGTCGCCAGCACCCTGGCCTCGGCGGTCTGCGCGGAGAGGAAGTTGGCCAGCGTAACTCTGCTGCCCAAATCCGGATAGACCGACATTTCCAGAAAGCCGCCATTAGCGTTGACTTGCTTGGCGACAGCATCTTCCTTAACGGCGATACCGTCCGCACCGCGCCAACTCACTTCAATCGGAACGGCCAGGGTGAAGCGGCGGTTTTTCCGGCGCTCTACCTTGGAGCCATCAGAAGTCATCGCGCGCTTCTTGATTGTCACAGGATTCCTTTCGGCGACGGAATCGCCAGCCCCTTCGCTGCTTTTGCCTGCTAGACTGCAGAGGCGGCCCTCTGCACGCCCGCAAACAGACTAGAGCACCGGCCAGACCAAAGACTACTGGTCTAAAGTACAGGCAGCCGGTAAGGGGCACCCGCGCGGTATCTTCACTGAATCTTAGGAGTAGCCATCCGGTGCTGCCGGGTAACGCGCTTTTTGGTATCCTTGTCTCCCGTAGGGGGAGCCCGCCAGATTCGGAGGAGAGGAGTTAGTTCGCCCATGCGTATTCGATTGATCTCTTCGCAAACCATCGGCGCCGCGCTTGGTCTGACGTTCGCGACCGCGCTGCTCGTCGCTGCGCAACAGACAGCGGTGCAACCGTTCCCGCCAGGTAATCCCGTCGCGAAGCCGGGCACGCCAGACTCGGTCAAGGCCGAGGACTATTACAAGAATATTCAGGTACTCAAGGGTGTACCCGCCAATCAAATCGTTCCCATGATGGAGTACATGAGAAGCGCGCTGGGCGGCGTGCGCTGCCAATACTGCCACAATGCGCCTCCGGACTTCGCAGGCGACGACAAGCCGCAGAAGCGCACCGGCCGCAAGATGTTGCAAATGGTGATGGACATCAACAAGAACACGTTCGGCGGCTCCGTCACGGTCACCTGCTTCACCTGCCACCGCGGCTCCACGGATCCGGTGAACGTCCCGGCCGTTCCGGAGCCGACGGAGGAGAAACCTGCAACGGCGGCGAGCAAACCCACCTTGCCGACGGCGGATGCTGTTTTGGCCAAGTACATCGACGCCCTCGGAGGGGAGCAAGCGCTCAGGAAGGCCACCAGCCGCATCGTGACTGGGACGCTGGATATCGGTGAGGTCGGCGGAGCGGAAGGTTCAAAGCCGGCGCAGCCTCCCTTTGAGCTTGACGAAAAGGCGCCGAATCTAACGGTCTTGTTTATCCGCGACCCCAAGAACACGTCGGCGGCTGGCTACGATGGCACAACGGCCTGGATGCAAAACTCCGTTGGATTGGTCGGCGAAGCCTACGGACCGCAGCTTTCGCGCGCCAAGCGCACCGCTGATTTCTATGAACCGCTGGACCTGAAGCAGGAATACTTCCATATGACCGTCAGCGGCATCGAGAAGATTGCGGATCGCGACGCATACAAAGTGATCGCCCTACCGCAAGGTGAACTGCCGGTCGAACTCTACTTCGATACGCAGACGGGCTTGCTCCTGCGCAAAATCTTCGTTGACCCCAATCCGGTTGGCGAGGACCCGACGAACATCGACTACAGCGACTACCGCGCCACGCCAAACGGCGTGAAATTCCCGTACACCATCAAGAGTTATAGTTTGCCGCCAAACAGCCGCGGCGCGGGCATCACCATGCACGTCGACAAGATTCAGGAAAACGTGCCGATCGATAACAGCAAGTTCGCCAAGCCGGCTCCAAAGCCGGCCGCGTCCGGAAACTAAGAGCCTCATCAGGGACGCCGCGCGAACATGCGAGCTGCTTAGTTCGCGGCGTCCTCGTTTACCCAGGACTTTGGCGGGGCGTATCGTCGACGTGCGCCAGTGGTTTAATCTGGATCGAGCTCCGGCTCTCTTGAGGATTCCCTATGCCCAATATTCATCTGACGGTTGCGAGCGGCGTTTGCGATCACTTGCGCGATTTCACTTCCGGAAAAGTTCGAGCGGAAGGCATCGACATCACCTATCTTGAAGTGCACGCTCCTGAAATCTTCCACCGCTTCCTCGAGCACCGGGAATTTGACGTTGCGGAACTGTCGCTGGGAATGTACTCGTCGCTCGTGTCACAAGGCGAACGCAGCATTGTGGCGATTCCGGTATTTCCCTGGAGGGTTTTCCGGCTCTCTTCCTTTTACATCCGGGAAAACGGGCCGATCGAGCGGCCGGAGGACCTGGTCGGAAAGCGAATCGGAGTGCCAGAATGGGCTCAGACCGCAACAGTCTATGCCCGCGGGTGGCTCTCCGATTACGTGGGCGTCGACCTGAAAAGCATCGAGTGGTTTCAAGCCGGCACGGACAAACCGGGCCGGGCGGAAACCGTGAAGCTCGACCTTCCTCCTGGACTTAGGCTCACTCGAGTGCCGGACCGTACCCTCAGCCAGATGCTTCTGGCTGGTGACCTCGATGCTCTCATCTCGGCATCTCCGCCGGAGCCATTTCAGCAAGGGAACCGCGGCATGGTCCGCCTGGTGGCTAACGTGCAAGCAGCCGAACAAAAATATTGGGACGACACGGGAATATTCCCGATCATGCACGTAGTGGTCATCAAAGGCGAGGTATGCGAGGCGAACCCCTGGATTCCTGTGAGCCTGATGAAGGCCTTCACGACCGCCAAGAACAATAGTCTCGAGCGCGCCTTGACCTTTGGAACGGCCTACCCCATTCCGATGCATGCCTATTACGCGCTCGAGGCTCAGAAGCGGCTCGGGAAGGATTTCTTTCCTTACGGCATCGAGCCCAACCGCACCACGCTCGAAGCCTTCCTTAAGTTCGCCCGCGACCAAGGGGTTTGTCACCGCCCGCTGAAGCCGGAGGATCTGTTTGCTCCCCAGGTCGTGAGCTAGCCACCGCCAGGGCTCCGCTACCCACGGCGCTCGTCACACGGCCCTGTGTTTTGTGGAGGAATGTTGACACTTGAGCCGGACTGTCATAGCCTTCTCGTATGCGGCGTCGTCCGCAAAACCAGTCGAATGGGTGCCGAATGAAAACCAAGTTACTTGCGAGTGCGGCCTTGTTGGTCGTCGGTCTGGCCGTCTGTGTTCCGGCGTTCGCTCACCACGGCAATACTGCATACGATACGAGCAAAGTGGTGGTCCTCAAGAATGCCGTCGTAACGAAGTTCGCTTGGGCCAATCCTCATAGCTTCGTGATGTTCGATACGAAGGATGACAGCGGCAACGTTACGCACTGGGCCGCGGAAGCCGGAAGTCCTTCCTCCTTGACCCTGCTGGGCTGGACCAGAACTTGCATCGAACCCGGCGACACGATCACGGTCAACCTCTTCCAATCGAAGACGGGTAATCCCGTGGGGCGCCTGCAGAAGATCGTCCTTGCCGACGGCAAGACCACGTTCAAGGACAGCGCACTCGGATATCTTGACCCCGACTCTAAAGACAGCAAGAAATCCGAGTAAGTCGCTAAACTCAGTCTGAGAGAAAATTTACTAGGCTGGATGCGGCGCCGGCCGGTTGGCCGGCGCCGCTGTTTTGTTCGGCGGCAGTTTGAGAGACTGCGATCATTGGAGGAGTGAGGAAATGCGAAATTTGCCGCGGCACTCAATCGTCGCTCTGCTGGCAAGTATGGTCTTTTCGCTGGCTGCCGCCGCCCAAAAACCACAAGTCGCCCAGAATCCGCCCAGTGTGTATCAAGAGCTAATGAAGAGTACCAAGCCTTCAGCTCCGGCGCCAAAACGCGATCTGATTGGCGCCTGGGCGGGGCCGATCGGCGGTAAAGTTGAGCCCATCCCGCCCATGACGTCCCTCGGTCAAAAACGGTTCAGTCTCAATCGAGGTGACGCGTACACGGTGGCCGAGAGAAATGATCCCCTGAACACCTGCGATCCCTTGGGCTTTCCGCAAAATGTCGTCTTCGAGACCAGGTCCATCGCTTTCGCGCAGATGAAGGACCGGGTTGCGGAGCTATTTCAGTACCAGAAGGTGTGGCGTGAGATCTTCACCGACGGGCGAGCACTTCCCACTAATGTTGGCGCCAAGGGCGGCCCGGATCCGCGTTACTACGGATACTCGGTAGGTCATTGGGAGGACGACTACACGTTTGTCGTGGACACTGTCGGCATGGACGACCGCGTCTGGCTCGATCACGATGGTCACCCGCATAGCGCCGATCTCAAAGTGCAGGAGCGCTACCACCGCGTCGACCACGACACTCTGGTGCTGACCGTAACTATTGACGATCCGAAGTACTACACACAGCCGTTCGAGCTGGTAAAAACAACGTTCAAGTGGATTCCCGATCAGGTATTCGAGGAGCAGCTCTGCGTGCCGTCGGAGGCCATCGACTACCTGAATACAATCGGATATCCGGCCGGCACGTCGGACGGCAAGACCGTCAAGCACTAGGTCCTAGTCGACGTATGCGATCCAGCGGCCGGCCGCCACAATCCCGAACCACAGCAAGATCGAAAATAGCCCGGCAAACTTCGCCCCCAGCGGCGACTCCTGTTCGGTATCCCAGTAAGCCACGCGCTTATAGGTCGTGGTGTGAAACACCAGCATATTCACTCCTGCCAGGAAAATAAGCGCCATCTTGATCTCGAATGCATGATTCCCGTAACACCGCGTGGCTTCCGAGGAGAACAAGAAGAAACCAGTCATAACCTGCACGGCGAAGCCCGCCCAAGCCCAAGGCACCAAGCGCCCTACCAAGCTGGACACCGGCTCATCCTTGAAAAGCACGCCCCAAAAACGCAAGTCCAGGACCGACGTCGATCCCACCAACGACACGATGCCAAACAGATGCACAGTCTCGATGACCGGGAACCCCCAGCGTGAATCGCGCACCCACATGGCCATCGAGGTATGTTCCAACCACTGGCACCAAGCTAGCAGCGACGGCATTCCCTCGAACCTCACAATGGAGCGCCCGGAACAACCAGGCGGCCCGATTATAGGAGGAACCGATCGGTTGGGGAAACTTCATCCGACACTCAAACATCGCTACAGCAACAAGACATTCGATGGCAAAAATGATAAGCTCGCGCTGAACGCAGGACGCAAACCGGGGGATTGTAAGGCCGATCGGCTGGATTCGAGCGAGCAAACCCGAGACCGTCATTCGTAGGCAGCAAGCGACCACGCGGGTCGCGGAGGAGAGTTACGACATGGCCATCGACAATCACGCAGGACGAATGCCCGCGGAACACGACGCTTCGACTGCCGCAGACGCCTTGAACGCAAGCAATCCTACCCGCGTCGATTCCGGCCAGTCTCGACGGCGATTTTTGCAATTGCTAGCGATAGCCGGAGCGGGCGCAATCCTCCCTGCTCACGACTTGCTGTCGCAGGAGGGCTCGGCGGCCGGAGCCAAGGGCCGCATCGACGTCCATCACCATCTGCTGCCTCCCTTCTACGTAAAAGTTATGGAGCCCGATATCATCGCCAGCGGGCGCCCGCTGCAGAAATGGTCTCCCGAGATGTCGCTCGACATCATGGAGCAGAACGGCATCTCCACCGCGATTCTCTCTCCCCAGAACCATCTCGTCGGCGACTCCTTGAGCGACAAGAGCGAACGTGCGCGCATGCTCGCCCGCCAGCATAACGAATACGCGGCGCAGCTCACCAAGGATCATCCGGGGCGCTTCGGATTTTTCGCTGCGACGCCGCTGCCCGATCAAGACGCCTCAATCAAGGAGATTGACTACGCCCTGGGCACTCTCAAGGCTGACGGCATCGGCCTCTGGACCAGCTATCGCGATCAATGGCCGGGAGATCCCGCGTTTGCCCCGGCATTTGAAGAGATGAATCGGCGCAAGGCCGTCGTCTTCTTCCACCCCGCCGCGCCACTCTGTTGCCGCAAGCTGCTTCCCGGTGTCGGCGAAAATGTCGAGGAGTATGACTTCGATACCACGCGCGCGATTACCAGCCTGTTGGTCAACGGCGCATTCGACAAATACACCGACATCAAGTTCGTCTTCTGCCACTCCGGCGGCACCATGCCGGTGATCGTCAACCGCATTAGCGAATATTTCCCCTCCAAGACGCCCGACGGAACCTCTCCGAACGGCGTGCGCAAGGAGATCAGCAACCTTTACTTCGACGTGGCTCATGCTGGCTACCAGCCGCCGCTCTCCGCGCTGACCAAGATCGTGCCGATCTCGCACCTGATGTACGGCAGCGACTATCCGATTTTCAACCCGCCCGTGACGATCGCTCCGCTCGAACATAACGGGTTCTCCGCGGGGGATATGCAGGCCATCAACCGCGGTAATGCCGAAAAGCTGTTCCCGCGCTTCAAAGCGTGATCCGCAGCTCCGGCGGCTCCCGCAACAAATCGCCTCGCTGCGGATCATCGCGGAGAAACTCCGCGATGATCCCGCCGGCAACTCCAAGGAGAATACGCCATGGCGGATAAGAAGATCATTGCGGTGGTGGGGGCGACTGGCGCGCAAGGAAGCGGTCTGGTTCGCGCCATTCTCAATCATCCGAGCGGCGGATTCACCGCCCGCGCCCTGACCCGTGACGTCAACTCGGAGAAAGCAAAAGCGCTGGCGCAATTAGGCGCCGAGCTCATCGCCACCGATATCGACGACGCGGCCAGCGTGCAAAGAGCCTTCCAGGGCGCCTATGGAGCATTCTGCGTCACGTTCTTCTGGGCGCACTTCTCGGCCGAAAAAGAGATGGCCGAGGTCAAAACCATGGCCGAGTCAGCTAAGCACGCGAACCTGCAACACGTCATCTGGTCCACGCTCGAAGACACGCGCTTGTGCATACCTCTTTCCGACAATCGCATGCCCACGCTGCACGGCAAATATAAAGTTCCGCACTTTGATGGCAAGGGCGAGGCCAACCATTTCTTTACCGATCTGGGCGTGCCCACGACCTTCCTGCACACCTCGTTCTACTGGGAGAACTTCTTTGGCATGGGCCCGCAAAAGGGGCCTGATGGCGTGCTCGCGATTACTCTCCCCATGGGCGACAAGAAACTGCCCGGCATCGCCACCGAGGACATCGGCAAATGCGCCTACGGGATCTTTCAGAAAGGCCCCGAATTGATCGGCAAGTCGGTGGGGATCGCCGGCGAGCACCTCACGGGGGGGCAGATGGCCGCGGCAATGAGTAAGGCGCTGGGCCAGGAAGTACGCTACAACGCCATTTCGCCCGAGGCCTTCCGCGGTTTCGGATTCCCGGGTGCGGACGATCTCGGGAACATGTTCCAGTACAACCGTGACTTCTCCGACGATTTCTGCGCCGCCCGCGACATCGCATTTTCGCGCTCGGTGAATCCCGAGTTGCAGGACTTTGCCACTTGGCTGGCTCGGAATAAGTCTCGCATACCGCTCGGAAGCGCGGCCGGCGCTTAACCGTCGGCCCCGTCTGCCTGCGGTTAGAGTCTGGCCAATCCTTTTTCGTCAAATCCCAGGACCACGCGCCCACCGGCGACAACCACCGGCCGCCGGATCAGGTTCGGATTTTTCGCCATCATGCGAATCGCTTCCCGGCGCGACGGTGGTTCTTCTCCCATTTTCTCCTTGCGATACAGCTTGCTTCGCTTGTTCAGGAAGTCTGTGTGCTCGCGGTCTCCGATCAGTTTTTCCAATTCCGTGGCGCTCAGCGGTTCCTTCCAGAGGTCGCGAAATCGCAATTTGTATCCACGCCTTTTCATGAATGAACGCGCCTTGCGGCAGGTCGCGCAGGCTGGCTTCTCCAGGAATTGAACGCTCTTGCTGGACTTTCTGGCCGCGCCTGCCTTGCGTGCGCGTCCTGGTTCCGGTTTCTTCATCGGATAGCGCTCCTCGATCGTGAAAAGTCGCCTTAGGGAACACACTTACCCACGTCACCCTGATGCCTTCAAGTTGCGGGTATACTACTGTTTTGTGAATGTTCTGTAACTTCGTCGCTGGTTGGAGGAGCTGAGAAACGATGAACTTCACCAAGAAAACGATGGTCCGTCCCGGCACACACGTCAAGCTGAAGGACTTCGATCCCGGCGACACATTCGGCCTCCAAGACGAAAAAAAGACTCAAGCGAAACTGGCCAAGCATCTCCAGCGGCTGGACGACCTTCAGTACCTGTTCTACGCGGTGAAAGAGCGAGCTTTGCTAATCGTCCTGCAAGGCATAGACACCGGCGGCAAGGACGGCACCATCCGTCATGTGATGTCCGGCATGAGCCCGCAGGGCTGCCAGGTGACCTCCTTCAAAGTCCCTACACCCGAGGAAACGGCGCACGATTTTCTTTGGCGCATTCATAAGGCCATTCCCGAAAAAGGCATGTTCGGAATTTTCAATCGCTCCCACTATGAAGACGTCCTCGTCGTGCGCGTCCACAAGCTCGTCCCCAAGAAGGTCTGGAAGGCGCGTTACGATGAAATCAATACGTTCGAGAAGATGCTTTCGGAGAATCGCATCCACATCGTCAAGTGTTTCCTGCATATCAGCAAGGATGAACAGAAAAAGCGGCTCGAAGCGCGCCTCACCGATCCGCAAAAGTCCTGGAAGATCTCCGCGGCGGATTTTGCCGAGCGCAAGTATTGGGACGACTACGTCAGTGCTTACGAGGATGCCCTCTCGCGCTGCAGCACCGGAGCCGCGCCCTGGTTCATCATTCCCTCGAACCACAAATGGTTTCGGAATTTTGCCGTGTCGAAGATCCTGGTGGAAACACTCGAAAGCTTCGATATGCAGCTTCCGCGGCCTTCGCTGGACTTGTCCAAGCTGATCTTGCGGTGAGGAACAGGCTGCCTAAATACTGCGCGCTTCTTCCCGGTTCTCGTTCCAGGCCACGCCCCAGAAGTTGCCCTCCGTGGAGAACTCGATTCCCGCTTCACTTTCCCCGGAGGCTTTGCGCTGGATCCAGACGACGCGTCCATCCACCCGCTGTCCGCTGTCCAGACGAACGCAAGTCACCGCGTCCCCCTGACGAATTTCAGAGCGGCAAGAAACTTGCATGCCGTGACGGCTCAGGATCGACGTCTCGGGTCTTCTCTTCCCAAGGACGGTCCGGCGACTCCGAACGCAAGAGCACCGCTATCCTGGCGCATACCCGAGGGCTGCGGCGCAGGCGCCCGTGCAGTTCCGAAGCCCACAGGAGCACATCAATCACCCTGGCCCGGTCGAGGTTGGAAGGAGGCACCGGGCTGCAGGCGATGTCCGCGGCGCCTCGCATGCACTCCTCAAGACGCCGCGCCGACTCTTCTGCGTTGCTCTCCTGGAACGAGGATTCCCGCATCCCGGCGGAGATCGTTTCAAGCTGCTGGTAGGAACGCTCGATGAAATGCTGGCTGCACAACCAATTCTCGCCGATCAGCACAATCGCTGGTTCGGCACACTTGGTCTCGCTACAACATTCAGCCACTTCGTTTTTTCCCCAACTTGGAATCTTTGCAAGCCATTGTACCGGAAACCGGACTCGGGCGAAAGCCAGCAACCTGGCTTGCTGCCAGATGAACAGCACGTTTACGTTTCCGGCGATTAGATCAGGAACGAGCGGGATAGGTTGTACCGGCTTCTCTGAACGTCCGAGCCGCTTCGGCGGCGGCGCCAAGCATGGGAGCTTCCTGGTTCAGCACAATCTGCACGGGCACGCGCGACAGCATTTCCTCGAATTTTTCCTTTTCGCAGAATGCGCGCAGGAATGTGCCATCCTGCATCTTCGTGAGAATCTTCGGGGCGATCCCTCCGGCAACGAAGACGCCGCCGCGCGACAGTGCTTTCAGCGCCAGATTGCCTGCCTCCGCGCCGTAGATCGACGTCCAAAGGTCCAGCGTTTCGACGCACACCGCGCAGGAACCGTCCAGGCCGCGCTTGGTGATTTCCGGTGCTTCGTCGGCCCCTGGTTGCACAAAGCTTGGATGTTGCACGGTCGGATTCAGAAATTCGTGAATCACGCCGAATCCGCGTCCCGAAAGAATCATTTCAAAGCTGACCGGCTCATCCGCCTTCTTCATGTGGCGTAGCAGTGCGATTTCTTTCTCGTTGCGCGGCGCGAAATCGCAGTGGCCGCCTTCGCTCGGCGCCACCACGTAGCGGCTGCCGTTCCAGTTCAGGATGGCTTCGCCAAGTCCTGTGCCCGCGGCGATCAAGGCCTGAGCTGCGCCCGCCGCTGGCGCGCCAGCGTTGAGCGTGAGGAGCTGATCGGGCTTGAGCCAAACCAGCGAATAGCCGGTTGCTTCCAGATCGTTGAGCAAAACCACGTGCTGCGTCCCGAGTTGGCGTCCGAGGGAGTCAGCGTCCACGGCCCACTTAACATTGGTCATTTGCACGCGCCGGCCCATTACCGGACCAGCCACGCCAAACCCCGCCGCGAGAATCGGCTCCTGCGCGGAAGTCGCGGAGGCCTGCCGCGCGGCGCCTAGGAATGCGTCGATCATGTCTTCAAAGCGCCAGTATTCGTGAGTGGGAAAGTGTTCCCGGAATCGAATTTGAAACGACCCATCAGCATCCCGGTCCAAGAGAGCGAGGTTGCACTTCGTACCGCCGATATCCCCCGCCAGAATCAAGTGCGACCCCTTGGGCTGGCCGGTGGCGGCGCGGCAGTTCCACGTGGAGCCGCAGCGCCCAGCAGGGCCGCGGCTGCTTCATCGACTAGGAAGATCCGTTCGCCGTTGCGGGGCTGAACCATCTGCGCGGGCAACGGAGGCTCCGGATGCCCGAGCAGAACTTCGCGCAGCATCGCGCCCTTCTCGCTGCCAGCCACCAGAAAGACCGCTCGCCGCGCTGCATCCAGTACAGGCAACGTGAGCGTCATGCGGCGCTTGCCCAGCTTTGCGACGTTCGGCGTGCTGACCCACCGCGAAGTCTCCCGCAGCAAACGCGAGCCAGGGAAAAGCGAAGCCGTATGCCCATCAGGCCCCATCCCCAGGAGTACCAGATGAAAGACCGGGAAGCCTCGGTCGTCCAGAGGAAGGTAGCGACGCAGCAGTTCCTCATAGTCATGCGCGGCGCGACCCAGGTTGGGGTCCTCGGCCTCCATGCGGTGGACGTTGCCAGGAGGAATGGGCACGCGCAGGAGAAGCTCGCGGCGCGCGTTCCCGTAATTGCTTTCCGGATCATCGGGCGGGACGGCCCGCTCATCTCCCCAGAATAAATGCACGCGCGGCCAATCGATCTGCCCGCGAAATTCCTGGCTGGCCAGCACACGGTACATCGCCTGCGGCGTGGAGCCGCCAGACAGAGCGACGTGAAATTGCCCGTCCCGCGCGATCGACTGCCAGGCCCAGTCAACAAACCGGCGCGCGGCCGTGCGCGCCAACTCCTCCGCGTTCGGGCATGCCCATACGCCGGGAAGCACTTCCCGCGGAAGCAAATTAGGGTTTGCGCCAGTGTCGCCCATCACGCTCCAGGAGTTTGTCGGCCTCCGCCGGGCCCCAGCTTCCGGCCGGATAATTCGGGAAATCGGGCTTGTCGTCGCGCCAAGCCTGGAGAATCGGATCCACCAAGGCCCAGGCGGCCTCCACTCCGTCGCCCCGGTCAAACAGCGTGGCGTCACCGCGCATGCAATCGTTCAGAAGCGTGGCGTACGCGCTGCGCCCGCCGCCGCCAAACGCCGAATGATAATTGAAATCCATCGTCACGGGCGCCAGGCGCATCTCCTGACCCGGCAACTTGGCGTGGAAACTGATCGAAATGCCTTCCTCGGGCTGAATATTGAGCACCAGCGAATTGGCATCCATCTGCTGCCCGCGAAAAACCATATGCGGAGCGCGGCGAAACTGAATCGCGACTTCCGTCACCTGGCGGCGCAGCCGCTTGCCCGTGCGCAGATAAATCGGGACGCCTGCCCAGCGCCAGTTGTCAATTTCCACGCGAAGCGCCACGAAGGTTTCCGTCGCGGAGTCCTTCGCTACCCCGGGTTCCTCACGATAGCCGGGTAGGTAGACACCGGCTACCCCGCCGGAGCCGTACTGTCCGCGAACCACGTCGCGGGCGACCAGTTCGGGAGTGTACGGCCGGATGGCCTGCAGAACCTTGATCTTTTCGTTGCGCACCGCGGTGGCATCAAAGGCCGAGGGTGGTTCGATCGACACCAAAGATGTCAATTGCAATACATGGCTCTGAATCATGTCCCGCAGCGCACCGGCCGTTTCATAAAAAGAAGCTCGCTGTTCGATGCCCAGGCTCTCCGCTGCGGTGATTTGCACGTGGTCCACGTAATTGCGGTTCCAGAGCGGCTCGAAGATGCCGTTGCCGAATCGCAACACCAGGAGATTCTGAACGGTGTCTTTGCCCAGGTAGTGATCGATGCGATAGACCTGCGACTCGTCGAACGCGTCCAGCACCGTGCGGTTCAGCTTACGCGCGGAAGCCAGATCACGACCGAAGGGCTTTTCGATCACCAGACGCGCCCAGGATTTGCCGTCGCAACTGCCTTCCAGATGCGCGTTGTGAAGCTGCTCGATCACCGACGGATAAACATCCGGGGGCGTCGCCAGATAGTAGAGCCGGTTGCCGTTCAGATGGTGCTGCGCATCGATTTCTTCCAGGCGCCTGGCCAGCCGCTCGTACGCTTCCGGCTGACCGTATTCGCCGGATACGTAGGCGAACGATTGCGCGAAAGCCCGCAGCCTATCTTCATCCACCGGGCGCGTTTCGCTGTACTTGCGCACCGCCTCGGTCATGGCGTCGCGAAACGCATCATCGGTCATCTTCGAGCGCGCAAAACCGACGATCGCAAAGCGCCGGGCCAGCGATTCGTAACAGCAGAGCTCGAAAAGCGCGGGAATCAGTTTGCGCCGCGCCAAGTCTCCCGAAGCGCCAAAGATCACGATGGCGCAGGGATCCGCCTCGCGCAGCGCGCGTTGGCTGAGGCTTGGCTCGGCATTGGCAAGATCGATCGTCTGCGTTGTCATCGGCCTGCTCCCTGGTTCAGCTCTTCCCTGCTGCTTTGACTACATTTCCCACCATCGGTCACGCGGCCGCGCCGCGCACACCTTCTTGCATCAAATCCTTGGCTAGCTGCTCCGGATTCTGAAAGTGAATCGTGCGCATCCCCAGCCGCTGCGCGCACTCGACGTTCAGCAAACGGTCGTCGATGAAGATGCATTCCTCCGGAGTGCGCTGGGTGATATCCAAAGCCAGCCGGTAGATCGCGGCATCCGGCTTGCGCACGCCCAGATAGCACGACGTGAAAAATGCCTTGAAGTTACGCTTGAGCTGAAAGTGGCGGATGCGGTAAGCGTTCAGCTCGGCGGATTCATTGTTCAGCGTGGCCAGAAGATACCGGCCCGCCGCCGTCACTTCGTCCAGCACGGCCCGCGTTCCGTGGTTCTCCGTGGACTGCGCGAGCAGGAAAGCCTTGAACTGCTCCTGCGAAAACGCGCGGGAACGATAAAAGACCGTCTGCTCCAGATAGGAGTCCAGGCTCATGCGGCCTGTCTCGAACGGCGTGTTGACCAGCTCGTGCCGCTCCTCGAAACTCTTCGCGTCCAGCGCAAAATGCTGGATCGCCGCCGCTCGCTCGTCGTGGTCCCAGGCATTCGATAGGATGACTCCGCCCACATCCCAAAACAACGTGGTCACCTCATGCATACAGAAGGCCCGTTCCTTTCGAGCGATTAGTTTTCTCAGAATTGGAGCGATCCCGCAAGCCCGCTCCTTTAGCCGCACGGGGCCCTCCTTTCGATGCCGCGAAAAGCCCTGTGGGTGACGGAGACCTAGGAATTTCCGGTGCGATGCAGTATGGTGGGAGGGTAACGAGATAGAAGGTAGAGAGATTTCACGGAGGATGTGGATGGCGGACGATAGCTGCGCTCCCCCTAAGCCAGTGCAGATCAGCGCGCCCAGGCCGGGCTCGCGCACGGTGATGTGCGTCAAGTTCGGCAAGCAAATGGAAGGGCTGGACAAGGTCCCGTGGAAGGGCGAGCTCGGGCAACGCATATACGAGAACGTCTCGAAAGAAGCCTGGAAGATGTGGATCGAGCACTCCAAGATGATCATGAATGAGTACCGGCTGAACCCGCTGGACCCGCAGTCGCAAAAGATCATGGAAGAACAGCTCGAACAGTTCTTCTTTGGCGAAGGCGCCAAGCTCCCCGAAGGCTACGTTCCCCAGCGAGCAAAAGGCTAGCGGCCTCCTCATTCGATCGCCTGGTTCCCTGCTCCAAGCAATCGGCGTCATCGTAAAGGACTTCAGCCAAACACCTAGCGCGCCGCGGGATGGACTACGGCCAGCCGCGGCGTGATTGCGAAGCGCAGTTCGTCGTGCGCCCGGCGCAGGGCGGCTTCCGTGTCGGCAGGCGTTTCCGCACGGGCAAAAATGAAGCCGAGATAGGTGGAACCCTCCGGCCACGTTGCGATGAAGTCGTGCAAACGCGCGGTGATCTGAATCTCATCCACGCCAGGCACCGCGGCGGCGCGTTCCACGCCCTCAACAGATTCCAGAATGCCGCTCGCGGGGACCGGAATCATCACCACGCCAGCAGCCCGCGATTCGCGCGTCATATTCGCGCCCGGAAGACCCATGGCGTGGCGGACGAGCAACTCCTCGAGAGGAATGCGCTCCGGGCCGAACCGCAGCGCGCGCGAGCAGAGACCCCCAATTGGGCGCGGCGCCATCTCGAGGACCCAGGGACCAGCGGAGTTCACGCGGAACTCGGCGTGGACCGGGCCTTCGGAAAGGCTCAGCGCCTTGGTCACGCGTTCCGCACAATCAAAGATGGCGCTCTGCGTTTCCTGCGTGAGACGAGAAGGCGTGACGTAAATCGATTCCTCGAAATACGGGCCATCCAGCGGGTTGGGCTTATCAAAGAGTGCGAGAACTCGCAGACGGCCGCGGTCGAGCAAGCCTTCGAGGGCGACCTCGGCTCCAGGAATGAAGTCTTCGACCAGAAGGCGGTCGAGCTCGCGTTCGCGCGTGACTTGCAACTCGGGAGAGCCGAGGAGGTGCGCAATGCGCTCGGCGGCAGCGCGAAATTCCGACGCGTCATTCGCACGAATCACACCCTGGCTCGCTGAGAGACGCATTGGTTTGAGCACGCAAGGAAAATGAACGCGAGGCAAGACCGCGGCGATGGGCTCAGCTAGGGAAAATGAGAAAAAGTTGGGAACGGGCAGCGCTGCGGCGCGCAATACTTCGCGCTGGCGCAGTTTGCTGCGGCAATTCTCGACCGACTCGGGCGAGTTGTAACGCAGGCCCAGGCCGCGTGCGGCGTAGGCCGCGGTCACTGTCTGGCGATCGCCGAGCGCGAGAATCGCGCTGACGGGCCGGTCACGGGTGGCTTCGATCAGTCGTGCGGCGGCCTGCTCAGGCTCCTCAAAATGCAGGGCGACGGCGCCATCCGACCAGGGATCGTCGAGCTGATGGCAGCGATCGCTGCCGATGACCACTTCAACTCCCAAGCGCTTGGCGGCTTCGGCGAAGCTGCGCGTCTGGTAGCCCAATTTGCTCGCGAGCAGCAAGAGGCGCGAGCCCGGATTCGCCGGCGAAGTCACGGGAGGACATCCACGTCCCGATCGACGTCAACATCGATTTCGGCCTGGGCCAGGGCGGCGACTGTCTCCGGTTCGGGCGCCTCGGGTTGCTGTGCGGCGGCGATGGAAACGAACTGTTCTTGCGTCGGCTCGGCGCAGCAATACCAGGGCTCGCTGAAGTGCGGGATGGCTTCGGGCGCGGCGAGCGAGGGCGGTTGTGGTCTGGCCGAAACGGCCTGCCAGATGAACTCAAACGTTTCGGTGCGCGAGCGGCGCAACTTGTCGCCCTCGGCGGCTAACTCCTGCACGCGGGCGGCAACGGCGTCCATGTGCGGGTCGGGATGTCTCCAGGGATAAACCAGGGCGCTGGGCTCGAACGGATCCACCAGGTCGCGTACTTCACGCAGATCGAGCAACCGGGAGCCCGCCGGAATCAACAAACGAATGCCGAGCTGGATGGGCGCTATGTTTTCGATCAGATTTTCCGCGGCGATCACTTCGAGCAGGTCGCGATAGCCTTCGAGCGTGGTCCACGGAGTAAAGGGCACAAATGTGGGCTGAAGCACGAGCCCGAGCGAACGGAAGCGTTGCACCACGGCCAAAAAATTCGCGCGGGTGTGGCCTTTGTCGAGGCGAGCCAGGACGGCGTCGTCGAGGGACTCGACGGCGCTGGTGACAAACAGGCAGCCGGTATCGCGCAGCCTTGCGAGGTCTTGCGCGGGGCTGCGCAGCAGGTGCTCGATCTTGATGATGACGTCGTAGGTGATCCGCGGAAATTCGCGATGGAGCGCTTCGACGATGGAGAGAGCATGGCCCGGGCCGTTGAAAAAATCCGGATCGCCAAAGGCGATGTGCTCGGCACCGGCGTCGACTTGGCGGCGAATATCCTCGAGCACGATTTCGCGCGGGACGATGCGGAAGACGCCGTTGTAAACCGGCACGATGGGACAGTGCCGGCAAAGATGCTTGCAGCCGCGGCTGGCTTCTGTGTATCCCGCCACTCGGCGCTCTCCATCCGGCATCAGCAGACGCGCGTATTCGCGGAGCGGAGGAAGGCCGGAGCGGTCCGGCACGAGGAACTTGAGGCGGTCCAGCGAAATCACCGGCTCGGCTGCGTAGCGGCGGGCGGCGATTTCCCAGGCTGCGTCGGGGTCGTGGCCTTGGCCGCGCTCGCCCAGGTGATCGACCAAGCCGGCCAATTTCCCCTCGAATTCCCCACCGATGATCGTTTCGACGCCAAGGGAGCGCAAATACTCTTCGTTGACGGGCGCGTAGAGGCAGTAGAAGCAGAGATGCGCTCGCGGATTCAGCTCCCGGACGGGGCCGACGAGCTGAGCGGCCAATCGCGTCGCCGTGTGCATAGGAACATAAAAGGCGACGAGATCGGCTTCGCGGATCACCTCGGGACGAAACGGCTCGCGGGAGAGGTCGAGACAAGTGACGGCCGCACCACGCGCGCGCAGCCACGCCGCGGGCGACGCGAGGCCAAAGGGCTGGTGGCCCAGCTCGTAGGTCGAGATGAGGACGACGTTCATGGCGCGAAATCGCTCACGCGCAACATTGTAGTGGAGTTAGCTCGCGCAAAGTTAGATCTCGTTCGATCCTTTCGGTAACGTAATTCAGGTCGGTGGGGTATACCCCCCGGGCAAACTGCAAGAATATGGAAACAAGGGAGTTGCGGGAAAAGGATCTTGTATGAATATGAAAACAAAGGGGCGAGAAAATTGAGACATGACCGGTCCGCGGCAAGCAGGCTGGACGCGAACCGCATCCACCGGCAATAAAACAACCTTCGTGGGACATCGCGCAGCGGCGGACATTGCTGCGAGGCCGGAGTATTGTGCCAAATTCAAAGCTTAGGTTACCATAAATATACGCGGATGTAAATAGATTACTTCCTGGTACTACATTCGAACGGCGGGCAACGGCTGGATGAGTGCACATTCGAATCGCCTGACGCCCTCGAAATGCGGGGCCAAACGCCTGGAAGGCTAGGCTCGGCGGGCGACGTCTATGCGGTTGATCAGGTCGGCGACGATCGGGCTTTTGGCGAAGGGAAGAAAGCGCGCCGGTGGGGAGAAGGAGACTTCCTTGCCGAATTGGCAGGGGTTTCTAAGGGTGAGGGTGACGCGATTGGGGCTCTGCATGTAGGAGTAACTCAGGTTGATGATTTCAGAGAGCGGAATGCGTTGCTGTTCGCTGCCAAAACGGACGATCAGCGCATCCCCGTCGTCTTGGACTTCGTCGGCAAGATCCAACACCATTTTTTTCATGAGGAAGAAGCCAAATACGGCCATGAATGCGGGCACGAGGAAAAACACAACAACAGGAGGGCCGCCCGCGGATTTCTTCGCGAGCAGCGGCGCGAGAAAGAAAATGGCCAGGAAGCCAAACCAGATTACAGGTAAGACGCGCTTGCTGAAGAACGTGCTTCGCGAGGAGATTCGTTGCATGGGCAGGGCGGACCTTTAGGCTGTTCCGGAGTGAAACAAGTCCTAAACAGCCTACCATGATCCTTTTTTCATCCGGCGCATCAACTGAGTGGGTTGTCGCGAATCAACCATGTCCGGCAGATCAGGTTGCCGAAGGGCGGTTGTGATGGACTCAGGCGCTCGCCGGCCGGGTGGTCAGGAGCGGGGCGCTGCCGTTGAGACGCCCGGAGCGCTCGTTCGCGGCGGCCACCTTGCGATCGATTTCGATGGAGCCTTTGAAATAAGCGCCGTCCTCGATCATGATGCGAGAAGTGGTCAGTTCGCCGAGGACCGAGCCGTCTTTCTTGATTTCGATGCGATCGCGGGCGCACAAATTGCCTTTGACCTCGCCGTACACGTGGATCTCAGCCGCCAGAATATCCGCCGTGATCTTGGCGCCGGCTCCGACGGTGAGTTTGCCGCCTTCCATCTGGATCAATCCGTCGACGAGTCCGTCGATGAAGAGGTCCTCAGCTCCAGTGATCTCGCCCTTAATGCACAGGCCCGCGCCCAGGCGAGAACCGGGTTGCGTCGGCGTTGGGAGCAACGGCGCTTCCTTTAGCACATGAATCGCCGCCGTTGCATCTATTTTCCCCGCAACGACGGGCGGCGCGTAGGGCGGCACCTCGATTCGCGAGGGCTTGCTTGTCCACATGATGTTTTTCTCCGCTCGGACGATACGTACTCCGAGGCCCGTTTGCACGGCCTGGGCAACATGAGAGATAGATCGGCTGGCAGCCAAACAGCTTTAGCGCGGAAAAGGACCTGAAGCGCCCCGCCAAAGAACGCGGCGAAGACCCGAGCTACGGCAAACAGGCTCGCGGGAATTGCGTTATGATGATGGGTTCAGTCAATTCCCAGAGAGGATTCCGCAGATATGTCCCCAAACTCGAAGAACTCACTTGGCTCGCGCGACACGCTAACCGTTGGCGGCCGCAGCTACGAGATCTACCGCCTGGATACGCTGGAGAAACGCGGCATCGGCCACGGCGGGCAACTGCCGTTTTCGCTGCGCGTGCTGCTGGAGAATCTTTTGCGGATGGAGGACGGACGGTTCGTGCAGCCGAAGGACATCGAGGCGCTGGCGGAGTGGCAGCCGGTGTCGAAATCGCGGGCCGAGATTGCGTTCATGCCCGCTCGCGTGCTGTTGCAGGACTTCACAGGGGTTCCGTGCGTGGCGGACCTGGCGGCGATGCGCGACGCGATCGCGCACATGGGCGGCGACGCCAAGAAGATCAATCCCCTGCTGCCGGCCGAGCTGGTGATCGATCATTCGGTGCAGGTGGACAAATTCGGCAGCGACGTGGCGTTTGCATTCAACGCAGAACTGGAATTCCAGCGCAACGTGGAGCGGTATGAGTTTTTGCGGTGGGGGCAAAAGGCGCTCCAGAACTTCAAGGTGGTGCCGCCGGACACGGGGATCGTGCACCAGGTGAATCTGGAATATTTGGCGCGGGTGGTCTGCGACACGTCGCCTGATGGGCGCACGGTGGCTTATCCGGATTCGCTGGTGGGAACGGATTCGCACACCACCATGGTGAATGGTTTGGGCGTTTTGGGTTGGGGCGTTGGCGGGATCGAGGCCGAGGCCGCGATGCTGGGCCAGCCGCTTTCGATGCTGATGCCGGATGTAGTGGGATTCAAGCTGCACGGAAGGCTGCCCGAAGGGGCCACGGCTACCGACTTGGTGCTGACCGTGACGGAAATGCTGCGGAAGAAGGGCGTGGTGGGGGCGTTCGTGGAATTTTACGGTACCGGGCTTTCGAGCTTGACGCTGCCCGACCGCGCAACCATCGCCAACATGGCGCCGGAATACGGCGCGACCATGGGATTTTTCCCGGTGGATGCGGAGACGCTGGCGTATTTGCGCTTCACCGGACGCAGCGCGGAGCGCATCGCGCTGGTCGAGGCATATTGCAAACTGCAAGGGCTGTTCCGCACGGACCAGACGCCGGACCCACTGTTCACCGATACGCTGGAACTCGACTTGGGCAAGGTCGAGCCCACGCTGGCCGGGCCGAAGCGGCCGCAGGACCGCGTGCCGCTGCGGCAGGCGAAGGCGTCGTTCGCCAAGGCCGCGGAAGGGACGCCGGAAAAGCACGTTGCGGTGAAGAACAATGGCGACTCCTTCGAGCTAGCGAATGGGTCGGTGGTGATCGCGGCGATCACGAGCTGCACAAATACGTCGAACCCGTCGCTGATGCTGGGTGCGGGACTGGTGGCCAAGAAGGCGGTGGAGCGCGGGCTGCAGGCGAAGGCTTGGGTGAAGACGAGCCTGGCGCCGGGATCGAAGGTGGTGACGGATTATCTGAATGCCGCGGGATTGACGCCGTACCTCGAAAAGCTGCACTTCAATCTGGTCGGCTATGGCTGCACAACCTGCATCGGCAACAGCGGGCCGCTGTCCGAGCCGATTGGCGCGGCGATCAAGGACAACGGGCTGCTCGCCGTATCCGTGCTGAGCGGCAACCGCAACTTCGAGGGACGCGTGCATCCGCTGGTGCGCGCGAATTATCTGGCGTCGCCGCCGTTGGTGGTGGCTTACGCGCTGGCTGGGCGGATGGACTTCGACATGGCCAGCGAGCCTCTGGGCAAGGATCAAAGCGGCAAGCCGGTTTTCCTGCGCGATATCTGGCCGTCGCCCGCGGAGGTGGAAGAGACGGTGCGCAAGGCGGTGAGCACCGACATGTACCTGAAGGAATACGGCGAAGTCTTCCAGGGCGATGCGCGCTGGCGCGGGTTGCCGGTGCCGGAGGGCAATTTGTACGCGTGGAGCGAGAAGTCCACGTACATTAAGCGCCCGCCATTTTTCGACAACATGCCGAAGGCGCCCGCGGCGCTGACCGATATTAAAGGCGCGCGTGTGCTGGCGATGCTGGGACACAGCGTGACCACGGATCATATTTCGCCGGCGGGTTCGATCAACGCGGATGGGCCGGCAGGCAAATACCTGATCGCGAATGGCGTGAAGGCGAGCGAGTTCAATTCGTATGGCGCGCGGCGCGGCAATCATGAAGTGATGATGCGAGGCACGTTCGCGAATATCCGGTTGCGCAATTTGCTGGCGCCCGGCACCGAGGGCGGCTGGACACTGTATCAGCCAAGCGGCGAGAAGATGACGATTTACGACGCGGCGATGCGTTACCAGAAGGAAGGCGTGCCGCTGGTGGTGCTGGCAGGCAAGGAATACGGCACGGGGTCTTCGCGCGACTGGGCCGCGAAGGGCACGCTGCTGTTGGGTGCACGGGCCGTGATCGCGGAGACCTACGAGCGCATTCACCGCAGCAACCTGGTGGGAATGGGCGTGCTGCCGCTGGAATATTTGCCCGGGCAAACGGCGGAATCGCTGGGGCTGAATGGTCACGAGAGCTTCACAATCGAGGGCGTCACGACGTTGACGCCGCGGGCGAAGCTGCGCGTTGTAGCGCGCGAGGATGGCGGCAAGGAGAAGTCCTTCGAGGCGATTGCTCGGGTGGATACACCGGAGGAGATTAACTATTACCGGCATGGCGGCATTCTGCCGTACGTGCTCCGGCAGATGCTCTAAGGCGCCAGCAGCTTCTAGGAAGCTGGCGGCGGCTCGTCGGGCGGAGCGCCGGCCCCGGGCTGCTGGCCGGACGCAGGCGGCGTGAAGGCGCGCTTGGATTCGGGACGCAGCAAATACCACACGATGAGGGCGTCGATCGCGAAAGCGATCAGACGCAGGCCAGCCATCCCCACAGGCTCGTGTGTGACGCCGCCGAGAAGTATGCCTGCCGCTGAGCCCGCCAAGCCCAGCCCCATGATGGCGAGCATGATGATCCGGGCCCAGTTGAACAGCTTCAGCAGACCCCAGCCAACCGCAAGATTGAAGATTCCGTAGAAGATCATGATGGCGCCTCCCGCGGCGCCTAGAGCGCCGAAGGCCGGGGGCAGGCCCCAATCCGCTGCGGCACTGGGCTTCCGCACAAGAGCTGTGCCGAGAATTACCGCGGAGATTCCGCCAGCAATCTGGAACCAGCCGAGGACTGTGATGCCGGTAGGCCGAGCCATGCGTGTCATCGTTTATCCATTTCCTATTTTACCTGTTGCGGTTCAGCGCGCCGGTTGGTGCGACCGTTTTCGCTCTGGGCGGCTTCCTTCGGCGCTTCTTCGAGCGACAGGCTGGCGCTCCACGGGGGCGCGTCCCGCCAGTAAAACCAGCAGCAACACGCCGGCGATGACCGAGACGCCGCTGGCGGCCTGCGCGTTCGACAAACCGAAAAACGACCGCGGATTGATGCGGATGAATTCCACCAGGAAGCGCGCCACGCCGGTCATGATGAGATACCAGCCGAAGACTTCTCCTGCGGGCCGCGTGCCACCGACGGCGCGGCGGCCGATGCGCCAGAGAAAATGCGCGATCACCAGGGCCGCTAGAAATTCGTAGATGGGCGTGGGATGAACGCGCTGGGTGGTGGGCACCAAGCCATTGGGGAAGCTCATGCCCCAGGGCAGCGAGGTGGGAATGCCGTAATCGCCGTCGCCGGAAATCAGGCAGCCGATACGGCCAATGCCGTAACCGACGGCCGCGGCGGGCGAGGCTACGTCCAGCATGAGCAGAATCTTCATGCGATAGCGGCGCGCCAGCGAGACGAGGGCGACGAAACCACCAATCACCGCGCCAAACCAGGCGAAACCCATGGTGCTGAAGAGGAGCCGCCAAGGATCGGCAAAGAAATCAGCGGGGCTCTCGAGCAAGTGGTAGAGACGCGCGCCTGCCAAGCCGGAGAGGCCAGTGATGCCGATGATGCTTTCGGCGTCGGCGTCCAGACCGCGACGATGGAGGTCCGCGCGCAAGATGAAGAACGCGCAGAGCAGGCCGGCCGCGACCAGAAGGCCGTAGGTGCCAAGCGTCACAGGGCCGATATGGATGAACGGATACACTAGATTATGACGACGTGAACGACCTCAGCCAAGACGCCAGGAACGAGTCTCAGATCAGATCTTTTCATGGCCATTATGCACTATGACCCCAAGGATCGCCGCAGGGCTTGCCAGGGCCAGGTGAACACCGTGAGCGGATGCGACCACAAGCGCTGGGCCATCATCCAGGGATGCCGGTGGGAGCGACGCAGGCCGGTTGGCGTGAGGATGTATGTGGCGTCGTCGATCGTGTAGCGATGCCACCAGCCGCCGGTGAGCTCGCGGTTTCGCTGGGCCTCGGGTCCAGTCCACACGGCGCGGGCTCCTCCGGGATGATGCGAATAGTCGTGGACCTGGTGGACGATGTTGACGACGCGTGTGGCATCGACCACGGAAAATCCCAGCGCGTGGGCGCGCCAGATCAGATAGTTGTCCCACGCCGTGCGGCCAATGGCGAGCGGCGGGAGCCCTTCGGCGAATCCGCGAGTAAACGCAAAATAATCGACGCAGGTGGGAGGCTGTAGCGCGTCGGCCTGGCGCGCGCGGTCGAGCAGGGTGCGCTGCCAGCCAGTCGCGGTGAAATCGAGGGGCGCGTCGACTTCGAGGTCCCAGCGCTGGCCGACCATGAAAAAGCGGCCAAGGGCGGATTGCACGCGCGCGACGGCCGCGGGAAATTCGTCGTTGAGAATGATGTCGGCGTTGACGTAGGCCAGCAGAGGCGTGGTGGCGGCGCGCTCGGCGAGAGCGAAGAGGTCGTCGAGGCGGGGCGTGCCAAATTCGTTGCGCGCGACTTCCGGGATGTGTCGGATGCCAAGCTGTTGTGCGAAGTCCGCCGTGCCATCTTCGTCGCCGAAAAGCAAAACGTCCGGACGCGGCTCGATGAGCGTCCAACTGGCAATGGCGTTGCGCTGGATCAGGTCGCTTTGTCCGCGAAAGGGCTTGGGGATCGCAAAGAGCGTCAGCATCGGAGGCGGGAAGTTAGTCCCCACGTGTGCTTGCTGGCGCGGCGGGAGTGACGGCCGGAGCCGGACGGCGAAAACCCTTGCCGAGGCGCCGGAAAAGTTTGGCCAGGCCTTTGCGCTGCTTGGTCAGGCGGTCGGGGCGCGCGAAGGGCTCGGTCGCGGCTTCGAGCAGCGGCGAGCGCACGTCACAGGTCGCGGCGGCAAACAAGGTGCGCACGCGGTCGCGCCCATCCACGCGGCGAAATTGCTCGTGATCGGGAAATTCGCGGAAGCGATAGACATGCGGGAAGCCGGAACGAAAAGCCATCTTGGCGATGGCAGCTTCGGTTGGATAGCAACTGACGGAGCGAAGGCTTTGGTCTTCAACCGCGTATTCGTCGAGCAACAACAAAGCCGGAGCTTCTCCGGGAACAAACAGGCTCTCGATGAGAAGGAGCTTGCCGGTGAGCGCGTGCAAGTTGCGGATCGCGCGAAACGGATTTTCGAGGTGATAGAGCAGGCCGAACGCCAGCACCATGTCGAAGGTACCCAGCGCTGACAGTTGCGGGTCTTCCACATCGCAGACGCGAAATTCGATGCCAGAGTGGCGAGCGCGCGCTTCCGCGACGTTCTCTTCGCGGCCATCCACGGCGGTGACCTGGAAGCCCATGTCGCGTAAAAAAGCGGAAAAGTAGCCGACTCCGCAGCCGACATCGAGCGCGGTGCGCAAGTCCAGTTCGCGTTTCCATTGCGGGAGGAAACGACTCAGAAACGCGCAGCGGCGTTCCATGTACTCGGCCTGGTGCGGTTGATCGAAGATGAAAGGCTTATTCACGCCGCTGATCAGCGAGCCATTGTAGCCCAGGCTGCGAAACACATCCACACACCCTGCGCGATGTTTGCACGGCTCGAAGTTAATCAGGAATCAGGATGACCGTGACAAAAACAGACGCGCGACCTCGACGAAACAAGGCCGCGCGAGATACGACGAGTGAAGTCGCTTACAGCTAGCGGTGATGCCCGCCTCCGCCCCCGCCACCCCCGCCGCTGCGGCTGCTTCCACCACCTCGGCTTCCGCCACCGCCGCCGCTGGGTCCACGATAGCTGGGCGAAGGAGAGCTTCGATAGCTCGGCGAAGGCGCGCTGCGATAGCTGGGCGCGGGTGCGCTGCGGTAGCTAGGTGCTGGAGCGCTGCGGTAGCTAGGTGCTGGAGCGCTCCGATAGCTCGGGGCGGGCTCACTGCGACCAGCCGGCCCTGATCCGCCGCGATATCCACCGGAATTGCCATTGGGTTCGTTGCGGTAGCTCGGCGTCGCGGGATAGCCGCCTCGATAACCGCCATTGTTGCCGTTAGGCCCGCCATTGGCGCGCTGATTCTCGTTCACGATGGGCCGGTTCATGCTGAGCGGCGGACGGTAACTCGGTTGGCTTCCCCGGACGTTGCCTCCTGCCGATGGATTACCGGTTCCACCGCGAGGTGGCCCGGAGAATCGTTGCCATCCCCCGGACGATTGCTCCGTTCCTCGAGTTCCGCCGAGAGGAGACGCAGCTGGCCCGCGATTGAATCCGCCGCCAGATTGTCCCTGGAACCCTCGTGAGCCACCTTGCGTGCCACCCGAGAAGAAGTGCTGGTTGGAGTGCGCCGAAAACGCCTGAGAATTACCGGGCCGGTCGGATACGCGCATGCTTGCCCGCGTAGGCGAAATCGGCATGCCGCCGGTAACCCCGCGCGCCGTGCGCAGATTTTCCGCGCTCACGCCACCGTGGATTGCCTCGCCGCCAGCGCCGAAGCCGCGAGAGGACATGCTGGACATTCCGGCGCGCAACCTGTCATTGCGGTCGATGTCGCGGAAATTCGAGAAGCCGCCATTGTGGAGGGGTGCAAACCCACCGCGGACGTTGTAGTAGTTGTGAATGTCGACGACGTTGTAGCCGCCGCGGAAGCCGCCCCACCACGGATGAAAATAATCACCTGGGCCGATCGCCATCCAGCCGACATTGCCGAATCCGAAGCCGAAACTAAATCCGAGGCCAAAACCAAAGCCTCCTCCACCGTAACCGAAGAAGGAAACGTACGCTGGCGCCCAAACCGGTCGATATCCGCCGTAAACAGGACCGGGCCACCACGCCCAGCGTCCACCATTGAGGAACCAGCGGCCATAGTGATAAGGCGCCCAGCCCCAAGGCTCATAGGAAACCCAGGTCCATCCCCAGTAGGGTTCATAGACCCAGCGGCCCGCGCGGTAGGGCGCCCAATCTACGGCGACGTTGGGCGTCCAAACTTGGCCGTAGTCGGGCACTTCGCTCCATTCGCCGTACGGATCGAGGTCCTGGCTACCCGTGTAATAGGGATTGGTGTGCTGATAGCTTTGGGCGTCGCTGATGGTGTGGTCGCGGCCATCATTCCAATTGTCCCACTCATCACTGCCCGGAGCATTGCTGACGCGATATTGGGCCTGATCGCCCATGCCTTGAATGGTGATCAAGTCGCCCTTGTGGACCTGCGTGCTGCCCTGCGAGGTGGCAACGTCGGCTCCGCCGTCACGGACGAGGACTTCAGTGTCTCCATTGGCGCTGACCTGAATGCGGTAGCGGCCCTGGCGCTGCGGATGAATGGAGACGTTCGGCGTGTCAATCTCCACATCGGCATCCGAGGGCCGGACGGCCGAGTAGCTGACCAGTCCCTGCGCGATCTGAAGCTGAATGCGCGAACGGGACAACGCGACAACATTCACCTGAGCGTGATCATCGAGGCGAAGGACGTTAGCAAAATCGAGCTGAACCTCGGCGCGCGAGCCGTCTCCGGTTGAAATTTTGTCGCCCGCCATCAGGGGCGTGTTCAGCGTGACGGCGGAGGTTTCACCGTTGTCGCCGCGCTGCATGGAAACATCTCCGCGAATGAAACTTACGCGGCCGGCACCCTGGTCGCCATCAGACTGCGACGGGTTGGCGGGTTGCGGCTGGACGCTTCCCGGCGGCTGCTGGTCAACCGGTGGCTGGTAGTCTGGCTGCTGCGCGTTTGCCGCGATCCCGAGGCTTCCAAGGATCAAGGCCGTCAGCACCGCAAAGGCTCGCTTCCTCATGGTGCACCTCAAGTTCATCACGCTTGTTCATAGCAATGACCGTGCCAAAAGCAGCCTGCGAGGCATAGAACAAGTGCTGTAGATACTGTATGTTAGGAACAATACAAGGGTGTAGCCGAAGCAGATACGGGCGACGTTGGCTGGTCTCCACCAGAAGTGGTGGTTTTCAGCCAGCAGACAGCGAGGCAAAGGCATCATCTTGCTGGAGCTTCTTTTTCCGGTTCGTCGTGAATGCCGATTTTCTCGAGGCGATAGCGTAGGGCATTTCGAGAAAGGCCGAGGAGACGGGCGGCCTGGCTCTTATTGCCGTTGGCACGGCGATAGGCTTCGCGGATGATTTCGTCTTCCCATTGATCGAGCGTCTTACCTTCGGGGAGCAACGCCGCCGCAGAGGAATCGGCGGTCTTGGCCCGACCGGAATCCAGACGAATGTCGCCGGCCTCAAGCACGGGCCCGACAGCCAACGCGCAGGCGCGCTCGAGGATATTTTCAAGTTCGCGCACATTGCCCGGCCAATGAAACGCTAACAGCTTATCCAACGCCCCCGGGGCAATGCCGATGAAGCTTTTCCCGGAGGCTTTGGCGTAGCGCGCCAGAAATAGATTCACTAAATCGGGGATGTCTTCCTTATGGGCACGCAGCGGCGGGATATCAATGGGCACGACGTTCAGCCGGTAGTAGAGATCCTCGCGAAAGGTGCCCTGTTCGAGCGCTGCGCGCAGGTCACGATTGGTGGCGGCGATCAGGCGCACATCGACTTTGAGAGTCCGCGTGCCACCGAGCCGCTCGAACTCGCGCTCCTGCAAAACGCGCAACAGCTTTACCTGCGTCGTGGAGGGGACGTCACCGATTTCGTCGAGGAACAGGGAGCCTTTATCGGCCAACTCGAATTTGCCGGGCTTGCTCGTTGTGGCCCCGGTGAAGGCGCCCTTTTCGTAACCGAATAGCTCGCTCTCCAGCAGAGTTTCGGGAATCGCGGTGGTGTTGATTTTAATGAAGGGACCGGAAGCGCGGCTGGAGCGCTGATGGATGACGCGGGCGATGAGGTCCTTGCCCACACCACTTTCGCCGCCGAGCAGAACCGTCGAAGGCGTGGGCGCGACGCGCTCGACCAGCGCCAGCACCTCCTGCATGGCCGGGCTATGCGCAACGACGTTCGGGTAGTCATAGCGCTGCCCCAGAGCCTCGCGGAGCGAACGATTTTCCTCGCGCAGGCGGCGGACGTCGAGCTCCTTCTGCACCACTAGGCGCATTTCCGCGAGCGAAAAAGGCTTGAGGACGTAGTCGCTGGCGCCGGCCTTCATGGCATCAACCGCGGTTTCGACGCTGCCGTAGGCGGTCATCACGATCACCGGCATTGCGGCGTAGAGGCGCTTGGCGGCTTGCAGGAACTCGAGTCCGCTCATGCCCGGCAGCTTGAGATCCGTCAGCACCAGCTGCACCGGCTCCTTGCGCAATAGATCGATGCCGGCTTCGGCGTCGGGCGCCGACACGGTTTCAAAACCGGCCTCGCCCAGATCGAGCTCGAGCAAGCGGCGCATCTTGGCTTCATCTTCGACAATGAGAATCGTGGGCTTAGGCATCAGATCGCGGCCGTGGGCCGCGGCTCCTCCTCGACGGATTGCGCGGACGCAGGGAAAAATAGCACGAAGCAGGCTCCCGGCGTGTCCGTTGCCAATTGGATCGAACCGTGGTGTTCATCCACGATTTTCGACACGATGGAAAGCCCCAGCCCGACGCCGGTTTTCTTGGTGGTGACAAAGGGATTGAAGATCTGCTCGCGAAGTTCACGGGGAATGCCTAGACCGCTATCGGCGAAGCGCACCTCGAGGCCGTCGCGCCCGTTACGCTCGGCGCGAGCGATGGAGATGCGCAACGTGCCGCCGCCCGCTTCGCTCATGGCCTCATACGCATTTTGCGCCAGATTGATGAAGCCCTGCTCGGCAAAATTCTCGTCCAGAGAAATTGCCGGTAGATCCTCTTCGTAGTTGCGCTCGACTTTGACCGGAGGGCCGCTCCAATTGGCGGCCACGGCCTTGAGCGCCAGATCGACGACGGTGGGCAACGATTGCGGCTTAAATTCGAGGCGCAAGGGCCGGGCGAAGTCGAGGAATCGCGTGACCAGGGCGCTCAGGCGGTTCACTTCCGTTGAGATGTAGCCAGCCAGTTCGGCCGTCAAAGGCTCAGCAGACTTGGTTCGCTCGGTCAGCATCTCGGCGGAGCCCTTGATGATGCCGAGAGGGTTGCGAATTTCGTGGGCCAGGCCGGCGGAAAGCTGCCCGAGAGCCGCCAGGCGTTCAGAGCGGCGCGCTTCGGCTTGGGCAAGTTCCAGGCGGCGATTGGTTTCGGCTAGTTCCTCCGCCAGGGTTTGGTAGCGCAGGGTCTGCCGCCGATTTTCAGTGGCAAAACGGTTGACGACCATCGCCGCCAAAAAGAAAAACAGGATGCGAATGGCGAGTTCGGCGTAACCGCCAGCGCTCACCTCATATTCCTGCAGAGCCGGATACAAGTAGGAGCAGTAGGCTGCCGAAGCGATCAGCGTCCACAGCAACGTCCCCAGCGGCCCGAAGTAGATCGCCGCCGTGATGATGGGAACGTAGAAAATCGGGTAGTAGCTGCTATTGATCTCTACCTGGCCGGTGTGACCCAGCAGCAGCATGCTGAGGAGAATCTTGAGCGCGACTGCGTAATGCCGGCCGCGCCGCGGCGAAAGGTGGATGAGGCTGCCCTCGAAGAGTTGCAGGATGCCGATGGCCAGCAGAATGAGCTGCTTGTGTATCTCACCAATCGGCGGAAGGACGGCCAAACCGCCGAGGAACAGCAGCCACAGCAGATCCATCCAATTGAGTTTCTCTCGCTGGTAAGGCTTCATGGACCCAGCCATCGTGGTTCGCAGCCATGGCAAAAGCAGCTCGGCCGTGCCTGTGCGGGCACTATCTTAAGCCCATCGGGATCCGACCGGCGCGGTTGCAAGCGCGCTCTCGAGAATCTCAGCACTTCGGCGGTTTAGCGTTTCTTGTTGTCACGCCCAGCCGGCTGACCGGACGGCTTCGCCCCGCCACCTGTCCCATGCACCTGTTGGTGCTGCTGCTGCCATTGGCCTTGTTTGGCTGTGTCATTTTGCTGTTCCGCAGGCGTCGGTTGACGCACGGGCGGAGCCGGTCTGGCGAATGGATTCAGTGCGGGAGGCGCGTTTCGGTTCACGTTTTCACCCGCGCCACGGGGTTGCGGCTGCGGAGGCCCTTGTTGATCGAAAGCGCGTGGCGCCGGGCGGGTGCTGGGTTGTGGCTGCGTAGGTTGCGGCTCAGCCTGAGGTTGCGGTGTAGTGTTTTGTGGATTGAACGCGCGCGGCGCCGGCCGAGTGTCCGCTTGCGGCTGCGATGGCTGCGGAGGCGCGTTTTGTGGATTGAACGTGCGTGGCTCCGGGCGATTAGTGGGTTGCGGCTGCGGCTGCGAAGGTTGCGGTTGTGAAGGCTGGAACGTCCGAGGCGGTGGCTGATCGCCAGCCCGGTTGACCGGCGCGGTGGGCGCACTCTGGCCGCGCGGCTGTTCCTGGAATCTCGACGGCGCTGGCGGCGGAGTTCTCTTGGTGACTACCGTTCGACTAAGCACGGCCGCCGGGGGCCGCGCCGTCACGGGACGACCTTCGCCAACGAGGCTGGAATGGACCGGCGCCGTGGAAAATGTGCGCGCCACCGGCGCGGCGGCCAGTTCGCGATCAGGCACACGAACCACGTTGCGCCCGACGGGCCGAGCATTCACGAAGGTGTCGTGTGAAACGACGGTGACGCCGCCGTTCACGTGCTGGTTCATGTAGGTGACGTTCGTGACGTTGTTGTGATACACGTTGACCACTGTCGTCCGCTCGACAACCGTGTTTGTCACGTTCACCCTGGTCACGTAGGCATCACTCACGCGATACGCAGGAACGAAAACCTCGCGAGGGCCAAGCGGGAACCAGCCGATACCGCCGCCCCCGATTGAAATTGAGAAACTGAAGCCGGGAGTGCCTCCCACCCAAGCCACCAACGCGGGAGCGTAAACCGGGCGGACGCCAACTGGCCCTGGAATCCATCCCCAAGCTCCGCCAACAGAGACCCAGCGACCGTAATGAAACGGCGCGAATCCCCAGGGCTCATCTTCCACCCACGTCCAGCCCCAGGGTGCGACCCATACCCAGTGCCCGAATCGATAGGGAGCCCAGCCTACGGCCACTCCCGAAGGTACCCACATGGGGCCGTAATCGGGCGTCGTTTGCCACGCGCCGTAGGTGTCGAGATCCTCGCTGCCAGTGACGTCGGGAGGAACGTACTTGGCTGACGGAGCCGCGGCGGCGCGGTCGTCCTGTTGATCGCGCGTACTGGCCCAGGTGTCGAAATCGGTTGGCGGAGTCGCGTGCGGGTCCGTCAAATCGTACTGAAGATCGTCGGTGCCGGTGAAGGTCGCGCGCTGGTCGGCAATGATGTTGTAGGAGCGGCCGCCTCCGATAGCAGCACCCTGGCCTTGCATTACGGTCACTGTCGTAATGTTCTGGTCCGGGTCCACATCGACGCGGTAGTCACCCGGCCGGAGGAGCGAAAAGGCGAGGTTGGGCGCGTCAACCTCGAAGCTGTCGGTCGGATCAAGACGCCGCAGACGAACGATCGTAGTTCCGGCGGAAAGCTGGAGCTGCACGGCGTTGTCAGCGAGGGTGAGGAAAGAGATTCCAGTGTTGCGATCGATCCGTATGGCGGTCGAACCGACGTGCAGCTCGGCGCGGCCGTCCTGATCGGTCCAGAGGCGATCGCCGGTGCTCATCGGACGATTCACGATCGCGGCAGCCCAGTCATTGTCTCCGCCACCGGCGGGCTGGAAGGAGACTGATCCCTGCGCAAGGTTGAGTCGCGCGACGCGACCGGGGGGATCGTCGTTGTCGGCAAGAAGCGGACGACTGCTGACTCCGGCTGCGAGAATGGCCGCTACCAGGAACGCCCAGGACATCCGACTTGCGTTTGTCATTGCCGCCTCCGAACGCTATCTACTCGCCTGCCGTTGAGATGCTGGAATTCGCGAGAGCGTAGGTACGCTCAATACGGCCACGACACCAACTGACGTGGGAACGGATGCAAGTCTATGGTTCCAGTCAGTTTTGCCATACGGCGCGCCGGATGGCAACAGCGCTCGAAAGGCAGCGGCGCCGAGATAGCAACGGGCGCGCCAGGCACCCACCAAAAGCAGCGCAGAGACTTCCTTGGCATGACAACTTGCATTTGCCGAACGGGAAGGCGTCTGCGAAGATTGCTTGACGCGTTTTCAGAAAAGGAGCAACCAGCAAGCGTGTCCAAAGCGAACGCAGTTGACACTGTGTACGGTCTTTTCGATTCGTTGACAATTCGAGGGGTGACGTTCGCGAATCGCATCATGGTCTCACCGATGTGCCAGTATTCGTGCGAAGACGGATTCGCCACGGATTGGCATTTGGTTCACCTCGGGAGCCGCGCCGTCGGCGGCGCCGGGCTGGTCTTCGCCGAGGCCACGGCGGTGGAAGCGCGAGGCCGCATTAGCCCGCACGACCTCGGGCTGTGGAAGGATGCCCAGATCGAGCCACTGGCTCGCATCACGCAGTTCATTCATTCGCAAGGCAGCGTGGCCGGGATCCAGCTCGCGCATGCGGGGCGCAAGGCAAGCGTGGCGCGTCCCTGGGAGGGCGACGGCAAGCTTGAGGAGAACGCCGGAGGCTGGCGTGACGTGGTCGCACCCAGCGCCGTCCCGTTTTCGGCGAACTACCCGATGCCCACCGCGCTAACAACCGAAGGGATCGCGACGGTGGTGCGCGCATTTGGCGAGGCCGCGCGGCGCGCCCTCGAAGCTGGGTATCGCGCGATTGAACTTCACGCCGCACATGGTTATCTGTTGCATGAGTTTCTTTCGCCGCTGAGCAACCTGCGAACGGATAGCTACGGCGGCTCCTTTGCGAACCGCTCGCGGATCGTTCGCGAAACCGTGGAAGCCATTCGCGCGCACTGGCCGGAGCGCTTGCCTTTGTTCGTCCGGATTTCGGCGACGGATTGGACCCCGGGAGGATGGGACGTGGAGCAGTCCGTGGAGCTGGCGCGCATGATGACGCCGCTCGGCGTGGATCTGGTGGACTGCTCGTCGGGAGGAAACGTTCCGGGCGTAAAAATTCCCATGGGCCCGGGCTACCAAACGGAATTTGCCGAGCGCTTACGACAGGAGACGGGAATACTCACCGGGGCGGTCGGCATGATCACCTCGGCGGCGCAGGCCGAGCATATTCTGCGAAGCGGGCAAGCCGACGTGGTTTTCCTGGCGCGTCAACTGCTCCGCGACCCATATTGGCCACTGCACGCCGCCGCGGAATTGGGTGTGAGCGTTTCCTGGCCGGCGCAATATCTGCGAGCCGCACCCAACGGCACACCCGCGCGAAAAACGGCCGAGCCTACGCTTACTACGTCAAGTTCGCGATGAACGTGGCGGCGTTTTCACCGCGCCGCATCGGAGCACGCCTCAGCGCGCTGCAACGGCGCGTTCGCGCGCCGAGATATGAGTGTTCAGGAATGCCAGGACCATCGGCCAAGCGACCGCTGCAGATGCGGGATGATAGCTGGGCCGGGCATCGCAGAAGAAGCCGTGGTCGGCGTCGGAAAATTCCACGTTGGCGTAACTCTTCCCTACCGCCCTCAGCGCGTCTGTAGCCGCACGCATGGCAGCCGTGCCGATATGCGCGTCTTTCCCTCCCCAAAATAGCAGCAGCGGCGCCGAGACGTCCTTCAGGCGGCCGAGCAAACCGGGGTTGGACTGGCTCGGCGCAATCCCGCCGCCGTAAAAGGAAATCGCGCAGTCCAGCGGCAGTGAGGTTGAGGCAAGCACTGCAGCGCGGCCTCCCATGCAAAAACCAACGGCGGCTACCGGCAGGTTTTCTCCGCCGCTCGACTTCAGCCAATCGTAAGCAGCGCGGAAGTCGGCCTCCATCGACGGGTCCCTGAGCGCCTGCATGTGCGGCATGCACGCCTGGAAATTGTCGTAGCGGCCCTCGAAACCTTCGCCCGTGCGGTGAAACAGTTCGGGAGCGACCGCCAGATAGCCCTCGCGCGCGAAACGCTCTGTGATGTCACGCATATGCGCGTTGATGCCAAAAGCCTCCTGCATGACCAGCAAGCCGCGCTTGGCGCCGCCAGCCGGTTGCGTTACATATGCGCGCATCGATGTTCCGTCGCTGACAGGCAATTTCACGTATTCGGTCTTGATGTCCATCGTTCCTCCAGGTCGGGAACCATCTCCGGCGCGGCCCGAGCCGGCGGTATCGCGTGCCGGTCCTCCCTCGGGCCGCAGCAAAATTGGCGGCGCACAGCATATCGCAATTGGGTTGCAGCGTCGATCATTCCGGAAGGGGTAGGCAGGCGGTAGCTCTAGGAAGCTTCCGACCACGCCACTGGAGCCATGTTTCGCGGAACCGCGACGGTGCCGCTATACCCCAAGAGCTGGGCATGCTCTCGTTCTGTTCACTCTGGACGTGGGAGATATTGTGGCAAAAGCGCCACACGGGAATTCCCCGGCCCGTTTCAGGTGAAAGATATCGAACCCTTGCGAGCCTAGGGAATCTGTTTCTAGGAGAGCGCCAAGACGGCGACGCATCGACTGCCCGGCGGACCAGCCCAATAGTACTTTGTAAGATACTTATTATAAGGATTTTACATGCAAGCCAACAATCTAGAGGCAAAGAAAAGGTAAACCTGTACCAGGGTACACAGGTCCTACCAACGGCGGTACGATCCCTTCATCGACCCGGGTCGGTCTGGACGGTAGCCTATGGAAGTCGAGAACAGAACAGAGCTCTTCAGAGCCGAGGAGGCCACGAGGGACAAAAACTGAATGACCTTCAAACCAAGCTAAAGGAGGAAAGACTCATGCAGACAAAACTACGAATCCTCAGTCTGCTGTTCGTAGTGAGCCTGCTGTGGACCTCCCCAATGTCCGCGGCAATCGCAAAGGCTAACGTCGTCAAGGCTCCCCACGCTCTGAAACCCCGCTACGTGGGAGTGGCTTCATGGTACGGGGCGGATCGTCAAGGCAAGAAAATGGCTAACGGCCGGAGATTCGACCGGCGGGCGCTCACGGCAGCCTGCTGGTACTTCCCACTCGGAACCGTCGTTCGGGTGGTTAACCTGAACAATGGCAGTGCCGTAACGGTGACCATCACGGATCGAGGCCCCAATTTTCGCCTCCACCGCGTCGTGGACCTCTCTGAGGCGGCCGCGCAACGGCTAGGCTACATTGACAGAGGGCTGACGCGCGTGCTCGTTACTCCTACTCCATTCGTAAGCCCGGAACACGCCGAGTTCAACGCTCAATTGATCGAGCCATCAATCTCTCAAGAACCGCTCTTGGCCGCGACCGGCCCCTCCCCGGACATGCCCAACTGATCCTCTCAGAAGGGCCCAGAAGCTTCACGACCCCGATGAAACTTTGCGCGGGTTGCATGTGCAGCCCGGACCCGGTCTAACGCGGGCTGCAAGTGCAGCCCATACCTGTCTACGCGGGCTGCAGGTGCAGCCCGCACCCGGTGCTGGAATTTCGATGGGTTCCATGCGTTTTTTCGGGACGCCAGGGAACGCACGGCCTGTTACAGTCGGATGATGTCGAGTGTTCCCATGGAGGCACTGGATCGAGGACTGTTCAAGGGATACGATCCGGGCGATTTTTACGACGAGATGTTCGACGCGCCGGGTGTGCCACGACTGCACTACGCACAGCTATTTCAGAAGCTCGCAGGCATGGAATTGGCGCAGTTCGAGGAGCGGCGCAAACTGGCGGATCTCGCCTTCCTGCTGCAAGGAATCACCTTCACCGTGTACAGCGACGGCCGCGGCACCGAGCGACTGTTTCCCTTCGACCTGATTCCGCGCATTCTTCCGCAATCGGAATGGCGGCACATCGAGCGGGGCCTGGCGCAACGCGTCATGGCCCTCAACCTGTTTTTGCAGGACGTGTACGGCAAGCAGCGAATTTTCAAGGATCGGCAGATTTCGCGCTCGCTGGTTTATTCCTGCCCGCATTTCCGACGCGAGATGATTGGCTTGGAGGTGCCGCGCGGAATTCACACGCATATCTGCGGCATCGATCTGGTACGCGACTCGAAGACCGGCGAATTCTACGTCCTCGAAGATAACGTGCGCACGCCGAGCGGAATCTCCTACGTGCTGGAAAATCGCCTGGTGATGACACGAACGTTTCCGGACGCGTTTCAGGATTATGAAGTTCTGCCCGTGGACCACTATCCGGCGGAGCTTTCGCGCATACTGCACAGCCTCTCGCCGCAGGGCGAAGACGATGCGCAGATCGTGCTGTTGACTCCCGGGATCTACAACAGCGCTTATTTCGAGCACAGTTTCCTGGCACAGCAGATGGGGGTCGAGCTGGTCGAGGGCCGCGACCTGGTAGTGGACGGCGACGTGGTGTTCACCAAAACCATTCACGGATTGAAGCGCGTGGACGTGATCTACAGGCGCGTGGACGATGAATTCCTCGATGGGCTGAGCTTCCGCGCGGATTCGCTTTTGGGTGTGCCGGGCCTGATGGGCGCCTATCGCGCTGGCAATGTGGCGCTGGCTAATGCGGTGGGCAACGGCGTGGCCGACGACAAGGCCATCTACGCGTACGTTCCATCGTTCATTCGCTACTACCTGGGAGAAGAGCCGATCTTGCGCAGTGTGGACACCTATCTTTGCACGCGACCGGCGGATTACGCATACGTGCTCGATCATCTGGGCGAGCTGGTGGTGAAGGCCGTGGGAGAGTCGGGCGGCTACGGCATGCTGATGGGGCCGACGGCGAGCCGCGCAAAGATCGAGGAATTCCGGCGAGCGATCGAGGCCAATCCGCGAAACTATGTGGCGCAACCGGTGATTCCATTGTCGCGGGTACCCTCGTACAATCCGGCCACCGGGGGCATGGCCGGGCGGCACGTCGATCTGCGGCCTTACTGCCTCTACGACGGGCAGAAAGTGACGATTGTGCCGGGCGGATTAACGCGGGTGGCTCTGCAACCGCACTCGCTGGTGGTGAATTCGTCGCAGGGCGGCGGCAGCAAAGACACTTGGGTGCTTCGCGGAGAGGCGCTGCGCACAGAGGGAGCGAATTAACGCCATGCTATCGCGCATCGCAGATTCACTGTTCTGGCTGGGGCGTTATATCGAACGGGCCGAGTATACGGCTCGCATCCTGGACGTGAACTACCACATGCTGCTCGAGCAATCGCAGCAGCCTTACCGGCTGCACTGGGAGCCGCTGATCGCTATGGCCGGCGAACAGGAGCGTTTCCGGCAGTTTTATGAGGAGGCCACCTCACAGACCAGCTTCGAGTTCCTGGCGTTTCGCGCGGAGAACCCCAGCTCGATCGTCGAGTGCATCGCCAAGGCTCGCGAGAATGCGCGCACGATTCGCGACCGCATCTCGCGCGAGATGTGGGAGGACATCAACGGGCTGTACCACACCGTCACCCGCTTCGATGCCGCCGAGGAGATCGCCACCGGTCCTCATCGCATCTGCGAAACCGTGAAATTCGGCAGCCATCGCTTTCATGGAGTGACCGACGCAACGCTGCCGCACGATGAAGGCTGGGAGTTTCTGCGAGTGGGCTGGGCGCTCGAGCGCCAGGAGATGACGGCGCGGCTGGTGGACGTGCAATACCACAATCTGCTGGATGGTCCGGCGCATCTCGGACCGCCGGACAAACACCAGTGGATGGCAGTCCTGAAATCGGTGGGCGCCTACGAGGCTTACCACCGCCAATATCACTCGACGATCGAGCCGGAGCGCGTGGCCGAGATGCTCATCCTGCATCCGCAGCACCCGCGTTCGATTCGGTTCAGCACCAACGAGGTGCATTCCGGTTTGCGAGCGATCAGCGGCAGCCATACCGGTTCCTACTCGAACGAAGCCGACCGGCTCGCCGGCAAGGCACTCGAACGGTTGCGCTACGACAAGATCGACGAGATCTTCAAGCAAGGGCTGCACACTTACCTGGACGGCGTGCAGCAGATGTCGGCTGATATCGGCGAGGCCATCGCCAGGACCTATTTCTACTATCGGGTGGCGGCATGAATCGCTACCACCTGACGCACGTGACCGACTTCTCGTACGACGGGCCTGTTTCGGAAAGCTACAACGAAGTGCGGCTGCGGCCGATCCATGACGACAAGCAGACCTGCGTCTCCTTTCGCTTGACGACCAACCCCAATTCCCGGGGCACCGCGTATTTGGACGCGTTTGGCAATTGGGTGCACCAATTCAACATTCTGGCGGAGCATCGCCACCTGCAAGTGGAGGCCAAGTGCGTAGTGCTCGCGCATGACGCAGCGTCACTGCCCACCGACGAGACCACTCTGGCGGAACTGGATGCGCGGCGCGAGGAGCTGCACGACGAGTATTACGATTTTGTGGCGCCATCCGCGTACGTTCCGCATCTGCCCGGCCTGGAAGAATTGATTGAAACAGCCGAACAATCCAGCGGCGGGACCGTGGCCGGCTTTGCGCAGGCCGCTTCGAACCTGATTCACGAGCGGTTCCGCTACGTAAAGGGCGCCACGCATGTGCACTCCTCGATCGCGGATTCGCTTTCCGTCGGCGCCGGCGTCTGCCAGGATTTCGCTCATCTGCTGCTCGGTGTGGCGCGGATGCGCGGGCTGCCGGGACGCTACGTCTCCGGCTACATGGTTCCGGAAGGCGCGGAAGGACCTGACGCGCGGCTCGAAGAGGTGATCGGCGGGCAGGCGTCCCACGCATGGGCGGAAGTGTATCTGCCGGAGGCCGGATGGGCCGGGCTCGACCCAACGCTGGGAAAGCCAGTCAGCCTGCGACACGTCCGCGTGGCCTATGGACGCGACTACAACGACGTCGCGCCGGTGCGCGGCATCTACCGGGGAGAGTCGGGACAGCGGCTTTCGGTGGACGTGACCGTTCGTCCGGAACTGAACGAGGAGGGGCACGAGCAGCTTAACCGCCCTCCCGAAGGACAGGTCGAAGAACCCGCGGTCGCCGAGCGGCCACAGCAGCCGGCCCAACAGCAGCAACACAGCAGTAGCCATCCTACCTGAAGCGCTTCCCGAGCAAGGCGAGACCGGACGACAACTCGCCGCGAGCAATCACTCCAGCAGAATCGGCAGGCAGAGCGGCGGCTCGACATGGAAGTCCATGCGAGCAATCTCCTGGAGCGCCTTCTCCAAAACAAAGCTGCTGCAGGGCTCGAGCGTCATGATGAATGGCAGAGCAGACTCCGGATAGCCGGGCTTTTGCAGCAATGCGTCGATGCCGATGCGGTGCTTGGAAAGGACCGTGGCGATTTCAGCCACAATGCCGGGGCGGTCGCGCACCACGAAGCGAAGATAGTGAGGCACGGTGAGCTCTCCGCTGACGCTTGCGGGGACCTCCGAAGGGGCTTCCGCGGCGGCCGGACGCGCTCCGGCATGGCGCGCGATGGCGTAGAGATCAGAGACAACGGCGACGGCCGTGGGGTCGCCGCCCGCTCCGTAGCCGGACAGCGCGATCTGCCCGGCGAACTCGCCCGTGGCGATGACGATGTTGCGGTTTGCCTGCACGTGAGCGATGAGCGAAGTGAGCGGCACCAGCGCGGGACGCACGAAAGCAAACAGCTTGACGGCGCCGGGGGCGCCTTCTTTTTTCGCCAGGGAGATCTGGCGAATGGTGCAGTTCAGTTCGCGCGCATACAGAAAATCCACCGCTTCGATCATGGAGATCGGCACGCACAGAATCTGCTCGCTGCGCACCTGCAGCCGCAAGCCGGCTTGCGTCAGAATGACGAGCTTGGCGCGGGCGTCGAATCCATCGATATCGCCGCGGGGATCGGCCTCGGCGAATCCCAGTTTTTGCGCCTGGGCGAGCGCGTCCGCGAAGGCGGCGCCCTTCGCTTCCATGCTGGTGAGGATGTAATTGCAGGTGCCGTTCAGGATGCCACGAACCTCCACGAGCCGGTCGGCCATCAGCCCTTCCTGAATGGCGATGATGGCCGGGATGCCTCCGGCGACCGAAGCGCCGAATTCGATGCGCTGGCCGGACGCTTCTGCGAGCTTCAGCAGCTCCGGGCCGCTTTCGGCAATGAGCAGCTTATTGGCGGTGACCACCGATTTTCCGGCGCGCAACGCCTGACGCACCCAGTCGCCGGCTGGAGAGACGCCGCCAACCAATTCCACGACAATATCCACATCCGAGGAGAGCACATCACTGACGCTTTGCGTCCAATGGACGTCGGGCAGCCAATCCACTTTCTTGCGCTTCACGTCGCGATTGAAAACGTGCGTCAAGACGAAGGGGCTGCGAGGATCCTGGATGATGAGCTTGGCGACGGCGCTGCCCACGGTGCCGAAGCCCAGCAACGCGACCTTGAGTTTGCCCGCAGCGCGGGCTTGCTGCTGGAGCTTTGCGGGCGCGTCTGCTTTTGACGCGGGCTTGCGGCTTGCTTTCGAGCGGGATTTCGCGGGTTGCGCCACCGATTCGTCACCTCAACGAGGAATGCCGTGCTGAGCCAGCCTCGGAGTTTACCCTAAGAACGGCGCGCGGTGCGCGAGCGATCGGAGCGGGGTGATGTTTCGTTTGAAGTGAGGCGATTGCTCGGACACAATGCATCGGGGGACGATGGATTGGTTACTTTGCGGCGGTAATCGAGTCAACCTGGATCGTGTTGGTCTTTTTATCGAGCGTGCCGACGACGCTGACTTTCTTGGCCGCGAATTTTTCGGGCGTCTTCTGGTCGCTCAGCTTGTAGGATTCCTTGCCGTCATACAGAACGTAGCTGGCGCCGTGGACGTCGATGCAGGCGAGGGTGCACTCGGCGTCGGTCGGCCCCATTTGCATGTGGGAATGATCCGCCTTGGGGCACATGTCGTCCGTAATGACGCCGGTGAAGGTTTGCTTGTCCGGAGCGCGCGGCGAGCGCTGCTGCGGCGAGAAGGGCCAAGCTCAGATATTTCGTCACCATTTGCAGACCACCTGAACTACGAGAGTGAAGAAGCGGGGCGGATTGGAAGCCGCCCCGCAGTTTTTTCAGGTTTCCTTTGCGTGAGCCTGGAAACGATCCGGTTTCGTCTTATTCGCCCGGGGTCATGAGATGGGCGGTGGTCGTACCTGCATTCATAATCCACACGCCGCCGCTCTTGGGATTGTCGGGCAATCCAGTCGATGCCGTGGTGGCGCCCGGGACAGCGATGGTCATGTGAGTGCGAGCGTGCTCCTTGTCGGCGCCCATCAGGTGATACCAGACCGACCCGTACACGGGCTTCACGCGCGTCCCGTCTTTTTCGGCGGCGTCGAGCATGGCCTGCGTCTTGGCCTTGTCGCCGGCCGACTCGAACTTCATATTCTGAGCGGCCCGGTCGAGGTTGCCCAGGCTGGTGCACTCAATGATGTATGCCGGCAGTTCAGGCTGACCCGATTTGTCGTAGCAGACGATCTGGTTTGTGCCCTTCTTTATGGTGTCGTAGGTGAAGTCGGGCTTCCACTTGATGACTGTGGCGCCCTCGCGCAGATTGGCAGGGGCGGCTAGCACTGCCCTGGCAGCGTAGTCGTCGTCCTGTGCCCGCGCCACTACACAGCTGGAAACCGCAAATACACCGAGTGCGAACAAAGCAAACCTTTTCATGCGAAAACCTCCATTTGTATGCGCAAAATTTTACGCGTAAGCAGAAGCAATATAGCACGCCAAGCCGGAATTTCCGATGTGGACCCCTGACTCGCGCATGGTACCCCTCTTTCGCCGCTCAGACAACGGGTTTGCCATCGAGTTGCTCTCCGTGGCGAACGGCCTGTTTGGTGGAGCTATTTAGCCGGGGCGGGCTTGACGGCGGCGGCTGATGATTCCACCTCGCCGACCAGCGTGGGATCGAGTTCGTAGAGGAGCGGCGCGTCATCTCGCTTGCCGACGGCGCGATCGCCATTTTTCGAGATGGAGACTTTCTCGATGTGCTTGCCGCCGCCGGAAGTCACGGTGACGGTGATGGTCGGCGAGGCGAAGCCGGAGTCGGGGAATTGGGTGGCCACCAGGCTGCGCAGCTTGCCGGCCAATTCCTGCGCCGCGGTGGTGTCGACTTTCGGGCCTTGGTCGGTGCCAAGATGCCAATCGTCACCGAACCTGGAGAACAGGTAGGTCTTCTGGCCGTCGCGCAACTCGATCTTGTCGGGATCGTCGACGCCAAAATCGAAGAGCTTCTTGTCCCGGAAATCGTCGGGCGTCTTGACGATGCCCTCGCTGGTCGTCGGGGAGACTTTGTAGACGCCACCGCCGACGCTGGGCTTGGCGTAGTAGTCGGCTTTGTTCTTGCGAAGCTCGATGGTCTCGCTACCGGAATCGCCGGTGACCTTGACAGTGGCGATGGGCATGCCGCCTTTGTAGCCGTCGTCGGCCTGCTTGGGGTCCTGGCTGATGGCCGAGACGTCCATTTCGGCGCTCGCAAGATTGTCCACGTAGCTGTCAATGGCGGTGGCATCGGCGCGAAGCAGCTTGGGCTCGTCCATGCGCCACGCGCCGTTGTCGTGGACAAAAACCATGTGCTGCTTGCCGGTGAAGTCGACGCGAGTGATTTTGTCGGCGGGCATGGTGATCAGGCGCTTGTCGCGCAGGTCGCGCGGCTTGCGGTCGACGATGTCCTTGACGTAGCCGGGGATTGTGAAGACGCGCGGATCGCCCTGGAGCATGGCGTATGTGACCCTGCCAGCGGGCGCGTCCTCGCCAATCAGCAGGGTGCGTGTTTTGCCATCCTTGGTGGTGATACCCGTTTCAAATTTGGGCTGATCCAAGCCGAACTGCTTCAGGTCGGTGGCTTTGTCCTCGACCACGCGGTCGGAGGTCAGCTTGGCCAGCGCGGTCATGAGGCCGGAAACGGCATCGGGCGCGACAGGGACAACGATGGGCGAGGTTGTGTGCCAGTTGCCAGAATCGTCTTTGGCCAGGACCGCTTCTTCGACACCGGCTTTTTTCAGATCAAACTTGACGATGTCGTCCTGGTTCAGAGCGATCATGGACGGTCCGAGGTCCGGCGCCCCGGCGGGCTTTTCGGCGTCAGCGGCAGCGGGCGGATGACGATTGGACCAAAATAGCGCGCCGGAAAGCGCGCCGAGCAGGATGACGGCAATGAGCAGGCCTTTGATTTTCATGACACGATTTTCAAGCCGCGATGATTTTCATGGTGCCAGTTCCACATGATCCTGGAGATGAACGGCCGCAGTTGCGCTACCTCCTGCGCCACCAGACCGAGACGCCGACGAAAACGATCGCCAGCGGCAGCATGAACTGGCTGAAGAGGCGCACCATGTTCATCTGCGCGCGCGTGAGCGTCACGCGACGATCTTCCTGCTCCTTGGGACGGATGGAGATCAGGTCCTCGTCGGAGGAGAGCCAATTCATGGCGTTCAGAGGCAAAATCGCTGTTTCCGTTGAAGGCGATAAATGCGTTCGCCGCCCAGGAGGAACTGCCGACGACGACAAAGCGGCCTTCGGAATTTTCCTTGCCGGTGTTGTAGGTTCCGGCGGCAGCCAGAGTCAGCGGGCCTTTTTTGTTTTGCGGGTCGTTCGGATTGACGTCTGGCGAATCCAGCTTGACGGTCGCCACGGCGGTGGCCGAGGAATCGAACAGCTTCTCGACCGTGGTCTTATCGCCATTCTTGATTTCCAGAGAGCGCGAGAGCGGGAAGCCAGTGGCGTGGCCCCGCATGTCAACGACGATGGGGTGCGGCCCATAGGTCGTCACCAGGGCCACCTGCGGACCCACGCCGGCGAGCTGGCCGATCGGGTTCATGTCCAGAATCAGGTCCTTGTCCGCGGTTACCCCCCAGCTCGCGAGGAGCGCGTTGAGGGCGCTATTGTCCGCGATCGGGGAGCGGCCGATCTTGAGCGGCGGGTCCAGCATGAAAAACACGCGGCCGCCATTCTCGACGTACTTCTTGATGGCATCGACCGCAGGCTGGACGTAGTCGCTGACCGGGCCGCCAACGACGAGCACCGTGCAATCGCTGGGCACATCAGCCTGTTGCAGCAGGCTGATGGACTTGGTGGCGTAGCTGTCCTTGGCGAGCAGATCCTTGAGGTCCGAGAAGCCGTTCTTGTCCGTGTCATCAATCTGGCGCTCGCCGCTGCCCCCGACGAAGCAGACCGTGCGCGTGCTTCCCTTCTCATCTTGGATGAAGCGCGCCGGTAATGCCTTGCTCGGTGATGCCTTTGGCCTCTTCCTTATTGAGCCCGACCTGGACGATGGCTGTGCCGTAGTCGCGGATGTTGGCGGCGCGCGCCTTTTCCGGATCGTGGTCGGGGTCGACATAGACGACGTGGACCTTGGTGGACAAGTTAGCGTAGCGGTCGAGCAAATCCTTGGCCTGCGCAAAGTGGCTGGTTTGGTCGAAGTATGTGATGGTGGCGTCCTGCTTCAGCCCCTTGACGATCTTGTCGGTTTGATCGGAGAGCGTATAGCGCTTGTTGGAGGTGAAGTCGTGGGACTTGTTGTAGCGGTCGGCGAGGACATTCCCGACGGTGAGGATCGCCAGGACCACCAGGATGTAGACGGTGGCGTAAGCCGCATATTTCGTCTGACGGGCGCGCAACCACTGGGCGTTCATTTACGACCTCCAACGCAGCGATTCCATGGAGCGGGCGGTGAAAAACAGCCCCAGGAACGCCAGCGAGAGATAGAAGATCAAGTCCTTAGTATCGATCACACCCTTTGAGAACGAATCGAAATGGGTGATCACGGACATATACGAAAGGACTTTCGCCCAAGTCGAGGTATCGTAGCCGCTCACCCAGTCGAGCACCCAGAGCATCAGGCAGACGCCGAAGGTGGCCGCGCCGGCGATGATCTGGTTGCGCGTCAGCGTGGAGATGAACGTGCCAATTGCCAGCAGAGCTCCGGCCTGCAACAGCAAGCCCAGATAACCGATGGCCAGCGGCTTCCAATCGGGATTGCCGTAGCGGAAAAGGAAGGAAAAGTTCACCGCGGTGACCAGCAGCATGCTGGCGTAGAGCAGCAGGGCTGCGAGCCATTTCCCGACGATCACTTCCGTGTCGGTCACCGGTGAGGTTGCCAACAGTTCGATGGTGCCAGTGCGCTTCTCTTCCGCGAACAAGCGCATGGTGATCACGGGAATCAGGAACAGCCCGATGACGCTGACGTTCGAGAGCAAAGGCCGGATGACGTCCTCGTTGATGTTCATCGGGGTGGCTTGGCCTCGCAGCTGGGATTCCATGCCGGCGAGGATGAAGTAGGCAAGGGCGTTCCAGAAGAAGAACCCGACGATCAGCGCGAACATGGTCAGCAGCAGATAGGCAACCGGCGAAACGAAATAGCTGCGCAGTTCCTTGCGGCAGATGATCCAGACATTTCTCATTGGGCCGCCCCCTTCTCGACGGTTTCCAGCGCCGCTGGCGGCGCCGCCGCTTCCTCCCGCGTAAGATCGAGGAAGACCTCCTCGAGGCTCATGGCTGCGGCGCGAAGCTCGTTCAGGTCCCATCCAGCCTCGACGACGGTGCGCGCGAGATCGCCGCGGATGGAGCGTTCCTTGCGGTTTTCAACCTCGAAGATGGCGCGGTCGGCGCGATGCTCCTTAGCGACCACATGGCCTTCGCCGGCCACCTGCTCGAGGCGCCGCTGCACCGCACCGGGATCGAGCATGCCGCTGCGCGCAGCGACCTCGACTAGCACGGATTCGACGCCGCGGGCGCGATTTTGCAGGTGCTGCACCGAATCGGTGGCCACCAGCTTGCCCTTGTTGATGATGATCACCTGCTCGCAGGTCTGCTCGACTTCGGGAAGGATGTGAGTGCTGAGAATGATGGTGTGGTCGCCCGCGAGGCTCTTGATCAGGTCGCGCGTCTCGTTGATTTGCTTGGGGTCGAGACCCGCGGTGGGCTCATCGAGAATGAGGACGTCGGGATTGTGCACGATGGCCTGCGCCAACCCGACTCGCTGGCGGTAGCCCTTGGAGAGCTTGCCGAGCAGCTTGTGCTTCACGTCGTCGATGTTGCAGCGGCCAGTGACGAAATCGATCCTTTGGCGCAGCGCTTGCCCGGAGAGCCCCTTGAGCTTGCCGACAAATTCCAGGTACTCGGCCGCGCTCATCTCGGGGTAGAGCGGCGGCGTTTCGGGTAGATAGCCGATGCGGCGTTTGACCTCGAGCGGCTGCTCGAGGACATCGAACCCCGCGACGGTGGCGCTGCCCGCGGTCGGCGGCAGGAAACACGTCAGCATGCGCATGGTGGTCGTCTTGCCGGCGCCGTTCGGCCCGAGGAAGCCGACAATCTGGCCCTTCTGCACCTCGAAGGAGATATGGTCAACCGCCGTATTTCGCGCGTACCTCTTGGTCAGACCTTTGACTGTAATCATAAAATTAACTGGAGAATGAGGATCTTACGCTAGCAAGCACTCCACAGTACTCTGGAATCAGCTTCTACCCTGACGCACCTAATTCAATTCGCCTAATTCTAGGAAGTCCTGCATCCCGGTGTCAATCGTTCAGCCGGAGTTCAGCCGGAGCAGAACCCTCCACTTAGATAGACGTATGGCAGCTTAAAACGTTTCGCCGTCAAGAACCCGCCTGCGGGACAGGAGTATGAGAAACTAGAGGGGAGCGGCAATCCGGAATAACCTGGATCAGATGTAATCAACTGCTGGTCCACTGCGTAGGAGTATATGTGACCATCCAGTCCGCCAGAGAACCCGAGCTTCGAGAAGACGCGCCCGTCCAGCCAGTCATGTCGGATTTCGGCGTGCGGCCACGCCGGGGACGCCTGGGACGCGCGGTGCTTTGGCTGGCGATCGTGGCGGCGATCTGTGGAGCGGCGACGCTGGTCTACTATCGGCGCGCTCATGCCGCGCCGAGCGTAGCCTACGAAACAACGCCAGCCGACCGGGGCACCGTGGTGGCCAAAGTTACGGCGACCGGAAATCTCTCGGCGCTGCTGACCGTTCAGGTGGGCAGCCAAGTCTCGGGCCGGGTGCAAGAGTTGTTTGTGGACTACAACTCGCCGGTGAAAAAGGGCCAGACGATCGCCAAGCTCGATCCCCTGTTGTTTCAGGCGGCCGTGGAGCAGACCAAGGCGCTCGTTCTCAGTGCGCAGAGCAACATCGCGAAGGACAAGGCGCAAGACGTGAACATGAAGATCGCCTTCGATCGCGCGGTGAAGCTGCGCGACGCGCAGGTAATCGCGCAGGCCGACTTCGACACCGCGAAAGCCAACTATGACGCGGCGGACGCGCAAGTGGCTGCGGATCAGAGCAACCTGGAATCGGCCAACGCGGCACTGCACCAAGCCGAGCTGAATCTGGGCTACACCACGATTGTTTCGCCGATCGACGGCATCGTCATTTCGCGCAATGTGGACGTCGGGCAGACCGTGGCCGCGTCCTTCCAGGCGCCCACGCTTTTCGTCATCGCCAACGACTTGCGGCACATGCAGGTGGACACCAACGTGGGCGAGGCGGACGTAGGTCGGCTCACAGCCGGTATGCCGGCGACCTTTACCGTGGACGCCTATCCCAGCAAGCCCTTCACGGGGAAGCTGCGGCAAATCCGCAACGCATCGCAGACGGTGCAGAATGTGGTGACTTACGACGCGGTGATCGACGTCGAGAACCCGAATTTGCTGCTGAAGCCGGGGATGACCGCAAATGTGTCCTTCGTCGTCGAGCAGAAGAACAACGTCGTGCGGCTGCGGAATAGCGCGCTGCGCTTCGCGCCCGATCCAAAGCTCCTGGCGCAAATTGGCGTGGCCTCGCCCGCCGTGCCGACGCTGGCTTCATCGCAACAGCCCGTCCAAAAGGCGGTCTGGGTGCTTCGCGACGGCAAGCCGGTGCGCGTGCCGGTGTCCACGGGAGTGACGGACGGAACGTGGACGGAACTATTGCAGGGCGACGTCCAGCCGGGCGATGTGCTGGTCACGGATATGACCGTGAGCCCGCGACGCGGCCTGTTCTGATCGCCGGGAAAGCTACATTGCCGCCACTGATCCAGCTCGAACACGTCAGCAAAATCTATCGCATGGGCGACGTCACCGTGACGGCCCTGGATGACGTCTCGCTGGAAATCGCGGAGGCCGAGTTCGTGGCCATCATGGGCGCTTCCGGCTCCGGAAAGTCCACGCTGATGAACATCATTGGCTGCCTGGATTGGCCGACGTCCGGCAGCTACCGCTTGGGCGGATATGCGGTGTCTGATTTCAATCGCAACACGCTGGCGGAAGTGCGCAATCGCATGCTGGGCTTCGTCTTCCAGAATTTCCATCTTTTGCCGCGCACCAGCGCCATGGAAAACGTCGAGCTGCCGATGATCTACGCCGGCGTTCCCACCGCGGAACGCCACCGGCGGGCGGCCGAAGCTCTCACCCGCGTGGGACTCGGAGAACGCCTCGGCCACCGGCCGAATCAACTCTCCGGCGGCCAGCAACAGCGCGTGGCGATCGCCCGCGCCCTGGTCATGAACCCCAAGGTGATTCTGGCCGATGAGCCAACCGGAAATCTGGATTCGCACACAAGCACCGAGGTGATGGCGCTCTTCCAGCAACTGGGCCGCGCCGGAATCACCATCGTGCTGGTCACGCACGAGCCGGACATCGCCGAGTACGCCGCGCGCAACATCGTTCTGCGCGATGGGCGCATTCTTTCCGACGCCCGGCGGATACCCCTGCGTGCGGAGGTCTTCGCGGCGGACCGGTCGGATCATTACGTGGGTTCCAAGTAGAGCCCACACCCGAACGATGGCCGGAGCGAGGAGCCGCTATCATGAACCCCTGGCACACGCTGCAGATTGCGCTGCAGGCTTTGCGGCGCAACAAGCTGCGTTCCTTCCTCACCATGCTGGGCATGATCATCGGCGTGTTCGCGGTGATCGCCATGGTGGCTGCGGGCGACGGCGCCACGGCGCGAGTGCAAAACCTGTTTGCCTCCATCGGCACGAATATGCTGATCGTGCTGCCGGGCGCCAGCAATCAGGGTGGCGCGATCGGCGGATTCGGCACGCAGCCAACGCTGACCTGGGACGACCTGAAGGCCATCCGCGACGAAGTGCCGACCGTGCGCTACGCCGCGGCCATCTTGCACAAATCCATGCAAGTGCAGAGCGAGGACCGCAACTGGAACACCAGCGTCAACGGAACCTCGCCCGACTACTTCGCGATTCGCGACTGGGACGCCAGCGAAGGCTCGCTCTTCACCGACAGCGACCTTGAAACGCAAGCCAAGAGTGCCGTGCTGGGCACAACCGTGGTGCAAAAGCTCTACGGCGCCAACGCCAACCCCATCGGGCAAACCGTTCGCATCAACAATGTGCCCTTCCAGGTGATCGGCGTGCTCGAGTCCAAGGGTCAATCGATGAACGGCCAGGATAACGACGATGTCGTATTCATCCCGGAGACCACCTATCAGACAAGTATCCAGGGCGGGATACAGAAATACGTCAACGGCACCATCATGATCGGCGCGGTTTCCGAGGACGAGACCACGCGGGCGCAGTCCCAGGTGACCGCGTTGCTGCGCGACCGCCACCACATCGAGCCCGGCGCCGAAGACGACTTCAACATTCGCAACTTGGCCGACATCGCCAGCACCGTCACGCAGGCGACCGGGGCGCTGACGCTGCTGCTGGCGGCAATCGCCGCGGTGTCTCTGCTGGTGGGCGGCATCGGAATCATGAACATCATGCTGGTGAGCGTCACCGAACGCACGCGCGAGATTGGCCTGCGCATGGCGGTTGGCGCGAAGCCGCGCCACATCCTGGCGCAGTTTCTGGCGGAATCGCTGGCGCTTTCGGTGTCAGGCGGGATTGTCGGGATTATTCTGGGCATCGCCAGCACGCAAATCCTGGCGCGGCGCTTCGGCTGGACCATTCCGATTCGCCTCGAGGTGATCCTGGTCGCGGTGGGCTTCAGCGTTTTGGTAGGCGTCGGCTTCGGGCTGTTTCCGGCGCGGAAGGCCTCGCGGCTCGATCCGATCGAAGCACTGCGTTACGAATAGCTAGCGCGCGCGAAAATCACCAGTAGACTAGGGACGAAAGCCCTTAGATACATTTGGCGCTAGGGCAGAGAGCAGCGGAGGAAATATCGCGATGGCATCCGAACCGATCGTCAAGGAAATTTATATCGAAGCCGCGCCTGCCGTGGTTTTCGAGCATCTGACCGATCCCGTGAAGATCAATCGCTGGATGGGCATTGGCGCCTATACCGATCCGCGGCCGGGCGGAATCTACAGCGTGAATGTGAACGGCCTTGACGTGGCGCGCGGGGAGTTCATCGAGCTGGTTCCCGAATCGAGAGTCACATTCACTTGGGGATGGTGGCAGAAGGGGCTTTCGGTGCCGGCCGGATCGACGCGCGTGGAATTTGACCTGCAGCCGGAGGACAAAGGCACACGCGTGCGCATGACCCATCGAGAACTGCCTGACACGGTCCGCGACACGCAGGACCCTTGGTGGACGCACTATCTGAGCCGTCTCAAGACGGCCGCCGAAGGCACCCTCCCCGGGCCGGACGCGCTGGCCCATCCGAGCGTGAGCGCGCATACCTAATCCGCCTTCCAGAAACCACATGGTGAAAGAAAGCCGGGAGGAATGGCGCAGACTAAGCACTCCATCAAGAGTCACGCCATTGAGCAAACTGGGCAAGCTAGGCCGCACGAAATTTATTGGCGGGGCCGCGGCGCTTCTGTTTCTGTGCCTGGTCGCAGCCTCGCCCGCACGCGCCGTAGCGCGGGGGGAATGCCGCACGACGCCCAGCCGCATCCTCGGACGCGCGGTTCCCTACTGCATTCTCCTGCCGCCCAGCTATGACGCGGATAAGACGCGCCGCTTTCCCATTCTCTATTTCCTGCACGGGCTCGGCGACAACGAGCAGATGTTTCTGCACTCCGGCGGCTGGGACCTGGTGCAGGATCTCTGGGAACGCGGCCAGATCGGCGAGTACCTCATCGTGACGCCGGCCGGCGGCGAGAGCTTCTTCATCAATTCGCATGACGGGCGTACGCGCTACGAGGATTTCCTGGTCGAGGAGTTCTTGCCCTTCATCGAGGGGCATTACCGCGTGCGCGCGGGCCGCGCCGCTCGCGGCGTCGCCGGAATCTCCATGGGTGGCTTTGGCGCGCTGCACCTGGCCTTTCACCATCCGGAGCTGTTCGGTTCGGTGAGCGCGCACAGCGCCGCCGTCATCGAAAAGGCGCCGGCGATCAACGTCGCGGATTCGGCGGAGAACGGCCGGCTGCGCATCTTCGGCGCCATCTTCGGCTCCCCGCCGGATCGCGCTTTCTGGGACCGCGTGAACCCGCTGACCCTCGCGCGCACCGCGGACCTCGCGCACGTCGCGATCTACTTCGATTGTGGCGCCCAGGACGACTACGGCTTCAACGTTGGAGCCGAGGCGCTCGACCATGCGCTCGCTGCACGGCACATCCCGCATGAGTTCCACATCTACCCGGGCGGCCACAACTGGGCTTATTTCTCCGAGCATCTGCCCGCTTCGCTCGAATTTCATTCGCGGGTATTTGCCGGGGCTTCCGCCAGCCACAATTAGGCGGCGCATTGCACGCCGCGCGGCGGAGCGCCCTGCCAGAACCCTTCGGACACACTCCTCGGCAATTTCCCTAGGGCCGCGAGGGCTGCCATGTTCTCCTCAAGAGGCTGGGGTCTTCGCTCTACGGACTGCCGGAGCGTCCGGCCATCCACGCTGGGAGAATAGAAATGACGAGACACGCGATCACGCTGGCGGCCTTCGCACTGCTCATGATGGCGCAGGGTGCGCCGGCACACGCTCAGACGAAACCCATTAGCGTCGCGGGCGCCTGGCAAGTCAGCATGGAAGGGCAAAGCTCCGCGGTGAAGCAAACGCTGGCCATCACGCAAAAGGGCGGCACGATCAGCGGGACGCTTAAGGCCCCGCAGGGCGGCGCGGTTCCGTTCCATGGAACCGTGAATGGCGCGAACATCGCCTTCAGCCTGAAGCGCCAGACGCCGGATGGCGACGTGACCCAGCAATTTGCCGGAACCGTCACCGGCGACTCGATCGCGGGCACTGTCACGCAGGGGAAGTTTCACGTGGGCTGGACGGCCGCGCGCTCGAAGCAACAAGCAGCAGCGCACTAACTTCCATTCCCAGCTTCCACAGCTTCCGCAGACACGTCCATCACACCAGCACAGCTGCGGCCAGCCGAAATATCATTTCCATCTTGACGACTGAAGCGCTCGCCTATCTTATATCGTAGTATCTGTTTATTGCGTGGGCTCCAAGTAGAGCCCACACCCGTAGGCCCGTTTTTAGGGCGGGAGATTCGACGATGAAGATTTTTCTCACCGGGGCCACCGGGCATATCGGGGCCGCGGTCGCAAGAGTGCTGGCCAAGCATGGACACACATTGCTGGCGCTGACTCGATCCACCGAGTCGGAAACCAAGCTGGTCACGATGAGCAGCGCGATCGATTTCGAGTTCGTGCGCGGCGACGTGCTGAATCCCACCAGCATCCGGCGCGGCGCCGAAAAAGCCGATGGCGTGATTCATGCCGCCTCGCCAGGGAATGACACTTACGCCGCCGCCGACAACAACGTCATCAGCACGGTGGTCGACACACTGGCGGGATCCGGACGGCCGTTCCTCTACACCAGCGGGATCGCCGTGCACGGCAGCACCGGCGGCAAGACCATCGACGAGACCGCGCCCTACGATCCCTCGCCGATGTTGGCGTTTCGCGTGGGCTGCGAGCGGCGCGTGAAAGCCGCGGCGGAGCGGGGCGTCCGCTCCGTGGTGCTGAGTCCGGCGTTCGTCTATGGCCACGGAGGAGGGATTCCGGCGCTGTGGTTCGAGTCGGCGCGCGATTATGGCATCGTGCGCTACGTCGGCGACGGCGCCAATCACTGGACCACCGTGCACGTCGACGATCTCGCCGACCTCTACCTGCTCGCCTTGACCGGCGCCGCGGCAGGATCGGCCTACTTCGGCGCGGCGGGCAAAGCCGTGCGCGTGCATGACGCCGCGCTCGCGGCCAGCGAAGGCGCGGGCATTCCAGGCGAGGTGGAATCGATCCCCTACGAAACGGCGCGCCAATCCATCGGCCCGCTAGCCGACTTGCTGATCCTCGATCAACACGTTTCCGGCGAAAAGGCGCAGCGCGAACTGGGCTGGCGTCCCTCGGCTCCCGACCTGTTGACCGAGCTGCGCACCGGCTCGTACACCAAGCTGCGCTCGAGCGCCGGGCGCGCGTAGAGAGCAGAAGCGCCAGCGCGCTCCAAATTTCGCGGCTGCAAGTTCAACGCCGGAATGCCGGTCGAACCGCGAGCGTTGTGCCGCGCCTTGGAGCACATCCTGTACGCCTGCCGGCGCGAGGGCGTCCGCTACCCGCCAATCCTGCTGCGGCGCAGAAAGGAACTCGAGCGCGGCACCTGGGCGCCCTGACGAACGAAATTCAGCGGACATTGGCATTTTCGCCGGCTCACGGAATCTTGCGCGCCAGACGACAAAGTGAATGAACTACTTGCTCTCGCTCTCGAAGCCGCCGATGGAGTCGTTATAGGCCTTGATATCGGAAGGCGCGCAGATCATTTCCTGCTGGTACTTGCCCCAGATATCGAAATCCGGAGACTGCAACTTCATCGGGAATTTATTCATGGCCACCCAGGGCTTGGTATACATCTGAGGATCGTCAATCGTTACGGTCCACTCCATGTTGTCGTGGTCCAGGCGATGAAAGCGCTCTTCCACTTTCGCATCCTCGCTGATGGGACGGCCGGTCTCGTCCAGCCAGGCGCGGGGCTCTCCGATGATACCGACGGTTTGGACGACCAGTGTGGTGTCATCGGCCCATTTGCCCACCGAATAGCCGTACCAGCGATTATCGGGAATTTCTTTTGGCAGCTCGCGATCCAGCCAGATCGAGCGCCATCGCTTCTCGAATTCGTACATCAGCACGATCTCGCGATCGTTCTGGATGAACTGCTCGTAGCGAATCTGATAGAAGTCGGCGCGAGGAAATCCTATCGGATCGCAGATCGACCTGGGATCGTTGCTGAGCGTGGAGGGAAAGACTGCCCTTTGCCCATAGAGCGGCTTGTGAGCTTCCAGCGTTTTCAAACCCAAAGCACTGTAGGGCGGGACGTGTTCCGGCTTCCCGTCGTCGGGCATCGAAAACACGCCATTCGCCTGAATTCCCGCGCCGGGGCCTGTCGCCGGCCCCCAAATCCCGGAGAGGTCATGGCGCGGGGCGGGAGCGGAAGCGGCTTTCTGACCCTTCGGGACTCCCGACTGCTGCGACAGAGCCGCTTCAGTCAATCCCAGAGCTACAAATGCCAACAGCCCGATCATGGCCAGACGGAGCCGCATGTGTAAGCCCACCCTCTCCGAGCGACGCCGGACGCCGAGCCGTCTCGGGACGCTCCTGTCTGCATCTCACGCTACCGCGAACTAATTGTCCTTCAAATACTGGGTGCCCAGCGTTCTTCCATCAGGAAGCATCACTTCCACCAGGATTCCTACCGGAGAGCCATTTTTCACCGGATGGAGCGTGACCGTGATTTCGTCTCCGATCTTGATGGACTTCGCCGTCCAGCCTTTTTCGACCATGTCGGCCGGATTGTTCGTCTCCGTCGACCAATGCACAATGCTGCCGTCGTCCGCCTTGACGTCGAACTTCAGTATCGAATGGGGGTTCTGCCAGCGCCAGTCCGTAACCACGCCCTTCAACACGACCTTCTTGGTCATGTCCACCCCGGCATTCCCATGATGCGCAAACAGCGGGGCCGAAAAAAGGGCCGCGACAACCAGCGCCAAAGCTCCCAGAAACTTGCGGTTCACAGGTAACCTCCTGTCGCGAGAGCCGAAAGCCACGAATTAACCGGAATTCCGACAGCCGGGATTTCGACCTGCCGAATGGGCCCTATTCTAATCAAAACAGCCGGCTCTTCGGAAAGCCCTTCTTTAAGATGTAGTCCAGGCCCCAGGCGCGGCCCGCCGAGGTGAGAACGAAGATGATGTGCAATAGGATGTAAAGCCGGTTCAAGGCGAGCAGCGCGCCGCCTGCCGCGAAGGCCACCGACAGAAAAATATTCGCCTGGTAAAATGCGCCGAAGAACGAAGCGACTCGCACCAGGCATCCGGTCAAGAGAGAAAGCGCGATTGCCAGCTCGCCGAACGTCGTCAGATAGTTGAAGAAATGAGCGTGCGGCAACACTTGCGCCTGAATGAACGCGCGATGCCAGGCCAGCGGATCTTTCCCAACGCCCGCGGCCAATTGGTTGGCCAGCACTCTGCTGTTCAAGAAGCCAGAGGACAGCTTGGGGATGGCGACCCCCAGAAAGTGATAGCCCACGGCGAATCGTATGAGCGCCAGATAGCCGAGCCAGGTGTTCTGCTTGAAATTGCTGACGAGTCCCATTCGTTTTCCTCCGTATCGTTCATCCGATTTCTCAAACAGCGCTCCGCTAGGGCAGCATGGACCATCGGCTGAGTTCGATGGGGCCGTCCAGAATTTCCGGAGCGACCTTGAAGGCTGCCAGCACGTGCGGCATCTTCAGGTGCGCGTCTAGATGCGCGGCGCTGGTCCAGTTCTCGTAAAAGACAAATTCGCGAGGATTTTCCAGCGATTGGTGCATCTCGTAATAGACGCAGCCCGCTTCCTTGTGCGTGGGAGCTCGCAAGACGGAGAAGGTCTCACGCACGCGCGCCTCCATCCCCGGCTTGGCGCGCAACTTGGCGATGATGGTGAGCTGCTCACTCATGACGATTCCCTCCCGCGACAATCTTTAACTGCGGCGGACAATCCGGCGCGCGATGCGGCCGGAAGCGAACGGGGTTAAGATAGCAGAAAACCATGTCGGTTCCAGGGGCACAGCGGCGCATCGTCGAAGCGGCCGGCCAGTGGGCCGACGTCGAGATCAAGCCGCACCGTTACGGCGGCCTGGAATTTCGCCTCGGCAAACGGGAACTCGCGCACATCCACGGCGATAGGCTGCTGGACATTCCCTTCCCGAAATCCGTGCGCGACGAACTGGTGGCCTGCGGCGACGCCGAGCCGCATCACATTCTTCCCGATTCAGGGTGGGTGAGCGTATTCTTGCGCGCTGAGGAGGACGTGCCGCGCGCCATCCGCCTGCTCGAGCGTTCGTTTTCCCTGGCTGCCGCGGCGGCGAGCGGGCGGAGACGCTAGGTTTTCTAGATCTATGGCCCCAAAGGAAATCGCCACCGGCGTGGTACACAAAGTGCCAGCGGATTTAGGAAAGACCCTTACCTCTGACCCGGAGGCGCTGGCAGCGTGGGAGGATATTACGCCGCTCGCGCGCAATGAGTGGATCTGTTGGGTTGAGTCTGCGAAAAAACCGGAGACGCGGAGCCACCGGATCGAAAGGACGCGCGAGGGGCTGGCAGACGGAAAACGCCGCCCTTGTTGCTGGCCCGGCTGCCCTCATCGTTGAAATGATCGGAGCCTTGATCGCGCGCCGGCGCTGCAACCTCGGGCGCGGGCGCGCATCTCATCAGCGTCTCCCATTGCAGCACCGAAAACCGTGAGTAAATTCATTCCAAGGAGGAATGAACGATGAGCCCGAAGAACGAGAAGCGCGAGCCCAAATATAGTCAGATCGAAGAAGGAACCGAGCGTTCCCGGCCGATCCAGCACCAGCAGGCGCACGAGATTCAGCCCTACGGCAAGATCGCCAAGCTGCCAATCGCGCTTGACGAGAGGGTCTGCGCGCAAAGCGCCGAGAACCTAAACCAGCTCCTTGCGGACACCATGACGCTCCGCGACATGTACAAGAAGCATCACTGGCAGGTGGCCGGCATAACGTTCTACCAGCTCCATCTGCTCTTCGATAAACACCATGGCGAGCAAGACGAGCTGGTGGATGCGATCGCCGAGCGCGTTCAGCTTCTGGGCGGCGTGAGCATCGCCATGGCAGCCGACGTCGCGGAAACGACGCTCATTCCCCGCCCGCCGCGCGGCCGCGAGGAAGCGCCGGTGCAAATCTCACGCCTGCTGGAAGCCCACGAAATCATTCTGAAGGAAGCGCGTACCATGGCACGGCAAGCCGTCGATTCCGGGGACGATGGCACGAATGATCTGCTTGTGAGCGAGGTGATTCGCGGGAATGAGCTGCAGGTCTGGTTCCTCGCCGAGCATCTGGTGGACGTCCCGCTCGTCCGCGCGGATCAGGCCAAGGCCGCCGGTTCCACGCGCTAACAGCACTGCGCGTTGAGACGCTATTGGGCGCACGCGAAACCTGGCGCGTCACGTGCGCCGCGAGCCAGCAGGCTCAGGCATAGCGGAACAGCGCCTTGAAGCCGAAGTCCATGTGCATCTGAATGTGGCAGTGGAACAGCGTGAGTCCCGGCTGGTCGGCGACCATGGACACGGTCGAGCGCCCGAAGGCCGGCATGATCAGCGTGTCTTTCACGATGCCCGCCGTCGGCTTGCCGTTCAGCTCGACCAACTCGAACAGGTGGCGATGCATATGCACCGGATGGTCGTCGTCGTTGCGGTTGTGGAAGACGATGTGGTAACGCAGGCCCTGCTTTAGGACGAACTCGTTCTCGTGCGGGTATTCCTTCCCGTTGATCGTCCAGTGATTCATGCCGTGCGGCCCGCCGGGAATTTTCTCGATCACCATGTCGATGGTCTGATCGGGCGCCGGATGCGTTCCCGCGCGGCCGAACTGGGTATAGTCCCAGAAACCCTTCGGCGGCGGCTGCCATTGCGTGTCGGTTTTCTGGTTGGCGTACTCGACGACGACGCCCATCCCCGCCTCGCGCGCATCGTCGCGCGTCGCGCCTAAGATCCAGATACCCGGCCGGTTCATCTCGACAATTGCATCGGCGCGCTCGCCCGGACCGAGCTGCACCACGTCCACCGGCTTCGGCGTGGGCACCGCATTGCCGTCGAGCGATACGATCTGAAACTTGTGGCCCGGCAGCGCGATGGCAAAGATCTGCGAGGCGCTCGAATTGAGCAGGTGCATGAGAACACGCTGGCCCTGCTTCACGCGAATGGGCTCACCCGCGCCCAGCGCCTTGTCGTTGATCGAGTATAGGCGGCTGCCGATTTCCAGACCGTTCGGCCGCGTGTCCGGTTTGGCCGGCTTCTCGGGCATGGGATCGTTGGGGTCGGGTTCGGTTTCGTCGGAGTCCACCGTCGTCAGGAACGGCTCCCAGTCGCGCAGCGCCAAGAAAACTTCCTGATCGTAGCGGCCCGGATCGTTTGCGGACTCGACAAGGAAGAAGCCGAACTGGCCGGTGTACGTTCCACTGTGCAAATCCATCATGGACATGACGTGCGAGTGATACCAGCGCAAGCCCGCCGGACGAGCGACGAATTGATATCGCCTACGCCCGTGCGGAGGCACGCTAGGGGTGCCCTCTTCTTCGACGCCGTCGGTTTCCGACGCGACATACATGCCGTGCCAGTGCACGAATTCAGGAGTGTCGGTGTTGTTGACCACGTCCACAGTGACCGGCTGGCCCTCGCGCACTCGCATGAGCGGGCCGGGCACCTTACCGTTGTACGCGATGGTGCTGATGGCGATGGTTGGCGCGATTTCGATGATCTGCGGAGCGATTTCCAGCGTGTAATCGGCCTTGCCCGCCGCTGCGGCATTCTGCGGCGTCGACGGCATACCCGGCATCGGCGGCGTGGATGGCGAGGTCTGCGCCAAGGCCAGCTTTCCCGCGCCCAGGCTAGCGGCAGCCGCGCATCCCAGCTTTACAAAATCTCTCCGCCTCATGGTCTTCTCCGAACTCAAGCTTGTTAGCCGGCTCGCGCGCGCGTCGTGATTGCACGACCGTGTTGCGCCGCTCCGAAGCCTTTCTTCTTTAGTGCGTCATCGCGTACACAATGTAGTTGATGCCCAAGCGGTAGGCCAGCGAGGAAAAGCGTTCCGGATACTGGGGATCGTCGGCGTGCTCCCAGGCGTCGCCCAAGTGCATGTTGTGGCAGATGGCCACCAGAATGCGGCCGTGCTCATCACGGATGGCTCGCCACTTGGGATCGAAGCCGTCTTTCTCGTAGGTCCTGCCCGTCCCAATGTACTGGTAACCCGGAACCTGGAATTTTTCTTCGAGCGTGTACAGCACGTGAAAAATTTCGTCGCTATTGGGCAGGTCCTCGGTGGTCGCATTGGGGAGAATCTGGTTCATGCCCTGCATGAAGTGCTCCCAGTCCCCTTCTCCATGGAAATTATCGACCATCAGAAAGCCGCCCTTTTGCAGATACTCGCGCAGGCGCTTGGCCTGGGCGTCGGTGAAACCCCATGTGCCTACGTTGACGGCGTAAACAAATGGCCAATTGAAAATATCATCGCTATCGGGATCCACGACCTCTTCGGTCGCTCGGCCGTCGAGGCGGGTCAGGCGGTCCAGGCCTTCGACGAACTGCCGATCGCCTTTGGGATAATCCTCCGACCATCCGCCGGTGCCGTAGTACCCGCGAAAGGTGGCGTAGGCGCCGTAGCTGCGGACGCTGGTGTAATGCAGGCGGGCAAAGGTGAACTCGGACCGGACATCGCTTTGGTCGTAACCGCGTCCGCGACCGTACCCCCAATTCTGTTGCAGAGCGAGCACACTGGTGCTGAACCCCAAGAACGCAAGTCCCAGCAAAATGCTTGTGCCGAGCTTCATGCTAAGCCGCTCTCGATGCCACTCTTAGCAGAGTATCAAAATCGCGCGTTCATCTCCACAACCAAACGTCCGCGCCGCAAGCCGTCGCCCGCACGCTTCCAGACGCGAGACGGCAACAGACTCGGCCGTTGGGTCAAAACCCCGCCGCGCCGCCGGATCACCCAGGTCGACCCATCTCCCGAGCGCCGGGGGTTTGCGGTGCCAGCCCCGCCATGCCGCAGGCTTTATGTGAAAAAAAGTTGCTGCCATCCAGGACCATTTGGGGACATAATGCTCCCCACAAGGGGGTGCCTCATGCCCTTCCAGCCCGATCCGGCCACGCAGTGCCTGCCCAGTCGTGCAGCCACAGACGCGGAATTAGAGTGGTTGTTTTGCTTAGCTAGCGCGCTAGAAGCCTGCAAGCGAGCGGAACATCCTCCCGCGGCCTTGACGCGACCTCGAGCCGAGAAGTTGCAGCGCCCGCCGGTGCGAGTCAGCGCTCACAAGTCACGGGTAGCCTGAGCTGCCCGGCCTGAGCCAGTCCTCGTCGCGCTTCAAGAAGCCTGAACTGCGCCCTTACGCGTCGGCGCGCGTTTCGTTCGGCGCCTTAGGCGACGGCTAGTTTTTTCAATTCCGCCGCGCGTCTGCGAAGCAGCCTGATTTCCTCAAGCAGCCAGGCGATTCGCGGCTTGTCCAGAACCTCGGCGAGTTCAGCCTCGATCGGCCAAACGCCGTCTTGCTCCACAAAAGAGCTGCCCATCCAATCGATTGACCACTTCCAGGGTTCCCGTTTCAAGCGCAAGCCAAGTTCAATCAGGCGCTCTCCGATTTCAGTGACTTCGTTCACATCGCGAGCCAGGTCCTTTTGCACTTGTTCCAACTGGTCGGTGAGCCGGGTCGTCATCACTCCTCCAGTCCTCAGGGAACTGCAAGGCGACCATGGTAGGACACTCGTGGCGAGAATCGAGCGAATTCGACGCTTTCGAGCGGTGGAAACTGTGGATGCTGTGGAAAATTCCGTGCGCAATAATTACCCTGATTTCGGCCGTCGGGTCCGGCTGCGCGCAAGGCTTCCCCCAGCGATCCATATATCCGCAGCCTAATCAGCCTGTTAGCTTCGCGCGGCCTGCTTTTAGGCTGTACTATGGGAGTTCCGTCACGGGCGCGGGCTGTACTTGCAGCCCGCAACAAAAAGGGACTCCGCCGGGTGCGCACTCGATTCCTGACCTTCATCCTTGTCTTTCAATCCGTGCAATTCCTGGCGCACTGGTTTCTATACGAAACCTGGACCAGCTTCTGGGGAGCGACTAGCCCGCCCGCGCTTTTGCGCTTGCAGGTATGCGTGGCGCTCCTCTCGGTCAGTTTCGTCGCCGCATCGCTGCTGGCCTTTCGCTTCTCGAATATTCTTGTTCGGCTCTTCTACACGTTCGCCGCGGCTTGGCTGGGCCTGCTGGTTTACCTTTTTCTCGCAGCCTGTGCCTGCTGGCTGCTGTACGCGCTCGCTCTGCTGGCCGGGCTGGAGGAAGCGCGGGAACCTCTGGCGGCCGTGCTAATCAGCCTGGCCGTCATCGCTTGCCTCTACGGCATCGTGAATGCAGCATGGACGCGCGTCCACCGAGTCACGATCCGCCTGCCCAACCTCCCGGACGCGTGGCGCGGCCGCACGGCCGCTCTCCTGAGTGATACGCACCTCGGCCACATCCGCAACCGCTGGTTCCTGAGGCGCGTCGTTAACCTGATCACGCGGCTGCGGCCGGACGTCGTATTCATCGCGGGCGACGTGTATGACGGCACGCGCGTCGATGCCAATTCGCTCGCCGAACCCTGGTCGGAGCTTTCCGTTCCGCTGGGCGCCTACTTTGTCGCGGGCAACCACGAAGAGTTCACCAGCCGCGCAAAATATCTCGCGGCCCTCGAGCAGCACGGCATCCGCGTCCTGAATAACGAGAAGGTGATTGTAGACGGCTTGCAGATCGTCGGCGTGCATTTCAGCGAGTCCTCCGATCCCAAGCGCTTTCGTTCCGTCCTGCAGAGGGCCGCCGTGGACCGCGGCCGCACCTCCGTGCTCCTCTGCCACGCGCCGCATCATCTCGACATCGCCGAACAGGAAGGCATTTCCCTTCAGCTTTCCGGGCACACCCACGGCGGACAGTTCTTCCCGTTTACCCGCATCGTCTCCCGGATCTATGGCCAGTACGTGCACGGCCTGCGGCGCTTCGGCAATCTGCTGGTTTATGTCACCTGGGGCGCGGGGACGTGGGGACCTCCGCTGCGCATTGGAACGCAGCCCGAAATTGTGCTCCTTCGTTTCGAGTGACGCCCGCGGATTCGCGGCCAGCGCGCCGCGCATGCGGCGTAGACGCCGGGTGCTATGATGTGCGCCGCAGCCACCATCGTCAGATAGAACGTGCCTTCGTTAGGTTAAGTTGCGCCAGCGGCTCCGCGTTGCCGGAAGCCTGGAGACAAAATCGCAGTGGACGGCATGGTCACTTTCTGCCCGCTTCTCGACTACGTTGCCGAATTGTCGGTGGGCAATGAGTTCCTGCTCATCGATATTGGCTGCGCTGGCGGGATCGACAGAAGATGGCGGCGGCTGGGGCAGCGCCTCCGCGCGATCGGGTTCGACGCCAATGCCGCCGAAATCGCGCGACTCACGGCGCGGGAAGGCAGCGCGCACGTGGTTTACTCGAACGCGCTTGCGGCCATCGACCCGGATCACCCCTTCGCAATAAAGAAACGAGGCCAGCCGGATTGCCAGCGCAACGCATGGCCCCGGACGAGTGCTAAACGATACGCGGAGCTTGTCCAGCGCGGGCGCGGGCTTGCCGCAAACAATCAAACGCACGCCTCCAATCCGGAGCTTACCGCATCCGCTGCCGGCGCCACGCCCAGCGTCGTGGTTCCCGAACACCTGAAGGAGAATGTCGTAGAGAGTCTGGACTTCCTCAAGATCGACGTCGACGGCAAGGATTTCGACGTGCTCAATTCCTTCGACCAGGCGCTGTCCGAACTGGCGGTGCTGGGCGTTGGAGTGGAAGTCAACTTCTGCGGATCGGACTGCGAGACGGACAATACGTTTCACAACATGGACCGCTTCCTGAAGGCTCGCGGCTTTGAGCTGCTCACGCTATCGACTCGCCGCTATTCCGTCGCTGCTCTGCCCAGCCGGTTTCTCCGCGGCGCCGGCCCCACGGAGTCAGGCAGAATCCTGCAAGGGGATGCCATGTACGCGCGCGATCTCGCCAGCGGCCTCTACGATGATTTTGCCCACTCGCTCAGCGCTGACAAACTCCTGAATCTGATGGCGATTTTCGCCGTTTTCGACTTGCCCGATTGCGCGGCGGAATTGGCCTTGAAATTCCGCGAGATGCTTTCGTCCCGCTTTGACGTCGAAAGGATGCTCGACCTGCTCGCGGCGCAGGAGGAAAACTCCGGCAAGGCAAGCTACCAGCGCCACGTCGACCGGTTCACACAAGACCCGCGCGGCGCCCTGGGGACGAAAAATCCCGCTCTCCAACTGGGCAGGGCCCTAAAGAAGGGCTATTTGAAATGGCGCGGAGGGAGACAGCTCGCGCGCCTCGAGCGCGGAAAGAAATAGCGGCGCCCGCCGAACGCTTGACCCCTCAGAAGTGACGCCGCTCGATTTCCCCGCCAGGATCCAAGGCGCGCGCCGGAGAAGTAATCCGCTCCCACATCGTGGGCTTGGAATGCTCTATGCGCTCAACACCCCACGACGGCAGCGGCATCCACAAGAGCCGCGACAGACCCTCCAGGTGCGGCTCGTACATCTCGCGCAATTCCCGCAGCTTGAGATCGCCCGCCTCCGTGAATGTCGGCAATCCGCATTCGATCAGAAAGCTCCTGACCTTGGGCAAATCCACCGCTGGGAGGCGATCCCGCAGCGGCGGCTGCGTCCCGGTCCGCAGAACCTCGGACAGGTCCGCGACCGCGTGGCGCGAAATCGCAAACGTAAGTTGCGCCTGCCATTTCGTTTCGCCGTCGCCGTACGCGATCAAGAGTGCGCACACGTCCAGAATCGCTGTAAACGCCGCCAGCCAGGATTGGTTGTCGTGCTGCGAGCGGAAGAAGCACAGGAAGGGATACGTGAGATGCGTCTCCATCAACTGCGCGGAACCAATCTCCCACTCGCGCAAGTAGGACGCCAAGCCGTCTTGTTGCACGCGCTGCCGGCCGTGGCGCCGCAAAAGCTCGGCAGCCGTGGGCGGCGAGCCAGCTCGCGCATCGAGCAGCGAGATATTCACCTCCCGCTGAGACAGGCCGCCATAGAGCGTCGGCAGGTACGCAATCATGACGGCCAGGAAGCCAAAGCCGGTGCCAGCCTCGCCCACGGCGATCACGCGGGCCAACGTAGTCAGCGGGAGCACATCGCCCAAACCAAGCGTGAAGAATGTCGTTCCGCTGAAGTAAAGGTCGGTCGAAAAAGAAGCAGCGCCCGCCGACCCGCTGAGCACGGCGCCGCCCGCCCAAAGCAGCATGGCAAACGCCAGCATCAGCATTGCGCCCCAGAACGCCAGGAGCAGCAACATCGACAGCGGCCCAAAAATGCTTAGATACGTTTCCCGGTGCTTGGTCGAGCGGATGGCCCGAGCGAACACCCTCCAAACGCGCCAGCTAAAACGATAGAAGAACCTCGCGAGGCGGAACGAGCGTGTGACGTGGCGAGGCAGAACGACCGTCTCGAAAGCATCCCACAGCACGATGAGCAACAACGCTACGCCGAGAAAACCGATCAGGCCGCGCACTGTTACCCCTTGGACGGCTCGCGCTCGAGCGATTCCCGGTCCCAATTTCCCAGCGTGGCCCCCGCTTCATAGCCGCTTTCGAGAAAATCAAGGACCGCCTCGCGCGGCGAGGAAGCGCCACGCACATCGTCATACTTCAGGAGAAATTCCGAAAATTGCGCGCTGTAGAATGCCGCAGGCGGAGACAGCAACTGCTTCGAGTAGCCATGCGGTTCCGGCGCGGCGTAGCAGTAAAACACGGCGTCCGTGTCTCCCGTTCCCGGCCAGAAGCCAGCGCTGATCACTTCGTGGGAATAGGCCTCGCGGGTGATCGAGTCGGCATTGGGCCGCTCGGGCGCGCGGCGGCCGGAGAATCGCGTCACGGCCAGGTCGAAGCTTCCCCAGAAAAATTGTACGGGGCTGCATTTGCCGATAAACCGGCCGCGAAACTCCTTGAAGATCGTGTCGGTGGAAACCAGAATGCGCCAGAACCGGTTGACATATTCGGCGTCGTACGAAGCATGCACGCGATCCTGCTCGAACCGAATCGGGCCGGGGACTTCCGACGGCACCGTCCAGATCTTTACGACGATCCCCAGGCCATGCAGCGTCGCCATGACCTCCTCGTAAAAATCAGCCACCGACCTGGGCGCGAGCGGAATCGTTTTGACCGGCCCGGCATTGGTTTCAATCAGCAGCCTGTGATCGATAAAATCGAACTGAATCTCGAACACTCCTCCGCCATAGGGGATCGGCGAGCTCGTCAGGCCTCGCGCGGTCACGTACAGCGGCACTTCCCACCAGTGGTTTACCAACGTAGACAGTTTCAGCCGGATCTTGCCCACGATTTGCGTCCACATGTGCAGCGTGTCGCGCGTGGCCTGCCATTCCTTGATGGGCAGTTCCGGCCAGCCATCGACCGGCCAGATTGCCTCGCTCGGTGCCATTCCGGACGCCATCTTTCCTCCTTGGTCCTCGATCGCGCTATTCCAGAAATATCTGGTCCACGTAGCACCAGCGCCAGTCTTCGCCCGGCTCAAACGACTGGATGATCGGATGGTGCACGGCATGGAAGTGTTTGGTCGCGTGCTTGTTCTTCGAGGAGTCGCAGCATCCCACATGCCCGCAGGTCAGGCACAATCGCAGGTGAACCCAGGTATCACCCATCTCCAGGCACTCCTTGCAACCCGCCCCGCTCGGATGAACTTTGTGGATTTGATTGAGGTGTGTGCAGGTTTGGCTCATGGCAATTTCCCCGTTCCGCTCGGTGCCACTCTATCACGCCGCCCCGGGCCGGAGTGGCTGACCCCGAGGTTCCCTTCATCAGGAGCACCGAGCGATACGCCCCGAGGGATCGGGTTGACAGCCCGCGCGCTGGCACTCTACCATGACTTCGATGATCCCCACGTGCCACGGGAGTCGCGGTATTTGCTGCCGCTGTTGTGCGCCGGGTGGTGCGCCGGGGTCGCGAACCTAGATTTCGCGAACGCAAGCAACCCCGCCCACCGCCAAACGCTGACGGTGGGTTTTTTGTTTGTCTCCGGCAAATTGCGAAGGTCTGGTCGACACTAGAAAGAGCTCGCACAACGGCGATGGAACTCTTCCCTCTATTCCTGAAGCTCGAAGGACGACCGTGCCTGGTGGTCGGCGCGGGCCGCGTGGCCGAATCGAAGATCGAGAGCCTGGTCCGCAGCGGCGCGAAAGTGCGGGTCGTCGCGCCGCAGGCAACCGAAGCGGTCCGCGAGGCGGCGCGGTCAGGCGTCATCGTTTGGGAGCAGCGCAGCTACCAACCGAGCGATCTCGCCGGCGCTTTCCTGGTCGTCGCCGCGACGTCCTCTCGCGAATTGCACGCTGAAATCTTCGAGCAGGCGCGCCGCGAAGGCATCTTGTGCAATGCCGTGGATGAGCCCGACCGTTGCGACTTCTACTACCCCGCCGTCGTGCGCCGCGGACCGCTGCAAATCGCTGTCTCCACCGGCGGCCTCTTCCCCGCTCTCGCGCAAAGGCTGCGCCAGCAACTCGAGCTGCAATTCGGCCCGGAGTACGGCGCCTGGGTCGAAGAAATCGCCCGCGCGCGCAAGGAACTGCTCGCCTCGCACCTCAGCCCCGAGGAACGCAACGAACGTCTACGCGAGCTATCCAACGAACGCGCCTTCGACGAGTTTCAGCGCGAACATCCGCCCCTAGCCCCGCCCGCCCGTGAGCCGGGCGAGGCTGGCAAAGTCTACTTCGTCGGAGCAGGCCCAGGCGATCCCGAACTGCTGACGCGCAAAGCCCACCGAATTCTTTCGCACGCGGAAGTTGTCCTGCACGATGCGCTGGTCACTCCGGAGATTCTCCTGCTGCCCCCGGCTGGCGCGTTAATCCTGGACGTCGGCAAGCGCTGCGGGCAAAGATCCACCTCGCAGGAAGAGATTCACGCCCTGATGATCGAGCAGGCGCGCGCCGGTCGCTCGGTCGTACGGCTGCAAGGTGGCGATCCGCTAATCTTTGGCCGCGCCGGCGAGGAGATCGCGGTGCTGCGCGAGGCCGGCGTGGCATTCGAGATTGTTCCAGGCGTCACAGCCGCATCGGCCGCCGCAGCCGCCGCGCAGATTACACTCACTGATCGCAGGCGCGCCTCGCGGCTGATATTCCTGAGCGCGCATCGTCGTAACGGCCAATTCGATAGCGCCTGGAAATCGCTCCCGTCCTCCGGCGCCACGCTCGCCATCTACATGCCCGGCCGCGATTACGAAAGCATCGCGCAAGAACTGCTCCGCGCCGGCCTGGCCCCAGAAACTCCGTGCCTCATCGTCTCGCAAGCTTCCACGAAAGAGCAAAAAGTCCTGCGCGCGGAACTGCATTCGCTGGCGGAGGCGCGGGATGTGCCCGCGCCAGCGCTTCTGCTGGTCGGCGAAGTCACCCGCGAAGACGCGCTCGAAGTGACACGAGCCTATCGCGCCGGCGCGTGGCTCGCCGATCAAGAAGGTTTTTCGGGTACCGCACCCTTTGATTTTTAAGGGTGCGTGAGGAACGTCTAACCGTCGCAGTGCCGTCTGTCTCCGAGGTTTTTCTGCCCTTTGATTTTACGGCTTCGCGCCCTTGGTCGCCTCTTTGTACATCGCCCCGTACCACCGCTCCACCGTATTCCCCGTGGTCGCCGAGAGCCCCTCGCTCGAAAACCGCGCGTCGAACTCCTTCGAGGGCCGCGCCGCGACAATCTGATCCAGCGTCATGCCCTTGGCGACCATCTCCACAAACCGCGCGTGAATCACCTTCACCGCATCGCGCAGATCGATCAATTCCTTCTGGGGCGAGATCTGCCCGTGTCCCGGCGCAAAAAGGGTCTTCGCGTCGGTCATGTCGATCGCCATGGTGTAGTTGTCGATGAAGTTCTGCGTCGTGCCCGCTTCGCCCATCGAGGGATAGTCGTTCCGGTACACGTCGCCAAACGCAAACACGTTCGAGCCCCGGAAATAAACCGCCGCATCCCCATTCGTGTGCGCGGGCTTCAGCGGAATGAACTCCACATCTTCTCCATTGAAATGAAGCGTCAGCGGACCCGCCGAAGTCACCATCGGCCATCCGCTCTTGTCGACGGCATTCAGGCCCGAGGCGTGCATCATCTCATCGCGCAGGACCGGCGTCGTGACGATCACGGCGCCCTGCTTGGCAAAGCTGGGATTGTTCGCCACGTGGTCGCCGTGCGCGTGCGTATTGATCACAAACCGGATGGGTTTGTCCGAGATGCGCCGGATGTCAGCCATGATGTCTTTGTAGAACGGGACAAAATTCGTGTCTACCAGCATGATTCCGTCCGGTCCCGCGAAGACGTACACATTTCCGCCCGCGCCGGCGATCACGTACACCTGCCCCGCCACGTGACGCACCATCACCTTGATCTTCGCCACCTCGGCGGGATTGTTGACCTTGTCGTTGAACCCGCGCACGTCCGGAATCGGACCCAACTCCGGGATCGCCTCCTGCGCAAACGCCGCGCCACAGAAAAAGACGGCGCATAAAACGGCGAGCACTGCACCTGAAACAATTTTCTTCATGGAACTCCTCACGATCTTGGTAGCCGCAGTCCGCTACTCCTTGTTGTTCGTCTTCCGCCCGTCGGGACGGCAGGCTGTCGCTTCATTCCCGCCGGGGCCGAAATCCTTGTCGCACTGCGACGGCCGGTCCGCTCCGAGCTGCGGCGCAGAATCCGCGGCCACTTCCCCGCCTCCGCCCAGTGCCTTGCCGTTGGCGAGCACGAGCTTGCCCGTGCGCCCGACAAACGCGCCGTTCTTGGCTTGGTACAAGTAAACGGTGATCATATCCCCGGGCTTCACCGCATCCCTGGTCCAGCCCGAACCGCTCACCGCCGAGGGACCGCCGCCTTCCACGAGCCAGTGCCTGACGACACCCTGATCATCCTTGGCGTCGAACATAACCAAAATGTGCGGATTGGCCCAATTGACCTTCGTCACCGTGGCGTCCTTCAACACCACGAGCTTGTTATTGTCGTACGCCACGCTCCCGTGATGCGCGAACATCGGGCCGCATACCGCCAGAAGCCCCGCAACCAGAACAAGAGGCGTCACGAGCTTAGCTTTCATGGGACCCTCCCTTGGACCGAATCAGTGTTAACGCAGCCTATACCACAATCCCGCAAAATCAAACAACTTCGCTCGGGTCACAGGGAACAGTCGCCGCCGGTCGGCGGCAAAGGGGGAAAGCTGGTCGTTTGAGGCGCCCGATGCGCTCTAGCGTTGATCTCACGCAGAGAGACTGATTCAACGCTTGGCGGCGCTCTGGCTCGTCAGGTCTCGCTCGCGGCCCATCGCGGATTCGCAGGCGTCTATCTGCTGCCGGGCCCCAGGAAAGCCCGGCTGGAGCGCCAGCGCCTGCGCGAATTGCGCGCGGGCCTCCGCGCAGTTATTCCGCTGTGTCAGCGCGACGCCTAGAGCGAAATGAAACATGGGCTCCGCGGGACGTAGCGCCATCGCCGCGCGAAAATTCTCTTCCGCATCCAGCGGCCGCCGCGTGTTCAAGTCCACCATGCCCAACTGCAGGTAATTGTCAGGAGCCAGCGGGTCGGCGGACTTCGCGCGCCGCAAGTACATTTCGGCGTTCGTCCAGTCACCGTGCAGGTAAGCATCGCGTCCCTGAAGAGCCAGGTTCACCGCGAAGAGATTGCGGATGACCTGATTGTCCGGCGCATAAAGCAGCGCGTGATTGAGCATCGTATAGTCGCTGGCCCAATAACTGGTCGCATTCACCGTCTCCAAGGAGAGCACTCCCAGCAGCGCCAGCAACGCCACCAGCCATCGCTTCGGGAAGCCCCACAAAGCCGGCCCGTGGCCAGCCTTTCCAGGACCAGTCCCAACAGCAGGGACGCTCCCAGACTTCCCAGGTAAAAGTAACGGTCGTGCACAAGATCATCGGCGGAAAACACCCCGAGATCGAATGCCGGCAGAATCAGCGCCACCATCCACACCGAAGCAAAAATCACTTCGCGCCGTCCCAACCTCTCCCGCTCGACCCAAAGAACGGCAAAAATCATCAGGAGCGCCAGCAGCGGCAAAAGAACGTAAGCGACGTTGAAGTGGCTCTGCAATCCCAGACCATAGAATGCCGAGGCTTGATAGGGCGCCAGCCATTGCCTCGCATAAAAGAAAGCGACGGAAGGAAGAGACAGCGCCAGCGTGCCAAGCGAAACCGCATCCTTGGGATGTGAAAACGCGCGCAACACGGACAGGCGCACCGCGATATACACGGCCGCGATCGGCACATAGGACAGCGCGAGCCGAGTCGCCTCCCATGAGCGGCGCCCCGCGGCCTGCCGCTCCTCCGCATCGTGCTGCACGCCATACAGCCAGGCATGCGTGCCGACGATTACCGGGAGAAGAATCGCCGTTTCCTTGGACAATAGCGCGGCAGCATAGAAGCAGTAGGAAACGGACATCCATCGCCAGCGATAGTTCTCTCGAGACTGCAGATAGGCCAGGAACGCCACGAGGAAAAAAACCGACCAGAGCGATTCCGTGGCTCCCGAGACCCATCCCACCACTTCGTGCCGCATCGGATGAATGCCAAACGTCAACGCCGCCGCAAACGCCACCAGCACCCGCCCGGAAGCGCGCCGGACAACTTGATAGCCCAGCAGTGTCGCCAGCAAATGCAGCAGGATCGCGGAAGCGTGCCAGCCACCCGGCGCTAATCCGAACACCGTATGATTCACTTGCAGCCAGACAAAATTCAAAGGCCTGTAATAGTTAGCCGGCGGATGCGTGCCCAAGTGCGGCCAAACGTGTCCGAGGAAATAGCCCGGAACGAACCGCCAGGATTGCACCCACTCGTTCTGCAGAATCTGCCACCAATCGTCGAGAACGAAGGGAAAACGCAAGGCCGGCGAGTAAACCAGAGCAGTCAATGAAAGCACAATGCCGATCAGAAGCGTCTCATGCTCGCGCGCCCTCGCCTCAAAGGATGACGGCTCGCCCACCGGCTCGTATGCTCTATTAAGCATTGCGCTGGGATGAGAAGCACTGGCCGGCTAGCCCCTGAGGGCCGCCAGCTCATGCAAATGTCAACTTCAGTGTAGGGTGCATTGCGGGCTCGGCAGGATCACAATTTCTCCCGCAGTGCTTATTCTTCAACTAATGGTGGCGGCTTCAGCGAGCTAGGTCGTCTTGATGTGCAACCCGCACTCGATCTTGCCAGTGCCCGACCAGCGCCCGGCGCGCGGGTCTTCTCCCGGCTGCACGGGCCGCGTGCAGTACGTGCAGCCGATGCTGGGGTAGTTCTGATCGTGCAGCGGGTTGTAGGGAACGTTGTTCTCTTTGATGTAGTCCCAGACCTGCTCCCAGGTCCAATCCGCCAGCGGATTCAGCTTCACCAGAGCGAATCGCGTATCCCATTCGAGCTTGCGCGTGTTCGCGCGCGTCGGCGCCTGGTCGCGGCGAATTCCCGTCACCCAGGCCTGCAGCGTCGCCAGATATTTCTTGAGCGGCTCCACTTTACGGATATCGCAGCATTGGTTGGGATTGGACGCCCACAATGCGGCGCCGAACTTCTCGGCCTGCGCCTCCGGCGTCAGCTCCGGATGCGTGCGCTCGACCTTGATGTGGTAATGCTCCTCGATCGCATCGATCAACGAGTAGGTCTCGGGAAACAGAAAATCGGTATCCAGCGTAAAAACGCGGAACGGCTGCCCGAGGCGCGAAGCCATATCGATCAGCACGACGTCTTCCGCGCCGAAACTCGAAGCGATCGAAAGCCGCGTCTGGAATTGCCACAGGCCCCAGCGCAGGGCCTCCTCGGCCTTCCAGGTCCTGCGAGACCCCCGCCATCTCCGCGACGCGCTCTTGAGGTGTAAGCATGCCCTGCCTCACAATTTCGGTTCTGCGTTGTTCCGTTCCATGCGCAGCGAACTCGCCAGTGCCAGCACGGCCGGGACGGCCTGGCCGTCGTCGGCTGGCAGGCCCTGCTCCGCGAGATCGAAGAAATTCTCCTGCGCCAGCGCATGCCAGCGCAGACGGTCGGCAGGCTCCGCCGATTCCACCGACAAGATCACGACCAATCCCACCTGTCTCGACAATTTCAAAAGCGTATCCAGATGATCGCCGCGGGGCATCGGCTGCGGACACCAGCAAAACCTCATAACCCTCCGCGAAAAACGCGCTCTCCAGGTATTCCGCCAGTCGCCGACGGCCCTCGACGAGAATCACCGCCGGCTGGTGCCCGTGGCGCGCGTAACGGTCCGCCGAGGCCACCGGCATCTGCCACAAAATTTCGGCGCTTGCGCCAGCGGCCTGCGATCCGGCGGACTTCGCGGAGAGATCGCGCTGAATCATCGCCGCGCCTACCGTCGCGTTCGAGATCGGATCGACCAGAATGAAGCTGCCAGTCGTCCGGTTGCGGTCGTACGCATCGAAAAAGAGCGGGGTGGTAGCCTCGAATTCGACAGCCGCGATGTCGTTCATCTTCAGCTCGCGCGCCGGGTCCCGTTCCAGCGTCTGCATATTGACGCGAAAGCGAATGTTCGTGGCCCGCGCGCGTGACATTCGCACGTTGTGCTTGATCACGTAATTCCGATCGAGCGCCAGCGGCTGTTCGTTGAACCACACCACCATGGCCTCGAAATGCCGCGAAACGCAGGGCGGCTCGCTCGGCGAGACCAGCATTTCCCCACGGCTGATATCGATCTCATCCTCCAGCGTCAGCGTCACGGACATCGGTGGAAACGCCTCCGGCTGCTCGCCGTCGAACGTGACGATCGAGCGCACTCGCGTCTTCTGTCGCGACGGCAGCGCCATCACTTCGTCCCCGGGACGCAGCGTGCCGCTGGCAAGCTGTCCGGCAAATCCCCGGAATTCCGCGTTCGGCCGGATCACGTACTGCACGGGAAAGCGCAAGCTCTCTTGCCCCACTCCCGGCCGCGCCGGCACGGTCTCCAGGTATTGCAGCAGCGTGGGCCCATCGTACCAGGGCATGTGCGTGCCGCGGTTGACGACGTTGTCGCCCCCCAGCGCGCTGATGGGAATGCACATGACGTTGGGAATTTCGAGCTGGCTCGCCAATGCCATCAGGTCGTCGCGCAATTTCAGGAACACGTCTTCCTGATGCTCGCGCAGGTCCATCTTGTTGATGGCAGCGACAACATTAGGAATCCCGAGCAGCGACGCGATGTAGCCATGCCGGCGCGTCTGCGGCAGCACGCCGCGCGTCGCGTCCACCAGGATCACCGCCAAGTCGGCCGTCGAAGCGCCCGTGGCCATATTGCGCGTGTACTGCTCATGGCCCGGCGTATCCGCGATGATGAACTTGCGCAGCGGCGTCTCGAAGTAGCGGTAGGCCACGTCGATCGTAATGCCCTGCTCGCGCTCGGCGCGCAGTCCGTCGGTCAGCAGCGCGAAGTCGATCGCGCCGCCCGAGCGATTGACCCTGCTCTTGCGCACCGAATCCAGTTGATCCTCGTACACTGCCTTCGAGTCGTGCAGCAGCCGCCCGATCAGCGTCGACTTGCCGTCGTCCACGCTGCCCGCCGTGGTGAATCGCAGCAGGTCCTTGTGGAGATGGTGATCGAGCAGCGAGGTCAGCCGTTCCGGAACCGCGCTCTGTGCCGCTGCAGTCACTTAGAAATATCCTTCCCTCTTCTTCAGCTCCATCGAGCCCTCTTCGTCATGGTCGATGGCGCGGTTTTCCCGCTCCGAGCGGCGGAACGAAAGCATCTCTTCGATAATCTCCGGCACCGTGTCCGCATCCGACCGGATCGCCCCCGTGCACGGCACGCAACCCAGCGAGCGCATGCGGCACTTCACCATCTGCGGCTTCTCGCCCGGCAGCAACTCCTTCTCGGAGTGAATCACGATGATCGAGCCGCCCCGCAATACCGCCAGCCGTTCGCGCGCAAAGTACAGCGGCACGATCGGAATGCTCTCCATGTGGATGTAGAGCCACACGTCCAGCTCCGTCCAATTCGACAGCGGAAACACGCGAATGCTCTCGCCCTTGTTCAGGCGCGAATTGAAGATGTTCCACAGTTCCGGCCGCTGATTCTTCGGGTCCCACTGCCCCAGCGGATCGCGGAACGAATAGATGCGCTCCTTGGCCCGCGATTTCTCCTCGTCGCGGCGCGCGCCGCCAAACGCCGCATCGAATCCGCCCTCGGCCAGCGCATCCAGCAGCGATTTGGTCTTGAGCAGGCCGCAGCATTTCTGCGTGCCCAGCACGAAGGGATTCGCGCCGGCGTCCAGCGCCTCGCGGTTCTGGTGCACGATCAGTTCCGCGCCGATCTCCCGCGTGTAGGCGTCGCGAAACGTGATCATCTCCGGAAATTTGTAGCTGGTGTCGATGTGCAGCAGCGGGAACGGTATCTTCCCGGGGAAAAAGGCCTTCTGCGCCAGCCGCAGCATCACCGACGAGTCCTTGCCGATCGAGTAAAGCATCACCGGGTGCGCAAATTCCGCCATAGCCTCGCGGAAAATGTAGATGCTCTCGGCCTCCAGGCTCCTCAAGTGGCTGAGCCGCCGCTCGGTGAGCAGCTCATTGGCAACGTCCTGTGTCGCGTTTGGCATGGTTCCTTCGTTTCCCTCGTTCTAAAAGCAAAAAACCCACCGGCCACATTCTCTGGCGGGTGGGTTTCGAGGACGATCTGCTTGGATTCCCGTTACTTGCTCGTCCACCTCACAGCGCCAGTCGCTGAGGCACAACAACACGCACAACAGCCAGCTTGGCAGCACGCAAAGCAAACATGAGAGGCGTATCGCACGAAACCCATACTAAAGGAGGCCTGCTCGGGAGTCAAGGCGACCCGCCGAGCCCACCCGGACCGTTTGCGATTCACACCCCTTGAATTAGCAGTGGGAATCGTGTTCCAATCGGCGCATTGAAAGTGGCGGACAAAACGATCTCAGTCCCCGAAAATAGGAGGCACCCTCTATGAGGAATTGGACTTGGACTCTGGCGATCACATCGTCTATCGCGCTTCTTGGACTCGCAGCCGTTGCCAAGCCTCCGCAACAGGGCCAGGCGACAGCGCCTCCGCCGCCCTGGGCCTACGGGTTCTCCACCCCTCCCAATCCTGGCGACAAGCCTCCCCAGGGTGGAGGCGGCGGCAATCCTCCCGATAACGTCACCCAGAAGCACGTCGAGGGCAGCACGCTCGCCTTCACACAGCAACAGATCGGTAATGGCTTCGGCCCCGCCGACTGGTTCCCCAGCGACCATCCGGCCATGCCAGACATCGTCGCCCACGGGAGACGCGAGGCCATGATTATCGCCTGCGCCCTCTGCCACTACCCCAACGGCAAGGGCCGCCCCGAAAACGCCGGCCCAGCGGGCCAGTCGTACTCGTACATCATGCAGACGCTCGATGATTTTAAGAACGGCAAGCGCAAGAGCGCGGACCCCAGAAAAGGCAACACCAATCGCATGGCCGGCTTCGCCAAGAACATGACCGACGACGAAACGAAAGCCGCCGCGCAATACTTCAGTTCGATGAAGTGGACCCCGTGGATCAAGGTCGTCGAAACCGACATGGTGCCCAAAACCAAGATCAACGCCGGCATGTACATCGCGCTCGAAGGCAACGAGAAAGAACCCATCGGCCAGCGCATCATCGAAGTGCCGGTCAATGGCGAAGCCACCGATGAACTCAAAGATCCGCATTCCGGCTTCATTGCCTACGTCCCGACCGGCAGCATCGCGAAGGGCGAAGCGCTGGTCACCACCGGCGGTAACGGCAAGACGATTCAGTGCGGCGCCTGTCACGGCGCGGACCTGCAAGGCCTCGGCCCCGTGCCGGGAATTGCCGGTCGCTCGCCCAGCTACATGGCTCGCCAGCTCTATGACATGCAGAACGGCTTCCGTAACGGCGTCTGGACTGAGTTGATGAAGCCCGTCGTCGCGAAGTTGACGCCGGAAGACATGATCGACATCCTGGCCTACGTGTCCTCACGTCCGGTGAGCGCCTCTTCCGGCTCCTCCTCCGGCTCGCCGTCAGCGGCCGCGGGTGGCGCGGATCCAGCTCTCCTCGCGATGGGCAAATCCCGATTCACTGCCTACGGCTGCATCGACTGCCACGGCATGAACGGCGAAGGAACAGACCAGGCTCCGGACCTGATCGGTACGCGCTTGGACGGAGCGGGGATCGCCAAGTTTCTCAATAAGCCCAGCGCGGATGCGAAAGCCAAGGGCATGCCGGATATTCCGCCGACGAGCGCGGACCTTCAGCCTCTGGTCGCGTACGTGCTCAGCTTGAAGAAGCCTTCAGCGAACTAGGCCAGCGAGAAAACAAGCCGCCATCGCAGGCTCGCCGCGAATAACGACAGCCTGCGTCTTCCGTTACAATCATTCCGCATTTCTCTGGACCGGGAGGCTCTCGATGGCGAGCTGGCAAGGAAAGTGGGCGCTGGTCACCGGCGCGAGCGCCGGGATCGGCTGGGAGTTGGCCTCGCAACTCGCCGCGGGCGGCGCGAATCTCCTCCTCACGGCAAGGCGCACCGAGCGGCTCACCCAACTCGCCGCCGAATTGCGCGACCGCCACAAAATCCAGACCGAACTCTTCCCCGCCGACCTCGCCCAGCCGCAAGCTCCCGACGAACTCTTCCGCTTCACCGAGCAGAAGCGCCTCCCGATCGAGGTGCTGATCAATAATGCCGGCTTCGGCGCCTACGGCGATTTCCACAAAACCGATCGCCAGCGACTTCAGGACATGGTTCAAGTCAACGTCGCCGCCGTCGTCAGCCTGACGCGCCTGTTTCTGCCCGCGATGGTCGAGCGGCGCTCGGGATACATAATGATCGTCGCCTCCACGGCCGCCTTCCAGCCCGTGCCCTACATCAGCACCTACGCGGCCACCAAGGCCTTCGATCTTCTTTTCGCCGAAGGCATTGCCGAGGAAGTCCGCCGCCACGGCGTGAACGTTTGCGCGCTCTGCCCCGGATCGACCACCAGCGAATTCTTCGAGGTCGCAGGCCAGCCTGCGCACGTGGCCCGCGGACAAGAAACCGCGGAAAAAGTGGCGCGCGTCGGATTGCAAGCACTGGCCGCGGGACGGTCACGCGTGGTTTCCGGCGCGCGCAACTGGCTCGGCGTCGAGGCACAACGGCTCGCGCCACGACGCTTAGTCACGCGCGTCGCCGCGCGCATGTTCGCGCCAAAGGAATATCAGACCGCACGAGATGCAATGGACGACGCCGCAAAACTCGAGCAGCAACTCCGCGCCGAAGGCTTCGCGCACACCTACGTCTGGCAGGACGGCCCGAACGCCAGCTATGCCGAGCACACCCACGCCGTCGAGACAGCGCACATCATTCTGGACGGCGAGCTGACCCTGATCATGGCCGGCCACAGCACCACCTACAGCACGGGCGAGCGCTGCGACGTCCCTGCCGGCGCCATCCATGCCGCGCGCATGGGCCCGTCCGGCTGCCGCTACCTCATCGGCGAGAAATAGAGCGCCGCCGAGCGCAATTGGATCGCCCACGGGAACGCTTCGATGGTCGCGCGCAAATATGCTACTCTCCCTGACTCGCGTTCTGTGAGGAATCCGAGTGAGCAAACCGAAACTCCTGGCCACGCACGGCCTCTTTGAAGCCCCGCGGCAAAAGCTTGCCGAATTTTTCGACGCCGAATTCTGGACCGCGTCCGAACGCCCGCCGCGCGCCGAGGTGCTGCGGCGCGTTGCCAATAAGGACGCGTTGATCTGCCTGCTGACCGAAAAAATCGACGACGAGTTGCTGGCCGCTGCCCCGCATCTGCGCATCGTCGCGAACGTCGCCGTGGGCTTCGACAATATCGATCTCGAAGCCTGCACGCGCCACAAAGTTGCCGCCAGCAATACCCCCGGCGTGCTCGACGAGACCACCGCCGACTTCGCCTGGACCCTGCTACTTGCCGTCGCACGCCGCCTCCTAGAAGGCGACGCCCTAGCGCGCTCCGGAAAATGGTCGGGCTGGAACCTCGACCAGCTCTGCGGCGCGGACGTCTGGGGCAAGACGCTGGGCATTCTGGGCCTCGGCCGCATCGGCCAAGCCGTCGCTCGACGCGCATCAGGCTTCGGCATGCGCATCCTCTACAATGACGCCAAACGCGCCCCCGCCGATGTGGAACAGCGCCTGAACGCCGAATACGTCAGCCGCGACGCCGTGCTGTCGAATGCCGATTTCGTCACGCTCCACGTCCCGCTGCTGCCCGAAACGCGCGGCCTGATCGGCACGATCGAACTCGCCCAAATGAAGAGCACGGCCTTTCTGATCAACACTTCCCGCGGCCCTGTCGTGAACGAAGCCGCTCTGATTGACGCTCTCGAAAAAAATCTTATCGCCGGCGCGGCGCTGGACGTTTACGAGCGCGAACCGCAAATCGCCGACGGCCTCCGCCGGCCCAATGTCGTGCTCGCGCCGCACCTGGCCTCTGCTTCCGTCGAAACACGCACGAAAATGGCCATGATCGCGGCCGAAAACGCGATCGCGCTGTTCGAGGGACGCCGCCCGCCCAACCTTCTCAATCCGGCAGCCCTCGAAGGGGCACAACTCAAAGGGAGATCATCTTCATGACACTCATCACACGCAATACACCGAAACTGACTCTGGACGGCGCGAAGGCCATTGTCGCCGCCGCGGAAAAGCGCGCCGCCGAAATCGGCGTGCCCATGGATATCGCCGTCGTGGATGACGGCGGCCACCTGCTGGCGTTCGTCCGCATGGACGGCGCGAAGCTCGGCTCGGTCGAAATCGCCATCGGCAAGGCCCTGTCTGCCGCGCTTCGCCGCCAGCCGACCGGCCCCGCGCGCACCGGCGACCAGGTGAACCTGGCACTTTCTCTCGGCCTGTCGATCGCCAGCCACGGCAAACAGACGCCGGTGCGCGGTGGTGTGCCGCTCATGCTCGACGGTGTCTGCATCGGCGCCGTCGGTACCAGCACGGGCACGGAAGATCAGGACCTCGACGTTTCGCAAGCCGGCGCAAAGGCGATCGAAGGCGCCTGAAACGTCCGCAACCCAAACATCGCCATCGCCTCACCCGTGCCCGATCTCAAGCACATCGCGCGCGAAATCTTTCGCGACGCGCTCGCCGCCGTCGACATTCAAGCCGCGATGCGCCAAAAGCTTACGCGCTCCGGCTCGCGCCTCACCGTCGGCGAAACAACGCTGGACCTCGCAGCCTATCGTTCCGTGCTTGTCCTCTCGATCGGCAAAGCCGCGGTGTCCATGGCGCGCGGACTCGCCGGCTGTCCTCGCACCAGACATTGCGGTCACCGGCATTCTCGTCGCGCCCCATGACTCGATCGCCCCGCCCGGTGCATCGCGCCGCACCAACGATCCCCGAGTCCAGGTTTCGCTCGATCGGCGCCGGGCATCCCGTGCCCGACGCCGGAAGCCTGGCCGCGGCGCGCGCAATTCTCGACCTGCTGGCCGCCGCCGACGCGAACACGCTCGTCTTCTTCCTGCTCTCCGGCGGCGGCTCGGCCCTGGTCGAATTGCCGCTCCATCCCGGCGTCACGCTGAGCGACCTGCAGGAACTCTACCGTCTGCTGGTGCAATGCGGCGCGCCGATCGATGAAATCAATGCGGTGCGCAAGCATGTTTCCGCAGTCAAGGGCGGTCGCCTCGCCGCCGCCGCGCCCGCGGCCATGAAACTAACCATCGGAGTCAGCGATGTGCCCGACGGGCGTGAGTCCGCCCTCGCATCCGGCCCCACGCTGCCGGACCCGACGACGACAGCCGACGCCTGCCGCGTAATCGAGCAATACGGCCTGATGCCCAAATTGCCGGCCGCATTCCGCGACATTTTCAGCCGCCCGGAGCAAATCCCGGAAACGCCCAAGCCCGGCGACCCTGCGTTTGCGAACAGCCATTTCGTGCTGCTTCTCGGAAGCAGCGATCTGCTCAACAGCGCGCGCCAAGCCGCTGAAGAGAAAGAATGCATCGTCGTCTGCGACAACTCCACCGACGATTGGCCCATCGCCGAAGCCGCCGATCATCTGCTAGGGCGCCTGGAACGGCTGCGCAACGCCAATCCCGGCCACCGCGTAGCCGTCATCGCCGACGGTGAAGTCAGCTCTCCGGTGACGGGCGACGGCGTAGGCGGGCGCAACTCAGCCTTCGTCCTCAACTGCGTCGAGAAAATCGCCGGAAAGAAGGTCGCGGTACTCAGCGCGGGAACCGACGGCAAGGATGGCTCAAGCCCCGCGGCAGGCGCAGTCGCCGATGGCACAACACTGGATCGAGCGAGCGCCGCAAATCTCGATCCGCGCGATTTCGAGCGCCGCTCCGACTCCTACAATTTCTTCCGCCAACTCGGCGACGCCATCGAAACCGGCCCGACCGGCAACAACCTCCGCGACCTGCGCATCCTCCTCGCCGAATAGCAGCCACAGAACTATTCTCGAGCAAGGTCCCTCCGCAAGGCTGACGGCACGCGGCCCAGGTTTCGCTTTCATCGAAAACTGGTGGGTCCGATCCAACCGTTCGCTTCGGCTCAGGTCTCCCGACGCGAGCGCACACACGCTTAGCCCGCGTGCGCGTACCCAGTCGCAAGTGCGATGGCACAACCTGTGCCGAAGGCCGCCCGTCACCGGAGCCGTCGCGCTTTAGCTTTGCAAGGGCCCGCTGGATATAGCGCGTCAAGTCCGGCGATACGTCACTGCGATTGAGCATGGCTTCCAGCGGCGCGATCGCCGCGGGATCGCCGCGGTCGCCCAGCGCCAACGAAGCGGAAACGGAAATATCCAGGTCCGGATCCGTCCAGGTATGCGACGAGCTGCGACTCGACGGCCTCGTTTTTCTTATCGAGTTCCGCAAGGCTAGATATTGCCGCATCGCGAACGTCGATCGGCTGGCCCTGCGCCGACCATTTTCCGAGTGTTTCCACGGCCATGTCGTCGCCCAGTAAACCCATGGCATGCAGCGCCGCGCGCCGAATCACGTCGTCGGGCGAGTCCATCTGCGCCGCCTGCTGCAAAAACGCCAATCCGCCGGCAGGCTTAAGCTGCCCGTAAGCGATCAGCGCCGCGGAGCGCACGCGGTAGGCCGCGTCCGAGCGAAACACTTCCGCGAGCTTTGGCGCCAGCATCGCGTCGTCCCGGAAATGCCCAAGCTGGCTGACGGCCGTTTCCCGAACCCACGGGTCCGCGTTCGCAGTCGCCGCCAGAATGCGCCGCTCCGCGTCGTTCCCGCCAATCCGCCCGAGCGCCAGCAGCGCCTCGTTGCGCACGCCCCAAAAGGGGTCCCGAAGCGCCGCGTCCCCGAGCGCCGCCGCCACGACCGTATCGTCCTTCATCGCGGCCAGCGCCTGCGCCGCATCGGCGCGGTCCGGCACGTCCTCGGCATTCTGCAGTTGATAAATCCATTGCGCCGTGGTCTTGTGAAATTCGATGGACTTCAAAATCTTGTCGCCCTTATCGAAAAGCACCAGGAGAGGCTTGGAATCCGCCGGAAAACTGAACGTCTCCTCCTGCTTGCTGACGGTGATCGGGAAGCTCTTCGTTCCGCTCTCTGTGCTGATGGCAACCTCGACCGGAACGCTAAACAGCCCCACGCGGCCGCCGGTCTTCTGCGTTTGCATCACCGTGAGATTCAGCTTCTTCGCCGCGGCATCATAGGAGGAGTCGATGCTGAACTGCGGCGCTCCCGCTCCATAGATCCACTGATTGAAAAAGCCATCCACGCTCGTCCCGTTCGCATCATCGAGCGCTTTCACCAGGTCCGCCGTCACCACCGTTTTCAGCCGGTTCGCTTCAAGGTAGTGCTGCAGCCCGTGAAAAAACGGATAGTCGCCCATCTGCTCGCGCAACATCTCTAGGACCAGGCCGGCCTTCCCATAGATATTGCCGGCAAAATCCATGGAATCCTTGAAATCGCGGTTCACGATGGGCACGCCATAAAGCCGCGCCTGGCGCCTCCAGGCAGCCTGCCCGCGCCAGCGAGCATACGCGGCGCTGTCGGCGCCGTACTCGTGCTCTTCCCAAAGCTGCGCCAAAAATGTGGCAAAGCCCTCATTCAACCAAAGGTTCGACCAGTCGTTGCAAGTCACCAGATCGCCGAACCACTGGTGCCCCAGTTCGTGCGAGGTCAGCGGGTCGGCGCCTTCCATGCTTTCCTTGGCCAGAGCGGGGAGCAGCAGGTCGCGCGTGGTCAAAGTCGTGGCGCTGACATTCTCCATTCCCGACTCCGTGAAGTCGTCCACCATCGTCTGATCATACTTGGCCCATGGATAGGGCACGCCGAAGCGGTCGGAGTAGAACGTCAGCATGTCGCGCGTGTGCGCGAACGTCGGCGCGATGCGCTCGCGCTCGCCCCGCGGGACCACGTAGTCGAGAGGAATGTTGTGCCAGGAATCCGATTGCTTATCGAATTCACCGGCCACCACCGAGATCAGGTACGTCGAGATCGGCAGCGATTGCCGCCACGTCCAGGTCTTCATTCCCTGCCCGGCGTTGGTCACACTCACCAGCTTCCCGTTGGACACCGTTTGCCAGGCTTCGGGGACGGTAAGAATCGTATCCGTCGTCGTCCGGTCGTTCGGGTAGTCATGGATCGGCAGGTAGTAGCGCGTGTCTTCGGCTTCTCCTTGTGTCCAGATCTCGATTGGCCGCGTGGGATTGCTCTTATTCGGCAGAATGAAATAGAGCCCCTTCTTGGGCTTCCCTTCGTAGCGAATGACCACGACATATTTCTCGCCCGATTTGGCGGGCCGATCGAGGTCCACGTGCAGCTTGGGTGAGTCCGTCGAGAAGTGCGCGTCCTTGCCGTTGACGGTAACGCTTTGTATCGTGAGATCGACGGAATCGAAATCGAGCTGCTCGAGGCCGTCATTCAGCGCAGCCAGCGTGTGCGTGACCTGGCCGAAGACCTTGCGCTGATCGACGTCGAATCGCAGCTCGATGCGAGCGTTCTCGAGGTGGTATTCCAGGGCGGGCGCCGTCGGCTCGTCCGCGCGTGCCACGCCGAACGCGGTCAATCCGGCCAGCAGCGCGGCAAAGCGGACGAATCGAGCCAGCCTTGGCCGCGGCCGCGGGGAGCCAACATTCTTCCACCAGCCCGAAGCGATTGCCATCTCGCCCTCCATCGTAAGCGTTGGCCGAATCAGCAACGCAAAATCTGGCTCAGCTCTTTGCGTTCCCTTCCCGCAGGTACGCATCTTCCTTACGAATCCAGTCTTCGCGCCGCGGCGCGAAGAAATCCACGTCCACCGTATCTTCCAGGGCCACCGCCGAGTGCGGCACATTCGCCGGAATAAACAGAACTTCGCCGGCGCTCACAACGATCTCCTGATCGTCAAAGACAAACCGCAACTTGCCGTCCAGGATCAAGGAAAACTGCTCGCTGACATGAAAATGACGCGGCACGATCGCGCCGCGCTTGAGGAGAAGCCGGGCTACAGTCGCATTCTCGCCATTCATCATCTGCCGCGAAATCAGGTGGTTCAGTTGCTCCGCTGGGAGCTTCTCCCACGACGCCTTTTCCATGTATCCTCCGGCCGGCAAAGTCCTTATGATAATAGCCTCGAATCGTCGCCTGAAATCGGCGTGCCGTCAATGGCCCTCCGCGCACTCGGCGGGAAGTATCGGCCCTAGCAATAGCATTTGGAGAAATCGCCCGCGCGACGCGAGAACATAAAAAGAAAATGGACCAAAAATGAAGGCCCTCCACCGGCTAGCCTTCGTCGTGCTAGCGCTTGAGATGCCGGTTCCATTCTATTGGCTGGTTCTCCACGCCGGCGTGGACTTCTGGCGCAAACGCGCGCGCCTGGGCTATCTTTGCGCCGTGCTGATCGCGTGGGGCGGGGTGGGCAGTTTGCTCTTTCATTTCCGCGCCCATTTGTTCCATACGCCGCTGATCGGGATCGGTGAGCCGCCGGTTTGGGCTATCGTAGTGGGACTGCTGCTGATCGGCGCCGACGCCATTTTGCTCACTACCGTGGAAATGGAATTGGGCGGACATCGCCTGGTAGGCCACGCGGAGCTGACCGGAAAAGGCGAGATGACGGCGAGCAGTCTCTATGCTTGGGTGCGGCATCCGCGCTACCTCGGCATGATTTTGGCCGTGCTCGGCGCGTGCCTGCTTGGCGGCTCTGCGCAGCTCTGGATCGCCGCGGCGTTTTGGCTCGCGATCGCGCTGGCCATGATTTGGCTCGAAGATCGCGAGCTGCGCGCGCGATTCGGGCCGGCTTATATTGCCTATGCGCAGCGGGTCCCGGCCCTTTTGCCGTTGCGCGGGCGCCGCGCTGAATCACGGGTGCGGGCTGTACTTGCAGCCCGCGTAGACAAACGATGACTCAGACCAACGCGAAACCGCGGGTGGCGTTCCAGGGCGAACGCGGCGCCTTTAGTGAAGAAGCCGCAGTGAAGCTGCTGGGCGAGCAGATCGAACTCGTGCCGCGCCCGACCTTCGAGGCCATGTTCGCCGCGATCGATGAAGGCGCCGCGGACTTCGTGCTCGCTCCAGTCGAGAACAGCCTGGCTGGCTCGGTCTACCGGAACTACGATCTGCTGCTCGAAAGCAAGCTCACCGTCGGAGCGGAAGTGGTTCTGCCGATTTCACACAACCTGATCGGCCCGCCCGGCGCAACCTTCGAGCAAGTGCGCACGGTTCAGTCGCATCCGGTGGCGCTGGCGCAGTGCACGCGCTTTTTCGAGGAGCATCCGGCGATCCAGCGCGTCGTCGCGGAGGACACTGGCGGAAGCGCTCGCGAAGTCGTAAGCGCCGGAGATCCCACTCGCGCCGCTATCGCCAGCCGGCGCGCGGCGGAAATTTACGGCGGCGTGATTCTGAAATCCCATCTCGAAGACCACAGCGAAAACTACACCCGTTTTTTGCTGCTCTCCCGCTCCGCGACAACGCCTGCGGGAGCCGACAAAATTTCGCTGGTGGCTTTTCTCCTGCACCAGCCCGGCGCGCTTTTCCAGGCTTTGGAGCCGATCGCGCGGCGAAACATCAGCCTCTCCAAGATCGAAAGCCGGCCGCTGGTCGGGCATCCCTGGGAATATTGCTTCTACCTCGACCTGCTGGCCTCGCCAGAAACGGCCGAAACGCAAGCCGCACTCGACGATCTGCGTAAACGCACCCGCGAGATGCGCATCCTGGGTTGCTACGTCGCCGCTTCATTGCCCACAAACTTGCCCACAAACGAAACGTCGCGATAAGCGCGCGCGTTCGCGCTGCGCTTTGGCCTAAGCCGTGAAGCCGCCGTCGATGTTGAAGCAGCCGCCGGTCAGATCCGCGCTCTCCGGGCCGGCCAGGAACGCCACCAGGGCCGCGACTTCGCTTGGCTTGGCGTAACGGCCCAGCGCGGTTTGCCCTCGGAGATACGCGACGACCGGACGACCATCCTCAGGATTCATGTCTGTCGCCACGGGTCCGGGCTGGACGCAGTTGACGGTGATTTTCTTGGGGCCAAGGTCGCGGGCCCAGCCGCGCGTCAAACCCGCCAGCGCGAATTTGCTCATAGCATAGAGGGCATGGCGTGCGATCGGAATACGCTCGCCGAAAACGCTTCCGATATTGATGATGCGCGATCCTGGCGGCATGACCTTGGCAGCCGAGCGCGAAGCCAGAAAAACGGCGCGGATGTTCACATTCACAACGCGGTCGAAAACCTCATCGGTGGCCTCTTCGAGTGTTTCCCATGTGGAAATCGCGAGATTATTGACCAGGATATCGAGCGCGCCCAGGCGCTTCACGACGTCATCCACGAGGCCGCGCATATCCTCGGCGCTCTCCGCGTCCGCGCGCAAGGCTTCTGCGCGAACGCCCTTTTCGCGGCACGCCGCGACGATTTTTTGCGCTGCGTCCGTCGATCGCTTGTAGGTGAAGGCAACGTCTGCGCCGTCTTCCGCGAGGCGCTGCGCGATAGCCGCGCCGATGCCGCGGCTGCCTCCGGTCACCAGCGCCACTTTTCCGCGAAGCTTCATCCGTTCCTGCTCCAATCGTCAATTCGAGTGCGGCCACTACGCGGACTGCATCAGCACGTTTTCGAGCGCGGCGCGCAACTTTTCGAGGCTGGGCTCGACGTGCAGTTTCTGCCGGTTGATGTCTTCCTCGCTGCGCCGCCGCAGGCCGCTTTCCGGATCTTTCAATTGGTGGCCGGTCAGAACGGCCACGACGTCCGCGTCCGGCTCGATCTTGCGCGACTGCACGAGCTTTCGCAATCCGGCGATGGAGGCGGCGGACGCCGGCTCGCAACCCACGCCATCGCGAGCGAGCGCTGCCTTGGCCTCGAAAATCTGGTCGTCGGTCACCGATTCGCATAGGCCGTCCGTGGCGCGAATCGCGCGCAAGGCTTTTTTCCAGTTGACCGGATCGCCAATGCGAATCGCCGTGGCAGCCGTGTGCGGCTCGGTGACCGGAACAATCGCGGGCGCGCCCGTCGCCAGCATCGTGTAAAACGGGTTGGCTCCTTCGGCCTGAGTGACGACGAGGCGCGGGAATTTTTGAACCAGCCCCAATTGCTTCAATTCCAGAAGGCCTTTTCCGATGGCCGAGACGTTCCCCAAGTTTCCTCCGGGAACCATGATGTAGTCCGGCACACGCCAATCGCGCTGTTCGAGAATTTCATACAGGATGGTCTTTTGTCCCTCGATGCGAAAGGGATTGATGGAATTGACCAGGTACAGTCCCATCTCTTCGGTCAGCAACCGCAACATCTGGAAAGCCTGGTCGAAGTTGTCTCCAATTTCGATGACGAAGGCGCCAAATTCGAGCGCCTGCGCCAGTTTGGCGGCGGATATTTTTCCCGCCGGCACAAAAACGATGGCCTTCATTCCGGCGCGCGCCGAGTAGGCAGCCATCGAAGCCGAGGTGTTGCCCGTCGAAGCGCACGCAGTGACGCGACTGCCGACTGCGGCGGCCTGCGTGATGCAGGCCGTCATGCCCAAATCCTTGAACGAGCCGGTGGGATTATTGCCCTGGTGCTTGATCGCGAGTCGCACTCCGCCGGTCCATTCGCCGGTGCGGCGAACTTCGATCAGAGGAGTGCGCCCTTCGGAAAGGCTGACGATTTCTTTTCCCTCGGCCAGGAAAGGCAGCAGCTCGCGAAATCGCCAGACTCCGCTTTGATCGGCGATGGCGCTGCTGTTCTTTCTTTGTTCCCAAATCTGGCGCAAATTTTGCGGCGCGACCGGAGAAAAATCATAGCGGACGTCGAGCAGGCCCCCGCAGGTCGCGCACAGATGCTCGCGGTTATCCAGAGGAAACCGTTGCCGGCAGCTTTCGTCTGCGCATTCCAAGTAGGCGGCGGACATTCCTGATGGTTATCCCTTCTCGCGCAGGATGCGAAGCATGCGCCGCAACGGTTCCGCGGCACCCCAGAGTAACTGATCGCCGACGGTAAACGCGCCGAGAAATTGCGGGCCGAGGTTCAGCTTGTGCAGGCGGCCGATGGGAACGTTCAGCGTGCCGGAAACGGCGGTCGGCGTGAGGCAGCGCAGGGTCGATTCTTTGTCGTTGGGTATGACGCGAACCCATTCGTTGCCGCCCGCCAGCACTTGCTCGATTTCGCCCAGCGGCACGTCTTTCTTGAGCTTGATGCAAAGGCCCTGGCTATGGCAGCGCATGGTTCCCACACGCACGCAGATGCCGTCCACGGGAACGGGCGGCTGCAAGCCGAGAATCTTGTTGGCTTCCGCCATACCCTTCCATTCTTCCTTGGTCTGACCGCCGGACACAGCCGAATCGATCCACGGGAGCAGGCTGCCCGCCAAAGGCGCGGGGAATGCTTTCAGCGGCAATTCCGGACTGCGCTGCGTCTGGATCAACATGCGGTCCACTTCCAAGGCGCTTTCGGACGCGCTCGCGCCGGGGGTATTCGCCAGGCAAGCCATCTGCTTCACGAGTTCCAACATCTGCGCGGCGCCAGCACCAGATGCTGCCTGGTAGGTCATCGAGGTTACCCACTCGACGAGGCCAGCCTGGAATAGTGCTGCCGTGGCCATGATCATCAGGCTCACCGTGCAATTGCCGCCTGCGAAGGTGCGGATGCCATGAGCCAAGCCGTCTTGTATGCGCGCGGCGTTGACCGGATCGAGAATGATCACGGCTTCGTCGCTCATGCGCAGCGTGGAAGCGGCGTCGATCCAGTAACCCTTCCAGCCGCTTTGCCGCAGGGGCTTGTAGACCTCCGTGGTGTACTCGCCGCCCTGGCAACTGATGAGCACGTCGCAGCGCGAAAGGGCGCGCAGGTCCTTGGCGTCTCCGAGCGAAGCGTCGCCTGCTTCCGCAGGCGCTGCGCCGCCAACGTTCGAGGTGGAGAAGAATACCGGATCGAGGCCGGCGAAGTCGTTCTCCTCCCGCATTCTTTGCAGGAGGACGCTCCCTACCATTCCTCGCCAGCCGATTATTCCGACGCGCAGCATGAGTTCTGGAATCGCTCCTTCAAGTGTTTACGCGGGCTGCAAGTACAACCCGCACCAGATTTTTGGGTTTCCATCATATCAAGAGACCGACCGGACTCCGTGAGACAGAACGATTGCGTTGACGCATGCGACGATACCTTGGAGAGCGTTTCGCGACTGCATGAAAACAAAGAAGTTGATGGAAGGGGGGTACACCCCCCGGGCAACTCACATGAATATCAAAACAAGGAACTTGCGGCAAAAGGAGTCTGTATGAATATGAAAACAAAGGGCGAGTAATTTGTGAGCGGCGCGACCCCCCAACGCCGCCTCCAGGCGACATGATAGCAGAGCGACCGACAAGACTAATTGCAAGCATGAGACATTATAACATGTGAGTCAATGGTGTTTACTTAGGAGTATTCGAACGCACCATCCCATTATGGGAATAGCCCAGCCTTCCCCGGGCGAAGGAAGTCCCTGACGCTAGCGGACGACGCCTGCTAACGGGCTGCTGGCGCTGGCGTAGAGTTTCTTGGGGATGCGGCCGGCGAGGTAGGCTTGGCGGCCGGCTTCGACGGCGTGGCGCATGGCGGAGGCCATGAGCGGCGCGTCCTGGGCTTCGGCGATGGCGGTGTTCATGAGCACGCCGTCGGCACCAAGTTCCATGGCTACGGCGGCGTCGGAGGCGGTGCCGACTCCGGCGTCGACGATCAGGGGGACTTCGGTGATGCGTTCGCGCAGGATGCGCAGCGAGGCGTGGTTCTGAATGCCCATGCCGGAGCCGATGGGGGCGCCGAGCGGCATGACGGCGGCTGCGCCAGCGTCCACCAGGCGGCGGGCGACGATAAGGTCGTCATTCGTGTACGGCAGCACGACGAAGCCTTCCTTGACGAGCTGCTCGGTGGCGCGCAGGAGTTCGGCGGTGTCGGGGAAAAGCGTCTGCTGGTCGCCGATCACTTCGAGCTTAACCCAGTTCGACAAGCCCACTTCCCTGCCCAGGCGCGCGGCGCGAATGGCTTCCTCGGCGTTGTAGCAACCGGCGGTGTTCGGCAGCAGAACGTATTTGTCGCGATCGATGTAGTCCAGCAGGGATTCTTTCGAGCGATCCGTGAGATTGACGCGGCGGACGGCCACGGTGATGAGTTCGGCGCCGGAAGCTTCATGGGCGCGCTGCATTTCGGCGTGGCTGCGGTATTTGCCGGTGCCGACGATCAGGCGCGAATGGAAGGCGCGTCCGGCGATGACCAGTGAGTCGTTCATGTCAGGTGATCTCCGGGCGTATTGTAGCGCGGGGAGGGCGCGGCGGGAATGGCTGGGCGACCTGGACGGCCCTGGAAACGACTGGCGCTTGATGATGAGCGGTCGAGACTCTGTGAGGCGGAACGGCCCCAGGTTTCAGACAGCGAAACCTGGGGCACCCGCGCGCTTTTGGCGCGAAGACCGAAACTGAATTCCCCAACGGGTAGTGGGTCACTTTGAATTTCTGTGGTGACCGTGAATCGGCCAGGAGGTCAGATTGGTTTAGGCTCGCCAACCTCATATAGATGTAGGTTTCGTTCCCCGATGCCGAGAGAGGGCCACTTCTCACGCCACGTAGCTATGTGAACGGACTTGAAATGTTCGTCGAGCGCCACCCGATCTCTCCAGCGTTCCTTTACATGGATGAGGCCAGGATCAAGCACGTCCTCGGCATATGAATATTCCAGACATCCAACCTCCGCTCTGCTCGCCTCGACCATGAATGCCATGCTTGGTCGCGCTGCATCCAACAGGCCCGCAGGGAGCCTTATCGTACCGACAATCAAGAGCATTTGATCTCCTCCACTTCTGCGGGAACCGTCCAGTCTAAACCATTCGTCGCCCCCCTAACGGCGTCAATACTCCTGGACCGGGATTCGGCGTAAGATACGCCCGGTTGCGCGTCGGAACGGAGATCGCGTGGGAAGAGGTGGGTTATGAAGCGAACGATGTTGATGCTGGGGCTTGCCGGGGTGCTGCTGTTGCCTGGGAGTGCGTTGCGGGCGCAACTTGCCGCGCCGAACGAGATGGGCGTGCGCATGGGCCACTTGCATTTGAATGTGCGGGACGTACAGGCCAACGAGAATCTCTTTGAGACGCTGGGGGGCATCGCCGCGCCGAAGCTGGGAGACAACGTGGTGATCAAATTCCCCGGCGTGCTGATTTTATTGCGGCAGATGGAGCCGAGCGGGGGCAGCGTGGGATCGGTGGTGAATCACGTCGGGTTTCTGGTGCCGAACGTGGCGCAATCGATGGCGAAGTGGAAGGCCGCGGGCCTGAAAACCGAGGATGGACGGAACGCGCAACAGGGTTACGTGATTACACCGGACGGCCTGCGCATCGAGATTCTGGAAGATGCGACGATGACGGTTCCGATCAAGATGCACCACGTGCATTTCTTTGTGGACCAGGCGGCAATCCCTGAGATGCAGGCGTGGTACGCCAAGACGTTTGGCGCCAAGCCCGGCAAGCGCGGGAACTTCGAGGGAGATGACTTGCCCGGCGTGAATCTGACGTTTGCGCCGTCGCCGACAGCGACGGTGCCGACCAAAGGGCGCGCGCTGGACCACATCGGATTCGAGATCACGAATCTGGAAGCGTTCTGCAAGAAGCTGGAAGCGAATGGCGTGAAGTTTGACCGGCCGTATGGAAAAAATCCCAACGGGCTGGGGTTGGCCTTTATCACCGATCCGTGGGGAACCTACATCGAATTGAATGAAGGGCTGGACAAGCTGTAGCGTGTGATTGGCAGGGGCAGGTGAATTTTGGCGTTGCCGAAAGCTGGCGGGCGGCGACTGGCTTCCCGCGGCAACAACTTGGGCGATCTGAACGTGCCCGGGACTCGTGTGGGTGCGATTGTTTCGCTGGGGCTGGTGATTCTCGCGTGGGTTGCGATTCCCATCGCGCGTCCGTTCATACTGGGCACGATCGGGATCGGCTCGATTGTTGGGTTGATCCTCTTTTGGAAGCACCGGCATCCCGTGCAGCCGGACGATGAGGCGCTTGTTCCGCACCGGCGAAAATAATCCACGATGGCATTGACGACGATTTTAGCGACGCCCCGAGAGGCGATCCGCTGGGCTTGGATCATCTTCTGGATCTATTGGCTGGCGGCGGCGTTCGGGCGAAAGAAGACCAAGCGGAGCGAAAGCGGGCTCGACCGGTTGAGCTATACGCTGCCGCTGCTGGCAGCCTTTGCGTTGCTGGCGTGGCCCGCGGCGCATCGGGGTTGGCTTGGTTACCCCTTCGTTCCGATCAGCGCGGCGACGGAATGGTTTGGGGCGGCGGTGACGGTCGCCGGTCTTTTGCTGGCGGTTTGGGCGCGGCGGAATCTCGGCGGCAATTGGAGCGCCATGGTCACCCTGAAAGAAGGCCACGAACTGATTCGCTCCGGTCCATATCGCAGGATTCGCCACCCGATCTATACGGGGATTCTGCTGGCGTTTTTCGGCACGGCGATCGGGATCGGGCGAGTCGCCGGACTCCTCGCGCTGGCAATCGTATGGCTTTCTTTCTGGGTGAAGGCGCGGCGCGAGGAGTCGTTTCTGGCGCAGGAGTTTGGCGCGCAGTTTGCGGCGCACCGCGAGCGGACCGGGATGTTCCTGCCGAAGTAGCTGCAGCGCTTATGACGAATGCGTGGGAGAAGGCTCGGCGTAGAGGCTCTCGATCACGTCGGCGTATTGCTTCTCGATGATGCGGCGCTTGAGCTTGAGCGTGTAGGTGAGCTCGCCGCCGTCGAAAGTGAAATCGCGTTCGAGCAGGGCAAAGCGCTTGATGGTTTCGTATTGCGCGAGATTGGCGGTGAGGCGCGCGATTTCAGATTCGATGAGCTTATGCGCCCAGGGGTGCGCGAGCAGCTCGTCGCGCGAGGCGAACGGCACGCCCTCTTTTCGGGCGCGCGCTTCGATGGTGGTGGAATTCGGGACGATGAGAGCGGCGATGAAACGGCGTTTGTCGCCGACCAGCGCGACGTTCTGAATGTAGGGGCTGGTCTTCAGCGCGTTTTCAATCGGCGCGGGCGCGACCAGCTTGCCGCCAGCCGTCTTCAGCAGCTCTTTCTTGCGATCGGTGATGACGAGGTAGCCGTCTTTATCGAGAAAGCCGATATCGCCGGTGGCCAACCAGCCGTCGGGCGAAATGGCCTCGCGAGTCTCGTCGGGCCGCTTGTAGTAACCCATCATGACGCACGGGCCGCGAACGAGGATTTCGCCGTCATCGGCGATGCGCACTTCGACGTCCTGCAAGGGGTGGCCGACGGTGCCGATGTGGTTCGGGGCGACGATGTTGTTGCTGATCACGGGCGAAGTTTCGGTGAGGCCGTAGCCCTGGGAGATGGTCAGGCCCACCGTGGTGAAAAATTCAGCGAGTTCCACTGCAAGCGGGGCGCCTCCGGAGATGAATAAGCGCATGCGGCCGCCGACGCCGGCGCGGAATTTCTTGTAGACGAGGCGGTCGGCCAGTTCCCATTGCAATTTGATCATGGGCGAGACGGAACGGCCATAGGCGCGCCAGGGAATGGCGCGGCGCGCGGTGCGCACCGCCCAGTCGAACAAGTGGCGGCGCAGGCCCGTGGCTTGCGCGCCGCGCTCCATGACGGTGTCGTAGAGCTTCTCGAAAAAGCGCGGCACGGCGGCGGCGAAGGTCGGGCGGACCTCGACGAGCGCCTTGGCGACGTCGTCAGGGCGGGCGACGTAGGCGATCGGGATGTTGCGGAAAAGGTAGCAATAATCGGTGAGGCGCTCGTACACGTGCGAGAGCGGCAGGAAGGACACGGCCAGATCGTCCGGGCCGTAGGAAAGATTTTGGAAGGAGGCCATTTCGTTGGAAACGAAATTGGCGTGCGAGAGCATCACGCCTTTGGGCTCGCCGGTCGTGCCAGAGGTGTAGATGATAGAGGCGAGCTGCGCGGAGCGGAGCTTGCCTACGCCGCGGCGATACGTGCCAACTTCGGCTTGGTCCGCGGAGGCGATCAGCGTCTCGTATTGCAGCGCATCGTCCGTGGCGGCGCCGGCTGATTCGCCGGCGACGATGATGCGTTCGACGCCCGGCAACTCGGAGCGCATGGCCAGCAGCCGCGCGACTTGCTCGGAGCCGGCGACGAAAACGATCTTGGCTTCGGAGTGGCCGAGGATGTAGGCGATGCGGTCGGGCGATTCCCGAAAATAGATGGGCACGACGACGCCGCCCAAGCCGGTCACGGCGAAGTCAGCGACGTGCCATTCGGGAGAGTTCGGCGCGAAGAGGGCGACGCGATCGCCCTCGCGAACGCCCATCTGGGCCAGCGCATGCGAAAGGCCCGCGATGCGGCGGAACATTTCCCGCGCGGGAATGTCCTTCCATTGGTCGCCGACTTTGTGAATTTGCGCCCGGGAATCGGGCGAGCGATCTACCGCGTCGATGAGACGTTGGGGAAGAGTGGGATATTCCATGGCGCCGGAGCAAAACTGTACAGCACGAAACACGACGAGGCAATGGCACCGGTTGCGCGAAAGCAAACGCCGTGGCAGCGCGGCGTTGGCGGCGCGGTGGGTTAAGATGACGGGCTGGGACACGGGAAAGATGACGAAACGGTGATGACGAACCTGGGCGCGAATGAGGGCAGAGGCGTGTGGGCGGCGCGAGGCTCGGCGTTGTCGTGCAAGGGCTGGGAGCAGGAGGCGGCCTTGCGGATGCTGATGAACTGCGCCGACCCGTCGGTGGCCGAGCGTGGCTGGGGCGAGCGCGACGGCAACGGCTTCCGCGCGACGATTGCCGCGCTCCGCGACCTCGAAAACGACCAGACGCTGCTGGTGCGTTCCGGAAAGCCGGCGGGAGCGCTCCACACACGGTCGGAGGCGCCGCGCGTGGTGATTACGACGGAAGGGTTCGCTGGGCGCAGCGGAGCCGCAGCCGATTGCTGGCTGTGCGCCGGCACGCAAACCGGGCTGCCGATGGCGTACGAGGGTTTGGCGGCAGCGGCCCGAAAGCATTTTGGCGGAACGCTGGCAGGACGGCTGGTCCTGGCGGGCGGGATGGGAGCGACGGGCGGCGCGCTGCCTCTGGCGGCCACACTGAATGGCGCGGCCTTTCTGGGCGTCGAGGCGGACCCGGAACAGATCAAGCGGCGCGTGAAGAGCGGCTACTGCGAGGTGATGGTCAATGACCTCGATGAGGCACTGCGCATTCTGAAGAACAGCGTGCGCAAGCATGAGGCCGCCTCGGTTGGGCTCATCGGAAATTGCGCGGACGTGATTCCCGAACTCGCTCGCAGAGGCATCGTGCCCGACCTGCTGTTGGATTGCACTTCCGCGTATGGCTCCCTGGACACGCATGTTCCCAGCGGACTCACGGCCGAACAGGCGCGTGAAGCACGGCGCGCGGATGCGGGCAGCTACCGGCAAAGAGCACTTGATTCGGTGGCGGCCCAATTCGGGGGCATGCTGGAGCTAAAGAGGCTCGGGTCGCTCGCGTTTCAATTTGGCGGCAGCCATGGTGAGCCCGCGTCGAGGGGCGGTGCGTCAGAAGCGCGCGAAATTTCGGATTTCTCGGCGGAGTACATCCAGCCACTGCGGGCCGCGGGCCGCACGCTGCTCCTGTGGGTTGCGCTTTCCGGCGATCCCGCTGACATCGCGCGCGCCGATCGGCTGGCGATGGATCTATTCTCAGCCGACGAGGCCACGGCGCGGTGGATCCGGCTCGCCGGCAAACACGTGCAATTCCAAGGGCTACCGGCGCGCGTGTGCCTTGTCGATGAGGCGTTGCGAGCCAAGTTTGGCGTTGCGCTCAACGATTTGGTGGCGCAAGGCGCGCTTAAGGCGCCCATGGTGATTGGCTGCGAGGACTTCGGCCACGGAACCGAAATGTCGACTGCGACCACTGCCGCACCGCCCGCGACGGGGGCGGACAAAACGATAGAAGCATTGCTCGCGGGGTTGAGCGATCGGGCCCGCGTCGCATCCTGGGTCGCAATCGAAGAGGCAGGACAGCGAAGTGCGAGAGGCTCGCGGCGTCCGATGCTCGCCATCGCGGCGGACGGCACGGCGGAGATGGCGCGGAGAATCGAACGCGTGCTCGCCAGCGACCCCTCGCTCGGGCAGCGCGCGGCCGGGTGAGGCTGGCGGCGCTGCCACCAGGCAGGCCGGCGACCAGGTCCATCGTCCCGCGCCGAACACGGTTCGCATACGATGACGCACACCCAAAGCAGCTCCGGGCGGCATCACACCAGATGTCATAATGGACTGCCAGGTTTCCATGAAGCGCTTGATTGAATGCGTGCCGAATTTCTCGGAGGGTCGCGACCCTGTGCGAATCGCCGCGCTGGTCCGCGCGGTGGAGAGCGTTCCGGGCGCACGGGTTCTCGATTGCCACAGCGACCCGGACCACAATCGGAGCGTGGTGACCTTCGCCGGTGAGCCGGAAGCGGTAGAGGAAGCCGCTCTTGGCTGCCGTGGGTAAAGCCGCCGAGCTGATCGACCTCAATCAGCATCGTGGCGAGCATCCGCGGATCGGCGCGACGGACGTGCTGCCGTTCGTGCCGCTCGAAGGCGTGACCATGGCGGAGTGTGTGGCTCTGGCGCGCCGCGTGGGCAGCGAAATCTGGAAGCGCTACGCGATTCCAGTCTATTTCTACGAGGCCGCGGCGACGCGGCCTGCGCGCACCAAGCTCGAAAACATTCGGCGGGGGCAGTTCGAGGGGTTGCGCAAGGGCGCGCTCAGCGACCCCGACCGGGCTCCGGACGTGGGGACGGCGCAAGTGCATCCGACGGCAGGAGCCATCGCCGTGGGAGCCAGGAAACTGTTGATCGCCTACAATGTCACCTTAAGCGCGGCGGATGTTTCGGTGGCCGAGCAGATTGCGCACGCCATTCGCGAGTCCAGCGGGGGCCTGGCGGCGGTGAAAGCGATTGGCGTCGGTTTGCGATCGCGGCGGCTCGCGCAGGTGTCGATGAACCTGACGGATTTCGAGGTGACGTCGATTCAGCAGGCGTTTGACGCCGTGCGCCGCGAGGCCGAACGGCGCGTCTGCACCATTGAGGGCAGCGAAATCGTCGGTCTGGTGCCGAAAGCAGCTCTGGACGTGACAGCGGATTATTTCTTTCAACTCGATTCCTTTTCGCGGGAGCAAATTCTGGAAGACCGGATTGCCTCTGTGTTTGGTGAAAGCGCACAGGGAGGAGCCCCCGCGACGCGTGCGGCCCAACCCGCCCCGTAAAATGGCTTGAGACGTTGGGGAGGTCAAATATGAGACGAAACCTGCTTCGCATGGCTATGCTCGTGACAGCGTGCGTTCTACCTGCTCTGGCGCATGCCGGTTCGCTGAGCACCGACGTGATCGGGATGTTTCCGAAGAATACCGGCGAGTTCGCCTATGCCGACCTGAAACAGGCTCGCGCCTTGAGCTGGTTCCCGCAACTCAAGCAGCAACTGCTACCGGCGCGCTTCAAGCAGGTCGAGCAATTGCTGACTTCGGCGGGCGTGGACCCGAATTCGCAGGTGGAAGAACTGGCGTGGGCGCTGGTTCCCGGGGACATGTCGGCCAGTGCTTCGGCGGTGCCCAACGACGAGGAAGTGGTCGGCATAGCCTTGGGAACTTACCAACCCGATTCAACGGAAGCGTATTTCAACGCCAAGAAGCTGCCGGTCATAAAGGTGCGCAACTTTTCGCTGTTCGCGCTTGGCGGCGGGACGGGGCCAACCGATCTCGTTTTTGTGTTCATAGACGCCAGCACGGCGGCATTTGGGCAACGGCAGCAGGTCGAAAGACTGATTGCCGTGCGCAACGGCGATGAGCAGGGACTGCTCACCAACTCCGATCTTTCCCCACTGATCCTGCAAGCCAACGGCAGCGGCATGGTCTGGGCGGTGCTGAACGCGCCCTACACTCGTCTGGCGATGCAACAACTGACTCCAGCCGTCCAGCAGTTCCCGCAAGCAGCGCAACTGGCAACAAGATTGAAGGCGCTCACGATCGAATTTACCGGCGGCAGCGGCATCCAGGCATCCTTCGAGGCCGTTTGCGCGACGCCCGACGACGCCAACACGTTTGCCGCATTGATGCAGGCGGGGATTCTTTACCAGCGGTACACGGCGGCCAAGTCAAATCCCGACCTGGCTTCGATGCTCGACCAAGCCAGCATCGTACCCGCCGGCGACAGGCTGCAGGTGCGCTTTTCGCTCACCGACAATCAGGTGGCGGGGATGATCCAGCACAATACGTTCAGTATCCCGCAGTAGTTCAGGACGTTTGGGGCCGGTGCGGAGGGGCTTCGCTGGGGTTCGCGACGTTGACGTCACAGGCCTCCCGGCAGGCCGGGCAATAATACAACCCGTCCATGCAGAGGCGCACGGCATGCTGGCCCATGCAGATGCAGCAATAGCGATCGCACTGACATTCCTGCTCGTTCTTATCGCACAAGGAACAGATTGCCGTTTGCATTTGCTTTCGACTATAGAGCGATCCCCGCAACCCGCACAAGATACGAACAAAACCGAGACAGCGTAGAAGGAAACAGCCCTTTGGACCGGTCCGCTTGCATCCGGGGCATTTCCCTTGCCTGCGAAATATTTGCGGATTTTTTCGTTCGAGATATGGTATGAATTTGCGGTTTGCGCTGCGGCAGCATCCGACTCCTCGCGAAAGGAGACCACAGCAGTGTTTTCCGGCCCCGAAGTAGACAACCTGTACAAGGAAATGTGCCGGGCTCGCAAGGAATGGGAGCTCGCCTCGGAAAAACTCGAGCAAGCCACGGAATTGTCCCGAGACGTCGCCGGGAATTCCGACGGCATCGCTTCCGTAAAAGCCGCGAGGGGACGCGAATTAGAGGCCCTGAGGATTTATCGCGCTGCGGTCCTGGCCTTTGCCGAGGCGGTGAAGGACAGCAGGCAGTCCTAGATTCGAACGCAGTCTGCCCACCCGATCCGCCAGCCACACTTTTTCCCGCCCGAGCCACGCAGATGCCGCCAGGAGAGTGCGGATTCAGGACGACACATCAAGCGCCAGACCGACGGGTTTCTTGACACTTTTCCGCAGCGCATGCTAGTTTGAATTTCTCGCCGGAATCGCAGAGAAAATACTTGTGACCGCTCCCACGACGACGCAACTCCGCAAGACCGCGCTGCATTCGGTGCACCGCCGCCTTGGCGCCAAAATGGTGGATTTCGGGGGCTGGGACATGCCGGTGGAGTATTCCGGCATCATCCGCGAACATATGGCCACGCGAACGGCCGCGGGGCTTTTCGACGTCAGCCACATGGGCGAGATCGAGGTGAGCGGGCCGCATGCGCTCGAGTTGGTGCAGCACGTCACCTCAAATAACGCGGCCAACTTGCGCGACGGCCAAGCGCAATATTCCGGGCTGCTGACTTCGGCGGGGACCTTTGTGGACGATTTGCTGGTGCATCGCATTTCGGATACGCACTACCTGCTGTGCGTCAATGCCAGCAATCAGGACAAGGACTTCGAGTACATTCGCGAGCACAATCGCTTCGGCGCCGAACTGGAGAACGCAGGGCCTCGCTATTCGCAACTGGCGCTGCAGGGGCCGAAGGCGCTCGGAATCCTCGAGCGCTTCACGCCCGTGCTGATCGGCCAGCTCAAGTATTATCATTTTACGTTCGGCGAGGTGGACGGGGTTCCCTGCCTGATCGCGCGAACGGGCTACACGGGCGAAGACGGATTCGAGCTGTACTTTTCGCCCGAGCACTCCGAGAAGCTTTGGAACGACTTGCTGGAGGCCGGACGGGGCGAGGGGCTGCTGCCTTGCGGCCTGGGCGCACGGAACACGCTGCGCCTGGAAGCTTCCATGTGCCTCTATGGACACGAGATCGACGACACGACGACGGTATGGGAAGCGCAACTCGGCTGGATCTGCAAGCCGGACAAGGGCGATTTCCTGGGGCGCGAGGCGCTACTGGCGCAGAAGCAGCAGGGCGTGAAGCGGCGGCTGGTCGGTTTCGAGATGCAGGACCGGCTCATCGCCCGCGACGGCTTCTCGATATGCATCGGCGGGAGTGAGTCCGGCCGGGTCACCAGCGGCTCGCCCGCGCCGTTTTTGAAGAAAAACATCGGCATGGCGTATGTGCCCGCGGAATCGAGCATGGCGGGCACGGAGATTCAGGTCGTCATTCGCGGGAACGAAGGGCGGGCCAAAATCGTGCCCACGCCATTCTATAAGCGGGCGAAATAATCGCATCCACGGAGCAGACATGTATCCCAACGACTACCGCTACACGAAGGAACACGAATGGGTTCGCCTGGAAGGCGGCACGGCCACCGTCGGAATCACCGACTACGCGCAGCATGCGCTGGGCGACGTGGTGTACGTGGAGCTGCCGAAGCCGGGCGATAAGGTGACGGCTGGAAAATCGCTCGGCACGGTCGAGTCGGTGAAGGCCGTGAGCGAGATTTATGCGCCGGTTTCCGGCGAAGTTTCTGAAATCAACGCGTCGCTGTCTGGCGCTCCCGAACTCATCAACACAGACCCGCACGGCAAAGCCTGGCTCATTAAGGTGAAGGGCATCGACGCGTCGCAAATCGCCGGCTTGATGGATTCCGCAGCCTACCAAACCTACATCGCCGAGAAGGAAAAGGAAGCCTCGGCCTGATGCGCTACCTACCGAAGAGTCCATCCGAGCGCCAGGAGATGCTCGATGTCATCGGGGTGCGCTCGGCCGAGGAGCTGTTTCGCTCGATTCCCGAAGAGTTCCGCCTGAAGCGCCCGCTGAACCTGCCGGGGCCGCTTTCCGAGGCGGAGCTGATCCGCTATTTCCAGGATCGCGCTGCGGAAAATTCGCGGGGCTACACGAGTTTTCTGGGCGCGGGCGTTTACAACCACCTGCGGTCGGTGGTCGTCGACACGATTATTCAACGCGGCGAATTCCTGACGTCGTACACACCCTACCAGGCGGAAATCAGCCAGGGCACGTTGCAGGCAATCTTCGAGTTTCAGACGTTGATGTGCGAGCTGACGGGGCAGGAAGTGGCCAACGCCTCGATGTGGGACGGTTCGACGGCCACCACCGAGGCCGTGCTGATGGCCGATCGCCTGACGGACCGGCAGCGGGTGCTGGTGGCGCGTTCGCTGCATCCCGAGTACCGAGCCGTTCTGGCGACCTACGCGAAGAATGTGGGACTGGAAATCCACGAGATTGGCTTCGCGGCGTCGGGCCAGATCGATACGGCTGCGCTGGCCGCCGCGATTGATGGACAGACAGCAGCGGTGGTCGTGCAGTCGCCGAATTTTCTGGGCGTGATCGAGCCGGTCGCCCAGATCGCCGCGATGGCGCACGCCGCGGAGGCTCTGGCGGTGGTGGCGATCGCGGAAGGCGTCTCGCTCGGGGTGGTGCGGCCGCCCGCCGAGGCGGATATTGTCGCGCTCGAAGCGCAGAGTTTTGGCCTGGCGCCGAGTTATGGCGGACCGTATGCCGGGGCCATCGCCACGCGCGAAAAGTTCGTTCGGCAGATGCCAGGCCGGCTGGCCGGGCAAACCACCGACGCACAAGGCCGGCGCGGCTTCTGCCTGACTCTGGCGACCCGCGAACAGCACATCCGTCGGGAGAAAGCGACCTCCAACATCTGCACGAACCAAGCACTCTGCGCGCTGGCCGCCACCGTGCAACTTTGCCTGCTCGGCAAGCAAGGCCTGCGCGAAATGGCCGAGCAGAATCTGGCCAAGGCGCAGTACGCGCTGGCGAAACTGGAGGAGATCCCCGGCGTGCGGCGGGCGCTGACTGGGCCGGTGTTCAACGAGTTTGTCATCCGGCTGCCGCGCTCGGTGCGCCTGGTGAACGCGGACTTGCTGCGCGACAAGATCATCGGGCCGCTGCCGCTCGGCCCGTTCTATCCGGACCTCACCAAGTGCGGGCTGGTCTGCGTCACGGAGACCACTTCGCGCGAGGAGATCGACCGGCTGGCGGCCGCAGTGCGGGCGCATTCTCGCGGAACCCGTGAGGGGAGTCTGATTTGAGCGACAGAATCAAGGCAGCGAGACGAAACGTCAGCCGCAACGAGGGCTTGATCTTCGAGAAATCGGCTCCCGGCAAACGCGGCATCGAACTGCCGCCGCTGGACGTGCCTGCCGTGGATGCGAAGGCAGTGCTCGGCGCTGAGTATCTGCGCGATGGCGTCGAGGGGCTTCCGGAAGTCAGCGAGATCGAGGTCATCCGGCACTTCACTCGGCTGTCCACGTGGAACTATGCCATCGACTTGGGCATGTATCCGCTCGGCTCCTGCACGATGAAGTACAACCCGCGAGTGAACGAATTGGTCGCGCGGCTGGACGGCATCGCCACCGAGCATCCCTACCAGCCACAGGAATTGGCGCAGGGCTGCCTCAAAATCCTGGCGATGCTGCGGCAGTGCCTGCTGGAGATTACGGGCATGGACGCCGCCACGCTCCAACCCGCCGCCGGGGCGCAGGGCGAGCTCACAGGCTTGCTGCTGATTCGCGCTTACCTGGCCAGTCGCGGCAATCCTCGCAAGAAGGTCCTGATCCCGGATTCGGCGCACGGAACCAATCCGGCAACCGTGGTGATTGCCGGGTACGAGGTTGAGAACATCCGGTCGGATGCGCGCGGGCAACTGGACATCGGGCGGCTGAAGGAGTTGGTGACCGACGACGTCGCGGCGCTCATGGTGACGAACCCATCCACGCTGGGAACATTCGAGCCGCGCATTGCCGAGGCCGCCGAAGTCCTGCACTCGCGCGGCGCCCTGCTCTACATGGACGGAGCCAACATGAACGCGCTGGCGGGCGTGACGCGCCCGGGCGATTTCGGCGTGGACGTCATGCACTTGAACCTGCACAAGACCTTTTCAACGCCGCATGGCGGCGGCGGGCCAGGCGCCGGGCCGGTGCTGGTGAAGAAGCACCTGGAGCCGTTCCTGCCGATCCCTGTGCTGACCGAGAGGGATGGGCGCTTGGTTCTGGACGCGCACCGGCCGCAGTCGATTGGGCGCGTGCGGGCGTTTGCGGGCAATTTCGGGGTGCTGGTGCGTGCGCTGGCGTACACGCTGGCCTACGGCGCCGGCATCCGCCAGGCCACCGAAGATGCGGTGGTGAACGCGAACTATATTCGCAAGCGTCTTGAGGACGTCTACGAGCTGCCCTACGATTCCCCGTCGATGCACGAGGTGGTGTTCAGCGACGCGCGGCAGAAAAAATTCGGCGTGAATACGATGGATATCGCGAAACGCCTGATCGATTACGGCTTCCATCCGTACACCACGGCGTTTCCCCTGATCGTTCCCGGCGCGCTGATGATCGAGCCGACAGAATCGGAATCGAAAGAGGAGTGCGACCTGTTCATCGACGCCATGCGCTCGATCGCCGAGGAAGCTGCCACGGAGCCGGAGTTGGTGAAGACCGCTCCGCATTCGACGCGCGTGGGCCGGCTGGACGAAGTGGGCGCCGCCCGCAAGCCGGTGCTGCGCTGGAAGGCGAAGACTTCCGGCAAGGCAGCCGACTGAAGCCCCGAAATCGGCGCGATTAGCGCCGAGGATTAAGCTGCCGGCCGCGCTAAACAACCGTTAAGCAAACCCAAAAGAAAAAGGCGTTTGCCGAGCCAAATTTGGCTCGGCAAACGCCCTCAGGGGTTTCGGGCTATGGGCAGAAATTAGGTGTCGTTTCTCCGGCGGCTCGCGGGCATCGGAAGCGGCGCGGCTGGCGGAAACGCCGCCGGGGCCTGGGCCTCGCGAACAGCCACCTTGGTGGGCAGCTCAGCTTGTTTGCCGCCGGAAGCGCTCGCCGCGAGCGCGTTCGCCGCAGCCGCCGCCGGCGCAACGACCGGAAGCACAGCGCCTTCGCCTTCCTTCTCGAACGTCAGCCTCTGCGACTCTTCATCCCAATCAATGCACAGGATGTCGCCCAGAGCAATTTGTTCGGTGGCCAGCAGATTCGCCAGCGGATAGACCAGATTCCGCTCGATGGCCCGCTTCAGGTGGCGCGCGCCGTACTTCATGTCGGTTCCCTCGCGCAGCAGGAAGGCGCGGGCGGCCGGCGTCACGCGGAAGAGAAACTGGCCGCGCGCGGTGTCCAGCACGCGGCGCTGCACCATGCCCAGCTCGATGTCCAAAATTTGCTCGAGCTGCACGTGCCGCAACGGATGAAAAACGACAACCTTGTCGAGCCGGTTCATGAATTCGGGCGAGAACTTGCGGCGCGCCGCTTCCTGCGCGGTGCGTTCGACCTTGCCGTCGAATTGCTCGGCCGGCTTGTTCCCCGGCTGCACGAAACCCATGCCGCCCGTCATCATCTCGGTGATCTCACCGCCGCCCAAGTTCGACGTCAGGAAAATCACGGTCTGGGAAAGATCCACACGGCGGTTGTCGCCGAGCGTCAAGGTCGCCTTATCGAGCATGCCCAGGAGCAATTGCCAGAGGGCGTCGGAGGCCTTCTCGATCTCGTCGAAGAGCAGGAAGCTCAGCTTGATCTTGTCCGTGTGATATTTGGCAAGCTCCTCCTGCGTGATCAAAGGATGCGTCTCGCGGTGACCCAAGTAACCCGGGGGCGAGCCGATCAGCTTGGCAATTTCATGGGAATGCTGGAACTCCGCGCAGTCAACCTTGATTACAGCGCGGGGATCGCCAAAGAGAATCTCCGCCGTGGCCTCCACGATGCGGGTCTTGCCCGAGCCGGTGGGGCCCAGGAAGAGCAAGTTTCCGACGGGACGGCCCGAGGGGCACATGTCCGCGCAGAAGACCTGATACAGGTCCACGAAGGCGCGAACAGCCTCTTCCTGCCCGACGATTTTTTGCCGCAGGGCGGCGTCGAATTCCTGGGATTCCAGGCTGCGACGCGTCGGATCGAGATGTTGACGGGACTGGGGGCTACGCATGGCTCTCTCTCCTACCGGAAATTCCGCTCGGCAAAACCTCGCCGCGGAGCCCGGTCGAACTGGTCGAGTTTTACGCCGACCGTGGAGTGCAACAGGCGCAACTGCGTCACCAGTTCCTGACCGGCAGCGGGCGCCTCTGACACATCCAAAAGCGGCGGAAAAAGATCGGCCAAATCCAAATTCAAACTGCGAAGAGTAGCCAGCAGCTTGCGGACGTAGGCGGATTTCGGGTCGAAGAGTTCGACCTGGTCGTTGACCTGTTCTCGAAGCGCCGTCCAATTCACGTCCACGAAAGGGTACGCGCGGGACACCTGACGAACCACGTCGTCGGTAATCCGCGGGCGCTCCCCAAGCCGGGCCAGGTGGAGCTGCTTTACCTTGCCGGCCCGGCGCACGTTGTGCACCAGGTAATAGGCAGTGCCTTTGCGGCGAAGAAAAGCCATGTCTTGTGCCTCAGTCCCCGCTGTTTCTCTTCTATCTCTCTATCGGCTGTAGTGGATCTATATTCCACTACATTGAGCTAAGATGCGCGATTCTCTTTCAAGTTTGCCTCGTATCGGTTAATGCTTGGTTCGAACGGTTCAGCACTCGCGGGAGGATGAACGTGGAGAAGAACCCTGAAACCGCAGCCCTTTTCAGTGTGACGCACTCACTCATGTTGCGCACGTCTATTTATTAGATGCTACCAATAGAAAATATCGTTGGCTTCGCGACGTGCTGGACACCGTATTTTGGGCCTGGATAATCCAGTACCAGTATCACGGGAGGAAATGCCGTGGCCCGGGAAGCAATCTTTGCTTTAGTAAAGCGCGTGCCAAAAGGACGCGTGATCACCTACGGTCAACTGGCCCGAGCGGCGAAGCTGCGGGGCGGCGCGCGCGCGGCCGGCTACGCCATGGCCGCGTGTCCCAAAGGCCGCGGCATTCCCTGGCATCGCGTAGTGGGCGCCGGGGGACGCATTCTGCTGCGCGAGCCGCGGGCGGCCCTGCAGCGCCGCCTGCTCGAAAGCGAAGGGATCGAGTTTCGCGGAGCACGCCTGGAATTGAAGGGGCGAGAGTGGTTTCCGCCCGCGCCGCGAAAACGGCCCCGTCGAGCAGGACGTTGAGCCTCCTGCTGCGCGCCGGGTTGAGCCTGCCATCTTGAAGGAGGCGCTCCCGGCGAGCCGCCACGGGAATTCGCAGACGCCGCGGAGTTTGCTATATGATGGTGGTTCACCGTGACCTCCGCCATCATCGAAGTAGAAAACCTGACCAAGCGCTATGGGGACGTGCAGGCTTTGCGCGGCGTGAGCTTCGCCGTTCAGGAAGGCGAAGTGTTCGGGCTGCTGGGCCCGAATGGCGCGGGAAAGACCTCCACGGTGGAAATCCTCGAAGGACTGCGTCCGGCGGACGGCGGCCGTGTCAGCGTCTGTGGCCTGGACCCGCAAAGCAGCGGCGACGCCTTTAAGCAGAAGATCGGAGCGGTGCTGCAGTCCACGGCGCTCCCCGACAAGATCCGCGTCGAGGAAGCGCTCGGCGTGTTCGCCAGCTTCTACACCCACCCGAGGGATACCAGCGGGCTGCTCAAGCGCTTCGGGCTCGAAGAGAAGCGCCGCGCCTACTACTCCGAACTCTCCGGCGGACAGAAACAGCGGCTGGCCCTGGCGATGTCCCTAGTCAACGATCCCAGCGTGATTTTCCTGGACGAGCCGACCGCCGGACTGGACCCGCAGGTGCGCCGCGAGATTTACGACATCGTCGAAGAGCTGAAGAAGGAACGCAAAACGATCCTGCTGACGACGCACTACATCGAGGAAGCCGAGCGATTGTGCGACCACGTGGCCATTGTGGACCAGGGCCTGGTGATCGCCCAAGGAACACCGCGAGAGCTCAAGCAAGGCTCCGCCGGGACCACCCGCATCGAATTGCGCCTGGCGCGGCCCGAGCCGGACGGGGCCTTGGGGAAACTGGAAGGCGTGGCCGATTGCCGGTATTCCGACGGCGTCTACATCCTGCATTCGACCCGCGTGCCGCAGACGATCGTTTCCGTGGTGAAACACCTGGAGGCCGAGGGCAATGAGTTGGCCGGCCTGGAGATTGCCGCGCCGACGCTCGAGGACGTCTTCCTCGAACTGACGGGCAGGAGGCTGCGCGATTGAAGAACGCATGGACGCTGACCAAGATCCGGATGCGGCTGGCGCTGCGCAACCGCGCCTTCATTTTCTTCAGCCTGGTCTTCCCCATGGCGATCCTGTTCCTGTATCTCGCGGTTTTCGGACGCGGGAAGGTCGCAGCGGTGCCGTATCTGCTGGCCTCGGTGCTGGCGCTGACGATCATGGGTAGCTTCTGGGGACTAAGCGTGCAACTCGTTACGTTCCGCGAGCAAGGCATCCTCCGGCGGTTTCGCCTGGCGCCAGTGAGCGCGGGCGCGATGCTGGGCTCCAGCATTCTGTCCAACTACCTGATGACGCTGCCTACCATCATTCTGGAATTCGCGATTGCGCGAGGAATCTTCGATTTGAGCAGCTGGGGGAACATCGCCGGTATCCTTCTCCTGGTTACGTTGGGCACGGTGACGTTCGCCGCGCTGGGGCTGATCGTCGCCAGCGTCACCAACACCATGCAGGAAACCCAAGTCATAAACCAAATTCTATGGTGGGGATTCCTGGGCCTGTCCGGCGCCACGCTGCCGCTTCCGCTGTTGCCGGGATGGCTGCAGACGCTGGCGGCGTTCCAGCCGGCCACTTATCTAGTCACCGGCCTCGAACGTGTGATGGTTGGTCACGTCAGTGTCCTCGCGATCGCTCCCGAATTGTTGTCCCTGGCCTTGTCGGCGGCGATTGCGTTTGTCATCAGCCAGCAGTTGTTTCGCTGGGAACCGGGGGCCAGGGTGCCGCGTAGCGCAAAGCTCTGGGCCGCCTCGGCCGTGATCCCCTTCCTGCTCCTCGGCGTTTGGGAGAGCACCCACGGCCAACTGCGCGCCGGTGCTCGCCAGGATTACCTCTCAATCGAGCAGCCTGCGCCCACCGATCTTTCGCGCTGAACCCGGCTCCGCACGACGCGCTTCATCCCAATTTCGATTTCGCCGCGCACTAGGCTCGTAACCTGCCCTGAGGCTTTTGCTCATAAGGACCCCGCGGATCGGGCGCTCCTGACGCTATGTTATAATTTGCCCACGGAGAGAGCCGATGAGTCTGAAGAAGACCGAGCAGATCTGGCACAACGGAAAACTGATTCGCTGGGAAGACGCAAACATTCATGTGCTTTCCCACGTCGTCAGCTATGGCTCCTCGGTTTTTGAGGGGATCCGCTGCTACGACACCCCGCAAGGTCCGGCGACCTTCCGCGTGCGCGATCATATGCGGCGGCTGATCCGCTCCGGCCACATCTACCGGATGGAGAATCCTTATAGCGCCGAGCAGCTTTCGGCCGCCTCGCACGAAGTGGTGCGAGCCAATCACCTGGGCTCCTGCTACATCCGACCGATCGCGCTCAGGGGCTATGGGGACGTCGGCGTCAGCCCAATGAATAACCCAGTCGAGGTCTACCTCGCCGCCTGGGAATGGGGCGCGTATCTAGGACCGGAGGCGCTCGAAGCAGGTGTGGACGTTTGTGTCAGTTCCTGGACGCGCATGGCGCCGAATACGCTGCCAGCCATGGCCAAAGCCGGCGCCAATTACATGAATTCCCAGTTGATTAAGATGGAAGCGCTGGCGAACGGCTACGCGGAGGGCATCGCCCTCGATGCGAACGGCAACGTCAGCGAAGGCTCGGGCGAGAATATCTTCCTGGTGCAGGACGGCGTTGTTTCCACCCCTCCCCTGGCTTCCAGCGTGCTGCCCGGAATCACGCGAAACTCGATTATGACGCTGTGCGAGGACCTGGGCATCCCGGTGCGCGAACAGATGATTCCTCGCGAGATGCTGTACATCGCCGACGAGGTTTTCTTTACCGGCACGGCCGCTGAACTGACGCCGCTGCGCTCGATCGACCGCATCAAGGTCGGCGCAGGCAGACGCGGTCCAATCACCAAGCGGCTGCAAGAGGAGTTCTTCGCCATTGTCGGCGGCAGCAAACCTGACCGCCACAACTGGCTCACCCCTGTCGCCTCACCCGTAGGCGCGTCTGTGGCATAGCGGCGATCGGCCGCCGTAGGCCGTCGCACGGGACGGGTGTGGGCTGCACTTGCAGCCCACGCAACAGCATGTACAGCAGACCGCAAAAACTCGCCGCGGAGTTGTTCGGTACGTTCGCCGTCGTGCTGGTCAGCGCCGGCGCGATCTGCGCCGATCAATTCCTCAGGACAACCAGCGGAAGCAGCCTCGGTCCCCTGGGCATCGCTTTGGCGTATGGCTTGGTTTTTGGGGTCTTTGTCGCCGGAATGGGCCCCATCTCCGGCGGTCACCTCAACCCTGCCGTGACCATTGGTCACTGGGTTACGCGCAGATTGGGCTTGTTCGACATGCTGACCTACTGCGGCGCACAACTGGCCGGCGCTTGCCTCGCCGCGTACCTGCTGCGCTCGGTGGTTCCGGAGGAAACCTGGCGCGCGGTGGCGCTGGGAACGCCGGATTTGACCAACGGACTCACGCGCGCCCCTGGCATGCTGATCGAGGGCGTCTTGACGATGCTCTTGGTTTTCGCGGTTTTCGCGACAACCCCCGACCAACCCAGCGCTGACCGAACAGGTGCGAGTCCGGCCGTGGCGGGCCTGGCCACGGGGCTTCTGATCACGGCGGCTGCGCTATTCGGCGGGCCTTTCACCGGGGCCGCTATGAACCCCGCGCGAGTGCTGGGCCCGGCACTGGCCTCCCGGCACTGGACCAACCACGGCGTGTACTGGGTAGGTCCCCTGGCTGGCGGCGCAGCCGGAGCCCTGATCTACAGCTCGTTATTCCCCCGGAGCCGTCCCGCACAGAGTTAAATTCCCCTCCCCGGCCGCAGTTACTAAGCGGCAACCGAACCGCGCCAGCCGCTTGTTCGTGCGGATGCCCAATGCTACGTTCGGTAGAAGCCTCTTGAGCAGGATGGTGTCTGATGGCACTCGGCATTGACGAATTGCTCCGCCGCGCGGTCGAACAGAAGGCCTCGGACCTTCATTTGAAGGTCGGGAACCACCCCTATTTGCGCGTGGATGGTCTGCTGAACCCGCAAACCGACGTCGCCAGGGTCACGCCCGAAGAGATGCTTTCGATGGCGTTCAGCATGATGACCAACCGCCAGAAGCAGAAATTTAAGGAAACGGCCGAGTTGGATATGGCCTATGGCGTGGCGGGACTGGGGCGCTTCCGCGTCAACGTCTTCCAGCAGCGCGGCAACGTCGGCATGGTTCTGCGCGTCATCCCCACGAAAATCCGCACCTCGGACGAGCTGAACCTGCCCCGCGTGATCGACAAGATCTGCGAGGAGCAACGCGGCCTGGTGCTGGTGACGGGAACGACCGGCTCGGGCAAATCGACCACTCTGGCGGCCATCGTCGACCGCATCAACTCGACGCGTTCCGACCACGTGATCACCATCGAAGACCCCATCGAATTCCTGCATCGGGATAAGCACAGCTTCATTAATCAACGCGAAGTCGAGGTGGACACGGCGAGTTTTTCCAGCGCCTTGCGAGCCGCTTTGCGTCAGGATCCCAACGTGATTCTGGTCGGCGAAATGCGCGACCTGGAAACGATTGCCACTGCCCTGCTGGCCGCCGAGACCGGGCACCTGGTTCTTTCCACCTTGCACACCCTGGACGCGACTGAGACGATTCAGCGCATCATTGCCGTCTTTCCGCCGCCGGAGCAGAAGCAGATCCGATTGCAACTCGCTGCCACGCTCAAGGCCGTCGTCAGCCAGCGCCTGGTGCGCCGATCCGACGACAAGGGACGCGTTCCCGCGATCGAGGTGATGATCATGACCGCGTACATCCGGGACTGCATCATCAATCCCGACAAGACGCGGCTGATCCATGACGCCATTTCCGCCGGCACCAGCCAGTACGGCATGCAGACCTTCGACCAATCGCTCTATGACCTCTACGCGCGCGAGCTGATCACCTACGAAGAGGCGCTCATCCGGGCGTCCAACCCTGAGGACTTCAAGCTGCGCATCCAAGGGATTCGTTCGGCCGCCGACGCGGCGCGCGAGGAGATGGAGCGCACCATGGCCGAGTACGAGCGCTTCGGCAAGCATTAAGCCTGATTTTTCACGGCGCGTTGCCCATTCCCGGCAAACCCTCTATGCTGGGCGCGTCATGCGCCCGCGTCCACGCGAAATTTCTGACGAAGGAGAGCTGTATAACGCGGCCCTGCGCGCGCTGATGCGCCGCGCCTACTCCGTTCACGAGATGCACGCCTACCTCGAACGCCGCTCCGGGGAGCCGGAGCTTGCTCGCAAGCTGGTCACCCGCCTCAAGGTCGAGAAGCTGATTGACGACGCGCGGTACGCGCTGGAGTTCGCCCGTCAGCACGCCCGGTCGCGGAAACAGGGCCGCCATCGCATTACGCGGGAGCTGCGCACGCGCGGCGTGCCTGATCGTCACATCGAATCAGCCATCGAACAGACTTTTGCCGAGACGGACGAGGCGCTGCTGGTGCAGAAACTCATCGAGCGCAAACTGCGCAACGCGCACGGGCCGCTCGAGCCGCGCCAGACGGCCTCGCTTTACCGAATGCTGATGCGAGCGGGATTCGACGGCGAGCTGATTCGCCGCCAGTTGCGGTCCGCGCTGTCCGAGCGGGCCGCTGTCGTTCCGGACCTTCCCGAGGATGATTCGGCCAGCGAAGCCTGATCGCTCAGTTAAGGTGAGGACCTCGATTCACCATGCACACGCCAATTCCTAAGGACTGGGCAGTTGAAATCGTGACGAGGGGCCGCTGCGGTCATATTATTTATCGCGAGGGTTCAAACAGCGCCTCATTTGGCTGGGAGTTCGGCGGCGGAGATGTCGTTGCAATTGTCCAGGGAGGTCCAGCCATCGGGATGGAACGAAAAATATCCGTGGGCTGCCAATAGACGAACGGACGTCTTAAGACGCATGATCGAAGAAGTCATCCGGCAGAAGGCTCCAACTTGCACCGCCGAGATCGATGAATCGAGTGGGATCATAAATCTGCGCGAGCGAAAATAAGCCGATTAGCCCCTCCGGAGCCTGCCGCTAGGATGTGACACCACCGTTCCCTCTGGGCCTCCATGGCGCGTTGCGAGGCTCCAGCGTCTCTGCCATAATGAGCCTTCACGAACTAAGGAAACATCCCACAAACATGCTGACAGGACAACAAATCCGGCGCACCTTTCTGGACTTTTTCGCCGCTAACGGCCATCGCGTCGTGCGCAGCTCCTCGCTGGTCCCGATGGGCGACGCGACCCTGCTTTTCACCAACGCGGGGATGAATCAATTCAAGGATGTCTTCCTGGGACTCGAGCAGCGGGACTACCGCCGCGCCACGTCGTCGCAGAAATGCGTGCGGGCCGGCGGGAAACACAACGACCTCGAAAATGTCGGCTTCACAAACCGCCATCACACCTTCTTCGAGATGCTGGGGAATTTTTCGTTCGGCGATTATTTCAAGAAGGACGCCGTCGCATTTGCCTGGGAGCTGATTACGTCATCCGCTCCCGGCAGATTTGCCATCCCCGTCGACAAGCTCTACTTCACCGTCTTCGGCGGCGCCGAAGTCGCTCCAGGCGTGACGCTGGGAACGGACGAAGAGGCGCTCGAGTTGTGGGTCAACATCGGCGCGCCGCGCGGCCGCGTCATAGCGGTTCCAGGGCTCAAGGAGAATTTTTGGGCCATGGGCGAGACCGGCCCGTGCGGCCCGTGCAGCGAAATTCATTACGACATGGGCCCGGCGGCCTCCGATCAGGGCCACACGGATTGCGCGTTCGGCTGCGATTGCGGCCGTTACGTCGAAATCTGGAACCTGGTGTTCATGCAGTTCAATCGCAGCGCGACGGGAGAAATCACGCCGCTCCCAAAGCCTTCGATCGATACGGGCATGGGCTTCGAGCGCCTGGCCGCGGTGCTGCAAGGAAAAATCAGCAACTACGATACCGACATTTTCCGGCCGCTCATCCATTTCGCCAGCGAGCTATCCGGCAAGCCCTACGGCAAGGATCGCCCGACCGATGCCTCGTTGCGCATCCTGGCCGACCACAGCCGCGCCGCGGCGTTCCTGATCAGCGATGGCGTGATTCCATCCAACGACGGCCGCGGTTATGTGCTTCGCAAGATCATTCGCCGCGCGGTGCGGCACGGACGAATGCTGGGCCTGGAGCGGCCGTTCTTGTTTGAGATGGCGAAGCTCGTAGCCGAGGAAATGCGCGAGCCGTATCCCGAATTGCTCGAGTCGATCGGCCGCGTCGCGGGGGTGATCAAGCACGAAGAGGAGCGATTCGCGCACACGATTGACCTGGGCCTGAAGAAGCTGGAAGAGGACTTGGTCTCGCAGCAATCGCGGCTACTCCTCCAGAGCAGATAGTTCAGCGCTGGCAAGGACGCAAAACTAACCGGTTTTCTGAAGCCCCGGGAAGCGCCTTATCCCGGCGAGAAGGCCTTCCGCCTCTACGACACATTCGGCCTGCCGCTCGACTTCATCACCGACGTGCTGCGCGACCAGGGCATCGCCTTCGATCCGGCCGAATTCGATCGCGCCATGGCCGAGCAGCGCGAGCGCGCTCGCGCATCCTGGAAGGGCGGCCACAAGGAGATCGCCAGTCCTTCGTACGCGAAACTAGCCGAGAAGGGCCGCACCGAGCCGGATTTCTATTTCGGCTCCAGCGCGCGGGACTGCCGCATCGAGGCGATCGTCACGCCGGCTGGTCCTGCCAATGAATTGCTCGCGGGCGCCGAAGGGGAAGTCGTGCTGAGTCGCACGCCCTTCTACGCCGAATCGGGCGGGCAGGTAGCCGACACCGGAACGCTGTGGAACAACGAGAAGACGCTGGAACTCGCGGAAGTGCGCAGCGCCTATTACCCCGTCTCCGGGCTGGTCGCACACCGCGTGGCCGCCAAGGAAACGTTGCGCGTCGGTGATCGCGTCGCCGGCGAGGCCGACGCCATTCGCCGCGAGCGCAACAAGCGCAATCACACGGCGACCCACCTGATGCACGCCGCGCTGCGCAATATTCTCGGCACGCACGTCAAGCAAGCGGGCTCGCTGGTGGCGCCGGACCGGCTGCGCTTCGATTTCACCCACTTTGCCGCCATCGACTCGGCCGAACTCACGGACATCGAGCAGCAAGTGAACGAGCAGATTCGCCTGAACGCCGAGATCGTCACCGACGTCACGACCATCGACGAGGCCCTGGCCTCCGGAGCCCTGGCCTTTTTCGGAGATCGCTACCCCGAAGCCAACGTCCGTGTCGTCACGATTCCGGATCCGAATTCGCCCCGCGGCTTCTATAGCAAGGAACTCTGCGGGGGCACGCACGTCCGCCGCAGCGGCGACATCGGCGTCTTCAAGATCGCCGTCGAACAGTCCGTCGCGGCAGGGGTGCGCCGCATCGAGGCCATCACCGGCGAAGGCGCCTTGGCCGACTACCAGCGAGCCCGGCAGTTGCTCTCCGATGTTGCGATACGCCTGCACGCCTCCGAGGACGAGATCGGAGCCGCGCTCGAGCGTCTGACGCAAGCGCAAAAACAAGCCGAAAAGCAGCTCGAAACGGCGCGCCGCAAGGCCGCCCTGGCCAAGCTCGATTCCCTGCTCGGGCAGGTCCGCACGGTGAAAGACGTGCGCGTGCTGGCCTCGGAAATCGACGGCGTGGACCGCGAGGGCCTGCGGCAGCTCGTCGACCCCCTGCGCCAGAAGATGGGTCCGGGCGTGTTTGTACTGGGCGCCGTCGAAAACGGCAATGCGGCCCTGATCTCCAGTGTTACCAAGGACCTATCCAGCCGCCTCCACGCCGGCAAGATCATTCAGGCCGTGGCCGCCGAAATAGGCGGAAAAGGTGGGGGTAGGCCCGATTTGGCAGAGGCTGCCGGAAAAGACACATCCAACCTAAAAAGTGCCTTGTCAAGGGTTTATACCCTCATCGACCAGATGTTATAATCCACCCCTGCGCTGTATGCGCATCTGCGTAAGCACTCTGAAACGCCGCGGAGAGGTTTCCTCGAACGGCCATGAGACTTCGCTTCCCAGTCCTAGCTATTGCGCTGATAACATGCGTGTTATCGGTTCTTCCCGCGCGCGCACAGCTCTCCTCCTACGTGGACGACGACGGCAACGTGGTGTATACCAACGTGGTGTACACCAACCCCGTTTCTTTGCCTGGGCATGCGGCCAAATCCGGGTCCGCGGCCAACGCCGCTAAGGCGCAACCCATTGCTGCCCTTACGGCGATCCCGTTAAAGCCCGCAGCTCCCGCCGAACTCGATACGTTGGTCCGGCAAACTGCTGAAAAGCATCACGTCGACCCCGACCTGGTGCGCGCGGTGATCGCCACGGAATCGCATTGGGACGCTTCCGCCGTCTCGCGCAAGGGCGCGCTAGGACTCATGCAGCTAGTTCCCGGCACGGCGCAGCAGTTAGGGGTTGGCAACGCGTTCGATCCGGCGCAAAATGTGGATGCAGGTGTGCGATACCTGGGGATGCTGCTCGACCGCTACAATGGCGATCTCAGTAAGGCCCTGGCGGCTTACAACGCCGGTCCGAGCGCGGTAGACCGTTTCGGCGGCGTACCGAACTTCCGCGAAACGCGGAGTTACGTCCAGAAGGTTACAGCGACGTATTATTCACCCAGCTCAGCCGCACCCGGTTTGGTCCCGCCTGGCTTGGTCCAGCCTGGTTTGGCCGCACCTCGCTTGGTAACTCAGACGCCTCCACCGATTTATCGCAAGGTGGCGGACGACGGCCGAGTGGTGTTCACGAACGAATGACGCAAACGCGGTGCCCCCGGGGGACTTCAGCTTTTCGCCGCTTCCCATTTTCCGGCGCGATCGGCGTCCTCCTTTGCGTGCTGCTGTGCTCCGCGATTCCCGCGCGGAGTGACGATGCTGCCGATCGCCGCGCCTCCGCCCATGCGCAGTTTGAGCGCGCTGAAAGCCTGCGAGAGGACCTGGAAGCCAAGACCGAGCGCCAACGATCGATTAAGGACTACCAGCAGCTAGTCAATGCCTATCGCCGCGTGTATCTCATTACTCCGCACGCCAGCGACGTTCCCAGCGCCCTCCGCGAAGTCGGCGATCTCTATCGCAGCATGGGCCAGCAATTCGAGCCGATGTATTTCGATTCGGCGGTGGAATCCTACGAGTTCCTGCTGCACGAATACCCGACCTCGACGTACCGTGAAGAAGCGGAACTGGCCATCGCGGCGATCCAGAGGAACAATCTGGGCCAGACGAATCTTGCACAGAAGAGCTACCAGGATTTTTTGAGTGAGCACCCGCACTCGCCACATGCGGATGAAGCGCGCAAAGCGCTTGCGGAGATTCAAGCGGGCGACAAAGTCGCAGCGAACAATGTGCTTCCGCCTCCTCCCGCCAGCAGCGCTCCCGCCGCGTCCAACGACAAGCCCAGCGACGCCTCCGAAGTGGGCCAGGTGCGCGTCTGGAATGCCGACACCTATACGCGGATTATCATTCCCCTGAACGGACAAGCGAAGTACCAGGCGGCGCGCATCTCCGACCCGGATCGAATTTATTTCGATATCGAAGGCGCAAAACTTGGCGCCAAGCTGAACGCGCCCGTGGATGTCCCGAGCGACGGATACCTGAAAGCAGTGCGCATGGCTCAGAATAGCCCGGACGTTGTGCGGGTCGTGCTGGAGGTCACCAAGGTCAAGGACTATTCGGTCTTTGAACTTGCGAATCCGGACCGTCTGGTCGTCGACGTTTACGGTCCCGGCGCCGACATCGCGCCCTCCGCCTCAACGCCAGCCGCTAAACACCCGGGCGGCTCGCTGCAGACCGTGAGCAGCAAGGCCCTTTCGAACGCGCCGGCCCTGGACCCCGCAGACCCGCCCGCGGCAGTGCGGAAGACGACAGCAAGCTCTGGCCCCGCCGCCAGCGCGCACGCGAATGTCCCAAACCTCGATGTGCCCGGCTCGGCTCCAGGCTCAAAAGTAGCGGGTTCCACTGCCGTCGCCGACGCTCGCGACGCAAAGAGTCCGAATACCTTGAAAAAGGCCGCGACGCTCACAGCCACTGCCGACGCGGTTCCAAGCGCTTCGCTCAAGAAAGCGGCCGAGGCCGTCGGGCCCGCATCGGTGCCTGAGCCTACGCACACAGGCGAGCACTCGCTGACTCGAGCGCTCGGCCTCAAAATCGGCCGGATCGTCATTGACGCAGGCCACGGCGGCCACGATACGGGAACGATCGGGCCCACCGGATTGATGGAGAAAGACCTGTGCCTCGATCTGGCGCTGCGCTTGGGCAAGCTCATTGAAGCCCGCCTGCCCGCGGCTGAAGTCATTTACACTCGCAGCGACGACAGGTACGTCTCCCTCGAAGAGCGCACGGCCGTAGCGAACGATTCCAAGGCCGATCTGTTCCTATCCATTCATGCCAACTCCAGCGACGATCCCAGGGTAAGCGGCATTGAAACGTATTACTTGAATTTCAACGCTACTCCCGGCGCCATGGACGTCGCTGCTCGGGAAAATGCCCTGGCCCAGTCCGGCGTGCATGACCTCGAGGACCTCGTCCAGAAAATTGCGCGGAACGAAAAGATCGAGGAATCCCGCGACTTCGCCACGGATATCCAGGACTCCCTGGCGAAACAAGCCAGCAATACGGAACACAGTCGAGGCGTACGCAAGGCGCCATTCGTGGTCCTGATCGGAGCGGATATGCCCTCCGTCCTGGCCGAGGTCTCTTTCTTGAGCAATCCCACCGACGAGCAGTGGCTCAAGAAGCCGGATGCTCGCCAGCGAATTGCGGAAGGCCTGTATCACGGCATCGAATCCTACCTCCACAGCACCAACAGCCTCGCTTCAGCAGCCGTGCCGGCTGCGACGGCAGTGGCGCGTTCAGACGACCGGTAGTAACATTAAACGACATCTCTTCTGGGAGTCAGGAATGAAGGGAAAAACGTTCTTCGCCGTATTGTTTCTATTGGGCGCGGCACAGTGGGCATCGGCAGCCCAAGGCGTGCTTCCCCCTTCATTCAGTGGTTGGACGATCTCCGCTCCGGGAGCGCAAATTTCCGCACGCGATCTCGCTTCCTTGGCTCAGGACAAAGCGGACATACTCCGCGAGTACGGCATCAGTTCGGCCGAGAAGGCCGATTACGCGCAGAATGGCCAGCCGGCTACGGTGGTCCTCTACAAGATGACCGACCCCAGCGCGGCCTTCGGCGCCTTCACATTCTTGCGCAACGGGGACTTGGCGCCCATCCCCGCGCCCGGCGATTCGGTGGCGTACGCGGCCGGATCCAAGAGCCGCGCGATTCTCGTGATTGGCAATCTGGTCCTCGATATTTCATCGCCCAGCGCGCGGCCTCCGGACCAGGATTTGAGGGTGCTCGCGGACAGCTTGTTCGCGCAAGCCGACCGGCGGCCGTTCCCGCCGATCATCGACTTTCTGCCCAAAACCGGCTTGGTGAAGGGCTCCGAAGTATACGTCCTGGGGCCGCGAGCGCTGGCGCAAGTGTTTCCGATCAGCGCGCAAGGGCGTCCGGACTGGATCGGTTTTCAAAAAAGTGCCGAGGCGATCGTGGCCCGCTACCACATCGAGGGCCAGCCAAAAAACGAAGACGCGATCCTGCTCCTCGCGGAGTACCCCACACAGCAACTTGCCGCGAACGAATACGACCAACTGGGCCACTGGATTTCCCTCAATCCCGGAGCGCCACAAGCCGATGGACGGACAGCGGCCTTTGGCACTCGGTCGAGCGTTCTGATCTCGCTGCTCTCAGGGGTCGATTCCCGCGAACTTGCCAGCGGCTTTCTGAACCAGATTCATTATGCCTCTGACGTTACTTGGAACGAGTCCAGCCACGATTTGACCGATCCGAGCATCTCGACGATCGTCGTGGGCGCGATCGTGGACACCGGGTCGCTCATGATGCTGGCCATCGCCGCGGGTATCGGCTTTGGAGGAATCAGATTATTCATGAAGTTGATCATGCCGGGCCGCGTCTTCGACCGTCACGATAGCGTGGAGATCCTTCAGCTCGGATTGACCAGCAGACGTGTGAAATCCGAGGACTTCTACTGAACCTTTCCCGAGATCGCCTGTCACACCCGGGTTACTAATTTTCAGACCGTCGAAATTTTGTGAAGTTTGCCGAGGGCGGCGCGTCACCTCATCGAAAAACGCCGGCGAATGCTAGAATAGCGCCATGGCCACCCCGGAAATGCGCCCTCAACTCACCGTCCGCCCAGCGCGGGATGCGGACGCATCAGCGCTGCGCGAAATTTTCAATGAGGCGGTCGAGGACGGCTTAACGACTTTCGAGACAGCGGCGCGCTCACTCGAGCAGCAAAAACTTTTGATCCTGGCGGCCCAGCTCAATCCGCGGCATTCCGTGCTGGTTGCCGAAGTGCGGAACTGGGTCTGCGGCTACGTGGCCATGGAGCCGTACGACGAGCGGCGCGGCCTCGACGATATCGGCGAACTGGCCGTTTTTGTGCGGCGATCCTTCCGCAGTTACGGTGTCGGCCGGCAATTGATGCGCGTGGCGCAAGCCGAAGCCGCCCGTCTCGGCTATCGCAAGCTGATCGGTCGCGTGCTCGCCGACAATCACGATAGCTTGCGTCTGTGCCAAGCCACGGGCTGGCGCACGGTGGGCGTGCATGAACAGCACGCGCACCATGGCGATCGCTTTTGCGACGTTACCCTCGTGGAATACCTCGTCCCGCCCGCCGCTCAAGCCGAATGATGACCGACGCCGACTTCATGCGCCTCGCGCTGGCTGAGGCGCGTGCCGCGGCCGAACAAGGCGAGGTGCCCGTCGGCGCAGTCGTTGCGCTCGGCGAACGCATCCTGGCCAGCGCGGGCAATCGCACGATTACGTCGTGCGACCCCGCAGCGCACGCGGAAGTGCTGGCGCTGCGCACAGCCGCCAAGGCCGTGGGGAACCACCGTATCCTCGGCGCCACGCTCTACGTCACGGTCGAGCCCTGCGCCATGTGTGCCGGTGCAATCATCCAAGCTCGGATTCTTCGCGTTGTGTACGGGTGCGACGATCCCAAGGGTGGCGCCGCCCGCTCGTGCTTCCAGGTCCTGGATCATCCAGCCCTCAACCATTCCGTCGAGGTCGCCAGCGGGATACTAGCGGAAGAGTGTGCCTCCACTCTGCAATCGTTTTTTGCCGCCCGAAGATCCTCCTGATGCTCGAGCAACTTTGCCGCAACCCTGCGTTGCCCAAGCCGCGCCCCTTCGCTAATATAAAGAGCGGAGAGGTGTCTGAGCGGTTGAAAGAGCTCGCCTCGAAAGCGAGTAGCCTGGCAAAACCGGGCTCGTGGGTTCAAATCCCACCCTCTCCGCCATTCCTCAAACAATCGACGCCGATTTGCTTTTATCGTTGGCCCTTGTAGTCCACAAAGAGCTGTGGGAACTGCTCTTTCAGGGCTTCGACCTTGGGCAAGTCGCAAATCTGAATGTATGGGTTGCTCGGATTTTTGAGCGCGTAATCCTGATGATCGTCTTCCGCTTTGTAGAAGGCCTTTAGCGGCGTCACTTCCGTAACGATCTTGGCCGGGAACACCTTCGCGGCTTCCAATTGGGCAATGTACGCCTGTGCGATGTGTTGCTGATCCACGTTGGCGTAAAAGATTACGGAGCGGTAGGAAGTGCCCACGTCCGGCCCCTGCCGGTTTAGCTGCGTGGGATCGTGCGCAACCGAAAAAAATATGCGCAGGAGTTGGCCGTAGGTCAGACGCGAAGGGTCGTAGACGACTTCCACCGATTCCGCATGCCCCGTAGTCTCGGTGATCACCTGTCGATACGTCGCCGTGGCAGCGGATCCACCTGAGTATCCCGCGGTCGTCTTGATGACACCCTTGACGCGTTCGAAGACCGCCTGGGTTCCCCAGAAACAACCGCCCGCGAACACGGCAGTTTGTCTCCCCGCCACACCGGCCAGCGACGCATCCACCTTAGCTGCGGGGATCGCTGGCGCAGGCGCGGCGCTACCGGAAACTGCCGCCAGCAAGATCGCAAATGCTAAAGCTGTGAATGGGACCAGGAAACGAGTAGTCACGTTGGCCTCCAGAGCGACTATCTTACCCTTTCGATTCCCGAGGCACTCTCGGAGAAGATCAGCTGGCGGCGCGCCAGTCCAGCAGCACCTTCCCGGAATTTCCCGACCGCAGAATATCGAAACCCTTTTCGTAGTCTTGCCAAGGAAAGCGGTGCGTAATCACAGGAGAAATGTCCAGGCCGGACTCGAGCATGACGGTCATCTTGTACCAGGTTTCAAACATCTCGCGGCCGTAGATGCCCTTGATCGTCAGCATATTGAAAATCACCTGGTGCCAATCGATGGCGATATCGGCCGTGGGAATGCCGAGCATGGCGATTTTACCGCCGTGGCTCATGTTTTCGAGCATGTCGCGAAAAGCCACGGGCGAACCGGACATTTCCATGCCCACGTCGAAGCCTTCCTTCATGGCCAGCCGCTTCTGAACGTCCTTAAGCCGCTCGCTTTGGGTATTCACGGCAAAACGGACGCCCGCGCGTTCCGCAAGGGATAGCCGGTAGGGATTCACGTCCGTGATCAAGACGTGACGCGCGCCCGCGAACCGCGCGACCAACGCCGCCATAATGCCGATCGGCCCAGCCCCAGTCACCAAAACGTCCTCGCCCAGAACCGGGAAGGACAAAGCAGTGTGCACCGCGTTGCCGAAGGGATCGAATATCGCCGCGGTTTCCAGCGGAATTGGCGAAGTGTGCCGCCACACGTTTGTCGTGGGCAAAACGACAAACTCCGCGAAGGCGCCCGCGCGGTTGACGCCCAGGCCTTGCGTGTGCGCGCACAGGTGACGCCGCCCCGCCAGGCAATTCCGGCAGCGTCCGCAAACGACGTGGCCCTCGCCGCTGACAATGTCTCCGGGATGCAAATCCGCGACATTCGAGCCCAACTCCACGATTTCGCCAACGAACTCGTGGCCGATGATCGTCGGTATGGAAATCGCGGACTGCGCCCACTGGTCCCAGTCGTAGATGTGCAGGTCGGTCCCGCAAATACCGGTCAGCAGCACGCGAATCTTGACGTCGTTAATGCCGGGCTTGGGCTCCGCAACGTCCTCGAGCCATAAGCCAGGGACTGCGCGACTCTTGACCAGAGCTTTCATACGAGTTACCGCGAGCGGGCGTCTTTCCAAACGATCGGAGGCAATTCCAAACGAGCGGCTTCGAGGTAGGCCCTCGCATATCCCTCGGCTTTGTCCTTGCCGTCCTCGATGTTATCCACCGGCTCGGACGGGACAATCCAGGTTTTTGTGGTGACGTTGTATACCGAGGCCTGCAAGCCTTGCGCGTTGTGCTCCGAGAACAGGCGCAGGTGTTCGCCACCTACCTTGATTTCCGCCCAGACTCCGTCATCCAGCATTCGGTATATCCCAGCACGGTCCCTCATTTTACGACAGACGCTCTGAGTCGTCGCGGCCTTCCACTCACCTAGTTTCCGGGGCGCACGCGAAGTGGTCACTGGCACTTTTGTTTCGCTCTTACGGCCGTGGTGCTCTAGAATCACTTGCGCGCCTCTGCTCCCACGATGAAGAGGTGGGCTCGCAACCAGGATCGAGCGCGGAATCCACATCTTCTCGAAAAGAGCTGCGGGATGCACTACCTGATTGGCTTTGTCATCGCCCTCGCCGTAGGACTGACCGGCGTTGGCGGTGGCAGTTTCACGGTTCCGGCCCTGGTTCTCATCGTCGGGTTGCCGGCGAACGCAGCGGTTGGAACCGCCTTCGTCTACGCCGGAGTCATCCGCCTGATCGCCGCGCCGTTTTATCTGGTTGGCAAACACATCCACGGCAAGTATTTGTGGCTCCTGCTCCAAGGGGCAATTCCTGGCCTGCTGATCGGTACCTACCTGCTCCGTCTGCTCAGCGCGTCGGGGTCGAGCGCAGCCGTGGTCTTCGTGCTGGGCGTATTGCTCACGGCATCCTCCGCCATAAGCTTCACGCGGCCTTTGCAGAATCCCCAGTTCGCACGCAAGAATTCTCATTGGTTGCGCTGGTTTTCCATACCGATCGGAATCGAAGCGGGATTTTCCTCCGCGGGAGCCGGAATTCTTGGGACCTTGCTATTGTTGAACTATTCCGAAATACCGCCGCCGCAGGTCGTCGGAACCGACCTGCTGTTCGGCCTCGCCCTGGCGGTCATCGGCAGCGCCTTCCACTGGCAATTCGGCTCGCTCAACGGCCCGGTTCTGCTGCAACTGCTTGAGGGTGGAGTCCCGGGAGTGTTACTTGGTTGCGCGATGGCTCGAATCGTTCCGGCTCGCAAGCTCAAAACGGCCATCGCCCTGATCGCGGTCTTCGCGGGTTTGCAACTCCTCTGGAGCGGCACTCAGGGCCTTCTGACAAAGCACGCAACCAGCGGCAGCAAAGGATCGGTTCAGACTACCAAGTAACCCGCAAAGCCTCCGGGATCAGAAAGCGCTCAGCAAGAAATCGCATCTGCTTCCGGGAGTCCTGCGGCGCTGTTTTCATTTCTGTTATACTCGCAACATCGCGGGTTCGTGCGTCGGAACCCGCGTAATTGCTTTCGACTTTGCCCGCGCGCCCGTAGCTCAGATGGATAGAGTACGTGCCTCCGAAGCACGGGGTCGGGAGTTCGAATCTCCCCGGGCGCGCCATTCTCTTCACGAATCTCGTCCACCGTCTGGAACAAGCCGATTCCCGTCACCGCTCCGAGTGACGGGGCGCACTGCCTCCGCACGCGATTGTGGCGCAAACTGCAATCAGTAAAATTTCGAGTGGACGCTGCCGGGCCCGAGGAAGGAAGCAACCTCCGAAGGTTCGGTTCGATCTTAGTCTAGCGTCCCGGCTAGAGGCCCAAGGACATGGCAAATCACATGAAGGTACCGAACGCTCTCGCAGTAGCGGAAATATTGCCTTTCCGATCTCCTTTACCAGATAGCGCCCCATCTCAGGAGCGCCCGGAGTGGAATCGACTGCGGAAGCTCGCCCGCCACCAGTTGGAGAGGCTCCTTTTGCTGGTCCCGGAGGTACTGCGCGACGATGATCGGACGTCGGTTCACGAGCTGCGGGTTACCTGCCGCCGAATCGAGCAGATGTTGGATTTGCTTTATCCTAAATTTCCTCCTCGTCACATTCGGAAATTGCATCGCAACGTCAAGCGCTGCCGGCGGGCGGTCGGAGAGATTCGGGATTGCGACGTCTACTTGTCATTCGTGGAAGGGGCGATGGCGCGCAGTACGTCCCGGGAGAAAGGCGCTTGGCAAGCGGTGAGGGAATACCTACGCAGCCGACGAGCCCGAAAGATCGATGGTGTTTTTCAAAAGATCAGTCGAATCAAATTGGCGCCAGCTTACATCGAGCTTCGGCGCGATTTGGATTCAGCGAGATCCCGTTTGAACCGGACGTTACAACACGAAGCTTCCGAACGGGGAGATGATTGGGTTTCCAAGCCAGCGCACCCACCCGTTGAACATGCGCTGGCGAAGAGTTGGAGAACTCTTGAGGCTGCGGTGGAGGAATCCCGCGCTGAGCCATCCGAAGCGGTCATTCACGGCGTCCGCATTGCCACGAAACGGCTGCGCTATCTGGTGGAGATCATTGAAAAATTCGACGTGCCAGGCAGCTCCCAAGTACTAGCCTGGCTCCGGACTCTACAACAAGCCATCGGTGCGTGGCACGATCTCGAAGGGCTCGAACAGATGATGACGAAGATGCTCTCTCACGAAGAGTGGCGCCGCGACCGGCCAGAGGTCATCCGCCAGATTGAAAAGCTGCTTGTTGAAAACCGGGAACTCAAACGGACCTCACAAGCTAAGTTCGCCTGGATGATGCATAACTCAAAGGAATATCGAGTAACGCGAAAGTGGGTGCTTGGGATAGTGCGGCCCCGCGCGGTCAAAGCCTGATCCGTCCTATTCTCATCTGTCCTCTACGACACAGACCATCTGCGAAAACGTGGTGTAACGCGATACGCTCGAAGGGCCACGTAACCGCTCGGATTCAGCTCAGGGGCCCCAGCGCTTAATGTGGGGGCGAATGAATTCTCTCAGAAGATTGGCGCCTGTGCCGGTGACAACTGTAAAGGTACCGAGATAAGCGGCGTTTCGGAGGTTGGAATGGCCGGCGGGGTACCACGTATTCGCAACGAATCCTGCTCCGTAAGCGCCGGCCATCCGCGAAAAGGCAAACGTGCTGCCACCGCCGTCTCGGGGCGAAACGACACTCCGGAGGAACACATGGCCGACGCGTCTGAAGATGGCCCTCCTGGGGCAATCGCAGGGCACGTATCTGGGATCCTCATGATCCAGCGCGGCCACTCCGAAACGGATCGTATCAGACGTGACCAAAATGCCGGCATCAGAGAGCACCCGCTTGCCGTAAGCGTTCCACCCTTGTTTCCATTCCGGTGGGTAATTGGTCGCTTGGTCGTAAGCAGCTTCGCCGGCAACAAAGATCAGCGAACTCGGTTGGTAGGTGGATAGCCAGTAGTCTTGCACCCGATCATGGAATGTAAATTTGGCTATGGGCTTCGACCTAACCGGGAGCAGTGGAGAAGGAGTAGCGGTGAAAACGGGGCCGGGGTCTTCGCCAGTCACAGGCTGTTGTGCAAGCAGCGGGATACCCGCCAGCAGGAGCAGAGTACAACAAATCACCAATCGAAAAGTCCGGGGTCGCACTGTTATCGAAGGTTGCTCTTTCATCTTTTCACCGCTCCATTTCTTGCCTGTCCCTGCCTGATCCCCTTGGCGCTTACTTGAACACGTTGCTAAAAACCGGCACGTCCTGAACGATCTTCAACCGCGGCACACCCAACGCATCTTCGAGGGTGGCGAACAGCGATTCGTGTTGATAGAAGGTGTCGTCGGTGTACCGCTGCTTCACCCCCGAGCCGATAACAATCGTGGCGACGTGGCCGCCCCCATGCGTCGGGTCGTCCTTAAAGGATTCGTCAAATGTGATGATTAAGATCCCGTCTTTCTGAAATTCCTCATTTTCGAGCAGAGGACCGATGTTCACCCGGAGCCACTCATCGGCTTCCTGAAGGGTGCCGTCATGGGCGTCGTGGTCCATGTCCGGGATGACCATGCTGAAATCCGGTAGCCCCTGCGGACTTTGCAAATCGGCGGCAAACTGCTCCGCGGGAACAAGGTTCATCCGCTGGCTATCGTCGTTACGAACCACGTCGAAATAGGCGACCGGGACGTGCTTCTTGACGTAGGGCCGCCGGTTGCCACCGACATACCCCGGCCGTGGAAGGCTGTCGCCGTATAGCCTCCACGTCTTATGCGCAGTAATGATTTGGGAAATAATGCTTTCGCCGGCGAAGCTGCCTTTGTAGGCGTCATCTGTGCTGATGTACTGGCCGGTGGTCATCGTGAAGTAGTTCCCGATCGACGGGTGATGGTCGCTGTAGTAATTGGTGAGCAGTGAATTCTTCTCTGCAAGCGACTTAAGGTAGGGCATGCCTCCTTGCGTGATGACGGAGTCGAACGAGTGATTTTCCTCGACCACCAGCACTACATGCTTCGTGGAAGGAACACCCGCCGCGGCGATCAAGCCACAACTGACGATCAAAGCGGCCATCCATAGCGTGTTCTTCATATCGTCTCCCCCTCTTCCCGCCCTCACAAATGGTGGCGGTAGTCAGTGTCGCCGAGTTGTTCTACTTTGACGACATCGCCTTTGCGCCGGCTCATCTATAGTTGATTGAGCTCGTCGATCTTCTCTCGAACCTTCTTGGTGAATCCGTCTATCTCCTCCTGCGAAAACCCAGAGGCGCGGAATGCGTCGCTGATTTGCGAATCAGACAGTTGCGCCAGCCAGCCCCCGATCCACTTGGCGTCCGCTCGCGGAACGTGTTTGAAATAATGGAAATCCACGAAGTCGGTATCGGCGCTCTTGATCAGGGGAAGGGCGAGGTAGTCCTTCAATACTCCTTTTGCGCGGGCAAACGTCTTTCCCGCCCTTCCGAAACTCGCCCCGAGATCGGCGGCCACATAGCGTTGTTCGACTCCATCAACTTCGTAGACATGCTGGTTTGCCGTCTTCAAGTCCGTGTTGCAGAGGATCTCCATCATGATCTTGAGCCCGTTTAGCTCTTTCGTGCCCGCAAACGGGTTCTTGTCCCAGCTCCAGTCTGCAATCTCCTGCTCGCCTTTGCTGTGGCGCTTCAGCCTGGCGTTGTGAATCTTGCCGTGGCTTATTAAGTCTTCGCCCCGAGAAAGCTGGGGCAGACCCTTGGCAGGCAAGTCGGCCACGTAATAGTCTTCGTTAGTGAAGTAACCGACGGCCCAGACCAATCTAGTCGCAGCCGTTTCGGGCTTCGCTTCGACGCCAAACTTGACGCCCCAGAGAACCCCGTTTTCGTCACGAACGTCAAACTTCGGACTGGTGCCGTTGAGCTTCTCTTGAATGAACGTAAGATTGCCCTTCGGCGCATGTTCCTGGCCGCCCGGCCCCCAGTAGAGATCTCTGGTTTTAATATCAGTGGGCTCCCGCCAAAGAACAGCCGGAACACTTCCGAGAGCCGGTTTCTCCTTTGGGAACTTGTGCTGAGTCTGTGCCAATAGCTGCGAGCCTAAGCTCACAACCGCCAAAAGCATGATCATGGTTCTTCTTGACCGGCTCATAGAATCCTCGATTCCGTTTATCGTCGCTCCCGCCTCACGCTGTCTCAGCTGCGACTCCCGCAAGCAGCGGGTTCTCGGCGGCGTGATCGTCCTCTGTTTCCTTCCTGGACTGCATTTCGTAAAATTCAGCGTAGAGCCCTTTCGCTGCCAGCAATTCCTTGTGTGTGCCGCGTTCGCAGATCATTCCATCTTTCAAAACGAAGACTATGTCGGCGCTCTGAATCGTCGCCAGGCGGTGCGCCACCATGATGGTGGTTTTGTTCACCATCAGACGTTCGAGAGCTTCCATGACGAGTTTTTCCGATGCGGCATCTAGCCCGGTCGTCGGCTCGTCCAGGATCAGCAGTGGTGTGTTGCGGATAATTGCACGAGCGATAGCGATGCGCTGTCGTTGCCCGCCGGAGAGCGTGACTCCGCGCTCCCCGACCATCGTGTCGTAACCTTGCGGCAGGCGCTCGATGAACTCGGCCGCATTCGCAAGTTTGGCTGCCCGCAGTATCTCGGCGTGGCTCGCTTCCGGTTTGCCATAGGCAATGTTCTGCCAGATTGGCGCGCGAAAAAGCAGCGTATCTTGCAAAACGAAACTGATCTGTTCACGAACAGTCTTTCGCTGATAGTGCCGGACATCGACTCCGTCGATTAGGATCGTTCCGGATTGCGGGTCATAGAAACGCGGAATCAGGCTGATGAGAGTAGTCTTGCCGGAGCCAGTCGGTCCGACCAGCGCCGCTACCTGACCGGGCCTGATTTCCAGGTTCACATCGTTCAATACCGATCGGCCGGGCGCATACCCGAAGTTCACGTGTTCGAATTCCACAGCGCCTTTGAATTGGGGCGCAGGCGGTGCGTCCGGCTGATCGCGCACTTGCAGATCGATAGCCAGAATTTCCTTGATTCGATCATGGCCGACGAGCGCTTTGGAATACGTGTCAGACATCTTGGAAAGTTCCCGCATCGGTTTGTACATTTTGCCCAGGTACAGGAAGAACACGAGCAGGACCCCGGGAGTCAGCAGTCCGTTCATCGCTTGACGCGTCCCAAACCACAGAACAAGCGCGGTTCCACCCGCCACAATGAGCTCCACCGCAGGCGAAAGTTTTGCCTTAATGTTCCGTGCTTGTAGAGCTAGATCGACACTTTCCATGCTCTCGGCTTCAAAGCGCTTCTGCTCGTAATCTTCGCGAGCAAAGGCTTTCACGATGCGAATGGAAGAAAGTACCTCCTCCAGGGTCGAGACGATCTCGCCTTCTTTCTTTCTGACGGCCCTCGATGCCTTCTTAATGCGTCGAGTGAAGGTGTAAACCACGGCAAACAGAGCGGGCACGACGGAGAGCGCGATCAGCGTGAAGCGCCAATCCAAATAAAACATGATCGCCACCATGCCCATCAAGGTCAGACCGTAGTACAGGGTGTCGAGTACTCCTGAAGTGATGGCGCTTTGAATCGCATCAATGTCCGTCGTTACCGTGCTAATGACGTCGCCAGTCCGTTTGCCATCGTGATATGCCATGGATAATCGCTGGATGTGCCAATACAGGACCCGCCTGAGTTCGTGCATCACTCGTTGGCCGACGTTGGTGATGGTGTACTTCTCGATGTAACTGCCGATCGCCCCGAAGACGGCGATGGCCACCACGGCCAGGGCGGCAAATCGGAGGATGGCTAGCTTGTCCTGACCGATCGTTGTTGCAATGAGCCCTGACAACCAGCCGGGCACTTTCTTGGTCCGTAAGACGTTGTCGAAAACAATTTTTAGCGGCCACGGCTCCAGCAGGCCGGCGGCGGTTTCCGCGCCCACCGCGATTAGCCCAAAGAGGAGGGTTTTCCAATGAGGCCTTAGCAAATGAACGATGCCTACACTGTTCTCGCGCTCGAGTCGTCTACTGTCGTCTGTCCGGTCTGTCATCGCGCTTCCCTTGAAAGGGCTGCGAGGGTGCAGAACAACAAATACGCTCTTGCCCGCGCGAACGCCGTGATCTGCGTCACGCCCTTTCGTGATTCGCTGTGGTTTGTCAATGCACGAAGGCGCACTTCCTTCATCGCTGCACGTCCGGTCTCATTCTTGATAGGGGCTGCGGCGAAAAATTCGAGCATCAGTGCCGTAGGATTCGCCATTCATCATCATCTTCTCCCTGGTCCTGGGGAGTACTTGTCTAGGCAATTGCCACCCGCGGTCGGCTGGCCTCCTCCCGTACGTCGGGACAGTTGTGCGCGATTCCTGCTGTGATAGCATCCGCCAACCAGCTTTCGCTTCGAACGCAACTTTTCGAGTTGCGCCGGGTTACGAGGTCTGTCCGTCGGAGGGGGTGCCCTGTGGCAAGGTGCTCGCATTTCGGTTTCGTCTTGCTCTTCGCCTGTTCGCTCGCGTCGCTCGGATGTGGCGCCTTAGGCTCGTCAGCGGGCAACACGCCTCCTTCGTCGGGCAATGCGACCCCGGCGGCCGCCGCGCGCTTTCTTGAACAGTCCACGTTTGGGCCAACGCCAGCCCTGCAGACGCAGGTCGAGAGCATGGGCTTAGCCGCATTCCTGCGAGCGCAGTTCGCCGCATCGGGATCGACGTATCCGGACCCTGGCGCAACCGTCACTTCGTTGACGCCGACCCAACAAATCTTTTTCACTAACGCGCTTAATAATCCTGATCAATTGCGCCAGCGAGTGGCTTTCGCGCTCAGCGAAATTTGGGTGACGTCCGGCAACACGGTGCCGCCCCAGGGGATGGCGCCCTACATGCGCCTGCTCCTTCAGGATGCTTTCGTCAACTATCGCACGCTGATGAACGACGTGACGTTGAGTCCGGCCATGGGGGACTATCTGAACATGGTCAACAACGATAAGCCGCCGGCCGGCACGCACGCCAACGAGAATTACGCGCGCGAGTTCATGCAGCTTTTCACTTTGGGACTCAATCAGTTGAATGAAGACGGCTCACTGAAGCTGGACTCCAGCGGCAACCCCATGCCCACCTACGATCAGAATACGGTGGAGGCAGTGGCGCGCGCCTTCACCGGGTGGACGTATCCCACGCAGCCTGGCAGCACCCTGCAAAAGCACAATCCGCAATATTGGCTGGGCCCGATGGAGTCGCTCGACAGCAATCATGATATGACCGCGAAGACGCTTCTGCCCGTGAATGGCACGGCCACAACCCTTCCGGCGGGACAGGGCGCAGTGGCGGATCTGGCAGGAGCGCTGGACAACGTTTTCGCCCAGCCCAGCCTGGCACCCTTCGTTTCCAAGCAGCTCATTGAGCATCTGGTTTCCAGCAATCCCAGCCCCGCTTACGTGACTCGCGTCGCCACCGCGTTCGATACCGGCAGATTCAGCGGTGACGGGGCCACTTTTGGGTCCGGGCAGCGCGGCGACATGCAGGCCACCATCGCAGCCATCCTGCTCGATGCCGAAGCGCGCCGTGGCGACGATCCAACCACCGCGAATACGGGCGACGGCCACCTCCGCGAGCCGATTCTTTTCATCTCCGGCATTCTGCGCGCCTTTGGCGCCGCCTCGGATGGCTTGGGGCCGGTGAACTTCGTTGCCACTTCCAATTTGAATCAGCCGCCGCTCGATGCGCCGAGCGTTTTCAATTTCTTTCCGCCGGACTACAGCATCCCGCAGAGCAATCCCGCTCGATTCGGTCCGGAATTCGCGTTGGACACAACGGCAACCACGCTGGTGCGCATCAACTTCGTCAATTCATTCGTGTACGGTTCGATTGGCTCCGGGACAACCGTGAATTTCACTCCGTACGCTAGTCTGGCAGCCAGTCCCGACGCCACGGGCCAGCTACTCGATTCTTTGAACGCTTTACTGCTGCACGGCAGCTTGTCGTCTTCCGCGCGTGCCAGCATTCTCACGGCGGTCAGCGCCGTCCCAGCGGGCGCGAATCAGAATCTTCAGCGCGCCCAGACGGCCATCTACCTGATTCTCTCTTCGTCGCAATATCAGGTGGCGCGCTAGTTCTTTTCGGAGGAGGAAAGTCATGGGTCTGACGCGAAGAGATTTTATGCGCTATTCGTGCTGCAGCGCGGCTGCGCTCGGCGTGGCCAGCAATTTTAGCCGCTTTGGGCTGGTCCACGCGCTCGCGCAAAACACCACCGACTTTCGAGCGCTGGTTTGCATTTTTCTCTTTGGCGGCAACGACTCCAATAATCTCCTCATTCCGAACGATTCCAGCGCCACTACCGGCTACCCGAACTATTTCAACATTCGCAACGGCGCCGGCCTTGCGATCCCGCAGAACACGCTTCTGCCCATCCTTTCAAAGACAGCGCAGAACGGCAGCACGTCTTTCGGATTGCATCCCAACGCTCCCGAATTGCAGGCCTTGTTCAATTCCGGCAAGCTCGCCTTCCTGGCGAACGTCGGCTCGCTTTCGCAGCCGGTGACGCGCACGCAATACCTGGCCGCCAATCCGCCCGTGCCCGCGAATCTCTTTTCTCACGCCGACCAGCAGCAACAATGGCAAACCCTGCAAATGGATGGGTTCTACAGGTCCGGCTGGCCCGGTCGCATGGCGGACCAGATCAACCCGATTTTCAATCCGACCTCGACATTCCCTCCGATCACATCCGTGGCCGGGTCGGCCATCTTTGGCACCGGGCTACAGACCAATCCCTACGCGATCATCCCTGGAACCACGCCCGACCTCTCCGGTTTCGACAACTCTGCGCCGGCGCAGGCGCGCTTGCAGGCCCTGCAGCAATTGCTCACATTTGATACCGGCGTATCGCTGATCCAGTCCGCCAGTTCGATCACGTCAAATTCTCTCGCGGACAGCAAGATTCTTTCAACCGCCTTGGCCTCGGCGCCCGCACTGACGACCGTCTTTCCGAATACCCAATTGGGGAACCAACTAAAGCAGGTGGCACGGATTCTCTCCGTCCGTTCGGCCCTGGGGCTTAGCCGCCAGATTTTTTTCTGCTCCTTGGGCGGGTTCGACACGCACAGCGGCCAGATCGCCATCCAGCAAACGCTGTTCTCGCAGTTGAGTCCGGCGATCAACGCCTTTTACAACGCCACGGTCGTCGACCTCAATTTGGCGCAGCAAGTCACCACCTTTACGATGTCGGATTTCAGCCGCACCTTCCAGCCCGGCTCGAATGGCGGCACCGATCACGCCTGGGGCAGCGCGCAGATGATTGCCGGTGGCGCCGTTCTCGGTGGCGACATCTACGGGACGCTAGCTGTGCCTACGCTGAAAGGCCCGAGCGACGCGGGCAGCAACGGCCGCTGGATTCCGACCACGTCGATCGATCAATACGGGGCAACCCTGGCGAATTGGTTCGGCGTGCCAGCCGCCGACCTCCCGGCGATCTTTCCCAATCTCGCCAACTTCACGACCAAGAACCTGGGCTTCATCTAAATGGCGCCAAACATGCGACCGCTCTAGAAGTTCAGGGATCGAAGCTCATGGACCACGCTGGCTCGCCGCGAAGCCGCGTGGACGACGAACCCTCTGCGACCGTTGCGCATCTCATCTCCGGACATCGGAGACAGGTCAACCCTATGCGCAGCACCGTCTACCTGGCGGCACTGGGCCTGCTGTGCGCGCCCGGCGCGGCGGCCCAACAACAAGAAATCGACACGCAAAGATCCACATTGACTGTTCACGTTGGTAAAACGGGTATATTCGCGGGACTGGGCCACGAGCACGAAGTGCGCGCGCCAATTCACGACGGCACCGCGGACACGGGCTCGAATCCTTCGGTCGAAATACACGTCGATGCGCGGACTCTCCGCGTCATTGACAAGGACTCATCCGAAAAAGATCGCGCCGATGTCCAGGAGACCATGCTGGGGCCGGACGTGCTTGATAGCGAGCACCATCCAGACATCGTCTTCAAATCCACGGGCACGGAGCCTGCTGGCCAGGGGCAGTGGACCCTACGCGGGAATTTGACGTTGCGCGGCCAGACGCGACCGGTCACGGTGCGAGTAACGCTGAAGGACGATCGTTATATCGGCGAGGCCACCGTGAAGCAGACCGACTTCGGGATCAAGCCTCCCGGTCCGCCCGGTATCAAAGCCAAGAACGAAGTCAGAATAGAGTTCGAAGTGTGGCTGGCATCGTGAGGCAATCGTAAGGCGAATGACCTGCCGCTGTTCTCTTGCCTTCCGCTCATCCTCGAGACGCGCCGTCAGCTCGTTTGTGTTCGCTTCCGATCCAGCAACTCGCGGCTGCGGCCGGCCGCCTCATTCACGAGGAATCCCATGCGCGGATGCTCCGGCTCGAAATCGACCGGAAGGCCATGCTCTCGCAAAGCCTCCGACGTCACCGGGCCGATCGAGGCAACCACAATGCGCGCAAAGCTCCGGAGCAGCGCTTCTTCCGAATCCAGTTCCTGGGCGATGCGCAGCAAATGAATCACTTGCACCGACGTCGTAAAAAGGGCCACGTCCACTTCCCCTCGAACGATTGCCGCGACCGCAGATCGAAGTGGTCCCGTATCGTCCGGCAGCGCCCATTCGTAAATGGGTACGCGAGTCACGGACGCGCCACGCTCCGCAAGCCCAGCGAGCAACTCCGGATTCGATGCGCCGTATTCCTGCACGGCGATCCGCCGCCCCCGCAGCGGAAACGAATCCGAGTGTTCGTCGAGCGCCTTCAACAGTTCGCGCCACGTATTCGGCTCGGGCACCGCGACGCTTACCGGCACCCCCAACTCGCTCAGCGCAGCCGCTGGCTTGGGCCCGCGAGCCACCACGGAAACTCGGCGCAGTGCCGCCACCAACTGCTCCTGCGGATACATGGTCTCGGCCAGCCGCGCCAGCGCCCGCGTTCCCACACCCGTCAGAAAAATCACCATGTCGAAGCCGCCCTGCCGAAGCTCGCGCGCGAAGTCCAGCGCCTCGCCGTTCGATTCGAGCGGAACCTCTTTCATGGACGGAGCGAGAATCGCCTCGCCGCCGTAATTCGCGATCAGCTTGCCCATCTCGACAGACCGGCGGCTTTCGAGTGACAGCACCCGCAAGCCAGCCAATCCGCCGGATGGTGATGGATTCTCCACCAGCTTGGACCCAGGTGATTTTGAAGCGCGGCACGATTTCTTACAAGCGGTTCTGCGTTCGAGAATCAGGAACCGAGGTTCGCGAGCAAATCGCCCACCGCAAACGGCTGCGCACTCTCGATAAACGCGCCAAACAATTTTCGGGGATTGTCGCTGAGCGACAAAGAATAGTCGCTCCCCCGAAAAAGTCTTTCGAGAAACTTCCGCAGCACCGGCTCCGCAGCTTGCCGCGTCGAGGCATCATTCGGCGCGAGCATTCGGTCGTTGACGAACAGCTCCAGTTCCCGGCCGTTGAAGCGAAGCCTGCCTTCGAGTCGAGGATCGGCCTCCAGGCGCTGGCAAGCCGTCAGCGCCGCGACGGCCGCTTGCGCCAGACGGCTCTCGTTGTCGCCGTCCAGCTCCGCCTTGCGATTGTAGCGAACGCCCAAGCGCTCCTGACCGTTATCCACGCTGTAATCGCCCTGGTGGCCGATCAAGACCACCCCCGGCCCCGCGTGCACGTGCCGGTAGTCGGCCACGTCCAGCAACAATTCCCCAGGGGCCTGCCCTTGGATCCAACTGTGGAAGATTGGAATGAGCGGCTCGAGATCGACCTGGGCGGGGTTCTCGATCATTAATTTGACGTTGACGTGTTGCAGCTCCATGCGGCCGGATTCCCTCTCCCTATGCCATAGCCGCAACCGTGCCCAGACGGTTGTAGCAGCTATGCGCGGCCTCGACAAAGAGGTGAGCTTCGTCGATTAGGTAGCGCGATGAATCGGAGGTGTGCACCTGGTCCGATTTCTCGTGTGCCGTAAACAAATAATGAGCGAACTTGCCGCCTGCAAAAGGATCAAAGAATTTTTGCGTGTCGTAGTATCGCGCGCGAAATTCGCCGACGATGCGATCCGGATCATCGCCAATCAGCGAGAAGTCGAGCTTCACCAGCCCTTTGGCGGCATGCACCATCGCCAGGTAAGCCGTCGTTCCCGCTTTCTGGAATTCCCCGCCCTCCCAGGCCACTTGCGCCTCGAAGACCTCTCTCTCCGCTGCGGCCAAATCGAATTCCGTGGCCGACACCACTTCCCCGGCGCATTCCCCGATCCCCATGTCCCCGAGGGTATATTCACGAGGATCGCCCCAGTCCGTGAAGATCGAGCGATCGGAAGGACTGGACGGCCGAGCCAGATCGTCCAGGATATTTTTCAGCTCAACTTTGCCGATTCGCTTGATGAAATCCTTGAACACCTCGCCCGGCTTTCCGTCGCTCGCGTAGCGCTTGGTCAAGCGCGCGACAACTTCGGGAATGTGCTTGGACGGAATCGCCGCAACCGGCAGTCCATAGGAGCTCCCGTTGTTCTCCCATTCCCCGCCGAGAACAACCTGAAAGTGCGGCACCGCGTAGCCGGACATCTTGCGGCTCACGCCATAAAAGCCCAAATCCGCCACGTGGTGCTGCCCGCAACTGTTGAAGCAGCCGCTGATCTTGATATGCAGCTTGTCGACGGACGCCTCCAGCGAAGGCGCGATCGGGACCAACCGATTCCGCAGTTCCGCAGCCAGCCCCCGCGAAGAAGAGATCCCCAGCTTGCACGTGTCCGTCCCGGGGCAAGAAACGATGTCCGTCACGCTGCTGGCCCCCGCATCGCCCAATCCCACGGCTCGCAGCGCCTTGTACATTTCAGGCAGATCGCCGAGGCTCACCCAGCGAATCACAAAATTCTGCTCGACCGTCGTCCGGATCGTCTCCTTGGTGAAGCGGCGCACGATATCCGCGAGCGCTCGCAACTGGTCGGCGGTAATGTCCCCGAGCGGCAGCGTCACGCTGACGACCGCATAGCCCGGCTGTTTCTGCACGCGCGTATTGGTCTTGCGCCAGCGCTCGAAACCCTCCGGCGCGGACGAAGGCAATTCGGAAGCCGGCCGCAGTGCCGTCTCCTGAACTTGCTCCGCATACTCGACGTACTCCGTCCATCGCGGATCGAAAGGCAGAATCTTCCGCTCTTCCAGCACCAGCTCCTTGAATTTCTCGATCCCCAAATCCTGCACGAGAAACTTGATCCGCGCCCGGCTGCGATTCTTCTTCTCGCCGAGCCGCGCGAATACCCTGCCAATGGCCTGCGCCAGCGGCAAAAGCTCCGTCGTGGGCACAAACGAGTCAAACAATTTCGCCTGATACGGCACGGCGCCCAGTCCGCCGCCGACGTACACTTCAAAACCGCGCTGCTCTTTGCCGTTCTCGGTGCGCGTCGCCGCAATCATCCCCATGTCGTGCATCTTGGCCAGGCCGCAGGCCTGCTGCGCGCAGCCGCTGAAGGAATGTTTGAACTTCCTGCCAAAGTTCTGCGTATCCGGATGGCCGAGCAGGAATTTCGACAGCGCCCGCGAGTACGGCGTGACGTCGAAAACCTCGTCCGTGCAAACTCCGGCGATTGGGCAAGCCGTCACATTGCGCACGGAATTTCCGCAGGCCTCTCGCGTCGTAATCTGCGCAGCCGCCAGCCGCCGCATCACCGTCGGCGTATCCTCGATATGAACGTAGTGGAGCTGGAAGTCCTGCCGCGTCGTGACGTGCGCGATGCCGTCGGAATATTCCTCGGCCAATTCAGCGAGCGCCTCGAGCTGCGCAGCATTCAGCCCGCCGCCCGGAATCTTGATGCGCTGCATTCCCGGGGCATCCCACAGCGTGCTGGGGCCTTTCGTCAGGTTCCCGGACGGGTACTCCATCCGCTGAACGGCCTTGCCGTTGTGCCGTTGGCCGTTGTCGTAACGCTGCCCGTACGCACCGCGGCGCAGGCGCGTTTCGGCGAAGAGCCGCTCATCCAGCTTGCCCTGCTTGCGCAGCGCGATTTCCGCCTCGAAGATGTCGATTTCCCGCGCCAGATGCTCCGGCATCTCTGCGGCAAGCTTTTTAGTCCACTGCGAATTCGACGCTTTCATGCTCATTTACCCCATATAACAAAAAGCCCACCGTCAAGCTGTAGGTCCGACGGTGGGTCCGGATGAAAAGTGCGTTTCTGTGTGGCTTAGGGCTATCCGGCAGACGTCGGCGATGTCGTACAACACCGACAACAACACGCCGCGTTCGGGTGGAGATGCATCCCTAAAAGGCTACTCACTGCTGCCCGACCTGTCAACAGGAACTTCCCTTTCCCCCGCGCCAAGCCGCCACCTGGACGCGCGAAGCGGTTGACTCTCTGTCCGCGCCTATGCCAGTCTCGGCGGTCATGCCAAATCCAGCCGAATCGCCGCTTCACGACGTCACTGTCCTCGACCTCACCGTCGCGCTTGCCGGCCCAGTGGCAACTTTGCTCCTCGGTGGCCTGGGCGCCAAGGTCATCAAGGTCGAAGAACCCTCATCCGGCGACCCGTGCCGCGAGAATGCCCCGTTCTTCGGCCGAGGCGGCGTAAAGCTCACCCGCGAACGCAAGGACGATCTCTCGGTGACCGGCTTCAACCGCCTCCGAAACAAGCTCGGCGTGACGCTCAACCTCAAGCACCCGGACGCACGCGAGATACTAGCCGACCTGGCGCGCACCGCGGATATCGTCGTCGAAAACTTCAGTCCCGGCACGCTCGATCGCCTGGGCGCAGACTACGACTTCTTCCGCAGCGCGAATCCTCGCATCGTCCACTGCTCGATCTCCGGGTTTGGGAGCAATCCTCCAACCGGCTCGACAAGGGCCCTCGACACCACCATTCAAGCCCTAAGCGGCGTCATGTATCTTTCCGGCAAGCCGGACGACCCACCCATCCGCGTCGGTCTCACCATCGCCGATCTCACGGCCGCGCAATTTGCCGTGATTGGCGTGCTCGCCGCGCTTCATCGAGCGCAACGCACCGGTGCCGGACAGCACGTCGACATCTCCATGCTCGGCGTTCTGACCTCCCTGGTCGCCAGCGAAGCCTACGAGGCCATGGAACGCTGCGGCGCGCCCATCCGCACCGGCCAGACGGTTCAGCGTCTCGCCCCGTTCGGCGTCTATCCCACCAGCGACGGCTATGTCGCGATCTGCGCCTACACGGACCGCATGGCCCACTCCCTTTTCGCCGCCATGGATCAGCCGGAACTAGCCGCAGCCCCGCACTTTCAGACTCGCGACGCGCGCGTTGCGCATTCCGCCGAGGTCGACGCAACCATCGAACAGTGGACGCGCACGCGGCTCACATCAGAAATCGTGCAGAAGTTGCAGGAGGCGGGCATCCCGGTCGCCGAAGTGCGCGATCCCAAGAAAGCCGTGCGCGATCCTGGCGTCGTCGCGCGCAAAGAGACCGTCCCGTTAGCTCATCCGCAATACGGCGCCGTGGATGACATCTACGCGATGGGCCTGCCCATTCAGTTTACGGAGTCCAAGGCCGGATTCGATCAGCCGCCCCCAGCACTCGGGGAGCATAACCAAGCGGTCTACGAAGGGATCCTCGGCTACAGCCGCGAGCGTCATCGAGGAACTCAAGGCGCGCGGCGTAATTTAGCGGCCGCTACGGCGACCAGCAGTTAAGCCACCGTGAGCACTGCTTTGCCGAACTGCTCGCGGCTCTCAAGGTACTCGTGCGCCCGGGCGGCCTCCGCAAGCGGGAAGACCCGGTCCACCACCGGCCGCAACTGCTTTTCGCCGACCAGTTTGAGCACGGTGAACAGTTCGGCGCGGCTCCCCATGAATGAGCCCAGCAGCGAGAGTTGGCGCGCGAAAAGATACCGCAAATCGAGCTGAGCCGCCGCGCCCGTCGTCGCTCCGCAGGTAACCAGCCGCCCGCCCGTCGCCATGCTCATCACGCTCTGCTCCCACGTGGCCACGCCCACATGCTCGAACACCACATCCACCCCGCGCCGTCCCGTGAGCCGCCGCGCCTCATCGGCGATGTTCTGATTGCTGTGGTCGATCACCTCATCCGCCCCCAGTTCGCGCGCCTTGGCGAGCTTTGCGGCAGTGCCGGCGGTGGCAATCACGCGCGCGCCGGTGAGCTTGGCGATTTGAATCGCCGCGCTGCCGATGCCGCTGCCAGCGCCAAGCACCAGCACATCTTCGCCGGGCTGCAAGCGGGCACGTGTCAGCAACATGTGCCAAGCCGTGAGAAACACCAGCGGTACAGCCGCAGCTTCCTCAAACGACAGCCCGGGAGGCATCGCAAAAACATTGACCTCCGGCGCGACGACGTACTCAGCGCAGCCCCCGTTCAGTCCGTAGCCGAACAACGTGTACTTGCGGCACTCGTTGTCGTTTCCGGCCGAACAGGCCGCGCACTGCCCGCACGACACGCCCGGCGACAGCACCACTTTGTCGCCGACGCGCACGCGTTTCGTCAGCGTGCCCACCGCCGCAACTTCTCCCGCAATGTCGCTGCCCGGCACCAGCGGCAAGCTAAACTGCACCGCAGGCATCCCGCGCCGCACCCATAGGTCCAGATGGTTGAGCGCGCAAGCCCGCACGCGCACCAGCACTTCCGTGGGACCCGGCGCCGGCTGCGCGATGTCCGTATACTGCAGCACCTCCGCCCCGCCGTGCTTCGGGATCACGATGGCCTTCACCCGGCTCACCTCACGCACTGAAATTTGCGCGACCAACGTAGCACCGGGCCTGAGAACGTGTCCACACGCGGGCAAGGCGTCATGCGGGTGTGTGACCGGCGTCACATCCTTAGAGCGGAAGCGGATGTATTCAGAAGGCGTAAGCGGTTACCGGCTGTACTTGCGGCCCGCACAAACAATGGAAGGAGGCCCACTGTGAGAGTCATCCGCTGGGGCATTCTAATCGTCGCGGCTTTCCTGATGGCCCTTGTTGTGAGTGGTATCGCCAGCGCGCAAGTCCGTTTGGCCCCGCCAGACCAATCGCCGTTTCCGTCAAGCTACGTCCCGTCCGGCGAGCATCTCTATAAGCAGTTTTGCTCGGCGTGTCACGGCGGGGACGCCAAGGGGCAAGGCCCTGCCGCCGCGTCGCTGAAGACGCCGCCGCCGGACCTTACGACGCTCGCCAAGCGTCACATGGGCAAGTTCCCCGAGGAATACGTGTCCTCCGTGCTCCTGTTCGGGCCGGGAACCAGCGCCCATGGCGCATCCGACATGCCCACTTGGGGCCCGGTGTTTCTCTACCTGGACAAGCATGACGAGGCGGCCGTGAGGCAGCGCATCAAGAACCTGACAAACTACCTGAAGTCCTTGCAGCAGCAAGATTGAGCATTGAAAAAGAAATGCCGCCGCTAAGCTGATCTGTGCGGCGGCATTTCTTTATGCAGATGTGTTTCGTGCAGCCTAAACCATCCGGCGCTGGATCTCGCGCTCATACTCCGGAAAATAACGCGCAATCACCTGCAGGTCGAATTGCCCGAGGATCGATTCCTTGGGCTCGCGCTCCAGCAGAAACTGAAACGAACGCTTCACCAGTTCCTGCGCTTCAATCTTGCCCCGCGTGAGCCGGTTGTAATGTTCCGCGTTGAGCGTCACCCGATGCGACGTTTCGCTCTTCCCATCGATCACGCGCACGAGAAATTCGCCCTCCCGCACCGTCTCCACGTCAATTCGAGCAGCCATGCCAGCTCCAGGCACACGGACCTAAGCGGCGCTGACGTCAACCTTACGCCGACTTCTCCTTGCCGCGCGCCAGCATGCTATCCAGGTCAGAACCGACCTTGCTATTGCTCCGGTCGATCTCAATATTCCCCTTCAGGAAAGCCCCATCCTCGATCATGATTCGCGCCGTCAGAATATCTCCCTGCACCGATCCTTCCTTCTTCACTTCGACCAGATCGCGCCCGCGAAGATCGCCTTTCACGTCGCCATAAATCACCAGCTCGCGCGCCACCGATTCCCCGTTGACGCGCGCTCCCTTCCCCACCGTCAACCGAAAACCGCCGACGGAAATCGACCCTTCCACATTGCCGTCAATATGCAAATCCTCGTTCCCAGTTACCTCACCCTTGATCCGCAGCCCCGAACTCAGATAGCTCGGCGAGCGTACACCCGCATCGCCAGCCGCGGAAAAGCGTCCCTGCTGTTTGTCGTCCATGGTTTCCCCCGGGTACGGGCTGTACTTGCAGCCCGCGCAAATTTAGTCTGGTCGCGCCCAAAGCCGGGGCCGGGTTCCGGATCAGGCCAAGTGATCGTATGCTCATCAAAGCTCCCGACACAACCGCTCTCTACTCCGCTGTTGCGTGAAGCAAATCCGTTGTTTGCGTGGGCTGCAAGTACAGCCCACACCCGCCACACACACCCGCCACACCCGGGGCAGTTTGTAATTCAGTGAAAATAGATGAGTTAAAATGTAGGGGGTACACCCCCAGGGGTTTTGTATCGATATCAAAACAAGTGGCTTGCGGCAATAGGGTTTTGTATCGTTATCAAAACAAAGGACGTTCAATTTGGATGGTGTGTACGGGCTGTCAGGCGCGGAAAATTCGGGCGATGTGGCGGGCGGGAAGGCTGCGAGGGTGCTGGGGCGGCAAGAGACCGCAGCGTCGTTCGGTGGGCGATCTTTGGTTGCGAACATGGACCATTATAACATCCGCGTCAATGTTGCTTTGTGGTTAGCGCTTGTGTTCGGCGAACAGCAGATCCCTCACCGCCATTCGCCAAAAATCGGCGACTGGGTTCGGGATGACAGCGGGGGCGGGGGCTCGTGGGGAGATGGTTTGTTTTGGCGGGGTGTTGGGGGGCGGTGGTAGAATCCGGCGCGTAACGCCGCTTGCTGCTAGGAGCCGAAGCGCATGCCGAGAGGCAAGAAGTCTGCCGCGAAGCCGAAGAAACGGCCGATTGAGCGATACGAGCACAAGGACAAGACGCGCATCAACAATCCGCCCGTTGGGCTGGTCACGGCCGAGACGGACCCGCCGCTGCCGACGCATCGAGTTTACGATTACATTCAGCCTGTCCCGACGATAAAGCCCGGAAAGGATTTGGATTACGATCCGCATCTTGATCCGCAGCTCGTTTGGGCGGGGAAGAAAGAGCATTCCTCGTTTGAGGTGCCGACCGTTTCGTTGCACGTGCACGAGACGATTGATCCGCGAACAATTATGGAAGCGGTTCGCAGGCGCAACGGGAATGGCTTGCCTGCGCAGCCGTCGCTTTTCGAGCGGCCCGAGGAGAAGCTGCCGCTGCGCGATGCGATTGATTTTTACAAGCATTCGCACGGATGGTCGAACCGGCTGATTGCGGGCGATTCGTTGCTGGTGATGAACTCGCTGCTTGAAAAGGAAGGCATGAGCGGGGAGGTGCAGATGGTCTATATCGACCCGCCGTACGGCATCAGGTATGGCTCGAACTTTCAGCCCTTTGTGAACAAGCGGGACGTGAAGGATGGTAAGGACGAGGACTTAACCCAGGAACCGGAGATGATCCGGGCCTTTCGGGACACCTGGGAACTCGGCATCCACTCGTACCTGACCTATCTGCGAGACCGGCTCCTGCTGGCCCACGAGTTGCTTCACGAATCCGGCTCCTGCTTTATTCAGATTAGCGACGAAAATCTGCACCATGTCCGAGAGCTCATGAGACGAAATTTTTGGAGAACAGAACTTCGCCAGCTTGATCGCTTTCAGAACGACAGGCGGGACAGAGCGACACTGCTGCTTGACTCGTCTACGGATTACCTTGTTTGGTACGCCAAGGATCAGATAGCAGGCTGGGCAACGTTTCCGTCAGCCGACCGCGCAAAGGAAGCGGGGTATGGCGGGTCCGGGCAATACACGCTGGTTGAACCGCGCGACGGGAGCGGCCAGCCGCGCGAGATGACCAAGGCGGAGCTTCAGGACCCGGAGTCGGTCGCGCCGAATTTGCGAATTCTGGCCCACGACACGCTCTATTCGCAAGGTGCACCGTCTGACCCGACCGAACGAATTTGCGATTCCGAGGGCAGGAAATTTCAATGTCCGCCAAACACTCATTGGAAGACTAGCGTTAAGAATGGCGGGATGGACCGCCTCGCGGAGGCAAATCGTATTCTGATTCTCAGTGAGACCCTTCGCTATAAACGCTACCTGGAGGATTATCCGGTCGTTGAGCTCGATAACGTTTGGAATGATACGGCGACGAGCGGGTTCGCAAGAAAGAAGCAGTTCGTTGTGGAAACGAACGACAAAGGTGCTCGAACGTTGCATTCTGATGACCACTGATCCCGGCGACTTGGTTCTCGATCCAACGTGCGGCTCCGGCACGACCGCATACGTCGCCGAACAATGGGGCCGCCGGTGGATCACGTGTGACACGTCCCGTGTAGCGATCACACTCGCCAAACAGCGACTGATGGCGGCCGAATTTGATTACTACGAACTGGCGCACCCGGAGGAAGGTGTAGGCAGCGGATTCCGCTACAAGACTGTCCCGCATGTCATGTTGAAGTCCATCGCCAATAACCCCGAAATCCGAGAAGGAATGACCCGCGAGCAGATCGACGCGGCTATCGCCAGGTATGCCGATCAGGAAACGCTCTATGACCAGCCGTACGCTGACAAGACGCGCGTCCGCGTGACTGGGCCGTTTACGGTGGAGGCTGTGCCTGCGCCTACGGTGCGGTCGCTTGAGGACATTGAAGAGGAGAAAAGCAGATCCCTCACCGCCGTCCCCGATAAAAGCGTCGGGGCCGGGTTCGGGATGACAGCGGCGGAGGTGCGCGAAGGCGAGGCGGGCGGGCTCGGGATGACGGCGTCGGAGAAAAGCAGATCCCTCACTTCGTTCGGGATGACAACCGTGAGTGCGGATGCGTCGGTGGCGCGCAAGGGGGCGACGCTGCGGCATACGGAGTGGCGCGACGAATTGCTTAAGACGGGGCTTCGCGGGAAGGGCGGGCACCATATCGACTTTTCGCGCGTGGAGCCGATGGCCGGAACACGCTGGCTGCACGCGGATGCGGAGACCAAGGGAGCGAAGCCGGAGCGCGTGGTGATTTCGTTTGGGCCGGAATTTAGTTTGCTTGAATCGCGGCAGGTGGAATTGGCTTGGGAGGAGGCGCGGACGCTTAGCCCTCGGCCGGCGATTCTGGTTTTTGCGGCGTTTGAGTTTGATCCCGAGGCTGCCAAGGACATTGATGGGATGACTAAGGAAAAGACGGGGATGACTTTTTTGACGGCGCAGATGAATGCGGATTTGCTGACGGCGGATTTGAAGAAGAAACGGGCTTCGAACCAGGGATTTTGGCTAGTGGGGCGGCCTGATGTGGAGGTGCGCAGAGCGAAAGGAGAGGAGATAAGGCAACAGCAGGGGAAACAGCAGATCCCTCACCGCCATTCGCCAAAAACGGGCGACTGGGTTCGGGATGACAACGCGGAGGGTTCGCCAAAGATCGGCGACTGGGTTCGGGATGACAACGGGGAGGGGCGTTCGGCGAAGGCTGGCGACCGGGATGACAGCGCGGAATTGTGGGTCGCGGAGGTGCGGGGATTTGATTATTACGATACTCGGAGCGGAACGATTGAGTCGGGGGATGCTGCGAAGATTGCTATGTGGTTGCTGGACACCGATTACGATGGGCGCAGCCTGTATCCCCGGCAGGTTTTCTTTCCTATGGCTGACGACGATGAAGGATGGTCGCGGCTGGCGCGGAACTTGAAGGCGGAGATTGATTCCGAACTGATTGAGAAGTATCGCGGGACGGTCTCGCTGCCTTTCGAGCCAGGACCGAACAAGAGAATCGCGGTGAAGGTGATTGATGATCGCGGGATCGAGAGTTTGAAGGTGGTGGATGTTGCCTGAAGGTTGTGGCTGTCATCCCGAACCCGGCCGCTTGGCGGACGGCGGTGAGGGATCTGCTTTTCGGGCGATTGGCGGGTTATGAGCAGAACGTACCACGTGTACATGCTTGCCAGCCGCTCGCGGAATTTGTATGTCGGCGTCACGAATGACCTTGGGCGGCGCATGAACGAACACCGCTTGGGCGTGGTTCCGGGATTCACCACGCGGTATAGGATTTTTCGGTTGGTTCACTTCGAGTTGTTCGGCGACATTCGCGCGGCTATTGCGCGGGAGAAGGAAATTAAGGGGTGGCGGCGGGAGAAGAAGGTCTGGCTCATTAAGCGTGGGAATCCTACGTGGGAGGATCTTGCGGTGGGGCTGGGGATTGCGGAGAAGCAGATCCCTCACCGCCATTCGCCAAAAGCCGGCGACTGGGTTCGGGATGACAGCGCAGCGGCGGACGAACAGGCAAACCGACGGACTGAAAAGCAGATCCCTCACCGCCGTTCGCCGAAAAACGGCGACCGGGTTCGGGATGACAGCCGGAGCTTGGCGTGAGCATGGAGGCGCAGGCTGGGTCGGCGACGATTGATCAGCTCATTATCAATTCGCCTTATGAGGAGCCGCGGGAGCATTGGCGGTATCACCGCGAGACACGACTGTTCACGCGAGAGGCGGAGCGGAGGAAGGCCGGATATGTTCGGGCGTCGGAGAAATCTCGTACCTTCGATGATCCGGGCGTCTTTATCGAGCTGCCGCTGGTGAACCAAATTCGGCCGCGAGTCGCGGCGTGGCGCGAGGCGGATTATCCAGGTGCTAGCGGAATCACCAAGCGGCTGCTGCAGCATTGGCGGGACACGGAACAGCGCGATTCAAACCGGCGATTTTTCTTCTGCCAACTCGAAGCAATCGAAACGCTGATCTGGCTGACCGAATCTCCTGAATCGGAGCGAGTTGGGATTAAAGTTCCTGGCGATGGCGGTCCCTTTCCGCGGCTTTGCTGCAAGATGGCGACGGGGTCGGGCAAGACGATCCTGATGGCGATGCTGATTGCTTGGCAGGTGCTGAACAAAGTTACGTATCCTCAGGACAAGCGGTTTTCAAAGAACATTTTCCTGGTTGCCCCCGGCCTAACGGTCAAGAGCCGACTGCAAGTGCTGGTTCCCGGCACCGATGGCAACTACTACACGGAGTTCCAGATCATCCCGCCAGGCCTTGAAGACAAACTCCGGCAGGGGCAGAACTGCCGGGTGATCGTTCACAACTGGCACAAGCTGGATTGGGAGAGCGAAGAGCAGATTCGCAAGAAGCACAGCGTGGATAAACGCGGGGCCGAAGAGCGATGAGGCTTACGTGCGAGACGTGCTGGGCGAGATGGCGTCCGCGCAGAACATCCTGGTGATTAACGACGAAGCGCATCACGCGTGGCGAGTGCCTCCGAAATCGCGGATCGCGGGTGTATCCAAAGATGAGGTGAACGAGGCGACGAAGTGGATTGGCGGTTTGGACCGGATTCACAGCGCGCGCGGCATCCTGACTTGTTTTGATTTGACTGCGACGCCGTTTGCTCCGACCGGAAGGAAAAGCGGCGAGGAGACGCTGTTCGGCTGGATCGTGAGCGATTTCGGGCTAAACGACGCTATCGAATCGGGCCTGAGCAGCATCGCGGAACATTTGAAGCAGGCCATCCATTTTGAGAATACGGAGGCCCTGGTTCCGATATTCGATGCTGAGCGTCCGATACGGGCTACCGGCGATATGCTCCCATGGTACACGGGAAAGCCGTGTGAGCACACGAAGCGGACCCGTATCAACATGTGCGTTTTCGACAGCAGGTGGGAAGCGAGCGAAGCTTTCGAGCTCGACCGCAATCCCCACGTGGCCGCGTGGACGAAAAACGAGCACCTGGGATTCGAGATCACGTATTCCTTTAAGGGAGTGATTCGCAAATTCCGGCCGGATTATCTTGTTCGTTTAGCGAATGGGAAGATGTTGGTGCTGGAAGTTAAAGGGCAGGACAACCAGGAGCAGCGCACAAAGCGGGAGTTCCTCGCGGAGTGGGTGCGCGCTGTTAACGGACACGGCGGATTTGGGACGTGGGCTTCGGACGTATCGCTTCAGCCGATGGACTTGGAGGCGATTTTGGCCAAGCACGATCGGGATGTGTACAGCCCGTAGGTGAGAGCCGGCCGGAAGTAATACCGCTTTCCGGCGTGGGATTGGGAATGGGGTGTCGGCGGGGCGTCGGAGTCGTCGAAAGACGGGGAGAGGCGGGGGATTCTTCGCGGGGCGGGTCTGTTGGCGGAGCTAGGAAGCACCTAGCCCCTAAAGCCCAGCAAAAGACGGGCCGGATTGACACTAAGACTGGGAGCGCCGTATGCTTTAGAGACAGATACTCATAGCAAGCCAAGGGTGTTTAGCGCATGGATCTATTCGAGGAAGTTCTTAAGCTTCGCCGTGAGGGCAAGCGTGGCGTAATGGCCACCATTGTCCACACCAATGGCTCGATCCCGAGCTTCGAGAGCTCCCGCATGCTTGTGAAGGAAGACGGAACGATCCTCGGGACCATCGGCGGCGGCTGCGTGGAGGCGGAAGTCTGGGCAGCGGCCAAGGAAGTGCTGAAGGCGGAAGCGCCGCGCAAGATGGTCTTCAACCTCAATAACGAAGCCAGCTACGACAATGGACTCATCTGCGGAGGCACCGTGGAGATCTTCGTCGAGCCGATTCTGCCGCAGCCGATCCTGTATATTTTCGGCGGCGGGCACGTTTCCATGGCCCTGGCGCGGGCCACACATAGCGCCGGCTTCGCCATTGGCATCGTGGACGACCGCGAGCAGTTCGCCAATCTCGAGCGCTTTCCGATGGCCCGCGAAGTCTACACGAGCTGGGAAGAAGCCTTCGAGAAGATCAAGCCGAATGCTTCCACCTATATGGTGATCGTCACGCGCGGGCACCGCGACGACATGCGCGTGCTCGGCTGGGCCGTCAACACCGACGCGCGCTACATCGGCATGATCGGCAGCAAGCGCAAAGTGATTTCGGTCTACCAAGCGCTCGAACGCGAAGGCATCCCGAGCGAGAAATTCGATCACGTGCACGCCCCCGTCGGCATCGAGATCGGCGCGCTGACGCCCGACGAGATCGCCATCAGCATCGCCGCCGAACTGATCGCCGTGCGTCGCGGCGCCACTGACGTCACGCACATGGCCGTCGAACGCGCGCACGCGACGCGCTCCGCAGCGCGCTAACACCGCCGATGCTTGCCGCCGTCATTCTTTCCGGCGGCGAATCGTCGCGCATGGGATCGCCGAAAGCCCTGGTTCAGCTCGGCCCCGGCGGCCAAACTTTCCTCGAGCATCTGCTCGAAATCACCCGGCACCCGCAAATCGGTTGCACGCGCATCGTGCTCGGAGCGCACACCGCCGAGATCAGCCAGGCGCTTTCGCTCGATCCCGGCTGCATCGTGGTCAACCCCGATTGGAAGCTGGGCCAGCTCTCCTCGATTCAAGCTGCGATTCGCAGCTTGCCCGCGGGCGAAACGGACGGCGTCATGCTCTTCCTGGTGGACCATCCGCTGATCAGCGCCGCGCTGGTCGCCGAACTCATCGCGCAATTCAAGAAGTCGGGCCGGCCGATTGTGCTGCCCACCTTTCACGGCAAGCGCGGGCATCCCGTGATTTTTGCCGAGCCGCTGTACAAGGAGCTGCTGGCTGTTTCGCCGGGACAGGGAGCGCGCGAAGTCGTCTGGACGCACGCCAACGAAGTGCTCGAAGTCCCGACCCACGAAGAAGGAATTCTGCTGAACCTGAATAGCCCGGAAGCCTTGCGTCAGGCGCTCAATCGCGCCTGATCTAATCTCGATCTAGCTGCGGCGGGCGCGCCATGCCGCGCCGGACGGCTCCAGGCGGTCGAGCAGAGCGTCCAGCGCGTCCTCGGCAAGCTGGCTGGCGTGCTTGGTTGCGGGAGGCAGTCCCCCGAGGGCCTGCGCAATTTGCTCGGCCGTGATCTGCTCGATCTCCGGCAAAGTTTTTCCCAGGATCATCTCGGTGAGCACCGACGAGCAGGCAATCGACGGCGGACAGCCGCGCGTGCGAAAGCGCGCCGCCGCGATGCGCCCATCCTCGAAGCGCACGGCCAGCTTCAGGGTGTCGCCGCACACGGGATTGGACACTTCGACGCTGGCGGTAGCGTCGGGCAGCTCACCTTGGTTGCGCGGATTCTGGTAGTGATCGCGCTCGGCCGGACTGTGCATGCGGAAAGTATGGCAAGCGCAGACGCGTCGCGCAACCAGCGGCTCGCGAGGCGGACAGCGAGACGTGCTATCGTCTCGCAGGGGAGACGGAGCTTCATGATTCGCGTGGTCGCTGCGATTATCGAACACCGGGGACGACTGCTGATCTGTCAGCGACGCCGTGGTGACACCTTCGAGCTGAAGTGGGAATTTCCGGGCGGCAAGATTCGGCGCGGTGAAACGCCTCGCGCCGCGCTGGCGCGTGAACTGCGCGAGGAATTGGGCGTAGCCGTCGGCATCGGGCGAGAGGTCTCTCATGTGCTCCACCGCTACGCGGATATGGCCGCCGCTGTCGACATCACGTTTTTCGCGGCGACTCGTCCGTTCCCTGCCCCGCGCAATATCGTTTTCGAGCGGATCGTCTGGACCCGGCGCGCTGATTTGCATCGCTACGATTTTCTCGCCGCCGATCGCACGCTGGTTGCGCGTCTAATGCGAGGGGAATTCGCCACACGGGTTGCCAGGCAACGTCAGACCAAAGACTAGCAGCGCGGAAGCGGCGTCAGGACGGGATCGAGCGGCCGCCGTCCACGACCATCACCTGCCCGGTCACGAAGCTCGCGTGGACCAGATAGGACACGGCATCGGCAATGTCCTCCGGCCCGCCGGTGCGCTTGAGCGGCGCCTGCCGAATAAACGTGGCAGCGATCTCCGGTGCGTCGTCGGGAAAAGAGATGGTGCCGGGCGCGATGGCGTTGACCGTCACCTCAGGCGCCAGTTCGCGCGCCAGGCAGCGCGTGAGCATGAATGACGCCAGCTTTCGAGACGCAATACGCGGTGTACTTGGGCCACGCCAGCAGTCCGCCGAGCGATGCGAAATTGACGATGCGGCCGCGGCCGCTGCGCTTGAGCAGCGGAGCGGCGCGCTGCGCGCAGAAAAACTGCGCTTTCACGTTCGAGTCCAGCAGGTTGTCCCACTGCTCTTCGCTGGCTTCGAGCAGTGGGGTCGGAGAAAACCTGCCGGCGTTGTTCACCAATATGTCCAGCCCGCCGCAGCGGCGCTCGACCTCGCCGAAAAGCCGCGCGATATCCTCCTTGAGCGTCAGCTCGGCCTGCACGCTGAAGGCTTCCCCTCCGGCATTCAGGATCTCGGCGACGACGCCGTCAGCCTGCTCTTTCGAGTGGCCGTAGTGGACCGCAACTCGCGCGCCTTCCGCGGCCAGCCGCAGAGCGATGGCGCGGCCGATGCGGCGCCCCGCGCCTGTGACGAGCGCCGTTTGTCCATTCAGTCGTTTGGGCAGTTGGTTGGGGGGCGCGGCCTCGGCCACGGGTGGTCTCCTCGGTTCCTTCAAACGCTCGCGCAGCCGTCCAGCATACTACCTGGAACAGTGGTGTGCGTATGCGGGCCGGGAGAACCTGAAGCAGGTCCGAGTGGCGCTACGGCTCTTCGGAACCGTGTGCCAGGGAAAATCCGGGCAGCGTCTGGCCGGAGCCGTTGCGCTCGATCTTCACGCGAAGAATAGCCGCCGTTTCGGCCCCTGCGGGACGGAGAACCGCGAACGTCGAAAGCGCCTCGGTGTACAGACGGGTCACCAGGAAGACCTCCTGGCTATCAGCCTTCTGCCACACCTGGCCGACCTGGATTCGATTTGCGGACATGACCTGTACCGTACTCGAATCTAGAGGCAACGTTTGCCGCTGTCAATCAATCCTCCTGCCGTGTTTCCGAACTCCGAAAGCCCCAGAAGCCAGTGAATCGTCCTCCCCGCTGGCTGGACAGAGCAACCCCCGGGGAGACTTACTCATCGTATCAACGCAAGGGCGGGAACCCGGATATTAGGTGTATACTACTCTGGACGTCAGCATCGAAGGGGTGTACCCATGACAGACGCGCGCGTCAGGTACTTGGACGGGACCTTCTGGAAGGGAGCGCTTCTTACCTGCGCTCTGACGACTTTGCTTCTCGCCTTTCCCTCCTGGGCCGCCGCGCAAGCTCCCGCTGAGCCCGCGCCTCCCCCGGATCAGCCGCAAACGCAGACAGCGCCGCCGGCGCAACCGCAAGCTCAGCCGCAACCAACGTCGAAGCCGTCTGACCAGAGCACGGCTCAGCCAGCGCAAACCCAACCCGCGGCCCCGACGGAACCGGCGCCAATTCCGCAGAAGGAAGATCCCAAGGTCAAGACGGGTTCGGAAGCTGACGTGAACGCGATCGGCAACCGGGACGTCGGCAAGGGCGTTAACTTCTATTCGCTTGAGCGGGAGATCGCGCTAGGCAAGGGCTTGGCGCAGGAAGTGGAACGCTCGGCCAAGCTCATTGACGACCCGGTGGTCTCGGAATACGTGAACCGCGTCGGCCAAAACCTGGTGCGCAACTCGGACGCGAAGGTGCCTTTCACCATCAAGGTGATCGACTCCGATCAGGTCAACGCCTTCGCGCTGCCCGGCGGATTCTTCTATGTGAATAGCGGCCTGATTCTGCGCGCGGATTCGGAGGCCGAACTGGCCGGCGTGATGGCGCATGAAATCGCGCATGTGGCCGCGCGGCACGGAACCAAGAACGCCACCAAGGGCGAACTGGCGCAACTCGCGACCATTCCTCTGATCATGCTCGGCCCCGGCGGCTGGGCCGGCTATGGGCTGTATGAAGGCCTGAACTTCGCGATCCCGCTGTCCTTCCTGAAATTCTCGCGCGACGCCGAACGCGAAGCCGATTATCTCGGCCTCGAGTACATGTACAAGGCTGGATACGATCCCAACGCCTTCGTGACCTTCTTCGAGAAGATCGAAGCCGACGAAAAGCGCCAGCCCGGCACCATTCCGAAGTTCTTCTCCACGCATCCACCCACGCCGGATCGCGTGGTGAATATTCAGAAGGAGATTGGCGATATTCTGCCGGCGCGCGATCAATACATTGTCACCACCTCGGAATTCGATACCGTGAAAGCGCGCCTGCGCCGCATCGAAAATCGCGACAAGCTCCAGGACAACAAGAACGCTGGAGACAAGCCGACCTTGCGAACGCGCACCGAACGCCAGACTCAAACCGGAGGCTCCGGACAGTCGCAGCCGCAGACTACCGCCGACCCCAACGATGATCCGGACCGGCCGACGCTGCACAAGCGCACCGACGATGATTCGAGCAATCCCTAGGATGGCATAGCAGCAAAGCAGACTAGGGCACCGGCTGAAGAATCAGGGGCGTCCAAGTTGGGAATTCCGATTCAAAAGCCGCCGGGAGATCGTAAGGCAGCAAAGAGACCGGGATTGCGCTCCACTTTCCGATGGAGCGGAAACACAGTGCTCTTCGTGGTGCCTCTTCTTTGCGGCCGCTTCCGTGGGCATGGCGCAGCAAAGCCAGACGAAAGCTTCAAGAGCCGCCGCGGATGGCAAGCTGGCGTTCGGGGAATATTGCGCCGACTGTCACGGACCGGACGCCAAGGGAAATGGCGTGGTGGTCCCGGCGCTCAAGCAGCAGCCGCCTGACCTGACGACTCTTTCGAAGCGTAACAACGGGACTTTCCCCACGGATAACGTGAGAAAATTGCTGACTCGCGGCGCAAACGTTCCGGTCCACGGCACCCCCGAGATGCCGATCTGGGGAAAAACATTTGTCGCCTACCAGGCCAACAACCTGATTCAGTATCTGCAGTCCGTGCAGGTGAAGTGAAGCTCCTGCAGGATCGCCGCCGAAGCTTTTATTCAGGAAAAGCGCTCTAAAGCAGATCGCGGTGCGGATTTTTGCGGGCTATTGGCTGCCCGCCGCCTGGTGAACCACGCCCATGCGGCGGAGTTCCTCGCCATAATATCTGCGGTACAGCAGGTCCCACTCTTCGGTTCCCTCGACAATCGCCTTCTTCTGCGACCCGATCTTCTGGCGGACCTGGGCGTCCACCTGTTCTTCCTCTTTCAGCAACGCCATGAGGATATCAGCCACGTTCTGGCGAATCGTGGCGCGGTCTTCAATGAATTCGACATCGTCCGTAGCAACAAGAACGTCCGTCACGACATGTGACAGCCGCATTACTTTTTCCCGGCTCAGTCGCATCGTGTCTTGGCGGCCCCATCCGCAGGCCTCGCCCGAGTCTCCCTCTAACGCAGGATCAGTTTGCGCTGTCGCGCCAGTTCGCCCTTTACCTTCTTGTACATCTCTTGATAGTCGACGCCGGTGCGGCGCATCTCGTCCGCATGCTGGCTGAGGATGGTGCGCACTTCTTCATTGAGGCGGTCTTCGACGCCCAATTCCTCCGCCATCTTCAATCGCAGGCGCTCGCTGAGGGCGGCAGGCGTGCCCACCTCGATCAACTTGCTGGAGATCAGCCGCTTGGTGACCTCGCCCGCCATGTAGCCGACAAAATCGCGCGACAGAAGCATTTCGCTGTTGGCTCCCCGTGAAGACCGACGCGATTGAGTCTACTGGTTGCAGCGAGAAAGTGTCAAGGAATGCCCAAGACCAGGCAATCTTGCATGCAACACTCGCCTCCCGGTAGTTGGGCTATTTTCGGCGCGCGAGCGCAGCAGGATGCGACGAATCTCCCGCGCGACGGCGCCAACCCCTTGCCGCCGGAGGATTTTCTGGCTGGCGCCACTGCGCGGTCCAAACAGCAAACGATATCGGGGCGCAAGGAAAGGCTACCTGCCCGGCCTCGAGCCATTCCATTCATTGACCGATTCGGCGTGAATCGTTTGCGTCGATCGATCCAGGCTACTCATGACTTCGATCTTTTCTCCAACGTACTTGGCGAAGTCCTCGTTTCCATCGACGAAGTAGTTGGTCATTTTGGTCTGATCGTACAGGACCCACTGATCCTGAAGGTTCCGGTTATCGGGATTGCGGGTGATTTGACCGATAAAGGTCTGGTTAGTAGCGTGCGTTTGGCGGGCAACGCCCGGCGCGCGAGCGTATGAGCGTCCCCAGATTGGCGCCGCCCCAGCGAGAAGAGCGGCACAAAACAAACAAGAAGCTAGTTTCACGGTCCATCTCCACGCGGTTTCGTGGCACCTGTCGATCCGGTGCGCCGAACCTAAGTAATTGGATAAATTCCCGAGCGGGCTGGTTGCCGCTTTCAGCGTGCAGCCGGCGAGGGGCGGATCCGTGGTCGCACGGAGCAGGAGTTCCGGGCAAACTGGCGGGCTAATTCGCGAGACCAGATGCAGATCGGGCGAGACACCCTTGAAGGCATCCCGCCCGATACATTTTTACAGCTTATGCTGAGCAGCAGCTCAGTGCAGTTCGGACTGCGCAGTACCCCGAGGCACTGGGTTGCCGTAGACTTCGATCCAGTCAACGGCGACATTTCCCTGTGCGCCATGGCCTGCGCCGGCCATCATGTCGGTGAAGCCGATCTCGTCGACCTTGCTCAGGTCCACGTTATATTTCCAGAGCCCTTCTCCGGGCTTGGCGCGAGCTTCCGCCACTGTTTCCGGATTCAAAGCGCGCCAGCGCGGAATGTCCGTGAAGTAAATTTCGCTCACGCGCATGTAGGTCGAGGTCGGCTCCGAGTAATCCGCCGCCAGCATCGTGCCATCCGCAAGCTTGACGACCGGGCGAAGCTCGTGGAAGCCCCTCGGCCGTATCCGCCAGCGAAGCCGCGCGGTGTCTTTCAGGTTGAGATAGTTGCTCTTGTCCTTCAGCAGAACCGCCCAATTCCCCTGCACGACGCCGGTCCACACGATGCTCTCCGTCGTTCCTGGCACGGTGGGATCCGCTTCGTTGCTCAAGAGCAGCCCGGACTGATCGGCATTCCCCGGCTTCGAGCCCGGTCCGTACAGCTTGAGCTCCAGATTGGGATTTGTGATGGCGTCTTGGTTTAGCTGCACCTCGCCAACCTTGCCTGTCTTAAAATCTTCGCGGAAAAGCAACACGGTGCTCTTCGGCGTTTTTCCCGGAGCCGCGTTTTGTGCACCCTCTTGCGCAAACGCGCCGAGAGCCAATCCCAGAACCACGACTGCGCAGATTGCTATGTAGTTTTGCTTTCGCATCAAAACCCCCTCCATCGCATTCTAAGATCCGGCCAGGCGAACTCCGCTCATCCTACGCTGAGAATCGCCATCCCTCCCTGAGAACCCGTGGATCACGTTTCGCTTCAGCCGGAGCAATTCCACGGACTGGAATACCACAAACTTGCCCCCTGCGTCCACTCGCCTTATCGGAGGTGTCGCCATGCTACAAGCTTCGCAGGAATTGCAACACGGCGCGCAAAAGACAAGGGCGGCTCGCAAACAACGCCTTCTGCGAGCCGCCCTTGAAGAGCGCGATGCGAATCAGGCGCAACCTACTTTTCGTTGTGATCGCTCGACGGCGGCACCAGACCCTTCAGCCGCAGATAAACCGCCGTGTATCCGTAAACTTCCTGCGAATGCTCGAGCACCAGGCCTTCCAGCACGGCAATCTCGGGCCGCGGAGCGCCCCGGCCAAGATTCACGGGCTTGGTCAGGTCGGCGTCCGTGAGCGAATTGAAAACGGAGTCGCACTCGTCGTTTGTCTGCTTCATCGCAGCCATAACCTCCGCCTTGGTCGGCGGCATGCTGAACATGAGCGCCTTCTGCTCGCCCTTCACACCCGCGCAACCGCGCATGCTGAAGGTCAGCACATGCGCCATTCGCTCGCCAAAATCCTGCATCTCCGGCGTCGGCTTGAATCGGTAGTTCTCCTCGGGCATGCGGTCGGCCATCTTCATGAGCAGGTCCCGAACGTTCACCCATTGCCCTTTGAAATGCGTGCTTAGCGGATTCGCGTTTTGAGCGTACAGCGCACCGGTTCCCAGGAACAAAATCGTTGCGAAAACTGCCATCATTCTTTTCATTCGACGCCCCTTCTCCTGACGTAATTTCAACGTGCCCGTATGCTACCAAACACGGCCCGTCATCTCAAAAGACTTCCCGCGCCGGCGTCATCAAACGAGCCGGAGCAAGCTGCGCCCGCCGTTCGGGTAGCGGAAAATCAGTGGATCGGCCACGGAGTTCGCTTCGTTGAAACGAGGGATCACCAAAGCTTCAACGGCCGTCCCGATACCCGGAGGTCCAACCGCAGACTGCTGCTGTGTACGCGTATATGTATCCATGCGCCTTCCTTCGATTCATAGGCCGAATCGCCAGTTCTGTATAGTTCGCCGCGTTTGAACTCGGCTATCCGACAATCCATCTACGGAATTGCGTGATTTACCTTATGGCTTCGATTTCCTATGCGAAGTACGCTGTACCGGCACCGTGGAACGGGCCAATGCATTCATCCTCGATTGATAGCGCGATCAGAGGCGTACCTTGCACCCTTCGAGATGAATACATGGCATGGCTCTCAAAGCAGAGAGTGCCGCTCATAAAGGCCGGGGGCACCGTTTGGCGCCGCTATTTTGAATACAACGCGCTGGTGCAGGCCTCGACCAAACCCGAACCAGTCGACCTTACGCGCACCCAGGCCATGGACCTGTTGCGCGAATCTGGAACTCAGTTGCTCCGTTACTTTTCGCGAACCTTCGAACAGCCGACGCAGTTCTGGTACGTCGTTTGTGATCGATACGATTTCGAGGGCCTTTCGACCAAATTGAGGACCAAGATCAAGAGGGCTTACAAAGATTGCGTCATTCGCCCGCTCGATGCATCCTGGCTCGCGGCAAACGGATACGAGTGCTACGCTGCCGCGTTTAGCCGATACAAAAATGGCGTTGCGGATTCACGGGAGATGTTCGAGGAGAAGTGCCTGAGCTGTGTCGACGGACCATTTCAATTTTGGGGCGCGTTCATCGGGGACGTGCTGGTCGGCTTTGTGAAAGCGATCGTGGGCGAAGACTATGTGACGCTTTCCGCCTTCAAGGTTCACCCAGGCTTCCCCAGTTCGCGTCCGGCTTACGCTTTGATGGATGCGGTCCTGCGGGAGAACGTGGTCGCCGCAAAAAAGACCGTAAACAACGGATTTCGCTCCTTGAACCATGACACCAACATGCAGGATTTTGTCCTGCAATTCGGCTTTCGCAAAGTCCATTGCGACCTAAAGGTCGTTTACTGCCGCCCATTGGAAATTCTGATGGGACTGCTTTATCCGCTGAAGCCCTTCGTTGATCGCGCCCCAACGCCGCGTGTGCTCACGTCCGTCAAGGCGTTACTCCGCCAGGAGGAGATTCGGCGCTCATTCTTATCACCGGGTCAGTAATCCGTGGCGTCCTGCGCGTGCTCCAACGCCTCCGCATCGGAACAACCCGAGAACTAAGAGATCATTCCATTCCGATCCCTGGGTCCCCAATTGCAGAGAGAGTTGCCGCCGACTTGGGCAAGAGTCCAGCGGGACATTCCAGTTTCCGGACTGCGAGCGGTTAAACTCATTTTTTCCGAAGCGCTTGCTCGCAGCGGCGGCTGATCAGAAGTGAATCGAAAAGTTGTGGTAAAGTGCGAGAAGGAATCTGGAGGGCGGTTAGCTCAGCGGTTAGAGCGTCCCGCTTACACCGGGAAGGTCGATGGTTCAAATCCTTCACCGCCCACCAACCGCTCCGCAAAAGTTTTCGGTACCGCGAGTACTAGCACTCCCTCATATGAATGGCCGTTGAATTTTCATTTTCCACAGTTCCTTTCGCCTTGACAAAACTTCCAGCGGAAGTAGCATTCGGCATCCCCGTTTGAAAGCCCTCGAAAGTTTTTAGGAGTTGGTGTAGCAAAAGATCGAAGCAATCAGAGCCAAGCTGCGATTCCGCACGCGCCTGCATCTCACGAATGCGTGAGGGCTGGTCGCAACTTACGAAGCACAGAATCGCCGCAAGGTTCGGTCGTCTAGCGAACGGTTTCTCCCAGCCAGGAGTCACTTGGGATGCGAGCCCGCCAACAGCTACAGGTGTTGTTTGTCGTTGTTTATGTCGCAGTTTGTCTCTGGCTGCTGCCGCCGGTCCAAGCGGAGCCGCCAGGCAAAATCGATGACGCGCAACTGCGGGAGGCCGTCGCCCAAGCGGTCAGGCTCGCGCATCCCGAAATCATCGACACCTCGGTGAAAATCCAGCCCAGGGCCGATCTGGATGAAGGCCTCTCAAGAATTGCCGGCAGAGCCAGCGGCGGCGTCTCCTTTTACGAAACGCAGACAGCGGCCGTTAGCGACTCCGATCCCGTCTGGGCCGTGCTTTCGGGCGATTCTCCGCGAGAGTCTTACAAGCTCTATAGCTTCGAGATTTCGGACGGATTCGAGCAATCCTCGCACGAGTTCAACCGCCTGATCTCCCAGCTCGCGCTTTCCCTGAACAACGACCAGGCCGCGAGCCTCGCTCATTTCTTTCTGGGCTGCTGCGACCGGGGAATGCGCGGCGAAATCGTCGCCAATGAAGACTTGCTGCACCACACCGTCGAGCGCGAGTACCTGAATGACTATGGTGACGTCTGGAGAACACTCGAAGCATTTTCGCAGTGGTGGCAAGGCTATCAGGAGACCACCTATGAATTCCCGCCGGCGGTCAAGGCCGCAAACGGCGCCTACCACATCTCGATTGAGGCCGTTGTCGCGAACTACGGAATGCACCCGCAGCTGCAACAGTGGAACTTCGAGCTTGCCCCGGACGGCAAAGTGAACGTCTTATCCGTGCAGCCGATCTATCCGAAGGAGAGCCGTTGGCTTTCCTACGACTTCCGGTCGACGATCGCCCCGTCAATCCACTACTAATCAGGGAGCGGACCACAGCGCCGCGCCGTCCTTATTAAAGAGAACCAGCGAGGCGGCGGAAGTCGCTCGACCCGCACCCGGGCCGAGCAGGCTCGTGCTACCGAACACCGCGGAAAACCCCTGTGCATCATCGAGGGCCACGGCGGGTTCATCGTTGGCAAGGACCAGCCCCAGACGCGGAAGCTCCCGAGCGTCTTGCAGTGCAATTTTCGGCTGGTCGTGATTCAACTCCATCCGTATCCGCGGCACGCCTTTCGCGTCGTTCAACAGGACGAACGATTGATCTTGGGCAAGCCCGAAGTTGGCGCGTGCCACTCCCTTGGCGTCGTCCAAAATAATGTTTGTGCCCATGTCGGACTGCCCCGCCAATTCCAGGCGCGTTGAAGATAGGAGCAGCGTCTGATTCCCTTTGTCGTCGAAGAATCGCAATGTCGGAGAAGGAGTCGCGCGCGGCGACTCGGCCTCCAGCACCAACTCCGCCCTCTTGCCGCCGCTGGCATCCCGCAGGACAAAGCTCTGCCCTCCCACAGTGGTGTTGGGCCGGGCTTGTCCCATGACGATCACGCTTGCCGCCAAGAGAAACACGCCTAGCGCGCCGCGTTTCCATCGCCGGTTCTGCTTTTCGAGCTGTTCCACTCGTGCGGCAAGAACGTCGAATTCCGAAGTCGTGGTTTGCATCAGGGCATCTCCATGGCGAGAATGGCGGATTCGCGCGAACAATCCGGGAAAGTCTATCCCGCATTGGGCGAAAAACGAATCACTTTCAAGCGTGTAGGTCACGGCGAGTGCTCGCCGCATCTGATTCGGAAGAACCGCTGTGCAAATCGGAGGCTAAAAAAAGAAGATGGGGAGCCGGAATCCCGATCCAGCTCCCCGAAGTTCGCGAGCTTAGCGCCCTGAGGCCGGCAGCAGCGACTTCTGCCCCGCGGGCATCTCAAATCCAAAGGCTTCGAGCTCTCCAGCAGCCGCGCTGTAGAAACCCATCAGGCCGACGATGTTCACGAGCTTGCCCGGGCCGTAGATCTTATTTGCGCGGGCGAACGTCTCCGAGTCGACCTTGTGCTTGCTGTACATCTCGCGGCCGAGTTGGATAATCGCGATGTCCTCCTCCGGCAGGCCATCGAGCCCCTTCTTATACTTGATCGCGTCGATCACCTTCTGATCGACTCCCGCCTTGTGCGCGAGATTTTCGTGAGCGGTCCACTCGAAATCGGCATTGGACTCGCGGCACGCCACCAGGATCGAAACTTCCTGCACATGCGGCGTCATCCCGGCGGCATCGGACCGCAGGAACTGGTTGAGCTGGCGTACGATAGTCTGGTATTGCGGACTCCACATTTGGACGCCGAACGGGCCGACCATTCCGACATTCTGGCCGACGATCAGTTGGTCGTAGATCTTCTTCCCCGCCTCGTCCATGTCATCGCGCTTGGGGTACGCAAGCCGGTAGCCCGTATCCCGGTTGACGTCCTTAGGCCAGGCGGCCTTCGCGGCATCGATCTCGGCCTGGCTCGGCTTGTTTCCGCCCTCCTGCGCCGAAATGGTCGTGGAAACAAGAAACGACGCCATCGCCAGTGTGCAAGCCAGTCCCGCAAACCTCCAAAGCATCTTTCGGTTGAGCATCTGAAAGTCCTCCTTAAGATTCGTGAACTTTAGCACGGGCGGCCCATTTTCTGTTAGCCCCGCCCGCTACCGCTTAGAACTTTCGTGACCACTGCTTCGGCCAGCGCTCCACGACAACTTTCTTGTCCGTGTAGAACTCCACGGCGTCCCGCCCCTGCCCGTGCAAAACGCCAAAAAAGCTGTCGCCCCATCCGCTAAACGGAAAATAGGCCATCGGAGCAGCAACACCAATATTGATTCCCACGTTTCCGGCCGGCACTTCGTAACGAAACTTGCGCGCGGCCGCTCCGCTGGTGGTGAAGATGGAAGCCATGTTGCCATACGGACTGCGCGCCAGAATCTCGATTCCCTCCTCGAGGGTCTCGGCATGGATCAAGCTGAGGACCGGCCCGAAAATCTCCGTGTTGGCAAGCGCGCTCTCGGCGGGAACCTGATCGAGCAGCGTTGGCCGCAGGAAGTTACCGGAGCCATTCCCCGAGCCGGACCCGTTGCCATTCCGGCCGTCGAGCAGCACCTTGGCGCCTTCGCTGGCGCCCTTGGCGATGAGGCTCTCAATCCGCGCCTTGCTTTCCCTGGTGATCACCGGCCCCATCTGCACGGATTCGTCAGCGCCATTGCCCACCCGCATGGCCCCGGCGATGGCCGCAATCCCCTCGGTGAATTTCGTCCGCGCCTCGCCCACCGTTACGGCCACCGACACGGCGAGGCAGCGCTGCCCCGCGCAGCCGAACGCGCCATCGCTAACGATGCGCGTCGCCGTCTCCAGGTCCGCATCCGGCAGGATCAGCACGTGATTCTTCGCGCCACCCTGGCACTGCACGCGTTTCCCGCTGAGCGCCGCTCGCGCGTAGATCTGCCTCGCGACGGGCGTGGACCCCACGAAACTGATCGCCCGCACCCCCGGATGATCGAGCAGCGCTTCGACCACGGTCCGATCGCCATGCAGAAGATTCACGACGCCCGCAGGCAGCTTCAACTCCTCGAGAAGCTCGAAAATCCGCTGCGCCGTGAGCGGCACCTTTTCCGACGGCTTCAGGATAAAGGTATTTCCGCAGGCAATCGCATAGGGCAAAAACCAGAACGGTATCATCGCCGGAAAATTGAACGGCGTGATTGCAGCGACCACCCCCAGCGGCTGCCGGATCATGGTTTCGTCGATGCCCGAGGCCACGTCCTCCAGGTTGTAGCCCTGCATGAGCGTGGGGATTCCGCAAGCCACTTCCACGTTCTCGATGGCCCGGCGCAACTCGCCGCGCGATTCGGCCAGCGTCTTGCCGTTCTCCAGCGTGCAGACGCGCGCCAGATCCTCGACGCGATCTTCGAGAAGCTGCTTCAGCTTGAACAGATACTGAATGCGATCCTCGGGCGGCGTGCGGCGCCAACCGGGAAACGCAGCCGCCGCCGCGCGCACCACGGCATCAACGTCTTCCTTCGTTCCGCTGGGCACGCCAGCCAGCCGCTCGGAAGTCGCCGGATTGACGACCGGCAAATACTTACTCGCAGCCGAGCGCGTCCACTTCCCTCCGGCATAATTCAATAGTTCAGCAGACTCAGTCATTTTCCCCGTTCACCTGTAGTGTTTCCCGTCCGGCGCACAAGAGACAGAATACGCCGATCCTCCCCGATTATGCATCCCGCAGGAAATACGATACAATTCGTTGAACTCGATCGGATGTTTTTCCCTAGCGGGGGACGTAGTTCAGTTGGTTAGAACGCTGCCCTGTCACGGCAGAGGTCGCGGGTTCGAGTCCCGTCGTCCCCGCCATTCCCATAGTTCATCCTCACCGCGGCCCGAGCGCGCAGGCGTTCTGATTCGCATCCGCTAAAGACACACCGGAGGATGCATCCGCGCACCCTGGCTGAAACCGCTGCCGGCCCCTGTCCGTATATACCTTGACAAGCATATACTCTGTAGAGTATATGAAGAGCATGGAATCTGCATTCGAAATCATCGCGGAGCCAAACCGCCGCGCCATATTGACCCTCCTGGTCTCGTCAAGACAATCGGTTGGAGAGATCGAGCGCCAGCTTCGTATGCCGCAGCCGACTGTGTCAAAGCACCTGCGAGTGCTGCGCGAGGCCGGTTTCGTTGAATCGACGGTGGACGCACAGCGCCGTCTCTACCGGCTGAGACCTGAAGCACTCGAGGAAGTCGATGCATGGCTGGCACCGTTCCGCCGGTTCTGGTCCGCTCACGTCGATGCACTCGAACGCCACCTCGACCGCATGGATCAATCAACACCAACGAGGAAAAAGACTAGGAGAAGGTAAATGACCGATCGCGAGCAATACGCACCGGGTCCGGCCAGCGGCGCGCAGGTACGAAAAGATGGAGAAAACTGGACGCTCATCCTCGTCAGGGAGTTTCGCCACTCGCCGGAGAAAATCTGGGAGGCGCTTACCGAGCCTAAGCACCTGCGCGAGTGGGCTCCCTTCGACGCCGATAGGAGCCTGGGTACGGCTGGATACACGGTGAAGCTCACTACGGTGGGAGCGCCCACGCATCACGTTACCGAAACAAAAGTGACTCGAGCCGACGCTCCCAAGGTGCTGGAGTACAACTGGGGTGGCAACGATATTCGCTGGGAACTCGAACCCATTCGTGGCGGCACGCGCCTCACCCTGTGGCACAACATCGATCGCCGCTTCATCTCAATGGGTGCTGCCGGCTGGCACATTTGTTTCGACGTTCTGGATCGCCTTCTCGGCGGAACTCCCATCGGCCGCATCGTCGCCGGCGACGCGATGAAGTTCGGCGGCTGGCAGCGACTGAACGCGGAGTACGCAAAGCAGTTCGGCGTTGAGCCCCCCACTTGGACGCTCAACGCCCCAAAGCATTGAACGAGAGAGAGGTCGGACAAAGATCCCATGAATCCATCGGAGCATATTGACCATCTGATTGGAAAACTCACGGACTGGCGCGGCAAGACACTCGCCGGCATCCGCAAGAGCATCCTCGAGGCCGACCCGGAGATCATCGAGGAGTGGAAGTGGATGGGAAGCCCGGTGTGGTCTCGCGACGGAATCATCGCGGTCGGCAACGCCCACAAAGACAAGGTGAAGCTCACCTTTTACCTCGGGGCCAGCCTCCCGGATCCTGACAAGCTCTTCAACGCGGGCCTCGAAGGCAACCAGTGGCGAGCAATCGATTTGTTCGAGGGCGATAAGATTGACGAGACTGCTCTAAAAAATCTGGTCCGTGCCGCCGTTGCTTGCAATCACATCAAATTGAAAAAGAAAGCGCCCGCGAGAAATCGAGCGAAGGTCCCTGGAGGAAACAGAAAGTGAGTAAAGCAATCGAAGCCCTGCAAGCCGCCCTGAAACGCGCCATGGCCGGCCGCCCCAAGGTCGGAGGTTTCCCGTATCTCGCCGAGACTCTCCGGCGGGCGGGGGTCAGGCGCAATCAGTGGTTCCTGCCGTCTTGCCAGAGCCTGTACCTCACCAAAGAGGGACCGGTAGTGACCCAAGGCGCGCCGCTGGTATCCGGCACGGCCGACGTGCCCGCGTTTGGCCGCGATGCGCTCATCCGGGCGCTGCGAACCGACCAAGCCGGCGAGAGCACCTTCCCCGAATTCCTGTCGGCGTCCTGGCGCGCGGGAGTCGTCCGTTACGATGTCGATTTCGACGCGCGCACGGTAACGTATTACGGCTGCAATGGAGAGGAATACGTCGAGGGCTATCCGGCCGCAAACGTGGAGTAAGGCGAAGCATGGCAAAGGCCCATGGTCTGACGCAGCGCTATACCCGACAGCCATGCCCCTCGTTACAATTTGCCAAGCTTGGGATGTAGTGATCCAGCAGCGGCGTTCGATGCCTTACACATTCCCGACTCGCAAGGCTATCATTCATAGCCTCAACTCGCGCCACACCGCTGGCAAATTCGTTGTGTCCGGAGCAGGGCAAGCGTATGATTCGGGTATTAAGCCGGTCATTTAGGAGCGCGTCTCGCTATGAACTCAACAGCCAAGAAGCTCTTTTGTGGTGGATGCTTTTCCCTGTTGCTTGCGCTGCCGCTGGTTGCGGGCAACGTCCATATCTACCAGACCAATAGCGCGGGGGATGCGGTCGATATCATCGACGCCACGACCAACAAAGTCGTGTTGCAGGTGAAGGACATCGAAGTCCCTCACGGCGTCACCTTCTCTCCCGACGGAACACGCGCCTATATCAGTTGCGAATCGGAGAGCACGCTCTGGGCTACCGACACCAAGACCGGGAAACTAATCGGCAAGGCGGTTCTCAGCGGCCATCCCAACAACATCTCCATCACCAAGGATGGCCGGCACGTTTTCGTCGGCATCGTGTCCGCTCCGGGCGCGGTTGACGTCGTCGACACGGCCAGCATGAAGGTGGTGAAGAGCATTCCCGTGAAGGGTGGCATCCACAATACGTATGTAACGCCGGACGGCAAGTACGTGCTCGCGGGGTCGATTGTGGGCAAGCTTCTGAACGTGATCGATACGCAGACCTTGCAGCTTGCGTGGGAACTCCCGTTCGATCTTGGGGTTCGCCCGATGGCGTTCGAGAAAGCGGCGGACGGCTCGACCAGCCGCGTGTTCCTGCAGCTTTCCGGCTATCACGGCTTTGCCGTGGTCGATTTCAAGACGCACAAGGAAGTCGCGCGAATCAAGCTCCCCGATCAGCCGGGTGGCGGGCAATCGGAGGGCGGCGCTCCTTCTCACGGGATCGGCGTGGCGCCGGATAATAAAACTTTGTGGGTGAACAGCTCGCTGGCCAACGCTGTTTTTATTTACTCGCTTCCGGATCTGAAGGTGCTTGGCTACGTGAAGACCGGGAACGTGCCCGACTGGATCACCTTCACGCCTGATGGCAAGATGATTTACGTTGCGAATTCCGGGGCCAACTCGGTGTCCGCCATCGACATGGCGGCGCGCAAGGAAGTGGCGCGCATCCCGGTTGGAGAAGTTCCCAAGCGCAACGGCACCGTGGTTACTCCCGGAAGCTAGCCCTCCGGGCGGCGCTTCATCGGCAACGCTTCGTTAACAAGACTTCGTTAACAACGCTTGGTTCGCGGCGCTATTTCTTGGCGCTGCGAACCCACTCCGCTAGAACCAGCCAGTCAGGATCGTTGCGCGAAGCAAACTGCCGGCCGCCGCTGTGGAAGTAGTCGCCGCCGGCCTCCGGCGCGAGAGGGTGCAGGAGAAGGATACTCTCGTCCGGCTTCTCTACATTTACCAGCCGCGACAACATCTCAAAATTCTGCCGCGATTGTTCCTCGGTCCAAGTGCTGCTGCCGGCAGGCAGCTTCTGCAGATTGAATGCGTTGGTGCTTTCCGCGTGGCACACCACGCAGCGAGCGTGGCTCGGGCGCTTTTTCAGGAAGATCGGCTCGACGCGCGTCTTGAAGTATTCATAATCAAGGGACTGGGCGCGGGCGAGCGGTGCAGCCGCTTGCAGAAGAACGACGGCCACCAGAGTCGTCGCCATCCTCGCGATGACAACGAGAGCGCTTTTGCGTGTGTTCCTCACGGCAATTCCTCCCCCGGAAAATTCGACTGACGTTCCCCGGCGCCATGCTAGCAAATTGCCAGCCCGTCGTGAAAGAGGCGTCCCACATTGGCTCGCAGCGGCGCAAATCGCTGGCAAACCGGAAACTTTTCGCCTATGCTGCCGTCTCCATGAACGACGATAAACACGGCGGCGGGGGGAAGCCCTGGACGCTGAAGGCCGCGAAGCTGCTCGGCAGATCGGAAAGCGCCGTGCTGGTGCTGATCGGCATCGCGCTGGTGCTCGTCGCTGTACTGCTGCTGTATTCGAGCATGTATGACCTCAGCCAGGCCGTGCGCCTGGGCCCGGGCGAAATCGAGGACAAAGCGATCGACATCTTGAACACGGTACTCCTGGTCATGATGACCATGGAGATCGTGTACACGGTGGCGATCTCGCTCGAGTCGCATACCCTCAACGCCGAGCCGTTTCTGCTGATCGGCGTCATCGCCGGCATCCGGCGCATGCTCGTGATTACCGCGACCTCCACGCAGGCGGAGGGAAATGCAGCGCAATTCCACAACACGCTGGTGGAACTCGGACTGCTCGCGGTGACCGTCATCGCGCTGGCCGTCGCGATTTGGATCCTGCGTTACAGCGCTCACAAATTTACTCGGCCCCACGAGACGGAACACGAATAGCTGCCTCCTCCCCCGGACCGAATCAATCGACCCGCGAATCAATCGACCGCGAATCAATGCGGGGCGGGCGGCTTGCCCATCTGCAAATCTTCCTCGCAGACGAAGTAGTCTGAGTTGTCGTCGGAGTGGTCCGGGTGATACAGCCTCGTTCCGCCCCATGAACGCGTGAATGCTTTCGGATCATCGAAAGTGAACTGAACTTCGAGGGTGTCCTTGTTCGGACGCCGGAAGCGCTCGACCATGTGCAGCGCATCGCTGTGCGGCACGCCGGTCGGATCGATCCAAGTTTCCGGCCGCAAGCCCACGGTGTCCACCACGAGCGTGTCGCCTTGCCAGGTCCCGATGGAGTGGCCCATCCACGACGGCGAGAGATCGTCGGGATGCTTTCGGCCGTCGGTATAGATTCTGCGGATTCCAGAACCAAAGCCAAAGAGGATGTAGATGATGCCGGGGCGCTGAGCGATCTCGAAGGGATACGGCATGATCATGCTGCGCGCGGCTCCGGGCGGAAAGCAGTAGGTGAGCGGATCGAGCTCGTCGAGTCCCTTTTCGCTCAGGTCGGATGAACCCCCGCGATTCTTTTTGTATTGCGCCATTGCTGCGGGCTGCAGCGGCGGAACTTCCTTGCTGAATCCGCGGCCCGCGGCGCCTCCCGTCATTTCCCCGCCCTGGCTCCAAGCGCCGGAGAGATCCGGCGGCGCTGCTGCTTTCTGTGCTTGCGCAGCACTACGCGCAACGGGAATGAAGAGGCTGGCCGCCAGCAAGAAGCCGGTGATCCAACTCCAGCGGAGTTTGCGTTCGTCGCGTCATCGTCATCGGATGGCCTCAGTCACGAAAAGAAAGCGATGTAGCGTCCGGCCGCCACGATGCCGAACCACAGCAAGATCGAAACGGCCCCGGCCATGCGCGCGGGCAGCGGCGTAAGCCGGTCGTTGTCCCATTGCGCCACGCGTTTGTAGGACGTGGCATGAAAGAGCCAGAAATTGAATGCCGCGATCAGAATCAGCAGCATCTTCAGGCGAAACGCGGGATTGTGATAGTTCTTCAGCGCTTCCGAGCTGGTCATCAGCAGCCCCGAAACGAGCTGGACGGCGAAGCCCCACCAGGCCCACGGCAGCAGGCGCCTCGTTAGTTTCGAGACCGGCCAGTGGCGCATCGGTCCGGTTCCCATAAGCCGCAAGTCCAAGATGGAAGTCGAAGCAACGAGCGAGACGATGCCGAAGAGATGAAACGTCTCGATCAGCGGAAAGAGCCAAGTCGATTGGCGTATGGTTGTGCCGATCGTGGTGTGATCGATCCAGTAGAGCCAGCCGTTGATCATCTTTATGCGCTTTCGCCCCGGGGTGGGCGTTGGGCAACAATAATAAGACCCCCCACCCCCCATTTTTTTGTAAGTGTTCATTACACGAGGCTTTAAGTCCAACGATTTTGTAAGTGCGCATTCTGCACGGGTTAGCGGCGCCTTTTGCGTAAGTGTTCATTCTATTGCGTTTGCTGCAAGCACAGCCCGCACCCGCTGCTATGCCGCATTGGAAGCGGGGTCACCCCCCGGCAAACTGCATGAATATCAAAACAAATGGGTTGCAGCAAAAGGAACTTGTATGAATATGAAAACAAAGGGGCTGATTTTCGCCGCTCGCGAACGAGCAGCCCGGAATCTGCTGAAAACACTCGGCACCGCGAGCGATTTCGCTACGGCGAAGCAGGCAGGGCGGCATTGCGGCTCTTGGCGAAGGTTGCTGCTGATTCGGGATCGAGCGGCGAGGGTGCCGGGGCGGCGAGGGACCGCTGGGCCTTGCGGTGGGCGATCTTTGGTTGGGAACATGGGCTATTATAACATCCGCGTCAATGTCACTTTGTGGTTAGGTGGGTGCCGGGCTTACGGTCGAGAACGCTTGGGCTGTCCGGGGTCGTGTTTCAGTCGCTGGAACGGAACGCCAAACCAAAGAACCGCCCTCGCCTTCTTCCGCGACGTCGCCACGGTTGACCACGGATTTGTGACCGCCATATACTCGCGTAATCATTTGCGGCAAGAGACGACGCAGTGCGGGACTCCGGGGCAAGCTCGCCAGATTTTCTGTTTTGCTGCCCGGTGAAGGGAGCCGGTAAAACGCGTATCGTGTTCACTTCCCGCCCACTTGTTCGGAAGCTGGCCGCGAGATTACTCGTCCTGCTCTTGGCTGGGGGGCTGTTGGCGCCTTGGGCTGCCGCTCAAGAGCGCTGGGACAATCTGCGCGGGAAGGCTGAATCTCTCCATCAACAGGGGAAAGATGCCGAGGCCCTTCCGGTAGCTCAGGCGGCTTTGCGGGCGGCGGAAGCAAGCTTTGGCCCGGACCACCCAAACGTGGTCACGAGCCTCGATGACCTGGCAGAAATCTACCGCGCGCAGCGCAAATTCGCGGAAGCCGAGCCGCTCCTCGAACGCTCCCTGGCGATCACGGAAAAAATCAAGGGCCCAACTTCCCCCGCCGTCGCCGCGCGTCTCAGCGATCTGGCGCTTTTTTACGAGGCGCAGCGCAAATTCGTGGAAGCCGAGCCGCTCCTGAAGCGCTCCCTCTCCATCACCGAGAAGGCCCAGAGCGCCGACAATCCCAAGGTGGTCGCAAGCCTCAATGACTTGGCAGAGGTTTACCGGGCTTTGCACAAATTCACGGAAGCCGAGCCGCTTTATAAGCGCTCTCTGGCGATCACGGAGCAGACCGAGGGCGCCGACAACCCCGACGTGGTCGCCAGACTCAACGATCTGGCGCTTGTCTACCTGGCTCAGCGCAAATTCGCCGACGCGGAACCACTGTACAGGCGCTCCCTGGCCATTACCGAGAAGACCCAGGGACCTGACAGCGCCGAGGTGGCCGCACGCCTCAACGAGTTGGCACAGGTTTACCATGAAGAGGGCAAGTACGCGGAAGCCGAACCGCTCTTCAAACGTTCGCTGGCCATCACGGAGAAAACTCTTGGACCCGACAGCGCTGAGGTGGCTACGAGCCTCAACACCTGGCCGCAGTCTATCAAGCCCAGGGCAGATACGCTGAAGCCGAGCCCGTCTACAAGCGCTCTCGGGAGATCCTGGAAGAGCCTCGGGCCTGACAACCCCGAGGTAGCTGCAAGCCTCAACAACTTAGCCGGCCTTTATCGTGTTCAAGGCAGATACGCGGAGGCCGAACCGATCTACCAGCGATCTCTAGCCATCACGGAGAAGGCTCTTGGACCCGACAATCCGGGCCTGCTTACGAGCCTGGACAATTTGGCGCTGCTCTACGAGACCGAGGGAAAGTTGGCTGACGCCGAACCACTCTACGAGCGCTCACTGGCCATCCTAGAGAAGGCCTTGGAACCGGGCCAGCTTGACAAGTACAAGAGCCTTAGCAACCCCGAGGGCCAGGACATCGAGACCACATTGACTCTCAGGTTTGCCGCAAGCCTCAATAACCTGGCGCTGCTTTACCATGAGGAGGGCAAGTACGCACAAGCGGAACCCCTCTATAGGCGCTCTTTGGCCATCACGGAGAAAGCTCGGGGCCCGGAAACCCCAGCACGGCCCCCACGGGCTCAGATAACCTGGCGCTGTTTTACGAGGCCCAAAAGAGATACTCGGAGGCCGAGCCACTCTTTGTTCGTTCCCTGGCGATCCTGGAGAAGGCCCTGGGGCCCAATCACCCTGACTTGGGCAAGAGTCTCGACAATCTGGCGGCGCTTTATCGCGCGCAGGGCAGATACGCAGAGGCGGAGCCACTCTACCAACGCGCTCTGGACATTCGGGAGAAGGCCCTGGGCCCCGAACCACCCCGATGTGGCCGCGAGTCTCCATGACCTTGCAACGCTCGATCAGGTTCAGGGGCGATACGCGGAGGCGGAGCCGGCCCTTCGAGCACTCTCTCATGATTTGGGAAAAGGCCCTCGGGCCCGACGACCTCAACGTGGCCCAGTGCCTTGAGGATTATGCGGCGCTGCTTCGGAAAGACAAACCGCGCTGCGGAAGCAAAGCAACTGGAAGCCCGGGCTGAAGCCATCCGGACCAAGCACGATCCAGGGAACAAGCAGAAGTAAGGATTGCTGTCCGCATCGGTTCATTCCCTTTCCGAGCCTGCCCTAGCGTCATTCTTGCCAGCGACGGAGTCGAGGAATGGCCGAAGCGGCGTTCCACGGGGAGAAAGGCGGGAAGGTCCGGCGAGAGCCGGACCTTCCTTCCTTTTTTTGACAGGAAGCCTCTAGAAACTGAGCTTTAGCCCCAACTGCACTTCGCGGGGACCTCCACTGCCGACGACTGGGTTGGCCTTGGCTACGTCGGGTGTGCTCGTGGCTTCACCGAAGGTGTTGGAGCAGCCAAATTGAGCCCAACGCCCGCGTACATCGTGCGGTTGAGAATATTGAAGCCCTCGGCCCGGAACTCGGCGTCGAACCGCTCCTTGATCTTCCAGTCCTTGGTAATCGAAGCATTCCAAGTACTGAAACCCTTGCCGCGCAGCCCGTTCCGCTGCATGTTGCCGTAGGTTCCCAGAGCCGGCGCAACCATGGCGGAGCCGGCTATCGCGTAACAACCGACTGCCTGACTGAGCTGCTGCAGGCCGGTTCTGGCCCGTTTGGCCGGTTGGTTCAGCCGTTGCGGCTGCAATGCAGGGTGCCGGAAAACTGCCAGCACTCGCGACCGAAATGCAGTTGGACTCGCTCGCGAATGTGCCATTCGCGACGCCGTAACAAGGAATGAGTCCCGCACCGCCTATCAAGTTGTTGAATGGCGTAGCGGGACCATAGAGGGTCCAGCGGTCGATGGCCCCGCCCGTGGCGCTGAAATCGTCCGTGGTGTCGTCCACGTTGAGCGGCAATGCGCTCAGGATGTTGACGGTGCTGTTTATGGCCCAGCCTTCGAGCATCTGTCCCTTGGACTTTCGACCGGGTATTTGGTAAGTGCCCGTAAAGCTGAAATGGTGGAGAATATCGATATTTATGTTGCCGTACTCGCACCTTGTGCAGTTATTATTCAGCACGCCGTTTGGTCCGTTCCCCACCCCGTCTTGAATACCAAGAGCGTGAGAAGGTGTAACCGATGGTGTAGGTGAAACCGTGGGTTGGGCGCTGGTTCAGATAGGCCTGAAACCCGGCATAATTGGCATTGCCGATATCCTGAAAAGAAGTGATCTGGGAGAACGAAGGGAAGCATTGGTTGGGATTCAAACCCAACCCGCCCGGGCCTACCTGGCCGCCGTGCAATTTTCGAAGTACGGCCGTCTCTCCTGCTCGCTGGTGGCATTGGCTGCAATTGGCACTTGCCCGGGCAGAAGCGATAGGTTCGGCTGATTCAGGTTCATGAGGGCCGATATCTCCGAGGTGTGAGACCCAATGTAGCCGACATCCAACGAGAAATTATTGGTGAAGGCACGTTCAACGTTGAGGTTCCAAGTGATCATTTGCGGAAGCTTGTAGTTGCTGGCAGCCCCATAACCAGTGCAAGTGGGCGGGTTAACACCCGAGCCGCCGGCTACGGGAAGGCCATCGCCACATTGAAACAGGCTAGCGTTGAAGATATTGCTGTTCGCAGTCCAGGGAAGGGGACCAGTGATCAGCCCTCCGGAGGTGATCGCGGCAGGCGCTATGAGCATATTCGTGGCGTCGCCGACGGTATTGGAGCCGTAAGTCTGTTCGGCAGTTCCGTTGCCGTACAAAGGGTGGCTGCCGTGGCCAGCCGCTCAGCAATACGCTGTAGTCGTAAGG
>CAVPDY010000002.1:0-502786 GCA_963702795.1 uncultured Acidobacteriota bacterium | reverse complement strand
ATCCGGCTGTTGTTGACAGGCCACCGGGGAATCCTTACTATCGGGCCGAACGGCGGCGGGAATCTGGAGGTGGTTTCATGACCGCGGGCTTCCATTTTGGGTGTGTTGCCAAACGCTGTTCCGCGGTGTCACCCCCCGCTCTTCGCGGCCCTTCCACTTTCCTAAATCTCGTATCTGCTGTGGAAAATCCAATGTCCCTATTTTCACCTTTCGAGCATCTTAGTTTCGGTTGCGCGAGGTGTGCATCGGTACCTTCGTGCTTAGTCCTTCGCGTTCTCGCTCCGAGGGGTGCGGCCTGGAAATGGAATCGCAGCGGAGGTTTCAGTCATGGAGACCAACCGTCGGGAATTCCTGAAAGTAGCGGCTCTTGGTGGCGCAGCGGTTACCGTATTTGGGTTTGACTTGCAGCCCGCTTATGCGCAGCTTCGCGAGTTGAAGATCGCGCGCGCGACCGAAACCCGCTCGACGTGTCCGTATTGCTCGGTCAGCTGCGGCGTGATTATCTACACGCTCGGCGACAAGGCCAAGAATGTCACGCCTCAGGTGATTCACGTAGAGGGCGATCCGGATCATCCCATCAACCGCGGGACCCTCTGCCCAAAGGGCTCCTCGCTCGCAAACGAAATCCTCAACACTCGGCGCCTAATGAAGCCGCAGGTACGCCGTCCCGGAGCCACCGACTGGCAGGACATCTCCTGGGATGACGCGCTGAATGAAATCGCGCACTGGGTGAAGAGGTCCCGCGACGACACCTTCGTCGAAAAGGATGCACAGGGCCACACCGTCAACCGCTGCGAGGGTATCGCCTTCACCGGCGGCTGCACCGACACCAACGAATTCAATTATCTGGTCGTCAAGACCATGCGCAGCCTGGGGGTCTGCTACCTGGAAAACCAGGCCCGTGTTTGACACGGCCCCACGGTCTCAAGTTTGGGACCTACATTCGGACGCGGGGCGATGACCAATGGCTGGATCGACATCAAGAACACCGACATGATGTTGATCATGGGTGGCAATCCAGCCGAAAACCACCCCTGCGGCTTCAAATGGGCCATCGAGGCCAAGCGCAATCGCAACGCCAAGATGATCGTGGTGGATCCGCGCTTCACGCGGACCGCGTCCACCGCTGATCTTTTTCTCCAGATTCGCGCTGGCGCGGACATCGCATTTCTGGGTGGCATGATCGGCTACGCGATCGAAAATAATCGCATCGCCAAAGATTACCTCGTCAACTACACCAACGCAGCCTTCGTAATCAAGGAAGGTTTCAAGCTGCCTGATGATGGCTTGTACTCCGGCTTCGACGAAGCCAGCAAAACGTACGACCGCTCGAGCTGGAACTACCAGGAAGGCGGCGATGTCTCCGGCAGGGGAGAGACCGATGCGCGAGCGGCTCAGACAGCGCCGGCCGCAGGTGCGCCGGCGGTGCTCCCGCCAAACGTGGCGTACGATCTGACTCTGCAGCACCCGCGATGCGTGTTCCAGCTTTTGAAGAAGCACTATTCGCGTTACACGCCGGAAGTCGTCGAGCGCATCACCGGCATTCCCAAAGCGCAGTTCCTCAAGGCGGCGGATTTTTTCACTTCCATCCGCAAAGACGGCGACCTCAAGAAAGTGGCAACCATCATCTACGCGGTTGGATGGACGCAGCACACCTTCGGCACGCAAATCATACGTGCTGCTGCCATGCTACAACTCTTGATGGGGAACGTCGGGCGAGCGGGTGGCGGCGTCAACGCACTCCGCGGCCACTCGAACATCCAGGGAGCCACGGACATGGCTGGCATTTTCGATAACTTGCCGGGCTATCTCAAGGTTCCGACTCCTGCCGACAGCGATTTGGCGGGTTACATGAAGAGGATCACGCCGACCTCTTCGAAGCCCGGCCCCTGGGATTCCTTCAATTACTGGTCAAACACGCCGAAGTTCGGAGTGTCGCTGCTGAAAGCGATGTATGGCGACGCCGCGACTAAGCAGAACGACTTTGCCTTTCACTATCTCCCGAAAGTGGACCGTAATTACTCCTGGACTCAAATCTGGGACAACATGTACCGCGGCTCCGTGAAGGGGCTTTTTGCTTTTGGCATGAACGGCGTGATGATCGGGCCGGACACGCAGAAAAATATTGATGCGCTGAAGAAAGCCGATTGGCTCGTGGTAGGCGAGATTTACCCGGACGAGACGAGCGAGTTCTGGCGCGCTCCTGGCATCACCGCGGACGAGATGAAGAAGATCAATACCACGGTATACCGCTTGCCGTGCGCGGGCTTTGCCGAGAAAGACGGCAGTATGACCAACTCGGCTCGCTGGCTGCAGTGGAAAAACGCCGCGTTGCCTCCTCCAGGCGATGCCCGCCTCGATCAAGACATCGTCGCGCAACTATTCTTGCGGGTGCGCGACCTCTATAAGAAGGAGGGCGGCAAATTCCCGGACCCAATCCTGAACCTGACTTGGCCATACAGCGATCCACAACATCCGGCGCTGTCCGACGTCGCCCGCGAAATCAACGGCAAGGCGCTCGCCGATCTAACCGATCCGGCCACGCAACAGGTTGTGAAATCGGGCCAGCAATTGCCCGGCTTCGCCTGGCTGAAGGATGACGGCACAACATCCTGCGGAAACTGGATCTACTCCGGTTGCTGGACTGAGGCAGGGCCGCAACTAGCGCGGCGGGGAACGGAAGACCCATCGGGCCTCGGCATCTATTCCAACTGGGGATGGTCGTGGCCGGCGAATCGCCGCGTTCTCTACAACCGGGCATCCTGCGATCCAGCAGGGAATCCGTGGGACCCCGAGCGGCGCCAAGTGTGGTGGAACGAAACCGCCCAGCGCTGGGTGGGCAACGATGTCCCCGACTTCAAGGTCGATTCACATCCAAAGGATCACATGGGGCCTTTCATCATGAATCCGGAAGGCGTCGGGCGAATCTTCGGACCGCTCGCAGCCTTTGCCGATGGGCCTTTCCCCGAGCACTACGAGCCCATCGAAAGTCCGATTCAGAATCCCCTGCACCCGAATCAGTCCAATAATCCCGTGGTCAAGAAACTCAGCACACCTGCCGACAAGTTCGGCACCGCCGAACAGGGCTTCGCCATAGTTTGCACAACGTACCGTTTGACCGAGCAGTACCACTACTGGACCAAGAACAATCCCGTCAACGTTCAGCTTATTCCCGAGCCGTTTGTCGAGATTCCCGTCGAACTGGCCGACGAAATGGGGATTCGCCCAACTGAAAAAATCAAAGTGACGAGTGCGCGCGGCTCTTACGTGGCCAAGGCTTTTGTGACTCGCAGGATCAAGCCAATGATGATCGACGGCAAAAAGGTGTACCAGATCGGCTTGCCGATCCATCAGGGCTTCCGCGGCATCGGTGAAGACGAAGGACGGGATGCGCGTACGCCGGCGAATTTGCTTTCGCCAACCGTCATCGACCCTAACGCCTTTACGCCGGAATTTAAAGGCTTCCTCGTCAAGGTCGAGAAGGCCTAGAGGACACGAGCATGAGTCAGGCGATTTTGGAAGTCCGAAGAATCTCGGGACATGCGGGCTCCGTCCCCGGCGCCGGCGTCCGGCGGGAATTCGACGTTTGCAAGTTGATTGATACGACCACCTGCATCGGCTGTAAGGCTTGCGAGGTGGCGTGTCTGGAATGGAACGGCCTCTCTTTCAGCGAGACCACGTTCAATAATTCCTACCAGACGATGCCGGAAACGCAGTGGAACTACTGGAACCTGATCAAGTTCAACGAGCACGAACAAGCAGATGGCACGCTGCAGCTCCTCATGCGCAAGGATCAATGCATGCACTGCGAGGAGCCGGGATGCTTGGTCGCCTGTCCTGCAGATGGCGCCATCGTCCAATACATGAACGGCATCGTGGACTTTCAGCAGGCTCAATGCATCGGCTGCGGCTACTGCATGAGCGGGTGCCCCTTCAACATTCCAAAGTTCAGCCCGACGGCACGTAAAGTCTTCAAGTGCACCTTGTGCGTTGATCGCGTCACGCAAGGCCTCGAGCCCGCGTGCATCAAGTCTTGTCCAACGGGCTGCCTGCACTTCGGCACCAAGGCCGAAATGAAGGATCTGGCCGAAACGCGCGCGACGCAGCTTCGCGATCATTCCGGTTTCGCCAACGCCGGCGTGTATGACCCGCCGGGCGTGGGTGGCACTCACGTCGTTTACGTGCTTCACGACACCACCAATCCCGAAGCTTACGGAGGGCTGCCAAAGGATCCGCATATTCCCTGGACCGTCCAGCTTTGGAAGTCGCCCCTGAAGTGGCTGGGTAATCTTGCCATCATCGGCGGCTTGGTAGGCGTGTTCGTTCATTACCTGCGCTTCGGACCGAAAATCGTTCCGCCCGATGAAGAGAAGCCTCCACGAGAAACAATGTCGCCGAAACCAAGCGCGCCGCAGCAGGGAGGCAAGTCATGAGTTCCTCTCCCGTCCTTGCCAGCGGAAGGGTGCTGCGTTATTCCTTCCACGAACGGCTGATCCACTGGCTGGCGGCCGTTTCCTACATCTACCTCATGCTGACGGGACTGGCGTTCTGGTCACCCTGGCTGTTCTGGATCGCCATACTATTCGGTGGCCCCACCGTTTCCCGCGAACTGCACCCTTGGGCGGGATTAATCTTCGTAGCCGCGACTTTGCTGATGTATCAGATGTGGGGCCGGCAGATGCGTGAGACGGAATCGGACAAGGCGTTCTGGCGCGCGGTTCCACATTACATACGCAACGAGGACGAGCTCGTTCCCTCGGCCGATCGTTTCAACGCTGGACAGAAGCTGTTGTTTTGGGGATTTTTCTGGTGCGGAATCCTGCTGCTTCTTTCCGGTGTGATCCTGTGGTTCACCGAGTTGGTTTCCTGGAACCTTCGTTACCTGCGCTACGCTGCGGTCATCGTCCATCCCGCAGCGGCGCTGCTGACCATCGGACTGTTCATCATTCACGTCTACATGGGCACCGCGATGGAGCGGGGCGCTTTCGGGTCGGTGATTCGCGGCGACGTCTCGGTCGGCTGGGCGAGAAAGTATCATCGCGTCTGGTATGAACACCTGCTGCGAGATGCCGCGGCGAGGAAATGAAGAACGGAAAGTGGGACGCGCGCATCCGGCGCGCCGGTGAACTGGCGGCGGTTCACCCATTCGCGGCGGAGGGCCTGCGTTTCTACGAGCGCCTTGCTCGATTTCAGGAGTCGCTGTACGCCGAGATCGAAGCGGCATGCGGCCGATCGAAAGTGCCGCGCTCTCCTGGTGCTCTGCGGCGGGAATTCGACCCCTTTCTGCTCCTCCCGCGATTCGCTCCATTCCTCTCGCTGATTGCACGGGTCGCTCCCTCGCCTCTTTTGGAATCCGCACGGGGATTAGGCGCACAATCTGGTGGCCAGTGGCAGGAAATTCTGGTGAAATTCTGGGAAGCGAGCTCAGGATCGTGCGTGAATCTCGAACCGGCCGAAGCCCTGCTGTCATGGATCTTCTTACAACCCTACGCCGAATATCTTGCGGATCACACGGAATGGAGCACGCTGAGCGGCACGCCTTCCGTCTGTCCGCTCTGCGGCGGCAGGCCGCAAGTGGGAGCGCTGCGGCCGGAAGGCGACGGCGGGAAGCGCTCGCTCATTTGCTCGCTATGCGCAACGGAATGGGAGTACCGGCGGATTGTCTGTCCTGCATGCGGCGAGGAAGACGTGAACAAGCTTGCCGTTTACACCGCGAAAGAGTTCAGTCACGTGCGCGTGGAGGCCTGCGACGCGTGCCACAGTTATATCAAAACGATTGATTTAACCAAGGACGGGCACGCCGTGCCTGTGGTGGACGAACTGGCAACGATTCCTCTGAACTTGTGGGCCACCGAGCACGGCTATCTGAAGCTTCAGAGCAATTTCCTGGGAATCTAGCAGGCTGAAACGCAATCCGCGGCTGCAGAACTCTCGGAATTACTCCATGTACTGCTTCACCAGGGCATCGAATTCCTCTGGAGAAGTGCATGTGATTGCCTCTCCCGAGGGAAGGATCGCGCTACAGCGCATCGATTTTGAGTCGCCCGACTTGTGATCGACCTTCCAAATGAACTCGGCATAGCCCTTCGATTCGAAAGCGTCCATCACCGTCTCAAATGTTACGTCAGCCCCGGATTCTTCCGTGGTCGTTTCAATTTGCAGGAAGCATTTTTTCAGTTTTTCATTGTAGTGATTTGAATACGTGGCCGCTTTCTTGCGATCCCACCCGCCGGCCTTCCAGACGTCAAGAGCCTGCTTCGCGCACTTTCCCTGAAGGTCAAAGTCGGTGGCCTTAGAAAGCGAATCAAGTTTTGCCTTGAGTTCCTGAACCTCTCGCCGTTGCCCGCGCAGGGCAGCAGTCTGTAAGTACAGGAGTACGCCGAGTCCCCCCACGCAAGGAATGAGCAGGATGATCGCGCTATTTCTCACAGCGTGCCATGGTAGTTGCAGGGCGTCTGCGCTTCAAGCAGTTCCGTACCTGTCAAGGTAGCAGCACCTGGCTCCTTAGCGTTTTCGTTCCAGGGAGGCCGAAAAGGAGAAGAGGCCTGGGGTTGCAAACCCCAGGCCTCTTTTCTTGAAAGCGAGTTGCCGTGTTAGAAGAGTAGTTTCAGTCCGAACTGGAACTCGCGCGGTCCGCCTCTTCCTTGGATTGGGTCGCCGCGGGTGACGTCCGGCGTGTTCTTGGCCAAGCCGAGCGCTTGGGACTGCCAAGGTCGGTTCCCGCACCCAGGTATTGCGTACGGTTCAATAGATTGAAGGCCTCCGCCCGAATTCGGTGGTGAGCGTTCTTTGATCTTCCAGTCCTTCGTAATGGAGGCATCGAGCAACCCTAGGCCGGGGCCTTTGATTGCGTCGGGGAGCATGCTGCCGTAGGTCCCTTGCGCGGGAGGAACGATCGCGGAACCATTGAGCGTGTAGCAGCCAGTTGCGGCGAGCTGGCCGAGCCCCGTGCCGGCTGCGCCAGCGGCCAGGCCGGTAGTAAAGCTGGGCTCGGCGGTCGCAGCAGCGATGCAGGCGGCAGGCATATTCGCCCACACTGGATTAGCGCCTGAGCCCGGTGCCACTTGAATGCAGGGAGATTTCGCGAGAGAGCTCGTAGTTGTGCCGCTTATGCCGTAGCAAGGGATTGTGCCGGCGCGCCCAAAAATCTGGCTGAACGGAGCCGGAGATCCATACAAGCTCCAGGGTGTGCCCAACCCGCCTGTTCCAGCCCCCGTGAGGTCGTCTTTGGTATCGGTCAGGACGACCGGGTACCCACTAATGACACCTATGTTGGCATGGACCTGCCAGCCCTGAAGCATTTGTGCGGGAGCCTTTATGCTTGGGATCTCATACGTGGTTGTGAAAGAAAGATTGTGGTCGGGGTAGATATTGGCGCTGTAGGGGCCGCTTCCCGAAATCGGATTGTGAATGTTCAAAGTGCCTTGTGTTAGATAGTTGCCGGCATAAGTGTACGCGGCCGTGAAAGTCAATCCATGTGAAGCGCGCTCGGTCAAGGTAATCTGGAGCGATCGATACGAATCGCTGTTGCTGTTCGTTTGATAGTTGATAGTAGAGAACCAAGGGAATTGGCTCTCGTAGGGCGCTATGGCCTGTTCCGCGGAAGCGCTAGCTTGGGCAAGATTATTGCTAGGCTGCGCCTGATTGAGGTTCAGCGTCTGGATGATACCCGTGGTTCTGGATCCGACGTAACCCACGTCCACGGAAAAATTGTTGGTGAAGGCGTGCTCCAGGTTCACGTTCCAAAAAATGTAATGGTAGTACTGCAAATCGGGGTCGCCCCCTGCCATGGTGCAGGGGTTTGGATTCGTGCCGACGCCGTTGCCGCACCCGGGATTGCTGAACAATGTGGCAGGAAAGAGAGTAGTATTGGCGCCCCAAACGATCGGCGAAGATAACACGATACCCTTTTGATTGCTGCTGGTACCCGATGTCGGTAAGAGTGAGACGGATGCGCTCTTGCCATTGCCTGGTGCCAACATCGTACTGCCATTTGCGGCGTAAAGAGTTTCTCCAGTGGGTACGGTGTCATAATCCTGGGCCGCGCCGCCGGAGATGAAATTCATTAGTGTAATCAGCGCGTTGAGGACACCGGCGCCTGCTCGGACTGTGGTCGTGCCTTTGCCCGTAACGTCCCACGCAAAGCCCACGCGCGGCTCAATGTTGTAATGGGTGTTAAACGGGTGCGTCACCGCCACAATGCCTGTGGGGCTAGTGGGCGAGAAATTGCCGAGATTATCCGTGTTCGATGTCGGGGGAGTCACGATCTCTTCCCGGAGACCGAGGTTCAAAGTCAGCCTCGGTTTGATTCGCCAGTCGTCTTTGAATAAACGCTGCGATCTGGTCCGTGCTAATGTTCCTCACATTGCTGCCTGCCGCGATGGTCTCCGCGCTGGGCACACCGACCAGAAAATCTTCCAACGATGTAGCCGCGCTGCACTTCGTTCCGGAAACAGTGCAGAACGCGGCTTCGCCAGACTGTCCGAAGTTGATGACGCCCGATTGCGTATCCAGCACCTTGGCCCCGAGAAAAGCTGATCGCACGGATGTCCACGCCGAATTTGAATTGATGTGACCCGCGAGTGTAGGAAACGCTGTCCGCGCCCTGTTCATCGATCTCCGTGTCCGATCTGGCGTTGCTGAAACCCAATTGCGCGTTCACCGGCGAGGACAGGATCATCGTCGGGTTTCCGCAGCCTGTGGCTCCCGAGTTGAGGCCGTACTGGGTCAAATAGTTCGGTCCGCCGTAAGCCGCCCGTGCTGGCCCCAAGGCCAGTGGGATTGCTCAGATCGCCGTTCGGGGCGCATTCCGCGCGAGCCACGGGCCGGATGTTCTCATCCCGTCCCCACCTAGCTTCATTCAGCCAAGTGGAATTGGGCGTCCAGATCTCGACGATTCGGGCCGTATTGTTTCCGAGCACGCCAAGCACCTCCTCCCAGTAATTCTGCGTGATCTTTGCTGCGGAATTTCCAGCGGCCATTTCGAAGTAATCACCATAGGGAAGGATCCGTTCAAAGAGTGGTGGTCATTGATGTGATAGTCGAGCTTAAACAGCCCGTTGTCCGAGTTCCGGCATTTGGGACCTGGCCCAAGATTTGGGTTGTTCCACAGACCCTGGGCCCCGAATTGGTTTTGGTTGCACGCGCCCGAGGTCACGATCGGCCGCACCAGTCGTCATGCGGGGTGTCGCTAATCGCTGGTTGGTCGCAACCTGCCAGATTGACGCTCATTGGATTCAGGGCAACAGGCGGGTTCCAGGCCGTCGGAGCTTGATTGTATGACATTGTCGCCGCGATCGCGTCCGGGATGCTCACGTCGACCCGGCGCCAGACATGAGCGCGGGGCAACGATGTTTCCGGTACGATGGCAGGTAGCTCTTTCACGGAAGCTTTCGTAACCCAAGTAGTAGAACAACTTGTTCTTCTTGATGGGCGCCGCCCAAGTTGCCGCCCCACTGCTCGAAAGCGAGGGCGTGCTCGCCGGGGCGAACGCGTTTTTGGCAGCCAAAGCGGTGTCACGGCCGAAAGCGTACGCAGAACCGTGGATATCGTTGGTTCCTGACTTGAGGCCGATACTCGCCGTGACGCCGGGGACCCATCCGTATTCCGCTTTTGGATTGATGACCAAGTTGATTTCCTGAATGGCGTCCAGGGGCAAAATGGTCGTGAATCCCGCCTCCCCCGACCCGCCAAAGGTAACCTCCGCAGTGAAGTACGTCTGCTCATAGAGGCCGTCAATCATGGAGTTGCCCCCATGCCGATCGGTGGTGCCGTTGACGTCCATCGTCACCGATCCTGTCCCGCGACACCCATTTGAAGCACGCCCGGAACAGAGTTGCTGCCAGCGATAGTTGCGGCCGATCGTGGGCAGGCCGGTGAGCAGCTTGTTTTCCAGCACTCCGCCCGTCTGGGCGTTGGTCGTGTTAATGACCGGAATCGATTCCGTGACGGTTACCGTCTGGGTTGTCGCCCCCGGTTGCAACGTGAGGTCCATGCGAACGTCGCCGCCGACCGTTACTTCAACATTCTGGCGCTCGACGGTCTGGAAGCCCATGAACTCAGCGCGTACCGTGTAGATGCCGGGATCGAGATTAGGCGCCGCATAGTCCCCCGATGAATCAGAAGTCAGTGCGCGGTTCTGACCACGAGCGACGTCGATCACCGTCACAGTGGCGCCCGCGATGGCGCCGCCGGTCTGATCCGTGACCTGGCCCGAGATGCGGCCGGTATTCAGTTGGGCCATCAGCGGAGAAGAGATCGATAAGCGGTGCCACTGTTATCGGCCAGCGCCACAGCCAATTTTCGAAGATTAGACCACACACGTTACACCCGTCCTGGAGATCATGCCTCATTCAAATTCCTCCGGTTTCCGATGGCCTGAAATAAAAGTACCGTCGCATAAAAGGGACCACCCCGCCCCAGATCTTGGCTTAGTAACACCTCGCTCCGGCGCACGTCAAGACGAAAAATACAAAGTGCCCATTGACCGGCCAAGACTAGTTCGGCGGCACCGCCAGCCACCGGCTACTGCGACCTACGAGGCGGCATTGTCGTTGAGCTCCCAGGATCGAGATCCAGCTCCGTGGCACCGCTGGACACGAGAAGTGGGAATGGTTATATCGGTGCAGATCGTGCGTCGAGGTACACCATCCTCCCCACAGCAACGGAATGAGCGGTCGCCAGGTGTTTGGTGCTGGGACCTTTGCGCGCGGGTGCACATCGCCGCCGAACGGGCCGATTCTTGAAGTCGGCGCAATGCGGTAAAGGTTTTGATCCAAGCCTGCAGGCGAAGAAGGAGGAGCGGTTAAAATGTCGAGGAAAACCTTCTACCTCACGGTCCTTAGTTTCTCTGCGATGTTGGTGCTTGTCCTGGTGCCGAGTGGTTCGCACTTTGGTGCGCTCCAGGGAGCGACGGCACAGCAGCAACAGGCCGCTCGGTCAGGGACCGCTCCAGCCGCTTCCGGAGAGGTGCGCAAGACGATTCGGCTGCAGCGCTCTCCATTACGGACGATCGAGGACCCCAACCCGTCGTTCAGCGCGGTGGCTGTGGACGTCGCGAGAGACGAAATTGCTCTCGAGGACGAAAACCGCGACGAGATCGCGGTGTACGGCCGGCTGGACAATACGCCGGCCCAGGCGGCGCTGACCGAGCCCAAACGGGTCATCGGGGGATCGAAAACGAGGATCTCGGAAAACTGTGGTTTGTACGTGGACCCGTTCTCAGGCGACATCTACACCGTGAACGGCGACACGGCAAATTATTTGACCGTGTGGTCGCACGAGCAAAAGGGGAATTCCGTTGCCGAGCGCACGATCAACACCCCGCATCGTGGTTTTGCCATAGCGATAGACGAGCAAGCCAGGGAGCTTTACCTCACGATTGAGTCTCCGCCCGCCGTGGTGGTCTATCCGAAGATGGCGCAAGGGAACGACGCGCCTCTGCGCATCCTCGAAGGTGACAAGACTCAACTGGCTGAGGTGCATGGAATCGCTTTGGACCTGAAGAATCAACTCATGTACGTGGTCAATCAAGGCCCCACGAGCAGCAACACAGACGATGGCGGATGGGCTCGGGATGTGAAACCCGGCTCGCCGACGGTGGAATGGACGCCCGACTCGGAACGCTGGAAGTATCTGGTTCCTGGCTCCGGAAAAGTGATGCCCCCTTCGATCACTGTGTATCCCATGAAGGCCAGCGGAGACGCTGCCCCGGTTCGCATCATTCAAGGTCCGCTCACGCAACTCGACTGGCCCGTGCACATCTCTCTTGACGCGGATCGTCAAGAACTCTTCGTTGCAAATTCAGTGGCAGACGACATTCTCGTCTTCCGCGCGACCGACAACGGCAACGTGGCTCCTATTCGCATTTTGAAGGGGCCGCACACGGGCTTGGGCAAACCACATGGCGTCTTCGTGGACACCAAGAACAATGAGCTCGTCGTCGCCAATTTTGGGAATCACTCCTCCACGGTTTATGCCCGGGACGCCAAGGGTGACACTCCGCCCCTGCGAACGATTCGCGCGGCTCCTGCCAACACGCCCGCACCGATGTTCGGAAATATCGGGACGCTGTCGTATGACACCAAGCGCGACCAGCTCCTCGTGCCGAATTGAGTGGCCTATCCGCAGATTGCGGCGTTCGCCAGGTTGGCGAATGGCAATGTAGCGCCGGTCAGGAGCATCGCAGGAGAGGCAACGATGATCAGCCGGGCCGACCACGACCTCCAATACAACTCAGCCACGGACGAGTTTGTGAACGCCAATCCCGAAGCCCAGGCCGTCATGACCTTCCGAGGCGGCGCCAACGGAGAAGAGCCGCCCATCCGAATCATCCAGGGCCCGCACACGCAAATCGGGTTCCCCAATCACGGCATTGGATTGGATAACATCCATAACGAATTATTCATCGTCGATAAGGAGTACATCTTGGTGTTCCCGCGCACCGCGACAGGCGACGTAGCGCCGCTGCGGGTCATCCGCGGACCAAACACCATGCTGGCTAACGCAAGAGGCGTGGCTGTCGACCCCGTTCGCAACGTGGTGCTCGTCGGCACCGACAACGGGTTGCTGCTCTTCGACCGCACCGCCAATGGGGACGCCAAGCCCCGCGCCATCATTACCGGGCCGATGTCAGGCATCCGATCCCGCCCGCCCGTGGATCTCAAGAACTTGACCGAGGAGCAGATTCAGGAACGCAGGCGCGGCGGCCAAGGGGTCGCGATTCAGAGCATGCGAATGTCCCCGAAAGGCTACCTGGTAGCGGTCCAGGGTCGAGTCGCTGCGCCCCAAGATCAGACCACAGTCGCTGCACCCGATGGAAAGGGCACGGCGAACGGCCTTCCAGCAGGGATCACCGCCTGGAGCATCGACGACATGATGAAAATCAGCGGCAAGGGCGATGTTCCCGTCGCTTTCGTGCTGAGCAATCCCACTGGCAGAATGGCGGGAAACAGCATGGCGCTCAATCCGAACAACAAAGAGGTAATCCTGGGAGGACTACACAGCCTGGAGATGTATTCCTTCCCGGAAATCTTCTAGCCCCATTCGATTCGCCGGCGGTTTCATCACACTTGTCCGGCGAACAACCTAGCTGAGGTCCACGAAATCCGGAATGCCGTTCAGCGCCATTCGTGCCGCCAGCGCGACAAACGCCAGCAGCACGAAAATGAAGTAAGCCGGTTGCTGCTGCACCACTTGAAGCGTGTGAAAGCGCCCCTTCTCTATTTTATCGATCGCGTCGACGGCTTCCTGCAGATGCTGCGGGTCTCGAACGTCGAAGAATTGGCCGCCCGTTAACGGCACCGCCTGCGCGATTTCCTGAGAGGATCCCGGTTCGAGGGCTACCCCGATGTAATAGATGCGCGTGCCATTCGTGTGCGCTTTGTCGATTTCCTGAAGCGGGTCCCTGCCATAGTTGTTCACCCCATCGGTGAACAGGATGATGATCTGTCCCTTGGTCTCGCGGTCATGCTGCTGGCTGAACGCAAAAAACTGCTGAGCGAGAGCGAGACCCTCCCCAATTGCGGTAAATCCCTCGGTCACCAAAGCTTCCGGACCCACGACGCGGAGGTAATCGAAAAGGCTCTGGTGATCAAAGGTGGCCGGGGAAACCAAGTAGGCATTGTTCGAGAAGACGATCAGGCCGATGGCATCCCCCGGACGCCTGCGAGCGAAGGCAGCGGCGCTGGCCCTGACGGCCTCCATCTTGCTCGGAGATTGCGGCTGTAACCTCGGATTCGCCGTCGGCGGGCTGAGCGGTTCTTCCATGCTCTGCGAAAGATCAAAAACGAACATGATTTCGAGTCCGCCGCGTTCGACATGGTTCAAGACGAAGGGATACACCGGGCCGCAAAGCGCTAGCAGCAGGAAGGCCACAGCCAGGCCCTCTAAGACGATGGGCAAACGAAGCAAGGGGTTCGCACCACCCAATTCGTCGCCCACATGCTCCACCAGCGAGTGACCCCAATACCGCCTCCTCCAGAAGCGCACCACGACGAAAGCCAGTAGCACCGGCGCCGCTAAATAGATCCATTGAAAGCTTTGAAACGTCACTGGCTCAACCTAATCTTCCGGAGCTAAGCTCAAAAGTTCTCTGACGTCCTGCGCGATGCCCCGCGCGGATTCCGCGCTGGTGGCCGTCCCATCTTCCGAATAGCGCGCCGCTTCGCAAGTCCCCAGAACCTTGGCCGCCTTCTGCGTCACGTCGCCGCTTGCACCGAGGCGTCTCATCTCTTCCTTCACCTCTTCAGCCGTCAGGCCGGCCGTTTCAGTCTCCAAGTAGTAGCCGAGGTACTCTTTCAGGTCTTGATAGGATCGGTCGACAAACTCCATGGTTGTTTGGCGATCGGAGAAATCCGCAGGCACGCCACTGGCCCAGCGCGCACGAACCGCTTTCATGGAAATCCTGCGGTCCGGACCTTGCACGATTCTCCGCTTCTGTACGAAGAGAAATGCCTCCCAGCCCAGCCAAGCTAGCAAGATCGCCAAGGCCGCGTAGCCGATCGCTGGCACGATCCAGCGAGAGCTTTCCCAGCCCGTCACCGTAACCGAATCCCGGATGTCGGCAGGCATCGGCGGCAGCGTGCTGCGCAGGCCAATCGCGGGGCCAACCACCGTCAGGCTCTCGGCCGCCGCTTGTTCCGGGCCGCCGGCATGTTGGTCGCGACGAAAATAGTAGAGGGAGAGCTGCGGAATCCTGGCGTCGGTTTGTGTGAACGCAAAGCTAGCCAGGGTGATGTCCACAACCAGGCGACTCGTATTGTTGCCTAAGGCCGTTACCGCCTTCGCCACGTCAATCACAGAAAACGGATCCATGTTGACGTTCTCCTGATTCAGGTTATCCAGAACGAATTCATATTGCGGCGAGTAATCAACGGTGATGAGGTAGTGGAATCGGTCGCCCACCCAGACGGCTGTGCGGTCGAGTGTGGTGCTATACGTTATCCCCGTCGGCCGAGGCGGCGTTTCGACGGGTGCCGGCTTGGCGCGTTGGCTCGTTGCTGCCCCCGGAGTCTGCCGGGCCCATGTGGCTGTGCCCGCGAGACCGAAACCGAGAGAAAGCGCCGCTGCGACTGCAAGTCGAGAAACCGTCCGCGCCGTGGCCCGAAAATGGCTGCTCAAACTTTCCTCCGTCTTTCAAACAGATTCATCAAAGGGTTGAAAAAGGGCTCCGCAACATCCAGAAACAGACACTCCATTCCCAGACGATAAAAAAAATCCCGCAGCTCCGTGCTGCGTCGTTCCACCAGGGTTCCGAATGCCTTGGCGCGCGAAGGAGAGAGGCTGAGAACCATTTCCTCGCCGCCCTCGGGCGAACGAAACCGCAAAAAGCCCCGGCCCGCCGGGAGGTTTGTTTCCAGCCGGTCTTCAAACACGATCGGGATCACATCGTGTTTCCGCGCCAGAAATTTCAAATCGGAAAGCTCGTCCAGATGAGCAACGTCAGGATCGGTGATGAAGTCCGAAAGAAGAAAGATGATGGACGTCCGCCGAAGCTGGCTGCGCAGAAAGCGCAAAGCCATTCCCCAATCCGTTCCCGAGTGGCTTGGCCGCAAGCTGTAAAGCCGGTCCAGGGCGCGCCACACGTGTCCCCGTCCCTTGCGGGGAGGCTCATACGCTTCCACTTGGTCGCTGAAGGCCAAAAATCCGAAGTGGCAGTTGTCGTTGACTGCCGAGAAACCCAAATTCGCGGCCACTTGAATTACCCGCAGGCGCTTGGAATGAGCGCTCGTCGAGAAGTCCATCGAGCGGGAAAGATCAATCAGCAGAAAAACCGTTACCTCTTTCTCCTCGAAGTGGCGCTTGATGTAAAGGTCGGGCATGCGCGCCGAAACATTCCAGTCGATGCGGCGGCTGTCCTCGCCAATTTCATATTTCCTGTGGGAGTCAAACTCGTACCCGGTGCCTCGCACCGGACTTCGATTCTGCCCAAAGCGCATGCTGCGCAGGCGGCGCGACACAGCAATCTCGATGTACTGCAGTTCTTCAACCAGTTCAGGGGCCAGCATCCTTAATCCTCAGGGCAGCTCCCTACGGGATGGGAGTGTGCCGCAGCACTTCGGCCACTACTTCATCGGTCCCGACATTCTCCACCTCGGCCCGGATCGTCCGCACCAGCCGGTGATGCAAGACGTCAGTAGCGATGAATTTTATGTCTGAAGGCATCACGTAATCCCGGCCGCGGAAAAAGGCGGCAGCCCGCGACATCGCCAGCAAGTGTTGGTACGAACGCGGAGAAGCGCCGTGCTGCACCATCTCTCGAACGATCGGCAGGGAACTCGGACCGCTGTTGCGAGTAGCCCGTCCCAGGGCCACGATGTAGCGCCGAATCTTGTCGTCCACGTACACGTAGCCGACTTGTTGCCGTATCGCCAGGACCGCTTGCGGGTCGGCCACCGTCTCGACACGCACATGTTCCAGTTGCGAGACGAGCATCTGGAATTCGCTTTCTTGCGCCGGGTAGTGCACGCGAATCATCATCGCAAAACGATCGAGCTGCGCCTCGGGCAGGGAAAACACGCCCTCTTGCTCCACGGGGTTTTGCGTAGCCAGCACCCAAAACGGATCTTCGAGTCCGTAGGTGTTCTCTCCGATCGTCACTTGCCGCTCTTGCATGGCTTCGAGCAACGCGCTCTGCGTTTTTTGCGGCGCGCGATTGATTTCGTCCGCCAGGATGATGTTGGCGAAGATCGGCCCCTTTTCCGTCCGGAACTCGCCCGTCTTGCTGTCGTAGATACGCGTCCCCAGAATGTCGGCCGGTAACATGTCCGGCGTGAACTGAATGCGTTGAAAGCGGGCATGGATGGAGTTAGCGATGGCCGACACCAGCAGCGTCTTCGCCAGCCCCGGCACACCTTCCAGCAAAATATGCCCCGAACCGGCTTTTTCTTCTTCGCCGCGCCGAAAAGAATAGGGTATGCGCCCGAACAGCCCGATCAGTATCCGCCGGATCAGATCATCCTGCCCGAGGATCACCTTTCGGACCTGCTCCTCGATCTGGCGAACGACCTCCCACGCCTGCTCTTTGGTTTCCACCTGTGCCAGCAAACCTTCCTCCCTCAGGAGCGCCGTATAGCGGTGGCGGTCATAGAAAAATGCCTGCGACCAGGCACGCGAACGCCGCCGCCAGAAAATAGCGGTACAAATCCTCGCGAACTGGATTTGCGCTGTAGCCGGCGATCGGCCGGCCTTGAATCAGAATTTCGTTCAAGGTTTGATCCACTTGCTCATTGTTTTCCCCGCGAACAAACTTGGCCCCGGAAATTTCTGCGATCTGGCGCAGCGTCTGATCCTCGGCGCTGCTGACTAGCCGGTCGCCTCCGTCATCATAGGTGAGGTACTGTTCGACCTGGCCGCCCAGCCCCCCTCTCATCACCAAAGGCACGAACGCGCCGTTGGCGGTGCCCAGGCCGAACGTGTAAACCTTGGTGCCCGCCTTTCCCAGCGCGAGGAGCGGCTTGTCCATTTGCTTGGCCGTGTCATCGCCGTCGGAAAGCAGCACGAACACCGACCGGCGTCCTTTGAAGCTACCCGGATTGAGTTTTTCCTCTTGCGCGAGCAGACCCAACCCCCCGGTCAGCGCTGCGCCCATATTCGTGCCTGGCTGCGGTTGATCCTGCTGGTTCAGATAGTCGAAGTAGACCAAAATACTTTGCGGGTCGCTGGTCAAATACGAAAGAACCGCACTGCCCCAGTTGAACACCACCAGCCCGTAGCGGTCTTGCGGCTGCTTCATTACTACGAATTTCTGAATGATTTCCTCAGCGCGCCCCAGCCGGCTGGGAGACATGTCCCGCGCGTACATGGACGGCGAGATGTCCAGCAAAAACACCAGATCCGTCGGTGTCGGAATGGGACGCAGTTCCCGGAGGACCATCCGGGGGTACGCCAGCCCCAGCGTCATGAAAATCAGGCTGGCTGCGAACAACGCTCCGCGCATCCACGCGTGTGCCGAGTGCGAAATTCTGGAGATCGCTTCCAGATTCTCAATGTTGCCGAATCGGATGCGCATGCGCCGCCGGTGCCATACTCCGATTCCCCATAAGAACACCACCAGGGGCATCGCCAGCAGCAGCCAGAAATATTCTTGTCGCGCAAATTCCATCGGAACTCATCTCACCTGGAAACCTGCAGACACGCGCAGCCCAAACTGAAAGCCTTCCCCGCGAACCTCATGCCTGGAAGAACCCGCTAGAGGCTACACGGAATTCTCCCATTTCTACATCTTTTGTTTGGGCGTGAGGTTTTGCTGTGAATTGTCTTGGTCGGGTATTTGCGGCAGGACCTTCATCCCCTCTTCTTTGTCCTTCTCCAGAATGTTTCGCAGGTAATTGAGGTACTCGAAATTATACTTGGCGTCCCAGCTCTCCGGATCTTGGCGCAGGGATTCCCGCACATCGTCTTGCACTGGGCCAAGCGCCTCCGCCAGCATGTGTGGATCGTCGTTTCCTGCTTCGCGGCTGGCTTGTAACGCCTTACGGAAGGTGATGTCGCCGCGCAGAAGCGAAAATCGCCCGTCGGAAACCGTTCCTGAGATTTGATTCTCTCGATCCAGGCGTTCGAGGGCATCGTCGTAGCGGCCCAGCGCGTACAGCATTCGCGCCTCGTCGAGAAACAACGCTCGCCGGTCCTCGCCCGGGATAAACCGGATCGCGCCGAACGATCGAAGTGTCTGCTCAATATTGTCGTACCGCTGCAACGCGCCCGCAGCGTCACCCCGGCTGAAATCCCTGGCCGCCCGATTCATCTCGCGCAGCATTGAGCCGTACTCCAGCCCGAGCAGAGACACAACCAGCAGCAGGACGCCTGCCAAGACTTTAGCGATTCGCTTGTTGTAATGCTTTCGCGCCACCCATCACCACTCTCACGAAATGCTAGCAAATTTAGCCTCTTGATTAAAGGAAGAAGTCGTTTCCGCCGTTGAGGACAGCGATGAGAAAGGAACTCCAGGCCCAATCGCAGCCGCGTTATCGCGGTCTTTGCCTCCGCCTCGGGAATAGCCGCTTGCTAGATTGCTTCCGCGTCCTTCTACTGAACTTCCGCTTGGATGTTGACCCGCCGATGGCACAGCGAAGAGATCACTTCCCGGAGTTCGCCCATGTTGCTCTTGCTCGCCACGGCCGCAGCCCCAAGTGAGTTGTAGCGGCGCAACTCGGCTGGCGTCGGCGCGCCGCTTTGCATGACCACCATCGCCGGCGGCCTTCGCAGCTTCCCAACCCGCCTCAGAAAGTCGCTTGAATGCAGGTCCGCGAGATAGTCGCCGACGAGAAGCACCTCGAATTGTCGCGACTGGAGCCGTGCCAGCGCTTCGTGACCGCTCCAGGTTGTTAGGGTATGAAAGCCGTCCTTTTCCAATATTTTACCTAGCGCCTTCAGCACGTGATCGTCGTTGTCGACGATCAGCACCGCGTTTACGCCTTCAACAGTCATGCATTTTCCTCACCCACCCCATACCCCGATATCGTACAGCGATTGCCGCGAGCCACGAGCTATTGCCGGACGTGCCCCGGCGGCGCCGGCGCAGGCTGCGCGAATCGCGACGCCTCGATCGGAACATTGGCCTGTATGTCGCTCAGGTCAACCGTCGTTTGGTTGTCGGTCCAGGTGGTCACGCGGTGGAATGGCACTTTCACACCCGCGCCGGGAATTTCCCGGTAATCCGCGAAGTCCACTTGCGTGGGATTGAAGCCGATCACCGTGTTGGTCAAATGCAGGACGCGCACCAGCAAGCCCGTTTCCTCGTCGAAATACAACTTCAAAGGAAGCTGTCCGGGAGCGACTCCCTCGACCATCCGCACGTCCTTGTCGTCTATGGTGGCCTCGGCGACCCGCCACTGCGGGAAGAGCTGTTTGATGCCCGTGCCGAAAACCACCGTGGCGTCGATCTTGGCGGCGAGCACGTCTCCACCGGTGAGCGGCAGCAGCGGCAGGGCCCGGTCGGGCGAGGCGATCCAGGCGTTGGTGCCGCTGAAAACACGGATGCTGTCGCCCAACCCTGCATGTACGACCGTGGTCATTTGCGCGGGAGCCTTGGCGTAAATGTCGACCGGCACTTTCTGATTATCCGAGTCGTAGCCCGAATAAAGTCCTTTGGCGACGATGCTAGTGAGACCGGCCAGGCGTTGCGTGCCTCCCAGTGCCTCGAAATACTTGTCGAACACCTGATCGGCCGTCGGCTGCCCTGGGGTGTTGGCGCGGGCCTCGACCTCGTTCGGATCCTCGAACGGGGTGCTGTACTGGAGTACGAGGCTCGGCGTGATCTTGGGGCGGGCGTCGCCGCGATGGCAGGTGAAGCAAGTCACGTTGCGCACGCCGCCGAAGTTCTCCTTATTGATGTTGGCGACCATCAGGATCATCTTGCGCGCCGTGATCTTTCTCGGCGTTTCGTCCGCGAAATTCGCCCAGTTGTCCACCGCGTTTTCGCCGTGGCAGTCGGTGCAATTCCAGCTCAGCGACGCGGCAAAAAAGCCCATCGTGTCCATGAATTCGTCCACGGAGATTCCCTTGAGCACGTCAACCTTCTTGAAGACTTGCTCCGCAGTCTGTTCGTCGTGTACAACCGGTCCCCTACGCGTCGCTGTCGTCCGGGCGGTTGCGGTCTCTGTCTTCGCCGCTGTTCTGGTTGCCTTATCCGCTGGCGCGGTCTGGGCGTTGGCCAAGACAACGCCGAGCAGGCAGATCATTACCGCGCCTACCCCGTTCCAAGTCACTCGCCTGAATCCAACTTTCATGTCGCCTCCGTGTGTGAATCGCAGATCGCCGATATCTCTATGTGCGCGGTGAAGAACCACATCGATAGGCCAAGAACCGCTTCCAACAAAGGTCGCGGTGCCTCCGGCTGGCCTGTCCGTTATCAAGCGTTCTCCTTAAGGAGCCCCGCAGAGTTCCCCGCAGTCTTATCTCGCGACACATGCCTTCTGCGATGTGACGCCGCTCGCGCTTGATTGTGATTCCCCTCACGCGCGTTTCCAGCCGTGGATCGGCCCATCGCTGGGGCGATACCGCTCGCAAAGGCCACAGCGTGGAGTCTCTGGAGGGTGCCCGACCCGCCGTAGTTGTCTTTTGCGGAGATGTGGCCGTGTGGCCGAACTTAGTACGTCAACTGGACTATCGTGGCAACAAGCAGTCTTCTGGCATTTCCACTCCTGCGGCTCCGGGCTGAGCGGCGTGCTTTTGGCGGAGCCATGCGGGCAAGCATCGGGGCGGCCGCCGAGGGCAAGCTGCGGTTCCCTAGAGGAGATCGAAAGGTAGTGGTACAGTTTGTCAAACTGTACCACTACCGATCGAAAGCTTCGCTTGACTTGCTAGGAGAGCGTGTGTTATGCCCCATGCCAAGTTTGCTAGGTGTGCAGACAAAAAGGGGGCGTCTTCCTATGCGGAGGATCAGTAAGGTATTGGAACTGTTAGCGGTGGCGGTGGCAGTTCTTCTGATTTCCCTGCCGGTGTTCCCTCAAGGCAGCGAAGGCACGATCCAGGGCAGCGTGTTCGACCAAACCGGGGGCGCTGTTGTCGGCGCTACAGTGACCATCATCGACCCCGCCAGAGGCAGCTCAAAAGTATTGACGACGGATAGCGCAGGCGCCTACAACTCGCAGAACCTGACCCCGGGTGCTTATACGGTGCGGGGCGAAGCCAAGGGCTTTCAAACGGTCGAGCGCACCAACGTGCTCGTCGAAGTCGGCCAGAACATTCGCGTCGACCTGACGCTCCAGCCGGGTGCGCAATCGCAGACCATCACTGTCACCTCGGAAGCCCCGGCCATTGACACTACCGACGCCACTCTCGGCGGCACCGTCAGCAACGCCTCCATAAACGCTCTGCCGCTGAATGGCCGCAACTTTGAGCGCCTGCTGCAACTTCGTCCGGGCGTCGTGACCAACGTCGGCGCCGGATCCGGCCAGTCCAGCAGCAACGGCCTGCGCATGGGTGAGGACCTTTATGTCGTTGAAGGCCTGGTGCAGCTTGGCCCCACCGGCGGCAACAGCATCATGAACAGCAACTACCGCGGCGGCGACACCTCCTCCATCCTGCCGATTGACGCCATTCAGGAATTCAACACCGAGCAGAATGCCAAGGCGGAATATGGCTGGCGCGACGGCTCCGTGGTGAACGTCGGAATCAAGTCAGGCACGAACAGCCTTCACGGTACCGCCTACGCCTTCGGGCGCGATGATAACTGGGACGCTTCCAACGCGTTCTCACTCACACACACGCCAACGCCCCTGTCTCTCGAGCAGTTCGGCGCCACGGCGGGCGGACGCGTGATCAAGGACAAGGTGTTTTGGTTCGTGGGCTACGAGGGTTTGCGCTACATTCTCGGCGATGCGAACGTGGACACGATTCCCAGCGATGTCCACCTGCCCGACGCCGCCGGCTTCACCGGTTTTGGAAATCCCATCCTAAGCATGCTCGACGCCTGCAACTATTTGTCCGCGAAGAGTGGCGGCGGTTACAATCTGCCCGGCTCGACCCCTGGAGCGAACGGCGGTGTTTGTCACTCCGTTGAGTGCGACGACTTTCCGGTATCACGGTCAATCCAAGTCAGTGGTTGCAGCGTAACGCAGGGTACCGCTTCTTTTGAGAACCTGTGGCCGTACAATCCGACGACGTCTAATTTGTTCAATCCGGCGAATGTTTTCAGCTCCAATCCCGTCAACAATGGTGTGGTCAAGGGCGATTGGGCTATCAATACGAAACAACACATCAGCGGCATGTTCTTTATCGCAAAGGAAAACGAGATATTTAACTCCGGATCCTATCAGTTGACGCCGGCTTGGGAATCCCTGGTTCCGGCGAACACCTATGTCTCCACCGCGAATTGGACCTACACTCCGAATTCCAACTGGGTGAATGAAGCGCGAGGCGGCTACGCTTTTATTCACAATCAGACCCTCAACGGTGACAGCAGCGTGCCCACTGGGGCTCCCTATCCGGGCGGCTACAACTTCAACACCGGCGTGACCAATCCGCTGTATGGCGGCCTTCCGCAAATCGTCCTCGGCGACTTTACGGGCAACTTGGGCGGCGGTCAGCGCACCAGCGTCCGCGGCCCGGAGGGTTCCGTGAATGTCCTGGACCAGGTTTCCTGGTTGCACGGCAAGCATGCCATCAAATTTGGCTTTGATTTCCTGGACATCATTTTCGACGGCAATAGCTACAACCAAGCTGAAGGCCAGGTCACATTCAAGGGTAATTCGTTGCTCAATTACCTACAAGGTGTCCCCTCCTCCGGGAAAATCTTTGAGGGCAATGCTTTGGAGTTCGGCCGCCAGCGGGCTTACGGCGCCTTCATCCAAGACGATTTTCGCATGACCTCGAAAGTGACCATCAACGCTGGCTTGCGCTGGGAATATTTCGGAGTCCCTTTCGAGCGCTACAACCACATTGGCAATTTCGATCCGAACGTCAACCCCCTGACGACTCCGGCCATCCTACCGGTTGGTCCGGGCGCGCCCATCCCTGCTTATTTTAAGGGCGATTACACCGATTTCTCGCCCCGTCTGGGTGTAGCCTGGGATGTTAGAGGGAATGGCAAGACGGTGGTCCGCGCGGGAGCGAGCCTCATGAACGCCCTGCAGCCGGCCGGGGAAATCATCGACATCGCGCCCTTCGGCGCGAATTTCCCCAGCATTGGCTACAATGCTAATGCCACTCCTGCTGGCGCGAATAACAATCAATTCACTCCGATCCTCTTAAGTGTCCCTGCCGGCCAGCTCCAGACCGGTTGGCAAAGCAACGGGGCGATACCGGTATTCCCCGCCAACGCGTCCTTGACTTACAACGGCACGACTTATACGGGCATCTCCTGCTCACCCGCCAACTTGGCCGTCACGACTGGGCAACCGATACAATGCCCGACGGTAACGCTAGCTAATAATTTCCACTCGCCGTACACAGCCGAGTGGAATCTCGACATCCAGCGAGCTATTACCAACAGCTTGACCGTGGACGTAGCCTATGTGGGTAACCACGGATTTGACGAGCCGAGCCGCATCGACATTAACCAGCCCACCCTTGGATCCGGCTATACCAATGCGGTGATTGCCACCTGCCTTGCGGCACCCACGGCCAAACACTGCTCTCCTGACACAAATGCGGAAGCCGCGACCGAGCCGTACTTCGCCTCGTTTCCGTATCTCAACAACATCATCCAGCAGGGCAACCAATATTACTCAAATTACAACGCCCTGCAGCTCACTGCGAATATGCGGGCAAGTCACGGCCTGTCCTTCCTGGCTGGCTATACCTGGTCTCACGCCCTCGATTTCTGGTATACGCAGAACTTTGCCAGCCTCTTGATCCCGGCAAACAATCCGCAGATCGGCTTGGGCTACGGAACCAGCAATAACGACATCCGCAACCGCTTCACCTTCTCTCCCACCTATAAGATTCCTGGGAAAAAGGCACCCGGGCAAATGCTCGAAGGATGGTCCATCAGCTCGATCGTGACTTTGCAAGGTGGCCAGCCCTGGTGGCCGGTGGATCAGTCGAGCGATATCCTGGGAACGGGCGAGTTCAGCACACAGGTCTCGGCTGCGGAGACCTTTTGGAACTACACAGGACCTACCTCCGCGTTTAGGGCTGGCGCAGCAGCCATTCCCAAGCTCAGCGGTGCCCAGGCTGTAACCAACCCCGCTTGCTTGGCCGCTGCGCAGGCTCCTTACGCGGCGGGCAGCCAACAGCAACAATTGGCAGTTGCGGCCCTGAACGTTTTTGGCTGCTACAGCCAAAACGGCGGCATTCTCACTCCACCCGCCTTCGGTACGATCGGCGATGCGGCCAAGAACCTCTTCCGCACGCTGCCGTATTACAACTGGGACCTCTCGATCAGCAAGGATTGGACGTTCAAGGAGAGGTTCGGCGCACAGTTCCGGGCGGAGTTCTTCAACATCCTGAACCGTGCCGATTACGCCGTCCCGAACGTCACGGACCCCGAAAAGGGTTCCTTCGGTCAATCCAGCCAGACTCCGGACACGGCTGCCAGCAACTCCGTGCTCGGTTCCGGCGGCCCGCGGGCCATCCAGTTCGGCCTGAAGCTCAGCTTCTAGCCGCAAACACTAAATAAAAGAGGGGACCGACTTTCGTTCGGTCCCCTTTCACTTTTCCGTAAGCAAGAGTGAGCGCTTTACATCCAATAAGGCGCCTCAGCTTCAGGCAAAGCCTTTACCTCGATCTGCACCGTAACGTTCCCGTCTATCTCCACGGTTTTCGCTTCGACTTGATAGCCAGCCTTCCAGGCGTTGAGATCGTACGTGCCCGCAGGCACCTCGATTTGCGCGCAGCCGCCGCGGTCGCTGCGTGCCTTGTAAACACCGAGCCGCACCTCGGCATTCTCGATTCCTGCCCGCGTCTCCTTCTCAACGACTCTCACAGCTACGACGTGCTGCGGCGGCTTGACGGCCAAGAGGCTGAACGCGAGCGACGCTCCTCCGTGTGGCGCTCGCATGCCGACTGGCACGAAGTCTACCGACCAAAAACACGTGCCCTCACTCGCTGGATCGGGCGACTCTATCTCGGCCCAATACAGCGCACTGGTTCCGTCCCAAGGCATCTGCCCCAGCGTTCCACCGCCCACTTTCGCACCCGTCGCGTCGCGAATCTCTATCGGTTGGCCCGCTAAACAACAGCCCGCCGAGCACTTGACGCCAACTTTCATTTTCGACGCACGACGTCTTACGAGCGGCGAAGGAACATCCCATATGGCGAGGCTAGTCTGGTGCGGCGTCTCCATCGAGAACTCCTTTCCGTCGGCTACATCTCTCCAGGTTGTCTCAGGTTTTCGCCAGGGCTGCTTCGCGGCCCGCAATGCGGCCGAAGACAATGACTCGGGGCAGACCATGCAGCGCAAAGCCGCCCGCGGTTTCACCCGCACAGTAGAGGCCTGCGATGGCGCGGCCGTGCACGTCCAGCACCTGGCATTTCGTGTTGATTCTGAGGCCGCTGAGCGTGTCGTGGAGTATTGGCGTGGACCACGCTGCGTAGAACGGTGGCTTCTGGAGTTTGTAGAGCGGCATGGGCCTGCCAAACTCCGGGTCCTTCCCGCTGTCCACGTAGGAATTGTATTTGGCCACCGTCTCCTCGAGAGACTGAGCCGGAAGCTGGTTTTTCTGGTACGGGTTGCTGACCTTGTTGGCCAACTCCGCGATGGTGTCCGCGCTGAAGAACCAGCCGTTCGGGTCAACGTTCGGTGGCTTCGGGTCCCAATTTTCGCGCTGCACCGCATCAGCGTCAAAGACCGCCCAGATGGGCCCGCCCCCGTTGGCCTTGCCGCCGTTCTTGGACAGATCCGGAGAGCCCCCGAAGCAAGCGTTGAAGAAGCGGTAGGAGTCATCCAACTCATTCCAGAATCGCAATCCCATCTGATTTACGAGAATCAGGTCCTGGAAATCACGCACGGTGAGGCCGGAGGCGCCCGCCTGCTTGAACATCGGGCTCTTGGGATTCCACTTCAAATTCTGATAGCCCCAGCGGCAGCCGATGTGTCGTGTTTTTGAAATGGGCGTGCCGCTCTCCGTCGTTTGGTTCGCCGTTCCCCAGAGAACTCCGCCAATGGCCATGGCCAATATTTCACTGTCGGCGTTTTGATTGCTCCACGGTTCGCCCGTGGTCTGATATTCCTCGGTCAGGCGAGGATCGAAGATTCGGCGGAATTCCACGTTGCTGGTGTGGCCGCCGGTCGCGAGAATCACTCCCTTTTTCGCCCGGATGTGAACGTTCTTGCCATTGAAGGTTGCGGTGATTCCCAGGACTCTGCCCGAAGTGGGGCCCTCTCTCGCGATGCGGATCATCTTGTGCGACAGCAGGAATTGCACTCCCTTGGCGCGCGCACTGGCGGCCAGAGGCAACATGACGCCCGAACCATTGCTTCCATTGATGCTCTCATTCAAGTCGGTCGAAGAAAGCTGCGCGCGAAACAATCTTGGAACCGTGCCGCCGTTCACGATGACCGGTGGGTCGTCGATGAATCTCACCCCATTTTCCAGCAGGAATTCAAACGTCGGAGCATTCTCATCGGCCCAAACGCGCACGAGGTCTCGGTCCGCGTAGCGAAATTCCGGATTCTTGGGATTGGTGTGGTCCGCGTAGACTTGATCCGCCGAATCGACGATCCCGTGCTTCTTCTGCATGCTGGTCCCGCCGCCGAGCGGCACTCTTCCTCCGCTGAGAATGGCGTGCCCGCCGACGCTATGATTCTCGTCGATCACGATCACCGTCGCGCCGTGAGCGCGCGCCATGATCGCCGCCGGAAGCCCCGAAGCTCCGCCTCCAGCGATGACGACGTCTGCTGTGTAGTCCCAAGCAACTTGCGGCGGCAGGGCCGCCGCTGCGTCTTGTCCCCCAGCGTTGGTGAGCGTCGCGACCCCTACGCCAGCTACGGCGCCTTTCTTGATGAACTCTCTGCGGCTAATCGCGGAATTATTCTTTTTGGGCGGCATAATCCCTGCTCCAGTCGTCCTTCCCTAAAGTCCCTTATGGTTTCGTCGCGCCCGCGCCACGGGGAAGCAATCCTGCCAAAGTTCTGAAAATTTCTGTGAGCTAGGTAGCATATCTGTTCGGGGATGTCACGGAGTATATTCCGAGACCGTTTGCCATGATGAGGAGCCAAGTTGCAGAGGTCCGGTAGCGTGGAGTCTTACTTCTTCCAGTTCATGTGCGTCAAGGATGTGCTTGACCTGAAAATGGCAGTAGGCATACCATTCCGCCTAATCTAGGAGTGCAACGTCAGGGACCCCAGGTCAGGTAAGTTCGAGCGAGCTAACGATTTAGGGAGGGGACGACGATGAAGGATCTCATTAAGGGATATCTGGACCGGGGTATATCGCGCCGTCGTTTACTTTCCGGTCTGGGAACGCTGGGGATCTCCTCGATGGCCGCAAAGACGATGGCAACGTCCCTCTCTGCGTTTCAAGCGCCTCAGGAGAATGCCCCCGCTCCCGCGGCAGCAGCCAACGAATCGCCCGCGTGGCTGAAGCGTGTGCGTGGCACCGGCGGGAAGCTATTGATCGAGCAGCTCAAAGCCGCCGGCATGCAGTACCTCTTTGTGGGCTGCAGCGCCGCCGGAGTCTCGATCTTCGATGCTCTGGTCGACGAGCCCAACTTCCATATCATTGAGGCCGTCCAGGAAGGCGCCGTAGCGGCCATGGCCGACGGATACGCTAAGGCTTCCGGCAAGACGCCGTTTTGTTACTGCTCGCCGCGCGGCGTTCCTAACTTTATGACTCAGATGTTCAATTCTCACCAGGACAACATACCGATGGTGGTCACGGCGGACTACCCGGCTATCCCCAACCTGGGAGAAGAGAACGCGGACTACACGGATCATGTCGACGAAATCACCCAACCGATGACGAAATGGCACTGGGTGGTGGAAACGTCGGAGAAAATCCCCGAACTGACGCGCCGGGCGATCGCCTTCGCCTCTACGCAGCCTTGCGGGCCGGTGTTTTTGGCGTTTCCGAGCAACACGCTGTCTGGCACGGCGGAAGCGGACGTGATGGATCAGTCCAAGTTCGCCATCTCGATGAAGACTCGGCCGGACCCTGAGGCTGTGGAGAAGGCGGCGCGCCTACTGATCGAATCCAAAAGCCCAATGCTCTACGTGGGAGACGAGATCACCTGGGATGGCGCGCAAAAAGAAGTGGTGGAGTTAGCCGAGTTGCTGGCCCTGCCCGCCGTGCAACCGTTTGGAACGCTCGGGTGGTCGATTCCATTCCCGACGCGAAACCCCCTGTTCCTGGGTGACTATCAGCACCAATTCCGCTTCCTCGGTGAGCCGGACGTGATGTTGAATCTGGGCGCGAAGATGCCGGGTGGGCGCAGCGTCTCTCCAAACACCAAGGTAATCCAGGTGCGCCAGGACCCAGTTAGCCTGGCTCGTTTGTATCCTACAGAAGTACCTATGGTCGCGGACCTGAAGCTGGCGACAGCCGATCTGCTGGCGGCGGTGAAGAGTTTGGCGACCGCCGACAGGCTCAAGCAAATTCGGGACAGCCGATACTCCAAGATTAAGGAATACACTGCGCAGATCGAGGAGTTTCAGAAGTCCCTCGCGCAAAAGGCCATGGCCAGCCCTGACGTGAGCCTGGAACGCACCGCCATGGACCTGGAATCGACCCTGGACAAAGAGTCTTACTTTGTGGCCGAGCTCAATTCCGCGCGGCCGATCGAAAAATCGACGTTCATGCATTTTGGCGGCGACGACAAGCGCTATTTGAGCAACACGGGAAGGGCGCTCGGATGGAGCCTCTCGGCATCGTTTGGGGTCAAGTTGGCGCAGCCGGACAGGCCTGTGGTGGCGATGATGGGAGATGGCGCATTTCTTTTCGGCGGCCCGCAAGGGTTCTGGAGCATGGCGCGCTATCGCGCTCCCGTGACCGCCATCGTTTGGAACAACCACAGTTACGATGTGGAACGAACGGGAATGTTCAGCACCGCGGGGCGCCAGTTTGAAACTGGCCGCGACATGGTTTGCTACTTGGGCGATCCGGATATCGACTACACCAAGATAGCGGCCGGTTTCGGCGTCGAGGGCGAGGCGGTCATGGACGCGGCCTCCTTCAAGCCGGCCCTTCAGCGGGCCCAGCGCGCGAATATAGAAGGCCGGCCCTACCTGATCGACTTGCATGCGCCGCGCCACGGTTCCGGAGCGACTTCCACTTGGCATCCGGATTATTCGATCGCGGCGCAGCGAAAGCGGGCGGTTTGATCATGACATCCGTGAATCGCATGACTTCCTACCCGGGCAGGCATCTGTCTCAAGTGATTGGTCCCTTGTTCTGTTTCCTATTCTGTTTCAGCGGGTTGCTCCGCGCACAAGAGGGACGCGGCCCAGCTTTGCCTGACGGCGACGGAAAACAATTGGTGGCCACGGTGTGCAGCCAGTGTCACGGGTTGAGGCAGACGCAGATTCTTCGGGATGGCCAGAACGGTTGGGACGAGGTTGTGCATAGAATGGTCCTTTATGGTGCGCAGCTAACTCCCGCGGAAGCTGCCACCGTGACTCATTATCTTGCGGTTCAACTGGGTCCCGGCACCGATCCGATGCGGTCCGGCACGCTGCCGGGAGGCTCAAAAGAGATCTCTTTGCCTGCTGGTACAGGTAAGGATCTGGTGCAAACGCGCTGCGTATTGTGTCACGACCTGGGAAGAGTGGTCGGCTCGACGCGCTCGAAGGCAGACTGGGAAGCTATCACCAATAATATGGTGGAACGTGGACTGAAGGCCTCACCCGCCGATATCCAAACGATGGTTGCGTACTTATCGGCGCAATTTGGCAGCAAGTAGCGCTATCTAGATTTCCTCACAATGCAGGCGTTTCAGGAGTCGGAGCGCCTCGTCTCCGCAAGACGATTGGCGTCAGCGTAGGGCATGGCGCCTTCGGTCATCAATGAGAAGACGCCCTCTTCGCGCAGTTGCCGCGCCACGCGGGACAGTAGGCCCAGGGTCGCCCGCATCGGTCCGGAACCGAGGCTCACACGCCTGACGCCCAGCTGAGCCAGTTCCGAGACTGACGGCGTACCGGTCATCGCCAGCACATTGAGCGGACCCTTCAGCTCGCGCAACGAGTTGCGCGATGGTTTGCTTGTCCGTGACGCCGGGCGCGAACAAGCTGTGCGCTCCGGAATCCCGATACGCGTTCAGACGTTCCACGGTTCCCGCCAGCCGTGTTTCGCAGGGACCGACGGCATGCAGGAAAACATCCGTGCGCGCATTGAGCACTAGCGGCACGTGGGCATGTTCGGAAGCCTCGACCGCCGCGCGAACGATTTCCTTCTGCAGATTCAAATCCACAAGCGCGCCGGGCTTGCCGTCCACCCCATCTTCGAGGTTCATTCCCACGGCCCCAGAGGAAAGCACTGCACTCACCGTGGCCGCAACTTCTTCCGGCGTGGCGCCGTAGCCGGCCATCATGTCGGCGGTGACGGGCACCTTCACCGATTCAACAATCCGGCGCACAACAGCAAGCATCTCTCCGCGCGGTAATTTCTGCCCGTCTGCGTAGCCCAGCGAATTTGCGATTCCGGCGCTGGTCGTGGCAATCGCCGGAAATCCTGCGTCTTCAAAAATGCGGGCGCTGCTCACATCCCAGGCATTTGGTAGCAGAAAGACGCCCGGGCCGCTATGGAGATCGAGAAATTGGCGGGCGAGTTCTGTTTGCGTGGCTTTCATGGTATGGCTCCTTCGGCTCCGGCTTACACGGATATCCTGCGGTCAGCGCATTGTACATGCAACCTCCCGCTATTCGCGGAGAATCGGGCCGGCTCTCAACGGAATTTCGCGCGCCACGGGAGGAAACTGCGGAAGGCGCTACCCGCTTATCCACAACGCCAAAATCAGGTTGTGTCGGTTGCGCTATAATGAGCCGGTCAAGCGATGTCTTCGTCCGAAGCGATTACAAAAAATATCCGGGTCCACGTCGAAGCCAGGTACGATCCGGGCCGTTCTCGGCCCGATCAGAGCCAGTGGTTCTTTCTCTACACGGTTTCCATCACGAACGAAGGAATGGACACGGTGCAACTTATCAGCCGCCATTGGGTGATTACCGACGCGATCGGAGAGGTGCAGGAGGTTCGGGGCCCGGGCGTTGTCGGGAATCAGCCGATTCTGCCTCCGGGTAAAACGTTTCAGTACACTTCAGGTTGCCCGCTGACGATGCCCTTCGGCTCAATGCATGGAACCTATCAGATGATCAACAACCGTAACGAAGAGTTCGACATCGAGATTGCGCCCTTTGCTCTGGCGGAACCAGATGGCACCGTGAATTAGGATCAGGCTCGTCTGGAAGTTTTGGATCGCAGGCATTGAAAGATTACACTCATCCCGCGCTTGGCCGGACGGACACCCCGCCGTAGAATGAATCTGCTATGAGGATCGGAATTGATTTCGGGACCACACGAATTGTCGTGGCTGCGGCGGACCGCGGTAACTATCCCCTCGTGAATTTTGAAGCGCTCGATGGACGTGTTAGGGACTGGTTCCCTTCGTTGCTGGCGGTCTCAGGAGAAAAACGGGTCTATGGCTGGGAAGCCCTCGATCATCAGGGCAAGTCGGGATGGACGGTCGTGCGTTCCCTCAAGCGCTCGCTGAGGGACGCCGGTCCTGCCAGCGTAATCGAGATTGCGGGCCAGCAGCTCAATGTGCCTCTGCTGATGACCGAAATGATGATCGCCTTGCGGCGCGAGCTCCTGGACAAATCCACCTTGGGCGCCGGCAAATACGACAGGCTTCAAGTGATGCTTGGTGTGCCAGCGAACGCCAATAGCAACCAGCGATTTCTGACCCAACAGGCGGCTCGTGCAGCGGGCTTCGAGGTACTCGGACTGCTTAATGAGCCGTCGGCCGCCGCTGTTGAATTTGCATGCCGTAACAGCGGCGACCGCAAGAATTCCTCGAAGGGCGGATTGCTTGTCTATGACTTGGGTGGTGGGACCTTCGACGCCTCGCTCGTGGCTCTGGACGAAGCGGAACGCTCTGTGATCGCGTCAGACGGCATTTCCGATTTGGGCGGTGACGATTTCGACGAGATTCTGGCCCTGCTGGCACTGCAGGAGGCCGGAAAGCCCGAGCCGACGGAGAGCGCGCTGACGGGGGCAGAATGGTACCTCCTCTTTGACGAATGCCGGGAAAAGAAGGAGTCGCTTAATCCCAATAGTCGCAAGATCACGATCGATCTTGAGCGCGTTCGCAAAGAATGGAAGGAAGTCTCGATCGGAGTGGAAGCATTCTATGAACGATGCAGACCTTTGGTCGAAGCGTCCCGGAAGGTTGTGGAAGCCCTGCTCGCGGGCCATCCAGATCACGCCGTCGATACTTTGTATTTGACTGGCGGTGGATCGGAGTTACCTTCCGTTGCGCGCGTTCTGCGGGAGACATTCGGACGCCGAGTGCGGCGATCGGCATACATGCGTTCGGCCACGGCAATCGGATTGGCCATTCGCGCGGAAGGTCACGAAGACCGTCCCCTGCGCGATCAATTCACAAATAACTTTGGCGTATGGCGTGAAGCGGACGAGGGCCGTAACGTGGTGTTCGACGTCATTTTCCCGCGGGGAGTGAAGCTTCCGCCGAGAGGCGAGGAACCGCTGCGGATCGTCCGCTCTTACCGACCGGTACACAATATCGGTTACTTTCGCTACCTCGAATGCGCCCAACTCGGCGCCGATGATCAGCCTGCCGGCGAGATCAGCAACTGGGATGAAATTCGCGTGGCCTTCGACCCGGCGTTGCGGGATTCAGCGGACCTTGCCGATCAGCCCGTCCGCCGCTATGCTCCCCCGCAAGAACTATTGATCGAAGAAGAGTACATCTGCGATGCCAGCGGCGACGTAGAGGTCAGGATTCACGACAGAATCACTCAACAGACAAACGAGTACCGGCTGGGGCGCTGGTCGAAGCACCGCAAAAGAACGAAACAACGCTGACGCACCTCGTAACCCACGCAGCTCCCGCGGCGTCTGCGGCAGATGAATCATCACCCGCGCCGCGACGGGATGACGTTTCCGATCTGTCCAGCTTCTTAACCCATTAGCCCACAATTGCTAGAGCGGCAAAAGTCCGATCTGCTTGAGCGAATCAGGTGACAACATTTTGTTGTGTGTCGAATCGATCGCCACGGTGCGAATGGCGCCGTGGCAGTAGGGTTCCCAGGCCTTGGGGTTCATACTCACGTGATCGAAATCCGGCGCGCGGCGCGTGACGACATAGAGCAAGATGTCGCCATCGAATTGCCCCAGAGTTACTTTGGGCGCAAGCCGGGAGTTACTCGTCATCACCGCGGCAATCTGTTCGAGTTGGCGGAGCGGCAGTGCACCAAGGATGTGATGCTGCTGGCGCGCAAGTTCCGTGATCACGTTTGCGTCGATCAACTTGCCTGCCGCCTCGCCAGATAAACTGAGCTCCGTGGCCATCGCCAGTTCGCGCCAGACATGATCTGCCGGCCGGCTCCGTTCGATTGCATCGTTGTGCTTGTTCGATGGTGGATAGGAGTCGAATAGGATGAGGCGATCGACGTCTTCTCCTTCCGCTTGGAGTCGCGTGGCCACCATATGCGCTAGGATGCCGCCGAACGACCAACCCAACAGGCGATAAGGTCCGTCGGAGCGGATGCTGCGGATGTGTTCAATGCTTTCGGTAACCGCCTCATCAAGCGTCTCCGGCAAGGTACGCTCGTCTGCGAAGCCGCGCGCCTGAATGCCGTAGATCGGTTGTTCCTCCGGCGTGTGCCGTAGCAGATTGGCATAAGACCAGCAGAGGCCGCCGACCGGATGTAGGCAGAAGAGCGGCGGCAGAGAGCCTTTGGTGCGGATCGGCAGGAGCAGTTGGAAAGCGGTGGCGCTGTCCGTCACCAGGCCGATCTGTTTAGCCAGATCTTGCAGGACTGGATGCTCGAAGATGGTGCGAATCGGCAGATCGCGATCGAGGCGCGAATGAATTTGAGCGGCTAGGCGGGTGGCCACGAGCGAGTGGCCGCCGAGATGGAAAAAGTTCTCAGCGAGGCCAATGCGCTCTAGTCCCAACAGCTCCGCCACGAGTTCGCAGAGCAAAATCTCCTCGGGTGTGCTCGGCGCAATGTAACCAGCCGCGAGGCCAGAGCCCTCGGGCGCAGGCAGCGCCCTGCGATCCAGCTTGCCGTTGGACGTCAGCGGCAGCGCCTCGAGCACCACGAACGCCGAGGGCACCATGTGCTCCGGCAGGCGCACAGCTAAACGCTGGCGCAGTTCCCGAGGATCGATGACCGTAGGCTGGCCCTGCTCATCCTTGCCAGCCACCAAGTAAGCGACTAGGCGCTTGTCGCCAGCCGTGTCCTCCCGTGCGATCACGGCTGCCTGAGCGATCTGTGGCTCGCCCAGCAGAGCGGCTTCGATCTCGCCCGGCTCGATGCGGAAGCCGCGAATCTTGACTTGCTGATCGGCGCGCCCGTGGAAGAGCAGGTTGCCGTCGTCGCGCCAGGACGCCAAATCGCCGGCGCGATAGAGCCGCTCGCCGGGATCGACTGCGAAGGGGTTGGCAGTGAAGCGCTCAGCCGTCAGTGCCGGACGGTTCCAATAGCCACGAGCCAAGCCTACTCCGGCGATGTACAACTCTCCCACCACGCCGATGGGGCAGGGTTGCAAGTCCCGCATCGAGAACGTAGACGCGGGTGTTGGCATAGGGTCTACCGATGTGAATGTCGTTGCCACTCACATAGCCGGCGATGGCGCCAACCGTTGTCTCGGTCGGCCCGTATTCATTGAAGACGCGAATGCCAGGGCAGTGCTCTTCCAGCGTTTTGACTTGAGCCGCCGTGAGCGTCTCGCCGCCAACGATGGCCGTTTCGATCGTACTCGTGTGCCCGGGCAGAGTGGCCAGCAGAGCGATGTGCGAGGGCGTCAGCTTGACGGCGCTCGGCGCTTGTTCGCCGGAGAAGATTTCTTCGACGGCCTCCTGTGCATTCTTCTGAGGAATGACGCGAATCTGTCCGTCGAAGCAGAGGGGCGCGAAGATCGAAGTCAGCGTCAGATCGAACACCGCCGAGGTGAACAGCGGCATGGCTGGCGCCAGGACCGAGAACTTTGCTTCCTGCCAGATCGATGTAATGGGCGATGCTCTGCTGAGAGATGGCCACGCCCTTGGGCTTTCCGGTGCTGCCCGAGGTGTAGATGAGGTAGGCAGGATGCTGCGGCCGCAGCGGCGTGGTGCGATCGGCGTCGGCCGGAGCCGATGCAGCGAAGCCGGCCAGATCAGTGGCAACCTCCGGCGCATCCAGCAGCAAACAGAGTCCGTGCGAGGCCTCTGGCAGACTTCGCGCACAGAGCAGAGCTCGTCAGAATCCTCTTGGGCCGTGCATCTTCGAGCAGGATAGGCCAGCCGTTCGGCCGGATAGTCAGGATCGAGCGGCAGATAGGCGGCGCCAGCTTTCAGCGTGGCCAGAATGGCCACAACCATCTCGATCGAACGCTCCAGACAGATGGCGACAATGTCCTCGGGACCAATGCCGTCGGCGATCAGCTTCCAGGCCAGTTGATTCGCGTATGCGTTGAGTTCGGCGTAGGTCCATTGGCGATCCTCGAAGATCACCGCAACGTGGTCCGGCGTCTTGCGGACCTGCTGCTCGAACATCTCGACCAGCGTGGCTTGAGGCAGTGGTGCTGCGGTCTCGTTGAAGTCGCGAACGAGCTGTCGTCGTTCTGCGGGGTGCAAAATCTCCAAGCGATGCAGCGGCCGCGCCGGATCGGCGGCAATCTGTTCCAGCAGCCGCACCAGACGCTCCGCCACGCGCTCAGCCGAAGCGCGATCGAAGAGCTCAGCGCTGTAGTGCAATCGCAGGTTAAGTCCATCTCCGGGGATCACCGCGAGACTTAAGGGATAGTGATTGCTGTTCTGGCCGCGGACCTCGCGTAACGGCAGATCGTCTGCGGCGGCTGGAACCTTAAGTGAGTCGACCGGATAATTCTCGTAGGTGAACAGCGTGTCGAACAGGATTTGCTCGCCGGCGATTTTATGAATTTCCGCGAGCGGCAAATGTTGATGCGGGAGCAGCGCAGCCTGGTCGCGCTGGAGGCGCTTGAGGAAGGCCAGGACAGATTCAGCAGGATGGAGCCGGGCCCGTGCCGGGGTGGTGGTGATAAGCAGGCCGAGGATGTGCTCGATGCCGGGGACCAGCGCCTGGCGTCCGGAGCTGACCTGGCCGTAGACAACGTCGTTCTGGTTGGTGAGACGGGCCAGCAGGATGCTCCAGGCGCCTTGCAGAACGATGGCTAGAGTCAGACCGTTCTGGCGCGCGAGAGTTTCGAGCTTGGCCGTGAAATCGGCAGAGAGATGCTCTTCGATCTGCGCCTGCCGCAGCGGAGCGTCTTTCGAGATGGCTGGGCCGAGCCGTGTGGGCGCGGCGATTCCGGCGAGATAACTTCGCCAGGCATCGCGGGCGGCTTGCTGGTCCTGCTTCTGCAGCCAGGCGAGGTAATCCTTGAAGGCGGGTGGCCGCGGCAGAGCGCCGGCATGGTCCTGTTTTCGGTAGAGGGCCAGGAGATCTTGGAGCAGGATGGAACTGGACCAGCCGTCGCTGAGCAGGTGATGCTGGGTGAGCAGGAGTCGAGAGTGGTCCGGACCGAGGTGCAGAAGAGTGGCGCGGATCAGCGGCGCCTGTTCGAGCGCGAAGCGAGTGCGACGGTCTTCAGCTTCGATCTCGCGGGCGAGGCGGTCGCGCTCGTCAGGCTCGAGGGCGCTGAGATCGCGTTCGCACCAGGGTATGGCGCAGCGCGCATGCACGATTTGGAGAGGCCGTCCGCCGCGATTCCAGTGGAAGTGGACGCGAAGGTTGGGATGGCGATCGAGTAGAGCGTCCAAGGCGCGGCGCAAACGAATGGGGTCGAGAGTTCCGTTGAGTTCAAGAGCGAGTTGGACGAGATAGGGATCTTCACCGTCGTTCTGGTAATGAGCGTGGAAGAGCAAACCTTCCTGGAGCGGAGCCAACGGCCAGATTTCCTCGAGATCGGGGTACTGCCGCTCGAAAACCTCGATTTCTTTCTGATCCAGAGCGACCAGATCAAGATCGCTCGGAGTAAAGCCGCCAGCTCCAGGTTGGCCGGCGTGGCGGACAAGGGCTTCGAGCGCTTTGCTCCAGGCATCAGCTAGCCGGTTTGCTTCGGTTTCGCTGATAAGTGCTGGGGCGAAGGTCCAATTGGCGTGGAGGGCGGGGCCATCAGGAGTGTCATAGGTGATTGCGTTTAGGGCGATCGGATGTTCGAGGGGAAAAGCGGAATCCGCATGCCCAATGAGGACGCCGTCTCGCACTGGCTGCCAGTCGGCGCCATCGCCGGTGGAGAAGCGACCGAGGTAGTTGAAGGAGATTTGCGGTGCGGGGTGTCGGCCCAATTCTCCCGCGCTTTCATGATCAAGGTAACGCAGCATGCCGTAGCCGAGGCCATTAGTGGGAACAGCGCGCAGTTGCTCCTTGATTTGTTTGAGCGTTTGGCCAGCGGCTGGGCCTCCAGCCAAGGCATCCGCCAGATCAATTGCGCCGGGATCGAGATGCAGAGGATAGAGAGTGGTGAACCAGCCGACTGTGCGGGTGAGATCGATCGTGGGATCGAGTGGTTCACGTCCGTGGCCCTCAAGATCCAGGCGTAAGGCAAGATTGTCGGTCTGGCCGCGGGCACTCCCCCAGGCGGCCGTTGCCAGTACTAATCCGGTGAGTAGGACGTCGTTGATCCGTGCGTGAAAAGCCGCAGAAACGGTTGTCAGCAGCGCAGCCGTGGTTTCGCTCGATAACGTGCGCTCAATACTCACAGCGGTACCAATGGTGTCACGGGCCGTGTCAACCGTGTCCGCGACCAGCGCGGGGGCGAGTTTGGACGCCATATCGTTCCAGAAGGGCAATTCGTTGCGCCGTCCTGGTGCGGCAGCGACAAGCTTTTCAGCCCACCTCCGGAAACTCGTGGTTTTACTCCGCAAGACAACAGCTTGGCCGGCCACGGCCGCAGCGTAAGCCGCAGCGAGATCGGGCAAGAGAACGCGCCAAGAGACGCCATCGATCGCAAGATGGTGAATGATCAGAAGCAGCCTTCCGGATTGGCCAGGCTCCGCCTCCGCCCAGACGCCCCGAAAGAGGGCACCGGCATGAGGGTCCAGGCGGTTCATGCCATCCTGCAAGGCGCTGCGTAGCGTGTCTTGTCGTTCCAAGATATCGAGTCCCGCAAGCGAGAGCCGTTGTAGGCACGAAGAAGCGTGCACTGAACCGGCGTGCGGAATCAGCAGACTCCCATCCTGGTCGACGCGCAGGCGCAGTGCATCGTGATGATCAAGCAGAGCCTGCAGAGAGGCGAGCAGCGCCGTCTCGTCAAGGTTCGCGGGAGTTTGCAACAGGACCGCTTGGCTGAAATTCTTCCATGGACCGGTTTGCGCGAGAAGTCGGCGAATAATAGGTGTCGCTGGCAGCGGTCCCTCGGCGATGCCGTTGACGACGTGCGATGCGATGTCGGAGCGGCGGTGCGTTGTGTGTGCCAAGTCGCCAAGAACGGGATGGAGGAACACATCTCGAGGTGTGATGGACAGCCCGCGTTCGCGAGCCGAGCTGACCAGCCGGATCGAGCTGATGCTGTCGCCCCCGAGGTGGAAGAAGTTATCGCCAAGACCAACACGCTCGAGGTCCAACAGTTCAGCCACGAGTTCACAGAGCACAATCTCTTCAGGCGTGTTCGGCGCAACATAGCCCGCTGCCAAACCGGAGCCATCAAGCGCAGGCAGCGCCTTGCGGTCCAGCTTGCCATTGGGCGTCAGCGGCAGCGCATCAAGCACGACGAATGCCGCTGGCACCATATATTCCGGCAAGCGCTCGGCCAGGTGCTGGCGCAGCCCTCGAAGATCGATGGCCGTGTGCTGGCCCTGCTCGTCCTTGCCAGCCACCAAATAAGCGACGAGGCGCTTGTCTCCAGCCGTGTCCTCGCGTGCGATCACGGCCGCTTGTGTGATCGAGGGCTCGCCCAGCAGAGCAGCTTCGATCTCGCCCGGCTCGATGCGGAAGCCGCGAATCTTGACCTGCTGATCGGCGCGTCCGTGGAAGATCAGGTTGCCGTCGTCGCGCCACGATGCCAGGTCGCCTGTCCGGTAGAGCCGTTCGCCCGGATCGAGTGCGAAGGGATTGGCGATGAAGCGCGCAGCGGTCAGCGCCGGACGATTCCAGTAGCCACGAGCCAGGCCCACTCCGGCGATGTACAACTCTCCCACCACGTCCATTGGGCAGGGTTGCAAGTCCGCATCGAGAACGTATACGCGGGTGTTAGCAATGGGCGCGCCAATCGGCGGTGTGTTCCCCTCGATGTTCAAGGGGGTTGTCATCGTCGCGCAGACTGTGGCTTCCGTTGGCCCGTAGGCGTTAATGACCCGGAATCGCGCAGCCCATCTTGTAGCGATGTCGGCGGAGCAGGATTCGCCGGCAATAATGATTGCTTGGAGACTAGTCGCGCTCTCCGCCGTAAGCGTTTTAATCACCGTCGGCGTAAAAGTGGCGTGCGTAACGTTCCTGCCAGCAACCAAATGATCGAGAGAGCGTCCGCCTCTCTCATCGCGAGTTGCCAGCACCAACGTCGCGCCGGAGCAGAGCGCCATTGCCATCTCGGACAAAGCGGCGTCGAAGGACCACGAAGCGAGTTGGAGAACGCGACTCGTTTCCGTCACTCGAACGCGATTGATTTGCGCTTGGGCCAGTGATGGTAAGCCGGCATGAGCGACGATGACGCCCTTGGGCTTTCCAGTGCTGCCCGAGGTGTAGATGAGGTAGGCAGGATGCTGCGGCCGCAGCGGCGTGGTGCGATCGGCGTCGGCCGGAGCCGATGCAGCGAAGCCGGCCAGATCAGTGGCAACCTCCGGCGTATCCAGCAGCAAACAGAGACCGTGTGAGGCCTCTGGCAGCTTCGCGCACAGAGCAGAACTCGTCAGAATCCTCTTGGGCCGTGCATCTTCGAGCAGGAAGGCCAGCCGCTCGGCAGGATAGTCAGGATCGAGCGGCAAATAAGCGGCGCCAGCCTTCAGCGTGGCCAGAATGGCCACAACCATCTCGATCGAACGCTCCAGGCAGATGGCGACAATGTCCTCGGGGCCAATGCCGTCGGCGATCAGCCTCCAGGCCAGTTGATTCGCGCGTGCGTCGAGTTCGGCATACGTCCACTGCCGATCCTCGAAGAGCAGCGCAACGTGGTCCGGCGTCTTGCGGACCTGCTGCTCGAACATCTCGACCAGCGTGGCTTGAGGCAGCGGTGCTGCGGTCTCGTTGAAGTCGCGAACGAGCTGTCGTCGTTCCGCGGGGTCCAAAATCTCCAAGCGATGCAGCGGCCGCGCCGGATCAGCGGCGATCTGTTCCAGCAGCCGCACCAGACGCTCCGCCACGCGCTCAGCCGCAGCCCGATCGAATAGATCGGCGCTGTAGTGGAATCGCAGGTTGAGTCCGTCCCCGGGGATCACCGCGAGACTTAAGGGATAGTGATTGCTGTTCTGGCCGCGGACCTCGCGTAACGGCAGATCGTCTGCGGCGGCTGGAACCTTAAGTGAGTCAACCGGATAATTCTCGTAGGTGAACAGCGTGTCGAACAGGATTTGCTCGCCGGCGATTTTATGAATTTCCGCGAGCGGCAAATGTTGATGCGGGAGCAGCGCAGCCTGGTCGCGCTGGAGGCGCTTGAGGAAGGCCAGGACAGATTCAGCAGGATGGAGCCGGGCCCGTGCCGGGGTGGTGGTGATAAGCAGGCCGAGGATGTGCTCGATGCCGGGGACCAGCGCCTGGCGTCCGGAGCTGACCTGGCCGTAGACAACGTCGTTCTGGTTGGTGAGACGGGCCAGCAGGATGCTCCAGGCGCCTTGCAGAACGATGGCTAGAGTCAGACCGTTCTGGCGCGCGAGAGTTTCGAGCTTGGCCGTGAAATCGGCAGAGAGATGCTCTTCGATCTGCGCCTGTCGCAGCGGAGCGTCTTTCGAGATGGCGGAGCCGAGCCGTGTGGGCGCGGCGATTCCGGCGAGATAACTTCGCCAGGCATCGCGGGCGGCTTGCTGGTCCTGCTTCTGCAGCCAGGCGAGGTAATCCTTGAAGGCGGGTGGCCGCAGCAGAGCGCCGGCATGGTCCTGTTTTCGGTAGAGGGCCAGGAGATCTTGGAGCAGGATGGAACTGGACCAGCCGTCGCTGAGCAGGTGATGCTGGGTGAGCAGGAGTCGAGAGTGGTCCGGACCGAGGTGCAGAAGAGTGGCGCGGATCAGCGGCGCCTGTTCGAGCGCGAAGCGAGTGCGACGGTCTTCAGCTTCGATCTCGCGGGCGAGGCGGTCGCGCTCGTCAGGCTCGAGGGCGCTGAGATCGCGTTCGCACCAGGGTATGGCGCAGCGCGCATGCACGATTTGGAGAGGCCGTCCGCCGCGATTCCAGTGGAAGTGGACGCGAAGGTTGGGATGGCGATCGAGTAGAGCGTCCAAGGCGCGGCGCAAACGAATGGGGTCGAGAGTTCCGTTGAGTTCAAGAGCGAGTTGGACGAGATAGGGATCTTCACCGTCGTTCTGGTAATGAGCGTGGAAGAGCAAACCTTCCTGGAGCGGAGCCAACGGCCAGATTTCCTCGAGATCGGGGTACTGCTGCTCGAAGTCCTCGATTTCCTTCTGATCCATCAGAACTACATCAGCATCACTGACACTTGGTTCCTGGTCCGGACTGCTGTGCGTCGTGAGGATCAGTTCATCGAGCACGGGGTGGAGGAACACGTCCTTGGGTGTGATCAACAGGCCATTTTCGCGAGCGCGACTCACCAGTCGGATGGCGCTAATGCTGTCGCCACCGAGGTGGAAGAAGTTGTCTGCGAGGCCAACGCGCTCCAGGCTCAAGAGTTCGGCGACGAACTGGCAGAGCAGGATCCCTTCGGGTGTGTTCGGTGCGACGTAACCAGCCGCTAGGCCAGAGCCCTCGGGCGCCGGCAACGCCTTGCGGTCGACTTTGCCGTTGGATGTCAGCGGCAGTGCTTCCAGCATCACGAACGCCGCCGGCACCATGTAGTCGGGCAGGCGTGTAGCCAGGCGCTGGCGCAATTTCAGAAGATCGATTGGCTTGGGGTGTCGTTGCCCATTCTGGCCCGCCACTTCCGGCACGAGGTAAGCAACAATCCGCCTGTCACTTGGTGTGTCCTCGCGGGCCATCGCCGCCGCCTGTGCGATCTGCGGCTCGCACAACAGCGCGGCTTCGATTTCGCCGAGTTCGATGCGGAAGCCGCGGAGCTTGACTTGGGCGTCCTCGCGGCCGAGGAACTCGATGGCGCCGTCCGGCCGGTAGCGGCCCAAGTCACCCGTGTCGTAGAGCCGTTCGCCGGTCAGCGGATGAGTGATGAAGCGGGCTGCGGTCTGCTCCGGATTGTTCCAGTAACCCAAGGCCAGTCCGGCTCCGCCGATGAAAAGCTTGCCGGTGGTGTGGATCGGACAGGGAGCCAGATCGTTCTTGAGGACGTGGAAGGTCTGGTTGCGCAGGGGCTTGCCATAGGGGACGCTGACCCATTGCGGATCGACATGCTCGATCGGATGGAAGATCGACCAGATGGAAGCTTCGGTGGCGCCGCCCAAGCTGAAGAGCCGGCAGGCGGGGAGTTGTTTCCGGATGCGGCCAGCGAGCGCAACGGGGATCCAGTCGCCGCTGAGCATCATCAGACGCAGGCTGGCGAGCAGAGCGGTGTCGTGGTCTGCCGCGGAAAGCATCAGCTCGGCGAGCGCCGGGACCGAGTTCCAGACGGTCACCCGATGCTGATGAACGGCTTCGGCCCAGACGATGGGATTCTGGTTGCTGTGGGCAGCAGGAACGACGACCGCGCCGCCGGCTGCGAGGATGCCGAAGAGATCGAAGATGGACAGGTCAAATTCGAAGGACGATACCCAGAGGATGCGATCGGCGCGGGTGATGGCGAAGCGCTCGGTAAGATCCGCGATGGTGTTGCGCGCGGCCTGATGCTTGATGGTGACGCCTTTGGGGACGCCGGTGCTGCCGGAGGTGTAGATCACGTAAGCCGCATCGGTGGGCGAAGCCGTTTGCGGCAGGCGCGGCGGGACAGCACGGGGGATGGGCTCTCGCGTCACTTCCAGCAAAACGACTTGGTCCTGCCAGAAGCGGCCGCGTCGCATCTGCGGCTGAATCAGCGCGACGCGCACTCCGGCTTGGCTGAGGATGGTCTGGATGCGCTGGTCGGGCTGGCTGGCGCTGATGGGCAGGAAGGTTCGGCCGTTCTCGAGCACGGCCAGCGCGGCCACGATCTGCTCGAAGCCCTTGTCCATGAGGATGGCCACGAGCCGATCGGCAGGCGTGAGGACGGCCTGCAGTTCGTGAGCAAGCAGGCGAGCGCGATCGGTGAGTTCGCCGAAGGTGAGTGTGTAGTCTTCGCCGATCGACAGCGATGGCGTCTGGATCGGCCGCAGCGGCGGCGAACACCGGTTCGTGCAGCAGATCGCCAGGCAGCGGGCCGGCGGTGGCATTGACGCTGGCGATCAGTTCGGATTCCGCGGCCGGGACCAAGGATCGGTCGGTGGTCTGCCAAGCCGCTTCCGATGCGGCCAGTTCTTCGAGCAGCGAGACATAGGCCTCGAACATGGCCTCGAGCACACCTGCCGGGAACAGCGCCAGCGGCGCGTCCCAGTCGATGCCCAGGCCGCCTTCGAGTTCGTAGACTTTGTTGTCGAGCCAGGTCTGCGGCGTCTGAGTGATGCTGTCGACGACTTCGATCCCGGAGAGGTCGGCCTGAGATTCGCCGATGACGCTGGTGAAGACGACGGGCAAAAGGCCGGCATGAGGATCGCCGGCGCGTTGTGCGAGCAGGCGCTGCACCTCGACGCCGCTGACGGCGCGATGATCGAGATCGCGGACGAGTTGTTGCTGCTGGGCGCGCGCGCGAGCCAGAAAGCTGCCGCGGCAGGCGCCGCGAATTTCCAGCGGGGTGAGGTTGGTGAAGACGCCGAGCATGCCGGCGATTTCAGGATGCAGCAGGCGGCGGTCGCCGACGGTGAGGTTCAAGCGTGAAATCGTCCGAGCGCGCCCAGGTGCCCAGGACTTCGGCATAGGCGGTGAGCAGCAGGTTCGAGGGTGTGAGCCCGGCTGCGGCGGCGCGTGCCTTGAGCCGGCTCCAGACGGCCGGCGTCAGTTGCGCGTTCAGCCGGCTAAAGCGCGGATCGGCCAGCCGCGAGGGATCAACCGCCAGCGGCAAGGCGGGCGCAGCCGGCAGCGTGTCCAGGCGCGCCTCCCAATACGCGCGCGCTTTCTCGGTGGCGGCTGACGGAGCCTGCAGATGCAGGACGTAGTCGCGGAAGGTGAGTTCGGAAGCGGGGCCGGGCGTGCTGCGGCCATGGTAGAGGTCGAAGACATCTTGCAGCAGCAGGCTCGCGCTTTCGCCGTCCAGGATGAGGGCATCGATGCTGAGATGCAGGCGCCAGTCATCGGCTGCGACGCGCGTGACTCGGATCTCGAACAGCGGCCAGCGGTCGCAGGGCAGCACTTGATGCGACATGGCCTCGCGCACGGCTCGTGTCGCAGCCTCGGCATCGTCGCGGGGGCTTTGGCTGTAATCGGCAAAGGCGATCGTGAGCGGCGGAACTTCCGAGAGGATGCGCTGCGTGCCGTTCGGCTCGATCACCGCGCGCAGCATGGGATGGCGGTCGATCACCGCGCGCCAAGCCCAAGTGAGCCGCTCGAGATCGAGCGAGGGCAGCCGGAACTCGACGTAGGCGTGACAGGCGACTTCGCCAAGTTCGACCAGGCTCTGGCGGCCGAGCCAATAGGCTTCCTGCACGGGAGTGAGCGGGAAGGAATCGTGAGCCGCGGCCCGATCCGCGACCAGCGGCGTTTCGACGGCGGGCTGGCTGAGATCGCGCAAAGCGCGAGCCAGATCGCCGAGCACAGGCGAATCGAAGATGGTGCGAATCGGCAGTTCGCGATCGAGGCGCGCACGAATTTGGGCAGCCAGGCGAGTGGCCAGCAACGAGTGGCCGCCGAGATGGAAAAAGTTATCGGCCAGCCCAACACGCTCCAGGCCCAACAGCTCCGCCACGAGTTCGCAGAGCAAAATCTCCTCGGGTGTGCTCGGCGCAATGTAGCCAGCCGCCAGGCCAGAGCCATCGGGCGCAGGCAGCGCCCTGCGATCCAGCTTGCCGTTGGATGTCAGCGGCAGCGCATCCAGCACCACGAACGCCGAGGGCACCATGTGCTCCGGCAAGCGCACCGCCAAATGCTGGCGCAGTTCCCGAAGATCGATGGCCGCAGGCTGGCCCTGCTCATCCTTGCCAGCCACCAAGTAAGCGACGAGGCGCTTGTCGCCAACCGTGTCCTCCCGTGCGATCACGGCTGCCTGAGCGATCTGCGGCTCGCCCAGCAGAGCAGCTTCGATCTCGCCCGGCTCGATGCGGAAGCCGCGAATCTTGACTTGCTGATCGGCGCGCCCGTGGAAGAGCAGGTTGCCGTCGTCGCGCCAGGACGCCAGATCGCCGGTCGCGATAGAGCCGCTCGCCGGGATCGACTGCGAAGGGATTAGCGAGGAAGCGCTCGGCGGTCAGCGCCGGCCGGTTCCAGTAGCCGCGCGCCAGGCCCACTCCAGCGATGTACAACTCTCCCACCACGCCGATGGGGCAGGGCTGCAAGTCCCCATCGAGAACGTAGACGCGGGTGTTGGCATAGGGCCTGCCGATGTGAATGTCGTTGCCACTCACATAGCCGGCGATGGCGCCAACCGTTGTCTCGGTCGGCCCGTATTCATTGAAGACGCGAATGCCAGGGCAGTGCTGCTCCAGCGTTTTGACTTGAGCCGCCGTGAGCGTCTCGCCGCCAACGATGGCCGTTTCGATCGTACTCGTGTGCCCGGGCAGAGTGGCCAGCAGAGCGATGTGCGAGGGCGTCAGCTTGACGGCGCTCGGCGCTTGTTCGCCGGAGAAGATTTCTTCGACGGCCTCCTGTGCATTCTTCTGAGGAATGACGCGAATCTGTCCGCCGAAGCAGAGGGGCGCGAAAATCGAAGTCAGCGTCAGATCAAACACCGCCGACGTGAATAGCGGCATGGCTGCGCCAGGACCGAGAACTTTGCTTCCTGCCAGACCGATGTAATGGGTGATGCTCTGCTGCGAGATGGCCACGCCCTTGGGCTTCCCGGTGCTGCCCGAAGTGTAGATGAGGTAGGCAGGATGCTGCGGCCGCAGCGGCGTGGTGCGATCGGCGTCGGCCGGAGCCGATACGGCGAAGCCAGCCAGATCAGCTGCAACCGCCGGTACATCCAGCAGCAAGCAGATGTCGCGCGACTCCTCCGGAAGCTTCGCGCATAGAGTAGAACTTGTCAGAATCCTCTTGGGCCGTGCATCTTCGAGCAGGAAGGCCAGCCGTTCGGCCGGATAGTCAGGATCGAGCGGCAGGTAGGCGGCGCCAGCTTTCAGCGTGGCCAGAATGGCCGCAACCATCTCGATCGAACGCTCCAGGCAGATGGCGACAATGTCCTCGGGGCCAATGCCGTCGGCGATCAGCTTCCAGGCCAGTTGATTGGCGCGTGCGTCGAGTTCGGCATAGGTCCACTGCCGATCCTCGAAGAGCAGCGCAACGTGGTCCGGCGTTTTGCGGACCTGTTGCTCAAACATCTCGACCAGCGTGGCTTGAGGCAGCGGCGCTGCCGTGTCATTGAAGTCGCGAACGAGTTGTCGTCGTTCTGCGGGGGCCAAAATCTCCAAGCGATGTAGCGGCCGCGCCGGATCGGCGGCGATCTGTTCCAGCAGCCGCACCAGCCGCTCGGCCAGGCGCTCAGCCGAAACCCGATCGAATAAATCAGCGCTGTATTCGAGCTCGCCCGTGAACCCAGCAGGCTGGCCGCTCGCGCCCCGCGTTTCCGCGAAGCTGAAGGTCAGATCGAACTTGGTCGTCCGAGTGCCAACCGTCAGCGGGGCCGCGCTTAGTCCCAGAAGGTCGAGCTGCGGCTGTTCGTTGTTCTGCAGCACCAGCATGGTTTGGAACAACGGCTGCCTGCCAAACGCGCGTGGCGGATCCAGCAGTTCCACCAATCGCTCGAAGGGCAAGTCCTGGTGTGCATAGGCCTCCAGGCACGTAGCGCGGGCACGCTCGAGCAGTTCCGTAAACGATGGATCGCCAGCAGTGCTGGTGCGCAGCACCAGCGTGTTCACGAAGAAGCCGACCAGGGGATCAAGAGCCGCCTCGGTCCGTCCGGCAATCGGGGAGCCGATCGGGATATCGCTCCCGCCGCCCAGCTTGCTGAGCAAGGCAGCCAGCGCTGCCTGCAGCAGCATGAATAGCGTGGCGCCTTGCTCGCGGCAGAGATCTGCAAGCTTGGCGTGCAACTCAGGTGAAACAGGAATACGGACAGCGCCGCCCGCAAAGCTCGGCGTCAGTGGCCGAGGGCGGTCAGTTGGCAGGGACAACTCCACCGGAAGATCGGCGAGTTTTTCGGTCCAGTAGGCGATCTGGCGGGCCAACGGGCTGCTGGGGTCCTCTTCGCTGCCGAGCAGCGCGCGCTGCCAGAGTGTGTAGTCGGCGTATTGCACCGCCAGCAGCGCGAAATCAGACGCCTGTCCCTGCAGCCTGGACGTATACGCCTTGGCCAAATCCTCGAGCAGAGGAGCGACCGACCAGCCGTCAGCCGCGCTGTGATGGAGCAGCAGCAGCAGCGCGTGGTCGTCAGGGCCGAGCCGGAACAGAGTCGCCCGGAACGGGATCTCGCTGGCAAGGTCAAAGCCATGTGCCGCCGCGACAGCGACATCGTCCTCGAACGTCTCCAGAGAACTGGCGAGAACCTGAAGCGGAGAGGGCACTGCGTCGGCCGGCAGGATCAGCTGCTGCGGCCCGTTGTCGCCCGAAACAAGCAAGGTGCGCAAGCTCTCGTGGCGCGTGAGCAGGTCGCCCAGCGCCAGTTCGAGTGCCTTTTCATCCAGAGCGCCTGCAAGCCGCACAGCGATCGGGATGTTGTAACTGGCGTTTGCTCCCTCGAGTTGCTGCAGGAACCACAGCCGAGCCTGCGCGAACGAAAGCGGCAACTCCGCAGGCCGCTGGATCGCCGTAAGCGCCAGCCCGGCCTTGGGCAGCGTCCGCAAAGCGCGAGCCAGATCGCCGAGCACAGGGCAATCGAAGATCGTGCGAATCGGCAGTTCGCGATCCAGCCGCGCTCGAATCCGCGCCACCAGGCGAGTAGCCAGAAGCGAGTGCCCGCCCAGGTGAAAGAAGTTATCGGCCAGCCCAACGCGCTCGAGCCCCAACAGTTCCGCCACCAGCTCGCAGAGCAAAATCTCGTAGGGCGTCCCGGGAGCCACGTAACCAGCCGCAAGTCCGGAGCCCTCCGGCGCAGGAAGCGCCTTACGATCCAGCTTGCCGTTCGCCGTCAGCGGCAGCCCCTCCAGCACCACAAACGCCCCTGGCACCATATACTCCGGCAGGCGCTCTCTGAGCCATTCGCGCAGCCCGGCTGGATCCAGTGGTTTGGCAATCTCGGTCAGCGGCATAGGTTGCCACTGGTGCTTCTGCCGCTGTTCAATCGGACCGGCGAGCAGCGTGTGAACGAAGACATCCGCGCTCTCGTTCGCAAGCCCGAGCAGATTGCGTAACGTGGTCTCGTCCGCGCTCCCAATCGCGCAACTGCCGATATTCAGCGCGAGGCCAGTTTGAGCGAGCGTCTGACCGATATAACCCGCCTCGAGAAGACACGCATCGCGGCCCCAGTCGCCGTAGAGAGGACTGATCGCGGGAAGATGGGCGACAAGGAAGACTGCGAGTCCCGCAGCCTTGGCAATCGGCGAATTGAACTCGCCAAAGTCACTGGGACTTAGCTCAGCGTTGCCGACCCGTGCCAGCCGATGGGCGAGAGCGTCGTATACGTAGGCTCCAGCATCAAGTCCTTCAACCGCGTTCGGCTTAAACACAAAATACACACGCACGGGGTAGAGGCCGCCAGCCGATGGATATAGACGCTTCGGGATTGGTGCATTGTCCACTAGCATTGCTTGCAGGCAGCTAATCCAGCTACCGAATTCAGCCATCGTAAGCGGCTGATCGGCGAACGAGCGGTAGCTTTGGCGTCCGAGGAAGGTTTGTTCGCGGTCCCGATCGAACGTTCCGCCCGGCAATTCGATCGTTTTCGAATTTTCGCTGATCTCCGGACGGCCGTGCTGATCGAGAGTGAAGGCGATGCGAGCTAGCTTGTCGGTGATCACGCCGTCTTGCCTGCCAGCGGGATCGTGAATTGTCGGTTCGCTCTTTGTGGGTACGAGGTAAGCAACCAGGCGTTGTGATCCACCCTGCGTTTGAACGAGTGCGACTGCGCTGTGCACCTGCGGGTGCTTTGCAAGCGCAGCTTCGATTTCGCCGAGTTCGATGCGGAAGCCGCGGAGTTTGACTTGGGCGTCCTCGCGGCCGAGGAACTCGATCGCGCCGTCCGGCCGATAGCGGCCCAGGTCGCCGGTGTCGTAGAGCCGCTCGCCGGTCAGCGGATGAGTGATGAAGCGGGCTGCGGTCTGCTCCGGATTGTTCCAGTAACCCATGGCCAGTCCGATCCCGCCAATGAAGAGCTTGCCGGTGGTGTGGATCGGACAGGGAGCCAGATCGTCCTTGAGGACGTGGAAGGTCTGGTTGCGCAGGGGCTTGCCGTAGGGGATGCTGACCCACTGCGGATCGACATGCTCGATCGGATACAAGATCGACCAGATGGAAGCTTCGGTGGCGCCGCCCAGGCTGAAGAGCCGGCAGGCGGGGAGTTGTTTCCGGATGCGGCCGGCGAGCGCAACGGGGATCCAGTCGCCGCTGAGCATCATCAGACGCAGGCTGGCGAGCAGAGCGGTGTCGTGGTCTGCCGCGGAAAGCATCAGTTCGGCGAGCGCCGGGACCGAGTTCCAGATGGTCACCCGATGGCTGATGAACGGCTTCGGCCCAGACGATGGGATTCTGGTTGCTGTGGGCAGCAGGAACGACGACCGCGCCGCCGGCTGCGAGGATGCCGAAGAGATCGAAGATGGACAGGTCGAATTCGAAGGACGATACCCAGAGGACGCGATCGGCGCGGGTGATGGCGAAGCGCTCGGTGAGATCGGCGATGGTGTTGCGCGCGGCCTGATGCTTGATGGTGACGCCTTTGGGGACGCCGGTGCTGCCGGAGGTGTAGATCACGTAAGCCGCATCGGTGGGCGAAGCCGTTTGCGGCAGGCGCGGCGGGACAGCGCCGGTGATGGGCTCGCGCGTCACCTCCAGCAAAACGACTTGGTCCTGCCAGACAGCGGCCGCGTGCGCATCTGCGGCTGAATCAGCGCGACGCGCACTCCGGCTTGGCTGAGGATGGTCTGGATGCGCTGGTCGGGCTGGCTGGCGCTGATGGGCAGGAAGGTTCGGCCGTTCTCGAGCACGGCCAGCGCGGCGACGATCTGCTCGAAGCCCTTGTCCATGACGATGGCCACGAGCCGGTCGGCAGGCGTGAGGACGGCCTGCAGCTCATGGGCAAGCAGGCGAGCGCGATCGGTGAGTTCGCCGAAGGTGAGTGTGTAGTCTTCGCCGAAGACAGCGACGGCGTCTGGATCAGCCGCAGCGGCGGCGAACACCGGCTCGTGCAGCAGATCGTCAGGCAGCGGGCCGGCGGTGGCATTGACGCTGGCGATCAGTTCGGATTCCGCGGCCGGGACCAAGGATCGGCCGGTGGCCTGCCAAGCCGCTTCCGAGGCGGCCAGCTCTTCGAGCAGCGAGACATAGGCCTCGAACATAGCCTCGAGCACACCTGCCGGGAACAGCGCCAGCGGCGCGTCCCAGTCGATGCCCAGGCCGCCATCGAGTTCGTAGACCTTGTTGTCGAGCCAGGTCTGCGGCGTCTGAGTGATGCTGTCGACGACTTCGATCCCGGAGAGGTCGGCCTGGGATTCGCCGATGACGCTGGTGAAGACGACGGGCAAAAGGCCGGCATGAGGATCGCCGGCGCGTTGTGCGAGCAGGCGCTGCACCTCGACGCCGCTGACGGCGCGATGATCGAGATCGCGGGCGAGCTGTCGCTGCTGGGCGCGCGCGCGTGAGCAGGAAGCTGCCGCGGCAAGCGCCGCGAATTTCCAGCGGGGTGAGGTTGGTGAAGACGCCGAGCATGCCGGCGACTTCTGGATGCAGCAGGCGGCGGTCGCCGACAGTGAGGTTGAGCGTGAAATCATCCGAGCGCGCCCAGGTGCCCAGGACTTCGGCATAGGCGGTGAGCAGCAGGTTCGAGGGCGTGAGCCCGGCTGCGGCGGCGCGTGCCTTGAGCCGGCTCCAGACGGCCGGCGTGAGTTGCGCGTTCAGCCGGCTAAAGCGCGGATCGGCCAGCCGCGAGGGATCAACCGCCAGCGGCAAGGCCGGCGCAGCCGGCAGCGTGTCCAGGCGCGCCTCCCAATACGCGCGCGCTTTCTCGGTGGCGGCTGATGGAGTCTGCAGATGCAGGACGTAGTCGCGGAAGGTGAGTTGGGAAGCGGGGCCGGGCGTGCTGCGGCCATGGTAGAGGTCGAAGACTTCTTGCAGCAGCAGGCTCGAGCTTTCGCCGTCCAGGATGAGGGCATCGACGCTGAGATGCAGGCGCCAGTCATCGGCTGCGACGCGCGTGACGCGGATCTCGAACAGCGGCCAGCGGTCGCAGGGCAGCACTTGATGCGACATGGCCTCGCGCACGGCGCGAGCCGCAGCCTCGGCATCGTCGCGAGAGGCGTTGGCTGTAATCGGCAAAGGCGATCGTGAGCGGCGGAACTTCCGAGAGGATGCGCTGCGTGCCGTTCGGCTCGATCACCGCGCGCAGCATGGGATGACGGTCGATCACCGCGCGCCAAGCCCAAGTGAGCCGCTCGAGATCGAGCGAGGGCAGCCGGAACTCGACGTAAGCGTGACAGGCAACTTCTCCAAGTTCGACCAGGCTCTGGCGGCCCAGCCAATAGGCTTCCTGCACGGGAGTGAGCGGGAAAGAATCGTGAGCCGCGGCGCGATCCGCGACCAGCGGCGTTTCGACGGCGGGCTGGCTGAGATCGCGCAAAGCGCGAGCCAGATCGCCGAGCACAGGCGAATCGAAGATGGTGCGAATGGGCAGTTCGCGATCGAGGCGCGCGCGGATTTGGGCGGCCAGGCGAGTGGCCAGCAGCGAATGGCCGCCGAGATGGAAAAAGTTATCGGCGAGGCCAACGCGATCCAGGCCCAACAGCTCCGCCACGAGTTCGCAGAGCAAAATCTCTTCGGGTGTGCTCGGCGCAATGTAACCAGCCGCGAGGCCAGAGCCATCGGGCGCAGGCAGCGCCCTGCGATCCAGCTTGCCGTTGGAGTCAGCGGCAGCGCCTCGAGCACCACGAACGCCGAGGGCACCATGTGCTCCGGCAAGCGCGCAGCCAGACGCTGGCGCAGTTCCCGAAGATCGATGACCGTAGGCTGGCCCTGCTCATCCTTGCCAGCCACCAAGTAAGCGACGAGGCGCTTGTCGCCAGCCGTATCCTCGCGTGCGATCACGGCTGCCTGAGCGATCTGTGGCTCACACAGCAGAGCAGCTTCGATCTCGCCGGGCTCGATGCGGAAGCCGCGAATCTTGACCTGCTGATCGGCGCGTCCGTGGAAGAGCAGGTTGCCGTCGTCGCGCCACGACGCCAGGTCGCCTGTCCGGTAGAGCCGTTCGCCGGGATCGACTGCGAAGGGATTGGCGAGTGAAGCGCTCAGCGGTCAGCGCCGGCCGGTTCCAGTAGCCGCGCGCCAGGCCCACTCCGGCGATGTACAACTCTCCCACCACGCCGATGGGGCAGGGCTGCAAGTCCGCATCGAGAACGTAGACGCGGGTGTTGGCATAGGGCCTGCCGATGTGAATGTCGTTGCCACTCACATAGCCGGCGATGGCGCCAACCGTGGTCTCGGTCGGCCCGTATTCATTGAAGACGCGAATGCCAGGGCAGTGCTGCTCCAGCGTCTTGACTTGAGCCGCCGTGAGCGTCTCGCCGCCAACGATGGCCGTTTCGATCGTACTCGTGTGCCCGGGCAGAGTGGCCAGCAGAGCGATGTGCGAGGGCGTCAGCTTGACGGCGCTCGGCGCTCGCTCGCTGGAAAAGATTTCTTCCATGGCGGCTTGCGCATTCTTCTGCGGCAGGATGCGAATCTGTCCGCCGAAGCAGAGGGGCGCGAAGATCGAAGTCAGCGTCAGATCGAACACCGCCGAGGTGAATAGCGGCATGGCTGGCGCCAGGACCGAGAACTTTGCTTCCGGCCAGATCGATGTAATGGGCGATGCTCTGCTGAGAGATGGCCACGCCCTTGGGCTTTCCGGTGCTGCCCGAGGTGTAGATGAGGTAGGCAGGATGCTGCGGCCGCAGCGGCGTGGTGCGATCGGCGTCGGCCGGAGCCGATGCAGCGAAGCCGGCCAGATCGGCCGCAACCTCGGCGGTCATCCAGCAGCAAACAGAGGCCGCGCGAGTCCTCTGGCAGCTTCGCGCACAGAGCAGAACTCGTCAGAATCCTCTTGGGCCGTGCGTCTTCGAGCAGGATAGGCCAGCCGTTCGGCCGGATAGTCAGGATCGAGCGGCAGGTACGCGGCGCCAGCTTTCAGCGTGGCCAGAATGGCCGCAACCATCTCGATCGAACGCTCCAGGCAGATGGCGACAATGTCCTCGGGGCCAATGCCGTCGGCGATCAGCTTCCAGGCCAGTTGATTGGCGTGTGCGTCGAGTTCGGCGTAGGTCCACTGCCGATCCTCGAAGAGCAGCGCAACGTGGTCCGGTGTTTTGCGGACCTGCTGCTCGAACATCTCGACCAGCGTGGCTTGAGGCAGCGGCGCTGCGGTGTCGTTGAAGTCGCGAACGAGCTGTCGTCGTTCTGCGGGGGCCAAAATCTCCAAGCGATGCAGCGGCCGCGCCGGATCAGCGGCGATCTGTTCCAGCAGCCGCACCAGCCGCTCGGCCAGGCGCTCAGCCGAAACCCGATCGAATAAATCAGCGCTGTATTCGAGCTCGCCCGTGAGCCCAGCAGGCTGGCCGCTCGCGCCCCGCGTTTCCGCGAAGCTGAAGGTCAGATCGAACTTGGTCGTCCGAGTGCCAACCGTCAGCGGGGCCGCGCTTAGTCCCAGAAGGTCGAGCTGCGGCTGTTCGTTGTTCTGCAGCACCAGCATGGTCTGGAACAACGGCTGCCTGCCAAACGCGCGTGGCGGATCCAGCAGCTCCACCAATCGCTCGAAGGGCAAGTCCTGGTGTGCATAGGCCTCCAGGCACGTAGCGCGGGCACGCTCGAGCAGTTCCGTAAACGATGGATCGCCAGCAGTGCTGGTGCGCAGCACCAGCGTGTTCACGAAGAAGCCGACCAGGGGATCAAGAGCCGCCTCGGTCCGTCCGGCAATCGGGGAGCCGATCGGGATATCGCTCCCGCCGCCCAGCTTGCTGAGCAAGGCGGCCAGCGCTGCCTGCAACAGCATGAATAGCGTGGCCCCTTGCTCGCGGCAGAGATCTGCAAGCTTGGCGTGCAACTCAGGTGAAACAGGAATACGGACAGCGCCGCCCGCAAAGCTCGGCGTCAGTGGCCGAGGGCGGTCAGTTGGCAGGGACAACTCCACCGGAAGATCGGCGAGTTTTTCGGTCCAGTAGGCGATCTGGCGGGCCAACGGGCTGCTGGGGTCCTCTTCGCTGCCGAGCAGTGCGCGCTGCCAGAGTGTGTAGTCGGCGTATTGCACCGCCAGCAGCGCGAAATCAGGCGCCTGTCCCTGCAGCCTGGACGTATACGCCTTGGCCAAATCCTCGAGCAGAGGAGCGACCGACCAGCCGTCGGCCGCGCTGTGATGGAGCAGCAGCAGCAGCGCGTGGTCGTCAGGGCCGAGCCGGAACAGAGTCGCCCGGAACGGGATTTCGCTGGCAAGGTCAAAGCCATGTGCCGCCGCGACAGCGACATCGTCCTCGAACGTCTCCAGAGAACTGGCGAGAACCTGAAGCGGAGAGGGCACTGCGTCGGCCGGCAGGATCAGCTGCTGCGGCCCGTTGTCGCCCGAAACAAGCAAGGTGCGCAAGCTCTCGTGGCGCGTGAGCAGGTCGCCCAGCGCCAGTTCGAGTGCCTTTTCATCCAGAGCGCCTGCAAGCCGCACAGCGATCGGGATGTTGTAACTGGCGTTTGCTCCCTCGAGTTGCTGCAGGAACCACAGCCGAGCCTGCGCGAACGAAAGCGGCAACTCCGCAGGCCGCTGGATCGCCGTAAGCGCCAGCCCGGCCTTGGGCAGCGTCCGCAAAGCGCGAGCCAGATCGCCGAGTACAGGGCAATCGAAGATCGTGCGAATCGGCAGTTCGCGATCCAGCCGTGCTCGAATCCGCGCCACCAGGCGAGTAGCCAGAAGCGAGTGCCCGCCCAGGTGAAAGAAGTTATCGGCCAGCCCAACGCGCTCGAGCCCCAACAGTTCCGCCACCAGCTCGCAGAGCAAAATCTCGTAGGGCGTCCCGGGAGCCACGTAACCAGCCGCAAGTCCGGAGCCCTCCGGCGCAGGAAGCGCCTTACGATCCAGCTTGCCGTTCGCCGTCAGCGGCAGCCCCTCCAGCACCACAAACGCCCCTGGCACCATATACTCCGGCAAGCGTGCAGCCAGATCGTCGCGCAGTTCTTGGAGATCGATGGCCGCAGACTGCCTTGCTACCAAGTAAGCCACGAGGCGCTTGTCGCCGGCCGTGTCCTCGCGAGCGATCACGGCAGCTTGAGCGATCTGGCGCCAGCTCAGCAGAGCGGTTTCGATCTCGCCGGGTTCGATGCGGAAGCCGCGAATCTTAACCTGCTGATCGGCGCGCCCGTGAAACAGCAGGTTGCCGTCTTCACGCCAGGAGGCTAAATCGCCGGTGCGATAAAGCCGCTCCCCGGGATGGATCGCGAAAGGATTAGCAACAAATCGCTCAGCCGTTAGCGTTGGGCGGTTCCAATAGCCGCGCACCAGGCCCGCGCCCGCTACGTACAGCTCCCCCGCCACGCCAATCGGGCAGGGCTGCAAGCTCGCGTCCAAAACATACACGCGCAAATCGGAAAGAGCGACGCCCACCAAGCTCTCCGCCGTCGCTGCGTCTGCGCGGTCAAGAAACGCAGCGGTAACGTGAACGGTGGTCTCCGTGATGCCGTACATGTTCACTAATTGCGGGAAATCCTCAGCGTGCCGGTGATACCAATTCTTCAAGCGGCGCAGGTCCAGTGCCTCACCGCCGAAGATCACCGCGCGAAGGGCGAGGCTCCCTGAGGGCGCCTCTGTTTGTTCGTCGGCCTGCATGAGCTGATAAAAGGCGGAAGGTGTTTGATTCAGAATCGTCACGCGATCACGGGCGAGCATCTGGCGGAAGGCTTCCGCCGACATAGCAACGTGCTTAGGAACGATCACCAGACGTCCGCCATGCAGCAACGCGCCCCACAATTCCCAGACCGAAAAATCGAAAGCGTAGGAGTGAAACATCGTCCAGCTATCGTTTTCGTTAAAACCGAACCAGGGTCTGGTCGCGCTGAACAGGCGGACGACGTTGCGCTGCGTTACGGCAACGCCCTTCGGCTTCCCCGTGCTGCCCGAGGTGTAGATGAGGTAAGCAGGATGTTGCGGCCGCAGCGGCGTGGTGCGATCGGAATCGGCCGGAGCCGACACAGTAAACCCAGCCAGATCGGCGGCGACTGACGACGCATCCAGCAGCAAACAGAGGCCGCGCGAAGCGTCTGGAAGCTTCGCGCACAGAGCAGAGCTCGTCAGAATGCTCTTGGGCCGTGCATCTTCCAGCAGGAAGGCCAACCGCTCGGCGGGATAATCAGGGTCGAGCGGCAGGTAGGCGGCGCCAGCCTTTAGCGTCGCCAAAATGCAGATAACCATCTCGATCGAACGCTCGAGGCAGATGGCGACGACGTCTTCGGGGCCGATGCCGCCGGCGATCAGCTTCCAGGCCAGCTGATTCGTGCGAGCGTCGAGTTCGGCATAGGTCCATCGGCGATCTTCGAGTAGCAGCGCGACGTTGTCTGGAGTTTTGTGGACCTGCTGCTCGAACAGGTCGATCAGTGTTTCGTGGGACTGAGGAGTTGCGGTGTCGCCAGAATGGCGAACGATCCGTAGGTGCTCTTCCGGGGACAGGATCTTGAGCCGATGCAGCGGCAGCGATGGATCAGCAGCGATCTGTTCGAGCAATCGCACCAGCCGTTCGCCGTGTTCGGCGAGGCTCTCCGATGTGTAGAGTTCAGGGTTGCCGTCCAGATTGAGGTTGGGCGCTCGGTTGACTCCAGAGTTGCACAACGCGACCGCGAGATCGTCGATCCGAATTGTGTTGGCGAAGTCCTCTAGGCTGAGTTGCTGGCCGGCCCAAGTGAGGGTGTCCTCAACCGTGTGGACAGTGACGATGGGACCAAAGTTGTCGGCCGCATCTGGAGCGAGCCCCAAGTCCTGGCGGAGGTCTTCGTGCCGATACCGCTGATGATCGAGCAACTGCTCAAAGGAAGAGCTGGCCGCGCTCAGCAGGTCAGAGACCTGGTCCGTCGGCGCGATTTCGAGTCGTAGCGGCAGGATGGTTGTCGCCACGCCCGGGGTCTGCCGTTGGGAGGTCGATCGGCCGGTCACCGGCCGACGGAGAGAAATTGCTGGAGCGCCGCTCAGCCGATGAAGATAGATCGCAACCGCCACGCTGAGAACGTTGCCGAGCTCGATTCCCCGCGCACGGGCCAACGTTTGGAGATCATCGACAAGCTCCCGCCGCAACTGGAGCGAGTACCGGATGGGCGGCACCGTGGCTTTGCGCAGCGAATTCCCGGTGAGATTTACCGGCTCGACGGGCTCGGCGAGCTGCTCGCGCCAGAAGACGCGATCATGCGTGAAGGCGTCGCTCGCTCGATAATCCTGCTCCGCGGTGACCAGCGTGAGGGCGGAGGGCTGCAACGTGAGCGGCAGCGGCGCGCCGGCAGCGAGACCGCTATAAAGAGCGGCGAGACGAGCCGTGGTCATTTCCAGACTTGGTTCGTCGCAGATCAGGCGGTGACAGCGTTGGTAGAAGAGCCAGCGGTCGTCGGCGATTTGCAGCAGCGCCAGCGTGAAGAGGTGCTCGCCGATGGTGCCTACCGGCTCGGTGAGATCATTCCGCATCCAGAAGTTCGCAGCAAACTCCGGATCGGACTCATCGCGAAAATCGCGAATGATCGGTGGCCACGACAGCGCGTCGCGCACTTTTTGGCGCGGGCCGCCCGGCGTCTCGGTGAAGGCGACGCGGTAAAGATCGAATTCGGCGACAAGTTGCTGACAGGCTTGGTTGAACAGAATCGGATCGATCGCACCGTCGATCGCATAGTGGCGGGCCAGATTGAGGGCCCAGCCGGGATCTTGCGACTGCGCTGACCAGATATCCAGCTGAGGCACAGAAAGCGGATAGGTGGCGCTATTCCGTTGCTCAGCCGCTTTTGGCTGCTCTTCAGAGCCTCCTTTCGTAATCGATGGCTCGCGCTCCGGCATGGCTCGGCATCACCCCAAGGCGCTCCCGCAGCGCCTGCTTAGGAAATGCAGAGGAGGATAGCAATCCTAGGCCTTGGTGTGAAGCCGAATCGCCGAATCGCCGGCTGGCGTCCGCCGGGGACTTCGTGGCGTGGCTGAGACGTCCAACAGGAGCGCCGAGCGAGTTTGTTTTGGTTCCGCTCATCTTTATTTCTGCTTACTTTTGTTCGCGGACATAGGCGATCGCTGCGCCGGTATCCGGATTCGGAATGACGCCCATGGCGATGTCGTAGATTTCCTCGAGCCGAGTGGCGGTCATGAATTCATCGGCTGAGCCGTGAGCGATCATCTGGCCGTTCTTGAGAGCGACGATGTGGTCGCAGAAGCGCGCGGCCATATTGATTTCGTGGATCACGATGATGACGGCGGCGTTTCTTTCCTGGCTCAGGCGGGTTACGAGTTTCAGGACGGCGACTTGCTGGGCGACGTCGAGAGAGGAAATCGGCTCGTCGAGCAGGAGCAGTTTGGCATCTTGAGCGATGAGCATGGCGAGCCAGACGCGCTGGCGCTCTCCACCGGAAAGCGTGTCCACGAACCGGTCGGCGAAGGAATCGGTGGAGGTGAGCGCTAAGGCCTCTTCTACATTGTCGCGGTCGGCGGGTCCAAAGCGGCCGAGTGCTCCGTGCCAGGGATAGCGCCCGAGCGCGACCAACTCGCGGACCTTGAGGCCCGCAGCCAGTGGCGTGTACTGCGGCAAGTAGGCAACTTTGCGGGCAAACTCGCGCTCACCCCAGGATTCCAGAGACTTGCCGCCAAACGAAATGCTGCCGTGAGTTGCGGCTTGCTGGCGCGCAAGTATTTTCAGCAGCGTGGACTTGCCCGAGCCGCTCTTGCCGACCAGACCCGAAACGCCATGATCCGGAAAGGCAACCGTCACAGCTTTGAGGATGCTGTTGCCGGAAACGTCGAAGCCGACACCTTCAAGCAACATGGGACGCTCCGCGGCGATTGAGCAGCACCATGAGAAATGGCGCGCCGACCATGGCGGCTACCAGGCCGGTGGGCAGCTGCAACGGAAAAGCCACGGTGCGAGCGAGCCAATCGGCAGCTACCATCACGCTTGCGCCAGCGGCGGCCGTGCTCAAAAGCGCCGGCAGGATCCGCCGGATTCCAGTGACAAGCACGATGTGCGGAGCCATGAGTCCGACGAACGTCAAAGGGCCGATGATCGGGGTGGCAGCGGCGGTCATCACCGCGGCCAAGAGCAGAAGAAGAAAACGCGAGCGAGCGAGCGGGACGCCGAGCGCCATCGCCTGCGGCCCTCCGAGAGGCAGAATCGCCAGCCAGCGGACGAGAAGGAGACTTGCAGCGACAAGGGCTAGAGCCGCAATCCCGGCGCTTATCGCCTCGGTTGTTGTCGCACCGTTGGTCGAGCCGCTCATCCAGCCAAGAAGCGCGATCGCGCGCGGGTCTCCGGTTGCCGAAAGGACGCCGATGATGGCATCCATGAGCGCACTGAGGGCAATTCCCGCCAATAGTACGCGTTCCGGCGCGAACCCGGAGCGGCGCCCTAGCAAAAGGATGATCCCGAGGACAGCGAGGCCGCCGACGGTTGCGGCAACGCCCTCTTTTATGGCGCCGAGTCTGCCGAAAGTGAAGAGCGTTACGGCAACTGCAAAAATCGCACCGGCGCTTACGCCGAGGACCTCCGGGCTGGCCATTTCGTTGTTGGTCAGCCGCTGCAGGATGAGCCCTGCAGTTCCCAAAAGCGCCCCCGCGGAAGCAGCCGCCGCCATCCGAGGCAACCGCCAAGCGAAGATGTAATCCCATTGATTCGCGGGCACAATCTGCCAGGCTCCGGATGGCGAGCGTCCGATGAAAATCGCGCAGGCGACGAGCAGCACGAAAGAGATCAAGGCGATCGCCAGGGAAATATTTCGCGGCATCGCGAAGCTGTGGCTCGGCGACATCTGCGAGGGTGGCCGCGTGGCGACTTTCAATTTCGGCAGCAGAATGAGAACCAGCGGCGATGCGAGGAGGGCGGTGACAGCGCCCGTCGGCAAAAATTCGGAGGAGAAGCCAGCGAGATTTTGTAGGGTCGCATCGGTGAGCACGAGGAGTAGAGCGCCGATGACGGAGGACCAGAGCAAGCGTTCGGCGAAGCGCCTGGCGCCGGACAGCCGGGCGATGATCGGGGCCACCAGGCCGATGAAGCCGATGACGCCGACGGCGCTGGTCACAAAAGCTGAAAGCGCGACGGCGATGGCGATCGCAAGAAAACGCAGTTGATCGACGGAAAGGCCGAGGGACCGTGCGGTTTCATCGCCCAGGTCCAGCAACGCTAATGGCCGCAGAAGAAAAACGAGAGGCAACGCCACAATCGCTAATCGCAGGGCCAGTGCCGCGCTTGGTTGCCAGCTCTGCTGGCTGAGAGAACCGCTGCCCCAGATGAAGAGGCTGGCAAGGTAGCGGTCCTTTACCAGGATCAGCATGGCGGACAGGGCGCCGCAGTAGAGGCTCACCACGAGACCGGCGAGTACGATCGAGATCGCTGAGAAGGCGCGCCGTACCAAAAGGAAGACGAGGAGCGTCGAGGCCGTGCTGCCGATCAACGCCACTGCGTCCCGGCCAATTCCGAGCAGCGAGGGCATGAAGATCGTCGCCAGCGCCAGGGCCAAGCGCGCACCGGCGTCAACGCCCAGCGTTGTTGGCGAGGCCAGTGGATTGAGAAGAACCTGCTGGAGAATCGCGCCCGCGGCGGCGAGCCCCGCGCCGCAGAGCAGCGCCATGATGAGACGGGGCAGCGTCGCATACAAAAGGACCATGCGCTCGACGTCATAGGAGTTCGGCGCTGCACGCTGAGACAGCACGTGCGAGACGGGGGCAGCGAGAAGAATCGAAACCGCTGCGGCCGCGAGTATTCCCAATCCCATCGACACGAGAAGGGGACCGTGTCGCCTTTCGCCGATATGTTTTTCGCCGCCGCTCATTTCGGCAGGCCCTCGAGATGCTCGGCGAGGAGACGCGCGAACCGCAAGGCAGACGGCATCGCGCCGAACATGAGCACGGTCGGAAGGACCGAGACTTGTCCTGTCTTGACGAAAGGAAGCTGCGACCAAAGGGGACTGCGCGCGAGAGTCGGGTAGGTGTCCGGCGGGATTGGCTCGAAGGCGATCAAACGCAGGTTCTGGCCGGTGGCCAGTCTCTCGATGCCAACGGTGGAATAGCCCCAGTAGTTTGTTTCGCCGGTCCAAGCGTTGGCGACGCCAATGCGGTCGAGCACGTTCTGATACAGGCCCGAGCCGCCGTAGACACGGACGTGGCGGCCATCCATGAAATTGACTAACAGAACGGGCAGTGGATGAAGGGCGCTGATGCGAGCGCGGTAGGAATCGAACAGTTGCTCGGCGGTCGCGAGAAAATTCCCGGCTGCTTCGTAGCGGCCTAGCTGTTCGCCCAGCGTTAGGGTGAGAGCTCGCTGCCGCGCAAAAGGCATGGAGGCTGGCTCGAAGACGGAGAGGCTCAATGTCGGGCCGATCCTTTGCAGGGCGGGCTCGAGTTCTTGCACAAAAGGAGAGGTGAGGATCAGGTCCGGCTTGAGCGAGGCCAGAAGCTCGAAATTGATCTCGGTGGACAGACCGAGATCGGCGATGCCGGCAGGCAGAGGCGGCTCGACGACAAATTTGTTCCAACTGGCGGCATCGACGATGGCGATGGGATTGTGCCCGAGCGCGAACATGGTCTCCGCCAACGCCCAGTCCAGAGAGGCGACGCGCAGAGCGGTTTTGTCCGCTGCGAGCAGAGGCAGAAACGGCGAGACCGCGAGGCTGGCCAGGAATTGGCGACGGTCGAGGCTTGGCAGGATGGGCCTCACGGAGCGACGGAATTTTATCACTTGTAAAGAGCGGCTTACCAGCTTGCAGTCCTGCACATTCGCGCTTCAGGGCTACATACGGTGCTGTGGGGCGGCTTGCAAGTTGCTGAAAATAAATGGGTAAAAAGGGAGGGGGTACACCCCCGGGGCAAACCACATGAATATCAAAACAAAGGGGTTGCGGCAAAAGCATCTTGTATGAATATGAAAACAAAGGACGAGCGTTTTGCACGGTTTCGCGAAGATCACGTTGTACCGGAAGTTGCCCGAGGAGAAGCCACCTTGGATGGAAGCCCGGGCTTGTTCGGATCAGTCCGAGGCGAGCTAGCTTGCAACGGCGAGCAGCTACTGTGTCGGCGATGTGCTCAGCGGGAAAACGTAAAGCAGACATAGAGCATTATAACATTGCAGTCAATATCCTGAATGAGAAGTGATGGAACGCTGGGAGGTCAGCCTGCGCGTTCGAATGGCCGCGGCCGGTGGCAGAGACTGGCGAAAAACGGCAACTCTAACAAGAAGGTGCGGCGCCCGCTCCGGGTTGGCTAGCACAATGACGCGAGCGCGATGAACAGGCCTTCAGCCTTGGCGAAAACGCCCGTGATGGCTCGACTCCCAGCGAGCGCCGGGCGTTGCGGATTGACGAGCTCGGCACGGAAGACGTTTGTCGATTCATCGAGGGAGACCGCGAGGTCGTGGAACTCGAGGAAGGCATCGCATAGCGGCCGATAGAGTTTGTAGGCTGCCTCCTTGACGACGAAGATCAACTTGCCGCGCTTGAGATTCACAGGATCAGACGGAGGGCGGCCATTAGCGAGTTCCTCCGGCCTGCAAACAATCCGCACCATCGCCGGGTCGTCAAATGGCTCATCTGTTTCCAGATCGAGGCCGAGGCCCCGCACCTTTTGACTGCGAGCGACAACAGCGGCGGCAATCTCGTTGGTATGAGTGATGGAGCCAACGAAACCGGGCGGCCAGACTGGCGCGCCCGACGGACCGACCGGAATTGCGACGTCCGGCGAACCAAGCACCTTCAGGGCGGCGCGGGCACAAGCACGCCCGGCTCTGAAAGTTGCCACACGGCGAGGCGCCGCACGGGCGATTGCCGAAATTTCTTCTGGGAAGAGGGCGGCGTTTGAAAAACTCTCGGGGGGACCTACTTGGATTGCGTAGCCGGCAAGCTGGCGATTTTCCGCCATTGTTTGCAAGATGTGCCGCAAGCGGAATTCGTCATGCATACAGCGAAGTTTAGAACAGATCGAGTGCAAGGGCTCAACTGAGGAACAGAAACGACGTGAAGGGGGCGACTTACTTCTTTGGTTGCTGGGCGGCTCGGGCGCGGGCGTCTTCTTCCATCTGACGGACGAGGCTGGCGGGGCGCATGTCGGTCCAATTCTTGTCGATCCAGTCGAGGCAGGTCTTGCGCTCGCCTCTCGGGCCGGTTGCTTTCCAGCCGATCGGGATGTCGAGGTATGCCGGCCAGAGGGAATACTGGCCCTCGTCGTTGACGAGGACGAGGAATTCGCCGTTTTCAGTATCGAAAGGATTGGTCATTGCAGCAGGGCCGTATAATAGCACAACACAAAACGATCGAAGAGATGGGCGGACTGCCGGGACGGCAGTCAGAGACTGTGCAATTAAGGAGGCAGTGCATGGCGGCCTTGGACGTCGAGATGCTCGCCCGCAGCCTGATCGGCGGGATCGAGATTCAGACATTTGATCGCGAAGTACGGGAAAAACGGGTCGCAAAGTTTGCCGGAGCGATTGGGGAGCAGCAACTCGATCAACTCTACAGCCTCTCGAAGCTGGAGGCGCTGCTGAAGATCGAAGCCATTCCGATGGCCTACGTCGATCTTTTCGATGGCGGGCAATTGCGGAGACTCGCCGACGTGCAGAACAAAAGCGGGAGGACCAGCTTCGCGGTGATCGCCGACAGCTTGCGAAAGGGAGCAACCGTGCGCGTGCGCGACGCGGACAAATTCGACGCGCAGCTCCATCAGTTTGTAAGGGAAATCCAACGATGCCTGGCGGCAGCGTCCCAGATTAATGTGTACCTCACTCCGCCGAGCAAGACGGGCTTTCCGCCACATTTTGACACCACGGATGTTTTCATCGTGCAGTGCGCGGGCAGGAAAGAGTGGAAGATCTTTCACGAGTACACTAACAAGACGGAATTGCCGCTGATGGAAACGCCCTGGGATGCGGATCGCTTTCGGCCCTGTGGGGACGCAGAGAACATCACTCTGCATCCGGGCGATGTGCTTTACTTGCCTCGAGGAGCGATGCACGAGGCGTTTTGCAACGAGCGCGAGTCAATGCATTTGACCATCAGCATTGCGCCACTGACGTTTGCCGATCTGATCGCCAAGGCGCTTCGGGCAGCAGCTGAAACCGATATTGCGTTCCGGCGGCGCGTGCCTTGGTCGATGGAGGGCGGCGATGGTGACTGCAAGGAGTTGGCAATCCAAGTGACGACGCTGGTGCGCGAGCTCGCGGATCGAATCGATGTGGGTGCGCTTTTGAAGCGGGAGCGGGATGCGATTGGTGGGGAGCGAGGGGCGGATGGTTCGGGGGATTTGACGTCGGCGCTCCGCGGGAGATCTGAAGGCGCTGGAGCGTAAAGGGTAGGCTTCGATGCGGGTTCGCGACCGGAGCGTACCGCACGCGCAAAGCCTTGCTCTCTCGGGAGGGTGAGTTCGTCGCGCGGAATGCAAAATCACCTCGACGTGGTTGGATGCGAGTTCGGCTGAAAAACAGATCCCTCACCGCCGTTCGCCAAAGACGGGCGACCGGGTTCGGGATGACAACTTTTCGAATGGGCTGGGGTTTTAGTAGTCGCCGCCGAACTTGCCGTAGACCAGGACGTGCAACGTGCCGGGAACGGGAGCCGGCTGGCGCATGGGCGCTTCGGTGAAGAAGGGAGGCGGGTCGAAGTTGGCCGTGTCCAGGTACAAGCTGTGCGTTTTTGCGTCCAGCGACATGGTCTTGGCGCCATACTCGGTGATGAGCGCTTCGAGAGCGCTGAACTTGTTCGGCGAGTCCTCGTGGAAGATATGGACCACGCCCTCGCCTGTCGAGACAAAAAGCAGGCCGGTGTCTGCATCGTAGGCGCTGGCGCCTGCATTTGCGGTGATTCCGAGGGCTTGCACTACCTTCCCGGTGTCCGCATCCATCACGACGAGTGCTTGCAAGTTGCGGCCGGCCGTGAACAGGCGGCGATGCTGGCGGTCAATGGACAGAGCAGAGGGAGCTTCGGCGGGCGCCACGGGCCAGCGCGCCTTGATCGTAAGGGCGCGGGAGTCGATGACGGCGATTTCATTCTTGTCGAGGACGCTGGTATAGATCATTCCATTGTCGTCAGAAACAGCGCCTTCCGGGACACCGCCCAGGTCCATCGTCTTCAAGACTTTTCCGGTACTGGCGTCGATCACGGTGGAGGTGTGGCTTTCACCGTTCATGGTGAAGACGCGCTTAGAGGCGGAATCGTAAATGATGTTGCTTACGCCCGCGTCAGTTTTTGCTTCGCCCACCGTTTTGAGGGTGCTCAGATCAAAAATGACGACCTTTGCCTGGGCTCGGTCGGTGATGAATCCGCGGCCAAGGTCGCCGGCGATGGCGATTCCATCATTCTGGGTGAAGCCTGGGATGGATCCGATCAGCGCGCCGCTGTCGGCGTCCATCACCTGCAATTCGGTGCCGTGCGCGACGTAGACACGACGCGCTGGAGCATCCACCATAATGCCGCTGAAAGATTCCTGGCTGCTGCCGTCGACGGCCTTGACGGCGTATGTTTTCCGGAGGTAGTAGCCGCTATCGGGTTCGTACACGGCGACAGTGTTCTGGGAATGGGCCGGCGCGACGCACAACAGAGAGAGAAAGGTCAAAAGGACAGGGATCAAAGGCTTGCGCGATCCCTCCCGAAGATTCCCGCCAAGAAAACGACCGAGAAATCCGCTTGTGAGAGTCGTCAAGGTTGCAACCCCCTTACGGTAAAGACCTGAAGTATATCAGACGAGGCGCGTTGTACAGAGCATCGTCTTTGGCCCCGGTCGAAACGGGGACAAACGTCCGACGCGCGTATGTCTCGCGCGAGGCTTGCTGCATGTGTTACTCCGGTTGTGCTGCGGCGCCGGGCGGGGGCGGCAGCGGGTTGCGCCATCCGCCGATCTCGGCTGCCAAGGCGTCGGCTTCCGCAGGTCCCCAACTGCCGGGCGCGTATTCGTGCAGGGGGGTGGTTTCGGTTCCAAGGATCGGATCGACGATGGCCCAGGCTGCTTCGACGGCGTCCTGGCGCACGAATAGAAGCTGGTCGCCGTGCATGGCGTCGGTTAGCAAGCGCTCGTACGCATCGAGTTCGCCGCTGAGGTCCATTTTAACGGCGGACAGCTCTATCGGCATGGTGTGCAATCCAGGGCCGGGCCGCTTGATGCGCGCACCCAGGGACAACGAGAGATCCGGCCCTACGCGGAAGCGAAGGTAATTGCTCCCGTCCTTCATTTTGCGAAGGGGCGGCTCCTGGAGCAGGACGAGAACTTCGGTGGCCGTGACCGGCAGGCACTTGCCTGTGCGAATTAAAAAGGGCACGCCGGCCCAGCGCCATGAATCGACTTCGAGACGCACGGCGGCGAACGTCTCCACTTTTGAGTTCGGCGCAACGCCTGGTTCCTTGCGATAGCCGGTGAATTGGCCGCGAACGACCAGGGAGGGCTTGAGCGGCGGAATGGAGCGCAAGATTTTGACCTGTTCGTCGCGGAGCGCGTCTGGATACAGGTTGGTTGGCGGCTCCATGGTGAGAAAGCCGACGACTTGAAGGAGGTGGTTCTGGACGACGTCGCGGATGGCGCCGGTCTCTTCGTAAAATTTGCCGCGCCCGGCGACTCCGAAAGCCTCGGCCATGGTGATCTGCACGCTGGCGACGTAGTTGCGATTCCAAATGGGTTCGAGAAATGTATTTGCAAAGCGGAAAGAGAGAAGATTCTCGACGGCCTCCTTGCCGAGGTAGTGATCGATGCGAAAGATGCGCGATTCCGGGAAGGCCGAATGCAATATAACGTCGAGCTGCTGCGCCGAGGCCAGGTCTCGTCCGAAAGGCTTCTCGACGATCACGCGCGCGCCCTTGGCGCAACCGGATTTGTCGAGACCCTCGATGACGGTCGGGAACATGCTAGGCGGGATGGCTAGGTAGTGCGTGGGATGTTGCGCGGCGCCGAGGTATTTGCGGAGCGTCGCGAAGGTAGCAGGGTCGTTGTAGTCGCCGTCGATATATTGCAGGAGCTCGATCAGTTTTGCGAACGCGGCGGGATTGAGGCCGCCGTGTTGCGTTACGCTGTCTTTGGCTCGCTCGCGGAGCTGTTCGAGGGTCCAGCCGGCTTTTGCTACGCCGATGACCGGCACGGTAAGACTTCCATGCAGGATCATCTTCTGCAACGAGGGGAAGATTTGCTTGTGGGCGAGGTCGCCGGTGGCCCCGAAGAATACCAAGGCGTCAGAAACGATCGCGTTTTGCGCTTGCAATGAGCCGGGCGTAGCCGCGGGACTTGTCGTAGAAGCGGAGCTCACTTTTTCTCCAGGTGTCCGCCGAACTCAAAGCGCATGGCGGATAGAAGTTTATCGGCGAAATCGGCTTCGCCGCGCGAAGTGAAGCGCTCAAAGAGCGCAGCGCTTAGAACCGGCGCCGGCGCGCCTTCGTCGATGGCGGCGGTAATCGTCCAGCGGCCCTCGCCCGAGTCCGAGACGCGTCCGGAGAAATTCGCTAGGTCCGGCTGCCTAGCCAGAGCAATGGCAGTCAGGTCCAACAGCCACGAGGCGACCACACTGCCGCGCCGCCAGACTTCGGCAACGTCGGCGAGATTGAAGTCGTATTTATAGTGGTCGGGCGAGCGCAGCGGAGTAGTTTCGGCGTCGGCGGAATGAGTCTGCTTGCCCACGTTGGCGTGCTTCAGGATATTCACGCCCTCCGCATAGGCCGCCATGATGCCGTACTCGATGCCGTTGTGGACCATCTTGACGAAATGGCCTGCTCCCGAGGGGCCGCAGTGCAGGTAGCCTTCCTCGGAGGTGCCAGGGAGTTTCTCGCGGCCCGGCGTGCGCGGGATATCGCCGCGTCCTGGTGCGAGCGTTTTGAAGATTGGGTCGAGGTGCTGAACCACCGCGACAGGCCCGCCGATCATTTGGCAATAGCCGCGCTCGAGTCCCCAAGTGCCGCCGCTGGTGCCGACGTCGACGTATTCGATTCCGCGCGTTTGAAGCTGCTGGGCGCGGCGGATGTCGTCGATGTAGTAGGAGTTGCCGCCGTCGATGACGATGTCGCCTTTTTGCAGCTTGGGCGCCAGTTGGTCGAGAGTGGAGTCGACCGCCGCGGCCGGCACCATCAACCAAATCGCTCGCGGAGGGCGAAGCTGCTGGACGAATTGGTCGAGTGAAGACGAACCGGCTGCGCCCTCGCCCGCCAATTGGCTGACATTGCCGGGAGTGTGGTCGTAGACGACGCACTGATGGCCGCCGCGCATCAGACGGCGCACCATGTTTGCTCCCATGCGGCCCAGCCCAATCATGCCCAGTTGCATACGGTGTGCCCCCCTCGCTCGGTTGCGTACAGATGCAGGCCGTTTCAGTTCCGCTACGAGACTATCAGGATTTTGCTTTGAGCTTTCGGTATCGGCGAATCAAGTTGTTCGTCGAGCTGTCATGGGTGAGCGTGGGTTCGGTGGCGCTTTCGAGTTCCGGGATGATGCGCTGGGCCAGCACCTTGCCGAGCTCGACGCCCCACTGGTCGAACGAGTTGATCTGCCAAATGGCGCCTTGGGTGAAGACAGAATGCTCGTAGAGGGCCACGAGCTTGCCGAGAGTTTCCGGGGTAAGTTCCGCGGCAAGGAAGGTGTTCGACGGGCGGTTGCCCTCGAAGACGCGGTGGGGCACGAGCCAATCGGGGGTTCCCTCGGCTTTAACTTGCTCGGGAGTTTTTCCGAAGGCCAGCGCTTCGGTCTGGGCGAAGACATTCGCCAGCAGCATGTCATGGTGGTGGCCCAGCGGAATGAGCGGCTGCCCAAAGGCGATGAAGTCGCAAGGGATGAGCCGGGTTCCCTGGTGAATGAGTTGGTAGAAGGAGTGCTGGCCGTTGGTTCCGGGTTCGCCCCAATAGATCGGGCCGGTTGGATAGGTGACGTTCGCGCCATCGATGGTGACGTGCTTTCCATTGCTTTCCATGGTCAGCTGCTGTAGGTACGCGGGAAATCGCTTCAGGTATTGCTCGTACGGCAGCACCGCAACTGTTTGGGCGCCGAAAAAGTCGCTGTACCAGATGCCCAGCAGGCCGAGGAGGACCGGCAGATTGCGGTCAAACGGTGTGGTGCGGAAATGCTCGTCCATCTGGTGGAAGCCGTCCAGCATGGCCCGGAAATTATCCGGGCCAATGGCCAGCATGGTCGAAAGGCCGATGGCCGAATCCATGGAATAGCGCCCGCCCACCCAATCCCAGAAGCCGAACATGTTGGCGGTGTCAATGCCGAACTCGGCCACGTCCGCTGCGTTCGTGGATACCGCTACGAAGTGCTTGGCGACCGATTTTTCGTCGCCGCCGAGGCCGGCCAGCGACCAGGAGCGGGCGGTGTGGGCATTAGTCATCGTCTCGAGAGTCGTGAATGTTTTCGAGGAGATGATGAAGAGCGTCTCGGCTGGGTCGAGATCACGGACGGCTTCGCCGAAGTCGGTGCCATCGATATTGGAAACAAAGCGGAAGGTCATCGCGCGATCGCTGAAATGCTTCAGCGCTTCGTAGGCCATGACTGGACCGAGGTCGGAACCGCCGATGCCGATGTTGATGACGTTGCGAATGCGTTTGCCCGTGTGTCCTTGCCATGCGCCGCTGCGGACGCGATTTGAGAAGTCCGTCATTTTGTCGAGGACAGCGTGGACCTGGGGAACGACATTCTCTCCGTCCACCAGGATGGATGTGCCTTTGGGCGCACGCAGGGCTACGTGCAAGACAGCGCGTTTCTCCGTGAAATTGATCTTATCGCCGCGAAACATCGAATCGATATGGGAGCGAAGGCCGGATTCTTCCGCCAGCCGGACGAGGAGTTTAGTGGTCTCGTCCGTGATGCGATTTTTGGAGTAGTCGAAAAAGATGCCCACGGCCTCGGCCGTCATCCGCTGGCCACGCTGGGGGTCGTCCGCGAAAAGCTTTCGCAGATGCAAATCACGCACGATTTCGTAATGAGCTTGGAGAGCTTTCCACGCGCTCCGCTTGGTCAAAGGCTCGAGAACCGGCGGTGGGGAGCTGGGTGTCAGGCGCGTTGCCATTTCTTACTCCTTTCCTTCGGTCGCGGCAGGGCGCGATCTATCTTATATCGCCTCCAGCTTATCGCCCCAATGTCATTCGCAAGGGGCGAGGGGCGAGGCTCATGCGCAGCAAACCATTCTGATTTGGGCTCGGAGCGATCATCTCAATCGGCTTCGAGTGCATAATTGAGCGCCCGAGCCAAGAAGCCTGGCGCCTCAACCCCAGCCTTAAGTCAGCTTGCATAATCCCAACGACCGTCTCTTGGATGCTTTGGTGGGGTGGCTTGGCGACGTGCCGCTGCCGGATTGCGTTCAGCGCTTTGTCCCTTGCCAGGGTGCGTGAACGTTGATAAGGCGGCGGGAAGTGGCCGGCTGTACGGCCTTTCCTGTATCGGGTATCGGTGCACGATTCTCGCGGGCATCGAGATTCCTTCGGAATGTTGAGGCTCAGGTTTCCGGCGGTGTTTTTCGCAAACCCTTCCGCCCCTACTGCTATTTGCTCGCTGAGTTGCAGGATGTGCTCGATACCGCACAGGAACACCAGCCGCTATATTCGGCGCGATCGAGAGGGGTTTTTTGGTTTGCGGAATCCACTAAAGAACCAGACAGGAGAAAACCCAAGATGAGACGAGCAATCTTCATGGTTGTAACTTTTGTCACCGCGATTGCATGTTGTGCACCGTTTGCTTCGGCTCAGGAGCATGGACAGGTGGGAGCTTTCGTCGATTATCTCCGGTTGGGCCAGACGGACACCAGCTTTGCCGGCCTTGGCGGGCGAGTGGGATTCAATGCCAATCGCTACATTGGGTTTGAAGCGGAAATGTCCTATGACTTCAACCAAGTATTCTCCGAGGAATTCACCCCGTCCGGCACCGGTTCCATAACCGTGGTGCGATCGAACCTCCGGATTTTACATGGCTTGTTTGGGCCGACGATTTCGACGGGGCATGGGCCGGTTCGCCTGTTTGCAACGGTGAAGGGCGGGTTCATGAACTTCCGGTTCGATCCGCGACCCGCTACGTTTGATACGTTTTCCAGTTCCGTCACGGACCTTCGCACCAGCAACGTAGATGGCGTGCTATATCCTGGCGGCGGCGTTGAGGGTTTTATCGGGCCCATTGGTCTGCGGCTCGAAGCAGGTGATGAGATCTACTTCGACCACGGCGCGCACAGCAATTTGAGGGTTACGTTCGGGCCGACGATCCGGTTTTAGATGGCGATTTAGGGCGATGGCCTTCAGCGGGTGGTGGAGGCCATCGAGCAGCTGGGATCGCGGGGGCTGGTCGACGGTAGTTCCTTCCGTTGAAGCGGTGGAAAGCCTAGCGCGGGATGCGCCAGCCGTTTGCGCCGGTCACTTGACCGACGGCGAGGCGGCCGACAGCGACTGTCGCTTGCGCCTACTCTTCTCTTTGTACATGGATCTGTCCGCCTGGTCCATGAGTTGGGAAAGGGGCATAGGATTTCGAGGATCATAGCGAGCGCTACCTGCGGAAAGCGTTAACTCGTATCGCGATTCATCCGCATGGAGCGTCCGGAGATGAGCGGCCAAACGGCGCAGAATGCGTGCCTCATCCTGGCGACTCGATGCCTCCAGCGCGATCACGGCGAATTCGTCACCGCTGAGGCGCGCCACGATATCGGAATTGCGGAATGTCTGCTGCAGGGCGCGCGCGGTGCGAATAATTGCGAGGTCGCCTTCCTGATGCCCATGCGCATCATTGATCTGCTTCAAGCCGTCTATGTCAGCGAAGAAGAACAGAAAGCTTTGATCATTCCGGACGGCAAGACGTAATTCCTGTGTCGCCAGCGTCCAAAAGGCGCGGCGGTTATGAAGACCCGTAAGGTCGTCAAAGAGCGCCAAAGACCTGAGTTCCTGCTCGAGCAGGCTCTGCCTGGTAACACAGGAGACGGCGCGCCGGAGGGTTTGACTGAGAGCGTGAGCGTCCGGGGCCGCGGAGTCCGCGATCTTTCTGATCTCGTTTATCTCGTCCGAGATCCGAGATAATTCCTCGTCCTGAGGTAGCAAGGGCGCCGGAAGCTGGTTGTCGGCTTCGCAAAATGCCGGTTGGGACTTCGATTCGTTCAAAGGTTGAAACTGTGGTGAATAGCTCATGTGGCTTACCGTTTCTCGCGCAAGATAGGCAGGCTAGGGGACGCGTCCTTTCGGCGGGATAACGTCACCCGAACCTACTTCTGAACGCTAACCGTGATACCAGTGAGATGATCCTGCCGCAATCGTGGGAAGACTGTACTTGGAGTTTGCGGGACTCCCTAGTACCTAGTTTTGTCCGATTGATTACGGTCTGCCGGCCAAGTGTCCGCGACGACGGGACTATACAGCAAAGACCTGAGAGACCTGCCTAGCCGCTCCGTGGTACGAAGCCCATTCTAGGTTAGCGGAGGCGAGTTACCGCTTTACGCGGATCCGTCCGAATTGTGCATTGAGAGATGCGACGCGGCCCCTTGGTGCGCTTCACAGAGCAGATGCTGTAAATGCGGGGTGATCTGCTGATCCACAAAGGATTTGTGTAGGGAATACCAGTTTCGCGGAGATCCAAGCGTCGTCAGATGCAGGAGATGAGAGCATGAGAAGAACCGAGAGCAACGGGAATCCCGCTGCCAAATCCGCACACGCTGCACAAGGTGACCGCCTTTCAACTCTCGAAGTGGGTGAGCCTCAATCGGTCGATCTATCGGTGATCCTTGGGGCTTTGCACACCATGCGGGATGGAGACTTCTCGGTACGGCTTCCGGGTTCTTGGACGGGGCTGCCCGGAAAGATTGCTGACGCTTTCAATGAGATCGTTGCCGCCAACCAGCAAATGACAGAGGAGTTGCGGCGGGTGGGCCAAGTGGTAGGGAAGGAAGGGAAAACAAGGGAGCGCACTCGCTTTCATAAGTCCCGGGGCGCTTGGGGCGAGATGGAACTTTCCGTGAATGCGTTGGTGGAGGACCTGCTTCGTCCTACGGCCGAAGTCACGCGTGCGATTGGCGCCGTGGCACAGGGAAACTTAACGCAAACGGTGCGACTCGACGTAGACGGCCGGCCGCTGGAAGGCGAGTTTCTGCGTTCGGCCAACATCGTGAACACGATGATTCAGCAACTCGGCGTTTTCACGGCCGAAGTCACACGTGTGGCGCGAGAGGTTGGCACCGACGGCAAGTTGGGCGGCCAGGCGGTGGTGCCCGGCGTGGCCGGTACGTGGAAGGACCTCACAGACTCCGTGAATTCGATGGCCAGCAACCTGACCGGGCAGGTTCGAAATATCGCGGAAGTGACCAATGCCGTGGCCAGCGGCGACCTATCGAGAAAAATCACTGTGGACGTGCGCGGCGAGATCCTGCAGCTCAAGGAAGCCATCAACACGATGGTCGACCAGTTACGTTCGTTCGCATCGGAAGTGACGCGCGTGGCGCGCGAGGTTGGCACCGACGGCAAATTGGGAGGCCAAGCCGTGGTGCCTGGCGTTGCGGGCACGTGGAAGGACCTGACTGACTCGGTGAACTCGATGGCCGGGAACCTCACGGCGCAGGTGCGGAACATCGCGGAGGTCACCACGGCCGTCGCGCGCGGCGACCTATCGCGCAAGATCACAGTGGACGTGAAGGGCGAGATTCTCGAACTCAAAGACACGATCAACACCATGGTGGACCAACTCAACGCGTTTGCCGGCGAAGTGACGCGCGTGGCGCGCGAAGTGGGCACGGAGGGCAAACTCGGCGGCCAGGCGCAAGTGCCGGGCGTAGGCGGCACCTGGAAGGACCTCACCGACAACGTGAACTTTATGGCCAGCAACCTGACCGGCCAGGTGCGGAACATCGCCGAAGTGGCCACGGCCATCGCCAGCGGCGACCTCTCCCGGAAGATCACCGTGGACGTGCGCGGAGAAATTCTGCAGCTCAAGGAAACGCTCAACACGATGGTGGACCAGCTCAACCGCTTCGCCGGCGAAGTGACGCGTGTGGCTCGCGAAGTTGGCAGCGAAGGCAGGTTGGGCGGACAGGCCAATGTGCCCGGCGTGGCGGGCACATGGAAAGACCTCACGGATTCGGTGAACGCGATGGCCGGCAACCTGACGGGCCAGGTGCGCAACATCGCCGAGGTCACCACGGCGGTGGCCGGCGGCGATTTGTCGCGCAAGATCACGGTGGACGTGAAGGGCGAAATTCTCGAACTCAAGAACACGATCAATACGATGGTGGACCAGCTCAACGCGTTCGCCGGCGAAGTAACGCGGGTAGCCCGCGAGGTCGGAACGGAAGGCAAATTGGGCGGGCAGGCGGTCGTGCCGGGCGTGGCGGGTACCTGGAAAGATCTCACCGACAATGTGAACTTCATGGCCAGCAACCTGACTGGCCAAGTGCGGAACATCGCCGAGGTCGCGACGGCGGTGGCGCGCGGGGACTTGTCGCGCAAGATCACGGTGGACGTGAAGGGCGAAATTTTGCAGCTCAAGGAAACGCTCAATACGATGGTCGATCAGTTGCGTTCGTTCGCGTCGGAAGTGACGCGCGTAGCCCGCGAAGTTGGCACAGACGGCAAACTTGGCGGCCAGGCGCAGGTGCCGGGCGTGGGCGGCACATGGAAAGACCTCACCGATTCGGTCAACTCCATGGCCAGCAATTTGACCGGCCAGGTGCGCAACATCGCGGAAGTGTCCACGGCGATCGCCAGCGGCGACCTCTCCCGGAAAATTACCGTGGACGTTCGCGGGGAAATCCTGCAGCTCAAGGAAACGATCAATACGATGGTGGACCAGCTCAACGCGTTCGCCAGCGAAGTGACGCGCGTGGCGCGCGAGGTTGGCAGCGAGGGCAGGCTGGGCGGACAGGCCAACGTGCCCGGGGTGGCGGGCACGTGGAAGGACCTTACGGACTCGGTCAACTCGATGGCTGGCAATCTGACCGGCCAGGTGCGGAACATCGCGGAGGTAACTACGGCCGTGGCGCGCGGAGACTTGTCGCGCAAAATCACGGTGGATGTGAAGGGCGAAATTCTCGAACTGAAGAATACGATCAACACCATGGTGGACCAGCTCAACGCGTTCGCCGGCGAAGTGACGCGCGTGGCGCGAGAAGTGGGAACGGACGGCAAGCTCGGTGGCCAGGCCGAGGTGCCGGGCGTGGCCGGTACCTGGAAGGACCTCACCGACAACGTGAACTTCATGGCCAGCAATTTGACCGGCCAGGTGCGCAACATTGCCGAGGTTGCAACGGCGATTGCCAACGGCGACCTCTCGAAGAAGATCACCGTGGACGTGCGTGGTGAAATCCTGCAGCTCAAGGAAACGCTCAACACGATGGTCGAGCAGTTGCGGTCGTTCGCCGCGGAAGTAACGCGCGTGGCCCGCGAAGTCGGCAGCGAAGGCAGGCTGGGCGGACAAGCGAACGTGCCCGGAGTAGCGGGCACGTGGAAAGACCTCACCGACTCGGTGAACGCGATGGCCGGCAACCTGACCGGTCAGGTGCGGAACATCGCGGAGGTGACTACGGCGGTGGCGCGCGGGGACTTGTCGCGCAAGATCACGGTGGACGTGAAGGGCGAAATTCTCGAGCTGAAGAACACGATCAATACGATGGTGGACCAGCTCAACGCCTTTGCGGCGGAAGTGACACGCGTGGCCCGAGAGGTGGGAACCGAAGGCAAGCTCGGCGGCCAAGCGCAGGTGCCGGGCGTGGCAGGCACCTGGAAGGACCTTACCGACAACGTCAACGTGATGGCGGCCAATCTTACCGAGCAAGTCCGCGGCATCGTTAAAGTCGTGACGGCTGTGGCGAACGGCGAGCTCACGCAGAAGCTGACGGTGAATGCCAAGGGCGAAGTCGCGGCGCTGGCGGAGACCATCAACAATATGACCGGGACGTTGGCTACTTTTGCCGATCAAGTCACGACTGTGGCGCGCGAGGTGGGAGTGGAAGGACGGCTCGGCGGGCAGGCCAACGTGCCGGGAGCCGCGGGAACGTGGAAGGATCTCACCGGCAACGTAAACCTGCTCGCCGATAACCTGACGAATCAGGTGCGAGCGATTGCCGAGGTGGCCACGGCCGTCACCAAGGGCGATCTGACCCGCTCGATTCAAGTCGAAGCGATGGGCGAGGTCGCTGAGCTAAAAGACAATATCAACACGATGATCGATAACCTGCGGCTCACCACGGATCGCAACCGGGAGCAGGACTGGCTCAAGACTAACCTCGCTCGCTTTACAGGAATGCTACAGGGACAGCGCGATCTAAGCACTGTCGGCCGCTTACTGCTCTCAGAACTGGCGCCGCTGGTGAATGTCCAACAAGGCGTGATTTATCAGATGACCGCGGAGGAGAATGGAAACTTGATGTTGCTGTCGGCGTTTGCGGATGGCGGACGCGACGGACATCCGCAAGGCGTGCAGATGGGCGAGGGCCTGATCGGACAATGCGCGTCTGAAAAGCGGCGCATGTTGATCACGGAAATGCCGGTTCACACGGTTCCGATTCGCTCGGGCCTGTTCGAGGCGGTCCCGCAGAATGTAATTGTGTTGCCCGTACTGTTCGAGGATAGCGTCAAAGCCGTGATTGAATTGGCGTCCCTCAGCGTATTCACGGCGACGCACTTGGCTTTTCTGGAGCAATTGACCGCCAGTATCGGCATCGTGCTCAACAGCATCGAAGCCACGATGCAGACCGAAGGGCTCCTGAAGCAGTCGCAGCAGCTGGCTACCGAGTTACAAATTCAGCAGAGAGAGCTGCAACAGACCAACGAGCAACTGGCTCAAAAGGCGCAACAACTCGCCGAGCAAAACGTTGAAGTAGAGCGCAAGAACCAAGAGATCGAGCAAGCGCGCGGCGCTTTGGAGGAGAAGGCCAAGGAATTGGCTCTGACCTCGAAGTATAAGTCCGAGTTCCTGGCCAACATGTCCCATGAGTTGCGCACGCCGCTCAATAGCATCCTGGTTTTGGGGCAGCAACTCAGCGACAACCCGGACCACAATTTGACGCCCAAACAAGTCGAGTTCGCCCGGACAATTCATGGCGCCGGCACCGACCTGCTGAATCTGATCAGCGATATTTTGGACCTTTCGAAGATCGAATCCGGCACGGTTTCCGTGGAGGCCGAGGAAGTATTTTTTGCGAGCCTGCTGGACATGGTGGCGCGCCCGTTCCGTCATGAGGCGGAGAACCGGCGGCTGGCCTTCGACATGGCTACCGACCAGCACCTGATGCGCAGCCTGGTTACCGACTCGAAGCGTCTGCAGCAAGTGCTTAAGAATTTGCTGTCGAACGCTTTCAAATTCACGGAGCACGGAGGCGTGCGCCTCTTCGTTTCCGCCGTGAAGGCCGGTTGGAGCGAGAACCATCCCGTCTTGAGCAACGCGGCCTCGGTGATTGCGTTTGAAGTTGCCGATACGGGCATCGGGATACCGTTGGACAAGCAACGCATTATCTTCGAGGCATTCCAACAGGCCGACGCCGGCACCAGCCGGAAATACGGCGGCACGGGCCTGGGTCTGGCGATCAGCCGCGAACTGGCCAATCTGCTCGGAGGCGAGATTCAACTGCGCAGCATTCCGGGCAAGGGGAGCACGTTCACGCTTTACTTGCCACAAAAGTACGTCGGGCCTTCGGTGGCAGGTGTCGCGCCTTTGGAGAGCAAAACCTCATCCTCTCTCTCGGCGCTGCAGTTGTCCGCGGTGACCGCCGCCGAACGCACGGTGGAAGTGATTCGCGACGATCGGGACGACTTGGGTACCGAGGATGCAGTCCTGCTGATTGTGGAAGACGATCCGCATTATGCCCGCGTACTATGCGATCTGTCCCGCGACAAAGGGTTCAAGGTCCTCAGAGCCGGGAGCGGCTCCGAGGCGCTGGCTTTGGCCAGGGAATTCCGTCCCGACGGCCATTTCCTTGGACGTATTCCTGCCAGACATGCTCGGCTGGACGGTGCTCAACCATTTGAAGCAGGATTCTGCCACGCGTCATATCCCAGTGCAGATGCTGACCATAGATGAGGATCGGCAACAGGGCTTGGCGCGCGGGGCGTTCGCGTTTGTCACCAAGCCGACGACGACCGAAGGGCTGGATGCGGCATTGGGGCGCATCAAGGAATATGCGCTGCCGCGGCGCAAGCGGCTTCTGGTTGTGGAAGACAATCCGGCCGAGCAGTTGAGCATTCGCGAACTGCTTAGTTACGACGACGTGGACATTTCGGTTGCCGCAACAGGCACTGAGGCGCTGCAATCCATTCAGACGGAATCGTACGACTGTGTGGTGCTTGACCTGCGTCTCCCGGATATGTCCGGCTTCGATGTACTCGAGTCCCTGCGCGATTCTCCGTCGCTCAGCGACCTTCCGGTAGTGGTGTTCACTGGGAAAGAACTGTCGCCCGAGGAAGACTCCCAGTTGCGAAGCTTGGCCCGAAGCGTGGTCGTAAAGGGGGTCGAATCACCGGAACGCTTGCTGGATGAAACGGCGCTGTTCCTGCATCGCGTCATCAGTGATTTGCCGACTGAGAAGCAGACGATGCTCGAACGGCTTCGCTGCTCCGACGATGCCTTGGTGGGAAAGAAGGTATTGGTGGTGGACGATGACGTGCGAAACATCTTTGCGCTCAGCAGCGTCCTCGAACGCCGCGGGATGGATGTTCTGACCGCGGGAACAGGGCGCGAAGCCATCGACACGCTGGAGTCGACGCCTGATTTGGCAATTGTGCTGATGGACATCATGATGCCGGAGATGGACGGCTACGAAACGATGCAGGTGATTCGGCAGAACGCGTCGCTTCGCCGTTTGCCGATTATCGCGCTGACCGCCAAAGCCATGAAAGGGGACCGAGAGAAATGTTTGGAAGCTGGCGCCTCCGAGTATCTGGCGAAGCCCGTGAACACCGAACAGTTGCTATCGGCGCTGCGCATGTGGCTCCATCGCTAGCAGCGGGCACGCCGGTAAAGGAACGTTTCGCTCAGGCAATCTCAGGCTCACGAGATTCACCTCAGGGTGGAGGATGACGATGACTGCCAGGGAGCAAATGAACATTCTGATGGTGGATGATCAGCCGTCCAAGCTGATTAGTTACGAGGCCATACTCAACGAACTGAACGAACATCTCATCAAAGTCACTTCAGGGCGTGAAGCGCTCGAATGCATGCTCAAGAACGATATTGCCGTCGTATTGATGGACGTCAGCATGCCGGAAATCGATGGTTTTGAGCTGGCGCGCATGATCCGGCAACATCCGCGTTTTCAGAAGACCGCAATCATTTTCATTTCCGCGGTTCAGCTTACGGATGTGGATCGTCTTAAGGGGTATGCACTCGGAGCGGTGGACTACATCTCCGTGCCCGTGTTTCCGGAGGTATTGCGAGCCAAAGTCAGCGTTTTTGCCGACCTTCACCGCAAGACCCGGCAGCTGGAATCCCTCAATATCGAGCTTCGCAATCTGTCGGGCAGTCTGATCGCTACTCAGGATGAGGAACGGCGCCGCGTCGCCAGGCAGCTGCACGATGAATTGGGGCAAGACCTGGTCGCAGCAAAAATGATGATGGACTCGATTGTGCGCTGTGATTCAGCCGGATCCGCGGAACGAGCAGCCGCGGATGCGGGTAAGCTGGTCGATCGCGCGATTCAACAGGTGCGAAGCCTGTCTCATCTCTTGCATCCTCCGTTGCTCGATGAGGTCGGTTTACGGTCCGCTCTTCAATGGTATGTAGATGGGGTCGCCAAGAGCAGCGGCATTGAAGTAGCGCTGGATATTCAGGCAACCGATTTCCCTCGGCCAGCCCCGGAACTAGAGACAGCTATTTTTCGCATTATTCAGGAGGCTTTGACGAATGTCTTCCGCCATTCAGGAGCGCGCAAAGGGCTGGTCACGGTGAAGCAGCGGGATGGCCAAGTGTTCGTGTCGGTGAGGGATTACGGAAAGGGAATCGGCGAGCAATTGTCTCATTCTGGCCTCGGCGTGGGCATTAGGGGAATGAAACAGCGAGCTAACGAACTAGGCGGTGAATTGCGAATTAGCAACGCAACCCCCGGGACACTCGTCGAAGTCGTCCTTCCCTACAAGACAGCCGCCCAACAGGAAGCAGGCGCTACGCTTTGATTGCAGAAGGCGAAGACTGGCGCCTTTCACGTGCCTGCCGTATCGCGGTTTCGGTCTGATCTACCTCCGCAGGCGAAAGGCTTCTACGTTTCGAGGACCGGAGCCCGTTGACTTTCGCGGTGTCCCTACGGTATTCATTTTCGGGGAGTACGCGGTGACCGTAAGAATCCTGATCGCTGACGATCACGACGTTGTTCGGCAAGGAATCCGCTCGATTATCGCGAAGTCCCGGCCCGAGTGGGAGATTTGTGGCGAAGCCACCAACGGCCGGGAAGCTGTAGAGACCGCCAAGCTGCTAAGTCCTGACGTAATCGTCCTGGACATCACCATGCCGCTTTTGAATGGGATCGAAGCTGCCTCTCAGATTGCTACTTTTGGTCTTCGGTGCCGCATTCTCGTATTTACGATGCACGAATCGGAAAGATTGCGCGCCGATATTCGGGAGGTGGGCGCCCACGGCTACGTTCAGAAATCGCGCGCCGGTCGTGATCTCATTTGCGCGATTGACATGCTCCTGGCAGGCGGCACTTTCTTTGGACCGGCCGTTGACGCTGCTGACTGAGCACCGCAGTGTTTGGGTGATCCCAGCGCTGACGCGCCTGCTCGGAAGATTCGGAAGATAAGGTATCTTCTCGTATACCGGCTAGCATCTTGGTTTCCACAGCCCGCGATTTGTGCTATTCATGCTCCGGGAGGCGCGTCATGGCTCCAGTGCGCTTGCTGATCGCGGATGACCACGAAATTGTTCGGAAGGGACTGCGAACCGTCTTGGGGACACGGCAAGGCTGGGAGGTTGTGGCCGAGGCCAGCGACGGGAGAGAGGCTTTGGAGAAGGCGGAAAAGTTCAACCCGCACGTGACCATATTGGACATCAGCATGCCCTCCATGAACGGGTTGGAGGCGGCGCGACAGATCGCAAAGCGAGTCCCGGAGACAAAGATACTGGTGTTGAGCGTACACAACTCAGATTCATTAATTCAGAAGGTGCTCGAAACCGGTGCGCGCGGGTATCTCTTGAAATCCGATGCAGTTCGTGATTTGGTAACCGCTGTCGATGCGCTGCTTTGTAACAAGACGTTCTTCACGCGACGAATCGAGCAGGCGGTTCTAGAAGGCTACTTGGGAACGACGGCAAGCGGAGACGATCGTCCCGCCGACAGTACGCTGAGGCTGACCGCTCGCCAAAGGGAAATCGTGCAACTTCTCGCGGAAGGGAAGAGCAGTAAGGAAGTAGCCACCGAGCTGGAAATCAGCGTCAAGACAGCGGAAACGCATCGAGCCAACATCATGCGCCGGTTGGAATGTCACTCGGTCACGGAGTTGGTTCGCTATGCAGTTCGCAACCACATCATAGAAGCCTAGCCTTCTGAAGCCGCTGGCGAGGGTCGTCTGTAAAATCCAAATTAGCCTAGTTTCAAGAAATTACCGCAAATCCTGTATTGTCCGTTCGTCTGGGCGGGCGTAAATACTGACGTGCGGCCTCTCGTTTTGCGCGTCCCGAGGAACATATGCAAACGACGGAACCAAGGGCGCTCTTGATTGGAGAAAACTCGCAAGGCTCCTCGCATTTGGCAAAGCTCCTAGAGGGGCGCGGATGCAAGTGCAGCTTCGCAACGTCCTACCCGGAAGCTTGCTCACTGCTCGATACCCAGTCTTTCGACCTGGTGTTGGGCCCATTGCGGCTCCGCGATTCCAGCATTTTCCCCCTCGTCGGTTTGTTGGAAGGATCCAACGTGACATTGTTCTATTTCCAGCCGGTAGAAGATGGCTGCTGGTGGTTGCCAGCCCTCCGGCGTGGTCGAAGGTGCTTTGGGTCGGACGCGCTTCGGCCCAGCGAGTTCGTTGTTTCGCTGAATGGAATCATCTCCGAGATGCGGGTCGAGTCGCAGGTGCCAGCCGAAAACCAGCCAGCGTGGGTCTCTAGTCCGCAAACCTCAAATGACGCTAGATCGCGATCACGATCGAGCGAACGGCCTATAGCCGCCTGAGTGGGTGTTTCAAATCCTCGAAATCCACAGGTCGCAGAGCGATATGCGAGTACAATCGAAACGATGCACGGATGTCCGTGCTAATTCTACGGCGGATTGTGTGGAGTACCGCATGGAGCGCTTTGTTGCCTGCCGGGATTGAAACCGAGCGCACATCCGTTCCAGAGTCACGGGATTCTTGATGCGATACGTTTGCGTTCACGGCCATTTCTATCAGCCACCACGCGAAAATCCATCGCTCGAAGCAATCGAGTTGCAGGACTCCGCATATCCTTATCACGATTGGAACGAGCGAATCTGCGCGGAATGCTACGCGCCGAATGCTTTTTCGCGAATCCTCGACGATCAACAGAGAATCATCTCGCTGGTGAACAACTACGCGCAGATCAGCTTCAATTTTGGCCCGACGCTTCTTTCCTGGATCGAAGCGAACGCGCCTAAGGTCTACGAAGCGATTCAACATGCCGATCAAGCGAGCCAGGAGCGCTTCGGAGGGCATGGCTCCGCCGTGGCCCAGGCCTATAACCACATGATTTTGCCTCTGGCAAATCGGGCGGACAAAACGACGCAAGTCAAATGGGGTATCGCCGATTTCGAGCATCGATTTCATCGAAAGCCGGAGGGAATGTGGCTGCCGGAAACTTCCGTGGATATCGAGACGCTGGAAGTGCTCGCGGAAAACGGAATGCTGTTCACGATCCTGGCGCCGCGGCAAGCACAACGGGTGCGGCGTAAGGGTAGCCGAAGCTGGACGGACGTCGGTGACGGCCGAATCGACCCCAGTCGCGCCTATTCGGTAAGGCTTCCCTCAAGAAAGACGATCAGCGTTTTTTTCTACGACGGGCCGATCTCTCAGGGGGTGGCGTTCGAGGGCCTGCTGAACAATGGGCAACACTTTGCCGACCGTTTGCTTTCCGGATTTTCCGATGCCAGAACGTGGCCGCAGTTATCGCACATCGCCACCGATGGCGAAAGCTACGGTCATCATCACCATTACGGCGAGATGGCGCTTTCCTATGCGCTCCATCACATCGAGACGAACAAACTCGCGGAATTAACGAACTACGGCTGCTTTTTGGAACAGTTTCCGCCCGAGCATTTCGTGGAAATCGTACCCAATACGTCGTGGAGTTGCATTCACGGTGTGGAACGCTGGAGATCCAATTGCGGGTGCAATTCCGGGGGACATGCAGCTTGGAATCAAGAGTGGCGTGCGCCTCTACGAGCAGCTCTTGACTGGCTACGAGACAAACTGGTTTCTGTCTATGAGGCGCAGGCGAGTCTGCTGCTAAAGTCCCCGTGGGCGGCGCGCAACGGATACATCGGCGTGATTGTGAATCGCTCGGATAAGTCTCTGGCCAGGTTCTTTTCGGAGTATGCGACGCATTCTCTCGATACCGGGGAGCGGGTGCGTGCTTTGCGGCTGCTGGAGATGCAGCGCAACGCGCTGCTGATGTACACGAGCTGCGGCTGGTTTTTCGATGAACTGTCAGGGCTCGAGACAGTCCAGATCATTCACTATGCCGGTCGCGCCATGCGCCTGGCCGAAGAATGCACGGGCGAGCAAGTCGAGCCGGAATTTCTTGAACGCTTAAGTCTCGCGAAGGCTAATCTGCCGGAGCATGGCGATGGCCGCCGGATATACGAGAAATGGGTGAAGCCGGCATACATCGACATGGAAAAGGTTGCCGGGCATTACGCCGTGAGTTCTTTATTCGAGAAGTACCCAAGCAAAACCAAAATTTACTCCTACCAGGTTGATCGTGAGGCTCTTTCCGTTGAAACGGAGGGCCAACTGCGGCTGGCGACCGGGAAGGCGCGATTCGATTCTGAAATCACGCGTGAATCGGAGACTTTCGATTTTGCGGTCCTGCATTTAGGGGACCACAACATTGTGGGAGGCGTCCAGACCGCGAAGCCGGGCTCGTTGGGAGCGATGCGAGAGAAGCTGCTTGAGGTGTTTCGAAGGGGAGACACGGCCGAACTCCTTCATCTATTTGAAGTTGAATTTGAGAAAAGGACTTTCTCGCTGCGCACTATGTTCCGTGACGAGCAGCGAAAGATCACACGGCGCATTGTGAATGAATCGCTGGACTCCGTGGCCATGGTGTATCGCTCAGTGTACGAACGCCAGGCGCCGTTGATCCAATTTTTAAATAGTCTCTCCATACCGGTGCCGGCAGCGCTCAAGACCGCGGCCGAAACGGCAATTAACGTTCAATTGCGCATGGCCATCGAGCGCGCTGAATTAGATCCAAAGAGCATCGAGGGTTACCTGAGGGAAGCGGCTAACAGCCGCGTAGATCTTGACGCTACTACGCTGGCATTCGTCATTCGGCAAAGACTTGAGAAAGAGGCAAACGAATTTGCATTGCAGCCGGAGAAAATTGAAAACGTGCAGAAACTCAACAAAGTTCTCCAGATTATCGGGTCTCTACCTTTCCCCGTGGTTATCTGGGAGGCTCAGAACGTCTCGTATCAGCCCATCAAAAACGTCCTGCAGGGGATGAATGGAAACGGCCATGGACCACTTCCGGACTACCAGAAAGAAATCGTGGAGCTGAGCGAAAAACTCCACATTCAAGCCTGACCGGACGAAGCAAATTTGGAGTGTTCCCGAGAAAACCGGGCGAGCCTCTCTCCTCGATCTCGCGCATTTCCGCATCCACGTTCGCCGTCCCGCGGGGCTCTCCTACAGTGACATAGACAAAGGCGTGCCGCGGCCGATCCAATGGAATCTCCCGTGAAGATTGTATCCGCGATGTCACGTCGGTAGTGCCCTCGAGTGCCGCTGGTCGGCCCCACATACTTTTGGCGAGGTTGCCGCCTAGCCATTTGGCTGATGTGCGGGGTGTTTACGTGTGTCACAGTGTCGCCCTGGAGGAAGAATATGGAAAGCACACTGGTTGGTTTTTCGAACGAACTTGCAGGAATTGTGCAAAGGCTCAGCCCGTTTGTGGTGAGTGTGGGCGCGCGCCGGCGTTACCCGTCGAGCGGATTGCTATGGAGTCCGAATGTGATTGTCACGGCCGCCCATACCGTCCAGCAGGACGAGGATATTTCGCTGACCACTGCTGACGGGAAGACCCTTGGCGCCACCCTTGTAGGGCGGGATCCAGGAACGGACATTGCGGTTTTGAAAGCGGACCTGGCGGAGTTGCCTGGAGCGGCGCCCGGTCGAGCAACCGCAGTTAGCCCCGGAGAACTGGCGCTCGTTCTTGGACGATCGCCCCACAGCGGGGCCAATGCCAGTTGTGGAATCATCAGCGCCGTGTCAGGACCCTGGAAGACGTGGCGGGGAGGGGAACTGGACTCCTACATTCGGTTGGACGCCAGGCTGTTTCCGCAATCGTCGGGCGGAGCGGTCGTCAATATGAGAGGCGAAATCCTGGGGATCGCCACTTCGGCGCTTTCGCGAATAGCCGGTCTCGCAATCCCGGCTGCGACCGTGAAGCGCGTCACGGAACAACTGCTCGAAAGAGGTTTCGTGCCGCGCGGATATTTGGGCGTTGGGATACAGACGGTCGCGCTTCCTGAAGAGCTGAGCACCCGGCTTGCAATCCCAAATCATTCTGGCTTGATGGTGCTCGCTGTCGAATCGGAAGGCCCCGCGGACAAAGCCGGTCTTTTGATCGGCGATATCGTGATCCGTTTGGGTGATGTTCTTGCCGAGCGAATCGACGATCTGCAGACATATTCCGGCTCGGGATTGATCGGAAAATCGGTGCAGATTCAATTCATTCGGGGCGGCGTCCTGAAGGAATCGACGCTCACCGTGGCGGAGCGCCCGGGAAGGCGGAATTGAGGTGGCTATGCTGGGCTTCGGAGAGGTTGCCGAGAGACTGCGTCGTTCGACCGTACATGTGAGGGCTGGCCGTCGTGGGCAAGGTTCCGGAATCATCGTAAGTCCTGACGGCATAATTGTTACCAATGCGCATGTCGCCACTTTGGGCCGTGCCGATGTGCAGTTGTGGGACGGGACGCGCAGCCAGGCGGACCTTTTGTTGAGCGATGTGGGACGCGATCTGGCGATTCTTCAAGTTGCGAGGTCTGGTTTGCCTGCGGCGGTGCTCGCGGACTCGGATCGGTTGCGAGTCGGTGAACTGGTCATCGCCGTTGGCAACCCTTTTGGGTTCGTGGGAGCGCTAACGACGGGCGTGGTTCACGCAATTGGGCCGGTGCCGAATATTGGGCCTTTCAAATGGATACAGGCTGATGTTCAACTTGCCCCAGGTAATTCCGGGGGCCCGTTAGCCAATGCACGGGGCGAAGTGGTCGGAATCAACACTATGATTGCGGGAGGCGTCGGCCTGGCCATACCGAGTAATAGCGTCTCCCGTCTGCTAAACAGAAGGCTCTCGCCGCATCCGCTAGGTGTGGTGATCCGCCCGATTCGAATTCGCGTGAGCGGGAGAGCTCGTCTAGGATTCGCGATTCTGGAGGTCGGCAAGGACGGTGCTGCAGCGAGGGCCTCGCTGATGCCCGGTGACGTCCTGATTGGGGTTGAGGGGAGCAACCTTGAAACGATGGAGGATTTCGAACGGGCCCTGGATGGAGCCGGCGAGCGCACCGTCCGTCTGCAATTCCTACGGGGCGATCCGAAGAACATCAGGATGGTCGCGGTGCGGCTTGGCCTACCGAGTATGGCGGCGGCATGATCCGTGTTCAGATCAGGGCGTCCTCCGAGGTCGTGAAAGCGGGACTGGAAAGCCTCCTGCAAAACTATCCTTCACTCCAGATACTCAGAGATGTCCTCGACGAGAATGAATCTGCGGAAGGCGCTATCGCGGACGTGCAGCCCGACGTTGTGGTTGCGGAGTTAGAGAGCCGAGAAGACGAGGCCGTTTCAGAAGTGCTCCGCGCAGCCGCCAATGGCACTCCGGTGGTCCTATTGGTTCCAGGCTCCGCAACCGAATGGGGCGATATGCTTCGGCAAGGCGTCAAGGCAGTGCTGCCGACCAACGCGACGGGACCTCAAATCGCTGCTGCAACGGAAGCAGCAGCGGTTGGACTCGTCGTACTTCATCCCGGCGAGATAGAGACCTTTTTGAAGACGCAGGCGATCAATGAATCCTCGGAAGTTCTGCCCGAGGCGCTGACGCTTCGTGAAATCGAAGTACTTCGATTACTCGCCGAGGGTTTGGGAAACAAGGAAATCGCGTCGCGGCTTGGCATCTCCGAGCATACCGTCAAATTTCACGTCGCATCCGTCATGGGAAAGCTGGGTGCCGCGAGCCGCACGGAAGCCGTGATGCTTGGCATTCGTCATGGCCTCGTTTTGATCTGATGCCTTACACCGATGCGGTTGCAGCGACGCGGGAGGGCCAAAGGTGAGATCGCAATTCGGCTTTGGGCGGCAATTCTGTTCGCCGTCGAAATCTCGGGCCGGCGTTGATTAGACCGGAATCTGCGAACTGGTCTCCACTCGGTTGCGGCCGCTTTTCTTGGCGGAGTACAGCGCCTCATCCGCCGCTCGCAGCAGATCTCCCTCCTGAGCGGTCTCCGCTGTTCTTGCCGCCACCCCCAGGCTCATCGTCACGGCAAGGCTCAGCCCTCCGGGCAAGGAAATCTCTTCGGCTGCGACGGACCGGCGAAGCCGCTCCGCTTGTTCCACGGCGTTCGAAAGTGTGCAACCTGGACTTACGATCAAGAACTCTTCCCCGCCATAGCGCCCCACCGAATCGTACACTCGCACGGATGCCTGCATCCTTCGTCCGACTTCTCGCAGGACAGCGTCACCCGCCGGGTGCCCATGCGTGTCGTTGATGCGCTTGAAATAATCAAGATCGGCCAGAACGATAGACAGATGTGTGCCCTCTCGAACCGACCGCGCCACTTCGCTTTTGAGCGTTTCCAGTATCGCCCCGCGATTCCACAAGCCGGTCAGTGAATCGTGGGTGGCTCGCGCGCGCAATTCCTCCCGCGCGGTGACGAGTTGTTCCTGCAGTTCCAGGATTCGCTTGCCCGCGCGGAGGCGCGCTTTCAGCTCGTGCAGATCGAATGGCTTGGTGATGTAGTCATCGGCCCCCGCCTCGAGCCCCTCGACGATCTCATTCTGTTGTTCCTTCGCTGTGAGCAAAATGATGTAAATATATGGCTCGCGTCCGAGTTTCCTCACAGAGCGGCATACTTCCACGCCGTCCATTTCAGGCATCATCCAGTCCAGGATGGCCAGGCGGGGACAGCCGGCCTCTTGCAACACGCGCAGCGCCTCGGCTCCGTTTGCAGCCGTCTCAACTTGGTACCCCGCGTGACTCAGGGAGACCTGAAGCAGTCGTCGCGACACCACGTCGTCATCGGCTATGAGAACATTCATCGCGCCTCTTCCTCTTTCCGACGCTCTATAAGAGAGTGCTATTTCTGGACGAACCTCGCTGCACGAGTCCCGGGGTGGCGTTTAAGCTTTCTAGCGCGGTCCGTAGCCGCCCAACCTCGACCTTCAGGGTGTCAAACGCGTCTGCCGCTCCGCCCAGTTCGCCGGCACGAGCCAGCCTTTCCAGTTTCAGCGCCGCCTCAAAGGCAGGCTGCGCAGAAAAGGTCGCAACGGAACCCTTCATCGAGTGGGCAGCGCGTTGCAGTTCTACAGCGCTTTTCCTCTCCACGGCCTGTTGCACCGCGGAAAGCATCCGCGGACTCTCTTCTAGGAAAAGTTTCGCGAGATCGTTGATTAGTTCTTCATCTCCGCCCAAGCGACCAAGCGCCGTCTCCCAATCGACCACCCTGCTCTCCGGCTCGTTATCCATGTCAATCGGTCCGCCGTCTCCCGTAAAACTCTCCGTAAGTTCGATTAGTTCCTGCGCCTGGATCGGTTTGGAAATGTATCCGTTCATTCCCATGCTTAGGCAGCGTTCGCGATCGCTCTTCATCGCGTGCGCCGTCATAGCCACGATCGGAACATGTGAACCGCTACTTTGTTCCATTCGCCGGATGGCAGCCGTGGCCTCGAAGCCGTCCATCTCCGGCATCTGCAAATCCATCAACACCACGTCGAAGTTCTGCGCCGCATGCGCCTGAACCGCCAGTTTTCCATTCGGCACGACGGAAACCGAGTGCCCTCGCTTGGTCAGGATGCGAACCGTCAACTCCCGGTTGATGGCGTTGTCATCGGCCAGAAGAACACGCAAATGTCTTCGTGCTTCTTTGAGGGTGTGTCGCGTGACGAGTGGTGACGTTTCGCTTTGTTGCGCCGGTCGTCCGAGCACTCGCAGGATCGCCTCGCGGAGTTCCGCCTGCCGTACCGGCTTGCTCAGATAGGCGGAAATGCCGACTTCCCGGCAGCGATCCGCGTCGCCGCGTTGCCCGCCGGATGTCAGCATCATGATTGTTGCGGCCACCAAGAACGGGTCCTCCTTGATCTTGGCCGCGGTCTGAAACCCGTCGAGCTGTGGCATCTGCGCGTCGAGCAGCACCAGAGGTGTCGGCTGACCAGCTTCCTTGGCGCGCCGCAATTCCGCGAGCGCCGCCCATCCGCTGGACACCAGCGTCGGTTTCATTCCCCACTGCAAGAGGGTGTGTTCCAGAATGCGGCGGTTGGTTAAATTGTCGTCCACCACCAAAACCGCAAGGCCTGCCAGCCGCGCATGGCCTGGAACTTCGTGGGTCGCTTTTTGGACTGGCGGTGCGATCCCAAACTTCGCGGTGAAGTGGAACGTACTTCCGCGTCCCGTTTCGCTTTCCAGCCAGATTCTTCCACCCATCATCGCCACTAGGCGGCTCGAGATTGTCAAACCCAGTCCCGTCCCGCCGTACTTCCGGGTCGCGGAGTTGTCTGCCTGCGAGAACGCCCCAAAAATCAATTCGTGTTTTTCCTTGGGTATGCCGACACCCGTGTCGCGCACCATAAAATGCAATTCCACTCCGTCTTCGTTGCGCTGCTGCAACTCCGCTTGCAAGACCACTTCGCCGCGCTCGGTAAATTTGATCGCATTGCCCAGCAGATTCACGAGCACCTGCCGCAGCCGCGCCGGATCGCCCACGATCATCTGCGGAACCTCGGACCGGACGTCGCACACCAATTCCAGCCCTTTTTCGCCGGCTCGAAGCCCGAAGGTTCGGATGGTCTCTTCCACATTGTCGCGAAGATCGAAGGGCGTGCTCTCCAGATCCATCTTCCCGGCCTCGATCTTCGAAAAATCCAAAATGTCGTTGATCACGGCCAGCAGGGAGTCCGCGGACAGCTTGACGATGCTCAGGTATTCTCGCTGCTCCTCGGTCAGCTTGGTCTCCAGAGCCAGCTCCGTCATCCCGATGATGCCGTTCATCGGGGTGCGAATTTCATGGCTCATGTTCGCCAGAAACTCGCCCTTGGCTTGGCTGGCAGCTTCGGCAGCCTCTTTGGCCTGCCGCAGCTGTTCTTCTGCCTGTTTGAGGTCGGTGATGTCGACCAGTGTTCCCTCAGTTCCCGCTGACTTGCCATCACGCCCTGTTAACTGGGTAGCATTGCAGAGCACCCAAACGGGGCTCCCGTCTCCGCGAAGCATCTGCAGTTCACAATTGGCGAGCTGGCCCTCGCTTTGCAGCTTCGCCATAAACGAGACCCGTTCGTCGGAGCCTGGGTAGCGCTCATTGATTCGCGAGCCGATCAACTCTTGGCGCGATGCATAGCCGAAAATGCGCGCGCAGGCGTCGTTGCAATCGGAGATTCGCCCATCCGCATTCGTCCGAACCACCCCCGCCAAACTACGCTCGAACAATTGGCGATAGCGCTGTTCCGCCGATTCCAGTTCCTTCGCCTGGGCCGAAAAGCGCCGGTCGAAAATGGCGCTTCCGATGGCGATCGCCAGCACCATCAGCGTTACCGTGGCGATGCCGGCCGTTCCCAGCGCCGAAATGCTGACCGCGTGCGACAGATCCGGCGGCGTATCCGAAGGCATGAAGGAGGCCGCCGCCATGCCCGTGTAGTGCATCACCGGAATCGCGGCGCCCATCACCAGAGCGCTGGCCAGCTTACGTCCGATATCGCCTTGGGTCTCTTCGCGAACCCGGAACACCAGCCACAAGCCCACAAATGAAATCACGATCGCCAGCACAATCGACAGGGCCAGAATGCCGGGACGGTAAGCGCACATCGCGGATAGGCGCATCGCCTCCATGCCGATGTAATGCATGGCGGCGATGCCTGAGCCCATTACCACGCTTCCAATCGCCGCACTTGCCAGGCCCATGCGCTGTCTGCTTACCACGTACAATGCCACGGCCGAGGCCAGAATCGCCGCCAGCAGCGATACCAACACCATCCGCCAGTCGTACCACACAGGCACCGGCAGCTTGAATGCCAGCATGCCGATATAGTGCATCGACCAGATGCCCAACCCCATTGCGCTGGCACCGCCGCCCAGCCATGCCGCTCGCGTCCAGCCACTCGACGCGGTCACGCGGCCCGCCAAATCAAGCGCCGCGTACGACGCTCCGATTGCGATCAGGACAGAAAGCGCAACGAGGGAATAGTCATACGAACTGGCCAGCACGCTGACATGATCCATTGGTTCCTCTTTGGGCGACGCACGCGTCGGCACCGATGACTCAACCTATCGATCCTAAGCCCCAAAGGTGTTCTATCAGGTGGAGATAAACGAGTTCTTACACAGTTAGTTACTAACTGTTATGAGCCCAGTATGGCCGGGGAAAAGGGTGAAGGCAGTCTCTCGGGCAGTTTAGGTTCCTTGGGAGGCTTTGAAAAGAAGGCGCTTCGCTCTTTCGGCGGCGTGGAACCCACACATGCCATGTACGCCGGGTCCTGGCGGCGTGGAAGAGGAGCACAGAAACACATTTTTGATCGGCGTGCTGTACATTTGCCAACCCGGCCGGAGAAATAGCTGGTTCGACGTCAAAGCTCCGCCGCCAATATCCCCACCGATCAGATTGCCGTTCCAACTCTCCATTTCCTGAGTGGTCCAGGACTTTCTGGCTAAAATGCAATCCCGAAAGCCTGGCGCGAATCGCTCGATCTGGCTCTCAATGATCGCAACCAAGTCCTGCCTGGATCCGTTTGGAACCCGGCAGTACGCCCACGCGACGTGCTTGCCACGCGGGGCGCGGGTGCTGTCGAACAGGCTCGGCTGAGCGAGTATAACGAATGGCCGATCCGTGTATTGTCCCTCCCAGGCAGCGCGCTCGGATGTCTCGACTTCCTCCAATCGTCCGCCAATGTGTACCGTCGCAGCGCGCAGGCATTCCTTCGCCACCCACGGGATTGCCTGGCTGAGCGCCCAATCCATTTTGAAAACTCCCGGGCCGTAACGAAAATGGTTCAGGCGCCGTTCATAGTTCCTGGGAATTCGTCCCGATGCAATCCGCGCGAATTGGCGCGGCGTCAGATCGCAAAGGACGGCGTCATGGTTCAGTACGGCCGCAAGATCGGTGACCGGATGATTTAATTCGACGCTGCCGCCAAGGAATTCCAGGTAACGGATCATGCTCTCGGAGATGCCACAGGCGCCCCCCTGCGGAAACGGCCAGCCTACCGTATGAGCAGCAATCCCCAGCACTAACCCAATGGCGGAGCTGAAGGTGTAAGAAAGGGGGATTGTGGAGTGAGCTGCAATCCCGGCAAAAAGCGCTCGAGCTCGCGGTCCTTGAAATTGCAGCCGGGATAGCCAGGAGGCTGGAGTTGCGGCACGGATCCCGAAACGCATCATGTCGAATGGATGCGCGGGTATTCGAACAGGGGCAAGAACGTCATTGCGAATCTTGGGCCAGGACTCCACAAGTGGAGCAAAGAGATCCATATAAGCCTGCCGGTCGCTACCCAATCCCGCGGCCGTTTTCTCCAGGCTGGTTTCAAGCATTACGGCCGTTCCATCATCCAGGGGATGCGCCAACGGAGCATCCGGGTGGATCCACTCGAGGCCGTACTTCTGCAGGGGCCTGCTCTCGAAGAAGGGAGAAGCGACTGCCAGTGGATGGATCGCGGAGCCCAGATCGTGCCGGAACCCAGGAAGCGTGACGTTCTCGGTTCGCGTAGCCCCTCCGGCAGCCGTCGCCGCCTCGAAGACGCGAACCCTGCATCCGGTCTCAGCCAGGGAGATTGCGGCCGCGAGTCCGTTGGGGCCGCTGCCGATTATGGCCGCGCGAAGTCTCTCGGAGGAGGTCATTGTAGAAGCGCGCTCGATATTAGAAACAGGATACTCACTAGTCTATCCGATCAGACTCTCGGCGCCACTGTAGTCTGCTCCTGGTTGCAGGATACGCAGGACCCGGCATCAAGTCATTTCGATGATGATGGTCTGCATTCGAGTGTACAAGTTACGCTTGCGGAAGCATCAAAGGTCCATGATGATTGAGATTCAATTGCGGTGCTGGGTCAACCATCAGGTTTTTGGGCGGCCAGGCTCCCAGTCCGAGGTGGCAAAGTGACCGTTAGCCCGAGCGCCGGGAAGCCGGCTAACCCCTCGATCCTCGTGAATGTTCCGAGGCTGATTACTGCCTATTACACCGAGCAGCCCGATCCCAGCGACCCCGCGCAACGAGTCGTCTTCGGCACTTCCGGCCACCGCGGCTCATCGTTGCACGGGTCGTTCAACGAATGGCACATCCTGGCCATCAGCCAGGCGATTTGCGACTACCGCAAACTTCAGAAGATTGATGGGCCTCTCTTTCTCGGCATCGACACTCACGCACTGTCCGAGCCCGCTTCTGCAAGCGCCTTGGAAGTGCTCGCGGCAAACAATGTCGATGTCATGATTTCGGAGGGGACGGCGTATACGCCCACTCCGGTTGTCTCGCTCGCAATTCTTCAGCACAACCAGGCGCGAAAGACCGGGCTGGCTGACGGCATCGTGATTACGCCGTCTCACAATCCCCCGGAGGACGGGGGATTCAAGTACGATCCTCCCACCGGCGGACCAGCCGAAACATCTGCGACGGCGTGGATCGAATCGAAGGCTAACGAATTTCTGCGGAGCAAACTGACAGGCGTCAAGAGGATGCCGTTCGCAAGGGCCCTGCGAGCTACGACCACGCACAAGTTTGACTACCTGCACGCCTACGTCGAAAGTTTGGAAGCCGTCGTCGACGTGGCGGTGATTCGCGATTCCAAAATCGCGCTGGGTGTGGATCCACTCGGCGGCGCTGGCATCGATTACTGGCCGCTGATCGCCGAGCGTTACGGTTTCAATTTGACGGTCGTAAACGAGTCGATTGATCCCCAGTTTCGGTTTATGACAGTCGACTGGGATGGCAGGATTCGCATGGATCCATCCTCGCCGTACGCGATGCAGCGCCTGATCGGACTCAAGGACAAGTTCGATGTTGCGTTTGCCTGTGATACTGACCATGACCGGCACGGTGTCGTCACCAAAGGGAGCGGCTTGCTTCCGCCGAATCATTATCTTTCGGTGTGCATCGACTACCTGTTCTCTAATCGGAACATTTGGGGCAAGGACGTCGCCGTCGGAAAGACGGTGGTTAGTAGCACGATGATTGACCGTGTTACCGCGCGGCTGGGGCGCCGGCTGTATGAGGTGCCAGTGGGATTCAAGTGGTTCGTCGAAGGCCTATTGGTAGGACAACTGGGATTCGCTGGCGAGGAGAGCGCGGGTTCCTCGTTCCTCCGTCGCGACGGGAGCGTGTGGACTACCGACAAGGATGGAATCATCGCCTGTCTTCTCGCTGCCGAGATGACCGCCCGCCTTGGCCGCGACCCTGGAGAAAGGTATCGGGAACTCACCCGTAGCCTGGGCGACCCTCTCTACGAGCGCATCGACGCTCCCGCCTCGCCTCGAGAAAAAGCCGCGCTGGCGAAGTTGTCCGCGGATGACGTCCGTATCACGGAAATGGCAGGCGAGAAAGTCGAGCGGATTCTCACAGCAGCTCCAGGAAATGGCAGCCCGATCGGTGGAATCAAGGTCATCGCGGAGCACGGCTGGTTCGCGGCGCGTCCTTCAGGCACGGAAGACATCTATAAGATTTACGCCGAGAGCTTCCGCGGGAAAGATCACCTGCAGCAAATTCAGACGGAAGCTCAAACCGTTGTCGCGGATACTCTCGCGCGAAGCGCCGCTGCGGCGGGTAGCTGAATTCCGGAAAGGACGCACATATGAGCAGCCCCGTGGAGGCTAATCTTTCTTCCGAGTCTGTCACCGCGGATGCGCTGACCGAGTTAGCCCTCGACCTTCGCTGGTCTTTCAACCATTCCGCGGACAAGCTTTGGGCATTGTTGGATCCCGAACTTTGGCACCTCACCCACAACCCCTGGGTCGTTTTGCAGACTGTATCCCCAGAAAAATTGCAGAAAGTTGTAGCTTCCCCGGATGTTCAAAGGCTGGTCGCTGAGCTCCATCGCGAGAAACGCGAGGCGGAACAGCCCGAGGGTTGGTTTCAAAGGGCTCATCCTGATTCGGCCCTTAGAACCGTGGCGTATTTTTCCATGGAGTTCATGTTAAGTGAGGCCCTGCCCATTTACTCAGGTGGTCTTGGAAACGTCGCTGGAGATCAACTGAAAGCAGCCAGCAATCTGGGCGTCCCCATGATCGGTATCGGCCTGTTATACCAACAGGGCTATTTTCGCCAGGAAATCGACGCCTACGGGCAGCAGCAGGCCCTCTATCCATTCAACGATCCTGGTCAATTGCCCATTCAGCCCCTGCGCGATTCGAAGGGCGAATGGCTGCGCCTTGCCATCGACTTTCCTGGCGCGAAACTGTGGATCCGGACCTGGCAAGTGCAGGTGGGCAGAACGAGATTGTATCTCTTGGATACAAATGATCCCGCGAACATCCCAGCGCACCGCGGCATCACCAGTGAACTATATGGCGGCGATTCCGAGTTGCGCCTGAAACAGGAGCAGGTCCTTGGGATTGCAGGTTGGCGGCTCCTCAGGGAACTCGGGGCGCAGCCGGAGGTTTGCCACCTCAACGAAGGACACGCTGCGTTCGCGGTGCTTGAGCGCGCACGCTCATACATGGCGGACAATAAGCAACCATTCGATGTGGCTCTGACGGTGACACGCGCTGGAAATCTCTTCACGACCCATACTCCCGTCGAAGCTGGCTTCGATCGCTTCACTCCCGCCCTGATGGAAAAGTACCTCAAACGGTATGCGGAAAAGGATCTCTCGATCTCCCTCCACGACCTGCTCGCCCTGGGACGACGAGACCAAAACGATTCTTCTGAACCTTTCAACATGGCCTATTTGGCGATCCGGGGAAGCGGCGCTGTCAATGGCGTCAGCCAGTTGCATGGACAGGTGAGCCGCCGCCTTTTTCAAGGGCTATTTCCACGATGGCCGGAAGTTGAAGTGCCTGTGACGCATGTTACTAACGGTGTTCACGCGCCCACCTGGGACTCCGCCCAGGCGGATACTCTCTGGGAGACCTCGTGCGGAAAGGATCGCTGGCGCGGAGAACTGGCATCCATGGAAACGTGTTTTCGCTCAGTCCGTGACAACGATCTCTGGCAGCTTCGCGCTGACCGCCGCAAGGCTCTGGTTAAATATGTTCGAGCGCGTCACACCCGCCAGCGAGCGAGTCAGGGCGCTTCCGCGGATGAACTTTTGCAGGCCGCGCAAGTGCTTGACACAGACACCCTGACGCTGGGCTTTGCGCGCCGCTTTGCCTCTTATAAGCGTCCGAACCTTCTCTTGCACGATCCCGAAAGACTTGTACGCATCTTGACCAACAGAGACCGGCCCGTTCAGCTCGTGCTTGCCGGCAAGGCCCATCCCCGGGACGTCGAGGGGCAGACAATGATTCGCCAATGGTTTGAATTCGCGCGTCGTCCGGAGGTTCGCTCACGAGTGATTTTTCTCAGCGACTACGACGTGCTCATGGCCGAGCATTTGGTTCAAGGCGTCGACCTTTGGGTGAACACTCCACGCCGTCCTTGGGAAGCCAGCGGCACTAGTGGTATGAAGGTACTCGTCAACGGTGGACTGAATCTTTCCGAGCTGGATGGATGGTGGGCGGAAGCGTATTCTCCGGAAGTCGGATGGGCCATCGGTGACAGACGCGAGCACGACGAGGATCCCTCTTGGGACGCGGCGGAAGCGGAAACCCTGTATGGGCTGCTCGAACGAGAGGTCGTTCCCGAATTCTATTCGCGCGATGAACACGGAATTCCCCGCGCGTGGGTCGCCCGCATGCGCGAAAGCATGGCGCGGCTCACGCCCGCCTTTTCCACAAACAGGGTGGTGCGTCAGTACACGGAGGAGCACTACCTGCAAGCAGCCGCCGCCTTTTCCAATCGTGCCGCAAATCAAGGTTTGCTCGGAGCCGAGTTGCTCAGTTGGCAGAGCGGACTGGCAAAGCACTGGCTCGCTTTGCGGTTCGGTTCCGCGACCGTCGAGGAGCAAGGGCGCGAGCATTCCTTTCAGGTGCAAGCGTTTCTGGACGATCTCGATCCGGATTCCGTGAACGTCGAACTCTACGCCGAGGCGCTGGACGGTGGCTCCCCAGTCCGCGAAATCATGAATCGCGACGGGCGCCTCATCGGTTCGTCGAATGGCTTCCTATATACTCTCCGCATTCCGGCAGCGCGTCCTGCAAGGGACTACACCCCGCGACTGGTCCCCCAGCACGACGAAGCGCTCGTCCCTCTGGAGGCTTCGTTCATACTCTGGCACGACTCCCCATCCTGGCGCTGAGCGACTTACTGCTGCGAGAGGGTCCAACTGGCTCGCTCCGTTTGCAGAGCGAATCTGTTCATTCGTTGCCAGTCGATCCGCCAGCGCTCTTTGGGCATACGCACCCAGACAAGCGACTTCCTCGGTGTTCCCCGCGCGTGATGGTAAAGAGCCGCTGTGCGCTCGTAAAAGCCTCGCGTATGCGGCGACTGACGAAAGCCGAATCGCTCGCAATCGAGGTGGTGGCAGAACTCGTGGCAGAGAGTGCTCAAGAACGTGCCGGGCGAGGTAGCTTTCTTGCGGATGGCCGTCCGCGTCCAAATACGAATGGCGGCCGTGCTGGGAGAATAATCTCCAAAAAGCTCTGTTGCCCAGCCACCCTCTCGGACCCGGATGGGCCGCGCGGCCAGGGCACGCACGGTTGGTTTGGAAACACCGTAAAAGTCCGACGCGGCAGACATGAACTCGGCGCACGCGCTCTGGACGGCCGTTCGCGTCCCGCCCTCGATCAGGGATTCAATCGTCTGAGCCAATACGTGCAAGCGATCATCCGGTGGTAACTCCAAGTTTGTCAGACGGTCGCTCTCCACGAACTTTGCCAGGAGCGCCTTATTACGCGGTGGTCGGTCTGTAAGCACAGCTAATTTTCAGGGGTACCAGCCAGAATCGCAAGTCTCGGGCCTTTGTGTGCTCGGACCAGGGGCATAGAGCCTCGACCAGAGATAGACCCAAGGCACTACTCGCTGGATCAAGCGTGCGATGTATTCAAAAATTCGTTACAAGTTACCCGATTTGGCGTTTTGGGTCGTGTTATCGTTCGAAAATGGCACATCCGGCACATGGGCTCACTTCCGCCAGTCCTTCGCCGCGGGTCAATAAGGATCCGACGCCTGCGTCGGATGTGGTGCGCTACATCGATCTGAAACTCGCCGCACTTGGTTTTGCAGCAAACCATCACACCGATTCCGATCTCTTCGAAATAGCGCGTCCGCTCCTGCGCAACTATCACCAGAAGGACATGATGCTGGGCAATCTTCAGTGTCCTTCCGATCGGCGGATACAGGCTTTTCTGGATCGCACCTTGAAAGACGTGTGCCCCAGCGGTGCTCCGCAGCTCCCGGCGAACACATTTCTTCTCGATCGCCTCGGGCTGGCCAGGGTCATGTCGCTGCCATTGAGCGGTGACACGTTTGCTTCCCCGTATCTGCAGTCGTACCGGCTTCCGCAGGGAATCCTGCATAATCCCAAGAGCGACCGCCGCACGACCCAAGGCATTTTTCACATTGTAGAAGGAGGTCTGCCCGTTCCGGCAGATAAGCTGGGAGTCCCGAAGAGAACGTTCGCTGCCTTGCTCGCGGCGGCCCTACAGCCTCCCGCAAGCCTGCTGACGCTGCCCTTCACTACCGATCAAAGCGATCCTGCGCGACTGTTTGTCTCGCTGCTGCTGCGTCCGGCGGTGTGTCCCCCCACCGAGCGGGACCCTCTCAAAACGATGGAAATTCGGTTTTTCGCGCCGGGGAGCCTGGTGAGTAACCTCGACTTCGTCGAGGCAATTTTTGGAAACGGCGGCGACCCGTATCTGCCGGAAAATGACGCGGCGCTTGACGTCATGCACTGGACCGGACACACCGGCTGTGTGATTGTGGCGCCGCATCTCGCGGGCCTCAAGAAAAAGGACGTGGGATTGCCGCACGAAAGGGAAGCGACGGCGCGGCAGCGCCGCGACGGAATGTTCTGGCGCGATCCCGACGAACCCTACAACGGAGGAGGCTCATTCAAGGTAGCCTGCCGCGATGAAAGCGGCGTCATGGTTACGATTATCGCCGACAACTATTACGGTTACTGCAAAAAGGAAGTGAAAACGCAAATCAGTTTCGCGGCCAATCTCTACGGCCTTTGCGAAGAGGAACACGCTGGGGGCGCGATTGCATATGCGACTTACGTGCTCGGCCAGGAGTTCCGGGCAGGCAACGCCGTCAGTTTGAAAAAGGCTCGCTTCAGCGATGCGATTCGCCTGCTGGGGCCGATGGTGGACGTCAAGCCCGAAGGCTACGCGGTGGACCGAAGCTATCCGAATATTCTCTACCTGCCGGAGGATGCCAGGTTCAACGTGCGTGATGGGTCCATTCAGTGGACGGCCGCCGGGGCGGCAAAGGGGCTCGCTCTCCGCGCCGACGCGACGTACGTCCTTCCGAACGGCTTTCGCATTCGGATGGAAAAGCAATCTGGCGGGCCGGCATGGAGGTTGGTAGGCGCGCGCCCCCGCGGCACACTCTGCCACAAACCGTGCACGGTTTCGGGCGGCGGCAAATCTGAAATTTCGAAGTCGATCGGCAATGTGATCCTGGAAGGACCTGTTTTTGTCGGCGACTTTCATCGCGATATCGAGCAAGTGGCGGAAATCCTCAAGAAGGATTTCTCCGGCATCTACAAGAACCGTCCTCCGAATGAGCGAAACCGCCGGCCGATTCTTAGCCCCGAACGGACCATGGGCTCGGTGATCCAGCTTTTCACGCCTTCGCGAGAGTACACGGACGAATACAACGCATGGTTGCGCAGTCTGCCCTATACCCTTCGCGAACTGCTCTACACCGTGAAACGCTATTACCGGCCGGAATGGGGCGAAAACTGGCGCGAGCACTTTGCGGTGGACCGCGTGAATGGAGTCTGGGGACACGAACTCAAGCTCGACGATCAAAAGCTTGTGAACTATTACCTGCGGGTCGGATTCGATGAAGACGGCCTATGGCGAGTCTACAAGCTGCGTCCCGACTTTCATCCCGCCGACAAAGTGCAGGTGGAAGACGACATCACGGCCTCCATCGTCGTCCCGCGCGAAAGTCTCTCAGGCCTGGACCCCGAATTCCGTAATCCCAGCGTCAAGCTGGTACTCAATTGCGAAACCCTTCTCTTCCAGCGCCCGGACGACGCCATTCATCGCGGCGCCGACAAGCAGGCGGAGGCCGATATCGCCAGCCCCGGCACGTTCTTGTCGAATTACGAGCCGTTCACGCTCGATCAGGCTGCCAAAATCACCGCCCACGTTGCCGAGTTCGACAAGTACACCGGGCCTATGAAGGACCTCCTGCGTGGATTTGTGGCGGGCGCTTCCATGTCCTATGTTGTTTCTTCGGCGCATCCGCGTATGGTCGACGGCAAGCCCTCCAAGAATCCTCGCTACCTGCAAAAGCGGCCCGACCTGGAAAATCCGCGCGAGACATATTTGGCGGAGATTGCGGCGCGTCTTGAGCGCGAAATACCAGCCGGCCATCCTGTCCATTTCCCGGTGAATTCCGTGCTCGCTGGACGCAGGAACAGCCCTCCCGATCCCGAAATCGGCCTGCCGCCTTTAGCAGTGTATGGCCCCATTCATTACCAGGAGCTCCCTGAGCTGTTCATGGAGTTCATTTCGAGCCTAACCGGCAAGTCTCCGTCGATGACGGGGTTTGGCAGCGAAGGCGCTTTGACGAAGTCTCCCTTCAACGCCCTTTGGCCTGTCGTGGATCTGAACAACGCTTTGCTCGCCGCGATTCTCACCGGCGATGCCGGTTTCACGACCTCCGCCGGCTACGTGGGCCCGCGCGTGCGAGTGGATCACGACATCAGCATGCTCGTGCCGGAGATCTGGTGCCGCATGCGTGTCCACGAACGCGATCCGAAATTCATGATTGCGGAGGGACTTTTCGAGCGCATGGAGGATTTCACGTTCGAGGGGCGCAAGATTCTTGCAAGCCGTTTGGGATACCGCATCACCTCGAGGTTTGTCGACCGTTTCCTTGGCAGACTTTTTGAAACGCCGGATATGGTTTTCTCGGAGGACATGCTGCGGCCGGAGAAGCAGAGCCTCGATCTGTTTGCCGCCGGCGTGGATGCCATCGTCGAGGCTCAGCGGCGAGTAGCGCTGAACTATTTTGAGGACGGCAGCGTCGAGTTCGCGTGTCCTCCGCTCAAAGCTCTTTTGTACATCATGGCCCGGGGCAAATATGAGGGTATGACCCTGGAAGATCCTGGATTTCGCGGACTATTTGAACGTGACGCGGTGCTCGAAAGCGCTTGGTATCAGGAACGCCTCCGCTGCAAGCAATCGCGCGATGTCGCGCTATGGCGGCGCCATCTGGCTGCTCTCGAACAATTGCAGAGCTCGGGGATTACGATGGCTCCTTCGATCGCCGGTTTCGACGTCCAAGACCGAATGCGCCATGCGCAAGAGCAATTTGCCCGGGTCAGTTCCCCCGCTTACCTTAGCGAATTGCGAGGAACGATCGGGGCCGATCCCTTCACCGGACAGATCGCTCCATAGATTCACCTAACGGTTGTGCCGCGCGCATCACGAGATGCGCTCGGATGGGTAGCCGTTTAGGTGGGCGTCTCCTCCGGCAGGACGTCGACCGAAACGTGCAGGCGATGCCGCCTGCCTCCGACCAGGATTCCCTGAATCGGCCCAACGTCGCTATAATCGCGGCCCCAAGCAACCGTGATGTGCCCGTCGGAAGGCATGAGCCCGTTGGTAGGATCGAAATCAACCCACCCGGTCATTGGGGCAAAGACGCTGACCCAAGCGTGCGACACATCCGCACCCGTCAATCGTCTCTGGCCCGGAGGCGGGATGGTCGCGAGATAGCCGCTGACGTAGCGGGCAGCCAGTCCCAAAGAACGCAAGCAGCCAATCTGGAGATGCGCGAAATCCTGGCAAACGCCCCGCCGGGTGCCCAGCACCTCGATCACCGGCGTGCCCACTTTGGTTGAGCCTGGCAGAAACTTGAATTCGCTATGGATGCGTTTCGTGAGGTTTAAAACGCACTCGAGGAAGGGCCGGCCTTTCGCGAACGACGGCTGCGCATAGGACGCCAGTTCGGCGCGACCGAGAAACGTAAGGGGAGTCAAAACCGAATTCACAGGCGGACAGCGTCTCGGGTTCAAGCGCCTGCCGCAGCAGGTCGCGGACGTGCTCCCACGACGGGCCGTGCGAAAGATCGGCCCACGAACAGGCGTTCACTTCGACTTCGCTCTGCGCGGCAATCCTCAGGTGATCATGCGATTCCTGAAGGCAGAAGTAGTCGCTGTAATTTCCGAAGTAGTCGAGTCGCTCGCTCCGCGTCGCTGGGGCGGGCACGATCGTGAGTCGATGCCGCAAGCAGGTTTGCGGGCCGTGGTCTCGCGGGCGCAGGCGGACGACGTTATGGGACAGCGACACGGGTTGCGCGTAGTCATATCGCGTTGAGTGTGTGACGCGGTACCTCAAGAATTCGGCTCCGAGTCCTGGACGAGCGCACGCGATACCGTGGCGTGCGAGAAATACAAACGTGCGATGGCATCGGAGAGTTGTGCGGTCTGGCTGAGGATCTGGGATAGGAATGCCGCCAGACCGTCGTGCGGCTGGTCCGGCAGAACTTCGCACAACTCCGCCAGATTTGCAGTCTGGATCGAAGTCCGCAGTTCCACCAGCAGTTGCTCATCGCGGTCGCCATCGGGATGGTTGGGGTCGCGCGGCAGCGCCGCAAGGTGTTGCGCGATGGCCGACAGTTGGAACGCGACGGAGCGCGGATTACTCGCTTCGGCGAGCAGCAGATCGGCGACGGCTCGATTCTCGAACCGCGTCAAGTATTTGCGCCGGTAGGGGAAGAAACTCTCGGTGATCTCAAGAATCGCCTCCAGGAGCGCGGGATCGTTTCCGGGATTGACGATCGTTTCGCTCAGCAGCGCAGCGATGGAGATGGCTCGTTCGATGCGCCGGCCCATATCGAGAAATCTCCACGATTGGCTGTGCATCATCGAATCGGCCGCCAGTCCGCTAAATGCGGCAAGGGCCGTCACCAGGTTTTGCAACAGATGCATCCAGAAAGCCGTAGGCTCATCCGAATCGTTGCGGCGGTGCAAGATGCTCTCGTAGCACTCCTGAAGGACGCGCCAGCAATCGGCCGGGAGCCTGTCTCGCAATACTCGAGCCAGACTCTGAATTTGTGAGACCGTCTCGGCGACTCCTCCGCCCTCCTTATTTTCGAGCACATAATTAACGAATTCCTCTGCGGAAGCATCATCGTGGTTCGATGGCAAGGCGCTCTGGGAAGCCGCAAGTGTTTCGGCGGCGCGCACATCCTCGAAGCCATTCTCTTCGATCAGCCGGCGATAAGCGGCGCGCGCGATACGCACCTGCATTTCAGCGCGTTCCACGTAGCGTCCCAGCCAGAACAGATCGTCGGCGATGCGGCTGGGCAGATCGCCAGCTCCCCGGCTGAAAGGAAGCGGCTGAACGCCGGCGGGCAGCAGCGTCATCTGGCTGACCGGACCGTCCGACAAGATCCAGGTGTCCTTGCTGCCTCCGCCGTGCTGCAAAGAGACTACCTGAGATTCGATCGAGGGAGTGATGCGAGTCAGTGCGCCGTCCATCATGGCAAAGGAATCACCCGATGCGGCCAGATAGCAGCGAACCACGAATCGGCGCGGCTGCAGTTGACTATCGATCAGGGCCGGCGTGGTGCAGGACATGACGGGATTCTGCGCGACGTAACGTTCCGGCCGAGATTTGATGGATGCCGCCAGTTCGGCGAGCTGTTCGCGCCCAAGTTCTTGTCCGAAGACCGGGTCAGCTCCCTGCGTCGGATAGGCCGACTTGATCACCATTTCGTGCAAGTGTTCGAGAACGTAGCTCAGCTCCTTGGCCTGCCCGCACCACCAGGTGGGTACGGAGGGAAGCTTCAATTCTTCGCCCAGCAAGCGCCGGCACAAGCCCGGCAGAAACGGCAGAAACCCGGGAGCCTGGAGAACTCCGGCGCCCAGAGCGTTCGCCACCGTGACGTTGCCCTCGCGAACCGATTGCAAAAGGCCCGGCACGCCGAGGTAAGAGCCCGCGTACAGTTCCAAAGGATCGCAATAATCGTCGTCCACCCTTCGCAAAATGACGTCGACACGCTGCAAGCCGCCCACTGTCTTCAGATAGACTTTGGAGTCGCGCACCGTCAGGTCATTGCCCTGAACGAGCGAATAGCCGAGATACTGCGCCAGGTAGGAATGCTCGAAATAGGTTTCGTTGTAAGGCCCCGGAGTCAGCAGCACGACTGCGCGGATTGTCGCGGCTGCCGGCGCCAGCGAACTCAAGGTATCCCGCAGCGCCCCGAAGAAAGGAGCCAGCCTCTGCACGTTGCACTGCGCGAAAATCGCCGGCATCGACCGCGAAAGCGCGATGCGATTTTCCAGCGAATACCCGGCGCCGGAAGGCGCTTGCGTGCGGTCGCTGAGCACTTCGAATCGCCCGTCCGGCGTGCGCACCAGATCGGCGGCGTAGAGATGCAGCCAGCGATCTCTGAGGCAGCTTTGCGCCGTGGCAAGCGCGCAGAAAACCCGCGTTGGCCCAAACCAGTTCGGGCGGCAAGCAGCCCGCTCAAAATCGTTTCCATCGGGCCATACAGATCAGCCAGCAGACGGTCCAGCAATCTGGCTCGCTGGATCAACCCTTCGCGCACGACGCTGCCACTCGGCGGACGGAATCAGCAGCGGAATCAGGTCGAGGTTCCACGGCCGGTCCAGTCCATTCGGATCGCCGTAAACGTTGTGCGTAACGCCGTTGTCGTGGATGATTCGCCGCGCGTGCTCCCAACGGCGCTCGAGCTCCGCCACGCCCAATTCGTCGAACATCGAAACGCACGCTTGCCAGTGCGGCCGCAGCGCGCCATCCGGCTCGATCATTTCATCGCGGAGACGGGACTGCACAACTAGTTATCGGCGATGCCCCGCGGCCGGTCTGCGGTCCGCGTCGACGATTTCCGGAGGAATAGTCGTAGACATCCTGGGATCGATCTTAATGCTCTATTATGACGCTGTCCTCAGGTCCAACGTGAACGGAAACTCCTTGCTGATTCGCTCTTCGTCAACCGACATTGGTCCTGGCGTGTGGCCGAACTGGAAGAACCGCTCCATGCGGCGGCTCTCGGCTTCATAGGCGTTCACGGGAAGATGCTCGTAGCTCCGGCCGCCCGGGTGCACGACATGATAGGTGCATCCGCCGATCGATCTTCCCGACCAAGTGTCTACGAGGTCGAAAACGAGCGGCGAATGAATGCCGATCGTGGGGTGCAGGCAGCTCGGCGGCTGCCATGCGCGGTAGCGCACGCCCGCCACGAATTGGCCGTTCGTGCCGGTCGGATGCAGCGGAACGCGCCGGCCATTGCAGGTAACCACGTGCCGCGGATCGACCATCCCGTTCACCAGCACCTGCAGCCGCTCGAGCGACGAATCGACGTACCGCACTGTGCCGCCCGCGCTCGGTTCCTCGCCCAGAACATGCCAAGGCTCGATGGCCTGCCGCAGTTCGAATTCAATGCCGCGATGCTCGATGGTGCCATACTACGGGAAGCGAAATTCGAAGTGCGGCGCCAGCCATCCTAGATCGAACGCATAACCTGTCTCGTTCATCTCCCGCACGACGTCCTCCATATCCTGCTCGACGAAGTGCGGCAGCATGAACCGATCGTGAATTTCCGTGCGCCAGCGCACCAGAGGCTCGCGATAAGGCTGCTTCCAGAATCGCGCGATCAACGAGCGCAGCAGCAGATGCTGCGTCAGGCTCATCCGCGCGTGCGGCGGCATCTCGAACGCGCGCATCTCCAGCAACCCCAGCCGCCCGGAAGCCGATCTCCGGCGAGTACAGCTTGTCGATGGAAAATTCCGCGCGGTGTGTGTTGCCGGTGGAATCGATCAGCAAATTTCGGAAGATTCGATCGACCATCCAAGGCGAGGATGCGGACCGCTCTCCGGGACCTCGTTGAACGCGATCTCCAGTTCGTAGACCTGATCGTTTCGCGCTTCGTCCACGCGCGGCGCCTGGCTGGTCGGGCCGACAAAAAGCCCGCTGAACAGGTAAGAAAGCGCCGGATGGTTGTGCCAGTATCCCACCAAGCTCCGCAGCAGGCCAGGGTTGCGAAGCAGCGGCGAATCGGCGGGAGTCGGCCCGCCCACGACGAATGTGATTGCCGCCGCCGGTGCCCGTATGCCGCCCGTCGATCATGAATTTTTCCGTAGCCAGCCGGCTGAGTCGCGCTTCCTCGTACAGAGCCGTCGTGTTTTTCACCAAGTTCGTCCCACGAATCGGCCGGATGCATGTTCACTTCGATCACGCCGGGATCCGGGGTCACCTTGATCGCGTTCAGGCGCGAGTCATGCGGCGGCGTATAGCCCTCGATCAAAACGGGAATCCCAGCTCGGCCGCAGTATCTTCGATTGCCGCGATCAGCTCGAGATAATCCTCAAGATAGTGCTGCGGAGGCATGAATACGCGCAAAACCCCGCCGCGAACTTCCGTGCAAAACGCGGTGCGAATGATCCAGGGCGCCGATTCGCCTTCGACCGGCGCCAGATCGGCGGGGCGCGCTTCCGGGCGTGGGCGTCGCGGAAGCAGGCGCGGCCCCAGTCATCTGCTCCACAATTCCTTGCGAAGCTCTAATCTCTGGCGCGCTGAGGATGTGCCGCTTTCCCGATAGCGCGGATCGCCGCGGCAACGGCGCGCGCTCCGCCGTCGGGTCCTGCTCGAAAAGATGCGGATATTCCGATTCCTTAACCCAGGGAATCGAATCCAGCGGAAGGCGATAGCCCATCGGCGAATCGCCCGGAACCAGGAACATCTCCTCGGAACGGAAAAACCACGCGCCGCTGACCCATCCGTTGCTTCCATCCGTGTAATACTCGCGGCGCAGCGGAAGTGCGTAACCCACGACGTGGCTTAGGCCCTGCTCGAAGATCTGCGCCAGGCGTTTGCGGTCCTCGGCGTTTGCCAGTTTGTTGTCGTGCGGAGTGACGTTGAAGGCAGGCGCCGCTCTTTCCACAGGTAATACCAGGTGTCTTCGTACCCTCCGAGCGCGTGCTTCGGATTGACGCCCAATCGCACCGCGAGCGCGTGAATGAACGCTTGAGCGTCGGCCGCCGACAAGCGTCCCGGCGCACGTTCGTCCGCCATCAGCGCCATGTCGCGCCATACGGGCTCGCCGTCCTTTCGCCAGTAGATCCCCATGGCCCAGCGGGGAAGCGGCTCGCCCGGATACCATTTGCCCTGTCCATAATGCAGCAGGCCGCCCGGAGCGAAGCGATTATGGAGTTTGCGGACAAGAATGTTGGCGCGCTTGTACTTTTCCGGCCCCAACGCGGTGTAGTTCCACTCGTCGCCGTCCATGTCGTCGATGGACACGAACGTCGGCTCGCCTCCCATCGTCATCCGCACGTCTTGCGCAACGAGATCAGCATCCACCCGATGGCCGAGCGCTTCGATGGCGGTCCACTGTGCATCAGTGTAGGGCTTAGTGACGCGGGGATCCTCGTGGATACGCGTCACCGTCATCGTGAATTCGAATTCGTCCGCGATCTTGCCGCCGTGCCCGTTCTGGCTGGCGGATTCGTCGCTGACCACCGACTCGTCGTCCAGCGAAAAATAGCCGTCGATCGCCGACGCCGTGGCAGGGTCCGCCGAACACGCCAGCGGAATGTGTCCCTCGCCAGCCAGCAGCCCGGACGTTGGATCCAGTCCAACCCAGCCCGCTCCCGGCAAGTACACTTCCGCCCACGCGTGCAAGTCGGTGAAGTCTCGATCCGTCCCGCTCGGACCATCCAGGGACTTCACGTCGGGCACCAGTTGAATCAAATATCCGGAAACGAATCGTGCCGCCAAGCCCAGGTGACGCAGCAATTGCACCATCAGCCACGCGCTATCCCGGCAGGAGCCCTTTTGCAGCGTCAGCGTTTCTTCGGGCGTATAGATTCCCGGCTCGAGGCGAATGACGTATTTGATCCGGTGGTGAAGTTCCCGATTCAATTCCACGATATAGTCGATCGTGCGAATTTTTTCTCTCCGCACTTCGCGAATCAATTGCTGCAGTTTCGGCCCGGCCGGCAGCGTCTCGCGGTAGGGAACCAGCTCTCGGAAAAGAATCGGATCATAAGCGAAGGGATACTGCTCGGCGTACTTCTCCAGAAAGAAGTCGAAGGGATTGGTGACCGTCAAATCGGCCACCAAGTCCACCTCCACCGAAAACTCAGTCGTCTTCTTGGGAAATACCAGCCGCGCCAGCCGGTTGCTGTAGGGATCCTGCTGCCAGTTAATGAAATGCTCCGCCGGCGCGACTTTCAGCGAGTAGCTGTCCACTGGCGTGCGGCAATGCGGCGCCGGGCGCAGGCGCACGACGTGCGGGGACAGCCACACCGGGCTGGTGTAGTGATAGCGGGTCCTATGATTCAGTGCGATTCGGATGCCCATCGAGCTTTGCCTGCCTGAGGTGGATGCGCTCGGGTGGGAGCAGTCTCTTTAGCGAGCGCCTTTCGCAAAACGGACGACCACGACCATCTCCGTTTGCGCCCACCGGGGACGTGCCCCGGTTTGTGTCACGCACACCTTCCCCTACAGCATAGTGGTTGGCAGGCGTGACTGTGGCACTGAAGTTTCGAACCCTCCTATCGAAAAAATGGATAACCGCCGTGGTGCGGTGCCGCCAGCGAGCGACATGCGACAGGGCGAGTTCCATCGATGGAGGGAGGGAACCCCGTCCGCGTATCCCCTGCATTTGCGAGGGATTAGGGCCCTCACTGAAAAATACAGATACCCTATCCTCTCGTTTCGTCATCCTATAAAAGGAAGTAGCAGTACGGTCCGGAAACCGCCCCTGCCCAGGCCGGAAGCTCCGGGAGCTTTCGCGAGTTCCTCATCCTCGTCGGTTCCCGCGACCGAAACTGCAAAGGGGGCGCATGTGGAAACAGCCGCGGTCCGCAAACCTTCCGTGGAGAAACAGGAGAGGCGCAAGAATAGACGCTACGACTTATCCCTACCTGTGATCGTAGTGGCAGGGCAACGATCTCTCAGGGCCAGATCGAGAGACGTTTCGATAGCGGGCGTATACCTGATCGTCGAGTCCGAGGAGAATTTCCTCCCGGGCATGGAAGTAGATCTTACTCTGACGTTGCCGCAGGAGGTTACCAGTGACGAGGAAGTTCATATACGCGCGCACGGGAAGACAGTTCGCGTCGATGCGTTCAGCGAGAATGGGGCCACGGACACAGGTGTCGCAGTAGTCTTTGAAAGACATCACTTCCTTCGCTCAAACTCTTTGTACGGCTAGTGCCCGGAGGGGAATCGCTGTGCCTGCTCGCGGCTAGCGAAGACTGAACAACTCTCGCTTCGCCGCCAGCCAATCCTGCAGATCGTGTCCGTGTGATCCGCCGCGTTCGAGAAAGACCTGGTGCGCTCGCAGCGCGATGGCCTCGTGTTGCAGTTCCGCTGCGCGCCAAAGCATCTGTTCCAGCGCTCCCTCGTTTTGGAGCGACGCATCTGAAAGTTCTTCCATGAACCCTTCGTACATCATTTTCTCTGGGAAACCAGCCGTCGTTTCTAACAATCTAGGCAATCCAGGTTACCAGCGTGTCAGACATTCGTTAATATTTCGTTGCGGATATCTCAATTTCCACAATCTGCGAGGCGCCTGGCGGGCGCCTCGCAGGCACGGCGTTCTGCCCTTTAGTTGATGGCGAAGCAGTAGTAGTGACCCGCACCGCCCGTCGTCACGAGATTGGCCTGGCTGCACCCACGGCTAGGATGCGCCGAGTTCCACGAAACGTTGCCGCCGCCGTTGCGGTCGGCATGCCCGAGTTGCGCCGTGCCCGTCCCGTCGCTGGTCCAGTTGTTGCAGGTATGATCCATGCCGTCGGTGTAGGCGCGGCCATCGGGCATTGAACCCGTCAGCATATCGTGTTCGTTCGGCATGTCCCCGACGCCCTTGATGAGGTCGCCTTTCTCGGTCAGATCGTTGGCCTTGTTCAGCGCATTTCCAACTCGCGCTTGGTCCAGTGTGTCCCCATGCAGGTCGCCAACGTCCTTCGCCACCCGTGCGCCCTTGGCGTTATACCAGGGTCCGGAGCCGATACGGTCGCGGGCGTTTACCGCAGGCTGACCGTTGGCCGCCTGAGTGCTCAGATACGCATGCCACGTCTTGTCGCCCGCGCCTACGGCTGCAGCTAACGCCTGGCAATGCGCGTCAGCCCCCGCGAGGCCGCCGAGATTCGCGCCATCGCCATTCCCCACGCTGGTCACAAAAAAGCTCATCGGCATGCGAGGTTGCTGCGCGCCGGGCGCCTGCGCAAAGACCAGGCACGCTCCTCCCAGTACAAACAGCGCGCCCACAGCAAAAACAGTCGAGTTCCTAGTCATTCATCTCTCCTCGTTAGCTACGTGAATTGGATTTTCGTTTAGTCCGAACGGGACTCTACTTTCGAATCGCGCTGCAACTTCGATGAAAACCTCCCCGATGGGCCCCACTTATACCACCGGGGACGCCTGCGAGCGAACCCAATTCTCGAAGAATGAGGCCCGGCCGAAGCCGGGCCTCATCGTCCTAAACGATTGCGCGAAGGTCTAGAAGAGGAATTTCAAGCCGAGTTGAATTTCCCGCGGACCGCCGCTTCCCACAACTGGGTTGCTCTTGTTGACGTCGGGTGTGCTCGTCGCTTGTCCGAACGACTTGGGGTTCCCGAGGCTGACCCCGACGCCGGAGTAGAGCGTGCTGTTGATCAAGTTGAAGAACTCCGCACGGAACTGCGTCGTGAGCCTCTCTTTAATCTTCCAATCCTTGGTTACCGATGCGTTCCAGATGCCGAACGGCTTGCCCCGCAGTTCGTTCCGGGTCATGTTCCCGAAGGTTCCCTGTGCGGGAGCAACAATCGCGGAACCATTCACGAAGTAGCAACCGACTTCCGCGAGCTGGGCCAGCCCATTAAAGCCGTTCGAGGTGGTGAGCGAAGTAGTGCTCAGGGCCTGACTCACAACGGTGCTGTTTGTAGGTTCCGCAGTCGCTGCGGCCACGCAGGCCGACGGCATATTCGCAACGAAAGCGGACGAACCGACGAGGGAGCCTCCCGTGCCGTTCGCGACCGTGGTACAGACGCCGGACTTAGCGAACGTGCTCCCCGTTACGCCGAAACATGGGATCGTTCCCGCGGCGCCGAGGATATTGTTAAATGGCGCCCCCGGCCCGTATAGAGTCCAGCGGTCGATTTTTGCGGTGTTGTTGGTGAGAAGCCCCTCGGTTCCGCTCGTGTCCAAGTTGGTGTCTGCGATATTCAGCGGGAGCCCGCTGAGATAGTTCACGGAGCTATTGACCGCCCAGCCCTGCAACATTTGCGCAAAGCCTTTGCGGCCGGGGATATTGTAGGTTGCCGTCAGGCTGAAGTGGTGCGTTGCGTCGGTATTGAGGTTGCCGTATTCGCATTGTGGGCACGCATTGTTCAGAACGCTACCGGTGCCCGTTCCAGGACCGCCTTGAATGCCGAGCGCGTGAGACAGCGTGTAGCCAATGCTGAAGGTAAGCCCGTGCGAGGCTCTTTCGTTCAGGTAGACTTGGAGCGCCGCGTAATTTGAACCACCCACGTCTCCGATGTAGGCAATGTTAGCGAACCAAGGGAAGCACTGGTTGCCGCTTCCTCCGGTACCAACTACGCCTTGTGCTGCATCGCAATTAGTGTAATACGGCTGCCGCAACTTCTCTGCTCCGCTGCCTGCAAATCCCGGCGTCGGCTCGTTGAGGTTGTAGAGGCCGGTGATATCCCATGCATGGGAGCCGATATAGCCGACATCCAACGAGAGATTATTCGTAAACGCATGCTGCACGTTCAGGTTCCAAGTCAACATCTGAGGGAATTTAACGTTGGGGTCGGCCCCGTACCCGGTGCACTCCTTTGCAAACGTGCAGCTTAGCGTAGCCGAGGTGGGGAAGATGGGCTGGCCGCTTTGCCAGGTAAGTCCGGGCGGTGTAAGGGTCAGGAGCGAGTTATTGATGTTTCCGACGGGCGTTCCCGCGACCGGGTTACCGTTGGGGTAGAAAAGCGTTGCCCCGGTAGGCATCGCGCTCAAGTCATCCGTCTGTGCCGTAACCCAGTTCTGCACCTGAGGAACCACCAGGGCATCTCCGATGCTGGACCGGACTGTGGTCGTACCCTTGCCCGTCACGTCCCAAGCGAACCCGAGATGTGGCAAATACCCGAACTGGTTCGGCCAGAGCTGGTTGTTCTGGATCATGCCGGAAGGCGCACCCGGAGCGAAGTTTGCCAGGAGCCCATTATCGTCCTTCATGGGCGTCTGCATCTCCCAGCGGAAGCCGAGGTTCAGGGTCAGCCGCGGCTTGATGCGCCAATCGTCCTGAACGAATCCCGCGATCAGGTTGTAGCGCACCGTTCGGACTGCGTCGCCGAGCTTAATCGTTTCCTGGCCCACGGCGCCGGCGAGAAAGTCCTCCAGTGGCGTAGCTCCCGAGAACGCAGCCGTACCGGTGTTGCCAAAGCTAACGGTACCCCTCTGCTGGTCCTGTACCTTCACGCCATTGAAAGACTCGGCGCGAACGTCCACGCCGAACTTAAATTGATGGTTCCCGTGCGTATACGAAACAGTGTCGGCACCTTGCCAATCCGATTCGAAATTCAACCGGTTATTGCCAAAGCCCAATGTCGCGGTGGGAGCTCCGGCCCCGGTAAACTTAATCGTGGGAAGGCCGCATGCGGGCGCCCCTGAAACCAAACCGAAGGCAGTGTTATAGACCGGACTGCCATTCTGCCCCGAGGTTGAATTCAGGCCTAGAGGATCGCTCGTCGAGCCACCAGCGGCGCAATCCGCTTCCGTTACCGGCCGGGAGTCGTGGTCCCAACCCACACGGGCTTCATTCAGCCAACTGGAGTTCGGCGTCCAAATCTCGACGACCCGTACGTCCTGGCTGCGGACACTCAGAACTTCGTCCCAGTAGGGCTGCGTCATCGTACTAGAAGCGTCGGCGAATTCGTGATACCGAGCGAAAAAGTAAGAGCCGCTGAGGGAATGGTGGTCACTGAGGTGGTAGTCAATCTTCCCCAAGAAGTTGTCGGAGCCGCCGTACTGCGGAAAACTGGTAGAGGGTGAGGTATTAGTCGTCGTGTTGTTGAACAGGCCCGCGGCGCCCGATTCGGCGCCATTGCAGAAAGGCGCAACCGTGCTTCCTGAACCAGCGGTGATTGCGGCCGCATTGGCAACGATCTGTCCATAGTTGCAACCAGCCATATTCGTGCTGAGCTGGCTGAGGGCGGAAGTTCCGCCATGATTCTTCACAATGTCGAAGATCGCGTCCGGAATGCTGAGGTTAAGATTGGGGCTCGCCCCGAAAGACGCGGTCGTCGGGTCTGAGGTGATTTGCTGGTCCGAAGTCACGTCGACCCGCTCGCTCTCGTACCCGCCGAAGTAGAAAAGCTTGTCCTTTTTGATCGGCCCCCCCAACGTCGCGCCCCACTGTTCGAAACCTACCGGCGAGCGGTCCGTGCTGAACGCATTCCGCGCGTCCAGGGCCTGATTGCGGCCGAACGCATAGGCGCTACCGTGCATGGCGTTTGTGCCGGACTTCAGGTTGACGTTCATCGTGACGCCCGGATCCCAGCCGTATTCCGCCTTGGGATTGGTGATCAGCGCCACTTCCTGAATCGCATCGAGCGGCATCAGAGTCGTGTCGCCCGCCTCGCCCGCGCCGCCCACGCTGCTCTGCTTGGAGTATGGCGACTGGTCGTACAAGCCGTCGATCATGAAATTGGCCCAGTCGGTGCCTCCGCCGTTTGTGGAGGATGACGTCGTTCCCTCGCCGGGAGTCGTCATGATTCCGGGGACAAACTCGATCATCCAGCGGTAGTTACGGCCGTTGATGGGAAGGTTGGCCAGAAGTTGCTGCTGGAGGGTGCCGCCAGTCTGTGCGTTGGTCGTATTGATCAGCGGCAGGGATTCGGTCACGGTCACCGTCTGGTTCTGCTGGCCCGGCTGCAGGGTGACGTCCACACGCACGTCGCTGCCCGCGCCCACCTGAATGTTTTGCCGCTCGAACGCCTGAAACCCCGTGAACTCTACGCGCACGGAATATATGCCAGGGTTCAGGTTCGGGGCGGCGTAGGTGCCGGCGGAGTCCGTCATCAGCGGCCGGGCCACTCCCGTGGCGATCTCCGTAACCGTGATAGTTGCGTTGCCGATGGCGCCGCCCGTTTGATCGGTAACCCTACCCGAAAGGCGGCCAGTGTTGAGCTGGGCAAACAGCGGCGAGACCAGCAGAAGCAGCGCAAGCATTAAGCCGAGACCTTGCAGCGCTTTTCTCACACCAAGTGACACACTCATCCGGCACCCCGGATCGAAGGAACGCATAAGCCCCTCCCCGCAATCGATTAGTTAGTTTGTGCAACCCACTCGGAACAGCCCCACTCGTTGTCCTGCAAATATCACGGAGAGAAAAGCTCTGTCAAGCTGCGCGGGCGCCCCTCGAACCGCCGGCTGGCGGCCAAGCTCCAGGAGAAGATTCTGGCGCGGCTACGCCAGCGGTACGCGGATTTCGGCCCCACGCTGGCCGCCGAACACCTGGCCCAGGAAGGTTTCGCGGTGAGCCGGGAGACGCTGCGGAAATGGATGACCCGGGCGGCCTTGTGGCGACCGCGCCGCCAACGTGTCAAGGCCGTGCATGTGTGGCGCGAGCGCAGAGCCAGTTTCGGGGAGCTGGTGATGCAGGACAGCTCGCCGTTCCGCTGGCTGGAGAATCGCGGTCCGGCTTGCCATCTGATCGCTCTGATCGATGATGCCAGCAGTCGCCTCTGGGGGCGGTTCACCGAGCAGGACACGACGGAAGAGAACCTGCGAACCCTGCAAGGATGGGTACGGCGCTATGGCCGTCCGCTGGCTCATTACACCGATAAAAACAGCATCTTTCAAACGGCCGGTCCGCAGCCGCTTGCCGAACAACTCCGGGGAGATCCCCAGCGCACGCAGTTTGGGCGAGCGTTGCACGAACTGGGGATCGAATGGATCGCGGCGCACAGTCCGCAAGCGAAGGGGCGTATCGAGAGGCTCTTTGAAACTCTGCAGGACCGTCTGGTGAAGGAGATGCGGCTGGCCGGGATCGACAGCATCGCCGCAGCCAACCATTTCCTGGAAATGCGCTTTCTTCCCGAGTGGGAACAGCGCTTCACCGTGACGCCTCGTAGCCCGCGCAATGCTCATCGGCGGCTGGGGCCGGAGCATCGCTTGGAGGAAATTTTCAGTGTGCGCGCCGCGCGCCGGGTGGCTGCAGATCACACCGTCAGCTGGGATGGCCATCGCTGGGGAGTCCTGCGGGAGGACGTTTGTGCGGGGCTTCGTGGAGCTGCCGTAGAGATCGAACGACGCTTAGACGGAAGCCACTGGTTGCGCTACCGGGGCCGCTATCTCCACCTGCGTCCCTGCCCCCAACCGCTGCGGCCGTCCGCAAGTCCTTCCGGCCTACGGCCTCCAGGACTTGCGGAACGAACACCGCAACCCCAAACCAAAAGCAAACCCAAACACCATGTGCCTGCTGAGCACCCTTGGAGAAAACCATGGAAGCGGACATTTCTACCTGGCGGAAAACCGGACATTTCTACTTTGCGTTGACAGTACAAGTTACAGAATCTCCGATTTGTCGCGAAAGTCTCCGCCATTCATAAATAGTAAATCCAGGGAACCTCGCTTGGTGTTGATCTAATAGCACGCCTTCTGCCAATTGGGTTTCTTCTGTCGCGCTTGCCATAAGTAATTGATTAACAAATATTTGCGTCTATTTTATGCTGATGGCCCCGTCATGCGCCAATTGGCTGCCTACGGTTTGTCACAGATTTGCCATCTCTACTTATGTATTTCGGGAGACTTCCTGCAGGGCAGACACACCAGTTCCAGTGAAACTGCGCCTGGTCATCTGGGGCGCAATAGTTGGGCTTGCTTCCCAAATCGCCAAACATGAGAACGGGGAATACGTTACTGAGTTGAAGGCCTTGCTGCCCGCTTCGGCCAGGCCTGCCAGATCAGCCATCCCACAACGGCAAGCATTCCGATCCATCCCAAAACTCTGACCGCGCCGCCGATCTGCGTGTCGTGTTCCAGAACCCCCGCATGTGAGAACAGGTAATACCAGTCGTGCTCGGCCAGGTCGGGGTCCCCCACGGTAACGTAGGTGAGCGACTGGCTTCGCGAGTCAGCCATGTAGATTCCCACGGGCAGGAATTGCTCGAAAAAGAAAAACGCGCAGAACGCAGTGCCGGGAATTTGGCGTCGCAACGCGAAATACACCGCCAGCGCGAATGGAACGCCTAATTGAAGCAGCGTCCCGCCGGCGACCATCAGCCAGTGGCTGCCAAACCAGCCAAAAAGCAAATGCCCGCCTTCGTGGATCGGCACAAAGACCAGATCGAAATAGCGAGCCACGCCACCGCCGGCCGCCGCGCCCAGCAAAACAATGCCATAAAACAAAACCCAAGCCGCCAGCGCAGCTTGGGAGACCGGCTCCCAAGCCTCTTCAAGGATTGCCAGCGCCGGTACGCGATCTGTGATGGATTCCGGTACTCTCATCGGTCTTGCCGGAAATTTCACCGGCCAGACAAGAGTAACCCGAAGCTCGATCCGCCTACTTCAGTTCATGATTGAGGAGGTTCGCCAGCCGCACTCCGGCCAGGGCTATGCGTTCCTGCGCCACGCGTTTCGCAGTCGCGAAATATTCCGCCGTGATCGTGAACGGCCCATTGCCCGCTCCGATTGGTCCCACGTACACGTAGCGCTTGGCCGCGTCGAAGCTTTCCCGCACCCACGCGGCTTCGCTCATCTCGGCTGCCAGGTGCGCATCCGCCGCAGGCAACGCCAGCGCCGCGCGTGCGGCCGATTGCAATTCCGTCGCCAGGTCCGCCTGCGCCGTCGGCGCTGCAATCGCGCTTTGGCTACCCACCAGCCGATCCCAGAACAGATGCAGCGAGTCGCGGCATGGCGCCGCGCAAATCGGCAAGAGGCTGCCCCCGGCATCGCCATCGGGCATGTTCGCGCTCACTCGCATGATGGCGTGCAGCGGCTGATGAATGTCGCCCACTAGATGTTCCAGCCACGCCAGATCGTACGCCTTGACGTCGTCGGATACGCCCGAGCTCAGTGCCGCACGAAACTCCTTGATCTGTGTCTCGGCGTTCGGAGTGGGCACCGGCGGCAGTGGTGTCCCATCCTGCGAGTAGGGAAGATCGATGAAGTGCCAGTATTTATGCCGGAAGTGATCGGCATAGCCAATGTTGCGCGACGAATCCGGCCCGGCCTCCGGAAAGTTTCCGCCTCTCGGGCCGTCGTCCACATATTGCGGATCGCTCCGGATCTGGTCCGGCCAAGTCGACGCGATCATGAAGATCATCCGGTCGGTGTCCGCTTCGGGCGTGCCTTGGGGAATTGCCGCCCGCCATTTCGCATAGTACGGATTCAGCTTGATGAGCCGGTTCACGCGCGCGCGTGTTTCGGGTTGCAGCCGTTGATATGCCAGATACGCCACTGCCATGTGGCCTTCATCGTTCCAGGCGAATGCCGGCGTCGCCACTGCGGCCATGCACAGCATAAAAGGGCCAGGAATGTGCGGCCAGATCGTAAGGCGGCGCGGCAGGCTCGCATCCGATTTCCGCGCGATGGGGTTTTTGAGGGAAGCAACAAGGAGCACCTCTCCCTGTGGGCCCGGATGGCCCACAGGGAGAGCGTACTCAACTACTCGTTTGTTCTCCAAGCCAATTGCGCGTCCATGCATTCGCTGGTCATGGCCAGATAATGCTTCACGGCTTCCTTGCTGACGAGCGGATTCGGAGCGCCCGGTTTGCGGTAATTCAAGGCCTTGATATCTTCCATCAGGTTCATGTTCTGCCCGCGGGTGATCAAGAAGGCGTCGGCGTTGGCCTTCGCCGCGATGTCTTGGAGGCGAGTGATGGACGCTTTCCAGGCCTTCGTTGCGTCGAGCATCGTCGGAAAATACTGCACGCCTTCGCCGTTCAGCAGCGGATCGCGGCCGCCCAGTAGCAGGACCGTATGCTTTTGTCCGCCGTCCTTCACCGGAACAATCATCGAAACCGTGCCCGGCGTGTGGCCCGGCGTAATATAAAGCGTGATGGTTTCATCGCCCAGCGTCAGTTTCTGCCCATCGGTGACGACCATGTCCTTCATCGGCTTGATCGCATCGGGTTCAGTGACCTTCGCCATCACCCCCCAATCCGCCTCCGACGCCAGCACGTGCGGGTGGTAATGTTCCTGGAAATAGGGAACGCCGGAATAGCTCTGAATGCGCGCGTCGGCGATCACGATATACTTGATGTTTGCCGGATCGAGCCCCATCTTCTTCATCCCATCAAGGACTTCGGGTTCAACGGCATAGTCGTTGCCCGCGTTAAGGAGGATGATTCCCTCGGACGTCGTGACCGCGTACGCCACAAAGTTGTTGTCACCGAAGTAATACATGTTGTCGAAGAGTTTGGCCGGTGGCACGTACCACTGGTTGCGCGGCGGAATCCTTCGCTCGCCCCCACCGCCGCCTTGTGCCGCCGCACCTCCGCCACCTGCTCCTCCACGCTGTCCGCCGCCCCCGGCTCCGCCGCGCCCGGCTCCTCCGGCCCCCGGCGCTCCCGCGCCCGCCGCCTGCGTTTCCGCCCGCACCCGGTAGCGGGGCGCCATCCACGCCGACGCCTTTTCCTGGCGGGGCGCAAATGGTTTCAAACGAGCCCGTAAAATCATGCTCCGGCTCATACGCCAGAGCCCTCGCTGCGGCCACGTGTTTCTCGGCCTCGGCGTTCTGGGTGCTCTGGGCAGTCACCTGAATCGCGATCCCACTGGCCAAAACGAAAGCACCACAGATCAATGACGCTGAAAACCGATTCATAGCAGCTCTCCTTATCGTATGGCGTTGACGCGCGATTGCGCGTCACTTTCTATCTGCCCTGATGGCAATACGGCGCACGTGCTCTCAGCCCGTGCGCCGCGTGTTTGCCGAACTTCGTGATGTCTTACGCCTGGCCCGCTGCCCGTTACTTGTGGGCCTGCACGCCGCCGTCTCCGGCCGGATTGCCGATCAGGCTGCGGTACGCGATCATTTCCGACGGAACGCAGATCTGTTCCTCGAACTGTTGATCGGGAATCCATTTGTACTGAACCGTGGTGATCGGGAAGGGCGCCGTATAGACGTCCGGATCGGTAATCGTGATTTTGTTGACCATGATGTTGTGGCTGTTGCGCTCGTAGGTCTCGTGAATTACCGCGTTCACGCTGTGCGGATCGCCCTCTTTATCGAGCCAGCTGCGCTCGTCGCTGCCCGTCGTATCCACCACGAAGGTATTGTCGCCTTCCCAGTGGCCCACCGAGTATCCGTACCAGCGCGCGTCGGGTCCATTTGCTTTGCCAAAGTTCGTCGGCAGCGGCCGCCCGTCGGTCATAATCTCGCGCCAGAGCCTGCTGTATTGGTAGGTTTCCACGACCCGGTCGGGCGTCTCGGAAAACATGATCGCTCTGATTTCATTAATGCTGCTCCGCGGGAACCCCATCGGGTCGCAGGTGTTGTACCAGGGGTCATTCGTCCCGGCGGCGCTGTACTTCGCCTCGGTGTGGTGCGCAGCGAACATCTTCTGTCCGAGCGCCGTCAGTGCTGGCGCTTTGGCAATCTGAGGTTCTTGCGGCCCAGCCCACGCGCCCGTAATGCTCTTCTTGGGAGCGGGTCCGCCGGGATCATTTCCGATCACGTCGAATTTCCTCACAGGAAGGCGGTTCCCGGACCTGCCCGTATTGTTCTGGGCCGCCTGCCCGCTCTGTTGCCCCTGCGCTACCATTCCAGCGAGCGAAAAAGTCACCACTGCAGCAAAGATCACCGAGCCGGTCATTAACTTTCGCATTGCCCCAGTCCTCCTAGGACGAAATCTTTTCTTCGATATCAATCTCAAGAAGTAAGTTTGGTCCCGCAGAAAGGTGCCACAACCTCCATCGCAACCGCACCCTGCCTTGCCACCTGACTGGGACAATACACTTGGATGCCCCTTTAGTCAATCCACCCCTGGTTGCGCAAGAACGCGTAGCAGGCTGCCGCTCGATTCATTTCTGCAGCGGCCCGCCAGGCTCACCAGGCTCAAGCCAGGGTGCGCAGCTACTACAGGCTATCCGCTGCCCACAATCAGTTCTTACCCTTCGTCGCGGGAGCCGCCGGAGTTGCAATCGCGCTTCGATACAGCGCCGCCTGCGTCGGTATGCACAACTGTTCGGGAAGTTCGGCCTGTTTCGGCTGCAGCTTGTAGGTGATGTGCCCAGCCTCGAAAGGTTTCGTGTAGGCCTTGGGATCGTCGATGTTTACGGTGACGTTCAAGGTGTCATGGTCGGCGCGCGTGAATCGCTCCTGCACCTTCATCTCCGAACTCTGCGGATGACCCAGTTGGTCGAGCCACGGATCCTCGTCGATCCCCACGGTATCGGCAACGAACGTCGTATCCCCGTCCCAGTGCCCGATTGCATACCCGTAATACCTCGAGTCCGGAGCGTCAATGGCGTCCCCGCCCGCGTTCTTGGGAAGAGCGCGCCCGTCGGTCCAGATCATCCGAAATGTATGCTCGTACTGGAACAGTTCCACGACCACCGCGGGAGTTTGCACGAACGCCACTCCTCGCGTCTCCCAAAGCACGTTGCGCGGAAAGCCCAGCGGATCGCACATAATCATTGGATCGTTGGAATCCCCGGCGGGCAATAACCTGGGACCGGAGAATGGCTTGCTCTCGTTGAAACGCTCCTGCCCCCAGGCCGTCATCGGAGGCACCGGATTCAGCGTGGCAATTCCCGGGCCCGCCCAGACCCCGGTGAGATCGTGTTTGGCAGTGGGCGCCGCGCCGGTTTGAGCGAAGGCCATCGTTGAAAGAGCCATCACGCCCAGCAGCGCCAGAGTGGCGTTCATCTTTAACCAGTCATTTTTCATCTTGCACCTCAATGCCACCGCAGGCGCCGTAGCGATCTACTTGACCACGCTTCCCGCCGCCCGCGGAGACTCCTCCCGAACCGCAACCTTAATCTCCGGGGCCCCCACGGTCTCCGTCTCGCCCTTCCACCATTGCGCCGAGAAGACCATAATCGCCGCAATCAGCCATCCCAGCGCGTAGGTCGGTTGCGCGCCCCAGTGAGCCGTCGCCGAATGCATCAACCCGATCCAGGAAAATGCCGACGCCGCCAGGCACCAGGCCGCCGCGTGCCCGAACCGCCGGTCGATCACTTCCGAAATCAACGCCGTGACCACCAGCACCAGCATCAGGAAACCGTTCCCCAACCCTTGCATTGAGTCCCAATACACCGTGCGATTGAGCGCCGCATGCACCGCGGGATCGGCCAGGGAAACACGCAGCGCCGGCAGCGCACCATTGATCACCAGCATCGCCACGGCACCGGCCGGAATGATGAATCCCAGCAGCACCGCGGAATAATATTTTCGCTCCACGCGGTTCAGCGTCGTCCGTGCCACGCCCACCGAAATATACGCCAGCATCGCGCTCAGGATCGGCCACGGAAAAAGCTGCGCCGAAAATACCAAGAGCCCGCTCATCACCGCTGCCACCAGCACCACCGGCGTCCAGAACAAAAATCCGGTGCGCACGCCAAGCGCCTTAAACGGCGGATGTATCGCCAGCACGATCGGCGTGACCACGCTCCCCGCGAGGCCACACACCAGCGTGCCGATGCCGTCCCATGCCACCACGCTGCGCGCGTCGTAGTCGTCTCCCGCGGCGCTCGCGCCCTCGACCGACGCGATATCCTGCAGGATGTGATAGACCGACATCGGCACAATCACCGAAAAGAACGGCACGGTCATCTTCAGTCCGCCGACCAGCCCAGGCACCAGCGCGAACGGCATCCCGAACTTGATCCCCGGCCACACCGGATGCACGTAGTGAATGCCCAGCCCAATCGCTAGGGGAACGGTCCACGCCACTAAAAACGGAGGAATCTTCCAGCGCGTAATCGGCACGTTGCCTAGAACGCAGAGCACCACAATGGACAGCGCGATGATTCCCACCAGCGGCGAATCAAAGACTCGCTGCAGCAACACCAGCAGCAGGAAGCTGTACATCGCCGCTGAGAAAACGCTCATCATCGCCGGCGTCGGCGTGATTCGCAGGATCAGCCCCGCAAACGGCGCGGCCACCAGCTTGATGATTCCCGTCCAGACCACGGCAGCGGCCCCCATCTGCCAGGCATGGTTCACGTCGTGGGTCTGCTGATACGCCGGCAGCATGATGCCCAGCGTATAGGCCAGCATCGCCGGGACGCTCACTCCGTAAGGGTGTGCGGTCACGTCCACGCGGCTTTCGCGCTTCCGGATGCCCAGCGCCAGCCAAATCAATCCCAGCGAACCCACCAGGATGCCCAGCGCCGCGCCCGGAATAAAGTGCGTGATGCCGAACGCCAGCGGAATTCCCGCGGGAATCAGCAGAGCCGCCGGAATAATCACCTGCGCGAGCGTGAAGCCACATTGCGCCACCGTGGCGTCAATATCGCCCCGCCCCAGCGCCCACCATCGAGCCGTGACTGCCTCTGCCGCCATGGCTACCCCCCCTTGAGATTCCGATTCCTTACCGAAACGTCATCACCACTCTGATGAAAAAAAAGAGCAGCTTTCCGGCCCGCAGCCTGAAGAGACGCCCTCCCGGACCTTGGAAGTTGCTGGGGAATGTACGCCGCTTAGCCCTGCATTGCAACACCCGAACCGGCGACGGGTCTCTTTCCTCGCGTCCGAAGTCGCGCGAGGGTGACCCAGTTTCGATTCTGTGAAACCTGGGTCTTTTTCCATTCGATCCTTCTGCGATGCGTTCGATGTCCGACGGAAATGCCCCTCATGCTCCCAACCGTCGAGCGTCGCAATTTGCCCTTACCCCCAAAACCTCCACGGGGTAAACTACCGTGCAAACGCAGAGCCCAGAGAGGAACAGAATGAGCGCGACAACCCTGACGCCCGAACAACTAGCGAGCACTGCCACCCTCGATGATCTCTACCCGAAGCTCGCTGAGATGGGCGTCTGCCCAGGCTGGAATAAGCCCACGCCGTCCCTCTGGCCGTCGCCGAAAAAGTCCTTCCAGCCCGTGCATTGGAGCTACTCGCAGGCCAAGGGAGCGCTGGACGCCGCCGGCCGCCTGATTCGCACCGAACTCGCCGAGCGCCGCAACCTGATCTTGTTCAATCCCATCGAGAACAATCCCTACGCCACCACGCGCACCATCGTCAGCGCCTATCAAATGATCATGCCCGGTGAGCGTGCCCCCTCGCATCGTCACGTTCCCAACGCCCTGCGATTGATCGTCGACGCCGGCGAAGGCGCCTACACCATCGTCAATGGCAAGAAACTCCCAATGCTCTCGGGCGACGTCGTGCTGACGCCAAACTGGTGCTGGCACGGCCACGGCAACGAAGGCAGTTCGCCAGCCTACTGGATCGATTTCCTGGACGTGCCGCTCGTGCAAATCCTCGAACCCATGTTCTTCGAGCGCCACCCCAACGAGTTTGAAGTAGAAGACGACCAATCCCAGCCAGAAAGGACAGCGTCCTTCGATGCTGAGCTGGCTTTCCCCCGCCAGGAAACCGAAGCCAAACTCAGCCGCGCAACAGCCGACCCAAGCGGCCGCTTCGGCACGCAAATCGAGCTAGGCCATCCCGCCCTGGACACCATCTCGCTCTGGATGATGCGCCTGGCCCCCGGAACCAGTACCGCGCCCTACCGCACCACAGCCAACAATATCTATGCCGTAGTCCGCGGCCGCGGCGCCACCATCATCGACGGCCGCCGCTTCGCCTGGGAGCGCGGTGACGTCATCGCCGTCCCCACCTGGTACCAGCATCACCACGACGCCGACCAGGACTCTGTCCTGTTCCGCGTCACCGACGAACCGGTGATGTCCAAGCTAGGCTACCTGCGCGAGTAGCCGTTGAACCACGAAGCAGGCGTATAATCACGGTATGGCGAAACACGTCATTCACGTCTCGGATGCGGAAGCCGCGAGTGATTTCGGCTCACTGTTGAAGCGCGTCCGCGCGGGCGCGGAAATCGTCATTGAACACGATGCGCAACCCGTGGCGGTTATCCATCCCGCTGTGTCCGCCGTAAGGCTACTATCCGAATCCCTGCGTCTCGCCCGAGAGCACGGCTCTCCAGCCATGCTCGATCGAGATTTCGGTGCGGACGCGGAAGCAGCCATCGAGAGCCATCGCGAATCCCTCGACCCGCCCGCATGGGACTAATCCTCGATTCCAGCGTCGTCATCTCTGCGGAACGTCGAGGCGAAACGGTTGAGCGGCTTATCGAGAGAATCCTGCGTACGACTGGCGATCAGGACGCAGCGCTCTCTGCCGTCGGTCTCACCGAACTCGTTCATGGCATCTATCGCGCGTCCACGCCGGAAATCCGTCTTCGCCGCGAATCCTTCCTCAACGAGCTGTTGGCAGACTTGGCCGTGTATCCATACTCGAAAGAGACGGCGATGCTCGCGGGCAAGCTCGATGGAGAGCAGCGGGTCCGTGGAATTTCCATTCCATTCGCGGACTTGCTCATCGGTGCTACCGCTCTGACGCTCGGCTACTCGGTGCTTACTGCCAACGCCCGTCACTTCGAGCGGATCCCTGGCTTGGCAATAGTGAGGTTGTGACTGCGGGAACAAACCATTCTACAATCTCGATGCGATCGGAGGATCCAAGCGTGAAACTAGCGAGTTACATCATTGATGGCACGAATGCTTATGGTGTGGTGCAGGGCGATCAGGTCGTCACCGTCAACAAGTATCTGGGCAGCCGCTACCCCGCCTTGCGTTCCGCCCTCGAATCCGGGGCGCTCGACGAAATTCGCCGCGCCACAACCGGCGCCCAGCCGGACCACAAGCTCTCCGATCTGCGCTTGTTGCCCGTGATCCCCAATCCTCCCAAGATCCTGTGCGCCGGCCTGAACTACCGCTCCCACGTCGCCGAAACCGGACGCGAAATGCCCACCAAGCCCAGCATGTTCTCGCGTTTCGACCGATACGCTGCTGGGCCACGAAGGCGTGATGATCCGCCCCTCGGTCTCCGAGCAATTTGACTACGAAGGCGAACTCGCCGTCATCATTGGCCGCGCCGGCCGCCACATCCCCGTCGCACGCGCCCTCGAATACGTTGCGGGCTATACCTGCTTTCAATGACGGCAGCGTCCGCGACTTTCAGAAAATCTCCGTCACGGCAGGCAAGAACTTTCCCGCGTCCGCGCCCCTCGGTCCATGGATGGTCACAGCAGATGAGATCCCCGATCCTTCCAAGCTGACCCTGGCCACCCGCCTCAATGGCCGCGAAGTACAACGTTCCACCACCGACTTGCTGATCTATTCCGTGCCCACGATCATTTCTTACGTGTCCGACTTCACTCCGCTCGAGCCCGGCGACGTCATCGCCACCGGCACGCCCGAAGGTGTCGGCCACAAGCGCACCCCGCCGCTCTGGATGAAAGCCGGCGACGTCGTCGAAGTCGAAATCTCGGGAATCGGCGCGCTGCGAAATCGCGTCGAGGACGAACGGGTCATTTCCACTTAGAGAATTCGACAGCCCACCAAAGGCCAGCTAGCGAAAATAGCCTTTCTCGGTACCTAGTCTGGACCAGCGCTCCGCTGAACACACATCTCTATGTGTCCTCTATTGCACAGACTCCGCCGTTCGCTCCGTCTACCATCAACAGGCTTGGTAACGATACGACCGAATTGCGGAGGATCAGTGAACAGACTTAAATATCTTGTTCTAGTAGTCGGTGTTGCTGCAATCAGTCTCACGGTAAGCGCTCCCGAAACAAACGCTCAGATCAGCGTTGGCATCAACCTCGGAGCCGCCCCTGCGTGCCCCTACGGGTATTACGACTACTCTCCTTATGCCTGCTCTCCCTACGGTTACTACGGCCCGGAATGGTTTAGCGGTGGCGTCTTCATTGGCGCGGGCCAGTGGTTTCATGGCCCGGACAACTTCCAGGGCCACGTAAATAATCGCTTCCATCCGGATCACGGCTACAAGGGCCCGATGCCAAACGTTGGCGATAGGCCCGAGCCAGGAAAACGTCTCGACAAGGTTTCCCATTTCAAGGGAAACGAAGTGCGTGATGGCCGCGGCCACGCAGTCGCGGGCAAACGCTAAGAACATCCGCTGCGAGTAGTCCGGTGACTCACGGAAATCCGTTCCGGGTGGTTTCTCGCCCACCCGGAAGCTGCTCTCGGACTAGGCACGTGGCAGAGGGGTGCTATGATCAAACGCAATGACGCGCTTTCTCTCCCGCCTACTCGACGATTTTCCATCTTCCGGCTTGAACCAAGAAACGGAGCGCCTTTTCGCCTATCACCAAGCCACAAAGCACACTTATCTATCCGTTCGCTCGAATGCCCATTACCTCGATTGGGTCAATCAGCCCGATCCCTTTCGCATTTACGATGGCGCTCCCGTCACCGAGCTTCCGCCCGAACCCCGTTTCCCGAACACAGGAACATTCAGCGCGATGGGAGCGCTTACCGGGCCAGCACGCATCGCCCGCGAAAATAATTCCGAAGACGGCGCCCCGATCCGCTTTGATGCGATCTGGCTGAGCCGCCTGCTGTGGCACTCCATGGCCATCAGCGCCTGGAAGAAAGTCCCTCGGACCAGCAATCGCTACAGCCTGCGCGTAAATCCCTCATCAGGAAATCTTCACCCCACCGAAACCTATCTGGCCCTCGCCGGATTCAACGGTCTCGCCGACGGCCTGTATCACTACCGCGCCGATCGCCACGCAATCGAACTCCGCAGCGCAGGCGCTTGGACGCAGCACCTGGCCGAAGCTCTTGAGATTCCATCGGCCGCAGAATCGTCGCTCATCGTGGGACTCACCTCGATTTTCTGGCGAGAGGCTTGGAAGTATCGCGACCGCGCCTATCGCTATTGCTGCCATGATTTGGGCCACGCGATGATGAGCCTCCTTTTGGCGGCGCGTGCCTTAGGATTGCCCGGCGGCGTGGTCGCCGACTTCAGCGATCTTTGCCTGACCCGCGCACTCGGTTTGACCACAAGTGACGAAGCTCCCATGGCCTTTCTTCTTTTCCCATCGCGAAGCAGTAGCGAGCGGGCGAGGAGCGAGCGATCCGTCCGCCGCCCAGCCGAGAGAAACTTTCTTGGGAACTGCCAACGAGTTGTCGAAGGAAGAAGTGCCGTACGAGCTGCTTCTCGGGATGCATCGCTCAACGATCCTGCCAGATCCTGTTGGCCCATTGCCGCTCACACCATTGGCGAATCCGCTGGTTTCGGACGATCAGCCGCGTCCGCCCGAACCATTCCACGAACCCGCACGCGACGCCCCTCTTGGGCCGACCGTCCGCCGCCGTCGCTCCGCGCTCGATTTCGACGCTCACACTGCGCCCATGGAGCGCAGCGAATTGGAGCAACTCCTCGATTTCGCCACGCAAGATTGGCGAGCCGATTGGCGCGGCAATTTCAGCGGCGAAGCGACAGCGGTCGCAAATGGTTCCGGCTACGTTTCCCTATATCTCTATGTTCACCGCGTGCGTGACTGTGAGCCCGGCGTCTACCGCTGGGATGCCAGCGACCGCCGTCTCGAGCAGCTTCATCGCGCCAATGTCGAACGCGTGGCCGCTTATCTCAGTCTCGAACAAGCCCTGGCAGGAAATGCCTGTTTCGCCATTTCGATGATTGCCGACCTGGCCAAGGCGGCCGAACGATTCGGCAATCGGGGATATCGCTACGTGCACTTCGAGGCGGGCGCCATTGGGCAGCGCCTTTATGTCGGCGCGGAAGCGCTGGGCTGGAATGCGACCGGCATCGGCGCTTTTTACGACGACGATGTGCACCGCTACCTCGGCTTCCTTGCAGAGGAGACGGCCAACTCCGTGAGCGATTCAGTTGCCGCGGCGGAACAAGCAGCACTGGTCATGTTAGGTTCGCCAACAAGCCGTCACGCGGCGGCGCAGAACCAAGACTCGCTCGCGCGGAGCCCTGCCGTGACGCCAAGCCGTGCGGAGAGAGTGGAGTCCACTCTACCCACGGATTCCAGCCAACTCCCGCGGCAGGTCATCTACCACTTCGCCGTCGGTCGCGCTCTTCCCGATCCCCGGCTCGAGGCCTGAACCGGCATGGTCGGAATCCTGGTGCTGGGAAATAATCACTTCATTGTGCGCGGTCCACTGCCGGATCGAGAGACCGCATTGACTCTTGCCCGCCACTGGTCGCTCATACAAATCGGGCAAACCACGCCGCCCGCTCTTGATCGCTGGACCATCGTCACGCGAGAGTTTCGCGAAAATCTCGAATGGGCCGTGATCGTCCCAGGCGATGGCGAGATCTCGCCCGCCGTGGCGCAATTGCTCACGGAGTTGTCGGGGAGGGGAATCACGATCCACGACTCCCGCATGGGCGAATGGTGATGGACGAGCGCTCTGTAGAATTGCGACGGCTCCCGCCGAACGAGACGCCTCCGGATAGCCTCGTGGTACAATGCGTCCTCATCAAAAAGGAGCGTCACATGCTGCGCAACCGAGGCAGGCAAGGCCGAAACGATTGGCACCACAGAGCCGCTGAGTTCCACGAGCTTGCCGCGCACGCCCACGAGGCCGCAGCCGCGCATCATCAGGGCGAGGGAGATTTCCGCACCGGCCGCCAGCTTGCAAAGCAGGCGATGGAATACTCCACCAAGGCCTACCGTTATTACCAAGAAGCTGCCCGAAAATCAGCCAGCCCCTCCAGCGACAAGGCAAAGACGCCGCGCACCGATGCCGCCAAACAAGCCGGCGGTGCGACCAACGGCAACAAAAAGAAAGCATAGCTGTCGCGGCAGCGCGAATTTTCCGCCTCCGAGCGCGTCGCTTTTGGCGGGAATTGTTCGCAGACCATTTTTCAACCTAAAATCGACGAACCTTCGCCAAACACGCTAGAATGCGAAGCTTAATCTGGCGAGGCGCATCTTATTCCCATGTCTATTCTCTACCGCTACCTGAAAGACTATTGGTCCTTGGTCGTGGTCGCGCTGGTTTTGGCGACCATCAACCAGGTGTTTTCCCTGCTGGACCCGCTCATCTTCCGGCACATCATCGACTCCTACGCGACCCGCTATCGGGAATACACCAGCCCGCAATTCGTGCGAGGCGTTAGCGTCCTGCTGGCAGGCGTCATTGGAGTCGCTTTGATCTCGCGGATCGCCAAGAATTTTCAGGACTACTTCGTCAACGTCATCACGCAAAAAGTCGGCGCGCGCATTTATACCGACGGCATCCGCCACTCCCTCGAAGTTCCCTACACCCTGTTCGAGGACCAGCGCAGCGGCGAAACTCTCGGCAAGCTCCAGAAGGTCCGCACCGACGTCGAAAAGTTCATCGCTCTGGCCGTGAACCTGCTCTTCACCACGCTGATCGGCCTGGTCTTCGTGATGATCTATTCAGCCCGCGTCCACTGGTCGATAGCCCCTGCCTATCTGCTCACGGTTCCGCTGCTCGGCGGGTTGAGCTCGCTGCTGAGCCGCAAGATCAAGGTCGTGCAAAGGCGCATCGTGCGCGAGACCACCGCGCTGGCCGGAGCCACCACCGAATCGCTGCGCAATATCGAGCTGGTGAAGAGCCTGGGCCTGGCGCAGCAGGAAATCGAGCGGCTCAACGCCACCACCGACAAAATTCTCAAGCTGGAGCTGAAGAAGGTGCGCTACCTGCGCAGCCTGAGCTTCATCCAGGGCACTTGCGTGAACTTCCTGCGCACCTCGATCATGTTCCTGATGCTCTACCTGATCTTCACGCAGCGCATCACCGTCGGCCAGTTCTTCTCGCTGTTCATCTATTCGTTCTTCATCTTCGGCCCCTTGCAGGAACTCGGCAACGTGATCAACGCCTATCGCGAGACGGAAGCCTCGCTCGAGAATTTCGAGGCCATCCTCAAATTGCCAAAGCAAGCGACGCCCGAGCATCCCGTCCCCTTGGGCTCGCTCGAAACCCTGCAGTTCGAGCGACGTCTCCTTCCAGCACCAGTCGGCCTCTTCTCCCGCACTGACGCGACATCACCTTCCGCGTCGCGCGCGGCGAGACCATCGCGTTTGTCGGGCCATCCGGCGCGGGCAAGACAACGCTGGTGAAATTGCTCGTCGGTCTCTACGGACCGAAGACCGGCCACATCTATTACAACGGCATGCCCGAGGATCGCATCGCCATCGAAGAACTTCGCGAGCGCATCGGCTTTGTCACGCAAGATACCCAGCTTTTCTCGGGCTCCATTCGCGAGAATCTGCGCTTCGTGCGGCCCGACGCTACCGACGAAGAATGCCTGGAAGTCTTGCAACAGGCTGCTGCCGGCGGCCTGCTCGATCGCGCCGATCGCGGACTCGACACCATGATCGGAGAAGGCGGCGTGAAAGTCTCGGGAGGCGAAAAGCAGCGCCTCTCGATCGCCCGCGCGCTACTGCGCCGGCCGGAGTTGCTGGTGTTCGACGAAGCTACTTCCTCGCTCGACTCGCTCACCGAGGAAGAAATCAGCCAGACCATTCGCGACGTCGCGGCCAGCCGCGACGCCATCACTATCCTGATCGCGCACCGCCTCTCGACCATCCTGCATGCGGATTGCATCTACGTGCTCGAGCGCGGACGAATCGTCGAGAGCGGCCGCCACAGCGACCTCCTCGCCAACCGTGGTCTCTACTACGCCATGTGGCGGCAGCAAGTCGGCGAAGGGAGAGAGCAGATCGCTGCAGCCGTCTGACGTCAGCGCAGCTTTCCTCCATCTGTAGTTCGACGCGCCTGCGGGTTCGGTGCCATCACTCGTGACGCATCATCCGTTCATCGCGTTTCTTCATTCCCTCGACGCAGCGCTCCAGATGTTGATGCATGACGCCGGCGGTGGCGTGGCCCATGCGTCCGTGACCGGGCAGGACCCACTCGAAGCGATAATTCAGGAGTTTCTCCATCGAGCGCGTCTGATCGGCCCAGGAATACCAGCAGACGTCGCGGAAGGCGGTCAGCGTCTCGCGCTCGGTGGACCAGGCGAGGTGATCGCCAGTGAAGAGAACCTTGTCGCGATAGAGAAGGACCTGATGGCCGCGCGTGTGGCCCGGCGTCGGGATGATCAGAAGATGGTCGTCGATGCGCACTTCTTTTTCGCCGGAGATGACCTGCTCGATGCCGAGATTTACGGCGCCGTCGCCCTGATGCATCACGCGGGGACAGTGGAAATGCGCAGCGAACTGGACGTGGTCGGCGATGTCGTCGCGATGCGACAGGAACATGAGCTTCACGCCGCCCATCTGCTCGATGCGCTTTACGAGCGGAGAGGTGAAGCGGGGCGAATCGACGAGGATATTGCCGCCGCGCTCCGGGGGACGAACGATCAGATAGGACCAGCCGCCGTAGCTGGCCGCCGAAGTGAAGCCGCAGAAGTAGACGTCTTCGACGACCTGATTGGGGAAGGCCTGGACGCCTTCGCGAGCGCTATGCCGGGAGAGCGTGCCGATGGAGGCGGTAGGGCAGGTGACTAGCGCCATCAACGCCAGCCGCAATTCCGCAGGATTGCGCGGCTGGCGGTACACGCTGGATTGGCCGCCATGGTCATGAAAAGTCGCGGGCGCGATCTGGCGGCAGGCGTCGCAGTCGATGCAAGAATCGTCGACGTAGAATTCGCCTGCGATATTTTCAGGGAGACGACGCTCGATTTGAGCCATGGGTTAGGCCACCTGTCTGGGATCAGCGGGGGAATTCATGAAAGGATCCCTCCCTGGTCTAGGATCTTCGGCGAGTGTACTCGTGCGCTCGCAGCGCTGTAAATCTTGGAGCCGGGTACTCGCCGTGGAAGCCCGTTTGCCGGAAAGGCTGATCGTCGCTGACGAAAGGAGGCGGCGGGCGATAAGCCGATCGAGGCACCCGCTTTGTATTCACAAAAGAGCGCGCACGCGATTGAAAGCATGGGAGTTGACTCTCGCTCTTGCGAAAACGAGCGTCGAAGGGGGTACACCCCCGGGGGTTTTGTATCGATATCAAAATGGGGAGGTTGCGGCAAAAGGGTTTTGTATCGATATGAAAACAAAGGGTCGCAGTCCTCGATGCGTTTCGCTAGGTCATCGCAAGGGACGGCGCAGGGCAGTGCCTTAGTTTGGAGAGGCGTGCGGATTGCGCGAACTCTGTTACCTGGGAGCACGGGTCGGCAAAGCGCGCGATGGTCCGCGAGCAAGACCGGCGGACAGGATCGAAGTGCGAACATGAACCATTATCTCATGGCGGTCAATGGATGCCGGTCTTGGATAGTTCTGGCCGCTCGGAGGGATTCTGCCGGTAGACGCCAAGGGGCCATGACTGAGCAATTGGTTGTAAATACATAATTGTACGGTTAGAATTGTATGTATGAATTAGTGCATCTCTAGACCATGCGGATCGTGTGGGATGAGGACAAGAACCGCAGCAATAGGGCAAAGCACGGGGTCAGCTTTGAATTGGCCAGCCTTGTCTTCGGCGACCCGCTTCAGATCGAGCGAGCTTGATCCTTACGAGAGCGAGGAGCGCTGGCGGACGCTGGGCCTTGTCAAGGGAGTGGTCATCCTGCTCGTGGTCCATACGGTAAAGGGAGACGAAAATGGAGAGGAAGAAATTAGGATCATATCGGCAAGAAAGGCGACCCAGGTTGAAAGGAAAGCGTATGAAGGCCGGCACCGAGAGACAAGATGAAGATCTCGCCGCTCTCGTCCGATTGCGCGATGAGGAGATCGATACGTCGGACATTCCTGAAGTAAAGGACTGGAGCAAGGCTGTGGTGGGGAAGTTTTTCCGGCCGATCAAGGAGCCGGTCACTCTTCGCATCGACGCCGATGTTCTTGCGTGGCTGAAATCCGAGGGTCCGGGTTATCAGACGCGGATCAATACGTTGTTGAGGGAGGCGATGACAGGTCGCTCGCGGGCGGTGAGACTTGAGGGTCGCGAGGCCGGGGCAGCCGTGCGATCGCGGCAGCGATCAACTTCGAGATGAGAATTGGGCGAATGTAGCTAGGCACCAAGACAGCGACGGAATGGAGAGGCCTTCGGGACGGTCGCGTCAGTTGGCGGTGCTGGAGGCGTTCTGTGGCGCTAGCTCGACTTTTTCGCCGTTTTCGAGGGAGTCGGGGGGATTGATGACGACTTGGTCGGCGGCGGTGACGCCTTCGAGGACTTCGACGCTGTTGCCGAGGTCGCGGCCGATGGTTAGCTTGTGCAGCGACAGGACTTTGTTGGGGCCCAGGACGGCGGCCATGGTGCCTTCCGGGCGGAAGAGCAGGGCGTTGATGGGCAGGCTAAGTCGCTGGCCGGAGACACGCGCGTCAAAGTGCACTTGCGCGTAGGAGCCCTGCAGCAGGATGCCCTTGGGATTGGGCACATCGACTTCAGTGAGAAGAGTTCGCGTGCTGGGATCGATGGAGTCCGATGTGCGCACGACCTTGCCGCAGAATTTGTCTCCCGGATATTCGTTGAGCTCCAGGCAGGCCTTCATGCCCTCGCGCATCGACGGGGAAAAGGATTGCGGCACGGAAACGTAGACGCGCAGCGGATCGGTCTGCGCCAGATCGAACATCTCCTTGGTGGTGATGCCGCCGTTGCCGGCGTTGATCAGCGTGCCGATGTCGACATTGCGCTGCGTGATGACGCCGGAGAATGGGGCATACACGCGTTTGAAGGATTCGAGAGCTTCCAGACGCTCGACATTGGCCTGGGCTGACTGGACCATGGCCTGCTTAGCAGCGTAATCGCCGTTGTAGTTGTCCACTTCCTGCTGGGAGACGGCGTCACTGCTGAGGAGGCCCTGGTAACGCGTGGCGGTGAGCCCGGCCAATTTGGCGTTGGCTTGGGCCGTGGCCAGATCGGCGCGAGCCTGAGCGAGCTGCTGATCGATTTCGGGCGTATCGATGTCGGCGAGCAAATCGCCCTGCTGCACGTGGCTGCCGATATCCTTGTACCACTTCTTCAGATAGCCGTTGGTACGGGCGTAGATCGGTGAATTGACGTACGAATTGATGTTGCCCGGCAGGACCAGCTCGTTGACGGAAGCGAGCGGCGTGGCATGAATCACGGCGACGTAGGGCACCGACATGCGCGAGGTTTGCTCGGCCAGTACTTGGTGCTCCGTGCGGCGCTCCACGAGACTATACAAGCCGATCAGCCCGAAGACGATGAAGGGCAGGACGAGCCAGCTGATCATTCGTCCGCGGCCGGGGCGCGGCGCGGCGTCATGCTCGGGCAACGGGCTGGGTGCCCGCTTTGGCGTGGGTTCCTGTAGGGTCTCGGTCATTCCGAACGTTCTCCTTAAAATGCGCCAGTCGTTTAGGCTGCGGGCGCTCCGTCGGCGGCGTGCGGCATCGCCGGCTTGCTGTGCCGATGGACCAGAGAGAACACGCACGGCACGAAAAACAGAGTTGCGAATGTGGCGACCAGCAAACCGCCAATCACGGCGCGGCCCAGCGGAGCATTTTGCTCGCCGCCTTCGCCAAGTCCCAGAGACATCGGCAGCATGCCGATGATCATGGCCAGGGCGGTCATGAGTACGGGGCGAATGCGTACGTAGCCCGCTTGCAGCGCGGCCTGGGTCGAATTCAATCCTTCGGTCATCTGTTCGCGCGCAAACGACACCATCAGGATGCTATTGGCCGTGGCCACGCCCATGCACATGATCATGCCGGTCAGTGAAGGCACGTTCAGCGTGGTGTGGGTCACCAGCAGCATCCACAGGATGCCGGCCAGTGCTCCGGGCAGCGCGGTGATAATGATAAAGGGATCGAGCCAGGACTGGAAGTTGACCACGATCAGCAGGTAGACCAGAACGATGGCGAAGCCCACGCCCGCGCCGAGGCCCGCGAATGAAGAATTCATCGTGGCGACCTGGCCGCGGCGCTCGATCTGCGTGCCTCGCGGGAGCTTGTCCTGGAAGTCCGCGAGAACCTTTTGGATGTCGGTATCCACGCCGCCGAGATCGCGCCCTTCGATCGACGAATAGATGTTGATCATCGGCTGGGCGTCGTAGTGGCTGATCAAAGCGGGCTCGACGTTGACGCTGAGTTGCGCGAGGTTGCTGAGCACTTGCGGGGTCGTGGTCGTCGGCGAGGAAATCGGAATATTCTGGATCGATTGCAGGGAATCGATCTTGTATTGGGGGACCTGAACGGCCACGTTGTATTCGATGCCATTGGCGGGATTGACCCAGAACGAAGGATTGATCTGGAAACTGGAACTGAGCGTGAGGAGCAGGCCGTTGGCCACGTCCTGCTGGCTCAGGCCGACGGATTGCGCTTGCGTGCGGTCGACGTTGAGGAACATCGTCGGTGCGGAAAAGAGCTGTTGCACGTGGACGTCCACTGCGCCGGGAATCTGCTTGATGCGGCGTGTGATCTGTTGGGCGACCAAATAATTGGTGTGCAGGTCCGGCCCGATGAGCTGAATGTCGATCGGAGCGGGCGTGCCGAAGTTCAGAATCTGGCTGATCATGTCGGCGGGCTGAAAGAAAAACTCGATGCCGGGGAACTGCTGGGCGAGTTGCTCGCGGAGTTGGTCGACATAGTATTTGGTGGGCCGGGTGCGCTCGGGCTTCAAGCCGATCAGGATTTCTGCGTCGGATTCGCCGATGACGCCGGAAGTGCTGTAGGTGGTGTTAATGATGCTGTTGAAGGTCCCAATGTTGTCGAGGACATTGCCGAGGTCTTCCGGCGGAATGATGCGCCGGATGGCGTTATCGATCTCGTCGCATTCGCGGGCGGTTTCTTCGACGCGCAGGCCGGCCCGACCGCGCACGTGGAGGCGGATCGAGGCCGGCATCGACGGAAGGGAAGAAATCGCGGCCGAGGAGCAGGACGACAGGCGCGGAACAAATGCAAAACAGGAGAAAACCGCCGACGAAGGTCCAGGCGTGGTCAAGGCAAAAAGCCAGAGTCTCGCGGTAGCGTTCGCGCATTTTTTCGAAGCCGAGCGCGAAGGCGCGCTGGATGCGGGAGAACGGGTCGTTGCCGGTGGCGTGCTCTTCGCCGTGCTCGTTCTTGAGCAGATACATTGCAAGCGTCGGCACGAGCGTGCGGGACAGGATGTAAGAGGCGAGCATGGCGAAGACGACCGCTTCGGCGAGAGGTACGAAGAGATAGAGGGCCACGCCCGTGAGGAAAAACATGGGCACGAAGACGATGCAGATGCAGAGGGTAGAGACCAGGGCGGGCACGGCGATTTGCTGAGAGCCGTCCAGAATGGCGCGAATCGTATCCTTCCCCTGGGCGAGGTTGCGATTGATGTTTTCGATGGCCACGGTCGCGTCGTCGACGAGAATGCCGACGGCGAGGGCCAGGCCGCCGAGGGTCATGATGTTAATGGTCTCGTGCAGCGCGCTGAGACACAGGATGGAAATGAAAATGGACAGCGGGATGGATATCGCGATGATCAGCGTGCTGCGCCAACTGCCGAGGAACAGCAGAATCATCAGGCCGGTAAGGCAGGCGGCGATGATGCCTTCGCGAACGACTCCCTGGACAGCGGCGCGCACGAAAATCGATTGATCGAAGAGCGGCGTCATGACCAGTTGCGGCGGCAGCAGGGAAGCGATCTGCGGGAGTTTCTTATAGACGTTCGAAACCACGTCCAGCGTCGAGGAATTGCCGGTCTTATAGACCGTCACCAGGACGCCACGCTGGCCGTCCATGCGCACGATATTGATTTGCGGCGAGAATCCGTCGGCGACCGTGGCCACGTCGTGAACGTAGATGGTTGCGCCGTTCTGCGTTTTCACCGGGATGTTGTTGATCTCGTCGATGGTGTTCGGCGAACCGTTCATCTCGACGTTGTACTCGGTGGAACCGAGTTTGGCGGAGCCGGAGGGCAGGACGAGGTTCTGCGCGCTGATTGCGTTGATCACGTCCACCGGCGTGAGACCCTTGGCTTGCAGGGCGGGGATATCCACGTTGACCGAGACTTGGCGCTGCTTCCCGCCGTAGGGCCAAGGCACTGAGGTCCCCGGGACCGTGGACATCTGACCGCGAACGAGGTTGGCGCCGTAGTCGAACAGTTCCTGTTCGGAGAGCCCCTGGCCTTTCATGCCGATCTGGAGAATGGGCACGTCGGAAGCGGAGTAAGTAATGATGAAGGGCGCCGAGATTCCCGGCGGCATGCTGCGGAGCACGGAATTCGAGACGGACGTGAGCTGCGAGACCGCCAGGCGAATGTCCGCGCCGGGCCGGAAGAAGCACTTGATGATCGAGCGGCCCGCCGTGGTTTGCGATTCCATGTGATCGATATCCACGACCACCGTGGTGATGACTCGCTCGAAGCCGCTGACAATTCGATCTTCCATTTGTTGCGGGGAGAGGCCCGTGTACACCCAGGAGACGCTGACGACCGGAACGTCAATGTTCGGCAAGACGTCGGTCGGGGTGCGCTGGAGCACGACAGGAAAAAGCAGCAGGATGGCCAGCGCGGCCACGATGAAGGTGTAGGGGCGATTGAGAGCGAGTCGTACGATCCACATGGCTAGCTCCGCGGCCTCCTAAGCGAGTGCGCGCGAGGCTGGAAACGTGGAGTTTTGGCGAAATTTAGCGACATTCGACAGACCGGGATAACTGGAGCGATGGCATTCGAACCAAGTGCCCACTACCTAAGTTTCGTTGATTCGGTTGCCCTTCCACTCACTCCCAACCAATTATAGGCCATCTCGACCGTAATTTTGCGCCCAACTTGCACTCAAGCTTTCCGGGTGCGGTTGGGGCGCTAGCGACTGAGTGTTCGGACGACAGTGAGTGAACAGCCAAGGCAATGGCGGCGCTTCATCCCGACGTGCGTTTTTTTACCGGGCTCAAAACTGACCGAAGGGAGTATGATAAACGCCTCAATAAGTTCCGGCTGGCGATCCTAGCTGCGGTGCGAGGTCTTTTCGATGGACATCGCGCGGCCCGATTTCGTTCGCAAAAAGAAGCTCCGGCTCACTCTCTACGCTGCCAGTGCGCTTGTTGTCCTGCCCGCAATTACGATTGGAGTCTCCCGCCTGAAACCATCCGCGCCGCTCGTGGACCGGTCCAGCGTCTCCATCGATAGCGTTCATCGTGGCGAAATGGTTCGCGAAGTGCGCGGCACAGGTACCTTGGTGCCGGTGGATATTCGCTGGATACCCGCCCAGTCCTCGGCGCGGGTGGATCGGGTTGTGCTTCAGTCGGGCGCGCGAGTGAAGCGTGACTCGGTGATTCTGGAGCTGAGCGACCCTCAACTGCAGCACGACACGCTGGACGCCGAGTACTCCTACAAGGCTTCGCAAGCGGATCTGGCTAATCTCAAGGTGCAGCTCGCCAGCAACCTGATGGCGATGAAGAGCTCGGCCGCCGATGTCGAAAGCGCCTACCAGCAGGCGAAATTGCAGGCAGACGTAGACAAGGTAATGGCAGACGAGGGACTCAACCCTGCTCTTGTCGCGCAAAAATCCACCGTGATGGCGGAGCAGTTGGCCATCAAGCGAGACTTGGTCCAGCAGCAGCTTCAGGTCGCCGATGAGGCAGCCAAAGCGCAAGTCGCGGCCCAAGAGGCTCACCTGGAGCAACAACGCGTTCTCTACGAACTGAAACAGAGCCAAATGGACGCGCTGCATGTGCGCGCCGGGCTGGACGGAGTGCTCTCGGCGGTGTCGGTCGATGTCGGCCAGCAAGTGGCGGCGGGAACCAATCTCGTGCGCGTGGCCGACCCGTCACATCTCAAGGCAACCATCCAAATCGCTGAGACGCAGGCCAAGGATCTGGCCATCGGCCAGAAGGCGTCGATCGACACGCATAACGGAATGGCTGCCGGCCATGTGACGAGGGTAGATGCCGCGGTGGTGAACGGAATGGTCGCGGTGGACGTCGAGCTTGACGGTGTCGAGCCTCCGGGCGCGCGTCCTGACCTGAGCGTGGATGGCACGATTGAAATCGAACGCCTTCCCGACATTCTCTATGTCGGCAGGCCGGTGCAGGGGCAAGACAATTCATCCGTGGGGCTTTTTAAGCTCGTGGAGGGCGGCAGCGCCGCGGTTCGCGTGACCGTGCAATTGGGCCGGAGTTCCGTGAATACCATCGAAGTGATCCGCGGCTTGCAAATCGGCGACCAGGTGATCCTGTCTGATATGTCCGCCTGGGATGCGTATGATCGCGTCCGCCTGGATTGATTCTCCGGTCGGCGACTTTCGTAAGATCGCAGGAATTTTCCCCGGGGGCTGGAGCGTCCGAAACTCCGTTGGTGCGGTGGAGGTAGGGAAAAATGGCTGACGCAGATGGGGCCATAATACAGCTCACGCAGATCAAAAAAGTTTTCTACACCGATGAAGTCGAAACGCACGCTCTTTCCGACGTCGACCTGCAAATCCGCCAGGGCGAATACCTGGCCATCGCCGGACCCTCCGGATGCGGCAAATCAACCCTGCTCTCCTTGATCGGCCTGCTGGACTCGCCGACGGATGGGCAACACTGGATCAAGGGGAAGAACGTAGCCGGGCTGTCGGCAGCCGAGCGTTGCCGGATTCGGAATCGCGAAATCGGCTTCATTTTTCAAGCCTTCAATTTGATCGGCGACCTGACGGTCTACGAAAACGTCGAACTCCCGCTCACCTATCGCGAGATGGACTCTTCCGATCGCAAGAAGCGCGTGAAGGAATCTCTCGAGCGCGTCGGCATGGATCACCGTGTCAAGCATTATCCGGCGCAACTTTCCGGAGGCCAGCAGCAGCGGGTCGCCGTCGCGCGCGCTCTGGCGGGCAACCCCGCTATCCTGCTTGCCGATGAGCCCACGGGAAACCTGGACTCCAAAAACGGAGAAGCCGTCATGGAGTTGCTGCGCGAGCTGCACGGCTCCGGAGCGACGATTTGCATGGTCACGCACGACGAGCGCTACGCCCACCACGCCCAGCGCACCGTGCACCTTTTCGACGGGCGAATCGTGAAAGAGACCATGGCCGCCGCGGCCGAGGCTGGAGCTTAAATCATGTCGTCCCTGTGGCGCGATCTTCGCTACGCCCTTCGCAGCCTGGGCAAGAGCAAGGGCTTCACGGCGGTCGCCATCCTGACGCTTGCGCTCGGCATCGGCGTCAACGCCGCGATCTTTACTCTCACCAATGCCGTGCTCTTCAAGGGCTTCCCCTTCGATCAGAACCAGCGCATCTATTATTTGGGCTCCCGCAACGTCAATCGCCCCAACTTTACGTATGGCCCCGTGTCTAATCCCGACTTTCGCGATTGGCGCGCGCAAACGAAATCCTTCACCGGCCTGGCCGCCGCTCTCGGCGGCAGCCAGGTTCTGAGCGACGGCGTAGGCGCAGCGGAGGCCCATCCTTTCGCGCGAATGACCTCCAATTCCCTTCAGGTGATCGGGCAGAAGCCCGTGCTCGGGCGCGATTTCACGCCGGCTGACGAAGTGCGCGGCGCGCCCCAGGTCGCCATGCTTACCTATAACCTCTGGCAGACCCGTTACGGCAAGGATCCCTCGGTCATCGGCCGTGCGATTCGACTGAATGGCGTTGCCACCACCATCGTCGGCGTCATGCCTCGAGGATTGACGTTCCCATTCGATCTCGATTTCTGGGTTTGTTTGACTCCCCGAGCCGAAACGGATAAGCGCGAGGCCCGCCAGCTGCTTGTCTTCGGGCGAATGGCGGACGGCGCGACCTTGCAATCCGCGCGCGCCGAGCTGAACACGATCGCAAGCAGCCTCCAGAAGGACTATCCCGCGACGAATCAGGGTTTCGTCCCCGTCGTACTCACCTACAACGAACTCTACATCGGCCCCAGAATCACGCTGATCTTCGAAGCCATGCTGGTTGCCGTAGCGTTCGTGCTGTTGATTGCTTGCTCCAATGTCGCCAATCTCCTTCTGGCGCGCGCTGCGGCCCGCTCGCGTGAAGTCTCCATTCGCGTTGCGCTGGGCGCGGGCCAGTGGCGCGTGGTGCGCCAGCTTTTGGTCGAGAGCCTGGTCCTCTCGATTGTCGGCGGCATCGCCGGATGGTTGATTGCCATTGGAGCCATTCGAATCTTCGCGGTGGCCACCGTTCCGCTGGGCCGCCCGAGCTGGATTGACTTCTCCATGGACTTCCGCGTCTTTCTCTACTTGGCGTGCATCTCGCTCGGTACCGGACTCCTGTTCGGAATCGCCCCGGCCCTGCAGCTCTCGAGAGTGAACGTCAACGCCACCCTGAAAGATGGCGGGCGCGGCGCGAGTTTAGGAGTCCAGGGCAAGCGCCTGTCGGGCATACTCGTAGTGACCGAGGTGGCTTTGGCTGTGGTGCTCTTGGCGGGCGCCGGCCTGATGATTCGCAGTTTCCTCAATGTGTATCAGGCGTCGCTGGGCGTGAATCCGGCCAACGTTCTGCAAATGGGCTTGGGTGTTCCTCAGGCGAGGTATCCCCAACCGAGCGACCAAATCAACTTCTACGACAAGCTCACCGCGCGCCTGGTCGCCATGCCCGGCGTGGACTCGGTCGCCATCGCCTCGGCTCCGCCCAGCGGCGGCTCACAGACCTTGCCGTACGAGCTCGAGGGCGCGCCATCCGATGCGCAGCGCCGTCCTGCGCTTTCCGCCGTGGTGATTAGTCCCGATTATTTCCGCGTCATGGATGTCGGCATTTTGCAGGGCCGCGCCTTCACCGAACAGGACGGCGTTGCGGGTCCCCCGGCCGTCATCGTCAACCAGCAATTCGCCAGCAAGTTCTGGCCTGGCGAGGATCCCCTGGGCAAGCGTCTCCGCCTGTTCACGGGCGAAACCGCGGGGCCCTGGCTCACCGTCGTGGGCATAGCGCCAAACATCGTCCAGAACGATATCAGTCCGCGCCAAATCGACGCCCTGATCTACCTGCCCTACCGCCAAAAGCCGCAGAACATCGTGTTCATCCTTGCCCGGACGCGCGTCCCGCCCGGCACGCTCATCAGCGCCTTCCGCCGCGAAACCCAGGCGCTCGATCAGGACGTTCCGATCAATGGTCTGATGACGCTCGTGGAGCGCCTGAACCGCAACTCCTGGTTCTATCGCGTCTTTGGCATCATCTTTGTGATCTTTGCCGGAATCGCTTTGTTGCTGGCTTCCGTGGGACTCTACGCCTTGATGGCTCATTCCGTAAGCCGTCGCACGCAGGAAATCGGCGTCCGCATGGTCGTCGGCGCAAGCGCCGGCAACATTCTGCGGCTTGTGTTTATCCAAGGCATGAGCCAATTGGCCATCGGGCTCGTGATCGGCCTGGTCGCGGCTCTGCCGGCAACGCGCCTTCTCCGCTCTGCGCTGGTGCAGGTCTCTCCCGCCGATCCCGGAATCCTCGCCGTCGCTTCCTTGATTCTCATCGCTGCGGCTGCGCTCGGTTGCTGGATCCCTGCGCGTCGCGCCGTGCGCGTCGACCCCGTGTTTGCCCTGCGTCATGAATAAGAGAAATTGCCGGCCGTTTAGCGCCCAAATGCGCCTAAAAAGCCTGCGAGTGAATGGATTCAATAGGATAGTTGGGGTGAGCGATGGGATTTGAACCCACGACCCTCGGTGCCACAGACCGATGCTCTACCGACTGAGCTACGCTCACCACATTGAACTACAAGGCTTTATAAGACAGCCAAGAATATGGCTACCATTTTGCTATACACTTCTGCCGCCAATTAGTACGCCTGACGGCCGTGCCTTGATACGCTCTTCCAACTTTTCCATCGCTTGCCGGGTCTCCGAATCCTGCGTTTTGACGTAGAACTGAAGCGTTGTCGAAACGTCGCCGTGTCTGAGCATTGCCTGAATCACTTTCGGATTCACTCCTAGCGAGAACAGGTTGGACGCCAGCCCCGGCGGAAGCCATGAAATCCTTTCCATGATACACCGGACTGCTCGTCGGGGACCAGTTTTCCGTTCTCAATTCTTTGAAGTTTCCCTCTGTCCAGAGCGGGCTTGATGACTCGATTCTGCAAGTTGTGGAAGTTCAGCGGCCTGCCTCGTCGTGGTCCCGCAAATATGTAATCGCTTAGCTGTGGCCGGAGCCGTTCCCGTCGAGCCTTAAGCAGATTTTGCAACAACGGCAGGACCGGGATGGTAGCTTCACTCGCAGGATTCTTCGTCGGCCCGACGCGGGTCTGCCATACGCTTCGTGAAATTCGGAGCGTCTGGTCCTGTTCATCCCAGTCAGACCAGCGGAGCCCACGCGCTTCACTTTGGCGTAACCCCGTAAAACTCAGCAGAGTGATAACGTCGTAGGCCGTATCGCAGCCATCGCAAAACGGGTCCGCATTTTCGATATCCTCAAGCATCCGGTCAACGTCGTCGATGCTGTAGGCTACGCCTTGGAATTTCGGTTGCCGACCGGGAACCGTTACATCGAGTAGAGGATTTAATCCGTCTAGGACGCCTTCGCGTCGAGCAAAACGGAACACACCGCTGAGAAAGTTTTTGATGTGCAGCAATGTTAGATGGCTGACACCGCGAATCTCCCGCAACATACGTTGGAAGTGAACCGGCCGGGCATCCCGAAGGCGCAGCTTGCCGAGACGGTTTTTCAGATGCTTGCCGTAGATTGAGACTTTGTAATTGTGAACCGTCGAAGGCCGCAATTCGTGCGTGATGGCAGGGAAGTAGCGGTCCTCGATGAACTCCGCGAGTGTCAGCGACGATTCCGGTTGGAGTTGCTTCCGATTGATCGGCGCAAGCACTTCATCGGCAAGGTGACGCACGCTCCGCTTGGTTGGATACTCCGTCGAAATGGCCGCCAGCTTCTTCGAAACGCGAACTCGCTTCCTCTTGCCGTTACGGATTTGAGTATCGTAATAGACCAGTGTCCAGGAGCGTCTGTGTTGGATGATGACACCGCGTTGCATGCGATGGCCTCCGCCTAAATCCCATGCTTTTTGAAAATATCCCGAACGGCGTTGAACCTGTCCTGTGAATTATTGATCACAATTTCCCCCGAAACTATCTGGTCCAGAAAATAAGCATTTGCCGTAGCGGATTTGCTGGGCACGGCTTGCCACTTCTGAATTGTGTACGACAACAAACCATCTGTATATTGCTGACCGAAGGTGTGGCGTATGTCCCTAAAAGCATCTAACCAGTGCATATTGTCAGGAAAGTTAGAAAATGTTTCGATGCCGCACGCGGGTTGTGAAGGAACAAAACTTTCGACGTAATAACAAGACATTATCATTACCGGTAAACTGTGAAATTCAGATGGTTTCCCTTCCGGGGGCGGACCAAGTAGACGACTGAGGTTGTACTGAGAGTATTGAAACCGGAGGAATGCCGGGACGTCCACAGCGCCTTCCGGAACTATGATTTGCGAGTATATGCTCGGAGACCCAACGACACCGCCGGAAAGACCTATGCCTCCCGTCCCGATTGGAGGCGTATCGTTAGGCAAATTCAGCCCTAAGCCCTTGAGGTATTTATAGTAAGCATCCAAGACTCGTACGTCCCTTCTCTTTCTGGTCGCACTGAGAAGTGGCGAATCTCGGAACCGCACTTGTAGCTCCGGCTCATAGGTAATGTCTTCAATCTCTTCTGCAACAAGATATGAAAAATATCCAACGGCGAAGACGGTTAGAAGCAGGATTGAGTATCGATAGCCTCTAAGATTCCTCGCGACCGACCATACCCATATCTCCAAAGAGAGATCAGCCCAAACACCAACGAGAATCAACTTGGCGACGTCCATCCGGCTCTCAGCTGCGAATCCATATGCGGTGACGAGAGCTGCCCAAGGAGATATTCGGCGCAGCCAGTTGAGGAAGGACATAATCTGGAGCATACCCCAGACGTAGCGTGAAGTACATCATGTAGGCTCTAAGTGCCTGTATGTAAATGGCTTGCAGATATAGTTGAGAATGGCACTAAAAGTGCTTGACATTTGACCGGTAGTGTGTTAAACTGTATTAAAGATGGGAAGAGAACTAGATTCTCCCGTCCTCCTGCCAAAAGCCAAGAGTTCCACGGCAAAAGGCGCAAATCCCAAATAACTGAATCGCCCGGAGCAGACCTGTGTCTGCCCGAATTCTTTTGTACGGCCTAGCAGCCGAAGTGAGGACAGTGTTATGGACACCCAAAGAATATTTCAAAACCCATCAGGCGGCGCAGGATTGGCCGGATCAGCACTCGCAAGAATCGCCACTAAGAAGCGTGGTCGGCCTCGAAAGTTTGCCAACAATGCTGAGAAGCAACGAGCGTATAACGCCGGTAAACGGAAACAGAAGCAGATTGTCGAAATCGACAGCATCAGTCGCGGCAAGTATTTGACGGATGCTCCGCATGGCAAAGGTCTGATCGTTACTGGCGGCTATGGAACAAAACATATCGATATAGTTGATGCTGCTCACCAAAGAGAAACGGGCCGGGTCTTGCCGGAAGGAAGCGGCACGATATTCGGTGAAGACATCGAGAAACACGTCCTTCCCGCGTTGTAACAGTTCCCGAAAGTTTTGCCGCATAAAAGAACCGTCGGGGTCTGGCTCGCACCCCACATAACCAACGGCTAAGGTTTGAGATGGGTCGAAGCGACTTTGGTTTTTGACGAACGCGATCCCACGTCCACTTCCATCTTCAAGGTACCATGTGGCGGGGAACTCTCCGCTCACCGCTGGACGGAGAATCAAAGGATCGGTCTCGTGAAGAGCCTTGCCGTTAACGATGTTGTTGTACCACGAATTCTCAGGCTTTTGCTCCCACTTATCGAGCCGACAACGTTCGACAAGTCCGAGTTTTCGTGGTTGGTTCGGAAAAATCTTGACGTCTACCGCACACTCGCGGAGGTCAGACATTGTAACCTCGACCCTGTCCCATAGTCGGTAGCCTGCGAGAACGCCCTGCTTGAGTTTTTCACGCCGTATTTCACTGTCGATCGCGTCGGCCCGTGACCAGTCCCAAGTCGCAAAGACCGGCGTCGGACGTCCCTTCTTTGAGCAGTCATACTTAGCGTATGCCTCAATGACAGTTCTGCGCTCAATACCCCGCTCTATAATTCTCATAAATTCTCATATGCAACTTTCTCTACCTTGGGGACATTGTGCTGCCCGGATCGTCGCTGTGACTATAACGCGGTCAGCCGGTCGAGGTCACCTCAGCCGGGCGGCAAAAGCCACATTCCGGTAAGACCGTTTACCAGGACTTGGCCATGCTCAGCTAATTAGTAGGACACGTCTAGCCGAAACTACCAGTCAACGACCCGGCCACCAATCCATACTTCGGATAACGTGAACGGTACTCATATTATTTTGCGGGCAGGCGGCCTTCGTGTGTGGCTTCCTTCACTTGTGTTTCTGCCCTTGGCCGCATTCTTCATCTATGGTGGCTTTTCCACTGGCAATCCACCCACGTCGACGCTTGCCAGAATCGGCGGCATTCTCTTGGGAAGTTGGTTGTTTCTCTGGTTTGTGAGCCGTGTGTTTTTCAATCGAATCGAGCTAAGTGACACCGAACTTGTAGCTCACTCGCAGAGGCCAGGATGGAGCGTTGTCCCGAGAATCATTCGGCAAGCCGTCCCTCTTGCAGATGTCGCCCAAGTGATTTACATCCGTGCGGATGACCTCTGGGCTCAACGAGGTGCGCTTCGTGACGCCCACTTAAAGCGCACGCTGGAGGATATCCTTCGAAATACTGGTGAAGGTGCGCCGCCGCCGATACTCTACCTACAAACAAAGGCACCGCCATCAGTCGTCGTGTATCCGTTCCATTACAAGAAGACAGATCTTGAAATGCTTCTCAATGAATTTCGCATACGAAACATACCCTGCCAGATTAACGCGGTGAAATGGTCATGAGTCAGAGGGCCAAGTCCTGGTAAGTCATTGGGATTGGGTGCCTCCAAGGCCTCGTTGGGCACTATAGCCTTTCCGCACTCTGAACGATCCCGGGGAGTTTTCTTGCAGAATATTCTGGGTTGCTGGGGAGCCACCGCCTGATAAGTCCTCTTCTCGGAATGTGGAATACTAGTACCCCACATGACGAGAATCCCGTAGTCGTGCCTCTCACACGAGTTTCCCGACCGGGCATCACTGTTTCACCGGACTGCTCGGCAGCCGTAGCAGACAGTGGTTGCACGGAGGACAGGCGTGCCGGAGTCGGCTGATTTTGTAAATTCTGCGGATACCATTTTGGCTTACTATTCTATGTAGCGGTAGGGAGGAAAGCGCAGTTTTAAGCCGTTTTGATTCAATGTAAAGCCAGTGTTTTCAGTGGTACTGAACACCGAGAATAGCAGCCACAGACCGATGCTCTACCGACTGAGCTACGCTCACCAACGATTGATCGCAAGCAGTTTATCACGAAGTCGGCAGCCGAAGCTCGATCTGCCTTTGTCCTTCGCGGCTTTTGGGGCTGGCCTTATTTTGCGGCGGGCGGAGGCGGAGCGATGGAGGCGGACTCCGCCTTAAAAGCGCCGGTGGCCATGCCCGCTTGCTCCAGGCGTTTCAGGTTAGACGCCCGGTCTTCTTGAATCATCAGGCCTCGCGCAATCAGGCGATCCACAGCTTTTTGCACCGCTGTCGAATAGGCGGCAAAGGACGGGTATCGCTCCTCGATCGAGAAGCGCGGATCACCAGAGGCCATGCGGTCAGTCTTGGTCCGCGCGAACGGGATAAATTGTCCTGCGGCTTCGCAGCCATCATTCGCTTGCGGGCCTGATCGCAGCGCCCAACCCGTGTAGGTGGCCAGCGGTGCGGCTACATCCGGGAGCCGAACGCCAGCAAGGTCGTTTCCATCGGCGTCGGTCTTCGGAACGTAACTTGGGTAGATCGGTCCATTCTCGCGATTGTCAAAAATCGGCGATTTCACGGCTGGGGGATCGATGGTCATGATGCCGGTGCCGTAGAACTTCGGGCCGTAATTGAGCAGATAGCGCGTTGATTTGAGACCGGTGAACGTCACGCCTGGAATCTCTGGGAAGCCCACGGCGCTCTGCGGCAACGGGGGCACGAGCGTCCCGTCGGCCAAACGAGGGACCTGGCTGGGCGGCGGGGCGATGCCTTTCGTGGACCAATTGTCCAGCGCGACAAACAAGGCGCGCAGGACCGGCGCCGAGTCCAAGGGATTCAGGAACTGCTGGCAATTGCCTTTTACGGTCTGGCGGCCCGTGCCATGCTGATGGCTGGAGATGAAATAGTCGCGGGCCATCGGATAATCGGGAAGATCCTTCGTGCCTGCGGGATCGGTGGTGAAAAGCGAGGCCGCCTTCACCCAGTACTCGTTCGCGGAATAGACTTCCATGCCCAGCGGACATGTTTTGCTGGTGGCGCACTTGTCGTAGCGGCCCGCGGTCTTGCCGGTGATCGGATCGGTCGTGCGCTGGTTGGCGAACGGAAATACGCCTTCGGCGTACAGTTGGTCCTGGCGATTGCGCTCGGTGCGCCCGGGTTGCGAGAAGCGATAATTCATGTTGATTCCGTCGCCGGCAGCGATCCATTGCAACATGCCGTCGAAAACGATTTTGCCGTTTTCGTCTTCGTTGAATCCCAGATTTCGGAAATCATTCAGCATCCGAGCGGGCTCGGAGACCGCGAAGGTGTAAATCCGTGTGACGTCTCCCGCTAACGGATTGCCTGCGCCGCCGCTATCCGCCTTCGCATAACGCAAAAACGAATTGAAATCGCGCACGGCGGCAAAGCCGATTCCATTGACGGTGGGATCTTTCGCCGTGTAGGAGAACTCGTAGATGTCGTTGGGAGAAAAGTTCGTTCCCGCCGGAAGCAGCCGGATCGCGCTGCCATTCTCGACGTACTCCCAGCCAGCCGCGGGAATCACTTGCGGCGCATCGTCCAGGTGCACGCGATGGGTGAGCGTGGCCTTGGTTTGATCGAGCGTCGCGGCCGGGTAGTTCAGCGCGTAGGAACCGGCGCGGCCGGGACTCACGATGTACTCGTAGGCGGGGCCGGTAATCGAGGAGCCGTCCGGATTCTTGGCAATAGGCAGGGTGATCGTCAACGTGAGATCGGAATTGTCGTTGCCAGCCGCGGCGTCCCAGCCGCACCAGACCATCGTGTAGCCCTGCGGCGCCAGGAACGTGTCCGCGGGATCGCCCGAGGTCGCGGGATCGTTGCCGCCCGAGGAGCGATTGAAGTCGGCGAAGAGCTTGGCGCCCCGGTTGGGTGCTTCGAAGAAGACTTTATGGTTGCCCTTGCCCAGATCGACCGGCTTCAGGATGTAGAAATCGAAGGAGTATTCGACCTTGCCGGCGGAATTGCGCGGCGCAAGTTTCACGTCAACGATCACATTATTGTGACGGTCTGCTGGGCTGATCTCGCCGAATCCCTTGCCGATGATCCGCTCGTAAGGCCCGACGCCCGGAAATGAAAAGCCTGCGAACGCGGGGCCGCGCGAGATGATCTGGATTTTTGTGATGCGCGCGTTGGCGGCCGTGGCAGCGAAGAGAATCGCAACAGCCAGCAGCGCGCCGGCGGCGCTCACACGCAAAAACCGCCGCCAGAGAATTCTCGGCGCACTGCGGAAATCTGCAGGCCATTTCTGCGTAGCCATCATGTCCTCCCTGGCGGCAGCCTAAACGTGCCTGCCATGCTAAAAGCCTTGCATCTCAAAGACAAGAGGGCATGATTTCTCCGGCCACCATTTTGGAAGAGACTACCGCGGTTGCTGCGGCGCTGGAGACGCCTGCGATGGTCCGCCGGGCGGGTTGCCCGGCAACGGAACCAGCTCGTCCGTGTCAGGATGGTCGCGCAAATACTGATCGATGGGCTCGGCCCGCAGCACGAAACGGAAGCCACGTTGCGTGTTCGCGTCGACGGTCTTTTGCAAATCGAGTTGGCCGAAGTCGATCGTATGCTCGACGACTTTGTTGCCGCCTTCTTCGAGCGTTTTGAAATGGAACTGTTTGTCCACCAGCCAATAGTCGGTCACGTTATAGACGGTTCCATCGGTGAGGAAGAGCTGCGGCAACTGGCGCTCTTCTTCGCCAAACACGTAGTAGGGCCCCAAAGCATTACAGCCGTATCCACCGTAGAGCCCGCAGTTCTGCCACCAGATCGGGCTCGGACCCAGCCCTAGTCCGAAATCGAAGTACGATCCTTCCCAAAACCCGATCGCAGGCGCCCCATAGGGGAAAAATGGCCGGATCGGATAGATCAGACGACGCGGGAACAAGCGTGGAGGAATTACGTGTGGAGGAGTGACGCGTGGAGGAATGATGCGTGGCGGAGCTATACGTGCGCTGCCGACGCGGCCACCACCGCCCACGTGTCCGCCGCGCTGGGCAAAGGCAGCGGTTCCCGTCAGGCACGCGAAGGTAAACACCCCAACCGACGCGAAGAAAGCCAGTCGAAGTAAGGAACCACGAGCAATGAAGCGCGCCACCGACACCTCCCGTTCGCCTGCCGCTAGGCGACGCGAGTCTAACTGCTTCTGATTATAGTACTGGTTGGGCTACCTCTGTAAGGTTCGTTGCAAAGACTACCAGCACCCAGATGTTCAGCGACACGCAGCCGCGTTGGCTTTGGGTGTATACTCGCGCGAAACGCGAGGTCACGACCGGCATTCTACGCGTCGCCAAACCAGCAGCGGCGTTGAAGGCGGCCGATCGAGAGGCCATCGAGAGGAAGGATCAGCGACCATGGCCGGAACTGCTTCCGCTAGTCCGATTTCGACACTGGACGACTTATATCGGGAAGCCGAACGGTTGAACCTCAGCCCAGCGTGGATCCCTCGCAATCCGCCAATCCTGTCGCCGGCGCCGCTTTCCGAATTTGTTCCGGCGCTCTGGGGCTACGGCGAAATAAAAACGGCTCTCGACGCTGCGGCTAAACTCGTCGACGTCAAATGGTCCTCGCGTCGCAATTTTGTGATGCGCAATCCGTTTCCCGGAAACAACTTTTCCACCGCGCGTACGCTGGTCTGCGCCTACCAGATGATTCTTCCCGGCGAGGTGGCGCAATCGCACCGGCATTCCTCGCACGCGCTGCGCGTCATTATCGATGGATTCGGCGCCTACTCGATCGTGAACGGCGAAAAGATGCCCATGGATGCGGGCGACGTAGTGCTCACTCCTGGGTGGTTCTGGCATGGCCACGGCCATGATGGCGATTCGCCGGCGTATTGGTTCGACGGCCTGGACGTTCCCCTGACGCATCTCTACCAGCTCACCTTTTTTGAGGAGCACCCGCAGAAATACGAGCCCGTTGTGTCTGTAGTGAAGGACTCACCGTTCCGTTTTACGCGCGACTCCATTCGCCGCGGACTGGATCAGGCGCGGCCCGACTCCGAGGGATTCCATGGGCCACGCATCGTGCTCGATGCTCCGGATATGCCCGTGATGGGCCTGGCCATGGAACGTCTCGAGGCCGGCAGGAAGACCCGCGCCCAGCGGTCCACGCCGAATCACGTCTTTCAGGTGTGCGAGGGCCGCGGGACATCCTTCATTGATGGCGCGCCCTTTGTCTGGCAGCGCGGGGACACCTTTGTTGTGCCAAGTTGGCACAAGATCGAGCATCATGCCGCGACTGATTCCGTTCTCTTCGATCTCTCCGACGAGCCGCTCATGCGTTTCTCTAAATATTTCCGCCAGCAAGCCGATTAAGCCCTCATCGCTAAACCGGGCAGCCCGCGATTTCGCGGGGTTACCGGTTCGCGCCAGCACGTCAAATTGTGACGCCGGTCACATCGAGCTACTCGCCCCTGGGGCAGAGTGTGTTTGTGGCGATGGCTGCGGTTAGCGCTGAAGCAGGGAAGACCCCGATGACGATGATGTCGAAATGTGCGAATCCAAACTGTTCCGTTCCCTTCGATCATCGGTGCGGCCGCTTCTTCCGTTTCCACCGGCCTCACGCACCAAACGAGAAGCCGGCCAACCACCATTCGGTGTGGCACTTCTGGCTTTGCGGCGAGTGTTCGGAGACGTATACCCTCGAAAGTCGCGGCTCGGGCGTGCGGGTTTGCCGCCGCTTGTCGCAGTCGAGTCGCAAGAGTGCGATGCGAGAGACGGAGAATGTCCCGAGCTAAGCCAAGTTGCGGGAATTTCGCGCTAATGGTCCGGAGGGCAGTGCGCTTGTCAGGTTCGGCGGCGTTTCTTAATGTCGTCGTAAAGGATGATCGAGATCACCACGAGGATCCACACGGGAAAGAGTCCCATGCCCGGGATGGCCTCGGCGATGAGGCCAGGTAAAATCGCCCGGCGCCGCCCCAGAATCAAGAACAAAAGAATGGCCGTGGCGATGTCGACCACCCACTGCAGGGGCAGGATGAGCGAGACGGCAAAGGAAAGCGCATCGGAGACGCCCGCCACAACGAGCGCCAAGGCCAGCACCTTCCACGATGGCCGCTTAACTTCCGGCAGGGCAGATGAGACAGCTAGATCAGTTGGTTTGGCGGCGCCGACCGAGGCAGCAGGGATGTCCATTGTCATGTCCGATGGCCTCTCGCGAGAGCTAACTTTGAGCAATGTTGCCATGGCGCTGACAAATTCACAAATTGTCCGCGATCAGCCGGGATGGTTGGCGATGCAAGGCCATGCGATCTCAGGGCACGTTTCCTATCGTATAGCTGAGCACTGAGAGCTGCGTCTGGTAGTCGTAGTTAGAATTGACCTGCTCGATTTGAGCTTGTGTCAGGTTCAACTGCGCCTGGCTGAGCTCGACAATCGAACTCAGGCCCAGTTGGTAGCGTGACTGAGCCAAACTCAAGGAAAGCGTCGCCTGGTTCAGGAGTTGTTGGGTCACGGACAGACGCTGGTAATCCGAATTCGCGTCCAGCCAGGCCCGATTGACGTCGCGGGTAATTTGATCCTGGAGATTTCGCAGGTTTTGCGTCTGCGCTTGCGCGCGAGCTGTCGCTTCGTTTCGCAAGGCGCCGTACAGATGTCCATTGAAGATGGGAACGTTCACATTGAAGCCCGCCGCGGCGTACTCATCGTTAAGACCGCTTGCGGTCGTGGCTTGGTGAAAGGGGATGAGCCCGGCCGCGCCGACCGCGGAGATGGTTGGAAACCAAAGGTCGCGCTCGGCCGTGGCGAAGGTTTGAGCCGAATTGGTCTCGAATTGCTGGCTGATCAGTTCCGGCCGGTTACTCATCGCTTGCTGGATGAGAGTCGAAACATCCGTGGGCGGAGCGCCAGGTAATGGTTGCTCGCTCAACTGGTAAGTTCGCTGGTCGGCGTAACCAAGCGCCCGCGTCAGCTCGGCGAAGGAACCCTGCAGATTGTTTTGCGCCTGAATGAGTAGCAGTTGCGCCTGCGCCAGGTCCACATTCGCGAAAGTCACGTCCAATTCCGACTTCAGCAGGTTTTTCGCCATCTCGCTAACCTGGTCGGAAATAAGCTGGCGCTCCTTGACGGTCTCCTGAGCCACCCGGAGCAGCGCCTGCGTCCTTAAGACGTCGTAATAAGCTCGATCGACCTGCAGGACGACGTCGGCGCGCGACGCAACGACGTTCTCCTGCTGAGCCTTCGCGTGCAGATCGGAACTCTTGACCAATTCATGCGTCCGGCCAAAGTCCGTGGCTAGCTGGCTGACTGAGAACCCGGTACCAAACTTATCGAAGATTCGCGGGTCGTTCAGTGCGCCAGCGCCGATCCTGTTGGTGTTGACGGCTTCCGCGCCGGTAAGGCTGCCGTTGGCGGTGGGGTAGTAGGCTGCGCTAACTTCCCGCTTCTGAGCCTGGGCTGCCGCGGCGAAAGCCATCGCCGCCTGGATCTGGGGATGATTCGCCAGGGCGATTTTCTCCGCGTCGGCCAGGTTGAGCGCCTGAGGCTGGCCCGGAGTCGGGGCTTGGGCCGGCGGTTGGGCTGGGGCATTCTGCGCCCCAACGGGCCGTGAAATGAGCACAAGGACAGCGAACAAAACGTACATCGGAAGGGACGTTTTCATCGGGTTCACTCCGCTGGGACAGTTGCTTGCGACTCCGCCCGATGCCGGTAGATCAGCAGATATGCCGCAGGGACAACAAAAATCGTGAGCACAATCGACGTGAGCAGCCCGCCGATGATCACGCGCGCCAGCGGCGCGTAGGCCTCGCTGCCCGTCTCGAGTTTGAACGCCATGGGCAGCAGGCCGACCACGGTGGCCAGGGAAGTCATCAGGATCGGCCGCAGGCGGATGCGGCAGGCGTGCGCGGCCGCTTCGAGTACGCTGCGTCCTTCCTCGCGAAGGACATTGGCAAAGTCCACGATCAGGATGCTGTTCGAGACCACCATGCCTTGCAGCATGACGATGCCCATCAGCGATTGAATGTTCAGCGTCGTGCCGGTGAAAACCAGAGTCATGATCACGCCCACAATTCCCGTGGGCACCGCCAGCACGATCAGGAAGGGATCGACGAAGGACTTAAATTGCGCCACCAGGATTAGATAGACCAGCAGGATGGCCAGGAAAAGTCCGAGTCCAAAGCTCTTGAACGATGACTGCATGGTCACGACCAAGCCGCGCATGTTGATGCGGATATTGGGAGGCAATTTCGTCTGGTCGACAATTTTCGAAATCCCATTGGCCAGCCTACCCAGGTCCTCTCCGGTCGGTGCCACGTAAATATCGAAATCTCTCTGCAGTTGGTAGTGGTCCACTTCGGTGGGACTCAGGATCGGCGTCACGTCTGGCCACCTGGTTCAGATACGTGGGAAGCTTCAGCGCGGGCGCGCGCAGGGGCATGGCCTTCAGATCTTCGATGGACTTCACCTGGTTTTCCGGATATTGCACGGTCACGAAATAGTTGTTGCCGTTGCGCGGATCGACCCAATAGCTCGGAGCGATCATGGCGTTGGAGGTCAGCGAAGTGATCAGGTTGTCGATCACCTCGCTGCGGATTCAGCCCGAGTTCGCTGGCGCGCGCCCGGTTCACGTTCACCTGCAAGCGCCGGATAGTCCATGTCCTGCGGGATGTACACGTCGGATACGCCCGGCAGGGCCCTGATCTGCTGCATCAAGTCCTGCGCGAGTTGGTTGTCCGTGTTCAGGTCGGCGCCGCTGACCTGCACGTCGATGGGCGCTGGGCACGCCTTGATTGAGCACGGCGTCCACCAAGCCGCCCGACTGGAAGTACGTGCGCAGCTCCGGGAGTTCGCGCGCGATGCGATCCCTGCACGATGGCCATGTAAGTGTAGCTGTTGACCCTGTGGTCTTGCTTCAAGCCCACTTGCACGAATGCGGTGTGCATTCCGGAGTTGGGCGTGAACAGGGACGAAAGATCGGGCATCACGCCGATGTTCGAAACCACGGTTTGCAATTCGTCGGCCGGGACCACCTGCCGCACGATGTCCTCGACCCGGTTCACATATTCATTGGTCAGCTCAATGCGCGTGCCCGTGGGAGCCTTGAGGTTGATCACGAATTGGCCCGCGTCGGTGCGCGGAAAGAAGGACAAGCCCACGAACGGAATCAGGAGGAAACAGGCGGCAGAAGAAGATCAAGAAGCCCCCCACCGTCTGCCACGGCCGGTCCAGAGCCCTGCGGACCCATTGTTCGTAGAAGTTCAGCATGCACTTCGAATTTGGCGTTGAAGCCGGCATGGAATCTCGCTCCCCAGGATTGCTTGGTTCGTGTCCCGCGCCGCGCCGTATGGTGGCGCCTTCAGGAAGTTGGCGCAATACAGGGGCACGACGGTCACCGCGTCGAAGTAGGAGGCAAACAGCGCGATCACCACGCCCAGCGCCAGCGCCGTGAAGAGATACTTGCTCACGCCGAAAAGGAACGTCACGGGGAAAAACACGACGACGGCGACCAGCATGATGGCCAGAACCGCCAGCGCCACTTCGTTGGCGCCTTTCTCGGCCGCCACGCGCGGCTCCTCGCCCAGTTCGAGGTGACGATAGATATTTTCGATCACGACCACGGAATCGTCGATCAGCCGCGAAAAGGCCAGAGCCAGACCGCTCAGGACCATGCGTCAATGGATTTGCCCATCAGGTGCAGCACGAAGAAAGTGATCATCACCGAGAGCGGAATGGAAAGAAACACGGCCACCGTGGCGCGGAAGCTGCCCAGAAACAGCAGAATCATCATGCCCGTCAGGAACATGCCGATGCCGCCTTCGCGCAGCACCGTGGAAATGGCTTCCTTGACGAACACCGACTGGTCGAAGACCACGCTGGTCTTCAGTTGCGGCGGGAATATCGCGAAGCGTCTGGATGGCCTTCCGGATTCCGTTGACCACCGCGATCGTGTTTGTGTCGCCGCCCTGCTTCTGAACGCCGACGTAGACCGATTTCTGCCCGTCCACGCGCACGATGTTGTACTGCAGGGCCGAGCCGTCCACGGCCTTGCCCACGTCGGAAACAAAGACCGACTTCTGTCCTTCGGTCTTGAGCGGCACATCGTTGAGGGCCTGCGCGTTGGGCACCTGCGCGTTGGTGTAGATGTTGTAGTCCATCGGGCCGATGCGCACGTCGCCGGCCGGCAGAATCAGGTTGGACAGCGTCCGTGGCGCGCACCACGTCCATCGGGCTCAATTCGTGCGCCTGCAGTTTGAGCGGATCCACGTAGACCATGATCTGGCGGTACTTGCCGCCGTAGGGAGGCGGCACCGTAGCGCCCGGAACGCCGGCGATCTGATTGCGAATCTGATATTGCAGGTAATCGTGAAGCTGCGTTTCGTTCAGCCCTTGCCCCTGCAACGGTCAGCAGGCAAACCGGCAGGCTCGAAGCGTCCACCTTCAGCACCACGGGCGGCAGCGTGCCTTCGCGGCAAGCGCCGCAAGTCGGCCATGGCCAGATTGGAAATCTGCGTCACATCGGCATTGGCATCGGTGCCCGGCTGGAAATAAATCTTGATCAGGCTCACGCCGGTCAGCGAACGCGATTCCATGTGGTCGACGCCGCTGGCCAGCGTGAAGAAGCGCTCGAACGTGTCGGTGATGTCCGCTTCGATCTGCTGCGGCGGCATGCCGCTGTAGAACGTGGCCACCAGCACCACCGGAATATTGATCGGCGGAAACATGTCCACCGGCATCTGCACCACGCTGGTGATGCCCAGCACGCAGACGAACAGGCAAAAAACGATGATCAAATACGGATGTCGGATAGCAAATGATGGCATAACGGCTCCTATTCCGCCGAGGGCGGATCGACGACCTTCGGTGCAACGAGTTCGCCGGGCTTGTACTGACCCTGCTCGCCGAACACCACCATTTCGTTTTCCTGGAGTCCCGACAGGATTTCGACGTCCGTGGCCGTTTGCAGGCCCAGCGTGACGTCGCGCTTCTCGATGCGTGTTGCTGGCTGTTCACGACCAGCACGGCTGCCTTTGCCTTCGCCGGTCGGCTGCACGGCTTGAATCGGGAACGCTCAGAACGTTGGCGGCGGTGTGCAGCGGAATTTGCACCGACGCATACATGCCCGGGACCATTCGTAATTTGGGGTTGGGCACTTGCACTTCGGTGTGCATGGTGCGCGTTTGCATGTCGATCTGGTCCGAGAAGCGCACGATCTTGCCGGTGAACGTTTTGTTCGAGAGTCGGAGACGTTCACGGCGATCGTTCTGGCCCACGTGAATGTCCGGCACCGCGCTTTCCGGCACCGGAATCACCAGCCGCAGCAGATCGTTTTGCGAAAGATGGCACAGCGCCGAGTTGCCGATGTTGGAAGACGTTCCCGCGGGCAGCAAGCGCGCCGGTGTACGCGTCGATCTGCGGTCACCACGCCGTCGAAAGGAGCGGTGATGTGCGAGTACGCATAACAGCGCCTTGTCTTTCGCGAGCGCGGCCTTGGCGGCCATCAGCGCCTGCTCGGACGCCAGCGAGCGCATCCTTCGCCGCGGAAACGTCCGGCGCTGGCTTCCACGTCCTTGCCTTGCGACGACGTCGATGTCCTGCTGAGCCACCAGCCCCGGCTGCGTTTTCTGCACGTCGGCAAGCCGCGTAGTAGGTCAGGTGCGCGACGTTGTATTCCGACGTGGCGCGGTTGAGTTCCTCGCGAGATCGTTCTAGGTCGCTTTCGCCGCGGTGAACGGTCGCTTCGTCCTGTTGCAGTTGCTGCTGCAGCTCGGGAATTTCCAGATCCGCCAGCACCTGCCCTGTTCTGACGTGCGTTCCCCAGTCCACATAGAGCTTCTGGATGTAGCCGGAGACCTTGGCGTAGACGTCGATTTCCTGATACGGCAGAAATTCCGAGGCAATCTCGATCTGGCTGGCCAGGTTGTGCCGCACCGCTTTGACGACGGCAACCGGCGTAGCGCTTGGCGCGCTGTCGGCGCGAGGAGTGCTTGCCGCCCCGCAGCCCCAGAGCAGCCCCAGGAATAAGCTCGAGACCAGTAAGAGAACGCCGGACGAGGACCGCAATCGTCCCGCAGCGTCGGGCCCGCGCCGAGCGAGCGTCCTTTGAACTGTTTTCCTCACCTGATGTAACCGCGCTATGTTTTGCATATTGAAAAGTCCTCGGTTTCTTCGATTGCCTTGCGAAGCTTTTCGACGGAGAAATCCGTAGAGTTGCACAGATCGACCAGTCGCTGCCTGCGTTTTAGAACGGCCTGCGCCATTTGCGGCACTTCCGCCGCAATCTCCGCAGGTATCGTTTGCACTCCGTGGCGGTCGCCATGGATCAGCTCCCCGGGCCGAACGTCCATGCCGTCGACCGAGACCTTCCCTCCAAAGTCCACAACATGAGAGTAGGCGTGCGAGACGACCGGCCCGCGGGCGAACATCTGAAAGCCCGTGGGCTTGACGAGATTAAGATCGCGCACGGTTCCGTTGGTTACCACCCCTACGCATCCCAGTTTCAGCAGGATGTGCGTCTGGACTTCCCCGATGAATGCGCCCACTCCCGGCGGGGTGTCCAGGTCCTCGATCACCACCACGCGCGGCTCCGGAATACTGAGAATGTGGTTCCACCAGTTTGTGTGCTCGTAGTAGCTGCGGCCTTCCATGGGTGGCTCGGACGTTCGTATGCGCGCCGTGACCGCGTAACCCACCATCGGCGGAAGGTCTTCGAAAATGGAACGAACCCTCGGATTGGTGAAGCCCGCGTTCCGCAAGCGCACGCCAAACCTTTCGATGGAGCTGGCAACGACGCAGCTGCTAAGCCGGCGCAAGGACTCCATTTGCGCCGGAGAAAGGCAATCCATCTTCATTCAGGCGTCCTCCTCGCGAATGAAAACTACGGTTCCGATTGCCAACCGTCGGGCCCAGACACGGGGCCCGCTATGCTAGGGAAAAGGAATACTGCCAACTCTACAGGAGTGTGAAGGGAGGGGATCGGTGCCGGAGAGAAAGGGTGATTCCTATGTCCGGCCCGGAAGGTTTCGGCTGCGCCCGTCGAATCGATCTGGTCTGCAGCAGCGGCGGGACCATGTCCGCCATCAGCAGAAGCGGCTCCCGATTCACGGGGAGTTTCGTGTGTGACACCTTCATTTTGATCGCGCCGTTCAGGTAGTGCGCCGTATCCGCCTGCGGCAAATACCAGCTTTGCTTGGCGAGGGTAGATAAAGCGGGCACGGCCAGAAGCAACAGAACGATCCCGAGCCGCTTCAACAGGCATAGCGATCGCTCAGAATGAGCAGAGCGAGGGCTAAGAGCGCGAAAAGCGTCCGTTTCTGGCATATGAAAGACACGTTCTCTCAAATAGCTTGAGATAACTTAATCGATTGTAAGGTTGCAGAAGCTGGGAAATCAAGGAGCGTGAGGTTAAGGGGCCCGAAGTGTGCCGAAGGGATACACCTCTTCTCAATGCGCTCTTGCCACCCGACGCTGGCGGAGGCTTGTGGACGTTGATGGAAACAGTCAAGCCCGTGGACTGAAACGAGTGGACGAAGTCGCCACCCGAATGCCAAAATCCTGGTCCGAATTCTGAAGCAGGCGGGGAACAATCGAGTCGTGCGGGAGGCTGAGTGGGAATACCTTTACGCGACGTAACGCGGCGGACACTGCATCGTCCCGTCGTCACGGTCTTGATCATCGCGGTGAACGTTGTTGTTTTTCTGCTCGAGTTAGGCGGCGGCGAGCCGTTCGTCCAGCGATGGGCGCTCATTCCCGCAAATATCGTCGCTGGCCGTGGCTGGATCACCATCCTCACTTCCATGTTCATGCACGAGGGCTGGCTGCACATTGGCGGCAACATGGTTTTTCTCTGGGCCTTCGGTCCGCAAATCGAAGAGGCCATGGGACGGTTTCGTTACCTCACGTTCTACCTGCTGTGCGGGCTAGTGGCCACGTTGGGACAGGTCGCGGCCATGTCCAGCTCGACCATCCCGAATCTGGGAGCCAGCGGCGCTATCGCCGGAGTAATGGGCGCATTTATCGTCACCTATCCGCGCGACGGCATCCGCACGATTCTTTTCCTCGGCTTCTTTTTCACCGTCACCGTCCTCCCGGCCGGCCTCTTGATCGGCATCTGGTTTCTCATGCAGCTCTTCAGCGGCGTCGGATCAGTGGCCCAAGCGCAGAACACCGGCGGAGTCGCCTACATGGCGCACGTCGCCGGCTTCATCTTCGGCGTCATCGCCGCCCGCCTCTTCGAGCAACGAAATCGCATCGGCGCGGGACAGCGATACTAAGAGCACCAGGACGGGCCAGCCGGCCAATCGCCGCGGCTTCCGCTCACTGAACCGGATCGATCGGGGCCTACGCCAAGACAAGCGTAAGGATCAGCGGCCGTGGCCGCCGCCGAATCCGCCTCCACCGTGGAATCCTCCTCCACCATGGAATCCGCCGCCACCTCTGAACCCGCCGCCACCTCGAAACCCTCCGCCACCGAACCCGCGTCCGCGGAAACCAGCCCGGGGATAACCACGTCCGCGGTATCCGAAACCGTAGCCGCCGTAACCGAAACCGCCGTAGGGGTAGAAGCCATAGCCGCCAAACCCAAAGGGAGAGTAATAGCCCCAGCCCCAGTCGTAAGGAAACGCCCAGGCGTCAAACCAGGGATTCCAGTACCACCCAGGCCCGTAGTCAGCGCCGCCGTATTCGGCTTGGAGTTCGGCGTTGGCTTTCGATACGTATTCGGACCGCAAGCGGCACCAACTATAAAAATCGTCCTGGTACTGCGCGGTCTTGAAGTCCTTCGACTTCGGTTTTGCGGCATCCAGCGCCGCCTCACGCCCCTCGCCCAGTGTGGTTTTGCGGTCCCCTGCGTACACCTCTGCTTGGCCCTTGAAGACGCGGACCTGGTCGTGGTCCGCATCGAAATCGTACAGTCCCTTTTTCGAGAGTTTGATACTCGCGCCATGCTCGTCGACGCGGATATCGTTTTCCTTGCGAATGTAATTCACTTCGACCATGGCCCGTCCGCTGACGAGCTCAACTTCGGTGGGCGCCAGGCTCGCCGAAACCATCGTCACTGTGCTGTGGTCCGCGACGCGCAGGAAAACGCCCGGCGTCAGCAGAATTTCGACCTTGCCGGATTGCGTCACAAGCGATTGCCCCGCCAGCAGATCGACAGAGCCCACGGAACGCGAAGACAACGCCCGCCCATTAATCGCCGCCTGCCCTTCCACATAATTGACGGCGCCAACCTGCGGGTTTAGCTGCGGGTTACTAGTACCCTGGATAGCTTGTCCCCAAGCAACCGGAGCCCAAGCTGCCAGAAGAAAAAGGCTTCCAATAACTGCCCATCTAGAGGTCCATCTGGAGGTTCTCATGGAACTTCGCCTCCTCGTTTACTTAGATGCGCGAGGAGGATTTAGGGAAGCGTTATCATTCCACCTTGCCCGCTCGGATGGCCGATGCACGTGATGAAATGCAGGTGCCCTCGCCCGTAATACCGTCTCAATCCTTGGGCATGGACCAAACCCAAAGCCCTGCCCCCACAAACCGGGGACAGGGCACCCGCAACACATCCCGGTTTCCCAACTTCGTGCCTCACACCCAACAGTGATATCCTCCGGCCGTGCCGCCCCTTCAAGACAATTCTCAAAGGCTCGGCCACCCGCCCGACGACGCAATTGACTCAGGCGCCTGCGTTGAGCCTTCAGCCTTAACTGGTAATCACGAAGTTCATGACCAATCGAATCGCTCTCCAAGCACTCCTGGCGTTGCGTGGACCGGCCATTCGGCCTCAAATGAAGGTGACCAATGAAAATTCGCTCTCATAACGAACTTGGGCTCGTTCTTTTCGTGTTTATTTATTGTTTGGGAGCTATTGCCCAGGATAAGCCATTGGACTCTCTTCTGTCGGCCTTCAAGTCCCCTGACCCGGCGGTTCGTGTCGACGCGTTTGAGCAAGTTAAACGCAATCGAGAAGCTTTGGAGCGTTCTGATGTTCGGGCGGCGCTCGTTGATCTGTTGGACCGCGAGAATAGGCTGATTCATGAAACGTTGTTGGAGTCAGACGGTGGACAGGGCGTGGCAATCAAGTACGGTGAGGACTACGCACTCTACACAACTGAATTGGATCAGAGCGTAATTGAGATCGTGGATTGGGGTAATGCACGCAGTGCCTGTATTCTGGCCGAGAGTTCGGATGATCCCGACAGCTCGTTCATTGAACTTTTTGTTTCTAAGGGTGGAGCGAGACTGGTTCCATGTCTTTTACAATTAGCGCGAGGCAATCGATACGGTATGCAAGACTCAGGGGAAGTACTGGCAATGGATCGAGCGAATACAATTCCGATTCTTTTGGGCATTGAATGTACAAGCAAGGATCTGACATCCGCTGAAGCAAAACAAATTGACGACATTATGGACCAAGGGCTACGGGATCCGTCTGGTCAGGTCCGGCGGAGTATCGTGGAAGGTTGGGGACAGTACGGCAGCCCGGTCTTAATTCCTCGTCTGCAAGAGATATCTCGTTCTGACGCCGTCAATTTCGTGAGGAAAGCGGCCATGCAGGCGATCCAGTCAATTGAGGAGCGATCAAGAACCCGAACACAATAGCATTGCTCCACCTGAAGCCGCTAACATCGTTCAGTAGGTTTTTCTCTTCCATTTCGAGGCCTGGTGGGTGGCCGAGCCTTCGCGTACGAGGATGTTTTACGGGTGGGCGGGTGGCACAAGCTTTGCGCGAGGAAGGTTTTGGGGTGCCCTGTCCTCGCCGCGGGCGAGGGCAGGGCCTTTCGCCCGTTCGAACGCATCGTCCGCCTCCATCCGCCATTCTCATCCTCATAAGTAACTGCCCTATATATTGGCATCAATGTTATAATGTCCCATGCTCGTGAGTAGGGGTCATCTCCCGCACGAAGGCGCCTGTCCTCGCCCCCCAACGGTCGCCGCAGCTGCCGCTGCGCCAGGCCGCCCCCGACGTCATCCGAACCCGGTCGCCCGCTTCGAGCGAAAGTCCCCGGCAAGGGGAGCTTTCGCGGTAAGCAAGTCGCGAACGTCGGTGAGGGATCTGCCGTTCGGCGAGCAAGAGTGGATTACCCGCTCATCCGCCGAGCAGTGGCCCCCGAGTGCGGGCTCTACTTGGAGCCCGCCCAAAGAACGGAAGTAACGCGAGCAAAATGAACACTTACGCAAAACGCGCCGCTAACCCCAGTGGAATGAGCACTTCCAAAATCATTAGGCTTAAAGTCCCGCAGAATGAATACTTACAAAAAATGCGGGGTGGGGGGATTCGGGTGCGGGCTGTACTTGCAGCCCGCGGAGATGTTGTTACCCAAATCCTCCGGAGAGCAAGTCGGCTGCGGCAAGAACCCGGTCGGGCCCCGCTGGTTTTGGCCGTTCGGCTATGCGAACATGGCATCTGAAATCGAGTAGCGAGCAGCGAGAAGGGAGAGACGCGATGGCTAAGGCAGATTTTGGCGCGGGATGTTTCTGGGGCGTGGAGGCTGCGTTCCGGCAAGTCAAGGGCGTGACGGACGTGGCGGTCGGCTACGAAGGCGGCACGATGCCGAACCCGACCTATCAAGATGTGTGCACCGACCGCACGGGCCATGCCGAAGTCGGTGCAAGTCGACTATGACCCGGCGCAGGTCACCTACGACGACCTACTGAAGGTATTTTTCGGCATTCACGATCCCACCACGCTGAACCGGCAGGGTCCCGACTTCGGCAAGCAATATCGCTCGGCGATTTTCTTCCATGACGCCGAGCAGGAAGCGGCCGCGCGCAAGCTAGTCGCGCAGCTCGAAGCCGACGGGAAATTCAAGCGCAAGATCGTGACGCAGATCGCGCCGGCCGCGGAATTCTATCGCGGCGAGGACTACCACCAGCGCTACTTCGAGAAGCACGGCATCGCCTGCGGAACGCATTAAGCGGCGAGCGAGCGTGACGTTTCACTTAGAACGCGAAGCACGCGCCATTTTGCGCCGGCGCTTCCTCTTGGTCTTTTCAAAGAGCGCCAGCTTGTCGAGCATGACGGACCAATCGGCGCCGTGCTTGTGCACCGCCTCCGGGCTCGCGAATCCGGCGTGAGTGAGCGTCAAGTGGCAGCCCGGTTCCATCTCGTCTTCGCTCAATTCCACGGTGACGAGAGTGGGCTGAAGGTCCGTATCTCTCGATGTCCACGTGAACGCCAATTTGGAAGGAGGCTCGATCACGCGGAATTCGCCGGTGATTTCGCAATCGCCTTCGCCGCCCTTGGTGAGGATGCGCAGCTTGCCGCCGGCGCGCGCGTCGAGCTCCGCGTCCACCGCGGTCACGCCCTTCGGGCGCATCCATTGCGACACGCTCTTGGCGTTGGTCCAAGCCTCAAACACTTTTTCCCGCGACGTGTGGATCAGCCGCTCGACAAATAGCTTGCCGCTCGGCGCCTCAGTTTCCGTGGCCATGCTTTTCTCCTGGCTGCTTGCACAATGATGATGTGCATGCCCGGCGATTTGTCAATCGGAACTGCGTCAGCAGATCGATCATGCGAGCTCGAAGCACTTCACCATTTGCGCTTCCGTCAGGCTGAATTGAGTTTTCACCGGATTATAGATAGGCTCGGCGCGGAGGTTTGGCTTTGCTGACCCAGTTCACCGGCTTGCTGCCGCCCGAAGGGATCAAGATCGTCGTCGTCTTGTTCCTTTCGTTCCTGATCGGAATCGAGCGGGAAGAGCGTCGCGCCAATGAACCACCAGGGCGCTTCTACTTCGGCGGCGTGCGGACGTTCCCGTTGATCGGATTGATCGGTTACGCGCTGGCGCTGCTCGCGGGCAGCGAACTGATGCCCGTGGTCGCTGGATTCGCGGTAGTCTCCGCGTTTCTCTGGCTCTCCTATCAGAACAAGCTGCGGACGCAAGGTCCGGCGGGCGTGACCACGGAAATGTCCGCGTTGGTCACGTACCTGGTCGGCGCACTGGTTTCGCACGGCGAATTCTGGATCGCCACGACGCTGGCCATTCTGAGCGTCTTGCTGCTCGAGCTGAAGGAGGGGCTCGAGGGATTTTCCGAGCGGCTTCCCGGTCCGGAGATACTGGCGTTCACCCAGTTTCTGCTGCTGACGGCCGTCATTCTGCCGGTTCTTCCCGATCAGACTTTTGGGTCCTTCGGTTTCAATCCGTTCAGGACGTGGCTCATCGTGGTCGCCGCCAGCGGCATCTCGTATGGCAGCTACTTGCTGCAAAAGCTGGAAAAGGGACGGGGCGCGCTTTGGGTTTCGGCTGTGCTCGGCGGGCTGTACTCCTCGACGGCGACCACCGTTGTTCTGGCAAAACGGGCGCGGCAGCAGAACGCGCCGCATCTCTATTCCGGCAGCATCCTGATGGCTTCGGGCGTCATGTATCTGCGTCTGCTGGTTCTGATCGCGCTGTTCAACCGGCTGTTGATGAAGCGGCTACTCATGAGTTTTCTGCTGGCGGGAGTTGCAGGCTTGCTGGCCGGGTGGCTATGGTCCCGGCTGCCCGATGCGGGAGGCAGGCATGACGAGAAAGATGTCCTGGTCAAGAATCCGCTGGAATTGTCAGCGGCCTTTCTGTTTGCGCTGGTGTTCGTCATTCTGTTGGTGGCGACGCACTACGCCGTCGTATATCTGGGGCGCGGAGGAGTGTACGGCTTGGCGGTGCTTACCGGCGTGAGCGATATCGACCCGTTTGTCCTTGGATTAACGCAATCGGCTGGGACGCCGCTCGGCTTGGCTGCGGGCGGGATCATGATCGCAGCAGCCAGCAACAACGTCGTGAAGGGCGCGTACGCGCTTGGGTTTGCCGACCGGAAAACGGGGACGCAGGCGCTGGCACTGCTTCTGGCGGTATCCTTTTTGGGATTGCTGCCGCTCTTTTTCTAGGCGTTTGGGTGGCGGGTTCACGCGCAGGTGAATAGGAGTCGAGATGCGAAAAAGTCTCCCGGGATTTGCGGTCGTGCTGTTTGCCGCCGCGGCGACATTAGCAGGTGGCAAAGTGGCTGCCGCGCGCGCAGGTGGCACAGCAGAATGCACCGACGGGCACTGCGTGGAGCTTTGCCGCTTCCGGCGATTCCCGGAATTGCGGCGACGTGGTGATGCCGGCGATCGCCGCGGGCGCTGCGCGCGACCACGCGCAGTTCTATTGGCACCTGGGCGATTACCGCGCGATCTACGCGTTTGATGAAGACATCGTTCACCAACCGGAACACCTGAAGAAGCCGCTGACCATTGGCGATTACGAGAGTCTGGCGTGGCAGGATTTTATCGAGAGCCAGTTGGCCTCCTTCGGGTCGATGCCGGTATTTCTGGCCATGGGCAACCACGAAGCGATCCCGCCGATGAATCGGGACCAGTTGCTGCCGCGGTTCGCCGACTGGCTCAACACGCCCGTGATCGCGCGCCAGCGATTGCGCGACGATCCGCACGACCATCGCATGAAGACGTACTACCATTGGATCGAACACGGCGTGGCTTTTTACACGCTTGACAACGCCACGACCGACCAGTTTGATCCCGACCAAGTGAGTTGGTTTGAGCGTGTGCTCGCGCGCGACTCCGCCGATCGCGGCGTGGCCACGGTCGTCGTTGGAATGCACGAAGCCCTGCCGGACAGCATCGCCGCGGTACACAGCATGAGCGATTTTGCGGCAGGAACCGAGAGCGGGCGGCGCATCTATGCCGACCTGCTGCGCGTTCAAAACGACGCGCACAAGCGTGTGTACGTCCTTGCCAGCCACTCGCATTTTTTCATGGAAGGCATCTTCAACACGCAATATTGGCGGGAGCACGGAGGCGTGCTACCGGGATGGATTGTCGGAACGGCTGGCGCGGTACGCTACCCCCTGCCGTCCGCTATCAAGGGTGCTGGCGCCGCGCAGACCAACGTGTACGGCTATCTGCTCGCCACCGTGCAGCCTTCGGGCGAAATTCACTTTGATTTCAAGAAGCTTGCGGAGAGCGATTTGCAAGCCGCGGTGGGCAAGCGCTACCACGCCGACTTCATCCACTGGTGCTTCGTGCAAAATAGCGAAGCACACTGAGCGCCGCGCGCTTCGGACGCGCCTATGCTAGGCGCGCAGGAAATCGGGGCGCCAGTCCTTTACGCGCTGCTTGATGAGCTTACGACTCGTCAATTTCTCGTCGAGCACCTGGCGCGCCAGCACCGGCAATTCATCGTCGCCGGCAAATCGCAGCCCGACCAGTTGATCCACCGTGAACTCTCCGATGCGTGGGCGCAGTTCGGGCGCGAGGAGTTTCTCGAGACGCATCTGCATCTCGATGCGAATGACGCGATCCTGCACGGTGAGCGCAAAGGTACGCGCGAGGCCCGAGAACAGGAAGATCGTGAAAGCGAACACCACGTTCCACACGGAGGAGAACGTGACGCCGTCTTTCAGGCGGACGAACGCGTAGATGAGGTTGATCAGAAAGACGGGCAGCACGAAGAAATGAAACGCAGGCACCAAGCGAACGTGATTCTTGAAGTTTTGTACCCTGACTTTTTCCACGACGACACTCCTTTGGCCTAAGCAACTCGAAGCCAGCCGACGGGCCTGGCAGTGGGTTCCGGGAACGGCAAAACCGTGCCTATATCTACCCGGATACAGGCAGCCGACGCAAGCCTTTTGGAGAGATCAAGGAAACGATGCGTTTGCAGTTCCAGTTCGCTCTGATCTGAGTGGAGAACGCGGGTGGCCTACCGCTGCTGAAACTCCGGCGAGCCCAGTACCAGCCCAGTAATCACCGCGAGATTGACTTCTTTGACGGCGCCGGAAAGCTGCGCGCTGAGAGCGCGCGGGTCAGACGATTCCTTCTCGAGAGTGGAGCGCGTGGAGTCAGACACCTGGCCCGCGAGGAAAGTCGTGACGGCGCGATCGAGCGCCTGGTAGGGATCGGCCGTGGCGTCCGTGCCGAGCAGCGGCGGCAATTGGATCTCGCTGCCGCGGATGTGATTGCCGGCGAGCGCGATCGCATAGTTGAGCCGGTTGAGCAAGGCGCCGGAGTTCACCCACGTTTCGGCTTTGTCGGAATAGCCGGTCGGCGGCACGCATTGGTAGAGCGGCTCGCCGATGCGCGCGATCCATCCCACCAGCGGCATGGCGTCGTCCACGTCCGCGCCCAGGGCGCGTGCCGTGGAGACGACCAGCTCAAAGGGCCTCTTGACCTTGGCTCGATAGGCGTCGCGCGACCAGAACTCCGGCGAATAGATCATCGTGCGCATCACTTCGCGCAGATCGCCGCCGGATTTCTGGAAGCTCTTGGCCATGCGATTGACCAACGCGTCGGGCGGCGTATCGGAAACGAAGTGCTGCGCCAGTTCGAGCGCGATGTGATGAGCCGTGTGGGGATTCTTGACGAGGAGATCGAGAACCTGTTCGCCGTCCTTGATTCCCCCGGCGTGAATCTTCTTGCCGAGCACGCGCTTCGGGTCCGGGTCGTGGAGGCGTTCGTCGAAGTAGAATTCGGAATCCGCCCGCGGATCTTTGATCGTCCAGCCCGTGAACGCCTTCGCGACTTCGATGACGTCCTGCTGCGTGTAGCCGCCGTCCACGCCGAGCGTGTGCAGCTCCATGATCTCGCGGCCGTAATTCTCATTCAGGCCGCGCTTTGGGCCCAGCGGCGGAAGTTTTTCGCCTGGCCGAGGGCGCTTGTTGGGCGGCAGGTGTTTCAAGCGATCGAACGCGTTCGGATCCGCGCTCAAATAGTTGTCTAGATAGAAAAGCATCGCCGGGCTCTTTGCCGTGGCTTCCAAGAGCGCTCGGAACTTGCCCAGCACGTGCGGGCGGATGGCGTCGCGCTCGTAGGGCGTCAGCAGCCAGAGGTCGAGATCCTTGTACGCGAACACGTTGAAATGGTTGAACCAGAAGTCGCTTAGCTGCTCATCGAGCTGCCGTTCGCTGTAGATGGCGCGCAACACCTTGGCCTGTTCGATTTCGTTGAGCACTTCCTGAGGCAGCCGGTTAGGCGCCGGATGCAGGCCCTGCGCCGGGTGCGCGGCATCGTCCATGCGCTTGCGATATTCCTCGACGGTGATCCCCAATTTTTTGGCGGCGGCATCGGGTTGCGGATAGTCGGTGAGCAGAGCTTTGGCGTTCATTCCTACGGCCGGAAGCGCTTGCAGTCGAGCCTGAAGTTTGGAGTCGTCAATCGATTCGGGATGAAGCTGCTGATCGATCCATTTCTCGAGGCCCATTTGTTTGACGTGCTCGACGTCTCCTGGCCGCGGGCCATAACCCAGGCGATTGAGCGCGTGCAAAATGGCCTGATCCTCGCTGAGTTCGGTGATGGGAAGCTTGCCTTTGAACTTCGGGTCCAGCGTGGCCGGTGCAGGTGACTCATCGCTGCGGGCCGCGGCGCGTCCTGGCGCCGCCTCGGCTTGCCGGGCAAATGCCGCCCAACTGAACAAGCACACGGCCGCGATCAAGAGTACGGAGCGTGTCATCGTGATTGCTTTCGAGGCCGGTCGTGAGTGGCGCAGGCGTCGCGACATTGGGATAGGCATTGTCAGTGGGGCTGTTGCGGCGGAGTCGGGGAAGCCGCTGCTGGCACTTTGGCGACTGGCGGGCTCGCCGGCTCAAGAATCTTGATCTGTTCCGCCACGCGTTGTCCTTTCGCGTCGTCGTAATAATAGATGCGGACACGCGCGCCTTTGGTTAGTTTTCCGTCGAGCTTGGTTTTTGGATTGAGCACAAAGGTCCAGCGCGCCTGGTTGCGGCCGAACGTTTTGAGAAGAACCAATTGGGCGGCGCCTGATGTGGCGATGGTCCCGGTGGCCTGGTGACGCTTGACCGGAGGATTGGCCGGAGCCTTAACCTGCGCATCGACTGGGCCAGCGGCCGCCATGACCGCTACAAAAATCACAAGGAGACGATAGATAGCCAAGGGCCTCACGTTTCCCTCCCGGTCAATTCGCCGTTTTGGTTCTGTTCGAGGTTCCTGTTCGGGCTCCTGTTTGGGCCAGTGGTTGCAGGCCGTGAAATTAACGTTCGGCAGGGGCGGGGACGGCCGCGCGCGTCACATACTCCTCGATGTACCGTTGAAAAAGTTTTTCAAGACGCAGCGTAATTGGACCCGGCGACGAAGGAAATACATGGCCTGCAATCTCGCCCACGCCGGCCAGGCTGCGGTTCGTCGAGGAGATAAAAACCTCGTCGGCTGCGTGGAGATCCTCGATGCGCAAAGTTTGCTCGCGAACCTCAATTGCGGCGCGCGGCGCCAGTTCGAGGAGAACGCTGCGCGTCACGCCTTCGAGGCAGCCTGAAGATAGCGGCGGCGTGATGACGGCTTGCTTGCGCACGCAGAAGATATTTGCCGCGGTGCATTCGGCCACTTCGCCTCGTTCGTTGAGCATAATCGTTTCGTCGAAGCCAAGCTGCTGGGCGCCCTGCAGACTCCAGACGTTTTGCAGCCAAGAGGTGACCTTCACGCCGGAGAGCGGCGAGCCAGCATCACGCCCGTGCTCGGTGACGGCGAGGCGTGCGGGTTCGCGGTGTGGCGGCAAGCCCGCTGTGTAGAGCAACAAGTCCACTTGCGGGAGCGGCTCGCCACTTTGCCAGAATCCGACTTGATTGTAGATCGAGTAAATGCGCGCCGTGCCCTCGCGCACTTCGTTTGCCACGATCAACTCATGCAGTTGAGATCGCACTTGGCGCGGATCGAAAGGAAACGGCACGCGCGTGCGAGCGGCGTCCCGCTCGAGCCGGCGCCAGTGCCGCTCAAATGCAAACGGCTCGCCCTGCACGATGCGCAGCGTGGTAAACAGTCCCCAGCCGCACAGCAGGCCCGCCTGTCCAGGCGAAAGCCGGACCTGATCAATCGGAAGAATCCGCCCATTATGGAATACGTGCCGATGGATCACGATGACCTCGCCGAGCGCTTCCGCGGCATGTGCGCCCACGCAAGCAGCGTATGTACGGGAGGTATTGTAACTCACCCAGCCGCTGAACTCCGCCTGCGGTACACCCGTTTCGAACTTATCTGCGTGGGCTCTTAATGCAGCCCCCGCATCCGAGTTGTCACCCTAGGCCCGATCGAGGCAACAGGCCGGGAAATGTGCGAAAAGCTGAAGTGTCCCGCCACTCAAGTGTCGAAATGTGGCTGAAATGTGTCTAAAGGTAAACGGTATGACACGTATATTGATTCCCCCTTGACAGAAATATGACCTCTTCTTACTCTGTTCGCGGCCCTCTGGGAGGTCATGTGCGAAGATTGTTTCGGTCACTGATTGGTGGAATGCTGGTTGCGGTGCTCGTTCACTCTCCGGCTCTGATGGCCGCCCCTCCAGCGGCTGCTTCCACTCCCGCGATGGGAGTCGTTCTGCAGGCGGAACGCGCCAATGTCGCTAATGGCACGGCGACCGTAGGTTCAACCGTGTTTGATGGGGACCTGCTGCAAACCGAGCGGGACGGCCTGCTTCGCGTTCGTTTTGGATCCTCGCAAGCCGCGCTTATTGCTGGCGGTGCTGCGGTTGTGCACCAGTCGGCGAGATGGGTTTGACCGCGAATTTGACCAGGGGTGAGGTGGTACTGACCTCGGGCCAGGGGCAAAAATTCAGTTTGTTGGCCGACGGCGCGACGATTCAGCCGAATACTTCCGAGCCGACGGTGGCGCAGGTAACTTGGGTTAGCCCGAAAGAGTTGCTGGTGATGAGCCGCAAGGGCGCTCTTCAGGTTTCCTTGGGCGACGAGACCAAGACGGTTGCAGAGGGTGCGTCGTACCGCATGGTAATTGATCCTGCCGCTGCGGCTGCGTCCAAGCCAGCGGCGGGACCTACTCCCCAAAACACGCAGACTGCGGGCAGCAACACGTTCCTCTTTATCTTGCTGGGAGTGGCCGCTGCGGCTGTCGCGGTCGGAGTTATTCTGGCTGTCGAGAGTCCTTCGAGCATGTAGGTGTTTCGAGGCGCCTTCTGGCGCTGGTCGAACTTCAGGGCGTGCCGCTATGCGGGCACGCCCTTTTTATTTGTGGCGAGCGCCGCTGTATTCCGTTTGAACAAATGCTGATGACGATGCGGCGGAGCCATGCCCGGGGACTGGTAAAATCTTGACGATGAGTTGTTGCGGAAACATTTCGGCGAAGGTGGCGGCGGCATTCGCCCTGGCCGCGTTTCTTGCGTGTGCCTCCCACGCCGACACTATCGTCCTCAAAAACGGACGGCGAATCGTTGTCTCGAACGTCACACGGGAAGCGGGAAAAGTCAGCGGGGACACGCCGTCAGGCCGGCTGAGTTTGCCGGATTCGATCGTTGCGCGCGTGGAAAAGGACGACGCTGACGCCGGCGCCGGCGCCGGTGCTGGTGCGAGAACGACGACGAATCTTGCAGCGGCCGACTTGCCCATTGCTCCGCCCCCGGCAACTGCGACAAGCGATTCCGATCCAGCCGTCCGAGCGGTGGTGCACGATGGCGCAATCGATGAGCAGGCGCTAGCGCGTCTGGACAACCAGGCATCCAGCGGCAACGCCGAGGCGGTGGCCCGAGCGGTGGCGGCGGAATCGGCAGCGAGCCAGTTCGAATTCGGCCGCGGAGACATCGAGCAGGCCCTGGGACACGCCGAGCGTGCTCTCTCTTTCGCCCCGAATCAGGTAACCCTGCTTCTCAACCTTGCCTATTTGCACCTGCGGCGCAGCGAATATAGCGTGGCGTCGGAGTTGCTCGATCGCGCGCGCCGCTCTTGCGCCGGACTCGCCCGATGTCGCCAAGCTGGCTGGCTGGGCCGAGTATGGTCTGAACCGTCTGCCGCAGGCCGTCGAGGAATGGAAGCGGGCGCAGCAACTGCGGCCGGACCCCGAAGTCGCCAGCGCGCTGGAGCGGGCCGAGAAGGACGCCCAGGTAGAGACCAATTTCGAGGAAGGTGTGAGCGCTCATTTTGTCCTGCGCTACGATGGCAGCGCGGCGCCGGACTTGGCCCGCGCCGTTTTGGGTGAACTCGAGAACGATTTCCAGTCCATGGCTTACATGTTCGATTACACGCCCTCGGAGCCGATCGCGGTGATTCTGTACACCAACCGCGATTTCGCGGACATTACGCGGGCCCCGGGTTGGGTGGGGGCGATCAACGACGGCCGCATTCGGGTTCCCGTGCAGGGGGTTCTTACGGTCACGCCGCAGCTGGCCAGCGATCTCCGGCACGAGCTGGCCCATAGCTTCATTTCGCAGAAGACGCATGGGAACTGCGCGATTTGGCTGCACGAGGGAATTGCGCAATGGGCGGAAGGGAAGCGCTTGTCGAGGGAGGATGCGTCTTTGCTGATTGACCTCTACGACCATCACGACGATCCTTCGTTGGCTTCGCTGGAAAAATCGTGGATGGCGATGCCTGCCGATGTGGCGCGGGTTGCATACGGCTGGTCGCTGGCGACCGTCGAAGCCATCGTTGACGCGGGCGCTCCGACGGACCTCGATCACTTGCTCGATGCGCTGGCCGCAGGTTCGTCGACGGAGGGGGCTACGATTTCCGTCCTGCACCTCAACTATACCGATCTGAATCGCTCCACCGCCGACTACCTCCGCAGCGCCAATCTGCACTAGCCCTTGGTTCCACGCCACGGCGTAGCGGTCAGCTTGTTCGAAATCCATCTACAGCGTTGCCAACAGGCCGGCCAGCAGGGCTGCACGCTCCGGGAGCGCGTTTACAAGAACATTTTCATTTGCGCTGTGCGCTCCCTCGCCCACGGCGCCGAGTCCGTCGAGAGTTGGCACGCCCAGCGCTGCGGTAAAGCTGCCGTCCGAGCCGCCGCCCGTGGACGCTTCATCGAGGGAAAGCCTCATGCCCTGGGCCAGTGCGCGGGCGCGAGCAAACAGGGCGGCGCTGCTCTGACGTTCCAGGGGCGGCCTGGAAAATCCGACTCGCACGGCGAGCTGGGCTCCCGGAAGGATGGGACGCAGCGCTTGAAAACGGCGTTCCAGCGCCCGCATGTCGGTCGCTTGCCGGGCGCGTAGGTCGAAGATCGCTCGCGCGCTCGCGGGAATCACGTTCTCGCGCGTTCCGCCTTCGACGACCGTCGGGCTGACGGTAATGCCTCGCTTCGCATCATTCAGGCGGGAGATGCGGTCAATTTGCAGCGCCAGTTCGTGGACGGCGTTGACCCCTTCCTCAGGGTTGATGCCGGCGTGCGCCGCGCGGCCGGTTACCGTCAACACCGCTGTGCCGAGGGCCTTGCGTTGCGTTTTGAGGCGCCCGTCCAGGCCGCTGGCCGGCTCCAGCACCGAGAACGGCGGCGCTTCGGCGAGCCTCGCGCTCGATTAGCGCTCGCGAGGTTGCGCTGCCGGTTTCCTCGTCCGACGTCCAGAGAAACACAATTTGCCGCAGCGGCCGCCAGCCGGCGCGCGCCAGCGCGTCGATCGCAAAGAGTGCGATGAGCAGCCCGCCCTTCATGTCGAAAATGCCGGGACCGAATGCCCGGCCACGGGCCACGCGGCACGGCGTGCGGCGAAGCGTGCCCAGGCCATGGACCGTGTCGAGATGGCCGAGGACCAGAATTTGGCGGCCGCGCGAGCTTTTCGCAGGCCAGACCACCCGAACGTGATCGCCCTGTCGCCGCTGATGCAGGACCTCGACGCGGGCGCCGAGCCTGCGCCATTCCGCGGCGACGATACGGCCGAAGCGGTCCACGGCCTTCTTCGCATCGGTCGGCGATTCGGCGCGGACAAACCTGGCCAGCACCCGCAGCATCTCTGGACGGCGCTGGCGCAGGCTGGCGAGCAGTCGCGTTGATTTTTCCGCGTCGGGGATGTGACCGCGCATGTCGGGCGCATGCTAGCAGCCGCTATACGCATGCGGCAACCTCGTTTCCCTGGCCACGCGGTTTCGCATATAATTCTCGCGGGCGTGCCTGCACGGGTTTGCGTCCGTGCCTCGTTCCGTGCGTGGCTGCGTTCTGTGGGCTATCGTCAGAGGGAGATCCGATGATCCTGGACAGTGTCGAAATCCAGAAGATTCTGCCGCACCGCTACCCCTTTCTGATGGTGGACTCGATCCTGGAAATGGAACGGCTGAAACGGATCGTCGGCATCAAGAACGTCAGCATTAACGAGGGATTTTTTCAGGGTCACTTCCCCGGCAAGCCGATCCTTCCCGGCGTATTGATTATCGAAGCCATGGCGCAGACGGGCGGGCTGCTGCTGCTCCTGGAGGTTCCCGACCGCGAGCACAAGCTGCTTTATTTCGTGGCCGTCGATGACGCGCGCTTTCGCCGCCCGGTGGTGCCAGGCGACCAGTTGCAGCTCGAAGTGACGGTGATTTCCTGGCGCGGCACTTTCTGCAAGCTGCGCGGCAAGGCCACGGTGAATGGCGAACTCGCGGCGGAAGCAACCCTGATGTGCAAGATGGTGGATCGCGAACCCGCGGAAGCCGTGCCTGCTCGCGGCACGCAACTGCTCTCGCGCAAGTGAACGCCCACACGAACGAATGAGCGGAATGTTGAAAAGCAACGGAGGCTTGCAGACGACCGAGATCGATCCCCGCGCAGTTGTTTCCGCGCATGCACGGGTGGCGTCCGGCGTGCGCATCGGCGCTTTTGCCGTCGTGGGCGACGACGTGGAGTTGGGCGAGGGTTGCGTGCTGCACCCGCACGCGGTCGTGCTCGGCCCTGCGCGGCTCGGCCGGGGAAACGTCCTGCACTCTTTCTGCACGGTCGGCGGCAATCCCCAGGACTTGAAGTATCACGGCGAGCCCACCACGCTCGAAGTCGGCGACGAAAACGTTTTTCGCGAAAACGTCACCGTGAGCCGCGGCACGGTGAAAGGCGGGGGCGTTACCCGCATCGGCAGCCACGGCTTATTCATGACTTGCGCGCACATCGCGCACGATTGCATCGTTGGCGACTACACTATTTTTGCCAATGCCGCGACATTGGCCGGCCACGTAATCGTCGAGGACCACGCGACCGTGGGCGCCTTTTCTCCGGTGCACCAATTCTGCCGCATTGGCCGCTACGCCTATATCGGCGCCTCGACCGTGATCACCCAGGACGTGCCGCCGTTTCTCCCGTGTGGTCTCCGAACGCGAGACGCGCTGCTACGGCGTGAACACCATTGGCCTGGAGCGCGCCGGATTTGTGCCCGAGCGTATCCACACGATCGAAGGCGCCTATCGCCTGCTGCTGCGCTCGAAACTCAACACCACTCAAGCGATCGAGCAGATGCGCGCCACGCTCAACGGCTCGGCCGACGTCGCGGAATTGATCGCGTTTATCGAGGCCGCCGAGCGCGGCCTGACCAAATAGCGGTGGCGCACACGTCCATGATGCCAAACGCCGTGCCGTCCTCCGCACGCTGGGGCCTGATCGCCGGCAACGGCAAATTCCCGTTTCTGGTGCTCGAGGGGGCGCGCAGCCAGGGGATTGAAATGGCTGTGATCGCGCTTCGCGAAGAAGCCTCTCCGGAGCTCGAAAGCGTGTCGCAACGGTTGCATTGGGTCAGCTTGGGCGAGTTGAGCCGCACGCTCGAGCTGCTCCATCAGGAAGGCGTGACCCACGCCGTCATGGCCGGGCAGGTCCAGCACAACAAGATCTTCAGCTCGATCCGTCCTGATTGGAAGCTGGCCAAGCTGCTCTTCTCCCTCCCTAGGAAAAATACCGATTCGCTAATCGGCGCGGTCGCCCGCGTCCTGGAATCGGAGGGAATTGAGCTGGTGGACTCGACCGCATTTCTCCGCCCCCTGGTTCCCGAGGCCGGCGTGCTGACGCAGCGAGCCCCCGACGCGCGGGAGTCCGCCGACATCGCCTATGGGAGGGACATCGCTTTGCAGCTCGCAGGCCTCGATCTGGGCCAGACGGTGGTGGTGCGCGACCGTGCCTGCGTAGCCGTGGAAGCCATGGAGGGCACCGACGAGACCATCGAGCGCGCCGCGCGCATCGCGGGCGGGCCGCTGGTGGTAGTCAAAGTCGCTAAACCCAAGCAGGACATGCGTTTTGATGTACCCGTTGTGGGCTTGAGAACCGTCGAAGTCATGAGGCGCTCGGCCGTTACCGCCTTGGCGATTGACGCTGGCCGCACCTTGATCTTCGAGCGGTCCAAGGTCATCGAGGCGGCCGAGGCCGCCGGGATAGCGATCGAGGCTGTGCCGGGCGGCGACGCTTCGAGCGACGGGACGCGCAAACCGGCCGGCGGCGTGGTTGGAGCCTGACGCGCCGTGACCACTTCATCCCGCATTCGCGTCGCCGTGGTCGGAGTAGGCGATTTTGGCCGCAACCATGCCCGGGTCTACAAGCATCTTGAAGAAGCAGAACTTGTGGGTGTCGTTGACCTGGATTCCGAGCGAGCGCGCCGTGTAGCGGGGGAGTTTTCCACGGCGGTCTTACCCGGTCTCGACGCGCTACCGGGTAAAGTGGATGCAGTGAGCGTGGCTGTTCCGACGCGTGAACACGCCACCACGGGGTGCTGGCTACTGGAACACGGAATCGACGTCCTGGTCGAGAAGCCCATGTCGGCATCGCTGGAAGAAGCCGACCGGCTGATCTCCACGGCGTCCCAGCATGGCCGCATTTTGCAGGTGGGGCACCTGGAAAGATTTAACCCGGGCGTAATGGCCGTGTTGCCCATCGTGAACCGGCCCCTGTATTTCGAAATTGACCGTCTCGGCGTATTCTCGCCGCGCAGTCTGGATGTGGACGTGGTTTACGACGTAATGATTCACGACTTGGATCTGTTGCTGGCGATGGTCGATTCTCCGGTCACGGAGATTCGCGCGCTGGGTATTCCCGTGGTGACGGACAAAGTGGACATCGCGCACGCTCACATCGAATTCGCTTCCGGAGCTGTCGCCAGCCTGAGCGCCAGCCGCGTCTCCATCGAGCGCGTGCGCAAGCTGCGCTTCTTCCAGCATCAGGAGTATTTCTCGGTGGACTATGCCCGCCAGGATGCGCTGCGCATTCGCGTCCGAAAGCCCGGCCCGCAGCCGGAATTCGATTTCCAGCATTTGCCCGTCGAGCCGCGTGAGCCGCTCGAAACCGAGCTGCGCGCTTTTCTGGACGTCGTGCGGCGGCGCGGCAAGCCCGTTGTCGACGGCGTTGCCGGACGCCGCGCTCTGGAGCTGGCGGATCGCGTTATGGCGGGCATCTTGGAACACAGCCGCCGCGTCCAACTAGGTGATTTCGCATCCCCACGGACAACTTCATGATTCCGCGCCAGCTCATCCCGCGTGACGTGCGCCCGCCGGCGGAAACTCCGGGCGCTCCCCCGCGCCGCTTGACGACGCTGCTGGACGATCGCGAGCTGGTACCCGGGAATTGGCCTCACATTCCGGTTGACGCCCATACCTCAATTCCCGAGCACATGCCGCTCGACGTACTGGCTTCGCGCGTGGTCGTGCCGCGGGATATGCCGCACACGGCGCTGGACTCCGCCAGCCTCCATCCGGATTACGATTCGGTTACGGTGCTCGACCACCGCGTCGCGGTTCCCTCGGCTCTGCCGGTCGTGGAACTCCAGGCCAAGGCCCCGGTCTCCGCCTACCAGTTGCCTGACGTCCTTGATGCCGACGTGATGAACAGCGGCGAAGCCAACCTGATGGTCGAGCCGATCGAGGCTCCCGCCGAGGAATTGGAATTGGAAAGGGCTGATGTGGGCGGCTTCGGTCTCGGTTCACCTTCTGTTCATCCTGTTCCTGCTGCTGCAGCCGAAGCTCTTCCCCTATCGCGCGCCGACGCAGGAACAGGTTGATTTGGCGCGTCAGCAGCTCAATTTCATCTACATGCCGCCCGACGTGCGCGGAACGCCACGCACGGTTGCACCGCCGGCCCCGGCCATTCGTGTTGATCCTCGCGTCTTGCATCAGATCGCTCCAATGCAGCCCGCGCTTCCCGCGCCCAAAGCGCCGCAGCAGGCTCTGCGCGATACGCCGCCCGAGGCTCCTCCGGAGCTCCCGGTCGCGCCTGCGCCGACGCCGCGGAACTTCCTGCGCCCTCAAGAGTCACAAACGCAGCCGACGCCCGCGCCGCAAATACAAGCGCAGAATCAAACGCCGCCTCCCACCAGCGGTCTCATCCTGCCACGCATGAGTTCGCCCGGACGCTCGATTGAGGAGTCAGCCGAGCAGGCGCTCCACGGCGGCGGCGGAGGTTCCGTGCAGTTTGGCGGGCCAATCGGCCGCGGAGGTTCCTTCGGCGGCGGGAGCAACGGCAACGGCGGCGGTGTCGGTGGTGGCCTGGAGATGCTTACGCCGACCGAGGGCGTGGACTTCAACGGCTATTTGGCTCGTGTGGTGGCCAGCGTGAAGCAGAACTGGTATTCGATCATGCCCGAATCGGTCTACCTGGGCGACAAGGGGCGCGTCGTTTTGCAATTTCGCATCATGCGCGACGGCGGCGTTCCGGGCCAGGAGCCCGCGCTGATGAGCAGTTCGGGCAAGGACCCGCTGGATCGCGCCGCGTCCTCCGCAATCCGCGCATCATCACCCTTTGAACCTCTGCCGTCGCAGTTCAGCGGCCCTTATATCGAACTGCGTTTTATCTTCTTGTATAACGAGCCTCTCAGCATGGCGCAGTGAACTCGCAGTGATTCCGCGCCGCACGCAAGTCCTGGGCACCCTCTTGCTGGCACTGGCCGTTCTTTTGTATTTCGCTGCTCCGATACTGGAGATTGCTCTAAAGCCATCAGTGGAATGACGCGCGTTTCACAAAGCCCCGATTCGGGATCATCCGTCCCCCAAAGCGATGCCGGCGCATCGTCGTCTGCCTCCAAGCCGCAGGCGCCGCTGGTCGTGATTCTCGGGCCGACGGCCTCGGGCAAATCGGCGTTGGCCGTTACCCTGGCGGAACGTTTTGGGGGAGAAGTTCTGGCCTGTGATTCCACGCAGGTCTATCGCGGCTTCGATATCGGAACCGGCAAGCCCGCCCCAGGAGAACGGAGGGGCGTACCGCACCACCTCATCGACCTGGTCGATCCCTCCGTGGTCTTCACGGCGGGCGAATATCGCCGGCACGCGCTCGCCACGCTCGCGGAGACGCGAGCCCGCAGCCGTCTCCCGATCCTTACCGCTGGCACCGGCTTGTATTTGCGCGCTCTGCTCGAGGGCTTGGCCGACGCGCCCGAGCGCTCCGATGAACTCCGCAGCCGTTTGCGTGAGAGCGTTGCGCGCCGCGCCCCGGGCCACCTGCACCGCATGCTGCGGCATCTCGACCCAGTCGCCGCCGCGCGCATCTCTTCGAACGATGGCCAAAAGTTGATTCGCGCTCTGGAAATCTGCCTGCTGGCTGGCAAGCCGGTCACCGATGTGCATCGCGCCGGGCGCGCTCGCCTGGAGGGCTACGCGGTGCTCAAACTCGGGCTGAATCCGTCCCGTGCGGCGCTCTATGATCGCATCGGGCGCCGGGTGCGCGGGATGCTCGAGCGAGGCTGGCTGAACGAGGTTTCGGCGCTGATCGATAGCGGCACTCCGCTCTCGGCCAAGCCATTTGAGTTCATTGGCTACCGCGAGCTGCACGCTTACCGGGAACCCAATCGCGCGGAGCAGGGCAGTCCCTCACCAGGCGTCATCGAAGCAATCGCCCAAGCCACGCGTCGCTACGCCAAGCGCCAGCTCACCTGGTTCCGCAAAGAGCCCGGCGTGCTGTGGCTGGCTGGATTCGGAGATGACGCTGACGTGATCACTGCCGCATGTAACGCAGTCGAAGCTCAGTTCCCGGCTCTGGCCGCCGTGGCCCGTCCGCGCTCGGACTAGTGTTCTTGAATGGTGTATAATCGCTTTGTGATTGGCTGCGTCGTTCCCTCGCAATTCGTTTCCCGCCGCCGGCTGTGACACCCGCTTTTATGCAACCGTCGACGATCGTATTTGCATGAAGAAACAACGATCGACATCCACCGAAGCGCACGAACGCGTGTTGCTGGTCGGCATGGGCTTGAAGCGCCCGTCCCGTGTGCCGGGGCTGGACGCCGGCGGGGTTGCGCGAGAATCGCTGGAAGAACTTGCCGAACTGGCGCGCAGCGCCGGCGCCGTCGTCGCCGGCAGCGTGCTGCAGATGCGCGAGTCCGTCGACCCGGCCACCGTCGTTGGCCGCGGCAAGCTCGATGAGATTCGCGCGGAGGCCACTGCGCACCAAGCCCCGCTGGTGGTCTTCGACGGCAACCTGACGCCCGTGCAGCAGCGTAATCTCGAACGTGGTGTCGACTGCCGCGTTATCGATCGCACGCAGTTGATACTCGATATTTTCGCCCGCCATGCGCGCAGCCGCGAAGGCCAGCTCCAGGTCGAACTCGCCCAGCTCAATTACCTGTTGCCGCGGCTCGCGGGAAGCGAAGAGCAGCTCTCGCGGCTCGGCGGCGGCATCGGCACCCGCGGGCCCGGTGAACAAAAACTCGAGACCGATCGTCGTCGCATCCGCGAGCGCGTCCGCCGCATCGGCCAGACCATCGAAACGTTGCGCAAGCAACGATCCTTGCGCCGCCAAGCGCGGCAAGCCGTGCCACTCGGCACCGTGGCTCTGGTCGGTTACACGAACGCCGGGAAATCGACGCTCTTCAACGCCCTCAGCCGCGCCGATGTCCTGGTCTCGTCGAAAATGTTTGCCACGCTCGACCCTACAGTCCGCGCCGTGCGCCTGCCCTCGAATCGGCGCGCTCTTTTTTCCGACACCGTTGGATTCATTCGCGATTTGCCCAAGGGGTTGCTGGCCGCTTTTCGCGCCACTCTGGAAGAGGTGCAGCAAGCGTCTCTCATTCTGCATGTCAGCGATGTCTCCAATCCGCAGCATGCCGAACAGGATGCCGAGGTGGAAAAAGTGTTGCGCGAGCTAGGCGTCGAGGATCGCCCGCGCATTCACGTCTTTAACAAGATCGACCGTCTGGCGCCCGACGATCTCGCGGCCTTCGCGCGGAGTAACGGAAACGTTTATGTCTCGGCGCTTAAAGGCGCCGGACTCGATGACTTGCTGCGGCGCGTCGATGAAGCCATGCCGGTCGATCCCGTCTTGCGTTTGCGCTTTTCCGTCCCGCTGGCCGACGGTCGCACGCTTGCGCTCGTACACGGTCTCGGCCGCGTCCTGCACAGCGAAGTGCGCGGCGCGCAGATGGATCTCGAAGCGGACGTGCCCGAGTCGGTCGCGCGGCGTCTGCACCTTCCTGCGGGGGTTCCTGAGGTACGGTAAATGCAATGGGCGGCGATAGTGATCCACCGCGAGCACGTTACCGAATGGCTACCGCGCCGGCGCCCGTGCCGTCTTTTCCGCGTCGCAATTGGCAGCTATTCCCTGTGTTTCTGCGGCATAACTGCTTAGTTATGCCTGCCTCGGCGGTCGGATTCCTGTGGATTTCAATGTGGAAATCGTATGTTACCGCACAGTTAATCGTCTGCATGGATGTCCCGGGCCGTCCTATCCCGCGCGTCGGAACTCCCGTAAGTGGCTGAATATAAATAGTTTAGGTGGTTGGCAGCCTGTAATGCCCGAGAAATATTGATTCTTCTTTGCGGATTGTCTCGAAAGACGATTTTGCACAGTTATACAGCAAACGCCCGGTACTGGAACCTCTCCTGAGAATACCCTTATGTCCAGCTAAAATCGGCATTTCGGGGTTGCACACGGCGCCAATTCGCGCGGATTTGCAGCCTTCGGAACTGTGCTTTACGGATCGTTGACTGCCATCGGGCGGGAGTCTATAGTGAGTTCGCTCGGATACGAAACCGCTCGAACGCTCCGCTCCGGGCGCGTGCGGTTTGGGTGCCTGATGAACCTGCCGAATAGCCTAACGGTTCTCCGCATTTTCTTCATACCGTTGCTGGTGGTCGTGCTGCTCACGCGGCAGCCCAATTTCACGTTTTGGGGCCTGCCCGTCAATTTTGCGGTCTTCGGCGTGGTCATCCTCCTCACTGCGGCGGCCACCGATTGGGCAGACGGTTTCTACGCGCGGCGCCGCGAGCAGATTACGACGCTAGGTATCTTGCTCGACCCGATCGCCGACAAGCTGCTAATTTCCGGTGCATTCATTTCCTTGGTGGAAATGCAACTGGTTCCCGCGTGGATGGTGGTGATCATCGTCGGGCGCGAAATCACGGTCCAGGGCCTTCGCAATATCGCCTCCGCCGAGGGCTTTACGATTCCCGCATCGGCGCTGGGCAAGACCAAGATGGTGTTGCAAGTGATCGCCGTATGCGCTGTGATTTTGGGCGCCAAGCATGTCGGCGTTCGTCCGCTCGGCACGATTTTGGTTTGGCTGGTGGTCATGAGCGCGGTGGCGTCTGCCGCGCAATATTTCCTGAAGTTCTGGAGCCAAGTGAACGGCCACGTCGAACAGCGGCGCCGCTTGCGGCTCCTGGAACGCCTCCCCAGAAAAACGCAGGATGCCCCTACCCTGTAGTCCGCCGCTTTCCGGCGACGACCGTCGCTCGCTTCTTGCTCGCGCCCGCCAGGCCATCATCGAGGCGATTTGCAGCCAGAGCATCGCTGATTTTCCTGAGCCTGCCGGAAGGCTAGCCGAACCCGGCTCCGCGTTCGTCACCGTCCATTGCGCCAGCCGACTGCGCGGCTGCGTGGGCCGCACCGACCGCGCCGTTGCGCTGGCCGAGGTCGTAGCGCAGTGCGCCATCGGGGCGGCCTTGCGCGACACACGGTTTCGCCCGGTGGAAGCGGCTGAATTGGACCGCATGTCCATCGAGATCTCGGTGCTTTCTGAGTTGCGGGCTATAGCTCAGGATGCGCTGGAAGCGGGGACGCACGGGGTGATGGTTTGCCGGGGCGAGCGTCGCGGTCTGCTTTTGCCACAAGTTGCCGCCGAGCGCGGCTGGTCCGTCGAGCGTTTTCTCGAGGAGACCTGCCAAAAGGCGGGTCTCGAAGCCAGCGCATGGCGAGATTCGCAAACACAGATATTGGGTTTTACGGCGGAGATCTTTTCGGAAGCGGACTTTCTCGATCAGCGGCCGCGCAGCGGAGGCCTGATCGAGACCACAAAAAAATGGGGCTCCGCCTGACTACGGTTGGAGCCCCGTCCGAGTCTCTGATGTTGTCTGCCGACCGAAGCAGGGAAAAGGAGAGTCGAAGCTACTCGATCTCGACGTAGTCCCCGACGTAAATATCCCGCAGGCTGTCAGTGACTAAAATCGTTGCGGCGTTCGGGCCGACGCGCAGAACGATCCCTTCGCCCAGGACGTCGCGGGGTAGCTCGGACCACCCGTAGGGCCTAGGAGCCGAGCCGAAACCGAACGTCATGTAGTCGGCCTTGGAAATCTCGTAAACCTCATCGTGGTGGTTGTCCTGGTACCGGAAAATGCGGAAATAGTTTCCGACCTGCACGCCCTGCTTGGCGCCCAGGTTCACGTAGACGATGTTGCCAGTGCCCGCCAATGCGCCGAACCGCGGCGTTTCCACGACCATTGCCTTGGCCTTGCCGCTGGGCGGCGCAAATTGATCGAATTTCACTGCTGCCTTGTAATGCGGAGCCGGTCGCGGCGTGAATGGTTGGACGATGTCGCCGCGTTCGATGTAGTCGCACGAGTGAACGACTTCCGCGGTCGATGTGTTCTCCTGCACGCTGGCCACGCGGAGCCGTCCAAGATCGAGGTATGTCGTGCCCATCGCCTTGGTGATGGACGCTTGCCAGGTCACCCAGGGCGTTTGCATCTGCGGGTCGCTCTCCGGCGCGAATCACTTGGAATTGATCCCCGACTCGGACGCCCTGTTTTGCACCCTTATTGATGAACACGAAGTTCGTCTGGCTGAAGATGATGCGTTGGTCGGACTCCACCCCAGAGATGATGTAGGTGTCCTGCGGCACTGGGTCCGTGGTGACCACCCCGCTGCAGTACATGTCCCACTCCGTGGGTGTGTTGGCGGCGCGCTGCGCATGCGCCAGCACAGTTGTAAGTGCCAAGATGACAGTAAGATGGCCAATTCTTCGTAACATTTGCGCGCTCCTTGGGCTTCCCATAAGGCCCTCTAGGCAGGACAACTTTCCTGCCTACTGACGGTAGCAATGGCCCCGCGAGACGGTCAAGCCATTGTCGCCGTGCGCTTTACACTTTTGATACCGCATGGTAAGAAACATGGTTCTCCCCAGACACAGGCCCATGCAGGACCAGGCCACACAGGCATATGGGAAGGTATGAGCGCGGGAACGCCAGCATGTTCTCCGACGATCGCATCTGCGCCTCGATAGGTGCAGCGACCTGTCGAGAGGTCGTGCGCCAATTTCGCTGGGCCGTCGGCCCGCAGGGGAGAGCGCAGGCCGTCGAACTGCGGCTAGACTACCTGGGCGGTCCCTCTGAACGGGAGAAGCTGTTCGGGTGGCTTTCCCGCCAGCGGAGCCTGCCGACGATCGTCGCCACCTGCCGGACTCGCCGCAGCGGCGGCCGCTTTGCCGGAACCCCGCAAGCGGAACTGGCCGTCCTGGCGCAAGCCGTTCGCGCCGGCTGCCGCTGGTGCGACGTTGATGCGCGCACGGCCAGCCGGGTGAAGCCGGCCGAGCTTCGCCGGGCCCTGGCGCCCGCGCGCGTCCTGATCTCCGCGCACGACTTCCGCCGCGTTCCTCGCCGCCTCGAAGGCTGGCTGCGCCAACTGGAGCGTTGCGGCGGGCACGCCATCAAGATCGCGGCGGCCTGCTCTAACCTGGCTGACGCTCGCCGTCTGCTGGCACTCGCGCGTGGGCGGCGCAACCTAGTGCTCGTTCCCATGGGCGAGCAAGTGCTCGCGGCTCGCATCCTGGCCCTGCGCGAAGGCAGTGCCCTGACCTACGCATCCGTCGCCGAAGCCACCGGTCCGGGCCAGCTTTCTCTCGAGGCGCTGCGCCGCGTCTATCGCTTGGGCCCCGGCCAGCGCCGCGGCACCCATCATCTGACGCGGCGCACCCGAGTCTACGGCGTGATCGGCGATCCCATCGGGCATTCCCTCTCCCCGCTCATGCACAACGCTGCGTTTGCGGAGGCAGCCATCGACGCCATCCTTCTGCCGTTTCATGTGCGCGACCTTAGTGATTTCCTCTCCTCCGTGCGCCCGCTTGCCATTGCCGGCTTCAGTGTCACCTTGCCGCACAAGGAGGCCATCCTGCGGCATCTCGACGAATGCGACCCCCTTGCCGCGGAAGTTGGCGCGGTGAATACCGTCGCCGTCCGTTCCGGCCGCCTCTACGGGTACAATACAGATTACGTGGGTGTGCTCAAGTCCATCGAGCGGCGGGTACCGCTGGCGTCCAGCCGCGTGCTCCTGTTTGGCGCGGGAGGCGTCGCGCGTGCAGCCGCGTTCGCGCTGGCGCGCGCCGGCGCCTCGGTAATCGTCTGCGCGCGGCGCCCCGCGCGCGCGCGGGCGCTCGCACGGGCTGTGGGCGGCGAAGCGATCGATCGCGGCGCGCTGCGCCGCGAGTCGTTCGACGCCATCGTGAACTGCACGCCCGTCGGCATGTACCCGGGCGGCGGTTCGCCGCTTCAAGCGGGCGAGCTGAATTGCCGCGTCGTGATGGACTTGATCTATCGCCCGCAAAAAACGGATCTGCTGCGCCTGGCCGAGCGCCGCGGCATCGCCACCATTTCCGGAGTCGAGATGTTCCTGTTGCAAGGCGCCGCACAGTTTGAGATTTGGACGGGCCGGTCCGCGCCGGCCGCTGCGATGCGTCGCGCGCTCTCCAGCGCGCTCGACGCCGAGGAAAGGGCCAGAACACGCACGGTGCGTGGGCGGTACTTGCAGCCCGCGGAGATAAAATGATCGAACCCGATTTCGCTGAATTTTCCAAGCTGGCGCGACAGGGCAATCTCGTGCCCGTCTGGGAAAATTTCACCGCCGACCTGCTCACGCCCGTCGGAGCCTACCTGCGCCTGGCTCGCCGCGCGCGCTACGCCTGTCTGCTCGAAAGCGTCGAGGGCGGGGAAAAAATCGCGCGCTATACCTTCATCGGCGCCAATCCCTCCGAGGTCTTCCGCTACGTCAATGGCGCGTGCGTGCTCGAGGGCGAGAGCCGCGTCTCCTGGACGCAGTCGAATCCGCTTGATTTCCTGCGCAATCGCGTCGAGCGCTACCGCCCGGTGCGCCTCCCGGGCTTGCCGCCGCTGGTTGCCGGCGCCATCGGCTACTTCGCCTACGACATGGTGCGCCTCTTTGAACGCATCCCGGACGCCACGCGCGACGACTTGAAGATGGACGATGCCCTGATGATGTTCTATTTGGGCCTGGTCGTTTTCGATCACGTCCGCCGGCGAGTCTGGATTGTGCGCAATGTCTTCGTTGACGCTCCGGGCAGCCTCCGCGCTAAGTACAACGCTGCCGTCCGCGAGATCCGCGAAACGCGCCGCCAACTCGCCGCGCCTCTCGACAACGGCCACGCCGCGCCCAAGCGCCGCGCGCCCTTGCGCGTCACCTCCAACTTCACGCGCCGCCAGTTCCTCGCCGCCGTGCGCAAGTCCAAGGAATACATCCGCGCCGGCGACATTTTCCAGGTCGCCATCAGCCAGCGGTTTTCCGCGCGGACCAGCGCCGATCCTTTCGAAATCTATCGCGCCCTGCGCGTCGTCAATCCCTCGCCGTACATGTATTTCTTGAAGTTGGGCGACGCCGCCGTCGTCGGCAGCTCGCCCGAGATGCTTCTTAAGGTGCAGGGCAGGGAAGCCTCGTATCGTCCCATCGCCGGCACGCGCCCGCGCGGCCGTGACGAGCAAGAAGACGAGCGCTTGGCCGCCGAACTTGCCGCCGACCCCAAGGAGCGCGCCGAGCACATCATGCTCGTCGATCTCGGCCGCAATGACCTCGGCCGCGTTTCCGAATACGGCTCGGTGCGCGTCGAACGCCTCGAATTCGTCGAGCGCTATTCCCACGTGATGCACCTGGTCTCCAGTTTGCGCGGCAAGCTGCGCCCGGACGTCGATTGCTTCGACGCGCTGGCCGCCTGTTTTCCCGGCGGCACGCTCTCCGGCGCGCCCAAGGTACGCGCCATGGAGATCATCGACGAACTCGAGCCCACGCGCCGCGGCATCTACGCCGGCGCTATCCTCTATCTCGATTTCGCCGGCAATCTCGATTCGTGCATCGCCATTCGCACCATGGTCGTGAAAAAAGGCGTGGCCTACGTGCAAGCCGGCGCCGGCCTGGTCGCCGACTCCGTCCCGGAACGCGAATATCAGGAGACGGTCAACAAAGCGAAAGCCCTGATCACCGCGCTCGAAATTGCCCATCGCGGCGGCGACGATTTGTCCGTTGTGGCCGGCCGTTCGTCACCTCGGAAATCGCCAGCGCGATCCGTGAGGAGAAGCCGAAAGCGCCGTAACCATTAGCGAGGCGGACGCCGAATCGCTACTATAAAAATGAGTGACAAAAAAGAACTCGATCAGCTCTTCGACACCATCCGGCTGCTCATCAACGCCTGGTGCGACCGCCGATGCCTGCGGGCGCTTCGCGCCATTTTGGCCGGCTACCCGATGACCACGCAGTTGAGCGAAGGCTGGGGCGAGCTTCTCCGGGCCTTGCTGGACGTGCAGGCTTTTGCGCGCGATGAGCTGACCCAAAACGAGCGCAAATTTGTCGATGACTGTATCAGCACCATCGAGCGAGTGATGCCTGCCAGTAAGCGCAGAGCCGGACCAGAGACCATATGATTCTGCTGATCGACAACTACGATTCGTTCACCTACAACTTGGCGCAATACCTCGGCCAGCTAGGCGAAAAGCTCGAAGTCCATCGCAACGATCAGATCACCATTGCTGACATCGCCGCCAAGAAGCCCGACCGCATCGTCATTTCCCCCGGCCCCGGCACGCCGGAAAAGGCCGGCATCATCGTCGAAGTCATTCGCCAATTCGGCGGCAAAGTGCCTCTGCTCGGCGTCTGCCTCGGGCACCAGGCCATCGGCTACGCCTTCGGCGGGCGCGTCATCCGCGCGCCGGAAATCATGCACGGCAAGACCAGCCGCATCCACCACGACGCCAAAACAATTTTTCGCGAATTGCCGCAAGACTTCGTGGCCACGCGCTATCACTCCCTCATTGTCGAAAGGAAAAGCCTGCCCGAGGGCCTGGAAATTTCCGCCGAAGCCGATGGCCTCATCATGGGCCTGCGCCACCCCAAGCTGCGCATCGAAGGCGTGCAGTTCCACCCCGAATCGGTCCTCACCGAAGTCGGCATGCAAATGCTCCGCAATTTCCTCGCGCTGTAGAACTCCAGAAATAGAAGCTGAGAAGTAACCTCGGAAATAGCACCTCAGAAGTAGAACCTTGCGCAGCCATGCAAATAAAAGAGGCAGTTGTCATCCCGAGGAGCGAACCGACGAGGGATCTGCTTTGTCGTACGCCGACGCAACCAGCCGTCATTGGGCTAGTCGTCCGTCGAAGCCAAATCGCTCTCGTAGTACGTCGTCAGCGGCACATCCTTCGCGAAAGCTTTCAACTCCGCATCCCGTTCCTCAATCGTGGCCCACTCGCCGATCAGATGAGCGCATCGTGGGCACATCAGCAACTGCACGACGCGCCCTTCCTTGATTCCGCAGCCTGGGCTGGGCACAATTTTGCAGTTCACGCAAACCAGCGCCACGATCCCATTCTCTCGCTTGACGCCCGCCAGTCCGTCAATCATCTCCGCTCATCTCCGCTCCCAGTAGCACAGGCACTCTTGCCTGTGCGCTTTTCCGCTGTTGGCTCTGCCAGCCCTATCGCAAGCTGAACTCGACGAGCGCGTCCAGCTTCGCCCAGCGCCGCGCCCGAATCAATCGCCTCGGCCGCGTGTTCCGCCCCCTCGCGAAAATCCGCCGCCACCCCAGCCGCCACTAGGGCCGCTGCAGCATTCATCCGCACAATGTCGCGCCGCGGCCCGGCCTCGCCCTGCAAAATACGCCGAATGATCCTCGCGTTCTCGGCGGCATCGCCGCCGAGAAGCGCATCGCGCGACGCCCGCGCCACGCCGAAATCCTCCGGTGCGACGCGATAGCGTTGCACCGAGTGTGGCCGCACGTCCGCCACCTCAGTCTCATCGCTCAGCGAAATCTCGTCGAGCCCATCCACGCCATGCACCACGAACGCGCGTCGCGGCTCCAGTTCCGCCAGCGCATGCCCAATCTTTTCGACCAGCGCCGGTGCCGGGCACTCCAATGATCTGCACCTTCGCACCCGCCGGATTCGTCAGCGGCCCCAATAAATTGAACACCGTCCGCCCGCCAGCCTCTCGCCGCGCCGCCATCGCATGCTTCATCGCCGTGTGCATCGCCGGCGCAAATAAAAACCCGATCCCGATCTGCGTAATCGTTTCCCCCGCGCGCTCCGAAGCATTCACCAAATTCACTCCCAGCGCCTCGAGCACGTCGGCCGATCCGCTGCGCGAGCTAATCGAGCGGTTCCCATGCTTGGCCACGCGCACACCCGCTCCCGCGATCACAAATGCTGCCGCCGTCGAAATATTGAACGTCCCGCAGTTATCTCCACCGGTGCCGGCGGTATCCACCAGCGGCAATTCCGCCAACGAGGCCTCCGCAGCCGCATCACCGAAACTCACCGGACGCACATGCCGCCGCATTACACGCGCAAACCCGACTAGCTCGTCGACCGTTTCGCCCTTCGAGCGCAGCATCGTCAGCAATCCGACGATGTCCGCCTGCGCGAGCCGCCCTTCGAGCAACTCTTCCATCACGGCTTCGGCTTCGCCGCGCGAGAGGTCACCGCCCGCCCCGACTTTGTGCAGCATTTCCGCGATCAATGCATCACCCAACGAGAATCCTTCGCCGCGCGAGAAACCGCGACAAACTTTGCTTCACGTTCTCTTGCTCGCGCCTCGGCGTTCAGAGTAAACTGACCCACTTTGCACAGGCCAGAAATTCTAGCACTGGCGCAGTGGAGGCGCAGTAAAACCGGGTGATCGATGAAAATTCACGAGTATCAGGCTAAGGAGATTTTCCGCCGCTTCGGCGTGCCCACGCCGCGCGGCGAGATGGTCACCTCGCCCGAGCAGGCGCGCGAGGTGGCCAAGAAATTGGGCACGCCCGTCGTGGTCGTCAAGGCGCAGATTCACGCCGGCGGGCGCGGCAAGGCGGGCGGCGTAAAACTGGCGCGCTCAGCCGACGAAGCCGGCCAGCTCGCCTCGAAGATATTGGGCATGACGCTAGTCACGCCGCAAACCGGCCCCGGCCGGACGCGTCGTCAAGCGCCTGCTCGTCGAAGAAGGCCTCGACATCAAGCGCGAGCTCTACCTCAGCATCCTGGTCGACCGCGCCGTCGAAGCGCCGGTCATCATGGCCAGCGCCGCGGGCGGCATGGAGATTGAGGAAGTCGCGCGCGAAAATCCCGCCGCCATTCTGCGCGAGCCCATCCGGCCCGCCGTCGGCTTGCAGTCCTATCAGGTGCGCAAGCTGGCCTTCGGACTAGGCCTCGGCGCCGGCATGGTCAAGGTCGCCGCGCCCTTCCTGCAATCGCTCTATCGCGCCTTCCTCGATACCGACGCCTCGCTGGCCGAGATCAATCCGCTCATCGTCACCGGCGACGGCCGCTTGATCGCGCTCGACGCCAAGATGACCTTCGACGACAACGCGCTCGATCGTCACAAGGACACTCGCCGAGCTGCGCGATCTCGACGAGGAAGACCCGCTCGAAGTTGAAGCCTCGCGCTACAAGCTCAACTACATCAAGCTCGACGGCACCGTCGGCTGCATGGTCAATGGCGCCGGCCTGGCCATGGCCACCATGGACATCATCAAGCTGGCCGGCGGCTCGCCCGCGAATTTCCTCGACGTTGGCGGCGGCGCCAACGCCGAGCAGGTGAAAAACGCCTTCAAGATCCTCACCAGCGATCCTGAGGTCAACGGCGTCTTCATCAACATCTTCGGCGGCATCCTCCGCTGCGACGTTCTCGCCAGCGGCGTCGTTGCCGCCGCGCGCGATCTGAATCTCAAGCTTCCCGTCGTCGTCCGCATGGAAGGGCACCAACGTGGAAAAGGGCCGCGAAATCCTGCAGGAATCCGGACTGGCGTTCACCGTCGCCGAGGGCATGAAGGACGGCGCCGAAAAAATCGTGCGCCTTGCGGGAGGTGCGCGATGAGCGTCCTGATTGACGAACGAACACGCGTCATCGTACAAGGCCTCACCGGCCGCGAAGGCACCTTCCACGCCCAGCAGATGATCGCCTACGGCACCAACGTGGTGGCCGGCGTCACGCCCGGCAAAGGCGGCACGCTGCACATCGAAGTGCCGATCTTTGACACCGTCGCCGAAGCCGCGCGCCAGACCAAAGCCAACGCCTCCATCATTTTCGTTCCGCCGCCTTACGCGGCCGACGCCGTTCTCGAAGCGCTCGACGCCGAGTTGCCGCTCGTCGTCTGCATCACCGAGGGCATTCCCACGCTGGACATGGTGCGCGTGGCCGCCGCGCTTCGCGGCAGCCGCACCACCTTGATCGGCCCCAACTGCCCCGGCATCATCTCACCCGGCAAAGGCAAAATGGGCATCATGCCCGGCCAGATTCACAAGCAGGGCAACGTCGGCGTGGTCAGCCGCAGCGGCACGCTGACCTACGAAGCCGTCCATCAGCTCACCAAGCTCGGCATCGGCCAATCCACCTGCATCGGCATCGGCGGCGATCCCATCATCGGAACGTCTTTCCTCGATGCCATTCGCTTGTTCAATGATGACGCCGACACGAACGCCATCGTCATGATCGGCGAAATCGGCGGCAACGCCGAGCAATTGGCCGCCGAGTACATCAAGAAAAATGTGCGCAAGCCCGTCGTCGGCTTCATCGCCGGACAAACCGCGCCTCCGGGCCGCCGCATGGGCCATGCCGGAGCCATCATCAGTGGCGGCACCGGCACGGCAAAAGAAAAATACGAAGCCATGGCTGCCGCCGGCATCCACACCGTGCAGAGCCCGGCCGACATCGGCCAAACTCTCGCCGCCGCATTAGGCAAGGCCGCCGCGAAATGACTTTGTGGGCGTCCGACCGCAAAGTCATCCTGAGCGAAGTAGCCGGCTGATTCTTCGTTCCGCCTCTTGGAACGCCCGGCCGCGCAGTCGAAGGATCACTCTTCGGCTGGTTACGTTGAACGATCCTCGATCGCACATAGGAGAAAATTTTGGCCATTGAACGCACGCTCGCCATCATCAAGCCCGACGCCTTTGGCCGTGGACTCGCCGGCGAAATCCTCTCGCGCATTCACAAAGCCGGCTTCGCCATTCGCGCCATCAAATCCCTTCGCCTCACGCAGGCCGAAGCCGAGGGCTTCTACGCCGTCCATCGCGAACGAAGCTTCTTCGGCGAACTCACCGACATTCATGAGTTCCGGCAAGATCATCGTGATTGCCCTCGAAGCCGAAGGCGCCATCGCCCGCTGGCGCGAAACCATGGGCGCCACCGATCCCGCCAAGGCCGCGCCCGGCACGATTCGCCGCGACCTCGGCACCAGCATTCAGAACAATTGCACCCACGGCTCGGACGCACCGGAAACCGCCGCCTTCGAGCTAGGCTACTTCTTCGCCGGCCACGAATTGCTCTAAGTTTAAAGCTCGAATAGCCTTACATTCGTCCGAACCCAATTTTCATAACTGCCCGGGGCATGGCCGGTCACTTTCAGCACGGCGTCTGATACGTCCGCGTATTCGTTATGGTCCCACGCGCCAAAAGTTTCAGTGATGGCCTTCAGTAACCGCGGCGACATGCCCATCCGCCTCATCCATAGTGTCGCAAAGAACCTTGGGATACGAACGTACCTGATGCCTTTGCCGAGCACCCTGGAGAGAACTTCGATCATTTGCCCAACGGTAAGCGCTTCCGGGCCAGTCACTTCGTAAATCTTCCGTGCGTGTTCGTCGGAGTGGGACAACACCTGGCACCCAACTGACGCTACGTCTTTTGGATCAACGGCTGGGGCCCGCCCCTTCAAAGCGGGAAAGTAAACACGATTCTGTTTCCGAATCGTTGGTGCCCACCACTGTGCCGTGTTTTGCATCATGAACGTGGGGCGAATGAACGTCCACTGGGCGCCCGATGCCTCGATCATTTTTTCCTGCTCCCGGTGCCAGAGTCCGGGTCCTAGGCACCGATTCGCTTCAATCGTGGATTGCTTGACAATGTGCTTGACCCCAGATGCCATTGCGGCCGCGATTAGATTCGCAACTTGCTCCGTTAGTGGGGTGACCAAGAACAGGCGCTCGACACCATGCATGGCAGGTTTAAGCGTTTCTGGACGGTCCAAGTCGCCCACCACGCGCTCGACTCTTGAATCGAATGCACTTGCTTTGCGTTCATCCCGCACCAGTATGCGAACGTCCTGTTTAGCTTCCACCAGCATGGGAATCAGTTCTCGTCCGACGTTACCGGTCGCGCCAGTCACAAGAATCATGTGCTCGACTCCCGCTCTGTCGGCTGACAGTTCACGCTGATCTGTTTCAGTAACTCGTCGAGTTTCTTGCGGGCGCCCTAGGTTTCACCGTTTGAAATCTCGGTCTCGAGTGGCCCGCGTCAGGCGACTTGCTGCGCCGCCATCGGCCGGCGGAATCGCACTTCCATCCCCACGGCGTTCCGCGTGATCTCGCACGAGCCGAACTCTGACTTCGCCGCGAGCGCCTTCATCGACTCTTCCGTGTGCGCCCGCTTGAGCAGCATGTGCTTGAACGTGAATTTAGTCATGAACGTGCTGGTCCGGCTCAGCTTCAGCCCATCGACGTACGCAACGATCTCCTTCCAGGACGCGTCCTTGCAAAGGTCGATGATCAGCGCCTGCCCGCCGGGCTTGAGCACGCGGTGCATTTCGTTGATGGCCCGCAGCGGCTCGGAAAAATTCTTGAAAGCCGCGCGACAAACGATCAAGTCGAACGAGCTCGCCGGCAGCGGCAGGTCCGACGCGCTTCCGTGGATGAACTGAACGCGCGCGCCTTCCTTCTGCGCGTATTCCGAAGCCATGCGCACGAAGCTCTCGCTGATGTCGACGCCCGTGACTTCGTACGGCCCGAGCTTTGCCAGCGCCACCGACAGAAAACCAGGTCCCGGCGCCACTTCCAGAACGCGCGCGCCGTTTGGCAGTCCAGCCGCCAGTTCCCGCGCTAGCCGCTCGAATTCGGCCATGTCTTTCCCAGTCGTTTTCGCGTACCAGGTGGCCAGCGGACCCTCCATCGAAATCCCGATGTACGGTTTCTTCGCTCTTTCAGTCACATTTGCAGTTGCAGACATGTTCCTCTCCTTTCTAAATCTGAACGTTCGCAGAATCACAGCCGCCGGTCAGGGCGCCAGCGCCACCACCAATCCCCAGACCAGCAGTCCGGCTCCAATGCCGATGACTCCACAGGCTAAGGGCCTCGATGCCAATAAGCCGATTCCGTATCCAATCGTCGCGCAGCCGGGAATCACCAGCAGAAACGCGGCCGTCTTCGGTCCTTGCCGCATCCAGTAGCGCATCATCTGCGGATCGCTCTCCGGGTGATACGTGTCCTCCGCCATGCTCTTATTCATTTCCTTTCTCCTTTCTTTGTTTTTACCGAACGTTTTGCTTTCGGTGTCTGCCCTTCTTGAAGAGAAATCGCCTGCCTACCGGCCGCAGCCCTCCCCTTGAGAATCGCCTTGCGTCCCGCGGTCCACATGCTCGCCAGTCCTCCGGCATCACGCTTGATATCCGCGAGCAGGTCCTTGCAGTACTTGTATTCGGCTTCGAGCAAGGCTCGTGCGTACTCGCTCTCGAGCGAAAACAGCCGTGGCAGCTTCATCTCCCGGCAGATCCGCGCGCCCTCATCGAATCTGGCAAGCGCTTTTTCGATCAGCCCCAGGCGAATCCCCAGCAACGCCGCGACTTCCTCCGGCGGCAGCGCGGGTAGCAGGGAAAGAGCAGCCTCGAATTGCGGATACTCCTTCACCGGGGATCTGACCAATTCGCGCATCCAGTCGGTCAGTTCGGTCTCGCCCGCCGCGGTCAGCTCGTACACGGTTTTTTCGGGGCGGCGGCCCTCCTTGACGACCTCGCGCACGGCGATGCATTTCTCGCGCAGCAATTGCTCGATCACGGTGTACAGCGAGCCGTAATTCAGCTTGATGCTGTCTTCCTTGCGGCGCTCGCGGAGGGTGGTGGCCATCTCGTACGGGTGCATGGGCCGCTCGTAGAGCAACACCAGCACCGCCAGGGCCAGCGGGTTGGAGAAGGGGCGGCTTTTATCCGTAACAGGGTATACCATGCCATATACTCGTATACGAGTATATGGACAGCAGCGCACCGGCCGTCAAGCTCTTTTTTCGGTTCTTCCAAACGGCCTCTCGCCAACCGTCTCCCGTAACACCGCCGCTGCTGCGAACCGCACGCCTGATCACATGTAAGAGTGATTCGAGTCACGGCAGCACTTTCCTGCCGCATTTACTGTCGCACTCGAAAGTCCCGCAAAGGAGAATGATCACCATGGCACCGAAATCCGCAGCAGCCGCAAGAGCCGCACTGACGCAGAGCGTCCCAGTCACCGCCAAGGACATCATGCAGAGACCGGCCATCGCCGCCACTCCCCGCGCTTCCTTGCGCGACCTGGCAGCCCAGCTCGTCACCAACGAGTTCAGCGGGATGCCCGTGGTCGATTCCGATGGCAAGGTACTCGGCGTGGTCTCGGAATCCGACATCGTTCGCGTGTTGATCGACGGCAAGCACTTGGAGAATCTGACGGCCGGCGAGGTCATGACCAGCCCAGCGATCAGCGTGGATGTGGACTCACCGCTCGAAGACGTGATGAAAATAATGCTGGTGAAAAATTATATTGTGCGGGTGCCGGTGACCAATCAGGACAAGCTGGTGGGAATCATTTCCCGCAGAGACATCATTCGGGCGATCTTGGAACCGGAGTTCATCGCCTTCGGAAGTTTTCCGACTCGTTGGTGAAAGAAAAGTACCCGGTCATCCAGAGGTCGTCGCACGGCCTGCGACCACAAGAAAAACTTAGACGGGGATTTGTTACGCCGTTACGCCTTTTCGGCGGCCAGCTCGTCCAGCACGGTCGATGCGTTCGTGACCTGATCGACCCCGAAGACCACCAGGATCTGCGTCGAGCCCGGCTCTTGTCCGACGTAGGTGTAGTCAATATTGATTTGCTTTTCGCCTAACCGCGAAGCCGCGCGGGCCAGCTCGCCGGGACGGTTACCCACCCGGATGACGGCGGCCTCGGTTTCCTCGAAGATCATGTGCAGGGAATTCAGAACTGCTTTGGCGCCGGCAATATCATCGGGAACAAAGCGGGCCAGGCTTTCGCCTTCCTCCACATACGATTGAACCGCCAGGATGTTGACTCCACGCTCCGCCAGAGCGCTGAAGCACTTTCCCAAGGCGCCCGGCCTGTCTGCAATCGTTACCGTGATTTCTTTGGCCCGCGCCATGTGATTGGATTCCGTTCCTTTCCAGGATGCAAAAGACTCGTCGAGCTGCCCACGAAAGCGGCGCAGCGATGATATCACTCCTTATCCTTCACTTCGGCGCCGAGGCGGCCGCGCGCGAGTTGCACGCGGATGCGGTCGCCGATGGGGACGTCGTCCGAGGCGCGGACGACGTTGCCCGCGGCGTCGTAGCAGATGGCGTAGCCGCGATCGAGGACGCGCAGCGGGCTGCGCTCCTCGAGCTGGAGACGCAGGCGATCCAGGCGCTGGTGCTTGAGGACGAGCGCGCGTTCGACGCGCAAACTCAGGCCCGAGGAGGCTTGTTCGAGCTTGAGCGCAAAGGTGCGGAAGCGGGCGCGCAAGTCGATGCCGAGCAGGCGCGTGCCAGCCGTGGTGTAGCGGCGGCGCGCGCGGTCGAGTCGGCCGCGCAAACCTTCGGCGAGCTGCGCGGCCAGCTCGTCGGTATGCTGGCGGCTGCGGCGCAGGAGATCTTCGAGCTGGCGCAGGCCGCGATCGATGGCCAGATCGCGCAGGCGGTGCCGCGCTTCGAGCAGCTTGTAGCGCATGTGCTGGCCGAGCTTGTGGCGCAGCTCGGCCAAGTGGCGGTCGAATTCCTGGCGCGATTGCACCACCAGTTCGGCGGCGGCGGACGGCGTGGAGGCGCGCACGTCGGCGGCGAAATCGGCGATGGTGAAATCGGTTTCGTGGCCGATGCCGGTGATGACGGGAATGGTGCAAGCCGCAATCGCACGCACGACGGGTTCCTCGTTGAAGGCCCAGAGGTCTTCGAGCGAGCCGCCGCCGCGGGCGAGGATCAGAACATCGACGAGTTGCTTGCGGCTGAAATATTTGAGGGCCGCGGCGATTTCGTCGGCCGCGCCCTCGCCCTGGACGCGCACTGGATAGACGATGAGATGGAGATTGGGGAAGCGGCGGCGCAGGATGCGCACGACGTCGCGCACGGCCGCGCCGCGAGACGAGGTGATCAAGCCGACGCGCTCGGGCAGCATGGGCAGCGGCTTTTTGCGCTCCGGATCGAAGAGGCCTTCGGCATCCAGGCGCTTTTTCAACTGCTCGAAGGCGAGTTGCAGCGCGCCCAGACCGACGGGCTCGACGTGCTCGACGTAGATCTGATATTCGCCGCGCTGTTCGTACACGCTGATGGAGCCGCGCACGGTAACGTGCAATCCGTCCTCGGGGCGAAATTTCAGGCGGATGAGCTGATTGCGGAAGCAGACGCAGCGAATTTGCGCGCGGGCGTCCTTCAGTGTGAAATAGAGATGGCCGGACTGGGCGGCATGGGCGTTGGAGACTTCGCCCTCGACGGAAATGATGCTGAACTCTTCGGCGAGCAGGTCGCGAATGCGCGCGGTCAGATCGCTGACCGACCAGATCTTGCGCTCCGGCATCAATGGAAGTTGAAAAGGACTCATTTTCTTAGCCACCCGATGAGCCACATCGCGAGAGTAAAAGCGACGCTCAGAACCAGACAAGTGACGATCGGGAAATAGAAGGAGCCGCGACGGCCGCTGACGGCGATGTCGCCGGGAAGGCGGCCAAGGCGGAACGGCAGGCGTCCCGCCGAGGAACAGAACGACGCCGAGGCCGGCCACAATCAAGCCCAGCAGAATGAGCGTCTTACCGAATTCGCGTAGAGGGTCCATAATGGGTGTTAACTCAGTTGACACCCCCGAAGACCCACACCCCCGGGGGTTTTGTATCGATGTGATTCTAAGCGAGTTGTGGATGGAGCGTTTTGCAACGCTATCATTCGGAAGGAGTTGCAATTTCGCCGCTTGGGGGGTGCTCCAACCCTGGTGTTTTCACGAAAGCTCGTGCAAGCGCATGAAATAATGGCACTTGACTGTTGGACACTCGCCAAAGAGAGCAGTAAAGAGCGCGCAATCGCACGAAGTGGTGAGGCTTGCTCTTTCAGGAGCGCCAGTGAGTGAAACCTGCCTCGGTGCGCGGCTGCTTGGCGCGACGAACGGCTTCGCTCGAATCTGGCGCGCGGCTTTCGATCGGTATTCATGGCTTGGCTGGGCCGAGTGCTCACAGCGGACTGCCTCCCGGCCCGATACCTATTATCTCATGCGAGTAAATAGCGGGCGCCCAATGGTTTGCGCGAGCCTGTTTCCGAACGTGGTTTGTCTGGAAACTCAGAGCGTTAGATTCGGATTCACAGGCGAATCCCAGCAAATGCATTCGGAGCCTTCACCAGAAGTCCCGTTTCGTTCAGGATTTTCGAAACGCGGTCCTTCGGCAATTCTCCAACCTGTGCTATTGCCAAGATGCGTTTAGTTAGAGAGGGATGTGTTTGAAATAGCTCGGCCAGTCCGTTCCAACGAACGGGCACACCGGTGCATTGATATAAGTTCGCCAGAGCGCGAATTGCACTCTCGGGGTCCCCGGTGTGAGTGACAGCCTCACGATCAGCTTCGAACTCGGCCCGCCTGGAAAAGTAGTAGAAACCGATCGTCGGTATGTAGATTACTGCGAGGTCAAGGAGAGGGCGAAATTGCATCATGTGGTCTGAAATGTTGAACGTCAGTAGCATTAGGACTGAGAGACTAGCAACGACGATCAGCGCCCCTGTACGGGAGTGCTTGCGCTTAACATGGATCAACTCGTGAGCGATGACGGAATCCATTTGCCGGTCATTAAGATATTTTGGCAAGGCGTCCGTCAACCCAATCGTGTTGGAGCCGCCGAAGGCGTTGGTCAAATGGCCTTTGCCAGCCGGCACCATGCAAACACTTTGAAGACTGATTCCCATCCGGCGCGCCATCGCGAATGATCGGTTGCGGAGTTCGCCCGACTTCAGACGATTAAAGCGCATTCCTTGCGCTAATCGCAGGAGCACCATCCCTATTCTATGAGTCATCGCCGCTCCGATGATCCACAAGATACCGAAGTAGTGCCCGGCAAAGATTGCCTCAAAGCCAGCGGCGACCATAAGCATTGAGACGACATTTCGGACCACACTCCACCAGGCCTGTCGCAAAATTGTCGCTTGTGACCAATGCAATTCAGAAACGGTCTTGTCCGTGGAATAATTTACAATTTGGGACACCAGCAAACTGGCGATTAGTGGGACCGAGAAGCGCAGATGCGGGTGACTTTCAAGAGCGATGCCGGACAGCCAAAGTGGAGACTGCTTGATTGCGGCGGCATATCCTGCGTTTAGGTCCCACAGCGCCCACCACGCGGCCAACATCGTAAGAACAATGAAATGTCCGAGGCTACGATATCCATACCAAGTGCTGGATCGCTCCTCTCCGGATTTCCGCAATGCCGAGAGCCGATACCATTCCGCGATCGCGGTCGGCAGGACGAGAAGAACACAGGTAGGAACAAGGCTGTCAGCAAGCCCCCAAAACGCTGATTGGCCGTGCACATAGGTCATAGGCGGTGCGGAAGTCTAGCGCACTTCTTCGGCTAATATTAGCGTCAAAGTTCCGAAAAAACGCGATTCATTGGAAAGTGAGTTTCGGCAGGTGCTGGCATTGCGGCGCGGAGGCAGAGAGATCCCTCGACTGCGTGGCCAGACGGTCCGTAAGACGGAACGAAGAAACTGCTTTCTTACCGCGAGAGAGCCTTGCCGGGAGCCTCGCGCTCAAGTACCCACTCCGTTTGGTGACGGACTGGGGCGCGTGATGGGCGGTGGAAATGAGCGTTCTGGGCTGTTACTTCTTGTTCTTGGCTCCTGCGCCGCCGTCGCCGGCGGGAGTGCCGATCAGGCTGCGGTAGGCGATCATTTCCGAGGGGACGCAAAGCTGTTCCTCGAATTTCTGATCGGGAATCCAGAGGTACTGAATCTTGGAGATCTCGAAGGGCTTGGTGTAGACCGTTGGGTCGGTGATGGTGATGGTGTTGGTCATCAGGTTGTGGCTGGTGCGCTCGTAGGTTTCGTGAATCATGGCGTTCATGGAGTGCGGGTGGCCGTCTTTATCGAGCCAGCTTCGATCATCGCTGCCCGTGGTATCAACCACGAACGTGTTGTCGCCTTCCCAGTGGCCCACGGAGTATCCGTACCAGCGCGGATCGGCGCCGCCCGGTTCGCCCACGTTCGTTGGCAACTTCTCGCCGTCGGTCATGATCTCGCGCCAAAGCCTGCTGTACTGGTAGACCTCGAGGACGCGGTCAGGCATCTGCGCAAACATCACCGCTCTGATTTCATTCAGGCTGCTGCGCGGGAAGCCCATGGCATCGCAGGTGGTGTACCAGGGATCATTGGTGCCCGCGGCGCTGTACTTGGCTTCGCTGTGGCGCGGCGCCCACATCTTCAGGCCCAGCGGCGTCATTGGAGGCGGTTCCTCGATAGTTGCTTCTTGCGGCCCGGCCCAGGCACCCACGATGCTCTGTTTGGGAGCTGGTCCTCCCGGATCCTTGGCACTCACCCCAAAACGCGCCAGAGACCTTGCGCCTAAGTCATTCGCCGGCGGCGCACCCTGCCCGTTCTGACGCCCTTGTGCCATTCCAAGCAGCGAAAACGCCAGCATTGCTGCAACGGCCATCGATCCGGTAAATACATTTCGCATGGAACCAGTCCTCCTCGATATGACAGGCACGCTGCCGGCTTATTTGTGCGGACAAACTCGCATGGGAATAGAAGCAGGCGCCGTATTTTTACAGTCTGACCTAAAGCGCGGGCGGTTTGCAAGGGAAGTTGAGCGGGGAGCGGTCCGTTATAATTTGGCGCGCCACTTGAGCGGGATGGAGTTGGGAATGGAAGGGCATGCATGATGGATCAGAAACTGAGGACGATTCGGGCGGATGTGGTCGGCAGCCTCTTGCGCCCAGCGGAGTTGCGCGAGGCTCGCGCACGCTATGACCGGGGCGCGATTTCCGCGGAGGAGTTACGGATCGTTGAGGATGTGGCGATTCGCGGGGCCATCGAGCTGCAGCAGACTGCGGGGCTGGACGTTGTCACGGACGGTGAATTCCGGCGGCTGAATTTTCAGGATAGCTTTGGCGAAGCGATCGGCGGATACGATTCCGGGCGAGCCACGCTCGATTTCTACGAACGGCAAACGGCCGGAGCGCCGGCGATGGCGCGCTTCGAGATACCGCTGGACAAGCCGATCGCCAGGGGAACGCCGGTCACCCAGCGGCAACGGGTGATCGAGCGCCTGTATCTGCGGCGGAATGTGGTTCTGGATGAGTACAAGTTCGCCGCGACGGTTTCCAGCAGCCCGGTGAAGGTTTCGTTGGTGGGCCCGGACCGCATTTCGCAGCGCATTGACCTCGTGAACTCGAAGGCTGTGTATCCGACCATCGACGAATTTCTTTCGGACGTCTTGCGCATTGAGCGGCAGATGATTGAGAGCCTAGTGCAAGCCGGATGCCGATACGTTCAAATCGATGAGCCGGGATATACGGCGTATGTGGATGAGCCGTCGCTGCAAGCGATGCGCGAGCGAGGGCAGGACCCCTGGGCAAATTTCGCGCGCACGATCGAGGCAAACAACCGGCTCATCGCCGGTTTCGAGCCGGCGACCTTTGGCATCCATCTTTGCCGCGGGAATCAGCGCAGCATGTGGCACCGCGAAGGAACCTACGATGCCATCGCGGAGCGGCTTTTCTACGAGCTGAAGTATGGCCGCTTTCTCCTGGAATACGACTCGCCGCGGGCCGGCTCGTTTGAGCCGCTGCGATTCGTTCCCAAAGGAAAGATTGTGGTGCTGGGGCTCATTTCGACCAAAGTGCGGGAGCTTGAGTCGGTGGATGGGCTGAAGCGGAGGATCAATGAAGCGGCGAAATATCTGCCGTTGGAGCAACTGGCGCTGAGCCCGCAATGCGGGTTTGCTTCGGATTTCATCGGGAATCTGGTGACCGAAGATGACCAGAAACGCAAGCTCGATGTCTTGGTCGAGACGGCGCGGCAAGTGTGGGGCGGCTCCCGAACAGCCAGCTAGAAGAGCCTTAATCGGGAGGCTCGCCGAAGAAAGCGTGGTACGACCGTTCTATAGACCCCGCCGGATTTCCAAGCCTATCCTGACTGAGTCGCTGTTTGTTTACCTCCCCAGGCGTCCCGGATGGAGAAGCGAGCATGAGCAAATACTTTGACTTGAAGCAGGCAGCGGCGGCCAACGAGTTTGGCAGCAGTTTTCACGTCGCCGCTGGCAGAGTCCTCAAGGAGATTGTGCTTCAGAACGTGCGGTCGCCTCGCACTCGCTTTCCGGTCTTCTTGTACGGGTACACGGAGAAACAGACGCCTTTCTTTGCGGATGCCTGGACGACCCACGTCAGCGTGTATGGGGCGTCGATTGTGACCGGAGCGACGCTGCAGCCGGGCCAAGACCTGATCGCCATCAACAAATCCAGCGACGTGTCCGCCGCGTGCAGGGTGGTGTCCGTGGACGCAGGCGCCGAGGGCACTGCGGAGGTTGGCATCGAGTTTATCGAGCCGATGCCGGAGTTCTGGAGCCAGTCGGGCCCTCGCGCGGATGCCGAAACGAGTTCCGCCAGCGTCGCCACGGCGCAAGAAACGCATGCATAGGCGTCGCGCTTTCGCCGCTGAGCGCATCATGGAACTGCGCGGCGGCACCGAAGCTTAACCCGCATCGGTATGGTGTGCCGACGCAATTCGGCGCCGCTAGAGCCTTCGCACGTAGAGCGCCGAGAAGACCAGCGACAGCAGAAGCAAGACTGTCGTCGAGACCGACATGAAGACCTGCTGCATCGCGGACGGCAAGTTGGCGTGATCGTGCTGGAACAAGATGTTGTGGCCGAGCGCCGCGATCCCCGCAATCGCCAAAGCCCACCCGGAAAAGCGGTTTGCACGATACCAGACGTCCACCGACGAGAGTGTTTTGCGGGTTCGATAACCGTAAAACCGATTGGGCGGAATAAGCCCCAGGGCCATGGGAATTCCGAACACGATCGCCATGCCGGGGAGAACGTAAGCGACCAGAACGAGTTTTGGGTCCATGAATTACCCTTTTTGCCGGGCAATGTGCCGCGAAAAGTAGTGTGGCAGAAGCGGCACCGGCGTCAATTTGATTTGCTGGCGGCAATTCCATCGCTCGGAGGGATAAGAGCTAACGGCGAGGGACAAACTTGGTGTATAAAACGCGGTATCCGGAGGCCTCAGCGCCGAGATTGAGTGCCCGGGCCGTTTGAAGGAGGAAGCCGTGAAATATCTGCTTTCGTCGGTTATTGTCGTCGCGCTTCTGCTGGGCAATTCTTATGGCGCGCGCGCGCAGAGCGAGATCACCCTGCTGGCCCCCAGCCCGATCAGGGAGCCGCTGGAGCAGGCAATCGCGAGTTTTGAAAGCAAGACTGGCAATAAGGTGATCGTTACTTGGGCCGTGGGTAGCAGGGACACCGAACCCTACGGAACCAGGCAATTGGTCGCGCGCGGCGAGGGTAAAGACGTGTCGATCATGTTTGCGCCATTCCCGCAAGCGCTGGCCTCGGGCAGCATCGACCCGAAGAGCGCGACGAAGTTGTGCGGAATTGTGCTGGCGGTGATGGTGAAGAAGGGCGCGCCGGTGCCCGACATTTCCTCGGCTGCGGCGGTGAAGCGGATGCTGCTGGCGGCGAAGAGCGTCGCCGTTGTGGCGCCAACGCAGGGGACGCTGGGCCAGGAAGGCGATGCGCTCCTGAAGAAGCTCGGCATCGCCGATCAAATGCAGAGCAAGATCAAGCCCTACTCAGGCAGCGCCCAGGCCGAAATGGCGGTGTCGAATGGCGACGCCGACATTTTCCTGGGCCCGCAGGCGAGTGACAAGCTGGCTGCCAATGTCAACGGCGTGATCGTTGGAGGCCTGCCGCAAGGCGCTTCGACTCCGGTGGACGTTGTCGGATTTGTTTCCACTCACGCGAGTGACACCAAGGCCGCCAAGGCGCTTTTGCAGTTCCTGAAATCAGACGAGACGGAAGCAGCCTACAGGGGGTTTGGGTTGAGGCCGGCTGACTAGCAGCGTCCAGATTGCCCCAAAGGCCGCAGCGAACGACGCGGCACTTGCCGACCGTTTAGCATCTCTCTGGGCTATTCGTCCGAGCTGCTGGCGACCTTGAGGACGGCCAGGAAGGCTTCCTGCGGGATGTCCACGCGGCCCACGCGCTTCATTCGTTTCTTTCCTTCTTTTTGCTTCTCTAGGAGTTTGCGTTTGCGCGAGATGTCGCCGCCGTAACACTTGGCTAGCACGTTTTTGCGGATGGCGCTGATGGTTTCGCGGGCGATGATGCGGCTGCCGATGGCGGCTTGCAGCGGCACCTCGAATTGCTGGCGCGGGATGAGTTTGCGGAGGCGGGTGACCAGGTCGCGGCCGCGCTCGAAGGCCTGATCGGCATGGCAGACCAGGGTGAGGGCATCGACGGGCTCGCCGCCAATGAGAACATCGAGTTTGACCAGATCGCCTTCGCGGTAGCCGGCCAAGTGGTAGTCGAGCGACGCGTAGCCGCGCGAGACGCTTTTGAGGCGATCGTAGAAGTCGAGAACGACTTCGTTGAGCGGCAACTCGTAAGTGAGCATGACCCGCGTCGGAGACAGATACTCGAAGGCTTTTTGCACGCCGCGCTTTTCCGTGCAAAGCTGCAGGATGGCGCCGACCGAATCGTCGGCGGTGATGATCATGGCGGTGATGACCGGTTCTTCGATGGTTTCGATCTCGGCAGGCGGCGGGAATTTGGTGGGATTATCGACTTCGAGTACGTCGCCCGCGCGAGTGGTAATGCGGTAGCGCACGCTGGGCGCGGTGGTAATCAGGTCGATGCCGAATTCACGTTCGAGGCGCTCCTGGACGATCTCCATGTGCAGCAGGCCCAGGAAGCCGCAGCGAAAGCCGAAGCCCAGGGCGACGGAGTTTTCCGGCTCGTAGAAAAAGGCGGCGTCGTTCAGTTGCAGCTTGCCGAGGGCGTCGCGCAGCATTTCGTAGTCGCTCGCTTGCACAGGATATAGACCGGCGAAGACCATCGGCTTGATGGCTTCGAAGCCGGGCAGGGGCGGCGCGGGACGCGCGGCGTCGATGATGGTGTCGCCGACGCGCGCGTCGGCGACTTGCTTGATATTGGCGACGACAAAGCCGACGTCGCCGACGGTCAGTTCTTGCAGCACCACGGCTTTGGGCGTGAGCGCGCCGAGGCTTTCCACTTCGTAGACCTGTTCGTTGGCGCACAGGCGAATCTTTTGGTGCACAGCGAGGCGGCCTTCCATCACGCGCACCAGGACCACCGCTCCGCGATACGGGTCGAACCAGGAATCGAAGATCAGCGCTTGCAGCGGCGCGTCGACCGAGCCCTTTGGCGGCGGGACTTTGGCGACGATCGTTTCCAGAACCTTTTCGACGCCCAGGCCGCTTTTGGCGCTGATCATCAATGCGTCGGCGGCGGGAATGGCCAGGACATTCTCGATCTGCGATTTGACTTCTTCGGGCTGCGCGGCGGGCAGGTCGATCTTGTTGATCACCGGAATGATGGTGAGATTGTGCTGCGCCGCGAGGAAGGTATTGGCGACAGTTTGCGCTTCGACGCCCTGGCTGGCGTCGACGACTAGGAGGGCGCCCTCGCAGGCCGAAAGGGCGCGCGAGACCTCGTAGGAAAAGTCCACGTGGCCGGGTGTGTCGATCAGGTTGAGCTGGTATTCCTGGCCGTCCTTGGCGAGATAGTGGAGGCGAATGCTTTTGGCCTTGATGGTGATGCCGCGTTCTTTCTCGAGGTCCATCGAATCGAGGACCTGCGAAGTCATCTCGCGGGTGCTGAGGGCGCCGGTCAGCTCGAGCAGGCGGTCGGCCAGGGTGGATTTGCCGTGGTCGATATGTGCGATGATGCAGAAGTTGCGTATGAAGCGCGGATCCATGTGTTTTGGTTGTGCCTGGTGTTGGCCGTTCCTAGCCGGGGCGATCGCGCCGCGCGAAAGGCGGCATAGCTTGGAAACATCTCAGTGTGCCATAAGTGAGAGCGGGCGGCCAGCAGGCGGGGAGCGCTTCTAGCGCCGGGCAGCCGCACCGTAAACATTGCGAAACCATGACCCGGCGGAAGTTTTGCCCGTTCCGAGCGGACGGTATATAGTGGCCTAGCTTCGTGGTGCCGGTCGCGCCGGCACTTCAGAATCGCAAAAACCCATCCGAAATCGCACGCATGACCGTTGACGTCAGCAAACAACTCGACCGCGCCAAGCGATTCCTGGAAAAGAACCGGGTCGAAGACGCCATCGAAACCTACCAATTGATTTTGAACGAGTCGCCCGGGCACCCGGAGTCGCTGCAGGCGCTGGGAGACCTGTACACGCGGCAGGGCCAGAGCGACCGCGCTATGGGGTACTACGGCCTGCTCTTCGATCGATTGTGCGAGTTCCGGGAAGACAACAAGGCGGCGGCGATTTATTCGCGCGCGCTTAAAGGCGTGCAACAACCCGCCGAGCGCATGGCGCGATACGCGATCCTGCTGCAAAAGCAAAATCGGTCCGACGAGGCCATCGAGCAATTCATGCTGGCCTCCGAGTTGTTTTTAGCGCGCGGGCGGCAAGAGCCGGCGCTGGACTGCCTGGAACGAGCGGCGCAGCTCGATCCGGACAACGCGGACCGGCAATTCGCCGTGGGCGAGCTGGCCGGGCAGCTCGGGAAGAACGCGGCGGCCGCGCGCGCTTTCTTGCGGGCAGCGCAGCTCGCCGAGGCTTCGGGCAACTCCGAATCCGCGCTGGAGCTGCTGGCTCGCGCACACTCGCTCTCTCCGGGCGAGCGCAGCCCGGCACTGCTGTACGCGCAAGCGTTGTTGCGCCGGGGCGATGCGGCGGCAGCGGCCAAGCTGCTGGAACCATGGTCGACGGGCGAGACGGACGCAACCTTTCTGAGCACCTTCGGCGAGGCCTTGATGCGCAGCGGGGACCTCGATCGCGCACGAGACCTGCTCCGGCGGCTTCCGCCGGAACAACCGGCAACGGCGGCGAAACGTTTTGAGCTGATTCGACTCTATCTGGACGCCAAGCGGGAGAGCGACGCGGTGGCCTCGCTGCGGGAGATCCAGCGGCTAATGGTCGCGGCCAAGTGCGAGAACAGCTTCGCGACACACTTGGATGAATTGGTGGAGTCCTATCCTCACTCGCTGCCGCTCGCGGAGTTCTGGGCCTTCGCGTATGCGGACCTAAACCGCGAGTCAAAGTATTTCGATGCCCTGGCGAAACTGTTTGACCTGTATCTGGAGGCGGGCAACATCCCCGGGGCGTGCAACGCGCTCGAAAAACTGGTGGACATCGACCCTTACGATTCCCGCAACCTGCAACGCTTGGAGCGGCTGCAGGGCCGGGGCGATCCCGGCCTGATGGCGCAAGTTCGCTCGCGGCTTTCCCAAGTGGCGACGCATGGTCCCGCTGCGGCGACTAGCGCTCCTCAGCCGGCGCCTGCGCAGACGGCCGAGCCGGGCGGGAAACAGGGCTTGGAAGACTTGATGGTGCAGGCGGAAATCTTCATCCAGTATTCGCTCCAGGCGAAAGCAGTGGAGCGGCTGCAGAAGATCGCGGAGCTGTTTCCGGGGGAGGAAGAACGCAACGAACGCCTGCTCAACCTCTACCAGCTTGCGAACTGGTGGCCGGCCGGCCACAGCGGCGATCCCGGGCACAAAAAAGCCGCGGAAGGCGCCGGCGGAACTGCCGCGGAAGCGGCGGCCGCCGCGGACGATTCGGCCAACACTATGCGCGACCTGGCGAAAATTTCCGAGATCAGCCAATCGCTGTTCCGGCTGCCGTCGGCGCGCGCCATCCTCTCGGCAACGATTAATGAGATCGGCGGTTACCTGCACGCGGCGCGCTGCCTAGCCATCATCGGCCCGACCGGCAAGCCTCCGCAGATGGCCTCGGAGTTCACCCTGCCGGGCCTGGAGCCGGCTCCCGGCGGGCTGCTGGTGCGCCTGCTTGCGGATTTTGAGCAGGCCGCCCCCGACAGTCTGGGCGGTTTGCCGCTGGATGCCGCGGCCTCTCCGACTTTGCGCGAGCTGAAGATGGAAACGGCACTCGGCGTGGTCCTGACCGACCGCGATACGCAATCGCCGGCGGGCATGGTCGTGGCGGGTTACGCGGCTCCGCACGCCTGGCGTCCGAACGAAACTTATTTCCTGCAGGCCGTCGGCGATCAGATGCTGCTGAGCGTGAACCACACGCGCCTGCGGGCGCTGGCGCGCAACCTGGGAACCACGGACGAGAAAACCGGCTTGCTGGGGCGCAGCTCCTATCAGGATTGCCTGCTCAACGAGACGCAACGGGCCAAGTCGCAGGGAACGGTGGTCTCGCTGGCGCTGCTGCAAATCGACCGGGGACAAGAATTGCTGCGACAACAGGGCGAGGCGCAGCTCGATCAGTACGTGGAGCAACTGGCGCGCGCCTTCGGGGAAGTGGTGCGGCAGACGGACCTATCCATAAAGTACAATTCGTGGACGATCGCCTTTATTCTGCCCGATACGGCGTTGGCCGGCGCACAAGCAGTGACGGAGAAACTCCGCAAAGCAGGCGCGGACGTGCGGCCGCCATGGGAAGGCCCACCGGTCGCTTTGAGCGCCAGCGTGGCCGAGGCCGTGACGCGCCCGACCTATGAGGCCGCAGACATCGTGACCGAGCTGATCAACCGGGTGGAAGTGGGGCTCGAAGATGCGCGTCACCGCGGGGGGGATGCGCTGGTCATGCCGAGGATTTTGGGAGAATGAGGCGGGGCAAAGCGAACGTGCGATCGGGCCGAGGCAGGGACAAAAATAGAAAAACCGAGACGCGGGCGGAATTGTATGGCCTATGAGTGCCTGCTGTACCAAAAGCAAGACGGCATCGGGACGATCACGTTTCAGCGGCCGAAGGAACTCAATGCGCTGAACCGGCGCACCCTCGAGGAGCTGGAGGCCGTGCTGGAGGCCGCGCGCCGCGACGATGAAGTCCGGGTGCTGATCCTGACTGGATCGGGAGAGAAGGCATTCGTCGCGGGCGCGGACATCAACGAACTGGCGCGGCTGCAGGCGGTGGGCGGCCGTGAAACAGCGCTATACGGACAAAGCGTGTTCCGCAAGATCGAGATGCTCGGCAAGCCTTCGATCGCCGCGATCAACGGCTTTGCGCTGGGCGGCGGGTGCGAGCTGGCGCTGGCTTGTTCGATTCGGCTCGCGAGCCGTACGGCGAAGTTGGGCCAGCCGGAAGTAAAGCTGGGCATTTGTCCCGGATACGGAGGCACGCAGCGGCTGACGCGCCTGTGCGGGCCAGGGGTGGCGCAGGAGTTGTGCTTGACGGGCGAGATGATTACCGCCGAGGAGGCGCAGCGCATTGGCCTGGTGAATCATGTGTATGAGCCGGGCGAGTTGCTGGCGGCGGCTGAGGCGATAGCGCGGAAGATCGCCGCGAACGCGCCGATTGCCGTGCGGCTGACGAAGGAAGCGATTGTGCGCAGCGGGGATCTGCCACTGGAGCAAGGCTTTGCGCTGGAGGCGACGCTGTTCGGTTTGTGTTGCGCGACCGAGGATATGCGCGAGGGCACGCAGGCGTTTCTGGAGAAGCGCGCGGCACGATTTCAGGGGAAGTGAGAACGGGACTGGAGCGCCAGACGTGTAGCGGATCGGAGGGACCCAGGTTTCAGAGTGCGAAACCTGGGGCACCCGGCCGGAGAAGCAAGCACCGATCTGCTGAAGACCGCGGCGTTACATTTAATTCTTTGAGCAAGCCGGAGAAACCGAGAAAGATGATGATAGGGTGCGCGCGGCGTGACTGAAAACTTTGAGCCCAACGAAATTCGCGGCGGACTGGACGCCTCCGGAATGCGCTTCGGCATCGTCGTCAGCCGTTTCAACAGCTTCATCACCGAGCGGCTCTTAGCCGGGGCGCTGGACGCTCTGGCGCATGGCGGCGCATCGGCAAAACAGAGCGACGTGGTGCGCGTGCCGGGTTCATTCGAGATTCCGCTGACGGCGAAAAAGATGGCAATGGCCGGTTCGTATGACGCGATCGTCGCGATCGGCTGCGTGTTGCGCGGGGAGACGGCTCATTTCGACTACGTGGCCAGCGAGGTTTCGCGGGGCATGCAGCTCGCGCAGATGGACACTGGCGTTCCGATTATTTTTTGCGTGCTGACATGCGATACGCTGGAACAAGCCATTGACCGCGCCGGCCTCAAGAGCGGCAACAAGGGTTACGACGCGGGCCTGGCGGCGCTCGAGATGGCGCAGCTTTCGCGGCGGCTCCGCGCAGGCGCGCATCCTCCCGGCGGCAAGTCGTCCGAGCGGCGATAGCATGTCGTCCCTGCGTCACAAATCCCGGGAATGCGCGCTACAGATGTTGTTTCAGTGGGAGATCGGTCATCAGGAGCCGAGCCGCATCGAAGACGGCTTCTGGCGGATGGCGCCGGCCGAGAAACGCACGCGCGAATTCGCCAACCAGTTGTTCGAGGGCACCGTGGAGAACGCGGCCGAGTTAGACGCTCTGGTGGCCGCGCGTTCCGAGCACTGGCGGCCGGAACGCATGGCCGTGATCGACCGGGCCATCCTGCGCCTGGCGGCCTACGAACTGCGCCAGGCCAAGACGCCGCCAAAGGTTGTGCTCGATGAAAGCATCGAGCTGGCCAAGAAATTTTCCTCAGAGGATGCTGCGCGTTTTATCAATGGCGTGCTCGACGGTTTACTGCGATCCATGCGGAAGCCGGAGCCGGCCTGAACTCAGAGGCGGTGAACCAGTTCGCTCACGCCAGCGAGAATTCGCTGCGTGGTCTCGGGACTCGTCGTTTCGGCATAGATGCGCAGCATGCGTTCGGTGCCTGAAGCGCGCACCATGACCCAGCCGATGTCCCCCAGGTAAGCCTTCACGCCATCCAGATTTTCACGGCGAACGACGGGCCAGTCCAGCAAGGGCTGAGAATCGAGCGCGCTGAAGTATTCGATGGCGCGTTCCTTCTGTCCCGGGCGCAACTCATCGATGTCCAAGCGGCCGTAGTGGTGCTCGCCGAATTCGGCGTGCAGCTGGGCGAGGAGTTCGCCGAGCGATTTCCGGTGCCAGGCCATGACTTCGGTGAGCAGCAAGGCGATGACAGTGGCGTCGCGCTCCGGCAAGTGAAAATTGATGCCGATGCCGCCCGACTCTTCGCCGCCAATCAGGATGTTGCGCTCGAGCATCAGCTCGCAGATGTACTTGAATCCCACCGGCACTTCATGCACCGGCCGGCCGAATCGCGCGGCAATTTTGTCCAGCAGCTTGGTGGTGGAAAAGGTCTTGGCCACTTCGCCGGGCAGCTTGCGCGTGCCCGCGAGATGCCAGAGCAAGATCGCGAAGACTTGATGCGGCGTGACGAATGTGCCGTCGCGGTCCATGGCGCCGATGCGATCACCATCGCCATCGGCGGCAAAGCCGGCATGGTAATTCCCAGCGCGCAGGGCGTCTCGCAGGGCCGCGACGTGCGGCTCGATAGGCTCGGGATTTACGCCGCCGAACAGGGGATCACGCGTCCCGCGGATCTCATCGCAGTGCACGCCATTCTTGCGCATGAGTCCGGCAAGCAGGCCGCGCGCCGCGCCGTGCATGGGGTCGGCGACCAGACGCAGCTTGGCCGCGCGCACTTTGTCCCAGTCGATGAGCGGCTCGAGCGTGTGGAGATAGGGCGCGAGAACGTCGATCGAGTGCAGCAGATCGGGACGCGGCGGCAGAGCGGGAATGCCATTCGCGAGGATGGCCGGCAGCTCCGCTTCGATTTGCGCGACGATCGAGGGCAGCGCTGAGCTGCCGTAGCCCGCCTTGAACTTGATTCCATTCCAGCGCGGGGGATTGTGGCTGGCCGTGATCATTATGCCGCCGGCAGCGCGACGTTGCCGCACAAGAAGCGAGATGGCGGGAGAAGGGCAGGGCGCCTCCGCCAGCCAGACGGGCGTGCCGGTCATGGCGATGGTTTCCGCGGCGGCTTTTGCGAAGCGCTCCGAGCTGAAGCGATTGTCGTAACCGACCAGGATGCCGTTCGCGGGCTGCTCGGCGCGCACCACGTAACGCGCAATGGCGTAGGAGACCTTGCGGACGTTTTCGTAAGTGAAGTCGTCGGCGATGATGCCGCGCCAGCCGTCGGTGCCAAAGACGATGGAATTCATGGGCAAGAAGTATATGCGATGGGCGAGGCTGTGGGTCAGAGGAGCTTGTGGGCTTTTTGTAGTTCGAGTTCCTTGACGATACGGCCAACGTCCTGGGCGCGGTCGCGCGGGCAGATCAGCAGGGCGTCGGGCGTGTCGACGATCACCAGATCGTGAACGCCGACAGCGGCGATGAGCTTGTGCGGGCTCCACAGGAAGTTTCCCGTGGCGTCGAGGGCTAGAAGGCGCCCGGCCGACACATTTTCGCCCGGCTTCGCGGCGAGCAATTCGTAGACGGCGGCCCAGGAGCCGATGTCGCTCCAGTCGATGGCGGCGGGCAGGACGAAAACGGGGCTGCGGCGGCGGTCGCGCGAGGCCGGTTCCAGGATGGCATAGTCCACGGAAATGTTTTCAAGCTGGGGGTAGATGCGGCGCAACGCGGCATCGTAACGGGGCGTGCCGATGGTATCGGCCAGGCGCAGGAGTGCGGCGTGAGTCTTTGGCAAGAGGCGTTCGAGGAGCGAAAGAAAGGTCGAGACGCGCCAGAAGAACATTCCGGCATTCCAGAGGTAACGGCCCGAGGCGACGTATCGGCGGGCGCGCGGGAGCGGCGGCTTTTCCGTGAAACGGCGCACAGGGAGCACGAATTCGCCCGAAACGCGTTCGGCGCGTGCCGTGGACTCCCGGGGTGACGTTTTAACGGATTCGATGTAACCGAAGCCGGTGTCTGGGCGCGTGGGTGGGATGCCGAGGCAGACCAGCGCGCCAGGTCCCGGGCGCGCGGCGACTTCGAGAGCCGCGCGAACGATGCGTCGATAGCGCTCCGCCGGTACGATGACGTGATCGGCGGGGAGAACCGCCATGAGCGCTCCGGGCGAGGCGGCGCGGAGAAGATGAACGGCGGCAAGGCCGATGGCGGCTGCGGTATTGCGGCCGATGGGTTCGGCGAGGATGTGCCGGGCGGGGACGCCTGGCAACTGGCGGCGGACCTCAGCCGCTTGTTCATCGTTGGTGACCACCCAAACGCGCGAGGCAGGGAAGAGCGGCGAAAGACGGCTCACCGTCTGCTGGATCATGGTGTACTCGCCAACAATATTGAGTAACTGCTTGGGCGTACGCGTGCGGCTGCGCGGCCAGAAACGCGTGCCGCGGCCGCCGGCGAGGATTACGGCGTGGGCCTGCGGCTCTTCGCGTTGCGTGGATTCGCGAGCCATTATTGATGCACCACTTGCGACAACGCCGCGGCATCGGCGCCCTGATTGGCTAGCTCGCGCGCGTACTGCTCGAGGTCGGGCACGAAGGTGCGCAGAAGGGAAGTCGGCGACTCCGGCGCCAGCTGATATTGGCCCAGCGCGGCCGGAAGAACCCAGACTTCAGCCGGTCCGTAGCTTGCCGATTGGGCGTCCCACTCGATGCGGCCGTTCCCGGAAATGGGAATGAGTAATTCAAAGCGTTCCGGAGAGGTCGCAGACGTCACGCGCTCGGAAAAGTCCCAACGCTCCGTGGCGAAGTAGCGGCAGGCGACAAGGCACGTCTTGAGCAAAGGCCCACGCTGAATCTGTAGCGGGGCAGCCTTTCCGCCGCAGGATTCGCCAAACCGCAGGACGTCGAGCGCCTGGCGGATATGCAAGGGCCGAGGCTTTGCCGTCTGGCTGGAGGCGATTGTAATCGAAGACGCGGTAGGTGATGTCGGAGTGCTGCTGAACCTCGCAGAGAATCGCACCCGGGCCGATGGTGTGGGCGGTGCCGGCGGGGACAAAAAAGGCGTCGCCGGCGTGGACAGAGACGCTGCGCAGGCAGCGCTCCGCTGTACCGCTTTCGATGGCTTGGCGAAAACTTTCGCGGGTTACGCCGGGCTCGAGCCCGAGGCGGAGGTGGGCGCCTTCGCGCGCGGTGACCGCGTACCACATTTCGGTCTTGCCGACTTCGGATGCGGCTTCGTGGGCGCGAGCGTATTCGTCGTTGGGATGGACCTGCACGGAAAGCTTGTCTTCGGGAAAGATGAATTTGACGAGCAGCGGGATGCGAGGCTGACCGCGGAGGCGGGTTCCCGTCCATTCCGCGGGCAAAGCGGACCAGGTTTCGGCCAGCGTGCGCCCGGCAAATCCTCCGTTTGCGAAGCGGCACTGTTCACCCGTCAGCCAGACTTCGCCGATGGGGTCAGCGCCCGCAGGACGATCGAAGAGCGGAGCGAGGCTGCGGGCGCCCCAGATGCGTGGCACGAAGATGGGCGCCAGACGCGCGGGGGCGAGTTCAGCAGGGTTCACGTGGCGGCCGCGGCGGAAGCGAAGAAGCGATCGAGGCGCCGCAGGCCTTCCTCGATGCGCTCCATGGATGTGGCGTAGGAAAATCTCAGGAAGCCGGGAGCGCCAAAGGCATCGCCGGTAACGACGGCAATATGGGCGCGTTCGAGCAGCTGCTTGGCAAGAATCGTGGAGTTGCCCGTGCCGTTCACTAGCTTGCTGGAAACGTCGGGGAAGGCGTAGAAGGCCCCGGAGGGTTCGGGGCAGGTGATGCCGGGAATCGCGCTAAAGCCCGCGAGGATGCGGGCGCGGCGCCGCGCGTATTCGGCCAGCATCACGGGCACCGAATCCATCGGTCCGGTCATGGCGGCGAGACCAGCGTATTGCGCGATAGATGTGGCATTGGAAGTGGACTGGCTTTGCAGCTTGATCATGGCGTCGATCAGCGGCTTGGGAGCCAGGGCATAGGCCAGGCGCCAGCCGGTCATGGCGAAGGTTTTCGAGAAGGAGCCGATGACGATGACGTTCGGCTTCGATTCGGGCAAGCTCGCGATGGAATAAGGGCGGGCGTCGCCGTAAGTGAAATGCGAGTAGCACTCATCGGCCATCAGCCAGATATTGTGGCGGCGGCAGACCTCGTAAATGCGCTCGTATTCCTTCGGCGCGATGACCGCGCCGGTCGGGTTATTCGGCGAATTGATGATCGCCATGCGCGTGCGCGGCGTGATGGCAGCCACGAGCTGCTCGGCGCGCAGGCGGAAGCCGTCAGCGGCTGTGGTGTGCACGAAGACCGGCTCGCCGTCGGAGATGCGCACGATGTCCGGAAAGCTGACCCAGTAGGGTGCGGGAATGATCACCTCGTCGCCTTCGTCGATCAGCGCGGAGACGGCCAGGCTAATGGCGTGTTTGCCGCCGGCGGTGACGATGCATTCGGATGGCTCGTAGGCGCTGCCCAGTTCCCGCTCGTGCCAATTGCAGATGGCTTTGCGTAGCGGCGCGATGCCGGCGGTCGCGGTGTATTTCGTGCGCTCGTCGCGAAGCGCCTGGATGGCGGCCTGCTTGATGTACTCGGGTGTCGGGAAGTCCGGCTCGCCCGGACCGAAGTCGACGACATCCACGCCGCTAGCCTTGAGGCGTTCAGCCTCCATAATGACGGCGGCGGTCGGGGACACAGAGATTCGGTTGACGCGTTTGGAGAGTTTCAAGCGGTATCGCTCCCTTTGGTTTGTTCAGTGCTTAGTGTACGTCAGTCGGCAACTTTAATGCGCAGCCGCTGCTCGACGGCCGGCGGCACCAGGCCGGTCAGAGATCCGCCGAGCGCGGCAAGCTCGCGGACCAGGTGCGAGCTCAAGTAGCTGTACTCGACGGCGGGCAGCATGAAAACGGTTTCGAGTTGCGGCTCCAGGCGGCGGTTCATGAGCGCCATCTGCAACTCGTACTCATAGTCGGAAATGGCGCGGATGCCGCGCACCAGCACGCGTGCTCCCAGCTTGCGGGCGTAATCCACCAAGAGGCCGTCGAATGTGTCCACCTCGACGTTTGGAAACGGCTGCGTGGCTTCGCGCAGCATTTCCACGCGCTCCTTCAGGGTGAACATGGGCGCTTTTTCGGCGTTTCTCGCCACGGTGACGACAACGCGCCCGAAGAGTTTGGAGGCGCGCTCGATCAGGTCGAGGTGGCCGTTGGTCACCGGGTCAAAAGAGCCGGGATAGATGGCAAGTTTAGAATCCATGGGAGTCAGCCGGTCTGACGGTACTCTAAATTATACGATTACGGCGATGCTGACAATGGCGGTGTGACTCCGGTCACTCGGCGGGGATCTCGTGGACCGGCCGAGCCAGGACCATAGGACTCCAGGCATCTCGCGTCCATTTTGGGACCGTTCGATGGCTATTGTGAGCGTTTCGATGGGCCGTGGTTGCGAATTGCGACCATATCGGTCGTAATGTAAGCCGTTGGAGTGATTGGTGCTTGTGGCGATTCGATCACTTGACATTGGGGATTGCCGGCGATAGGATTGATTTGCGACCGGAATGGTCGTAATTGAGCGAAACATGCTGCGCCTATCGAAGAAGGCCGATTGCGGTTTGATTGCGGTGAAGCATCTGGCGACGCACCGCGAAGGCGCTTGCAGCGCTTCGGAGATTGCCGAAGCTTCCGGGGTTTCCGGGCCGCTGATGGCCAAGGTGCTGCAGAAGTTGGCGAAGGGCGGACTGGTGATGTCGCGGCACGGTTCGGGGGGCGGGTATCAGCTGGCGCGCGATCCCAAGCAGATCAGCGCATTCGAAGTGATCAACGCGATTGATGGGCCGCTGACGATTACCTCGTGCGTGACCAGCCACGGCGAATGCGAGCAGGCTCCGACCTGCACGGTGCGCGAGCCGCTGCGCCGCGTGAACGACAGCATCTTGCAGATTTTGAAAGCTGTGACGATTTCTCAGATGAGCGACGATTCCTGCGAGCACGCGCTCGTTGAATTACCGAGTTAAGGGGAATTACCTAGTTACGGGAACTAGTTAAGGGGGGCCAGAATGGCCATTAAGCTGCCGATTTACATGGACAATCACGCGACCACGCCCGTGGACCCGCGCGTAGTGGACGCGATGTTGCCGTACTTCAATGAAAAGTTCGGCAATTCCGCGAGCCGGAACCACTCGTTTGGCTGGACGGCCGAGGAAGCCGTGGAGAACGCGCGCGCCCAAGTGGCGCGCCTGATCAACGCTACGCCGAAGGAGATCGTTTTCACCAGCGGCGCGACCGAGTCGGACAATTTGGCGATCAAGGGCGTCGCTGAGATGTATCGCGAGAAGGGCAATCACATCATCACGCAGGTGACTGAGCACAAGGCCGTGCTAGACGCTTGTAAGCGCCTCGAGAAGTACGGCTACGAAGTCACCTACCTGCCGGTCGGTAAGGACGGTCGCGTTGACCTGGACGAGCTTCGCGCAGCGATCACGCCCAAGACGATTCTGATCACCATCATGTACGCCAACAATGAAATCGGCACGATTCAACCGGTCGCCGAGATCGGCAAGATTGCCAAGGAAAAGGGCGTTTTCTTCCACACGGACGCGGTGCAGGCCTGCGGCAAGATTCCGGTGGACGTGCAGCGGGACAATATCGACCTGCTTTCGATTTCCGCGCACAAGATGTACGGGCCGAAGGGAGTCGGCGCCTTGTACGTGCGGCGGCGCAATCCTCGCGTGCAACTGGCGTCGATCATCGACGGCGGCGGCCACGAGCGCGGCATGCGTTCGGGCACGCTCAACGTTCCGGGAATCGTGGGCTTTGGCAAGGCTGCCGAGCTGTGTCAACAGGAGATGCCCGAGGAAAGCAAGCGCATGCTGGCTCTGCGCGAGCGCTTGAAGGAGCACATCTTTTCGAAGCTCGATGAGGTGTACATCAACGGCTCGATGATTCACCGGCTGCCGAATAACATGAATATCAGCTTCGCCTTCGTCGAGGGCGAGTCTCTTCTGATGGGGATCAACGACGTGGCGGTTTCGAGCGGATCGGCCTGTACCTCGGCAACGCTGGAGCCCAGCTACGTGCTGAAGGCGCTGGGCGTGGGCGAGGATCTGGCACACACCTCGATTCGCTTCGGGCTGGGGCGCTTTAATACGGAAGAGGAAGTGGACTATGTAGCCAACCGGGTGATCGAAGTTGTGAACCGGCTGCGCGAACTTTCGCCTTTGTACGAGATGGCCAAGGAAGGCGTGGACTTGAGCAAGATGAGTTGGAAGGCATAGCACGAGCATCTAATTCGAGTGTGGGGCTTTCGATTGATTTCGGAATACTCACTGAGGAGAAAGCGAAATGGCGTATTCAGATAAGGTCGTGGATCACTACAGCAACCCGCGAAACGTCGGCAGCCTGCCGAAGGAAGACCCGAACGTAGGCACCGGGTTGGTGGGCGCGCCGGAGTGCGGCGACGTGATGAAGCTGCAGATGCGCATCAATCCGGAGACGCAGGTGATCGAAGAGGCCAAGTTCAAGACCTTCGGCTGCGGCTCGGCGATTGCCAGCTCCTCGCTGGCCACCGAGTGGGTCAAGGGCAAGACCGTTGAGGAAGCCCTGGCCATCAAGAATACGGACATCGTCCGTGAGTTGAGCTTGCCGCCGGTCAAGATTCACTGTTCGGTGCTTGCGGAAGACGCCATTAAGGCCGCCATCGGCGACTGGAAGAAGAAGTCGGGCGTGGAAACGCCTACGCCGGCTGGCTCCGCGCACGAATAAGCGGGCTGCCTTGTAGCGAGGCGCGGTCGGTCGGGCGCGAAGGGCGCGAGCCCGTCGTGGGTAACCGCGCGCCGGGATACTTGGAAAGGCTTGCGAGAGACGTTCAAACCATGATTCACGTGACTGAAAAAGCGGCGAAGAAGATCAATGAACTGCTCCTGAAGGAAGGCGTTCGGGACGATTCGGGAGGGCTCCGCGTGGGCGTGCAGGGCGGCGGCTGCTCGGGGCTGTCCTACGCCATGCGGCTCGATACCCAGGCACGTGACCGGGACAAGGTAATCGAAGAGAATGGCGCGCGGCTTTTTGTGGACCCGAAAAGCTACCTCTATCTGCGCGACACCACTCTCGACTATGAAGAGACGCTGATGCGTCAGGGTTTCGTGTTTCAGAATCCGCAGGCCGCCCGCAGTTGCGGCTGCGGCAGCTCGTTCACCGCGTAACGGTCCGAACCAACAGGGGCGGGGGAAAGCTGCGGGCGCGAACCGCAGGAATTGTAAAGACGGCTGGAAGCCCTGGTTGGCGACTAGCTCTTCGTTTTTCTCGTCTTTGGGGGCATCCGATTCTCATGTCAGCGGGAACAAGTCCGGCGGAAGCTTCCGCGACGGTGTGCTGGAGTTGCGGCGCCGCGGCGGGTGGTGAGCGCTTTTGCGCCGATTGCGGGAAGATCCAGCCGCTTCCGCGCGGCGTGGATTACTTCGCGCTGCTGGGCCTGCCGCGGAAACTCGTGGTGGATGGGGACGCGCTTGAGAGGCGCTTCCACCAGCTCAGTTGGAAACTGCATCCGGACAATTTTGTGCGCGCCAGCGACTACGAGCGTGCGCTTTCGCTGGAATGCTCCTCGCAATTGAATGACGCGTTTCGCACGCTGCGCGATCCCGTCAGCCGCATGGAATACCTGCTGAGCCAGGCGGGGATGCGGCGCGAAGGCCAGAACAAGCAACAAGCGCCTCCCGAACTACTGGAAGAGGTATTCGAGCTGAATGAGTCGCTCGACGAACTGCGCGAAGCGCGCCAGGCGGGCGGTGACCCGGAGACGGAAGCTGCGCTGGGCCGGCGCCTCGAGAACGAGCGCCGCCGGTTCGAGGAGAAGCTGGAAGTAGTGGACATGGAACTCGAGGGGCTGTCCTCGGAATGGGACCGCGCGCTGGACGCGAACGCAGACCAAGCCGCGCAGAAGAAGCTGATGGATCACATGAACGAGACGCTGAACCGGCGTTCTTACATTCGCAATCTGGTGCAGAGCGTGCAAAAGGAATTGGCGGAGGCCTAAGCGCGAATATGGGACGCACGGTTGGAATCGATCTGGGAACGACGTACAGCCTGGTCGCGTATTTTGATCGAGAGGCTGACAAGGGCAACCCGCAGTGCATTCCGGGGCCGTACACCGATACGCTTTGCCCGTCGGTGGTAAGCGTGGACGAGGATGGCGGGATCGTAGTGGGCGAGCCGGCGCGGCGCCGCTTGCTGACCCAGCCGGAGCGCACAATCTATTCGGTGAAGCGCCTGATGGGCCGCGGCGTGGCCGATGTGCAGGACGAACTGAAGATTTTTCCGTTTCGCATCGACCCGGGAAGCCAAAACGTCATTCGCGTGCGGTTGGGCGAGCGCGTCTTCACTCCTCCGGAGATATCGGCATTCATCCTGCGCGAACTAAAAAATTGGGCGGAGCAATTTTTCGGAGAGGTCGTGGACCGCGCGGTGATCACCGTTCCCGCGTATTTCAATGACGCACAGCGGCAGGCGACCAAAGATGCCGGGCGGCTAGCGGGGCTGGAGGTTTTGCGGCTGGTGAATGAGCCGACAGCGGCAGCCTTGGCTTACGGCTTGCACGAGCAGCGCCGCGGCAAGGTGGCGGTATACGACTTCGGCGGCGGTACCTTTGACGTTTCGATTCTCAAGCTGATCTCCACCGGCGAAGGCGACATCTATCAGGTGCTTTCGACCAATGGCGATACGCACCTGGGCGGCGACGACCTGGACAACGCGTTGATGGAGGTGGCGCGAACGGAGATTCGCGTGCGCCATGGGCTGAACCTGGACGCCCATCCCGAGACGGTGCAGGAATTGCGCAAGGCGCTGATCCACGCCAAGCACCAGCTTTCCTCCGCCGACCGCGCCACGGTGATGGTGCCGTTGCCGGACGAAAGCGTATACATGCGCGAGATTACCCGCGCTGAATTTGAAGGCTTGGTGCAGCCCATTCTGGACCGCACCATGGGGCCGGTAAAGCAGGCGCTGGCCGACGCCAAGCTCAAGACAGACGAGATCGACGAAGTGGTGCTGGTGGGCGGATCGACGCGCGTGCCGCTGGTGCGGCGCATGGTCGAGCAATTTTTCGGACGGCGCCCGCACGCCGAGCTGAATCCGGACGAGGTCGTGGCGCTGGGCGCCGCGGTGCAAGCCGATATTCTCGAAAGCGGCGTGAAGAACATGCTGCTGCTGGACGTGACGCCGCTCTCGCTGGGCATCGAGACGATGGGCGGCGTGGTAGCCAAAATCATTCCGCGCAATTCGACGATTCCGGCCAGCGCGCAGGAGATGTTCACGACCGGGGTCGAGAATCAGACGGGAATCGACATCCACGTTTTGCAAGGCGAGCGCGAGTTGGCCAAGGATTGCCGGTCTCTGGCGCGTTTTCAGTTGCGCGTGCCGCCGGGACCTGCGGGCCTGGCGCGCATCGAAGTGAAGTTCCTGATCGACGCCAGCGGCATCCTGCAGGTCGCGGCGCGCGATCTGCGGACGGGCGAGGAACAGACGATCGAGGTGCAGCCGAGCTACGGCTTGAACGATGCCGAGGTCGAGAAGATGCTCGAGGAGTCCATCGAGCACGCGGAGCAGGATTTTGCCGAGCGGCAACTGATTGAGGCGCGCACCGAAGGCGAGCAAATCGTCAAGGCCACGAAGAAGTCGCTGGCGCTGATCGATGCCGAAAGCCCCAAGGAAATGCCCGAAATCGAGCGGTTGGCGGTGGATGCAGCGTTGGCCGCGCTGCGAGGAGCCATGGTTGGAAACGACTACAAGAACATTCGCGAGCGCATTGAGGAGCTGAACCAGGCGACTCTGCCGCTGGCCGAGCGCCTGATGAATCGCGCCGTTTCGAGCGCGCTGGCCGGCAAGCGATTGAGCGACGTCTAGGGAGCCGCAATAGGAGGCTGAGGCAATGGGCGGCACAAATCCTTACATTGAGCAAGCGCAATACAAAACAGCGACGAAGAAATTCAAGGTGAAGTTTCTTCCTGAAGGGAAGGTCGTCGAAGTCGATCCGGAGAAATTTCCCTATGGCCACGACGGGCTGCCCGGAAGCCTTCTCGATATCGCCACTGGTTTCCACATGGGTCTCGACCATGCCTGCGGCGGAGTTTGCGCCTGCTCGACTTGCCACGTGATCGTGCACGAGGGGTTGGAGTCGTGCAACGAAGCGACTGACGCCGAATACGATCAGCTCGACGAAGCGCCGGGGCTTACCGCGAAATCGCGCCTGGGCTGCCAGTGCGTTCCGGACGGCACGACGGACATGGTCGTGGAGATCCCGGAGTGGAATCGCAACTTCGCGAAAGAGCGAGAGCACTAGCGCGACGAGAGCGAAGGCGGCGCAAGACGGGAAGGAGCCAGCATGCCGGCCACATTCGATTGGGACGATACCGAAGAGATCGGAATCAGACTCGCCGAAAAGTTTCCGGACGTCGATCCGCTCGGCGTGCGCTTCACGGACCTGCACAAGTGGGTGACCGAGCTAGAGGGTTTTGCCGGTGACCCCAAGCTTTCGAGCGAAGGCAAGCTCGAATCCATCCAGATGGCCTGGCTCGAAGAGCACAACGCCAGTCAGTGACGTTGTGCCTGCTCGCTTCTTGCCAAGCTGCCTTGTAAAGCCTTGGGAATTCCTCTAACCTGTTGGCAAAGCCCAGCGTAGTTTGTCCGTGGCGCTATGGTGCAAAGGTTAGCACGCGGCCCTTTCAAGGCCGAAATGCGGGTTCGATTCCCGCTAGCGCTACCAGGTCTCCTCGTACGTTCGGTTTTGGGCGTATGAGCCTCGGCGGAACCTTCATCCACGCAGTCGCCGCAGGCCATGAACAGAGCTGCTTTCAGCTCGCCGATTGTTCCTCCGTCTCTATTGCTCCTCCGCACCAGCGGCTTAGCATGTCTGAAGCGTTACGTTTCTATCCCACAGTCGCCGACGGCCCAAAAACCGATGGGCCAACAAGCTCATAACCTACTGTAAAAAAGGTAGGTTAACTCCCCGCCGGAGTTGGTCTTCCGAGTGCTAGATCATCTACGCAATAACGTTCCAGGAGCCGCTGCGCAAATGATTCAGACCAGGCAATTCGAGGAAAGACGACGAGCGAGCCGCGGAGTCACCCTAGTCGAGCTGGCTATGGTGCTGCTCATCGCGATGATCACGGCGGCCTTCGCCCTGCCGATCGTGCAGACTACCGTAAACAAATACGAATTGAAGGCGGCAACGTCCTCTGCGACCTGGGCTATCCAGTCCACACGGTTTCAGGCGCTGATGGAGGGTTACGCGTATCAAGTGACTCTCAGTGGCGGCGCCGGCGGAATCAATCCGACATATCAGATCGCCAGCAAGCCGGTTGGCGCGACCTCGTACACGAACGTCGGCGCTGCTGTTCCGTTGTCCGGCAGACCGGTGGCGCTGGGCGCGACGACGGTCTTGCAGTTTCAGCCCAACGGGACGGTGGCGACGTCTCCAACGAGTACGGCGCCTTACACGTTCACAATCACCTATTCCGGCACCACCGAAACGGTCACGGTATCCAACTATGGAAACATCGATGTCACCCCGTAAGAAGGGCCCCTCACGGGGCTTTACCTTGGTCGAAGTGCTGATCGCCGTCACCGTGTTTGCGGTGGGGCTGGTCACGCTTGGTTCGCTGACCACGATGACGCTCAACGGCACGGCGGCATCACGCTACCGAGGCATGGCCACCACGTTCGCTTCGGAAAAGCTCGAGGATTTGAACCGCTGGCCGACCTGGGACCCGCACGTGTGCGTGGCCGCCGGGACCACGGTTGGCAGCCTGACCTCGGACCAGCAGTCTGCCAGCGTCACCTGCAACGGGATCACCGACACCGTGGACTACTACGATGACGTGGCGATTTCCGACTCGAGCGGCGCGGTTTGCGAGACGGTGAGCAGCTTGAGCAGCGGCAACCCGATCTATACGTCCACCTGCCACACGCCGGCGGGAGCCACGACCAGTTCGACGAGCACGACGGCGAACTCCATCGACGTGGGGGCGATTGCCTTCCATCGCCGCTGGACGATTGAAATGGACCAGCCGATTACCGGCGTCAAGCGGATCACGGTGCTGGTGACCTTGGAGAATGGCTATATGAATCCGCCGATCAGCGTTCAAGAGAGCTTGGTGCGGCCATGAGGAATGTCACAAAGCAGATTTCCCGTCAAAACGCGCGAGGCTTCACCATTCTGGAACTGCTGATCGCCACGGTGGTCTTTGTGGTCATCGCCGGCGCGGCGCTGACACTATTCAGCGTGCAGCAGCCGCTACTGAACCGCCAGCAGAACTTTGCCGGGCTCAATATCGCCATGCGCAATACCGTGGCCCAGATACAACTGGACGTGGCCAATGCGGGCACCGGGTATTACCCCGGAACGAATTTTCCGGATTGGCCGGTTGGCGTCACCATCGTCAACAGCAATCCCAGCTCAGCCTGCAACACGCCGGCAACGTTCACCTATTCGTCCACCTGTTTCGATACGCTGAACGTGATTGCCACCGACCCGAATACGCCGCCGGCGCACCCGGACAACGGCGGATTTACATTCACCGGCACTGACTGCATCGCCACGACGGCTTCTCCCATGTACGTCTATCCGCCCACTGGAACGACGGCGGCAACTCTGGCCGGCGATTATCACAATGGCGACCAACTCCTTCTGGTGGATACCACAAACTCGAAAATCACCACGATTCTGCTGTCCGGAATGACCGGAACGGGTGGCACCGCCACCACTTCCGGGGTGGGTGTGAAGCTCACGTTCAACGCCACAAATTCAGACGGCACGAACACGGCCACGAATGATCCACTCGCCGTCACCACCTGTCTGGTCAGCACCACGCCCTGCCCAGTGGGTGACCTGAACCCCAAGCTGAATACATCGTTCTGCTCGACCGACTGGATCCTGAGGCTGGCTCCAATCACGTATCAGGTCAGCACGGCCACACCGTCCAACCCGCAACTTACGCGCACCCAGGGCGGCACCACTTCGGTTCTGGCCGAGCAGGTGATCGGTTTCAAGGTCGGTGCGGTGGCCTGGAACGTCACCGACGACACGATCCCCTACAGCTACTTTGCGTCGAACGCTTCGACGGCCAGTCCGGTGGGGTACAGCAACGAGTGGTGGTTGATTCGCTCGGTCCAAATCGCACTGATTGCACGGACCACGCCGAACCCGGGCGCGTCCTACACCTATCGGAACGGATTTGACGGAGGGCCGTACCAGATCGAAAGCGAAATCGCCACCGTGAATCCGCGCAACTTGTCGATGAACAACAATTGACGCGCGCATGACTGACGCATCGAGGCTAACCATGAGAGCAATTGACAGTACGAAGCAGGTCCAGCACGACGCTCGGCGCGGAAACTCCTCGCGGGGCATGGCACTGGTGACCACGTTGTTGCTGCTGACGGTCATGATGGCCATGACGCTGGCCATGGTCATTTCGGTGACCTCCGACACCCTGATCACCAAGTACTACCGCAACGCCCGGACGTCCTTCTACGCGGCGGACTCCGGAGTGAACATTGCCCGCCAGAAGATGCTCAGCTCGCTTTCCGGCGCAGCACTTGCCACCGGCCAGACGTTCACATCAGGCACGCTGCCGACTCTAAGCAGCACGGACGTCAGCACGGCCTTGTCGGCGGTCAATACATCGTACGCGAGCATGGGCTCCATCCTCGGCGGACAGGCGGCGAATTCCTGGCCCAGTTCCTTCCAGGTCGTGGGAACCCAAGCTGGCACGCTGGGAACTAACCTGGCCGGTTGCGTCCTAGGTGGCGGTAGCTGCACTCCCACCACGCCGTTCTGCTCGATCGGCACCGTGGTGGGCGCGACGAACACCGGCCCGTACACCTGCACGAATCCGCCGTCGTGCACGGGCGCGTGCACCGGCTTTTCAGCGGTCGTCAACTACACCTTCCCCTACACGATCACGGCCATCGGACAATCGATCGCCAACGAACAACAGGTTGTCGAGGACGCCGGAAGCTTGGTGGTGACCGCGACCTTCGACACCTCGGCGGCTTTTAAACAGAGTTTCGCCGGTTGGGGCATGTTCATCGATCAATACGCTGTATGCAGCGGAAGCAGCTTGGTTCCCGGCACAATTAGCGGACCGGTTTTCACCAACGGCGGCTGGACCTTTGGCAATACCGGCTCCTACACGTTCACCGGCAAGGTGGGCAGCGTTTCGCCGAAATTCGGCTGGCAGTCCGGCAGTTGCTCGCAATCCGCCACCTATCCTCAGCCCGGGTTCTCGACGACCTTCCAGTCGACGGTTAGCTCTGGGCGCGAATCGCAGTTCCCTTGCCGGTCGAACGACTACAACCAAAAGGAAGCCGTGGTCGACGGTATGGGCAACCTGGGCGCCATAACGAATGCCCAAATGAATGCCGCCTTGGAGAAATTCAACGGCACCGCATATCCGGCAACCGGAACGACAACTGCCGGCGTGTACATGCCCTATTCGAGTTCCGCAACGGTCTGTGGGGCCAAACCGACACCGTGCATGACCGGCGGCGGCATCTACGTCGAAGGCAATGCGAACTCCGTGGTGCTGTCGACGGCCAGTACCGGTGGGCATAACCAGCAGGTCTTCACGATCACGCAGAGTACTACGACGACCACGATCACGGTCGATCTTACGAACAGTACCACGACCTTTGCCTCGAAGACCGGTTCGGGTTCAACAGTTTCAACCACCATCAACGGCGTGCCTGAAAACTTGTCGGGCTCGACACCCACAGAGGCGGTCATGCTCTACGTCGACGGGAGCATCAATTCGCTCTCCGGCCCCTCTTCCGGAGCGGCCATCGCGAACGGCTCGGCAGTGACCGTCGACGCCGGAAGCGGCAATAACATGACGATCACCGGAAATCTCACCTACGCGCAAGAGCCCGTCACATTGACCCAAAACCAGATCCCGGGCACTCCGGCCGATACACTCATCCCGGCTAACAACAGCGGCCAGGTGCTCGGCCTTTTCACCGCCGGCGGCAACATTCAAATGGCGGTTCCCAACTCCGGCCAAAACCTGGAAATCGACGCTTCCATCGCCACAATTGTGCAGGGCGGAAGCGGCGGCCTGGTGAATACCGGAAATTCCATCAATACCCTGACGATCGTCGGTGGACGTATTCAGAACACCATTCAGAACATTGGCGCGACTACCCGAAATGTGTTTTTCGATCAGCGCTTTGCCCAGGGCGGGTTCGCGCCGCCGTGGTTTCCTTCAACAACCATATCGCCGACCAACACCAACGCTATTACCAACGTCACCAGTTCGGTCCAGCGGACTCAGTGGCTCGCCGTGTACTAATAACAAGCTGGTGAGCTGCTGGGCGGCGACGCTCGGCAGCTCCCTAAAGACCATCCAGCCGCCATCCCCCAAGATCTGGCTGGATGCCCCCGAAGCGGCTCCGATATCCCCCCATCGGAGCCGCCTCTGTTTTTGGGCGATTCGCTCAGGGCCCCGCGCGCACGCTCACGGAGAAATTTGTGATCGGCGACGGCGCGGTACAGGCGAACTGCGGCGGCCAGCCCGGGTCGGTGAGAGCGTTGCGGCAGATCGTCGAGTCTCCGAGGACGTCCGCTGGACTTACCGGCCCATCGAGCGGCTCGGCATAAACCTGGTAGTTCTGGTTCGCGCCGGCAGCGAGCCGCTCGATGCGATAGGAGCCATCGAATATGGGTGGCCCGGGATCGCGGCAGGACCATCCGGATATCGATGCGGCACTGACCGCGCCTGTGGCGGCATCGACGGCCACAACCTGCGCCGCGAAAATACCCGTTGTGCCCGCTGGCTCACCCGACAGAGCGAGTGGATTTGCCGGCAGGACGTGGCCGCTGATCGAGCCCACGTGCGTCGAGTCCGACGGGTCCGGATAGAGTACGCGAACCGCTGTGCGGTCGTCGTCCGACAGCGGCGCATCGGGGAGCTGAGGGTTCGGCCGGCTACCAAGGAAGGTACCGGGAGCGGGGACGAAGGGAAACATCACCGCGCTCCAGACGGCGGAATGGCCGAAGCCGAAGAGATGCCCCATTTCGTGGGTGAGAACGGACTCAAGATCATAGGCGGCCGGGTTGCTCGAAAGAGCGGCCGGCGTCGCAAAGGTCACAGTCGAATCGGATGGTCGCAGCAGGATATCGGCATCGAGGATCTCGCCTACGAAGCTGGAGCGAGAACTGGTCGGGGCAGCTTGCTCGCCGATGGCGTCGGCGGTGGTGATCCTGGTGAATGCCAGCACGCCGGTAGTGAATGCCGGATCGCTTTGGTTGAAGCAGATGGTGTTCTGCCCGTCGATGGCGCAGGCATCTTGCGCGGATGTACGAATGATCGGGGTCAGTGAACTGGCGGTGAGCAGGCTGCCGGAAACGTTTGTCCAGCTACCGAACGATTGCGTAATCGTGTTCTCTATTTCATTGAGACGGCCTGGCGGCGTCTGATCGGCGGTGAGGATTGTTGCCGGGCTGGCGTTCAGGGAAGTGCTCCACTGGCGGTTGATGCTCCCGGCGACGGAAACGTCGAAGCGAGTTGGCTGCGGACAAGACGTGCCGCCCGATGCGGCCGCGGGCTGGCGCATGTCCGCGACGATCGAATTCACCATATAGGCTAAGCCAGCTTCGGGCATTGCCGCGTGCAGCCAGAGCAGTGCGGCTGCGGGCACCGTAAGTAGCCGCTTGGCGCTGCCTGGCAAGCGCGTCATCGCAGGCCTTTTGCGCTCGGCTGCGACAGCGCGCCCGCCAAGCGCCTACGGAACTCGTTCCAAGGAAGATTACGGATTCCGTCGCTGTGAAATTGCCGCGTCACAGGATCGAAAACGGCGACCCCGCTGGAGTCCTGCGTGACGGTTTCCAAGCCGGCCTCGGAACCATTCCGAATGCGAAACGTGCCTTCGGCCCAGGCCGTCACCCCGTAGCTGGCGTCGGCAGCCGCCTCCAGGAAGAGAACGGCATCATCGCCAGGGCGAAACACCGGGGCTTCTTCGACTCGCGTCGAGATATGGCCCACGCGTCCACCCGGAGAGCGCACCAGAATACGTGCCGGAGGGTTGCCCTTGAATCGCTCGAGTACTTCAAATTCGCTGAATGTCCAAATGGAGCCATTTTCCCTGCGCGCCGAGGTGCCGGAGCAACGCGCGCGCACAACCGTGCCCGCGGCCTGCGCCAATTGGTTGAGACTCATCCGCTCTAAGGTGGTGGCCCGCGCGGGGAAGGCGATGCTTACGATGACGAGCAACACCGCAGCGATCACTTGCGGGCGATCGTCAGCTTGGGTATTCATTGGGTCTCCTTTTTTCGGTGAAGGCTTGGTGAATGGACCGGCCACGCCGCTTGCCGAAGCTCATCGGGCGCCAGCTCATTGCACGGTAAGGACTCCCGTGGCGGCGGCGATGTCCAAGCTGGCGTTCTGGATGAAAAGAGTTCGGGCGCCGCTGGCCGAGGCGCTGGATAACTGAATGGTTAAATCGACGATTCCCAGCCCGAGAGGCGCCTCACCGATCACGCTCATGTCGTTGGGCGACGGCCCGGTGAGCGTGTAGCTGTAGGATGGATCGAGGCCGCTTACGGAAAATGCGCAGATATCGGCCGTGGCTTGGCCCGAGGCGGGAGGCACGAAGCTCACGGGGCCTGCGTCCAGCGTGCAGGTATTCGTGGAGCGTAGAAATGGCCCCGCAGCGGCGACGCTCAGGCTCACGTCTTCCGGTGGGGAAGAGGAGCCGTCGGTGCTGAGGTCGGTGACGACGATATCCTTTCCGATTGCGTCAGGCGCGCCTGGCGTGAGGACGATGTCCCCGGCGCCGGACGGTGCGGGCACCACGACGAAGCTGACTGCGTTCGACACGGTTCCATCGGGGTTTTGCATCGTTACGTTCAGGCTGGTGGCCAGGGCCACGTCGGAGGAACTGAGCAGCGTGGAACAATCTGACGAGGAATCGCAAATCGTGATGCGCTGGCTGCCGCCGATTTGGATCGAAGAGCCCAGACCGGCGCCGGCCGGCACGAAGTTTGCGCCCTGCGCGCGCAGCGCGAAGCCTCCGGCCGCTCCTGCTGTGATGCTTGAGGGCAGCAGCGAAAGAATCGTGGGCTGCGCCGTGATGGTGACGGCCGCGGAGGCGGTGCGCGTGGAGTCCTCCGCGCTGGCGGCGACGACGCTCAGCGTGTTGGGCGAAGGGGCGGTCGCGGGCGCGTGGTACAGCCCTGTGGGGTCAATCGTGCCGCACGGCGAGCCTAAGGCCGTGCACGCCGGGCCCGCAATCGTCCAGGTCACCTGTTGATTCGTTGTTCCCGAAACCGTTGCGGTGAAGGCCTGGCTCCCGCCGGGAGTCAACGTGATGCTCGGCGGCAGAACACTCACGACGACGTGGGGAATGATCGTGATCGCGCTGCTTGCGCTCTTTGTCGCGTCCGCCTGGCTGACTACGCTCAACGTCACGGGGTTCGGAGACGGCACGGAGGTTGGCGCAACGTAGTCGACGCTGCCGGCATTTGCCGAAGTCACGGCCTGGCACGGATTGGAGCCGACCACGCAGACCTGCCCGAGCGCCGGGCTGCCTCCAGCGACGCCGTTCACGTTCCAGAGCACACCGATGTTCGGGGAGTTTTGGACTTGCGCTGTGAACGTTTGGCGGTTGCCAATGCTCAGCGTTGCAGTACTCGGCGCGAGTACAACCGTGATGCTTGGTGCAGTGGTGATCGCCATGACGATCGAAGCCGCTTTGGATGGAGCAGCCACGGGCGTTGCCGTCAGCGTCACCACGGCCGGCGACGGGGCCATCACTGGCGCGGTGTAGGTTGCCGTGGCGCCTGAGCCCGCGGCGCTTAGCGTTCCGCAGGATGCGCCCGAGCATCCCGTTCCGGAGACAGCCCAGGAGATCGCTGGATCCGGGTTCGAGTTGGGCACCGGCGTGAGTGTCGCGGCGAGGCTGGCGGTCGCGCCGGCCGCAACCGATGAGGGGCCGCTCACCGTGAAGGTGAAGTTACTCGTCACCGTGACCGTGGCGAAGCTTTTCTTCGACGGATCGGCGGTGCTCGTGGCGGCAACCGTCAGCGTGGGAGGGGACGGCAGGTCTCGCGGTGCGGTGAACACCCCGCTCGAAGTGACTGCCCCGCACGCGGCTCCTGTGCAGCCCGCCCCGCTAAGCGCCCAAGTCACCCCACCGTTCGGATTTCCGGCGGAGCTTATGCCGGTCTGAAACATTTGCTGGGCTCCCAACTCGACGGCAGCGCTGCCCGGCGACAGGCTCACGCTCACATCGCTGATGATGGTGATGGCCGCTTCTCCAGTCTTGCTGGAGTCGGTGGCGCTGGCAGCTTGAACTTCCACGGTGGGTGGAGACGGAAGGATCGCCGGCGCGAGAAACAGGCCGCCGGCGGAAATCGTTCCTACCTGCGCATTGCCGCCGGGGATGCCGTTGATCGACCATGCGACCGCGGTATTCGTTGTGCCTGACACGCTCGCCGTCAGCGCCGTTGTGGTTCCTAGCAGGACGGAAGTGCTGTTTGCCACGACGCTCACGCTGATCGGCGTTGGATTCGCGGGCATTCCAGAAGAGTTGGAGCCAACCAGGCCGCCGCATCCGGACAAGACTGCGCAGAGCATCGCCATTAGGCGCAAGAGTGATCGTGTACGCGTGGCGGCCACGCTGCCTGCTGAAGCAAGACAGATGCCAGGAGACGATCCGTGAAGCGTTGGCCGCCGCGCGGGAGGAAGGTATGTGCACTTTCGCCCGATTGCTCGCACAAGCCCGCCGATCGCCACCACTTAGCCGGTGTCGGCGAACCTGATCAATTTCGCTTTAAGATTGGCGCGCAGCATTTCTCCTTTTTTCGCCGGATAACTGTTCCATTTCGGCACCACCTTCTCATCGCGAGCGTTTCAGAATGGGGCAGACGCGGTACCGGGGACCCGCGGGTGGGGGGGTGTACTTGGAGTTCGCGCAAAGCGGGTGCGGGCTGTACTTGCAGCCCGCGCAAACAATTGACATGCCGATTCGCTGGCGGAATACTCAGCCCATGACTCGTCCGGAAGCCGTGAGGCGCGTGAAAAGCTATTCGGCGGAGACCGGGTACGTGTACCAATATTATTTTTACGAAGTGCAAAAGACGCGACGCGGCCTTACCCCTGGCACGGAATACGTCTACATGGTTTCTGCGGACAGAAAGAGGGCATTCCCTCTGCGCATCTTCGTGCGCCGGGACGCGGAGGAGAAGTGGGCACGTAAGGCGGGGCGTTCTCTTTCGGGGACTGAGGAATACGCCATCGCCAAAATGCGTCTGTTTCAAGCCTTTGATGAGATTGACAACCTCGAGGCGCACACGACAGACATCGTCGTGGACGAGTCCAACCTCGAGGCCTTGCTCGCCCAGCTCGATCTCTGACACAGAGAGCGGAGTTCACCTCGCGGCTGAAAATGGCTCAGCCGCCTTTTGTCGAGTCCGCCGCGAGGACAGCCCGCAGAGCAGGTTCCAGGTCCGGGAGCAAGAATTTGTACCCGAGACTCTCGAACTTTTTCGGCAGTACCTTCTGGCTGGCGAGCAGCAACGCGCCGGCCATTTCTCCCAGAGCCAGGCGCAAAGCGAAGGCCGGGGCCGGGAAGATCGCGGGACGGCGCAGGACTCGGGCCAGGACCTTCGTGAAGTCCGCATTCCGCACCGGGTGCGGCGCCACCGCGTTGGCCGGCCCGCTCAATGAATTCGCGGTCAACGCGAACTGAATCATTGCCACCAGCTCTTCGAGTGCCAGCCAGGACATCCATTGCCGGCCCGATCCCAGGCGTCCGCCCGCGCCGAGGCGGAAGGGCAGGACGATTCGTGGCAGCGCGCCGCCATTTTTGTCCAGGACGATGCCGATTCGCAGGACCACGGCGCGTGCCCCGAATTCCGACGCCCGCAGCGATGCCTCCTCCCACTCGCGAGTCAGGCTGGCCAGAAAATCCGCGCCCGGCGCATTCGATTCGGTGAGCTCTTCGTCGGCGCGATCGCCGTAGACGCCGATTGCCGAAGCGCCGATGAAGACGCCCGGCGGTCGGGGCAGTTTCTTCAGGGAGTCGATCAAGCCGTGCGTTGCCGCGATACGGCTGTCGCGCAGCACGCGCTTGCGCGCCGCAGTCCAGCGGCCTTCCGCGATGGACGCGCCCGCGAGGTGCACGACGGCATCGGCGCCGTCCGCGGTGTGATCGAGTGCCCCGGCCCCGGGATCCCAACTCACGGTTTGCGCGGCGCCGCTCGACCGAACTCGGGTTGCCGGCCGCAGGAGCCCGGCCACTTCGTGGCCTTGCTGGCGTAATGCATCGGCCAGCGCGGAGCCGATCATGCCGGTAGACCCGGAGATCAATACTCTCAAGGATGAAACCTCTCTGCGTGCGACGGGCGCTGCGGCGGAAACGGCTGAGCGCAAGCGGCGGAGCGCGGCGTCGGCTAGACAGTAAGGCGAGCCCCAGCGCGGGTCAAGCACACGGCTAGGCGGCAGTGGGCCAGTTTCCGATAATCGTTTCGCAGGACTTGGCGGTCTCGCTAACTAGCGCCTCCTCAGTTCACAATAAATCGATGAATTATGTTCAGAATTTGGCAGGATATCCACGATGAAGACGTTTAGAAAAGTCTTATGGCGTTGGAGGCACAATTTTCCTGTTTGCGTGCGGCTGTCAGCAATCCCACCCCGATTCTGTGAACCGGTACTGGCCAAGACCAGTTTCGGTGGCTAGATAGCACTCGCGATTCTCAGGTTTGGAACCGCGTTTTAGGTTCTGCTCCACCGGAAATCTCGGTGCCAGACGATCCGCAGAAGAGTTCCCCCGCATTACGCGCCTACTCAGTACAAGTACATCGTACAGGAAATCGGAGTTTTCAGGACGGAACCGCTCTGGTATATCATCGGGTCCAGAGAAATGCAAAAGACAGCCCGGGTTACGGACTACTTTAATGCGTATTCCTACGACCTACGCGACGGTTCCAAGGGGGCCGATTGTCACAGAGCCGACCCAGGCCCCCTGGCACGTATCCAGAGTCCGGCGACGTGCTATGGATGTTCGAGGTAACTCAGTTGGTGCATTTCGACCGGTCGCCAGCGCCCGACTTGGTATTCACGTATGACAGTTGCACCGAATGTGAAGCCGAACATTTTCTCGCTTCGTTTGAGTTCGTGTCCGGGAAGGGGTGGGTGGCAAGGCAGTGGGACAAAGCCTACAGCCTCGATCTCGAAGGCGATCCCGTACGGGGTGATGATGTTGTTTCGGCTCATTACCTCTTCAAGATCAAAGACTGGACTGATGACGGGTTCGACGACGTGGCTGTCCGAGCCGGGAGGTCACATGGTTTCAAAACGGCGGCAGGCGACCGACGATTCCACGACGATCTATACAACCGAAAATGGAACGCTGGTCGGCCACCCTGTTACGGACTCGACAGAGCGCACCAACATAAACGCTGAATTGTGCAGCGATTCTGAGCTTAGCTTTCGCAAATAGCAGACCAGCCTCGAGGCCCCGAGCGGATGAGATCGGGCCTGATAAGTCCTCTTCTCGGAAACTGGTCCATACCGGACGGCGCATGGAAACGCTTCTGCTCCGCGATGGAAAAGCGCCCGGCGCATGGATACAATACAGCCATGCGCGTGCGAGTCCTCTTCTTCGGGCGGCTCAAGGACATTGTCGGTCAGACGGAAGACGCGGCCGAGCTAGGCGACGGCGCGCGCGTCGAGGACCTATTCGCGCGCTACGGCGAGCGCTATCCGGAGCTGGCCGCGTTTCGCGGCTCCGTGGTGGCCTCCATCAATCAAACATTTGCCGACTGGCGATCGCCGCTCGTCGGCCGGAGACGAGGTGGCGTTTCTCCCGCCGGTCAGCGGCGGCAGCGACGCCAGCGGCGTAGCGCTGATCCAGGACCTGATCGAGCTGGTGCGCCAGCCGATTCGCGTCTCGGAGATTGTGGCGCTGCTCAAGGCGCCGGAGATGGCGCCGTGCTGGCCTTCGAGGGCATCGTCCGCAGACCATTCCGGCGAGCGCCGGACGCTCTATCTCGACTACGAAGCGTATGAATCGATGGCGCTGATCAAGTTGCGCGAACTCGCAGCGCAAATGCGCGAGCGATTCCCGATCGATCGCCTGGCCCTGGTGCACCGGTTGGGCAGGCTTGAAATCGGCGAAACCAGCGTGCTGGTTGCCGTCAGTGCCGAGCATCGCGGCGCGGCTTTTGACGCTTGCCGCTTCGGCATCGACACGCTGAAGCGCACCGTGCCCATTTGGAAGAAGGAATATTTCGAGGGCGGCGCCGTGTGGGCGGATGGGGAAATGCCTCCCGCGCCATCCAATTCCGGTCCGTCGGTATCTAAGCCCTAGGCGCCTTGTGCGCGCCGTTTTCTTGCGAAAGCTCCTATCATCTGCGTGTCTTAGGCCTCGTCAAAGGAGGCTGCTCGTGCTTTGTCTGGTGCTAGCCTGGCCGGCCACCGAGCGCGCCAACCCTCCGGCGGCTCGCGCAGGGATCCGGCCGCGCGCCCGACCAGCGGGGACAGATTCGCGTGGATGTGAATCTGGTCAACGTCCTGGCCAGCGTGCTGGACAAGGCCAACCGGCCGGCGCCGGACCTTTCGCGCGACCAATTTGAGATTTACGAAGAAGGCAAGCCGCAGAAGATCGAGGTTTTTGAGCCGGAGACGCAACCAGCCTCTCGATTTGGCGCTGATGGTGGACTCCAGCCTCAGCGAGCTGAAGGACATGGACGTTGAAACCGCGGCGGCCGCGCGGTTCATCGCTCGGATTGTGCGGCCCGGCGACCGCGTCGCGGTGTTTGAATTTTCCGATGCGGTAACGCAATTGGCGGGCTTTTCCGACAACGTGCCCAACCTGCAGACGGCGGTGAAGCATATTGTTCCGGGCGACGGCACCGCGCTTTACGATGCTGTGTTTCTGGGCTCCCAGGCGCTTGAGCGCGGCGGCGCCGGACGCCGCCGCGCGCTGGTGCTGCTCACCGATGCGGGCGAGACGACCAGCCGCGCCGATTTTGAGACGGCGCGCCGCGCCGCCGTGCGCGCCGAATGCTCCTCTATACGATCGTGATTCGTCCCGTTAAGAATGAAAACGGCCGCAATACCGCCGGGGAACACGCCCTCGAAACCATTGCCGACACCACGGGCGGCGCGATGTATTATCCCGACGAAGTGACCGCAGCTCGACGCCATGTTCGACCGCATTGACCGGGAGCTGCGCACGCAGTACCGGCTGGGGTTATTATCCCCAGCCCCGTCCGCCGCAGGGCGTCTACCGGCAGATTGAAGTTCGCGTGAAGGGAGACTACACGGTGCGCTACCGCAAGACCTACTATTCCGGCGGTCCCGCGGAATGAGGCCAGACGGCGCAACCATCCAGTGATGAATTCCTACCTCGAAGTGGCCGTGGAGGCTGCCCGCGAAGGCGGACGCATCCTGCTTGCCGAGTTCGATCGCCCGGTGAAAATCAGCTACAAGGGCGAAGTGGACATCGTGACGCAAGCCGACCGCCGGTCGGAAGATGCCGTCGTCTCGCTTCTGCGCTCGCGCTTTCCAAAGCATGCGATCGTGGCTGAAGAAGGCGGCGGCCATGCAACGGAGTCGCCCTTCCGTTGGATCGTCGATCCGCTGGACGGCACGACGAACTTCGCCCACGGCTATCCGTGCTTTGCGGTTTCGATCGGCCTGGAGGAGGCCGGTGAGCTCCTCGTCGGAGTCGTCTATCAGCCTGTCACGCAGGAGATGTTCACCGCAGTGAAGGGCGAAGGCGCCTACCTCAACCAGAAGCCCATCCACGTTTCAGGTGTCGAACGCCTGGCGACCAGCCTGCTGTGTACCGGCTTCCCCAGCGCCAAGCGTTCTCACAGCCCGAATATTCACTACTACTGGGACTTCACGATGCGCTCCCACGGCGTGCGCCGTGACGGATCGGCCGCCATGGACCTGGCGTCCGTCGCCTGCGGTCGCTTCGACGGTTTCTGGGAGTTCGGCTTGCATCCTTGGGACACTGCGGCTGGGACGCTCCTGGTGCGCGAAGCCGGAGGCACAGTCACCACGTTCTCCGGCCAGCCTTACCGGCCCGGCGATCGCGAGACGCTGGCGTCGAACGGCCACATCCACGACGAAATGCGCCAAGTGGCCTTGGACATAGGTGAGCGTGCCGCCCAGCGCCAAGATTCGCTCTAACATCTCATTTTGGGCGCGTAGGATAACCGTAACGCGGCCAGGCGGTTGGGTTCCAGATTGACGCCGCGGCGAGTGGGATGTTAGGCTGCGTTTCAGTTTCCCCGGTTTCGGAAGGGGACATTCCGAGGCTCCGCGCAGTTGTTAGGCCATTTGGTTGTTCGCAGCATACCCTATGGGAAGTTTGCCGACATTTCCGATGATTGAGAACCCGGTCTGGGCTGCGGTATCCCAGCGCTGGGCAGCTCGCGAGCGCCGCCAAGTGATCGAGTCCTTTCATCTGGATTCCGTCGCGCCCGAGCGCGCTGCAGAGACCAGAAGCGGCCGAATTGGCGTCACCGACCAGCGTATTTGGCTCAACGGCCTCCCAGAGAGCTTTAGCGGGCTGCGCGTTTTGCAACTGAGCGACATCCATCACAGCTTATTTTTTCCTTTGGATCGCGTGGCGGCGGTCGTGGAGCTTTCCAATCGCCTGAAGCCCGACCTGGTGGCTTTGACCGGCGACTTTGTGACCTATTCGCGTCGCTCGATTGGGCCGGTAGCGGAGATGCTTGGAACGCTGCGGGCGCGGCTGGGCGTTGTCGCGGTACTGGGCAATCACGACTTTCGGGTTGGAGCGGACATCGTTCAGCGGGCTCTGCGCCGCCAGCGGATCAGGGTCCTGCGGAACCGCCACATGATATTGCGCGATGGTGGCGACGCGCTGCCCATCGTTGGCGTGGACGACCTTGGCTACGGCGCGGACTTGCCGGCCGCCTTGCGCGGCATTCCGGAAGGGGCGCCCACCATTTTGCTGGCGCACAACCCGCGCTTGGTTCGACGCGCCGCCCGCCATGGGGTCGGTCTGGTTCTCTCCGGCCACACCCACGGCGGTCAGGTGAATCTGCCGCTCTTGGGCACTGTGTACGGGCGCTCGCCTGAGCAGTTGCGGTTCAAAATCGGCTGGGACCGCCTCGGCGCCACGCAGATCTACGTAAGTCGAGGAATCGGAACAATCGTCCTGCCCTGGCGGCTGCGCTGCCCGGCCGAGATACCTTGCCTCGAACTCCAGCCGCACCACGCCACCGATTCGGGATTCGCGGGCTCGTTCGCGGACTGCCTGATCGGCCAGAGCGAAGACCCGCACGCGCTTTACCCACCCGCCTCCTGAACGCCCTCCCGATGCGTGCTGTGGATCTCATCCGTCGCAAGCGCGATGGTGGCGAACTTACGCCCGATGAAATCGCCTCCCTGATCCGCGGTTATACGCGAGACGAGGTTCCCGATTACCAGATTTCCGCCTGGCTGATGGCCATTCTCTGGCGAGGAATGACTCGCGCCGAGATCGCCGCTTTGACCGACGCGATGGTGCACTCGGGCCAGGTGCTGGATCTTTCCGATCTGCCCGGCAGCAAGGTAGACAAACACTCGACGGGCGGCGTAGGCGACAAGACCTCGCTGGTGCTGGCGCCGATCGCGGCCGCCGGCGGGCTGTGCGTGCCGATGATCAGCGGCCGAGGACTCGGTCACACCGGCGGCACGCTCGACAAGCTGCAATCCATTCCGGGCTTCAACGTCGACCTCTCGCTCGTGGACTTCCGCCGCGTGCTCGGCGCTTGCGGTTGCGCCCTCATTGGCCAGACAGCGGAAATCGCCCCAGCCGACAAGAAGCTCTACGCTCTCCGCGATGTCACGGGCACGGTCGAGAGCCCGGCCTTGATTTGCAGCTCCATCATGAGCAAGAAGCTCGCAGAGGGGATCGACGCCCTGGTATTGGACGTGAAAGTTGGCTCGGGCGCATTTATGAAGAGCGAAGAGGATGCCGCGCATCTCGCTGATCTTTTGGTCGAGACCGGCACTCGCATGGGCAAACGCGTCGTCGCGTTGATCACGGACATGGATCAGCCCCTCGGCCGCGCTGTGGGCAACGCCCTGGAGGTCGTCGAGGCGCTCGAAGTGCTTGACGAGCGCGGCCCGGCGGATCTGCGTGACCTGTGCCTGGAACTGGCCGGATGGATGTTTCTCGCTGGGCGGCAGCGCAGAATCGGTCGCGGAAGGGAAGAGTCTGGCAGCCAAGCAGATTGCCTCTGGCCGAGCGAAGGGGAAGTTTCGCGAGATAATCCGGCTACAGGGGGGCGACGCGAACGTCGTGGATGCTCCAGAAAGACTCCCCCGTGCGCGTCATACCTTCGACGTGGCCAGCGGCGGCCAAGGCTATGTTACCGCCACGGAATGCGAGCAATTTGGCACAGCTTGCGTCGTGCTCGGCGGCGGCCGCGCAAGGAAGGAAGACGCCATCGACCCGGCGGTTGGCTTGATCGTGCACAAGAAGATCGGGGACCTTGTCCGGCAAGGCGAGACCGTGTGCACCCTGCATTACAATGACGCCGAGCGCCTGGACGAAGCGCGCCGCCTTGTCGAGACGGCGTACCGCTTCGCGCCGGAGCCGCCAATGCCACGACCACTGGTGCGGCGCGTCTGGGAGTCTAACCGGAGCGCGCGTTGAACTTCGCCTATCTTTTCGCCGCGAACAGCGTCTATCAAAAGGGGAGGAAATGACGGATCGAAACGCCCTGGTGGAAGCCGCCCGTGCCGCGCGCGAGCATGCCGTTGCCCCGTATTCGCGCTTCCGCGTGGGCGCGGCGGTGCGCGCGAAATCGGGCCGCGTCTTCGGCGGCTGCAACATTGAAAACGCCAGCTACGGGCTGACCCTCTGCGCCGAGCGCGTCGCCATTTTCAAGGCTCTCTCGGAAGGCGAGCGAGGTTTTGACGCCGTCGCCGTGGTCACCGACAGCGACATCCTCACGCCGCCCTGTGGCGCCTGCCGCCAGATTCTCTGGGAGTTCTGCGGCGACGCGGAGGTGATCCTGGCGAATCTTTCGGGGCGAATGGAAGTGCACCGCATGTCAGATTTGCTGCCCAAGCCGTTCGACTCCTCCAATTTTTGAATCTGAGGTCGCCGCGAGCAGCCCTGTTTACTTTGCTTTCCCCGATCTAAAATTTCGATTGGACGGGCAGCGTATCTGGCATTTAAAGTGCCTCTGTAGGAGTCTGGACTCATAAAAATTGTTGCTCGTTCGCTGACGTCGGCGTCTTGCCAGCGGCGATGTACGTGTTCCTGTAAGAGGGTTCCCAGAAATGGCCAAGACCGTCGAAGGGACAGAAACCAATTACGTTCTGACGCTGGAGGAGATTGGCAAACTCGCGGCCAAGGGTGGCAAGCCGGCGGAGACGCTGAGGAACGTTGTCGCCCTGATTGCCCGCCGCTTTCACACCGACGTTTGCTCCGTGTACTTGCTGGAGCCGGACCGCGCCAATCTGGTGCTGGCCGCGACGATCGGCCTGCGGCCGCAGTCGGTTGGCACCCTGCGCATGGGCGTGCATGAGGGGCTGGCGGGTCTGGTGGCCGAGCAGGTACGTCCTGTGAACGTCGGCCAGGTGCAGAATCACCCTCGTTTCAAATACTTCAGCGAATCCGGCGAGGACGCGTATCAATCGTTCCTTGGGGTTCCGCTGATTGACCGCGGCGTGCTGCAAGGCGTCCTCATTTTGCAGACCGTCGAGGCGCGCACCTTTCGCGAAGACGAATGCGAGATGCTGACGGCGGCGGCCGCGCAGGTGGCGCCGATCGTCAGCGAGGCGCGCACCCTGGACCGCTTCATCGCTCCCGCGCAAGAACGCCTCTGGGCCTTGGCGCGCAATCTGTGGTGGAGCTGGGATCAGGACGCCAGCAGCCTGTTCCGGTCGCTCGACCCCTCTCGCTGGAGGGAACTCAATCACAATCCGGTCGGCCTGCTCGCCGAGATTCCTTTGGCGACGCTCGAGCGCCGCGCGAAGGAATTGGGGCTGCATGCCCGAATCAACTATGCCTACCGCCGCCAGCGCGAGTACTTGGCCGCGGACCGCACCTGGGGCGCCCGGCACGCGGGAATCCTGCGTCCGCGTCCAGTAGCCTATTTTTCCGCGGAATTCGGACTGCACGTTTCGGTCCCGGAATACTCGGGCGGCTTGGGCGTTCTCGCCGGGGATCACATCAAGAGCGCCTCCGACCTGGGCATTCCGCTGGTCGGCGTCGGCCTGCTGTATGGCCAGGGCTATTTCCGGCAGCGGCTCGACCGCAACGGCTATCAACAGGAAGAGTACATCGAGACGGACGTCAATCAACTCCCCATGGAACCGGCGATCGGGACCAACGGCCAGCCCGTCACGGTGCAGATTGATACGCGCAGCGGTTCGATCCGCGCCAAGATCTGGCGGATGAAGGTGGGGCGTTGCGACCTGTATCTGCTGGACTCGAACGTGGACGGGAATGCGCCCGAAGATCGCGAACTCACTTCGCGCTTATACGGCGGCGATGGCCGGACGCGCATCCGCCAGGAGTTGCTGCTCGGCGTGGGCGGCTTTCGCGCTCTGAAAGCGCTGGGAATCACGCCAGGCGTTTTGCACCTGAACGAAGGACACAGCGGGTTTGCCGTGCTCGAAGCGATCCGCAGCCGCATGCAGGAGGAAGGACTGGACTTTAGCCAAGCCGTGCCGCGCGTCTCCCGCGAGGTGGTCTTCACGACGCACACACCCGTGCCCGCTGGTCATGATCGGTTCGGCAGCGATCTGATCGAGGAACACCTTGGACCGTTGCGCGAGACCATGGGTCTTTCGCACGAAAAGCTGATGGCGCTCGGACGCGTGAATCCACACAACAATCTCGAGGAGTTCTGCATGACCGTCCTGGGCTTGCAGCTTTCGCGGCGCGCCAACGCCGTTTCCGCCTTGCATGGCGAAGTCTCCCGTGCCATGTGGACGGGGCTGTATCCCGGCAAGGCCGAGGACGAAGTGCCCATCGGCCACATCACCAATGGCGTGCACGTGCCGTCCTGGCTGTCTCCGCAAATGTTCCGTCTCTACGACCGCCATCTGGGCACCGGCTGGCACGAGCACAGCGGCGAAGCCAAGATCTGGGAAGGCATCGAAAACGTCGACGATGGCGAGCTGTGGGAAACCCATCTCAGCCTGAAAGCCCGCCTGCTGGAATTCGTCCGCCAGCGTTCGGTGGAGCAAGCCGAGCGCCGCAACGAACCGCCCGAAGTCTTGCAGAGTCTGGCGCGGGTTCTCAGCCCCGATGCGCTGACCATCGGCTTCGCGCGCCGCTTTGCCACCTACAAGCGGGCCGACCTGATTCTCGCGAATATCGAGATGCTCGCGACGATGGTGAATGACCCGAAGCGGCCGGTGCAGTTCGTATTCGCCGGCAAAGCGCACCCGCGCGATGATCCCGGCAAGCGCGTGCTGCAACGCATTGCGCAATTAACGCGCGATCCGCAGTTTGCCGATCGCTTCGTGTTCGTCGAGGACTACGACATCAACGTGGGTCGCCACTTGGTGCAGGGCGTGGATGTCTGGCTTAACAACCCGCGGCGTCCCCTGGAAGCTTCCGGCACCAGCGGCCAAAAGGTCGTGCTCAATGGCGGCCTCAATCTATCCGTTCTCGATGGCTGGTGGGCCGAAGCCTACGACGGCCTGAACGGCTTCGCCATCGGCACCGGCCGCACCCACTCGAACATGGACGCTCACGATGCCCGGGACGGCGCCGATCTCTACCGCGTCCTGCGCGAAGAAGTCATCCCGCTGTATTACCAGCGCGATCATGACGGTTTGCCCCGCGGGTGGATCAAACGCATGAAGCGCACGATTCGCACCCTAGGCTGGCGCTTCAACGCCGACCGCATGGTCATGGACTACACGTTGAAGTGCTACGTCCCAGCGGCTGGCGGCACCTCCAGCGACATGCGCGGCCGCTCGTAACTCACCTGTGGTTCTGACTGTGCGAGTGCCCCATCCATCGTCACGGGTGTGTCTTGTCGCTCCTCACAATGCCGCTTCGCCAGCCTGAAGCAGGGCACGCCGCTCCCGCCCCCGACCCTGTAAGTGCAAGAGGGTCTGAAAGCCAGAAAGTACTCGAAAAGTTCCTTCTCTATCGGGGTTTGTGTCTTGCTACATCGTGTTACGATACAACGGTTTCTATGATGCCTGGCGATGACGGAAAACAGCCCACCAACCGATCAACTTGTCGAGCGATTTATTGTTGAGCGAATCGACAGTGTTCCGCATTTAGAAGCGTTGCTCCTCCTTTGGAACAGTAGGCCTCAGGTGTGGTCGGCCGATGACCTTGCCCGGCGCCTTTACGTCGAACACAGTGTTGCGTTGTCGCTACTTCAAGGCTTGGTTCGGCACGGTCTTATCGTCAACGTTCCAGGTTTTCCGGAGCAGTGCTTCTACGAATCGAAATCGGTCGAGAGCGACAAGCTAGTCGCCGCCGTATGTGACAAGTATCGCCGCGAAATTGTCACCGTTTCGACTATGATTCATCGCAAGGCAACTTCTGCCGTGCGTGACTTTGCGGACGCATTTCGCTTCAAAAGGGAGCGTGACTAATGGCCTCGGCAGTCTACCTCCTGGGCGCATTAACCAGTCTGGCGTGCGCCGTCCTGCTGCTGCGTGGGTATGCCAACGGCAAACAGAAGCTGCTGCTTTGGAGTGGTTTCTGCTTCATCGGGTTCGCCTTGTCAAACACGTTGATCTTTATCGATCTGGTGGTTTTCCCCGCTGTGAATCTTTACCACATTCGTCTTGGAACAGCAGCCGTCGCCATGGCGATGCTTCTCTACGGACTCATTTGGGAGAGCAAGTAAATGTTTGACGCATTCTTGCTCGGCGCGATTTCCATGGCTTCGTTCACGGCCAGTGTCTTCTTTGTTAGGTTTTGGAGAGAAACCCGGGATTTTCTCTTCGCCGCCTTCGCCATTTTCTTTTTCATCGAGGGCATCAATCGATTCGCGCTAGTATTCATTGCGCGACCAAACGAAGGAAATCCCTGGATCTACCTGGCGCGGCTCTTCGGGCTCGTGTTCATCTTGGGGGCGATACTGAAGAAGAATTATCGGCCAAGACACCGTGAAGAATAGGCAGTCGGGTGGCGCGCGCTTTGAGACGGTTTTGAACAACATCTCATGTTCCTTGCCACGGGTGCGGGCTGTGCTGCAGCCAGCGCAAATAACAGCAGCCGGCTAGTCGCTCTTGCGGAGGAGATTGCGCTGACGCAGCAGGCGCACGGCGGCGCTGTGCACCGTCTCCGATATGTTCTTGCTGTTCGTGAGCGTCTTGAGGTCTTGCGCGTTGATCAACGGCAGCAAATGAAGCGAGACATCGATGGGGGTTTTGGGATTAAAGATCAGGCTGCGAGTAATCACGTAGTTTTTCGAGTACTTGCGCAGCATTGAAATTGTCCGCAGCACATCGTCGGAGATATTGGCCATCCCGGCGAAGCCTTCGATCTCCCGCTCGGTGACGCGCGGCGATTGCAGCACGGCCCGCTGCACGACCTTGCAGGGATCGCGGATCAGGGCCATGCGCTCTTCGCGGTTGCCCTTGAGCGCCAGCGTCACGCGCTCGATGATGCGCATTTTCGACAGCCGCTGGATCAGCGTCACTCGTTTGACCGGGTCCATCTCGCCCTCGACAGCATCGGCGAAGGCGGATTCGTCTTCGAGATCCTCGCGCAAGAGCTCTTCGAGTTGCTGCCGCTGGTCGGCGGTGAGAGAGGTGGACTGCAGCAGCGCGCCGGTAAGCGCGGGCTGAGCGCTCAAGCGGTCGAGGTCTTGCATCAGCTCCTGCACGGCAGAAGTCGGCAGGCACCTGGCGGCCGCCGGCAGAAATTGCGGAGGGCAGCGCCAGTGTTTTACGAGAGCCGTAGCTACTCTGGGCTCCTCGACGAGGTTGCGTCCGCAGTGACGAAAAAGCTGAGCCGCGGGGGCATCGCCCTTCAGTGCGGTCAAAAAGCTTTCCACCGGCTGAGTCAGCAGGCCGTTTGCGGCGCGCTCGCGAATCAGTTCGTCGGGGTCCTCGGAGAGCACCGTCAGCAACTCTGCCCGTTCGCCGGACTCCAGCGAAGCGCTGCCCGTGCAGACCGCCATTTTGCGCTCGCGGGTGGCCCGGCCCGAGACAACCTCCTCGTACAGTTCCGAGCTAATGGGGTCCTCCGCCAGCCTTCAAATCGGACCGCGTAAGGACAACCTCGCCGGCACGTCCGGGCGGCCCGACCGGCGCCAGCATCTGGCCATTGAGTTCGAGGAGTAGCGCCCCAGCATCCTGCGCTTGGACTTTGAAAGCGACCTGTGCTGCAAACTCGCGGCTCTGTCCGGCGATCATGCTTCCGTCGAATACCCTATTGCCGTCGGCGGAGACGGTCAGCGACGTTCCCTTGCCCGCCTCGATTTTCAGTTGCAGCATGCCGTCCTGGGAGAGCGCAGCGCTGTCGGCCCGGGAACTATCGAGAGATGCGGGCACGGCGGAAGCTGACGGAATCTCCGCGCCAGCAGGATCTGCGGACAGGGCCGAAGAGGGCGGCTGCGCGCGCCGTTCCGCGCGTCGTGTCGCGTACGACCGCCAGCCCCAAAGCGCCCGCCGCAATCAGGATGAGTCCGAGGAGAAGCCCGGCCCAGCGCAGCCAGTGCGACAGCGGGCGGGGTGACCGGCGGCGTCGGATGCTTGGCCCATTCCGGCGTGGGGTTTTGCTCGCTGGTGGCCAGCACGTATTCCGCGACGAAGGCTTCTTCGTCAAGCCCCAGGAATCGCGCCACGGCGCGCACAAATCCGCGATTGAATACGCCGCCGGGCAGCCGTTCCCATTCCTCGCTTTCGAGCGCTTCCAGAAAGCGATTGCCGATGCGCGTGGCGGCGCAGATTTCATCGAGCGACACCCCGCGCATTTCGCGCTCGCGCTTGAGATGTTCGCCAAAACCGGCCTTAGTCATTCGTCATTGTTCGCGCGGGGCCGCAGGTACAGCCCGCACCCATTTCTTTCGGGAACAAAAGGAGCAATTGGAGTTCCACCGCCATACTAGGCGGGCGTGCGAGCGGGTGTCAATCCGTCGCCGGAACTGCGTTTGGAAAACGCTGTGGAACGCTGTGGAAGGCCGGACGCGCCTCGGCCGGGTTGTCCCGAAAAGGGACATGGCGGCGGTGTGAGAGTTGGAAACACGACCAGCAACCGAACATTGCACGCTGGCCGCGCAGGTGCCTATAATTCGAGTGTTCTTCATCGTTTGCTGCGAAAGCCGCAGATTCGCAGCGGATCTAGACGCACCGTGACCGACACGAACAGCTTCACAGGCATCGAACGCCGCCGCACTTCCACGGTTCCCTCGGAACGCCGGGAAGCGGGCGAAGTTGCGGTATTCCACGAACTCGGCAAAGCGCTCACCTCCTCGCTGCAGCTCGATCAGGTTCTCCGCACGATCATGGAAAAGATCGAGGAGTTCTTGCACCCGGACACCTGGTCGCTGCTGCTGGTGGACGCGGCCAAGCAGGAGCTCTATTTCGAGCTGGCGATCGGCAAGAACGCGCACACGCTGAAGGACGTGCGCATCAAGATGGGGCAGGGCATTGCCGGCTGGGTGGCCAGAGTCCCAGGAAGCCGTGATCGTTCCCGACGTCAGCCGCGACACGCGATTCTTCGCCAAGGTGGACGAAAAAACGAAGATGGAGACGCGCTCGATCGTGGCGGTTCCCGTGCGTTTCCGCGATCATTGCCTGGGCGTGATCGAGCTGGTGAACTGCGTGGGCGCGGATGGCTTTCACGACCGCGACCTGGCGCTGCTCGAAGCGCTGGCGGATTTTGCGGCCATCGCTCTGGAGAACGCGCGGCACGTCCAGCGCATTCACGAACTGACCATCACCGACGACTGCACGATCCTTGTACAACGCGCGCCACCTGAATTTTATTCTGGAGACCGAGATCTACCGTTCGCAGCGCTACGGCTACGAGTTTTCCCTGGTCTTCCTGGACCTGGACCACTTCAAGTCCGTGAACGACACGCACGGCCACCTGGCCGGTTCCAAGCTGCTCGCGGAGATCGGCAACGTGCTGCGGGCCAATTGCCGCCTGATCGATTTCGCGTTCCGCTACGGCGGAGATGAGTTTGTGATTCTCCTGCCGCAAACCTCCAAGGACAACGCCTGCGGCGTGGCGCGGCGTTTGCACAAGCTGATCCGCGAAATGCACTGGCTCCGCTCCGAAGGCCTCGATGTGCGCCTGACGACCAGCGCCGGCGTCGCCGCCTATCCGACCGACGCCAAAACCAAAGCCGAATTGTTGCACCTGGCCGACGAAGCCATGTACCTGGTCAAGAACACGACCCGCGACAGCGTGGCCGTGGCAAACCTGGGCGTCCTGCCTCTGGTCTGACGTTTTTTTACGTGGGCTGCAAGTACAGCCCACACCCGCCGCACCCGCCACACCCGTCCGCCTGCTGAGTTGCCCGGTACAGACCGCGCCGAGGCAGTTCGCAATTCATTGACAATACGTGACTTAAAATGGAGGGGGTATACCCCCCGGGCAAACTGTATGAATATCAAAACAAGGGGGTTGCGGCAAAAGGAACTTGTAAGAATATCAAAACAAAGGACGTTCATTTTGGATGGTGTGTACGGGCCGTCCGCCGCGGAAAACTCGGGCGATGTGGCGTGCGGGAAGGCAACGTGGGTGGCAGGGCGGGAAGAAACCGCTGTGTTGTGCCGTTGACGATCTTTGGCGGCGAACATGGACCATTATAACATCCGCGTCAATGAGGAGGCGAGCTAGCAGCAGCTAATGAAGACGACGCGCTATTTCACCGATCAGGTGTTACGCAAGCGCCCGTATATTAAGCTGGAGTGGCGCGAGCGGATCGTGAAGCACCCGCTCGATCGGCAGGTGCAGCCTGACGGAAGGATCCGGTTCTGGGGCACAGTAGCCGAGCTGGAAGGGCGCATTTTGCGGGTGGTGACGCTGGAAGACGGCGAAACCATTCACAACGCCTTCCCGGACCGGAACTTCCAGATGCCGGAACAAAAGAGGGAACGCATATGAAACTGCACTATTATCCGGAGACCGATTCGCTCTATATCGAGCTGAATCCCAAGCCCAGCGCAAATTCGCGAGAGATCAGCGATAGCTTAGTAGTTGATTTTGACGCTGAGGGGCAGGTGGTCGGGCTGGACATTCAGCACGCTTCCGAAACACTGGACTTGAAGACGTTGGAAGCCGAAGCGCTGCCGGCTCTCACCACAAAGCTCCATTAGAAGAGGACTGCGACGCCGGGCTGGGTGGTGGGGCGGGAGGAGACCGTTACCTTGTGCGGTTGGCGATCTTTGGCTGCGAACATGGGCCATTATAACATCCACGTCAAGGTCACTTTGTGGTTAGGCGGGCGCAGGCTTAGCAAGCGAAGAAGGAGGTGCTTGTGAACGAAGCGGCCGTATTGAGAATGGCGGACATCTCCGTGGAAGAGTGCAGAAGATTCACGCCCGCAGAGCGCCGTCGAAAGCTACGGAAAGCCTTAGGCGACTCCGCAGAGGCACGGTCGTTTGTGAAGCGGTTGATGCCTGAATTTTATGATGATGTTTATGGAGCTACTCAGGCGGCATCCGCGCGTTCGGCAGGAGCCCGCAGTTCACGGCTTCGCGTAAAATCTCGCTAGGTTGCATCCCCATAGCATCCGCCCATTCGAGTAGCAGCTTCTTCTGTTGCGTAGTTCCGTACACCCCGGTTACCAGTCGTCTCAAAATCTCGCATGTAGAAAGCCCGGCATCACGTAGAATGGCGACGATCTTCTTGGGGTCCGTGCTGGCCGGGTAGAGCACGTATTCTCTTACCGAATGCATCGGACAATCGACTGAAACCGACTTCCTGATGGCGTAATCTGTGTTTTGATCTGACGACGAGCTCCGTGCTAAAGTCCTGCGCGTGCTGACAAAACTGAGCATCCGAAATTTCAAACGCTTCGATCATACGGAGATAGACCTCGGCAACACAGTGGTGTTCATCGGACCCAATGACTCAGGCAAAACGACAGCGCTCCAAGCCCTTGCTCTTTGGAGTATTGGACTAAACAGATGGCTTGAGAAGCGGAGTGGAAAAGCCGCACCGGAGAAACGACCTGGAGTAACGATCAATCGTCGCGACTTGATCGCCGTCCCGGTCCCTGACGCCAATTTGCTCTGGCGCGATCTTCACGTGCGCGATGTACAAAGAATTAATGGACTGCCGGAGACGAAGAATATCCGGGTGGACGTCATTGTTGAGGGTGTGACTCAGGATAAGTCTTGGAAGTGCGGACTCGAGTTTGATTATGCGAACGAGGAATCGTTCTACTGCCGCCCACTGCGTTCAGCGGACGAAACCGAGAGGATGACAGTTCCTGGCGAAGCTGCGGGTGTGCGAATAGCCTTCCTGCCGCCTATGTCGGGATTGGCAGCCAACGAAACTAGGTTAGATACGGGCGCAATTAATGTCCGTCTGGGTGAGGGGCGGACAGCGGAAGTCCTTCGAAACCTCTGCTACAGCATAACTACGAGTGCGAATGGACCTCAGCAATGGGAAATAATTCAGAAGAAGATGCAAAGCCTATTCGGCGTCGCTCTCGACGCGCCGGCGTATCTTGCGGAGCGGGGTGAAATTGCTATGACGTATCGAACTCCATCGGGAGTCCGCCTTGACCTATCGTCATCCGGCCGGGGACTTCAGCAGACTCTGCTCCTGCTCGCTCACTTGACGGTAAATCCAGGTTCGGTGCTGCTTCTGGATGAACCCGATGCTCATCTTGAGATTCTAAGGCAGCGCCAGATCTATCAGTTGCTGACGGAAACTGCACGGCAACAAACCAGTCAGATTATCGCGGCAAGCCACTCGGAAATCGTACTAAACGAGGCCGCAGATCGCAACGTTGTCGTCGCTTTTGTAGGACGCCCCCATCGGATAGACGACCGAGGAAGTCAGTTACTCAAGTCGCTCAAGGAAATTGGTTACGACCAGTATTATCAATCCGAACAGACTGGATGGGTTCTATACCTCGAGGGGTCAACTGATCTGGCCATTTTACGGGCGTTTGCCGAGAAGCTCGACCATCCATGTCAAGAACACCTAGCCCGGCCATTCGTCCACTACGTGTTCAACCAGCCCAACCGGGCCCGTGAACACTTCTACGGACTGCGAGAGGCGAAGAAAGACCTCGTTGGATTCGCTCTCTTTGATCGCGTCGAGCAGGAATTACAGAAGACTGCCGAATTGAAGGAATATAAATGGAAACGGCGTGAGATCGAGAATTACCTCGCACAGCCGGAGACCTTGCTTGCCTATGCGGAGGGCTCTGCGGAAGAAGTGGCTCCCAGGTCCGCTGTTCACGGTTGCAGAACAAGAGAGAAGGCTCGTTGTTATGAGGGAGTGCATCGATGATTTCGTGCCTCGAGTCGGCCATGCGGGACCGGTCTGACAAGTGGTGGAGCGAAACCAAAGCCAGTGACGATTTCCTTGACAGGCTCTTCGACGAATTCTTCAAGAAGTTGGGCCTGCCCAATCTCATGACGAAGACACACTATCAAGCGCTAGCGCGATACGTTCCACCCGCCCAGATCGATCCTGAAATCGCTCAGGTCATGGACTCAATCGTTGATGTTTCGGATGCCGCCCATCCGTTGGCGACCGACAAATGAATGTGCGTCGCTCTTTGCGGCTCGACTTTCGATAGGGCGGTGATGGGCCTTCACGAAAATACCGCTTTCCGCGTGGGATAGGGAATGGGGACGGGGCGTACGTCCCAGGCCCACGGCTGAAGCCGGCGGAATCATCCGACGCGTGTCGCTCGGCTTAGAAGCCGAGCTCCCCCGCATAAATGCCGGGCTGCCTCCCTGAATTCATGGCTCCCTCTGCTGCACGGAGATGGAGAGAGGCGGAGATGTCCTTCGGTCGCGGACGCGACCTCAGACGCCCACCCCTCATTGGGTGGTCCTTGCTTCACCTTGTGTGGCGTGCTAGTCTCGACGCGCCAAAGAGCGGTCGGGACTGACTTTAGTTTGCGTGGGCTGCAAGTACAGCCCACACCCGGTCTTTTCTCTTTTTTTTGATGTGTTTTTTTGTGAGCGAGGGGAGTGCATGTCCAACGACGCCCTGGGAATGATCGAGACGAAGGGTCTGGTGGGTTCGATTGAAGCCGCCGACGCGATGGTCAAAGCCGCGAATGTGATTTTGATTGGCAAAGAGTACATCGGAGCGGGCTACGTCACGGTCATGGTGCGCGGGGACGTGGGCGCCGTCAAGGCGGCCACCGATGCCGGAGCCGCGGCGGCGCGGCGCGTCGGAGAGTTGGTGGCGGTGCACGTCATACCGCGTCCGCACGAGTACGTCGAGAAAATCCTTCCGGGCGGCGGGCAAGCCCCCGTCAAGAAATAGCTAAATAGCCGAGAAATGGGCGGACTGGCACCTTGGATCTGCGCGACCGCGATCTCATTTCCATCCAGGAAGCCCGCGACCTCGTAGCGCACGCCGCTGCCGCTCAGAAGAAATTCGCAGCATTTTCCCAACAACAGATTGACGCGATCGTGGAGAGTTGCGCCGCAGCCGGCGCGGCTGCCGCGGAGTCCCTCGCGCGGCGCGCCGTGGAAGAGACGGGCTTCGGCAATGTGCCCGATAAGACGACGAAAAACCGGCTGGCTGCGGTGGACGTGCCGCGGGCCATGGCGGGCATGCGCACCATTGGCGTGATCGCCGAGGATCGCGGCAGGGGCATCGTCGAGGTGGGCTGTCCGGTCGGCGTGGTGGCGGCCGTGATTCCGTCGACGAATCCGACGTCCACGGCCATCTACAACACTTTGATCTCGCTCAAGGCCGGCAACGCGATCGTGCTCAGCCCGCACCCTTCGGCGGTGCGCGCGATTTGCGAGACGGCCGGAATACTGAGCCACGCGGCGCTTTCTGCTGGGTGCCCGGAAGGGCTGATCGGCTGCATGCAGCACACGACGCTTGCGGGAACGCGAGAGTTGATGAGCCACCGGGACGTGGGCGTGATCCTGGCGACGGGCGGCACGGGGCTGGTGCGCGCGGCGTACGGGTCGGGCAAGCCTGCGTATGGCGTCGGCCCAGGGAACGTGCCAGCGTTTATCGAGCGCACGGCGGATGTTCGCAAGGCGATCGGCGATATTTTTGCCGGCAAAACATTTGATTACGGCACGATCTGCTCGTCAGAGCAGGCGATTGTGGTGGAAGAGGCGGTGCGGGACGCGGCGCTCGAAGAGTGTCGCCGGCAGGGCGGGCACTTTCTTTCGTCGGAGGAAGCGCAGGCGGTCGGCGACTTGGTTTTCCTGCCGGGCACGCGCACGCCGAACACGAATGTGGTGGGCCGGGCGGCGACGGCCATTGCGGAGATGGCCGGCATCAGCGTGCCGCGGTCGACGCGCGTGCTGATCGCGGGGCTGGCGCCGGAGCAAGTGGGACGAGCGTTTCCGCTCTCGGCGGAAAAGCTCTCGCCGATTCTGGCGTTTTACGCCGTGGCCAATTTGGCCGCGGGCATCGAGCTTTGCCAGCGGCTGCTGGCGTTCGGTGGTCTCGGCCATACGTGTTCTGTTCACTCGAACAATGACGCGGCGATTCGCCAGTTTGGGCAGGCGGTGCCGGCGTTTCGCGTTTGCGTGAACACTTCGGCGGTGCACGGCTCGATTGGCTATTCCACGAATCTGTTTCCGGCGATGACGCTCGGATGCGGCGCGCCGGGCGGCAACATCACGTCCGACAACATCGGCCCGCAGCACTTGATGAACGTGAAACGCATTGCTTGGGAGTCGCGGGCGGTGGAGCATCGGAGCGTCCCGGCGGATCAGCGCATGGCAAGCACGCTTCGCGCGGAGGCGGCTGCGGCTGGTGCCGCAGCCGCCTCTTCGGCTGGCGAGGAGCGCCGCGAGGCGGCGCTCGCTGCCTGGCCTGCTGCGGTGCCTACAGCCACTTCTGCTCCTTCGGCTCGGCCGACCGACGCGTCGAGCGACGCGCCGGTTGTGGCTCCGGACGGATTCGACCGCGCGCGGATTGCGCAGCTCGTCGAACAGGTGCTCTCGCAGTACAACATTGCGCGCGGAAGTGGCGGCGCGGGCGCGACCGAGACCGCAGCGCCATCGGGCGGCTCGCCAACGCGAGCCGCGGAGGAAGCGGCCCCGCTGCCGCCGCAATCGGCGAAGCCTTCGCCTTCGGAGATCGCGGCGGAGCTTGCCAGCCGGGTGTTTGGCCCTGCTGCGGCCACCGCTGCGCCTGCCGCCGCGGCGCTGCGGCATCCGGCCCCGCTCCGGCTGCGGCGCTCCCCACGCCTGCGACGCCTGCCGCAGCGCCGCCCCCGCCGAAAAACGTCACGGTTTCTCCGTTCGTGAGCGAAAGCGACGTGCGCCTCGCTTTGACGCGTCAGGAGAAAATCTTTATCGGGCCCAAGACCATCGTGACGCCGTCGGCGCGCGATCTGGGCGTGGCGCATGAGGTCTTTGTTGAGGTTGAGGGTAACAAGAGAGCCTGATCCCGTTGTCCGCTGCCAACCTTCCTCCTATACTCAGCTTCTAGTCTGTTGAGGCTGCCATCTCGATGCGTACCTCGCAAGCTGCGCGCTATGCACGCTGGTCGGCGGCAGTGGCTTTGCTGCTGGCTACCGTCGTGTCCGGGGTGTACGCGCGGCGCGCCTGGCAGGCGCATCTGACGAAGTTGACGATGCGCCCATCGGTTCCGTCCAGTGTGCAGCAGCAGACGGCTGGATTTTCCCTGTCGAAAGTGACGGGCGATCACACCGAGTTCACCGTGCGCGCCTCTCACGCCACCGAATTCGCGCAAGGCGGCCGAAGCTTGCTGCAGGACGTTTGGTTCACGGCCTACGGGCAGGATGGGCAGCGCTTCGACAATCTGCACACGCGCTCGTGCGACTACCTTGTGCCTACGGGTGATTTCACCTGCGGCGGAGAGGTGCAGATCGACCTCGAGAGCGCTGAGGATGCCCGGCTACATCCGAGCACGCAATCGCGCGACGATCCCAGCGCGCAAGTCGTCCACATCGACACCAGCGGGGTCTCCTTCAATCGCGCAACGGGCCTGGCCAGCACCGATCAGCCCGTGACGTTCCATTTCCCGCAGGGAGAGGGCCATGCCGTCGGCTTTCGGTATGACTCGGAGCGGGGAGAGTTGAGCCTGATCCAGAACGTGGAGATGACCTTGCACGGAGTGGAAATGCCGGGCGATCCGGTGTCCGCCGAGCCGCTCCATGTGTCGAGTAGCGGCATGACGTACGATCGCGAACGACGCGTGATCCATTTTCTTGGCCCTGTCCGGGCACGGCGCGGAGTGCCGGAGCTGGCGGCTGGCGCGCTCGAGGTCGAGCTGGACGCCGACATGCGCGCGCAGAAGATCGTTGCCGGCGACCACCCCGTGCTGCGCGAAGCCGCCGGCGGCGCGCCGTTGTCGGTGTCGGCCGATGAATTCTCCGCTCTTCTTTTTCCGGATGGCTCGCTCGAACAGATGACCGGCGCCGGAAAGGTTCACGCCGTGGTGCGCCGCGCGACTGGCGAGGACCATTTGGACGCCGACCATGCCCAGGTCGAAATGGCCGGGCGCACGAACCAGCCCCTCAGGCTTACCGCAGCGGGGAACGTTACCGTGGCGGCCACTCGGCCAGGAGGCTTGCGTCAGAATCTCGCGAGTTCCACGTTGCAAGTCGATTTCGCAGCCGATGGCAAGCCAGGGCAGGCGCGAGTCCTGCGAGCAACGACTCCGTCGGGAACGCTCGATTGGGAAGGTCCCGCGGAGGCGGCCGGCCGCGCGGTGACTCAGCGGGTGCACATGAGCAGCCAGCATTGGGAGGCGACGTTCGGGGACGAAAACCAGGTCGAGGAACTTCGCGGCGCCGGCGACTCCCGCTTCGAGCGGCGGATGGGCGACGCGCCTCCGGAGAACGGGTCGTCCCGCGATCTGCTCGCCCGATTTAGCCCGGCGGGGGACTGGTCGACCGTCGACCAAACCGGCGATGTTGTCCTGCGAGGGCCGGATCGAAACGCGCGCGCCGATGCAGCGCACTACGATCGCTTGGCCGATAGCGTCGCGCTATCTGGCTCGGTTGAGCTGTCCGACGCGGATTCGGTCACCACTGCGCAAAGTGCAACACTTCGCCAGACCGCAAACGAATTGCATGCCCAAGGACGGGTGGCGACGATTGAACTTGCGTCTAACGCAAGCGCCGCTGATTTCGCGCCGGGCCCAGCCCGTATTTCAGCCGATCGCCTCGACGCCAACACGTCTAGCGGGCACGCGACCTACTCCGGCAGTGCGCGTCTATGGCAAGGCGATTCGGTCGTCGAAGCCGCCGCCATCGAACTGGACCGGGACACGCGCGTGTTCACTGCGAACGGCCGGGTCCGCGCGATTTTCCCGCAGGCCCCTTTGGCGCCTTCGAGCGGCCATGCAACGACTCGCCAGCCATCGACTAACGAATCTGGGGCTCGAACGGCGGCCTCCCAGACTGAGTTTTGGCACGCCGAGGCTGGCCGAATGACCTATGCGAGCGATGAAGGCCGGGCCCATCTGGAAAAGAGCGTCGTCGCGCACTCCGAGGAAGGCTCGATCCATTCGGACGCCATGGACCTCTTTTTTTCGCCGTCCCAACCTGTGCAGCGGGGGCCGACGCCTGTGCCGATCGCCGCGAACAAGGGTCCTGGCCCAGGATCGGCTGGGGCGGGCGGCCGCCAACTGGTTCGCGCGGTTGGTCTCGGCAACGTCGAAGTGAGCCAGATGGACCGTCAGGGAACCTCGTCGCGCGCCGATTACACCGCGGAGGACGGCAAATTCGTGCTCTCCGGAGGTTCGCCGACCGTACACGACACTTCAGGAAACTCCGTCGCAGGGCGTCAATTGACCTTGTTTTATGCGGATGATACGATTGTGATAGATTCGGCGGAAGGCTTGCGCACGCTGACGCTGCACCGGGTCGGGAAATGATGCAATATGTTCAAGCTACAAGCCGTCGAGATCAGCAAGTCGTATCGAGGGCGGAAGATTGTCGATGACGTGGAGCTGGAAGTCGGCCGAGGTGAAGTGGTCGGCCTGCTGGGACCGAACGGCGCCGGGAAAACGACGACGTTCTATATTCTCGTCGGTCTCACACGCCCGGATTCCGGGCGCGTATTGCTGAACGGCGACGACATAACGGATCTCCCCATGTATCTCCGGGCCCGCAACGGCATCAGCTACCTTCCCCAAGAGCCTTCGGTTTTTCGCCAGTTGACGGTTCAGGACAACCTGCGCGCGGTTCTGGAGAGCCTTCCGCTGGAGCCGGAGCAGCAACGGGATCGCCTGGAGGAGTTATTGGCGCAGATGGGACTCGAAGCGGTACGGCTCAGCCGAGCCTACACGTTATCGGGCGGGGAACGCCGACGTTTGGAGATCGCCCGTTCGCTGGTGCTGGAGCCCGCCTTTCTGCTGCTGGACGAGCCTTTTTCCGGCATCGATCCGCTGACCGTTGTCGACATCCAGAAGATCATCGCGGACTTGAGCCGTCTGGAGATCGGCGTCCTGATCACCGATCATAACGTTCCCGAGACACTGGCGGTTGCCGACCGCGCCTACATCCTGCACGGCGGCCGCATCCTTTTTTCCGGGACACCCGCGGAGTTGAGCGACAATCCGGAAGTGCGCCGCGTCTATCTGGGCGGAAATTTCCGCTTGAACTGACACTATGAGCTGGCTTCAGCCAAGACTCCAACTGAAGGTCTCGCAGAAGCAAATTCTGACGCCGGGACTGGTGCAGATGGTGAGCGTGCTGGCGCTCAACCGTCTGGAACTCCGCGAAATGATCAATCAGGAAATGGTCGCCAATCCGATGCTCGAGGAGTTGACCGAAGAGAGCGCCAACGTCGAGCAGGATTACCCGGACGAAGCTTTCCTCAAGGCCGAAACCGAGAAAGTTCCGGAGACCGAGGCCGCCAATCCCTTTGACGAATTCGACGTCTCCGCATTCTTCAACCAGTATCTGGATAGCGGGAGCGGCGAAGGCCGAGGCGAGCACGAGGTCATCGAAAAGCCGTCGTTCGACAAATTCATCTCCTCGCCCCAAGGCTTAAGCGAACACCTGCAATGGCAGTTGAGCGTGACGGTCTGCAACGAAGTTGTCCGCGAGATTGCCGAGGTCATCATCGGCAACCTCGATGAGAATGGCTATCTGACCGTTTCGCTGGAGGAGATCGCCAAGAACGGCAACTATTCAGTGGATGACGTGGAGGAAGCGCTGGCGGTGGTGCAGGAGTTCGATCCGCTGGGCGTGGCCGCGCGCAATCTGCGCGAATGCCTGCTGATTCAGTTGCGCACGCTCGATTCTCAGAGCGCGCTGGCTCAGCAAATTGTCTCGGAGTGCATGCCCAAGCGGCCGCTGGCGCCCACCGAGGAAGAGCAACTGAGTCCAGAGACCCCGCTGGCCAAGCTGCTGCAAGCCAACCAGCTGAAAGAGGTCGCGCGCGCGCTGAATCGTCCCGTCGAACTTGTGAAACGCGCGATGGATGTGATTCGCAGTCTCGATCCGCGTCCCGGCTTGCGCTACAACAAGACGCAAGCTCGCCTGGTTGAGCCCGATGTCTACTTCCGCAAAATGGACGATGGGTGGCAGGTCTTCATGAACGAGGATGACGTGCCCCAGTTGCGGCTGAGCCCGGTGTATCGCCGCCTGCTCCAGCGTGGCAAGGCGGACAGCGATGCGGACAAAGATGTGCGCAACTACGTCAAGGAACGCTTCACCGCGGCCCTGCAGTTGATGAAGAGCATCGAGCAGCGCAAGCACACCATTTTGCGCGTCTGCCAGTCCATCATTCGCCCGCCAGGGCGATTTTCTGGAGCACGGCGCCGATCATCTCAAGCCCATGATGATCAAGGAAGTGGCCGAGGAAGTGGGCGTGCATCCTTCGACGGTGAGCCGCGCAGTCTCCAGCAAATACGCGCACACGCCGCAAGGCGTCATGGAGCTTGCGATCGTTCTTCAGCGAATCGGTGAACGGGCCGGAAGGCGGCGGCATGTCGCTGCAAACGCTGAAGCGCGTGGTCAAGAAGATGATCGAGGAAGAAGATCCATCCCATCCTTTCACCGACGATCACATCGCCAAAAAGCTAGCCGAGGGGGGCATCCAGGTCACGCGCCGCACCGTGGCCAAATATCGCGAAGACCTTCGCATTCCCAGCACCCATCAACGCCGGGTCAAAGCGTAGGCTGGATCGTGAAACGACGCGCCGCTGCGGACGGCCGGCAACTGGTGATCCTCACCGGCCTGAGCGGCTCCGGCAAGAGCACTGTTCTCAAGACCTTTGAAGATTTGGGCTACTACTGCGTGGATAACCTGCCGGTGAATCTCATTCCCACGTTCAGCGAATTGCATGTGTATGGAAGCTCCGAAATTGAGCGCGCCGCGCTGCTGGTGGACGCCCGCGAGGGCGAGCACCTCAAGCAGCTTGCCGGCGCTCTACAAACAACTCCGGCGCGAAGTTCCCGCGACGCTGGTTTTTATCGAAGCCTCCGATGAAGCGCTGCTGCGCAGGTTCAGCGAGACGCGCCGGCCGCACCCGCTGGGCCACGACCGGCCGGTGCGCGAGGGGTTGCGGCGCGAGCGCGACGCTGATGGCCCCGATCCGCAAGCTCGCGGACGTGGTGATCGACACCACGAAATTCAACGTTCACGAATTGCGGCAGTTCATCGTCCGCCGTTTCCAGAGCCGCGTGCAAGCGGCCCATGATGGTTTCGCTGGTTAGCTTTGGATATCGCTACGGCGTTCCGACCGACGCCGATCTGGTCTTCGACGTGCGCTTTTTGCCCAATCCGCATTTCATTCCGCGGCTGCGCAAATTCTCGGGACAGGACGCCCAGGTGCGCGCGCTACATCCGCTCGTTTCCGCAGACCGGGGAATTCCTGCAGCGCATCGAGAGCCTGCTTACCTATCTGATTCCGCACTATATTCGCGAGGGAAAGAGCTATCTGACCATCGCCTTCGGCTGCACCGGCGGCCGGCATCGTTCGGTGATGATGGCCGAGGCCATGGCGCAATCGCTGGGCGGGCACGGCTATACCGTCAAGGTCGTGCACCGCGACCTAGACAAATCGGCGCCTTGATATAAGACGATGGCCTGCGTAGCATGGCCCGGCGCGGACGCGCGGGCCGGAATAGGTGAACGTGCAGTTTCGAGAGTCCATTTACGAGCTTCGGCGGCTGCTGCGCTACGTGCGGCCCTATCGCGCGCGGCTGGTTGCGGGCATCGCGGCGCTTGGCTCTGGTGGGTTTGGCCGAGGGCTTGATCGCGCTGATGTTCACGCCACTGCTCGACCGCATCCTGAATCCCGCCAGCACGGACTCGCGCCTGCCGTTGCTCAAGTTGCCGTTTGGCGGACGTGTCGTCTATTTGAATTCCTTCGTTCCCCGGAGCATCCACTATGTCGGCACGGTTTTCGGCGTCGCCCTGATCTTTCTCTTTGTGGTCAAGGCCGTCGCCGAATATCTCGGCATCGTCGAGATCCAGCATGTCGGCCAGGCGGCCACCACCGATTTGCGCAACCGCATTTATGAAAAACTGGTGCGCCAGCCGATCGGCTTTTTCCAGACGCAAACGACCGGGCGGCTGATGTCCACGGTGATCAACGATGTGGACCGCGCGCGCAGCACCCTCTCGGACACCCTGTCCTCTTTTTTCCAGTATCTGTTTACCTTTGCATCTCTCTGCCGTCGTCTTGCTGCTGACCAATTGGAAAATGGCCCTGGGTTCGGCGATTTTTGTCCCCATGGTGCTTTTGCCGGTCGCGAAAGCTCGGCCGGCGAATCCGCCGCTCGGTCGAGTCCAGCCAATCGCGCCTCGGCGAACTCAACCAGATTCTGCAGGAAACGCTCAGCGGCAACCGCGTCGTGAAGGCCTTCGGCATGGAGCGTTTCGAGGTCGGACGCTTCCGCGAGGCGGCGCGCCGCCTGCTGCGCGAGAACATGCGCTGGATTCGCCACATCGTGCTCACCTCGCCGCTGATGGATTTCCTGACCGCCGATTGTGGTGGTTCCGCTGGTGTTGTACGCGCGCAGCCAGATCAAATTCGGCGTGATGACCCTCGGCACTTTCGCCACATTTATTTATGCGCTGATTCGGGCCTACGAACCGGTGAAAGGCTTGGGCGGCGTCTACCAGCAGTTTGAGCAGGCGCACGGCGCCACCAAGCAAGTGTTCGAGTTTCTGGAGCTGCAGGAAGAGATCGAGGAGCACCCGGGCGCCGCGTCCTGCCGCCGTTTTCGCGCGAAGTGGAGTTCGATAACGTCGACTTTCGGGTACGATCCGGCGTCGCTCGATCCTGCGCGGCATTAGCTTGCGGGCGCGCGCCGGAGAAGTGGTCGCCATGGTGGGCTCGAGCGGAGCAGGGAAGACCACCTTGGTGAATCTGCTGCCGCGGTTTCACGACGTGACCTCGGGCGCGGTGCGCATCGACGGCGTCGATGTGCGCGATGCCACCCTGCGCTCGCTGCGGGAACAGATGGCCATCGTCACGCAGGAAACTATCCTGTTCAACGACACGGTGTGGAACAACATCTGCTACGGCCAGCCCAATCTTCCCGGAAGAGCGCGTCGTCGCGGCGGCGCGCGCGGCTCTGGCGCACGACTTCATCGCCGAGATGCCCCAGGGCTACCAGACGCTTCTCGGCGATCGCGGGCAGCGGCTGAGCGGCGGCCAGCGGCAGCGCCTGGCGATCGCGCGCGCGCTGCTCAAGGATTCGCCGATTCTCATTCTGGACGAAGCGACGTCGGAGCTCGACACCGAATCCGAGATGCTGGTGCAGAAGGCGCTGGCGAATCTGATGGTCGAACCGCACCGTTTTCGTGATCGCTCACCGGCTCTCCACCATCCGCCGGGCCGACAAGATCGTTGTGCTCGATGACGGCGTCATTTCCGAAATCGGCACGCATCAGGAATTGCTCGCGCGCGGCGGCACCTACGCGCGCCTCTACGAATTGCAATTCGCCGATTCCGATGCAGCGCCTTCGCCGGCCGGCCCACGCCAGTCATGAAATCCCCAGCCATGAAACCTACCGTTTCCGGCGGCCGGACTGAAGTCGATGACCGGCTACGCGCAGGCGCGCGTCGAACGAGATGGCTGGCTCTTGCGCGTCAGCGTGCGCAGCGTGAATCACCGCTTCCTGGATTTGCGCGTGCGCATGCCCGAGGGATTCGAAGTCGTTCGAGCCGCAGATCCGGCAATTGGTGCGGGAACGTCTTCGCCGCGGCCATGTGGAGGTAACGCTCCATGTCGAGACCGTGCAGGTCCGCGCCGCGCGGGTCAATCGCGAAGTCGCGGCAGCCTATCTGCGCGCGATCGAGGAATTGCGACGCGAGTTTGCCATGGCTCCGGAAGCCGGACCTGGTCGCGCTTCTGCGCCTGCCAGGCGTGGTCAGCGGCGGCGGGAGCTTCCAGCGCGAGCCTTGGCGGAAGAAGATCTTGAGCGATTGGCCGAGCACGTGAAGGCCTGCGCTCGAGGCCGCTTTGGAGCGCCTGGAAGAGATGCGCCAAACCGAAGGGCGCTCCCTGCGCGACGGAGATGCACCGGCTCGTCGTCCGCATCGGCGGAATGGCGTCGGAAGTCGAGCAATTGGCCGAACGCAGCCGCCCGGCCTACGCGCAGCGGCTCAAGATCGCGGATCGAGGAATTGCTGGAGCGGAGGGCCACTCGATGCCGCGCGGCTCGCGCAGGAGGCGGCCCTGCTCGCCGAGCGCGCCGACGTCAGCGAGGAGCTGGCCCGCCTGCGCAGCCACGTCGAGCAGTTCGACAATTGGTGACCGGCGCCGGCGAACTCGGCAAGAAGCTCGATTTCCTGCTTGCAGGAAATGCAGCGCGAGGCCAATACCTTGCTTTCGAAAACTCCCGGGCTCGGCGAGGACGGTCTGGCCATTACCGATCTGGGTTTGCAAATCAAGGCGGAGATCGAAAAACTGAGGGAACAAGTGCAGAACGTCGAATGACGACGCCGGCCGCTTCTCCAAGGATCATCATCGTGTCCGGACCGTCGGGCTCCGGGAAATCCACGCTGGTCCAGAAGCTGCGGGAGCTGCCGGGCACGATGTTTTCGGTTTCGTGCACCACGCGCCCGCCGCGCGCGACGGAAAGCCCCGGGAAAGTGCTATGATTTCATCACCGAGGCGGAATTTCGAGCGCCGGATCGCGCAGGCGAATTTCTGGAATACGCCCAGGTGTTCGGCAAGCACTGGTACGGCACGCCGCGCAAGTGGGTGGACGAAGCGCGGCGGCTCGGGCTGGACCTGGTGCTCGAAATTGACGTACAAGGCGCGCGGCAGGTGAAGGCAAAGTCTGCCGGAGGCCGTCGCCATTTTCATCGTGCCGCCCTCGCGCCAGGACGTCGAGCGGCGGCTGCGCGCTCGCGGGCAGGATTCCGAGCGAGGCCATCGCGCGGCGCCTCGAACGCGCGCGGCAGGAGATGGCCTGTTCGAGCGACTACGATTTTGTGGTTGTGAATGACGATCTCGAACGGGCCAGCGACGAAGTTCGCTCCATCGTCGTGGCCTCGCGGTGCCGCCGGCGCGATAACGACGAGCGGTTTCGGAAGATTCTGGAAACCTTTGGAGGTTCGTAGACTTATGCCAGTTTTCACGCAAGCTCCTGACAGCCAGTTTGCTTACGTGGTCGTGGCCGGGAAGCGCGCGCGGCAACTCATGTCCGGCGCCTCGCCGCTGCTGGCCAACCCGCGCTCCCACAAGCCCACGCGCATCGCCATGGAAGAACTCAACGCCGGGCAGCTCGAATACCAGACGCCCGAGATCCCGTCGACGAGGACGCCAAGGACAAGGCCGGCAAGATACGGCGCAAGGATTAGCGCGCTGGTGGGAGCCATGCGAGTTGCGCTGGGCGTGAGCGGAGGCGTGGCGGCGTATAAGGCCGCCGAACTGGTGCGCCGCCTGCAGCAGGAGCGGCATCGAAGTGCAGGTGGTGATGACGCGCAGCGCGCAGGAATTCATCACGCCGCTCACCTTTGCCGCGCTGACCGGGCAGAAAGTCATCACCGACCTGTTTGGCGGCGAGAGCGCCGCAACTCCGCCAACGTCGAAAGCGCCATCGAACACATCGCCGTGGCCCAGCGCATCGACGCGCTGGTCATCGCGCCGGCAACCGCGAATGTGCTGGCCAAACTGGCGCGCGGCATCGCCGACGATTTCCTCACCACGCTGTACCTGGCCACCACCGCCCCGGTCATCGTCGCTCCGGCCATGAACGTCAACATGTGGGAGCACGCCGCCACGCAGGAAAATATCGAGATGCTGCGCGCGCGCGGCGTGCACGTCGTTTCGCCCGACGAAGGCTATCTGGCCTGCGGCATGACCGGCGCCGGGCGGCTGGCCGGGGCTCGAAGCTATCGCGCAGGCGGTTGCGGCAGCGCTTGGGATTCGCCATGATCTCGACGGCGAAACCGTGCTGGTCACCGCCGGGCCCACCTGCGAGGATCTCGACCCGGTTCGCTATCTCACCAATCGCTCCTCCGGCAAGATGGGCTATGCGCTGGCCGACGCGGCCGCGCGGCGCGGCGCGCGCGTGGTGCTGGTGAGCGGCCCCACGGCGCTCGATGCGCCGGCGGGCGTCGAGCGCGTCGCGGTGCGCAGCACCGAGGAGATGCATCGCGCCGTGCTGGCGCATCTTGGCCGCGCCACGATCGTGGTCATGGCCGCTGCCGTGGCCGATTACCGTCCCGTGGCGCCCGCAGCCAAAAGATCAAGCGCGATGGCGGAGCGGCTGGTCCTCGAACTCGAAGCCACGCCCGATATTCTGGCCGACGTCGCGCGCCTCAAGGGCGATCGCATCGTCGTGGGCTTTGCCGCCGAGACCGATCACGTCGCCGAACACGCCCGCAGAAGCTGGCCGCCAAAGCCGCCGACTTGATCGTGGCCAACGACGTAACCGCCGAGGGCGCGGGCTTCGACCACGATACCAACGTGGTCACGCTCTTCACGCGCGATGGCCGCGAGATGCCTCTGCCGCGGATGAGCAAGCTCGAAGTTGCCCAGCGCATTTTCGACCAAGTTCTGGAGCTTCGCCCTGCGCATTCCGTGACGGCCGCGGCGCGAGGTTCGCTGAGCGGAATGGCCCAGGATCCGGCGCGCCCGTCCTTCGCACCCTGTTTCCGAAAAACTCGAATCTGGCTGCGGTATTACGACGATCTGGGTATTCGGCTGTTTCTATCGCGACCGCCCGGTGAGTGCGGCGACGATCGCGCGATTGGAAATTCGCAGCCACAGCGCGGAGACCATCACGGCAAAACCAACTTCTGCGTCAGCGCCCGCCAAATCGCCAGCTACGCCTGCGAAGCGCCCGGCGCCAGCGACCGCTGTCCTGCCCGTGGAGGCGGCCGTGCGTGGCCCTTCGCTGTTTGAAGCGCCGAACGCATCGAAGGCGACACGCTCGAACGCATCTCCACCGACCTGGGCGACTGCACGCGCTGCAAGCTGCACCGCCATCGCAACAAAATCGTCTTTGGCGTCGGCAATCCGCGCGCGGAGCTGGTATTCGTCGGCGAAGGGCCGGGCCACGATGAAGACGTGCAGGGTATTCCGTTCGTCGGCCGCGCCGGAAAATTGCTCACGCAGATGATCGAGGCCATGGGCCTGCACGCGCGAGACGTCTACATCGCCAACGTGGTGAAGTGCCGCCCGCCGGAAAATCGCACGCCGGAAAAAGACGAAGTCGCCACCTGCATGCCGTTTCTGCTGCGCCAGTTCGCCGCCATCGAGCCGAAAGTGATCGTGTGCCTGGGAAGCTGCGCCGCGCAGGCGCTGCTGGGCACCACGAAATCCATCTCCAACTTCCGCGGCCAGTGGCTCGAATTTCGTGGCGCGCGCCTGATGGCCACGTACCACCCCGCCTATCTTCTGCGCAATCCCAACGCCAAGCCCGAAGTCTGGGCCGACCTGAAGAAAGTCATGGCCGTGCTCGGCCTGAAAGCGCCCAGACGCAATACGTGAATTGCCGCCGGGCGTTTGTCACCCACCTGATTTTCGATTCGTAGACATTCGCCAATTGTTCTAAAGCTGGTCGATCGCCTGGCCGGCTTCCTCTCCGCGCGCGGCGAGGCTGCTACACTACTGTGCTTCGATGGCCGGACTCTGCGAAGTCGCTCTCCCTGTTCCCTTGCGCACGACGTTTACCTATCGGGTGCCCGACGCGCTCGGCGAACTGGTGGCGCCGGGCGCGCGCGTCTTAGTTCCGTTTCGCAATCGAGCCATGATTGGCGTGGTGCTGAGGATGTGCGCACCGAGCGCGAGCACCGCGCCAGGGGCGGCCGCTTTTGAACTCAAGGATGTCGCCGAGGCCGTGGATCCTCTGCCGGCGCTGACACCGGGACTGCTGGAGCTGGGACGCTGGGTGGCGGAGTACTACCTGGCGCCGCTCGGTGACACGTTTCGCTCGATGCTGCCGCCCGCTATCGAAATGCGCATGTCCCGGGAATGGCAGATCAACGATGCGGGACGCGCGCGCCTGCAGGAGTTGCGCTCGCTAACCGGCCGGAGCGAAATGGAAGTCGCCGAGATGGCTTTGCTGGAGTTGTGCGAGGTGGGCGCAAAACCGGTGGCGAGCGCCCTGATGCGCAAGCTTCCGGGCGGGGAAGCCGCGGGAGCGCGCCTCCGGCGCCGCGGACAGATTGTTGTGCACGAGGTGGCGCGGCGCCGTCCGGCGCGCACACAGAGAATCGTCGCCTGGCGCCATGATGCTGAGGTCGTAGCCGAACAAGCGCCGTCCGGCCGATCCGGGCCAGCGCGGGCTGGCCAGGAGCGCGTCCGGCAGATTCTAGCCGAGGAGCGTGGCCCGCTGCCGCTGGTGCAATTGCTCAAGCTAGCAGCGGTTTCACGCACGCTGATCGACCGCCTGGCGCGGCAAGGCCATGTGCAGGTGTGGGAGGAACCGGCGGCCGAAGAGAGCCTGCTCGAAGCGGACTTCACGCCGCCGTCAAATGTGCTCAGCGAGGACCAGCAGCGCGCGGCGGACGAAATTGTGGTCTGGCTCGATTCCCAAAAATTCGTCGCGGGACTGCTCTATGGCGTCACCGGCAGCGGCAAGACGGAAGTCTACCTGCGCGCCGTCGAGGCTACGCTCGCACGCGGCCGGTCCGCGCTGGTACTGGTGCCGGAGATCGGCTTGACGCTCTGGGCCGCGCGGCTGTGCCGGGCGCGATTTGGCGAGGGCGTCGCAGTTTTGCACAGCGGATTGCCGGATGCCGAGCGGGCGCGGGAGTGGTGGCGCGTGCGCCACGGCGAAGCACGCGTGGTGGTGGGCACGCGCTCGGCCGTCTTTGCGCCGCTCGAAAATGTCGGCCTGCTCATCGTGGACGAAGAGCAGGAGTCCAGCTACAAGCAGGAAGAAACGCCGCGCTACAACGGCCGGGACGTCGCGGTGGTACGGGCGCAGAAGGAAGGCGCGGTGGCGCTGCTGGCGTCGGCGACGCCATCGCTCGAAAGCTTCCATCACGCGCACACGGGAAAATACAAGCTGCTGCGCCTCGATGCGCGCATCGAAAATCGCCCGATGGCGCGCGTCGAAATCGTGGATCTGCGCGAGGATTTCCGCCAAACGCACCGGGCCGGACCAATTTCCGAGCGCTTGCGCGCCGAACTGGCAGCGCGCCTTGCAGCCGGAACGCAATCGCTGGTGCTGATCAACCGGCGCGGCTATTCCTGGTTTGCCCTATGCCGGAGCTGCGGCGCGTCGATTCTTTGCGAAAACTGCAGCATCGCGCTTACCTACCACAAGCGCGAAGACCGCCTGCTCTGCCACTACTGCGGTTTTTCGCGCCGCGTGCCCAAGGCCTGCCCGAAGTGCGGCTCGGAGTATGTCTATTTCGTCGGCGCGGGAGCCGAGCAACTCGAGGAGCGGCTGCGCGAGCTGTTTCCGCAGGCGCGCATCGCGCGCCTCGATCGCGACACCGCCCGCAGCAAGCGAGCCTTCGAGCAGGTCTTGGGCGCGTTCGCCGACGGCCGCATGGACATCCTGGTGGGCACGCAGATGGTCGCCAAAGGGCACGATTTCCAGCGCGTCACTCTCGTCGGGGTGGTCTCCGCGGATGCGCAGCTTGGCTTCCCGGATTTCCGCGCCGCCGAGCGCACGTTTCAATTGCTCACGCAGGTGGCCGGCCGCGCCGGGCGCGGAACGCTTGCCGGGGAAGTCCTGGTGGAGACCCACTATCCCGAGCACTACGCCATCCAGTTGGCCGCGCAACAGGATTACCCGTCGTTTTTCGAGAAGGAGTTGCAGTTTCGCCGGCTCATGCACTATCCGCCTTTTAGCGCGCTGGCCAGCTTGCTGGTGCGCGACACGAACCTGGAACAGGCCATCCGCTGGTCGCGCCAGATCGGCGCGTTTCTGGAGCCGATGGATGCGCGCGGAGTCAAAGTGTTGGGCCCGGCGGCGGCGCCGCTGGCGCGCATCAAGCGCGAATACCGCTTCCAATTTTTGCTGAAATCGCCGCGACGCTCCGCGCTTCATACCGCTGTGGCGGAGTGTCTGGCATTTTGCACTGAGAAAGGGATCCCGGATCGCGCCATTTTGCTGGATGTGGACCCGACGAGCCTGCTGTGAAAGTGGCGTGGCGCCGGAAAGAAGTCGTCAGACCGTGAAGGGCGCGGGCATGAAGCAAAGAGAAAGATGGCCAGCGCCACCGCGGCCCAGATGCGCCGTGTCCGGTCCAGCGGTTCCCATCCATCCAGCAGCGGCGGATGACGGAAGCCGATCGCCAAGAGAAGTACCGCCCAGAGAAACCAGCCCATCCAGAAAAACCAACCCAGGGGAATCAACGCGATCGCCACGGCAATCGAGATCCAGCGGTGTCTCCCGCTGGTTAGCGCGCAGAGGATGTGTCCGCCGTCGAGCTGACCGGCCGGCAGCAGGTTGAGAGCGGTGGCGAACAGGCCGACCCAAGCCGCCCGTCCGACCGGATGCAGCAACAAGCTTGCGTGGGCAACGCCGGGGCGCAGCCACGATTCCAGCAGCCACTCGACGAGTGGCTGTCCGAACGTCGGCGCGAGAGCTGGTCCCCCGGCGACAATCACTTTCGAGCGCACGATGGCGATGGCCAAGGCCGGCACCGCGATGAGGAAGCCGACCAGCGGACCGGCCAGCGCCATGTCAAACAAAGCGCGGCGATTAATGATTGGCGAGCGAATGCGAATGAACGCGCCCAAGGTGCCGATCAGCGTCGGCGCGGGCACAAAGAACGGGTAGGTCGCGCGAATGTGATAGTGGCGGCATGCAAAGAAGTGGCCGAGCTCGTGCGCCAGCAGAATGCCGAGCAGCGTGCAAGCGAATGGAAGCCCCGCAAGGAATAGCCGAGGCTCGCTGAACGGTCTGAAATAGCCGGTATAGAATTCATCGAGCGCGGGACCGCGGCCTGCCGCGTAGGCGGCGGCAAACTGAACTCCCGCGGCTAACGTCGTAACCGCTGTGGCGGCAAAGAGTCCTACAGCCAGAACCAGCGAGCGCCAAGTGCGCGATTCGCTCGGCGGCTGCGCCCAGGCAGGCGGATACGGTGGAGGGACCAGTTCCACGCGGAACAGGTCCACCGGGAGACTGTCCTGGCCGTTCTCTCCGTTCATGCCCGTCATAAATGTAAAGATGCGCCAGCAGGCTAACTCGGCATGACTTTTTTGCGCAAGCTTTTCAAGCGGGAAAACGCCGTGACCGGAGCGCCGAGCCGTTGGCTCAGATGGATTGCAATTCCTTGCCCGGTTTGAAGCGCACGGCTTTGCCGGGAGGAATATTCACTTCCTCACCCGTGCGGGGATTGCGGCCGATGCCGGTCTTTCGCGGCTTGACGTTGAAGACGCCGAAGCGCCGGAGCTCGATACGCTGGCCGCGACCGAGTGAATCCTTCAGGGCCTTGAACACCGTCTCCACGGCCTGTTCTGCTTTGGTGCGCGTCACGGACGTATTTGCGACGACAGCGTTGACGAGGTCCAGCTTGATCACGCGCGCCTCCGATGCAAAAGGAAGCTTATGCTAGACACCGGCCCGTGCGATGTCAAGGCCGGGCAGGTTACCGGTGGAAACCCCGCTGGCGGCGGTCTCGGTTCCCGGGTCGCGTCACGATTTTTGCAGTGGGCGCAGGCTGATCTCGCTCATGAAGCTGGTCGGTCCTTCTGTCACCATTGCCACGACGGCGTGGGCCACGTCTTCGGCTTGCAGCAGCGTCGCCAGACTCCGCCCGGAGTGAGGCGAGAAATCGGTCGCTACGCTCCCCGGACAAACAACGCCGACGCGAATGCCGTGCGTGCGCAACTCCTCAGCCATGCAGTTGCTCAGTCCCATCAAGCCCCACTTCGACGCGCAGTAAAGTCCGCCATTCGGAAAGGCGTTTTTGCCCGCGAGCGAACTGATGTTGACGATGTTGCCGCGACCGCGTCTAATCATTCCGGGGGCCACGGCACGGCTCACCAGGAAAACCGACTTGAGATTCGTATCGAGCACCGTGTCCCATTCCGCCTCGCTGCGCTCGTGAAAGGCGCCAAAGATGCCCATGCCGGCATTGTTCACCAGGATGTCGAGAGAACCCATCTGGTCCTCGATTTTTTGGATCATGGAAGCAACGTCGGCGGCCCGGGTAACGTCGGCGACCACGGTCAGCGCCTCGACTCCTTCGCCCGCCAGCATTTTGCCGGCTTGGTGTAGCCCCTCCGCGTGCCGTCCGCAGATCGCCACGCGCGCTCCCAGGTTTCCCAGGCGTCGCGCAATGGCCAAGCCGATACCGCGGCTCCCTCCGGTGACCAGCGCCACGCGTCCTGCGAGGAATCTTTCGCCCGTCTGCGGACTCCCGTCTCCCACCGTAACCCTCCCGCGAAGGCAGCTTTTTGCCTCGCGAAATCATCTTAACACCAGGATTCGCGCATGCTGACGGCGCAGCGGCATCGCCGGGGAAAGGCGCTTGCACCCTCAAAGAGTATTTCCTATAATTCGTTTCGCGTTTTTTGGCTCACGGTGAGGAGTCCCTGTTGAACGGTTTTTTTGAAGCGGGTGTTCAAGCGGCGCGGCAATATTTTGCCCAGGAGGCGGATGATGAAGCGAACCTCTAGCTGGACGGGTGCGTTGTGGCTGGGCGTGACTTTGCTGCTTGGCGTTAGCGCAGCGGGAGCTTGGGCGGCTCCGCAGCAGCAAGCGCAACCGGCGGCGAAGCCTGCATACACCCTGGCGGAGTACAACGCATATCAAGCGGCTCACAACGAGCAGAACGTCGCGCAGCGCATGAAGCTGCTCGACGACTTTGTGATGAAGTACCCCATGTCGGCGCTGCTGCCTTACGTGTACCGCGATTACTATCTGGGCTACTACGCCAGCAAGGATTACGCGAAGGCCATCGACTACGCGGATAAAGAGCTCGCGCTCGGCGATAAGGTCGACATCGGCACGCGGCTGGAAGCCTACATCGTTTGGGCCCAGGGTTTTTTCAGCGGCCAGGCGGACAAGGCTTTGCAGACCCCCGACATGCTCACCAAGACCAAGAATGCCGCAGGGGATGGCTTGAAGACCTTAGCCTCGTGGCAGAAGCCCGACAAGATGACCGATGATCAGTACACGAAACAGAAGACCAGCACCGCCATTTTGTTCAATTCCATCGCTGGCATGGCGGAATCAGGGCTGAAGGACTACAAGTCGGCGGAAGCTTCCTATAAGGCGGCGCTAGCGATTGACCCGAACGATGCGGTGACTCATTTCCGCCTGGGTGTCGCCGATCTTCAGGACATGCCTCCGCAGTCGGTGGATGGATTCTGGGAACTCTCTCGTTCGATCGCGTTGAAAGGGCCCGGCGAGGCGCAAGTGCGTACCTACCTGCGCAGCCAGTTGCTGCACTATCAACAGCCATCCTGCGAGAAGCTCGCCGATGATGAAATCACTGAACTCGTAACACTGGGAGCTACCAGCAACGACCGCCCGGCGACTCTCACGATTCCCAGCGCCGACGATCTGCAGAAGGCTCGCGACGACACGATGGACTTCCTCCCGTGGCTCGAAGAGGGCGGAGATCACGGCAAGACCATGTGGCTGGCGACCTGCGGCCTGGAGTATCCGGACGTGGCCGTTCGCGTCATGAACATTACGCCTGGCGACAACGACAATTTCACGCTCGATGTTTTTCGAGCGGCTACCCAGGAAGCCATGCAGGCAGCGACCGCTCCGAACATGCAGGTTCACGTTGTTGGCCAACCGGACGTCAAGCGCATCATGAAGGACGACTTCGTGCGATTCACGGCCACCTTGAGCGCGTATACGCAGAATCCCTTCATGCTCACTTGGGACAATGGCAAGGTAAATCCCGAGGACATCGAGCCGGACAAGCCAGCGGGCGGCAAGAAGCCGGCCGGCAAGGCCGGGGCTCCGAAAAGGCCGGCGCAGTAATTTCACTGCCAAGTCGACACAAGAACAGAGAACGGCCCGGGAGGTTCCCGGGCCGTTCTGCTTTTCGCTGTGCTCGAGGGACGCTTGAGCTGCGTGCTGTGACGCCCGGCTACGCCGGACGATGCGTCCGATGGTCCAGCTTGTAGAGGCCGATCTTGCGGCTGAGGGTGTTGCGGTGAATGCCCAGCAGGCGCGCGGCGCGGGATTGGTTTCCGTTGGAGCGGTCCAGCACGCGCTTGATGAATTTCTTCTCGAAATTCGTTGACCGCTTCGTCGAACAAGATCCCGCGCTCCACCATCTGGCCCACGAGCGCTTCGAGCTGATCTTTCACAGTGGCACGCTCCGCAAGAGGTTCGGGAACTCTTCTGGCCTGGATTCACGGTAATTCGTGGCCCGCTCAACAGATCGATACGCTTCCCGATACTTGGCCCTGTGTCGCGGCCACCACGTCCGGAGGCAGTTCCGGGCCGGGCGGCTGCTTGTTCCAGCCGATCCGCTCGAGGTAGTCGCGAACGTACTGCTTGTCGAACGACGGCTGCGGTTGGCCGGGCGCGTAACCGGCGGCGGGCCAGAAGCGGGACGAATCCGGCGTCAGCGCTTCGTCGATCCAGATCAATTCGTCGCCGATCAGCCCGAATTCAAACTTTGTGTCCGCCAGCAGGATGCCGCGAGGCTCGGCATAGGCCGCGGCGCGGCGATAGATTTCCAGGCTGATCGTCGCGAAGCTGCTCGGCGCGCGCGCCGCCGATGCGCGCGACCACCTCATCGAAGGAAATATTTTCGTCGTGGCCCGTGGTGGCCTTGGTGGAAGGCGTGAAAATGGCGGTCGGGCAGCCGGTCGGATTCGCGCAGCCCCGGCGGCAGGGCGATGCCGCAGATCTTTGCCCGTCGCGCGGTAGTCCTTCCAGTCCCGAGCCGGCCAGGTAGCCACGCACCACGCATTCGATGGGCAGCGGCTTGGTCTTGCGGCAGAGCATCGAGCGGCCCGCCAATTGCTCGCGGAACGTGTCCGCCGGGGCCGGGAAATTCGGTGGCGCTCAAGACGTGGTTCGGGACCACGTCGCGCAGCGTTTCAAACCAAAACAGCGAAAGCTGCGTGAGCACGCGGCCCTTGTCGGGGATCGGCGTCGGCAGCACGACGTCGAACGCCGACAGGCGGTCGGTAGCCACCAGCAGCAGGTCGCCGCCCACCTCGTAGAGGTCGCGCACCTTGCCGCGAGATAGAAGCGTGAGCCCGGGGAAATTCGTTTCCCATACGACCGCGCTCATTTGAGGAGATGCCACTTGCGATTCAGTCCTCGAAAGAGGCGGCGTATTCTAGCGCAGCGATGCGCCGTGTCAACGGTGAAGAAAAATGAAAAGCGGATTTCGCGCGTGCAATTTGGCCGAGCTTTGCAGTCCCGTGGAGCCCGCCTGTAGATTTCAGGCGGCGTTGCTGGCTGCCGCGGCGCGCGCCTGTTCCCATTTCACGGAAACAAGTTTCGAGACGCCGGGCTCCTGCATGGTCACGCCGTACAGCACCGAGGCCATCTCCATCGTGCGGCGGTTGTGCGTGACGACGATGAACTGCGCGTCCGCGCTCATCTCCGCCACCATCTGCGCGAAGCGGCCGACGTTGGTTTCGTCCAGCGGCGCATCCACTTCGTCCAGGATGCAGAAGGGACTCGGCTGGTAGCGGAAGATGGCGATCAGCAGCGCCAGCGCCGTCAGCGCCTTCTCGCCGCCGGAAAGCAGCAGCACGTTTTGCAGGCGCTTGCCCGGCGGCTGCGCGGCGATGTCGATGCCCGGCGTCGCCGGCGCTGTCCGGCTCGGACAGGCGCATCTGGCCCGTGCCTCCGCCGAAGAGCGTCTGGAAGGCCGTGGCGAAGTGCGTGTTGATGACGGCAAAGGCCTCTTCGAATTTTTGCCGCGAGACCTGGTCGAGTTCGGTGATGGCCTGCTGGGTATCGGCGATGGATTGCAGCAGGTCCTCGCGCTCGCGCCCCAGGAAGCCGAAGCGCTGTTCGCACTCGTTGTATTCCTCGAGCGCCATCATGTTGACCGGGCCCATGGATTCGACGCGCGCTTTCATCTCGTGATATTGCGCGTCGGCGGCAGCCAGTTCTTCGGCCGCCAAGCAGCGCGGGCTGCTCGGCGATCAAGTCTTCGGGCTGGGCGTTGAGCTCGTTCAGGCAGGAGTGCGCGCAGATGTTCGCGCTCGGAATCGTTGCGCGCGCGTTCCACTTCATGTCGGCCGCGCTCTTCGCGCAGTTCGGTCGAGTGTCTGGCGCGCGGTGCGCAGCGCGTCGTCCACCTCCGCGATGCGCGTCCTGGCCTGCGTTCCATTCCTGTTCGATCTCGCCCTTTCGCGCTTCCAGGCGCTGGCGCTCGGCGCGCAGCGACTCGACCTGCTGCTGCTGCTCTTCATTTTGGCGCAGGAGTTCTTGCTGTTCGGTGGCCGATGGCGGCTTGTTGGTCGGCAAGCGCTCGCGGCGCGCGCCGAGCAGTTCGCGCCGTTCCTCCTCGAGGCGCGCGGCGATCGCCGCGGCGCTGGCCAGCCGCTCGTCGAGCGCGGCCTTCTCGGCGCGCTGGGCGGCCAGTTCCTCCTGCTGCACCTGCGCGAGCCTGTCGCATCTCCGCGATGCTCGACAGTGGTCTCGGCGAGTTCGCTGTTCGGCGGTCTCGCGCGCGCGCGCGGCCTCCTCGCGCTCCTCGAGCGCGCTCGCTCGGCGCGCTGCTGCGCCGACTGCGATTCCCGGCGGAGCCGCTCGATCTCCTTCTGGCAGGTGGCCAGCTCCATGCCCAGGCCGCGCCAGCTCCGCGCGCGACGATCGCGCTCGAGTGTCGCCGCCGACCACGGCCTTCCCGACCTCCACCTGCTGCGCGGTGGTTTGCTTCAGAGTCTCGCTCGGCCTCCTGCCGCGCCGTCTGCGATGCGTCTCGAGCGCGGCTTGCGCTTCGGCCATCTCCCGCTCCAGGCGCAGCGCCTCGGCTTCGAGCGCGCGCAATTCGCGCTTCATGACCAGCGGTCCGGCTTCGGCCGGACGGCCGCCGGTGACGGCGCGCCCCTGGTAGCAGGTGCCGTCCGGCGTCAGAAAGTTGTAGGCCGGGATTTTCGCGCGCCAGGCGTTCGGCCGCTTCGGCAGTCTTCCACCAAGAAACGCGGACTGCAGCCGCGGCAGGAACTGTTTGGCCGCCGGCCCCAGCGGATCGCGGAATTCGACCAGCCGATCCAGGCGCGAGACCAGCGCCGGCTCGCGCGCAAAAGGCGCACGACGGCTCATCTGCGCGGCCAGGTTCAGCTGCGCAGGGAATCGACGAAGAACGTGGCGCGCCCGCCAACCTCTTCCCGCAGCATGGCGATGCCCGCGCGGGCATGATCGAAAGTTTCCACGACCACGTATTCGAGCTCGTCGCGCAGGAACTGCTCGACGGCGCCTTCGTATTGCGGCTCGACTTCGGCGTAATCGGCCAGCACGCCGACGGCGCGGAAGTCGCGCGAGTCGCTCTCGACCGCTTCGCGGCAAAAAGTTTCTGCACCGCCTCGGCGGTGTAGGAGCGGTCGTTCAGGATCTGTTCGAGCGTCTGGCGGCGGGCGCGCGTGCCGGCGACCAGCGCGTCGCGCAGCGACTCGCAGCGCGCAGCGGCCGTCCTGCTGCTCCGTGCCGCAGATTCCGCCAAGCGCGCTCCTGCGCTTCGCGCACGGCCTGCTTCCAGCGCGCGCGCGCGATCGGTCACCGCTTGCCAGCGAATCTCCGGCACGCTGCGATCGCTCGCGATGGATACAGCGATTCCTCGAGCAAGTTGCTGCTCGGACTGTTCCAGTCGTTCGAGCGCGCCCGGCATGGTGCGCCAGCGACTGCTCGGCCTGGGCCTGCGCGGCCTGCAGCTGCGCGAGCGCGTCGTCGAGTTCGCCGATATCTGTCGGCGCAGCTCGGCCATGCGCGCGTCGGCTCGTTGCGCCGAGCCGGCCAGTTCCGACGAGCGGCTCGGCGAGCCGGCAGAGCAAGCTCTCCAGGCGCGCGGTCTCCTCGCGCAAGCCGGCGACAACGTCGTCCTGCGCGGCCACGCGGGCTTCGAGCTTGCGCGATCTGCGCCGGCGGTTGTTCGCGCTCGGCGGCGAGCTGCTGCTCGCGCACGCGCAGCTCTTCGCCGCGCTGCCGGTTGAAGAGGATGCGGTTCTCCGCGCGATCGACTTCCAGCGCCGCCTGGCCGATCAAGTTCTGATTCTGCCGCAGTTCGGCGTCGAGCTCGTACGGTGCGGCGGTCGAGCTGCTGCTGCTCGGCTTCGAGTTCGCTGACCGACTGGGCCTGCTCGCGTTTCGTTCGCGCGTGATTTCGCCGAGCAAGCTGCTCGAGCCGTTCGGCCTCGCCATCCAGCTCGCGAGCCTTGCTGGCCAGCACTTGGCGCAGCAGCCCGCGCATCTGCTCGCGCAGTTCCGCGTAGCGCCGTGCCTTCGACGCCTGGCGCTTCAGCGAAGCCAGTTGCTTTTCCACCTCGACGTAAATGTCGTTCACGCGCGACAGATTCAGCTTGGAGGACTCCAGCTTGGCCTCGGCCAGCCGCTTCTTGGTCTTGTACTTGGTGATGCCCGCGGCTTCTTCGATGATGGCGCGCCGGTCGGAGGGCTTCGAGCTGAGCACCTGCCCGATGCGCCCCTGTTCGATGATGGCGTAGGAATCCGGGCCCAAGCCGATGCCCATGAACAGTTCTTGAATGTCGCGCAGCCGCGCCGGGCGCCCGTTGATCAGGTACTCGCTTTGCCCCGAGCGGTACAGGCGCCGGCCGATCACCACCTCGCCCGGTCTGGTCTCCGGCAGCATGCTTGTGCCGCGCGCTTCTTCCGAAAGGGCTTGCCGTCTTCGATCGGACGTGGTCTCGGCTTCGCCCGCGGCTTCTGCTGTCGCAGCTGCACGCAGCTCTCCGCTTGGCTCGGCTGAGCCGCCTCGTCCCCGGCTTGAAGCTCGGCATCGGCAAGCGACGCCGGTGAATTCAGCACCCGGATCGGGCTCGCCCAAGACCTTGCCGCGCCGCCTCGGCCAATTCCGCATCCACCAGCGTCAGCGTGACCTCCGCCAGGCCCATGGGCGGTCGCTTGGCGGTGCCGTTGAAGATGCAGTCGGCCATGCGCTCGGCGCGCAGCGACTTGTGGCTCTGCTCGCCCAGCACCCAGGAGATGGCGTCCACGATGTTGGATTTGCCGCAGCCGTTGGGCCCGATGATGCAGCTCAGGCCGGTGCCGCTGAACGTCAGATGGGTCTTTTCGCAGAACGATTTGAAGCCGACCAGTTCGACTTTGCGAAGCTTGAGCAAGGTTTCCCCTTTGATTGGTATCTCATGCACGCTTGTTGACTTCTCACGCACGCCGTCCGATTGGCACACGTTCAGCGATACGTGTTCGACTTCCTCGAGAGGAGGGGGATTGCGACAAAAACTGTGGTGGGTCGCTTAGCAGTGGCCCAGCCGCCTGGCGCTTGGATCGGCGGTTACGAGCCGAACATTAGCACACGCTCCGAGAGCTGTAAAGCCGCGTTCGACAGAAGTTACTTGCACGTATCGCTTGAATTCATCTCCACGCTCCGGCGCATTGCCGCTCGCGCTGTCGTCGGATAGAATGCCACGTCCGCGGCGTGCACGTGAATGAAGATTGTGCAGCCATCGTACGCCGCGCGTAGCAGTCGCAGTCGTCAAAAGCAGACAAACAAGGGGTGCACGGGCGCAAGGGTAGCGTGCCCGGGCAGCAATGGGCGAAATCGTATTTCAAAATACACTGACGGGGCAGAAGGAGCCGTTCGTGCCCCTGCATCCAGGCCGCGTGCGCATCTACGCCTGCGGCCCCACGGTCTACGACTACGCCCACATCGGCAACTTCCGCACCTTCGTGTTCCAGGACATCCTGCGCCGCTTCCTGCGCTCGCGCGGCTTCCAAGTCACGCAGGTGATGAACTTCACCGACGTGGACGATCGCATCATCGCCAAGGCCTCCGCGGCCGGCCTGGGAATCCGCGAATACACCGACAAGTACATCGAAGCGTTTCTCGCCGACCGCCGCGCGCTTGGCCTCGAGATGCCCGAGCACATGGTGCGCGCCACCGATCACATCGACGACATGGTCCAGCTCATCGAACGGCTCACAGCCAAGGGTTTCACCTATGTGAGCGATGGCTCGATCTATTTCCGCATCTCCAAATTCCCCAATTACGGCAAGCTCTCGAAGGTGGACCTCAGCGGCATCCAAGCCGGCGCCCGCGTCGACGTCGATCGCTACGACAAGACCGACGCGCGCGACTTCGCGCTCTGGAAGGCCCCGAAACCCGGCGAATTCTTTTGGGAGAGCGCCATCGGACCGGGGAGGCCCGGCTGGCACATCGAGTGCTCCACCATGGCCATGAAGTATCTCGGCGAAACGATTGATATTCACTCCGGCGGCGTGGACCTGGTCTTCCCGCACCACGAGAATGAGATCGCGCAGTCGGAAGCCGCGACCGGCAAGCAATTCGTGCGCTACTGGCTGCACGCCGAGTTCCTCCTGGTCGACTTCGAGAAAATGTCGAAGTCGCTGGGCAACTTCTACACCATGCGCGACCTGCTGGGGCGGGGAACCAAGCCGTCCTCGCTGCGCTTCCTGCTGGCTTCGGTCCCTTACCGCCGCCAATTAAACTTCACCGAAGATGGCCTGCGACAGGCCGCCAGCTCCGTCGAGCGCCTGCGGAACTTCGTGGCGCGCGTCCGCAACGGAAAATTCCCCGCGGGCGCCTCGAACATGAACGAGCGTGCCGCGCGGGCCAAGGAAGAGTTCGAGCAAGGCCTCGAAGACGACCTGAACACCGCGCAGGCGCTGGCAGCGATCTTCGACCTGGTCCGCGAAGCCAACACCGCCATGGACCGCGGTGAGTTCCGGCAGGATGACGCCGCCCCGGTTCTTCGCACCATGGAGGCCTTCGACGCCATCTTCGCCGTGCTAGGCGACGACGACGCCGAAAAGTTGCGCTCCCTGGGCATCGCGTCGGACCAAGGCGCGTTGCCCGATGCGGAGATCGAGGCGCTGGTCGCCGAGCGCCAGGAGGCGCGCAAGAACCGCGATTTCGCGAAGGCCGACCGCATTCGCCAGCAACTCGCCGAGAGGGGTATCATATTGGAGGATACCCGCGACGGCGCGGTTAGCTGGAAACGCAAATAGCATCCTCCAATCGGACTTTTTCCGTCCCTTATGGCAAGCTCTGAGTAGGCGCTTCCGCGAACCACTAGCCCGTCGCCGAGTCCAACCGATCGCAAGGAGGCAGCGATGACGCAGACCAGCACCGCATCGAAGCTGCCGCGCTTGCTCACCGCGCTTCCGGGTCCCGAAGCCAAGCGCGTCGTGGAGCTGGACCACCAGTACACTTCGCCTTCTTACACGCGCAGTTATCCGCTGGTCGCCAAGCGCGGCCGCGGCGCATTGATCGAAGACGTCGACGGCAACACTTTTCTCGACTTTTCCGCCGGCATCGCCGTCGTGGCCACCGGCCACTGCCACCCGGAAGTCGTCGCCGCCATTCAGCGACAGGCCGCCGAGCTGATCCACATGTCCGGGACCGATTTTTACTATCCCAATATGGCGGAGTTGGCGCAGAAGCTTGCCGGCGATCGCCCCGGGCGCTTCTCCCAAGCGCGTTTACTTCGGCAATTCAGGCACGGAAGCGGTCGAGGCGGCCATCAAGCTGGCGCGTTATCACACGCGCCGCGACCAAGATCATCGCCTTCTACGGCGCCTTCCACGGTCGCACCATGGGCGCGCTCTCGCTCACGGCATCGAAGACCAGTACAGCGCAAGGGCTTTGGCGCGCTGCTGTCGGGCGTCTTCCACGTCGCCGTATCCGAATCCTTATCGCTGCCCGTACGGGCAATCGCCTGACTTGTACTGCGCCGAATGTGCCGCGTTTCATCGAGAACGAGCTCTTCCGCAAGATTGTCGACCCGGAAGAAGTCGCGGCCATTGTCGTCGAGCCGATTCAGGGCGAAGGCGGCTACATCCCTGCGCCGCGCGAATTTCTGATCCAGTTGCAAAACATCTGCCGCCAGCACGGCATCCTGCTGGTCGCCGACGAGGTTCAAAGCGGCATGGGCCGCACCGGCAAGTGGTGGGCCGGCGATCACGCCGGGATTGAGCCCGACATCATTTGTGTTGCCAAGGGCATCGCTTCCGGCTTGCCGCTTTCCGCGACCATTGCGCCCGCCAGCGTCATGGATTGGCCCCCGGGCGCCCATGCCTCGACCTTCGGCGGAAATCCCGTCTGCATTGCCGCGGCGCTCGCGACCTTGCGATTGATCGAGGACGAATACATGGAAAACGCCCGGCGCATGGGCGATTATCTGCTGGCTCGCCTGCGTCGCTGGCCCAGCGAGTTCCGCATCGTGGGCGACGTTCGCGGCAAAGGCCTCATGATCGGCGTCGAAATCGTCCGGGACCAAAAGACCAAGGAGCGCGCCCCGGATCTGCGCGACCGCATCATCTACCGCGCGTTTACACGAGGGCTTGCTGGTGCTGGGCGCCGGAGAAAATACGATCCGGCTCTGTCCTCCGTTAGTCATCGACGAAGAGCAAGCCGACTTCGCGGTTCGCGTGCTCGGCGAATCGATTCGCGAAGTGGAAAGATCGCTGTAGCAGCGGAGCGCCCGTCGTGCTTTCGCTCGCTGCCGCGGAGTGAGCGTGGAATGTCGATGCGCTTGTTCTCCCGCATGATCTTCGGTTTTGTAGCCTGGGCGGCGCGCAATGGCTTTGCCGTCCGAAGGCCCCTCAGACAACGCCGCGCCGAAAGGGAATGCCAGGCGCCGCACCGGCATTCGCGGAGAGACCTTCGCGTATTGGTATTTGCGCCGCCACGGCTACACGATCATCGCGCGAAACTTTACCGTGCCCGGCGTTCAACGGCGAAATCGATCTGGTTGGTTACGATGGGGACGTGCTGGCGTTTGTCGAGGTGAAAACGCGCCACGGTGAAGACGGTGTGCGCGGCCTGCCGGAGGATGCGGTAACCCACGACAAGCGCCGCAACCTCTCCCGCATGGCTCGCCAGTTCTTGGCCTATCGGCGCATCCGCCAGGCGCCGTGCCGCTTTGACGTTGTGGCCATCGAATCGCGGCCCGGTCACCGGCCCGTCGTGCGATTGCACAAGGGCGCGTTTGCTGACCCATCCGTGGCGTAAGATGGTGTAGCCTTTGCTGGCCGGGACGCGAGGCGTTACAGTGGTAATCACCGACTAGATCTGGTCAAGGACTAGGCGTTCGCTGCAGGGCATTCTCGCGGCTCAGGGGAGGGCTGGTTGCCGGAACTTCGCAAGGACCCGATCACAGGCCGCTGGGTCATCATCTCCACGGACCGCGCCAAGCGGCCGTCCGATTTCGTTCGGGAGAGCGTGCAAAATCAAAGGCGAGTGGCTTCTGCCCGTTTTGCTACGGCAACGAGAGCAAGACGCCGCCGGAAATCCTGGCCTACGGCCGCAATGGCGCGGCCGCGAAACACGCCCGGCTGGAGCGTTCGCGTCGTGCCCAACAAATTCCCGGCGCTGGGCATTGAGGGTGACCTCGACCGCGAGGGCGAGGGCATGTTCGATCGCATGAACGGCGTCGGCGCGCACGAAGTCATCATCGAAACGCCCGACCACCAGGATACGCTGGCGACGCTTGCCGGAGCGCGCCATCGAGGAAGTGCTCTGGGCCTATCGCGACCGCGTGCTCGATCTCAAGAACGACAAGCGCTTTCGCTATGCGCTTATCTTCAAGAACCATGGCGATGCTGCCGGCGCGTCCCTGGAGCACTCGCATTCCCAGTTGATCGCGCTGCCGATTGTGCCCAAGCGCGTGCTCGAGGAAATCGAGGGCGCCCGGCATTACTATCGCGAGAAGGAGCGCTGCATTTTCTGCGACGTCATCCACCAGGAGACCGAAGCGGGCGTTCGCGTGATCGGCGAAAACGATCGATTCATTACGCTGGCGCCCTATGCGCCGCGCTTTCCGTTTGAGATGTGGCTGCTCCCCAAACAGCATGGCTCTTCCTTTGAAAACAATCAGAGTCCCGTCTATGCCAGCCTGGCGCGCGCGTTCAAGGACAACCTCATGCGCATGGACGCCGTGCTCGACCATCCGGCCTACAACTTCATGCTGCACACCTCGCCCATCGGCGAGGAAAGCAACGAGCATTACCACTGGCACTTCGAGATCATGCCCAAGCTCACCAAGGTCGCCGGATTCGAGTGGGGCACCGGCTTTTACATCTGTCCGACGCCGCCCGAGGAGGCAGCGCAATTTCTGCGCCAGGCGGACGTCACCACGATGTCCACATAATCTCCGGCGCTTAGAACCATCCGTTTGCGCTCCGGCGCAGTGACGGAATCGCGAACTTTTCGCTATACTGACTTCCCGCTGTTGGCGCGGTACCCAAGAGGCCCAAGGGAGAGGTCTGCAAAACCTCCATTCGTGGGTTCGAATCCCACCCGCGCCTCCAATTCAATCCGGTTCGCAGCGCGCTCCTTTTTTGCGGCACCCGAGCGCGCGAACCGGTGGAGGAGCATTCAGATGCAAGACTGGACGCGTCGTAAATTCATCGCCACGAGTGTGGCCGGCGGACTCGTCGCCGCCGACGCAAATAATCTGCTCGCCAGTGAGATTCCTGAAGGCGAACCGCAGGCGCCCACCCCCGCAAAACCGGCGCTGGTGATCGACCCGGCCCGCACGGTGTTGCTCAGCATGGACTATCAGAATGACATCGTGGGGAACTTCATCGCGAACGACGCGGCGTTTTTGCCTCGTGTGGCCAACCTCCAGGACCACGCGCGTGCCGCTGGCATTCCGGTGATTCACGTCGTCATCCGCTTCCGCCCTGGATATCCCGAGGTTCCCAAGCAGAGCCTGTTCTCCGCGGTTCGCTCCGCAGGCCGGCTCCAGGAAGGCACAACCGGTGCGGCCATCCATCCCGCCGTAGCGCCGAAAGGAAACGAGCTCACCGTCACCCGGCGACGCGTCGGTGGTTTTTCCGGCTCGGACTTGCAATGCGTGCTGAGCGCGTTCGGACGCGACCACCTTGTTCTCTCCGGTGTTACGACAAGCGGCGTGGTTCTTTCCACGGTTCGCGCGGCCGCCGATCTGGACTACCAGATGAATGTGATCGCCGACTGCTGCGTCGATCGCGATCCGGAAGTGCATCGCGTTTTGACGGAAAAGGTGTTTCCGGGCATGGCCCCGGTCATCACCGCCGCCGATTTTATCGCCGCGCTTCCGGCACAGCCTCGCTAACGCGCGGCGGCCGATGGCCGAACTCCAGCCAAACGGCGCGGTTGCTCTTACGCAACTTCCTGCGGCTCGATACAACTTATCAGCCCGGCTGTGGCATCTTTTTCGTTAGCTGGATGAGGGTTCGCTGAATTGGATTGTCTGCGTCGGGCGATCCCAGGGGTCGCTATGCCGCGCATCTCCAAAAACGTCCTGGGAGCTACGCATGAAGATCAACGCGAAACGTCTCGAAGGCATCACCTCTGTGAATCGAATTGGCATGAGCATTTTGGCATTGGCGGTTTGTTTTGCTGTGCCATCGTTTGCGGCCGCTCAGGCGCAAGACCAGCCTGCCCAAGATCAACCGAGCCAGTCCGGCGATCCCGGCGCTCCGCCGCCCGCTGCCGAATCAGCGCCGCCTCCAGCCGCCGGATCCACCGCGCCGGACGCAGCGCCTCAGACTCAGAGCGCGCCGCCCGCTAGGAATGCCGCTGTCCCCGACACCTTGACCTTGCCGGCCGGCGCCGTCATTCCCGTGCGCATCCAGCAATGGCTTTCGAGCGACCAGAACCATGCCGGAGAAACTTTCGCCGCAACACTCGACCAGCCACTCATTGTCAACGGCTGGGTTGTTGCCCGCCGCGGCCAATCCGTGGTGGGACGAATCGTTCTTGCCCAGAAATCCGGCCACGGTAACAGCGAATCAAAGCTTGGCGTCGAGTTGTCGGATCTCAGCATCGTCGATGGTCAGCAGTTGCCCGTCAGCACCTCGCTCATTCAGAACTCGCGAACTCGTTCTCAGGGACGCGACGTCGCGACCGTGGGCGGGACAACCGCGCTGGGTGCGATCATCGGAGGAGTGGCCGGAGGGGGCTCGGGCGCGGCTATCGGTGCTGCGGCGGGCGTGGGCGCGGGAATCGCAGCCGTCATGGCCACGCCTGGCAGGCCGACGATTATTCGTCCCGAGGACCTGCTGACCTTCCAGCTTCAGGCGCCCGTCAGTATTTCGACCACCCAAAGCCAGGTCGCCTTTAGGCCCGTGAGCCAGGCCGATTACGGCAGAGACCAGGACGCTTACGCCAACCGTCCGCAACTCCGTTATCGCGGCCAAGGCGCTCCCTACGCTCCTTACCCGCCTCCGCCCTACTACTATTACGGTTGTGCAGGGCCGTGGGCCTGCTATCCAGGTCCAGCTTATTTCGGTCCGGGATTCTATGGTGGGTTCGGCCCGGGAATATTCATCGGCGGCCGGGGCTTCTGGCGCTAACTGTTAACGCGAACTCCGGCGGTCAGCTCGTGGGATTCTCGCCGGAAAGGGAATCCTCCCCGGAGATTGACGGCTGGCGGGCGCCAGCGCTCTTTCCATAATTCGTAATCTTCCCATCCACCACATTGGCCCGATAGTGCCCGCCGGCAGTGAATTGCATGACCTTTGCGCCTGCCGCCGCAAGCTGAGCCCATCGCGAGCGCGTCTCGGGATTCTGCTCGATCCCGCGCCAGACTTCTCCGCCGAACTCAAAATCCACCTGGCGCAATCGCCGGCGCGCCGTGCGCCGCACCGGATAGTTCCGTTCCTCGAGTTGCACCAGGTTGGCGTTCTCTTCCAGCACCTGGCGCCAGACCGATACGAGCGCTTCGTCCAAGGTCATTCGCTGGCAGCTTTGGCCGCGCTCGCGCGCGTGCGCGACATCATCTGCCGCATCGCGGCGACATGGCCCGGCGCGCGCTTCTCTTGCCACGCCTCCATGCGTTTGCCGAACGCTTCGAGCTGTCCCCACACGTTTGGGTTTTGGTACGCCGCCCGCACGCCCGGCAGCAGGGCGCGAATGCGATCGTAAACCAGGAATCCCTCCCCCGCGTTCTCGAAGAACAGGTCATCGTCGATCAAACCGCGGTTTGCCAGCCCAGCCGCCATCTCCCAATACGAGATCACCATGCGCATGTTCGTGCTCCCTTCGCTGCCGTGGGGATACTTCTGCCCCACTTCCTCCGGGCTCTGCGCGTCGAAATTGGCCAGAAACCAGGCGCGCGCCTCTCGCAGCCGGGGTTCCCTCCGCAGTTCATACAGCCGCAAAACCAAGTCTGCCTGTTCGTGTGTTACCTGTCCCATTCGGGTTTTCTCCTGTCGGTTTTAGACCTCTGCAACTCGTCAAACTTTAGGTTGCGTCCCTGCTCGCCGAGTGGCGCTAAGCCGCGTGGCTCGCACCGCGCGCCTTGCCATCCACCAATTCCACACGTTGCACGCCTCCGAAGCGTACGCCGCGTTGCGCCAGCCCCATCTGAATCCGCCGGCGCAGTTCCCGCGCCACGTCATCCTGGCGGTTAGGCGCCGTGCGCACCTGTACGCGCAACGTCGCGCCGCCCGGCGTCAGAGATTCCACCCCCAGCGTGCGCGGGCCGTCCACCAGCATCGCCGCCCACGCCCCATCCGCGCGAAATTCGCTGGCCACGCCTTCGAGCGCGGCCAAGGCCTCGTCAACCGGCTGGTCGGCCGAAACCAGCGTGTCCAGGAAGAGCTGGCCCCAGTCGCGGCTCAAGTTGGCAACCTTGCCGATCTCGCCATTGGGGATCGAAACCAGCGCGCCTTGCGCGTCGCGCAGGACCGTCCGCCGCAGCGTCATATGCTCGACGCGCCCGACCGTATCGCCGACGCGTATGGTCTCTCCCACGATGTATTGGTCTTCGAAGATGGCGAAAAAGCCGTTGATCACGTCGCGCACCAGGTGCTGTGCCCCGAAGCCCACCGCCAGGCTCGCCAGGCCTGCTGCGGCGGCCACGGGTGTAATGTTGAAGCCGAACTCCGGCAGCGCTGTCAGCACCGCGACGATCAGAATGATGCCGCTGCCCGCGCTGTACAGCACCCCGGTCAGCGTGCGCATGTGCTGTTCGCGCATGCGCCCCATCCGGCCGCCGCTTTCCTCCCCGGCCTTCGCCACCATTCGCTTCGTCAGGCTGCGAAGCAGGCGATTGAGCAGCACGGCGAGCACCAGGATGGTGATTAACCGCGTGCCATGCCCTAGCGCAAACTGCGTCCATTGGAACACTTGGTCTGTCATAATGTCAGGTCTGGCGGCCGGATTATACCATCCGGCCCAAACGGACCGCGCGCTACCTCCGTGGTTTGGCGCGGCCGGGGGTCGGGAGGGCGGCATGTCCCACTCGCGCAGGGGTTTTCTCGGTACGGCGTTTACGTTCGTTGCGGCGTCGGCGTTCGGCGCGGGAGGGCAAGTGGAGCAGCAGAACCCGCCGCCCCAGCCAGAAGTGCCGGGCCTTCCCCAAGATGCAGTCACGCGTATCCCGCCGCGCAGGCCGGATCCGCGCCTCATCCTGAAGCAGAACCAGCAGGACATCAAAAAAGACGTCACCCGTCTCACCGAGGTCGTCGCCGAATTGCAAAAGTCCCTCGACGACAGCGATACGAAGGAAGTGCTGTCACTCGACGTCATCCACAAGACCGACGAGATCGAAAAGCTCGCCAAGCAGATCAGGTCACTGGTCCGAGGATAGCCATGACAGAGAACGCGCTCTCGACGATTCCCGCGCCGCAACGAGCCGCGACCGATGACGAGACATGCTTCCTTGGAGCCGCCGAACTGGCGGCGCAAATCCGCGCGAAAAAAATCTCCGTCCGCGAAGTAATGTCCGCCCACTTGCGCCAGATCGAACGCGTCAATTCCCAGCTCAACGCGATCGTCACCCTGCTTCCCGAAACCGGCTTGATGGCCCAGGCGCTGGCAGCGGATGAGGCGCTCGCCAAGGGCGCTCCAGCCGGTCCCCTCTTCGGGCTCCCCTTAGCGGCAAAAGACTTGGTGGAAACAGAGGGCATTCGCACGACGTACGGCTCGCCCCTCTTCCGTGACTACGTCCCGGATCACGATGCCCCGGTCGTCGAGCGGATGAAGGACGCGGGCGCCATCGTCATCGGCAAAACGAATACGCCCGAGTTCGGCATGGGTTCGCAGACATTCAACACCGTCTTCGGCGCCACGCTGAATCCTTACGATCCCTCGAAAACGTGTGGGGGCAGCACCGGAGGCGGAGCCGTGGCGCTGGCTTGCGGCATGGCGCCGATCGTCAACGGCACCGACATGGGCGGTTCGCTGCGCAACCCAGCGAATTTCTGCAACGTCGTCGGCATCCGGCCGTCTCCCGGCCGCGTTCCGAATAATCCCGCGACTGAGCTCGCATGGTCTGGACTCAGCGTGCAAGGTCCGATGGCGCGCAACGTCACTGACTTAGCCTTGCTGCTCAGTGTGCAAGCCGGCTTCGACCGCCGCTCGCCCATCTCGATCGACCAGCCCGGCAGCCTCTTCTCGCGCCCGCTCGGACGCAGCTTCAAGGGCGTGCGCGTCGCGATGATCAAGGATTTCGGCCTGCCCTGGGAGCCGCCGGTGAAAGCAGCGTTCGAGGCCCAGCGAAAGGTCTTCGAGGCCCTGGGCTGCATCGTCGAGCAGGCCGAGCCCGACATGCGCGATGCCAACGATTGTTTCCTGGCGTGGCGCCACTGGTCCTACGAGCGACAGCTTGGCGGCTACGTCGACGCTCATCCTGATCAGGTCAACGCCTACGGCCACTGGCACGTCGAGCAAGGCCGCAAGCTCACCGGCGCTTATCTCTCGACTATCGAGGCCAAGCGCAGCGCTCTCTACCAGCGCGTCCGCGGGTTCGTGGACAAGCACGAATTTTTGATCTTGCCGGTAAACCAGGTCTTGCCATTCGACGTCCACACCCACTTCCCAACCGAGATCGCCGGTGTAAAAATGGAGAACTACATCGCCTGGATGAAGTCGGCCTATTACATCTCGATCGTAGGGAACCCGGCCATGTCGGTGCCCTGCGCTTTTTCCGCCAGCGGTCTTCCCATTGGCCTTCAGATCGTCGGCCGCCTCAATGATGACTGGGGCGTCTTGCAATTGGGCTACGCCTTCGAACAGGCCACTGGCATCGGCAAGAGACGCCCGGTGGTCGTCTAGCATGCGCCTCATTCGTCCAGCGAATCTCACATGATCCACACCGGCCGCCACTTCCTCCAGATTCCCGGTCCCACCAACGTCCCATTCCGCGTTCTGCGCGCGATGGACCGCCCCGTCATCGACCATCGCAGCGCGGAATTCGCGCAACTTGGCAGCGAAGTTCTGCAGGGCATGCGCAGCATCTTCCAGACCGCCGGCCCCGTAATCATCTATCCGTCCTCGGGCTCAGGCGCCTGGGAAGCAGCCCTGGTGAACACACTTTCTCCCGGCGACAAAGTCCTGCTCTTCGAAACCGGCCGCTTCTCCGAGCTTTGGCGCCAAGTCGCGGAACGATTTGGCCTCGTCGTCGAATACGTGCCAGGCAACTGGCGCCGCGGAATCGCCGCAGCCGACGTCGAAGCCCGCCTCAGTGCCGATTCCAGCCGCAGCATCAAGGCGCTCCTGGCCGTGCACAACGAAACCTCCACCGGCGTCACCAGCAACATCTCCGAAATTCGCCGCGTCATGAACCAGCTCCACCACCCTGCGCTCCTCATGGTGGACACCGTCTCCTCTCTGGCCTCGGTCGATTACCGCCATGACGAATGGCAAGTGGACGTCAGCATCTCCGGCTCGCAGAAGGGCCTCATGCTTCCCCCCGGCCTCGGCTTCAACGCCATCTCCGAAAAAGCCCTGGCCGCCAGCCGAACCGCCAACCTGCCCCGCTCCTATTGGGATTGGAACGAGATGCTCAAGAACAACGCCACCGGCTTTTTCCCCTTCACGCCGGCAACCAACCTCCTGTACGCCCTGCGCGAAGCGCTGCTCATGCTCCACGAGGAGGGTTTGCCCAACGTCTTCCGCCGCCACCAACGCCACGCCTCCGCCACCCGCACCGCCGTCCGCGCCTGGGGCCTCGAAATCGTCTGCGAGGACCCGCGCGAATACTCAAACTCCGTCACCGCCGTCTTCACGCCCGAGGGCCACAGCGCCGATCACCTGCGCAAAATCATCCTCGACAATTTCGATATGTCCCTCGGCGCCGGCCTCGCGAAGCTCGCCGGCAAAGTCTTCCGCATCGGCCACCTCGGCCACTTCAACGACCTCATGCTCGCCGGCACGCTGAGCGGCGTCGAAATGGGTTTGGCGCTCGCCGGCATCCCCCACAAGGAAGGCGGCGCCCAGGCCGCCCTGCGCGAACTGGTTGCGACCGCCTCCCCTGTTTTGTGCCCAAAGAGTTAGCGGCGAAGTATCGACTTGATAACAAGCGTCCGGTTCGCTTCAGCCGTCTCACCTCCTGTGCGAGAAAATAAGGGTGACCGCACCACAGCGCCCAATGGCCTGTTGGGAGGGCCCCGTGCACATATTCGATCGGATTCAGACGCAGCAGTTAGAAAACCGCCAGTTGCAGCTCACGCTCCTGGCCAGCTTCGCCATCGCCGTTCTCGCCAGCGGCGTGGCGCTCCTGATGTACCCGGCGATTTTTTCGCGGGACATCCTGTTCAGTTCGCGATCCCTGCAGTTCGCCTTCTACGGCTTTTGCCTGCTGTCCATTCTCCTGGTGGGCTACCTGTGGGACCGCCAACTCACCATTCGCCGCCTCACCAACCAGGTGCGCCTCGAGCAGCGCCGCAACAACGACCTGCGCCTCAAGGCCAGCGCCGATGTGCTGAACATGATTCCGGGCAGCCGCGGCTTCCGCGAACAGTTGCTCACTCACAGCCTCCGCGCCGGCGCCGCATCAATACCGGCGCTCTCCGTTGCCGTCGTGCGGCTCTATCTTTCCGGAATGATCTCGCACAAGAGTGACGAGCAAATGGCCTTCGCCGATGCCGCCCAGGTCATTCATCGCCGCTTGCAAAAAGCGGATTCCATGTGGACGCTCGCTCCCGGCATCTACGGAATTATTCTGGCGGGCATGGACGCCTCCGCCGCGCAAACCGTCAGCTCCAGCATGGAGTTGGGCCTCCAGGACGCCGCAGGCGTCAACGCCCGCTTCACCGCCGATGTTCAGCTCCTGAGCGTCGGCGTTCACGGCCGCTCCGTCCACGAGCTCGAACAAGCTGTCGCCGAGCTCCTTCCGCGCGATCTCGGTGTCCCCGCCCAGGGGTAAAAGCTGGCGCCACCTCGCTGCCCGTGGCACTGCCGCGCACGAGGAACCGCGAGCCGGCGCCTTGTCCCGCCTTCGGAAAAAGCGCTAGACTGAGCCGCACGCAAGCTGCGCCCGTGGAGGCCGTATGAAAAAGCACATCCCGCTAATCCTGGCAGCCGCGATCCTAGCGATCGTTTCTGGCGCCGCCGCCCAGCAGCAGCGCGTGCGCAGCGGCCCCAACGTCCCGCCCAATCCCAACTGGGTCATCACCGACTGGGCCCAGCCGCTGCCCAGCGGAATGGACTGGAAAACGCTGAAGCTGCTCGCCTCGGTCACTTACGATCCCAACGGCCAGGGCTCCATGCTCGTCGTCGTGCAGCCGCCCGTCCCCACCGACCCCAGCGTCTGGGTTTTTGACCTCAACGGCAAATTCCTGCGCGCCTGGGGCGCCAATCTCTTCAGCGCGGCCTACTTCGCCAGTGTCGACCGCTTCGGCTTCATCTGGATCACCGATAACAAAGACAACCTCGTCGGCAAATTCACTGAAGACGGCAAACTCGTCATGATGCTGGGCAAGAAAGGCGTCGCCGGCGATAACACTTCCCACGACCTCTTCAACGGCCCCACCGACGTAGCCGTCGCCGCTAATGGCGATTTCTTCGTCTCCGACGGCTACGGCAATTCGCGCATCGTCAAATTTGATAAGACCGGCAAATTCCTCATGATTATCGGCGGCAGCGAAGGCACCGGCATCGGCCAGTTCAACCTCCCGCACCACGTCGTGATCGACTCCAAGGGCGAGTTGGTGGTCATGGATCGCATGAATAAGCGCATCCAGTTCTGGTCGCAGGACGGCAAGTTCCTCAGGCAGTGGACCGACATCGAGTTCGGCTATCCCTCGGGCATGCAGCTCATGCCCGACGACACCCTCTACGTCGGCGATAGCGACGGCAATTCCTTCAAAATCATAAAAGACGACAAAGTCCTGGACGCCGTAGGCGGCTACGAAGGCCTGCGCCCCCATCAGCTAGCCGTCGATCCCACCGGCGCCGTCTACATCAACGACGGCCAAAAAAAGATCATCAAAAAAGCCGTCCGCAAATCCGCTTTAAATTCCCAACTGAACCCTCGACCCTAACGATCTTCCCGCCGAGGCCCGATCCCCAGCGCGTGTCATCCCGACCCGCTCGCCGCAGCGAGCGGACGAGGGATTTGCTTTTCCCGAGCTTTTCCTGGGAACGCGATTCTCCCGAATGGGCAGGTGTCCCATCCTTGCGAAGCAAGCGTGGGTCCTTCCTTCTCCTAGGCGTGTGGCCCGCAGCTCCGGGGCCTTTGCAGTTTCGGGTGCCACATCTTTGCGCCGTTTGCAAAGGTGGGTCTTTCCTAAGTGTTGAGGTCAGTTTGAGGAGTATTTGACGAACTTACCGCACCAACTGTGAAGCCGGCACCGCCGTCGTCGTCACCACCGAACCACCCGCCCACTGCGCCATCGGATTGATCGCCCCGCAATCCAGACACCGCGTGGCGCCGAACGCAGCCGCGCACGAAGGACAAACCGCGTTCGTAGCGAACGTGTCAAATCCCTTCTTGCACCTCGAGCACACCCAGTAAGCCCCGATCGGCGGCGAAGCCTTGCACGCAGGACACGCCAATCCCGCGCGCCGCGGCGCTTTTTCGCGGCGCCACAACGCTAGCGCCGCCTGCAACCCCGTCCAGCAATTCAGCACAAAGAATACGCACAAAATTCCCAGCCACGCCGAGCCGGAAACAAACGCCAGAACAACCATGCCGGCCGCGCCCAAAAAGCCGATGACCGTCGCCACCATCAAGCTGCGCGCCCGCCCCAGCGGATACCACAGCAGCGACCACAGAATCTTGCCCCCATCCAGCGGATACACCGGAAGAATGTTGAAAACCAGCAAGCCCAGATCGATGGCCCAGATCGCCCGCAAAAAAGCGTACGCGTTGGGCATGTCCTGCGCCCACCCCATCGACCTGCTCACCGCCACCAGAACCGTCAGCACCGGAAACAGCGCCACGTTCACCAGCGGCCCCGCCACGATGCTCCACAGCACCGCCCCAGGCCGCATCGGCGGGTTCACATACGCCACGCCTCCCAGCGGCCACAGCACGATCCGATTCGCCGTCCCTCCCACCTGCCGGCAAGCCAGCGCATGCCCAAACTCATGCAGCATCACAATCAGAAACAGCGCCAGATACTCCAGGATGTTCCAGCCAGGCGACGAATAACTCCTGGCCCGGCCGCTGATCTCATACGCAGCCACCAGAAACCAGGACCAATGCAAAAACACCTCGATCCCGGAAACGCTAAACAGCCGAATTGTCCCTCGCCGCAGTTGAAACATGGCTGGTCCTAATCTTACGCGAGAACGCCGCCCCCCGCCCCCGCCCGTAACCCATCAGTACCTACAAGCCATCTCATAAGTTTTTTAGGGGGTCGGAGCTTCAGCTCCGACATAAAGCCTGCATTTTCGTTGGGCCTTCAGGCCCTGAAGCCACTCTGAACCCGGTTGTCACACAGACTCTTAGCTCCGACGCTCCACAGACCGGAAAGAGGGCTTCGGCCCCTGAAGAAATTCTTCGTCTCGGCGCAACCCCACGGCGTGTCATCCCGACCCGCTCGCCGCAGCGAGCGGCCGAGGGATCTGCTTTTGTCGAGCCTGTTCATGGGAACGCCATTCTCCCGAATGGCGCTCGGCGCTTTTGAAGGAGCCAGTCCCGCCAGGGACGAAAACACCGTAGCCCAGCGCGGAAGCGCTGGGAACCCGAGCAGAACAAATAGAACGGAGCCCCAGCGGGGCGGCACATGGCCACACCGTTTTTGTCGCAAAGTACGATCCTCGAAGCACCACGCACTCAATGAAAAACACCCCTGTGTCCGTTCATGCGCCGCCACGCAGTGGAGGGACCCCTCAGCCGGTTCTGGGCAGTGGCCCGTTGCTCGCCGGCCCCCCGACCAATCCCCGCCGGCGTCATCCTCGCGCGGAGCTGCGGGGAGTATTGCGTGGTGACCACGCCGGGTGTAATTTCACCGCTTCGCAGGAAACTCAGCCTGGAAATCCCCGCTGATCTGAGATCGATGCGAGGAGCAAACATGAAGCACCAGCGGTTGAAGTGCAGTGTATTCACCCAACCGGAAATCGCGCCGAGAAATAACGGCGTGCCCGGGAAGAGCTGGAAACTGGGAATCGTTCTTGCGCTTTCTTGCGGCCTCGCGAGCCATGCGCAGGCACAGACCAGCCGGCGAGCCAGGTTTCGGGCGCCGCCGTGTACACAAAATATTGCGCCTCGTGCCACGACCAGGCGGGCGCGCGCATTCCGACGCGCGACGCGCTGACCAAAATGTCTCCCGCACGCATCCTGCGCACCCTGGATTTCGGGCTGATGATGAGCATCGCCTACCCCATCCGGCGCGACGAACGGGAAGCGGTGGCGAAATTTCTCGGCAAGGGAGCGGACGAAGCGGCGCCACCGGCGAGCGCATTCTGCAAAGCAAGCCGGCCGATGATGTCCGCTGCCGTGCGGGACAGTTGGACGGGTTGGGCACCGTCGCAAGCCAATACTCGATTCCAAACTTCCGAGCACGCGGGCCTGAACGCAGGCAACATCGGCCGTTTGGAGCTGAAATGGGCCTATGGCTTTCCCGGCGACGTGACCGCCTTCGCTGCACCCACCATGCTCAAGGGCGCCCTGTTCGTCGGCAGCGCCGGTGGCATGGTGCAGGCGCTGGACGCCAAGTCAGGCTGCCTCTACTGGCAATACCAGGCGAGTGGTCCGGTGCGAGCTGCGATGACGGTCTCCACGGAGGGTGCGCGGAATACGCTCGTGTTCAGCGACCAGAACGGTTGGGTTTACGCGCTCGACGCGCGCACCGGCAAGGCCAATTGGAAGAGAAAAGTCGAAGAGCACGAAGCCACGCGGTTGACCGGCTCGCTCGCCGTGCACGATGGCATCGCGTTCGTTCCCGCTGCGTCCTGGGAGGAGACCCGCTCGATCGATCCCGCATATAAATGCTGCACGTTTCGCGGCAGCGTGACGGCCGTGCGCATCCGCGATGGCTCGGTGGTATGGAAGACCTACATGGCGAATGAGCCGAAAAAGACCGGCGCGACCGCGATTGGGACGGAGACATTCGGACCTTCGGGCGCGGGCGTCTGGTCCACCCCCACAGTCGATGCGGCGCGCGGCGTTCTCTACGTCACGACAGGCGACAATTATTCCTATCCGGCGACCGCGACGAGCGATGCCATCATGGCTCTCGATCTCAAGACCGGGCACATCGTCTGGTCGCACCAGGTTACGCCGAACGACGTTTACAATTCGTCCTGCGGCAGCCGTGGGGCGAATTGTCCTGCCGACAATGGACCCGATTACGATTTTGGTTCCTCGGCGATGCTGGTGCGCACGCCGGACGGGCGGGACGTACTGGTGGCGGGCCAGAAATCCGGCGTCGTCTATGCACTCGATCCGGCAGATAAGGGAAAGTTGCTTTGGCAGACCCGCGTAGGAAAAGGCGGAACGAACGGCGGCGTTCAATGGGGCATGGCGAGCGACGGGCGCAATGTATATGCGTCCGTCTCGGATGTCGTCCGCGCCGCAGGCGGCATCGGCGGCGCCGCGCCGATTGGCGATGCGCCGCTCGATCCCGTGCTGGGCGGTGGATTGACCGCGTTGAATATCGCGGACGGCACGAAGGTCTGGTTTGCCGCCAGCACCCCGTGCAACCCTCCGCGGCCCGGGTGCAGCCCGGCGCAACCCGCCGCCGTTACGGCAATACCCGGCGCGGTGTTCTCCGGCTCGATGGACGGACATATTCGTGCCTTCTCGACGGCGGACGGCAAACTCCTCTGGGATTTCGACACCGAGAAAAGCTATCAAACCGTGAACGGAGCGCCGGCCAAGGGTGGTTCGCTGGATGGCGCAGGTCCGGTCGTCGTCGGCGGGATGGTGTTCGTGAACTCAGGCTATCCACGTTTCGGCGGAAGCCCCGGAAATGTGCTCCTGGCTTTCGGATTGCGCAACGATCCGAGCACGCCGGGTCCATAGCCCGCCCCGTGAGGTCCGTCACGACCAAAGAACGCGCCGCCACGCAGTCGAAAGGTCTCTCCGACGTCCGTGCTGTTTCAGTGTACGATCCCCAGCGCACTGACCGGAGCGGCTTTTCTAATTCCAAATGAACTATTGGGTTATTGCAGACGGAGATGACCAAGACCAATGGCCCGAGTTTAAGCGTACGGGTCTGGTCTACCCAACCACGGAGCGAAAGGTGGGCGATCTCAGTAGATTTCCTTCGGTAGACGAATTGGCGAGAGAACTGAAAAGACTTGCTCCCGAAGAGTTCCGGAGGAAGCGCGCCGCGGACAAAGCCCGTTCGTTCTTCAATTTCGCCAATGAAGTCAAGATCGGTGACGCGATCTTTGTAAGACGGGGCCTACATACCGTGCTCGGATTCGGCACTGTCCAGGCGCTTCGCCCGCCGAAGCCAAACGGTCGTCCAGCCTATTTTTTTCGCAAGGACCACCGCTTTCAGCACGTCATAAGAGTCCACTGGCAGCGACGTTACGAAGGACCTTTCGCCCTTCCACGGCGCTTCACTCTCGCACAGCCCTTCATCGTTGCCCTTAGGGACAAACGCCTCAACACGGTCAAAACGGCTGTTGGTATGACAGTCGACGCGCGCCCAACTCGAAAGAGCGCAGACGCAGCAGAAGCATTGGAAGGCGAGATCGGGCGGGCTGAAGCCCAATTTCGAGCCAGAAACCGCAAGTTGGTTGAACGTAAAAAACGGGAATCAGACTATTGTTGTGAAGTTTGTGGCCTGAATTTCGCGAAAAGCTACGGAGCGATTGGCAGGAATTTCATAATCGCACACCACCTGGAACCCATCGGGGCACGTCGGTCCGCCTCAGTGACGCGCCTAGAAGGTATCGCGCTCGTCTGTTCCAACTGTCACTGTATGCTACACAAAGAGGCCCCGCCAATTACGCCCGAGAGGCTGCGAGCGATGAATTCGGTTCAGAAGCTTCGCGAACAAATGTCGGCCGCCCTTGGGCAGAAGTGAACTCGTGCTCCACCGGCAACGCTCGGACGGGTGGCCCGGAGGTTGGCGCAACCCCCAATTAAGCCAAAGCAACTTCACGGTCGAAATGGGGTTTCTTCTCGGCGCGCAGCTTCAAGGCTACGCCGCAAGCCGTGGCGATCCGCTCCAGCATGGCGAGCGAATGACCGGTGTATTCCGCGTCCTCCAACCGGGCAATTACAGACTGTGTCGTGCCGATCCTCTTGGCAAGCTCTGCCTGAGTCAACTCCGCGTCCTGCCGCATTTCGCGGATCAGTAGGGCGAGGTCGATTTGCTGCAGCGTGCGCGCAAACGTCTTTCGGTACGCGGCACTCTTACGTGCGCGTTGCTCGACGATTTCGCCGTGTTTGTCGCGTTTGACAGTCTGTTTCATTGTCCCAACTCCTTGAGTATTGCTTCACGTTCCTTCTGTGATCCCGTGTAATGATTCTGATACTTTAGCCAGAGTTTCCTGAGCTGCCGCGCTCTTGTAATCTCGCCCGGCGGAGTCTGTTGCGTCTTCTTCTGGAATCCTGAAGTAATCACAATGAGCATTCCCGCCTGATAGAAGAAGAGAACTCGAAAAATCCGATCGAATTGCTTAACTCTCAGCTCGAATATGTCATCCGTGAGCTTGTGAACGAACTTTCCCTGCATCCGATTGCCAGAGATGCGGAGTCTCTCGATGAATGCGTCTACGCGGCCGCCAGCTTTCTCATCCAATGAATCCACGAACTCCCGGGCGGGTACTCGCCCGTTGGGTAGCTCGACATACTCAATCGTGAACTCGCCACTCATACGCACTCTACTCGCTATGGTCAATGGTTCGAGTATAGCATGCGTGCGATATTGTGAGAACCGATTGTGCCGCAAGAACTGCACATTATGCCACCCGGCCATCCTTCGACCCACGCACTGCCATCGCGTGCGGCCCGTCACGACCAAACGTGAGACTTCTCACGGCATCTATCTCTACTAGAGACAATAGTGAGCAAGGAGGCACAAAGGAGGCGCATATGGACAGCCAAGTGATCACCAGCCAAGCCCCTTCAACCTTCGCTGCGGCCCAAGCCAAGACGAAGGCAAACCCGAAACCGGCCAAACAGCGCCGAAGCGTTTGCAACGTCTGCGGCAAGCCCGGCCCGAGCATCTGCCCGATGTGTTCGGACAGGATTCGCGCCGAAGCCCTTGCCAGAAAAAAGCGGGAAGACAAAGGGGAAGAGTAGAAGAAGAGTCGAGCGGGCCGAAGAGGTGCGTTTTTTGCAGGTTGGGTGCCCCATCGTTGCCAGGCAAGGATGGGCGCTTCCTGATAACGCCGATAGGTATGCCATTCGAACGCTGAGCGGTCATTCGAATCGCCGCCCTTTTTGTGATGGCATACAAGTAATCATTGACAATGAAGGTATTTTGCGAGTATCGTGAGGTATGCTTCTCGACGATCGCTTTCTCGTAAGCCCTCACCCTCATACGCTCTTTTCCGAGTGTCCCGCTCCCGCGCGTCGAGCGATTTGTAACTTTCTGAAAACACAGAGCAAAGGCCGTTTTTCGCAAGTCCTTAAGAATGACATTCATACAAAACCCTTTTGCTGTAACCCTCCTGTTTTGACATCGATGCAAAACGCTAGGGGGTGGGGGGCACGCTGCGAAAAATTTCTAATGGTGGAAGTGAGGGTGCATTGGTTCCCAGCAACGTGAGAAAAAATCCCGGCAATGTGAGAAAATGCAGTCGTCGGCCCTGGAAGGGTCCCAGGGATGGGGTCCCTTGCGAGAGTAGTGGGGGAGGGCAACATGATCTGTCTGAATTGCCAGCGAGAGATTTCTGATTACTCGAACTACTGCAATATCTGCGGCGCCAGGCAGCAAGCCGTCACGAGCGGCAGGCGCCTGATGCGCTCGTCCACCAATGTGAAGCTTGCAGGCGTTTGCGGCGGCGTGGCCGAGTACCTGAACGTGGATCCCACCTTGGTGCGTTTGATCTGGGTGTTGCTGTCTCTGATTCCGGGATTCGTCTTCGGCGGCATTCTGGGTTACCTGCTCGCCTGGATGATCATTCCCAAGGCGCCCTTGGCGTTGCCGCCCGCTCCCATGTCGAATAGCCCGATGTCGAACAATCCGATGTCTGGCGCGCCGAAGCCGGCTTAACCGGCCTCGAAGACGGTAAGATTAGTTGGCCTTGAAGATTGGGCCGCGAAAAAGAAAGTAGCGATCAATGAGCGTCTCCACAACGCGACAGAACGTGCCCCTCGAAATGCCGGACGACCTAGGCAAATTCATGGCCGGCGAGGGCATCATCTTCACGCAGCTCGATAAGGCTGTGAACTGGGCGCGCAAAAGCTCCATCTGGCCGCTCGGTTTCGGCTTGGCCTGCTGCGCCATCGAGATGATGTCCATGGCCGCATCGCGCTTTGACGTCGCCCGCTTCGGCGCCGAAGTTTTCCGCCCGTCGCCGCGCCAGGCCGACCTGATGATCATTGCCGGACGCGTTTCGCAGAAGATGGCTCCGGTCATCCGCCAGCTCTACGATCAAATGCCGGAACCGAAGTGGGTGATTTCCATGGGCGCTTGCGCCACCTCCGGCGGCGTCTTCAATAATTACGCCATCGTGCAAGGCGTCAACCAGGTTATCCCGGTCGACGTGTACGTGCCCGGCTGCCCGCCGCGCCCCGAGGCGCTGCTCTTCGCCATCATGCAGCTCCAGAAAAAAATCGAAAACACGCACGGCAGCTTCCGCGAAGCACTGAACTTGAAGTAGTGCGCAAAACGGTTGGCCCGCGGTCGAATACAGAACGGTCGGAGCAGAAAGTTTGGAGCCAGAGAGTTTGGAGCAGGGTAGCTAGGCAAGAGCGCCAGGCAGCGGCAGTTCGGTAACTTTCGCGGCGCTTTCCCCGCATTGCAAGATCGTGCCCGGCGCGCTGTGCTCCCGGCGAACGTAGCCGAGCCCGATCGGCTGGCCCAGCAGCGGCGAGAATGCAGCGCTGGTGACGCTGCCAACTTCAGCGCCCGCCGCAAACAGCTTGCTTTCCGGCGCTGGCAGTGTGGCACCGTCAAACGCCAGCCCCGTCAGCCGCCGGTTAACGTGCCCGCGCGAGCGCACCCGCTCGACGATCTCTTGCCCGGTGTAGCAGCCCTTGGTGAAACTGATGTGCGTCATTTCCAGCGCGGCCTCGTGCGGAATTTGGTGCTGATCGAAATCGCTGCCAAACCAGGCGATGCCCGCCTCGAGCCGCAGCGCATTCAGCGCGCGATAGCCGATCGGCGCGCCGCCGTGCGCGCGCACGGCCGCCGCTAGCGCCGGCCACAGCGCGGCCAGCGCGTCGCGCCGAACCAGAAACTCGGCGCCAGGAAAGCCGTACAGCGAATGCCGAATCACGCGGCAAGAAATTTCGCCACCCGCAATTTTCACCGGCGCCGCAGCGTGGCCGCGCAGCGGCAACGCCAAAAGATCGACGCCCGAAAGCTCGCCCACAATCGCCGACGCAGCGGGGCCTTCAATGGCGAGCGTGCCAGTCTCCACTGTTTCGTCGGCCAGCGTAGCATCATCCATGATGATGAACTTGTCGAGCGTCGCGAACGTTTGCTCGCGCACCATCGCGTGGCCCAGCAGCAGCAAGCGATCTTCGAGCGAGAGCGTTTCGAGTTCGGCGAGGATGTGGCCTTGCGCGTTCAGCAGCAGGCCGATGTTTCCCTGGCCGAGCGCGAGGTCGCGGATGTTGCTGGTCATCACCGCGTTCAAGTAGCGGACGCGATCGGGTCCGCTGAGCGAAAACGCAGCCCGGAAATTGGTATCGATCAGCGCAACGGTCTGCCGCGCTATGCGCTGTTCGGCGAGAGGATCAGCGAATTGCACTGGGAGCAGCACGCCGAAATAGGGCTCGAGTGGCGCGCCCGCGGCGCGGTGCAAATCCGCGAGAGGAGTTTCGGTCATCGCGCTTACGCTATCATCCACGCCTCGATGTTATAGTGGCAACGATGGCCGAGCAAATGATTCACGAAGTGCTGCCTGTTGGCTGGCTGCAGTGCAACTGCCAGATCCTGGGGGATCGGGAAACGCGCGAGGCGCTGGTGCTCGATCCGGGCGACGATGTCGATCGCGTCCTGGAGATTCTGGCACGGCATTCCCTCACCGTGCGCCTGATCGTGAGCACGCACGCGCACATCGATCACGTTGGTGGCCTGCAGAGGCTGCATGCGGTGAGCGGCGCGCCCGTGCTGATGCACGGAGACGATCTCGATCTATATCGTCATCTCGATCTGCAAGCGGCCTGGCTGGGTGTTCGTCCTCCCGAGACCGCGCAAGTCGATCAAGTGCTGAAGGAGGGCGATACGTTGCGCTGGGGACGCTTCGCCGCCAGCGTATTGCACACGCCCGGGCACACGCCGGGTAGCGTGTCCTTGTATTTGCCGCCGGACGCGGGGAAATTGATCGCGTCGCCGGAGGAGTCGCGAGGAGGCTCGATCTCTGACGAGGGCGCACTATTCGCCGGCGACACGCTATTTGCCGGGAGCATCGGACGCACCGATCTCTGGGGTGGCTCGATGCCGCAAATCCTGCGTTCTATTCACGAGAAATTGCTAGTGCTGCCGGACCGCACGGTGGTCTATCCGGGGCATGGTTCGGCGACGACGATCGGAGAGGAACGGTCGACGAACCCTTTCCTGCAGGCGCGGGCGGACTCCGCGCGTGGCGAACGGCGCTAATTGTTCTGAAAAAGTGATCTGATGGCCATCGCAATCGGCCGCGTTTAGGCGCGCCGTGAGGGTTTGGCTACTGCAGGGGCAAGTCGGAGCCGCCGCGTTCGGCGCGCAAGCCTTCCATCACGCTCTGGATCAACTCTTTGGCTTTGCGCAGCTCGCCGACCACCAGTTCCATGTCTCGCGTGGGCTTCTCCGGATTGGACGAATGGCAATAGACGCCGTGCTGCCCGACGAGCACCATGGCATCGGTCAGACGGTCGAGCGTCACGGCTAGCCGCCCGCGCCAGGTTCCCATCATCTGCTCGTAGTGCTCGAGCTCTTCCTTGTGTTCATCAAATGCGGCCATCCGGCAGCTCCTTGCCATATGTCGAGGGTGAGCGCTCAACGCATCGAGAGTATCCGCTATTGCGCGGGACCGCAAGTGGCCGCGATGAGTCGAAGTGCGTCAGCGCGGAGGCCGTATCTGTTTCAGTCGGTATGTTTATTTAGATTCACATTTATGGTTAACCTCGCTTAATATAACACATGCATCGAGGTGTAAAGTCCGCCGTCACCGGAGTAACCGGTCCATGAGACACAACTTTTTGGCGAAGATCCTTCTCGCGAGCCTGCTGCCATGCGTCGTGGCCTCCAGCATGCTTGGTCAAGGAGAGACGACCAGCGCCATCCTCGGCCAAGTCAGCGATGTGACCGGCGGAGCCATTGCCGGCGCCACGGTGACGATCACCAATCGCGAGACTGGCCTCAAGCGCGCGGCCATGACGGACGAGGAGGGGCGGTTCAATTTCCCGCAACTGCCGCCGGGCACGTATTCCATCGAGGCGGAGACGCAAGGTTTCGAGAAACAGCAGACCGACAACGTGGTTTCCAGTCTGGGCCAAAAGCAGACCGTCAATTTCACGCTCAGGCTGGCGCAGTCGCAGCAGGCCATTGAAGTCAACGGGGAAGCGCCGCTCATCAATCCGGGGAACGCAAACACCTCGACAACTCTGGATGCCCCGGCGCTGGAGAATCTGCCGAATCCTGGCGGCGATCTGACCTATCCGTTGCAGTTTGCGGCCGGGGCGCTGATGAACACGGCGGGCAGCGGCAATGATTTCGTCGGCGGCACCAACGGGTATGGCAACGTGGAATTCAACGGCCTGCCCGCGCTCTCGAACGGCTACATCGTGGACGGGTTGGAGACGAACGATCCGCTCACGAACCTCAACAGCGGTCTTTCGACAAACTTGGTGCTGGGACTGAATTCGATCTCCGAGGTGACCGTCAACACTCTCTCCTATTCGGTGGACCAGGGAAGGTATGGAGCGTCGCAAGTCAACTACGTCACGAAATCCGGAAGCAATCAGTTCCACGGGAATCTGTACGAGATTTGGAACGGGGCGGCGCTGAATGCAGCGGACTATTTCACCAATGCCACGGCGGGGAACCAGAAGCCGGGGTCCAACGTGAATCACTTTGGCGGAAGCGTGGGCGGACCGGTCCTACGCAATAAATTGTTCTTTTTTTTCGATACGGAGTGGGTTCGCATCTCCTTGCCGATTGTGACGCCGACGACCGTCCCGACGACCGCATTCGAGAGTTACGTCTTGCAGCAACTTCCGCTGGGAGGGACGGACTCGGTGACCGGATCGAGTTATCCGGCCGCGCCGCAGTCGGTGCCGTTCTATCAGAAGATGTTTTCGCTATACGGAAATACCGGCGGGACGCCACTCGCCGTGCTGGGCTGTCCTTTCAATGCGGACTCGAGTCAGGCAGCGGGCAGCCCGCCTGACGGAAACGGCTGCGCCAATCGCCAGAGCGTTTCGCATTCCAGCGACGATCACGAGCAGGTCCAAACCGTCCGCATCGATTACAACCTCGACGCAAAGAACACAGCTTGGCTGCGTTTTCAGGCCGATACGGGGTTGCAAGCGGCCTACACGGATGCCATCAACCCGATCTTCGATGCGGTGTCGCCTCAGCCGCTCTACTCCGTCGCGGCAGGTTACACACACATCTTTTCGCAGAACCTGGTGAACTATTTCAACCCGGGATTTTCGTGGTATTCCAGCCTGTTCGCGCCGAGCGATTTTCAGAAGACTCTCGCGGCATTTCCCATTGTTTTGCAGGGAGCCGGCGCGAATGCGCCTTTCACGACCATCGGAGGGCTGGACAACACCTGGCGGCAGGGAAGGCGCGTCTCCCGGGTCTTCCTGAATGACAATTTGGCGTGGACGCACGGCGCTCACGAATTGAGGTTTGGAACGAACACCAGAATCCTGCTCCTCAATGACTATGACTTCGACGAAGGGACCGTGCCCACGGCGACCTACACGACCTTGCCGCAGTTCATCTACGGAGTCGCCTCCACCGCCACGGAGACTTTCCCGCTTACGGCCAACGAACCCTTCGACTTTCTGAACCTGGACCTGTACGCGCAGGACACTTGGAAAGTGACGCCCAAGATCACCTGGACTTTCGGAATCCGCGATTCGCTGAATTCCAATCCACTCAACCCGCATGACGAAGTTGCGCGGCTGCCTGGATCTTTCGCTTCCAGCTCCCACGACGTCAACCAACCGCTCGATGCCGCGATTCAAACGCACCTGGGGAATTTGTTTGCGTCCACGCCACTGGCCATCTGGCAGCCAAGAACCGCGGTCGCCTGGCAGTTTGCTCCGAATACCGTATTGCGGAGCGGCTTCGGAATCTTCAGCGACATTTTGCCGGGCAGTCTCGCGGACATCGTCGGCATGAATCCTCCGTACGTGCAGAGCTTTCAGGGCGGCCTGCTGGGCACGGTGGGCGGCACGGCCATTGCGCCCGGAGTCTCGAATAGCGCGGTGGCGGCCACGGTAGCGGCGGATCAAGCCTTCGCTGCGGGATTTGCGCAGGGCGAGCTTTCCTGCGCATCGCCGCAGGCCAATCCCAAGGCCTGTCTCCCGCCCGTCAGCATCGCTGCGGTCCCGGATGGCAAACTCCAGGCGCCGTATTTCATGCAATGGAGCTTGGGCATCGAACATCAGATCGGAGGCACAGCCAGTCTGCGCGCGCAATACGTGGGCACGCGCGCGCTGAATCAGCCGTATCTGACCCAAGTGAATGGCTATCAGACGGTGTGCCAAGGCTGCTTCGCTCCTTTCCCCTACCAGCAGTCAACGGATCCCAGGTTTGGAGCCGTGACTCAGTTCTCGACTGGCGCGACCAGTCACTACAATGGGCTGCAGCTGAACGCTACCAAGAAGCTGGGACATGGCCTGCAAGGGCAAGTGAACTACACGCTGAGCCGTTGCATGGACGAAGTGTCGAACGGCGGGCTGCTGCAATTTTCCGCGGGGGCAATTCTCTCTCCCCTGCCGGGAGATCTGGCCCGGAGCTATGGCCCTTGCGACTACGATGTCCGGCACAATTTCACGGGCGAATACGCGTATCAGTTGCCACTTAAGGTGCGGGGCCGCGGTCTAGGGTATGTGCTAAACGGCTGGCAGGTGTCTGGAACGGTGGTCTGGCACAGCGGGCTTCCGTTCTCCGTGCTCAGCTCGCCGTACTCCGCCAATGGGAACGGAATTGTGCAAGGCGCGGGACCACAATACGCGAGCGTGGTGCCAGGCGTGCCGCTCTATAACCACAATCCCATTCCGGGTGTGACGCAGCCGGGCAGCGTACAATGGCTCAATCCGAACGCCTTCGTATCCGCTGTGGACCCCAGCACCGGGGCCTGCCTCGGCGGCGACAGTCCGCAAAATTGTCAGTTCGGAACGCTCGGCCGCAACGCCCTGCGCGGTCCTGATTTCTTCTGGAGCGACTTTTATCTTACGAAATGGTTTCCTCTAAGCGAGCGCGCGAAGCTCCGGCTCGAAGCGCAGTTCTTTAACGTTTTCAACCACGCCAATTTTGCGCTCCCCAGCGACGTTTATGCTGGCATCCCGGGCAAGCCATCCACGCAGGTTGGATTCGGAGCGTTAACCTACACGACCTCACCACCCACGGGACTGCTGGGAGTCGGCTTGGGGGGCGACAGTTCGCCACGCATGATCGCGTTTCAGGCGCGCTTGGAGTTTTGAAGCCGGCGCTGCATATTGCGGGCTTGGAACCTTGGTGGGTATGGCAACTTTACTCGGCATATCTCAGCGTTTCATAATCCCGGATGAGCTACGAATCGCGATTTGAGCGGTTCGAGGCCGTCGGGCCGGACGGCGAGAAACGCGCCGTGGAATTCAAGAAAGCCGGCTTTTTGACGGCGGGGGATCGTCCTGAGTTGTACTTCTTTCGCGTTGCCGGCGATGAAGCAGTTGTCGGCATATCCGGCAGCGCCCTACAGAGGTTCGAACAGGGCCGGCGCCGTCTGAGCCGCGAGGAAAAGATCGACGTAGCCGGGCGGTGGCTTCAGCGGCAGATCTTGGCCGGAGCGGGCTGCGATTCCCAAAACTTGCTGGTTCGGGATGCGGAACTGGCGGAATTGGCCGGTGAACTAGGATTCCCGGCGTGAGGGCAGCATGAGACGTTCGGACTTGGTACAAAACAGCAACGGCAACTCGGCGGGGCGAACCACACAGATTATTTTCGGCGAGCGGCAACATCTGCTGCGAGTGCTGGATTCCCTGGAGAGCTCAACTCTACCTCCTGGCCGCCGCAATCACGAGCGGCGCGTGCTCGAAGAGCTGATTCACGCCCGTACGAAGGAACTGAACGAAATCAATACTTCCTGGGACGAAAAAGTGGGGCTGGTCCTCAGCGCGGATGCCAAAGGGGAACTTCTCGATACTCTCGCGAAGCAGGCGCCCAAGAGTGACTTTTACCTGCTGCGGCTGATCAGCGAGCATCCCAAGGTGACCGCGAAGACCTTGAGCCGTTTGGCGCGTCACAGCTACGCGGCGATCCGGGAGAACGTCGCGCGCCATCCCAATGCCGATCCCACAACGCTGGCGTGGCTATCCCGCGACCGCAGCCAGCCGCTCTGGTACCTGGTGGCGTTCAATCCCAATACGGCGGCGTCGCTGCGGCGCAAGCTGCAGCAGCGCTTGAGCAAGCTCGGCGAGGGCGGAAGCATGAAGTAAGCGATTTCGCAGCGCGTGATTGCACCCGCGAGGCAAGCCCCAAAGCCCCCGGACCACGCTAGTTTGCAAAGTCCATCCTAGTTTGCAAAGAGACCGAGAAGATAGTCCTGCAGCCGCCTGCTTTGTTCAACAGTCAGCCGATCGATTTGAAGTCCCATCACGCTGTTCCTGGTCACGCGGGTAACCGTTCCCAGTCCGACGATAGGTTTAACTACGGATGCTGGAAACAGGCTGACTTCCACAAAAGCTCCCAGAGGAAACATGCGAGGCACGCGGACCAGCATGCCGCCCAGGCTGAGATCGATGGTTTCGCCTTCGAGCTGCAGATGAGCGGACACCAACTGCACGCGGATGCGCTCTGAAACGCGCCGGAAGCGCCGGGGTCTTTGTTCGGTTGCCGTGACGTGCACGATGAGCTTGGTCAAACGATCCGTTTCCATGGGCATGTGCACGAAAAAGCTGGCCCCGGCAGTGAACCCCCGCGGGAGTGAGCCTTTACTCCGCTCGCCGCTCATCAAGATGACCGGAGTCAGGCGATTGCGGCCCGACTTGCGAATTTTCTCGGTCAGCTCCACTCCATGCAGCGGCGAGTTGCGCAGGTCGACGAGAACCACGGCAAACTTTGTTTCCAGGAGGTGACCGGCGGCCTCCGCGCTGCTGGTCAGGGTGAAGTCCTCGATGCCGGCAGGCTTCAGGGCCTGGCCAAGAATTTCGCATAGAGCCGGTTCCGCATCGACCACCAGGGCAAGGTTTGGCATCATTCCTCCCCGCCTGCGCAGCGGCGATTTGATGGCTTCATCGGTCGCAACAGCACTTCGATCTATTGCTTTTCGTCAAGCGCGGGATCGTTTGTCCAAGGCGCCCATCGGTAACAGGCGCTGGCGCTCGCGCGAATTCGCGGGCGCCGGTTCGCTCGCCGCGTTTTGGGTGGCGGGCGGAAAGGGGGTGACATTGGCGAAAAGTTCTCCGGCCGACAGCATCTCGGCGGTTTTTTGCGCCAGGCTCATGCGGTCGGTGACTTCAAACCTTGTAAACAACGAGGTGACGTGAAACTTCACGGTGCGCAGGGAAATGTTCAACTGGTCCGCGATCTCTTTGTTCGTACGGCTCTGCAGCACTCCGCGCAGCACTTCGTGCTGGCGCCGGGTGAGAGGGATGGGGTGCTGCATGGCCAAACACGCGTGGATTAATCTGCTGACCTGCCGTCCCATGCCATTCAACAGGTTGTCGCCGACCGCCACCATCACGCTGAAGTCTTTCGGATCTTGCCCGTGCAGGACGCAGTGCATGGCGAGCAAGGTCGCGGCTTCCTGGTACGGCATACTTCCGTCGGCCCGCGCCTTCACTTCGAAGCGTTGAATCCGGGTGGTCTTATCGAAGAAGACAAACGCTTTGGGATGAACTCGGAATGATCTCTTGGCGCCGCGGTCGGTACATGGATGCCTTTGGCCCGTCATCATAGGCTTCCTCATTTCGTGATCCGGCGGAACTGCTCGCTGGCCAGAGCGGTTTGCGCAAGACGACTTGCTACGGTGCAAAACCGCAGTGTTCGCGCGAGAGACACCTGCCAGGAAATCGTGAGGCAATCAGAAGGGGGGCTACGCGAGGAAGCCGGTTGCCGAGCTTGCTTCCAGCCTGCGCTTATACAGTGGTGCACACGCGAAACGGCGTCAATTGAAATTGCGGGAGTGGGTACGTTTCCGACAACGATTCTAGAATGGAGAGGACATGGCGACTTCCAGAGTCCGGCGGGCGAAGCATTCGGATCGGAACGAGCTGGCGAATCTGCGGGCCTCGCTGTGGCCTGAGGCATCGGTGGCCGAGCACCTCAAGGAACTCGAGGAGATCCTGAGCAAGGGAACGAACGGAACCTTGCCGATGACTATTCTCGTGTCGGACGACGACGCCGGCGCGCTGACCGGGTTCATCGAGGTGGGAATGCGCTCGCACGCCGATGGATGCGATACGAGACGGCCGGTTGGCTACGTGGAAGGCTGGTTCGTGCGAGACTCATTCCGAAATCGAGGCGTTGGCCGCGACTTGATGCGCGGGGCCGAGCAGTGGGCTCGCGCGCAAGGTTGCCTGGAGATGGCGTCGGACGCGCTGATCGACAATGAGGGTTCGCAGCGCGCGCATCGGGCGATGGGCTTCGAGGTTGTGGACAGATGTGTGCACTTCCGGAAATTGTTGTAGCCGCGAATGCGGTGGGCTGCTACGCGCCGTCTAACGGTTGCGCTTCATCGCCTGGAAGCCGGAGAGATACGTCAACGTCGCATCGACGGAATTGTCCATCTCCAGGTCTAGCGATTCCAGTTGGGTGCTGAAATAGTTGTATGCCCACACCGCGGGCACGGCGACAAGCAAGCCCAGGCTCGTGGTGACTAAGGCTTCGGAAATTCCGCCGGATACTGCGCCCATGTGCGTGATGGGGGCGGTGCTTGTTCTGAAGCTGTTCATGATGCCGATCACCGTGCCAAAGAGGCCGACGAAAGGGGCGGTCGCGCCTATGGTGGCCAGAGCGTTTAGGCCGCGCTTCAACTGCGCGCGGGTGAGATTGGCCGAGGATTCCATCGAACGCGTAGCCGCTTTCATGACTTGCTTGTCGGAAATCATGTTGGCACCCCCTGTAGTAAAGACACCGGCGCCAGTGGGTTTGTTCCCCGGGATTGCGTCCATAGCGGGTGGCGCGAGTGAGGTCCACGCTGTATTCTCGGCGGATGAGGAAGGAGCAATCTTGAGCGAGAGCGCTGGGAAAATTGTTCTTGAAGAGCATTTTGCGCTGCCGGAGACGGTGGATATTTCGGAGAAGTACTTCACTCCCGATGTCTGGCCCATGATGCGGCATAGTCTGGTCGATATTCACGGACGGCGCCTGGAGGAGATGGACCGCAGCGGGATCGAGCTGATGTTCCTCTCGCTGAATTCGCCCGGAACGCAGGCGATTTATCAGCGGCAGCGCTCTACCGATCTCGCGCGCCGCGCGAATGACTATCTTGCGGAAGAGATCAGCAAGCATCCCAGCCGGTTTCAGGGATTCGCGGCGCTGCCGATGCAGGACCCGGGCGCGGCCGCCGAGGAATTGACGCGCTGCGTGGAGACGCTCGGTTTTCGAGGGGCGCTTGTCAACAGCTTCTCGCAGATCGATCGGGAGGACTCGGCCGTCTATTACGACTTGCCGCAATATTGGCCGTTCTGGGAAACCGCCGAAAATCTCGACGTGCCGGTTTATCTTCATCCGCGAGATCAGTTGCCGAGCCGTTTGCAAGCCTATGAGGGACATCCGTGGTTGCTCGGCGCACCGTGGGGATTTGCTGCGGACACGGCGCTGCATGCTCTGCGATTGATGGGCAGCGGCCTATTCGATCGCTATCCGAAGCTCACGATTATCCTGGGCCATCTCGGCGAAGGCTTGCCCGCCAGCATCTGGCGCGTGGACCACAGAATCGCCAGAACGCCCAAGGGTATCCCAGCGAAGCAACCCATGGCTGAGTACCTGCGCCGGAATTTTATCCTTACGACGAGTGGGAACTTTCGCACGCCGACGCTGGCCGATGCGATCACGGAAGTCGGCGCCGAGCGCATTCTTTTTTCGGTGGACTACCCGTTCGAGGATATCGCCGAAGGAGCGAGGTGGCTGGACTCGGCGGAGATTGCGGAGGCGGACCGGATGGCGATTGGTTCGAAGAATGCGCGGCGAATCTTCCGGCTGGGCTAGGCGTCGCCCGCGCTGCTTCTCTCGCTACTTCGCTGCGGTTTCCTGTGGCTGTTCCTGCCTGCCGAAGGCGATGCCCTTGGCCTCCGGCCCCAGCGCGATCACGACCACTGCCGCCAGGAACACGATCGCCGCCAGAATGCCCATCGATTTCTCGTAGCTGAATCGTTCGCCCAGCAATGCTTCCACGTAAGCGATGCTGGACGCGCAGAGCACGCCGATCTGGAACGCGAATCCAGGAAAGAAGCCGCGGCCTTGGTCCGGGGAAAGTTCGGTGATGTGCGACGGCACCACGCCGAACGCGCCCTGCACCATGAACTGGATCAGGAACGCGCCCAGGACCAGCAGCACCGCCGTGGGAGCGAGAATCCAGAGCGGAATCAGCAAAAACGCCAGCAACAGCGCAGTCACCATGGCGCGCCGCCGTCCCAGCCGGTCGGAGAAAACTCCAAAAAAGACTCCGCCGCAGACTGCTCCCAACGCCCCAATCGCCGTGATGATGGCAACTCCGCCCGTGCCGAAGCCGCGCTGCTGCAAAAATCTTGGGTAGAGGTCCTGCGTGCCATGGCCCGCGAAGTTCATCATAGTCATGAGCAGCACAAGATAAAGGAACATTTTCCAGTGGCCGAGGATGCTGCGCCAGTAAGTGGCCCAGTCGGTGCGCGAGCGCTGCCACGCTTCCGGCTCTTTCACTTTCCTGCGAATGAAAAGCGTGAGCAGCGCCGGCAATCCGCCGATGAAAAACATCGGCCGCCAGCCCCATCTCGGGAAAATCGTGAAGTAGGCGATCGCGGCGAGAACGTAGCCGAAGGAGTAGCCCTGTTGCAGCAGGCCGGAGAAGAGCCCGCGCCATTTCACGGGCACCCATTCGATCACCAGCGAAGTGCCGATGCCCCACTCGCCGCCGAGCGCGATGCCGTAGAGCAGGCGCAGAACGAAAAACACCGCGTAGCTCGGCGCCAGGCCGGAAAGCACCTCGAGGACCGAGTAGGCCAGGATATCGATCATCAGCGGCAGGCGGCGGCCGTAGCGGTCCGCCATTAAGCCGAAGATGAATGCGCCCAGGGGACGCATCGCCAGCGTGGCCGTTAGAGTGAGCGCAATCGCGGGAATCGAGCGCCCGAAATCTTTGGCGACGGCGCCCAGCGTGAACGTGAGGATGAAAAAGTCGAAGGCGTCCAGCGTCCAGCCGGTAAAGCTGGCGATCAGCGCGTTGCGCCCGTTAGCGCGCGAATCCGCGGCCAAGGCTTCCGCCGTGCCGAGTTCTTTAGTTGCGCCGATATGCCCTCGATCTGCTGTGGAATGTTGGAAAAGCTTCCGCCGCCGTCCCGTCCTCGCTTAAGGCTTGAGCGGAAAAGCCAAGGGCCGGATCGGAGATCCGGTGGACCCGCGCAGTCGAATTGGAGCGCCGATAAACGCGAACTCGTAGCGCTTATCGCGCGAGAGCTCTTCGAGATTGAGGCATTCGATCTGCGGCACGCCTGCTTCCGTGAGGAAGTGGCAGTGACCCGGGAGCCAGTTATCTTCGTTGCCGGACGGCGTCACCTCGACGGCCTCGTTGTCCGCGCCCACCGTGACGATATTTTGCTTGGTCAGCCAGTTGGCGGTCTCCACGGTGACGCCTGGGCTGTTGCCGAAGACCTTCGAGCCGTCCGGCCAGTATTGCATCCGCCCGGTCCGCAGCAGCACGACGTCGCCCTCGCGGATGACCGTGCCCTGACGCTTGGCCGCCGCCTCGCAATCCTGCACGCTGATTCCGTAGGATTCCGGCAGACATGCAACCGAGTGCGCCGCGGCGATGTCCAGAAGCACGCCGCGAGCGATGATCGGCAGAATCTGCTCGCTGCCACCCTTCTGCCAGTTGCGGCTGCCGAGCGCTTCGTCGGCCGTGTAGCCGTTGTAGATTTCTTTGCCGTAGCCGAAGTGATTGAGCGAATCGATGTGCGTGCCGGTGTGCGTGTACATCAGGATCACGTCGCCGGAATAGCCGCAGCAACTATTGATGCGTCTCCCCTGGCCGTTGAGATTGTCGACGATGGTCCCTTGCGGCGTGTGCGTCATCCAGATCTGGTAGGCGGGATCGCCGGCGGCCTGGAAGCTGGGCATGCCGAGGAAATAGTCGACGCTCAGATCGTACACGCGGGTGCCGTCGATGCGCGCCATGATGGCGGCGCGCGATTGGTCGGTGATGCGGTTCAGCGCGCCTTTCTGGTCGTTCGGTCCCCAGGGGCTTTTGCCGACGCGGGGCAGCGTCTTCGAGGATTCGGCGCTCATCGTTTTCCTCCCGCGGCCTCGTCTGGAATTACGAAGTCGCACACCGCGCGCGCCGAAAACATCGGCAGCAGCTTATTCACTACTTCCATGTGGAAGGGATGGTCGGAATATTTCTGCAAGTCCGCGAAGGTGTCGAAGTCGCTGACCAGCCCGTAATCCCATAAGTCGCCGGAAGCGCCCGGCGCGCCCTGATGTTTGCCGAGGGTCCAGGAGCGGCAGCCCGGGAATTTTTTTGGGCAGCTCGTTCAAAAGCCGGACGACCTCGTTGGGATCGGACTTTGGTTCCACCTTCCAGAGAAAAATGTGCCTGACCATGTGTCCCCTTTGTTGACCTGAGTGTGGCCTGCGATTTCTGCTTCCGCAGGACGATACGCCAAGCCGCGCGCGCAGGTCAACTGCCTGGTGGCGCGAAGATTTGCTCGTCCGCCCACGCCGGAAAGGATTGAAGGCCCCGCGGCCGGCGTTGGGGTGGAGTTTCCCGGTTTTTTGCCGATGTAGTTGCTGATATGGGTGGAGAGCGGACGGAGCGCCGGACGGTCATCATGGCCGTGGCCAAAGTGGCCTGGACCGATCCAGAGGGAACTGCGCGAGAGCTGGCGGTAAAGATCGAAGACACGTCCCGCTCCGGCGCGTGCATCCGGATCAGCGTGCCGATCGGCGTGGAGTCGAAATTGATCGTGGATTGGCGTGAAGGGCGGTTCTCTGGCGTGACTCGGTACTGCCGCGCCGATGGCGATGAATACAGCGTCGGCATTCGCCGGGATGCTCCGGAACTTCCGGCGCGGCCTAAAGTTTCCACGGAGATTACGACCAGCGGCACGGAGGCGGCTGCTTCCGAAAATGCTCGAGAGGCACCGGCAAATCCGGAGCAAATCGCAAACGCATTACCGGCAAGGAAGGCACCGGAAGAAACTGTGATGTCTTTCGCGGTAGCCCGGCGACAACCGGCAAATGAAAATCCTGTTGATTACAAGACGGAGTTTACAAGCGATCTGGATGTCTGGCAGGTCTCGGAGAGGCGCGTGGCTCGAACCGCGGAGCCCCAGCCGGACCAGCCTTCCCAACGCAAAGAGAGGTCACACATGCTGAGCAAATGGCTGAAGTCCTCGCCCAAGCAGGACTCCAAGAATGTTCCGAACGGAGGCTCGAATGGCGGGCGCGTGTCCAATAGCGGCGCCCACGCGCAGGGCGATTTTCCGAACGATCTCCACGTCAGGCCCGGCCGCAAGGGCGGAGCTATTCCACAAGGGGATCTCCTGCCCCTTGAGGATGTTTACCGCGCCACGGGAATGCTCGACGCGCGCGCCGGGTACAACGTCCTCAAGGTCGTCGAGATGCTGGGCAGCAACCACATTCGCGAGTTGCCGGACGAGCTGCGGCGCGCCTCTGTGCTGATGGCGTTGGACGCAGCCGGCGTTTCCGTCGAGGCAATTCTGAAGGACGCGAGACTCCGCCTGGAGGCGCTGGCTTCCTACGAAGCCGACCAGGAAAAACGTCTGAAGGAATCGGAGTCACGCAAGCTCCAGGAGAACGCCGAGACTCAGCTCGAAATGGAGCGGGTAAGCGAGCACTACCTGGAGCGCATGAACCGCAACTTGGATGAAGTCGCGCAGGAGAGAAACCCGTTCATCAACTGGCAGGCGATGAAGCAGGAGGAAGTCCAGCGAATCTCCGAAGCGGTAAGATTGTGCGAGAAACAAGCGGCTTCCAAATCGTCTAGCGCCAGGCCATCGCCATCGGAATCAGAAGACGGCGCGGTGGTTGTTGCCGCCGAGCCATCCGAGCTCGCCGCCAAGCACGGGCCGTCGGCCGCCGGCAAGGGGCAGGGGCGCAGAGACACGCACACGCTAGGTGCCTGAGGTCTGTCGCCCCCGCGCCGGGCCAAAGCCTCAGGCGCTGATGTACCAGGGCACGTTGATCAGCACGATGTTGCGGTTGCCTTTGAGGAGCAGAAGCGCCTTCAATAATTCAGCCCGCTGGTTGTGCAAGGGATAGTGGTACCAGTGGCGCTCGACCAGCTCCGGCACGATCACCGCGATCTCCCGCCCCGGATTTTGCGTCGCTGTCTCCAGGACATAATCGAGAATCGGCGTGATAATCAGCCGATACGGCGACGGCAGCGTCACCAGGTTGGGCGGCGTGCCACCTGCTTTCTTTACCGGCTGCGCGATCGTCTTATCCCATTCTTTGCGTAACGCGTTGGTCTCCTCCTCCGTGGCCACGTGCACCGCGTGAACCTCGCGGGAAAGCGTCAGCGCAAATTGCAGCGCGCGCTGCGAAATGGTCGTCCACGAGTCGATCGGCACGATGACGATGGGCGGGCCAAGCCCTCCGATCGTGAGCGGACTGCAGATTTTGGTCTCTACGGCGACAAGCCTGTAGTGCCGCCGCACCCGCAGCATGAGCGTCATCATCCCGGCGATCAGCAGCATGCTTACCCAGGCTCCCGAGGTGAATTTCGCGACCAGCACGACCACCAGCGTCACGCCCGTGGCGATGGCGCCCAGCCCGTTCACCAGCATGCTTTGCACGGCGCCGCGTCCCCGGTTCTTGCGCCAATGCTCGACCATGCCCGCCTGCGAAAGCGTGAACGCCAGAAAGGCGCCGATGGCGAACAGCGGAATCAGCCGGTCGGTGACGCCGCCAAACACAATCAGCAAGATCGCCGCCAGCCCCGTCAATACGTAAATCCCTTCCGAATACACCAGCCGGCGCCCGCGGTAACCGAAGGAGTGCGGCAGGAATCCGTCCTGCGCCAGCGCCTTGCACAAGCGCGGAAAATCGGCAAACGCCGTGTTCGCGGAGAGCGACAAGATCACCAGGACCGAGCCAATCGTAAAGTAGTAGAACCAGCCGCGGCCGATCACCGCCGCCACCATCATCGAAATCACGCTCTGGTAGCCGGGCTTTCCAGGATCGGTAGCCACGATTCTGTAGACCCACACCAGGTACGCAATCCCCGCCAGAAGCACGGCCAACAGGCCAATGATCACCGAGAGCGTGCGCTGCGCGTTGGGCACGGTCGGCTCGCGAAACGCGCGCACGCCGTTGCTGACGGCCTCGACGCCGGTCATGGCCGTGCAGCCGTTCGAGAAGACCTGCAGCAATAGCCAGATGCTGGCCGTGGCCACGGCAGGAAGCGCGGCATTCGGCGGCGTGACCACGGGAACGGGATGGCCCGCCGCGAAAACCGTCTTGGTCACGCCAATGCCGATGACGAGTAGAAGCGATCCAAGAAAGGCATACGTCGGGATCATGAACAGGACCCCGGTTTCGCGCACGCCGCGCAGGTTCACCAGGGTAATCAGCACCAGGATGCCCAGGCACATGGCCAGCGTGTGAGGCTGCAACTGCGGCATGGCTGAGACCAGCGCGCCAACGCCAGCGGAAATTCCCACGGCCACCACCAGAATGTAGTCGAGCATCAGCGCCGCAGCGGCGAGCACACCCGTATGCGAGCCCAGATTTTGTGAGGCAACCGTGTAGGAGCCGCCTCCGGCCGGATAGGCGGCGATCGTCTGCCGATACGAAAAATAGACGATCGTGAGCAGCAGGATGATGCTCAGGCTCACGGGAACGATGTAGCCGGTCCCGGCCGAGCCCAGCACGATCAGCAGCGTGAGAGCCGCCTCCGGTCCGTACGCCGCCGAGCTGAGCGCGTCGAGGCCAAAGATCGGAATCCCAGCCGAAACGCCGATCTGCTCGCCACCCTCCTCATACGTCGCCAGCGGCTTGCCAATCAGGATGTCCAAGACGGACATGGGCCCTCCCTGCAAAAAAAGGAAATTGAGTGTATATGGCGTGCAGCAGCAAGGGAAACGATTAAAACGTAGGGTTCCGGCTCAGTTTTCTGGGTAGCCATTTTTCCTTTGTTGCTATCCCTGCCTTAGTCATTCTTCATTACTGCTTATCTCTTCTTCTACCGATAAACTTAATAGGTGTGGTTTTAACGTCGAACCTGCTATGATAGCTGCCCTCAGTGTCACCATCTGTCCCGGATATGTCGCTCTTGACCACGTTCCGGCCCAGCCTCCCTGTGGCGGCCGTTCTGTCGAGTTTCCGTAGAACGCACTTGTTTGTTTTTCTTTTCGGTTGCGTTTCGCTGACGCTCCAGTCCTGCGGCGGGACGGGTGCGGTCCCAGTTCAAAGCGGTGTGAACGTGCCGTCGGCGGAGCCCGGTTTTACCGAATTTGACGCTCCCCGCGCAGGCACGCTCGCCGGTCAAGGGACGTATGCCATGAAGATAAACGCAGGAGGCACGATCGCTGGGTATTTTGTTGATTCCAATCAAGCGGCGCATGGCTTCGTCCGTGACTCATCCGGTGTAATCACTGTCTTTGAAATTCCCGGAGCTAGGACAATGTCGTGCTGCTTGGGAACAGTTGGGCAAGCATCAATACATCCAACACCGTCACCGGAATTTGGAATGATAACTCAAGCATTTCCCATGCTTTTTATCGCACTCAGGATGGCACGATCACGACATTCGATCTTCCCGACGGATATAGCGCGGCCAATTTAAGCATCAACGATAGCGGTGCGATCGCGGGCACGCAGGAACGGTCAATACCTCGCACGGCTTCCTGCGCGGACCAGACGGCACTATTTCCGTTTTTGATGCGCCCGACGCGACTCAGGGAACAACACCTGCCGCGATTAATTCAAATGGAGCAATAACCGGCTATTTCTCTGTCTCCTTTCAATCTACTCGTGGGTTCCTCCGCGCGGCGACGACTCTGCGGAATTTGACGTGCCTGGCGTTACGCAGCCTTGTTCCGTTTGCGGCACTGAGCCTGCAGACATCAACGCGAACGCGCTATCGTTGGGTCACGTCTCCTGGAACTGGGCAGCACAGCTTTCTCCGCGCTCCTACGGCACCTTTACAGTCTTCGACCCTCCCAACGCAGGGGGCCGCGCTCATGGGCTGGGCCATCAACTCCGAGGCGTATCGCAGGCGCTATTACGACTCTAAAGGATCTGAGCACGGATATCTGTTGAATCTTGATGGAAGCTTCACGACGATCGATGCTTCTGTCAACTCGACGATTGAGAGTCCCACCACGATATCTGGCATCAATGCCTCTGAGGCATCAGCGTCGTCATAGCCTCATCATTCCGCTCGACGCAACGCACACACGTTTCTGTGGCGTGACATCCGAATCCTCGCTGGCCTCATGTCAAGCGCACCGCCTCTAGCATCGATAATGATTCGCTGGGCTAATGGACATAGCCCCGCCTCAGCAGCGATAATAGCTGGCTGATGCAACGCGCTTGGCTTGGCCGTCAGGCCTCGCTCCGCCTCATCAATTTTTTGAGCCGGGCTGCAAGTGCAGCCCGGACCCGTAGCCGGAAACGCCCGGGAATCCGCGATGATCGAGCCCGCACCTGAAAATCCATGTTTCGGTTGCGGCGCGGCGAACCCGCGCGGCATGCATTTGCACTTCGAGACGGACGCAGCGCGGCGGCGCATCGTCGGCCGCTTCCGCCTGGGCGCCGAATATCAGGGCGGTCACGGCTTCGTTCACGGCGGCATTATCGCCACGGTGCTGGACGAAGTAATGAGTAAAGTCAGCCGCCTCAGCGACCTGCGCACGGTCACGGCCGAGTTGAACGTGGAATACCTGAAGCCGGTTCCCGTGGGCGCCGAGCTCATCGTGGAAGGTTTCGAGGTCCGCCGCGAGGACCGGCAGTTGTATCATGAAGGGGAGATTCGAGACGCGGCCGGCGTCCTGCTGGCGCGAGGACGCGGGCGCTTTGTAGTGGTGGACCTGGAGCGGTACGCGCGGCAGCAGGCGCGGACGCAAGAAGCGAGGAGAGCAGATGGAAGCGAGTAATAGCCCCAGTAATAGCAATGGAAACGCAGCGCAGAATCAGTGGCGGGTGAAGGTGGGCCTGGCCGAAATGCTCAAGGGCGGCGTGATCATGGACGTCACCACGGCCGAGCAGGCTGAAATCGCCGAGAAGGCGGGCGCCTGCGCCGTGATGGCGCTCGAGCGCGTCCCGGCCGACATTCGCAAGGAAGGCGGCGTCGCGCGCATGGCCTCGCCGCGCATCATTCGCGAGATCATGGACACCGTGAGCATTCCGGTGATGGCCAAGGCGCGCATCGGACATTTTGCCGAAGCGCAGGTGCTCGAAGCGCTGGAAGTCGATTTCATCGACGAGAGCGAAGTGCTCACGCCCGCCGACGAGGAAAATCACATCTGGAAGCACGACTTCAAGGTGCCCTTTGTCTGCGGCGCGCGCAACCTGGGCGAGGCCCTGCGGCGCATCGCCGAAGGCGCGGCCATGATTCGCACCAAGGGCGAAGCGGGCTCGGGCAACATCGTCGAAGCCGTGCGGCACATCCGCGCGATCACCGGCGAGATGCGCCGCCTGACCACCCTGCGCGAAGACGAACTCACGCACGTCGCCAAGGAATTGGGCGCGCCGCTCGAGCTAATCCGCGAAATCGCGCGCAATGGCGGGAAACTGCCGGTGCCGAATTTTTCCGCCGGCGGCATCGCCACGCCCGCCGACGCCGCCCTGGTCCGCCAACTCGGCGCCGAAGCCGTCTTCGTCGGCTCGGGCATCTTCAAGTCCAGCGATCCCGCGCAGCGCGCCCGCGCCATCGTCAAAGCGGCCACGCATTTTGCCGATGCCAAAGCCGTGCTGGAAGCCTCGCAGGAGCTTGGCGAAGCCATGAAGGGCCTGGACGTTCGCCAGCTCGACGAGAAGGATCTGCTGTCGACACGCGGCTGGTAGCAGGCCGCGCGTTCACCGGCCCAGCGCCAGGCAGCCCAGACCAAGATGCGCATCGGAATTCTCGCCGTGCAAGGAGACTTCGAAGCCCACGCGCGCGTGCTCGACCGCCTGGGCGCCGAATACCTCTTCGTGCGCACGCCGCAGGAAGCCGAGCAAGCCGACGCCATGATCCTGCCCGGCGGCGAGAGCACCACCATGCTGAAATTCCTGCAAGACGAAGGCCTCGAGGCGCCTCTCCGCTCGCTGGCCGCGCGCGGCGGCGCGTTCCTGGCGACTTGTGCGGGCACCATTCTCCTGGCGCGCGAAGTGCGCTCGCCCGCGCAAGCCTCGCTGGGCCTCGCCGACCTGGTCGTCACGCGCAACGGCTACGGCCGCCAGATTGCCAGCGGCGTGCGCAGCGTTTCCTCGAAGCTCAAGCCCGAGCCGCTCGAAGCGGTCTTCATCCGCGCGCCGATCATTGATTCGGTCGGCCCGGAAGTCGAAGTGCTCGCCAGCGATTCCGGCCATCCGGTTTTGGTGCGCCAGAATAAATTGCTGATGGCTACGTTTCACCCGGAGTTGACCGGCGACACGACCGTGCACGCCTATTTCCTGAAGCTTGCCGCCGAGCCTGCATCTGATTGCCAGGCCCAGCGGGCCCGGCAGCGCGACAGAAGCGAGGACCGCGCTCTCTTCCTGAGAGCGCGCTGGGAGGCTCATTGCCCCGCGAAACCACCAGCGTTTCACGCGAAGACTACCTCAAGGTGATCTGGGAGTTCGCGCAGGACGAGCACGAGCCCATCGCCGCCCGCCTCGCCGAGGAACTGCACGTGACGCCGCCCGCCGTCACCGCCTCGCTGAAGCGCATGACCCGCGACGGCCTGTTGCGCGTCGCGCGCGACGGCCGCATCCACCTCACGCGCAAGGGCCGCGCCGAAGCCGAGCGCCTGGCGCTGCGCCACCAGCTCGCCGAAAAGCTGCTCACCGACGTCATCGGCCTCGATTGGACCCGCGCCCATGACGCCGCCGAGCGCCTCGAGCACGGCCTCTCGCCCGAGGTCGAAGCGCTTCTGCTGAAGCGCTTCGGCGCCGACAGCACCTGCCCGCACGGTCTGCCGCTGCGCGGCGGCGTGGCGCGCCTGCGCCAAACGCGCGGCGCCATGACGCTCGGCGAAGTCCCCGCCGGCCGCACCGTCGAAATCCTCTGCGTCTACGAAAAAGACCCCAAGTTCCTCGAGTTCCTGGACGGCCGCAGCCTGCGCCCCGGCGCCAAAGTCCGCATCCTGCGCCGCGAGTACGACGAAACCACGACGGTGTCAGTCGCCGGCCGCAAAGTGTACCTCGGCAAGCCAGCCACCAGCCGCATCTGGGGCCGCATCGTCGCGTCGTAGCGACCGCAATGAATGACTTTGCCCTCAACCTCGATCGGATGGCTTTGCTATCGTTCCGTACTGTCTCGACGAGCCGAACAGTTGGGCGGCTTCGCGATCATCTGGGAGACGCTAAACACGCGCAAAGAAATCTTCTGTCGGTCCCGGCCGTTCGCGAGTTGCAGCCTCTCGGCGTATACGAGAGATAATTGGCGCTGTTCTTGGACCAGGATGTTTGCCGTAAGGGGCATTTTGTTAACAAAACAGTACGTTCAAATTGGAAGGTGGCGTGGCACCAAGATTTGACGATAGCCGTCCATGAGCGTCGCGAAACCGACGGATTCGGCCCGTGGACGACGAAGGCTGGCGTGCCGCATGTTCAGCCGCCCACAGAAATCATGAGTCGCATTCTTGCCCTCAGGCTGCACTTGGACGACAGTGGGTTGGATCATGGGCCGCTTCGCGTCGTGCCCGCTTCACACATGGAAGGGCGTCTCTCCGCGGAACAAGTCGCGAATTGGCAAAAAGCTGACACCGTGACTTGCCAGTTCCGGCTGGCGGCGGGCTGCTCATGCGCCCACTCTTGCTTCATGCATCGTCTGCGTGCGCCGTCCCGAAACCCCGCCGAGTCATCCACCTTGAGTTTGCCGCCGAAGAATTACCTCAGGGCCTCGAATGGCACCATAGGATTTAGGTGTTCTCGCATTGTTCACCGCGCTGAGCTACTACTGGATCGCTTCGAAGGGCTACCGCCTGCAACCCTGGCGGAGTCCCTACATCCGCTGGCGCATGGAGACGTTTTTCGGCCGCGACGCCGAGCCGCGGGATGCGCGCCATTTCTTTCATCTGCTGTGGCGCGAACGCAAGCGCCTGGCGGAATTCCTTCGCTGGACCCGCGACTTTCACCGACTGTAGATTTTCCTCAGCGCTGCCAAACGTCCCTAACCACCCGATGTCATCCCGAGGTCGTTTTGCGACCGAGGGATCTGCTTTTTCTCCTTCTACTTGTTCGCGATAAACCGGAACAGCGGCAAAACCTGCTTGAAAATCTTCGCGGCATCCTTTGCAAAGCCCGGCCGCACCGCTGCCGCCGGAGTCATCTTCCGCCGCACAATCCAAGCCAGAAGCTTCTTCCACTCCTCCGGCGCAACCGGCCAGCCCTCATGCTTAGTCCAGTCGCCTTTCTCCATCGAATACCAATAGCTTTCGTAGCCCCGCGCCAATCGCCTCTTTTGCCCGGCGCACCACTTGGGAATCAGCTCCATCCGCGAGCCCAACGCCGCCGCCTTCGTATCGCGATCGAGGTAAACGCGAAACCCCGCCGTCACCGTGTCCTTGCGGATGCCGATGTACAGCTCGCCGGGCCCGCGACTCTTTCCGCCTTGCTGCGGAAACATCAGGTACATCTGCGGCCGATACGGCGTCTTGTCCTTGGCGAAGCGAATATCGCGATTAATGCGCGAAAAATTCACGCCCGTGCGCCCGCCAACGTCAAATCCCGGATCGAGCTTCAACATCACAGGAGTCAGCTCGTCCAAGAGGCCGCGGAACGGCTGCACCACGGCGCACCGATAGCGTTCGCGGTGCTCCTCCATCCACGCAGTGCGGTTATTGCGATCCAGATCGCGAAAAAATCGAAACGTCTCCGCGCTGATCCGCCCATTGCTGCTGGCGGCCTTCTCTCGCTTGCCTGGCATCGTTTGTACTCCGATCTCCGAAGCTACTCTTGCTTTGTGGGCTCCTGACGCTGGCGAGTATAGGCCCGTTTCCATCTGGCCGGGTCCGCCTCTGTCAGTGCGCTTGCGACATACCCACGCAACCTAGAACTCGGCGGCATATCGGTATATACTCCCGCCTAACACAGGAGGCAAATACGAGATTCCGGCCTTGCCCGGCTCACGGGCACCGCCACGTGGAGCGCAGATCAACTATGAAAACGAATCTGAAAGCAATTTGTATGATCGCTTGCTGTTTGTTTGGATTGGCCCTTTTTGTGAACAAGATTGCTGTCGCGCAAGAAGAGGGTGGAGGCGGAGGAGGTCGGCAAGGACGCGGCTTCCCGCAGCCAGCCCCGGAGAAGCAGGTCACCGTCACCGCGATTCCTGGCGTGATCGCCGACGGAGCGCAGTGGAAGCTGGTTTGGCAGGGACCCGACAATGCCGACGGTCTGGTTGGCATGAAGGACGGCTCGGTCCTCTTCGCGCAGGAACAGCCCAGCACGGTTCGCAGGATCGATGAGCATGACAAGGTCACCCTCTGGGCCTCCGATCTTCATGGCACCGGCGCTCTCGGCATCGACCACAAAGGTCGCGTCATCGGCGTCGAGCGCACCTGCTCGGATCCGGGCGGCCATCCCGATCAGTGTCACGAAAACGCCGAAGTGATCGTAATCACCACCAAGGGTCACACGACGCTCGTCAAGGATTTCAACGGTAAGCCCTTCTGGCGCATGGGCGAACTGGTCTGCGATTCCAAGGGCGGCGTTTATTTCTCCGACGACAACGGCACCTACTTCGCGGACGCCAAGGGCAAAGTTAGCCTCGTCGCCGACAAGTCCGTGCGCACCAACGGCATGATGCTCAGCAGGGATGAGAAGACGCTCGTGGTGACCAACGGCAAGACTCTGGTCGCCTGGGACATCAACCCCGACGGCACCACCACCAACCAGCACAACTTCGGCACCTTGCACGGCGGCAATGGCGACGGCATGGCCATCGACAACGACGGCCACTATTACGTCAGCACCGGCGATCCCGGCATTCAGGTGTTCAATCCGGACGGTTCGTACCTCGGCACGATTCCTCTGCCCAGGTCCGCTTCCAGCATCGCCTTCGCCGGCCCTGGCAAGAAAGTCCTTTACGGCAAGGGCGCTGGCATGAAGAACCCCGACGGCAGCGAGTACAGAACGGAAGGGCGCAACAACGCCAAGGCGATCTACCGAATCGACATGATCGCCCAAGGCTATACCGGCCGCCCGAAGTAGCAGCATCCTTTACGCAATGCAACGAGGGCGCGGCGCGAGTCGCGCCCTTCGTTTTTGGAGCATTCCGAGAATTGAATGTAGCGCCGCGGTCTTTAGCGCCGCATCTTGCATCTCGTCGCTGGAGGTCTTGCAAGTATGAAATTGAAAGCCATCTGCGGTGTCGCGTGCTGTTTCCTTGGCTCAGCTCTTTTCGTCAGTAGGATCGCCGTCGCCCAAGAAGGTGGCGTTCCGCCAGCCAGCCCCTGAAAAGCAAGTGACCATCACGGCGATCCCAGGCGTCATCGCCGCCGGAGCCCAATGGAAGCTCGTCTGGCAGGGCCCTGACAACGCCGACGGCATCGTCGGCACCAAAGACGGCGGATTGCTCTTCGCGCAGGAACAGCCCAGCACGGTCCGCAAGATCGACGTGCACGACAAGGTCACCTTGTTTGCCAAGGATACGCACGGCACCGGCGCCCTCGGCATTGACTACAAAGGCCGCGTGATCGGCGTCGAGCGAACCTGCTCCGACCCAGGCGGCCATCCCGACCAGTGTCACGAGCCGGCGCAAGTGATCGTAATCGCTCCGAAGCGCGAGGTGCTGGCCAAGGACTACAACGGCAAGACCTTCACGCGCCTGGGCGAAGTGGTTTGCGATTCGAAGGGCGGCGCATACTTCAAGGACGACAACGACGCCACCTACTTTGTGGACGCCAAGGGGAAGGTCAGCCTGGTCGCCGACAAGTCCATCCGCACAAACGGCATGGCCCTCAGCCGCGACGAAAAGACCCTAGTCGTGACGAATGGCAAGAAGCTCGTCGCCTTCGACATCCAGGCCGACGGCACCACCGCCAATCCGCACGACTTCGGCATGCTGCACGGCGGCAACGGCGACGGCATGGCCATCGATAGCGAAGGCCGCTATTACGTCTCAACCGGCGATCCCGGCATCCAGGTCTTCAATCCGGACGGCACCTACCTCGGCACGATCCCGCTGCCCAGGTCCGCCTCAAGCGTTGCATTTTCCGGACCCGGCAAGCGCGTCCTCTACGGCAAAGGCGCCGGCATGCAAAATCCCGACGGCACCGAATACCGCACCCCCGAAGGCACCAGAAACGACGCCAAAGCCATCTACAAAATCGACATGATCGCCCAAGGCTACCTGGGCCGCCCGAAATAGCGCGTCACCCGAACGGAAGCGGAGTATCGCGCAGACGTTGCGCGTCACCCGTTTCTCGCGAAGAGCAGCACCCAGCCCTGATACTCAAATGTTCCCGTTGGCCCACGGAATATGGGCGCGAGCGAAGCGCGCAGCCAGCTCGATAGCGACTCTGGCGTCTCGCGTCCCTCCTGTAGCGCCGTGATCAGATTGCTGTAGGTACTCAAATGCGCGATGAGTTCATCGAGGCCATACGTTTCCGTGCGGACGGGCGTCTCGGAAAGCACCTGCCGGAATCCTGCCTCCGCCAGAACTTCGGCCGACAGAGGCTCCCGAGGCGGCGAAGGGAATCGCCGATGGAACTCTTTCAGCCAACCGGCGAATGCAGGATTCTCGCGCATCCCGCCGCAAACCCCAGAACCATAAATTAGCAGCCAACCAGGCTGCCGCAACACACGATGCGCCTCTCTCAAAAATGGCTCCAAGTCGAACCAATGAAACCCATTGCCCACGGCGACCAAATCAAAAGCCCCGGCAGGGAAGGGCAGTTGCTCCGCGAGACCACGCACGTAGGGTATGACGCCACGGCACCGCGCGCCTCCCAGCATCACCGCCGAAGCATCCAGACCAACGACAAATTCCGCAAGCGCTGCCAGCGCCTCCGTGGACTGCCCCGTTCCGCACGCCGCGTCGAGCGCGGCGCGCAACTTCCGATGCTGGAAAAAATCGGCCAGCCGCTCGAAAATCAGCGGATGAAAATAAGGCCGGGCGCTGTCGTAGGTCTCCGCATCGATGCCCTCAAGAAACGGATTCATTGCCGCCTTTTTTGTCCCCGGGTGTGGCCTGTGCTTGCAGTCCACGCAATAGACGTATTCCGCATTCGACCGAGTGTACCCCAAGCCAAGGCTGTGCGATTTGCGGAGGAACGAACCGTAGGATTGCGCCCGCTAGGCGCGTTGATTGTGCTCGTTTGCCGTTGAACTCGGCGCAGGTGGTATAGGCTTGCGCGTAGAGACACGCGAAGATTCGCGTCAGTTTTCTCGTGCCCGTCTATTTGTTTGTATTTGTGGAGCCGTTGGAAGCCGAGGCGGCCCCGGCGCCGCCATTTCCCGCGCTCTGACCCGTCGTTTGCTTTGTATTGTCCGTCTTACTCGAATCCGTCTTGTGCTTCAGTTTGTTGGCGACCTTACCGAGGCCGCTAGCGGCCTTATGCACGCCTTTCTTAGTGTCAGTTACAGCGATCTTGCCCGAATCTTTCGCGATTTCCCCCGTTGATTTGCCGGCATCCTTGGCGTCCTTACCCACCCCCTGCGAATCCTGCTTGGCGGGAGCCTTGTCGTTGCTGCCCTGCGGAGCGGCCGACGCCTGAAGCGTTCCCAAAGCCATGCACGCAGCGACAACGAGTGTAACTATTCTCATGGCGCTTCCTCGCGCCGGCCATAGTAAACCACCCAAACGCCGTGCTCCAACCGAATTTCTTCTCCTGCTCCGAGCCTCGCCCGCCATTCGGCCATCTAGCTTTTTCCGGCGCGATTTGTTAGCGTGCCCGCATCGAACGCGCGAAGCAGTAAAAGCAGCAGGGAGGCGCCGTGAAACCGATTTCAGCCAGCAAACTCGCTATTACTCTGGCCGCAGCCGCAGCCCTCAGCGCGAGCGCCACCGCCGCCCGCGCCCAGACCGCCGTCGCCGAGCAGCACGTTGCCGCTGCAAAGGCGGCCGTTTCGCCTGCCGGCGGCGTCCCGCCGCGCCAGGAGTACCTCGTCTACCAAGCGATGTTCGATCAATTTTGCGTCCCGCCCAAGAATTTGCCGGACGTCGTCCGGCAGGAGGACCGCGGTCCCGTGCCGCCGCGTGAAAAATGGTACGTGCCGCCGGTGCAGATGTTCGACAATCTCTATTTCATCGGCACCAATGCCGCCGCCATCTACGTCGTCAATTCCCCCGACGGCATGGCCATGATTGACGCCAACTTCGACTGGGACGCCAAGGATCTGGTCCTCGAGCTGAAAGATTTCGGCCTCGACCCGGCCAACATCAAATACATCATCATCACGCAAGGCCATGACGATCGCTATTGGGGCGCCAAGAGTCTTCAGGACACCTACCCCAACGCGCACGTCGTCATGTCAGCGCTGGATTGGGACGTCGTCGCGAAAGATAATTCCCCCGATCGCGTCAAGCCCCGAAAGGACTTGATCGCCACCGACGGCCAAAAATTCAAGCTCGGCGGCGCCACCATCACCACCTACATCACGCCCGGCCACACGCCCGGCACGCTCTCCATCATCGTCGACGGCCTCACCAATAAAACCAGCGCCCATCCCGACAACGCCCAGCACGTCGCCAGCCTCTGGGGCGGCGCCGACATCAATCTCGGCCGCGCCGGCGTCCAGTATTGGTCCGACGGCCAAATGATGATGAAGACTTACATCGCCTCGATGAAGCGCTTCCAGGAACTCAATAAGAAAGCCGGCACCGACGTCATTCTCTCGACCAACATGCGGCACATCAGCGTCCCCCAGAAGCTGCAAATCTGGCGCGAGATGAATCCGACTCGCCCGATGAATGGCGCGCCCGCCGTGACGCCCGAATTGGCCTCCGAGGTCGCAAAAGATCCCAACCCCTTCGTCAGCCAGGACGCCGTCGCGCGCTATTACACCGTCCTCGAGGAATGCTACGAGGCCCATCTCGCCTGGAGAATCGATCCGTAGTGCTCGGCTCCGATGCCAAAACAATTCGCTTCGCCAGGAGACCATATCCACATGAGGAACTGGCTCGCAGGGTCGCTTTTCTTCACTTTCGTCGCGTTGCAAGGCGTGGCCATAGCGCAGCAATCCCCTGCGCTGACGCCCAAGAAGCCCATCCCGCTCACGAAAGTCGAAGGGCGCATGGACCACATGGGCGTCGATCTGAAGGGCCACCGTCTCTTCGCCACGGCCTTTGACAATCACACGCTCGAAGTGATCGATCTGAAGACCAATCGTCAGGTGCATACAATCACAGGTCTGAACGAGCCCCAGGGAACCTTCTACGATCCCGCCACCAATCGGCTCTTCGTAGCCTGCGGCGGCGATGGCACGGTGAAGATTTTTGACGGCACCACGTTCCAGCTCCTGCAAAGCGTGACGCTCGATCTGGACGCCGACAATGTCCGCTTCGATGCCCGCAACAATCATGTCATCGTCGGCTACGGCGGAGAAAAATTCCTGGCCGGCAAAGTTTCGCGTCCGGGAGGCGGCGGTGCGCTCGCCATTCTGGATACCAATGGGAAGCAGATTGCGGACATTCCCATGGACGCACATCCCGAATCCTTCCAACTGGAGAAGAACGGAACCCGCGCCTTCGTCAACGTCCCCGATAAACAGGAGGTCGAAGTCGCCGATCTGTCCAAGGGCGCGGTGATCGCCCGCTGGCCGGTCGCCAACTGCACCACGAATTTCCCCATGTCCCTCGACGAAGCGCATTCGCGCCTCTTCGTGGGTTGCCGTATGCCCGCGAAATTAGTCGTCTTTGACACCGCCTCTGGCAAGATCGTCGCCTCGCCCGCGATGGTCGAACATACCGACGACCTTTTCTACGACGTGGGCAAGGGCCGCGTGTATGTCCTAGGCGAGGGCTTCATCGACGTTTGGAACCAGAGAGACCCCGATCATTACCAACGCATTCAGCGCGTTCCCACGCCCGCCGACGCCCGCACCGGCCTCTTCGTCCCCGATCTGGGAGAACTCTTCGAGACCATTCGGCATCACGGCGCGCAGCCCGAGCAAATCGACGTCTACGACGTAAAATGATGCATAGTCATGATTCGAGTCCGCTCGGCGCGCGATCCGTCACTTCGTAGGTGAGCCGAAAAGAACGCCAGGTGCCGGCGCAATCGACGCACGCTGCGCCTTCGCAAGAAACTCGATTTGCCAGAAGCTCGGCGAGGCTTGCAGAAATGTGAACCCGGCGAGGGTCCTGCCGTCTTCCCCGGTCATGGCGCGAGCAACGCGGCAGCGCATATCCTGCTCGGTTTGCAAATTCGTAAGAACCAGCTCCTGCGATGGAACGACCTTAACGGAAAGCGGTATTAATCCTCCGAGCTCGCCAACATTCAGAGTCTCCGTGTTTTCCGAGAACGGCTCGTCTTCCAGCCATCCATAGACGAAAACGGGCGCATCCAGCGCCACACGAGATCCGTGCCGCCTGTCCGCGCTAACTCCGCCGAAGCCCCGGCGGCGTCGGCTCAACCACAGATGCATCCCAACAAACACGACCAAGCCCAAAATGGTCGCATCGCTGAAGGCAAGTGCCGTGCTGCTGGGAATCCTCGTTCCGTACGCGGTGTGCACCAAATAAAAACTCAATCGCAGCAGACGACCCGTCACTCCCGGCACGATTTGCGCGGCCCGTAGAATCCCCAGCAGGATGGTGATCGTAATCCCCGCATCCAGCGCCCATACGATCTCGCACGCCAGCCGCAGCCCCCTGTGTTCGGAAGCTCCCATGGGCCCTAGTTTAGCCCCGTCTCAGCCTCTCTAGCACCTTTACCTGATTGAAAAAAGACCGGTTCTGGCCCCACTGCTGCTTTGAGACAATGCTCTCACGCTCATATGGATGTCCCAACAGATAAGCGTTTTGTTCGCTCTGGAAAACGAAGCACGTTCCTCCGCCGCTTGGCATATACCGCGTGCGCGCTCCTCGTGCCAGCGCTGCTTGGCGCGGCTGCGGTTGGCGACGTCTTGGGCCAGGCATTCCTTCACCCAGCCAATCTGAATCCCGACCGCTCCGCCCAAACCGAGCGGATGTTGCTTCGAACCGGGGCCGCGAAAGAAGGCTTCTCCGTCCGCGCCCCGGACGGCATCGACTTGCGCGGCTGGAAGATCCGCCCGCCCGCGCCGAACGGCAACTGGGTGCTCCTGCTCCACGGCATCTCCGACAACCGCACCGGCACGTTGGGTCCCGCCGAGTTCTTGCTGCGACACGGCTACAGCGTCGTGATGATGGACTCCCGCGCCCACGGCCAAAGCGGCGGCGAAATGGCCACCTTTGGCTGGAAGGAACGCTACGACACGGTCGCCATCGCCTCGAGTCTGTACGATACGGAGAACGTCCGCCACCTCGCCGCCCTCGGGATCTCCATGGGAGCCGCCATCGCACTCCAGTCCGCCGCCGTGGACCCTCGCATCGAAGCCGTCGTGGCCGAAGATCCCTTCGCCGACCTTCGGGAGGTGAGCTACGACTACGCCGGCCTGGAATTCAGCCCGCTGCTCGGCGAAACCCTTTTCCGCCCTGGATCAATCGTCGCCATGCACGAGATGGGCGCCCTGGGCGGCTTTGACCCGGACGCCGTCTCGCCCGAGAAGGCCGTCGCCGCTCGCCCCTTCCCAGTCTTGTTGATCTGCGGCACGGAGGACCACAGGATCCCCTGCCGCCACGCCGAGCGCATCTACCAAAGCGCGGCAGGGCCAAAGGAGCTATGGATCGTCCAGGGGGCGGGGCACGCCGCAGCCCTGGGACACTCACCCCAGGAATACGAGAATCGCGTCATCGCTTTCCTGTCAAAGTCCTTCGCCAGTCACCCATAAACCGCAGGATCGCGCCTCAACTCCCGATATTTACTGCAAAGCAACTATAGTATGTCATCCACCATCAGAGCGAGTTAAGAGGAAACTCCGATGAGCGATCTGGATCAAGGCAGTCGCAGCGGCCTGGCGTTGCTGGGCGCCGAATTGGCGCTAGGGCTGGTGATGGGTGGTTGGCTGCTGGGCGAGCAGGTCAAGGCCACCCGCCTGGGCGACCGCTATGTTTCGGTCAGAGGCCTGGCGGAACGCAACGTCAAGTCCGACCTGGCCATCTGGCCCATCGACTACAAGGAGGCGGGAGACGACCTCCCGACCGTGTACGGCAAAACCGAAGCCGATCGCAAGGCCATCCTGGATTTTCTGGGCCAGCAGGGTCTCCAGCCACCCGAGATCGAGATAGGCGTCGTCCGCGTCGTCGATAACCAAGCCAACGAATATGGCGGCCCCAACCGGCCCCCGCACCGCTACATCGTCGAACAGCGCATCACCGTCGTGACCCCCAAGGTCGATCAAATCGCGGCTGGCGCCCAAAAGACCATGAGCCTCGTCCAGCAGGGCATCGTCCTGGACAGCAATCCCAACCAGGGACCGTCCTTCAAGTTTACCGGCCTCAATTCCATCAAGCCGGACATGATCACCGAAGCCACCCGCAACGCCCGCGCCGCCGCCGGCCGCTTCGCCTCGGACTCCGGAAGCCAAGTCGGCGCGATCCGCCAGGCCAACCAAGGCATCTTCTCGATCCTTCCGGCCAACTCCGGCGGCGACACCGGCGAATCGAGCGGCTTCGACGCCAACGCTGACAGCAGCCTGATGAAGACCGTCCGCGTCGTCACCTCCGTCGAGTATTACCTCGAAAAATAGGGAGCCAGCAGCGTCGACCCCGGCCAAGAAAAATCACCCGCGACCCAGCGGGCCGGCTACCGATGCTGTGTTCTCTGTCCCGGTTCAGGCTACTTCGTGCCCGGACCCGCCGCCGGCTTGGCGATGAGCTTGGTGTAATCTTGCATATGCGACGGCACGCACAACTGCTCGTCGAATTGCTGCTGCGGAATCCACTTGAAAGTCGTTTTCCCAGCCATCCAGGGTCGCGTATACACCTTCGCGTCATCCAGGGTCACGACCATTTCCAGGGTGTGTTGGTCCACACGCGTGTAGCGCTCGTTCACGCGCAGATCCCCGCTGTGCGGATGACCGGCGTTGTCCAGCCAGGTGTCCTCGTCCAGGCCCACCGTGTCCACCACGAAGCTGTAATCTCCATCCCAGTGGCCGACGGAATAGCCGTAATAGCGTGAATCCGCCGAGTCGGGGGCGTCGTTGTCGACATTCTTGGGAAGGGCCCGGCCGTCGGTCCAGATTTCGCGCCATACCTTCTGGTACTGAAAAAGCTCCACCACTTTGTCCGGCATCTTGGCAAACGCAATCCCTCGCGATTCCCAAAGCGCGTTGCGCGGGAAGCCCAGCGGATCACACGTGTCCAGCGGGTCATTGGAATCCGCGACGCTGATTTTTTGATTGCTCCGATTGCCGGCGAACCGCGCTCGGCCAAAGGCCGTCATCGGAGGAACCGGGTCGACCTCTGCCGCCGAAAGCGGTCCACCCCATTCCCCGCTCAGGTCTTGTCGCGGGGCCGGCCCTGGCGCGCCAGCATACTTATAATGGGGCATCTGATTTCCGCGCCCTTCGATCTCCTTCGCTCCTTGGCTTGCGCCGGCGGTTGCGGCTGCCGCAGCCGTCGACGGTTGGCCGGTGTTCTGCCGAGGCTGGGAGGTTTGGGCAATCGTCATGAGCGACAACGCCAGCATGGCGACTAGACTGACGACTGGACAAGCGAGCCGATTTTTCATTGAAGACTCCTGTCACACATGACATTTCCACGAGTCCGCGAGCCCACGGCGAAATTCGGCATAGCGTTTGCCGATTTCACGCCGCGATTCTCACCCCAAATCTGATTGCAGGCAAGCACGGCATGCCAGCTCCTCATAGTCCGCTCGCCGAAAACTGAGCGCCCGCTTAGCTCTGTTCCCTGAAGCGAATTGACCGAGATGTTATAATGACCCATGCTCGCAGCTAATTGTTCCTCTCTGTTTGCACCGACCCCACCTGTCTCAGTGACTAGCGCTTTGTCCTGCGAATCCCCCGAAAGGTTCAAGAGTCACGTCAGCGCCCGCACCTCGAAAAACGCCGGCCCTTTGTTTTCATATTCATACAAGATCCTTTTGCCGCAAGTCACCTGTTTTGATATTCATACAGTTTGCCCGGGGGGTGACCCCCCTGCACGCTCTTTTGCCGGCCATCGCGATACAAGTAGCTCATTTTCAACTGATTGCGCACTCTTCGGCGCGCGCCGGAAAGAGCAACTGGCTTGTTTTCATGCGCTTCCGTGCCCCTCCCTGCGCTCTTGTGCAAGTGCGAGAGAGTTAACCCATTTATTTTCATTCGCTCCCGCACTCTTTGTGAAAAGCACCCGGGAGGGGGGTACCCCCCCTCTCGGAAGAAAATCGCCGCAGCCGATGGTTCTATGCAGGAGCTGAACATCCTTCAGAAGACCGAAGCGCTCCACGAGGCGCGCTGGTGGGAGCCGATGTCTGGCGACCGCGTCCACTGCTACCTCTGCCCTCGCCACTGCCACATCGGAGAAGGCCAGGCCGGCTTCTGCTTCATTCGCGTCAACCAGGGCGGCAAGCTTTTCAGCCTCGGGTACGGCTCTCCGGCAGCGCTCCAGATCGACCCCATCGAGAAAAAGCCCCTGAATCATTTTCTGCCCGGCTCGCGCGTCTTCTCGCTCGGAACGGCGGGCTGCAACATGGGCTGCTTTTTCTGCCAGAACTGGAGCATCTCGAAGTCCCATAGCGATCAGGTGCGCTCAGTTACGGTGCCGCCCGAGGATGTACCGCTGCTCGCGATGAAGTATGGCTGCCAATCCATCGCCTTCACCTACAACGAGCCCACCATATGGGGCGAGTACGTCATCGACATCTGCCGCGCCGCCAAGCCTTACGGCATCAAGACCGTCATGGTCACTAACGGCTACATCACGCGCGAAGCCTTCCACGGCATCTACGATCACGTCGACGCTGCCAACGTGGACCTCAAGGGCTTCACGGAAAATTTCTACGGCCGCACCACCCTCACCCACCTCCAGCCCGTCCTCGATACGCTCGAATGGCTGAAGAACGAAACCAGCGTCTGGTTCGAGATCACCAACCTGATGATTCCCACACTCAATGATGACCCCGACGAGACACGCAAGCTAGCCGAATGGATTCGCGATCACCTCGGACCCGACGTGCCGTTGCACTTCACCGCCTTCCATCCCGATTTCAAGCTGCAAGACAAGTCGCGCACGCCGCCCGAAACCCTGCACCGCGCCCGGGCCATCGCGCGTGAAGTGGGCCTGCATTACGTCTACGAAGGCAACATCTTCTCGGACGCCGCGAACACGAATTGCCCAAGCTGCGGCGCGCTGCTGATTCGCCGCTCCTGGCACGACGTCCAGGAAAACCGCCTTCGCGACGGCGCCTGCCCGGACTGCGGTCAAGCAATCCCCGGCCGCTGGACGGCTTCGCAAGGCGAGCGCCAGAAAGCCAGTCCAGCGCAGATGCGCGCGCTGGCAGGGAAGTACGGCGCCTGGAATCTCTAGTGCGAAGGAGGTGCGCCCGGCGATTTGGATGGGAGTGGAGCCAGCCGACGCACGCCGGCCAGAGCCCCGGCATTGGTTGGATCGGTATCGAGGCTGGCGCGGTATTCGGCTAAGGCGTCGGCGGTGCGTCCCGCCTGCTCATCGAGCTTGGCCAGGCCGAGGTAGGCGCGATTGTCGAACGCATCGAGCGCCAGCGCAGCCTTGTACGCGGCGCGAGCTTTTTCGGCTGTCGCCGTTGCGCGCCAGCAGATCGCCGAGGTTGCCGAATGCGTCCGCATTAGGATCGTTCTCGGCCGAAGCCGCGAATTGCTCCTGCGCCTCCGACGGCCGCGACTGATCGAGCAGAAAATGGCCGTAGGCATCGCGAATGCCGCTGTTCAACGGAGCCAGTTCCACGGCCTTGCGGAATTCACGGTCGGCGTCGGCGGCGCGGCCCATTTCGGCGTACGTGACGGCCAGATTTTTGTACGGATCGGCATAGTTTGGACGGTCGTGCATGGCTTGCTCGAAGTAGGCGATGGCTTCGTCATAGCGCTTCTGGCCGGAACGCAATAGGCCCATATCGTTCAGCGTCGAAGCATAAGGGTGCAGCGGCCCCAGCGACCGGGTCCACTCGCGCTCGGCGCCGGCCATGTCGCCGCGATCGAAGTAGATCACGCCGAGGTTGGTGCGAATGAATTGCGCGTCGGGCTGCTCGTCGAGGATGCGCTGGTAGAGCACCTCATCGCTGCGCCAGTCGCGATTGCGGCGAATCGTGCGCGCGCCGTAGAGAATCGCGACGATGCCCAGCGCTACCGGCATGGCGCGCCAAAGCAACTGGCGAGCAGGCGAAGGTTTTTCGGTGGGCACGACGCGCCAGGCCTTGGTCGCGGCCCAAGCGACGAGCCAGCAGAAGCCGACCGACGGCAGATACAGATAGCGTTCGGCAAAAACGCCCGCCGGCAGCCAGCGAGCGTTAAGCACGGGAGCGAGCGTCGCTCCCATCCAGAGAAAGGCGAATGAGATCTCATGCGCGGAGCGCCAGAGCCACACGAACAGCGCCAGACAAATGAGCAGGGCAATGCAAGCCCGCGAGAACATGCGGGTCGCGAATGCTGTGGCTTTCGTGGAACACATAGAACGCCGAGAGGTGCACCGGCCAGATCAGCTTCCACAGATAGCTGCCGGTGAGAGCGATCGCGGAGAGAATCACTCCGCCCCATCCGAGGCCGGGGCGCGAAACCGATGGCGCAAATCCTCCGAAGCCTACGATGCGAAAAGCAAGGTAGGCCGCGGCCGTCGCGAAGAGAGGCAGATAGCGGCTCAACTTTAGGCGTAACGAGGTGGCGTTGCGGTCGTCTCGATAAAAATGCTCGTAGGCGGCGGCGAGCGCTGGCAGCATCAGCGCCTGTTCTTTCGAGAGCAGAGCCATGACGTAGCTGGCGAGCACGGGCGCCTGCAATTTCCAAGAGGCGGGTTGCTCCGAGCCGGCGCGCTCGAGGCGCAAGTAGCAGAGAAACGTCAGCAAGAAAAAGAAGCTCAGCTCGAGGTCAGGAAGTCCCGCGATCCAGGCAACCGATTCGGTGTGGATGGGATGGAGCGCAAAGAGGCCAGCCGCCGAAAGCGCCAGAAGCCGGTCGCCAAAAAGGCGCTCGGTGAACGCGAAGAGCAGCAGCACAACGCCGGCGTGAAAAACGAGATTCACCAGATGGAAGCCGAACGAAATCGGTCCGAAGAAGTGGTAGCAGAGCAAGTAGGCAAAGCTCATCAAGGGGCGGTAATAATTGGTTACGCCTTGCGCTCCTTGGAACGTCCAAACTGTGCTGCCGAAGATCTTGCCCAGGTACCGGAAGCTGTGCACATAGGGGTTGTCGACGAGTTGCGGAATGTCGTCATAGACGAAAGCGTTGCCCAGCGTGTTGAGATAGGGAACAAAAGCGAGGAGCAGCAGTCCCAAGACGGCGATGGCGTCGGGACTTGTGCGAGCAGCCGGGCGGCGGCGCGGTCTCCACATAAAGTCATCCTACTGGAGCGCCGGAAGGGAATCCACGCTTGGAGAGCGCAACGTGACGCAGATTCCAACAGGGGCAGCGGAACGTGCTCGGGAGAATCGCTGACGTGACGTTCGATTCCATCGACGGCGTGCGCACCAGCTTCTATACTCACGCTGTGAATTTCGACGGGGACATTTCCGCGGAGCTGCGGCGCTCTTGGGGCTACGATTCCTTCCGGCCTTTGCAGGAACGCATCGTGCGCAGCCTGCTGGAACATCACGACGTTTGCGTGGTGATGCCGACGGGCGGCGGGAAATCGCTGTGCTACCAATTGCCGGCGGCGATGATGGCCGCGCAAACGGCCATCGTCGTATCCCCGCTGATCGCGCTCATGCAGGACCAGGTGGCGCAGCTCGAACAGATGGGCATTCCGGCCGCGATGCTGAATAGCTCGCTGGCGGCGTCACGGCAAAACGAAATTGTCCGCCGGGCTGCGGAGGGGAAGTACCGCCTGCTCTATCTTTCGCCTGAGCGGCTCGCTCGTGAAGACAGCCTGGACTGGCTCGCGCGTCTGCCGATTTCATTTTTTGCCATCGATGAAGCGCACTGCATCTCGGAGTGGGGCCACGAGTTCCGGCCCGACTATCGCCTGTTGAGCAGGTTGCGGCTTCATTTTCCAGGCCGTCCCATTGCGGCGTTCACAGCCAGCGCCACGCGGCGAGTCCGGCACGACATCATCGAACAGCTTCAACTCCACGATCCGCACAAATTCATCGCCAGCTTTCACCGGCCGAACCTGCGCTACATCGTGAAGCCCTGCGATCCCGCCTCGCAGCACGAATTGCTCTTGAGCGCGTTACGCCAGCACGCCGGGAGCAACGTGATCATTTATGCGCCGACCATCAAGCGAGTCGACGAGACCATCGCTTTCTTGAGCCGCGAGGGGATTCCCGCCATTCCGTATCACGGACAGATGGATGCCGATTCGCGCAGGATCAATCAAGAGCGCTGGATGTCCGATGATGTGCGTGTGCTGGTGGGGACCATCGCTTTCGGGCTGGGAATCAACAAGGCCGCGGTCCGCGCCGTGATTCATCTATCGCTACCCAAATCGGTGGAGCAGTTTTATCAAGAGGCGGGACGCGCCGGCCGCGACGGCCAGCCCTCGGATTGTCTTCTGCTGTGGCAAAAGCGCGACGCTGGTTTGCTAGCGCATTTCATCGGACAGATTCAGGACCAGGACGAGAAGGAACGCGCCTGGCAGCGCTATCACACGATCCGTAATTTCTGCGAGGGCAAGGTTTGCCGGCACCGGCAGATCTGCCTGCATTTTGGCGAGGCCCCGAAATGGAAGTCCTGCGGCGCCTGTGACGTTTGCGCCCCAGAGCCGGATTGGTTGAATGCCGAACCCGACACGGCCGCCACGGTTTCGCCACGCGGCAAGCGGAAGCGCAAACCCGATCCAGTCCCGAGTCGCGCCAGGACTGTGCGGGAGTACGAGCCGGACTCGTCTGTTAGCGTCAACGCCGGCGACGCTGAGTTACGCGAATATCTTCGCGAGTGGCGCAGGCTGGCTGCCAAAGAGCGCAAGGTTCCTGCATACGTCATCATGCACGACAGCTCTCTCGATGAGTTGTGCCAGCGGCCGCCGCGCACGCTCGATGATATTGCTGGCACCTCGGGTTTCGGGGAAAAGAAAACCGCGTCCTACGGCCCGGCGATTTTGGACGCGGTGAAGAAGTTCCAGCAGGGCGCGCGAGCGATGAAGATCGACGGTTAGGGCGGGCAGCCGCAGCGCGGCGGAAGGGGTTGCCCCGTGCCGAATAATGATAGTTGTGAGATAGTTGGGGCAGTAGCAGGAGGCCTCTCCCATGTCCGATCGGGTCAAAGTCGAACTCGCCAACTTATACAAGGAGATGAGGCGCAGCCAGCTCACGCCGCTGTGGACCGACGAGCGCGCCATCGTGCCGCCCGAGCCGCCCCCGCATGCCTTGCCGTGGCTCTGGAAGTGGGCGCAACTGTATGACTACGGGCGGCGCTCGGCGGAGCTGGTGCCTCTGGAACGTGGCGGCGACCGCCGCGCCATGGGTCTGAGCAATCCCGGGATGCATGGACAACCGTACGCGTCTCCGACGTTATGGGCCGCGGTGCAATGGCTGAACGGGCACGAAGTGGCGCCGGCGCACCGGCACTCGTCCGAGGCCGTGCGATTCATTATCGAAGGGCACGGCGCGTACACCACGGTGAACGGCGATCGGGTGTACCTGGAACGCGGCGATTTCGTCGTCAATCCTTCCTGGCACTGGCACGATCACGGGAGCGACGCGGATGTTCCCATGATTTGGATGGACGCGCTCGACATCCCGCTGAACACCTACCTCGGTGCGGCATTTTTCGAGCCATCGGAAAAAGACTCACAGGAGGTCACCGCCGCGATTGGCGGAGTGCTGAAGAAATATGGCGTCGGACAGATGCGGCCGGCGTGGGAAGAGCCGTGCCGGAAGTACACGCCTCTCTCCACGTACAAGTGGGAGAACACTGAACGCGCGTTGAACAATCTGGCCGAAGTGGACGCCAGCCCGTTTGACGATGTGGCCCTCGAATACACCAACCCGCACACCGGCGGGCCGGTTTTGCCCACGCTCACCGGATGGATTCAGATGATTCGCCCCGGCGTCCACACGAAGGCGCATCGCCAGGTGAATAGCGCGGTCTATCACGTGGTCGAGGGACGCGGCGCGACGATCATTGGCGGGGTGCGCTTCGATTGGGAGCGCGGCGATATTTTTGTCATCCCGACTTGGAAGTATCACGAGCACATCAACGAATCGCGCGGCGAGCGCGCGATTCTTTTCTCGGTGCAGGACACTCCGGTGATGACGGCGCTCGGAAAATACCGCGAAGAAGCGCTGACCGCGAACGGCGGGCACCAGGTGGTGAAGGAAGCCTTCAGCGCCGAGAAGACGCTGACTCCGGCCTAGCGGCAAGGAGCTATTTCAGAGCCTGGACGGCGCTGGGCGTTCCGCGATATCCCCACGCCCAATCCAGATATTCGGTGTCGTCCTCGCTGCGCTTGGCGAGGAGCAGATTGCGGAAGACGCGGCCGGCGCCTTGCACGTGGAAGAGTTCTCCGGCAAAGCGCGCGGCGTTTTGCACGCGGGCCGTGCGCGGGATGCGCTCCTGCTGATAGGCCAGGAATGCCGCCGCAAAATCGCCGCCGGCTTCTCGGAACTTGTCTTTCAGTATGGCGGCATCTTCGAGCGCCTGATTCGCTCCCTGCGCGAAGTACTGATACATAGGATGAGCGGCGTCGCCCATCAGGGTGATGCGGTTGCGCGTCCAATTGTCGATAGGGCGGCGATCGAACATTGGCCAGCGACGATCGAATTTGATCGTGGCGGCGGCAGCGCGAAGGCGCGGGTGAACTTGCGAGAAGTGTTCCTTGAATTCCTCGGGCGTGCCCCAATCGTCCGAGCCTTTCTTGTAGCGGGCGCTCTTGAAAACGGCAACCTGGTTGAAAACCGTCCCATGGTGGATGACATACTGCGCATAGTGGATGTCCGGGCCGACCCAGATGGTCATGTCGTCGAAATTGGAACCGGGAGCGGCTTGTTCGATGGGGATAGCGCCGCGATAACACATGCATTGCGCGCAGATAGGGTCGCCGTCGTCGTGGATGAGCCGGCGGACGCGTGAGCGAAGGCCGTCGGCGCCGATCAGGGCGTCGCATTCGTAGATGGTTCCATCGGCGCAGGTGACGCGCGCACTATCGCCGAGGTCTTCGATGCGGATTGCTTCCTTATTGCTCTCGAGGGTGATGAGTTTGCTTGCGCGGCAGGCTTCGAGTTCCAGGTTGAGCAGATCACCGCGGTGGATCACGATGTACGGGTAGCCAAAATGCTTTTGATATTTCTCGCCGACGTTGAGTTTTGCGACCGGCTCGCCGGAGAGGGCGTCCATCAGCACCAAACGTTTGGGAAAGAAAGCGTGCTTGCGGATGTCCTGATAGAGGCCCAAATGATCGAGGGCCCACATGGCGTTAGGAGCGAGTTGCAAACCCGCGCCCAACTCCTCAAATTCGGGCAATTTCTCGATCACGTGCACCGGCACGCCGGCATGCGATGCCGCCAGCGCCGTCGCGAGTCCTCCGATGCCGCCGCCCACCACCAGGAGCGGAATTCTGCTCGAGCGTGTCATGATTGTCCTGAAATACGCGTAAGATGAAGCATAATGACGCTCGCATGATGGGCCGTCAAGACGCTCGCGGCGATCGCGCGAAGCGATTATTCTGGCAACCCGAGGTGGGATAGTGGACACGTCGCAAGTTGTGCGCGCTTCCGCAGCGGCGCGCCTGGACCGGTTGCCGATCGTGTCCCCTCACCGGCGGATTCTGTGGCTGATGAGTTTTATTTTTTTCTTTGAGTTGGGCGACCTTAATACCTTTGCCTTTGCCGCTCCTGCCGTTCGCCAGGCCTGGCACCTGGCCATTCCGACGCTGGGCTACATCGTAGCGGCGACGTTCGTGGGCATGTTCATTGGGGCCACGACGGGCGGTTGGTTTTCCGATCGCGTGGGGCGAAAACGGGCGCTGATCGTTACGACGCTGTGGTACAGCGGATTTTCGCTGCTCAATGCGTTTGCGATGGGGCCGGCGGGATTGTTCGTTACGCGGCTGCTGACGGGAGTGGGGCTCTCGGCGATGACCGTGGTGGGAATCACCTACATCAGCGAGATGTTTCCGGCGCGATTGCGCGGAGCGTATCAGGGCTGGATCATGACGGTCGGTTTGTGCGGCATTCCGGCGACGGCGTATGTGGCGCGGTTCTGCGTGCCGCTGGCGCCTTGGGGCTGGCGGCTGGTGTTCGTGTGGGGCTCGCTGGGCATGCTGTTTCCTTTGCTAGCGAGCCGGCTCGAGGAATCGCCGCTGTGGTATGAAAATCAAGGGCGGCTGGATCAGGCCGATACGGTACTCGATCGAATCGAAGCGACCGCTCAGACGGAGAGCGGCCGCTTGCTTGCGGTGCGCGATGCTGTTCGCGCGCCTTCACGCGGCGGGCGTTATGCGGAACTGTTTGAGGGCTCGAATTTGCCTCGGACTTTGCTGCTGGTGTTCGCGTGGATTTGCCAGACATTGGGTTTCTACGGTTTCACTGCGTGGGTTCCCACGCTGCTGGTGGCGCATGGATTTTCGCTGGTGCAATCGCTGGGGTGGTCGTCGGCGATGTCCCTTGGCGCTGTGCCGGGCGCGCTGATCGCGGCGCTGATTTCGGACCGCTGGAACCGGAAATATTGGATTGCCATTGTGGCGCTGCTGATCGCGGCGTGCGGATTGACCTACGGACTCAGTTTCCGCACGGGCATCATCGTGGTGTTTGGGTTCTTGGTGACGATGCTGATTCAGACGTTCGCGCCGCTGCTTTACGCCTACACGGCGGAATGTTTCCCGACGGGAATCCGGAACTCGGGAACGGGGCTTACCTACGGGGTCGGCAGACTCGCGAACGCGTTTGGGCCGCTGCTGGTAGCGTTTCTCTACGGGCACTTCGGATACGCTAGCGTTTTCGTTTATATCGCGACGACTTGGGTGCTGGTAGCTCTCGCCATTGGCGGCTTTGGCCCGCTGACCAGGGGCAAGATTCTTGCCTAGCTCGCAAAGACACGACGAATATGACGTGATTGTGGTCGGAGGCGGCAACGCCGCGCTGTGCGCGGCGATGGCGGCCCGCCACATTGTGCCGCGCGTGCTCGTCCTCGAGCGCGCGCCTGAACATATGCGCGGCGGGAATACGCGGCACACGCGGAACGTCCGCTGCGCGCACCCCACGAGCGACAAGTATTGTTCCGGCGCGTATCCCGAAGAGGAGTTTTTCGACGATCTGGCCGCGGTGACGGGCGGACCGGCGAATCCTGATTTGGCGCGATACGTGATTCGCCAGTCGAGCAAGCTTTACGAATGGATGAGCGAGCATGGCGCGAGTTGGCAGCCGCCGCTGGCCGGCACGCTGCACCTGGGGCGGACTAACCGGTGGTTTCTTGGCGGAGGCAAGGCGCTGCTGAACGCCTACTATCGAACCGCGGAGCGCATGGGAATCGACATTCGCTATGAGGCGCTGGTCGAGGACCTGGTCGATCGAGAACGGCACGATTCGAGGCGGTGGCGCTCAAGGGCGAGGGATGCGCGGGAGTTGGTGCGCGGCCGGACGGTGGTGGTCGCGACGGGAGGCTACGAGGCGAACCTCGAATGGCTGGAGCGGAATTGGGGCGAGGCGGCGCGAAATTTCGTCGTGCGCGGCACTCCTTATAACGACGGACTGATGCTGGCGGCGCTGCTGGCAACGCGGCGCGAAGCCCATCGGAGACCCGAAGGGATTTCACGCGATTGCGCTGGATGCGCGCGCGCCGAAATACGACGGCGGGATTGTGACGCGCCTCGATGCGATTCCGTTCGGCATCGTGGTGAACCGGATGGCGCGGCGATTCTACGATGAAGGAGAAGAGGTGTGGCCGAAGCGGTATGCGATTTGGGGCGGGCTGGTGGCGGCGCAGCCGGAGCAGTTCGCGTATTGCATCGTGGATGCGCAGACGATCCGGAAATTCTTGGCGCCGGCGTTCAAGCCCTATGAAGCGGAGGCGATCGAGGGATTGGCGCGTGCTTGCAGTCTCGATCCTGCAGCGCTGACGAAAACGGTGGCGGAATACAACCGCGCGACTGCGGGCAATGGTCCGTTGCACATCGATGTGCTGGACGGAAATTCGACGCGCGACATTCTGCCGAAGAAGAGCAATTGGGCGCTGCCTATCGATCATCCGCCGTTCTATGCGTTTCCGCTGCGGCCCGGAATTACCTTTACCTATATGGGCGTGACGGTGGACGAGACGGCGCGCATTCTCGAGCAAAGCGGGTCGGCCGATGCAGAATGTGTTCGCGGCGGGGGAGATCATGTCCGGAAACATTTTGACGAAGGGCTACCTGGCTGGTTTTGGCCTGACCATCGGATCGGTGCTGGGCGAGCTTGCTGGAAGGAGCGCGGCGACCCGTGCCCGAGCTTGAACTTTTCGCGGAAGCCGATCGGCAACTGACGCTGTGCAACGCCTGCCGCTACTGCGAGGGATATTGCGCGGTGTTTCAGGCGATCGAGTTGCGCAGGGAATTCGGCAAGGGCGACGTCTTTTATCTCTCGAATCTTTGCCACGACTGCCGCGCGTGCTATTACGCGTGCATGTACAGCCCGCCGCACGAATTCGCGATCAACATACCGAAGATTTTGTCGGAGGCGCGCGTCGCGAGTTATGAGCATTGGAGCTGGCCGGGATTTCTGGCGCGGGCGTTCGCGGGGCGGCGGGTGGCCTGGCTGCTGGCGAGCTTTGTGGTGGCGGTAGTGCTGACACTTTCGCTTATGCTGATTCCGGGCGGTGCATTGTGGAGCTCGCATCCGGGCCCCGGAGCGTTCTACGAAGTGATTCCTTATGTGGTGATGGTTGTCGCCGCTATCGGCTTGAGCGCGTATTGGCTGGCGGTTTGGATGCGCGGGGCGGTGCGCTGCTGGCGGGAGATGGGGGTGGCGCGCGGGACGAGCGGGATCAAACCAATTGCGCGAGCCGTGGGAGCGGCGCTGGGTCTGCGATTTCTGCAGGGCGGGGGACCGGGCTGCTCGTATCCCGAGGAGCGGCCGTCCGCGGTGCGCCGGATTTTTCACGGGCTTGTCTTCTGGGGCTTTACTTGCGATTTCGTTTCGACGACGCTGGCCTACATCTACCAGGATTGGTTGCGTGAGTTGCCGCCGTACTCGCTTGGGAGCGCTCCGGTGATTTTTGGAGCCGTGGGCGGGCTGGGTCTTCTGGCCGGATGCGCCGGACTGATTTGGCTGAAGGCACGGAGCGACCGCGAGCCGATGGGAGCGGGCGCGTACGGGCTGGATTACGATTTTCTCGGCTATTCTCGCGCTTACGGCTCTGACGGGCCTGCTGACGCTCTCGCTGCGCTCGACGCCGGCGCTGGGGGGCTTGCTCGCGTTGCATCTTGCGCTGGTCGCCGCGCTTTTTGTCACTGCGCCCTATGGCAAATTCGTGCACGCGATTTACCGCTTCCTGGCGCTGGTTAAATACTACGCCGAGCAGGATCAGCCGCGATCCAGCGCTTGAATTCCGCGCAGTAACTTTCTCGAAGCATTCCATTGGCGCCAGCGTTCGTCAATTCCACGGCAGTGTTAGGCTCTAGTGGTTCCTCGTGGGGTTATTCTATGGCTGATCTGGCGGTTACCAATCCGTCTGACTCCGCGGAGCGGGTCGACGGGCGTCGCAGCACGCGCTTATTTCAGGCGGTGCCGCTTAGTGTTTCCGGCACGAACGAGTTTGGCAATCCATTCATGGAAATGACCTCGGCGGTGGCATTGAATTGCCACGGGTGTCTCTACCGATCGAGATACCACAACAGGCCCGGCTCCTGGGTGACATTGCACATGCCGAACCAGGTGGACGGCAAAGCGCAGCCAGTGCGGGCGCAGATCCGGTTCGTACGCCTGCCCGCAAGCCCGAAGGAGCTCTATCAAGTGGGCGTGGAGCTGGAAAACCCCGCCAATGTGTGGGGAATACAGGCGCCGCCGGAGGACTGGATGTCTTTCGTTGGCACAGTCACGGATAGGCCGTCCGCGGAGAAAGGATTAGGGCCGAGAGAGGTTGCTGAGAGCGAGGCCCGGCAGGGTGCCACCGAGAACGTCGGGGAGGCGACGCGGGAGATGGCGAGTATGCCTCCGGCGGGGAAGCCGGTGCGCGTGGCCGTTTCCTCCGAACAACTGCTGCAGAGACTGGAAGGCAGGCTGCAGCAAGCGGCTGAGAAGGCCGTGGATTCGGCGATGTCGGTGCGCTTCAGCGCGGCCGTCAAGCAAGCGGCCAAGGCGCTTGACGAGTTCAGCCAGTCGAGCGCGCGCAAGGTGCAAAAACAGTACGAGCAGTATCGCGAGCAGATGGCGATTTCCGCGCGGGAGCAATTCTTGAGCCGGGTGCAGGCGGAGTTGGCGTCCGCCGAGGAACGACTGGAACAACGCGTGGAGACGTTGCTGGGCCGCGCCGAAGAGGCGACTCGGCGGTTAGAGGGGAGCCTAGCGGGCGTCGAGTCCGCCGTGAAGCGCCTGGAGGCGAGTGCGGCGGCGACGGAACCGGCTGTCGCCGAGGCCGAAAGCTCGCTGCAAAAGGCGGCGCTTCGGGCGCAAGACGAGCTTGCGGCACGAGCCGGTGAAATTGCCAGCCGGACACAGGCGCAGATGAGCGAACGGACGGCTCGTCTGGAAGAGCAGCAGATCGCGCGCTTGAACGAGCAGGCGCAGGGCGCGGTCGACGCGGCGACGAAACAATTGCAGGCGAAGACGGACGAGTCGCGTTCACAAGTGATTGGCGCCGCGGGCACGGCGCTGGCGGAATTGCACGTCGCGGCTAAGGCCGAGATCGACCGGGCGGTCGGCGAGTCTCGGCAAAAAGTGGAAGAGTCACTGGCCTCCTTTTGCGACGATAGGACGGACGGTTGGGAGGCGCGCTTGCGCGCTTGCCAGGACGAGCTTGCGGCGACCAGCGCCAAAGAGGTGGAAGAGTTCCGTGCGCGGCTGCAGGCGATTCTGAACTCTTCGATGATCGCGGCCACCTCGGCTGTGAGCGAGCACGCCAAGGCCCTGCTCAGCGTGTTGACGAAGGACGCAGGGCAGTCCGTGGAAGAGGCCGAGCGTCAGGCTTCGTAGTCCTGCTACTTCCGCATCCCTCAGTACTTCCATCGACAACTTGTATTTCTCAGCGATCTTCTGTGACGACCAGGAGAGGTGCGCTTGCCAAGTTCCTGACGCTTGGCATATAACCGAAGAACGCGAAAATGCGCGTCGTTAGAGGAAGATTTAGGCGCGTTGCGGACCCAAGGGCGGGGGTCAATCATCGACACTTATCGAGACGGTCGTCGAATCGCGCAGAGGATGGCCTGATGGCCAGCACCGCGGAACTTGCCAGCGGGGCCGTCGCCCAGGAACAACACCCTGGCCACTTGGCTCGCAGCGTAATCGGGGGCGTTTTGTGCTTGGCGGTTCCCCTGGGTATCTGGTTCGCTCCCTTGCACATCGACGCGACGCCCAAGCACGCGCTAGCGGTGTCGTCGTTCATGATCATCGCGTGGATCAGCGAAGTGATGCCGCTCGCGGTAGCCGGCCTGGTGGGTTGCTACCTGTTCTGGATTCTCGGCGTGGCCAAATTCGAGGTGGCTTTCGGCGGACTGGTCGACCAAACGCCCTGGTTTCTTTTCGGCGCGGGCCTGATTGGGATGATGGCGACGAAAACGGGCTTGGCCCGGCGCTTTGCGTACATGGTGCTCCGCAGGGCCGGCACGAGCTATTCCGGTATTTTGCTGGGACTGATTTTGACTTCCTTCCTGCTCACGCTGCTGGTGCCGTCTGGAATCGCTTGCGTGGTGATCATGGCCACGGTTGCGCTCGGTTTGATGGATGCGTTGGGCGCCTCGCGCGGTAGCAACATCGGGAAAGGGATCTTCGTTACCTTGACGTATACAGCCGGCTCCTTCGACAAGATGGTGATCGCGGGCGCGTCCACGATCCTCGGGCGCGGCCTGATCGAACGCTCGACCGGCCTGCACATCTACTGGGGCTTGTGGTTTTTCGCATTTTTGCCCTGCGTTTTGATCACCATCTTTTTCATTTGGCGTCTGGTGCTATGGCTTTTCCCGCCGGAGAAGGCGGCACACGAAGAAGTGGGAGCATTTCTCGAGGACGCCCTGGCAAAGATGGGCCCGTGGAGTCCAGCGGAGAAGCGGGCCATGATCCTGATGCTGTTGGCGATCGGCCTGTGGATGACCGACCTGCTCCACCACATTTCTCCGGCGGTGATTGGCATCGGCGCCGGCCTGATGGCGCTCATGCCCGGGTTGGGCCTGCTGAATCAGGAGGACTTGAAGCGCTACAACTTCCTGCCGATCCTGTTCGTGGCCGCCGCCATTTCCATGGGCGACGTGCTGGTGCAGACGCGAGCGCTCGATGTGTTAACGACGGTCATGTTTTCCTGGATGCGGCCGTTGATCTCGACCTCCGCCAGCATGACACCGGTGGTCTACTGGACGGCGTTTCTTTACCACATTTTTCTGGGCAACGAGCTCGCGATGCTGGCCACGTCCATTCCTCCGCTCATGAACTTCGCGCGAGCCAGCGGAATTCATCCATTGCCGATAGGCATGGTTTGGGCGTTTGCCTCTGGTGGGAAGATTTTCGTCTATCAATCCGGAGTTTTGGTGACTGGTTACGCTTACGGTTATTTTGATTCGCGGGATGTGTTTCGTGTGGGTTTGTGGGTGACGCTGGCGGAGTCCCTGGTGTTGCTGCTTCTGGTGCCTCTGTATTGGCCGCTGCTCGGAATTCACTAGTTGAGTTGTAGCGAACCGGCGCTAGACTTAGCTCTTCCTGGCGGTTTGCAAGGTCTCCTTGTGGAAGCCGGCGACGCGCTGGTAGCGCTCGGAGAGCGCGGCGAGTTCGTCGTGGCTGATGACGTCGTCGATGTTGCGGAACGGTTTGTCTCCAGTGCGCAAGAATACCTCCCGGAGGATGGCGTCGGGAGGATTGGTGCGGTTGGTCAGAACGACGTTCGCTGTCGGCTTGAGCCGCCGGTCCTCGTAGGCTTTCAGCGCGGCGACGGGATCGGACGAGGCGGTCAGGCATTCCGTCAAGGCGCGGCAATCGAGAATCGCTTGCGCTGCGCCATTCGCGCCGCGCGGCAACATGGGATGCGCGGCATCTCCCAGCAGAGTGACGCGGCCGAAGCTCCACTTTGGCAGAGGGTCCTGGTCGATCATCGGGAATTCCAGAATAGCGTCGGCGTGGCGCATCATGTCGGGGACGTCCAGCCAATCGAAGTGCCAGTCGGCGACGCGATCGATAAAATCCTCGAGGCGGCCGGGACGATTCCAATCGCGTTCGGGCTTATAGGTGGGCGTCTCGATGTCGAGGACCCAGTTGATGAGCTGGCGGCCTTCGGCGTCAATATTGTTGCGGATGGGATAGACCAGAACCTTGGCGACATTGAGCCAGCCGATGCGCACCATGCTGGCGCCGGTGAGGTACGGTTTCCAGCGCGTCACGCCGCGCCACATATTGATGCCGGAATAGCGCGGCGGGCCTTCGTTCGGATAGAACTGCTTGCGAATCATGGAGTGGATGCCTTCGCAGCAGATCACCACGTCGCCGCTTTGCGGTGGCAGCGACTCCTTCGTGAAGGGATGCTCGAAGTAGGCCGTGGCGCGGTTGGCGTCCTGATCGACGCGAATGCATTTGTGGCCCGTGACGACGCGATCGGCGCCGGCGCGTTCCCGGAAAGCATCGAGCAGGACCATCTGCAAGTCGCCGCGATGAATGGAGAATTGCGGGTATTCGTAGCCGGCGTAGCGGCCAGAAGGATCCTTGTAAATGAACTGGCCGAAGCGGTTGTAGTAGGAGATGTCGGTGGTGGTGATGGCGACGCGTTCCAGTGCCGGGAGCAGCCCGAGTTCAGCGAGTTCTTTGGTCGCGTGAGGGAGGAGATTGATGCCCACGCCAAGGGACTTCAGTTCCGGCGCTGCTTCGTAGATGCGGCAAGGGATTCCAAGCTTGTGGAGCCGCAGCCCCAGAGTAAGACCGCCGATACCAGCGCCTGTGATGACGACTTCCATGCTCACCTCATGCTCGCGAACCCAAGCGCTGACCGATGCCAGGGGGAATTTTGCCGAAGGTAATGTTTAACACCCGGGGTTGAGTTGAGCAATATCCAAGACTTTCAGCAGTTCGCTGCATTTGCCGGTGAGTGCGTTGCTAGGGGAGCTTCAGGAATTGCGCGAGGTTGTCGGCGGTGCCGCCGATCGCGCGCGCCAGACTGAGTTTGGCGACGTTGTGCGCGAAGATGCTGTTGATGTAATCGAGTTGCGCGGTGGCGACGGTTTGCTCGGACTGAACCACTTCGACGGAGTCGGTTACGCCGGCATCGAAGCGCTGGCGCGTGAGGGTGAGGGTTTCCTGGCTCACGGTGAGGTTTGTTTTCGCCACGTCCACTTGGCTCGTGGCGGTCTGCAAATCGAGATACGCGTTGCGCACTTCACCTTCGATCGAGCTCTTGAGGTCGTCCAGCTCGGCCTGGCGCTGAGCCAAAGCCGCGTCGGCTTGGGTGATGTCCGCCTCCGTGCGGCCTCCCAGCCAGATGGGCACGCGAACCGTTCCAGCCAGGGTATAGGTGCCCCTTAATTGCGCCGGCGTTTGGCCCGATGGCGCCATAATTAGCGCTCACGGAAATCGAGGGCAGGCGCTCGGCGCGAGCCGCGGATCGCGTCAACTCCGCTGCGCGGACCTGACCCTCCGCCGCTTTTAGATCCGAGCGCTGCGCGAGGGCTTGCTGCAAAGCTTCCTCGATGGCGATGGGAGGAGCTGGCGCAAACGGGATATCGTCGGAAAGCTCATATTGATCGGTGGGGGGCAAACCGGTCAGGCGCGCGAGGTTGATCTTTTGCTTCGCAAGATCGTTTTGCAAGGAGAGCAGGCGCTGCTGCTGGGTCAGCGCCTGCACCTGACTTCGATCGGCATCGATCTGGGCGACCAGGCCGACATTGCGCTGCTGCAGGGTCTGCTGATACAGGGCGTTGGCGGCGTCCAATTGGGCTTGCGCGGCATCGACTCTGGCTTTCGCGGCCAGCACTTGAAGATAGGTGCCGCTCACGGCGAGAACCACCAGGTCTTTGGCGTCGAGTGCGGCGAGCTGATCGGCGCTCGAAATTTGGTTCGCGGAGCGGTAGTTGTTAAGCGCGGTAAGGTCCAGGATGGTTTGGGTCAGGTTGGCGCGCACGTCGATGTAATTGAAAGGTCCCACGAGAGTCGGGAAGCTGAAGCCCGGAAACGTGAAATGCAGGCCCAGCGCCGCCAGGTTTTCGGTTTCGTCCGTTCCCGATATTGTTCCACTCAGGTTGGGCAGCAACGCGCTGCGTGCGACGCGCCCCATGGCCTTTGCTTGGCGCGCGGCTTGCGTCTGTCCGGTTGCACCCAGGTTGTAGGCAAGCCCCCGCTGAATTGCTTCACGGAGGCCCAGCTTGCCCGAGAATGGCATGGCCCGAGTGCTATTCGCGCTTCCGACATACGGGCCCTGCACTTGAATGGCTGGATTCAGGGTATCGACGCTTGTTGTGGCGCCCGGCACGGTGGTTTGCGTCGCCGTGGCGCCGCCGGTTTGTCCCGTTCTGCCAGAGAGCGGCAGCTGACTCGCCTGAGAGCCGCCCTGCGATGACGCTGGCGGCCCGAACTGGGCGAATGCGCAAGTTCCAAACATCAAGGTGGCGGCTGCGATCCGCAGACCGAGCCTGCCGATCGGAATCGCAACTCTTCTGAGCCTGTTCATCTCTTTCACCATTTTGCATTCCGCCTTTTTCCGTTCGCTTAGCTAAGCTGTTTTCGGAAGCGCCACACGCTCAAGACCACAAGAACGAGCGTGAATGCAGTAGCGCCAGGAAATTGGGCCAGAGCGCCTCGATTCCGCTGCCTTTGAGCAGCGCCGCGCGAGCAATGACCACGAAGTGATGGACCGGGTTGAATACCGTGAGGCGCTGGAATATGCGCGGCATGCCCTCGACCGGATAGAAGGCTCCCGACAAGGTCGAAAGAGGAGGATTGACGAAGAAGCTGGTCAGTTGCGCCTGCTGCGCCGACTTGCTGAACGTGGCGATGACCGTGCCGATGCTGATGCCGCACAGGATGCACAGGGCGGCGCCGCCGAGAACCAGCAGCAGTCCTGCCGTGAAACGGCACGTGCGAAGACCACCTGCATGACGGCGATGGCGAACAGCACCATCAGGCACAGCAGAATGAACAGCGGCGCGATCTTGGCGATGATGATTTCGGAGGTGCTGGCGGGCGACATCAGCAACTGCTCGATGGTGCCGCGCTCGCGCTCCTTGACCATGGCGGCGGAGGCGACGATCGAGCCGTTCAGGATCAGCAGCAGGCCGAACACGCCGGTGACGATGAACCAGGACGCCACCAGGCCCGGGTTGAACAGATACGCGGGACTGCAGCAGCACCAGGCCGCGGTGGCTCACGCTCGGCGGCGGCCGACCTGCTGGAAGCTGGCGTGAATGCCCTGGCCGGCAAGCCCGCTGTTGTAGCTCGGATCACGCCTTCGCGCATAGCCCTGGCGCAATCGTGGCGGTGTTGGCGTTCATGGCGTTCAGCAGGAACTGCACGGTGGCGGTGCGGCCGCGCTGCAGGTCGCGCGCGTAGTCGTAGGGGATCACGACGCCGGCATCGAGTTGTTCGCGGCTGAGCGCGTCGCCCGAGCTGGTCGACGGAAAAGTAGTAACCCGCGCGCTGAAAGCTCTTGCTCTCGGTCAGAGTGGCGATCAGTTCGCGGCTTTCCGGGGTCTGGCTGTCGTCGACCACGCCCAGGCGGATGTTCGATACCGTGGCGCTGAGCGCGAAGCCGAACAGCAGCAGCTGCAGCGTGGGCGGGAGAATCAGCGAGATCGCCAGGCGGCGGTCGCGCCGAATCTGCCGGAACTCCTTGCAGCATCAGCGCGCGCACGCGATAGTTGAAGATGCGTTCGAAGAGTTTTCTCATGGCTTATGCCTTCACCTGCATGCGCCGCATGTTGCGCCACGCCAGCCTGTAAAAGATCGCGCCGATGACCGCGATCATCGAGGACCTTGTACCAGGTGGCGGGCCAGCCGCCGCCCTGCAGCAGGGCGTCGCGCACGATCTCGATGTAGTAGCGGCCCCAGATGATGTTGGAGACCCAGCGCAAGCCGACGGGAATGTTCTCGATGGGATAGATCAGGCCGGAGAGCAGGAAGACGAGCAGGAATCCGCCCAAGGCCACCGCCTGCATCGCCGCAGCCTGGCTGGGGATGGCCGCGCCGATCATGGTGCCGAAGGACGCCACGCAAAAGGCATAGAGGACGGTGGCGACCAGAAAGGGAGTCGGGATCGCCCGCGAGGCTCAGGCCAAAATAGGTGAACAGCAGCACCATCATCAGCAGGCATTCGGCGAGCGCGACGACCATGAACGCGAAAATCTTGCCGAGCAGAAATTCGTGCGCCGAGATGCTGGAGACGTAGACCTGCAGAATGGTCTTCTGCTCGCCTTCCTTGGCCATGGCCAGCGCGGCCAGCAGCGGCGGAAACATGGAGATGCCCAGCACGAAGATTCCCGGGCCGTAGAACTTCTTCGACGATAGCCCGGGTTGTACCAAAGGCGCATGGAGGCCTGGACGGGCTGCGCGCATGGTGGCACCGCGGTGCGCTGGTTGTAAGCCTGGTGATCTGGCTGGCGTCGCCTGCCACCAGCTGGGCGGTATTGGAGTCGGAGGCGTCCACCAGGAGCTGCACGGGCGAAGGCGTGCCGCGCGCGATGTCGCGGCCGAAGTTGCCGGGGATGATCAGCACGGCGCGCGCCTCGTTGGAGGTGAGCGCGTCCTCGGGTTTGCGGTCCACGGGCCAGGCGACGACGTGGAAGGTGATCGATGCGCGGAAGGCGTCGATGAAATCGCTGCGAGGCGGCGGATTGTCGAGGTCCTGGACGACGATGGGGAGGTTATCCACCGTCAGGGAGATTGCCGCGCCCAGCAGCATGAGCAGAATCAAGCGGGAGCACCAGGGCCAGGGCAAGCGTGCGGTAGTCCCGCACGATCTGGGTCAGTTCCTTGCGAGTTTGGGCGATAATTCGTCTCATCGCTAAGCTCTCTCAGTCGTCTTCGCTGGCGAACTTGCCCTGCTGGCGCGCCTTCTCGACGACGCTGATGAAGACGTCTTCGAGCGAGAAACGTCCCTCGCGGATGTCGCGCACGTGAATCGCCATTGGCGTCGCAGCTTGCTCGGTGGTGGTGCGCGTTCCGGCTTCGGCATCGTCGTCGGTGATGACGTGCAGCCGGTCGCCGAACAGCGAGACGCGCCAGCGCTCCGTGTCCTCCTTCAGCAGGTCCGCGGCGCGCTGCGGCTGATCGACGACGAACTTCCAGCAGGTGGCCGGTCTGGCGGCTCTTGATGCCGCTGGGGCTGCCTTCGGCGACGAATTCGCCGGCGACCATGAAGCCCGAGGCGATTGCACTGCTCGGCTTCCTCGAGGTAGTGGGTGGTCACCAGGATGGCCGTGCCCGCGTCGGCCAGGCGGTTGATCATGCGTCCAGAAGGCGCGGCGGGCCAGCGGGATCGACGCCGGAGGTGGGCTCGTCGAGGAACAGCACGCTCGGCTCGTGCATGATGGCGGCGCCGAACGCGACGCGCTGCTTCCAGCCGCCGGGCAGGCTGCCGGTGATCTGCTCCTGCTTGCCTTCGAGGCCGGAAAAGGAGAGCACCCAGCGCCTCTTCTCTTCGCGTTCGTTCTCGGGCACGCCGTAGACGCCGGCGAAAAACTCCAGGTTTTCGCGAATCGTGAGGTCGTCGTAGAGCGAGAACTTCTGGGACATGTAGCCGATCCGCTGACGCAGCGTCTTGCGACGCAGGTTGCCGCGCCGGTCGCGCCCGCCAGTTGGATCGTTCCGCCGGTCGGGTCCAGCAGGCCGCAGAGCATTTTGATGGTGGTCGTCTTGCCCGCGCCGTTGGCGCCGAGCAGGCCGTAGATCTCGCCGTAGCGAACCTCCAGGTTGACGTCGTTGACGGCGGTGAAATCGCCGAACTGCTTGGTGAGGTTCTTGGCGCCGATGGCGACCTGGCCGCGCAGATCGCGGATGGTCGTGGTGGCCCGGAAATGGGGTGTCGTGGATCTCCTGCCCCAGGCCGCGAAGCGTGGCGACGAAGGTGTTTTCGAGCGTCGGGTCGTCGACGCGCATGTCGTCGACGGGCAATGCCGGCGGCGGCCATGCGTTTCATCGAGCGCGCGCCTGGCTTCGCTGGGATCGTGCGCGAGCAGATCGAGCCGGTCGCCGAATCGCTGCACGTCGATGATGGCCTTGTCGGGTCCGCTGACCGCAGCAAGCACGTGTTCGGCTTCGCTCAGGTTCGGAGTGCGCAGTTCCAGGCGCTTGGCGTGCAGGCTCGAACGCAGTTCGGCCGGCGTGCCGATCTGCTGCAATTCGCCCAGGTGCATGAAGGCCACGCGATGGCAGCGCTCCGCTTCGTCCAGGTAAGGCGTGGCCACGAGGATCGTCAGGCCGTCGGCCGCCAGGTGCGCCAGCACATCCCAGAATTCGCGGCGCGAGACCGGATCGACGCCGGTGGTGGGCTCGTCGAGCAGCAGCACGTGCGGCTGCGGAACCAGCGCGCAGACCAGCGACAGTTTTTGCTTCATGCCGCCGCTCAGGCGGCCGGCGAGGCGGTCCGCGAAGCGGTCCATGTCGAACATTCGCAGATAGCGGTGGCCGCGCTCCGCGATCTCTTCCGGCGGAACGCGGCGCAGATCGCCGATGTAGCGGATGTTTTCCGACACGCTGAGGTCGGGATAGAGGCTGAAGGTCTGCGTGAGGTAGCCGGTCTGCGAGCGCGTCTCGCGCGCCGGGCGGCCAAAGACCTCGGCGACGCCGCTGGTCGCCTCCATCACGCCCGCGAGGATCTGGAAGGTCGTGGTCTTGCCCGCGCCGTCGGGACCGATCAAGCCGAAGATCTCGCCCTGCTGCGACCTCGAAATTGATGCCGCGCACGGCTTCGATTGGGCCGTAGCGCTTCCACAGGTCGCGAACGTGGATGGCAGGCTGTCCGCCGCGTGTTTTCGGGTTTCTCGTCCAGCGCCGCAGGTCAGACTTGTGCGTGGCCACTGCGCGTCTACCTTGCTCCTTCGGCCAAGTACTGCCTTGGACCAAAATCTCGCCATCGGCCGGCATGCCCGGCTTGGCGATATCCGAAGCCTTCTTTCAGCTGCAGCTTGAGTCCGACGACCTGCTTGACGCGGTCGTCGCGAAAGTACGTATTCTCGGGAGTGAAGGTGGCCTCGGGGTCGATGCGCGAGACGTACGCGTCGACCGGCTGCTTGGGATTGGAGTCCAGATAGATGTGCGCCGGCTGGCCGACCGCGACCTTGCCGATCTCCCCTTCGGGGACGAAGCCGCGCAGATAAACCTTGGTCAGGTCCAGCAGCGTGATGATGGCGGTGCCGGCCTGGACGACCTCGCCGGGTTCCGCGGCGCGCGTCATCACGGTGCCGGCGAACGGCGCGGCGACGGTCAAGTCCTGCCGATCGGCCTCCGCCTCGTGCGAGTTGCGCCCGAGCCTGGTCAGCGCTGGCGTTCGCACTGGCGATTTGCGCCTGCTGCTGGGCGATTTGTTTCTGCACGCCGAGGACTTGAGATTGCCGCGAATGCCGGGATTGGCCAGATTCGCCTGGGCGGTCGTGAGCGCGCCTTGCGCCGCGTCGACGCGGCGCTCGGCGGCGGCCACGGCAGCGGCGTCCTGATCGGCGGTGGCGACGGCTTGCTTGCCCTGGCGTTCGGAAACCGCGCCGGACTGCGCCAGCTGCGTGTAGGCGTCCTTGTCGAATAGGGCGAGATCGTAGGCGGCCTGCTGCTGGGCCAGTTCGGACTGGGCCGCGGCCAGCATCGGCTTCCGCCTGGCGCACGCGCCCGTCGGCATCGAGCTTCGATTGGTCGATCGAGCAGTTGGTTCTGCTGCAACTGCTGCTGGAGAACGGCAATCTGATCCTGCGCCGATTTTGCGCCGGCCTCCGCCGCCGTCAGTGCGGCGCGAGCGGCGTCCTCGCGCGCGCGAACCTGCGCGTCATCGAGAATCGCGATCACGTCTCCCGCTTTGACGGTGTCGCCCTCGCGCACGCGTACTTCCAGGATGCGCCCGGCGGTCTTCGGCGCGACGGCGGAATCGTCGCCTTCGATGCGGCCGCTCACGGCCACGATGCTGTCAGGCACGCCGGACGAGGCGAAGAAGCCTCTCCAAACCACGAGAGCCGCCACCACCAAGCCTAGAACGATGATCACCGGCAGCAGTCTTCTGGAGCGGGAAGGCTCAGGTGGCGCAGCGGGGACATTGCGCAACGCCCTTTTGCGGAGTGGCTTCGGCGATCTGCTGCTCGGTCATTTGTTGTGTCTCCTTGCGTTTCCAGATCGCTTCGGTTGCCCGTTGGAGGCCCCCACCTGGTGAAGGTAAGCCAGCGAAAAATCGGCGATGTGGTCGGCAACCCGGTCCAATTGTTCGGGGGTCATCTTCATCTCAGGCCACAGCCGCACCAGCACGGGACCTGCAAGCACGTAGAGAAGGATTTGCCCCATGACGCTGTAGGTACAAAGGCGTGTCCGTTCGTGATCGGGGGAGCGGCCGATGATTTTTCCGACGACTTCGAGCATTCGTTCATAGATCGGCCGCATGACCTTATCGATCACCCGGGACATGGCCGGGGTAGGCTGAGCGAACTCGCGAACGGCGATGCGGAAATACCAGTCCGGCAGATTTTGCGCGTGCAGGCCCCGTAGCCTCGCCTTGATGACGTCTCGCAGGATCTCTTCCGGGGAAGCGTTTTGATCCAGGGCGGCGCGCATCTGATCCACGTGAGACGCGCGCTTCACCCGATTCAGAACTTCGGAATAAAGGGCCAGCTTGTCTTTGAAGTGGTAGTTCACGGCGGCGACATTCGCGCCCGCCTCCTTGCAAATGTCCCGAATGGTCGCCGAGGAGTAGCCTCGTTCGGCGAAGGCGCGGCCGGCGGCGTCCAGGAGTTTATCTCGAGTGGCGTCGGAGTAGCGGGCCCGGCTTGGTTCCAGCGTCATGGGTGCAGCGCGTCGCATATCAAACAATAGTTTCAAACATCTGTTTTATTTTGTCAAGTGGAAAGTGCGCGCATTTCTAAACGGCAGACGGAATGCGAAGATCGCCCGCTCCCGCGGTACTCTGATGGGTTGGATGCTTACAGACGCTAGTCGTTACGCGCGGAGAAGTAGCCCGTTCGGGTGCGTACGGAGAGGTTTCCGATTCCGGTCGGCGGGGCAACCTCCACGCGAACCGTGCGGAAGGTGCGGTCACCCGGGTTCGGCGGATAATATCCCACCGTGTACTGATGGCGAATATCGTAGGCGATCTGCGTGCAAATGTCGGCGACCTGCTGGGCTCCGTCGGGAAAAAATGCCGCTCCGCCCGTAGCCTGGGTGATCGCGGTGAGCGCCTGCCGTGCGTGCTCGGCGGACGCCTTTTCTTCATCGGCGAACAGCCCAACGGCATAGATCATCACATTTGATCGTTTCACTTTTTCCAAGGTTGTTTGGAGATCATTGCGGCTCGAGTTGTCCTGGCCATCGCTCACGATCAGCAGGACCTTCTTGCTGTTATAGCCGCTCTTCAGGCGATCCAGAGAAGTCAGGATCGCGTCGTACAACGCGGTAGAACCGCGCGATTCGGTTTGTTCCAAGGCTTTTCCCAGCTCGCCGAGGTTGTTGGTAAAGGGCTTGTTCAGATCAAAGGAGTAATCCTGATTGAAATGGGCGACGAAAGCCTCATCTTCGGGATTGCTGGTCCTGATGAACGTCAAGGCGGCGACGTTGACGTTGGGCCGCTTGTCTCGCATGCTTCCGCTGTTGTCAATCAGCAGTCCGATGCTGACCGGAGCATCTTCCTGGCGGAGGACGGAGACTTTTTGTTCGGCGCCGTCTTCGAAGACGCGGAAGTTCTGCGCCAGGAGACCGGGGACGAATTGTCCGTTCGAATCCACGACCGAGACGCGCAACAGCACCAAGTTCACATTGGTGCGGATAGGAGGTGTTTGCTGGATCGGCGGTGGTTCGGGCGGAGGCGGAGCCGGCTCCGCGGGTTGCTGAGCGCGACAGCATGGCAGCAAAATCAGTGCGAGAAACGTCAGACCAAAGAATTGACGAAGCCAATTGCGAGCAATCATTTTTGCATTGTAACTCTGGTTGGAGTCGTGGTCGATTCTGGTCCTCCCTTACGCACATCCAACTGGTAACCGGGAACGAAGTTGCCGGCCCGGGTGGAGGTTACGATGCTGCTGCGAGCTTGAGGTTGCGAGAGGGTCTTAACTAGGAGGGAAATGATGGGTGGGAGAAGGTATGAAGGCATCCGCGCGTGAACTGCGCATAGCGGTTGAAGGCGCGGGTGAAGTGTCTGGTCTTCTTCTGCTGCCGGCAAAGGCTGAAACGCTGCTTGTGCTGGCCCACGGAGCGGGCGCGGGAATGAGACACCCCTTCCTGGAAGCGTTGGCACAAGAATTAGCCGCCGTCCATGTGGCGACGCTGCGTTATCAATTCCCGTACATGGAGCATGGCCGCAAGATTCCGGATGCGCCATCCGTGCTGGCGGCCACTGTGCGGGCAGCCGCGCGCACGGCTGCGGAGCGAGTTCCTGACCTGCCGCTACTGGCCGGAGGCAAGTCGATGGGAGGCCGAATGACCTCCCAGGCTGCGGCACAAGAGCCGCTCGATCATGTGCGCGGATTGGTATTCGTGGGTTTCCCGCTGCACCCGCCCGGTCGACCTGGAACGGAACGGGGAGAGCACCTCGGACGCGTGAACGTCCCGATGCTGTTTTTGCAAGGCACGCGCGACCAGTTCGCCGGTCTCGATTTGTTGCGGCCTGTGGTCGGCAAACTCGGGCCGCACGCCAGCTTGCACGTCGTCGAGGGAGCTGACCATTCCTTTCATGTGCTCAAAAGCTCGGGAACGACCGACGCAAAGGTTATGACGGAATTGGCCCACACCGTGGCCTCGTGGGCCAAATCAGTCTGACGCAACGAAAGGGAGTATCTTCGTGTTTTTATCAATCGGCTGCGAAAAAAGATCGAGCTCGCCGACAAATCCGGAATATCTTCTGACGGAGCCTTGGATGATATCGCTTGAGGGTGCCATCTTGACTTGCAAAGCTGCTTCCCTGACAGGGCCTCTTTGGTGCGTGCCCGGCGCGGCCGGGTAACGAGAACCCCAAAATGTCGCGCGAACCGCGCATCCGTTCTTTTGCCGAGCCCCGATCGCTCCGCTAATTTCGTCTGCAACATCCTGGTCTCGTCGCGTATCCTCTTTCGGGCCCTTTTGCGTCGGAGGCTTTAACATGCGGTACACAGTTGTGTGGTGAAATGGCGCGAATAAAACTAAGCTTCGTGAAAGGCTATGGCCGTAATGTCCTTCTTTCCGGCGGAGATTGCTCAATGTACTGGCGACGCGCCCCAAGGGTGCAGGCGGCGCAGACTCTGGAGGGCTGTTTCGCGTGGTTTGGCGAAAAGTTTCGCATGTCTATTGCTTTTGCTTCCGGCGCTGGGGTGGGCGCAGGAACCCGCGAAGCAGGCCGCTGCGAGCAATCCTGACGCCGGTGCGCCTCCGGCGTCGGGGCCGCAGGCATCCGCAATTCCAGCAACGGAACCCGCGTCGAGCGCCGCGGAGAATGAGAAGGGGCCTGGACCGCGCTGGAATTTTCACGTTCAAAACACCGACATCGTCCAGGGCTATCCCGCCTTTTCCGCGCAATACTCCGGACCACAAAGTCTGCCCAGCTTTGGAGAAGCGCGCGAAACAGTTTCGCTCGACCTGATGGCCGGAGTCCGCCTATGGGGGGGAGCGGAAGCGTACGTTGACGGCCTTATGTGGCAGGGATTTGGCCTGAACAATGTGGTCGGCCTCGAAGGCTTTCCCAGCGGGGAAGCCTACCGTATTGGCACTGCCGTCCCCAACGGTTCCATCGCGCGCCTGTTCATTCGGCAAACCATCGGCTTAGGCGGCGAGCAGGAAGACATTGTCAACGACCAATTCTCACTCCCCGGGAAACGGGATATTTCGCGGCTCACCTTCACGTTTGGGCGGTTCGCAGCCGTCGACATTTTCGATACCAACGCGTATGCCGGTGATCCGCGCGCGCAATTCATGAATTGGGCTCTGGTGAGCAACGAGGCGTGGGATTATCCGGCGGACACCATTGGATATGACACCGGACTGGCCGTGGAATTGAATCAGCCGAAATGGACTTTGCGCTACGCCGTGTTCGAATTGCCGAGTTTGCAGAATGGTTTTACCGCCGAAGATCAGGTTCTCGCGTGGCCCTACCACAGTTCGGCACACGATCTTCCGTTCTCACGCGGCCGGGGAATGGTCGCGGAATTTGAGCGCCGGTACAGTGTCGATACGCATGCGGGGGCGATTCGCTTTCTTACCTTTCTCAATCGAGCGGATATGTTCAGCTACTCGGACGCGGTTCCTGTTCTGCAGGCCAACGGAGTCGGGGTGGATCTTTCCGCGGTGAGCGCCTACCGCTATAAATACGGCTTTGGTTTGAACTGGGAGCAGGAAATTATCAGGAACCTCGGCCTGTTTTCGCGCCTAGGCTGGAATGACGGTCAGGAGCAGGCCTGGATGTTCTCAGACGTGGATTACACTGTCTCCGCCGGCCTAAGCCTGAGAGGCGGAACTTGGCATCGGCCAAGCGATACCGTTGGTTTGGCATTCGTGACGAACGGCATCTCGCGCGTGGAGCAGGAATTCCTGCAAGTAGGTGGCTTGTGCATTCTCGCCGGCGATGGCAATTTGGATTATGGCTGGGAGAAAATTCTGGAGACCTACTACGATGCCCGGATTTGGAAAACGATCCACGCTACTGCGGATTACCAGTTCTTCAGTGATCCGGCATTCAACCGTGCCCGTGGGCCTGTGTCAGTTTTCGGCCTAAGATTTCACTGGCAACTGTAGCACCATTGAGGGCAATCATTACCCGTTTCCCGAATGGCAGCACTTGAAGCGCGGCGCAGCAAGGCGTACGCTTCTGACCGCGAAAACTATCCGTGCCGTTCGCGTATCACACTTTCGGTCGTTGGAGTGACGCATGAAAGCTAAAGTTCTCACGTTCCTGTTCTTGGCCTGGGGTTTTCTCGTCTTCGGGGCTGCCGCTTGGGCGCATCATGGCAACGTCGCGTACGACGAAGCCCACCCAATTACCATCAGCGGCACGGTTACAGAGTTCGTCTGGTCCAATCCTCACTGCCAGATCTATCTCGACGTGAAGGACGCCAGGGGCAAAGTCGTGAACTGGTCGGTCGAGAGCCAGAGTCCGGGCATTCTGCGCAGGAATGGCTGGACCAGGACGATCCTCAAACCGGGAGATCAAATCACGGTGACCTTGGCCCCGGCGCACAATGGAGCGCCGGTGGGGTTTTCCGGAGAGCAATTGGGCAAGGTAGTGCTTCCCGACGGCCGCGTGATGAAAATGAATGTGAGATAGCAGCAGCGCATCGTGATAGGGCGAACCCCACACGGAAAGACGCAGTATTGCGATGGAAGGGGAGTCAAATGCGGAATTTTCTAAGTGGTTCTGCGACGGCGGTGATCATGATGCTGGTCTGCTGCTCGGTCTCGCTGGCGCAAACCGGCCAGCAAGCAACGACCGGAAAAGCCGCGGGGGCGCCTGCTCCGAAGCGCGACCTCGCGGGCGTCTGGCAGTATCAGGGTTTTGGCGGCGCGGAAGGCACGGCCCCGGAAAAGGACATGCCTCCGATGACGCCCTGGGCGAAGTCGAGATTCGACCTCGAGAAACCCGGATACGGAAGCAGAGCGATCCCCGGCGGAAACGATCCTATTTTGCAGTGCGATCCGATGGGCTTTCCGCGCATCATGTTCATGCCGTTGCCCCTCGAGTTCGTGCAAACTCCCGGGCGCATCTTCGAGTTTTGGGAGCGGGAGCACGAATATCGAATCATCTCGACCGATGGGCGGCCGCTTCCGTCCGATCCGGACCCGACCTGGTTCGGATACGCGATTGGCCATTGGGAAGGCGACTACACATTGGTGGCGGATTCGGCCGGCTTCAACGACAAGACCTGGCTCGGACCCTATGGCTACCCACATAGCGAGCAGATGCGCGTCACGGAACGTTACCAGCGGACCGACCACGACACCATTCAGTATGACATTACGGTCACTGATCCCGTCGCTTATACGAAACCGATCGTGGCGCCGCGGCGATATTTCAAGCTGCGTCCAAACGCAGAAATCGAAGAGCTTCCCTGCGTATGGTCGGAAGAGAACTCGTTCGCGAGGAGAATCCGCGAGCCCGCTGCAGCCAAGCCCGCAAAATAGAGCCGATAGTGGATGCGCCCGCTTAGGGCATAGCCCCCGCACGCCGAAGAATCCGAAGATTGAAAGGCCAATGAAAGGACTCCTTGAAAATGTTCCTCACGAACATCTTTTCCATCAAGACTGCAATGAAAGCCCTGGTGTTCACATCGATCGCTCTGCTCGCTCCACTTGCGTTCGCTCAGCAAGGGGTGCCGGAAATCCAGTTCGATTCCGTTCCTAATTTTCTGAAGCTTCCGCCGGGCATGAATTTTGGCGAGGTTCCGGGCGTAGCCGTCAATTCCAAGAGCCACGTTTTTGTATTCACGCGCTCGAATACGGCCGGCGGACCGGCGTATGGACCGGCGTCGGCGCAGTTGCTTGAATTCGGCCCGAAGGGCGAATTCCTACGCGAAATCGGCAAGGGTCTTTACGCCTGGTCCGAAGCGCACACCGTGCGCATCGACAAGGACGACAACATATGGGCCATCGACAAAGGCTCCGATATGATCATCAAGTTCAATCAGTCGGGTCGCGTCGTCTGGACTTTCGGACGCCGCTCGGAATCCGCCGACGAAGGCGCCAAGCCCTGGGGCCACCCCAATCCTCCGCTCCCCGCAATCGATGGACTCTTCCGCCAGCCCACCGACGTGACTTGGGATTCCGAAGGCAACATCTACATCACCGATGGATACGTCAATTCGCGCGTCGCCAAATATGATAAGAACGGCGACTGGGTGAAGTCCTGGGGAGAGCCGGGCACCGGTCCGGGACAATTTCACCTCCCACATGCCATCGTTGCGGACCGCAACAATAATTTGTATGTGGGCGATCGCACCAATCGCCGCATCCAGGTGTTCGACACCGATGGAAAATTTCTACGTATGTTCACCATCGACGTGCCTCCCGCTCCGGGAACCCGCGCGGTCTACGGCCTCACTCCCACGGGCCAGCAACTGGCGGCGTTAATTGGGGCTCCTAATTCCTTGTGCATCACGCCCGGCCCAAACCAAGTGCTCTTCGTTGGAGAAACGACCTTCCCTGGGCGGCTTTTCAAGGTTTCACTCGACGGCAAAGTGCTCGGGGTCATTGGCCGCTCCGGGCGCAATCTCAAGGAGTTCTCCGGCATCCACGAGCTTGCCTGCCCTTCGGAAAACGAGGTGTACGCGGCTGAGACAGCCAATTGGCGCGTTCAGAAGCTGATCCTTCACCCGTAAGTGACACCCGCTTGGTTCGCGCCGATCGATCGAGTCCGGCAGATCAGTTTGCACGCCTGTGCCGCGCGCGAACGGAGGTATACTGCCGCCAATCCAGAACGCGCAGAGCAATGGAGGGGCGGTATGCCATCGAAAACAACGGTCGCCACGGTCACGCTGTTGTCCCTGCCTGCGATGTTATTTCTGCTCTGTTCCGTTGCGGCCTTCGCTCAAGGCCGCGGCCGGCAACTCACTCCGCCGCCCACCGATAAGGTCACGCCGGAAATTCCCGGCGTGTTCGCGGCGGGCACGAAAATCGAAGTCGTGAAGTTCGGCTTGCCGAGCGCGGATGGCGTCGTCGGCATGCCGGACGGCAGCATCGTCCTCACGGCCGGTGGAACCGTCTCCAAGATCGACCCCGACGGCAACGTTACCGTTCTGGTGGCCAACGCGGAGCGCGCGGCGGGCTTAGCCGTCGACGCAAAAGGCCGCATCATCGGCGCGCAATATACCAAGAAAGTGAGCGTGCTCTATCCCAAAGGCAGCGAGGCCCTGCTCGCTGACAATTACGAAGGCAAACCGTTCATCCGCCCGAACGATCTGGTTGTCGACAAGAAGGGCGGCGTGTATTTCACCGATTGCTACCAGGTCGGTGACAAGCCAAAGCCGGGCGACTTGCCGCAAGCCGTTTACTACATCCCGCCGGGCGGTAAAATCATCCGCGTCGCCGATGACATCAACCGACCGAACGGGATCACGCTGAGTCCGAACGAGAAAATCCTCTACGTGAATGATTGGGATGGTGCCTATCTGGTCTCTTACGATGTCCAGCCCGATGGAACGTTGAAGAACCGCCGCAATTTCGGCAAGTTCGACGTCAAGCAGGAGACCGATCACGGGCTGGTCAGCGGGGCCGACGGCTTGTGTATTGACAGCGAGAGCCACACCTACGCCACAACACCGGCTGGAGTGCAGGTATTCGATGTCAAAGGCAAGCACCTGGGCGATCTTGAGATTCCTTTAGAAGATCCTGGGCAGAACTGCGGCTTTGGAGGTCCGGACAAACACTATCTGTACGTCGTCGGGCACGGCGTGGTCTTCAGGATTCGCACGATACCGCCGGGCTACAAAGGCCGGGCGAAGTAGGGCAAGGCGTGGAACTGATTCGAAGGGAATGCCACATAAAAAACGAGGGAGGACGAGGACAATGATGACGAAGCGGACGTGGTTGTTTCGTGTGGTAGCGGCAGTGGCGGTCGTTGTGGCGGGGTTCGCGTTTGGCAACGCCGCCGCTTGGGCGCAGGGCGCAACGCCGGCTCCTTTTGACAAAGTGACGATATCGCCCGAAGCCGCCAAGAAGACGCTGATGAAGGCGGTCATCAATGCAGACACGGCCAGGGCCATCGTGGACGCATGCGTCGAGTGGACTAAGGCGGAGCCAGGCAACGTATCGATCGCAATTTATGTGCTCTCCCCAACGGGCCAAATCGTTGACTCCCACGAGATGGACGGAGTGGTGCCGATCGGTTCGGAGACTGCCTTGATGAAGGCCAAGACCGCGCTCTATGCGCGGTCATCTTCGGCCGCCGTTGCGCAGCGGTTCAGCAACGTCGATAACCGGGTCATTCGGCTGGATCTCGGCAAGGAGGAGGGCTTGGACTATTACTTCGTCGGGGGCGGTTTGCCAATCGTGGTAGACGATCAGCTCATTGGCGCGGTCGGCGTAGGGGGCGGCAATGCGGATGAGCAGTGTGCCTATCAGGCGCTGGTGAAAGTGCTTGGGCCGCAGCCTCCGCTTACGCAGCCCCGGCCGCCTGCGCAAGGGCAACCACGGTAATTCGCACGCCGTGATCCTTGCGTTTCAGTTATTTTTGTTTTCTTCTAGTGTGGGAGGTGTGGCATGAAGCGTAAGCTTATAGCATCCTGCGTTTTGGCGGGGGGCTTTTTGATGATTTGCCGTCCGATGTTTGCACACCATGGTCTGGCCGGCGCGTACGACAATACGATTCGAATCACGGTGAAGGCCACCGTGACGGATATCGTGTGGGCGAATCCTCATGCCGAACTCCTTTTTGATTTTGTGAATGATAAAGGCGAAACCGAACACTGGAGCATGGAACAGGCCAGCCCCGGCACACTCGTACGGATCGGCTGGTACAAAAATACATTCAAGCCAGGGGACGTGATCCTCGTCAGTTTTGTGCCTGCCAAGGGCGACAAGCATTTCGCAAGTTGCGGGCATATCCTGATGGCCGATGGCACTACATTTATTACTGGCCAATGCGGCGTAGCTGGCGGCGACATCTCCAAACTGCCGGTAAAGGCGGGCTATACGGCCGTGGAAATAAAGCTGCCTGCATTCCCGGATGAAGGCCAGGGAGCGCAGGGACCGACGCGGCGCGGACCGCGAGGCACGGGAACGGAGTAGCCAGATGCGGAATAGCTTCCCGAGTTCGGTCGTCGCTTTCGTGGCGGTGTTGGCCCTTGCTCTCGTGCCCTTTGCCCGCAGCGGGCCGCAGACGGCGGCGCGGGAGGTTCCGGCAGCCGCGGGCAAGCCTTCCGACGCACACGATCTCAGCGGATTTTGGGACCTTACGAACATCGGCTTGCCGCCCGGCGCCCTGAACGAAACGAGTAACAATCGCCCTCCCATGACGGATTGGGCCGAGACGCTGTTCAGCAAAACGAAGACCGGATACAAAGACTTGAGCTCTGGCGTCTACCCCGCCCAAAAGGATTGGAATGATCCCGCCCTGTGGTGCGATCCGACCGGTTTTCCACGCATCCTGTGGAATCCCACGCTTCCCGGAATGCGCTTGGTCCAGACTCCCAGCGAGGTGATCCAGCTCTTCGAGAATGGCCGCGCCTGGCGCGACGTGTGGACGGACGGGCGGAAGCTCCCCGGCGACGAAGCCGAGCCGCGATGGTACGGCTATGCGGTGGGCCAGTGGGACGGAGACACGTTTGTCGTCCATTCGAACAACTACATGGACAAAACCTGGCTCGATCAATATGGCTCCCCGCACAGCGACCAAATGACGCTGCAGGAGCGCTACCGCCGCCCGGATCGTGGCCACCTCGAATTGTTCCTGGACATCACGGATCCGAAAGCGTATACGGCGACTTGGAAAGGCGACAAAAAGACGTTTGTCCTCGTCGATAAGCCGGACCGCTCGGATTTCAACGATTTCGGCGAGAACCTCTGCGTCTGGTCGGAAGCTAAGATTCCGCCCAAAGATTGAAGCCGTGTGAACACCGGGCGCGGTTCGGGCTTGGACGAAGGACTACGTAAGGAGTTCAACATGCGGAATCGTTTCGCAGACTCGTTCGTCGCGTTTGTAGCCGCATTGTTTTTGGCGCATGGCGCATTCGCGCAGAATGGCCAACCAGCGTCGAAACCTGCAACCGCTGTGGCCAAGACTCAGTCCTTCGACCCGCATGACATTTCTGGTATTTGGAAGATGGCAGGGAATCATCCTTCGCTAGGTCCCAATCGCCCTCCATTGACTGCCTGGGGATATGCGAAGTGGAGTCAGACGAAGTCCGCCGGGCGCGCCAACCAGCCCCTGTCGTTCGGATTCTTTCCCGCGCAAAAAGATTGGAACGACCCGGAGTTTCAGTGTGATCCCGCGGGCTATCCCCGCATCGGAAAAAGCACCACGAACTACAAATTCGTCCAAATTCCCGGCGAGGTGCTGGAGTTCTTCGAAATCGATCACTTCTGGCGCGACCTCTGGACGGACGGCCGAAAACTTCCCAACGATCCCAGACCGCGCTGGTACGGCTATTCCATCGCGCACTGGGATGGCGACACTTTGGTCGTGGAGTCAGCGCACTTTGACGAGCGAACTTGGCTGGATGGATATGGCTCGATCCATAGCGACCAGATGCAACTCGAGGAGCGCTATGATCATTCCGATCCCGATCGTATGCAGTATTCCATAACGCTCACAGACCCTAAGGCCTACACGGCGCCGTGGGTTAGCGCGAAGAAACAACTGATGGAGCGCCTGCCCACCTCGGACGGCGTGCAACCAGGCCTCTGGGGCAAAAAGCCGGATGGGACCGAGTACGGGGATATGCGAGAGGATTATTGCATCTACTCCCAGGAGCATTCCTTCTGGACAAATTATGATCCCGAAGGCACTGGCGGCCAGTTTGACCTGTTGCCCTAGATTGCTTTCCGAGCGGATAGCAATCTGCGTTCAGCATCCTCGAAACAGATTCACTGTTCCCTAAAATTTGAAGCGGGCGGTAAGTTGCATGCGGCGCGCCGGAAACGACGACACAGCCTGCCCGAAAAGCGAAGAGCTCAAGTCGCCGATGTATCCGGTGTAGTTGACGGTGTTGAGAACGTTGAACGCATCCACCGCGACCGTCGCGACCATGCCCTTCTCCTTCTTATTGCTCAGGAAGAAATCGCGGGAGACCCGCAGGTCCAGATCGGCATAGCTGGGGCCTTCTGAGGTGTTGCGCGAGACGCCTGCGGGGCGCTCGTTGAAAAGGCCGGTGTTGAAAGGATCGCTTCCCGTGGTCATGCTGTAGGGCTTTCCGGAAGCCAGCGTCAATCCGACCCCAATGATGAACTGCTTTCCGGGCTTGAAGCTTTCCAGCATGTTAAAGCGATGCCGCTGGTCGAAGTCCGCACGCCCCCACTCTCCGGATGTTGGATTGTACTGATCCGCTGGGAACCAGTTCACCCCGCCAGTATTGTTGTCGGTGCGGCTGAGCGTATACTGCGCCAGACCGGAGAAGTAACGGCCGAGATCTCCCCTCAGAGTGATCTCCAGGGAGTTGCCCACTTGCCGGCCGGCGGATTCGATCTGTCGCACGACTCCCAACGCCGGATCGGGAACATCGCTGGCGCTGTAGAGAGGCGCCAGCGGCGCGTTCATGTCGCGCGATCGGAAGAGGTCGATGCCAAGCGAGCCGTAGTAAGTAACGGCGAGAGTGGTGCGTTTGGCCAGCTGGCGTTCCAGCGCGAAGCTGTACTGCAGCGAGTGCGGCTCGCGGATCGCCGGATCGAGTTGCACGGTGCCCGTCGGGCCGAGAGGGCCGGTGTAGGGATAGCTGCTGGGGTCGAGCACCAGGAAGGTCTGCAGCACCTGGGTGTTGTAGAGAAGTATGTCACCCAGCGGGCCCGCTCCGGTGCGGTCGTAGAAGATGCCGGCGCCTCCTCGCAGCACGGTCTTGCGCTTTTTGTCGGGCGAATACGCGAAGGCCAGCCGCGGCGCGAATTGCGTTTCGTCGCGAAGCACATTTTGCCAGTTGTAGCGAAGGCCCAGCGACAAGGACAGATTCTGCCGTATGCGGTAGTCGTCCTGTACGAAACCGCCCAACTCCTCCTGCCAATACAAGACGTTTCCGGAGCCGGCCTGCTCGCTTTAGCGTGGATGGGTTATTATTTTGGTAATCGGCAAGACTCTTGAAAAGGTACGTGCCGCCCAAGTTGCTGTGATTGTAGATGCCGCGATAGCTGAAGTCGGGGAGCTGAACGCCGAATTTCACAAAATGTTTTCCGCTGCGACCAGCTCATCATCTCGCTCAATTGGAAATGTCTTTCGGTGTTCAAGATGTTTTGCTGTGCGCCGCCGCTGGTGAACTCATCATGTACAATAACGAGTGGAGCGTTGGTGACGCTGGCGGTGGAGTGGTGCTCCCAGCCGACCAGCACTTGGAACTGGCTCAGCCAGTTCGAAGACGGCGCCCAGCGGTCTCCGTAGACCCACTCACGTTCCCACTGATTGAGATTGGTGCCCGCTTCCGGCAGCACCAGGCCGCCCACGCCCTGGTTCAAGCTGGGGTAATCCCACTCATTGTATTGCCCGAAGATCGTGTGCTTTTCGCTGAACTGATGGTAGACCTGCGCTGAGAGCTGCGTGTCGCGCTTCGGGCTGGACACGTTCTCTTGGATTGGGCCGGTAATGCCCACCGCCGAAACGATCGAAATGAGATCTTCCTCCTGGCGGTGCCCGGAGAGAACGAACGATGTTTTTTTGCTGTGTCCGATGGGCCCTGTCAACGCGCCTTCCCAGATGCGGCGCTGCTCCGGCCCGCGCACCAGCGCAAAGGGATCGCGCGCGTTGAAGGCCGCGTCGCGGAAGATGAAATTCAACGTGCCGTGGTACTTCGCGGTGGGGTCCTTGGTGGTGATCTCGATGCTGCCGCGGCCGGGACGCGCCATATCCGCGGAGTACGGATTCTGGTTGATCGTCACCTGCTGAATGGCGGACGCGGATACCGCGAGCGTGGTCACCTGCACGCCGTTCACGACGAGTTGCGGACCGCTGGTTCCGATGGAACCTGAATCCAGAAAGGCGGAGATCGCGGTGACGTAGTCCTGGTCAAAGATGGGCACCTGCTCCAGCAGATTCTGGTCCACCGAGACCGAATCCTTGTTTTCCGCAATATCGGTGGAAACGATCGCAGGCGCATCGCCGTTGACAGTCACCTCCGAAACCAGGCTGGCCAGCGTCAGTTTGATGGTGAACGGTGCGGGCGGGCGGTTACGCACCTGCAGCGGCGTGACCGAGGGCGCGAAGCCCTCGTGCTCCACGTCGAGCAAGTAGCTGCCTTCGGGCACAGCATCGAAACGAAATCGGCCGGCGGCATCGGTCTCGGCCGACATGAGTACCGTTTCGGGGCCCTTCTTGAGGTTCACCGTCAGGTTTGCGGCGCCGGCGCCGCTGGGGTCCAACACTGTTCCTGTGACAGGCACAGTTCGGTTGGGCGCTTGCGCCAGCGCACATCGCGCGACTAAGAGCAGGAGAACGACTAGCCAAGCCGTAGGGCGGGCAGAGAACCTCACGTCAAGCCTGTGCGTCCGTAGATTCAACGTCGTCTGTGCTCTGGTTGGAGCACGCCTCCGGCAACATCCCTCGAAAGCCCCACCAAACTAACGGGTCTGGTTGACGACCCTGGGCCACTGTGTACCTCAGACAACCTTAAGGAAACCTTAGGCCCGCAAACCCAACCTGCGGCGCAACCACCGTCCGACCGGCCTCTTTCGAACGCGGGGCAATCCAGCACGGTTACACGTCTGCAAGGCGAGCAAGCCGTCCAAGCCGCAGCCGAACGGAGCAGCCGGCCAAGTAATTTCGGCAGTGCTCCACGGGTGACGCACTGGATGTCGCGCTTTAAGTACTTTCCAGAGGAACCAACGGAGTTTGGCGAACTCGAGACTTTACCGAAAGAGATGGCGGGGACCGGAACCGATCCGCCGGGTCGACAGCAAGAGGAAAAGCTAGCAAGGTCCCCCTTCCCGGAATGCCTTCTACCAGGAGTTGGCGGTACTATAAAGCTCCCAATATTCGTGGGGACTTTAGCTATCAACTGAAGGAATTCGAAAAATGGACATCAAAAGAAGTGGCTCGCAGCCTTCCGGTAAAGGATCTGCCGAATACTTTACCGGCACCGTACGGATTGACCCCTTGTTCCAGGCAAACTCCCCTGCTCGGGCGCTCGGCGCCAGTGTCACTTTTGAGCCCGGCGCTCGGACCGCATGGCACACGCATCCCTTGGGTCAGACCTTGATCGTGACCGCTGGATGTGGCTGGGCACAGCGCTGGGCAGGACCGATCGAGGAAATTCGGCCTGGTGACGTGATCTGGTTCCCCCCGGGCGAGAAGCATTGGCATGGTGCCACTCCAACCACCGCCCTGACCCACATCGCCATTCAGGAACAGCTTGATGGAAAGGCCGTCGACTGGATGGAAAAGGTCAGCGACGAACAGTACCAACAGCGCTAGGTTGGCTCCGCTTCTTGCTAGCCCCGCGGCGGGAAGGGCATACTTGATCCGCGCTGGTCGATGAATTCCTGGCGATCCATGACGTTTCAGATTCGGAGGGCAACGATGAAAATGCGTAGACCGTTCAGGAACACGATCGCGGTTTTGATTGCGGTCTTGGCCCTTTCATCTGTTGCGAGAGCTCAAGTCGCTCAGGGTCAGATCGGTCAAGTCGAGCAGCATCCTCCCAGCGTTTATCAGAATCTGAACGAAAAGGGCAAACCGGCGGCTCCCGCTCCCAAGCGCGATCTGAACGGGTCTTGGGCGGGGCCAATCGGTTCCAATCCGCGTAATCTGCCTCTGATGACGCCAGCGGGGCAGGCGGCATTTGCTCTCAATAAGCCTGAGAACAAGTACAGTCTTGCGGGAACGAATGATCCATTCGTGGTGTGCGATCCGCTCGGGATGCCGCGCAAGCTGCTCGATCAGACCCGCGGCGTAGTGTTCGCCGAAATACCCGACCGGATGCTCCAACTATGGCAATACGACAGGGTATGGCGCGAAATCTGGACCGACGGGCGTGATCTTCCGAAGAATGTTGGCGCCAAGCATGGCCCGGATCCCAGATGGTTCGGATACTCCGTCGGACACTGGGAAAGCGACAACACGTTCGTTGTCGAGACCAACGGGGCGGATGATCGCAGTTGGATCGACGGCGAAGGCCACCCCCACAGCGTTGATATGACCATCGAGGAACGTTACACGCGCAAGGATCATGACACGCTGGATTTGGCCGTGACCATCAACGATCCGAAATACTACACGGCGCCGATTCTCGGTCAAAACCACTTCAAGTGGGTCCCCGATCAAGAACTGGATGAGCAGATCTGCGTGCCTTCCGAAGGGATCGCTTACCAGAACATCATCGGCATTCCCGCCGGGGATGGTACGACGACGAAGAAGTAGGCCGTCAGCCGTTTGCAAGTGCCCGATTGCCGCGTCAGCCCAGCTTCCCGGTGTGCGCTTCGAGCAGGTTCCAGGTCTGCGGCCCCACCGTTTCCTTCCAGTTTGCGTAAAAAGGTCCGAGGCGCGCGCGGAACGAGCTGGTTTCCGCTTCGTTGAAGATCATTCCCTGCGCGGTCAGGCGCGGCCTCAGGCTGTCGTTCAGAGCGGCGTTTTCCTTCCGCTGGATGCTCACGAATTTTGCGGCATTGCGCGCGATCACTCCGCGCGCATCCTGGGGAAGGCTATCCCATGTCTTCAGATTGGCGATCAAATTAAAGCCGCTCCAGAGGTGATTGGTCATGCTGACGTATTTCTGCACCTCGTAGAGTTTGAACAGCTCGACGATGGCCAGCGGATCGGTCTGAGCCTCGGCCGCGCCCGACTTCAGTGTTTCATACATTTTATTGATGGACGTCGGCACGGGCGTGGCCCCCAGCGCTTCAAACAGCTCCTTGTAGAGCGGCGTTTCTGGCGTGCGCACCTTCAGCCCCTGCAGGTCCGCGGCAGTGCGAATCGGCCTGGTCGCGCACGTGACTTGCTGGAATCCGTTGTCGAAGCATGCGCGGGGCACCGCAAAAATGCCTTTGGCGCGCATCTCCTCGCGAAGGTAGTCGCCAAGGTCGCCGTCGATCGCAGTGAAGACCTGATCGAGCGACTGAAAGGCAAACGGGATCCCTTGCACGTTGGCCGCAGGAACCACCGAGCCGATCAGACCGCCATTAAGGGTCAGGAAATCCAGGCTGCCGCCGATCAGCATCTGCAACGCCACCGGGTCTCCGCCAGGAAGTCCATCGTTTTCCGGGAAAGTTTGGACCTGGATGCGGCCGCCGGTTTCCTCCTTCACGGCCGCCCACAGATTCAGTAGGCTCTTGTGCAACGGGCTTTCGGCAGGCTGGTTGTGGAATTGCCGCAGTTCGATGACCGCCGCCGCAGGCGCCCTGCGGCCCAGCAGACTCCATCCGCCCGCGGCCGCCATGCCCAGCGTGAATTGCCGCCTCGAAAGAAATGAACTAGACCGTGGACGCTTCTGTTTCACAATCGTACCTCCGTTGGGGACGCAGTATACTACGGCGAACTTCATCGGGCGGGAACAGCCGAGTTCAGGTGCCGCGCTGAGAGGCGGCGCGCGTTCTTGACGGATTCGGTCCAATATGGTCAAGTAAACCGTAAATTCGCCCGGGAGGTGCACTCTTGAAACTAACTTTCTTAGCGATGCTGGGTCTTCTTCTGGTTTCGTCTCCCGCGTTCGCGCACCACGGGGCTTCCGGATACGACATGGTGAAGATGGTGTCTGGCAAGGCGACAGTGACGGGGTTCGAGTGGCAGAATCCGCATGGTCAAATCCATTTCGATATGACCGACGACAAGGGCAGCGTGCAGCACTGGACCGTCGAAACTCCCCCTCCGAGCTTGCTCGTGGGAAAGAATTGGACTAGGCATTCGTTGCATGAGGGGGATGAGGTCACCATCTACTTCCACGCCGCGAAAAATGGCGCGCTATTTGGGATTATCCAGAAGGTGGTTTTTGCTAACGGCAATGTTTTGGACGCGTATCCGGACCGTCCGGTCGGCCAATGAGAAATCCTGCCATGGGAGTCTCCATGCCGAACAAATGGATATCGATAGCCGTTGTGTTGGTGGCACTCTTTGTCGGCGAGTCCGCCCTGCCCGCTCGGGCCCAGGCCCCAGCGGGAGCTCAAACTAAGGTCGCAATCCCCGACTTGTCCGGAAATTGGGCGGCGGCGCCGCACGAAAGCAATAACTCATTCAGCCTCAGCGATCCCAATGGCGCGAAGGTAGGCACGCCCGCCGACGATACGCCGTATCAACCCTGGGCGCTGGCAAAACTCCAAGCCGAGAGGCCTGAAGCCGGGCGCAACTCGACGTTCCTGAACACCACCGACCCCCGTGTAAAGTACTGCGATCCCGTCGGTCTTCCCCGAATCTTCCTGATTCCGAACCAATTCAAGTTCCTGCAAACCCCGGAAGTGGTCTATATCCTCTTTGAATACTCGAACGTCTGGGTTCCGGTTGCCATGAACAAGCCCCACAGTGCGGATCCCGATCCGACGTGGTGGGGCGAATCGGTCGGCCATTACGAAGGCGATACGCTGGTGATTGATTCGATCGGTTTTAACGACAAGACCTGGCTCGATCGTGTCGGCCGTCCGCATAGCGAAGAGCTGCATGTGGTAGAGCGTTTCCGGCGCGTCAACCATGACAGCCTGCAACTCGACGTCACCTTCGACGATCCCAAGGCCTACACTAAGGTCTTTACCGGACACAGGATGTTCGCTTTGAGTACCACGCCCTTTGAGGATCGCAGTTGCTCGATGTCCGAGTACGAGCACTTTCGTCAGACGGTGATCGACCCCGTGGTAGCGCCCCCCAGCAATAAGTAGGGTTGCGCCGGAACGCTGGGAGATTTTGTTTAGGAGGCCTCGCATGAAGCACGGGCTCCGCACCTCGTTACTCCTGGTCGCCGGCCTTCTCGCGGCTTGCGGGCCGGTGTTCGCACATCACGGGTCTTCGATCTCCTACGACTTGAAGAAAACGGTTGTCTTGAAGGGAAGCATCACCGAATTCGTGTGGTCTAATCCCCATTGCCAGATTTACTTCGACGTGACGGACGACCAGGGCAACGTCGCGCACTGGGGCGGAGAAACGAATGCTCCCGGCGCTCTGACCAAAGAGGGCTGGACCAAGACCACTCTGAAGCCGGGCGACCAAATCACGATTACCGTTTTCCCCTCTAAAGCCGGCACGCCCTACGGGCTAGTCTCCAAGGTTGTGCTTCCGAGCGGCAAAGAATTTGTGCCGGTTTCTGCCGAGACCGCCGCAAAGCGAACGGACGGCCAGCCGTCGCCGTCGAATTGATCGTGGCGCATCAGATGCGAACTCGCAACCTTGGCTTGATCGCAGCCTTGCTGGCGTTGGCTTCCGGGGGCGTCGCGCTCGCGCAGACCTCACGTCCATCGGGAGCGGCCAAGACGAACTCTGCTGCCCTCGTCTCGGCACATGACCTCTCGGGCGTCTGGCAACTCGTGGGGTTACTTCGCTCAATGAGCAAAGCGCCTCCCTCTCTCACGCCCGAGGGAAACAAGAAATTCCTTGCGAACTTACCTGGATTTGGCCCGAGGGCCGTTCCCGGTGGCAATGATCCCATCGGACAATGTGATCCGCTGGGCCTGCCGCGCACCCTGCTGTCGGAAAGGCCCATTCAGTTCGTGGAGATTCCCGGCAGGATGCTGCAATTTCTCGAGTGGGATCGCACCTGGCGCGATATCTGGACGGACGGTCGAGAGCTTCCCAAGGACGAGGATCCAAGATGGTACGGTTTCTCCGATCGGCAAATGGCAGGGCGAAACCTTCGTGGTCGATTCAACCGGGTTTGACGAGAGAACCTGGATCGATTCCCTGGGCTATCCGCGCAGCGATTCCATGCGTTTGCAGGAGCGCTACCGGCGCGCGGACCGTGACACCCTGGAACTCACCATGACGATCGATGATCCGAAGATGTATACGAAACCCTGGGTGAGCGACAAACTTACCTACAAGCTGCAGCCGCAAGATGGACTCGACGAGGGTTTTTGCGTCGCCTCTGAAGAAGAATCATTCACCCGCAGATTAAGGAATCCGGCCGCCGGCAAGTAGCCTGGATTAGGATTGCGATGAAAGCCAAACGCCTGTTTACAGTTGGTTTATTGGTGTTTGTTTGCGCGGCTACTGCCAGGGCGCAAAGGAATTTGCTGGAAACTACCGACATCGTGACCGTAAACAGTAGCCCGATCGTCCGGAACGAGCAGTTACTTCAGGGCGTGTTGTTGAGCGGCACTATTACCGGCACAGGAACTCCCATCGACGTAGAACTCCAGTCACAATCGACGGGGGCGGTTTATGACTCGACCATCACTCAAACGGCCGGAACTTATACGTATGGGGTGGTAGCTCCTGAAGATATCTATGACGTCTATATAATCTTTTCCGAGCAGAACGTTTTGTTTCTGTATTTCGCCGCGGGAGGCGGCATCACGGTGGACGCGAGGCTCAATTTAGCCCTCCCCGCCGTGATCTTCAATTCGGTGACAGGCACTACCGCAGGTGTGAATGTTCTTTCCTCGAGCCAGACCCTGGTCGTCGATTCGACGACTATACCGGGGTTTATCGAAGTGCAAGCCCCCAGCGTGCCGGTTTCCGGCGGAACTTACACTGTTTCTCTTCCTGCGGGTTCGTACAACTGGTGGGTGGAGCAGGATTTTTCTTCTTCTTCCATTCCGAGCTCTGCCACAACTGTCGACGAGTATCTTGGGGCGTTTTCCGTGGCTTCTGGACCGAACGTCATAAATCCGGCGGCCGCCGCCTTTACGGCGGTCACTTTATCCGGGACGATCGGTTTTTCAGGAAGTGGTTCCGTCCCGGCGAATACGGCCCTGTACGTTCAGGCGGTCGTGTCCGCAGGATCGACCAGCCCCATCTCCGGAGCGTTGGCGTCGGTTCCAGCGTCGGGCGCATTTTCGTTCGTCGTACCCACTGGATTCGCGTACTTGCTGAGTCCGGATGTAGACGATCCGATTCTGGGAGCTGGCAACCCCGCCGCGAGTTATGAGCCTGCAGCGTTTCAGACTGGCGTTATTTCGACGAATACGGCGGTGACGCCTGGCTTCCCAACTGTCCCTGCGCCGGAGACTCCTGCCACCCTGCAAGGCACGGTGACCACACCCGGCGGCGTACCTTTGCCTTATGCGCTCGTGTACGCGTACTCCACTCAGCTCACACAGGCGGTCAATACGTTGTATTCGGACTTCGTGCAAACCGACGTTTTTGGTCACTACAGCGTCCAACTCCCATTGGGCACATACGACCTGTACGTAGACGGAACCTACGTCACCTCTGGCGATTTTGACGGCGACGGCAAAGCGGACATTTCTGTCTTTCGGCCCTCGACCGGGCAATGGTTTATTGTCCCGTCGAGCAATCCGGGCAGTCCGAACGTTCAGTCATGGGGATTGAATGGAGACATTCCGGTGCGCGGGGATTACGATGGCGATGGGATAACCGATTTCGCCGTTTGGCGGCCCGCAACCGGGCAGTGGTTCATCATCCCGTCGAGCAACCCGGGCAGTCCGATCGCTCAGTCATGGGGATTGAATGGGGATATTCCCGTGCCGGGCGATTATGATGGCGACGGGATAACCGATTTCGCTCTTTGGCGGCCCTCGACGGGGCAGTGGTTTGTTATCCCTTCGAGCAATCCGAGTACTCCGACCGTTCAGTCATGGGGCTTGAGTGGCGACATTCCCGTGCCAGGCGATTACGACGGCGATGGGATAACCGATTTCGCTGTTTGGCGGCCCTCGACCGGACAGTGGTTCGTCATCCCGTCCAGCAATCCGGGTACCCCGATCATTCAGTCATGGGGGTTGACTGGGGATAAGCCCGTGCCGGGCGACTACGATGGCGATGGGAAAGCGGATTTCGCTGTTTGGCGGCCCGCGACTGGGCAGTGGTTCGTCATCCCGTCGAGCAATCCGGGTACTCCGATCATTCAATCATGGGGACTGAATGGGGACATTCCTGTTCCCGGCTGATTACGATGGTGACCGGAAGACGGATTTGGCTATCTGGCGGCCCTCGACCGGACAGTGGTACATCATCCCCTCGTCGACTCCCATGAGCCCCACGGTAACCTCATGGGGGCTTTCAGGCGATGTCCCAGTTCAAAAGCCGATTGGCCAGTAGATGTGTTGGCATTGCGGTTCAACGGAGAAATCATCACCATGGGGAACCGACGGCGATGTGCCAGCGCGGAGGAGATGCGGAATGGGATGGCATGAATTGTGTTTGTTCGTACCCTTCCGCTGCAACAAATCGTGGCCAGCGGCAAGCAAGTCTGGTATCGTTCGCGCCGAGAGAATGGACTCAATCGTATTTGCAAGAGAGGAGAAACTGCTCCCATGCGTATGAATCTGGTTTCCCTGCGAAATTCAAGTGCGTCCGTGGCGTTGGCACTTGCGTTCACCTTGTGCGCCGTCGCGCAGCAGCCCGCTGCGGTGAGGACGGCCGAGCAGCAGTTCAAAAACATCAAAGTGCTTACGGGAACTCCGGCCAGCCAAGTGATTCCGGCGATGCATGTCATCGAGAAATCGCTCGGGGTGGACTGTGAATTCTGCCACGTGGCGGACCGCTCGAAGGACGACTTGCCGACGAAGGAAACCGCGCGCCAGATGATCACGATGGTGCTGAACCTAAACAAGAATGTATTTGCTGGCAGAACCCAGGTGACGTGTTTTACTTGTCACCACGGCAACGCCGATCCGGTGACCGTGCCTCCCCTGCCGCAAGGTGCGGCCATGCTGGCCGCGACGGAAGAGCCACCGGCCGCCAAGCCTTCACTGCCGACCGTAGACGAGGTGCTGGCCAAGTATGTACAAGCTCTCGGCGGCGAGCAGGCCTTGCGCAAAGTCACTAGCCGCTTGATCACCGCTACCTGGGAATTGCCCACTGGGCCGGGCGGAAACACGCCGGTTCCAGCGCAACTCGAGCGCTACCAGAAGGCGCCGAATTTGACGATGAGCGTCAACCGCACCGCGATGTTCACGACCGCGATGGGTTTCGATGGCACGACCGCGTGGCTCGAAGATGCCAAGGGCGTTGTCACCGCCGCCCCGCCCATCGACCAAGGCCACCTCAAGCGCAGTTCGGACCTCTACCAAAGCCTCGACCTAAAGCAGCAATTCTCAGGGCTGACAGTCACCGGCATGGAGAAAGTGAACGGCCACGATGCGTACGTGGTGGTCGGCACTCCCGCGGGAGAGAGACCGGAACGACTTTTATTCGATACGCAGACGGGCCTCCTCCTGCGAGAAGAGATCCTGGTGACCACCCCGATTGGCGACAGCCCCATCGCGGTGGAATACGAAGACTACCGGGATACCGGCAGCGGCGTGAAGTTTCCGTTTGTGATCCGCAGCATTCCGGGAGCGCCCTACACGCTCTATAGCCTGGATTCGCACTCGACGATCCGCGTGCAGAAGGTCCAGGACAACGTGCCTGTGGACGACGCCAAGTTCGCCAAGCCGCAATCCAAACCGGCTGGGCAGTAGCGAGAAAACCGCTTCTAAGGGGCGCGTCAGGCGGCGGTAAATCCGTTGCGTCCGAGGTGGGAGAAGCGTACGATACGGCAATCAGAGGCAAATTTCCGGGCTTGGGTCAAGGGATGAGGTGCGCGATCACGGCTCGGCAATCCCGCGGAGGGTGAAATGCAAACCAAGGTAAAGTGCATTGTGTTCGCAACGGTGGTCCTGCTAGCGGCGTCTACTTCCGTGTTCGCACACCACGGAAACGCCGGATACAACAACAAGGAAGTCACCGTCAAAGGAACCGTCACGCAATGGCTTTGGACGAATCCGCATACCTTCCTAAAGTTTGACGCGAAAGATGACAAGGGCAACGTCGTCCATTGGATTGGCGAGTGGAATGCGCCGTCCACTCTTGTGAACTTCGGCTTCACCGCCAAAACGTTCAAGCCCGGCCAGGACGTTACCGTTACGCTGTCGGGAATGTCCAAGGACGGCTCGCTCGTCGGTCGCCTGAAATCGGTCGTGCTCCCCGATGGGACGGTGATGGTTGAGGATGAGAGGGTTGGCAGAGGGTCGGATTCCCACTGACCCGGCACGGAATGCAGGGGCTGTTCTCGTGTGTTCTCGGGAATCCAAGCGGAGATCGAACCCTGTCATGGAAAGGATGTCTGACATGCGGAAACACGTGCTCGCTCCTGCAGCAGTGATCGCATTGCTGGCTTTTGCGCCTCTCATGCGCGCTCAAGAGGCGAAGCCGAAGACCCTGCCACCCCAACACGTGGACGGCTACGGGCGGCCGATACCTGATCTAAGCAAAACGGTACCAGGTCCCGCTCCCGTCCGCGACCTTTCAGGCATTTGGGAGCCGGATGGATGGCGGGAAGGAACCCAGGCGCAGGGCGCCAGGGAAATGCCAGCGGATGCCAAGCATATTTTGCCGTTCACCCCTGAAGGAGAGAAAGCGTGGCATGCCAACAAGCCGGGATGGGGAATGAGTTCGGTTCCCATTGCCGAGAATAACGATCCTTTTGATATCTGCGATCCCCTCGGGTTTCCGCGCGTGGAGTTGTTTAACCTGCGGCAGATGCGCATCTTCAGTACTCCCAAACAGGTCATGATCATGTTTGAAAACGATCAGGTGTGGCGCAACATCTGGACGGACGGACGAGAACTTCCCAAGGAAATTAACGAGCCACGATGGTATGGCTATTCCGTTGGCAGGTGGGTGGACGACTACACGCTCGAGGTAGAGACGACGGGACTGGACACCAGAACCTGGATTGACAACGCGGGCCGGCCCCATAGCGACCAATTGAAAGTCGAAGAGACCTTCCACCGCTTGAACAGCGACATCATTGAACTCACGCTGACGATCAACGACCCGGTGATGTACACGAAGCCGTGGGTGGCCCTCAACAAATTCCGTCTCCGGTTGCAGCCTGAATGGTTCGATATTCGGGAGATGGTTTGCGCTCCGTCAGAGGCGGCGGGATACAACACGGTTTACCAGAGTGGCGCCAAAGCTGACTCGGGAGGCAAGTAGTTTCGAACAGAGTTTTAGATTGCTGAAACGCCGGTGGGAAGGAGCGTTGAACCATGGGTGCGAGCGCAAAATCGAAGGTGAGCCGAAGAACCTTGATGAAGTGTGGACTGGCCTCGGCGGGGCTTCCGTTGGTTTCGCGGCTGCTGGGCCCGTCTGCCGTCGCCGCCGAGCCGCCTGCCTCGTCGAAAGGGGAAGCCTCATACGTTGCAGTCCCCGGGCAGATCGGTGGGCAAGACGTCTGCGGCGCCTATGACGTGGACCCCAACTGGCCGAAGCCGATTTCCGCATTGCCCGGCAATGAAAAATGGACCTGGGGATCGGCGGAGAGCGTTTTCGCGGAGGACCCCGACCGGGTGTTCATCCTTCAGCGTGGCGAACTGCCGGCTATTCAGAGACCCAAAACGGTTGACCTTCCGCAGCTTGGTCCGAGTCTCACCTTTCCGATCGGGCGGCTGCCGTGGCGCGATGCGACGTCGGCCAGCCCGCCAGGCCCGCTCGATGGTCCGAACCACGGCACAGAGGACGTGGACTGGCGCTGGCAGCATTGCCTGGTCTCGGTGAACTCCAAGGGAGACATCGTCGAGACCTGGCCGGAGTTGGACAAGATGTTCCGGCGGCCGCATGCGATTTACATCAATCCGTACGACAAGGACAAGTACGTCTGGATCGTGGACGATTACCGGCACGCGATCTTCAAGTTCACGCACGACGTCAAGAAGCTCGTGTTGACCCTCGGAGTGCCGAACGAGCACGGCGACGATGACAAACACTTCTACAGGCCGACCTATCTCGCATGGCTGCCGGACAGCAGCATGTTCGTGGCCGACGGATACGCCAACACCCGAGTAGTCAAGTTCGACAAGAACGGCAAGTACGTGACGGCTTGGGGCAAGAAGGGCGAGGAGGGCGGGAAGGAGACGCGCCCCGGCTATTTCAACAGCGTGCATGGCGTCGCCGTGGATGTCCCGACCGGCCGCGTTTTTGTCAACGACCGCAACAACCACCGCATCCAGGTGTTCGACGAAAACGGCAAGTTCCTCAACATGTGGCGCGTCGGCGATCCGCCATCGGACGTGCACCTCATCATCATGGCCGCCGACCGGCACCTCTGGGCGCACGATCGCGGCACCAACAAGATGATCAAGTACGACCTCGAAGGGCACTTGCTCTATTCCTGGGGCACCTGGGGCGACTTCCCGGGCGGTTTCTGGGGCGTCCACGGAATGCATGTGGACCAGTCGGGCAATCTGTACGTGGCCGAGGTCGACAACGGGCGCGCGCAGAAGTTCATTCCGCGGAAAGGCTCGAACCCTAATATGCTGATGAACCCAGGCGTTAAGCCGGTCTGGTCGTAGAGCTGTCGTCGGACTACTTCCGATTTCAGTTGAGGCCGCCGCGGCATCGCCGTGGCGGCCTCGATTGTTTCACTCGGTGCTTTAGACGCTTTAGACATTCTCCAAAATGATTTTCATGCGCTGGCCGCTGTCCGAACCCAGCATCCCCATAGCCGTTTCTAGTTCTGATAGCGGCAAAACGTCGCTGATCAGAGGATCGAGGCGCACAACTCCCCGTTGTACCAGGTCGATGGAACGGGTGTAGTCCTCGCTCTTGGCGACGCGGCCGCCGATCAGCGTCAGCTCTTTGAAGTAGAGATCGTAGAAGGGCAGCGCTCCTTCGGTGGCAGTCAAGATCCCGAAGAGCAAGATCCGTCCGCCGGAGCGGGCCATGTGGATGGCATCGGCTACAACGGGTAACATTCCGGTTGTCTCGATGATGACGTCAGCGCCGCGGCCGCCGGTGGCTTCGCGAACTTTGCGGATGGCGTCTTCGCCGCCCGGAAACGTCATGTCTGCTCCCAGTTGCTGAGCGAGTTCTCGCTTGGCGGCGCTGCGCGTAATACCGATGACGGGTTTGGCGCCGCGTGCCTTGGCCAATTGCAGGTGCAATTGCCCCGTCACGCCGAGGCCCAAGACCACGGTCGACTCGCCGGGAGAAATATCGATCAGGCTTTGGGAATGCAGGCAGGTCGTCAGCACTTGAATCAAAGGCGCGGTGCGGCTACTGACGGAATCCGGCAGGCGAAACACGTGGTCAGCCGGAGCAGTCACATAATCTGCAAAGCCGCCATTGATATCGCGTCCCAGCAACGTGCCGTTCGGACACAAGTGGGTCTCGCCGATCCGGCAGTGAAAACATTCGCCGCAGAAGAGTTGCGGGTCGACAATGACGCGGTCTCCGGGGCGGAAAGCGTCGCTCCCACTCTCGACCACCTCCCCGATCATTTCGTGGCCCATGATCCGCGGATACTGGACGGGGATCGATCCCTGATAGATTTTCAGGTCCGTCCCGCAGACTCCGCTGTGAGTAACCCGGATCAGAATCTGGCCCGCGCCGGCAGCGGGACGAGGTACCTCCTCGAGCGCCAGTTTGCGGGGTGCCTTGAGAACCATACCCTTCATGAGGTTTCTCTCTGCCATCAATGCCGCGAGTTCGGTTGGCTTAGGCCGATTGCCGCAGGGCTTCGGGATTGACCGGATTGCGAGGCATCTGCTTGCTGATGACGCGGACGACCTCCTCGGCCGCCTTCGTCTGCAAATCCACCAGCGACTCTTCGGAGTAGAAGCTCGTGTGCGGAGTGAGGATCACGTTGTCGCGGCCAAACAAAGGCGAACCTGTGGGAGGCTCCTGCGTCATGACATCCAGCGCAGCTCCAGCCAGTTGCCCGGCATCTAGTGCGCGAGCCAAGTCTGCTTCGTCAATGATCGGGCCGCGCGCCGTGTTGATCAGGTAGGCGGTCGGCTTTCATCTGTGCGAACACTTCGGCTCGGAAAAGTCGATTCGTTTCCGGCATCAGCGGCGTGTGGATGGAAATATAATCGGACGCCTTCAACAATTCCGCAAAAGTCACGTTTTCCACGCCCGCACGGGCCATAACCTCGGCCGGAACATAGGGATCGTAGGTCACAACCTTGAAACCGAAAGCTTTTGCCTTGGGCGCGACCAATTGCGGAATCCTGCCAAAGCCCACCAGTCCCAGAACACCGCCGCGCAAGCGATGAATGGGAACCACGGCGCGCAGGTCCCAGTGGCCCGCCTGCACACGCGCATTGGCAAACGGTATCTTGCGGGCCGCCGCCAGCAACAGTGCCATGGCGTGGTCGGAAACCTCGTCGATGCAATAGTCCGGCACTTTGGTGACGACGATTCCGGCGGCGGTGGCCGCGGCGATGTCCACATTGTCGACGCCGATTCCAAAGCGGGAGATGATCCGGCAGCGCTTCATCTGGCGAATCATCTCCGCTGTGATCTTGGCGTAGGTCACCAGCAAGCCATCGGCGTCGCGGGCCACTTGCAGAATGGCCTCCTGCGTGGGCTCGCCGGCCATCTGCAGTTCGGCGCCTATCTTCGATAGCACTGCGCGCGCCGGGTCCAGGTTCGGAAACACCGAATCTGAAACGGCGACGATGGGATGCCGCTCGCTCAACGCTTCATGGCCTCTTCCATGTGTTCCATCAGCGTAAAGACCACCGGACCCTTGCCCGAGACCAGCACGTTCTCTTCGAGCCGGCAAGTCTGCTCCAGGCCTGGATGCCCCGCGAAGGTTTCGATCGCGAAGTACATGTTCTCTTTGATCTCCGCGGGATACTTGAGCGAATAGGCCCGCGACATCCACATGCCTTCATACAGCGTGATGCCGATGCTGTGCGCGAATTGCTGCAGCGTCACCGTGCCGTATTTGTCGTCGTCGTACTCGGGGAAGGCGGCGGCGACGTCCGCCGTGGTATTACCGGGTTTCAGTTGCGCCAGACCGGCGTACATGGAGTCGTACACTTCGCGATAGAGGTCGATCTCCTTCTGCGTCATCTTCGCGGCGCACTTGAAGCAGCGCACGAAATCGATGAAGTAGCCGGAGGGCCCCACCGCATTGATGTCCACGATCACCAGATCGCCTTGCCGAATCAGCTTGTCAGTGGCCCAACGCCGGTACGGACTGGTGTTGCCGCCCGATGCCACAATGATGTCGTAAATGATCTCGCAGCCGCGCTCCAGCATGAACTCGTGCACCTTGGCTTCGATTTCGCGCTCGCGCACGCCCGGCTTCAGCCACTCGTACTTGATCTTCCACATCGCCGCGTCGCCGATGCTCGAGGCCTGCTTCAGCAACTCAATCTCGTCGCGGGTCTTCACGACGCGCGCCGCCGAAACGGCCGGCCAGCCATTGACGATCTGCAGTCCCGACTTTTGAAAGGCCTCCAAGGCGGGCATGTCGAGATTGTCGATGCCGATGCGCTCCTTCTGAAGATTGTGCTCCTTCAAGACGTCGATCACGCTCTCGGCCATGCGCCCGGCCATGTACGGAACCGCGCCTTCGGCCCACTGCCAGGTGATTGCCGGCCGGATGCGTCCTTCCATCCACGGCAGGTCGATCTTGGCGCATTGCAAGTCGGAACCCGCCGTCTCGAACAGAACTGGCTCGCCGCCCTGAGGTAGCACGGCGTAGCGAATATTAATGTTGTATTTCCAATTCCCCTGGTAAGACGCGGTGGCGTACCGAATATTCGCGCCCGCGAAAAGCACCAGAGCGCCCAGCTTGTGCACCGTCATCTGCTCGCGCAGGCGTTGCAAGCGGTCCTTGCGCAGGCGATCGAAATCGACGCGATGCTGCCAATCGGCGCCCGTCTGGCTGTAGAGACGCCGAGGATCCCACTCATGCGGCTTACCGATAAAGCTAGTGTCCATTTTTCCCCATCCTTAGTAAATCGACGATTTTTGGAGCGGACCCCCAAGCAAGAAAGCCCGGCGGAAAGCAAGGTACGTTAATATACAATGCCGTCGCGTAGTCGTCCAGAAAAGCCATGCACGTTGAAAACCTCTCCGTAGCGGAAACAGCGCGAGCCCGGCCTCGCTTGACGCCCAACCAGGTGCGCGGCTTCTGGGCCGCCTGGGGCGGCTGGACCATGGACGGCATGGACTCCTTCATCTATTCCCTCGTGCTGGTCCCCGCCCTGCGTGATCTGCTCCCGCGCTCCGGAATTCCCGCGACGACGGCGAGCGTCGGCTTTTACGGCGGACTTCTCTTCGCCCTTTTCATGATCGGTTGGGGGACGGCAATGATTTGGGGCCCCATCGCCGATCGTTTCGGCCGCGTGCGTACGATGACCTTCAGCATTCTCAGCTTTTCCGTCTTCACGCTGCTCAGCGCCTTCGCCACCGGCGTCTGGACGCTGGCGATTTTCCGCTTCTTGGCTGGGGTCGGAATCGGCGGCGAATGGGGCATCGGTGCGGCCCTGGTCTCCGAGGATTGGCCCGAGGAACGCCGCACCATGGGCGCGGCCCTGATGCACACCGGCTATTACGTCGGTTTTTTTCTCGCTGCCCTGGCGAACTATTTCATCGGCAGCCGCTACGGATGGCGCTATATGTTTGTCGTCGGCGGCACGCCCGCCCTGCTGGTGGCTTTCATTCGTCGCGGCGTGCGCGAGCCGGAACGCTGGAAAGAGAAACAGAAAGAACTCGGCGCCAAGCTGTCCATGCACCGCGCCTTCACCATGCTGTTCTCGCCGCGCTATCGCCGCCGCACCATCCTGAACTCGCTCTACTTGATCGTCTCCCTCGTGGGATTGTGGGCCGGCTCGGTGTACGTGCCGACGGCCATCACCTACCTCGCAGCGCAGGAAGGATTGGCGGCCGCGCGCGGCGCGCAACTCGCCTCCTACGCCACAGCGCTGCTCGGAATCGGCACCGTCTTGGGAGCGCTGATCGTTCCGTTCCTCGCCGATTGGCTCGGCCGCAAATCCACGCTGGGCATTTTCTTCGCGTTGATGATGGCCTCCATCTGGATCGCCTTCGGCCGCGTCTTCTATATGGGACCGGGCGCGCTCGGCTGGTTCGTGGCCTGCTCCTTCCTGCTCGGCTTGGGAGGCGCGAACTTCATCGTCTATTCCTTCTGGCTCCCCGAGCAATACGGAACCGAATGCCGCGCCAGCGCTTTTGCCTTTACGACGGACGTGGGACGATTCGTGGCAGCCGGCTTCACCTTTCTGGTGGGCGCAGGCATTCGCCACTTCCAGACGCTCGGCACGCCCGTGGCGCTCACCGGATTCGCCTTCGTGATCGGAATCCTGCTGCTGCCCTTCGGCGAAGAGACCAAGGGCAAGCCCCTGCCAGCCTGAAACGCCTGGCTATTTCTCTTTCGCGCCCATTTCGGGCTCCACTTGAACAGAAGCGGAATCGGAGCTATTCCAGCGGCTCGACCTTGACGATGCTTGCCCCGAGATTGTTGCCTACCCAGAAGGTCGGCGGGTTGGTGGAGTTGTCGACATTCACACGCCGGACGTTGGTCGTGCTCGGCAGCAGATAGTCGGTGAGTTCACCGGTCTTGGTGTTCAGGCGCACGATGCGGTCGTTGGACATACCGCCCGCCCAGGCGTACCCCGCGCTGTCCAGGACGGCATCGTACGGGTTCGTCCAGGGAGTGGGCATCGGATACTCCGTGAATTTTTCCGTCTTGGTGTCAAACATGCCGATCCTATCGCCGCGGTATTCGCCAAACCACAGCTGGTCTTGCGCGTCCACGTGACCACGCCGCGGACCGGAATTGGGAGTGGGCGTCGCCCAGCGCGTGACCTTCATCGTTTTTGCATCCACCCGGGTGATGAAGGTCCCGCCAAAGTTCATGCCCCAGAAGTTGTTCTTTGAGTCGACGGCGATGCCATAGGATCCCAGGTTGAGCTTGGCGAGCGGCGAATTGGGCGGGAGACCTTGCGTGTAGTCGACGGTGTCCCACTTGTCCGATGTCAAATCCACCTGATATTCGTCATCGCCTCCGACCCAAACCTTGCCATCGACATTGATGCGAACTGGCGTCACCATGGCCGTTCGGGCCGCATCGCCTTTTCCGAAGGTAGGGATTTTCCAGGTCTTGAACTCCTGCGTCTTGGGGTCCATCCGCGCGATGACTCCCTGATACATGGTGCCGAGCCAGACGTAGCCACTGGGGTCGATTTCCAAATCGAGCGCGCCCCGCGGCTCGTGGGGGTCCATCAGCGGAACCACGTACTCGACAACCTTGCCGGTCTTGGGATCGAGCCTGCCCACGAACTGGGAACCGAAATCCGAATACCACACCGTCCCTTGCGCATCCACGACCGCATCGTGCGGCATGGCTTCCTTCCGCGGCAGATCGTACTCGGTGATGATCACCTTCGTGGCCTTGCCTTTGGGCCGTGCGTCCGTCTTCAGGGGATATTCCCACTGCGAGGCGCTGCTAAGGTTGACGCTGGCCATGTATTCGGCACGCTTTTGAACGACTGCGGACGGTGGCGGCGGGCCTCCGCCCATCGGGCCTTCTGTATCTGCGTTGCCAGCGGCTCCGCTGGGCCGCAACTGCGGACGGCTGGGGGTGCTGCCTTGGGCGTAGGTGTTCATGCGCCGCAAGACCTCGGCAAACTCGCCCGCGTCATGCTGAGAACGCACGATTCGTTCTAGCGTGTGGCAGCTGGTGCAGCCAAGAAATACCTGCTTCTGCTCCAGCGTCCCCGTCATGCTCAATAGCCACTCTCCATTCGAGAGTTGGCGTGAGAGGTCTCGGGCCTTGCGCAGCTTCAGATCGAGCTGCACCGCTTTTTGTGCGGTGATTTCGACCGGCCCCGGACTGTCGATTTCATATCCCACCGCTCGGATGCGAACCGAGTATTGCCCCGGTTCTAGCCTGCTCCGAGGAAAGCTGTATTGGCCTTGCGCATCGCTCACCACGGTCACGGTAATTGTGGATCCTGCCCGCTTGGCGCTGACCAGCACCCCTTCCATCGGTCCTTCTTCTTGCGAACTCACGCGGCCACCAAGCGCCGAGGCAGCGGAATCCTGCGCCTTGCCCATTTCCAGTGCGGCGCCGCATAGAAACACGGCCAATATCGACAGAATCGTTGCAACGAACCGTTTCGTCGTCATCATCGCACCTCGTTTCGAACCTACACGACCATAACTCCGAACTTAGACCCTGATTGGCGTCACCTTTCGCCGATCTGTCTCCTGGGCTGCAGCGATCGCCCGGCGAGTTGCTCAGTTGTGCCGGGCCTTTTTCATGGTCCGCGGCGGCCTTGCTGGCTCAAGCCGCCGCGGTCTGCTGTCGTCCACTCCGCTTAAAAAATAGCTTTGAGCCCAAACTGAATCTCGCGCTGGTCGATCGCCGTGGGCCCGATCAGTGCGTCATTGCTGGTAAGGGCTCCTCCTGACTTCGTGAATATGGTCTCCGTGTGGGGCGCAAAGGCGGTGAGATTAAACAGGTTGAAAAACTCCGCGCGAAATTGAATCTTCAGTCTCTCGCCCACGTTGTGATTCTTGAAGAGCGAAAAGTCGAAGTCTTGCATGCCCGGGGATCGCAAGCTGTTGCGTCCGACGTCGCCCAGCTCGCCCGCCGCTGGAAATGTAAAGCAACTTTGGATGATGTAGTTGACGACGCTCCCAGGGTCCACGGCGTCCGGCGAGCAACCGGGCACCAAGTTCGGTCTCTGCCCGGTTTTGCCGCCGACGTGGGTGCCGGTCCCGGCTGCGTCCCCCGTGATCTGCACGCTGAAGGGCATGCCGCTTTGGATCGTGTAGATTCCGCCCAGTTCCCATCCGGAAACCAGGAAGCGGGGCACAACATTCCCAACGTGGGGCGACGGTGCAAGCCAGTCAAAGTTAAGGGTCAGGTGTTGGGGAACGTCCCAATCGGAAACGGCTCGCTGGAGGCGGGGATCGAAGGGGTAGGGGTTCTCAATCGTGTTGTAATTGTCAGTACCGTTCACCTCCGAGGAGCCTTCATCGAGGCTCTTGGCCAAAGCATAGACGGCCTGAAAGCTCAGCCCATGAGTGAGTTGCTGGACCACATTGATTTGCAGCGAGTGATAAAAAGAGTCCGAGTTCCACAACGTCGCCGGAATGACCAGCTTTGGATTCGCAGTATTAATCACAGACGGCTTCTGCCCCGGGGGCGGGATCGGGAAGGCTAGATGTCCGTCCGCGGCGACGGTGACCAGGCTGGCGGCACCAAATTGACATCGCCGTAGCGAACCGGAAGATGCACGCCCCGGGCGCCGACGTAGGCGGCCGTGACGCTCAGGCCATTCCTAATCTGCCGCTGAATGTCCAGGTTCCATTGCAGCTTGTAGGCCTCGGGCGGATTCTGCTGGATATAATATCCCGTCAGGGTCTGAGCGCCGCTCGGGAGAGCGTTGAGCGGGCCCCCAGGGGTGGGACTTGACACGGCCGCGAGCGGGAAGAAAGGAATCGCATGGTTGATATTGCCGCTGAGCAGGTTCGGCAGGGGAATGATGTTGAACATTCCGAATGCGGTGCGAATAGCGGTTTTGCCGCTTCCGGTCGGATCCCAGGCGAGGCCGATGCGGGGAGTCACATTATGAAGGCTGGGGTTGTGGTAAATCGGGTTGCCAGTGGTAATCGTGGGAGCCGTTAAGGAAGCTGAACGTAGAAGCCTAAGCCATTCAGGATGTTAAAGGTGGTGGTCGGTTCGTAACGCACGCCGAAATTGAGGGTTAGATTGGAGCGAACGCGGGCATCGTCCTGGATGTAAACGCCGAAAATCTTTTCGCGTGTATGGCGGTATGCAGCTTGTGGGCCGAGCAGACTGGCATTGAAAGCCGAAGGGATATCGGCGAGAAAGTTCTGGACGGTGTCGAACTCCCAGTCACCGAGCGGATAGCGGCCCACGCTTAGGTTATCCTGCAGGGCCTCCACGCTAAATCCCATCCGAATATCGTTGCGCCCCTTTACCCAGGCGAGATTGTCGTTCAATTGAGGGTCGGTCCACCAAATTTGGTCGCCGCCGGTTGCTCCGACTCCTCCGGGGACGCCCCGCACACCGTCCGGCGACAAATCGTTCAGGATGATCGTGCCCGGGTTTTGATTGGGAAAGAAACCGAGGGCGGTATTGGTATATGCTGGGCTGGTCGCGGAACCAGGCACATCGATGTTACCCGTTCCCACCACGCGGGAAAATCCTGTATTGACCGTATTGATGACCGTGGAACTGAACGAGTATTGCCAGCTCAGGGTAACTCTCTGGTCTCTTTGCACCGAGCCAATGGTCTTCAGGCCTTCGCCGTCCGGCGCCGAGGTGATCGAACGATCGAAGTTGTAAGTGCCATGGATGGTCGTCTTTGTGCTGGGCACATAGTCGATCCGGCCGATCACATAATCTTCAGTTCCATTCGTCCCCCCGGGGAAAGAGAGTGGCGCCATGTAGGGGTCGGTCGTCAAGGCCGGCCCAGTCGGCTTGGGAAACAGCGCAAGATAGGGCTGAGTATTTATACTGATCGGTGCTTCTCCCGGGATCGTGCCAGCCCTGGCCTCGTTCGAAATCGTGAAGGTTGGCTGGGATTCGGCGAGGAGCTGCCGAAGCCCCTCGTAGTCGGCAAAATAGAACAGCTTGTCCTTTTTGATCGGGCCGCCGAGCGCGCCGCCGAACTGCTCGCGGTGAAACGGAACCCTCCCCGTGAAGAAATTGCTGGCATCCAGTGCGCTATTGCGGAGAAACCCGAAGGCCGTGCCGTGAATGTCGTTGGTGCCGGACTTGGTGATTGCGTTGACGACGCCGCCAGAGCTCCTTCCGTACTCGGCTGAAAATGTGCTTGTCAGAACGGAGAACTCCCTGATGGCATCGACGCCCAGATTCACGCCATCGACGGTGCTGCCCGGGCTTTTGTTGGCTTCGTCGTTGATCACCAGCCCATCGACCAGAAACACGTTCGAGGTGGGGCGCCCTCCGGAAACCGTGAGAAACATGCCGCCGCCGTGGGTGACGTTTTCGCCGGGATCCGGGTTCTTGCTGAGTCCGACGAGGACTCCAGCCTGCAACGCCGCTAATTGCAGCCAGTCGCGACCGTTCAGGGGGAGTTGGCGAATCGAGGTGTCGCTCACCAGTCCCGACAAGGTCGAGGTCGTGGTGTCAACTTGCGGAGCCTCTTCCGTCACCTGGACCTTTTGGGTCACGTCGCCCACGGTCAGCTTGAAGTCCACCCGCACCGTGGCGCCGACGGTCATGGTGATGCTGCTTCGCACCTCTTGGCGAAAGCCAGACACGGTGACAGTGATGTCATACGTTCCCGCCGGGACATTGGTGACGGTAAATTCGCCGGCAGCCTGGGACACGGCCGGACGCACCACGCCCGTCTCCCGGTTTGTGGCGGAGACGGAGGCGTTTGGAATGGCCCCGCCCTGCGTATCCACGACCGTACCCACGAATGTTCCATTGACGACCTGAGCCACAGCCCGCGGTGCACACACAAACATCAACGCAGCCGCCAACAGCAGGGCAACCAATACCCGAGGGTTATTTGGCTTTCCGACCATGACGCACCTCCGACCAGCCTGAAGGCTCAGGCTGTACTAGATGGACGCCGAATTAGCATTGAACGATGTCGATTGTCAAGAAGAAAATATGAAGAAAATATGACGACCCGGCGCAACTCTTCTCCGCACGCGCGCCGTCTTGGTTTTCTCGCTGCGTTAAGTCGAACGAGAAATCCACATTTTCCAGGTAGCGTGCATTTACATTACATTTGCACAGTTCTTTTTGCGTTACTAGGCGAAGTTTTGTTTTCGGCGAGCGAAATGAACGTTCGGGTCCACCAGCAGGTGGTTACATTCTGGGAAGCCGGCTTCTCATCCCGCCAGGGAAACACATTCGCGGAAACTGGGTCGGCCACGGCTGCGTCATCTTGTAGCCTTGAAATGGCTCGTGTATCATGGCCTAGCTTTCAACCTAATCTTACGCGCATTGCGCGGGTTCCTCGTCGGAGCCCATTCGGATTGTCGGCGGAGGCCACATGCAACAACCCTGGAAAACAGATAAATGGTTTGTCAGCCCTTGGTGTTATCTCCCAGAGGTCAAAAAGAATTTTGATTTTAACTCGAAGATCAAGTTGCACGACGTCACCCTGCGCGACGGCGAGCAACAGACCGCCGTGGTTTTCCGGCGGGAAGAAAAAGTCGCGATCGCCAAGCAGCTCGATGCACTGGGAGTCCACCGCATCGAGGCGGGCATGCCCGCCGTCTCCGAACAGGACAGAGCCGCGATTCAGGATATCGCCAGCCTCGGATTGAAGGCCGAGGTCTTCGCCTTCGGGCGCTGCATTCCCGAGGAAATTAAGGTAATCAAAGCCTGCGGCTGCAAAGGCGTGGTGATCGAAATTCCCGCGAGCGACCACCTGATCGAGCATGCCTACGGATGGACGTTCGACCGCGCCATGAAGGCCTCGATCGATACCACGCTGGCCGCGAAAGAGGCCGGCCTCTACACAGTATTCTTCACCATCGACTCGACGCGCACGGAAGTCGCGCGCCTGCTCGATATCGTCGAGCAGGTGGCCACCGAAGGCCACATGGACGCCTTTACGCTGGCGGACACCTTTGGCGTCACGACCCCCGAAGCGATCTACTACGTCGTCAAAAAAGTAATCGAGCGCCTGAAGAAGCCCGTCGAGATTCACTGCCATCAGGATTTCGGCCTCGGCGTGGCCAATACGATTTATGCGCTCGCTGCGGGAGCCTCCGTCGCGCACACCACAGTTACCGGACTCGGCGAGCGAGCCGGCAACGTTCCGATGGAGGACGTGGTGATGTCGCTTTTGTGCCTCTACGGCATCGATCTGGGTATTCACACGGAGAAGCTATGCGAGGTTTCCCGCTTCGTGCTGGAGCGCGCCAAAGTCACTGTTCCCCCGAACCGGCCCATCGTCGGCGACAAATTGTACGAAGTGGAATCCGGAATCATCGCCGGCTGGGTGCGCCTGGCGCGCGAGAATTACCCACTCGAATACGTGCCCTTCGCGCCAGACCTGGTGGGGCAGAAGCCGGTCTCCATTGTGCTGGGCAAGAACAGTGGCCCGCCGTCGATGCTGGAGTGGTGCGAAAAGTTGGGCGTTACCGCGACCGAAGAGGAACGCATGACCATGTTGCAGATGGTCAAAGCCAAATCGTTCGAAAAGAAAGATCTGCTGACCGAGGACGAGTTCAAGGCGATCGTCGAGCAGGTCCTCCAAAAAGCAGTGGCGCACCGCTAGCGGAGGGAGACTTCCGGGGCGGCGCGGCCTCGGCGTCATCGCGACGTCACGGCGCAACAAATGAACAGCGCTCGAATATCGGCGGTGGCAACAAGCCCGGCGTCGCAGGAAGAAAACGTCGGCAAGGGCGCCTTCGCCATCGCCATGTATTGCGTCCTGCTGCTTTCCTACGTGCTGATGGCCGCGGACCGCTACCTCTTTCCCGTCCTCGCCGTCGACGTCCGCCGCGATTTCGGCCTCTCTCTCGCCAGCGCCGGCCTGCTCTCCACCATTTTCACGCTAGGCCTAGGAGTCGGCGGCCTGCCAACTGGCTATCTCCTCGCACGTTTCTCCCGCAAAGCCGTGCTGCTGACGGGCATCGCGATTTTTTCCGCGGCCACGGGTCTCACCACCATTTCGGGCGGATTCTGGGGCCTGCTCTGCTGCCTGGCAGCGCAAGGCATCGGCATGGCCATGCTGGCAACGTCCATGTTTGCGCTGGCCGCAAGCTATTTCGCGCGCTACCGCGCTGCCGCCATCGGCTCCGTCAACGTTTGCTACGGCATCGGCGGCTTCCTCGGTCCCGTCGTTGCCACCATCCTCCTGACCTCCTACGGCACTTGGCGCGCTCCGATGATCGCATTCGGTCTGTTCGGCTTCTTGATGATCGGTGTGATTGCGCTCAGCGTGCGCCCGTGGCTCAGCGAAACGCAGCGTACCTCCCAAGCCCGTTCGGATTCCGCAGGCGGAGGAGCCGCAACGCTCGCGAACAGAAACACAATTCTCCTCACCATCCTGAGTATGATCCACGGTCTCAGCATGTACGGATTTCTCGGACTGTACCCAACGTTTCTTCGCGAGAGCCTTCACTATTCGCCGAAGCTGGCAGGATTCGTGGTCAGCTTTTTTGGGGTCGGCGCACTCGCCTCAATCGCTGGCGGCTGGATCGGCGACCGATTTTCCCCGCGACTTTCGCTCAGCGGGGCCTTCGTCTGCATCGCCGTGCTGGGCTACTTGTTCTTCCAGCCATCGCTGTCGGCCCTCACGCGCGAGATCCTGACCTGTGTGTACGGCGTGGTTGGCAGTGCCGTCCTCTATGTCAATCTCGCTGGCTATCACGTGAAGTCGCTGCGCGCGAGTCTGGCAAGTCGCGGCTCAGGTATGTTCGTAACCAGCCTGTATGGCGCCGCCGCCTTCAGTGGCTATTTGCTCGGCGCGATTGCGAACCATGTTGGATGGCTGATGGCCGGTGAGATACAAATGTCGCTGCTGTGCCTCATCGGCGCGGTGCTCGCGCTGGCCTTGCGTCCCGGCGAAATGTCGTCTTAGGCTTAAGTCAGAGCTGAACGCGCTGGCGCAAATTAGGATCGGAAGTGTCGTAGGGTTATCGCTTCCAGATCGCGCAATTACTGGAGGACAAAATGCCGAATCGCAGGGATTTCTTAAAGAGCGTGGCGAGCGTCTCGGCCGGCCTGCTCGTCGCGGGGAACGCCCGGTCCGCCGGGAAAGCCGCCCTGGGATCGCCGCAGGGGCAGGCCGCAACTCCCGTAAGCCGGCGCCAGGTGACGGTTGCGGGCAAGCGCGTAAAGTAGTGGACATTCATGCGCACTGCATGATTCCCGAAGTCGCTGACGTCGTCAAAGGCACCCCTTTCGAGCGCAATGCAGGCGGCGGACGCGGACAGGTCCTCGGGCCGGATCGCATTCAGGCCTTGGACCAGCGCGGGATTGACGTTCAAGTGATGCACATCAATGCCTTCTGGTGGTACGCCGCCGACCGCGACCTGGCCGCCAAAATCGTCGCTGCACACAACGAAGGCCTTGCCAAGTGGTGCTCGGCCCACTCGGATCGTTTCGCCGCATTGACCTCGGTCGCGCTACAGTTTCCGGACTTGGCCGCCGAACAACTCGAAACGGCCGTCAAGCAGTTGGGACTGAAGGGCGTCGCCATCGGTGGCCACGTTGCTGGCGAGCCTCTTTCGATGCCCAAGTATGATCCCTTCTGGGCCAAGGCCCAGGAACTCGGCGTCACGATCTTCATGCATCCAGGCGGCGCCACGAACGTCGTGAAGGAAGACGGACTGAAGGGCGCCGGCGACCTCGGCAATATCATCGGAGATCCGCTCGAAACGACCGTATTCATGTCCCATCTCATTTATGACGGCACGCTGGACAAATTTCCCGGCCTCAAGATCATAGGCGCTCATGCCGGCGGGTACATACCCTCTTACTTCGGGCGCGGGGAAGTGGCCTGTGATGTCCGGCCGAATGCCAAATGCGTGAACAAGAAGAATTTCAGCGAATACTTCAAGGGTCAGCTCATGGCGGATTGCATGACCTTCACCGATGAGGGCCTGCGCCATTTAGTTGCGCAGCTCGGCGCGGACCACGTCATGTATGGCACGGACATACCGTTCAACTGGCCCGATAGCGTCGACCTGATTCTCAACGCTTCATACTTGAACAACGCCGAGAAAGAGGCCATTCTCGGCGGCAACTCCGCCAAGCTGTTCAAGCTCTAAACAGGCTCCCGCAAGAGAGTCTTGTCTTAAGGGTCGGTGCATTGCACGGTATGCGGTCCAGTGTTACACTCCAAACACGCGTAGTTTAGGATCTCATTTTATCGAATCTCAATTCGCGCGGAGGGAAACCATGAAGAGCAAGCTGATTCTCGTGACGATGATTCTCTTGGCGTTCGCAGGCACGGTTTCCGCGCATCATGGCAACGCCTCCTATGATATGACTAAGACCGTGACGGTGAAGGGCACGGTCACCGACTTTCAATTCGTCAATCCCCACGTGCTGATTTACATGGACGTAAAAGAAGCGGACGGCACCGTCACGCAAATGGGCGGGAGAACTGACCAGCCCGAACCGTCTGGCGAGACTCGGCTGGACCAAGAGCACGATCAAAGTCGGCGATGAGCTCACCATGTCGGGCGCGGCCAGCAAGAGCGGCGCCCCCAGAATGTGGGCCACGAAGGTCTCTAACGCCACTGGCGAACTGAAGGTCGGCGGCATAGACTGAGCCGCGCCTGGCACGCACTTGCAGCCTATCGGAACCGAATTCACTCTGCGGAGAAACGTAGCGATGCGTAGTTGCCTCGTCGGAATCGTCCTGGTATTCGCGGTTGCGCTCTTATTCCCAGCCGTCCCACTGGCCCAAGCGCAGCAGCCCGCGGTGGCCAAGCAGGCAGCTCCGCCGGCGCCGCCACGCGATTTTTCCGGCGTCTGGAACGCCAGAAATCCGCGCGGTTTAAATCTACCCGACAGTTGGGGCAAGGTCGCCCCGGCATTGACGCCGTGGGGCGAAGAGCAATTCAAGATGAGCAAGGCCTCCAATGGCGGGCCCTACACGCTGGACCAGACCAATGATCCCGTCATCACCCGGTGCCAGCCGCCCGGAGTTCCGCGGATCTACATCCACCCGTTTCCGATGCAGATCTCGCAAACTCCCAAGGAAATGATCATGCTGTTCGAGTATGACCATACCGTGCGCCAGATATTCCTCGACGGCCGCAAGCATCCTGACGACATCACCCCAACCTATATGGGGCATTCCATCGGCACCTGGGAAGGAAACGACACCTTGGTGGTTGACACGGTCGGCTTCAACGATTCCACCTGGCTCGATCGCATCGGGCACAGGCACAGCGACCAGCTCCACGTCGTCGAGCGCTTCAAGCGCACGGACCGCGACAACCTTCAGGTCGATATCACGATGGAAGACCCCAAGGCGCTCGCAAAGCCCTGGCAAGGGCAGATGTTCTTCCAGCTCCATCCTGATTGGGACATCATGGAACAGGACTGCACGGACAACTCCGACTTCCTGGGCTTCGAGAAATAAAAGCCGCCACGAACTTTCTGATCAACTCACCGGGATTACTAGGGCGTCGCTTCCTCGCCCTTGCGGATTAGCGCGCGGCCCGCTTTCGTGCGCGTACCCTTTTGAAGTTCACTATGGCAAGGCACACCGTCGGGCAGCGTCTTGCTGACAGCCCGCGCGAGCTTGCGTTATTTTGCCCGGCCTGTGTACCCTGCCGGTATCGTGTGGATCCTGAAGATCACGCCGCGCCCGACAACATACAAGTAGTGCTTGTCGGGACCGCCAAAGCCGCAGTTCTGGGGCGGCAGTTCGAGAGGCACCTCAATATTGCCTAGGTGCTCGCCTTTCTTATTGAAGATCTGGACTCCCGCGGGCGTCGTCGCGTACGTGTTGCTCTTGCTATCGATGCACAGGCCGTCCGCTCCACTCACCAGCCCATGGTCGGTGTCTTGCTTGACGTCGAACTTGCCGAAGTTTTTCCGATTCTTCAGAGTTCCGTCGGGCTGCACGTCATAACTTACCAGGTAGTTGCCATCCCAATCGTTGACGTACAGGATTTTCTCGTCGGGGCTCAGCGTGATGCCGTTCGGCCGGTTGATGTCCGTGGCAACTCGCATGATCTTCCCGTTCGCAGGAATGTAGTAAACCGCCTGGGGCAGGTCGTCCGGTTTCGGTTTTGCTCCGGCCTGGTAGCAGTCCGTAAAATAGATGCCGCCCTTTTTGTCGACGACTAGATCGTTGGGCCGGATAAACGGTTTACCGTCGTAGCTGTCGACGAGCACTTTTGCGCTTTCCGGAGGATAGAGCACGCTGACCTTCCCGGTATATTGCGCGGCAATCACGCGGCCTTGTGCGTCCACAGCCAAGCCCGCGGTCTGACCGGTTTTCTCCGCCAGCATGGTCACGTTCCCGTCGGCGTCAACCTTGGCGACACCTCCATTCGCCGACACAATGATGCTGCCATCCGGCATGCCCACCCCTCCATCCGCGCCCTGCAATCCCCACTTGACCACTTCGATTTTCGTCCCCGCCGGCACGACACCTCGAATTTCCGGCGTCACCTTGTCGCTCGCCGGCGCCGTCTCCTGGCGGCCTCGCCCCTGGCCGAACGCCGCCACCGAACCAAGCAAGCACACAATTGCAGCAAGGAATATTTTTGGTCGCATCGGTTACGCCTCCATTTTTGATACTAAGATTTCGGCCCCCGGGTTTGGACTGCCGTAAGTATTCATCAAATGCCCTCGCGGTTCAACCATTCTCCTGCGGAGAATAGGACGGAAAGCTTCTGGCCGAGGACTTCGTGCTCCAACAGGGCAGTGAACTTGTTGACCCTCTCGGCCGTAAGGATTAGACTCCGCCCAGCGGAGTTTCAACTGCGGTCGCACGACTCAAGGAGGACTCATGGACAACAACGGGATTGTGCGGACTGTGCGGAGCTACGCAGTCGCCGTCGCGGCCGGCATCTGTTTGTTGGTTTTGTGTGTGGCGCTCGGGGCGCAGGAGCAAGCCGCGCCAAAGTTCAAGGTCGATCCGGACTGGCCCAAACCCCTGCCGAACAAGTGGAAGATGGGCGGCGTCACGGGCCTGTCCGTGGATAAGGATGACAACGTCTGGGTGTTCGATCGTCCCGACGATCTGACGGATATCGAACTCGAAGCCGAGCTCACTCCTCCGATTGCGGATTGCTGCGTGCGGCCTCCGGCCATGATTCACCTCGACAAGCAAGGCAACGTCATCGGCTACTTCGACCCGCCGCAAGGGCACGGCATGGCAGTCGATAGCAAGGGATTCGTCTACTTGGGGAACTCCGAGCATGGCATGAATACCGTCCACAAGTACGATCCGAAGACCGGCAAACTTGTCGGCGAAGTGCCTCGCGCACCGGAGAACGAGCCAGGCGGCGGAGCTGAGCCTCCCATAACCGCAAGCCACGTTCCAGGCCACGGCAGCGCCGGGCCGGTGGCGGGATTCATCCGGCCGGCTGGCGGTGGCGGGCGCCCGCAACCCGATGCCGCAACTCTGGCGAAGCGCGAGGAGGCAATAGCGGCTTTTCGCGCGAAATATCCACCGACCACGCCCATGATCGTCGGTCAGATCGAAGAGGTTCGGCTGGACGAGCCTGCTCACGAACTCTACGCCGCTGACAGTTACTTGGGCGGGCGCGTGATGGTCTTTGACTTGGACACGCTGAAGTTCAAGCGAGGCTGGGGCGCTTATGGGCACACGCTATCGCAAATGACCACCGATCCCAAGGATCGTGACTACACTCCCGGCGGGCCGATGCCCAAGGAGTTCAGGGGCCACCTCACGCTGAATATCTCCCATGACGGATTTGTCTACGCCGCGGACCGCATGGCGGATCGCATCCACGTCTTCACCAAGGACGGCAAATTCGTGAAGGAATTCATCCTGGCTCCGTGCACGGGCGTCGGCGGTTCCACCGGAGGCGTGATGTTCTCGCCCGATAAAGAGCAGAAGATTCTGTATATCTCCGACCTCACCAACAACCACATCTGGTTCCTCAACCGTGCGGATGGCAAAGTCCTCGGCAAACTGGGCAGCATGGGCGAAAACGGCGGCCAATTCTACGGCCTGCACATGATCTCCGTGGACTCCAAAGGCATCATTTATACCGGTGAGGTTTTCGGCGGCGAGCGGGTACAAAGATTCATCCCGGTGAACTGATCGAAGGCCAGGCGCGATTCACGCAGGCGCATGAGGGAGGCGGCATGAAACTCGGATCGAAGCGAAAGATCCATCATCTCATCGCGACGATGATGGTGTGCCTGCTGGGGATTGCGGCGGCGCGCGCTCAGACTGGCCCGGCTGCGACAAGTCAAAAAGAGCCCATGGCGGAAGACGTGTTCAAGAACGTGCAAGTGCTCAGAGGAATTCCCATTACTCAATTCATGGAGACAATGGGATTTTTTGCAGCCTCTCTGAGTCTGAACTGCACGGACTGCCACGTTTCGGAGAGCGCCAGTAATTGGGCAAGGTACGCCGACGACACCCCCATCAAGCAGACCGCTCGCCGGATGGTCGTGATGATGAACCAGATCAACAAGGCCGACTTCGGCGGAGCACGCATGGTGACCTGCTACACCTGTCATCGCGGCGTTCAGCGGCCTGAAGTTACGCCCAGCCTGACCGCGCAGTACAGCGAACCGCCTCCGGACGATCCCGACAAAGTGGAAGTGATCCCGGAAGCCCCCACGAGAGGAGCCTCGGCCGATCAAATTCTGGATAAGTACATCCAGGCGCTCGGCGGTGCGCAGCAACTGGCCAAAGTCACCAGCATTGTGGCCAAAGGAACCTACACGGGATACGACACCGATTTTGGAAAAGTCCCGATCGACATTTTTGCCAAAGCCCCGAACCTGCGCGCGTCCATCATCCACACCCTGACCGGGGACAACACCACGATTTACGACGGCCACGATGCCTGGGTGGCAGCCGTCGATAAGCCCGTGCCCCTGTATGCCCTGATCGGCGAGGACCTGGATGGCGCGGCCGTGGACTCACTGCTGTGGTTTCCGGCGCAAATCAAACAAAGCCTCACGAAATGGCGCACTGGTTTTCCAGACGTCACCATCGGCGATCGCCCGGCGGTAGTCGTCGAGGGAACGACGGCTGGCGGGTCTCCCGTGAAGCTGTATTTTGACAAGCAGTCGGGGCTTCTGGTTCACCAGGCGCGCTTTACGAACACGGTCATCGGTCTCACGCCCACGCACATCGAGTATTCCGATTATCGCGTGGTCTCCGGCGTCAAAATACCATTCAAGTGGACCGTGACCTGGGTGGACGGACAGTCCACCACGGAGCTAACGGAAGCTCAGGCGAACGTAGCGATCGACGCCGCGAAATTCGCGAAGCCAAATCCGGCGGTGCAACGGGCGGCCGCGGCGGCTTCGCGGTAGGCGCGTTGACAGTGTTTCGACAACGGTGATACACGCGGCCCTGATTGCGTAGATTGGTCGCCTTGGAGGTTCTATGCAGAATCGTGGCAAGTTGACCCGCTTGGCCTTGCTCGCATCGCTCCTCGTCCTTCTCGCTTCGGTCATCGGACGCTCCTCTCCGCAAGGGGCGGAACAAGCCCAGCCTCAAGGTCAGCGAGGAACAAAACCGCCCGAGCATCCTTTGGCATGGGCCTATGCGGTGCTCGACGGCCGGCCGGAGCCGGAAGCTGGAGACGAGACGAAGCTGTGGCATCTCCCCGACACCGATGCGGCCTTCACCCTGAAGCAAATCCGTAGCAATGCCGATCCGGTCGACTGGTACCCCGGCGACCACCCCAAGATGCCTGACGTTGTGGCCCACGGCCGGAAGCCGGACGTGCAGGCCTGCGCCTTTTGCCATTTCCCCAATGGAAAAGGCCGTCCGGAGAACACAAGCGTTGCCGGTTTGCCTTACAGCTACATTGTGCAGCAGTTGGTTGATTTCAAGATGGGCGCCCGCAGAAGTGCGGATCCCGGAAAAGTGAATACCGCGCGGATGGCCGGGTTTGCGAAGGGCATGACGGACGAAGAGATGAGCGTTGTCGCGCGGTATTTCTCGTCGATGAAACCGGCTCCGTGGATCAAGGTCGTTGAGGCCGATACGGTGCCGAAGGTTCGCAACGCGGGAGGTTTTTTCGTCGAAGCAGAGGGCAACGAGACCGAGCCGATCGCGAATCGCTTGCTCGAGGTGCCCGTGGATGGCGAAAAAACCGCGCTCCTGCGCGACCCACGATCCCCGTTCATCGCCTACGTTCCCGTCGGCGCCGTCAAGAAGGGCGAGATTTTGGCCACGACCGGAGGAGCGGGCAAAACGGTTGCGTGCGCCGCTTGCCACGGCGAAGGGCTGAAGGGCAACGGCTATTTCCCTCCACTCGCAGGCCGCTCCCCCAGCTATCTGGCTCGCCAGCTCTACGACTTCCAGCATTTCATGCGCAATGGCCCGGGCTCGCAACTCATGCAGCCGATCGTCGAGAAGCTGACGCAGGACGATATCCTGAACATCACAGCCTACCTGGCGTCGCTGCCGCCGCAGTAAGCAGCGAACCGCGGCGGTTCTCAGTTGCTTCTGAAGAATGGAACTTGCTGGTCGTGCGTCAGGTGTGCCGTTTTGCGAATGGTGCCGGGGGGCAGAGTTGAACTGCCTACGCCGGCCTTTTCAGGGCCGCGCTCTACCGGTGAGCTACCCCGGCACCGAGAGGCAAAAATTGTAGCGGGGATGCGCTGCGTTGTCGAGTCCGCGCGCGGATTTCTTGTAGGCGGACCGCGACGAGTGCTCACTTCACCGACTGATCGAATTCTCGCATCCAGTCTTTCTTCTTAAGCACTTCGCGCGGTTTGGTGCCGTCCGCAGGTCCAACGATCCCGTCTTTCTCCATGATGTCGATCAAGCGCGCGGCCCTGCCATAGCCGATGCGCAGCCGCCGTTGCAATGTCGACGTGGACGCGCGGCCCATCTCGCAGACCACCCGCACCGCATCCTGGTAAAGCGTGTCGTCCACTTCCTCTTCGCCCGTCTGGCCGCCGGCCCCTTCGCCTTCCGGTTCGTCCTTGGGTGCTTCCAGCAGCCGTTCGTTGTAGACGGCCTTGGCCTGCGAGCGCCAGAAATCGCATAGCGCGGAGATTTCCTCCTCGCTCACCATCGGGCCGTGAATCCGGTGCAGCCGGGAAGATCCCGCGGGCAGGTACAACATGTCGCCCTTGCCCAACAGCGACTCCGCTCCGTTGGCGTCGAGAATGGTGCGCGAGTCCACTTTGCTCGCGACGCGGAACGAAATGCGCGCCGGGAAGTTGGCCTTGATCAACCCGGTGATGACGTCCACCGATGGCCGCTGCGTCGCCAGGATCAAGTGAATGCCCACGGCGCGCGCCATCTGCGCCAGGCGCGTGATGGACTCCTCGACGTTATTCGTATCCACCATCATCAGATCGGCCAGCTCATCGATCACGATGACGATCAAGGGAAGCGGTTTGTGCTCCTCTTCCTCGACGTTCTCAAAAAGCGAGAGCGATTGGCCCTTGGCGAAGGTGCGGTTGTACTGGTCGATGTTGCGCACGCCGCGCTGCGCGAGCAACTTCAACCGCCGTTCCATTTCGCGCGTGGCGTTGCGCAAAACATTGGACGCGACTTTCGGGTCCGTCACCACCGGCGCGAGAAGGTGCGGGATGTCCGCGTACAGGCCCAGCTCCAGCCGCTTCGGATCAACCATTACCAGCTTCAACTCATCCGGCGTCGCTTTGTACAGCATCGAGACGATCAGCGAGTTTAGAAAGACGCTCTTGCCCGTGCCCGGTCGATCCGGCGATCAGCAAGTGCGGCATTTGCGCCAGATCGGAGACGCGAATGCGCCCGATCAAATCCTTGCCCAGCGACATGGTCAGCTTCGATGTGGTATTGACGTACTCAGGCGATTCGATCACCTCGCGCAGTTGAATCGTCTGCCGGTGCTGATTCGGCACTTCGATGCCAACCGTGGATTTGCCCGGTATCCGCTCGATCAGGATGGACTCGGCCTTCAGAGCCAGGCACAGGTCGTCGGCCAAGCCCGTGATGCGGCTGTATTTGATGCCCGCCTCGGGCTTGAATTCGTAAGTGGTCACCACCGGCCCGGGATTGATCTGCGTCACGTGGCCGCCGACGTCGAACTCGCGGCACTTCTGTTCGATGGCGTGCGCCCGCTCCTTCAGTTCGTCTTCCTGTATTTTTTCGCTGCGCTCGGCCATGCGCAGAAGCCCCGGCGAGGGCAGCCGGAAGCTGGCCTTGCCGCGCGCGATTTTGGGCTCAGCGCCGCGTTTCTTCGTTCCCGCCTCGCTTTCCGGGAAAACCAGCAGCGGCCCAGCCGCACTCGTCTGTTCGCTCTGTTCTTCGTCAGATTCCTCGGCGTCACTGCCGGCCGGGCGCTTGCCCGCGATTTGCGCAGCAAATGCCTGCGTCGGCACCGGTTGGCGGCCGGACGTTTTGTTGATTTCCACTTTCTCGCGTAGCCTCGCTTGCTCGCGTGCTTCACGCCAGGCGGCCCAGCGTGTCTTGAGTCTGCCGACGGGGTCCAGTTTCTTCCAAGGCACGCGAAGCAGCGCGTGCGTGCCGGTAAAGGAGAATGAAGTCGTCAGGAATAGCGCGGTGAGAAAGATCGCCACGGCCACCATATGCGCGCCCACGGAATTGAACGCTGCGTGCAGTCCATCTGCGAGCAGCGTGCCCAGCAATCCCCCCGGAGGAATCGCTCCGCGCACGTCCGGAAGCCGCCACAGCGCCAGCAGGGAAGGCACCGAAAAGACCATCATCGCGTATCCCACTAGCGTCGCGATCGCGGAATCCACCGGATGGCTGCGAAACCAGCGCAGGCCGAGCGCGCAAATGCCCATCGGCAGTAGAAACGCAGCGTAGCCGAAAACCTGAAATAGCAGGTCCGCGCCGTAGGCCCCCGCAGGACCGATCCAGTTCCGCGCGGGATGCGATTCTGGCGCCTGCGCAGCGACGTTGAATGATGAATCGTGCGGACTATAGGAAAGCAACGCCAAGGCCATCAGGATGGCGATCGTGATACCCAGAAATCCCACCATCTCGTTCAGCCTGCGGTTTTCAGTTGGTGTCAGTAAGCGCACACAGTTCTCCCTGGGCTGGGGAAGGACAAGACAAACCCGACAGGACGCGCTGGCGCTATCGCGCGGCTCCCCTGTGGAGGAACATCAACAGCAGAATCAATATACCAAAGGCGAAGCGGTACACAATAAAGATCTTGAGGGTGCGTGTTCGCAGATAACGAAGAAAAAACGCGATGACCGCGTAGCCCACCACAGCCGATACAACCACGCTGATCACCAGGGTTGACGTCGAGATGTCGACCAGCCCGGCATGCCGCATCTTCAGCAGTTTGGGTATCTCCACCAGCGCCGCGCCCGCGATCAGCGGCGTCGATAGCAGGAAGGAAAACTCCGCCGCAGCCTCGCGCGTCATCTTCCGCCACAACCCGCCAATAATGGTGATCCCCGAGCGCGATACCCCGGGGAACAACGCCAGCGCTTGAGCGCTTCCCACCACGAGTGAATCTCCCAGATTCACTTCCTGGAGCGCGCGTCGCAGCCCGCCAGCCGCTTCCACCACAATCATCAGCACCGCCACGCCGATCATCGCCGCCGCGATCGGACCGGGGTTCCGCCAGGTCTCCTCGATGAAGTGCTCGAAGAAAAACCCCACAATGGCTCCCGGAATCGTGCCGATCGCCAGCAGCCAGAAAAGCCGCCGGTTGGCCGCGATTTGCTCTTGCCTCGCGGACGCCGGATAGTGAACCCCGAACCCGTTGAGCACCAGTTCAACCCAGGTGCCCAGGAAATACAGGAGCACGGCAACCAGCGTTCCCGCATGCAGCGCGACATCAAACGGAATTCCCCCGTCCGCCCATCCGAATGCCCACGGAAAGAACCACAGGTGCGCGCTGCTGCTGATGGGAAGAAATTCTGTTAGGCCTTGGACGACGGCGAGCACGACCGCATGCCACAAAGTCATCTGGTTTCGGGCCCTCCGGGCGCCACAAGCTTTTTCGACATCGCGTAAGCATCGAGGCGGCCCAGATAGTAGCCCGGGAGCACCCCGTGGGAACGATAGCCGTGGCGCTGCCAGAAGGCAACGGCCGGTTCGTTCGTTGTTGCCGTTTCAAGCGACACCCGCCGAACGCCGCGCGCCGCCATCCGCTGCTCCATTTGGCGCAGCAGAGCAGTGCCCACCCCGCTGCGGCGGCAGGACTCCGCGATGTCTATGGTGATGATGTGCCCATCGGCGCCCTCAGCTTCGGCGATGATGAAACCCACAATTTCAGTTGGATCGTCGCTCTTGGCGACCAGGCAGTCGGCGCCGGGAAGCGCCAGAAACCACTTCAGCGTCCGCCGCGAATAGGAAATCCCGGGCGGGTAGCAAGCGAGATCGAGCGCATGCAGCGCCTCGAAATCAGCGGCCGCGTACTCATCGATACGCACGGTCATCGGACGGCTAGCGCGTGAGAAAACTTCGTGCCGGGCTCAAACCTCTAGAATCACCGGCAAAATCAGCGGGCGCTTCGAGGTCTGCTTGTTCAAATAGTGCTTCAAATCCACGCGGATTTTTTCCTTGATGACGCTCCAGTCCGTTTTCTCCACCGGATTCGACTGCTCGACCGTCCGCAAAATCACTTCGCGCGCCCCGGTCAGCAGTTCCGCTCCGTCGTCGGCCGTCATGAATCCTCGCGTGACCATTTCCGGGCGGGACTCCATGCGCCCGGTGAGCTTATCGATGGCGATGATAGGCACGACGATTCCATCCTCGGAGAGGTGTCGCCGGTCGCGAATCACAACCTCTTCGATGGCCTCGAGCGAGCCCGAATCCACGCAGACGCGCCCTGCCGGAACAGGCTCGCGCCGGTACGCGCCGTCCTCGGTGAATTCAATCGGGTGCCCGTCTTCGAGCAGCAAAACCTCGCCCGAGACAGCTCCCACCTGTGCTGCCAGCGCCGCATGCCGGAACAGTTGCCGGTATTCGCCGTGTATGGGAATGAAGTACTTCGGCCGCGCCAGGTTCAAAATCAGCTTCTGCTCCTCTTGGCTGGCATGTCCGGAAACGTGCAGCAATCCGCCGGCGTTGTCGTAGTACACCAACGCGCGCCGCCGGAACATATGGTCCAGCATGCGGAAGATGGCCTTCTCGTTGCCGGGAATAATGCGCGCGGAAAGAATGATCGTGTCATCGGGATCGACGCTCAGCAGCCGGTGGCTGTCCACGGCGATGCGCGAAAGGGAAGACATCGGCTCGGCCTGGCTGCCGCTCACCAGCACCACCGTCTTCTGCGGATCGAACGACTTTATGTCTTGCGGCCGAATCACCATGCCGTCGGGAATGCGCAGCCGACCCAGCCCGTGCGCAATCTCCACGTTGTCCACCATGCTGCGCCCGACGAAACCAACCTTCCGGCCGACTGCGGCGGCGATGTCCACGATCTGCTGGATGCGTTGGATCGAGCTGGCGAAGCACGAGACCAGAACCTTTCGCGGCGCCGCGCGGCACAATTCCTCGATGCGATTCCAAACCGCGCGCTCAGACGGCGTGTAACCCGGCCGTTCAGTATTCGTGCTGTCGCTGAAGAGCGCCAGCACGCCCTCCTGGCCGTAGCGGGCAAACGCGTGCAAATCGAACGGCTGGCCGTCGATCGGTGTCGGGTCCATCTTGTAATCGCCAGTATGCAGGATCACGCCCAGCGGCGTGCGCACGGCCAGCGCCACGCAATCGATCGTGCTATGTGTGACGTGGATGAACTCGACCCCGAATGGACCAATTTCAATGTGCTGCTTGGGAAAAACCTCGCGCAGGTCCGTCTTATCCAGCAGGCCATGCTCTTCCAGGCGCTTGCGCACCAGGGCCAGCGTGAACTGCGTGCCGAAAATCGGGACGTTCAGCTCCCGCAGAATATAAGGCAGCGCTCCGATATGGTCTTCGTGCCCGTGCGTCAACACGATCCCGCGAACCAAGGAGCGGTTTTGCTTCAGGTAGGTAATGTCGGGGATAACGATGTCCACGCCGAGCAATTCGGCTTCCGGGAACATCATCCCCGAATCGATCACCAGGATGTCATCTCCAGTGCGCAGCGCGAGCATGTTCATGCCAAACTCGCCCAGTCCGCCCAGAGGAATGGCCCACAGCGAAGGCTTACTCAATGCATCTCCTTTTAGGACATTTCATCCTATCACAGCCATCAACGCAGTCAGGTAGGGTGGTAATAAGAGGCGACCGCCGAGATGAGAAGAAAGTCTCGCTGCTGGAAGCGCTAGGGGTGGCGAGAGCCTGCGACAAGACGCGCGAAAGCCGAGAGCAATACCGCGCCGACGGTTGCCGCCGCGAGGCTGTAAATGAAGCCGCCGCCGAGGATGTGAAGTTTCGAGAAAATCCATCCGCCCAGCACCGAGCCGATTAGCCCCACGAAAATATTGGCCAGGCAGCCAAACCCGGAGCCTCGGCTGAGCACCCCCGCGAGCCAACCGGCCAGCAGTCCGATCACGATCCAGCCCAGCAACGAAGAACTGATTGCTATGCCAAAGAAATGAACCATCGAAACGCCTCCGTGACTCGTGAATCGACTGGGCTCGCCGGCAAACTCAACGGAAAATGTAGCACGTCTAATGAGTTCAAGTTTGAGAACGTCTCGTTGTGGGGTTAGGCGATTCTAACTGCGAACGATGGAGAATCGGCAGCGGGTGAGCGCGGCTACGCGCTAGTCGTCGTCGCCGCCGAGCAGGATTGCGGCGCCCAACACGGTGGTCCAGAGTCCGCGCTTGTCTCCCACGGCGGATTGGGTGATGTTCATCGTGCGGACAATCTTATTCGAGATGCGATAGACCTCTTTTTTTTCGTCCCACGACAGATCCGGATCAAATTCCACATTGAGCGTGGTCGCCAGCATCTCGGCGGCGAGTTCTTCGGCGTATTCGCCGGCCACTTCCTCGGGCTCGCCAAAGGAATGGTGCTCGGAAAGGTAGCCGTACATGGATTTGTCGGCCGGCAGAGCCAGCCCGATGCTGGCCGCGATCAAACGATGCGGTTCGCGCGTGGAGTTTTCGCTGATTACGGTGAAGGCCACCTGCCCGGGCTTAATGTGCTTCAAGCCTTCGCTGCGGGAAATGAGCCGGCAATTGGGCGGGAAAATAGAAGACACACGGACGATATTGCAGGCTGCAATACCGGCGTTCCGCAGCGCCAGCTCGAAACTCGAGAGCCGCTCGCGATGTTTGCCCACGCCCTTGGTGAGGAAGATCTTCTTCGCTACGAACGCCATGTACGATGCCGGACGGCGGTGCCTCCTGCTTTCAACTCGGGACGCGAGCGAAAAATTTCGTGGGCCGCACGGAAATTAGCAAGAAGCCCAAGCGCTGTCAATCACTTTCCGGCAAAAATGCGATCCTGACGGCCGGTGCAACCACCTGGCTGAGGAGGAAAGAGAAAGTCACGCCGCGCGAACCAGCAGCAGGAAGCGCGCCAGCATGTCGTTCAGTCCCTGCAGCGCTTTCAGATCAGTGGGTTTGAAATCGGGGCCGCAGTCGCTTGGCGTTTCACCCTTGCGCGAGATCTGCACGACCCCCAGAACCTCGCCGTTCCGCAGAATCGGCACGCTCATCAGCTTCTGGATGCACACGCCCTGCCCGCGTCCCAGCGGCACTCCCTCAAACACGCTGGCGTGGCGCGACTGGGCAAAGTTGTTGACCACGTCCGACCGCCGTTCGCGCGCCGTGCGCGCGGCCAGCGCCGCCGAACTCGTCAGCGGGATGCTGCCGACGGCGCGAAGTTTTTCCGGCAGCACAAATTTGAGGGCCTTGCTTGTTTCCTGGAGCTCCAGGATGGCAACTTCGTCGGGCTTGACGCTGAACAGTTTGGCGATGGTATCGGAGACCGAGTCCAAATCCTCCGGGGCAAGCGGCTGCGCTAGCTTTTCCAGTTGACCCAATAGCCCGTCTATCTCGGTGATACTGCGCGCAGGCATATCGTTCTCCGAGTATCAGTATGCCTGCTCATTATAACGAAACGTCACGGAGTCGCAGGTTGCTGTCACGTGACAGATACGTGCAGCACACGATCCTTGCTCTGCGCCCCGGGCAAACCCTGGCAGAGTCCGGAGCCGGCTATTTCGCGGGCATCGCTTCCGGAGCATTGGCAGGCGCCGGGCCCACGCGCTCGACGATCACATGCTTGATGTGCACCGGCGTATTCGGTTTGTCGTTGGCGTCGCGCGGCACCCGTGCGATGGCTTTCACGACGTCGACGTTATCGCACTGTCCCCAGAGCGAATAACCGCCGTTGAGCGAGGGAGTAGGACCTTCGGTAATGAAAAATTGGCTGCCGTTGGTGTCCGGCCCGGCATTGGCCATTGCCAGGCGTCCCGGCACATCGAATTTCAGAGCGGGTGACGTTTCATTCTTGTAAGGGAAGCCAGGACCGGTCGGCCCTCCCGTCCCAGTGCCCAGAGGATCGCCGCCCTGGATCATGAAGCCGGGAATCACGCGGTGGAACGTGAGGCCGTCAAAGAATTTCTTCTTCACGGTTTGGCCCGTTTGCGGGTCCACGTAGGAGATTTTGCCGATGGCCAAACCGACCATGGTGCGCACGGTGATCGGCGCTTCCTTCTCATACAGCTTGCAGGCGATGTCGCCTTTATCGGTTTGAAACGTCATATAGAGGCCGGGCTCTCGCGCCGCGGCTTGCGGGGCGGCGGGCTGCGCCGGGCGCGGCTTCGGCGCCGCCTGGGAACTTGCGCCCATCAGGATGGCCGCGAACAGTGCGGCGAACCAGACCTGTTTGCTTTTTCTCATCGATCTTTCCTCCGATGCATTCCGCTCAGGGGCTAAAGCCCCATTTATTCTTGGCCGGTTATGTCGGAGCTGAAGCTCCGACCCCCTAAAAACAGTTCAATAAAACACTAAAACAAATTTGCCGCACGACACTATACCCCGAGGACTGTGGTGAGTTCGCGAACGGCGGCGGCGGACTTTTGCAGCTCCGCGTTTTCTTCGGGCGTGAGCTTGATTTGGATGATCTGTTCCGCGCCGCGCGCGCCGAGTTTTACCGGCACGCCGACGAACAGGCCGTTGATTCCGTATTCGCCTTCGAGATAGACGGCGCAGGGAAGAATCTTCTTTTTGTCCTTGAGAATGGCTTCGACCATTTCGACGACTGCGGCCGAGGGCGCGTAGTAGGCCGAGCCGGTTTTCAGCAGATTGACGATTTCGGCGCCGCCTTTGCGGGTGCGCGCGACGATGGCGTCAATGCGATCCTTGGGCAGCAGGTCCGGCAGCGGGATGCCGGCGACGGTCGAGTAGCGCGGCAGTGGAACCATGTCGTCGCCGTGGCCGCCGAGCACGAAGGAATGCACGTTTTCGACCGAGACGCCTAGCTCCTGCGCGACGAAGGTGCTCATGCGCGCCGAATCCAGCACACCGGCCATGCCGATGACGCGATTCTTCGAGAAGCCGCTGACGCGATAGGCGGTTTGCACCATGGCGTCGAGCGGGTTGGTCACCAGGAGCAGGATGGCGTTCGGCGAGTATTTGGCGATGGATTCGACGACGGCCTTGACCACGTCATAATTGGCCTTGAGCAGATCGTCGCGGCTCATGCCGGGCTTGCGGGGGAAACCCGCGGTGATCACGACGAGATCGCTATTGGCTGTGGCGCTGTAATCGCCGGTGTTGGTCGAGACGCCGGTGACCTGCGCGTCGCTTCCGGTGATTGGCGTGGACTCGAGCATGTCCAGCGCTTTTCCGGCGGGCATGCCTTCAAAAATGTCGGTGATGACGACGTCGGCCAAACCCTTGTCCACAATGCGCTGCGCGGTGGTGGAACCAACGAAGCCGCCGCCTACTACCGTGACTTTCTTCCGCATCAGAACTCTCCTGAGTAAATTTGATCGGTCCTGCTTACCGCGAAAGCTCCCCTTGCCGGGGACTTTCGTTCCCCCAGGGCGCGGGCAAGTTCGCACGTTAAGGACGGCGGGACTTCACGTTTTGCCGTGGCGGGTCAGTTTCGCTCGCGGCCGCGTTGGGCTGCACAGGCAAGAGTGCCTGTGCTACCAAAGGCGATTCGCAAACTGCGCACAGCCAAGAGTGGCTGTGCCACTAAAAACTTCCCCCCACTTCGCCTGCCGTCCCCGTTGTTTCCAGTGGTGCGAAAGGCCTCGGGTTTCCCTGGCGCATGCCCGGGAAGCCCGAGCTACTGCTGCTGACTTGCTTACCGCGAAAGCTCTTCTTCCTCGACCGCAGCGCCTCCTGCCGAGGCCTGCATGGGGCCGGGGACTTTCGCTCGACTTCAATCGGCGGCTACTTCTGCTTGCATGTTCTCGATGATGGCCGAGGCGAACTCGGACGTCTTCAGCTTGGTTGCGCCGGGCATCAGACGCTCGAGGTCGTAGGTCACGCGCTTCTGGCTGATGGTGCGCGAGATGCCGTCCTCGATGAGGCGGGCGACTTCGACCCAGCCCATGAAGTCAAACATCATCATGCCCGAGAGCATTACCGAGCTGGGATTGATGACGTCCTTATCGGCGTATTTCGGCGCGGTGCCGTGGGTGGCCTCGAAGCAGCCGTAGCCGTCGCCGATGTTCGCGCCGGGAGCCATGCCGAGTCCGCCGATTTGCGCGGCGGCGGCGTCGGAGATGTAGTCGCCGTTCAGGTTCGGCGTGGCCAGGACCTGGTATTCGTCGGCGCGGGTGACGATCTGCTGGAAGATGGAGTCGGCAATGCGGTCGTTGACCATGATCTTCTTCTTCCACTGGCCGTTGCCGTGGGTCTTGCCGATGGAATCGAGCACCTTTTTGACTTCGGCAATAGACTTCCTTGCGGAAGTCCGCGGTGCCTTGTTCGAGGCCGGGCTCGACCATCTCGGCGTTCTTTTCGATGCTCAGGCCGGGATTCTTGTCGAGGTTATCCAGAATCCAGCTCTCGCGCTCGGTGACGATTTGCGGGCGGAACTCGTCGATGGCCAGTTCATAGCCCCAGTCGCGGAAGGCGCCTTCGGTGAACTTCTGGATGTTGCCTTTGTGCATGAAGGTGACCACGCGCTTCTGGTGGTCAATCGCGTACTGAATGGCCCGGCGGACCAGGCGCTTGGTGCCGGTGGGCGAAATGGGCTTGATGCTGATGCCGGAATCCCAGCGGATTTGCTTTGGGCCGCCCTTAAGCATCTCGTTGTTGAGGAACTCGAGGAGCTTTTTGCATTCCGGGGTGCCGGAGCGCCATTCGATGCCGATGTAAACGTCCTCGGTATTTTCGCGGAAGATGATCAGGTTCATGCGCTCGGGATTTTTTACCGGCGAGGGCACGCCCTGGTAATAGCGCACGGGGCGGACGCAGGCGTAGAGGTCGAGTAGTTGGCGGAGGGCGACGTTCAGCGAGCGGATGCCGCCGCCGACCGGAGTGGTCAGCGGTCCCTTGATGGAGATGCGGAAATCGCGGGCAGCGTCGACGCTATCTTGCGGGAGCCATTCCTTGAACTGGTTGAAGGCTTTTTCGCCGGCATAGATCTCAAACCAGGCTACCTTGCGCTTGCCGCCGTAGGCGCGCTCGACGGCAGCATCAAAGACGCGGCGCGAGGCCTTCCAGATGTCGCGGCCGGTGCCGTCCCCTTCGATGAAGGGAATGATGGGGTTATCGGGGATTTGAAATTTGCCCCCGGAATACTCGATAGGTTTCCCGTTCGCGGGAACAGACAGATTGTTGTACGACGACTTCATAATGAGAGCACCTCAGATTTGGTTTTTAGTATGCGTGAGACACGCCGCGCAGTGACGGGCGGGCGACCGAAAACAATAACACAAAGACGGGAGTCCCGCACGGTTGGCGAGTGCGTCGTTCCGGCTGAGGCACGGGCGCAAGAGCGCTTTGCAAGTTGTTCATTACAGGCAACTTCACAAGAGGGGGGTACGCCCCCCGGGCAAACCACATGAATATCAAAACAAAGGAGTTGCGGCAAAAGGAAGCTGTATGAATATGAAAACAAAGGACGAGCAATTTGCGTGATGTGACGAGGGGCTGGCGCGAGGGTTTGGGCTGGAGCGGTGCGCGATGGAGGGAATGGATGGGCGACGAGACCCTGCGGGTTGCGGACGGCGCGAAGACCAACTGGGAACATGAGACATTATAACATGGGCGTCAATATAGTTATTCGGTTACTGGGGAGGCATTCGAACGCGAAGGCGCCGCCCTTCCTACAAGGGCGTTCGACGCCGCAAACCCAAGGTTCGCACGGCGAACATATAAATTCTGAGCTCACTTGGGCATTTCGTAGAGCTTTCGTTCTCAACGTCCCTCATGCCGCTCATTGTTATGAAATATTTCTGTCCGTCGATATGAACGAACGCGCGTTCGTCCACCAGCCTGTTGAGGGTCTGACTTTAGATTTGCCCTCATTTTGGGTCTCGACCAAGTTTCAAGCTCGGAATAGCTGGTGCCCCGCCGAGCCGCGCTCGGTAAAGGAGGACGAGGAGATCGTCTCCTGGTGAAGCCGATAAGTCCCGGCAATCTTCAATCACGGGCGTCCTGCGACTCACGTGCGATTTCCGAAGCGCAATGCTTTGGGCTTCGGTTGCGGATCGTGTGATATAGCCGACAAATTCCGCGAGTGCCCAATCCAGAGTGGAGACCACCAACATTGAGTCTTGCAGCGAACCCGGTCATGTTGTCTGCGAGATGTGCAGCATCTCTGCTGTTCGGATTCATAAACAACCCTGAGCGCGCGCGGGATATGCAGGCGAACTGAATCCGGAAGGATGAGCTCGGGAGGTTTGCGAGCGCCCCCGAGTTTCTCACTTCCAGTGCTTCCCAAAGCTTGAAGCCGCCCGGGTTTTCTCCTGGAGGATCCGAAAACCGCCTCGAAACGACCACCTTCGACGTCCAGTCTAGAGCGAATAAAACCGCGCCAAAGACGCATACTAAGCCGAAGGTATTGATAGCTTTGGACGCTCATCAACTTCGATCACTGAGCGTCACCATCCATCAGGCTGGCTTGCGTTTGGTCGGCGTTCAGCCTTCTTCGGTTTGCGTCTACGAGCAGGGTTTTCGTCCTAAGCAGCCGTCACCGTCTCGAGTCGGCAAGGCTTCCACGAGGGCCTCACCGCGTGCGATGATCTGCTTTGTGCCGTCTCCTGCCTAGCGAATGCCTCAACACTCAGCGCCGCATTGTTCACGGCGACTGCCGCATTGGAAAATGGCGAGCCGCGGCTTCGGTGTTAAGTGTGGTCAAATCTTTCGTCTTGTACTGCGCCGTACTACGTTGATGCGTCAAATGTAGGCTAGGCATGTTATCCGTTCTGCATCCGACTTTGGCTTCTTCATTTTCATAAACTGCTTTGGTGTGAGTCCGGTGCCAGAGAGATCTCCTGGTGGGCTTCCGGGCGGAAGCGGAACAGGTGTTGTCCCGGGTGCGGGAGTTCCTAACGACACTGAGCCTGACAGCTTGAGTTTGTCAATCAGCCAGAGTAAGACTCGTCGCCGTTCATCGGTCTCCAGACCGGATAGGGCGCTTAGTGCGGTGTTCATCGCGCTGACTTCAGAATCAGCCTTTTCTGCCATTTTCTCCCCTCTCATGCCTCTGTGTCGTGCTGGATTCTAGCATGTAGCGTTAACTATGAGGTATCTGCGTGAGTGGCTTCCGGCGTTGCATTCCTCGAACCCAGGTCGTGAAACCGAATACCTGCGGTGCCCTTGCGGGAGAGCTTTAGAAGGTGTTTGCGGAGGCGTTGATTTCGTCGACCAATTGCTTTACTAGCGCGGCGGGCAAGGCCGGGCACGGGCTACGCCGGTGCCGGCCCAGAGGGAGAGGAAATCGCTGTTGCCGTGGCTGGCGGCGGCGCTGCGCATGGCGCGGGTCAGGATGTTTTGGAGCGGGTAGGGGAGGAGATGTCTTCGCGGATAGCTAATTTGGCGATGAAGGTGATTTTGAGTTCGCGTGTTGGGCGGCCGGAGAATGCGCGGGAAATCAGCGGTGTAGCGCGATTTTTCCGACGACGTGTACTGATCGCGCTTTCTCCTTTGTTTCCTTGTGCAAAGTTGATTTGCGCGTCGGCTCACGTCGTTGGTGGTTGTGGCTGCCGATTGACCTCTAAATCTATCTTAAATTCGAGAGGGCCGACGACCATTCGGTTGTGTTCTTCAATCCAGGTGCGCACAACATAGGAACCTATTTGTCCGATAGGGAACGCGTTTATGCGCACTATATGTTGATACCGTTTTTTGGCTTCAATCTTCATCGGTTGTTTGGACACTTCTCCAAATGGACGCCTGTCTGGATAAAACAGACTGCGTGCAGATTACGTATTCCTTATTCTCATCCCCAGGCTCACCATCCCAAGCAGAATAAATGGCCCACTCCTTCGGAACTACCGCATTCTGCGGAATGTCAGGAATTCCTTCATGAACGGCAATAGCAATTTTCCCGAACAGACCAATCAATGACACGACATTACCAGACTCGGGGCGATCCTCCAGTTTCTGATCAACAAGCACTTTCTCGCAGGCAACGCATACGTACGGTTTTAACATTGGCTACGCCGCATGTTGCTCGTAATGGTCCCCGATATAGTGTCCTACGAGCCTTATACCAGTTGGTTCCATGGTTGCGTTGGCCTGAAGACGTAATTGCACGTCTCTCCAAGGCACCTCCCCGTTGAGGCCTGCGTCGATTAGTTGCAACCAAGCGTTCCAACCGTCTGGCGCTTTTCCAAAAAACCAGCTAGCACCGCCAGCAATCCACATTTCGCGTAACTGTCCTACCGTAAAATCAGCATCGTCGTTGCCAAATTCAGTTCCACAGCACGGGCAGATGTGATAATCGCCCGGCGGATAGGGCAATCGAGGATACATACAAACGGGACACCGATAATTCATAAATTGACTCCATGCTGCCTGTTGCACTCGAAAACAAAGTATCCTGCCTCACCGCCGTGTCGTGCAATTGCGGTCGCCCCCACAGGATAAAAGGTTCTAATACATTCTGGGGCTGGCGCGGTACGGGCTATGCATTCCAGATGCGTAACGAAGCCAAAACGCAGACGATCGTGGTCTGCACGGCTGCATTCCCGCGCGTCACCCAAGGGGCCGACCATGAATTCATCCGCCATCCTCTCATATTCAGATGCGTCAGCCGCCCCGAATTTATGGCCGTGTTTCACAAAATGAGTATCGCGTTCCCATGCGTTGCAAAATGGCATTGCCGGGCATTTTATACTACGCCCTGTCGCGGTGAACATGTTTTGCCGCGTTTGACGAGCAGGGATACTAACGCAGCGAGCAGCCAGTGGAATGACCGGAGCTCAAGCGGGCCTCTGGCGTTGCGTTTGCCGAGGCGTTGATCTCGTCGACCAACTGCTTAACGCCGGCCCAGAGGGAGAGGAAATCGCTGTTGCCGCGGCTGGCGACGCCACTGCGGGAAACAGGCCTTGCGTCGGCGTGCTTTCGGCTCCAAAATTGGTGAAGAGCTACAGGCGTTTGACGCGTAGGGCGATGTAAGAACAAGAGAGGCGTAACCCAGATGAGCCCGAATCCACAGAAGACAAAAGTCCAGATCAAGGCCGAGCCCGAGCCTGACCGCTGCATCATTATTCACCAGCCGCAGGTGCGAAATTTCTCGACGGGGGGCGGGCATGGCCCCGAGCCTGTTCTGGTCGAAGGCGATCAGAAGATCGTCACCACGAAGTGGCAAGGCTATCCGCCCGACAAGTGCAACATGATCGGGAAGCCGCATGTGGCCATGCCGGAAGTGATGATCCCGCGGCTCACAGGGAAGGCTTTGTACGCCACGCGGCTTCTTCTGCCCAATACGCTGTTCTGCAAGATGCTTACCAGCCCGCATCCGCGGTCGCGTGTGAAGACCATGGATACCTCCGCGGCTGAGAAGATGCCTGGCGTGGTGTACATCTTGACGCCGCAGAACGCCCCGAAGACCTATCCGCTGCCGGCCGAGCTCTTTTACCAGGGCGAAGTCGTCTCCATCGTCGCTGCGGAGACCGAGGATCAGGCCGAGGATGCCGTCGCGGCCATCCAGGTGGAATATGAGATTCTTCCTTTTGCTTCGAATCTGCAGCAGGTGATGGGGCCGAATGCGCCGGACTTGAGCGTGAAAGCAGGCGACCAGTTTAACGGCAGGCCCAGACCCGCGGTCGTCAAGATGCTTGCGCAATGGGGAGACGTCGATAAGGCGTTCGCGCAGTCGGACGTGGTCAAGGAATTCAGCTACATGTTTGGCGGCGCGATCCCCGTTCCGATGCAGCCGAGCGGCTGCGTCGCGAAATGGGACGGCGACAAAGTCACCGTCTGGGGCATGAGTCAGGGCGTGTATCCGCAACGCGCCGGCATTGCTCGCGGCTTGGGGATTCCCCTCGAGAATGTTCGCTACATCGACAAATGGAATGGCGGAACCTTCGGCGGAGCGCGAGCAGCCAATGAGAAGTTTTATCCCTGGATTGCGCACATCTCGAAAGCCACAGGCCGCCCAGTCAAATTGACCATGCTCAAGGATCAGGAATTGGCGCACATGCAGGTGAAGCCGCAAACGCTCACGAAATTCAAAGTGGGCGCCACCAAGGACGGCAAAATCCTGGCCTGCCAGCGCGAATTCCACGTCGCCACGGGAGAAAACGCCTCGGCTGGGGCGGAAGGGGGCGGCCGGTCCGAGCTGTATCTGCACGTCGTTCCCAATTGGAAGGAGATCGGCTTCCTCTACCGCACAAATTCGATGGCCACGGGACCGTCCCGGAGCAACTCCCAGCAAGAGTACAAGTGGGCCTGGGAACAGATGATGGACGAAATGGCAGAAGCGGTCGGAATGGATCCTGTGCAATTCCGGCTGCTCAATGTACAGAAGCCGGGGACGAAAGTGGGTCTGGGGCAGGGCGGTCCGACGCTCGGTCTCATGCCGGAGACCGAGAACGGTTTTCTCACCTACGATTCGTTCGCGTCCGTCGAGGTTCTCGAAGAAGGCGCGAAGGCCATCGGCTGGGAGAAGCGCAATCCAGTCGCCGGCGGCAATCCCGGAAGATACAAGACGGGCTTCGGCGTGGCGATGTCCTTGCATCACGCCGGGCGGGTTGGCTATCAGGAAGGCGAAGCGGGCTATGACTGGGTGGTGAACAAGCGCATAGGCCCTGGCGGTGGCGGCGGCGGTGGCGCCGACGTGTACAGCGCGAATCTGGAAATCGATCCCGAAGGGCATGCCGTGTTGCACTACGCGCAACCTGACAGCGGAACCAACCACGGAACTTCGATGTCCACGCAGGTCGGCGAAATTCTGGGATTCACTACTCTCGATCACATGCGCGTCGTCTGGGGCGACTCGGACATGGCGCCGTCCGCGCCCGGCTGGAACAGCGGCCTGACCACTCAACTGCAAGGCGGAGCTTTGTGTAATGCGGCCGACAAGCTGCGCAAGGAGCTCCTCAAACGCGCGTCGGATGCGTTGAAGGTGGATGCCGCGAAGCTGCAGATTCGCGACGGAGTGATTTCCTCGAGCGACGACGCGAAAAAGAAAATCACCTTCGTGGAACTGGTGAAGGAAAACAAAGGCTCCATCCAGATGATGGGCAAGTGCACGCATCCGGGAGCGATCGGCAGAGCGATGAACCGTGGCATCGGGGCGTGTTTCGCTGAAGTCGAGGTCGATACGTGGACGGGCGATTATCGGTACGTTCGGGCCGCCTACGCCCACGATGCCGGCAACCTTAATAATCCGCTCTTGGGCAACGCGGACATGCACGGCTCGTTGATTCAGAGCACCGCAATGGCGACCGACGCCATTCCGTGGGACAAGGAATTTCCGGGCACTCGCCATTACAGCGTGGGCTACTTGTCCTACCGGCTGCCCACGATCATGGAGCCGCCGGACCAGACCAACGTGTTCATCAACAGCCTCGAGCCGCGCTGGTTCTTCGGCTCGAAGGGCTTTGCCGAGACCGCGATCGGCGCGCCTCCAGGCGCACTGGCAAATGCGATCTACAACGCTTGCGGCGTGCGCCTGCGCGAGCATCCGGTTTCCAAGGACGCGATCATGGCTGGGCTGAGAGCCAAAGGGAACGCAGTGATCGCTCGTGAGCGAGGCGGAGAAGAGCTGGAGAAAATTTAGGGACGTTTGCGCGCTTCGGCTTCGGCGAGCCAGCCGCGGCGCAACTGTTCCTGAGGGACGCCCGAGAGATACGGCTTGATATCGAGAATCGGCGTCTGATCGAGCATGTCGACGCCGCGGACATAGAGGCGCGGGCCATCCCGGCGGATCAGCTCGACGACCGTCAAGCCGATCGGGTTCGGGCGCCGCGGCGATCGCGTCGCAAAGACGCCATGGGAGCGATCATCGGTCGGCGGTTTGCCGATCAACTCGACTCTTTCGGAGCGGTCGAAGGCCCAGATCACGAACAGGTGAGAGAAGCCCTCGATGTCCGTGAGCCCGGGTTCCAGTTCCGGATTGATTTCGAGCACGCCCTCGGCGCTGTGCTTGGTGCCGAGGCCCCGAGGAACTTCCCGCGTTTCTTCGTAAGGGCTCCGCACGACTCCGATCGGCCGCATCGAGAAGATGCTGGATTCTTTTTCCCGGCTCACGTTTTCTTGGCTCACGTTGTGGTTTCTCCGTTTCGTTGATACGAAGGCATCGCAATCAATAAGGGCTCTTATCGCCCTTCGCTTGCCAGGCGCGGAAGGCTTCCTGGGCTTGCTCGCGCATCAGCGGAATCATCGGTATTTGCCGCTGCGAATGCGGCTTTGCCGTCTCGCGGTAGATGAGCAAATCGTCGAAGCCGATTTTCGCGGCATCCTCGACGGTGTTGCCAAAGTAGATTCGCGCGGGCCGCGCCCAGTAAATCGCGCCGAGACACATCGGGCAAGGTTCGCAGGAAGCGTAGATGTCGCAGTCCTTCAGCTCGAAATCGGCCAGTTTCCTGCAGGCCTCGCGAATGGCGACGATTTCGGCGTGCGCGGTGGGATCATTCGTGGAAGTCACCTGGTTCACGCCCTCGGCGATGATCTTGCCGTCCTTGACCACCACCGCGGCGAATGGGCCTCCGCGTCCCGAGCGAACATTTTCGATGGAAAGCGCGATGGCGCGAGCCATGAAAGGATTTTGCTGAGCGTTCAATTGGGTCTCCGACTCCGCATCTATTGTGCCAAATGCCCGGCGATGCGCGGAATCACGCTCCTGAGGAGCGCGACGAATTGAGGCTTTACTCGCTCTCCTGTTTCCATGACCTCGGCGTGAGTGAGCGGCTGGTCCAGTATGCCGGCGGCCATGTTGGTGATGCAGGAAATTCCCAGGACGCGAATTCCCATATGGCGTCGCCACGATGACCTCCGGCACGGTTGACATGCCTACCATGTCGGCTCCGATGGTGTGGAGGCAGCGAATTTCGGCGGGCGTCTCGTAGCTTGGCCCCGTCACGGCGACGTACACTCCCTCTTTCACGTCGATGCCGAGTTTCTTTCCTTCTGCTAGCGCCGATCTCGCGATACGGTTTGAAATATGCCTCGCTCATGTCTGGAAATCGGGTTCCGAAGCGGTCGTCGTTTGGGCCGATTAGCGGGTTGATGCTGTGCAGGCTGATGTGATCGCTGATGACAACCAGATCGCCGGGCTTGAAGGTGAGATTGATGGCTCCCGCGGCGTTGGTCAAGATAGCAGCTTGAATTCCCAATTGCCGCAAGACGCGCATGGGGTAGACGACTTCTTTTGGCGAGTATCCTTCGTAGGAATGGACGCGCCCCTGCATGACGGCGACGGCGATGTCGTTTACTTTGCCGATCACAAGCTGGCCGGCGTGTCCTTCGGCTGTCGGCTTGGGGAAGCCGGAGATTTTGCCGTAGGGAATGCGGGTTGCGGCGGCCAACTCGGCGGCAAATGCGCCCAAGCCGGAACCGAGCACAACCGCGATTTTGGGGCGCAGGGGCGATTTGGAAAGGATGTATTTCGCGGCGCGCAGCGAGCGCGTGAAGTCACCACGCGCGGCGGGCCGTGCGCGAACGGCGCTCATCGCAACATGATCCCGACAATGGAAGCGGACATCAGATTGGCCATGGTGCCTGCCAGCATGGCGCGCAAACCGAGTTGCACAAGCTCGGTGCGCTTGTTTGGGGCCAGCGCGCTAATGCCTCCGATCTGGATGCCGATCGAACCGAAATTGGCGAAGCCGCAAAGCGCAAAGGTGGCGATGGTGTAGGTGCGCGGGTCAAGTGTACTTTGCATCGGTCCCAGCCTTTGGAACGCGATCAGTTCGTTCGTCACCATCCGCAAGCCAAGCAGGTTGGCGATCGTAGGGCAGTCGCGCCAGGGGATGCCGATCAGCCAGGCGACGGGAGAAAAAAGCCAGCCCAAGATCTGCTCGGCACTCGAGGGGAACCAGCCGGCTCCATGCGAAGCCAGCAGGTTGTGCGCAGCGCCGAAGCATCCATCGAGCAAATAAAGCAGCGCGATGAAGGAGATCAGCATTGCGGCCACGTTCAGCGCGAGATGCAAGCCGTCGAGCGTTCCGCGGGCAATCGCTCCGAGGATGTTGGCATCGTGCTCCATGTCCGCGATTTCCACGCGGCCCGCCGTCAGAGGCTTTTCCGTTTCCGGCACCAGCATTTTGGCCAGCAGAATGGTTCCGGGCGCCGTCATGATGACCGCCGCGAGCAGGTGCTCGGCCTTGATTCCGTAGGCGATGTAGGCCGCCATCATGCCGCCGGAGACGTGAGCCATTCCGCTGGTCATAATGGTCATCATCTCCGAGCGTGTGACCTCCGGCAGAAATGGACGGATGGTGAGGGGCGCCTCCGCCTGACCCATGAAGATGCTGGCGGCGACATTCAGCGATTCGGCGCCGCTCGCGCCCATGAGAGAAGTCATCACGCGCGCAGCGGCTTTCACAACCAGTTGCATGATGCCCAGGTAGTAGAGCACGGCGAACAAAGCCGCGACAAAGATGATGGTCGGCAGCGCTTGAAAGGCGAAATAAAATCCTCGAGCGGAGTTCTTCTCGCCCAGATCGCCGAAGACAAATGCCGTGCCGTAGTAAGCGAAGTCCAGGAGCCAGTTGGCGCCCGCGCCTAATTTCTCGAATGCGAGGCGGCCGTACTCCGAGCGCATCACCAGAAAAGCGAAAGCGATTTGCAGGCCGAGACCCCAGGCGACGGTCTTGTAGCGGATGGCGCGGCGGTTGGTGGAAAAGGCGTAGGCCAGACCCATCATCGTGATCATGCCGAGAATTCCGGTGAAGCGATGCATTCGATCTCCCTTGCGCCGTTTAGCGCGAAAGCCCCGCGCCGGGCGCCACGGAATGTAGCATGATCGTCCCTTGCCGGGGCGCTCTCCTCTGCAGACCGGTGCGCGCGCATGCCGGGCAAGACGGTCGAGAGCGGAAGCGAATGCGGCCTGATCATTCGCTTCCGAGAAACGCGTAGCGCAGCAGAAAAAGGACCGACAAAACCCAGATCAGCGGGCTGATCTCCCGATGCCGCCCGGCGCCGACCTTGACGAACGTATAGGAGAGCAGTCCAAGGCTGAGCCCCGTGGCGATGCTGAACGTCAGGGGCGTGGCCACCATGGTCATGAAGGCGGGGAAGCCGTCCGTCAGGTCATCCCAGCGAATTTTGCCGATCGAGGTGCACATGAGCGCACCAACGAGGATCAGGGCGGGAGCCGTGGCGTAGGAGGGAATGGCCGTGACCACGGGCGCGCAGAACATCGCTGCGGTAAAGAGCGCGGCGATCAGGATGTTGCCCAGTCCCGTGCGCGCGCCGGCCGCGACTCCCGCGGCGCTTTCGATGTAACTGGTGACGGTGGACGTGCCGGTCAGCGCCCCGGCCATGGTGCCGAACGCATCGGCGAGCAGCGCGCGGCTCGCGCGTGGGAATTTTCCGTCGCGCAGAAAACCGCCCTGTTCGCAGACGCCGACGAGCGTGCCCACGTTGTCGAAAAGATCGACGAAGAAGAATACAAAGATCAGCTCAAAGAGGCCGAGATGGACCGCGGAGCGAAGATCAAGTTTCAGGAATGTGCCCGAGGGATGCGGCAAGGAGAAGAGATGAGCCGGCCAAGCCGCCAGCTTCAGCGGTATGCCCAACAGAGCAATGCCAACGATTCCAATCAGGATCGCGCCCATGACCCTTTTGGCCATGAGGATGACGATGACGAGCAGCCCCAGCAGCGCCAGAAGCACTTGCGGATCCGTGACTCTTCCAATTCCCACGATGGTCGCGGGATTCGGGACGATCAACTGCGCGTTCTTCATTCCGATGAATGCAATGAAGAGTCCGATGCCCGCCGCAGTGCCGTGCTTCAGAGAATCCGGAATGTCGTTGACGATGCGTTCGCGAATTTGGGTGAGCGTGAGGAGAAGGAAAATAAGTCCGGAAAGGAAGACCACGCCGAGCGCCGTCTGCCAAGGCACATGCCTTCCGAGGACCACGGAATAGGTGAAGTAAGCGTTCAGCGACATTCCCGGCGCGAGCGCAATCGGATAGTTGGCCCAGAGACCCATCACGAGGGTGGCGATCGCGGTGGAAATGCAGGTGGCAAACAGCACGCCTTCGACGGGCATGCCCGCTTCGCCAAGGATGCGCGGATTCACGACGACGACGTAGGCCATGGCCATGAAGGTGGTCAGCCCGCCCAGCAACTCGCGCTGAACTGTCGTCTGATTTTCGGTGAGGCGAAAGACGCGGTCGAGCAGGCTGATTTGGGCGGGAAGGACCCCGGCGTCGGTTTGAGGCATCCGGTAAGGATAGGCCGTAGTCCACAGACAGCCAAACGCAATTTTTTAACGGCAGCAATGTTATTTTTCTATTTTGCAGCTTGTTCGCGCCTTCCGCAGGCCGTTGCGAATGGATCGCACGCGCGTGTGCTAAGATAATTTTCATTCCGATGAGCCGGGGACGGCGAGACATCTTCGGCTAACCCCTCGATGGAGATCAAAATGGCGGGTGAAAAGCGGGAGTTCCATGACTGAACACAATCTTTCTGCTGAGCCGACGCATTCCCGCTGGAACCGCGCTCTTCCGCCGCGCCTCACGATCGCGCCCGGAGACACCGTCCATTTTGAATGCCAGGATTCCAGTGGCGCGCAGGTTCACCCGAAAATGACGCTTCCGGAGTATCTGAAGATCGACCGCGGCCGCATTCACGCGCTCACCGGCCCCGTTTTCGTGATTGGCGCCGAGCCTGGCGATGTGCTGCAAATCGAAGTTCTCGATGTGGCGCACAAGGGTTGGGGATGGACCAGCGTTGTCGGGGGACTCGGATTCCTGAAGGAGCGGTTTTCCGATCCCTATTTCTTTATTTGGGAGCTGGAGCGCGAGATCAGCAGGTCATTGGTCCCGGCTGTGGTGCGTCTTCGCCCGTTCTGCGGGATCATGGGCGTGGCGCCGGGGGAGGACGGCGAGTTTCGCACTCGTCCGCCGGGCATTTTTGGCGGGAACATGGATGTGCGCGAGCTGTGCAGCGGCGCCACTCTGTATCTCCCTGTGTTGAACCGCGGAGCCCTCTTTTCCGTGGGCGATGCCCACGCGGCGCAAGGTGATGGCGAGGTCTGCATCAATGGTATTGAGTGTCCCGTGGACGCGACCTTGCGCTTTCAACTGCACAAGCGCAGCCCGCTTCCGGGGCCGCTGGTGGACTCCGCTCCGCGGGTGAAGCAGGATTTGGAGACTGCCTGGATCGTGGTCGAATCGGCGACCGATGCGACCGCCGCGGCTCGCGCTGCGACCTCACGGATGATCGACTTGCTGGTGGCGCGCTGGGGCTTTCGCGACGTCCACGCATATTTACTTTGCAGCGTGGCGCTGCATCTCAAATTCAGCCAGGTGGTGAACGAACCGATGTTCACGGTAAGCGCTTCCATGCCGAAAAGCGTGCTGCCGGCGAGGAAGCTCTTTTAGTCGGACAGGCCGCCGAGTGGAATTCAAGCGGCCGGAGTGGTTGGGCGCGCTCGCAGGGCGCGAAGCCACGCCGTGGCCTCAGTGAGGCGATCGCCTCGCACGCTACGAACGGCGCAGGCAGCCTCGATCAAAAAGACCACAAAGAAGGACGCCAAAAAGGCCGTCCAGGGATGAAACACTGAGTGCATCGCCCCGAGGGCGACTGCCGTGATCCCACCCCAAACGAGCACGTCCTTTCCGACGAGCAACAAGCCTGCGCGATGGAAACCGGCGACACGATAGACGAACCAAAGCCACGTCAGGGTATAGATCGCTTCGAGCCCCGCGAAGACGCCTACGGCAAGGACAGTGTCGCGCGTCAACCACAGGGTGAGGTAAAGACCGCCTAAAGAGGCGACATTCCCCAGCACTTCGAGGACAAGGGAAAAGCGCTGTCGCTCCTGTACGTCGAACAGGCGATCCAGTGATCCATGAAGGAAGGGAAGCGCCAAGGCTCCGACTCCCGCGATGCCAAGCACAACAAAGGTGGCCAGGAACAGAATGTTCGCTGCCTCTTCGTCGGAGTCGGGCAACATGATTGCAAGTTCGTAGCGCCCCCCGCCGAGCACGGAAAAGACTGAGACGACGGTCAGGAATAGGGCGAAGACGCCGAAGCTTTCCGGAGCGCAGAGTCGAGCCAGCGCCAGCGTTCCCGAAAACTGCACGGCCTGCGCGATTCCGTTCCCGGTCACTAACGCGAGAACGTGGGACATAAAACGGCCCCGGGCTCGGGACAACCCGATCGGCCCCGGGTCCGGAGGCTGGGCCTGAGTTTTGGGCATTGATTCTTGCGCGCAGGTCATGAGAGCAGGAGCGAGCGTTGTTCTTCCATTCGGTGGGATGGATCGGGGAATCGCCGAGGGTTCGGATTCACGGTGAACCGGTCGTCAGGCCGATTCACGGGCGTCCTCTTCCATTCGTGGGAGTGTCTGCGGCGAGAGCTGCTCCAATCCGCTCGCATATCCGTGATTTCCGGCATAGAGAACCACTTTTTTATTGGCGAGTCCCAGACTTCGCTTCAGCGATTCGTCGGCGTCCGCAGGACAGAAGAGTTCGGTGTCAACTCCGTTCGGCAGGAAGAGCACTTTGTGAGGCGGAAGATGTTTTACCTGGAGCAAGGTTTGACGAATGCCGTCGGTGACGGCGGTAACGTAATCCGCGTGGCGATAGATCCAGGCCTCTAGCCCGCTGGCCAGATCCATCAGCCATCCGTTTCGCAGAATCCCCAAGTCGCGCGCCGAATCAGGCCACAAGTCCGCAACATTGAACACCAGCCGGGTCCGCCAGCGTTTGGCGGCGAGCCAACCTGGAATTCCCAAGAACAGGGGAGGAGAATCCGCGAACACATAGTCCGGGCTTTGTGCGCGCAACAGGGCGAAGAAGCAGGTAATAGAAAAAGAGAGATAACCCAGGAGGCGCTGGAGGATCGAGCGGTTTCCGGCATACAGCCAAACGCGGTGGACTACGATGCCTTCGTGGTTCTCGCGGCGATAGAACGCGCCGCGGTGCGTCGCGAAGATGCGGCCGAGCGGGTGATGCGGCATGGCAGTGACTACTTCCACCGAATGGCCGGCGCCGACGAGTTCCTTGCACAAGGCCGCTAAGCGGACCTGAGACGCGCCCACTTCCGGGGGAAAGTATTGCGTGAGGACGAGGAATCTCATCGGGCTCCCCTCAAAGTGACCGGTTGGGTACGCGCGCTGCCTTGAGGATCCTGAAGATTGCGGTCCAGGTCCAGGAGGACGTTTTCCTCCCGTCTCCAGTTGTATTCGGACTGCACGGCCTCGAGACCGCGTCTGCCCATGGCTTCGGCTTCCTCGGGATTCCTGTGGAGATATTCCATGGCGTCGGCGATCTCCTTGGGGTCCAGCGGATTAACCAACAGCCCGCAACCCACGGTATCGATGATTTCCCGGCAACTGGGGAAGTCGCCGGTGATCACCGGGATTCCGGCGCACATGTACTCGAAGAGTTTTACCGGCTCGGCGGTGAGGTAATTGGGTTCGGGATGCAGCAGGCACAATCCCGCGCGAGCCTCCCGAAGGGCGCGGGCCACAGCAGGACGACCCAGCGTCCCAAGGTGGTCAGTGCGTTCCCAACCTGGCAGGTACGACAATCGCCGCGGAAGATCTGGCGGGTCCCACGCGCCTACAAGCTTCAGGCGAGCTTTCAATTCCGGTGGAAGCATACCCACGGCGCGAATCATCTCCTCGGCGCCTCGGGGCTGAGTGATACGCATTCCGACGTAGAGGAAGGCTCCACCGCCTGACTTTTTTCTTTCGCCGGGGACGCGTGTCTCGCGCAACTCTTCGATCTTGGGATAGTTGTGCACCACTACGGCATGCCGATGGATGCCGCGAAAGCGGTCCGCCGTGACCGGATTGGCAACCACCAGCGCCGAGAAGGCACGACTGGAGAACTCCTCGATGATTCCGGCGAATTGCGCAACCGACGAGCGGAGGAAATGGGGAATGTAAGACTTGTAGGTGAAGGTTCGCGGCAGATCCTCGTGCGCGTCGTAGATCACGTGCTTGCCGGATAGCCGAAGCAGGAGCGCTATGGGGATGAGCTCGGGATCGTGAAAATGGTAGATGTCCGCATTTTCGTGACGCGCTTTCTTGTATACCGCGAGGGAGCCGCGCACCATGCGGTCGAACCGATTGTGCGGCTTCGGAATGGCTTCCAGCCGGACGCCGTCGAACAGGCCGCTCTCCGCTGCAGGCGTGATCAATGTGACTTCATATTCTCGGAGAGAATCAGGAAGCAAGGAGCCAAAAGGAGGAGCGTTCCAATGAAGAGGAAGCGAGTCAATTTCGAAAGACCGTAGTTCGGCGCGGTCGTGTAGGAGTAGCTGAGGGTCACTACCAATGCGAAGACCATGTAGGCAAGGAGGGTTCGCTGCTGCTGAAAAAGGAATCGGCGAAGATTCCAATCTCCAGAGTACCCCGGGCTCAACAGGCGCCAGGCGATCGCGACGGCGAGACCTACCGCAGATAGCAGCGTGAGGTCGGCGGCCCGGTCCACCAAGCTAAGGGGCCAATATGTCTTCCACTGCGGCGCAAACATGACGGCCAGGAGAAGAACTTCAGGAAGACGTGAGACTACATACAACGAAATCCCGCAGGCGGCTAGCAAGGCGAGAGCCAATTCCAACGGCAACTTGAAGTATAGGGAAAGCGCCAGCAGTATGCCGATCCCAGGGAGTACGATGAGCGCGAGGTTGCGCGAAAATCTTGTGTGCGCGTTCATCAGATTAGTCGGGACGCCGGACCCGGCGCGTCGTCACGCCAGTCATAGTTGGGAATCCCCTCAAGGAGATGGAGCAAACTGAGGTAGACGCCGCGATAAACCGGGTCGAGGAAACAGTCGTTGTGCCAAAGAAGGGTGAAGACTCCGCCAACGGCACTACACCGCTGCAGGCAGGCCCTGATGGCCTCCAGGCATTCGGCAGGCGACAGGTTCATGTAGGCGAGCAGGGTCCGGTCCATCACCAGCAAAGGGATTTCCAATAATTCCGACTGGCGATTGAGAGAACCTGAGTGTCTTCGGAGAGCCAAGTCCAGTCAACGCGATCAAATATTTCCGCCGCTAGTTCGCCTACTTCTTCGTAAAAATATTCACGGCAGGTGAGGACGCCACAGAGCAGAATGGCGGTGTCGATCGACGAGACCTCCGAGTCCCACAAGCGTTCGCCGGTGTTAATGTTGGCCCAGTGGTAGAAAAATCCTCGATGGTTCGGGAGCTTCTTCCATAGGAAAAGCAAAGCATCCAACGCCCGCTTTCGCGCTTCGGCATGTGACACGTAGCCGCGCTTCGCGCCAATGCACAGTGCCGTCAGTCCGAAGCCAGTGGAGGCTATGCTTCCCAGTTCGTTGTTATTTGGCGCCTTGATATTGCAGCGGTCTCTGGTGATCCCCGTCTTGGGATTCGTCTGCTCCCAGAAAAATTTGAAGTTGGCCTGCTCCAGATCCTCGAGCAGCGCCTCATCGGAGGGCGCAAATGAGTACTCCCCGAGCTTCTTCGCTGTGGTAGCGGCGGGTGCGGTTCCCTGCGTCAAACCGAACGGGTCTGGGGATTCGGTCAAGGGGAGACACGCGCACAACAGAGCGCTGCCTTTCAACATTTCGCGGCGAGAAAATACCGAGCCCACATCGCTCTCCGCCACTTATTCTAACTCACTCCTGGGTCATCCGAACCACAGTTTAAACAGACTTGGCCGTAGTGGGCTGAATGGCGGAGTGCCAAATGCGATCTCGAATGCTACCAGCAATGACTACGCGCGCGGCGGCGATCTCACGTTTCCCGACAAGCAGCAGATTCCTCCGTCGCGGACGAGTTCTTGTGACGACATCGCTCAGTGGGCGCGAGACTAGGAAGATTGATTGCCGGAGGCGTTGATCTCGTCGACCAACTGTTTTACGAGGGCGGCGGCGGGTAAGGCTCTGGCGCGGGCTACGCCGGTGCCGGCCCAGAGGGAGAGGAAATCGCTGATGCCGCGGCTGGCGGCGGCGCTGCGCATGGCGCGGGTCAGGATGTTTTGCAGCGGGTAGGGAAGCATGTTGTCTTCGCGGTCGGCTAATTGGGCGATGAAGGCGTTTTTGAGGCCGCGTGCGGGGCGGCCGGAGAAAGCGCGGGTGATGACGGTGCTGTCGCTGCGGGCTGCGAGGACGGCTTGCTTGTGGGCTTGGGGCGCGCCGCATTCCGGGCTTGGGAGGAAGGCTGTGCCTAGCGCGGCGGCGGATGCGCCCAGTGCGAGCGCTTTGCGTATGTCGCGGCCGTCCATCAGGCCGCCGGCGGCGATCACTGGAGTCGCGACTGCGGCGTGGATCCCGGGAACCAGGTCGAAGCTGGGAATCATGGATTCTTGGAAGGAGCCGGCGAAGGTGCCGCGGTGAGCGCCGGCCTCGGCGCCTTGCGCGACGATGGCGTCAACGCCCGTTTCGGCGAGAGCTTTGGCTTCCTCGACTGAGGTGGCTGTGCCGATGATCAGGATGCGGCGCGCTTTGAGGCGGGCCAGGGAGTCGGCGTCGGGGATGCCGAAGGTGAAGCTGAAGATTGGGGGATCGGCGTCGAGTACGGCTTCGAGCTGTGCGGGGAAAGGATCTGGCGGGAGCTGGGGCACGGTGGGGGCGGGCAGGCCGAGGGTTCTGTGGATTTCGGCGAGGACGTCCAGCATGGGCTGGGGGTCGGGGTAGGATTTGACGTCATAGCCGCCGGCGAATAGATTTACGTTGAAGGGCTTGCTGGTGAGGGATTTGATTTTGCGGATCGTCTCGGTGATTTCTTCCGGCTTTTGATACGCGGCGCCCAGCGAGCCTAGGCCTCCAGCATTTGAGACGGCGGCTACCAGCTCGGGTGTGGACGGGCCGCCGCCCATTGGGCCCTGAATGATTGGATTTGCGATCCCGAGTTTATCGAGCAGGAGATTTTGCGGCACGGGTGGCCTCTCCTTCATTTTCCCTGATGGACGGTTTCCAGGCTAGCGCCTAAAAAGGGTGTGCTTTATGGGCAGGTTTTGAGGTTGAAAATTATTTTTGTTCGGAGCTTGGCAGCGACGAATAGCGGAGCGAAAGGAAAAAATTTAGGCCGCAGCGCCTCCTAGCCTCCGGATGCGCCACAGCGTTCCCTGCGGTAAGTCCACCCGCCGGGGCTCGCCGATGTCGTAAGTCGCCATCTCTCGTCCACGGCGACACCTAACCTGAAAGACGTGACCGTCAGGAGAAGTCACTTCGAATATCCCGTCCTCGTGTCGCAGGATTTCTTCCGGATTGTCGACTTCTATAGTGTCGTCGGGCGAATCGATCATTGTCATCCCTCCTCGATCGCGGAGCCTGGATCTGCGATGGCACTTCTCCTTTCAGCGTCTGAACTACTCTCCGAAAAAAAGTGCTGAGAGGCCTGGAGAGCACTCGCAAGGCTGAACAACCACTCGATGCCAGCATCGGACGTGATCTTCTCGAAGTGGCGCCCGCCCAACAAGGCGTACTTGGAAATCTCTTGGCTCACGGTCTTCTCCGATGCACCAGCCCGATTCAGAAACACCCGGTCGCCGTTTCCAAACCAAAAGCTTACCCGCGTGGGCGCCAACTCACACGCGTAAATGAGCGAGTTATTTACCGAGTCTGCAGACTACGGTCAATACACCACTTACCCTATTAGCGATGAACCGTCCCGATTGTCGATGAGAAATCCGCGCGTGTTTCCTACAACTCATGGTTTAACTCCGTGCCAAACGGCTCGCAGAAAAAACATCTCCCTACGATCTCAAGTGATTGCAGCGAAGAGATGGAGACCTCGAAATAGAAACGTCGGCAAATTCTATATGTTCAGGAAAGATCGCTATAGCGGTACTGGATAGGCCTTAGAAAAAGGTTCCTGTGGAAGCCCAAGCCGCTCACCGTGAAATTCAGATCGGTCGAAATCGCACGTCTAGATGGAGCGGAGCTGCTGCATGGTTTGGAGATATTTGACGATGTCGGCCATCGAGAGCATGCCGACGACGGAGTTGCCCTGCATGACGGGCAATTCGTTGATTCCGTCGCGACTCATCTTTTCCATGGCGGGCCACAATTCGCTGGTGGAATCGACCTTGCTGGACTTGTCGAGGGGCACCATGGCTTGGGCCGCGGTCGTCGAGGTCCAGGAGGGACGCGGGATGTCCTTGATCTCGTGCAGGGTCAGCAATCCGGCGACATGGTCTCCTTGATCCACGAGAAAGCAGCGGTGCGCGTGCGCAAGGACTTCCTGATCGACCAGTTTTTGCAAGGAGGTATCTCCAGGGACGTGGGTGCACGCCTCGCCCATTACCTCCGACACTTTGTGGCCGTTTAGCAGGCCCTGCACCATTTGCTGCTGGACTTGCGCGGCGGCCGCGCTCTCGAGAAACCAGCCAATGAATGCGATCCACAGCCCATTGAAGACGTCGCCGCGCAGGGCGTCCCAAACGCCGCCGACGATGAACACGAAGCCGAAGAATCGGCCGGTGGTGGCGGCGATTAGGGTGGCGCGGCGGAAGTCCTTGGTCACTCCCCAAACGATGCCGCGAAAGACGCGGCCGCCGTCGAGGGGGAATCCTGGGATCAGGTTGAAGACGCCGAGCAGGGCGTTGATGAGCGCTAGATATTTGGCGATCGCCAGGGCCGGAGCGATCTGCGTAAGCAACGGCTCCAAAAGGTAAAAGAAAGCTCCCAGCGCAAGACTGGTGAGTGGTCCGACTATCGCGATTAGGAATTCGGCGCTGGCGCTTGGGGGTTCTCCGGCGATCTGGGAGACGCCGCCGAAGATGAATAGGGTGATGCGGTTCACGGGAACTTTGTAGCGAAGTGCTACCGCCGAATGGGCCAGTTCGTGGATCAGGATGCTGGCGAAAAACAGCACCGCGGTGATGGCGCCCATCAGCCAGTATTCGGCGCTGGTCCCGCCTTTGAATTCGGCGGGATAGTAGTTGGCGCCCAATACCCAGGTGATGAGGATGGCGATCAGGAACCAGGAGTAGTCGAGATCGATCGGAATGCCGAAAACGCGCCCCAGCGGAATAGTGTGGCGAAACACATTTCACCTCCGTTGCCTCTTTCGATGACTAGGATGATAGCAGGCATGGCTTGGTGACGGGAAAATAGGGATGGACGGGCTCCGGGGACTGCGGCGCGGAGCACGCGGGAGTCGGGAAGATGCGAGCTGGAGTCGAAGAGGACGGCTGCGGAAAAACGAAGCGGCTGGCAGCGTTAGCTGCCAGCCGTTTGTGCTTGAGGCGAGCGTGCGGTTACCGGTGTCCGCCACCATGACCGCCGCCACCGCCGTGGGAGCCTCCACCGCCACCATGGAAGCTGCCGCCGCCTCCACCGTGGAAGCCACCGCCGTTACCACCATGGAAGCCGCCGCCGTTACCGCCGCGGAATTGCTGGCCACCATGGAAACCGGGGTTGCCACCGCGGGAGCCAGGATTGCCACGGAAACCGGGGTTGCCACCCCGGAAGCCAGGGTTACCTCCGCGGAATCCCGGGTTACCGCGGAAGCCGGGGTTACCGCCCCGGAAACCAGGGTTACCACGGAAGCCTGGATTACCTCCGAAGCCTCGCTCACCACCTCGGAAGCCGCGGTCGAATCCGCCGCGATCGAAGCCTCGGCCACGATCGAAGAAGCCGTGATCACGGAAGAAACCCTCACGGAACCCGTAAGGCCATCCGTGACCCCAGCCCCAGCCGAACCATGGGCCGACGCCGATGAACACGCCGTTGTAGAAGTAATCGGGAGTATAGAAGCCGTAAGGGGCGCAGGCATACGGATAATAGTCGTAGTAGCCGTAGGGGCAGACGGGAGGCGGAGCGTCGTAACCATCGTCATAATCGTAACCGTCGTAACCCGGTCCCACTCCAACCCCAACGCCAAACCGAACCTGTGCCTGGGCGGCTGTCCCTCCGAGAAGCATGAACAGGCCCAGCAACGTCGCAGGAGCTAGATACTTGAGATATCTCATTTTCAGCCTCCTTGTCCTGCCACTCCTTTAGATGCAATGGCTATGCCAAACGCAGATCAGCGTCGTCCTGCGCAAATCCAGCGAAATCAATAATCTGCGGGCGTCGATTTTCGCGCGCACGGACCAGTACCTCACGTCGATGGCCCAAATCCACCGGTGGCGCTGTTTTTCGGCCGGCAACCCGCTCACCAGAACTTTTCCTTCCGTTCTGATTCCTTGCAAAAGGCTATCTGTGATTCGCTTGCCCGAAAAAAAGCTGGCGGTGGTTGCCACCGCCAGCGCCTTGCTTGCCTGATCACACCCTGTACTTGCGCGGCTTCAGCTCCGATTTGCGCTCGCGCTCTTCATGTTAAAGGACGCGGACACGGGCCCGCCCAGAGCTTGCTTGGTGTGTACAGCTTTCACCGTAATCATGGGCTCTTCCGACAGCTGACCTTCGATCCTGTTGGAGTAGACGAACTCATGACCGAACGGATTGTCGGGGTAATACCACTTGACGAGGGTCAACGGTTGGTTTTTCGAGCCCTCCGCAAAGGTGAGCATCGTATGGTCAACCAAGTCGCGAGTGGTCGGCGCAACGTACTCGGTGGAGATCGTGTACGCCATGGTTATCGGATTGTGGTTAGCGTCGAAAACCTCAACGATGTTCCGATCGCTAGAATCGAGGAGCTTGAATTCGTAGGTACCGGGCGCCAAATCTACGGGCCCATTGGGAGACGAAATGCGAATTGGCTCATTGAACGTCAGGTAGCTGAGCTGATTGTAATCGTCGGCGTGGGCCCGAGGTAAGCCGATCATCGCAAACGTCAGCAGCAGCGCGGGAAGGAAAATCCAAACGTTTCTAGTGCTCATGGTCAAACCTCCTATAGACACTTCCTATAGGCACTTTCCCCATTTTTTTCTTCACTTAATTAGATGCGATTTCCAAGGCTCACGATTGCCCGGCCGTTTTCCGGGTGTTCGCCGTCCGCGCGAATCATCCGATCTGATAGGGGAATCCGGATTGGGCGGGCGGCGTGTTAAACTCCCGGTCCGTCGTTCGCCGAGCGAGGGATTCATTATGACGGAGGCTTCCGCTCCACCACCGGGTCGTGCGCGCAGCGCACCTGCTCAAACTTCGAGCCAATCGACCGCGCAGACTTCCCAACAACCACGGGTACAGGCGCCCCCGCAGGGTATTCCCGGAAGACCGGCTTGGGATGCGGGATCGGCGAACGCGAATTGGGAGCCTGCGCGCAACGCCGCCATCGTGCCAGTCGAATCGAGCGGCGGCGACCCTTCTCTAGGCTTCGAGTGGCAGCCGGTGCCCGTGGACACCAATCGTTCCTGTTCTTGCGTGGTGCGGACGGCGGACGATCATGCGCTTTCGGTGCGCGTCGAACAACCTCCGTATGACCGCACGCTGCGCGGGACCGGCTCGGTGAAGGTCGAGCTGATTCCGATGGCTGCGCTGGGCGCAAAGGGGAGACTGATCGCGCAGGATGAGGTCTCCGGAGCCACGGCCGAATTTACCTGGGAGTGGAAGCCAATCGGGAAGGCGAAATGGTCGAATCCGTCGCGCGCGATGGCGGTTCCAGTGGCGCGGGCGGACCAGAGAACCGCTGCGCCATCCGCAAACGCCAAGACGAGCACCGAGGTGGAAGCGAAGACTGAGGTGGAAGCGAAGACCGCCTTGGGACCGGCGGCCCGAGCGACTTTCTTCGGAGTGCCTGCGCTGGCGCAGCGATTCGCATTTGTGTTGGATATGTCTGGCTCGATGGCGGGCCAGCGCTGGAACGCTTGCGTGAGGCAGTTGGCCAGCGCGCTTGAGGGGCTCAGCGAGGGAAGCGAGATTTTCGTCGTGCTTTTCTCGGACCGGCTGGCGATGCCGACAAAAGAGGCCGTGTGGGTGAAAGCCAGCGGCGAATGGAAGCAGGCGGTGATCGACTGGGTATCGCGCGTCAGCCCCATCGGCGGGACGTTCCCGCAGCCGGCCTTTGATCTGATCTTTTCGCTAACCGCGCGCCCGGACGTGATTTATTTTCTCACCGACGGTCAGTTCACCAGTCCCTCGCCTTCGCGCTTGCAAAAGCAGTGTCACGGGATCGGCACCGGCATGCTTTCGACGTTCGGCAACCTGATCATCAAGAAGGACGAAAGCAGCGGCCCGCCTCCGACGGTCATCCACACCATCACGCTCGACGACGAATCCGGTGCCAGCATCTGCAAGGAAATCGCTAAGAAGGCGGGCGGCCAGTACGTGCACGTTTCGTCGGGCGATGCCTAAGTTCCTCTCGCGACAAGACGGGTTGGGGCTCGAAGCGCCCGCCATTGCTGGTGGGGGCGTTTCGTCCTACGATATTGCGGGGTGGATAATGCCTGAGCGGAACGGAAAGAATGGACGGAACGGCGCGTCTCATCCACCTGCGGCGAACCCTGAGCACATCGTGAGCGTGCAGGATTTTTCGCCGGAGACGCTGCAGAGCATCATCGCGCACCTGGAGGCATCCACTGACTTCGAGCACCTCGTGTATCGCGAGGCGGAGCTGGATGCCATCTGGACGATTACCGGCTTCTTTCTGGTGAACGAACCTCGATCAAGCGAGCGCGACACGGTCAGGCGGCTGCACGCCGGCGTGCACCGGGCGCACGATCTGGTGGCGGCGAGCCAGCCCGGCGCGGCGGCGGCCGTTTTGCGGGCTTTTCTGTGATTTGCAAGAGGCCCTCTTTGTGATTTGCAAGAGGATGGTGTAGGCCATGCTTTCTCGAGAAGAAAATGAGCTGCTGACTCAGACCAATCAAGGGACGCCCGCGGGGAATTACTTTCGGCGTTTCTGGCTGCCGGCGTTGTTGCCGTCGGAGTTGCCGAGCCCGGACTGCGCGCCGGTGCGGGTGCGCCTGCTGGGCGAGGACTTGATTGCGTTCCGCGATAGCAACGGCAAGGTCGGGTTGGTGGACGAGGCTTGTCCGCACCGGCGCGCCAGCCTGTTCTGGGGCCGCAATGAAGAGTGCGGGCTGCGTTGCGTGTATCACGGATGGAAATTCGACGTCAGCGGCACCTGCGTGGATATGCCGAATGAGCCGGACGAGTACCGCTTCCAGAATAAAGTGCGCATCACCGCGTATCCCACGCGCGAATACGGCGGAATGATCTGGACGTACATGGGCGACCCCGAGCAAGAGCCCGAATTGCCCAAACTGGAATGGGCGCGCGTCCCGGAGAGCCACCGGCATATTTCCAAGCGCTTGCAGGAGAACAACTACCTGCAAGCCATCGAGGGCGGGATCGACTCGAGCCATTCCAATTTTCTGCACGCCAGCGTGGACGCGTTTCGCCTGACGGACGACTACGTGGCCAAGGTGAAGGCCAGCACGAATTTGCGCGCGAAATATCACCTGATGGACAAGGCGCCGATGTTCACGGTGAAAAAGACCGACTACGGCCTGATCATCGCCGTGCGCCGCAATGCCGAAGAGGACCAATACTACTGGCGGCTGACGCAGTTCATGCTGCCGAGCTACACCATCATCCCGTATCAGAAAGGCCTCTCGATCAACGGGCATTGTTGGGTGCCGCGCGATGACGAGACGTGCTTTGTGTGGTCGGCGAGCTGGAATCCCGATGGGCCGCTTTCCGACGAGGATCGCGAGTCCATCCGCAAGGAAACGTTTATACATGAGCAAGTGGATCCAGTCACGTTTCGTGCGCGGCGGAACAAAGACAACAATTATCTGATCGACCGTGGCGAGCAGCGTGCCAGCACCATGACGGGCATCCATGGCTTTGCCGCGCAGGACCAGGCTGTGCAAGAGAGCATGGGACCGATTTGCGACCGCACGCGGGAACGCCTGGGCACCAGCGACACGGCCATCATCGCCGCGCGCCGGCTTCTGCTGGCGGAGATCAATTCGCTGGCGGAAGGGCACGAGCCGTTTGCCGCGGCGCATGGCGACGTCTATTGGGTGCGCTCGGCTTCGTTGCTCTTGAAGCGCGATGTGGAGTTCGATGAAGGCGCCCGCGATCTGATGAAAGCGGAAGTCTAGCCCGAAGCGTAACGATCGGCTCCTGCAGTTTCTTTATTGATGCGCCCGGTCCCGCTGGGCGCTAAAGCCGCTGCACTCTGGGTTGAGCTAAGGTATTGTATGCAACCGGAGAGTGATGCGTGCCTGGTGGTCGTCGCGGTCTTCAAAACCGCTGCCCCGACACATCGTGCCGGGGGGTAGGTTCGATTCCTACCCTCTCCGCCAATTCCGTTTACCCGCACGGAGTATTTCTCGAGTTTCAGAAAGGAGCAGTGGCTCGTGTCGCGCGAAGAGATTTTGAAGCTGACCGCGCTGTCCTCCTGTGCCGGTTGAGCTTCCAAGCTTAGCCAGCAGGCTCTGACGCAGGTACTGCGCCGGTTACCCATTCTGAAAACCCGAGATCTCCTGGTGGGATCGGCCACCGGAGACGACGCCGGGGTGTATCGCATCGACCGCGACCGCGCTTTGGTGCAGACGACGGATTTTTTCACACCGGTCGTCGACGATCCTTTTTCGTACGGGCAGATTGCCGCGGCCAATGCGCTTTCCGATGTGTACGCGATGGGCGGCCGGCCACTTACGGCGCTCAACATTATGGGCATCCCGGTTGATTTGGTGCCGGCGGAAGCGATTCGCGAAATTCTGCGCGGCGGCGCGCTCAAGATCAAACAAGCCAAATGTGTCTTGCTGGGCGGTCACACGATCAAGAATCCGGAACCGGTTTATGGCCTCGCGGTTACCGGGTTGGTGTCGCCGCGGCGCATTCTGACCAATGCTGGTGCGCGGCCGGGCGACGCGCTGGTCTTGACGAAACCGCTGGGCACGGGCATCGTCACCACCGGCATCAAGCGCGGGCTGACTCCGCCGGCACTGGAGCGCAAGGTGATAGCGATCATGGCGCGGCTGAATGACGCCGGGCCGGAGCTGGCCGAGCGCGGCTGGGTGCGCGCTGCGGTGGATGTGACTGGGTTCGGATTGCTCGGGCATCTCCATGCCATGTTGCGCGCCAGCCACGTCGGCGCTGAAATTGATTCGCGCCGCGTGCCTGTTGTTGGTAAGGGCGTACTCGAGCTGATCGCTGCGGGCTCCAGTCCCCGCTGGCAGCCGGGACAATCTAGCCTACGCGAACGAGTTCACGGAGTGGGACCGAGTGAGCGACGCGGAGAAAATCTTTCTGGCCGACGCGCAAACCAGCGGAGGCTTGCTGCTCTGCGTGCCGGAGCGGCGATTGAAAGCTGTTTTGACGCTGCTGAAACGCCTCAGAACGCCTTGCGCCGCCGTCATCGGCCGCATCGTGCGCGCGGCGAAGCCTAGGATCAGGGTAAGTTTGTGAGTTCTTCCAACCTGCGGGCCATCCCCTCGGTAGAAAAGGTGCTGCTGGCGCTTGGCGAGGTTGACTTGCCGCGCGCCGCCGTCGTTGCGGTCGTGCGCCGGGAACTCGCCGCCCTTCGTCAAAGAAACAACAAGAAGGGCAAACACGAGACGATCCCCGGTTTCGACGGCGTGCTCTCCGGCGTGCGCAGCGCGATCGCCGCGCTGAGCGCGTCGCGTATCCGGCCGGTGCTGAACGCCACGGGCATCATCGTTCACACCAATTTCGGCCGCGCCCCGCTGGCGACCGCGGCGATCATGGCTGCGGTTGCAGCCGGCGCCCAATATAACAATCTTGAGTACGACCTCGGGGGCGGCGCGCGGGGCGGCCGCGCGGCGTACCTGGAGCACAATCTTGCTTTGCTCTGCGAGGCGGAAGCTGCAACCGTCGTGAACAACAACGCCGCCGCGCTGGTGCTGATCCTTCGCCACTTTTGCCAGGATGCCGCGGCGCCGGCGAGTCGCAGCCCGCGAGGCCTCCGCAAAGAAGCGCTTCCCAAGAACGAAGTCATCATCTCGCGCGGCGAACTCGTCCAGATCGGCGGCGGATTTCGGATTCCGGAGATCCTGGAATCAAGCGGCGCGCGCCTCTGCGAGATTGGCACAACGAATAGAACCTCACTCGCCGACTACACCCGCGCGATCCGTGGAGATACGGCGCTCATCCTGAAAGTCCATCACAGCAATTTCTTCATGAGCGGTTTCGTGGAATCGCCGCCGACCGAGGAGATCGCCGCGCTGGCGCGCAAGAAGCGCATCCCGTTTGTCGAGGACCTCGGCAGCGGCGCGATGATTGACACCGGGCGGATCGCGGGCCTCGATCATGAGCCTACGCCCGCCGAGGTGCTCGGGCGCGGCGTCGATTTGGTTTGCTTCAGCGGCGACAAATTGCTGGGCGGGCCGCAAGCGGGCATCATCGCCGGAAAAGCGAAACTCATTGCCGCGCTGAAACGCGATCCGTTCTTCCGCGCCCTGCGCTGCGACAAGCTGATTCTTTCCGCGCTGCAAGCCACGGTGGACATCTTATTTGGGCGCGGGCGGCGCGAGTCGGGCGCAAGGCGATCGCGCACAAGTAGGCAGCGGAATTCCGGTGATCGAGATGCTCAGCGCGTCGACCGACTCGCTGCGCGCGCGGGCGGAGAAGATCGTCGCGGCGCTGGCGGGGACGCCGCTGAAAGCGAGCATCGGCGAGGGCCGAGCGCAGGTTGGCGGCGGAGCGCTGCCGCAATCGATCATTCCGTCCGTCACCGTGGACTTGGCTCATCCGACGCTTCAGTCGCAGGAAATATCGACGCGACTGCGAGCGCGCGCTTTGCCGGTGATCGGCTACATCGAGCGCGGCAAACTCAAACTCGATTTACGGACCATTTTCCCGAGGCAAGACGCGGAATTGGTAGAAGCGATCCGCGCCGTCGTATAGGCCAAAGCGCCCTTTCAATCTGAACAAGAGAGAAACTCGAAAGAACGAATGTCCGCCGTGCAACATTTCATTCTGGCCACCGCCGGCCACGTCGATCACGGCAAAAGCGCGCTGGTGAAGGCGCTCACCGGCACGGACCCCGATCGCCTGCCGGAAGAAAAAGCGCGCGGCATCACGATCGATCTTGGCTTCGCGCACTTGAAGCTTTCCTCGCCCCTCCAAAATTTGCGTGGGCTGCAAGTACAGCCCGCACCCGATCCCACCACGTTCATGCTCGGAATCGTGGACGTCCCCGGCCATGAGGACTTCGTGAAGAACATGGTCGCAGGCGTGGGCTCGGTGGACTTGGCCCTGCTCGTCGTCGCAGCCGACGATGGCTGGATGCCGCAGACGGAAGAACATCTGGAGATTCTCACGTATCTCGGCGTCCGTCACGCCGTAGTCGCGCTGACGAAAATCGATCTCGCGCAGGACGAGCAAGCCGCGATCGCCGCGATCCGCGCCAAGCTAAGCGACACTCCTTTTGCCGACGCGCCGATTGTGCCGACGTCGATCGTGAGCGGGCGCGGCCTCGACGATTTGAAGGCCACCCTCGCAAAAGTGGTTGCCGGCCTGCCGCTGCCGCGCGATTTCGGCAAGCCGCGCCTGCCGGTGGATCGCGTCTTCACGCTGCAAGGCATAGGCACGGTGGTCACCGGCACACTCACCGGTGGCCCGCTGCGGCGCGGGCAGAGCGTCATCATTCAGCCATCCGGAAAAGCCGCACGCATCCGCAACATGCAATGCGCTAATAGCAACGTCGAGGTGAGCGGTCCCGGGACGCGCACGGCGCTCAATCTCTCCGATGTGGCCGCAGCGGAGGACATCTCGCGCGGAAACGTCGTTACGCTGCGCGAGTTTGGCGGGCCGAGCAACACCTTTGACGCCCTGATTCAGATTTCGCCGCGGGCGAGTCGCTCGCTCAAAGAGGGAGCGAGGGTGCGCGTCCACTACGGCAGCGGAAACGTAGTTGCCCGCGTCGCTTTTTTCGAAAAGCGCGAGGAATTGGCCACCGGAGAAAGCGCGCTGGCTCAGTTGCGGCTGGAAGCGCCTGCATTCGCTTTTGCCGGCGATCGCTGCATCCTGCGCGATTGGGCCGAACAGAACACGCTGGCCGGCGCCATCATCCTCGATCCCGATGCCCGCCGCAGGGGCTTCCGCGACGCCACGCGCCTGGAATGTCTCCGGCAGCGTGCCCAGGTGCCTGATGACGTCATGGTCCTTCTGGCGTCAGTGCTCACGCGCGACGGCGCCGCGCGCAAATCGGAATTGCTGACGAAGTCGCGCTTTAGCGACGCAGAGATTGCCGCCGGCGTCGCGCGCCTGGCGCAGGAAGACAAAATCGTGCTCGCGGGAAGCATCTTGATCGATGCGCAGCGGTGGCTCGCGGCGCGCCAGCGGGCCGCGGCTGCGATCGACGAGCGGCATCGCAAGCGTCCCGAGCAGGTTGGCTTGCCACTGGCCGAGCTGCGGACAATTCTGAAGCAGGAACTGCCGCACGACGAGAGTTTCGATGCGCTGATCGCCGACTTGTGCAAGGTCGATTTTGTCGCGCGCGGGCGCCGAAATTCGCCGCCGGGCGCACAGCCCAGCGTTGCCGACGGGACTTCAGAGCGCCGGCGCGAAACTGCGCGTCGCGCTCGGCGCCAAGCCCTTCGATCCGCCTTCACGCGCCCATCTGGTATCGGATACCGCCTCCCAACAGGCCTTGCGCTTCCTGATTCACACGGGAGAGGCGATCGAATTGAGCGAAGATGTTGTGATGGCGGCAGAGAATGTGGCTCGCGCCGCCGCGTTGATCCGCCAATTCATCCGGACGCATGGTCCCGCCACCGTGAGTGATCTGCGCCAGACGCTGGGCAGCAGCCGGCGAGTCGTGGTGCCGCTGCTCGAGCGCCTCGATCGCGACGGAGTGACGGTGCGGCAGGGCGAAAAGCGTGTATTGCGCGGATAACCTCGCGCTGCGGCCGCCTTGCCAGTCCTTCTTGAAGTCGGTATATACTCTCAGCCATCGGGGAGCCGAAAAACGGCGACATTCTGTGCCGGCTTGCGAGCCGGGAACCCTTGGAGGGTGCATGAAATCGAAAACAATGATCGCGATGAGCGGGCTTCTTCTGGGAGCAGCTTTCGTTTTGAGCCAGGCGTTGATCGCGCAGGAGAATAATTTTCCGCAGCCAGCGCCTCCGAAAGAAGTGACGGTCACGGAGATTCCCGGAGTGGTCGCGGCGGGAGCGAAGTGGCAATTGATCTGGGGAGGAAACAACAACGCCGACGGCCTGGTGGGCACGAAAGAGGGCGGCATCCTGTTTGGCCAAGAACAACCGAGCATCATCGGCGAGATCCACAAGAACGATAAATATTCGATTTATGCGATGGACACGCACGGCACGGGAGCTGTCAACATTGACATGAAGGGCCGCGTGTTTGGGATCGCGAGAACCTGCACGGATCCCGGCGGCAAGGATCCCGAGCATTGTGCCGAACCGACCGCGCTCTGGGAATTTCATCCTGAACACAAAATGATCACGAACCGCGACGGCAAGGGCTTCGGGCGCCTGGACGACCTCGAGATCGCCAAGAATGGCGGAATCTACTTCAACGGCCGCGACGGCGTTTTCTACTGGAGCCCGAGCGGCAAGCTTTCTCAAATCAGCGACAATCCCCGCACGAATGGCGTGATGCTCAGCCCGGATGAGAAGACCTTCTACATTAACGACCGCACGATCATCATCGCGTTCGACGTCCAGCCAGACGGCTCGTGCACGAACCAGCGAACCTTCGCAACGCTGCACGGTGGCGGAGCCGACGGCATGGCCGTGGACTCGATGGGTCGCGTGTACATCGCCACCGGCGTGGGCGGCGTTCAGGTGTTTGGCACGGACGGCATGTATCTGGGGACGATCCCGATTCCTCGGCCCGTCGCCAGTCTGGCATTTTCCGGACCAGGCAAAAAATGGCTCTACGCGCAAGGGCGAGGAGCCACAGGGCCGGATGGCAAAGAGATGAGGACGCCCGACGGCGTGCGGAATGACGCGAAGTCGATCTATAAGATCGAGATGGTAGCCGAGGGCTACAAGGGGCGGCCGAAGTAGGGTTCGCTGACGAGTGTCGCGAGAAAGGCCCGGATTCCCGAGAGGGAATCCGGGCCTTTCTTTTTGCGCGGAGTGGCGCGCGCACGCGAAATGACTTTCGATCAGGCGCTGGTCTGTGCAGGGCGGGTGAACAGGGATGCCTTACCCGCCGTTCCCTGGATCACGTCGAGCGTCATGGAGCCGACGCGCTCGAATTCTATTCTTACTTTGTCTCCCGGCTTGATGGGGCCGACTCCGGCTGGGGTTCCCGAGGCAATGATGTCGCCGGGAAAGAGCGTCATGATCGAAGAGGCCATCTCGATCATTCCGGGGACGTCGATGATCAGGTCGCTGGTGTTGGCATCCTGGCGGAGCTCATCGTTCACCCACAACCGTCCCTGCAATGCGCCGGGATCGCCCACTTCGTCGGCGGTCACGATCCATGGTCCCACTGGGCAAAAGCTATCGAAGGCCTTGCGCGCGACGCGCTCCTCCTTGCCGCGGACGGTCGCGTCGATCAGGCAGGAGTAGCCAAACACATATTCCTGCCAGGACTCGCGGGAGATGTCCCGACCTTTCTTCCCGATCACGATCGCCAGCTCGCACTCGTGGTCGATCCGCCGGTCCGCAGCGACCGGGGGAAGCACGATGGGCTCGCCAGCGCCGCTCAGAGCGGACGGCGGCTTCAGGAAGAAGCCTTGTACATTCGAGCGATAGGAACTGCCCATTTCCTCACCGTGCTTGTGGTAGTTGATCGGGTAAGCGATCACCTTGCTGGCTCCGGGCAGGGGTGTGCGGAGTTTGACGCTGGCCAGCGGCATGCCGGGGCGCGAGCGAGCTGACTCCAGCCTGCCCTTCAGGCCGAGAAAATCCGCGATGAGATGATTCATGCCTACGGGCGGCCATCTCCCCAGCGCTCCGCCCACCAAATCGGATACGTCAATCACCGCGTCGTCCTGAACGATCCCGATTCTGTAATCGTCGAAAGAGATAAGCTTCATTGAGAAGTCCCCCGCAAGAAAGTGCGAGCCGAGGCGCGAGCATAGGGTATGGCGCTTGATGGGTCAATCGGGGTGCGCACGCAGGCGTCGCTCCCGCCGGTGCGGCCATGCACAAGGTTGCAGTTTTCAGAATGATCTTTGCGCGGCAATCGTGATAGACTCCGCGACATGCGGCGTCGTCAGTTCCTGGTTCTTTCGGCGGCCAGTGTGGGCGGGGTGCTGGTCTACTCGCTCGACCGGCAGGTTTCCCGCGTCTCCGCGCAGGACAAGCCTGCAACCCAGCAACAAATTAAAATTCCGCTGCGGTTTCTCACGGAGTCGGAAGCGCTGATTGTGGCCGCCGCCGTCTCGCGGATTTTTCCCAGCGATGAATCGGGCCCGGGAGCGCAGGAAGCGGGCGTGGCCGTTTTCATTGACCGCCAGCTTGCCGGTCCCTGGGGACGCGACCGCCATCGCTACACGCATCCGCCGTTCGATGAAACCGTGGCAGAGGAGTTTGGCTACCAAGGCGCCGCTCCGCCGCAGCAGATCTATCGCGAGGGGCTGAAGCGACTGGCTGGTTTCGACAAACTCTCTCCCGCCGAGCAGGACGCCAAGCTGAAGCAGATCGAAAGCAGCGTGTTTTTCAACTTGCTGCGCCGCAACACCATCGAGGGCATGTTCTGCGATCCGCAACATGGCGGCAATGTGGACATGGTCGGCTGGCAGTTGATCGGTTTCCCCGGCCCGCGCATGACCAATTTCGCGCAAGTCGATCAGTATCACGGCGAGGCTTTCCGCCCCAAGCCGGTAAGTCTGAAGGACGTTGTGGATCATCCGAACCGTCCCTCCGAGGACGAAACGTGAAGACTCTGCCGAAAACCGATGCGGTAATTATTGGCGGCGGCTGGACGGGCCTGCTCATGGCCAAGGAGCTTGCTGCGCGCACGCCGATTTCCGTGGTGGTGCTCGAGCGCGGAGCGGCGCGCCACAAAGAGGATTACGTCGGCGGCATGGACGAGTTGGACTACAACGTTCGATTCCGCCTGATGCAGGATTATTCGCTGCAAACCGTCACGCTGCGCTACACCACGAAAGACCGCGCGATTCCCGTTCGCCAGCTTGGCTCGTTCATGCCCGGGCAAGGCACCGGCGGCGCGGGCGAGCACTGGGGCGCGGTGTGGCCGAGGTTTGTGCCGGACGTCTTCAATTTGCTCACCAGCACCACGCAGAAGTACGGCGCGAAGAAGCTGCCCGAGGATCACTCGGTGGTGGACTGGGGCGTCACCTGGGATGAAGTCGAGCCTTATTACACCCGCGCGGATAAGCTCGTGGGCGCTTCCGGCAAGGCCGGCAACATCGGCGGCAAGGTCATCGAGGGCGGCAATATATTCGAGGGCATGCGCAGCGAGGAATACCCGACGCCGCCGACGAAGACGCCTTACTACGGCTCGCTTTTCCACGATGCGGCGAAATCGCTTGGCTATCATCCATATCCCAATCCTGCCGCCATCCTTAGCACCGCCCATACGAATCCCGACGGAATTTCGCGGCAGGGCTGCTTCTACTGCGGGTTTTGCGACCGCTTCGGTTGCATGATCGGCGCCAAGGCGCAGCCGACCAACACGCTGCTGCCGATCGTCGAGAAGCAGAAGAGCGTGACCCTCCGCAATGGCTGCTGGGTGCGGCGCATTCTATATGACAAGTCGAACGGTGGGCGCGCGACCGGCGTTTCCTATATCGACGCGACCGGCGAGGAAATCATTCAGCCTGCCGACCTGGTAATTCTGGGCTCGTGGACGCTCAACAATACGCGCCTACTGCTGCTCTCCGGCATCGGCGAGCCCTACAATCCGGCCACGGGCAAGGGCGTTGTCGGCCGCAATCTGACGCACCAGATTAGCTTCTCTCCCGCGCAGGCATTTTTCGATAAACCGCTCAACCGCTTCATGGGCGCGGCACCAGCCGGCACGCGCATGAGCGATTTCGATGGCGACACCTTCGATCACAGCAATTTGCCGTTCATCCGCGGAGGGACGCTCGCCGGAATCGGCACGGGCTTTCAGCCCATTGTCGGGTTTGGCGCGGTGCCCGCTTCGGTGAAAGCGCGCTGGGGATCGGAATGGAAGAAGGCGGCGGTTTATTGGTACGACCGGGTCGGCGTGGTCGGTTTTGCCGGCGAGCATATCGCCTACAAAGATCACTACATGGATCTCGATCCCACCTACAAGGATCATCTGGGCGACCCGTTGATCCGCATGACGATCGATTGGAAGGACAACGAACGCAAGATCGTCGAATTCATGATCGCGAAGGGCGTTGAACTCGCTCGCGCGATGGGCGCCAAGGAAGTTGTTCCCGCGCAGCCCTACGGCCATTACGACACGCGCCGCTACCAGTCGACGCACGTGCAGGGCGGCACGATCATGGGCAAGTCGCCCGAGCACTCCGTGGTGAACACCTATGGGCAGCACTGGCAGGCGTCGAACCTGTTTGTCATGGGAGCCTCGCAGTTTGCAAACAACGGCTCCGCGAATCCGACTCCGAGCGTGATCGCCTTCACCTATCGCACCGCGGACGCCTTGATTGACCGCTATCTCAAGCACCCAGGCCGCCTGGCTTAACCCTCGCTCGCCCGTCGCGGCATTCTCTTCAAGCTCACAAAGAGTAGGGTCGGTCCCGAGTCTCGCAAAATGAGAAACGCGCGACGGCCCGCGCCCGTTTGGCAGGGGCCGTCGCGCGTGCTACCGAATACGTGAGTTCTATGAGCTAAGCTGTTCCACCGACCGCGCAATCATCACAGGCTGTTGAGTAGCCGGGTTGATGAGGATGAATCCAACCACGCGAATATGCCCCGTGACGGCGCTCAACCCGCTGAGGTTGATGAAGCGGGTGTTGCTGAACGTCAGCACAGTCAATGGACTCGGCAACAGGATTCCTGCCGGCGAATTGTCGATTAGCAAGAAACTGCCCGTGTTCCCGTTCGTGATCACCGGAGGGGCCGTCACCGTTCCAGCTTGCCCCTGACGTTCGAGTACGATGCGGTGCGGAATCAACGTCGTGGTGTTGCCGACCGTGTTGATCACGCCGCCGACGGCGACGTGCTGGCCGGGCGTAAGCAAAGAGTTGTTGAAGAGAAGCGCGGTGATGACCGGCAACTTGATATTGGCGATTCTGTAGTTCTCGGTGCCATTGAGAGTCAGAGTAGTGATCTGGCCCGGAGTGAGGCCGGTGATGTCCGGAAGCTCACTGCGAACATAAAGGTCGGCCGCCGTGGCCGGGCCGGGCTGCGGCGTTGGCCGGATGCTGGTGAACAGGCCGCCCAGGAAGAACTTGTCCGTCGAAATCTCGGCGACTTCCGAGGCGTCGATGGCTTTGGTGACCGGATCCAGCTGGCCGGAAATTTCAACGATGCTGTTGGCCGTGTACGAGGCGGGCATTTCGCTGGTATCAAAGTCCGTGTTGTTGTCCGTGGTCACGGTCCACTGCCGCCCGTGTGGCCCTTGCACGACGAATGTGTTGTTGTTGGCGCCAAAGCCGACAAAGCCAGCGCGGAAGTCGTCGATCGAGACCTGCGAGTCGCTCGCGTTCAAGAGCGCTACGTCGAACGTGGGGTTGATCACGCCAGTTAGTTGTCCCCCGTTCGTGGCCAACGATTTGGCAATGTCGAATTCCATGCGGAACCCGACGAGATCATTGGCGTTGAGCTTGAAGGGCTTAGCCAGCGGAACCACTACCGTCGTCGTCGACAAGCTCGTGCCTGCCAGCGAGCTGATCGTGGGAGGGTTCACGCTGGTGTTGATGTACTGGATGACCGGTGGCGTCACCCCATCGAGCGTGATCGTCGCAGTCGTGTATGTGCCGGGTTGCAAGCCAGTCAGATCCAGGAGCTGGTGTAAGCCGCTCAATCGCGCGAAGTCAACCAGCGCGGGAGCGGAGAGGAGATTGGGGCTGCCGTTAAGCGATATGCCATCGACCTGCACTTGGCAGGATACGACGCTCGGCAGGGGAGCGTCGGTAGCCACTGTAAACACGGACCCTGTTTGGGCGGTAGCGCCGGCCCCGGCAGACCCGCTGCATCCGGCGATGAAACCAAGGGGCAACAATAAGAGCAGTGCTTGGACACACTTCGACAGTCGCATTTCCAGTTCTCCTTTACCCCTAACTTTTCGTTCCTAGACTTTCACTGAGGGGTTCGCCCCGTCCGGCTGCTCCCCTCATGCATGGTTCAACCCAGGGTCGCGGCAAAAGTTGCTCAGGCGCGCGAACTTCTTTCCGGCGAAAGCCGAGTCTGGTTCGCAAGAATCGTGCTTTTTTGCGGGGGCCGGTCCGTGGACAATTTGTGTCACTCTTCGTCAGGTTCACTTTATTTTTGCTCTGGGTATTGCGATCAATGGTAAAAGGAAACGTGCTGCTGACCGGTTTCTTTCGAGTTTTCCTGCTGTACGACGTCGCTGAGGCATTTGATCTGGAAAGGCTGCGCAGCCTTGTCGGCGCGCGCGGCGTCCCCGTACAGCGGCCGTTTCCGCGACGTACTCCGGAGTACGTGCGTTTCGAGCAGGTTCCGATCGTTGAGCGTGCCGAGCCAGTCAAATTGAACACTGGCGAGCAGATGCTCTGCTCGATCAAGTACTACGCGTTTGCGGTCGTGGTTGTCGAATTGCAAGTGCCATTCGAGTGCGATTGGGCCGCGCTCGTCTCGCAATCAGCGCGCTGGGTCGACGCCCCGGATATCGAGCCGCATGCGCGAGAAGCCGTCCGGCGGCACCTTGAGGCGATTGGACCGGCCGTGATTCGTCCTAACCCCGACAAGGACTGGCTCCAGGAAGAATACGTGGTGATTAACCTGACGCGAATTGGTTCCGAGGGCAGTAAGCAGCCGCCTGCCTCGGAGTTGTTGTCGGAACATGGCGAGGAGATCGCGCAGGTTTTGCGCGGAGAGCCGGTTCCGCTGTCGCCCAAAGTCTCCGACGAAATCCTGCAAACGAGCCTTTCCTATGGATTGTGCGATCTGGTGGTCGTCGGTCCATCGGCCGCCTTGGTCTATGACGGCTCGGAAGATGCCGTGGCGACAAATCAGGTTCTCGAATATGCCAAGACGCAACTGCTGGAGTTTCGTTATTACGACGGGCTGATGACGCGGCTGCTCGCGGGCGTCTATCGAACCCTCGATGAGAAGCGCAATCCGATCACTTCGCGCTGGAGCCTGCCTCGCGATGCGCGGCGCGTGAATACCATTCGGCTGGACGTGATGGAGTTGACCGAGCGCATCGACAACGCGATAAAATTCGTGAGCGACATGTACTACGCGAGGCTCTACCGGCTGGCGGCGGCGCGCATGGGCGTGAACGATTACCGCAATCTCGTGGATGAAAAACTCCTGACCGTGGGACAGTTGTACGAATTCATGGTGGACCAGTTCAATGAAACCCGTTCGTTTGTGCTGGAGATCATCGTCACGATTCTGGCGCTCGCGGACGTTTTTCTATGGCTCAAGAGCAAGTAGCAGATCGCAGCGATCGATTGGCCCGGAGTTGAACTGAACATGGCTGCGAAAAGACGAAAGAAGAAATTTACGGCGGCGACCGAGGCGCGACGGCGAGCGCGGGAACTGGCGGGTTCGCCTCCCGTTGAGCGCGTGATTGCGAATAAGCGCCGCAAGCCGCCGAAGCATAAGAAGCCGCTGACCGAGGACGCCGAGATTTAGACGTGATCAGTGGATGTGGCGGGTCTTCTTGGACATGTAGTCCATCAGGAGATATTGGCCCAGGGTGTAGGGCGTGGTGAAGTAGGCTTTGCCGCGGCAAATTTCCGTGACCTTCTGGACGAAGTGCACCAGGCTGTAGTCACTCGCCAGCATGAAAGTGTTGATCAGGATGCCGGACTTGCGGCACTTGGCGACTTCCTCGAGCGTTTGCTGGACGACCAGCGGATCGAGGCCGAAAGCGTTCTTGTAGATGCGGCCGTCTTCGAGCGTCAGCGCGGATGGTTTGCCGTCGGTGATCATGACGATCTGGCGCATGTCCTTTTTCTGGTGGGAAAGGATTCGTTGCGCGAGGCGTAGACCTTCGCGCGTGTTCGTGTAATAGGGGCCGACTTGCACGCGAGCCAGCTCGCCCAGCGGCACTTCTTCGGCGCTGTCGTGAAACAGAACCAGGTGCAGCGAGTCGCCCGGATACTGCGTGCGGATCAGATGGGATAGCGCCAGGGCCACGCGCTTGGCGGGGGTAAAGCGGTCCTCGCCGTACAAAATCATGCTGTGGCTGCAATCCAGCATCAGCACCGTCGCGCAGGAGCTTTGATACTCGCACTGGTGGACCATCAAGTCGGGATAGTCCAGCTCGATCGGGCACTTTCGCGCCCTCGCGCGGACGGCGTTGAAGAGCGTGGCGCTGATGTCCAGATTCAGCGTGTCGCCGAACGCGTAGGGCCGCGAGACGCCGCCGGACTCGACGCCGGTCGCCAGTTCCCGGGTATCGTGACGGCCGAAGCTGCTCTTGCCGAGCGAGCCGAGCAAATCCTTGAGCGTGCGGAAGCCGAGAAAGTCGATGGTCTTGTCGGTGATCTCAAATCGCGTCTGATTCTCGCGATCGCCCTGCGCGCCGACTCCGCCGCGCGGAGTTTTCTCGGGCGGAGGCGTGACCTGCGGCATCTGGCCGTTGAGGTAGCCTTGTTCCATCATGCGTTCGATCAGGCGGTCGATGAGTTCTTTGAGCTGCTTGTCGGAGTTGGCATCGCCGGTGAGTTGCTCGAGAAGATCCTCCGGCAGCAGATCGCCTTCGGCCAGCGCCCGCAGGATGGCCTGCCGCAAGGATTCCATGGTCTTGTCGGGATCGAATTCCGAGACGCCGTAGTATTGCGACTCAAAGCCGCTTTGCAGGAAGAAGTCGCCGAGGCGCTTCATCAGCTCCTCGAGGTCGACGTCGTCGGCCGGCTCGCCGGTGTACTTCGAGTAGCGGATGTATTTCACGGCTTCTCCTGACTTCTACAGCTAAGCGCTAATTGTACTGGCGGCGCGGCGGACGACCGCCTTGCGGCTCGCGCGGCTCGACGGGCTTGGGCCGCTCGGCGTAGAAGCCGCGCTCTTCATTGCGGCTCACGCGCTTGTGAGCCCACAGGCCCTCGAGGATAAATTCGCCGGCGGCTGCCATAAGAGCCGGGTCGGAGCCGTTCGCGCCGAGTTTCCCTGCGTGTTCCAGCAAGCCGGGAACCCGTTTGAGCGCCGCTAGTTCTTCGCTCGTGGAAGCAGTCTCGGGCACCTTCAATTCGCTGCCCGATTCAAACCACTGAACGACCGGCTGAAAATTTGTCTCTCCCAGGTGCTTGGTGAAGACCTTGCCGACGGCCGAGCGAATCAGTTCGCGCGCGATGGGATCGGCGCCCTTCAATTCGCCCTCGTACTCGAGTTCGAGCTTGCCGGTCATGGCCGGGATGGCGTTGTAGACGTCAGCGATGCGCGCGGCGACCACGTTCTCATGATTTCGCGCGGCGCGCTGTTCGGCGCTGCTGATGGCTGCCTCGACGCAGGCGATGGGCAGCCGCTGGCTGACGCCGGAGCGCTTGTCGACGCGCTTATCCTCGCGCGCGAGGAAGGCCACTTGCTCGACCGTCTCGCGAATGTAGTTCGGCACCAGGACGCGCTTTCCGGAGTCGCGCTCGGTCCAGGCCTCTTGCGCCGTGATGGACATGCCTTCCTCGACCGTCGCCGGATAGTGCGTGCGGATTTCGCTGCCGATGCGGTCCTTGAGCGGCGTGACGATTTTGCCGCGGGCCGTGTAATCCTCCGGATTGGCGGTGAAAACCAGGAGGACGTCGAGCGGCAGGCGAATCGGGTAGCCCTTAATCTGGATATCGCCTTCCTGCATGATGTTGAAGAGGCCGACTTGAATCTTGCCGGCGAGATCGGGCAGCTCGTTGATGGCGAAGACGCCGCGATTGGCTCTGGGCAAAAGGCCGTAGTGAATGTTCATCTCGTGCGAAAGCGCGCGCCCGCCGCGAGCCGCTTTGATCGGGTCGACGTCGCCGATGATGTCGGCGATGGTCACGTCGGGTGTGGCGAGTTTTTCGACGTAGCGGTCTTCGCGCGGCAGCCAGGCGATCGGCGTGTCGTCGCCGCGCTCGGCGATCAGTTCGTGGCAGGCGCGGCAGATGGGGCGCAGCGGGTGATCGTGAATTTCGCAGCCGGCGATATAGGGCATTTCGGCGTCGAGAAAAGTAACGAGGCCGCGCAGGATGCGGCTCTTGGCTTGGCCGCGCAGTCCCAGCAGGATGAAATTGTGGCGCGCCAAAAGGGCGTTGACGATCTGCGGCAATACGGTTTCCTCGTAGCCGTGGACGCCGGGGAAGAGCTCCTCGCCCGCCTCGATCTTGCGCAACAGGTTTGCGCGGATCTCATCTTTCACGCGCCGTTCCGCGCCGGAACTGAAGCTGGAGCTACGCCGCAATTCGCCAAGCGTCTGTGGTTTCGTGGCCATGGTTTCCCGAGTTCCTCGCTTTGCGGCTGCGAGAGCCGCGAAGACCCATTATAGGCCCTACGTCAAACTCATGCCCGATCACCAGCTGAAGGCGCCGCCGGGTCGAGAAATTCTTTTTTGCAGGGGCACCCCTATCCCCGGTGGTTTTTTCAAAGAGTGCGCACGCGCATGAAAGCAGGGGAGTTAGCCTTCGCCCCGATGCCCAAGAGCGAAAAGAGAGTGCGGGAGTGGTTGGAAATGCGGGAGTTATATTTTGTCGGTGCTGCAAAGAGTGCGGAAGCGAATGAAAATAAGAACGTTGTAGCTTTTGGGCTGGCAAAAGAGTGCGCAGTCTGCTGAAAACGCTGGACACCGCGAGCAAGCTCGCTACAGCGAGCGCGAACGGCGCTGTGTGCGACTCCTGGCGAAGGTTGCTGTTGATTCGGGCTGGAGCGGTTCGGCTGATCGAGATGCGAACGGCTGCATCGTACTGTTGCCGGCCATTTTGGGCGTCGAACATGAGTCATTATACCATCCGCGTCAACATTACCTGCTGGGAACTGACTATTTTCCGTGGCGCTGTGACGGGAAGATGCCGCGCTAAAGTCCGCGGCGCTACATTTAAGTCTTTGAAACCCTGGGAGTTTAGCGCTATTAGTTCAGCGCGTGGCCGTTGCCGGAACCTTTTGCTCGCGCCCTCTGGATGCGTTCGAGCTCGGGTAGGATTTCATTGAGCCTCTCGATGAGGAGTTGGCGGCGATCGGCTTCGACGCGAACTTCCAGCACGGCTTGCCTGACGTCGAGATCGAGCGGGAGGTCGGCCGCGACTTGATACGCCAGAGAGACCTTCGAGTCATCCTCGGCTGGCGGGGCTTGGCCCTCGCTGAACAGGCGGTAGCATTTGTCGAAGAGGGCGCCCAATTCCTTCGCGGCTTCCGCGGAGCCGGGCTGGGGATCGTCGGCCAGCATCTCGACGTCGCCTTCGAGATACGGCTCGTCGTTGTGGAGTTCGAGGATGCGATAGGCGGACTCTCCGCTGGTGACGATGTCCATGCGGCCGTCTTCGTAGGTTTTTACGATTTGGAGGATGTTGGCGGTGCAGCCGATGGTGGCGATGCCTTCGCCGCTGGCCAGGACGATGCCAAAGGGCGCCTGGGCCTGTGCGCAGCGGGCGGTCATGAGTTTGTAGCGCTCCTCGAAGATGTGCAGGGGAAGTTGTCTGCCAGGGAAGAGAACAAGGCCCAGAGGGAACAACGGGATGCGCCGAGTCGCCATGCGACGGGAATATTGTAGCGCAGGTGGTTGGGGAGTTGCAGGCGAGCGCTGGCGCAGGCGACGGGCGCAAATCGCACAGGCAAGAGTGCTTGGACGAAAACCGCACAGGCAGAGCGCCTGTGCTACTGGAGGAACGAGGCCCGAGGGACGCGCGGGTATGGTGGGCGTTCGCGCAGGAAGGCAGGGCGGATATAATTTACGCGAGAAACTGAGTGGAAGGATCCGAGCGAAAATACGGTGGACGCGGGCGACGGCTCAATCAGGAGGGCCTTTTTAGATGAAGACCGTGGGATTGCTGATCTGTTCCAATATTTTCATGACCATCGCCTGGTACGGGCATTTGAAGTACAGGAACCGGCCTCTGATCCTGGCGATCGTGGTGAGCTGGATGATCGCGTTTCTTGAGTATTGTTTTCAGGTGCCGGCGAACCGCATCGGCTACGGCGAATTTACCGCCTTTCAATTGAAGGTCATACAGGAAGTCATAACCCTCAGCGTATTTGTAGTCTTTGCGTTCCTGTATTTGGGCGAGCGGCTGAAATGGAACTACCTGCTTTCGTTTCTTTGTATTTTCGGGGCGGTGGCGTTTGCGTTCTGGGGGCAGCTGTAGAGTTTTTCGGCGGGCCGTTGTGCTTCGCTTCCTCGAAAATGTCTAGAGGGAGCCATTTGCCGGGGAAGGACTTATCGGGACCTATCCCGCTTGCGAGGTGAGAACTTAGCGAGCCCCGAGCGCACTTCGCCAAGATTGGCTTCAATACCTGCATAGAAATCCATGTATTCGTCATGACTAAAGAACGTATTGACGTAGTCAGCTTGGGTTAAGAAATAGCCGCCCCAACCGTTCAACATAGCGAGTTGCAAGAAGGATGCTATGTCCTCCGCCTCGTGCTCGAGGAACAAGTGCCCGGGCGCCTCGTCGAGCAACCGCTGGTCGCCATACGTTTGGCGCAGCTTGTAATATAAATGCCAGTTTTCGCTGCTTGGCCAGATTCCCCACTCGGTTATCCAAAGTAATGCCGGCATTCGGTATGTCAATGAAGTGGCAGTCCAGTGAGCTAGGTAATAAATGCGGTAAGGCTCGGGCGGATAACTGATACGTTCCGCATATGCGTCCGTCGCCAAATCGGGCTTCGATCGTTTTCGGTCAGATAACCACTTCTCGCACTCTTGTTGTGAGGAGAAGCGCAAAAGGGACCCTCTCGAATTAATCAATCCGACCAAGGGCATTATATCTAGCCACGAGCTTTTCATGGAGTCCTACCTGCAGGGCGCCTGATAGAACGGGGTTGTCGGAAACTGGTCTAGAGCTGGGAGAGGGCGGATTGCATTTCTTCGGCGGCGTGCTGGTCGCCGGTGCGGCGGGCGACTTCGATGCCGCTGGTGAGGGTCTGGCGGGCTTCGTCGATGCGCGACTGGCGAGCCAGGAACTGGCCGTATTGGAAATAGCCCGTCACGTAATTGGGGTGGGCGGCCAGGAGCTTCTGGAAATTTTCCGTGGCGGCGGCATGGTCGCCTTGATTGGCGCATTCGATGGCCAGGCCGTAGAGGGAGAAGGCGTCGTTCGGGTGCGCGGCGGCGAATTCTTCGAGCATCTGGCGGCGCGATTTCTTTTGCGGTCGGTTGTGTTTGGTTCGGGCATGTTGGTTGTGTGATGCGGGTTCCGAGCGCGTATTATAGCTGTTCGGGCTATTTTTTCCACGTGAGCTGCGAGTGGGCGCGCGGGCATAGCCTGAGACTGAGCAACGGCCGGATGCCGCGCTGAAGTCCGCGGCGCTACATTTAATTCTAGGAGTCTCGATGGCGGCTAAGACGAAGGGCAGCAGAGGGCCGGAGAGTTTGGGGCTGCCGGTTAGCGCTTCGCGGACGGAGATGGTGGAGGTGGCGCTGCCGCAGGATGCCAATCACCTGGGGAACGTCCTGGGCGGACGGGTGATGCATCTGGTGGATATGGCGGCGGCGATCACGGCGCTGCGGCACAGCCACAAGGTCGTGGTGACCGCTTCGGTGGACCACATGGACTTCCGGAATCCGATCCGCATCGGCGAATTGATTATTCTCAAGGCCAGCGTGAATCGGGTGTTTCAAACTTCGATGGAGATTGGCGTGAAAGTGTTTTCGGAAAATCCGCTGACGGGCGAGCGGAAGCACACCACCAGCGCTTATTCGACGTTTGTGGCGCTGGATGAGACGCATCAGCCGACCAGCGCGCCGCCACTGATTTGCGAGACGGACGAGGACCGGCGGCGGTACCGCGAAGCGCTGGTGCGCAGGAAAGTGCGGCTGGGGCACCGGTATAAGGCTGAATAGCTCTGGCATTTATGTCATGAGAGTGTGTGAGAATCGGGTTCGGAGTGGCTTCAGGGCCTAAAGGCCCAGAGAAAAAGCGGGTTTTATGTCGGGGCTGAAGCCCCGACCCCCTAAGGGATACGGAGACTCTGAAGCTCCGACCCCCTAAAAAGCATCATGAGACGGCTTCTCGTTCGGGGCGGCGTAGATCAAGGCTATGCGCTGAGGAATTTTGCGACGGCGGCGGCTGTCTTGTTGGCGTGGTCGACGCAGGCGCCCATGGATGGGCCTGCCAGATAATTTCCTGTTAGGAAGATGCCTGGGGTGGCGGCGGCGGTTTCGCTGAGGGCAGCGACTACGCGTCCGTGGCCGAGATTGTATTGCGGCAGCGCTCGTTCCCATCGCGCGACGTATTGTGCGACCGGCTCGCCGCTGATGCCCAGTACGCCGGCGAGTTCCTTGTGCACGAGGGCGGCGATTTCGTTTCCGGGGAGGGTGACGATTTCGGGGTCGGTGGCGCCGCCGACGAAGCTGGTGAAGCTGGCCATTTTTTCCGGGGATTCCGGCGCGCGGCCGGGGAAGAGGAATGAGTTCCAGACTGTGCCGAGGAGGCGCAGGCGCTCGGTGCGCGGGACCAGGAAGCCGAAGCCGCGGGCCGCTTGCGCGCTTGCGCGGAAGCGGGAGATTTGCGACAGGCGGTAGCCTGCGGCGACTTGCGCCACGGGCGCGTATTCGATCTGCGCGAGCAGATCGGGGAACTGCGGCTGCACATTTTTCAGCAAGCCGCCGGCTTGCCGAGCAGGGGTGGCAAAGACGATTGCCGACGCGGTGAGCGACTGCATCGCGCCGCTGTCCTGAAACGTGACGGTGAATCCGGCGGGCTGTCCTGGCCCGTTGCCTCGAATCGCTGCGACGGTTGCTCCGAGCCGCGCGGAATCTCCCAGCGTCGTGGCCAGTGCGTTTACGAGCGCCTGCGTGCCTTGGCGAAAATTGCAGAGGGACGGGCGCGGTGGGCGAGATTCCCGGGGGCCGCTGCCGCGTGCCTGGCGGCGCATTTTGATCGCGCCGCGAATTAGGCTGCCAAACTTTTCTTCGAGCGTGCGCGCGATGGGGAACGTGCTGGCGAGGCTGAGTTTTTCCGGGATCGCCGGCGTAGACGCCGGAGATGAAGGGGCCGGCGAGATTGGTGAGGAGGTCCTCGCCGAATTTGCGGCGGATGAAGGCGGCGATGGACTCGTCATCGCCGTCGGGCGGGTAGGTGCGGCCGAGGGGCTCGGTGAGCAGGCGGAATTTCGTGCGCCAACTGATGAGGGGCGTGCGAATCAGGCTGCCGGGGCCGAGCGGCGCGGGGACCAGACGGCCACGCAGCAAGATGTAGCGAGGCGCGCGCGGGTCGGCGCGCAGGAGCTCGCCGGCCAGGCCCAGCTCCTCGATCAACTCCATCATTGCTGCGATTCGCGAGAAAGCTTTGCGGGCCGATGTCGAAGCGGAAGCCGTCTTTTTCGACGGTGTCGAGGACGCCGCCGAAGCGCGGGCCGCTTTCCAGGAGTCGGACGCGGCAGCCTTCCTTGCGCAGGCGATAGGCGCAGGCCAGGCCGGAGATGCCGCCGCCGATGACGAGGATGTTTGGAGTTGGCGAAGGTGACACGGCGGGTGAGAGGCGCGGCGCCTGCTAGAGCGTTTTCGAGAACAGCGGCTTTTCCGCGAGGCGCTGCTTTTCGAGGTAGGGGTCGAAGAGCATGGCGACGTTGCGGATGAAGATGCGGCCCAGGAGCGTGACGCGAATCTCGTCGGTGGCGTACTCGACCAGGCGGTCCTCGACGAAGGGAGCCAGGCGCGCGAGCTCCGGCGCGAAATACTCGTCGAAATTCACGTCGAATTCGGCGCTGAGCATCGTCCTTGCGAATCGACGGCGTGGCAGAGCAGGCGGCTGATCAGGGCGCGGCGCAGAGATCGTCGTCGCTCAGGCGGTAGCCGCGCATGGTGGCGATGCCGCGGCGCTCGACGGCTTCGGTGTAGCGCGGCAGCTCGCGATAATTCTGCGCGTAGGAGCGCTCCATGCCGCTGATGGCGCTGACGCCCATGCCGTAGAGGTCGGCGCCGGCCTTGGTGGTGTAGCCCTGAAAATTGCGGTGCAGCGTGCGATTGCGCTGGGCGACGGCCAATTCGTCGTCGGGCTTGCGCGAAATGGTCCATGCCGATGTACTGGTAGCCGGCGCCGAGAAATTTTTCGAGGCCGGTGCGGAAGATGCGGAATTTCTCCATGCCCTCGGGAAGGTGCGTGGCGAAGGCGCCCTGCTGCTTGCGCAGCCAGGGCACGTGGGCGTAGCTGAACAGGGCGACGCGGTCGGGATCGAGCGTGAGAGCTTGCTCGACGGCTGCGCGCGAAGTGCTCGGCGGTCTGGATAGGGCAGGCCGTAGATGAGGTCGACGTTGATGCTCTGGAAGCCGAGAGCGCGGGCGTGGGCGATCAGATCGCGCGTCATTTCGAAAGGCTGGATGCGATGGACGGCTTCCTGCACTTCGGGTCGAAGTCCTGGATGCCGAGGCTGAGGCGATTGAAGCCGAGGTGGCGCAGGCTTTCGAGATGCTGCTGGCTGGTGACGCGCGGGTCGACTTCGATGCCGATCTCGGCGTCGGCGGCGAAGGAAAATCGCTCCGCCGTGTAGCCGAAGAGGTCTTCCATCTGCGCCGGCGTGAGGTAGGTCGGCGTGCCGCCGCCCCAGTGGAACTGCACGACGGGGCGGGCGCGCGAGACGAAGCGGCTGACGTGGTCGATTTCGCGCTTGAGCGTAGCCAGGTACGGCGGCGCCTGGCTGTGATCCTTGGTGATGACCACGTTGCAGGCGCAGAAAAGGCACAGGCTCTCGCAGAAGGGCAGGTGCATGTAGAGCGAGACGGGCGTTCGCGCGGCTTCGGCTTGGGCGTAGGCGCCTTCGAGATCGTCGGGGCCGAAGTCGTCTTGCCAGACGGGCGCGGTGGGATAGCTGGTGTAGCGCGGGCCGGGGCGGTTGTAGCGGGCGAGAAAGTCCTCGGAGATGTGGAATTGCTCGCCGGTTGAGCTCGAGCGTGAGTTCGGATTGGTGCGGGTCGCTCATGGCAGGGGCGATTGCCTCATGGCTACCGGCATTTCTTCGAGCAACTGCGCCTGAGCCGCGGGCGCTACGTGAGCTGATTGTCCGGCGCGCACAAATTCGAGGGCGTTTTCCACCGGCGTTTCGGGGAGGATGCCGTGGCCGAGGTTGAGGATGTGGCCGATGCCGCGTGTTTGCTGGACGGCGTCATGCGCGGCGCTGTGCGATCACTGCCGGAGGGCCGAGGAGCACGCAGGGGTCCACGTTGCCTTGCAGCGCAACGCGACGGCCGAAGCGTTCGCGCAGCGCGGCCAAATCCTGCGCGCCAATCGACGCTGAGGACGCTGGCGCCGGTGGTCACCAGCAGATCGAGGAGATGGCCGGAGCTTTTCGCGTAGAGAATCACCGGAACATCGGCGGCGAGTTCCGAGAGCAGGAGTTGCGTCGCGGGCCACTCGAAATCGCGATAGGAAGCGTGGTCCAGCTCGCCTGCCCAGGTGTCGAAGAGTTGCACGGCCGTAGCTCCCGCCGCAATCTGCGCTCGCAGATACACCGCTGTCGCGCGGGCGATCTTTTCGAGCAGCCGGCGGAACAGGCGCGGCTCGCTGAACATCATGGTTTTCGCGGCGGGAAATCCCTCGCGCGACCGGCCCTGAACAAGGTAGCAGGCGAGAGTCCATGGAGCGGCAGCGAAGCCGAGCACGGGCACGTCGCGCGCCCAGCGATTGGCAGAGCTGGCGAATGGCGTCGCCTACGAAGCGCGTCTCGCGTTCCGGGTCGAAGACGCGAATGCTTCCACCTGCGCGGCGGTGCGAATGGGGGAATCGATCACCGGGCCGGCATCGCCCAGTTGGATTGGCGCGCCCATCGCCTCGGCCGGAATGAGAATGTCGGAGAAAACGATGACGGCGTCCACGCCGAGTCGCCGAAAGGGCTGCAGCGAGACTTCCGCCGCCAGCTCCGGCGTTTTCGCCACTTCCAGGAAGGAGTGCTTTTCGCGAATGGCGCGATATTCCGGCAGATAGCGCCCCGCCTGGCGCATCATCCAGACCGGCACGCGCGCAACCGGTTCGCTGCGGCAGGCGCGCAGGAACAGCGCTTTACGATTCAGGGCGTCGGATGGTGCGGTCATATCCCGGTTTGGCGTCCACGTAGGGCTAGAGCGGTTTCCAAAGCATCATAGCAAATCCCAGCCAGGGGCGCATCGCGGCACGCAGTCGGGTAGTGGCTAGTTTTGGGAATTGAGAACTCGTTCCGCAGTTTACTTTTCCGATGCCCAACGGAACGCCAAATCCCGCCGGGCGCAATTTCCAGGAGAAAATGGCTTGTGACTAAGCCATCCAAACTAGGTCCCGTGGTCCTGAGTCTCTTTGGCCTCCCTTTCCTGGGCATGGGCCTTTTCGCCGCTTACACTTTCCTGAATGCGCCGAATCAGCCTCTGCCGGCCAGGATCGGAGCCTCCATTTTTGCGTCCGTATTCGCCACGATCGGCGGCGGCCTGATTTTCGGCTCGGTGTACGGCTATTCAATGCAAAAAAAGCAAGCGCAGCGGGAGTCGGAGAATCCTGCGTCTCCCTGGCTTTGGCGTCAGGATTGGGCTGCCAGTCGCGTCGAAAGCAAGAACAAATCGAGCGCCATCGGCTGGTGGATCGCTGCGGTCCTGGGCAACATGTTTTTCCTGCCCGTATCCCTGGGGGGCATCTCGAAAGGTCTCTCCACGCAGGACCCCAAGTACATCATCCTGGCCGCCCTTGGACTCGTGGGCCTCCTCGCGCTCTTCGGGGCCATTCGCGCAACCCTCCGTTTGGAGCGCTTTGGTAAAACCTATTTCGAGATGGCCGCGTTACCCTTTTCACCGGGGAGCCGCCTGGCTGGCTCCATTCACATTCACCTCGATACGGATGTCCGTCACGGAGTCGACTTGAAGCTAGGGTGCGCCCGTATCGTCGTGACCGGCACCGGCAATAACCGTTCCATGCACAAGATGCCGCTCTGGGAAGAGTCGAAAAACATTCCCCCAGCCTCCCTTGTTCGCGGGCCGCTCGACACCGTCATTCCGGTGGAATTTGCGATTCCATCGGATGCCCTCCAGACAGACCATGACAATCCAGACGACCAAATCCAATGGTCGCTCAAGGTGAATGCAGACGTCCCCGGAGTGAACTACTCGGACGAGTTTGAACTGCCCGTTTTTCGCACAGCGCAATCAGCGGCGGCTCCGGCCCCCGCTCCCGCTTGGCAAGCGAATGCGTCGTTTGAAATGCCAAGCAACAGCCAAACCGCGCCCACCTTCGAAACGAGCGGCGAAGTCACCGAACCAGAGCGGCACCGCGTGGCCGTGACCGACTCCCCTGAAGGCCTGAAATTCTATTTCCGCGCAGGACGCAACCTCTTCCGGGCTGTGCTCTTTGTGGTTCTTGCCGCGGCTTTCTGGGGGCTTCTTTATGCCATGCTTCATATGCGGCAGCGGCAACCGATCTTTGCGTGGGTGATTGTTGGCCTGCTGACTTTCGTCTTGACGCTGGCTTCCATCCACACCGCCCTCACCTCCACTCGCATCATTGTGGGAAACGGCGCGATCTCCTGGCGCCACTCCGTTCTGGGAATCGGCCGCACCCGCCAAATGCAGATTGCCGACGTGGCCTCGATCCTGGCCGTCACCAGCATTCAGCAGGCCAGTTCCTCAGGCAGCACGCTGTATTCTTTGCGCCTGCAAACCAACACGGGCAAGAACCACACCCTGGTCGACGAAATCCAGAGCCGGCAGGAAGCGCAGTGGATCGTTTGCGAGATCGAAAAGCGCGCCGGCTTGCGGGTGAACACGCAAGTTCGGGTCAACGACGCGTTTTATGGTCCGCCGCCGCAGCCGGGCGCCGATTCGCCGAACGCGCCTGCGTTTTCACGAAAAGTGCCCATGCGTATTGAGCGGTGATTTGCTGATCGCGGATCGCGACACCCCTTTCGACAAGACCCCTAACTTCTGAAAAGTCGTGCGTTTCGGAACCTCGCCCGGCGCTTGCAGTTGTCCGGATTGCAAGGCTTACAAGCGATGTCTCGCCGCATGGGCGCGCGGATTGGCTATATAATGCTTTTGTTGCCCGCCGCCATGACGAACTATTGGTTCCTTGCTACGGTCTTGTGCTACGCCGCGAGTTTGGCGGGGTATGTCGCATTTCTGGCCACGACGAATCGTACAGCGGGCCGCGCGGCGACTGTCCTGCTGGCCGTGGGGCTGGTGGCGCACTATATGGCGCTGGTGGACCGTTCGCGCGGGGCGCACACAGTCCCGTATAACGATCTCTACGGTTCGCTATCGCTCTTTGCCTGGCTCCTGGCGGCTACCTATCTTGGGCTTGAATTTTTTCACCGGCAGCGCTCGGTGGGGGCCTTTGTTCTGCCGGTCGTGCTCATCGTTATGTTTTTTTCGGGTCGGGGAACTTCCGCGCCGGCGACTCCGCCTCCCGCCAGCGGCCCGCTGCTGGCCCTGCACATCACTATGAATGTCCTTGGTTATGCGGCCTTCGCGCTCTCGTTTGTCTTGAGCCTGATCTACCTGGTGCAGAATCAGCTTCTGCGGCGTCATCGTTTGCAAACGATTGTCTGGCGGTTTCCTGCTCTGGAGACTTTGGAGCGCATGAGCCGCAGCGGGGTCGTCGTGGGCTTGCTCTCCTTGTTGGTCGGGATTGCCTTTGGGCTGATGTGGTTCCATCGTATCTATGGGCACTATTGGAGCGGAGATCCGAAGGACAGCATCACGCTCGTGATTCTGGCGGTTTATGCGGGTTATTTGTGGATTGGCCGCACGGCGGCTTGGCGCGGCGCCCGGGCCTCGGCGATCTGCGTGATTAATTTCGTGTTCGTGCTGTTCAGCTACAGCATCGTGAATCTCTATCTTTCCAGTTTCCACCGGTTCTTTTAGACAGGCGATGGAAATAGTTCTCATCGGATTGAACCATCGCACCGCGCCAGTCGAGTTGCGCGAGCGCGTCTCGTTCACGACCGATCAGGCGCAGCAGGCCGCGGAGGAACTACGCTCGAAGGGCGTGCTCTCGGAAACGCTGGTGCTCTCGACCTGCAATCGCAGCGAGCTCTACGGCGTCCCGCCGGAATCGGCCGAGGACAGCACCGCGGCCATGGAGCTGTTTCTGGCGACCTTTCACCAAGTGGAACTGGTAGCCCTGGGCGGCAGCCTGTACCGGCGGCGCGACCGCGAGGCTGTGCGGCACCTGTTTCGCGTGGCGGCGGGCATCGATTCGATGCTGCTGGGCGAGGCGGAAATCCTGGGGCAGGTGCGCGACGCGTATCGGATCGCCGTCGATCACGGCGCCACCGGGCCGGTGCTCAATCGCATGTTTCAGGCCGCGCTCGAAGTGGGCAAGCGCGTTCGTTCTGAAACCGATATTGGCAAGCGGCCGGTTTCTGTGGCCTTCGCGGGAGTTAAGCTTGCCGAGCAGATTTTCGGCAGCCTGAAGGGCCATTCGGCGCTGATTCTGGGCGCGGGCGCGACCGGGCGAGCAGGTGGTCGGGCATCTGCGCGACCGCGGCATTTCGCGGCTGCGGGTCGCCAACCGCTCGCGCGAGCGCGCGCAAGAACTCGCGGCGCGCGTGGGCGCGGAGGTCGTCGACTGGGAACAGCTTCCAGCCGCGCTTGGAGTGGCCCGACATGATTGTTTGCTCGGTGTCCAGCCCCGAGCCGGTGCTTTCGCGCGAGATGATCGAGCGCGCCATGGCTGCGCGGTCGAATCGTCCGCTCTTCATGATTGATCTGGGAGTGCCGCGCAACGTCGCTCCCAGCATCACGCACTTGTACAACGTCTATCTCTACGACATGGAAGATTTGTCCGAGATCGTGGAGCAGAACAAGCGCGCGCGCGAGGCCGAAATTCCGCGCGTCGAAGCCATCGTGAGCGAGCACGTCGAGAAATTCGAGGTTTGGCAGGCCAGCGTGGAGACGGGCGCGGTGCTGGGCGAGTTGCGCACGCGGCTGCAGGCCGAGCGAGAGGCCTTCTTGCGGGAGCGCCTGGCCTCGATGTCCCATCTTTCCCCGGAGGACCGGCAGCGCATGGCCGAACTGATGGACGAAATGCTGGATCGCGTTTTATTGGAGCCGGCCGAGCGTTTGAAGGGCGTGCGCGATCTCCGCCGGAAATTGCAGAACCTCGAAGCGCTGCGCGACCTGTTCCAGCTCAACCGGGAAAAACCTTGAGGCCGCTGCGCATCGGCACGCGAGCGAGCGCGTTGGCTCGCTGGCAGGCGGAAAGCGTGCGCGCGCAGCTCGCCGGGATCGGCGTGGCGGCCGACCTCGAATTGATCCGCACCTCCGGCGATCGCGACAGCGAATCCTCGCTGCGGTCCATCGGCGAAAAGGGCGGCGGGAAGGGCGTCTTCATCAAGGAGATCGAGGACGCTCTGCTGGATTCCCGCGTGGATCTGGCTGTGCACAGCATGAAGGACGTGCCCACCGAATTGCCGGGCGGCTTGCTGCTCGCCGCGATCTGCAAGCGCGCTGATGTGCGAGATGCTTTGGTCGCGCGCGGTTACCTTGGTTTCGAGCAACTGCCGCAAGGCGCGCGCGTGGGCACGAGCAGTCTGCGCCGCCAGGCGCAGTTGCTCCTCCGGCGGCCGGATCTGAAGATGGTCGAGATTCGCGGAAACGTGGACACGCGGCTGGCGAAGGTCGCGCGAGGGGATTACGACGCCATCGTCCTGGCCAAGGCCGGCCTGGACCGCCTGGGAATGGCCGATCGCATTACCGAGGTGCTCTCGACCGATCTGTGTCTTCCCGCGGCGGGGCAGGGCGCGATTGGCATCGAGGCGCGAGCAAATGACGGTGAACTGCTCGGAATTCTTCGCAAGCTGAACGATCTGGATACGCAGATCGCGGTGGAGTCGGAGCGGACCGTTCTCGCCGGACTTGATGGCGGCTGCCAGGTGCCGGTAGGCGTCTGGGCGCGGCTGGAAGCCCGCAAGTTTCTGATCGAGGCTTGCGTGCTGGCGGCGGATGGCAGCGAATCGATTGCGCGTGCGGCGAGCGGGCCTGCCGCGCGACGCCGAGGATTTGGCGCGTCAGGTGGCGACAGCGTTGCTCGACGGCGGGGCTGAGCGCTTGCTTCGGCCGGAGGGAAGCAGCGCCAGTAGGGAAAAGCGATGACGCCCTCTGACAACAGGCCGCTCGCGGGACGGCGCATCGTCGTCACGCGCGCGCCGGAGCAGTCGGAGGAATTGCTGGCTCGCTTGCGCGACGCGGGCGCGGAGGCGCTGTCGCTGCCGATGGTGCGCTTTGTCGAACTCACGGATACCGCCGCGCTCGATGAGGCGATTGCTTTGCTTGACACGTTTGACTGGCTGGTGCTGACCAGCGCGAACGCGGTGCAGTTTTTCCTGGCGCGCTGCCGCAAACTGGATCGCTGGCCGCGCGGAGACAAGCCCAAAATTGCGGCGGTAGGCCCGGCAACGCGAGCGGCGCTTGAGGCTGCGGGGCTGCGGACAGCGTTCATGCCGCAAACATTCAACGGCGAGGCTCTGGCTGCGGAACTCGCGCCGCATTTGCCCGGGCAGCGCGTGCTTCTGCCGCGCAGCGACCGCGCCGAGGCCGATCTGCCCACCGCGTTGCGGGCTGCCGGCGCTACGGTCACGGAAGTGGTTGCATACCTCACGGCGGCGCCCGAGCGCCTGGACGATTCCTTGATCGGAATGATTTGCCAGGGCCAAGTCGATGCCGTTATCTTTTTCAGTCCGTCGGCGGTGCAGCAATTCGCGGGAGCGGTGGGCGCGGAAACGTTCGCGCGAATTGGCGGGCGAACCGCGCTGGCGGCAGTCGGGCCGGTGACGGCGGGCGCAATCCGCAAGGCGGGCTCGCTACCGTCGGTCGAGGCGCCTCGAGCGTCGGCGGAGTGTCGAAGCGCTGCGGCAGTTGCGGCTCGTAAGCCAGCTCGTTACGCGGGCTAGTGAGCACTTTATTTGCGTGGGCTCCAAGTGGAGCCCACACCCGTCGCTGCAGGCGGCGGCAAGAGGGAGGTCCTGATGGCGTTTCCGGTCCAGCGGGCGCGGCGGCTGCGCCGCAGCGAGGCGATTCGCGGCATGGTGCGCGAGACGCGCCTGAGCACGCAGCGGCTTCGTCTATCCGATGTTTGTGTGTCCGGGCAGCGGCGTGCGCAATGAAGTCAGCTCGATGCCGGGCGTATACCAGCAGTCGCCGGACAAGCTGGTCGAGGAGTGCCGCGAAGTCGAAGGGCTGGGCATTCCGGCGGTCATGCTGTTTGGTCTTCCCGGAGCACAAGGATGAGCTGGGTTCCGAGGCCTGGTCTCCCGACCGGGGCGGTGCAGCGCGCCATCGAGGCGATTCGCAGCGCCAAGCTCAAACTGGTCGTCATCACCGACGTGTGCATGTGCGAGTACACCAGCCACGGCCATTGCGGCGTGATCGAAAACGGCGAGGTGGCCAACGACCCGACGCTCAAGCTCCTGGCCGAAGAGGCGCTTTCGCACGCCCGCGCCGGCGCCGATATCGTCGCGCCTTCCGATATGATGGATGGCCGCGTGGCGGCGATTCGGGCGTCGCTCGATGCGCATGGATTTCCGGAATTGCCGATTCTGTCCTACGCGGCGAAATACTGTTCCGGATTTTACGGGCCGTTCCGCGAGGCGGCGGAATCGACGCCGCAGTTTGGCGATCGCGGCGGGTATCAGATGGACCCGGCAAACTCGCGGGAGGCGCTGCGCGAAGTGGCGATGGATCTCGAGGAGGGCGCCGACATGGTGATGGTGAAGCCGGCGCTGCCTTACCTGGACGTCATTCGCCAGGTGCGCGACCGCTTTGACGTGCCGGTGGCGGCGTATAACGTGAGCGGCGAGTACGCCATGGTGAAAGCGGCGGCGCGCAATGGCTGGCTCGACGAAAAGCGCGTCACGCTGGAAGTGCTCACGAGCATTCAGCGAGCCGGAGCGGAAATCATTCTCACGTATCACGCCAAGGACGTCGCGCGATGGCTCAAAGCCTGCTAGCGTTGGTGGCAAATTCCGCTCTTCGAGGGCGATCCTGATGTCGGAGGCGCGTAGCGCGATGAACTCCGCGGAACGCGAGAGGCCTCGCTCGCAGCAGATCTTCGACCGTGCCCGCGCAGTTCTCGTGGGCGGCGTCGACAGCCCGGTGCGCGCTTTCGGCGCGGTGGGCGGAACGCCGATCGTGGTCGATCACGCGGCGGGCTGCCGCCTGTGGGACGCCGACGGCAACGCCTACCTCGATTACGTTTGCTCCTGGGGCGCGCTGATTCTTGGTCATGCGCAGGCCGACATCGTAGCCGCGCTCGCGGAGCAAGCCGCGCGCGGCACCAGCTACGGAATGACCACCGAGCTGGAGGTTGAACTGGCAACCATGATCCGCCACGGCCTGCCGTCTTGCGAGCGCGTGCGCTTCGTCAGTTCGGGGACCGAGGCGACCATGAGCGCCGTGCGCCTGGCGCGGGCCGCTACCGGGCGCGACTTGATCGTAAAATTCGAGGGCGGCTATCACGGCCATGCCGATAGCTTTCTTTCCAAGGCGGGCTCGGGCCTGGCTACCTTTGGCATCGCGGCCTCCCCGGGCGTGCCGCAAGCGACCGCTGCGCTGACGCTCGACGCGCCGTACAACGACCTCGCGGCTGTCGAGCGCATCTTCGAAGCGCATTCGGATGGCATTGCCGCCGTGATCGTCGAGCCGGTGGCCGCGAACATGGGCGTCGTTCCGCCTGCGCCGGATTTTCTTGGCGGCTTGCGCGAATTGACCCGACGTCACGGCGCGCTGCTGATTTTCGACGAAGTCATTACCGGATTCCGGTTGTGCTTCGGCGGCGCGCAAACGCTCTTTGGCATCGAGCCGGACCTGACCACGTTGGGAAAGATCATTGGCGGCGGCCTGCCCGTTGCTGCTTACGGCGGACGAAAAGAGCTCATGGAGCACGTGGCGCCGCTCGGGCCCGTCTATCAGGCCGGCACGCTGTCCGGCAACCCGCTGGCGATGCGCGCGGGCGTCGAAACTTTGCGCCAGCTTGCCGCACCCGGCTTTTACGAAGCGCTGGAGCGCAAAAGCAGCCGCCTCGCCGATGGCATTTGCGAGGCGCTGGCCGCGGCAAAACTTCCGGGCCGGGTCGAGCGCGCCGGTTCGCTGCTCACTTTGTTTTTCTCTGGCGATCCTGTGCGCAACTACGAAGATGCCAAGCGCTCGGACACGCGCCGCTTCGCCGCTTTCTTTCACCAGATGCTGCAGCGCGGCGTGTTTCTGGCGCCGTCGCAGTTCGAGGCGCTCTTCGTCTCCGCCGCACACGAAGACGCCGACCTGGACCGCACGATCGCCGCATGCAGCGATTCGCTCGCGGCCATCGCTTCCTGAGACTCGTGGTCGCCGGGCGCTTGACGACCGTCGGGGAATTCGCTACAGTGGCCCCTGTCATGAGCCTTCGAGTGCGCGCGCGTTGTCATCACCGGCATCATCACAGCGTCTGTACGCGCTCGCGGAGGCTTGAGTAGCCGGCAATACAAAGCACTCATTCACCCGCTGGCGCGGCAAACGCCAGCGGGTTTTTTGTTTTTGGAGGGGCAATGCAGCTTGATTTTGCAAAGCTCGGCGGGCTGGTGCCTGCGATCGTGCAGGACGCCGGGAGCGGCGAAGTGCTGATGCTGGGTTTCATGAACGAGCAGGCCTACGCGGACACGCGAGCCTCGGGCGAGGTCACGTTCTTCAGTCGCACGCGCAATAAACTGTGGCGCAAGGGCGAGCAGAGCGGCCATGTGCTGCGCGTTCGCGAAGTGCGCGTCGATTGCGACAACGACGCCGTGCTGCTGCGTGTGGATGCCGTGGGGCCGGGCGTTTGTCACGAGGGCTATCGCAGTTGCTTTTTCCGGCGCGTGGAAGCGGACGGCTCGGCCGCCGTCGTGGGCGAGCGAACCTTCGACCCGGCCGCGGTCTACGCGCCGAGCGCCAGCGCCACTGCCGTGAAGGACACGAAAAAATGAAGCCGCTCCGCCTGGGGCTGCCCAAGGGCAGCCTGCAAGACGCTACCGTGCAACTTTTTGCGCGCGCCGGCTGGCGCATCACGACCAATTCGCGCAGCTACTACCCGGCGATTGACGATCCGGAAATCACCTGCATGCTGGTTCGCGCGCAGGAAATGGCTCGTTACGTTGAAACGGGCGCGTTGGATGCCGGCATCACCGGGCGCGACTGGGTGCTGGAGACCGGCGCGAGCGTGGTCGAGATTGCCGAGCTGCCTTACGCCAAGCAAAGTCTCGCGCCGGTGCGCTGGGTGCTGGCCGTGCCCGAGGAGGCGCCGGTGCATTCGCCGAAGGACCTCGAAGGGAAAGTGATCGCGACGGAAGTGGTCAATCTCACGCAGAAATATCTTGCGCGCCACGGCGTGAAGGCCCGCGTGGAGTTCTCCTGGGGCGCCACGGAAGTAAAGGTGCCGCAGTTGGCCGACGCCATTGTCGAGGTTACCGAAACGGGCTCCTCGTTGCGCGCGCACCGGCTGCGCATTGTGGATACGGTGCTCGAATCGCGGACGGTGTTCGTCGCCAATAGCGCTGCGGTGGCCGATCCCTGGTCGGCGGAGAAAATCTCGCATTTGGTTTTGCTGTTGCAGGGCGCTATCGCCGCCTACAACAAGGTGGGGATCATGCTCAATGTGCGCCGCGAGCACCTTCCCGCGGTATTGAACGCCCTGCCGGCGCTCAAGAATCCGACGATCTCCACGCTTTCCGATCCGGATTGGGTAGCTATCAATACGATCGTGGATGAGGACGTCGTGCGGCACCTCATCCCGCGGCTTAAGGCTGCCCAGGCGCAGGGCATCGTGGAATATCCCTTGAATAAGATCGTGCTCTGATGAAGGTTCTGGCTCTTACTGATTCCGTCGCGGAAAGGATCCTGTCCGCGCGTCGCCGCAGCGCGGCTGAGGCGGAGCGCGCGGCCGGCGGCATCGTTGCTGACGTTCGCCAACGGGGCGACGCCGCCCTTTTCGATTGGTCGCGCCGCCTGGATGGCGCGCGATTGACGCCGGCAAATCTTTGGGTGACCGCGGCGACGCCGCGAGCGATTCCGCGCGAGTTGCGCGCCGCTCTGGAGCATGCCGCGCGCAACATTCGCCGCGTGGCCGAGCAGCAGCGGCCGCGCTCGTGGACGTTCACGGTCGAGCCGGGCGTGCGCGTGGCGCAGCGCGTGACGCCCATCGAAACGATCGGTTGCTACGTTCCCGGCGGGCGCTTTTCGCTCGTTTCCACGCTGCTCATGACGGCGATACCGGCGCAGGTTGCCGGCGTCAAGCGAATTGTCGTGGTCTGTCCGCGGCCCAATGCCGCTTTGCTGGCGGCCGCTGAAATGCTGGGCGATCCAGGAAATTGCGCACATCGGCGGCGCGCAAGCCATCGCTGCGCTGGCGTATGGGACGCGCTCGGTGCCGCGCGTGGACAAGATTTTCGGTCCGGGGAACCGTTACGTGACCGCGGCAAAGCGCCTGGTGAGCGCCGACTGCGCGATCGATATGCTGGCGGGCCCGACTGAACTGCTGGTCCTCGCGACGCGCGGCCCCGCGCGATTCATCGCGGCGGACCTGATCGCGCAGTCCGAGCACGATCCTGACGCTGTCGCGTTGCTGGTCACCACCTCTCGCCCGCTTGGCAAAGAGGTCAGCGACCAAGTGGACGAGCAACTCAGCTTGCTGCCTCCAGGGAATCCGGCGCGGCGCTCTCTCTCGGCCAATGGCGCGATCCTGATCGCGCACAGCGTGCCGGACGCGCTGAGCTTCGCCAACCGCTTCGCCGCGGAGCATCTGAGCGTGCCCAGTGGCGAAGAGGTGTTTGCGCGGCACCTTCCTTCCGCGGGAAGCGTCTTCATCGGCCCCTGGTCCGCGCAGTCGGCCGGAGACTACGCCAGCGGCACCAATCATGTGCTTCCTACCGGCGGCGGCGCGCGCTCTCGCAGCGGGCTTTCCACCTGGGATTTCGTGCGTTGCACGACCGTGCAGACGCTCTCGCAAAAGGGATTGCGCCGGCTGGCTCCTACGGTCTCTGCGTTGGCCGACGCCGAAGGGTTGGTGGCGCACCGGCGCGACGTCGAGGTGCGCAAGTGAAGGCGGCCAGCTCGTGGCGGGCGTCGCGGGCGCAGCGCTCACGCCGGCATCGCGGACCGGGTGTGCGGCTTGGCCGTTCCGGTGCGGGCCTCGGTTCGCCACCTCGCGCCGTACCTGGCGCCGGAAGAGGGCCGCGCGGGTAAGCTGCGGCTCGATTTCAACGAAAACACCGTGGGTTGCTCGCCCAGTGTGCTGCGCGCGCTTCGCCGGATCACGCCCGAGCAGCTTGCGATCTATCCGGAGTATGAAGTTGCCTCGAAGCGGATTGCGCGGCACTTCGGCGTGCGCCCGGCCGAGATGCTTTTCAGCAATGGCGTGGACGATGCCTTGCGCCTGATCATGGATACGTTCGTCGAGCCGGGGAATACCGTGCTGATCCCCGAGCCGACATTTTCGATGTATCGCTTCTTCGCGGAGATTGCCGGCGCGCGCGTCCAGGCAGTGCCTTACGAAGATTCCGTGCGCTTTCCGCTCGCGGCGATTCTGCGCGCACTGAAAAGCGCACCTCGCGTGCTCTGCCTTGCCAATCCGAATAATCCCACGGGGACGCTTCTCGATCACGCGGCGCTCCGCCGCATCCTGGACGCTGCGCCGCGAACGCTCGTTCTCGTCGACGAAGCGTACTTCGAGTTTGCCGGCGTGACGGTGCTGCCGTGGATTCGCAAGCGCGCTAATCTCGTCGTCAGCCGCACGCTCTCCAAGGCAGCCGGCCTGGCGGCCCTGCGGCTCGGCGTGCTTTTCGCGCGCAGCGACATCGCCGACGCGATGCGGCGCGCCTGTACGCCATATCCGGTGAGTAACGCGGCGCTGGTTGCCGCCGAAGCGGCTCTCGCCGATCGTCAGTTTCTCCGCCGTTACGTTCGCGAGGTGCTCGCGAGCCGCAAACAGCTTGCGCGAGGCCTCGAGCGGCTGGGCGTGCGCGTTTTCCCCAGCGGCGCGAATTTTCTGCTCGTCGATTTCGGCGAAGGCGGCAGCCGGCTGGTGCGCCGCCTGGCTCGCCGCGGCATCTTGCTGCGCGACCGCGCGGGAGAATTTGGGCGCGACGGTTTTGTCCGCGTGACCGCCGGCACGCTGCCCCAGACGCGGCGCCTCTTGCGCGCCATTGAGGAGGAGCGGTGAAGTTTGCGCCGAAACTGGTGATCTTCGACGTGGATGGTGTCCTCGTCGACGTGCATGGCTCGTTTCATCGCACCATCATCGACACTGTCCACTATTTCACGAAGCGCCGGCCAACCTATGCCGACATCCAGACCTGGAAGCGCCAGACCGGCTACAACGACGACTGGCGGCTGAGCACGGATTGGGTCAATCAGTTGGGCAAAAAAGTGGAATACGCCAAGGTAAAGCGCCAATTCCAGAAATTCTATTGGGGCGTGAATGGCAAGCGTGGCAACGTGCTCCGCGAACGCTGGCTGGTGCCGCGCCGACGCCTGGAGCGCTGGGCCAAGCGCGCCGAACTGGCCCTTTTCACCGGACGCACGCGCCGCGAACTGAAGTTCACGCTGGACCGTTTCGGCGTGGCGGACCTCTTCCGCCGCGTGGTTACGATGGATGACGTTGAGCGGCTCAAGCCCGATCCCGAGGGCTTGCATTTCCTGCTCGATGGCAAGCCGCCCCGCGAGGCGCTCTACCTCGGCGACAACCTGGACGATGCGCTGGCCTCGCGACATGCCCGCGTGCCGTTCCTGGGTATTCTCCCGCGCGGCAGCGACGCGCGCCGCATGCGAGGCGGGCAATTGCGCAGCCACGGCGCGAAAGCAATTCTCGACAACGCCAACGAACTGGACAGGTACTGGAAATGAGGCGCGCCGCCATCCATCGCACGACGACGGAAACCGATATTCGTCTGCGCCTCAATCTCGACGGCCGGGGCCAGCGCGCGCATCTCGACCGGCATTCGCTTTCTCGATCACATGCTCGAACTCGTGGCGCGCCACGGCGCCATGGACCTGGAGATTCAGGCCAAGGGCGATCTGGACGTGGATCAGCACCACACCGTCGAGGATCTTGGCATCGCGCTCGGCGAAGCGGTGCGCAGCGCGCTCGGCTCGAAGCGCGGCATCCTCCGCGCGGGCTTTTTCCTGATGCCCATGGACGAGACGCTCGCCTCGGTCGCCATCGACTTCAGTGGCCGCGCGCATTGCGTCTGCCAGTGGAAATTTTCGGCCCGTCAGGTAGGCGGCCTGCAGACGGAGTTGCTCGAGGATTTCTTTCGCGGTTTCGCGCAGGCAGCGCAGGCTAACGTCCATCTGCGGCTGCTGTATGGCCGTTCATCGCACCACCAGGTGGAGGCGATTTTCAAGGCCTTCGCGCGTGCCTTGCGGTTTGCCGCGACGCGCGACCCCCAAATGAAGCGCATTCTGCCGAGCACGAAGGGCCTGATATGAAACCGGGCATGAAAATCTCTCTGGTCGAATACGACGCAGGCAATCTGCCCTCGGTCGAGCGTGCCTTGGCGCGGCAGGGCATTGAAACCGAACGAGTCGCCACGCCCGAAGCCATTCGGGCTGCCGAGACGCTGATCCTGCCGGGCGTCGGCCACTTTGGGCAGCTGATGCGAACGCTCAGCGCACGTGGCCTCACCGCGCCTCTGCGCGAAGTGATCGAGCGCGGCACGCCGCTTCTGGGCATCTGCCTCGGCCTGCAAGCGCTCTTCACCGAAAGCGATGAAGCGCCCGGCGACGCCGGCCTGAGCATTTTCGCGGGACGCGTCGTTGCCTTGCCGCCCACCGACAAGCTTCCGCACATGGGTTGGAACCAGCTCCGGCGCGTGCGCCCATCGGTTTTGCTTGAGGGTGTTCCCGCCGACGCCTATTTCTATTTCGCGCATACCTATGCGGCGTTGAACGCCGGCGAAGCGGCCGTGGCGCTGTGCGATCACGCGGCGCCATTCGTGGCCGCGCTCGAGCGCGGCAACCTCTTCGCCGTGCAGTTTCACCCGGAAAAATCCGGCGACATGGGCGCGCGGGTTCTGGCTAACTTCATCGCGCACGCCAACTCCGTCGCGCACGCCCGCGCGAGCAGCCGTTCATGACGCTGGCGCGACGCATCATTCCTTGCCTCGATACCGACGGCGAGCGCGTCGTGAAAGGCGTGAACTTCGTCAACTTGCGCGACGCCGGCGATCCCGCCGCTTTGGCGGCTCGCTACAACAAGGAAGGCGCCGACGAACTGGTCGTCCTGGATATCGCCGCCTCGCGCGACCACCGGCCGACGTTTCTCGAGACGATTCGCCGCGTCGCCGCGGAGCTGGCGATCCCGCTGACCGCCGGCGGAGGCGTAGCCACAGTCGACGAAGGCCGCGCGATTCTTCGCGCAGGCGCCGACAAGCTCACAGTCAATACGGCCGCGCTTGAAGCGTCCCGCATTGCTCACCGAACTCGCCGCAGAATTCGGCTCGCAGGCCGTTGTCCTGGCCATCGATGCCAAGCGCGTGGGCGACCGTTGGGAAGCCTTCGTGCGCGGTGGCCACGACCCCACCGGGTGCGATGCAGTCGCCTGGGCCAAGCAAGGCGCAGCGTGCGGCGCGGGCGAAATTCTGCTGACTTCGATGGACCGCGACGGCACGCGCAGCGGCTTCGATTTGGCGCTGACCGCCGCCGTCTCGACCTCCGTCAGCGTGCCCGTCATCGCCTCGGGCGGCGCGGACACGCCCGCGGATTTCCTCGCCGTCTTTGTCGAAGGCCGCGCCGACGCCGCGCTGGCCGCCTCCATCTTTCACGACGCCATCCAAGGCCTTAGCGAGCTCAAGCGCTTTCTTGCATCCAAAGACGTTCCGGTGCGGCTGAGCCTGATGATCGTTCCCTGCATCGATCTGCAAGATGGCCGCGCCGTGCAACTCGTGCACGGCCGCAAGCGGCGCTTGGCCGTCGACGATGTTTTCGGCCTGCTCGAGCGCTTCCGCGAGTACCCCTTGCTCCACGTGATCGATCTCGACGCCGCGATGGGGAAGGGAAGCAACGCCCGCTTGGTGCGCCAGCTTTGCCGGCGTGCGCCGATGCGCGTGCGCGTCGGCGGCGGCATACGCACCACCGCGCGCGCCGCGCGCCTCCTCGATGCCGGAGCCGAAAAGATCATCGTGGGCAGCGCGGCCTTCCGCCGGGGAAAGGTAAATCGCGCCTTCCTCTCGCGCCTCGCCGCGCGAGTCGGACGCAAGCGCGTCATCGTCGCGGTGGACACCGAAGGCGGGCACATCCTGGTCCGTGGCTGGCAGGAAAAGCTGCGCCTGCGCCCCGAGGAAGTCTTCGCCGAGCTAAGCCGCTACGCCTCGGAGTTCCTCTGCACCTACGTGGACAACGAAGGCACCATGCGCGGCACCAATCTCGCCTGGTTCCGCGAGTTGCGCCGCGCCACGAAGCTCCCCATCACAGCCGCCGGCGGCATTCGCAGCCGCAGCGAAGTCCGCGCCCTCGAACGCCTGGGCATGAATTCCGCCGTCGGCATGGCCCTCTACCTCAACCGCCTCCGCTAGCGGCTTGCGATTCGTTAGATGTTCACGGGTTTAAATCGACGTTTAGCAGCTCTGCTGCTAGAATTGCACGTTTGCAGCGGCACATACGGACGTCTCCGCAGCGTTTCGCTCTGAGGGTTCTTCCGGATGAAACGGTACGGCGAACATCGTATTCCCGGCAGGCTGTTTGTGGTCGAAGGCATCGACGGCTCCGGGAAATCCACGCAACTGATGCTGCTGCACCAATGGCTCAAGGCGGAAGGCTATGGCGTGGTGTTCAGCGAGTGGAACTCCTCGCCGCTGGTGAAGGACACCACCAAGCGCGGCAAGAAAAAGCAGCTCCTCACGCCGGCGACGTTCAGCCTGATCCACGCCACTGATTTCGCCGACCGCACCGAGCGCAACATCATCCCGCTGCTCAAGGCGGGCGCCGTGGTCCTCTGCGATCGCTACATTTACACGGCTTTTGCCCGCGACGTTTGCGCGTGGCATGGACCCGGAATGGACGCGCGAACTGTACGCATTCGCCGTGAAGCCGACGATCGCGTTTTATTACCGCGTTCCGCTCGAGATCGCCATGAAGCGCATCAGCGACGCACGCGCCGGCTTCAAATTCTACGAGGCGGGCATGGATCTGGGCCTGAGCGATGACCCGGATGAGAGCTTCCGCCTGTTCCAGGGACGCATCCTCGATGAATACGAGAAAATGGTTCCGGAATTCGGGCTGACGGTGATCGACGCGACGCTGCCGATCGAGGCGCAGCAACAGCAGATGCGCCAACTGGTATTGGCCAAGCTGACCCAGGCGCGGCAATTGAGGGTGGCTCCGTGAAAGAGACTTACGGCGTTTCCTTGCCCGGCATGGGCCTTTTCGACCTGGTCGGCAAGCTCATCGTGATCGAGGGCACCGACGGCGTCGGCCGCTCGACGCAGATCCGTCTGCTCAAGGAATGGCTCGAGCAGCAGGGCCACGCCGTGCTCGATACCGGCCTGTCGCGCTCGGGGCTGGTCGGGAAGAGCATCAAGCGCGCCAAGGAAGGCCACACGCTCGGCCGCATCACGCTGAGCCTTTTCTACGCCACGGATTTCGCCGATCGCCTCGAAAATGAGATCGTGCCGGCGTTGCGCGCCGGATTCGTGGTGCTCACCGACCGCTACATCTACTCGCTGATGGCGCGCGCCATGGTCCGCGGCCTCGATCCCGCCTGGGTTCGCAATATCCATCGCTTCGCGCTCAAGCCCGACGCGGTTTTTTATCTGCGCATCGGCGTGGAGGAACTGATTCCGCGCGCCGTCTTCACGCGCGGGTTCGATTATTGGGAGTCCGGCATGGATCTGTACTCGACCGAAGACATGTACGAGAGCTTCCGCCGGTACCAGAGCGCGCTGCTCGAGCAATTTGACAAGCTCGCCGAAGAGTTTCACTTCGAAGTCATTGATGCGCGCGCCGAACCTCACGCGATCTTTGCGCAGTTGAGCCAGGCGATCGAGCGGCTGCTGGTGATCAGCCCAAAGCCGGCGCCGGCCGCTGCGCCAGCCGCGTCTGCCGCGTCCATTCCGGAAGCCGCGCCCACGGGCTTGGCTGTCGTGCCCGCCCCGATCCCTATCACCGAGCGTCCGGATCGTACGGCAGAGCGCCATGAGAAGGCGTGACCGGTAAGGCCGCCGTGCCTCCGGAACGCCCTGACCGTTCAGCAAATCTTTCCTTTGCCACGCGTGCGCTGGTGCGTTCGCTGCGCCGCGTCAGAACCGAACAAGCGCTCGCGGTGGATGGTCTCGCCGTGGGGCCGGTTCATGATCTGCGCGTTGCTCTTCGCCGCTGCCGGTCTCTCGCCGAGGGCTTTTCCGACCTGAACCCGCACCCGAAATGGCGCCACCTGCGCAAGGCCTGCAAGGGTCTGCTGCAGGGCTTGGCGGACCTGCGTGACACACAGGTCACGGAAGAATGGGTGCGCCGCTTGGGCCTCGACAAGGGACCGGCGGGCGCCGCCCTTTTGGATTCGCTCGACGTCGAGCGCCGTCACGCGCGCCGCTCCGCCCGCCGCACGCTGAAGAAGTTTTCCGCCAAGCGCTGGAAGCGCTGGAGCCGCAGCTTGCCCAAGCGCGCCGAGCGTATCTCCGCCTCCGAAGCTCATTTCGCCCGGCTGGCCTTACGCCGGCTCTCGCAAGCTCGCGAGCGCGAGCGCCACTGGCGGCAAAGCCGAAGTCGCCAGGCCGCTCACCATTTGCGCGTGGCGCTCAAGCGCTTTCGCTACCTGGTCGAGAGCTTTCTGCCAGACCAAAGGACGGCGTGGAGCCTGGATCTCAGGCGACTGCAAGGCTTTCTTGGCGATATTCACGACCTCGATGTGTTGCGCCAGAGGGTTCTCCCGATGTTTCGCGCAAAAGAAGCTGGAGACGAGACGCGCAGACGGTGGCTCGGCAAAATCGAGCGCGCCCGCAACCATGCGGTGGAAAGCTACTGGAGGGGAATCGTGCTGAAATCGAGCTCTCGCAGGTCGCTCGCTGGCTCTCGAACCCTGTGGGATCGCTGGGAAAAAAAGCTGAGGCAACTCGCTGGCGTCACTTCCCCAATTTCCGAAGGGCCTTCGCGGTCAGCAGCCAGACAAGTTCCGCCCGCGGCGCGGAAAAGCTCTCCACATCCAGGCAGGCCACGCCGGCTTTCCGCAGCGAGGTAATCGGCGCGCCCGCTCGCACCGCGTAAGCAATGAACTCGTCGAGCTGAGGCGCGTGTCCGAAGCAGATCACCTCACCGGCCTTGATTTTGCCCACCTCCTCGGCCAGACGGATAGGCTTGGCCTCGGGTTTGAGGGCTTCGGTGGCGTGCAGATCCGCTGGGTCGATGTCCAGCGCCTCGCACACAATTTCACCGGTCTGCACGGCGCGAACGTAGGGACTGGTGAACAGCGCGTGTGGTTTGACCTTTAGTTCGAGCAGTCCTTGCGCCGCAGCGCGAGTTCGTTCGACCCCATCCGGCGTCAGGTATCGCTCCGGGTCCGGAGGGCATTCGGGGTCTTCGCGGTCCACTGCCACACCGTGGCGCATGAGATAGAGTCGCATCGTGGGATTTTGTTCTTTGGCCCGGCGCTTTTCAGGCTCCTGTTCGGCCCTCCGCGCGAGCCACCACGAAGAAGTTTAGCCTACACGCAATGTTTGCGTAACCCTTTGCGTAACTCTGCGGTTCGTTTCCGGCACTCTCTCGATCACGCGGCCGAGCGCGTCGCCACTGTCGCATCGGCACGCCGGGACTGTTCGCCGCCCGAGGTTTGTGGGCGGCGCAGGCGCCCGAATCGCACGTGGACGCCAAACTCTTGCTCGAAATAGCGCGCTTTGCGCCGCAACTCGCGCAGGTCCAAACGCGTTTGCCCGCCCGCCGCCGCGCGCAGCCAGATCGTATCGTGCTGGACCTTGGCCTCGACTCGACGCACCGCCTGCGTGTTGTCCGCGTCGAGAGCCACGGCGATCCGCAGCAGCGCCGCCAATTGCCGCACGCGCAGCCGTTCGGCGGGCGCCAGCGAGCGGTATAGACGGTGGTGCGGCTCGGGCGTGGACTTGCCGTGATACCGGACCAGGCACGCGACGACGTCCTGCTGGTGTCGTCCCAGGCCGGGAATGTCCGCGTGACGCACGAGATATTCGCCGTGCTTGTGATGCGCGCGCGCGTGCACGATTCGGCCGGTGTCGTGCAGCAGCGCCGCAAGCTCGAGAGGCACGCGTTGCTCCGGCGCCAAGCCGTGCACCGGCGCCAGTTGATTGAAGAGCTGGGCCGCCAGACGCCGCACCTGCTCGCAATGCGTCGCGTCCGAGTGCATGCGCGCGGCGAAGCGCCGGGCTTGCTGGCGCAGCGCCTCGGCTCGCTCGTCGTGCGCCGTGGCGGGACCGAAGTGCGCGGCGGCTAAATCGTGCAGGATGCCTTCGCGCACGCCCACTGCCGGGAACCAGCAGTTGCCGGGCGCCCAACCATTCGCCCAGCGTGGCGAAAACCACCGCCGCCACGCCCATCACTTCCGCGCGATCGCGGCGCACGCCGAACGCTTCCATGCGCTCCTCGACGTCACGCCTCAGAATGTCCCACAGCATCTCATCCAGGCGGCGCAGATTGATGGTGCCGAATCCGGCCACGCGCGGACCCGGTTGCCAGCCGCGCCAGCGCCTCGGCGTTGCCTCCGCAGGCTACCACCGCGCCCCGCCCAGCTTGCGAACCCGCGCGGCCCTGCGAATTCAGCATCGAGAGCACGCGGCGCCGCAGGCGCGCAAACGCGTCGGGCGTGAAGGATCCCGCCAGTCCGAACATTTCCATCAGGCGAACCGCTCCGAGCGGCATGGCCATCGCGCGCGTGACCTTCCGCCCGCGCAGAAAGCTGACCTCCAGGCTGCCGCCGCCCAGGTCCGCGATTACGCGCGGTGCGAATCGTCCGCCCGCCGCGGCAAACACTGCTTCGCGCGCCAGGCGCGCTTCCTCCGCGGCGTCAATCACCACCAGTTCGATGCCTGCCTGGCGCCGCACCCGCGCGATGAACGCGTCGCGGTTGGCCGCTTCACGCACGGCGCTCGTCGCGACCGCGCAGTATTGCGCGACCTCGTAGCGATCCAGAAGGCTGCGGAACTGCGCGAAGGCATCCACGGCTCGCGCCGCGGTGCGCTGATCCAGGCGCCGCTTGCTGAAGACGCCGTGCCCGAGCCGCACCGTCCAGCGCGCGCTAGCCAGTTCGCGAATTTCGGTCGAGGAGCCGGCGCGCGCCACCACGGCGCGAATCGCGTTGGAACCCGCGTCCAGCGCGGCGATGACCAGCGGCGAGGATGCTACCGGCATGTCGGGGCACCGGAAGAATAATTTCGAGGATGGGGATGCCAGGGACGGTGATGCTGCAGGCGGGCGAGAGCCGTTCTCTCAGCTCGGTTCAGTGGGGCCTCCTGGCGGCCGCGTCATTCATCCTGGCCATCTAGGCGCACAAAATCGGCGAAGTCCCTTTGATCTCCGTCAGCATACCACTTGCGATTGCTGCCGAAATTAAATTTCGGTTAAAAGGGACGAAAAACTCACAAGAAGTATACAGCCTCCTCGTTCGCTACGTGCTCACTTCAGGTTCTCTCACGCCCACTGTCTCGTCCGCGTGTCGCCTCGTGAGGCGCCAAAAGCTGGCCGCCGGCTTGATGAATTCCACCGCCACGGCCGCTTGATCGGGCTCCCTGCCGCCGACGTATGCGACGCGGCACTCGCACTCCTCTTGGGTCACCCGGTTCGTGATCATAAGCAGGTGGCCTGGCTGCACGCGCGCCGTCATCACCAGCAGGCCGCCGGTCTCGCTCACCACTGCCGAATAGGCCTGCTCGTGAAAGGGTTCGAGGGCCGAGCCGTACCCGTACACGAACACAGGAATGAAAGCCTTCCAGCGGCTGCTGCGCCGGCGCTCGGATTTTTCTGACATGGGTGCCCCGGCGGAGCCCATCTGTGGACTCATCGCTTGCCTGAACGTCTCGAAAAACTTGCTCAATCGACCGTACTCCGAGTCGAAAGTCCTGCTGGGCGCTTCTACGTTACCCCGCGAACGATCGTCCCGGCATACGGAACTGAGCCCGGTATGCTGATCTGTCAACATGGGAAAAGCAGAGTGGCGGCTTCTACTTTTTGGGTTCCACCAGCCGCAATGCCGCCGAATTGATGCAGAATCGCATGCCCGTCGGTTGCGGGCCGTCGGGAAAGACGTGACCCAGGTGCGCACCGCACTTCCGGCACATCGTTTCCGTTCGCGTCATGCCGTAGGTCGAATCGGTTTCCAGAGCGACCTTGGACGCGTCCTTCGGTTCGGTAAAGCTCGGCCAGCCCGTCCCCGAATCGAACTTGGCGTCCGACTCAAAGAGCGGCTCGCCGCAGCACACGCACACGTAGGTGCCGGGCGTCTTCGTCTTCCAATACGCGCCCGTGAACGGCGGCTCGGTGCCTTTCTCTCGCGTGACGTGATACTGCTCGGCCGTCAGCTTCTCGCGCCACTCCTTATCGGTCTTTTCCACTTTCTCGCTCATTGGCGTCTCCCCCCACGTCCTTCTAGTTGTCACTTTTACTCGTGCAATCCGCCTCATTGTACTGCCAAACTCGGCGCATGGTCCCCAGCCGACAAGCCTTAACAAGCCGTAAAAGGGGTAAGATTGCTCAGGAGCATGCCCATGGATAGCTCAACCTCGATTGCCCCGGAAAAGACCGAAGCGCGCAGCCATTTGTTTTACGAGACGTCCCATTCTCCCTCCTTGGCCGACTTGGTCGGATACGAGAAAGCCAGGCAGATGATCGATTTCTGCTTCATCGCTAATCCGTACTACCCGACCCGCTCGATGCTCGAAGACCTCCAGCACCATCTCCCCAATCTCATCAAGTCGTACCCGTCCAGCAGCTCCTTGACCAGCCAGAAGAATCTGGCCGCCGTCCTGCACGTGAATCCGGAGAACTTGATCATTGGCAACGGCGCCACCGAACTCATCGTGCTCATCAATACGCTTCTGGTGGACCGCATCGCCGTCCCCGTCCCGACCTTCGGCGAGTACATCGAGAAACTGCGCGACCAGCGCGACGCCGAGCTCTACCCCTTGGACCCGCAGCGCCATTTCCAACTGTCGTTGCCCGACTATCTTGCTTGGGCGCGCCAGCATGGCTTGCGCGCTCTGCTCGTCATCAATCCAGGCAATCCTACCGGCCAGATGCTCCCGCTCGAGGAGATGGTGGATTTTGTGCACCAGGCCTCCGATTTTGAGCTGGTCATCGTTGATGAGTCCTTCATCGACTTCGCCGGCGACCCGGTACCCAGCCTTCTTCCCGTTGCCGACCGCTTCTCCAATCTCCTGATCGTGCGCAGCATGAGCAAGCATTGCGGCGTGCCGGGATTGCGCCTGGGATACGCCTATTCCGGCAATCTCTACCTGCTGAATCGATTGCGCCGCTTTCTCCCGACGTGGAACCTCAACACGCTGGCGCAATACTTCCTGTCGCTATTACCCTCCACCGACGCCGATTATCATCAAGGCCGCAAGCGCTTGATCGCCGATGTGGCTTGGCTCTACGACGCCCTGCGGAAAATCCCGGGCCTCGATGTCTACCCGACCGGCGCCAATTTCGTGCTCTTCAAGATCAACACCGGGCTCACGGCTGCCGAATTGCAATCAAGTCTGCTGGACCGTCACGGCATGTACGTTCGTGACTGCTCCAACAAAGTTGGCATGGATCGCTTCCACATCCGCGTGGCTTCGCAAGGGCGCGAAAAGGATACGCGGCTGGTCGCGGCGCTCCGCGAGTTGATCCCCTGAGTCCGCGCAAAAATCCCATGCCGCGTCCCGTCGTCCTCGTTGTCACCCGCCGCACCGTCCGCAAGAGCCGCATCATCGATTACGTCGGCGAGCTGCATCTTGGCCTGCTCCTGCGCCTGCGCACTCTCCCGCTGATGATTCCGGTCGCCGAGGGCGTACCGGCAGCCCTGCCGCAATACATGGAAAAAATGAGCGGTCTCCTCCTGGTCGAAGGCGAGGACATCCATCCCAGCCGCTACCGCGCCCAAGAGGCCAATTTCACATATCTCGAAAAGACGCATCCCTTGAAGGACGAGATCGAAATTCGTCTCCTGCGTCACGCGCTGCGCCGCGGCCTCCCGGTCCTGGGCATTTGCCGCGGATCGCAACTCCTCAACGTCGTATGCGGCGGCACGCTCTACGGCGATGTGCAAGAAGGAAATTCAGGCGGCAATGGGGAAAACGGCTGAGAAGGGAAGGTAATCCAGCGCTAAAGCACATCGAGCAAGCAGGCGAGCACTACGACACCTATCGGCACGGCGTGACGCTTGTTGACGGCACTCCGCTCCGTCGCTGGTACGGCAAAAAGACCTTGCAGGTGAACAGCTATCACCATCAGGGCATCCGCGATTTGGCAGCCCGCTTCAAACCGATGGCCCACGCCGACGACGGCTTGATCGAAGCCTTCTACGATCCGAAAGCTCCATTTCTGGTCGGCCTTCAGTTTCATCCTGAACGAATGCTGCCCGACTACGCCGGCAACTGGCGCGTCTGGCAGGCCTTCGGCGCCGCCGTGCATCGCCGCGCCCGCAAGTCCTGATCCGATTCGTCAAACATCACAGAAGCGGGCCTCGAGCCGAAAATACAATCAGCAGCGCGCCGCCGATTGCCACCAAATCCTCGCCCAGCGCCACCACAAAATCGGGAAGCCCCGCGCCCTTCACCAATCGACGTCGCACTTGGTATCCACCAAATGCGCCCGCGACGGCCCCGGCCGCTCCTAGCGCGACGCCCGCGCCAGGCGAAGCGCCACCCGCGACGCTCAGCGCCGCTCCACAAAGCCCGCCGGTCACGATCCGTCCGATCAGCGGCCCGGGCGACGTCCGATTCGGTGTGAATGGCAATTTGTCCGCGATCAATTCGCCGAGTGCGAGGACCGTAAGGATCACCACCGCCAAAGTGCTTCCCATTCCCGCCAGGCGGCTGTTGCCCAGGTTGAGCCAGCCCAGGTGAACCGCCCAGCTCACGGCAGCCGGCGGCGTCATCGAGCGCAAACCCGCAATCACGCCGATGCCAAACATGAGCATGACGAGCGTCAGATTCATCCAGCGGACTATCCGCCGGATGACCCTGTACTGTCAACAGCCGCAGCCAGCGATTCAGCTGTGACTCAATTCAGCCTAACGCGAGTCTCCGTCATGATTCGCATCGCCCGAGGGGGGAGTTGGCTGTCCCTTTGCCTGGCTGCTGAGCGTCACTGTATCTTGGGGTGTGGTGGCATCATTTTTGGCGGGTTGCGGCTTCGCTGCGGGTTCCGGTGTGGCGGCCTGCGTGTGTGCGCTTACTGGGTTTACGGACATGGGTTGAATTGCCTCCATCCCTCCCATCGGCGGGAACCGAAAAAACTTTACGGCGCTGCTCCCACTTTGCGAAGCTCAGAAATCGCTCAATTTGCGGGTTGGCAAGGCCACCCTCACCGCGTTGAGCACGGCCAGAAGGTCAATCACCTCTTGTGCCACGGCGCCTCCGACCGGCGGTAAATATCCAGCCGCAGCCGCGAGCATCCCCAGAAGGCTGAGCGCCATACCGCCCACCGCGCTTTGCAGCGCGATGTGACGCATCCTTCGTCCGATGTGCATCAGCTCGTCAACGCGGCTCAGGGAAGTCTCCAGGACCACCGCGTCGGCCGCCTCCGACGTAATGTCGCTGTTCGCTCCGAACGCCACGCCAACCGTCGCCGCCTGCATGGCCGGCGCGTCGTTGATACCGTCGCCCAGAAAGAGCGTCGGCGCGCGAGAGGCCTCCCGGCGTACGATCTCTACCTTTTCCTCGGGACTTTTGGCGGAGTACGCCTCCTGGATGCCCACTTGCTTGGCTAGCTGCTGCACCTCGCGGTCTCGGTCCCCGGAAACGATCAAGATATGTGCAACGCCGTGGCGCGGCGAGAGGTGCCTGACGAAAGTAGAAGTATCCGCTCGCGGCTCGTCGCTGAACCGCAGCATCGCGGCATACGACTCGTCGATCAGCACGACGCACTCCAGTCCCGAAGCCACTTCCGGCAGCGCCATCGTCCGCCCTCGCGGCCCGAGCGCTCCGCGTCCGGTGATCCATACTTTTTGCCCGTCGATCGTCCCGCGCAATCCTTCTCCCGGCCGTTCGCTGATCTCGACCACCGGCTCGCCTGCGGCGCTTTCGCGGCGCGCCGCCTCAAGGATGGCGCCCGCTAAGGGATGCTTGGAATATCGCTCCAGGCTCGCCGCCAGGCCCAGGACATTGCGCCGTTCAAACCCGGGAGCGCACAAGACTTCGGATAGTGCGGGCTTCCCATACGTCAGCGTTCCCGTTTTGTCGAAGATCACGGTGCGGCAACGGTCAACCTGTTCCAATGCCGCTGGGTTCTTGATGATGATTCCACGCCGCGCCGAAAGGGAAATGCCACCGATCACGGCGACTGGAATCGCGATCAAAAGCGGGCAAGGCGTGGCCACCACCAGAACGGCCAGGAAGCGATGCATTTGGCCGGTGATCAGCCAAGTGATCCCGGCCAACCCTAGCGCCAGAGGCGTGTACCAGGCCCCCAATTTGTCTCCCATACGGCGCATCCGCGGCCGACGCTGTTCGGACTCCAGCATGACCGCCATGATCTTCGCGTATCGCGAATCCACCGCCAGCTTCTCGGCGCGGATGGTCAGCGCAGCTTCGCCGTTGATCGCGCCGGAGAGAACCGCCGAACCGGGTGTTTTCGCGATTTCGAAAGGCTCGCCCGTCAAATAGGCCTCGTTCATTTTCCCGTGGCCCTCGACGACGATTCCGTCCACCGGACAAACCTCGTTTGGAAACACCTCCAGCAGGTTTCCGATGGCCACCTCATCGAGCGCCACGTCTGAGACTCCCGTGCCGCTCTTGCGGTGCGCGCTCTTGGGCATTCGCTTGGCCAGCGCATCCAGCACCGACGACGCGCGCCGGCTCGCAAATTCCTCCAGCGCCGTTCCGCCTGAAAGCATCAGCACTACGATCGCTGCCACCAGGTATTCGCCCAGCAGAGCCGCGGTGATAATGGACATCCCGGCTAAAAGATCCGAACCAAATTCGCGCCTCCACAGTTTCCCGCCCAGCGTCCAAACCAAAGGCAGGCCCCCACCCACAAGGACGGCGAGCAGGGGAGCTTCCCAGGCACTCGGGGAAGCCTTCAGCGCGTACCGCAGCAGCAGGTGCAGCACAATGCCCGCCACCGCCAGGCTGGCGATCAAGTTTGGCCCCGTCCAAAGTGAAGGTCGAATCTGACCGGCCGGTAACCTGAAGTCCCGAACTACGGTGCGGTCAAGGATCGCGCCGTGTTGGTTCTCCAGAGTCACTTGGCTCTCCGGATCTCTCGTTTCGAGGCCTTTTGTGGCAATCATATTCGGCATCATACGGCGCTTGTCGCGCGACCTTATGCGAATGATGGCTCACAGTTTCTGTCGTGCCAGTGACCCCCAAGCTGGCAATTTGTGATCTGCATCACCTGATCGGCCGCCCGCACATCTGCTTGCTCTCACGGTCTCCGCCGGGCTAGTCTCTCCGGCGCGTTCCCATGCCGCCTCTATCCGGTTCCAGCGACGAGCCGCTCTCCGCCTGGCAGCGATGGCTGCAACATCCCGAGAAGTCGTGGCTGCACAGAATGTTGTTCCAGGTCCATCTGTGGCTCGGGATCGTCGCGGCCTTGTATCTCCTGATGATGAGCATTACGGGCAGCGCCATCGTTTTCCGAAACGAGTTGGAGCGTTCCGCTAATTTCGATTCAAGGCTTGTTCGCACGGTCGAATGGCTCGTGGACCTTCACGAGAACCTGCTGTGGGGCATGACCGGCCGCAGCCTCAACGGCATCGGCGCAATTTGTTTGACCTTGCTTGTCTTGACCGGCGTGATCGTCTGGTGGCCGGGAATCGCCCATTGGCGCCGCAGCCTGACCGTGAACTGGAAATCGAGTTTTGCGCGCCTCAATTGGGACTGGCACAATGCGCTGGGCTTCTGGTGCTTTTTCTTCGTCCTGATCTGGTCGGTCTCGGGAATTTACTTCTGCTTTCCCGGCGTATTCAACGATCTGCTCAACGTTTTCGATCCCTCAGGGACATCTCGCAAGGCGCAGTTGGCCGAGATCGCCTTGCTCTGGCTCTCCAATCTGCATTTCGGCAGGTTCGGCTGGTTCGCCGAGGCGCTTTGGGCTTTCTTCGGACTCGCCCCTGCGGTCCTGGCGTTGACGGGAGTATTCATGTATGGCCACCGCCTCCTCTTCGCGCTTCCCCACCCAAGCAGATACTGGCGGTTTCCAGACGCCGCGAAGCCCGTCACCCCGCCGGCCCCACCGAAGAACTAGGGCACGCTTTCCCGCAACCCGAGGCGCTTTTCTCGCGGCATCCCTCAATTGCCACTACCGGAATTTGTAATACCGTTAGGGTTGTGGAGGTGTACAATACCGAAAGTTTTGGAGGACACACCTAGAGAGGGAATCCCGGATCAATCCGAAGGAGGTTAGTCATGCATCGGACGAAGCTTCTTGTGGGGACCCTGGTCGGAGCGATTTTACTCGGCATAGCCGTCGTTGGTTTTGTAGGCACAAGTGCGGCAGCTCCATCTCACCCGGCGCTGACCGGCACCGTCACCTCGCAAGCCGAAGGCCAGATGGAAGGCGTGCTCGTCGGCGCCAAAAAAGTAGGCTCCACGGTCACCACCTGGGTGGTGAGCAACGCCCAAGGCCAGTACAGTTTCCCCGGCGACCGCATCGAACCCGGCAAATACGCGATCAGTATTCGTGCGGTAGGGTATGAGCTGCCGCGCACGTCCGTGGACGTGACCGCGGAACCCACGAAGCTCGATTTGCAGCTCGACAAGATCACCAGCGTCAACAAACTCGCCACGCAGCTCACCAACGACGAGTGGCGCATGAGCCTGCCGGGAACCCCGCAAGAGAAAACCGCTCTCAGTTGCAGCACCTGCCACACGCTGCAGCGCATCATGTTCTCGCGCTACAACGCGGATGAGATGGTCACGATCCTGCAGCGCATGGCCACGCACACCAACAACTCTTCGCCCATGCATCCCTGGGTGCGTCCTTCCACGGGGTCCACGCCGCCGCCGTCGGCAAGAATGATCGCGCAAGCCAAATACATCGCCTCGGTCAACCTCAGCGCGCAGGACAGCTTCTCGTTCCCGTTGAAGACGCTGCCGCGGCCCACGGGCAAGGCCACGCAAGTCATCTACACCACGTATGATTTGCCGCGGATTGACGCCGAACCGCATGACACGCAGATGGACGCCGACGGAAACGTCTGGTATTCCGATTTTACCTCGCAGTACATCGGCAAGCTCGACCCGCGAACCGGCAAGGTCACCGAGTACCAGGTTCCGCTGGCGCGCACCGGCCCGCTCGCCCAAGGCGGCCTGCAGATCGTCCTCGATAAGCAGGGTCGCGTGTACTACGGCAACATGTCGCAGATGCAGATCGCCAGGCTCGATCCCAAGACCGGCAAAATCGATACCTTCAAGCTTCCGGTCGACGACGACAAGATCGGCAGCGCCCACCTCACCATGGTCGATCCCAACTTCCAGGACGTTGACGGTCATCTCTGGATCAACGTGGCGGAGGGCACCGAGGAATCCGGCGGCACCTATCACATCGACTTGGCGAAGAACCTCTGGACCAGGGTCACCTATCCGTCCGGCAGCCCGTCGGCTCGGGCCTACGACGTCGTCGCCAACTCTCAGAACAACATGTACGGCATGAACATGGGCAACAGCAAAATCTGGATGACCGACGGCAAGACGCTGAAGACCACTTGGTTCGACCTCACGCTAAAGAATGCGGGCTGCCGCCGCGGCCATATCGACTCGCAGGACCGCCTCTGGTGCGGAGATTTCACCGGCGACGGCTTGGCCATGTTTGACCCCAAGACGCAGAAGGTCACAGAGTGGCCCGCTCCGACGCCTGGCATGTGGCCCTATGACGCCGAATACGACGACAAGACCTACACTTGGTTCGCAGGCATGGAAACGGATCTGGCGGTCCGTTTCGACACCAAGACCGGAGAATTCGTCCAGTATCTCCTGCCGCATGACACCAACGTGCGCCATGTGGATGTGCAGAAGTCCGGCGATCTCTCCAGTCTCTGGCTCGGCGACCAGCACAGCAACCTGATCGTCCACATCGAGCCCCTGACGCCGTAAGGCTCCGCCTCTCCGGCGCATCTCTGTAGCTCGGGTCTTCCCGGCGGCGCGATCCACGCCGGGAGACCCGAGCCCATTTCAACTCCGCCGAACGAGCAACCGCCTCTGCCGGCCCGCTCGCCAGCGTTTCTTCCGATCCGCCGCGTTAAACGCCTGCGGCCTTCTTGCCGGCCTCCGGCGCATGAACGTCGAGTTGCGAAGGCTGAGTCGTTTGGAGAATGTCCTTAGCCCTGGCAACCTCCTCGGCGGTTCCGTGAGCGATCAGCACAAAATTGTTGGCCTTTATCGCCGTTTCGTATTTGAGGATGCTGTCCTTTGGAATGCCAATGCTGTACAAACCTGCGCCAAGCGCACTCACTCCGCCAACCACAACGGCGCCTTCCAGAGCGCCAACAATCCAGGATACGAGAGGACCCGCAATGAGAACGGGCCCGATGCCCGGAATAGCAAAGAAAGCTGCACCCACGAGCAAACCCCAGAGACCACCCCAAAACGCCCCAATCTTGCCCCAGTATTTCATGCGGTCGCCGGCAGTGTAGTACCCGACCACATGCTCCTCGGTGTGGTATTCCTTTCCGACAATCGATAGCTTCTTGAGATCAAATCCGGACTTCTGCAACTCCTTGATGGCTGCTTCGGCACCCTCATGGTTCGGATAGATAGCTACTGCAGCATTTGTTGCGGGCATTTGCGAAGTCTCCTTTTCCTGTTATTGCGCCGGTCTCGAACAGGCTGGCGTTACGGATCCTGAAGTGTGGATGAATCAGCAAAGAAGCGCGTCTGCGCCTCGCGGCCGTAGGAAAAATACTTTAGGGACTGCTGCAAATCCATACGCTGAAATATGTAGTTACGTGCGTGCCGCCAGTTGCTGCGACTCCCCTACCCGAAAAGCGTTGGAGCCACGTCGCTGCGGCTGCCGGAGAAGTGCCCGTGCCCCCAGCGGCGGCGTAGGTGTGCGCCGGAGAACATCATGAACAGCACCACTATCACCAGGAAGAATACGATTCCACCAAAAACGAGCCAGACCGACTTCCCTTCGGAACTCATTTCCGTCATGTGCCAACCTCCGCGCTCACACGCTCGAGTTTCCTTAGGCTGGGCGTCCTTACCTTGGATGCTTTCTTGAGCGAATCGGGACCATTGGCGCGCGATCTTCGCCGGCCCCGTCCTGTCCCAGTCCAAAATGCGACTGGCGCGAAAACGCTTCAGAACTCAGTCCGCCGTCTGCACGCCTTTCAAGCTTGGCGTGGGTCGCTGCCATGGAACGCGTGCGTCTTTCGCTCGCCACGGGCCAGCGCATGAAATACTTGGCGTCGGCTTTCTCGTCTTCGGCTGCAGGTGTCCAAACTTCCAGTGAATCCCTTCGCTCGGCGGTGCTATACTCCCCGCAATGTTCTCCCGATCGTCGCGGATCGTTGCGATCCTGGCTTTGCTGGTTTGCCTGATTTGCCCCCTTCTCGAGCTGTTTGACTATTGGGATCATACGGCTCAAACGGGCAGCGATACCGAGTACACGCTCGTCGTTCTCGGCTTGTGCGTCGGCGCCTTATACGCGTTTGCGCGGTTCGCGTCCGAATTTCCGCTGCACAAGTCCGCCGCGAGTATTGTTTGTGCTGGGTGTGCTCGCGCGTCCCTTTTCTCGAAAAGTTACGGCTCGTTTTTCATCATCCTGATTCCACTAAGCCCTCCCGTTCTCTCGCTTCGCATCTAGATTCCCCCTAAATCCCCGCTCCTCGCTACGCAGGGATTGGTCCCTCTTGTTTGTCCTTTCGCGGACCGTCCGCTTGTGATGTTTGTCGCGCACTGTTCCGTATCGCGAGAAATGGGAGACCTGGAATGATTCGAAACTGCCGGTCGTTATCGGCGATCCACTATGCGGTCGCGGCCGTCTTATGCTTTCTTCTTCTCTCCGCGCCCACATCTGGCGCTCAGGCGTCGAAAGTTGGAGCGAATCTGGAGGGGACGGTTTCCGACAGAAGCGGCGCCGTAATACCTCATGCGAGTGTTATTCTTCGCAACACTGAAACAGGGCAATCCCGCACCGCGACCACCGATGACCAGGGCTTCTTCCGCGCCGACCAGGTTCCTATCGGCACGTACGAGCTTCAACTGCACCTCACTGGCCTTGCGCCCTATCGGCATTCAGGAGTCGTCTTGAGCCTTGGGCAGACGATTCATCTGGACATCGTTCTTGCCCCTGCTTCCGCGTCCGCGGAAGTCACGGTCAGCGCCCAGCCCCCGGCCATCGATACCTCGCAAACTTCCGTCGTTTCGTCGGTGGATCAGGAGCGCATCGAAGAGCTGCCCGTGCAGAGTCGCAACTATCTGGACTTCGTCCTCCTCGCGCCCGGCGTCTCCATCTCACCCGCGGCATCCAGTGTGAGCGGCTCGACGCCTCTTGGCGGCAGCGGGTTCACGTTCGGCGGCCTTCGCGCCCGCAGCAATAACGTCTCCATCGACGGCCTCGACAACAACGACGAATTCACCGGCTCCAGCCGCACCGAACTGTCCCCGGAAATCGTCCAGGAATTTCAGGTCGTCAACAACGGTCTCTCCGCCGAATCCGGCGGCGCCTCGGGCGGCTCGATCAACGTCATCACGCGCTCCGGCGCCAACACCGTTCACGGCGACGCCTTCCTTTTCGCGCAAGACAGCGCCTTCAATGCGCGCGATCCGTTCGAGACCGAACCGGGCAAGCCCTCCTTCCGCCGCTTTCGCGCCGGCTTTGCCCTGGGCGGCCCGATCATCAAGAACAAGACGTTCTACTATGTCGCCGCCGAGCAGGAGCATAATCGCGGCCAAATCGGCTCGGACATCGACCCCGCCGCCGCTTCCGCCATAAATTCGTTCCTCGCCTCGGGAAATTTTCCAGGCTTGCCGACGCGCCAGATCACCACCTCCTTCTCTCCCATTTCCCGCGAAGAGACGGAGGCCGCCGCCAAACTCGACCACCAGCTCACGAAAAATACCTCGTTGATGTTGCGCTACGCCTTCACCAAGAATCAGGAATCGGGCGACGCCTTCAACACCGGCGGTTTGATCGACGCCAGCGCTCTCGGCAGCAGCTACACCACTGACAACGCCCTCGTCGGTTCACTCACCACAATCTTGGGCTCCGACGCAGTCAGCGATTTCCGCTTTCAGGTCGCCACGCGCCACGCCATTCTCCGCACCAGCGAACCCTCCGGCCCCGAAATCGACATCGCCGGCCTGCTGACCTTTGGCCGCCCCTATGCCGGAAACAGTGACCGCCGCGAAAATCACTACCAGGCGGACTACACCTATTCGCGCACCCGGAGGCAAACATCTTTGGAAGGTTGGCGGCACCGTCAATCGCGTCAGCCTGCGCGCCAGCGTTCCCGACGGCTTTGGCGGCGTGTATCTCTTCGGCTCGCTGGCGGATTTTCTCGCCGGAAATCCAGCTCAGTTTCGGCAGGCCTTCGGCAACCCTAACGTCGATTTCCCCGTGACCAGTCTCGGCGGTTTCTTGCAGGATCATTGGTCGCTCGCCGCGAAACTCTCGCTCGACCTGGGCGTGCGCTACGATTTTGAACACCTGCCCGCCGGTTTCAATCAGGACACCGACAACGTGAGCCCGCGAATCGGCCTGGCTTGGAGTCCTTCGTCCAAGTGGGTCTTTCGCACAGGGTTCGGAGTCTTCTTCGACCGGTACGTCCTCGCCAATTTGACGCGCGCGATCGAAACGAACGGTTCGCAGGGATTCGAGCAGGTAGCGGACGGCAACGCGGCCGCAACTCTCTTTGCCGCGGCGCAAGGCGGCCCATTGCCCGCTCCCGCAACAGGCATCGCGCCATCGATCTTCAGTCCCGACCCGCGGATGGCCACGCCCTACAGCCAGCAAGCCAGCGCCGGCGCGGAATATCTGCTCGCGAACAATCTCACCATTCGCGCCGATTATTTGTTCGTGCGCGGCTCGAATCTTTCGAGAACGCTCAACATCAATCTATTGCCTCCGGTGATCCTCACGCTGGCCAACGCCGCCAGCCTCGGCATCGCCTACCCGACGCCGCAGCAAATCGGCCGCGAAGTATTTTCGCCGGCCCGGCAAAATCCGCAGTTCGACGACATCTATCAATTGCAGGATTCCGCCAACTCCACCTACAACGGCCTTTCCCTGACGCTCAGCCGCAAAATGAACGAAGATCTGGAATTTTCCGCCAGCTACACGCTCTCCAAAACCACTGACGACGCCTCCGACTACGACGAGCAGCCTCAGAACCCATTTGATCTTGCCGCTGAAAATGCACTCTCGCTACAGAATCAGCCGCAACGTTTTGTCTTCAACGCCCTCTGGGATTTGCCCATCGGCGACGACGAAGACAACCCCGGAAAATCGAGCCAAAACCAAGGCTGGCTGACGAAAACCTTCAGTCACATCGAGCTGGCGCCCATTTTCACCGCCGGGAGCGGCCGCCCGGTGAATCCGTTGACCGGACTCGACTCGAATCAAACCGACGCCTTCCCGCTGTCGGCAAGGCCGTTCGGACTCGCAAGAAACTCGCTGCAAACGCCGGCCATCGTCACCATGGATTTGCGTATCGTGAAGTACTTCCCATTCGGCGGCCTGCGGCGTTTGGACTTTGTAGCCGAAGCCTTCAATCTGTTCAACCGTCCCAACGTAGCCCAAATCGATCCCGTCTTCGGCCCAAACCTCTCTCCACAGGCCGGATTCGGCGAGCCCATCTCCGGAACAGGCGCCCGCCAAATTCAGTTCTCCCTGGACTACGAGTTCTGACGCGACCTTAAGCCATCGCGCCGCGATTCCCATCCCGCGCCTTCCTTTCCTCCGCTCGGCGTGCTCCTCTGGCATTCTCGATGTACAAACCGATGGCTGCCCGCGCTCGCCTGACGCGAGACTTCGCCGTGTTCGTTGTAATTCCCAAGGTCTCCGCGGTCTCCTTCGTGGAGTATCCGGCCACTTCGCGCAGTTGAAATGTCACCCGCAGTTTCGGAGTAAGCTGCGCCAGGGCCCTGCGAACCATTTCATCCATTTCCGTTCGCGCGCAGATGCTCTCCGGGTTCGGGCCTGCGTCGGCGAGTTCGATAGCGACGGTTGTCTCGCCGTCTTCCGGAGCTTGATCGATCGAGACAAGCTCCTGGCGGCCGCGCTTGCGCAGCTTCATCCCTGCGGTATTGATGACGATTCTCGTGAGCCACGAAGAAAGTTGCGAGCGGCCCTCGAATTGGCCGATGTGTTTGTACGCGGACAGTAGAGCGTCCTGCACGGCGTCTTCGGCGTCCTCGACATTGCGAAGCCTCCGCAGCGCCATTCGAAAGAGCACCGGAGAATAGCGAGAAGCGACGCCGTCGAAATCTCCCTGCCAGCCCGGAAATACCTGACCCGGTGCGGAATTGAGCATCTGGTTCGTTGTGGAATTCACGATGTTCCTCCTGGAAGATGAAATCACTGCCGCCTCAAACACGCGTGCATCCTACCGATCGGGCCGGCGGCGATCTTGGACGAATCCGCCGCGATTGGAACGTTCTTGCTCAATTGTCCGTAGGGTTTTTCCGGTACGCGGATGAGATTCGGCCCTGCGCCCCGGCGGACCCTTGGCAGGAAGAAGGCTCAGCTCGGAAAGCGGAGCGGCGGGCAGCCCTTCACTTCAAATGATTGGTAGAACGAGGCTTACCGTTGCTCCCAGCGAGCCAGGCTCGGGGACATTCCCGTCAGCCGCCGGAAGTGCCGGGCCAGATGGCTCTGGTCCGAAAATCCCGCCGCCAGTGCGATTTCAGAGAGTGGAAGCTGCGAATCGCGCAGCATCTGTTTCACGCGTTCGACGCGCCGCTGCAGCAAATACCCGTGCGGCGGCGTCCCCAGCGATTGCCGGAAAGCGCGCGAAAAGTGGTACGCGGAAAGCCCTGCCATGGAGGACAACACCTCGAGGCTTATCTTCTCGTCGAGATGCGATTCAATATAGTCGCAGATGCGCTGTTTCAGAGCAGGCGAAAGGCCGCCGCGGCTGAAGCTTGACGCCTCCGGGACCGGCAGGTCCCCGAGCATGCTCATCCGCGGCTGCGAGTGCACCACAGCCTCTGGCGCGCTGCGCGACACGATCGATCGAGCCAGCGGCGGCGTGATCAGCACGTTCCACGGGACGCTCCGGCCGGGCCGCTGCAGCCGCACCGGAACGTCCTGCCCGCCGCCTCGCCGGAAGAGTGCGCGACTGTAGTCGAAGATTGCGGAAAGAGGAACGCCGTCGGCCACGCTCCTGTCGTTCAGCGAGAATGCCAGGCGCGCCACCCGGTCCGCGCCGACGATGCGCTGATCTTCGTCCACGGCCAGCAGCAGCGCCGGACCACTTTCATCGGACGGCAAAGCGGCAATCACCCATGCATACCGGAAGGAGTCGCGAAACAGCCGCTCCTCCACCGCGCGCGCCGAAGCAATCGTCGCGGCCAGCGCCAGTTGCTCGGTTCGATCCGAACCCTCTACAGCGACAGTTGAAATGTCCAGCACGCCGGCCAGTTTGCCGCGCGCATCGAAGATCGGTGCGCCCGCGCAAGTGAGTTTGCTGTGGCGCGAGCGATAGTGCTGGCCGCAATGGACCAGCACCGGCCGCTGCTCGGCGATGCAGGTCCCAATACCGTTGGTGCCTTCGATCTGCTCGGACCAGACGCCGCCCAGCCAGATGCCCCAGTTCTTGAACTCATCCGCCCGGCTCTCATCGCCGCGATGGTGAATCGCCACTCCATCCTGGTTGCACAAAAGAACCACATACCCCTGCTGCCGCACGATCGCATAAAGACGGTCGATCTCTTCCCGGGCCTGCAGGATGACGTCGGCAATCGGTTCCTTCGAAGCCTTCAGTTCGGATTGCGTGATGACGTTCGGCGCGGCCCGGCTCCCCGGGTCCACGCGATATTCCGCCATGCACCGCCGCCAGGACTCGGATATCTCCGCGACGCTCGAATTTTTAGGCGCACTGCTCAGACCAGGCTGGCTGGCTTGGGTTCGGGGTGGTTCATCGTGGTCGATCCGATTTCTGACTTCTGGTGGCAACTCGCCCTCCGTGATTCAGCTCTTGGAGCGATCTCTTCGGGCTTGCACTGTCTCTCGCTGGGCGCGCCGGATCGAACAAGCGCTTCAATCCATCGTATGGAGACGCCAGTCTAACAGGGCGGATTCGAGACCTACAAGTAACTTCCCGGTTAACACGGCTCCATATCCCGGGACGCACCCCGCGCGAGCCATTGTGATCGCCGTCACGTTGCCCTGCGAGCAGCGTTACCGCAGCCCGCCTGCGCAAGGCGCATCCTCCCAACTTGGAGGTGCAAGATGCCACGCAACCTGCGCGACCGCTTCGAAGTCCTGAAATTCGACGCCATGGAAAATACGGTAGGAACCTGCCTCCGATCCATCCTGCACCGCCTGCGACAACAAGAGCCCAGCGTCACCAATCACCGCAAGCCGCTAAATCCACCTCAGCCAAATTCGCAAACCAAATCTCGCTGAGTTTTTTGCCGTCGGCACGGCCCCTTGGCTTATCTGTTCACGCCCCAGGGCGGGCACGCCGTCCGGTGCTTCCGAACATCATCGCAACAAGCAACCCACCGTCATTCCGACCGCAGCGCAGCGGAGTCGAGGGATCTCTCCGAGCAGTTCCGCCTCCGCCACCCGATAAGGGTGGTCATGCGGAGCAGGCTGCCGCCGACCGGGAGGGAGCCCCTGGGAACGCCAATCTCCCGATTGGCGCAGTTCCACTCTTTCACCCGCGCTGCGTGCCTTTCCCGTCGTCCTCGTAGGCGGCTATTTTCGGTCCCGAACTTTCGGGTGATGATTGGCCTTGTGGTCCGGGAGGAAGCCCCCTGCTTCAGCAGGGGGAGGAGCGCTTCAGCGCTCCGGAAAACCCGTCGCTCTCGTCTGGCGCTTTGGCGCTGGGGATCGGAGGTTCTGCCCCGTGCCATTCCCCCTCCCACGCGGAAAGCGGTCTTTTACTACGCCGAACCCTCCCGCCCTTTTCCGTCTCTCGCGCTGCGAACCATGCGCAAACGGTCCAGCCCCGCGGCCAACCCCTGCGCGGCGTCATTCTGAGACGAAGTGGCGGCCTCGCTTTTTCCTGCGTCCCGTTCCTCGGGACGCGCCGCCACGCAGCGAAGAATCTCTCTGCGGTTTTTTTTCCGCCCACCTCCGGTCCCACACCGAAAGCGGTATTTCGCTCCGCCGAACCCCTCCCGCCCTTTTCCGTCTCTCGCGCTGCGAACCAGGCGCAAACGGTCCGGCCCCGCAGCCAACCCCCGCGCGGCGTCATTCTGAGACTCCTTGAGCGCGAGGCTCCCGGCCAATGCAGGCCTCGGCAAGAGGCGTGCGGTCGATTTGGTCGAGCTCGCACGGTAAGCAAGCATGCGCCGCCACGCAGCGAAGAATCTCTCTGCGGTTTTTTTTCCCGCCGACCTCCGTCCCACGCGTGAAAGTGGTATTTCTCCGTTAGCGAGCCCCACATCTTCCGATCTCTACTGACCCGCTCTGAATAACCCGAAACCGCCAGAACACACGCCTGGCCATAGTGAAAGGTGGTGGCCGCGTTTTCCGCTCACGAAAATAAGGTTTAAAGATGCTAAGCGTCTAACGGGAGTCGAACCTTATCCTACCTGTTGGATCCAATCGCGGATCAAAGTACCTGCGCGTTCTATATCTTTCGCCTTCTAGCTCCCCACTATGCATAATGACATTTCTTGATTTTTCTAAGGTTACAATGATTTGCTTCGCCCAGTCCACGTTGCCAATATGGGGCTCAAAAAACGGCCAGTTCTCTGGCTTTGCCATAATAGAAATCAGATCGCCAAACTCGGTGAAGTAAATCATCGAGTCCCCACGCTGGGTCAACCACCGAATTTCCTTCTCTGCGTTCTTTCTATCTTCGGCCCTCTGGCGAATCTCGTTTTTCACGCACAGTTCCCACCATTTCTCACCTTTTTCTTCGAGTAGTTTTTTTGAGATGAACTCGCGCACGGAATTCTCGAAAGCGCAGATCGCCGTATAAACTACAGCCATCTTGCGCGCTTTCTTTACCAACTCCTCGTCCAAGAGCGGCATTGCCAAGCGGCGAGCCGCCTCCGACTCCCATTCTTGTGAGAAAGTGTTACGGTGCTGCCTGCCAGCCTTATCCAGAGACTCTTCTGTCAAGAGGCCCCTGAAGACGAAAGAATATAGCGAATCGTCATCCATCTCAATTTCCTAAAAGAGGTGCTTCTTTAAAGCCTTGAACACCGCGTCATAGACTGCTTGGTCCCGCGACTCCGGTAAGTGAATCTGAATGTTGTAATGAAGCTGGGCGTTTTGTAACTTGGGAGATAATTCCTGCTCTTCATTTTCGCTTGGAGGCTGCTCGGGCTTTGTAGCGGGTGCCAAATCCTTCTTTTCGAAATCCTTTTCTTCCTCGAAATGTTTTTCTTCGCATCGGGCGCCCACTCGGCATAATCGGCTAGGGCCTTGAATGTGTTCGCCATGAGGCCGAGAACTTTCTCTGAGTTCTTACCCTGAGTCAGAGTTCGGAGCTTGTTCTTAACCTCGGCGACAGTCAACTCGTTGGCTTTGGTGTTGACAGCGAAAAGGTCACCATAAGCCTCTTGTACTGCTTCCGCCAAAACTCGTTTTGACTGGGACTGGTCAGAAAGCGAAAGTATCTTTCCGTCGGCGCTCCGTTGCTATCCAAAAATCCCAACCCTTTTAACAGGCTGATGTATAAGCGATCATTAGTGCTCTTGAATTCAAGGCTTTCTAAGACTTTCTGTGTAAAGAATTCAGGAGCTTTGCTGTAATGAGGCTATTAAAAAAGGGCTCTACGTTTCTGGTTGTTATGAGGTACGAAGGATTGAGCGACATGGGTAAAGTATGTTCCCCCTGGATCTAATGTCAAGATAAAGGGTCTGAATCTGACTGCTGAAGTGCCTTCCCCTCCTCCTAGGTCTCCCTCGCGAGGAGCACGCTTTGGATGGTCTTTTGCCGCCCTGAGTGTCCGTCAAGAGAAAAACAAAGGCCGGGCCGTCCGTCCTGTCGCAACCTATGCTGGTAAAATCGAAGGCATGTTGATGGTGACTTCGGCGCTGGCGCTTCTTTCGATTCGAGCCCCACGCATCCCGTAGGGCAGACAGGCGAATTGCCGAGCGTTACTGATGCCCGCCTTCCGCTTGCAAAGGATCTTTTCGCAAACCGACCCAGATTTATCGAGTCCCTCGATTCATTCCCGCAGTGCAAGGCGATAGTGCCCAGGCTGCGAGCTCCGGAGATCATGGCTGGCGCAGCTTCTATAGAGGCTGTGCTCAGCGAAATTGTAGAGCAGTCAAAGTGGTACGCCAGGGGTGCGCAGGAGCTAGCGGCGGTCCGCTGCTACCGGCAGCGGGCCATCAGCCGGTGCGAAACGGCTTGGCGGGAAACTACGAGGGGAGTGACAAACTACCTCGCCCTACTCCGCTACATTGACCGGACCCGAAGTCGCGAGCCGGTTTGTATCATCACCTTCAACTATGACACTTTGCTCGAAACGGCGCTTCACGACCTCGGTTTCCCCAGATTCAGAGTATGGAAGACTACACGGACCCATCCGTGCCGTTCCAAGTGTTCAAGCTGCACGGCTCGATCAACTGGGCAAACCGGATTGAAAATATCCTGCCAGCCAACATAAACCTGACGCACCCGGCCTCGACCCTCCGCTACTGCATTGAGCAGGCCGCCGACTTACATATCTCAGACACGTACACGTTGTGCAACCCCGGCAACATGGGCGTAGTCGAGGGGCAGCCCGTCTTCCCGGCCATAGCCATTCCGGTGGAAAAGAAGCAAGTGTTTCAGTGCCCGCGGTACATGATTGAGGCCCTGACATCGCTCTTGCCGCGCGTCACTAAGATACTGGCAATCGGCTGGCGCGCCAAAGAGGCTCACTTTCTTGACCT
>CAVPDY010000001.1:0-29427 GCA_963702795.1 uncultured Acidobacteriota bacterium | reverse complement strand
GTTTCCGTCCGCAGCGTTGGCATCATGGAGAAACGGACGTTTTGCGTGCAGCGCATTCACGCTGCTGAAATCCAAGCCGAAGGCGAAAAGCGCGATCTGAAAGACGGCAGTTCAATCCAGCCTGCGTCCAGTCCTGCTCGCCCAAAGCCCTGGTCTTCGGGACTGAACGACCCGAACAGCGAAGTTGCTCGCTTGGCAGTTCGAACCGCAGCACCAACTACTCGGCGAATTTGGGAACTTTACCGAGCGTGAGCTACCTGCAGCGAGGCGTGTGATCACATGGAAAAGACGCCCACAAAATCCAACAAGACTTGCTGCGGCCGATGTTTCATTCCAGCAAGCGCTACTGGACCGCAGTAACCTTAGCGACCTGCCTACTGATGGCGGGCGTATGCACGTTCCTTTATCAGGTCTACACGGGCATAGGTATCTGGGGTCTTGACTCACCGGTCTTCTGGGCTTTTAACTACCAATTTCGTCTTTTGGATCGGCATTAGCCACGCCGGCACGCTTATCTCGGCCATCCTGCGCCTCGCCAATGCCACTTGGCGCCGCCCGGTCACGCGCTGCGCAAGAGCCATCACGGTTTTCTCGGTCCTCATCGCCGCGATCATTCCTGTTTGTCACATCGGCCGGCCGTGGCCCGCCTACTACCTGATTCCCTATCCAGACGAGCGCCATATCCGGCCGAACTTTCGCTCTCCGCTGTCATGGGACTCTTGCGCCATCATCACGTATCTGACGGGAAGCACCACCTTCTTGCTTCTCCCCATGATTCCCGATCGGGCCGTGATCCGCGACACTACAACCGGCCTGCGCAAGAAGATCTACGGGATCCTGTGCCTGGGATGGCGGGTACGCCGCGCCAATGGCACCGGCTTGAAACCGCCATGCATGTCATGGCCATCGCCATCGTTCCGGTGGCCGTCTCGTGCACACCATCGTCTCCTGGGACTTTGCCATGACGCCCGTGCCCATGTGGCGCTCCACCATCTTCGGTCCCTACTTCGTTGTAGGTGCCATCTTCAGCGGCATCGCGGCATTGATCCTGGCCATGGGCCTGTTGCGGAAATTTCTGCACCTCGAGGAATACCTGCAACCGATTCATTTTCAGAATCTCGGCAAACTGCTCTTGACCATGAGTTTGCTCTGGTTCTACTTCACCTTCTGCGAGCGCCTCACCACTTGGTACGCCAATGAACCCTCGGAAATGGCGGTATTTTGGTCCAGCATTCGGCAAAGCTTCGCGCCGCTCTTTTGGACCATGGTGGTTTGTAATTTCATAATTCCCGTTCCGATTCTGGCCATCAAGAAGCTGCGCACGATCACCGGAACTTGCATTGCCTCCTGCACCATCGTTGTGGGCATGTGGATCGAGCGCTTCCTGATCATTGTGCCTGCGCTCGAGCACAAGTATCTGCCCTATGCCTATGGACATTACCAGCCGACTTGGGCCGAGATCACGCTGATGGCTTCCTCGTTCGGTTTCATTTTCCTCCTCTACCTGTTATTTGCGAAGTTCGTGCCCGTGATTTCGGTCTGGGAAATGAAGGCCGGTCTGCACCACCCGGTCGCCACTCCGCATGCCAGCACCGTAACCGTGGTACCGCCAGACAGCGACATCGAAGATAATCCGCTGCCGCTGCCGGAGAACGTGTAACGATGAAAGCCATCTACACTCTTTGTCCCGACCCCGACTCGGCCCAACATCTGGTGGATTCTCTGCGTCTGGCCAGCCTGGACTTGGGTTTTACCGAAAATCACATCGTGGTGGTCTCCGGTGAGCCCTACGAAGGCTATGATTTCTCCGACCGATATGCCAAGTCGTACATGTTTCCGATGGCCGCTGTAGGAGGTCTGATCGGTGGGACTTGCGGTTACCTCCTCGCAACACTCACGCAGAAGGCCTACCCTCTGGTCACCGGCGGCATGCCCATCACCCCCGCCTGGACAAATGGCATTATCGTTTACGAGCTGACCATGCTCGGCGCTATCCTCACCACCCTGATCTATTTATTAGTCGCCGCCCCGCTGCCGAGTTTCGGAGCTCATCTTACCGACCCCGAAATCTGGACAGGGAAAATCCTCGTCGGCGTTGCCGATCCGCCAGAGGCTTCCGCCGCCAGGATCGAAAAGGCGTTCGTCCAGGCCGGCCAGTCCGACGTGAGAAGGTTCCCGGCGCCCGCGGCGCGCTGATCGTTCCGCCGCGTAACTAAGAGAAATCCGTCGGCAGAAAACTGACCGCAAAAAAGAATCGCGGACTTCGAGCCTTTCGGCTGCGAAATCCGCGATCCCGATTCAGACCTTTCAAATGTTACGACTTAGGACCCTGCCACAATCTTGGTGACTTTGATGGTCTTGGTGGATTCGTCGTAATCCCCAGTCACCTTGACCTTCTCCCCAGCGAACTTTACAGGCATCTTCTGATTGTCGAGCTGGTAGGTCATCTTCTTCGCCGCATCGTACAAAACATACTTGCCGCCGATGGCGACGCACGCATTCGTACATTCCTTTTCAGTCTGTCCCTCGTGGATCATCTTTTCGTGTCCGCCCAGGAGGGCGCACTGGCTGTCCATGATCTCCCCAGATATCGTTTCGACCTTGGGGGCCGCCGGCAGCACGGCGGTCAGCACGGCCAAACACGGGAGCGATACAATGAGGCCGATCACAAATTTCTTCATTTTTGTTCTCTCCGCTCAAGCAGTTGGTTAATCCCAACGACTTCTGGTTCACTATACCACATCCGATTCCGCCCAGAGCGCCAGGACTGCCTCGGGCTATCCTCAACGCTCATTCCTCGCGCCGCGAGATGCCTTGTTGCTCAGTGCGACACAAGCCCATCTCAGGTAACCTCGGGGGGCCGCTGCATGATTTGTTATCTGATCTGTTACGCTCTTCCGCGACGGCGCTTGTCGCACCCTTGCCATTCATGTACTTTGAAAAAATGGTGAAGCGCGTCTCCCCCAAGCGGGCGCTCAAAGTGTGCATCCTGTCGCCGCACCCTCTTGTGCTCGCCGAATTCTCGCGTGCGCTGAATGGCCCTGCCTTCGATCTGACCACGCGCCAGCTGGAATCGACGCTCGGGCCTGACCTGCGCAAGCTAATCGTGCCCCACGCCGCCGTTTACGTCGTGGATGCAGCCCACGCTTCGCCTCCGGCGACTGCGGCGCTCATTGCCAATATCCTGGAAACCTCTCCCTCCGCGCGCCTGATCGTGGTTGCCGAACAGTTTACCGCCGCGGACAGTCATAATCTGCTGCGGTTGGGCGCTAAGGGCCTGCTGACCTACGCCGGTGCGAGCGCTCAGCTCGCTCGCGCGCTGCCTCAAGTCGCGCGTGGTGGATTCTGGGTGCCGCGATCCACCCTTTCCGAATTCGTCGATTCCATACTCACGGATGCTCACGGCCGCCGCCTCAAGGTGGCCACCGCGAAGGAGCTTAGTCGCCGCGAACAGGAAGTGCTCGAAACACTCCTCGAAAATCTCGCGAATAAGGAAATCGCCAGCCGTTTCAACATCTCCGAGCGCACCGTGAAGTTTCACGTTTCTAATTTGCTCGCAAAGTTCAACGTTCGACGCCGCGCCGACCTCATCCTGCTCTGCTACCAGGATCGCCAAGCCCGCACCTGAGATCACGCTGCCGGCGTCGGCTTCCTGCTGGCTCTTTCGCAATACTCCGGAAGCGCGAGTATCGGATTTCGCACACTGGCTTCCGACTGCCTTCTGCGTTTTTCGCGATTCTTGATATAGTCAGGCGTCTCGTTGCAAATTAACCGCGAGGCAGATCGGAAACTCATATTCGCCATGCCTATCGAACGGAAGCCGGAATTTTTCAAAGGTGCGCAACTCAAGGTCGGAGTGATCGGATGCGGTTACGTGGGTCTGCCGCTCGGGTTACGCTTTGCGGAAGCTGGACACCGGGTGGTCGGTTTCGATACCGACCCCGGCAAGGTCGAAAAGCTCAATCAGGGCCAGAGCTATATCGGACACATCGCCGGTGCCAGAGTTCAGCAATACGTTCGCTCCAAGCACTTCTCCGCGACCAATGATTTCGCTCGGCTGGCGGATATGGACGCCGTTGTGATCTGCGTCCCCACGCCGTTAGATGAACGGCACGACCCCGACCTGTCCTATATCGAACAGACCGCCCTGTCGATTCAGCCCCACCTGCAGCGTGGCCAGCTGATCGTGCTCGAGTCCACCACCTACCCTGGAACCACCGAGGAACTCGTCCTTCCCATACTCGAAGCCGATGGTCTGCGTTGCCCGATCGCCCATGGCCCCGAATCCGAGCACATTGTGACCGACTTCTTCCTGGCCTTCTCGCCTGAGCGCGAGGACCCCGGTAACAAGCAATTCGGCTTGGCCCAGATCCCCAAGGTCGTCGGAGGCGTGAATCCGCCGAGCGGGCGTGCCGCGCAAGCCTTATACGCTCAGGTCGTGTCGCGTGTCGTGCCGGTCAGTTCGACGCGCGCTGCGGAGATGGCCAAGCTGCTCGAAAATATCTTTCGCTGCGTGAATATCGCGCTGGTGAACGAACTGAAGCTGCTGGGCCTGCGCATGGGGATCGATATTTGGGAAGTGATTGACGCCGCGTCCACCAAACCCTTCGGGTTTATGCCCTTCTACCCAGGGCCCGGCTTGGGTGGCCATTGCATTCCCGTGGATCCCTATTATTTGTCCTGGAAGGCACGCGAATATGACTTCGCCACCCGCTTTATCGAGCTCGCGGGCGAGGTCAATACCGCCATGCCCTATCACGTTGTGGATGCCATCGCTAGTGCGCTGAACGACCGCCAGAAGGCCCTGAAGAGCTCGCGGGTACTGGTGTTGGGTGTCGCTTATAAGAAAGACGTCGACGACCTGCGCGAATCCCCCACCCTGAAAATCATGCAACTCCTCTTGGGTCGTGGGGCCAACGTTCAGTACAACGATCCGTACTTCCCCCAACTCCACAAAATGCGCCACTATGACTATTCAAGTATGCGGTCGGTGGACCTCACGGCGGCCAACCTGAGTTCCTATGACTGCGTCGTCATCGCCACCGACCACTCCAGTTATGATTACTCCGCGATTGTCGAGTCAGCTCAGCTGGTCGTCGACACGCGCAATGCCACTCGCCGTATCGTGCGTTATCGTAACAAGATCGTGCTCTGCTGAGCGCCCGGCAGATGACCCAATGGGCGCGCACCGCCAGGACATTCAAACCCAACTTCGCGAGAGCTGCCGTGTAAAGCAGAGTTTCTCGGACGAATTGCTGGCCCGCATCGAATCCTTCGCGGAGCGCTCCGCCGAGGCCCTGGCCCGGGGCGGCAAAGTGGTTTTTTTAGGCAATGGCGGGAGCGCCGCGGATGCTCAGCATTTAGCGGCGGAGCTGACCGTGCGGCTGCACAGCGACCGGCCCAGCCTCGCCGCGCTCGCCCTGACTGTGAATTCATCGGTCTTGACCGCCGTCGGCAATGATTTCGGTTTTGACCGCATCTTCGAACGGCAGGTTGAATCGCTGGTGGCGCCTGGTGATGTTCTGGTGGCGCTATCGACGAGCGGCAATAGCCCAAACGTGATCCGCGCTGTGGAAGCGGGCGCCCGCCGCGGCGCCTTTTGTGTTGCGCTCACCGGCGAGACGGGTGGTGAACTAGCCCGCCGAGCCGACCTGCTCGTGAACGTTCCCTCTGACGATCCGCAGCGCATCCAGGAGGCCCATATCACCATCGGTCATATCGTTTGCCTCCTGATCGAACAGATTCGCTTCGGCGCCTCGCGGCCGTAGTCCGTTACCCTTAGTGACTACCTGTTCTGCGAGGGCCTTGCCTCCCGGCTCATACTGCTCTAGCGTGGGCTTATGAATAGTTGGTCACCCAGTCCGAACCCGGACGCTAACCGTCGTCGAAGCCATCGCGTACTTTTGAGCGTTCCAGTGACCGTCTCGTGCGAAACTCCCCCGGGAATGTTCACGGAAAAGACCCAGACGCTCGTCGTCAATGCGCACGGTGCCCTGATTAACCTCCAGGCCAAGGTGACCCAGGGGCAGACACTGCTGATTAACGCCGCTCGCGGACACGCGCGCCTGCCGCGTCGTCTACGTTGGCCCAACGGTCGAAGGGCGAACACAGCTTGGCATCGAATTCAATGAACCCGCGCCAAATTTTTGGCATATCACGTTCCCGCCGGACGATTGGGCCGGTGCCGCCGTCAGCGATCCCGTCGAAACAAAAAGGAAGTAATTAGTGGCCGGTCAATTCCACGCGCGCCGTGCCTAGCGGTACGCTTGCTTCGATCAATACGGGCGTGCGTGTCGCGTCCTGCGCGATCCACAGCGAGAAACTCGTGTCGCTCACTTCTTGCCCGTGTTCGGATAGCCGCACGTCCACGCGCGACGCATCGAACTCGCCCGCCGGCACCATCACGTGGCCCGCCGCTTGACCCAGCTTCGCGTCCACTTCATATAGGTGGTGCCCGTCGAAAACGGGCGCGCGAAGCTCTGGCGTGCTCTTCCAATCGGTCGCTCGCAACGCGTAGAGGAAACCGACGGGATCGCGCGTGCCGGGCAGGACCCGCGCCGCAGTCGCATCGGATGGGGCCGCGCTGCCGTCGACCGTCATCCGCCAGGAGTCATTCTGCTGCTTGCCCTGCTCATGCAGATACATCTCGTACTGAAGCGATGCTAGCTTGACCGCTTCGGTGTAGGAATCAAACTGGTCGTCCAGCGGATACACCAGGCGCATCGTGTCCACCGTCTGCGCGCGCGCTTGAAAATGCCAGGCTGGCTGGCCAAAGAAATTCCCGTGTTGCGCGACCAGAAAATCCACCGTTCCGGCATTCACTGAGAACTTCGACCACATCACGCGAAACGAGAGTTTCTCGCCCCCGCGGAAAGGGACGACCGCTTCAACCGGTGCCGCAGGCTTTAGCGGACTTGGAGGGCGGTGCCACAGGCTTATGCGCGCGTTGCGATTGTCCCGCCGCCAGGACGCTGACGCCGAATAAAGCCAAGCCAGCTAGCCATCCGGCAGAGGAAAATCGTTTCGCGTGTCGCTCAAAGCTCATCGCAGTCCATTGTATGCGATTCGACGACACTCGGAGTGATCGGGTTGCACATTGGGACTCACCTGTTTCGCTTCGGGCATGACGACCCTTGGGGTACACGCTATATTGAAGCTCGCTGAAGCTAGGCGGGCCCGCTACCGCGGACCAACCCGAAACATACTCAGGAGGACCACCCCATGCGCTACCTGGTGACGGGCGGCGCCGGATTCATCGGCTCGAACACCGTGGATGAACTGGTCCGTCGCGGCCATTCCGTGACCGTGCTCGACGATCTTTCCACCGGCAGCGAGAGTAATCTCGCCGCTGTGCGCGACAAAATTGAGCTAATCGTCGGCACCATCACCGATCGCCCCACAGTCGACCGCGCTTGCCGCGGCGCTGACTATGTCCTGCACCTTGCGGCGCGCACCTCCGTCCCTCGCTCGGTCCAGGATCCAGCCGAGACCAATCGCGTCAATGTCGATGGCACCCTCACCGTTTTCCTGGCCGCCCGCGATGCCGGTGTCCGCCGCATCGTCTTCGCCAGTTCGTCCTCCGTCTACGGCGAGACGCCCACCCTTCCCAAACGCGAAGACATGCCGCCCGCGCCGATCTCCCCCTACGGTGTCTCCAAGCTCGTCGGCGAACTCTACGGCCAAGTATTCCATCGCATCTACGGGATCGAATTCGTCGCCTTGCGCTACTTCAACGTCTTTGGTCCCCGGCAGAATCCCGGCTCGCCCTATTCCGGCGTGTTGTCCCTGTTTGCCGCCGCCCTGCGCGACGGCGCCGCGCCCACCGTGTACGGCGACGGCGAGCAGTCCCGCGACTTCACTTTCGTGCAGAACGTTGTCGAGCTGAATATCCAGGCCTGCGAGACTCCCGGCGTTTCGGGAATGGTCTTTAACGGCGGTATGGGCGGGCGTTACACCCTCAACTACACGCTCAAACTGTTCGAAAAATTTGCCGGTCGCCCCTCCAACGCAAAATACGTCGAGCCGCGCAAGGGCGACATCCGCGATTCGCAAGCCGATGTTTCATTGGCTCGACAGAAACTAGGCTATGACCCGCGCGTTGGATTCGAAGAGGGACTCCGGCGAACTTGGGATTGGTACTGCGCCACGCAATAGCCCTTCCGCGGTTCTCTTTCTCTAGCTGCCGCGGCCTTCGGTTTGGGGGGTGCGGATTTTCCGCTGGTCCGGTCCTAGCTGCGCTTGGAAGCGGATTGTTCGAGGTCCAGATATCCGGGCAATTCGGTGAGGCTATCCACCAGCAGGTCCGGGGGATACGTAGCCAGACGCTCACTACCCAATCCATACGTGACGCCGCAGGCCCATGTACCGGCATTCCTCGCCGTTTGCACGTCCACTTCGGAATCGCCCACCAGCATGGCTTGTCGCGCTTCCGCTTGGAAATCGCTTAAGAGTTTGAGCATGCCCACCGGGTCGGGCTTTTTCGTCTCGAAGCTGTTTCCGCCGTAAATGAAGCGAAAGTATTTTGCCAGGCCAAGCCCCTCGACAATTCGCTGGCTGAAGCGCACCGGCTTATTCGTCAGAACAGCCATGGCTAAGCCGTCTAGAGCCGCCAGCGCCTCGCGCACGCCCGGGTAGGTCACAGTATGGTCCAGCATGTGTTCCCGGTAATACGCGAGGAAGTGCTCCAACCCCTGCCGGCACTCCTCCGGCTTCGCGCCCGGGCCCAGTGCTTGCTCGATCAATCGAGGCGCCCCCTGCCCCACGTAGCTGGCAATTTGCTCGTCCGGCAGCCCCGTGCGCCCCATATGCTTGAGCGTCGCATTCACGGAGTTCGCCAAGTCCCTCTCGGAATCGATCAGCGTGCCATCCAAGTCAAACACCAGAACGCGCACACCGAGAAACGGAGAGGAGCCCATGGGTATCCCTGAGATCAGATCATTCCTGCTGCGAACCGCAATCGCCCATTATAGTGGAAAACTCCGCGTCCCAGCCCCAGCGAGATTACACGGGTGCCGTAATCCCGTGCTCTTTCCTCTGCCGCCAGGCCGGCCGTTTTCTTCGCGAGGCAGATTGCTTTGCCAGACGCTTTCCTGCATTGCGAAGCGGGCCTTTTCGATTAGGGTGTGGTATCCTTCCGGCTACTTCGGCAAAGGAGGAACTTGCCATGAAGAAGCTGCTTCTGGGCCTTACTCTTTCGGTGCTAGTCAGCTTGCCCGTCTTGGCTGCTCTCAAAGTAGGCCAAAGCGCACCCGATTTCTCTGCCCGTGCTTCACTCGCGGGAAAGGAATTTAACTTCTCTCTGCAGGACGCCCTGAAAAAGGGACCGGTCGTTGTCTATTTCTATCCCTCTGCCTTCACCAAGGGCTGCGATCTCGAGGCCCATACTTTTGCGGAGAACAAGGACAAGTTCGATGCCGCTGGCGCCACCATCATCGGCGTATCGGCCGACAGCATCGAACGGCTCGATGCGTTCTCGTCAGACCCGAATTATTGCGCGGGGCAGTTTCCGGTAGCCTCCGACGCGACTCACCAGATCGCGACCTCCTACAACCTGACGGCCACCGCCGTGAAGGCTGGCGCCACCGATGTGCGCGGCGTCGCGATTGACCACGATTTCATCGAGCGCACCACGTTCGTCATCGGCAAGGACCATAAGATCGTCGCGACCCTCTCCTCCAAAGACGATGGTCTCGCGCCCGATCAACACGTCGAGAAATCGCTGGCGATCGTGCAGCAACTCACCGCGAAATAGTCTGCTGTCGAAGAAATCCAGTTAGACTTGGAGCCCGATAAGGCCACCTTCCAAAGGTGGCCTTATCTTTTCTCCGCTTCGGTTGGCGCAACCGACCCCGGCTGCTAGAATCTCCTGCTCTGTTGCGTCGCCCCGGAGGGCGTCCAGCCATCCATGGCCGAAATTTTTCCGTTCGCCGCCTATCGTTACAATCTTGACCGCGTCCGCCTGGCCGACGTCATTACTCAGCCCTACGACAAAATCACGCCGGCGATGCAGCAGCGCTACATCGAAAGCAGCCCGTACAATTTGATCGCCGTCGAAAAGGGCCAGCCCACCCCCGTCGACTCGCCCTCTGACAATGTCTATACGCGCGCCGAGCTGGCATTGGCCGCCTGGATTCGCGACGGCATCCTGCTTCGTGATTCCGCGCCTGGCATCTACGCTTATTCGCAGGAATACACCGTGCCGGGCAGCGCCGAGCGCCGCACTCGCAGCGGTTTCATCGCCCTCGGCCGCGTCGAAGACTACGCCTCCGGCGTAGTCTTCCGCCACGAGCAAACGTTGTCGGGCCCCAAGGTCGACCGCCTCGAGCTGCTCCGCCACACGCGCACGCACACTGGCCAACTCTTCATGCTGTACGCCGATCCGGATTTCAGCGTGGACACCTTGCTTGCCACCGCGTCCCGTTCCGTTGCGCCGGTCGAGGTGCGCGACGAATACGGCGTGCTTCATCGGCTCTGGCCGCTCTTCGACCCCGCCGTTGTTTCCCGCGTCGCCCGCGAAATGGCGCCGCAAAAACTGGTCATCGCCGATGGACACCACCGTTATGAGACCGCCCTCGCCTATCGCGACGAGTGTCGTGTCAAGAGCGGCCGCAAGGATCCCGATGGTCCGTACGAGAAATCCATGATGACGTTTTTCAATACCCACAGCGAAGGGTTGCTGATTCTGCCGACGCATCGCGTCGTGGCGAATCTCGCCTCATTCAATGCCGAGACGTTCTGCCAGAACGTCTCGGACACCTTCGACGCGCAGGCCCACTCTTTCAGCAGCGGCGCGGCCCGCGCCGTTGCCTACGGGCAATTTCGCCGCTCGCTCGCCGCCCACGGCCATGAAGCGCGGGCCATCGGCATGTACGTGCGCGGCATCTTCTTGCTTCTCACATTGCGTCCTGGCGTCAACCTCGCCGCGGCATTGCCCGACCTATCCCCGGCGCAGCGCGGTCTGGATGTGGTCCTGCTCCATCGCCTCTTGCTCGAAAAAGGGTTAGGGATTACTCCGGCCGCCGTGTCTGCCGAACGCAACATCACCTATGAGCGCGAAATGGATCGAGCCATAGCCGCAGTGGACGACGGCCTCGCTCAAGTCTGCTTTTTGCTGAATCCGGTAAGCGTCGAGCAGGTGACCGAGATAGCCCTGGCAGGCGAGGTCCTGCCGCAAAAATCCACCGACTTCTATCCCAAGCTTCTGAGCGGTCTGACGTTGTACCGCCTCGACTAGCCCTTTTTAGCGTTGGTGAGCCATCAATGGCGAGTGACGCCGTTCGCCTGTGGGGATATTCGTTCGGCGCGCGTCGCCGGCTTGGCCTTGAGCGGGCGCGCCGCAAGCCGTCGCGCCCGGAAGTCCGCCTTTCGGGAATTACGAGCTGAAGCTGTGGATTGCCGCTGCCTCCGAGTCGTACACATCAAAGACCGTAAGCAGCTTGGTGACCTGCAAAACCTCTTGAAAGCGGGAGCCGAGGTTCGAAAGCTTCAGGGACGCACCCTGCGTGCGTGCGCTGTGGTGCGCCGCCACCAGCGCCCCCAGGCCGGCGCTGTCGATGTAGGTGACGCGATCCATGTTCAGAACGATCTTCTTTTTCCCTGTGCCCAGCAGGCCCTTCACGGTTTCGCGCAGCGAATTGCTCTCCTCGCCGAGCACGATGCGGCCTTCCAGTTCCACCACTGACACCCCATCCACTTCTCGTGTGCTGATCTTCAATGCCACGGTCGAGTCTCCTCTCGTTTCTTCACGGCGATTTGTTGCGCGCTCCGCTTCCGTCCCGCGAAGCCCGCAGCTCAGTAATAGTCCGAGCACGACATGTAATAGCCGCACACAGCACACACCAACTTGCACCGGTGAGCTTCCAGCCGCTCGGAACAAACCGGGCAATAGCTCGAAGGCGTGTGCTCCTCCATTCGGTCGGGTGCGCCCAATTCGGCTCCGTCCGTTTGCTGTACAGATGACGTACCCACCGAAAACGCTGCGCTCTTGGAACTTCGGCCGGTGTCTTCCTTCAGCGGGTCTTGCACGGGTGAGCCTTATACCACATCCGAATTACGCTGGGAAGCAACCCAATCCGTCGCCGGCACAAGTGCAACCGGGCCTTCCGCATGGGCATCTGTTAGTATAGAGATGCTTTAATCGGGCCGCTTGAAAAAGGGTCGGATCGGGAAAATGGTTAGGTTCGTCAAAGCCGGGTGGGTCGGCGGCATCTTCCTCGCGGCGTTCTTTCTCTTCTCTGCTTCTCCCGTCGCAGCCCAGGTTCATGGAGCGGGCATCGGCCGGCCAATGCGTTCGGCCCCCATTCGCTCGAACGGCTTTCGCCCGTTGCAGCGGGTGGGTACGCCGCTCGATCCAAATTTCGGTCCCGTCTCGCGTGTTCCCGGCCTAAGTTTCAACATCCAAGCTCTTGCGCCCGCCGACCGTCGCGCCCGCCGCCGTAGCCGGTTCGGTACGCCGTTCCTGTGGTATTCCCCGTTCTATTCTCCCTACGAGGATTACGCCTACGACGAGCCGCAGCCTCCTTACGACTACCAGCAGCGTGACTACCAGCCGGCGCCGCAGGCTGCCCCTCCGGCGTCGCAATTTACGCCGAGCGAGCCCTCCTCCGCTAGCGCGGAGCCGCAACCGCCTCCGCCCGAGGTTGGCCAGTTCGTCCTTGTCCGCCTGGACGGCAAAGTTGTTTTCGCCGTCGCTTTTACCACCGTCAACGGCCGGCTGACCTACGTCACCCGCGAAGGTTTGCGCCGCTCGTTCCCGGTCTCCGAGCTCGACAAGGAAGCCACGCGCCAAATGAACGACGCCAACGGCACTTCCATCTCCCTGCCCGACTAGCGCGCCTCACTGCTCCTTTGTCGTCCGCAACGGTTGTGGCATGTAGAAGCCACTCTCCGGTAGCCCCGCGCGTTCGAACTGAATCGTCGCATGGTCGATTCCAAAGTTTCGGCCGAGCCGTTCGCGAATCGCCAGCAGAATCTTTTCGCTGTCCTCCATGTGCATGTCGGGGATGCGCACGTGGCAAGAGAGCGCGTGCGTGTCTGTTCCCAGCGTCCAAACGTGAATGTCGTGCACCTCCTGCACCCCGCCGACCCCCAGGATCGCTCCGGCGATCTCCGCTAGCTCCATCTCTCGTGGCAAACCCTCCAGCAAAATGTGTCCCGACTCCCCCAGGATGGCGACGCTCGACCACAGGACCAGCAGCCCGATGATTATCCCCAGCGCCGGATCGAGCCATAACGCCCCAGTCATTCGAATCACCAGCGCCCCTACCAAAATGCCTATGTTCGATAGCGCGTCGCCCAAGTTGTGCAGCAGCAGAGCGCGAAAATTCAGGTCCCGCCGGCCGCTCGCCAGGCTCAGCGTAATCCCACCGTTGACGATCAGCGCCAGCACCGAAAGGCGGATCATCCATTCCTCGTGCACCGCCACCGGATGCCGGAACCGCTCGAGTCCTGCCCAAAGCAGCCCCGCGGCGACAAGCGCCAGCAGGATGGCATTCGTGAACGCGCCCAGGATTCCCGCGCGGCGATAGCCGAACGTTCGCTGCGGATCCGCCGGACGTTGTGCCAATCGTGCCGCGATCCAGGAGATGACGATCGTCGGCACGTCGGATAGATTGTGCAGTGCGTCGCCGGTCAGCGCGATCGAATGCCCCAGATAGCCGCCCGCCAGCTCGGCCACAACCAGAAACAGCGTTGCCGCCAGCGCCGCCGACAGCAACCCGGGGCCCAGGCCGTCGTGAGCATGCCAGTGCCCGTGCGAATGCCCCTGCGAGTGACTGTGCGCGTGCATCGCTGCCATTCTAACCCCGTGCGCATGCGGCCCGCACGGCGCTCCGCCGCTTCCCAGCCGATCCTGTCCTTCCGGCTGGTGACGCATAGGCAAACGCGCGCCTCACGGACATTGACGCACGGGCGGTCGTCCCGCAGCATAGTGAGCGGATGGCCACAACAACCACATTTGCGAAGGATCGGCGCAGCTCACGCGTCTTCATGCGGCTCAGAGTAGTCGTGGCCGGCAAGGACCACAACCGCAAGCGTTTCCGCGAGGCCTGCGAGACCATCGTCATCAATGCGCACGGCGCCCTGCTGGTTCTGACCCACTCGGTCGACGACGATGCGCAACTCGTCGTCACCAATCCCTTTACCCAAGAGGAACAGGAATGCCGCGTGGTTTACCTCGGTGAGGATTCCGGCAACGGACAGCGCGTCGGCATCGAGTTCCTGACACCAGCCCCGCACTTCTGGGGCATGGAATTCTCCCAGCCGGATTGGTCCAGCGTTTCCGCGCATCGCCACGACCCCGCCCAGAACTAGCTTCGCCGCCCCCGCGTCCCGGTAATCGTCACCCGTCGGAAATTACTCGCAAGTTTTCGGCGTTCTTTTCCCCACGATGCCTGCGCCGTCACGCCCCCGCCTTCCTCTCCAACCCCAACACCTCCGCCACTCCGCTCATTGCTGCGATACAAAACGCAATGTGTTCCTCGATCGGCACGCCCAACTCCTGCGCGCCCAGCACCAAGTCCTCTCGGCTGACGCCCCTCGCGAAAGCCTTATCCTTCATCTTCCGCTTCACCGAACCGGGCTCAACTTCGAAAATCGTCTTTCCGGGCTTCACCAGCGAGCACGCCGTCAAAAATCCCGCCATCTCGTCGCACGCGAAGAGCGCGTGATCCAGCGGCGTCTCCCGCGCCACGCCCGTGTAGTGGGCGTGCCCCAGGATGGCGTGGATCATCTCCTCCGGATAGCCCGCCTGCCGCAAAATCAGCGCCCCCGACGATGGATGCCCCTCGCTCGGATGGTGCTCCTGGTTCGGCCAGCGCTCATAGTCGAAATCGTGCAAGAGCGCGGTCAGACCCCAAAGCTCCTCATCGGCCGCCCCCGCTTGCGCATAAGCTCGCGCATAAGCTCGCACACAAGCCTCCACGGCCAGCGCGTGTTTGCGCAGGTTGTCGTTGGCGGTGTACTCGCAAAGTAAAGCCCATGCATCCTCTCGCCTCGGCATCTCCTAACCCTCGCTCTCTGAAACGCTATGTCCCGTGCATCCCTAAATCGTAACCTTTTGAGCCGCAACTTCCCAAGCCAAGGCGTCTTTCCCGCAGGCAGGGGAGAATTGCCTGTTCCTCCGGCTAAAAACGGGTGCGGGCTGTACTTGCAGCCAGCCCAAACAACGTAAAAACCAGCGCGCAAGGGTAAGAACACATTGCTGCGAATAATAATCATTCACATCGAAAAATTTGTCTTGACAACCTCTCGCTTGCCGCGCAAGATGCGTGTCGCGCCGGTTTCTGCCTTCCCCTGAACTACTCTCGATTTGCCTATCCGCATGCCGGAATAACGAAGTGAGGAGCCCCGGTGTCGGAAAACAACGGCAATAGCCATAGCACGAGCACGATAGCTGATCAAGATCGCGAAGTCATCCGATGCAAGGTTTGCGGGCTGGTGCAATATCGCACCCGCGTAGGCAACTGCCGTCGCTGCCTGCGCCTGCTGCCTCCGAAGGTGGAATTTCTCATTCCGCCCCCGGTGCCGCAGGAGGAGCTCCCCGGCGACGACCGCCAGCTCTTTGAAAAGTGGCCGAATCGCGAAACGGTCGAGAACATCGGCCAGCGCATTCGCCAGCTGCGCGAATCTCGCGGGATGACGCAGAGCCAGCTACAGGCACGCTCACGCGTGTCCCGTTCCTATCTCTCGCGCATCGAAAGCGGCCAGATGACGCCCAGCCTCGGAACGCTCGAGAAAATCTCCGAAGCGCTCGGCGTCGGTCTGAACCGCTTCTTCATTCCCGAATCGAACGGTGAGGCGCTGCTCGAGGATCCCTTCATCCAGGGATTGCGGCCGTTCCTCCGCCAGCTCGATTGGGAACAGTGGCAATCGATCCTGAAGAGGCTGCAAGCCATCGGCGACCACGTCTCGACCAGCGGCCAGATGCGCACCATGCCGCCGCAGCCGCAACCGGCGCCGGTCAGCAGTATGGCAGCCCGCCGCCCCATGCCCTCGGCAATGGCCGGCCGCCGCTAGCGATAGCAGCGCGCACAGGCTTCCTTGGCGGCGTCGCGCCTCGGCCCCATCGGAGGGGGCAGAGGCGCGACGCCGCCATTTTTTCTGGTTTGCCGCGTAAATCGTCCTCAATAAAACGCTGGAATCCCCGTAATCCTCTCCCCAATCACGAGCTTGTGAATATCGTGCGTCCCCTCATACGTGTAAACCGACTCCAGATTATTCATGTGCCGCATGACGCAGTAATCGTCCACGATTCCATTCGCTCCCAAAATATCCCTGGCCATCCGCGCCGTCTCCCGCGCCATCCACACGTTGTTCATCTTCAGCATCGAGATGTGCGTGTGATCGACGCGCCCCTGATCCTTCAGCCGCCCAACGTGCAGCGCCAGGAGCTGCGCCTTGCTGATCTCCGTGATCATCCAGGCCAGCTTTTCCTGCACGAGTTGGTGCGAAGCAATCGGCTTGTTCTGAAACTGCCGGCGCGTCTTGGCATAGTCGAGCGCCGTCTGATAGCAAGCCATGGCCGCGCCAATCGCTCCCCAGCCAATGCCGTAGCGCGCCTGGTTCAAGCAGGAAAAAGGCCCGCGCAAGCCCTCGACTCCGGGCAGCAGATTTTCCGCCGGAATCTCGCAATCGCTCATCGACAATCCCGAAGTCACCGACGCGCGCAGCGACAATTTCCCGTGCACGTCCCAAGCCTTGAATCCCGGCGTGCCGCTTTTCGATCAGGAAGCCTCGCACGCGCTCGTCCTCGCCCTTCGCCCACACCACAGCCACGTCCGCCAGAGACCCGTTGGTGATCCACATCTTTTCGCCGTTCAATACGTAGCGATCACCCCGCCGCACTGCTCGCGTAAGCATGCCGCCAGGGTTCGAGCCAAACCCAGGCTCGGTCAAGCCGAAACACCCGATAGCGCTTCCCGTCCTCAACCGCGGCAGCCATTTCTCCTTCTGCGCCGGCGAGCCGAACGTGTGAATCGGATACATCACCAGCGCGCTCTGCACCGAAACGAAGCTGCGCAGGCCGGAATCGCCGCGCTCGAGTTCCTGCATCACCTGCCCGTACGCCACGTTGGACATGCCCGCGCAACCGTATTCCTCCAGGTTCGCGCCAAAAAATCCCAACTCGCCCAGCATCGGCACCAGATGCAGCGGGAAAGTAGCCTCGCGGTTGTGCTCTTCGATGATCGGCAGCACCTCGTTGTCCACGAATTGCCGCGCCGTCTGCCGAACCAGCCGCTCCTCATCGTTGAGCAGCGAATCAAATTCGAGGAAGTCCACTCCCGTAAACGTAGCCATCGTCATCTCCTAACCCATTCTGAACGCACGGCGCGTAACGCCTCGTCACAGAGTATAGGCCCGCCCCGTCCCTATCTGAGATTTTGAATCCCTGACACATTCCGCTACAATCAGCGATTGTCCGTTGGCCTAGCGACGCGGCTGTAGCCCCGCACACCATGCGGGTGCCGCGCAGACCGGCCGGCGACCCGGAGTCATCATGAAACCTAACATTCACCCCGACTACCATGAAGTGACGGTCCACTGCGCCTGCGGCCACGCCTTCAAGACGCGCTCGACCTTCAAAGGCCCCCTGGTGCGCGTCGAAATCTGCTCCAACTGCCACCCGTTCTTCACAGGCAAGCAGAAGCTGCTAGATACGGCAGGCCGCGTCGAGCGCTTCACGCGCAAGTACGAAAAAGCGGCGGAAGCGGCCAAAGCAGTCAAGGCCAAGAAGTAGTCCGGCTAGCACCGCGCTATTCGCCATCGGCTCCGGAGTGTAAACTGGGATTTCGAGCATGGTCTCGCCCATCCCTTTTTCGTCTCGCACCCCGGAGCCAGCCGAGCCTCGGCAGCCGTTGACGCCTGCGATGGTCGAAGAGGCCGCGCCTCGCGTCACGCTGCGCAACGCCTTCGCGCAGCCCTTCGACTCGGCCATCGCCGCCGCGCGTACCTGCTACGCTCCGCGCCTGATCACGCCTGCGGAGGTCACCGAAAAGCAGCGCACCACCATCGGCGCCGCCACTTTCTACTCCGGCCACCACACTGTTTATCAGCACGCTCACTTCGAGTTTGGCCTCGAGAACGTCAGCCGCCAATTCGTCTGGTCGTTCCTGCACGCCCATCCCTTCTACAACTCCGAGCAGCAAAGCCAGCGCTATGTCCGCAACGATCGCGCTCTGGTCCACGTCCCGGACATGAGCAATCTCTTTCGCGCCACGGAAATCTACAAGCAAGCCGTGGCCCGCGCCTGGGACGCCTATCGCGATTTGACGGCATTACTTAAAGGCGACGCGCGCGACATCCTCTCCGATATCTGGCGCGTCAGCGCGATGTCGCATCCAAGACGCGTCGAAAAAGTCGAGCGCCAAGCCGAAAAGCGCGCCATCGAAGTCGCCCGCTACGTTTTGCCGGTGGCTGCGGCGACTACCATGGTCCACACGCTTTCCGGCATCGTCCTGCATCGTCTCTGGCGGATGCAGGAAGCCTCCGACACGCCCACCGAAGCGCGCGCGATCATCGGCCAGATGGTGGCGCGCGCGCGCGAAGTGGACCCGCAGTTCTTCGATCGCTTTGGCGACGGCCCCCTCGAGGACCTTCCCGAGTGGAAGACCGCCGGCCGCGCGAGAGACGGCGAAGCGCAAACGCGCGAATTCGACGCGCGGCTGGGCGGCAAAACGTCGAGGCTTGTGGATTACTCGCCGATGGCCCCGCGCGTCCTTGCCGAGGCCTATCGAGCCGTCGTCGGACTCATTGAGGCGGAATGCTCCGACGCCGAAGCCCTCGATCGCATGCTGAACCCAGCGCGCAATCCCTATCGCCTGGAAACAATGAACGTCGGTGTGCACGCGCCGCTCATGCGGCCCTTGCAGCACGCCTATTTCACATTTGCCAAGAAGATCAGCCACACGGCCGATAGCCAGGACCAGCGCCATCGCATGGTGCCCGGCTCGCGTCCGCTTCTCGTTCTCACCGACACTCGTTCGCCCGACTTCATCACTCCCATGCTGATCCGCCAGAACCCCCGCGCCCGCGAAGTCTACGAGAGCGCCATGTCCGACGCCTGGGCCGCCAAGAATCGCCTGCTCGATCTGGGCGTGCCTCCGGAATTTGCCACTCTATCTCCTGCCCAACGCGAAAGCCATTCGCTTGGTCGAATCCGGCTCGCTCTTGCATCTGCTCCACAAATGGACCATGCGCACCTGCTTCAACGCCCAGGAGGAGATCTACCAGGCGTCCATCGAGGAAGCTCGAGCAGGTGCGAGCGGCACTACCCGAAATCGCGCGTTACATCGGTCCGCCCTGTTACGTTCGCGCCGGCATCGCCACGCCCATCTGCACCGAAGGCTCGCACTTCTGCGGCATCAAGGTTTGGCAGGATTTTCCCAACATCGAGCGGCGCATATGACGCGCCACGGCACGCTCGCTTACTATCTCGCGGCATGGGTGATCGGCTGTCCCGTTGTCGCGCTGGTATTTTGGCTGATCGAGTCGGTACAGACAGGGTCGGCGAGTTCCTCGGCGCTGCTCGAAATTTGTTTCTTCGCCTTGATGTCCGGCGCTCTGGATTCACTCCTGTTTGCCCTCCTGCTGCGCCGAATGATGCATGGCCTCGGAACTCGAAACGCCGCGGCCTGGGGCCTTTCGGGCGCCGCGCTGTCGTTCGTCCTGGTGTTCGCGCTCGCCTGGATTTTCGGCAAGCTGCCCGCCAGCATGCAACAGGGTCCTGCCTATTTTCTAAGTTCGTTTGTGTTCACAGGGCCGGAAGCGATCTGGCGCTCTGGATGGTGGCAGGCGCCCATTGACGGCGCAGGTATTGCCGCGGTTCTGAGCCTTGTCGATCGCGCATTCAATCGCATCGATTTGGCAGAAACGGCTGCGCCAACGGACAAACCCGGAGCAGCTCACGCAGGCCAATCATCCGCCTGAACCAGATTAGGTCCGCCAGTGCAAGGTTACTGGTCCTTGCAATGGATGCACCATGGGCTGCTGCGTGCGTCGCGAGCGCGTCAGCTCTTCCTTCAACTCAAAATACCAGCGCGCCTGCCGGTCCGCGTCGCCGACCAGGATCATCGGCGCCCCGCGCGGCCCGTCGCGGCGCAGGCCGATGGCCTGCCGCTCGGCGTTGAGTTGATCCTGTGCGATGAATCGCCGCGCGAACGCGCGAAAAATCGGCTTCACCAGCGGCACCCAGCGAAATAGATTCCAGGCCGCCCAGAAATCCAGCCGGCAAAGATCGCGGCGAATCGGCGTTACCGTGGTGCGATTCGTGAACCACAACTTCCCGCAGCGAATCGTCTCCGTCCGCATATTAGGCAGCACGAATTCGATCGTGGTCGTAACGGGTTGCCCATAGACGCCCAGTAATTTGTAAGCGGTGGAATTGGCCGAGGGCGCATGCGGCACCATGCGAAAACCGTTCGGAATAGGCTCGAAGGTTTTTTCTTTGTTGCGCAACTTGTGAGCCGAGCGCCAGTACCACGATTGATGCACGTAGGGTCCATGCGCAGGATCGAGCAGCCCGAGAATGCCCTGATCGACGTCGGAAGCGAACTCCACGGCGTGGTGCATTGTCTGGTAGCGGTCACTGAATACCGGCAGCTCCGGAGGCGGCGGTTGCTCGGATAGCGTTTCCTCGTCGGGGAGAAAAACCCACACCGTTCCGTTCCGCTCGGCGCATGGATAGCTTTTCGCGCAGATTCGCTCCACCTTGACGTTGCTTCCATCGGCCAGCGCCGGAATCGAGCGGCACTGCCCTGTTTGCGTGTCGAACGTCCAGCCGTGATAGCAGCATTCCACCTCCGCGCCCGCGACTCGCCCGAAGGAAAGCGGCATGGCGCGATGCGGGCAACGGTCAGCGAGCGCAAAGACGCCTCCGGCGGCTTCGCGTCCTACCACCAGCGCAGTTTCGAGCAGCGTCACGCCGCGCAGCGCGCCGCGACGCAATTGGCTGCCTTCAATCGCGGGGTACCAGAAACCGAACAGCATGCCGCCACTTGCGGCCTGTGATGCTGGAGAAGGAGTGTCGTTCATGGAGAGCAGGGCTATCGTAGTATAGCCGCCGCGCGCGGGCAACGAATCCGCGGTCGGGTTCATTTCGCGGTCCAAGGTTCGCGCGAGGTCTGCACTGCGCGGGCAGCCCAGGGCCTCAGCCTGGCCTTACCGCAGTCGGGAAGAACTCATGCTTCCGCGTGTGCTGTGAAAAGCGCTCGCGGGCGGGCCGCTTAGCCCGCCCGCGGCTAAATGGCAAGCAGCCTAGCGGCCGAACAAGCCTGCGTACGTAGCTTTGCCGACGACGTGCCCGTCCATGGCCTTGAGCAAGTCCACACGGGTCGCGCCAGCCGGCAGGTCCAGCTTGCTGTCCAGCGCGTACATCTCAAAGGTGTAGTGGTGCGGCGTGGCGCCGGGAGGCGGGCAAGGCGGCTGATAGCCATTCACGCCTCGAATGTTTTTGCCCTGCACGATACCGTCGGGCGATGCGTCCACCTTCACGCCCGCCGGGACCGCGGTCGAGCTCCCCGGAATGTTCCAGAAGATCCAGTGCGTCACGTCCATCGACCCTTTGTTCGGCGCGGCGTCTGAATCGTGGAAGATCACGGCGAAGCTCTGTGCGGCCGCTGGCGGATTGCTCCACTGCAACGCCGGTGAGCTGGCGTTCGGGTCCGCGCAGGAAAATTGCGTCGGGATCATGCTGCCCTCGGTGTAGGCGGGGCTCATCAGCTTGAACTTCGAGGGTGGCGGCGCTGCCTGCTGCTGCGCCGCTGCGCTCATTGCGCCTGCGGTCACCAGGGTGATTGCCAGAAATGCCAGAAGCATTAGCTTTTGCAGAATGTTTGCTCGCATAGGTCTTTCCTCCTGTATCGTTCCACAGCGGAATGCTACTACAGTGCACTCACTCCCTCAATCCGATCAAGCCGAATCGGAATTCCCAGGATCAGCTTGGTTTGCGCCTGGATCCACTGCATCGGCCTGATCGCCCTGCGTCGCGGGCGACGGGCTCCAGCTTGCGGCCAATATTTGATAGACCGGCGACGCGCGTAACTTGGCCATTAGCCGTGAGTGCGAGTTTCCGTTCAGGTGCGGATTATTCTTGGTGGCTCCGACGAAGAACTCCTGCACGTTGAAGGGTCTGCCGTTTGCCGATCCCCGCGCCCGCTCGTAACGGTATTGCCCACTGGAAGAAAGAATGCGCGTCTTTTCCGTGTCCGCGAAATAAGGCAGCAGGATCTCGGAACAGACTTTCTGGCACAGGGCGGGATCCTTTAGCCGAAAGATCACTTCAACCCGTTCGTAGAGATTGCGTGGCATCCAGTCGGCGCTGCCCAAGTACACCTCGGTATTGCCGCCGTTGCCAAACGCGAAAATCCGGCTGTGCTCGAGGAATCGCCCGACGACGCTGCGCACGCGGATGTTATGGCTGATGTTCGCGAGGCCGGGGCGTAGCGCGCAGGCGCCCCGCACGATCAACTCAATGCGTACGCCGGCCCGTGACGCGCGATAGAGGGCCTCGATGATGTTTTTGTCGAGCAGCGAATTGACTTTCGCGACAATGAGAGATGAGCGGCCGGCTTTGGCGTGCGCGGCCTCTCGATCGATCAAACGCACGCAATTTCTTGCGAGGTTCTGCGGCGCCACCGAGAGAGGCCCATACTGCGCCTGCTCCGAATATGCGGTCAGGTAATTGAAAACGTAGTGCACCGCATGCGTCACTTGGGTGTCGCTTGTCAGCAGGCTCAAATCGGTATACGAGCGCGCCGTCGAAGGATTGTAATTGCCGGTGCCCAGATGCGCGTAGCGGCGAATCTTGCCATCGGGATCGCGGCGCGCGAGCAAAGCCAGCTTGCAATGCGTTTTTAGTCCCACCAACCCGTAATACACCTGCACGCCCGCTTCCTGCAGGCTGCGCGCCCAGCGAATGTTGGAGGCCTCATCGAATCGCGCTTTTAGTTCCACCACCACGGTGACTTCCTTTTTGGCCGCTGCTTCCATCAGCGCCCGCACGATCGGCGAGTCCTCGCTGGTGCGGTACAGAGTTTGCTTGATGGAAAGCACATCGGGGTCCTGCGCTGCGCTCTCAATGAAGCGCACCACCGCTGAATACGAATCGTACGGATGATGCAGCAAGACGTCGCGCTCGCGGAGAAGACCGAACAGGGCGTGAGGCTCGTGCGAGATCGGCAATTCCGTCGGCACCAGAGTCGCAAATTTCAGATCCGGGCGCGGTGTTTGATCGTAGAGGTTAAACAGACGCGACAAATTTACCGGCCCGGCCACGTGAAACACCTGCCAGGCCGCCAGGCGGAAATTGGATTGCAGTAGCTCGCTGATTGCGGGATCGGCGCCGGCTTCGATTTCCAGGCGCACCGCCGCGCCCTTGCGCCGGCGATGCAGCTGCGCATCCACCGAATCTAGGATGCTGCGTGATTCTTCTTCGCGCAGATACAGGTTGCTGTTGCGCGTGACGCGAAAGGGCGCTGACGCCAGGATCGTGTATCCGTGATACAGGCGCTTGGCATACGCCTCCACGATGTCGTGGAGAAAAATGTATTCCACGCTGCCTTCGCGGGACGGCAAGCGAAAGACCCTGGGAAGCGCGCGCGGCACGGTCGCTACTCCGAGGTACACCTGCGAGTCTTTGCGCTTTTTCCGCAACAGGAAGGCCATGCACAACGCCTTGTTCAGCACGCGCGGGAACGGATGCGCAGGGTCCACCGTTACCGGCGTCATCAGCGGCTCGACGCGCTCCAGATAAAATCGCTCCACGGCCTTTCGGGCTTCCGGCCTGAGCTGCCGGAAGCTGCGAACGTGAATCGACTCCCGGTTGAGCGCAGGCAGGAGTTTTTCCCGCCAGCATTCGTATTGATCATCCACAAATTCATGGATGGCGCTGGAAAGCTGCGTCAAGGCCTCTGCCGGCCGAAGCCCATCGGGCCCGGCGACTCCTTGCCCTTGTTCGGCCTCCTGCAGAAGCCGGGCGACGCGCACTTCCACGAACTCGTCGAGATTGTTCGCGGTGATCGCCAGGAATTTGACGCGTTCGAGGAGCGGATTCTTGACGTCCAGGGCCTCCTCAAGAACGCGGCGGTTGAACTGCAGCCACGAGAGGTGCCGGTTGAAGAACAGCTGCGAATTGTCGGAAGCTGGAGGAGCCACGGAAACACCGCTAGGAAGCCTATGTGACGAACGTTACGCGGAGGTTACAAACAGCGGGCTCGGGCTGCTTTTCCATCCCCGCCGGAGCACAGCCTTACCCGACTGCATCCTTCAGGAAGAGATCTCAGGTTCGGAATGGTTTCCCGGCAGTTCGAGCGATTCGCTCACGGTGACTTCGGCGGCTCGCAGCCGCTTTACCGAAAGCTCCTCAATCTCGAGCGATTTGAATTGGGCGCTTTCGATCGCCAGATGGCGAACCGCCAGGCGCCCAATGGCCAATACTCCAATCGCAAAGGCCCCCACCGCGACGGCGCCCACCGCCGTCGCTACGATCGCAACTCCACGAAAGCTTGCACTTTTTGGTTTATCTTCTTCGCTCATCAGTCCACCTCAATCCACGGCTTTTAACCCTAGTGCCGGAAATGCCGTACGCCGGTGAAGACCATCGCCATATTCAAGCGATCGGCCGCCGCGATCACGTCCGCGTCGCGCACCGAGCCTCCCGGCTGGATCACCGCCGTTGCTCCAGCGCGCGCCGCTTCCTCGACCCCATCTGGGAACGGGAAAAATGCGTCGGAGCCGACCACGCTTCCCTCGAGCGGCTGCTGCGCCTTCATCACTGCGATTTTCACCGAATCGACGCGGCTCATCTGGCCCGCTCCCACACCCAGCGTGCGCCCAGCAACTGCGAAGACGATGGCATTCGACTTCACGTGCTTGGCCACCTTCCACGCGAACAGCAGCGAATCGATTTCCTCTCGCGTGGGCGGGCGTTTGGTTACAACTTTCAGTTCCGATTCGTTCAGAGATCGGGTGTCGGGCTCCTGCACCATCACGCCGCCGGAAATCCGCTTCAGCTCCCATTCGCTTTCCGTGGCGGGCTCGTCCGCGCCGATCTCCATCAGCCGCAGATTCTTTTTCCCGCCGAGCGCGGCGCGCGCCGCGCTGTCGTATCCCGGCGCAACCACGCACTCGGCAAACAGCTTGCCCACTTCGGCGGCAGTCTCACCGTCCAGCGGGCGATTGAACGCCAGCACCCCGCCAAACGCCGAAACCGGATCGCAGGCCAGCGCCTGTCGGTACGCTTCCACCAGAGTCGGCTGCTCCGCCGTCCCGCAAGGATTGTTGTGCTTGACGATCACCGCCGCGGGCTTCGCAAATTCTTGTGCCAGACTCCAGGCCGCGTCCAGGTCCACCAGGTTGTTGTAGGACAGCTCCTTGCCTTGCAATTGCTTCGCGCCGGCCAGTCCGGACGCTTTCTGCCCCGCCGGAATATAAAGCGCCGCTTTCTGGTGTGGGTTTTCGCCGTAGCGCATCGTCGCGTGGTTCGCCAGCGCGATGTGCAGCCGTGCCGGAAGCGATGGCCGTTCGCCAAGCGTCACCTTGTCGTTCACGATCGACAGGCGCTCGAGTTCGGTCGCGATGCGGCCGTCATACCGCGCGGTGGCCGCGAACGCTTTTCGCGCCAGTCCCAGGCGCGTCGCCAGGCTCCAGTCGCCGCGCTCGGAGAACTCCTTTGCCAGCGCCGGATAGTCCGCGGGATCGGTCACCACGGCCACACTCTCGAAATTCTTCGCCGCCGAGCGAACCATCGCCGGCCCGCCGATGTCGATATTCTCGATCAGCTCCTCGACGGTGAGGTCCGGCCGCGCCGCCGTGGCCTCGAACGGATACAGGTTCACCACCACCAGGTCCACCGGAGCGATGCCGTGTTGCTTAGTCTGTTCGCGGTCCTCGGCTCGCCCACGGCGAAACAAAATGCCGCCGTGCACCTTCGGGTGCAGCGTTTTCACGCGGCCGCCCAGCATCTCCGGCCAGCCGGTCAGGTCCGCGACGTCGCGTACCGCGACGCGGGCGTCGCGCAACAGCTTCGCCGTGCCTCCCGTCGAAACAATCTCCACTCCCGTGCTCGCCAGAGCCTGCGCAAATTCCACGAGACCAGTCTTGTCGTACACACTCACCAATGCCCGCTCGATGGCCACGAATGCCTCCACTCAGAAGATGAAGAGAGAAAAAGCTAGACATTGTACCGCGGCGGCGGAAAACGTTGTAACCGAAAAGCTGAGGTCAGAATAATTTTTCAGCGAGCTGTGGAGGAGCGGCGAGCGAAAGACTGGATGTCGCCGGCGATTGCGATCGGATGCCCGCAGTGGCTGCCGCCGAGGAACCGCGAGGCGGCGTCAGGTTTTGATGCGGGCGCGCAGGCGGGCCTTGCCGCCGTCGAGGTCGGCGACGAACTCGATTTCGCCGCTGCTATTCTCCTTGCGAAGCTCGGCCACCTTGCGCTTTATGAACTGTTCAAATTTCGCGCGCGACATCCCTTCGGTGGGCTCTCCCGCGCTGGCCCGGCACTCGAGAAACGCGGTGTAAATCTCATCGACCTTCTTCGGCTCGCGCGACAGATCGAAGGATGCGATGGCGACCGGTGAGGCCGAGTTCCCTCCCCCGGCGACGGCTTCCGGCGTGGTTGTCTTCCTTTCCTTAGCGGCGCGTTCTTCCGCCACGGCGCGGGCCGCGGCGCCGAAATGGCGCTGGACGCTGCCCTCTTCCCGGTTGCGCATCCGCTTATGGAAGACATCGCGATACCTGGAGTAGGTTTGCAAGAGATTGTTGAAGCGGAAGCGCTGGCCGTAATTCATCGATGCGCCGCGGTCGCCGTGGCGCTTGATCATCAAGTCGATGCGCCACTCGATGTCCGCGGGCGGGCGCTTCTTGCCTCCGCCGAAGAATTGCTCGTATTCGATCTTGAGCTGGCGGATATCGCGCTCAAACTGGTTGAGTTCCTCATCGACGGGGTCGAGTGTTGGTCTTAGGTCCATGGCTGCCTGGAGGCCTGCAGAATGCTCATTTAATGCTAAAAGCGCCTCCCGCCAACGTCAACCGCGACCTCCCTTTGGGACTCCAATCAGGCACCGGGAGGCTTTCGCGGCGCCTGACGTGGTTTGTGCGGCGCTAGGGCCGGTTTTGCGCCGCCTTTGCGTTGGCCATGATCTTCTCGATTTCATCGGCGGTGCGCGGAAGCCGGGCGGTGAGCAGTCTATAGCCGGTGGGAGTGACCAAAACGTCGTCCTCGATGCGCACGCCGATTTTTTCCTCGGGGAGATACAGTCCGGGCTCCATGGTGACGACCATGCCGGCTTCGAGCGGGCGATTGGTTTCGCCGGCGTCGTGCACTTCGAGGCCAATGTGATGTCCGAGCCCGTGAATGAAGTACCGACCGAGCGGGTGGCCTTCGCGAGTCGTTGCCATGAGTGTTGAGATAGTTGTAGGCGATCTTGTACAGGCTGTTTGGGCCGTATCCGCCGAGCGTCATGCCCGGCTTGAGTGCGGCGAGCGCGGCGTTCTGCGCGCCCAGAACTATCTCGTAGATTTCACGCTGGCGCGGCGTGAAGTGGCCATTGGCCGGAATGGTGCGCGTGATGTCGGCGGTGTAGCCCGAGTATTGCCCGCCGACGTCCATCAAGACGACGTCGCCATCCTTGATCTGGGCGTCCAGTTCGTTGAAATGCAGGATCGTGGAATGGAAGCCGGTGCCCACGATGGGAGAGTAGGCTTCGCTTTCGCAGCCTCCCTCGGCGTGGATTTCGACCATCTTGGCGGCGACCTGATATTCGTAAAGTCCGGGATGAACCATGCGCATTGCAGCGAGCTGCGCGTCGATGGAGAGATCGATGGCCTTGGTGAGCAGCGCGATTTCGCCGGGCGATTTGATCTGGCGCATGGCGCCGATCGCCGGCGCGGCGTCCTGCAGGGAAAGCTTCGGCGCGGTTTCGGACAGCCATTCCGAGCATTCGCGGGCGTGCGGATAGCCGGTATCGTCATGATGCGGCACGAGCGTGTAGATGTCGTGATAGCCTTTCTCGAGATCGGCCTAGGCGATCCTTGAGTTGCGAGTAGTTCTTGACGGCGGCAAAGCCGGTCTTCTCGGCGATGCCGGGATCGTCCGGGCCCATGCGCGGGCCATCCCAGCGCTCTTGTGGAAGATCGCGCGGCGGAAGGAAGAGAATTTCGCTGGGACCCTTCCAGCCTTTTTCGGCGGCATTCGCGGGAACGATCAGGAGCGCCGCGCCTTCTTCGTTGTGGCCGGTGAGGTAGTAGAAATTTTCTTCCTGGTAGAAAACGTAGGAGGGCGAGGAGTTTTCCTTGCCGGTGTAGCCGAACAGGACGACGGGCGCGCCGAGTTTCGCCACGAGTTTCGCGCGGCGCTCGGCGAAGACGGAGTTGGGCTCGCGCTCACGGCCGCGAGCGCCAGGGGAATCGCCAGCGAGAGGCGCAGAGCAGAGCCAGCGCCCGCGCGAGGCGCGCCGGCGGCTGCCAGGCTGGAGTTCACCACCCGATATGCGTGCGCGTTCATGACTTCTCGCCTAGGCTCCTCTTGTGAGGCAAGGCGTTCCAGGGCCTCGCCGCCCAGACGGAATGTGGTCCACTCGTCCATGGGCTCGGCGCCGAGGTCCTGGTAGAACTCCATGGCGCGCTCATTCCAGTTGAGGACGGCCCATTCGAGCCTGCCGCAGGAACGCTGCTGGGCCGAGTCGGGCGAGGTGGACTAGCAGCGCCTTGCCGACTCCCTTGCTGCGATGCGCGTTCTCGACGTAGAGGTCCTCGACAAACATGCCCGGCGGCCGAGAAAGCTGGAGAAACTGTAGGAGTACAAGGCAAAGCCCGCCGGCTCGTTGCCGGCGTAAGCAAGACTGCCGCGGCGACCGGTGCGGCCCGAAGAGGGCCGCGCGGATGTCGTCCTCGGTGGCGGAGACTTCGTCGGAGATGTCTCCGTATTCGGCCAGCTTGCGAATGAAGGAGAGGATCAAAGGCACGTCCTTCCCGGTAGCGGGTCTGATGTCGAGAGGCATCTGGTTGTCAGTCATTTTGCCACCTGCTGCATTGCGAGTCGCGCTCTGTTGGGTCGGCATGGATGCGATTGTCGCAAATGAAGGCTTGGGTTGCCACAGGAGGGGTTCTCCCAGAGCTTCCGCCCAGGCGAGGCCGCTGGGCAACAAGCATTCATTTGCGCTTCCAGCCGGGCCTCGGCCGGGCCGAGATGCCCGCTCCCACGGAGGGGCAGATCGCGCATGGGCGACTGCTGCGCTGGGGCAGTTTGCAAGTAATTGAAAATGAGGAACATAAAAGGGAGGGGGTACACCCCCGGGCAAACCACATGAATATGAAAACAGGGGAGTTGCAGCAAAAGCATGTTGTATGAATATGAAAACAAAAGGGGTATATTTTCGCTCTTGCGAATGAGGAGTTCGGTGCCGGGGCGGCAGGGAATCGCTAGATCGT